>NZ_JACXYY010000009.1 GCF_014779665.1 Nocardioides hwasunensis | reverse complement strand
CCGAGCGCTCGCTGCTCAACCGGCGGCGGGGGGGCCGAGCGCTCGCTCCGCAACCACCGCGTGTGAGCGGCGGCGAGACCCGGTAGCCTCAGCGCACCACTCCGCGTGGGACCCAGGAACCCGGTGCAAGACCGGGGCGGTTCCGCCACTGTGAGGCCTGCCGGGTGCAGGTCGTAGCCAGACACTGGCCCACGCGGATCCCATCACGAGGGGCGAGAACCCCGAGGAGGAACCGTGCGCATCGCACTCCTGTCCAAGGCCGTCATGTCCGTCGGCGCCGCGCTCGTCCTGAGCAGCTGCGCCGGAGCCCCGGAAGCCGAGTCGGCGACCGAGCCCAGCAGCAGCGAGAGCGCCGAGTCGCTCTTCCCGGTCGAGGTGACCAGCTGCGGGCGCACCACCACCGTCGAGGCGAGGCCCGAGCGGGCCGTCACCCTCAACCAGGGCGCGACCGAGGTCGCCCTCGCGCTCGGAGTCGAGGACCAGATGGCCGGCACGGCCTACCTCG
This sequence comes from Nocardioides hwasunensis, assembly GCF_014779665.1. Taxonomy (GTDB): domain Bacteria; phylum Actinomycetota; class Actinomycetes; order Propionibacteriales; family Nocardioidaceae; genus Nocardioides; species Nocardioides hwasunensis. Next base: position 202,313 of record NZ_JACXYY010000009.1, on the reverse strand, counting down.
ACGACGCCGTCCCGGCGAAGTGGGAGGCGGCCTACGACTCCGTCGACGTCCTCGCGAAGGAGTACCCGACCCGCGAGGACCTCCTCGCCGCCCAGCCCGACTTCGTCTACGCCTCCTACGGCAGTGCCTTCGAGTCGAAGGTCGCCGGCACCCAGGACGAGCTCGACGACACCGGCATCGCGTCCTACCTCTCGCCCTTCGGCTGCGATGACCAGGGCGAGCGCCCCGAGCCGTCGTTCGACGCCGTCTGGGACGAGGTCGAGGCGGTCGCGACCGCCTTCGGTGTGCCGGACAAGGCGGACGAGCTCCGGACGTCGCAGCAGGAGCTGCTCGACGGGCTCGCCGAGACGGACGCCGGTGACGGTCTCTCGGTGCTGTGGTTCGACTCCGGAGACAAGACGCCCTTCGTCGGCGCCGGCGACGGCGGCCCGCAGCTGGTCCTCGACGCGGTGGGTGCCGACAACATCTTCGGCGACCTCGAGGGAAACTGGGCCGACGCGACCTGGGAGAAGGTCGTCGCGGCCGGCCCCGACGTGATCGTGCTGGCCGACGCCGCCTGGTCGACCGCGGACGACAAGATCGCCTACCTCGAGTCCGACCCGGTCCTCAAGCAGCTCGGTGCGGTGCAGGCGAAGGCCTACGTGACCGTGCCGTTCTCCGAGTCGACACCGGGGGTCCGGTTGGCCGACGGCGCCGCCTCGGTCTCCGACCAGCTCGAGAAGCTCGCAGTCGGGCAGTGACCCGCACCTTCGGCGGTCTCGGCACGCTGGCCCTCGGGCTGGTGCTGCTCGGGGCCGCCATGGCGGTGTCGCTGGGCGTGGGCGCGGTGTCGGTCCCGGTGCCCCAGGTGCTCGAGGTCGTCGCGCGGCGCTTCCACCTCGGCGACTTCGACGTCTCGCTGCTCAACGACCAGATCGTCTGGCAGCTGCGGCTGCCGCGGGTGCTGGGCGCGGCATCGGTCGGCGCCGGGCTCGCGCTCTGCGGCGCGGTCCTGCAGTCGCTGACCCGCAACGACCTCGCCGACCCCTACCTGCTCGGCATCTCCGGAGGTGCGGCCGTCGGCGCGGTGACCGTGATCGTGCTCGGCGTGCCGTTCGCCGGGCTGATCGGGTCGGCCGCCGTCACGGCCGCCGGGTTCGTCGGCGCGCTCGCGGCGCTGCTCGCGGTCCTCGTGCTCGCCGCCGGCCGGTCCGGGGCGCTGCCGCCCACCCGGACGATCCTGGCCGGCGTCGCGGTCGGCCAGGTCTGCGCGGCGTACACCTCCTTCCTCGTGATCATGAGCGGTGACAGCCAGGCCGCGCGGCGGGTGCTGTCGTGGACGCTCGGCTCGGTCGCCGGGCTGCGCTGGGAGTCCGCGGTCTTCCTCGCCGTCGTCGCGCTCGTCGCCACCGTCGGCATCGTCGCGCTGGCCGACCAGCTCGACGCGTTCGCCTTCGGCGAGGCCTCGGCCCGCTCGCTCGGCGTCGACGTCACCCGGCTGCGGTGGCTGCTGCTCGTCGGCACCGCGCTGGTCACCGCCTGCCTGGTGGCGTACGCCGGTCTCATCGGCTTCGTCGGGCTCGTGGTGCCGCACATGGTCCGACTCGCCACCGGTCCCGGTCACCGGCTGCTGCTGCCGATGTGTGCCGTCGTCGGGGCGATCACCCTGGTGCTCGCCGACACCGTCGCCCGCTCGGTCGTCGAGGGCCAGGAGGTGCCGATCGGTGTCGTCACGGGCGTCGTCGGCGCCCCGTTCTTCGCCTGGCTCCTGCGGCGGGGGAGGCACCATGCCTGAGCAGCACGGCGTACGCCTCGAGGTGCGCGACGCGTCCTGGCGGGTCGCCGGCCGGACGATCGTCGAGGACGTCGACCTGGTCTGCGAGCCCGGCACGGTCACCGGCCTGCTCGGCCCCAACGGCTCGGGCAAGACCACCCTGATCAACCTCGTCGCGGGCCTCACCCGGCCGGCGACCGGGTCGGTCAGCGTCGACGGCCGCGACCTGCACGCCCTGCCGCACCGCGAGCGCGCCCGCCTCGTCGGGCTCGTCGAGCAGCAGGCCTCGACCACCCTCGACCTCACCGTCCGCCAGGTCGTCGAGCTCGGTCGGATCCCCCATCGCAAGGGCCGCCTTCCGGCGCTGGACACCGCACCCGACGAGCACGAGGTGGTCGACCACGCGTTGCGGCTCGCCGATGTCGAGGACCTCGCCGACCGCAGCTGGCAGACCCTCTCCGGCGGCGAGCGGCAGCGCACCCAGCTGGCTCGCGCGGTCGCGCAGCGCCCGGCCGTCCTGCTCCTCGACGAGCCGACGAACCACCTCGACCTCGGCCACCAGCTCGACTTCCTCGCGCGCGTGCGCGGGCTCGGCCTCACCACGGTCGCCGCGCTCCACGACCTCGAGCTGGCCGCCGCCTACTGCGACCGCGTGGCCGTCCTCGACGCCGGCCGGGTGGTCGCTGTGGGCGCCGTCGCCGACGTGCTCACCAGCGAGCTGATCGCCGAGGTCTACGGCGTCGACGCGACCGTCGAGCCGCACCCGGTCCACGACCGGCCCCACGTCCGCTGGAACGGACCCCGGACGAAGGTGCGCGCATGAAGGCCCACGTCCTCGTCGGGATGTCCGCACTGGAGGTCGCCGAGCACGATCGCCTGGCCGCCGCGGCGCGGCGGGTCGACGGCACCGTCGGCCACCTCCAGATCGGCGATCCGTCGCTGTCGACCGAGCTCACCCGGCTCGCCGACGCCGGTGCGACGACGATCTCCCTCGCCGGAGTCAGCCTCGGTCCGACCGCTCCTGCGCAGTCATGGCTGCGGCGGGTGGCCGGCCACTGGTGGCGCGAGCGCGACGGCGTACGTCCCGAGGTCCGGGTCGCGACCTCGGTCCTGCGCAACGACCTCGACGCCCTCGACGGCGACGCCCTGCGCGACGTCCTCGGCCTGGCCCGCCCGGTCACCGGCGCCGAGGCGGCCCTGGACTCGCCCGCATGGGAGGACGTGCCCGGACACCGGCACCAGGTCCTCGTGTGCCGCGGTCCGCGGTGCACCGCCGCCGGCTCCGACCGCACGATGGCGGCGCTCGACCGGGCGCTCGGCGACCGCAGCCTCGGCGACGACGACGTGCTCGTCACGGTGACCGGGTGCCAGTTCCCCTGCAACCACGCGCCCGTCGTCAGCGTGCAGCCCGACGACGTCTGGTACGGCAGGGTCGTCCCCGACGCCGTCGACGAGATCGTCACCCACCACCTGGTCGGCGGCACGCCCGTCGCCTCCCGCAGACTGGACCGCACCCGCGGTCGCACCCTCTCCACGCCCGACCTCCCCACCGCCCAGCCGATCGCCGACACCGAGGACCCGTCATGACCCGGATCGCACTCCTGTCCACGTCCGACACCGACCTGCTGAGCGCGCGGGCCTCGGGTGCCGACTACGTGCTCGCCAACCCGGCGCGGCCGGGCCACCAGTCGATGGCGGAGGTCATCGATGGCTGCGACCTCGTGATCGGCCGGCTGCTCGGATCACGGGAGGACCTCTGCTCGGGCTTCACCCGGGTCGCCGCGACCGGCAAGCCCGTCGTCGTGCTGGGCGGGGAGCAGTCGCCGAGTGCGGAGCTGATGGAGCTCTCGTCGGTGCCGATGGGCGTCGCGGCCGAGGCACACCGCTACCTCGCCGAGGGCGGCCCCGAGAACCTCACCCAGCTCCACGCCTTCCTGTCGGACACCGTGCTGCTCACCGGGGAGGGGTTCGAGCCGCCGGCAGTGCTGCCGCAGTGGGGCTACGGCGAGCGGGGCAGCCTGGTGTCGACACGCTCGTCCCTCGCTGCTCGACCGACGGCTGCGGACGATGCTCAGCCGGCGCCCGCTCGGGTCGGGGTGCTCTACTACCGCGCGCACGAGGCGAGCGGGAACACCGCCTTCGCGCACGCGCTGGCCGACGCCGTGGACGCGACGGGCCACGCGGTCGGGGTGCCGATCTTCGCGGGCTCCCTGCGTGCCGCACCCGACGAGCTCTTCGAGGCCTTCGGCACGCTGGACGCACTGATCGTCACGGTGCTCGCGGCGGGCGGCAGCGTGCCGGCGGGCGCCAGCGCCGGTGGTGACGACGAGTCGTGGGACGTCGCGCGGATGTCGGCGCTCGACATCCCGATCATCCAGGGCCTGTGCCTGACGAGCAGCCGCGCGGAGTGGGAGGCGTCCGACGACGGCGTGAGCCCGCTCGACTCGGCCACCCAGATCGCGATCCCGGAGTTCGACGGCCGCATCATCACCGCGCCGTTCTCCTTCAAGGAGGTCGACTCCGACGGGCTGCCGCACTACGTCGCCGACGCCGAGCGCTGCGCCCGCGTGGCCGGGATCGCGGTCAAGCAGGCGCGCCTGCGCTCCATCCCGAACGCCGAGAAGCGGCTCGCGCTCGTGCTGTCGGCGTACCCCACCAAGCACGCGCGCATCGGCAACGCCGTCGGCCTCGACACCCCGGTCTCCGCGATCCGGATGCTCGAGCGGCTGCGGGCCGAGGGCTACGACCTCGGCACCGACAACGCCGTCGTCGAGATCCTCGGCCGCGACGCCACCGACACCGAGAAGGGTGACGCGCTCATCCACGCGCTCATCGAGGCGGGCGGCCAGGACGAGGAGTGGCTGACCCACGCGCAGCTGACCGACGCCCACGTGCGGATCACGCCGGAGCAGTACGCCGAGTGGACCCGCGACCTGCCCGACGACCTGAAGGAGTCGATGGTCGAGGCCTGGGGACCCGGCCTCGGCTCGCTCTTCGTCAACGACGCCGGCGAGCTCGTCCTCGCGACCGTGCAGGCGGGCAACGTCGTGCTGCTGATCCAGCCGCCGCGCGGGTTCGGGGAGAACCCGATCGCGATCTACCACGACCCCGACCTGGCGCCGACGCACCACTACCTCGGCGCCTACCGCTGGGTGGAGCACGGGTTCAGGGCCGACGCCGTCGTGCACCTCGGCAAGCACGGCTCGCTCGAGTGGCTGCCCGGCAAGAACGCCGCCCTGTCGGCGTCCTGCGGCACCGACGCCGCGCTCGGCAACCTGCCGATGGTCTACCCGTTCCTCGTCAACGACCCCGGTGAGGGCGCGCAGGCCAAGCGCCGTGCCCACGCGACCATCGTCGACCACCTGGTGCCGCCGATGGCGCGCGCGGAGTCCTACGGCGACATCGCCCGACTCGAGCAGCTTCTCGACGAGCACGCCAACATCGCCGCGATGGACCCGGCCAAGCTGCCGGCGATCCGCGGCGAGATCTGGCAGCTCATGCACGCTGCCGAGATGCACCGCGACCTCGGGCTGGAGGAGCAGCCGGACGACGAGTCGTTCGACGACTTCATCATGCACGTCGACGGCTGGCTCTGCGAGATCAAGGACGCGCAGATCCGCGACGGGCTGCACATCCTCGGCGACGCACCGGCCGGTGAGGCGCGGGTCAACCTCGTGCTCGCGATCATGCGCGCCGCGCAGGTGTTCGGCGGCCAGGCGCAGGCCGTGCCGGGGCTGCGGAGCGCGCTCGGGCTGAAGGAGGGCGCCGAGGCGACCTCCGCCGTCGACGCGATCGAGGTCAAGGCGCGCGAGCTCGTGCAGGGCATGGACGACGCCGGCTGGGACGTCGCGGCGGCCGCGCGCCTCCACGACGACCCCGAGGTGCAGCGGGTGCTGGAGTTCGCGGCCACCCAGGTCGTGCCGCGCCTCGAGCGCACCACCGACGAGCTCGACGCCGTGGTCCACGCCCTCGACGGCGGCTTCATCGCCGCCGGGCCGTCCGGCTCGCCGCTGCGCGGGCTGGTCAACGTGCTCCCGACCGGTCGCAACTTCTACACCGTCGACCCGCGCGCGGTCCCGTCGCGCCTGGCGTGGCAGACCGGCATGGCGATGGCCGAGTCGCTCGTCGCGAAGTACGTCGACGAGACCGGCACCTACCCCGAGTCCGTCGGCCTGTCGGTGTGGGGCACGAGCGCCATGCGGACCTCCGGCGACGACATCGCCGAGGTGCTGGCGCTGCTCGGCGTACGCCCGGTCTGGGACGAGGCCTCGCGCCGCGTCAACGACCTCCAGGTCATCCCGCTCGAGGAGCTCGGCCGCCCGCGCATCGACGTCACGGTGCGGATCTCGGGCTTCTTCCGCGACGCCTTCCCGCACGTGGTCGCGATGCTCGACGACGCCGTGCGCATGGTGGCCGCGCTCGAGGAGCCCGACGACCAGAACCACGTCAGCGCGCACGCCCGCGCCGACCTCGCCGAGCACGGCGACGAGCGCCGCTCGACCACCCGCATCTTCGGCTCCAAGCCCGGGTCGTACGGCGCCGGCATCCTGCAGGTCGTCGAGTCGGGCAACTGGCGCAGCGACCAGGACCTCGCCGAGGTCTACACGGCGTGGGGCGGCTTCGCCTACGGCCGCGACCTCGACGGGGCGCCGGCCGCCGACGACATGCGCGCCAACTACAAGCGCATCAAGGTGGCCGCGAAGAACATCGACACCCGCGAGCACGACATCGCCGACAGCGACGACTACTTCCAGTACCACGGCGGCATGGTCGCCACGGTGCGCGCGCTGACCGGCAGCGACCCCAAGGCCTACGTCGGCGACTCGACCACGCCGGACGCGGTGCGCACCCGCACGCTGCAGGAGGAGACGAACCGCGTCTTCCGGGCCCGCGTGGTCAACCCGCGCTGGATCGGCGCGATGCAGCGTCACGGCTACAAGGGCGCCTTCGAGCTCGCCGCGACCGTCGACTACCTCTTCGGCTTCGACGCGACCGCCGGTGTGGTCCACGACTGGATGTACGAGGCGCTCGCCAAGGAGTACGTCCTCGACGAGACCAACCAGCAGTTCCTCCGCACCTCGAACCCGTGGGCGCTGCGCGGCATCGTCGAGCGGCTGCACGAGGCCGCCGAGCGCGGGCTGTGGGCCGAGCCCGACGCCGACGTGATGTCCGCGATGCAGGAGGTCTACCTCGACATCGAGGGCGAGCTGGAGGACCGGTGACGGAGGTCCGCATCGTCGGGATCGGCTGCCACCCCGGGCAGCTGACCGCCGAGGCGCGTGCGGCGATCGCATCGTGCGACTACGTGATCGCCGCCGACAAGGGCGCCGACGACCCGCTGCTCGCGCTGCGGCGCGGGATCTGCGACGACGTCGGCGTCGAGCTGGTGGCGGTCGCCGATCCGCCTCGAGACCGCTCCTCGGGTCTCGACACGCCCGGCTACGACGGCGCGGTCCTCGACTGGCACGACGCGCGCGCGGCGGCGTACGCCTCGGTGATCGCGGAGCGGCCGGGGACGGTCGGCTTCCTGGTGTGGGGCGACCCGGCGTTCTACGACTCGACCATCCGCGTCGTCGAGCGGCTGGGTGTGGAGTACGACGTCCTGCCCGGCGTCTCCGCGATCTCGCTCCTCGCCGCCCGCCACCGGCTCGTGCTCCACGAGGTCGGCCGGCCGGTGCTGGTGACGACGGGGCGACGGCTCGCGGACGAGGTGGCGGCCGGCCACGACAACCTCGTGGTGATGCTCGACGGCCGCCTCCAGGCGGCGTCGCTCGACGGCGACTGGGACATCTGGTGGGGCGCCAACCTCGGCAGCCCGCACGAGGAGCTCGTCGCCGGACGCCTCGCCGACGTGGTCGGGTCGATCGGCGCCGCGCGGGCTCGGGCGAAGCAGGCCGACGGCTGGGTGATGGACACCTATCTCCTGCGGCGCGCCTGACTCGCCCTGCTGAACGATCGCCTGCTCGAGGGGGGCGGACCGGTGGCCCGGATCTCAGAGTTGAGGGGAATCGACTCAACTTCTGGCGCGTTGTGGAGGTACCGACCACAGTTGGTCCCGTGACGGGCGCGAGGGCGCCCCCTGGACCAGCGCATCACCACGGAGGAGACGAGTTGAGCACGTTCGGTGCCGAGAAGTTCACCACCCGCAGCCGCGAGGTCATCGAGGCTGCCCAGCTGGCCGCGACCACGGGCGGCAACACCCACACCGAGCCCATCCACCTGCTCGTCGCCCTGCTCAAGCAGGAGGACGGTGCCACGCGGAGCCTCGTGCAGAAGGCGGGCGTCGACGCGGCCACCCTGCTCGCGCAGGCCGAGGGCGTCCAGCAGCAGCTGCCCCGCGCCACGGGCTCGACCGTGCAGCAGCCGAGCGGATCGCCGTCGCTGACCCGCGTCCTGGCGCAGGCGCTCGACCTCGCCGGGTCGATGAAGGACGACTACGTCGCCACCGACCACCTGCTCGTCGCGATCGCGACCGTCGAGTCGCCGGCGCAGAAGGTGCTGACCGGCGCCGGACTCACCGCCGACGGTCTGCGGGAGGCGATCACGGCCGTCCGTGGGAACCGTCGGGTGACCAGCGAGAGCGCCGAGGCGTCGTACGAGTCGCTCGAGAAGTTCTCCGTCGACCTGACCCGGCAGGCCGAGGACGGCAGGCTCGACCCCGTCATCGGCCGTGACGCAGAGATCCGCCGCGTCATCCAGGTGCTGTCGCGGCGCACGAAGAACAACCCGGTGCTGATCGGCGAGCCCGGCGTCGGCAAGACCGCCGTCGTCGAGGGACTGGCCCAGCGCGTCGTCGCCGGCGACGTCCCCGACTCGCTCAAGGGCCGCCGCGTGCTGAGCCTCGACCTGGCCGCGATGGTGGCCGGTGCGAAGTATCGCGGGGAGTTCGAGGAGCGGCTCAAGGCCGTCCTGGAGGAGATCAAGGACGCCGGCGGGCAGGTCATCACCTTCATCGACGAGCTGCACACGGTCGTCGGCGCGGGCGCCGGCGGCGACTCCGCGATGGACGCCGGCAACATGCTCAAGCCGATGCTCGCCCGCGGCGAGCTGCACATGATCGGCGCGACCACGCTCGACGAGTACCGCGAGCGCATCGAGAAGGACCCCGCCCTCGAGCGCCGCTTCCAGCAGGTCTTCGTCGGCGAGCCCACCGTCGAGGACACCATCCAGATCCTGCGCGGCATCCAGGAGAAGTACGAGGCGCACCACGGCGTCCGCATCACCGACGCTGCGCTGGTGGCCGCCGCGACCCTCTCCGACCGCTACATCACCGGCCGCCAGCTGCCCGACAAGGCCATCGACCTCATCGACGAGGCCTCCTCGCGCCTGCGCATGGAGCACGAGTCGAGCCCCGAGGAGATCGACGTGCTGCGGCGCCAGGTCGAGCGGCTCAAGATGGAGGAGTTCGCGCTGGCCAAGGAGTCCGACGACGCGTCGGTCGAGCGGCTCGCCGTGCTCCGCAAGGAGATGGCCGACCGCGAGGAGGAGCTGCGCGGGCTCGAGGCCCGCTGGGAGCGCGAGAAGGACCAGCTGCAGGGCGAGGGCGAGCTGCGCCGTCAGCTCGACCAGCTCAAGATCGAGGCCGAGAAGAAGCTGCGCGAGGGCGACCTCGCGGGCGCCTCCGAGATCCAGTACGGCCGGATCCCCGAGCTCGAGCAGCAGATCGCCGAGGTCGAGAAGGCCGAGGCCGTCGACCTCGAGCCGCTCGTCGGCGAGGAGGTCGGGGCCGAGCAGATCGCCGACGTCGTCGAGGCGTGGACCGGCATCCCCACCGGCAGGATGCTCCAGGGCGAGACGGCCAAGCTCCTCCAGATGGAGGACGTCATCGGGGAGCGGCTGATCGGTCAGCGCGAGGCGGTCACCGCGGTGTCCGACGCCGTACGTCGCTCGCGCGCCGGCATCGCCGACCCGAACCGGCCGACCGGCTCGTTCCTCTTCCTCGGCCCGACCGGCACCGGCAAGACCGAGCTCGCCAAGTCGCTCGCCGACTTCCTCTTCGACGACGAGCGGGCGATCGTCCGCATCGACATGAGCGAGTACAGCGAGAAGCACTCGGTCTCGCGGCTCGTCGGCGCCCCTCCCGGCTACGTCGGCTACGACGAGGGCGGCCAGCTCACCGAGGCGGTGCGGCGGCGCCCCTACAGCGTCGTGCTGCTCGACGAGGTGGAGAAGGCGCACCCGGAGGTCTTCGACATCCTGCTGCAGGTGCTCGACGACGGCCGGCTCACCGACGGCCAGGGGCGCACGGTCGACTTCCGCAACACGCTGCTGATCTTGACCTCCAACCTCGGCTCGAACTTCCTGGTCGACCCGAACCTCATGCCCGACACCAAGAAGATGTCGGTGATGAACGTCGTGCGCCAGCACTTCAAGCCGGAGTTCCTCAACCGGCTCGACGAGGTCGTGATGTTCGAGGCGCTGAGCAAGGACGACCTCGCGCACATCGTCGACCTGCAGCTCGCGCTGCTCGAGAAGCGGCTCGCGGTGCGCCGGATCAGCATCTCGGTCACCGACGCGGCCCGCGCGTGGCTGGCGGAGACCGGCTACGACCCGGCGTACGGTGCCCGGCCGCTGCGCCGGTTGATCCAGTCGGCCATCGGCGACCCGCTCGCGCGGCAGCTGATCGCCGGTGAGGTCGTCGACGGTGGTGCGGTCACGGTCGACGTGGGCGGCGACGGGCTCGTCCTGCGCTGACGCTCCTGCCGCCCGCGTGCCGCTGTAACGCCGGGTTACGCGCTGTACCACCCCTGATGTATCGGGGTGGGTAGGTGCAGTAACCCGGCGTTACAGCGCGTCTGGCCGGCGGACGAAGATGTTCAGCGCTGAACAATTCAGTACTGTACGACCGTGAGCGACATCGACTTCCTCGACCCGCACGAGCTGCGCGTGATGCGGATGTTCAGCCGCGCCGCGACCTCCGTGCTCGGGCGCATCGACGCCGACCTCGACGGCGAGCACGACCTGCCGCGGGTCTACTTCGACCTGCTGTGGCGGCTGCGCCGGGCGCCGGAGAGGTCGCTCCGCCTCGCCGAGCTCGCGCAGCAGACCGCCTCCAAGCCGAGCCGCATCACCCATGCGGTGGGCGTGCTCGAGAAGCGCGGTCTGGTCGAGCGCCGGGCCGTCGAGGGTGACCGCCGGGGTGCCGCTGCCGTGCTGACGCCGGCGGGGCTGGCCCTCGCCGAGCAGGCCGCACCGACGTACGCCGACGGCGCGCGCCGCCACTTCCTGGACCTGCTCGACGCGGACGAGCGCCGCTCCCTCGCGCGGATCCTCGAGACCGTGCTGGAGTCCGTCGACCCGGACGCGGTGCCCGAGCCGGCCGGGGACGAGGCGTGATGACGGCGACCGGCACCGCGACCGAGGTCGGCACCACGCGTCGCTGGGCGATGCTCGGCGCCAGCACGACCGCGCAGGCCGCGGCCGCCGTGATGACGAACGGTGCGGTGTTCTTGATCCCGGCCCTGCACGAGCAGCGGGGGATGAGCATCGCTGAGGCCGGCCTCGTGACCGCCGCACCGATGGTCGGCGTGATGCTGACCCTCGTCGCGTGGGGGTGGTTCACCGACCGTCGCGGCGAGCGCCTCGCGCTCATGCTGGGGCTCGGCGCCGCCACCCTCGCCGGGCTCCTGGCCGTCGCGGCCGCGGAGGGCGTCGTCCTCGGGCTCGCCCTCTTCCTCGGCGGCGCCGCGGCAGCGTCCACCAATGCGGCGTCGGGGCGCGTCGTGGTGGGCTGGTTCCCGCCGCACCGCCGGGGTCTGGCGATGGGCGTGCGCCAGATGGCCCAGCCGGTCGGCGTCGGCATCGCGGCGATCGCGATCCCGGTCCTCGCCGACACGGAGGGCATCCGCGCCGCCCTCTGGGCGCCGACGATCGCGTGCGCGCTCGCCACGGTGGTCGTCGCGCTCGTGGTGATCGACCCGCCGCGCACCGCGCCGAGGAGCGGCCCCGCGCCCAACCCCTATCGCCAGGACCGCTACCTCGCCCGCATCCACGGCGTCTCGGTCCTGCTCGTCGTGCCGCAGTTCGTGGTGTGGACCTTCTCGCTCGTGTGGCTGATCCAGGCGCGCGGCTGGTCGCCGGCCGCGGCCGGCGCGTTGGTGGCCGGCACCCAGCTGCTGGCCGCCCTCGGCCGGATCGCCGCCGGGCAGCTGTCGGACCACGTGATGTCGCGGATGCGGCCGCTGCGGTGGGTCGCGATCGCGGCCGGCCTCGCGATGGCCGCGCTCGGCCTCGCGGCGGGCCTCGACCTCGCCGTCGCCGTGCCCCTCATCGTGATCGCCACCGTCATCACCGTCGCCGACAACGGGCTGGCCTTCACGGCCGTGGCCGAGCGCTCCGGCCCGTTCTGGTCCGGCCGCGCGCTCGGCGTGCAGAACACCGCGCAGTTCCTGGCCGCGGCGATGGTCCCGCCACTCGGCGGCTGGCTGGTCGGCAGCGTCGGCTACCCGGTCACCTTCGTCGTCGCCGCCCTCTTCCCGCTGGTCGCCGTCGCGTTGGTGCCGGTGCGTGACGAGCGCCCGCTCGAGTAGCCCGGGTTGACCGGGCCACCGCCCACCGGCAAGGTCGGGGCACGCGCCCGGGCCGACTCGGCTGCCCGGGGCACTACTCTCGGGAGCTCTCCATGCGTCGTCCGACCCTGCCCGCGCGCGCCCGCGCCGGGCGTACGCCACTCGCTGCCGCGCTCATCGCGCTGCTCGTCGCCGCCCTCGCCGTGGTGGCCGCCGCGCCCGCGCAGGCGGCCAGCGCCTGGCCGATCACGCAGGCCGGCCAACCGCGCAACAACAACGCGATGACGCTCCAGCACCTGCTGACCGCCCGCGGCTACGCCACCACCGCCGACGGCGCCTTCGGCGCTGGCACGACCGCGAACCTCAGGGCGTTCCAGTCCGCCCAGGGCATCGGCGCCGACGGCATCGCCGGCAGCGGCACCTGGCCGCGGCTCGTCATCGTCGTGGGTCAGGGCTCGGCCGACACCCACGCCGTGAAGGCGGCGCAGACCCAGCTCAACAAGTACGGCGCCGACCTCGTCGCCGACGGCGTCTTCGGGTCGGGGACCCGCGCGGCGGTCGTCGCCTTCCAGGCCGGCCGGGGGCTCGCGCAGTCGGGCGTCGTCGACGCGGCCACCTGGCAGGAGCTGCTCGGCCACAGCCAGGCCGGCGACCAGACGCTGTGCTACTCCACCGGCGGTACGACGGCGGCGTCGCTGCTGCCGTCGCAGGTCGCCAACGTGCAGGCGATCCTCGGCGCGACCCGGGCGGCCGGCGGCAACCGCAACGCCCAGGTCATCGCGCTGATGACCGCCATGCAGGAGTCCAAGATCTGCAACATCCAGTTCGGCGACCGCGACTCGCTCGGCCTCTTCCAGCAGCGTCCGAGCCAGGGTTGGTGCCCCGGCAGCACCGCGTGCGTCGACCCGACCGCGTCCACCCAGGGCTTCCTCGGGGTGTCGGCGGCGACCAGCAACCGCGGGCTCCTCGGGGTCTCGGGCTGGGAGTCGATGCCCAAGACCCGCGCGGCCGACGCCGTCCAGCGCTCCTGCTGCCCGGACGCGTACGCCCAGTGGGAGTCGATGGCCACGACGCTGGTCGACACCTACTGAGTTCTGCGGCGTCCCTCAGCCGGCGCTCAGCAGGCTGGGGGATGCTGTTCCTCGTGAGCACGACGACGGCGGCCGCCCGCCCCTGGTGGCGACTCCGGGACACGCCCGTGCCCGGCGGCGTGCCCGACCTGGCCCGGGCGCTGCTGTGGGCCGAGCTCGCGATCGTGCTGCTCGTCTCCCTCGGCCGGTCCGCGGTCTACTCGATCGTCAGCATCGTCTCGGCGCTCACCGCACCCGGACCGCTGTCGTCGCAGGCGGCGAACCTCAACAACTCGCTGGCTCCCGACCGGCCCTGGCTCGACCTGACCTACCAGCTCCTGCGGATCGGCTTCGCGCTCGTCCCCGTCGCGCTGGCGGCGTACCTCCTGGTCCGCTCCGGCACCCGGCTGCGCGAGGTGTGGGCGCGCGACGGCGGCTGGAGCGAGTGGCGCGACTGGGGTCGCGGCGCCTGGCTCGCGGCCGGCGTCGGGTCGGTGGGCGTCGTGTTCTACCTCGCGACCTTCGCGCTCGGCACCAACCTCACCGTCGTCGCCCAGTCACTGCCGGGGGAGTGGTGGCAGACCCCGGTGCTCATCCTCGCGGCCGCGCAGAACGCCGTGCTCGAGGAGTTCGTGGTGCTCGGCTTCGTGCAGGTGCGCCTGCGCCAGCTCGGCTTCGGCGACACCGCGGCCATCGGTCTCGCGGCGCTGCTGCGCGGCAGCTACCACCTCTACCAGGGGCTCGGCGGCTTCGTCGGCAACCTCGCGATGGGGCTGCTCTTCGGCTGGCTGTTCCGCCGCTGGGGCCGGGTGATGCCGTTCGTGGTGGCGCACACGCTGCTCGACGTCGGCGCGTTCGTGGGGTACGCCGTCCTCGCCGGGCGGGTCGACTGGCTGCCGACCCTCTAGGGACGAGGTCGACTCAGCTGGCTTCCACCGGGCGGGTCTCCGGCGCGGCGAGCCACAGCGGGATGGCGAGCAGGCTCACCAGCGCGGTCGTGGCGAAGGCCCAGCCGAAACCGGCCTGGTCGGCGACCAGCCCCACCAGGACGGGTCCGAGGATCGCACCGGCGTCCTGCGACATCTGGAAGGTGCTGAGCACGGTGCCGCCACTGCGCGCGGACCCCACCACGTCGGCGACGCTGGCCTGCTGGCCCGGGTTGACCAGGCCGGCACCGATCCCGGAGAGCGCCGAGAGGACGAGCAGCACCGCGAGCGAGCCGCTCAGGCCGAGCGGGCCCAGCGACAGCGCCGTGACGACGAGCCCGACCACCACCAGGGGACGCCGGCCCACCGAGTCGGCCAGGCGCCCGGAGACCTGCAGGGTGGCGGCCGTGCCGGCGGCCGCCAGGGCGAGGGCGACGCCGGCGACCCAGGTGTCGTCGTGGACGGCCACCGCCAGCTGCGGCAGCACGGCCACCCGGACGCCGAAGTTGCACCACCCGTTGGCGAACCCGGAGCCGAGCGCGGCGAGGTAGGCCCGGTGCGCCAGCGCCTCGCGCAGCCGCATCGGGGGTGCCGGTGGTCCGGCGGCCTCGGCGGGGCGCAGCCGCGTGCCGCTCAGGCGTACGCCGACGACGCCGGCCGCCGCGACCAGGGCCACGGCGTAGGCGATGAAGGGAGCGCGCAGTCCGAGGCCGGCGAGCGCGCCGCCGAGCACCGGACCGATCATGCCGCCGATGAGGAAGGCGCTGGCGTAGCCGGAGGAGACCCGGCCACGCATCGCCGGTGGCGCCAGCCGCACGAGCAGCGCCATGGCGGAGACGGTGAACATCGTCGAGCCGATGCCACCGAGACCACGCAGCACCAGGAGCTGGACGTAGGACTGGGCGAAGGCGGTCGCGAGCGACGACGCCGCGACCACGAGCAGGCCGGCGAGGTAGACGGGGCGCTCGCCGAGCCGCTGGACGAGCGCTCCACCGGCCGGTGCGAAGACGAGGCGGAAGAACGCGAAGGCCGAGACCACCACCGACGCCGCCGCGACGCCGACGTCGAAGCTGCGTGCGTAGGCGGGCAGGACCGGGGACACCAGGCCGTATCCGACCGCGATCAGGAAGGCGGCGACGAGCAGGACGCGGATCTCGGCCGGCAGCGTGGGACGTCCGGCGGTGTCGTTGCGCTTCACTCGTGGGTGTCGATCGTGGCCTTCACGGGCGCCAGCCTAGGCGGGCGCGTGATCGAGGACGGACTCGCCGGGTGGGTCGGCGCGGTGCTGCCGCGTCGACCCACCCGGCGAGGGGGTCAGCGGCGGACCTTGAGCTTCTTGGAGCGCTTCTTCGCGGTCGCGTAGTACTTCTTCTTGACCTTGACCACCACCGAGACCTTCTTGCCGCGGTCCTTGCGACTGACGCGGTAGGTCGCCTTCTTCGCGCCCTTGATCTTCTTGCCGTTCCGCATCCACTGGTAGCGGACCTTGACGCCCTTCTTGCCGGGCTTGGGCTTCCAGCCCTTGAGCTTGACCGACAGCACCCGGCCGACCCGCGGGGTGCCCTTCAGCTTGGGCCGCCTGGTCTTGAAGGTGGCCTTGCCGACGGCCACTGCCTCGGTGCCCGCGCTCACCGGCGTGTAGTAGGGCGCGCTGCCCGTGACCGCGACGCTGAGGGCGTGGCCGATCTGCGACGGGCTGGGAGCGTACGTCGCACCGGTCGCGCCGGGGACCGGTGCGCCGTCGACGAACCACTGGTAGCTGTAGCTGACGGCCGGCGTCCAGCCGGACGGGGTGGCGACGGCGGTGCCCTTGTAGCTCGCGGAGCCGGTGATCGCGACCGTCCCGGGGTAGATCTGGGACTGGCGGTAGTTGGCGACGGCCTCGAGCTGCTCGTTGATGGCCTGCACGTTGTTGGTCGCGGCCGTGCCCTGGGGGCGGCCGTTGGTCGCCACCACCGCGGGGCTGGAGTAGTAGCCGATGCGGGTGCAGAAGTCGTTCTGCGCGGGCCGGTCGCAGGTGTTGTAGTAGGACATCAGCGTGATCGTCCGCGCGTCGACGTCGACGTACCCGCGGGCGTAGGGCTTGCCGCCGGTGGGCGGCTGGGTGGCGTCGGCGTTGTGGTTCGCGCTGAAGTTGTGGCCGAGCTCGTGGGCGAAGACGCGCGAGTCAGTGGCGCAGCTGGCGTAGACGACCGACCACGCGTCGCGCTCGGCCTCGACCGTCGCGTCGAGCCCGCCGAGGAAGGCGATGCCGCACGAGGCCCCGCCGGGCACGCTGCCCGGGATCCACATGCTGACCAGGTCGGCGTGCGTCTCCTCCCGCAGCGCCTGGGCCTCGTCCCAGCTGCCGTCGCCGGGGGTGCCCAGGGCGCGGAGGTTGGTCGAGAGGTCGGCGACCTGGGTCCCGGAGACCTGGCGGGTGCCGACGAGCCGGACCTGCGCAGGGATGCCGGAGTTGCGGAAGCCCTCGTTGACCTGGGCGATGCCCTGCGCGAACTGCGCCTGCATCGGGCCTGCGCCGCCCATCTGGGTGACCAGGCCGGCCGGGTAGACGATGGCGACGTCGATGGTGCCGGCGGCGTCGCGCTGGCTGGCCGGTGGGAGCGCACGGCGAGCAGGCGTGCGTCCGGCGTCGTGGTCGTGGCCCCCGTGGGACTGGATCACGTCCTTGCCGCCGGGCGCCGGGCCGGCCTCGGTCATGACGTAGTCGCCGGACGCGTTCTGGGCCACCTCGAAGGTGCCGTGCTCGACCGAGGTGATGCTGATGTGGCGCACGCCGCCGACCTCGACCGCGCTGAACGAGCCGTCCTCACCGACCAGGCCGCCACCCCAGGTCTCGATGCCGTCGGTGATGTCGTGGTGGTCGAGCACGGTCGCGACGGCGGCGTCGTCGGGGAGCGCGAGCGTCAACCGGTCACCGCTGCGGGCGGCGTCCAGGCCGGTCGCGTCGATGCGGACCGGGACGGCCAGCTCGCCGCGAGCGGCGCGCGGTGCGACGGCTGGTCCGTCACCCACGGTGAGCAGGTCGATGACCTCCCGCCCGGCCGGCGCCGCGGTGGCGGTCGGACCGGGGACCATCGACGCGGCGAGCGCGATCGTGGCGAGACCGGCGACCGTGGACAGGACTGTGCGGACGGGCCGTTGGACCGGCATGGGCGTCCCCCTTCTCTCACCGACGTACGTGCCCGGGGTGGGACGGCTCAAACCTCGACGGGATCAGGCCGGCAGCAGCCGCTCGGCGATCGTCGTCGCCGTGTCGAGCTGGTCGTCGAGCGTCGCCTCGCCGACGTACGCGTCCTCCTGCTGCATCAGCACGACCAGCGTCCGGCCGTCGGCGTGCACGGCGAGGTCCGCGAGCTGGCGGTCCTCCTTCTCCGCGACCGCGCTCAGCGCGTCGTTGCCGGCGATCGTAGACTCCGTCGCCTCGGACGACGAGGCCGGCGAGCCGAGCTTGAGGAGGTCCTCGGCGAGCTCGCGCTGCTCGGCCCACACCTCGACCGTGACGGCGATCCCGCTGTCCGCGCTGCCGGACGAGCACCCGTCGACCCGACCGGGGCGGTCCTCGGAGACCTGCGGCCTGCCGAACTCCTCACCGGTCAGCTCCTCGAGCAGCCCGGCGGTCAGCCGGTCGCAGAGGTCGCCCTTCTCGATCGTGTCGAGCGGGACGGCCGCGGCGGGGGGCTCCTCCTCCCCGCCGCAGCCCGCGAGCGCGGCGAGCGCCAGCACGGCGACCGCGGACGACGCCAGTCGCCTCACTCGCCCGCGTCGACTTCCTCGGTCGCGAGCTCCTCGGCCCGCTTCCTGTCCGCGCGCCGGCCGAGCAGGCCGCCGGCCCACAGCGCCCAGAGCACCAGGACCGGCTGGAAGAAGAGCCGGATGAAGCGGGCCCGGTCGGTGTCGAGGCCGAAGGCGTCGGTGCCCTCGACGTACTGCGCGATGTTGCCCGGGAAGATCGCCACGTAGAACGCGGCGAGCAGCAGCCCGACGGTGCGGCGGTGCTTCGGCAGCGCGACGAAGGCGCCGCCGAGGGCGATCTCGACGACACCCGAGCCGAGGACGGTGACGTCCTCGTCGATCGGGAACCAGTCGGGCACCTGGGCCTGGAACTCCTGGCGCTGCGTGGTCAGGTGCAGCACGCCGGCGCCCACCATCGCCGAGCCGAGCAGGATCCGTCCGATCGTCTGGGCCTTCATGGCGCCAGCCTAGTCTCGCTGGTCCCCGACGTTCTGGTCGTCTGTCCGGGGTGCCAGAACGTCGGGGACTACCGCGTGTCAGGGGAGGAGGACCCCCGGGTTCATCAGGCCGTCGGGATCGAGCGCCTTCTTCACCGCGCGCATCAGGTCGACCTCCACCGCCGACTTGTACGACGCCCCGGCCGCCGCCTTCGTCCGACCGAGGCCGTGCTCGGCGCTGATGGAGCCGTTGGCGGCGGCCACGGAGTCGTAGATCGCGCGCGAGAGGTCCGGCGCGGCCGCGAGGAGCTCGGCGTCGCGACCCACGGGCGCACTGAGGTTGTAGTGGAGGTTGCCGTCGCCGACGTGCCCGTAGGTCACCGGTCGGACTCCCGGCAGGATCGTGTCGAGCACGGGCTCGATCTCCGAGGTCCAGCGGGCCAGGTCGGCGATCGGGAGGGTGACGTCGTGCTTGAGGGTGGCGCCCTCGACCTTCTGCGCCTCGGAGATCCCCTCGCGCAGCGCCCAGAGGGCGGAGCGCTGGGCCGGGGTGCTGGCGATCGCGGCGTCGAGCACGTGGCCGGCGTCGACCGTGTCGCCGAGGGTCGCCTCCAGCGCGCCGTCGAGACCGTCCTCGGTCGCGGCACCGGCGAGCTCGACCAGGACGTACCAGTCGCTCGGCTCGCCGATCGGGTCCGAGGCGCCGGGCAGGTGGGTGAGCACCAGGTCGAGGGCCTGCCGGTTGGCGATCTCGAAGGTCGACAGGTGCACCCCGGCGCGGTCTCGGGCCACGCCGAGCAGGGCCACCGCGGCGTCCACCGAGGGCACGGCCACCCAGGCGGTCGCGTGGCGAGGGGTCGCGGGGAACAGCCGGAGCACCGCACCGGTGATCACGCCGAGCGTGCCCTCGGAGCCGACGAAGAGCTGGGTCAGGTCGTAGCCGGTGTTGTCCTTGCGCAGGCCGCGCAGCCCGTCCCAGACGCGGCCGTCGGGCAGCACGACCTCGAGCCCGAGCACGAGCTCGCGCGTCATGCCGTAGCGCAGCACCGCCGTGCCGCCGGCGTTGGTCGCGAGGTTGCCCCCGATCGTGCAGCTGCCCTCCGAGCCCAGCGACATCGGGAACAGTCGACCCGCCTCCTCCGCCGCGACGTGGAGGTCGGCGAGCACGACCCCGGCGTCGACGGTGATCGTGCCGGTGACCGCGTCGACCGAGCGGACGGTCCGCATCCGGCCCAGCGACAGCACCACCTGCGATCCCGACGCGTCCGGGACCCCGCCTCCGACGAGCCCGGTGTTGCCACCCTGGGGGACGATCGCGACCTCGGCCTCGTGGCACGCGGCGACGACGGCGGCGACCTCCTCGGTCGACCCGGGTCGCACGACGGCGAGCGCCCGCCCGGCGTGCACACCGGTCCAGTCGACGACGTACGCCGCCACGTCGTCGGGCGACGTCAGGACGTGGGTGTCGCCGACGGCGGCGCGCAGGTGGTCGAGGAGGTCGGTCATGGGGTCTCCAGGGAGGGGTCAGCCCAGCAGGACGGCGATGAGGAGCACCACCGGCAGCGAGGCGAGCGTCGTGATCAGGATGGTCTCGCGGGCGACGTCCTCGCCGACGCGGTAGCGCGTGGCGTGGAGGAAGATGTTCTGCGCGGTCGGCAGGGCGGCGGTGACGACGACCCCGAGCAGCACGGTGCCCTCGAGGCCGAGCGCGACGCCGACGGCCCACGCCACCACCGGCATCACCGCGAGCTTGAGGACCGTCGCGAGCAGCACCTCACCGTTGTGCCCGGCCTTGCCCAGCGCCGGGCTCAGTCGCAGCGCGGCGCCGTAGGACATCAGCATCATCGGGATCGCCGCGCCCGCCATCAGCTCCAGCGGGGCCTGGGCGACCTCGGGCAGCGGCCACCCGGTGAGGGCGAGCACGACGCCGATGACCGCGGCGACGGTGAGCGGATTGGTGACGAGCCTGCGCGCGGCCTTGCCGAAGCCCTCGCCGCGGCCGGTGATCCGGTCGAGCATCACGAGCGCGGCCGGCTGCACGACCATCATCTGCACGAGGAGCGCGGGCACGACGACGGTGATGTCCCCGACGACGTAGGCCGCGACGGCGAGGCCGAGGTTGCCGGCGTTGACGTAGGACGACGTGAGCGCCCCGATCAGCAGCGGCCCGCCCGCGAGCCGCCAGCGCAGCCGCGCCAGGACGACGTACAGCACGAAGCAGACGGCCAGCGAGATCGAGCTCGCGACGAGGTTCTTGGTGGCGGTCTCGAGGTGGACCTTGCTGATCGTGACGACCATCAGGGCCGGCGAGGCGACGAAGAACGCGATCTCGCCGAGGGTGCGCTGCGAACGGGCGTCGAGGACGCCGACGTGCGCGAGCCCGATGCCGGCCGCGATCACGACGAGGATCGTGGTGAAGCCGATCAGCAGGTCCATGTCGGGCCCATCGTTCCAGCCGTTCGCGCTCCCGGGGCACCGGGTCGGTCATGCCCGACGGGCAATGGACGATGCTCACTCACCGCCCCTACGGTCCACCTGTGGGTGGCGTGAGCGGATCGACGGTCGTCATGGTGGGCACGCTGCGAGCCGAGCTGGTGGGCCCGCTCGAGGAGGAGTACGACGCCCGCGAGCTGTCGCAGCTCACCCCCGAGGAGGCCGCCACGGTCCGCGTCGCGGTGACGAGCGGCGTCTGGGGGGTGCGGGCCGAGCACCTGGACCGGCTCCCGGCGCTCGAGGCGATCGTGAACTTCGGCGTCGGCTACGACGCGACCGACGTCGCCGAGGCGGGCCGTCGCGGGATCGTCGTCTCGAACACCCCCGACGTGCTGACCGACTGCGTCGCCGACGCGGCCGTCGGCCTGCTGATCGACACGCTGCGTGGTCTCTCCGCCGCCGATCGCTTCGTGCGGCGCGGCGACTGGGCGGCGGGAGGCACGCCCCCGCTCGCGCGTCGCGTCAGCGGCACGCGCATCGGCATCGTCGGCCTGGGCCGGATCGGGCTGGCGATCGCGACCCGGCTCGAGGGGTTCGGCACCACGATCAGCTACCACAACCGCAGTCCGCGCGCGGACGTGTCGTACTCCTACGCACCGGACGTGGTGACGCTCGCCGAGGGCTGCGACGTCCTCGTCCTGGCCGCCGCCGGTGGGGACGGCTCGCACCACCTCGTGGACGGCAAGGTGCTCGACGCGATCGGTCCCGACGGCTTCCTGGTCAACATCGCCCGTGGCTCGGTGGTCGACGAGGACGCCCTGGTCGCGGCGCTCGAGTCGGGCGCGATCGCCGGCGCCGGCCTCGACGTCTTCGCCGCCGAGCCGGTCGTCCCGGCGGCCCTTCTCGAGCGGGACGACGTCGTGCTCACGCCCCACGTGGGCAGCGCGACGGTGGAGACCCGGCGGGCGATGACCGAGCTCACCCTCGCCAACGTCGCGGCGTACCTCGACAGCGGGAAGCTGCTGACACCCGTCGGCTGACACGGCCTCGCGCCTCCTCTTGACTAACTTATGTAATGAGTTGCACACTCATCATACAAGTTCGTGACGACCCGAGGAACCCCCATGACGCAGACCCCGAACCCGCCTCTCGCAGCCGGCGCCGCCGCGGCCGGCGACCGCATCCGCAGCATCACGCTCTCGCACGTCGTGCTCCCGCTGCCGTACGCCGTGAGCGACGCCAAGGTGCTCACCGGCCGGCAGAAGCCGCTGACCGAGACGGTCATGCTGTTCGTCGAGCTCACCACCGAGCAGGGCCTCGAGGGCATGGGCTTCAGCTACAGCAAGCGCGCGGGCGGCAAGGCGCAGTACGCACACCTCAAGGAGGTCATGGACGTCGCCGTCGGGCAGGACCCGAGCGACATCGCCAAGATCTACGAGTCCCTGATGTGGGCCGGCGCCTCGGTCGGCCGCTCGGGCGTCGCCACCCAGGCCGTCGCGGCGCTCGACGTCGCGCTCTACGACCTCAAGGCCCGTCGCGCCGGCCTCCCGCTCGCCAAGCTGCTCGGCGCGCACCGCGACTCCTGCCGCGTCTACAACACCTCCGGCGGATTCCTCCAGGCGTCGGTGGAGGAGATCAAGGAGAAGGCGACCGCCTCCATCGAGTCCGGCATCGGGGGCATCAAGATCAAGGTCGGCCAGCCCGACTGGCGTGAGGACCTGCGCCGTGTCGCCGCGCTGCGCGAGCACCTGGGCGACGGCCCGTTCATGGTCGATGCCAACCAGCAGTGGGACCGCGCCCGCGCCCGCCGGATGTGCCGCGAGCTCGAGCAGTTCGACCTGGTCTGGATCGAGGAGCCGCTCGACGCGTGGGACCACGTCGGCCACGCCGACCTGTCGCAGACCTTCGACACCCCCATCGCCACCGGGGAGATGCTGACCTCGGTCGCCGAGCACATGGGCCTGGTCGACGCCGGCTACCGCGGCATCGTGCAGCCCGACGCCCCGCGCATCGGCGGCATCACGCCGTTCCTCAAGTTCGCCACCCTCGCCGCGCACCACCGCCTCGACCTCGCCCCGCACTACGCGATGGAGATCCACCTCCACCTCGCGGCGACGTACCCCACCGAGCCGTGGGTCGAGCACTTCGAGTGGCTCAACCCGCTCTTCGAGGAGCGCATCGAGATCCGCGACGGCCAGATCTTCGTGCCGGACCGCCCGGGCCTCGGCTTCACGCTGACCGAGAAGATGCGCTCGCTCACCGTGGAGACCGCTACCTTCTCGGCGTGACCTCGACCCTCTCCGCCCGCGTGGTCGCCGGACTCAAGGACAAGATCCTGGCCGGCGACCTCGCGCCGGGCGCCAAGCTCCCCTCGGAGGCGGAGCTGATCGACGAGTACGCCGTCTCCCGCACCGTCGTGCGCGAGGCCGTCACCCGGCTCCGCGCGGAGGGCCTCGTCGAGACCCAGCACGGCCGCGGGTCGTTCGTGCTGGCGGTCCCCGAGTCGTCGACGTTCAGCGTCGAGTCGTCGACGATCCGCACGCACGCCGACGTGATGGCCATGCTCGACTTCCGCATCGGCGTCGAGAGCGAGGCGGCCGCGCTGGCCGCGCGGCACCACGCGCCGTCCGACGTCGCCGCCATCGAGGCGGCCATGGCGGGCTTCACCCGCGCCGGCCACGAGGGCGCGGTCGAGGCCGACTTCGCCTTCCACCTGGCCATCGCCCAGGCGACGGGCAACCGGTTCTACGTCGACCTGCTCGGCTCGCTCGGCCCGATGATGATCATGCTGCCGCGCACCCGTCTCGGCGAGGCGTACTCCATGACCGACGCCGCCCACGTCGAGCGGGTCCAGCGCGAGCACGACAACGTCGCCGCCGCGGTGCTCGCCGGCGACGTCGAGACCGCCCGCGCCGCCATGAGGCTGCACCTGGGCAACACCCGCCGTCGCGTGACGTGATCCCGGGCTCGCTCCGCGTGTGGAGCGGTGAGTGAGACATCTTCTGGAGCGCCGGAACGTGTCTCACTCACCGTTCGCGCGGGCGCTGGACGTCGCGCGGTGAGTGGCGCAGGTTTTTCGGGTGCAGAACGTGTCTCACTCACCGCTCAGGGGAGTCAGCTTCTGCCGGGTCGGCGCTTGCCACGGGCGACCTCGGTCGCGAGGGCGTCGAGCCTGCTGTCCCAGAACGCCCGGAACTGCTCGACCCACGCGTCGGCCTCCTGCAGGCCGCTGGGGTCGACGGCGTAGAGCCGACGGGTGCCCTCGGCGCGGACCGTGGCGAAGCCGTTGTCGCGCAGCACCTTCAGGTGCTGGCTCACGGCCGGCTGGCTGATGCCGAACTCCGCCCGGACGGCCTCGGCCACGTCGCCGGCGCTGGTCTCGCCACCGGCGAGCAGCTCGAGGATGCGCCGGCGTACGGGGTCGCCGAGGACGTCGAAGGCGTGCACGCCTCAGGCCGGCGGTTCGGCGCCGGTGTAGAAGGCGGCGGTCTGCGCGGCTGCGGCGCGGGCCGCGGTGGGGTCCTCGCCGTCGGCCACGGCTGCCTCGCCCCAGCCGTCGGCCGACCCGCTGAGGAAGGCCCGACCGTCGTCGGTGGCGCCCCAGGCCTCGACCTGGTCGTGGTCCATCGTCGCACCGGTGGAGACGTGCTCGTCGAGGCCCATCAGGCTCAGCTCCCAGCCGACGCCGACGGCACCCGGGCCGTAGGTGTCGTAGAACTCGGTGTCGACCTGCTCCGCGGTGTGGCGCAGGGTCAACGTCGTCGAGTCGTCCGAGCCGTCGAGGGAGACCTCCACCCAGGACACCCCGCCGCCCATCTCCCAGGTGAGGGCGAGGTGGCGGGGCGCCTCGCAGGCGAGGATCTCCCCGCCCGCGTTGCCCTGGACCTGGAAGCGTCCGCCGAGCCGCAGATCGCCCTCGACCGTGGCGAACCAGCGCGGGATGCGCTCGGGGTCGGTGATCGCGCTCCAGAGGTCGTCGGGGCTCGTGGCGAAGGTGCGGCTGGCGATCACGACCTTGGCCGGCTTGCCGTCGCGGGTGGTGGACTCGACCGAGCGCGTGATGGCGCCGAGGTGCTGGGCTACGTCGAACATGGCCGAACTATTTCAGGACTGACTAATATAAGTCAAGAGTTCTGGATGTCCGTCGGCGCCTGCCGGTCACCAGCGAGAGGTGTTGACCTCGAAGTCCGGCTGGATCGAGCGCATGTAGACGGTGTCCTCGCGTCGTCGTACACCGCAGGCGAGGTAGAGCTCGTGCAGCTCGCCCAGGCGGTCGCGGTCGAGCCGGACGCCGAGGCCGGGGCCGGTGGGCACCTCGACGGACCCTGAGGCGAACGACAGCACCCCGTCGGCGATGACGTCCTGCGTCTTCCACGGGTAGTGCGTGTCGCAGGCGTAGGTGAGGTGGGGGGTCGCGGCGGCGAGGTGCACCATCGCGGCGAGCGAGACGCCGAGGTGCGAGTTGCTGTGCATCGACAGCCCGAGTCCCCAGACGTCGGTGATGCCACCGAGCAGCGCCGACTTCCGCAGCCCACCCCACAGGTGGTGGTCGGACAGCACGACCTGGACCGCGTCCTGCGCGATCGCGGGCGGCAGGTGCTCCATCGCGATGACGCACATGTTGGTCGCGAGCGGCACGTCGGTGCCCGCCGCGACCTCGGCCATGCCGGCGATGCCGGGTGTGGGGTCCTCGAGGTACTCCACGACGCCGGCGAGCCGCTCGGCCACCGCCAGCGACGTCGACGGTGTCCAGGCGCCGTTGGGGTCGAGCCGCAGCGGGAGGTCGGGGAAGGCCTCGCGCAGGGCCTCGATCGCCTCGCACTCTTGCTCGGGCGCGAAGACGCCACCCTTGAGCTTGAGCGAGCCGAAGCCCCAGCCGTCGACCATCCGGTGCGCCTGGGTGACGAGCTGGTCGGGGGTCAGTGCCTCTCCCCAGGCGTCGTCGGCGAAGCCGGGGTGGCCGGCCCACTTGTAGAAGAGGTAGCCGCTGAACGGCACGGCCTCGCGGACCGCGCCGCCCAGCAGGTCGGAGACGGGCACGCCGGCGGCGTGGCCCTGGAGGTCGAGGCAGGCGACCTCGAAGGGGGAGTAGACGGTGTCGACGGCGGAGTCGACGTCGAGCATCCCGCCGAACGACGCGCCGCCCCCGCCGGTCTCGCGGCCGAGCACGTCGGTGACGAGGCGGTGCAGACCGTGCAGGTCGTACGCGTCGTGCCCGGGAAGCGTGGCGGCGACGGCCTCCAGTCGGGCGAGGTGCACCTCGTCGGCGTACGTCTCGCCGAGGCCGAGGAGGCCGGAGTCGGTGTGCAGCTCGACGATCGCGCGCAGCGCGTAGGGCTGGTGGACGCCGACCACGTTGAGCAGCGGCGGGTCCTCGAAGGCGACGGGCGTGACGGTGACCCGGGACAGGCGGAGGTCGCTCACGCGGTCGGCTTCACCGCGAGGATCGGCACGTCGAGGTCGAGCAGCAGGCGCTGCGCGTCGCTGCCCGTGACGAGCTTGCCCACCGGCGAGCGACGCCGCATGCCGATCACCACGAGGCGGGCCTCGGTCGCCGCCGCGACGCGGGCGAACGTGTCGACGATGTCGTCGCCGTGGTCGGAGTGGTCGACGCGGGCGGTCACGCCCGCAGCCGCGGCGCGCGCCACCAGCTCGTCGGCGGCGGCCTCGTCGATGAGCTCGCTGTCGACGGTGGTGCGGCGTCGCGGGCTGTTGAGGATCACCACCTCGTCGCCGCGGGCAGCGGCCTCGGCGAGGCCGGCCTCGAGGGCCGCCTCCCCGACGGCGGTGGGGACGTAGCCGATCACGATCGTCGAGCTGGTCATCGCAGGGAGTCCTCTCGGGTGCTGCTCTCCGACGTGACGTCGGTGGACGGGGTGCGGCGGCGGAAGGCCTTCTTGATCAGCGGCATCGCGATGACCAGGACGACGAAGGCGAGGATGGTGCCGGAGATGGGGCGGGTCACGAAGCCGGTCGCGTCGCCGTCGAAGATCAGCATCGAGCGGCGGAAGCTCGACTCGATGAGCGACCCGAGCACGAAGGCCAGGACCATCGGACCGGGCTCGAAGCCGGTCTTCTTCATGATGTAGCCGATGACGCCGAAGATGATCATCAAGAAGATGTCGAAGACCGAGTTGCGGATGGTGTAGACGCCGAGGATCGTGATCAGGGCGGTGATCGGCGCCAGGATCGCAGGCCGGATCCGCAGGATCTTCACGAAGACGCCGACCAGCGGGATGCTCAGCAGCAGCAGGATCAGGTTGCCGATGTACATCGAGTTGATGACGCCCCAGAAGAGGTCGGGACGCTCGTCGATCAGCTGCGGGCCGGGGGTCACGCCCACCACCAGCAGCGCGGCGTAGAGCATCGCCATCGAGGCGTTGGCGGGGATGCCGATCGTCAGCAGCGGGATGAACGACGACGTCGCGGCGGCGTTGTTGGCCGACTCCGGTCCGGCGACGCCCTCGATCGCGCCGCGACCGAAGCGCTCGGGCTTCTTGGCCACGCGCTTCTCGGCCGCGTAGGCCGCCAGCGAGGCCATGACCGCGCCGCCGCCGGGCAGGACGCCCAGGACGAAGCCGATCAGCGAGCCTCGGCCGATGGCGGGGCTGGCCTGCTTGAGCTCCTTGCGCGAGGGCCAGATGTTGGCGATGACCGCCGGGACGTGCGCCTTGCCGTGCCGCTCCTCGAGGTTGTAGAGGATCTCGCCGACACCGAAGAGGCCCATCGCGACGACGACGAAGTCGATGCCGTCCTCGAGGTTGAGGCTGCCGAAGGTGTAGCGGTCGGCGCTGGTGAAGGTGTCGCTGCCGACGGTGGCGAGCAGCAGCCCGATCGCCGCGGCCGCCAGGGCCTTGACGGTGTGGCCGTTGCCGATGGTGGCGACCAGGAGCACGCCGAGCAGGGCCAGGGCGGCGTACTCCGGGGGACCGAAGTCGAGGGCGAAGTCGGCGACGAGCGGGCCGAGCAGGGTGAGCCCGATGATGGAGATCGTCGCGCCGACGAAGGAGCCGATGGCGGCGATGCCGAGTGCCGTGCCGGCCTTGCCCTGCTTGGCCATCGCGAAGCCGTCGAAGACCGTGACCACCGAGCTGGCCTCGCCCGGGATGCGCAGCAGGACCGACGTGATCGTGCCGCCGTACTGGGCGCCGTAGTAGATGCCCGCCAGCATGATGATCGCCGAGACCGGGTCGCTGGCGTTGTAGACGATCGGCAGCAGGATCGCCATCGTCGCGGCGGGCCCGAGGCCCGGCAGCACGCCGATCAGCATGCCGATGACGACGCCGATCAGGCAGTAGAGCAGGTTGTTCGGCTGGGAGACGACGGCGAAGCCGTCGAGGAAGGCGCTGAAGTCCATGGGGTGCTCTCTTCTCCGCCGCTCAGAGGGCGATCAGGTGGGGCAGCGGGACGGACAGGGCGTAGAGGAAGAGGAAGTAGAACGCCGCGGTCGTGAGGACGGAGACGAGGATCGTGCTCCGCCACGACTCGCCCCCGAGGAAGCGCAGCCAGATGATGCCGAGGAGGACCGCGGGGATCTCGAAGCCCACCAGCGGCAGGAGGACGCCGAGGCCGACGAAGGTCGCGGCGCCGACCAGCACGAGCAGGCTCGCGCGGGTGAACTTCTCGGTGTCGTCGAGGGTGCGCCCGATGGCCAGCAGGATCACCGCGAGCACGATGATCAGCACCGAGACCACGAAGGGCCACAGGCCCGGGCCGGGGCGACGGAGCGACCCGAGGCCGTAGCCCCACGCCAGGACCGCTGCCCCGAGCCCGAAGGCGAGCACCACGAGCGCGGAGACCAGCTGGTACGCCGGACCGCCGGCGGGCGGACGCTCGTCGGCGAGGTCCTGGGCGACCTCGGCCTGGATCTCGGCGAGGATGTCCGGCTGCTGCTCGACGGCCTTGAGGTCGTCGCGAGCCGGCTGCGGGTGGGTCTCGCTCATGGTGCTCTCGTCTCCGTGCGGTGAGGGAGTGCCCCTCGGGTGGGCGTGGGACCGGCCGAGGCTCAGCCGGCGTCGCCGAGGTCGATGTCGTACTCCTCGACGAGGTCGGCGTAGCGCTGCTTGTCCTCGTCGAGCTGGGCCACGACCTCGTCGCCGGAGATCTCCATGGGCGTCAGGTTGTTCTGCTCGTTGAAGTCCTGGTACTCGGAGGTCTCGAAGGTGGCCTGCATCGCGTCGGCGATCGCGTCCTGGATGTCCTGCGGAGTGCCCTGGGGGACCGTCATGAAG
This sequence comes from Nocardioides hwasunensis, assembly GCF_014779665.1. Lineage (GTDB taxonomy): Bacteria > Actinomycetota > Actinomycetes > Propionibacteriales > Nocardioidaceae > Nocardioides > Nocardioides hwasunensis. The sequence goes on along the minus strand of NZ_JACXYY010000009.1, from coordinate 173,220 downwards.
CGGTACTGCGCGACCTCGACGTCGAGTCCGGACTCCTGGGCGGTGGGCACGTCGGGCAGGAAGTCGACACGCTCGGGGCCGAAGACGACGATCGGGGTGATCTTGCCGGAGCGGATGTTCTCGATCGCCTCGCCGACCTGGAGGCAGGCGGTGTCGACCTGGTTGCCGAGCAGGGCGGTGAGCGCGGGGGCGCCGCCGTCGAAGGGGATCGCCTCGGCAGGGGTCTGGTTGACCTTGAAGGTCAGCGCGCAGGCGAGCTGCGCGCCGGTGCCGACGCCGGTCGTGCCGTAGGTGACCTTGCCGTCCGCGTCGGCGAAGGAGTCGATCGAGTCGAAGCCCGATCCCTTGCTGGCCACGAGGACGTAGTCGTCGCGCGAGACGCCCTGGACGACGTCGAAGTCGGAGATCTCGGTGACCTGGTTCTCGGGGACGGCCAGCGGGGTGATCGCGAAGAGCGAGGCGTTCTGCACCGAGATGGTGGAGCCGTCGGGCTTCGCCTTGGCGACCTCGGCAGCAGCGAGCGCGCCGTTGGCGCCCTCCTTGTTGATGACCGGGAACGACCCGCCGAGCTCGTCGGACAGACCGCGCGAGATCTGCCGGCTGATCAGGTCGGAGGAGCCACCGGCAGAGGCGCCGACGGGCATGTTGACCGCGCCGGTCGGGTAGTCGCCGCTGTCGCTGCCGCCGCCGGCGGTGGTCTGGACGCCACCGCACGCGGTGAGGGCGAGGGCAGCGCCCGCGGCGACGGCCGCCAGGCTGAAGGACTGCTTGCGCATGGGGGTGCTCCTTGATCGGGGTGTGATCACCGACACTAGGTTTGCATCACGATGCCGGTCCAAGCCCGTTTCGGCATGGACTGATCCAACCCGTGCATCGTAGCCTCGCCCGATGATCACCCTCGACCAAGTGCGCTCCTTTGTCGCGGTGGCCGAGGAGCTGCACTTCGGTCGTGCCGCCGAGCGCCTCCAGATGACCCAGCCGCCCCTGTCGCGGCAGATCCAGAAGCTGGAGAAGTCGGTGGGCGCGCGGCTGCTCGAGCGGGACAACCGGCGAGTCGAGCTGACCGGTGCGGGCCGGGCCTTCCTCGACGAGGCCTACCGGCTGCTCAACCTGGTCGAGGGGGCCGGCGACCTGGCCCGCCGCGTCGACGCCGGCGCCGCGGGCGTCGTACGCCTCGGCTTCACGGCCGTGTCGGCGATCTCGATCCTCGGGCCGCTGCTGCGCCGTCTGACCGTCGAGCTCCCCGACGTGGAGGTGGTGCTCTCGGAGCGGGTCACCAACGACCAGGTCGACGGGATCCGCCGTGGCGAGCTCGACGTCGGTCTGGCACGTCCGCCCTTCGACACGACGCTGCTGCGCTCGCGGGTCGTGCTGCGCGAGCCGCTGATGGCGGTCGTCCCCGCCGCCCACCGGCTGGCGCGATCGGAGCGGCCCCTGAGCCCGGACGACTTCGACGGCGAGGCCGTCATCGGCTACAACCCCGACCAGTCGCGCTACTTCCACGAGCTGTCGGTGCGCTTCTTCGCCAACGCCCACCCGCGCGTCGACCAGCGGGTGCACCAGGTGCTGACGGCGATGCTGCTCGTCTCCGCCGACCGCGGGGTGACGCTCGCGCCCGCGTCGGCGGCGTCGCTGCACGTCGACGGCGTGGTCTTCAAGGAGCTCGCCCACCACGGTGGCGACACCCGCGTCGACCCCGACCCCGACCGCCCGGTCGAGCTGCACGCCATCTGGTCGCGCGAAGCCGTCACCCCGGTCGTGCGCCGGGTGCTGGACGTGGTGACAGCGAGCTGATCCGCCCGCGGAATGTTCCCCTGCGCGCGGAGAACATGTGAGGGTTGGGGGGCGAGCCGGGGGGTGCCGGCAGAGCAGGGGGTGCCATGCCAGACCAGGAACGCGACGGACTCGCGGCGCGCGCGGTCGCGCACTGGGCCGACGAGCAGACGCGACAGCACCTGCAGGTCCTCGTCGAGGGGGTCGCGACGCTCGCGGGCTTCGAGCAGTCGGCGATCCTCCTGCGGCGCGGCGAGGTCTTCGAGGTCGTCGTCGCGGCCGCCGTGTCCGACGGCTTCGTGGGCACCGAGGCGCCCGCCGCGGCGATCCAGCGCGAGCTCGACCGCTCCGACGACTGGGGCGCCTGGCGCTTCGTGCCCCACGAGCGCGTCGGCGACGAGGTGCCCGACTACAGCCACATCCCCGACCTGACCCCGCTCGACGGCGACGACGCCTGGCACCCGCTCGACTCGCTCTTCGCGCCGCTCCACGACGACCACGGCGAGCTGCGCGGCCTGCTCGGGGTCGACAGCCCCCGCGACGGGCGGATCCCGGGCGCGGAGAAGCTCGACATCCTGACCGGCTACGCCGAGGTGGCGCGGACGCTGGTCCTGCTGGCGCTCGAGCGCGAGGAGCTCAACGAGCGCGTGCGGATGGCCACCGAGGCCCGCGAGATCGTCCGGCAGGCGCTGGGCGAGGGCACCCTCGACCGGGTGCTCGCGGCCTGCCGCTCCACGCTGGTCGACTGCTTCGACGCCGTCGGCATGTGGCTGACCGCGTTCGACGAGAACGGCGGCACCACCACCACGTCGTACGTCCCGGGCAGCGACGTCGAGCCGCCCTACGACGAGATCGACGACGTCGTGATCCGGCTCGCGCACCGCTACTGGGCCGACCAGTACGTCGCGCCCTTCTCGCGCTCGCGCGCCGCGCAGCCCGGCCTCCCGTCCGACGACGCGGACCGGTTGCTCGGGTTCCTGGATCGCATCGGCATCGGGTCGGTGCTCTTCGTGCCGCTCGGGGCCGGGACCGAGTGCCTCGGCTTCCTGGTGCTCACCCGGATCTCCGATGCGCGGGGATGGACCCAGGTCGAGCGTGACGCGGCGCTCGACATCGGACGCGACCTGGGCAGCGCGGTCGCGAACGCGCGCCAGCTCGAGCGCGAGCGCGCGGTCGTCGACCGGCTGCGCAAGCTCGACAGCTATCGCGTCGAGGTGGTCAACACCCTCGGTCACGAGCTGCGCAACCCGCTCTTCTCGATGAGCGCCAACCTCGAGCTCCTCGACATCGGCCAGCTCGACCAGGACGCCCGCAACTCGGTCGAGGCGGCCACCCGCGGGGCGACGCGGATGCGCGCCGTCATCGACGACATGCTGACCATGGCGCAGATGTCCGACCCGCGGCGCGAGTTCGACCCGGTCCCGGTCGACCTGCGGCGCGTCGTGCACGACGTGCTGGACGAGTGCGCCGCCGCGGCCGAGGCCGCGGCGGTCACCTGTGCGGCCGACCTGCCGACCGGCTCGGTGCTCGTGCCGGGACAGCCCGACGAGCTCCACCGGCTGCTGACGAACCTGACGTCCAACGCCATCAAGTACACCGATCCGGGTGGCCGGGTCACCGTCCGTGTCCGCGCCGGCGGCGGCAAGGTCGTGACCACCGTCGAGGACACCGGCATCGGCATCTCCGAGCTCGACCAGGAGCAGCTGTTCCGCGAGTTCTTCCGCTCGACCAACCCGGCCGCGCTCGTCCGCCCGGGCACGGGTCTCGGGCTCGCGATCGTCGCCCGGATCGTCAGCCGCCACTCCGGCACGATCGACCTGACCTCCGAGCGCGGCAGCGGCACGACCATGGCGGTCACCCTGCCGGCGTACGTCGGTCACGTGGTCAACAGCATCACGATGGAGTGAGCGCCAGCGTCATGAAGGTGCTGTTCGGGTCGTCGCGGTAGTCGCCGAACGGCGCGCACCCGACGAAGCCGGCGCGCGCGTAGAACCGGCGCGCCGGCGCGAAGAACTCCATGCTGCCGGTCTCGAGGGAGATACGTACGACGCCTCGCTCCCGTGCGTCGCGGAGCGCGTGGGCCAGCATCCGCCCAGCCACCCCGCGCCCCCGAACGCGGGGCTCGGTGCGCATGCTCTTGAGCTCCTCGTGGTCGTCGGTCAGGGTCGCGAGGGCCACCGTGCCGACGATGCCCTCCTCGTCGAGGCCGACCCACATCCGCACGTGCGGCGCCCGGAGGGCGCCGAGGCCGAGCGCGTGCCGGCTCTCCGGCGGCGCCGTCGGCTCCATGTCGTCGAGGTGCGCCTGCAGGAATGCCGCCAGCCTGGGGTCCTCGAAGTCGGCTCGGGTGATCTGCACGGGGTCAGTCTGGCGTAGGTGGGAGTGCGGTCGTCATGACGTGGATGTCGCGTCACCAGTGCCGCACTGCCGTCAGTCCGCGAGGCTCGCGTAGCCCTCGCGATAGCTCGGGAGGGCGGGCGCCCACCCTGTCGACCGGAGCCGGGCGTTCGACAGGCGCTTGCCGTGGCCGTGCGCCGGGTCGGCGGCCGGGGGAGCGGGGGCGTCGAGCTGCTGGGCCAGGAAGGCGGCCACGTCGCCCATCTGGGCCGGTACGTCGTCGGTGCCGAGGTAGAGCGTGTCGGGCGTCGCGTCCATCGTGAGCAAGTGCACGACGGCCGAGGCGGCGTCCGCGCGGTGGATGCGGTTGGTCCAGCGGTGGGGCTCGGTGACCCGGCCCTCGGCGACCTGGTCGCGCAGCCGCGTGCTCGAGCCGCCGTACAACCCCGAGAGCCGGAGGACTGTCCCGTGCGGGATGCGCGCGTGGAAGGCCTCCTCCGCCGCGACCAGCTGGCGGCCAGTCCCGTCGGAGGGTGCGGCCGGGCTGGACTCGTCGGACAACGCGGGTCGGTCGGCGCTCGCGCACACCGCGGTCGACGAGACGAGGACCGCCCGCTCCGGCGGCGTCGGCAGCGCGTCGAGCGCCCGCGCCATGCCGTCGACGTACGTCGCCCGGTAGGCCTCCTCGGTCCGCGGCCGTGCGGTGAGTGCGACGACCACGAAGCGGGGACGCACGCCGGCGAGGTCCGGCGCCTCCGCGGTGAGGTCCACTGACCGCCCGACCAGGGGCGGCGGGACTAGCGAGGCGTTGCGACGCAGGGCCAGCACGTCGTGCCCGAGGTCGGCCAGCCGCAGCCCGACCGCGGCGCCGAGGTCGCCCGCGCCGATGAGAAGGACGTCTGGATCCACCCGACGAACCTATCGGGACGGACCATGCTCCACGCGCATCACTTCATCCAATAACGGGCTTGGACAGGCATCGTCGTGCGTTCCTAGGTTGGTGAGCACCGCCACATCACGTGGCCCCGTGACCCGCCTCGGACCGAAGGACGCAGCGTGACGAAGTACAGCCCGACCGAGCTCGTCGAGACCCTGGGGAGCGGCCTGCTCTCCTTCCCGGTGACCCACTTCGACGCCGACCTGCAGTTCGACGAGCCCGCCTACCGCGAGCACCTCGAGTGGCTCAGCGGCTACCCGGTGGCCGGCCTGTTCGCCGCAGGCGGCACGGGTGAGGGCTTCTCGCTCAACCCCGAGGAGACCGACCGCGTCGTGCGCGCCGCCATCTCCGGTGCGGGCGGCAAGGTCCCCGTGCTGGCGCCCGCCACGGGCTCGACGGTCAACGCCGTCGCGCAGGTCCAGGCGGCCGAGAAGGCCGGTGCGGACGGCATCCTGCTGATGCCGCCGTACCTCACCGAGGCCGGCCAGCGTGGCCTCGTCGAGCACATCAGCGCGATCTGCTCCGCGACGAGCCTCGGCGTCATCTTCTACTCGCGCGCCAACGCCGTGCTCGGCACCGACGCGCTTGAGCAGGCCTGCGCCCGCAACGCCAACCTCGTCGGCTTCAAGGACGGCGTCGGCGGCATCGAGCAGATGACCCGGGCCTACGCCCAGCTCGGCGACCGGCTCTTCTACGTCGGCGGGCTGCCGACGGCCGAGGTCTTCGCGCTGCCGCTGCTGCAGCTCGGCGTGACGACCTACAGCTCGGCGATCTTCAACTTCGTCCCGCAGTTCGCGCTGGACTTCTACGCCGCCGTGCGCCGCCAGGACCGCACCGCGGTCTACGCGATGCTCAACGACTTCGTCATCCCCTACACCAAGATCCGCGACCGCGAGTCCGGCTACTCGGTGTCGATCGTCAAGGCCGGCCTGGCCGCTGTCGGTCGCCCCGCCGGCCCGGTCCGCCCGCCGCTCTCCGACCTCACCGAGGCCGAGCGCGACGAGCTGCAGACCCTCGTGGACAAGGTGGCAGGCTCGAAGGCCTGACCCACCCAGCACGCCCGCAGCAACGAGAGGAACCCCGTGACCGACCAGGCCACCAGCATCATCGCAGGCACCGACTCCGAGCAGCCCGACGTCGCCGCCGCCACCGCGGCCGCGGCTGAGGCGTTCGGCGCCTACCGCGCCACCAGCCCGGAGGAGCGCAGCGCGTTCCTCGAGGCGGTGGCCGCCGAGATCGAGGCCGACAAGGACGCGATCATCGTCGAGGCGGTGCGTGAGAGCGGCCTGCCCGAGGGCCGGATCACCGGCGAGGTCGGCCGCACCACCGGCCAGCTGCGCCTGTTCGCCGGGGTCGTCAAGCAGGGTGACCACCAGGGCGTGCGGATCGACGCCGCGCTCCCGGACCGGACGCCGCTTCCGCGCGCCGACATCCGCCAGCGGATGGTGCCGCTCGGCCCGGTCGCGGTCTTCGGTGCGAGCAACTTCCCGCTCGCCTTCTCGACCGCCGGCGGCGACACCGCGTCGGCACTCGCGGCGGGCTGCCCGGTCGTCGTGAAGGGCCACCCGGCCCACCCGGTCACCGGCACGCTCGTCGCCCGCGCGATCACCCGCGCGGTCGAGAGGTCGGGCCTGCCGGCCGGTGTCTTCTCCTTCGTCCTCGGCGGCATCGAGACCGGGCAGGACCTGGTCAAGGACCCCCGCATCGCCGCCGTCGGCTTCACCGGCTCGCGCGGTGGCGGGCTCGCGCTCGTCCAGGCCGCGGCCGCCCGTGAGGTGCCGATCCCGGTCTACGCCGAGATGTCGTCGATCAACCCGGTCGTCGTCCTCCCCGGCGCGCTCGCCGGCAACGACACCGCGGCGTTCGCCCAGGCCTACGTCGGCTCCCTCACCCTCGGCTCCGGCCAGTTCTGCACCAACCCGGGCCTGCTCTTCCTGCCCTCGGGCGAGGAGGGCGACGCGTTCCTGCGCGCCGCCGCCGAGGCCGTCACCGGCGCCACCGGCCAGACGATGCTCACCCCCGGCATCGCCGAGGCCTACCGGAGCGGCACCGCCGCGCTGCGCGACGTCACCGGCGTGCGCGTCGTCGCCGAGGGCACCGCTGCCGGCGACCTAGCACCCGCGCCTCAGGTCGTCGAGACCTCCACCCTCGGCGGGCCGGTCGCGGACGAGGTCTTCGGCGCCTCCGGCGTCGTGGTGAGGTACGACGACGTGGCCGACCTGCTGCCCCGGCTCGAGGGCCTCGAGGGCCAGCTCACCGCGACGATCCACGCCACCGACTCCGACACCGAGGCGGCCCGCGCGCTCCTGCCCGTCCTCGAGACGAAGGCGGGCCGCATCCTCTTCAACGGCTGGCCGACGGGCGTCGAGGTGGGCCACGCGATGGTGCACGGCGGCCCGTTCCCGGCGACCTCCGACGCCCGCACGACCAGCGTCGGCAGCCTCGCGATCGAGCGGTTCCAGCGCCCGGTGGCCTACCAGGACGTGCCCGCGGCGCTGCTGCCCGAGGCCGTCCGCGACGACAACCCGTGGGGGCTGCTCCGCCGCGTCGACGGGACCCTGGAGCAGTGACGACCACCATCGCCCGGATCGAGGCGGTGCCGGTCGCCGGCCACGACTCGATGCTGCTCAACCTGAGCGGCGCGCACGGCCCCTTCTTCACGCGCAACATCGCGATCGTGACCGACTCCGAGGGCCGCACCGGCCTCGGCGAGGTGCCCGGCGGTGAGGCGATCAGGGCGACGATCGAGGACGCCGCGGCGATCCTCCTCGGGCAGCCGGTGGCACGGTTCCGGTCCCTGCTGCGTGAGGTCGCGACCCGGTTCGCGGACCGCGACGCCGGTGGCCGCGGGCTGCAGACCTTCGACCTGCGCACGACCATCCACGCGGTCACCGCGCTGGAGTCGGCGCTCCTCGACCTGTCCGCCCAGGAGCTCGGCACACCCCTGGCCGAGCTCCTGGGCGACGGTCAGCAGCGCTCGAGCGTGCCGATGCTCGGCTACCTCTTCTACGTCGGCGACCCCGACCGGACCGACCTGCCCTACCTCCGCGAGCACGACGGTGCCGACGACTGGGAGAAGGTCCGTCGCGAGGAGGCGATGACCCCCGAGTCGATCGTCCGTCTCGCCGAGGCGGCCCAGGCCCGCTACGGCTTCACCGACTTCAAGCTCAAGGGTGGCGTGCTGCCCGGCGAGGAGGAGGTCGCCGCCGTCACCGCCCTGCACGAGCGCTTCCCTGACGCGCGGATCACCCTCGACCCCAACGGCGGCTGGCTGCTCGACGACGCGGTGCGGCTGCTCGACGGTCTCGACGACGTCCTGGCCTATGCCGAGGACCCGTGCGGCGCCGAGGGCGGCTACAGCGGGCGCGAGGTGATGGCGCAGTTCAAGCGCCGCACCGGCCTGCGCACGGCCACCAACATGGTCGCCACCGACTGGCGCCAGATGGCCGACGCGGTCCGCACCAACGCCGTCGACATCCCGCTCGCCGACCCGCACTTCTGGACGATGGCGGGCTCCGTGCGCGTCGCCCAGCTCTGCCACGACTTCGGCCTGACGTGGGGATCGCACTCCAACAACCACTTCGACGTGTCGCTGGCGATGTTCACCCAGGTCGGCGCCGCTGCCCCGGGCGAGATCACCGCGCTCGACACGCACTGGATCTGGCAGGACGGCCAGGGCCTCACGAAGGCGCCGCTCGAGATCAGGGACGGCGCGATCGAGGTGCCGACCACCCCGGGCCTCGGCGTCGAGCTCGACCCCGACCTGCTCGCCGAGGCGCACGAGCTCTACCTCGAGCACGGCCTCGGCGCTCGCGACGACGCGGTCGCCATGCAGTACCTCGTGCCGGACTGGAGCTTCGACCCGAAGCGTCCCTGCCTGGTGCGCTGATGGCCCTCGACCCCGATCTCGCCGCGTTCATCGTGGACGTGGAGGCGAGGCGCGGCCGCCCGGTCTGGGAGGTCTCGATCCCCGAGGCGCGCGCCCAGATGCGGGCGCTCCGCGTCGACAGCGTGCGGCCCGAGGACGTCGTCCAGGTCGGGGCGGTGACCGACTCCGCCGTGGCCGGCCTGCCGGCGCGTCTCTACCGCCCGGCGGAGGCCGACGGGCCGGTGCCGACGGTCGTCTACTTCCACGGCGGCGGCTGGTTCCGCGGTGACCTCGACACCCACGACCAGGTGGTCCGCCGCCTGGTGCGCGACACGGGGGCGGTGTTCGTCAGCATCGACTACCGCCTCGCGCCCGAGCACCCGTGGCCCGCAGCCGCCGAGGACGCGGTCCGGGTGGTGTCCTGGGTCGGCGACCGGCTGGCGGAGCTCGGCGGCTCCGAGGTGCTCGCCGTCGCGGGCGACTCGGCCGGCGGCAACCTCGCCGCCATCGCCACCCAGGCCCTGCGCGAGCGGGTGCACGCCCAGCTGCTGGTCTATCCCGCCACCGACCTGCTCGGCCCGCACGCCTCCTACGACGAGTTCGCGACCGGCTACCTCCTGACGGCCGAGATGACGGACTACATCAGCTCCCTCTACTTCTCCGGTGAGGCGCCCGCACCCGAGGACGCGCGGCACTCGCCCCTGTACGGCGATCTGGCCGGCCTGCCGCCGACGGTCGTCGCCACGGCGGAGTACGACGTGCTCCGCGACGAGGGCGAGGCCTACGCCGCCGCGCTGTCGGCGGCCGGCGTGCACGTGGACGCCGTACGGCACCCGGGGATGATCCACGGCTTCCTGGACCAGGGCCACGTCTCGCCCGCCGCGGCCGCCGCGACCAGCGACGTGAACCGTCGTTTCGCGAGGCTGCTCGCCTCGATCAGCTGACCAGCCCTCAGGGGGACAGGTCGGGACGTCAGGAGTGCGGGAACGACGCCAGGAGCTCGTCGACCTCGGCCCGTGTCGGCGCCGATCCCGGCCCGCGTCGGGTGACCTTGATGGCAGCCGCGGCGTTCGCGCGCCGGCAGCCCTCGACCCACGGCGTGCCGGCCGCGACCTCCGCCAGCAGCGCGCCGGTGTGGGTGTCGCCGGCGCCGTTGGTGTCGACCGGTGTCTGGGGAAAGCCCGGGACGTACGTCGTCTCCTCGCCGACGTGCACGGCACAGCCCTCCGGCCCGTCGCGGACGATCGCGACGGCATCGCCGCGCAGCAGGGGAGCGACGGCGGTGGTGAGGTCGGTGAGATCGCCCGGCGGCTCCTGGCCGACGGCGCGCAGGATGTCGACGGCCTCCTCGGCGTTGCTCGACCACACGTCGGTGAGCTCGAGCATCGCGGCGCGCACGTGCGCGCTGAGCCCGGCGAACGCCGCGCCCGGGTCCAGCACGACGACCACTTCGGGATGCAGGCTCGGCAGCCAGGCCAGGAGGGGCTCGCCCGTGCTCGCGAGGGCCAGCGAGAAGCCGGTGACGCACACCAGGTCGCCGGGCCGCGGGTCGGAGGTCGACAGCGACTCGACGGAGATGTGGCGCTCGGCGCCGAGGGTGGTGACGAACGTCCGCTCGGCGCTCGGCTCGACCATGACGACGCAGATGCCGGTGTCGAGGTCGGCGACCGGCGGCGCGGAGACGGCGATCCGGTCGGCGGTCAGTGCGGCGCGGACCAGGTCGCCGTGGGGACCGGTGCCGTGGGCACCCGCGTGCACGCAGTCGGCGCCGAACCGGGCGGCGGCGACCAGCACCGTCACCGCGCCGCCGGCGTGGTCGGTGGCCGAGGAGGCCATCACGTTCTGGCCCCGGACCGGCAGGTCGGGCACCTCCACGACGACGTCGACGAGGGCCTGGCCGGTGTGGATGACCCGCCTCACGACGTCGTCCCCGCGAGGACCTCGTCGCTGGTGGCGAGGGTGATCTGCGGCGGGTAGAGCGACATCACCTGCATCGCGGCGTCGTGGTTGTCGGGCGTCGACCCGGCACAGGCGTCGGTGACCACGGTGATGGTCGCGCCTGCGTCGGCCGCGGCCAGTGCCGTCGAGATCACGCAGCAGTCGGTGGAGACGCCGGTGAGGACGAGGTGCGGCGCGGTCCCGGTGAGGGCCTGGAGGGCGTAGCCCCACTTGCCGAAGGTCGGCAGCGACACCACCGGGTGCCCCCGTCGGACCAGGTCGGCAAGCTCCGGCACCACCGCGAGCAGCGGGTCGCCGGCCTCGACGTCGGCGAACGGCCAGGCCTGCAGGTAGGCCTCCCAGCTGCCCTGCGGATCCGCCGCGGGCACCCAGCGCGTGACCACGGTGCGAGGTCCTGCCGCGGCTGCGAGCCGGCGTACGGGCTCCACGATGTCGGGGAACATCGGCGACCCCCACGCGCTGTCGGGAGAGGCGAAGATGCGCTGCGGGTCGATCACGACCAGCCAGGCGTCGGGGTGCATGGCTGCAGCCTGACAGAAGTCGGCGGCCACCGGTCCCCCGACCGGTGGCCGCCGACGGGCCTGAGGGAAGTGGGGACTACTTCACCTCGGCACGCAGGACCGCGCGCACGCCGAGGGCGAGCGGGATCCAGAGCCAGATCAGGGTCGCGACGCCGAGCTGCTGCCAGTACTCGGCGGTCATCGCCGTGTCGTAGAGACGGGTGGAGGCGAAGTTCACGTCGACCCACGGCTGCAGGTCGCGGAACCAGCCCTGGAAGGCGGCGAGCGTCCCGAAGGCGACCGGCAGGACCAGCGAGTAGACGAAGTAGCCGACGATCGCGCCGGGTGAGCTGCGGAACAGCACGCCGAGCATGAAGCCGATGAGCATGCCCAGGATGCTCGCGAGCAGGATGTTGGCGAACTGGGCCAGGGTCACGTCCCAGGTGGTGTCCACACCGGCGAGGGCCGAGCCGGCGACGTTGCCGACGGCACCGATCGCGAGCGCCAGGAGCATCGACACCAGTCCGACGAGGAGGGTCGCGACGACCTTCGCGCCGATCACCCGGCCGCGCCACGGCACCAGGGTGTACGTCGTCAGGCCGGTGCGCTGGCTGTACTCGCCCGTCACGGCGAGGATCGCGATGACCGGCAGCACCACCGAGAGCGGCATGCCGATCGCGGAGGAGAACGTGCCCTGGTTGATCGCCGCGTCGGGCGCCCAGAGGATGACGGCGGCCGTGGCGAGCACCGAGACGATGCCGACGCTGGCCATCAGCCAGAAGCCCGCGCGGGTGTCGAACATCTTGCGCAGCTCGACGCCCACCAGCCGGGTCATCGAGATGGGGGTGATGGTGCGGGCCGGACGCGCGGCGTGCGCTCCGGAAGAGGGAGCCGCGGGCGCGGTCTCGACGGTCGTGGTGCTCATGCTGCTGCTCCTTCACGGGCGGTCTCGGCGGTGAGCTCGAGGAACATCTCCTCCAGGCCGGCGCCGTCGGCGGCGCGCAGCTCCCGCAGGACGACGTCGGCGCGGTGCGCGACCTCTCCCACGAGCTCGGGGTCGGCGTCGGCGCGCAGTCCGCCGTCGATCGGGGTGGTGAGGACCGACGCCTCGTGCAGCGCACGGGCGAGCCGGTCGGCGTCAGTGGTGCGCACGAGCGTCCCGGCCGCGGCGAGCAGCTCGGACTTGCTGCCCTGGGCGACGATCCGGCCCTGGCCGATCACGACGATATCGTCGGCGATGACCTCGATCTCGTGGAGGAGGTGCGAGGACAGCAGCACGGTGCCGCCGTCGTCGGCGAAGCCGCGGAGCAGGTCGCGCATCCACCTGATGCCGGCCGGGTCGAGTCCGTTGGCGGGCTCGTCGAGGACCAGCACCTGCGGGTCCCCGATGAGGGCGGTCGCGATGCCGAGGCGCTGGCGCATGCCGAGGGAGTAGTTGCGCACCCGGCGCTCGGCCTCGCTCTCGGTGAGGCCGACCCGGGCGAGGGTGTCGGTCACCCGGGACTTCGGCAGGCCCATCGTCTGCGCGGCGATCGCGAGGATCTCGCGGCCGGTGCGTCCGGCGTGCTGGGCGGAGGCGTCGAGGAGGACGCCGACCTCGAGGCCGGGGTTGACCAGGTCGCGGTAGTCGCGGCCGGTGATGGTGACCGACCCGGAGCTGGGTCGGGTCAGCCCGACCATGATGCGCATCGTGGTCGACTTGCCGGCGCCGTTGGGGCCGAGGAAGCCGGTCACGCGGCCGGTGGCGGCCGTGAAGGACACGTGGTCGACGGCGGTGAAGCGGCCGTACTGCTTGGTGAGTGACTCGACGGTGATCATGTCCCACACCGTGCCGCGGGCGGGCGCCCGCGCACATCGGGGAGAGCGCGGAGCCGGCCCCTGAGAACGACCCTGAGAAACCCCTCACCCACGTCTCACCACGCAGTTGGGACAATGGCGTGGTGAGCACCCCCACCGCCCAGCGACCGCCCCAGGTGACCCTGGCCTCGGCCATCGTCATCTTCGCCTCGGTGATGGTCCTGCTCACCGCCTGGGGGAGGGTGAGCACGCTCGGATCGCTGGAGACCCAGCAGGGGATCCGCGACTTCCTGGGCGAGGCGCCCTTCGCCGATCTCGGCCTCACGGTGCCGGGTGCGACCCAGATCCTCCGGATCACCTGCATGGTCGCGGCCGCCAGCGCCTGCGCGACCGCGATCCTCGGGTGGTACGTCCGCAAGCCCGACCGGTCGTCGCGGCTGGCGCTCACGATCTTCGCGGTGCCCGTCTTCGTCACCGGTTTCGCCTCAGGTGGCCTGGCCGGCTCGTTCGTCGCCGCCGGTGCGGCCATGCTGTGGATGAACCCGGGCCGCGAGTGGTTCGCCACCGGGAAGTGGACGCCGCCCACGCCCGTGGCGAAGTCGAGCGACACGAAGGGCGACGCCCGGGGAGGCACCGACATCTGGGGCGCCCCGCGCTCCGGCTCCGGGGCGTCGGGACCGACGGACGCCACGATGCCGCCGCCGGCCGCGCGACCGTTCGGCGAGCCGCACCCGCCGCAGCAGTCCGCGCCGCAGCAGAACCCCTACGGCCAGCCCTACCCGCAGGCCCCCTCGCAGCCCCAGCCGCACCCTCAGGCGGCGCCATTCGCGCAGCAGCCGCCGTACGTCCAGTCCCCGTACGCCCAGCAGCCGTGGCGGCAGCACCCGGCCCCGCCGGCACGACCTGGCGCGATGGTCGCGGCCTTCGTCATCACCGTGGTCAGCGCGGGCGGGCTGCTGTCGCTCTCCCTGCTCTGGATCGCGATCGCCGGACTGTCGCCGGAGTTCTTGATGAGCGTGATCCAGCAGCAGCAGCCGCAGCTGGTCGAGGACGGCCTGACGCTCGCTCAGGTGCGGAGCACGATCTTCGCGCTGGCCGGGGCCTTCATCGTCTGGTGCTCGCTGGCGCTGCTGCTCGCCGGATTCGCGATGGCACGGCGCGCCTGGGCGCGCCGGGGGCTCCTGACGAGCGCCGCCTTCAGCGCCGTCGCGTGCTTCGCGCTGGTGCTCGCCACGCCTCTCGTGCTGGTCCCGGCTGCCGCCGCGGTGGCGACGGTGGTGTGCCTGCTCAACGTGCAGGTCAAGCGCTGGTTCTCCCTCGACGCACGCTGAGGAGTGCGGCGCACGGGAGGCGCCGACGACCGCAGTCATGGTGAGATGGGCGCATGAGCGACCAGGACCCAGGCCCGAGCCAGAACCCCTACGGCGGCCAGAGCGACCCCTACGGCCAGCCCCAGCAGGGCAGTCCCTACGGGCAGCAGCCCTCGTACGGCTCCCCGGCGGGCCAGCCCTACGGTCAGCAGCCCTACGGTCAGCCCAGCTACGGTCAGCCCGCCTACGGCCAGGACCCGAGCAGGCGCCCCGGCACCGTGACCGCCGCCGCCTGGATCACCATCGTCCTCTCCGCCCTCACCGCCGGCCTCTTCGGACTGGTCGGTCTGGCCATGATCGTGGCCCGGGACCAGGTCATCACCGAGATGCAGAAGATGCCCGAGGTCCGTGACTCCGGCGTCGACCCCGAGGCGGCTCTGGGAGCGAGCCTGGCGATCGTCGGCGGCCTGGCGATCTGGGCGATCATCGCGATCGTGCTGGCGATCTTCGTCCTGCGCCGCTCGAACGTGTCGCGGATCCTGCTGGTCATCTCCAGCGCGGTGGTCGTGGTCCTCGGACTGCTCGGCATCGCCAGCGTGATCTCGGCGGTGTGGCTGATCGGTGCGGTCGCGGTGATCGTGCTGCTCTTCGTCGGCGGAGCGGGCGACTGGTTCAAGGGCGTCGGCCCGAGCGGCGCGTACGGACAGCCGGGAAGCGGCTACGAGTCCTACGGCTCGACCGACTACCCCTCGCAGGACTACCCGGGTCGGTGACCGCGGGAGCCGACGTCAGCGCGACAGGTCGGCCCCGGCCAGTCGGCGCACGCCCTCGCGGATGACGTCGGGCTCCTTGCAGAACGCCCACCGCACCAGCTGGCGGCCGGCCTCCGCGTCGTCGTAGAACCCCTGGGTGGGGATCGCGACGACGCCGGCGCGCTCGGGCAGCGCGAGGCAGAACTCGCGTCCGTCGGCCCAGCCGAGGTGGGAGATGTCGGTGGTGGCGAAGTAGGTCCCCTCGGGGATGCGCGGTGAGAGACCGGCGCCGACGAGGCCCTCGCACAACAGGTCGCGGCGGGCCTGGAGGTCGCGGGCCAGCTGCCCGGGCCAGTCGGGCTCGTGGTCGAGGGCGTGGGCGACGGCCGGCTGCAGCGGGGCGCCCGAGGTGAAGGTGAGCCACTGCTTGGCGGCGAGCACCGCCTGCACCAGCGCTGCGGGACCCGTGGCCCAGCCGACCTTCCAGCCGGTGAAGGACCACGACTTGCCGACGCTCGACAAGGTGAGCGTGCGCTCCCACATGCCCGGCAGGGTCGCGATCGGCACATGCCCCTCGCTCGAGAGGGCGTCGTCGAAGACCAGGTGCTCGTAGACCTCGTCGGTGATGACGACGACGTCGTGCTCGATCGCGAGGTCGGCCACCACCTGCAGCTCGTCGCGGGTGAGGACGGTGCCGGTCGGGTTGTGCGGGGTGTTGAGCAGGATCACCTTCGTGTCGTCGGTGACGGCGGCGCGGAGCTCGTCCGGGTCGAGCCGCGGTGCCGACGTGGCGTGGGCGGGCGCGCGCAGGGTGACCGGGCGTCGCCGCGCGCCGCACACGTCGAGCATCGCGACGTAGGAGTCGTAGTAGGGCTCGAGCACGACCACCTCGTCACCGGGATCGACCAGGCCGAGCAGCGCGGCGGCGATCGCCTCGGTGCACCCGGTGGTCACCACGACCTCGCGATCGGGGTCGAGCTCCAGCCCGTAGTGCCGCTGCTGGTGCCGCGCGATCGCGGCGCGCAGCGCAGGGACGCCGATGCCCGGTGCGTACTGGTTGGCGCCGCCCTCCAGGGCCCGCTCGGCCGCCGCGACCACGGACGCCGGACCGTCGCGGTCGGGGAAACCCTGGCCCAGGTTGACCGCTCCCGTCCGCAGCGCGAGGGCGGACATCTCGCTGAAGACGGTCGGTGGGATGTGGGCCAGGCGACGGGCAGTGGCGGACATGCTCCGAGGCTAGATGACTGGTGCTTTGGCAGACTTCGGCCATGGCCGACCCCGCCGCCGACCGCGCCGCCGACCGCGCCGCCGAACCGAGCGCGGGCGCGCGCTGGCTGGGCCGGGTCGGTGTCCTGCTGGTGGTCGCCGGGCTGGTGCTCGGGGGCTACGTCGCCTGGCAGGTCTGGGGCACCAACGTGGTCTCCCAGCGCACCCACCGCTCGCTCGTCGACGAGGTCGAGCGCTCCTGGTCGCAGTCGGACGCGACCGGCGACGACGCGGTCGAGACCGACAAGGGGCGGGTCTCGTCCATCGTCCGGATCCCGCGCTTCGGCGACGACTACGCCGTCCCCATCCTGGAGGGCACCACCGACGAGGTCCTCGCGGCCGGCTTCGGCCGCTTCACCAGCAGCGCGAAGGCCGGGCAGAAGGGCAACTTCGCGATCGCCGCCCACCGCATCACCCACGGCGAGCCGCTGCGCGCGATGCCCGAGCTCCGGCCCGGCGACGAGGTCGTGGTCGAGACGCGGCAGTGGACCTACACCTACGTCCTCGACACCGGCGGCGCCGACCTGACCGTGCCGTTCACCGCCGGTTGGGTGCTCGACGACGTGCCGACCAACCCGAGCGGCGGCGTCCAGCCGGCCCAGGAGCCGGGCCAGCGGCTGCTCACCCTGACCACCTGCTCGGAGCTGTTCCACACCGACGACCGCTTGGTCGCCTTCGGGCACCTGGCCTCGAAGGAGCGCACGACCCCCTAGGCTGCAGGGCGTGGTTGACGAGACGCTCGCACGCGACATCGACGCGGTCTGCCGCCTGACCGGGGAGTTCACCCTGCGGTCCGGCCAGGTCGCCGACACCTACTTCGACAAGTACCTCTTCGAGAGCCGGCCCGCGCTGCTGGACCGGGTCGCGACCCGGATGCTCGAGCTGCTGCCCGAGGACACCGAGCTGCTCGGTGGGCTCGAGCTCGGCGGCGTCCCGATCGCCACCATGGTGTCGGCGAAGACCGGCCTGCCGGCGCTCTTCGTGCGCAAGAAGGCCAAGGAGTACGGCACCTGCAAGCTCGCCGAGGGCCCGGACGTCGCCGGCCGGCGGATCACGATCATCGAGGACGTGATCACCACCGGCGGTGCCGTGCGCGACGCCACGCGCGAGCTGCGGGCAGCCGGCGCGACGGTCGAGGTGGTCGTGTGCGCCATCGACCGCTCACCGGCAGGGGAGAACCCCCTGGCCGACGTCGGCCTGGAGGTCCGCCCCGTCCTCACCCGCGCGGACCTGGACGCGGCCGCTCGCTGACCCGCGAGCGGCGCACGAGCCACACGCCGAAGGCGAACAGCAGCACGCTGAGCGTGCCCAGCGGTACGACGCTCGAGGACAGGCCGGTGTCAGGCAGGTCGTTGCCACTGCCGGTGCCGCCGTCCTGGCCGCCGTCCTGGCCGTTGTCACCGCCGTTGTCGCCGCCGTTGTCGCCGCCGTTCGCGTCCTCCGCCTTGACCTCCACCACGGCCTGGTCCTGCACCTCGACGTCGTCGGCACCGGGGGAGCCTGACGTGGCGGTCGCCACGTTGGGCACCTTCCCTGACGCATCGTCCGCGAGCCGGGTGATGATCCGGACCACGCCGTCGGCCTGCGGTCGGAGGGTGCCGAAGACCGCAGTCACCGACTGCTTGGTCGTGGTGACCTCGGCCTGACCGCGCACCACCTTGACCGACACCAGGGTGACGTCGGCGGGGAGCTCGTCGACCATCTCGACGTCGGCCGCCGCGGAGGGCCCCCGGTTGGTGACGGTGACGGTCCAGGCGACCGTGTCGCCGGGGGCGGCCACCTTCGGCGTCACCTGCTTCGAGATGTCGAGGTCCGGACAGATGGTGACCTTGCCGTCGGCGCCGGTCGTGGCGCAGGTGCCGGTCCCGGACTCGCTCACCCGAGCGGTGTTGTTGGCCTCGTCGGGGTCGGGCGTGCTCGCCGTGACGGTGGCGACGTTGACGACCTCGCCGGTGAAGGCCGCGTCGATCGTCGCGCTCACGGTGATCGTCGCCTGCTTGCCGGTGGCAAGCGTCGCGAGCGAGCAGGTGACGTCCTGGCCCTGGACCCGGCAGGTGCCGCCGTCGGTCATGGACGCGGACGCGTCTCGCAGTGCGGCGATCAACGGGTCCGAGACGACGACGTCGCGTGCGGTCGAGGGCCCGGCGTTGCTGATGACCATCGTGAAGGTGACGTCCCGGCCCGCCACTGGGCTCGTCGGCACCATCGCCTTGGTGATCGACAGATCGGCCCGCGGCGCGACCTCGGCCTCGACGCTCGAGGCGTTGTTGGCCGGCGTGTCGTCCGTCGGCGACGCCACCCGTGCGGTGTTCGCCAGCGTGCCGGTGAAGCCCTCCGCCAGCGTGCCGCGGATGGTGACGAGCTGCGTCGTGCCGGCTCCCAGGTCGCCGAGGTCGCAGGTGACGACGTTGCCCGAGGCGACCGCGCAGATGTCCGGGCCAGCCTCGGCGCTGGCGACGACGCCGCTCACCGCGGCGTCCACCGCGTCGGTGAGCACGACCGATCGGGCGGTCGACGGGCCGGCGTTGGTCACCTGCACGGTCCAGGTCACGACCTGGCCGGGCACCGGACGGGCCGGGGCGAGCGTCTTGAGGACGGACACGTCGGCGCTCGGCCGGGCGGTGCCCTGGGTCGTGGCGCTGTTGTTGCCCGGGGTGCTGTCGGTCGGCGAGGACACGGTGGCGGTGTTGTCGACCGCCCCGGTGTACGGCGCCGGGACCGCGCCACGGACCGTGATCGTGGCACTGGTGCCGGGGTCCAGGTCGCCGAGGGAGCAGTAGACCCGGTTGCCGACGCCCACCGTGCAGGGCGTGCCGGTCTGGTCCGTGGTGACGGTGACCCCGGTCAGGTCGTCGAGCACGTCGTCCTCCACGACGACGTCGCGCGCGGTCGACGGGCCGGCGTTGGTCACGACGATCGTCCACGTCGCGTCCGTGCCCGGCACCGGGTCGACCGGGTTCGCGGTCTTGGTGATCGAGACGTCGGCCTGCGCGTCGGCATCGCCCTGGGTGCTCGCCGAGTTGTTGCCGGGCGTGCTGTCGGTCGGCGAGTCCACGGTCGCGGTGTTGTCCACGGACCCCTGGAAGCCGGCGGGGATGCGACCGGTCAGGGTGATCGTCCGCGAGTCGCTCGGGGCGAGGTCGCCGAGGTCGCAGGTCACCTCGTTGCCGGCCGCGATCGTGCACGGCCCGGTGGCGGTCAGGTCGGCGATCGCGTCGACCACGTCGTCGGTGACGACCACGTCGCGGGCCACGGACGGGCCACCGTTGGTGACCCCGATGGTCCAGGTGATGGTCTCGCCCGGCACCGGGTCGACCGGGGTCGCGGTCTTGGTGATCGACACGTCGGCCTCCGGCGCGGCGGTGCCGCTGGTGGTCGAGGTGTTGTTGCCGGGGGTGGTGTCGGTCGGTGAGGACACGCTCGCGGTGTTGACGACCGCGCCCGTGTAGCCGGCCGGCAGCCCACCGCTGAGGGTCAGTGTGCGAGAGCCGTTCGGAGCGAGGTCGCCCAGCTCGCAGCGGACCACGTTGCCGATCGCGACGGTGCAGGGTGCGCTGGCGCTGAGGTCGGTGATGGCGTCGAGCACGTCGTCGGTGACGACCACGTCGCGGGCGATCGACGGTCCGCTGTTGGCGACCACGAGTGTCCACGTCACGTCGCGCCCGGGCACCGGGACGACCGGCGTCGCGGTCTTGGTGATCGACACATCGGCCTGCGGCTGGGCCGCGCCACGGGTGGTGGCGCTGTTGTTGCCCGGGGTGTCGTCGACCGGCGAGGAGACCGTCGCGGTGTTGACGAGGTCGCCGGTGAATCCGGAGGGCACCCCGCCGGTGATCGTCACCGTCACGGAGTCTCCGACCCCGAGTGTGCCGACCTGGCACGTGACGTCGTTGCCGGCAGCGATCGAGCACGGGTTCGGCGTGCGGTCCGCGCTGGCGGTCAGGTCGGTGATCGCGTCGGCGACGTCGTCGCGGACGACGACGTCGGTGGCCACCGACGGGCCGGCGTTCGTCACCGTGACCGTCCACGTCGTGCCGCGGCCCGGGACGGGGTTGGACGGAGCGGCGGTCTTGGTGATCGACACGTCGGCCGCCGGTTCGGCGGTGGCGTCCGTCGAGGAGGTGTTGTTCGCCGGGTTGGCGTCCGGCGTCGGGGACGACACCGTCGCGGTGTTGCCGAGGTCGCCGCTGTAGTCGGCCGGCACGCGGCCGGTGATCGTGACCGTGCGTGTCGCATCTGCGCCGTCGACCCCGATGTCGCCGAGGTTGCAGGTGACCTCGTTGTCGGGCCCGACCGTGCACGGGCCGCTGGCCGTCACGTCGGTCAGAGCGCCGTTGACGTCGTCGGTGATCACGACGGCCTGTGCCACAGAGGGGCCTGCGTTGGTGACCGTGAGGGTCCAGGTGATGTCCTGGCCCGGCACCGGGGCGGTCGGCGAGGCGGTCTTGGTGATCGACAGGTCGGCACCCGGCGCGGTCGTCGGGCTGGCTGTCGAGGAGTTGTTGGCAGGCGTGTCGTCGGTCGGCGAGCTGACCGTCGCGGTGTTGCTGAGCTCGCCGGTGAAGCCGGCCGGCACGTCGCCTCTCAGGGTCAGGACCACCTGGTCGCCGGGTGCCATGTCGCCCAGCTCGCACGTGACGTCGTTCCCCGCTGCGATGGTGCAGGGGCCGCCGGTCACGGTCAGGCCGGTGATCGCGTCGTTGACGTCGTCACGGACGACGACGGTGCGGGCGACGGAGGGGCCGGTGTTGCCGACGACGACGGTCCAGGTGACCTCCTGACCGGGCACCGGGTTGCTCGGCTGCACCGTCTTGGAGATGCCGACGTTGGCGTTGGCGGCGGCGTTGCCGGTCACGGTCGCGCTGTTGTTGCCCGGGGTGGTGTCGGTCGGTGAGCTCACCGTCGCGGTGTTGGCCAGCGCGCCGGTGAAGCCGGCCGGCAGGCCACCGGTGAGCGTGATGGTCGTGGTGGTGCCCGGCGCGAGATCGCCCAGGGCGCAGGTGACGTCGTTGCCCGCGGCGATCGTGCACGGATCGGGCGTGGCGCCGGTGCTCGCGGTGAGACCGGTGATCGCGTCGACGACGTCGTCGCGCACGACGACGTTGCGTGCGACCGACGGCCCCGCGTTGGAGACGACGACGGTCCAGCGCACGTCACGGCCCGGGATCGGGGAGGACGGTGCGAGCACCTTGGAGATCGACACGTTGGCCCGCGCGTCGGCCGTGGCGTTGGCATCCGCCGTGTTGTTCGACAGGTTGGTGTCGGTCGTCGACGAGGACACGGTGGCCGTGTTGGTGAGCGGTCCGGTGAAGCCGGCGGGCAGGCCGCCGGTGAGGGTGATCGTGATGCTCGCGCCCGGTGCGAGGTCACCGAGGTTGCAGGTCACGTCGTTGCCGGCGGCGATGGCGCACGCGCCGCTCGCGGTCAGCCCCGTGAGGTCGTCGTTCACGTCGTTGCGCATGACCACGTCACGAGCCACGGAGGGTCCGTTGTTGGTGACCACGATCGTGTACGTCACGGGCTGACCGGGCACGGGCGGGTTGGGCGACAGTGAGTTGGTGACCGAGACATCGGCACGCGGAGCCGCAGTGCCGTTGGCGGTCGCGGAGTTGTTGGCGGGTGTGCTGTCGGTGACGGAGTCCACGGACGCGGTGTTGTTCAGCGCTCCGGTGTAGGAGGCCGGCAGGCCTCCGACGATGGTGACCACGACGCTCGATCCGGGACCGCTCGCGGCGAGGTCGCCGAACGAGCAGGTCACGTCGTTGCCCGCGGCGACGGTGCACGGGTTTCCGGCCCGGTTGGTGGTGACGCGGAGGCCGGTGAGGGCGTCGGCGAGGTCGTCGTGCATCGTCACGCCGCGCGCGACGGACGGGCCGTTGTTGGTGACCACCAGCGTGTAGGTCACGTCCTGGCCGGGCACCGGGGCCGTGGGCGAGAGGGCCTTGCTGATCGAGACGTCGGCCTGCGGCGCAGTCGTGCCGCTGGCGGTCGCGGTGTTGTTGCCCGGCGTGATGTCGGTCGGTGAGGCGACCGTCGCGGTGTTGACCAGGTCGCCGGTGAAGCCCGGCGGGAGGTTGCCGCCGATCGTGATCGTCACGCTCGAGCTCGGCGGGAGGTCGCCGAGCCCGCAGGCGACGACGTTGCTCCCGTCGACGCTGCACCGGTTCGGCGTGCCTCCGGTGGTCGCGGTGACTGCCGTCAGCGCGCCGGGCACCGGGTCGTTGACGGTGACGTTGCGTGCGACCGACGGGCCACTGTTGGTGACGACGAGGGTGTAGGTCACCGGCTGGCCGGGCACCGGCCGCAGCGGGATCACCGACTTGGTGATGCCCACGTCCGCGCGGGGCGTCGGGGTCGTGTTGGCGCTGGCGGAGTTGTTGCCGGGCGTGGTGTCGGTCGGCGAGCTGACGGTGGCGGTGTTGTCCAGGCTGCCGGTGAATCCCGCTGGGAGACCGCCGGTGAGGGTGACGGTGACCGTGGTCCCGGCGGCGAGGTCGCCGATGGTGCAGGTGACGTCGTTGCCGGTGGCGATGGTGCAGGGGTTGGGTGTGGAGCCGGTGGTCGCGGTGAGGCCGGTGATGGCGTCGTCGACGTCGTCGCGCACGACGACGTTGCGGGCCACCGAGGGGCCGTCGTTGCGGGCGGTGAGGGTCCAGGTGACGGGCTGCCCCGGGATCGGCGTCGCGGGGGTCACGGTCTTGGTGATCGACACGTCCGCGCGACCGGACGGGGTCGTGTTCGCGCTCGCGGTGTTGTTGGCGAGGTCGGGGTCGGTGGTGGGTGAGCTGATGCTGGCAGTGTTGTCCAGGGCGCCGGCGAACCCCGGAGGGAGGCCGCCGGTGAGGGTGATCGTGACCGTGGCTCCGGGCTGCAGGTTGCCGATGGCGCAGGTGACGTCGTTGCCGGTGGCGATGG
Source organism: Nocardioides hwasunensis (assembly GCF_014779665.1). GTDB lineage: Bacteria > Actinomycetota > Actinomycetes > Propionibacteriales > Nocardioidaceae > Nocardioides > Nocardioides hwasunensis. The sequence continues at coordinate 149,806 of NZ_JACXYY010000009.1, read as the reverse complement.
TGCAGGGGTTGGGTGTGGAGCCGGTGGTCGCGGTGAGGCCGGTGATGGCGTCGTCGACGTCGTCGCGCACGACGACGTTGCGGGCCACCGAGGGGCCGTCGTTGCGGGCGGTGAGGGTCCAGGTGACGGGCTGGCCGGGGACCGGCGTCGCCGGGGTGACGGTCTTGGTGATCGACAGGTCGGCACCCGAGGAGACCTGCGAGGTCACCGTCGACTCGTTGTTGGCCGAGACCGTGTCGATGGTGTCGGAGCTGATCCGCGCCGTGTTGGTGAGCGAGCCGGTGAAGCCCGGCGCGACCGTCGCCTCGATCGAGCCGATCACCCGCGCCGGCAGGCCGGCACGGAACACCGGACCGTTGCAGAACACCGTCGGGGCGGTCGGGTTGTCCGACGTGCCGGGGCTGACCGGCTGTCGCAGCTCGCACTCCGCCGTCGCCGGGGTGCCCTCCAGGGTCGGCCGGTTGACCACGACGTTGGTCAGGCCGGCCGGCAGCTGGTCGATGAACTGCGGGTTCAGCGCGTCGGAGGGACCGTTGTTGTAGGCCGACAGCGTGTAGGTGACCCGCTGGCCGGCGACCGGGTTCTCCGGAGACACCGTCTTGATGATCTCGAGGTCGGTCAGGCGCGAGATGGGCGTGGTCGAGGAGTCCGTGTTGTTGCTGGGGGTGGGGTCCGGCGACGTCGTGCTGGCGCGCGCGGTGTTGTCGAGCGTCGTGGCGGCGTAGCCCGACGCCAGGGTCCCGGTGATCGTGACGACCCGCTGGCCGGGTGCCCGGTCGCCCAGGTTGCAGGTGACCTGCCGGCCGCTGACGTCGCACGCACTCGCGGTGCCGTGGAAGGCGCGCGTGACCGTCACGCCCTCGGGCACCGTGTCGGTGACGACGATGCCGCGAGCCGTGGACGGCCCGGCGTTGTTGACCACGATGCTCCAGCTGACCGTGCCGCCGGGCACGAAGCTGTCCGCCCCGGCGTTCTTCGTGACGCGCACGTCGGCCTCGGCGACGACGTCCACCGCGACCGAGCTGCTGTTGTTGTCGGGATCGGAGTCGGCGGTGGTCGAGGCGACGGTCGCGGTGTTGGTGCGTGTGCCGGTGCCGGCGTCGGGGCTGGTGCCGGCAGTGATGGTGACGGTCACGGGGGATCCGGGCACGACCGTGCCCAAGGCGCAGCTCACCGCCTGACCGGTGACGGTGCAGGTGCCGGCAGTCGTCGTCGCAGCTGCCGGGACGATCCCGGCGGGCAGGGTGTCGCTCACGGTCGCGGCGGTCGCGCTCGACGGGCCGTTGTTGACGACCGTGAGGGTGTAGGTCACCCCCGCCCCGGCGGCGATCTGCGAGGCGGAGGCGGTCTTGATGACCTGGAGGTCCGCTCGCGGCGAGACCGGGCTGCTGATCGTGCTGGTGTTGTTCCCCGGGGTGGGGTCGGTGGTGGTGCTGCTCACCGAGCCGGTGTTGGCGACGGCCGTCGACCGGTCGGCGGCGACGAGCGCACGGATGCGCACGTTGGCCACCGCGTCGACCGGCAGCACCGCGCGGGTGCAGGTCACGACCTGGCCGCTGACGGAGCACGTGCCTCCCTCGATGGTCGCCTCACGAAGGGTGAGCGCGCCGTCGAGCGTGTCGGTCACCACGACGCCGCGGGCGTCCGACAGTCCGCCGTTCGTGACCGCGAGGGTGTAGACGGCCTCGGCGCCGGGGACCAGGGTCGCCGGCTCGGCAGTCTTGGCGATCCTGAGGTCGGACGACGCCGTCGTGGTCAGCGAGTGGCCCGAGGAGTTGTTGCCGGGCGTCGGGTCGGTCGTGGTCGAGGTGACGCCGCTGGTGTTGGCCAGCGTGGTCCCGGCCGGGATGCCCGATCCGATCGCGCCGCGGACCGTCACCAGCACCTCGGCGCCGGGTGCCAGGCTCCCGATCGGGCAGGTCACCTGGCCGTCGGCCGCGGTGCAGGTGACGCCGGCGGGGGTGCTGGTCGCGCTCACGAAGGAGACCCCCGTGGGGAGCGCGTCGGTGAGGATCACGGCCTGGGCCGTCGACGGGCCGCTGTTGCGCACCCGCATGGTCCAGTCGGCCGTGCTGCCGGCGACGGCCGTGGCCGGGCCCCCCTTGACCACCGAGACGTCCGCACGAGTGACCACCTCGGTGGTCGCGCTGGCGGAGTTGTTGTCGGGGGAGGGGTCGACCGGCGTCGTCGCCGTCACGTTGGCCGCGTTGGTCAGCGCGCCCGCATCGGCGCCGGGCAGGACGGTCCCGGCGACCGTGACGACGAAGGTCGCGCCGCTCGCCAGGGTCGGGGTGGTGCACGAGACGTTGTTGCCCGCCGTGGCGGCGCAGCTCCCGCTGGGGCTGCTCGCGGTGACGCCCGTGACTCTTGCCGGCACGGTGTCGGCGATCCGGACACCGGTGGCCTGCGACGGGCCGTTGTTGCGGGCGGTCAGGGTCCAGGTGACGGTCTGGCCGGCCACGACCGGGTTGGGCGACACGGTCTTGGTCAGGGCCACGTCGGCCTGCGAGGTGGTGGGCAGCGTGTACGTCGCCGAGTTGTTGTCGGTGTTCGGGTCCGGCGTCGGGGAGGTCGCGGTGGCGGTGTTGGCCACTCCGCGGCCGCTCCCGTCGCCCGGTGTCCGGGCGCGCACCGTCACGGTCGCGGTCCCGCCGACGGGGATCGTGCCGACCCCGCAGGTGACGGTGGTCGTGGCGGCTGCATAGGCGCACTGTCCGGCCGGTGAGGAGTCCACGTAGGTCAGCGGCGCGGGGATCGTGTCGGAGATCGTGACGGACTGCGCGACGGACGGCCCGTTGTTCGTCACGACGATCGTGTACGTCGCGATCTCACCGTCGACGACCGGCGCGGCGGTCTTGGTGACGGCGAGGTCGGCGCTGGTGGTGATCGGCTGGTCGGAGGTGGAGGAGTTGTTCCCTGGAGCCGGGTCGCTGGTCGTGGACGACACGGTGGCGGTGTTGACCAGTCGGCCGCTGGCGCCGGGCGCGAGCTGTGCTCCGATCCTGACCTGCACGGAGGCGCCGGATGCCAACGCGCCGACGAGGCACGACACGTTCTGGCCGGTGACCGTGCACGTCCCGGACCCACTGGTCGCGGAGATGCCGGACAGGTTCGCCGGGACGGCGTCGGCCACCGTGACCCCGGTGGCGTCGGAGGGACCGTTGTTGGTGACGGTCACGAGGTACTGCACCGGTCGCCCCGCGACGATCGCCGGGGTCACGAGCTCCTTGGTGACGGCGAGGTCGGTGCTGGGAGCGGCGGGAGTGATCGCCGCCGTCGCCGAGTTGTTGGCAGGCGTGGGGTCCGGGGTGCTGGAGCCGACGCGGCCGGTGTTGGTGAGCGTCGCCGAGGCGGCGTTGGCCGGCACGGTCGCCACGATCGTCACCGTGACGGACTGGCTCGGCGCGACGCCACCCACCGCGCAGGAGATCTGGCTGCCGGTGATCGTGCAGGGGCCCTGGGCACTGTTCGCGGAGCGCACGACGAGGGCGGAGGGGAGCGTGTCCGTCACGACGACGTCGTTGGCGCGCGACGCGCCGTTGTTGGTCGCGACCAGCGTGTAGGTCACGTTGGTGCCCGGCACTGGGTTGGTCGGCGACGCCGACTTCGTCACCGCCATGTCGGCCTGGCGCACGACGGTGGTGGTCGCCGAGGTGTTGTTGTTGGTGGGGTTGGGGTCCGAGGTCGTCGCGCTCACCCGCGCGACGTTGGTGAGCGAGGTCGCGTCGGAGTCCGGTGGCACGCGCACGACGACCGACACCGTGCTGGTGGCCTGGTTGGCGATCGTCCCGAGCCCGCACGTCAGGGTCTGACCCGCGATGCTGCAGCTGCCCGCCGACGGGTTGCTCGAGACGTAGGTGACCCCGGCCGGCAGGGTGTCGACGACCTGCACCCCGGCCGCTGCGTTCGGGCCGTCGTTGCGGACGGACAGCGTGTAGGTGACGTTGCCGCCGGCCGCCACGGGGTCGGGCGCCCCGGTCTTGGTGATCGACACGTCGGCCTCGTCGGCGACCGGCGTGGTGACCTCGGCGGTCTGGTAGGTGTAGGTGCGGCCGATGGTCTCGGCGGTGTAGGCCAGCGCCGCGGTGTTGGCCAGCGTCGTGCCGGCCGCCTCCGCGTTCACCCGCACCCGGAACACGACCGTCGTGGTGTTGCCGGGGATCATCCGGCCGCCGGACACAGGTGTGGTGGTGGCGCCGGTCGCACCGGTGCCGACGCGCACGCGCACCGTGCGGCTGCCGGCGACGTACTCACCCTGGTCGCCGTCGGCGCCGTCGGTCTTGGTGCCCTGGTTGGCGCCGGCGCTCACCCTGATCGAGCCCGGCACGAAGGTCGTGTTCGCCGGGATCGGGTCCGAGACGACGGCGTTGGAGGCGGGGTCGTCGCCGGTGTTGCTGAACGTCATGGAGTACTCCAGGACGTCGCCGATCTTGGCGGGGCTGTTGCCGGAGAGGTTGGTGACGGACTTGGTGCCCTGGATGTTGGGTGCGTAGAGGTCGATCTGGGTGGTCAGCGCCGCGGGGTAGTAGAAGTCGCCGCTGGTGGCGAAGCGCAGGTTGGCCGACGTCGCGCCGTTCGGCAGCACGCCCGGAGCGTCGATCACCTTGGCGTCGACACCGAGGGTGTTGACCGACGACGGGTTGCGGCTGGTGATGTTCTGCCCGTTGGCGGAGACCCGGCTGGCGAAGAAGTTGGCCGACGGGCTCAGCGCGTCGGCGAGACGGGTGCTGTTGACCTGGAAGTAGTCACCCGTGATGCCCTGGTCGCCCTCGTAGGTCACGCCGCCGAACTTGGCGCCGACCGCGCCGAACGGAGGGGCCAGGAAGCCCGAGATGGAGGTGTCGATGACGTCGTTGTTGGTGACGGTGGCGTAGCCGCTGAAGACGGTGAGGTCGCGCAGGGGCGCGTTGGGGTCCTCGACGGCGACGACGAGGCTCCATGCGGCGTAGCGGTCGACACCCGTGGCGCCCACGATGTCGGCTCCCCAGTAGGTGCCGTTGCCGGCGGCCTGCACCTGGCTGGTGACGTTCTTGTAGGCCGAGTAGTCGAGGTTGCCGGTGGTCTGGTTGTCGATCCGGTCTGCAGTGAGCGTCGTGTAGCCGGTCGCACCCGGTGTGCGGAACCTGATGTTCTCAGCGGTGCCCGTGGCGGCCACCCCTCCGGTGCCGGCGGTGCGGGCGCCTCCCCAGAACAGGCCGGCATAGAGCACCCGGCTGCCGGTGGGGATGGCCAGGTCGGCCGAGGAGGACCGGGTCGTGCTCGCGTCGTTGTCGACGTCGAGGGGCACCATCGTGAAGTTGTTGTTGCTGCCGGAGACCGTGCCGTTGAGCGTCTGCGCACAGGTGGTCGCGGCGCCGCAGCTCATCACGACGTTGCCGGTGATCTGGATCGACCCGTTGGTCTGCTGGGAGAAGACCGGGGTGAAGGGGCGGATCACGGCGGCATCGGCACGATCGGCCGGCACCACCACCGTGAGGGCCAGGCTCACCCCGACGAGGACGAGTGCGGCAGCGATGCGCAGCAACGAGGAAAGAGGGGTCCGAACACCCGGCATGGTGGTCCTTCGCGTGTGCGAGGCCTCCCCGAGCGGCGACACCATGACCGCCACTCCCCCCACAGGAGTGCCCCAAGTCGGTAACAAGTGGGCAACACGATAAGGGAGGGCTGGTGGGTTGGGGAGAGTTCGACCAAGTTCTCTCCCGCAGGGCTACTCCTCGGAGCGTCGGTGTCGCCACCACTCGATGGCGATCGGGATCAGCGAGAACGCCACGATCACGATGATGAGCTTGTCGATGCTCTCGGCGAGGTGGGGGAAGGCGTCACCCAGGAAGAAGCCGAGCAGGCAGATCGAGACCACCCAGAGAAGGGCTCCGACGAGGCTCCAGAGGAAGAAGCGGTGCCGCTCCATCCGGGTCACGCCGGCCACGACGGTGATGTAGGTCCGCACGAACGGGACGAACCGGCCGATGACCAGCGCCTTGTTGCCGTGGCGGTCGAAGAACGCCGTGGTCTGGTCGAAGTACTTGCGCTTGATGATGCGGCCGTCGCGCTCGTAGAGGGGCGGGCCGATCTTGCGGCCGATCTCGTAGCCGACGACGTTGCCCAGGAAGGCGGCACCGACGAGCACCGCCATCGTGATCAGCATCTCCGCGAAGTGCGGACCAGGGAAGAGGTCGAGCTGTCCGGTCGCGATGAACAGGCCGAGCGCGAAGAGGAGGGTGTCGCCCGGCAGGATCGGGAAGAACAGCCCGCACTCGACGAACACGATGACCAGGCTGATCCAGAACAGCTCGGTGCCGAACCGGTCGAGCAGCCAGTTGGGGTCCATCCAGTCGATGCCGAGGAGCATCGGCTGCACCGCCGAGGAGAGGGTGGCCGGGAGGTCCCACAGTGCGATCACGCGCGCCACCCTAGCCAGCGATGCCGCCTCCTCCCGCTTCCTCGGCTGCGCCGCGTGACTGCCTAGAGTCCTGCCCATGGAGGCTGACGGCGAGGTGGCTGGCGAGGAGGGTCGCGAGGGGGAGCGCCGGGCGCCCTACGACCCGATGCCCCACGGACCGGCGGAGGTGGGCGTCGGGCCGTGGGAGGGACCGCTGCCCGAGGGCGGGCACTGGGACCACGACCTGCTGCGCGACGGCGACCGCCGCAACGTGGTCGACCGCTACCGCTACTGGTCGATGGCGGCCATCGTCGCCGACCTCGACACCCGACGGCACGGCTTCCACGTGGCGATCGAGAACTGGCAGCACGACTTCAACATCGGCACGATCGTCCGCTCTGCCAACGCGTTCCTGGCCGCCGAGGTGCACATCGTCGGCAACCGGCGCTGGAACCGGCGCGGCGCGATGGTGACCGACCGCTACCAGCACGTCCGCCACCACCCGGACGCCGCCGCGCTGGCGGCGTACCTCCACTCGCTCGACCCGCCCGTCCGGCTCCTCGGGATCGACAACCTGCCGGGCTCGTCCCACCTGGAGACGATGGAGCTGCCCGAGCGGGTCTGCTTCCTCTTCGGGCAGGAGGGTCCTGGGCTCTCGGAGGGGGCGCGCGAGGTGTGCGACGGCACCTTCTCGATCGCCCAGTTCGGCTCGACGCGCTCGATCAACGCGAGCGCCGCCGCGGCGATCGCCATGCACAGCTGGGTGCGGGCCTACGCCGACCTCGGCGGCGACGACGCCTGGCGGGGCTAGCCGCTGCGCTCCTACCGGTGCGGAGCGAGCACCTGCTCCAGGGCTGCGAGCCCGCGGCTGCTGTGGCTCTTCACCGTGCCCTCGGAGATGCCGAGCTCGTCGGCGGTCTCGCGCACCGACAGGCCGAGCCAGTGACGCAGGACGACGACCTTGCGCTGCTGCTCGGGCAGCCGGTGGAGCGCGTCGAAGAGCTCGGACCGCTCCTCCGGGCCGGTGGGCTCCACCTCCGGGCGGTCCGGCAGGACGTCGCTCGGCCGCTCCCGGCGCCACGGTCGGCGCGACTCGTCGATGTTGGCCCGCACCATGATCTGGCGGACGTAGGCCTCCTCGCCGCCCTGGTGACGGATCCGCGGCCACGCGACGTAGAGCTTGGTCAGCGCGGTCTGCAGCAGGTCCTCGGCGCGGTGCCAGTCGCCGGTCAGCGCGTACGCGATGCGCCGCAGGTGTGCCTGGCGCGACGCCACGAACTCGGTGTACGCCGGCTCGCGCTCGGCGCGCCTCACCGCATGCCCTCGCCGCTGGCGTACTGCTGGCGTGCCCAGTCGACGAAGTCGGTCAGCGTGGCGAAGTGCCCCGGCCCGGAGATGACCTCGAGCCGCGAGTCCAGGACGCGGTAGGCAGCGACCCTCGCGTCGCCGTCGACCACGAGCCGGACGACGCCCGAGGCCTCGGCGCCGCGGTCGAAGTCCGCGAGGTCGACGCTCGTGCGCTGCTCGACCACCACCACGCCGGACCGGGCCGCCTCGACCTTGCCATCGGCATCGAGGCGCAGCCAGCCGTCCGCCCCGTCTCCGTCGCTCGTGCCGTCGGCGCCACCGACGCCGTTGGCCTCGTCGAGCGAGCGCTGGGTGGCGACGGTCGAGGCCAACCAGCCCGGGAAGTCCCCCGTGGCCCGGGCGCTGATGGTCGAGCTGGAGTCAGTGCCGGTCAGCGCCATCAGCGAGTAGGTCTCGCGGCCCCTGAAGGTCGCGCGGATCGCCATCGACGACCCCGCTGCGGCGCGGTAGCCCATCGGGTTGTGGACCCGCTCGAGGACGACGGTGGTCCCGGGTGCAGCCATCAGGCCCTCGGGCGTGAGCGCCGCGGGGTTGCCGAGGAAGTCGATCCGTTCCTGCGCGCGCTTCAGCTCCTCCAGCGTCCTGCGGCGTTCCTCCCGGTCAACGCGGGCCGGCTCAGTGGCCTCGCGTTCCGCAGACGTCCCCCGGGTCGCGACCGGGGCGTCACTGCGTGGCGCGCTGCCCGGGATGCTGGCCCACGCGGCGCCACCGCCGACCACGAGCACGCCTGCGGCCACCACCGTCGCGGCCCGTCGCCGCCGCAGAGCGCGCCGGCCGCGCCCGACATAGCTCGGGACCGCGACGTCCTCACCGCGTCCGAACGAGGCGTCGAGCTCGCTCTGCCAGTCGATGTGGGTGTCCATGCGCGATCCTTCCCCCGGGGTGAGCCTTCCACGGGTCCACACGGAGCGACGCGCTGATCGGTTGTCACGATCTGGGACCGTGTCCGCGCCCTCTGGCCGACTGGTCGGTAGCCACTAGGGTTGGGGTCGCCTGACGGACCGCACACGAAGCCTGCTGAGGAGATCTCCCGATGCCCATCGCCACCCCCGAGGTGTACGCGCAGATGCTGGACGCCGCGAAGGACAAGTCCTTCGCCTACCCGGCCATCAACGTGTCCTCGTCCCAGACCCTCAACGCCGCGCTGAAGGGCTTTGCGGACGCCGGCTCCGACGGCATCATCCAGGTCTCCACCGGTGGCGCGGAGTATCTCTCCGGCCCCTCGGTCAAGGACATGGTCACCGGCTCGGTCGCCTTCGCGGCCTACGCCGCCGAGGTCGCGAAGAACTATCCCGTCAACATCGCGCTGCACACCGACCACTGCCCGAAGGACAAGCTCGACGGCTTCGTGCGCCCGCTGCTCGACATCTCCGCCGAGCGAGTGGCCCGCGGCGAGGCCCCGCTGTTCCAGTCGCACATGTGGGACGGCTCGGCCGTTCCGATGGGTGAGAACCTCGAGATCGCCGAGGAGCTGCTCGCCAAGTGCGCCGCGGCCCAGATCATCCTCGAGATCGAGGTCGGTGTCGTCGGCGGCGAGGAGGACGGCGTCGCCAACGAGATCAACGACCAGCTCTACACGACCCCCGAGGACGCCATCGCCACGATCAAGGCTCTCGGTGCCGGCGAGCGCGGCCGCTACATGACCGCCCTGACCTTCGGCAACGTGCACGGCGTCTACAAGCCGGGCAACGTCAAGCTCCGCCCGGAGATCCTCAAGTCCGCGCAGGAGGCGGCCGCCGCCGAGCTCGGCCTCGGCGCCGACGCCCGCCCGTTCGACCTCGTCTTCCACGGCGGCTCGGGCTCGACCGCGCAGGAGATCAGCGACGCGGTCGACTTCGGCGTCGTGAAGATGAACGTCGACACCGACACCCAGTACGCCTTCACCCGGCCGGTCGCGGCCCACATGTTCGCCAACTACGACGGCGTGCTGAAGGTCGACGGCGAGGTCGGCAACAAGAAGATGTACGACCCCCGCGCCTGGGGCAAGGCCGGAGAGGCCGGCATGGCCGCGCGCATCGTCGAGGCCTGCCAGAACCTCCGCTCCGCGGGCACCTCGCTCGCCGGCTGACCTGCCGCTGGGCGGTGGTCCAGCCACGTTCGCAACGCGCGGAACGTGGCTGTGCCACCGCTCGAGGGTGTCGCTCGTTGAGGCTCAGGCCTCGCGCGACGCGGCGACGGGCTCCGTCGCGTGGGCGCCCGGACGCGCGGCGAAGTGACGCGGGCGCTCGAAGAACAGCACCGCGACCAGGCCGAGCGCCAGCACGGCCGGGAGCAGCAGGAGCGACTGGGCCATCGCGTCGGTGAACGGCCCGGCGACCTGCGCCGGCAGCGTCCCGCCGCCGGCCGCACCCTCGGACGGCGAGAACGTCAGCCCGTTGGCCGCGAGCCGGGCGTCGATCAGCACGGCGATCGCCGCGGAGCCGAGCACCGCGCCCACCTGGCGCGTCGCGTTGTAGACCCCTGATCCCGCGCCGGCGCGCTCCGGAGGCAGGTTGCGGTTGGCCGTGGTGGCCAGCGGGCCCCAGAGGAACGAGCTGCCCACACCGACCAGGGCGAAGATCACGACGAGCTCCCACAGCGGGGTGTCCGGAGCGAGTGCCATCGAGAGCAGCGCGAGCGCCACACCGAGACCGGCGAAGCCGCCGAGGGTGAGCACGCGCGGGTGGATGCGGTCGGTCAGCTGCCCGGCGATCCGGGCGGTCACGATGGACGCGATCGCCATCGGCGCCAGGAGGAGCCCGGCCTCGGTCGGCGAGTAGCCCCGGACCAGCTGGGCCCACAGCATCAGCGGGAAACCCATCGCGGTGAAGGCGAAGGACACCGTGGTGATCGCGACGTTGGAGACCGAGAAGTTGCGGTCGGCGAAGAGGTTCAGCGGGACGAGCGGCTCGCGTCGGTTGCGCGCCTGCCACCACACGAAGAGCGCCAGCACCACCAGGCCGGCGATGATCAGCCGCCACACCGTGATCGGCCCGGTGATCGTCGACCAGTCGTACTGCTCGCCCTCCTGGATGCCGAAGACCAGCAGGAACATGCCGGCGCCGCTCAGCGCCACGCCGAGCCAGTCGAAGCGGTGGTCGTTGGTCCCCAGGCTCGGCACCAGCCGCCAGGCCAGCACGAACGCGACGACCCCGACCGGGATGTTGACGAAGAAGATCCACTCCCAGCCGAGGCTGTCGACCAGCACGCCGCCGGCGATCGGACCGACGAGCGTGGCCACGCCGGCCGTCGCGCCCCACAGGGCCATCGCCGACCCGCGCCGCTCCAGCGGGAAGATCCGGGTGATCACCGCCATCGTCTGCGGCGTCATCATCGACGCTCCGAGCCCCTGCGCGACGCGCGCGGCGATCAGTCCCTCGATCGTCGTCGTCAGCCCGCACGCGAGCGAGGCGATCGTGAAGACGGTGAGGCCGATCAGGTAGAGGTTCTTCGGGCCGAAGCGGTCGCCGAGCCGGCCCGTGATCAGCACCGGGACGGCGTACGCCAGGAGGTAGGCGCTGGTGACCCAGACGACCTCGTTCACCCCGGCCTGCAGGTCCTCGATGATCGCCGGCGTCGCGACGCTGACGATCGTGGTGTCGACCAGGATCATGAAGAAGCCGATGCACAGAGCCCAGAGGGCGGGCCACGCGTTCTTCTCGTCAGTCTGCGCGGCGGTCTCGGTGGAAGAGGTCACGTCCTCAGTGAACACCCGGTGGCCCGCGACGATTCCACCCCGGTGGAAGGGTTTTCCCAGCACCGGGGTGGACGTCGTCGTACGCCGTCAGCGTGGCGGTGCGTCGCCCGCAACGCCGTCCGGGTCGGCGTAGCCCTCGTCGTGCGCCTCGTGCTCGACGAGGTCCTTCTGCACGCGCGGGTCGTCGGCGTCGGCGAAGTAGTCGAACGGGATCGTCTCGTCGCGTCCGTTGGAGACCTTGACCGCGTGCAGGATCGCGGTGACCACCACGGCGACGACCACGTTCATCACGAACGCCGTCACGGCGATGTAGCCCATCTCGCCGATGCCGGGGATGAGCGCCGACGAGCCGCCGAAGTGCTTGCCGGTCGCCGGGTTGACGACCTGGTAGGCCTTCACCGTCCCGTAGACCATGCCCACGGCCCAGCCCAGCAGCAGGCCGTAGCGGTGGAACCAGCGCGTGAAGAGGCTGAAGACCACCGCGGGGAAGGTCTGCATGATCCAGATGCCGCCGAGGAGCTGGAAGTTGATCGCGTTCTGCTTGTCGAGCGTCAGCACGAAGACCAGCGCGAACGCCTTCACCAGCAGCGACATCAGCTTGGAGACCTTCGCCTCCTGCGCCGGTGTGGCGTCGCGCTTGATCCACTCCTTGTAGATGTTGCGGCTGAACGTGTTCGCCGCGGCGATCGACATGATCGCGGCCGGCACGAGCGCGCCGATCGCGATCGCGGAGAAGGCCACGCCGGCGAACCACGCCGGGAACATGTCCTCGAAGAGCTGCGGGATCACCAGCTGCGCGTTGGGCTCGCCGTCGAGGCCGATCGGCTGCGTCCCGGCGGCGATGGCGACCCAGCCGAGCAGGGCCAGCAGGCCGAGCACGAAGGAGTACGCCGGCAGGATCGAGGCGTTGCGACGGATCGTGTTGCGGGAGTTCGACGACAGCGACGCGGTGACCGAGTGCGGATACATGAACAGCGCCATCGCCGAACCGAGCGCCAAGGTGGCGTAGGCCCAGAAGGCCCCCGAGCCGGGGATGAACGACGACGCGGGCGGCAGCCCGGCCTCGACCGCGGCGGCGTTGTTGGCGTCCATCTTGTCCTGTGCCGCCCCGAAGATCGCCTCCCAGCCGCCGACCTTCCCGGGGAGGTAGATCACCGCGACGATGATCACGAGGTAGATCAGGATGTCCTTCACGAACGCGATCACCGCCGGGGCCCGCAGGCCGCTGGAGTAGGTGTAGGCGGCGAGCACCGCGAAGGCGATGAAGAGGGGCGCGTCCTTGGCGACGATGTTGTCGCCGCCGCCGAGGCCAGCCACCTCGAGCACCGCCTGGATGCCGACGAGCTGGAGCGCGATGTAGGGCATCGTGGCCACGAAGCCGGTGACCGCGATGGCGAGCGACAGCCCGCGGTCGTCGTACCTCCCGCGGACGAAGTCCGCCGTCGTGACGTAGCCGTGGCGGTGGCTGACCGACCACAGTCGCGCCATGAAGATGAAGATGATCGGGTAGAGGATGATCGTGTAGGGCACGGCGAAGAAGCCGGCCACCGCGCCGGTCGCGAACATCGCCGCGGGCACCGCGACGAACGTGTACGCCGTGTAGAGGTCGCCGCCGAGCAGGAACCAGGTGATCCAGGTGCCGAAGGTGCGACCGCCCAGTCCCCACTCCTCGAGCGACTCCATCGACTCGGCGCGCTTGAAGCGGCTGGCCATGAAGCCGGCGACCGTCACGAGCAGGAAGAGCACGATCAGGACGGTGAGCGCGACGCCGTTGACACCGTCGGTGTCGGCCGCGAGGACCGTGAGCTGCGGCGTCATCGGTCCTCACCCACCTTGTGCGTGGTCCTGCCACGCGCCGAGAGGGTCAGCCGGTAGGCGGTGTAGGTGAGGCCGGAGCAGACGAAGACCCAGACGAACTGGTACCAGAAGAAGAACGGGAAGCCGAAGAGCCGCGGCTCGACCTTCGCGTAGTGGGGGACCCAGAGGAGGGCGATGATCGGGATCGCCAGCAGCACGCCGGCGATCGCCATCTTCGTCTTGTCGGTCGGTGGCACCTCGGGTGCGGGGCGCGTCTGTGGTGTGTTCCCGGAAGTCACCCGCGCGACACTACTCCCGCTGTGACCGGGGTCACATGCAGGTCGTCAGCGGCGCGGCGTCAGAGCAGCTCGTCGGCCGCAGCGGCGCTCGAGTCGCGCAGGAAGGTCGAGCAGCGCTCCCACTCCGCGGTCTCGCCGATGGCGCGCGCAGCCAGGGCGAGGAGAGCGAGCGAGCGCAGGAAGCCACGGTTCGGCTCGTGCTCCCACGGCACGGGCCCGTGGCCCTTCCAGCCGTTGCGGCGCAGGTTGTCCAGGGAGCGGTGGTAGCCGACGCGGGCATAGGCGTAGACGGTCACGTCGTCCGCCCCCGCGTCCTGCGCCTGCTGGGCGAGAGAGGCCCAGGCGGCCGGCGACGCCGGGTGGCGGCGTACGACCACTGCCGGCGCGTCGCCACCCGCGAGCTCGGCGTCAGCGGGGTCGGCGGGCAGGTGGGTGGGCGGGGGACCGGCCATGAGGTCGCCACCGAAGCTGGAGGTCATGGGCTCAGCCTCCCATGCCTGTGGTCGGCGCCGTCACGCCCGGCGTCTCGTCGGTGTCCCACCTTCGGGTTGAGCGGACCATGGGCCGCCTGACCGACGGCATGCCGTGCGACAACCGTCCACGAAGGTGTCCCAGCACCCGGTACGACGCTCACCTCAGGCCGCCGCGTCGAGACCGGGGACCCAGAGACGTGACGGCCTGCGCCGCGGGTGCGCGGCGGCGAATGCCAGCTGTTCTGCGGTCGGTGCGCGCCCGAACCTCGTCTCGGAGACTGCGTACTCCCGGAGGAGCCGCACGCGAGCCCTGTCCCTGGCCTGGCCGAAGCAGTCGGTCCACCGGATCTGCGAGATCCCGAACCCCTCAGCACAGACCTCCACCCGCCGCCCCTGCTGCTTCCACGCGACGTCCTGGGGTGACGTCGTAGCGACACCTCCCTCGTCGACGGGAGTGAGCTTGACCTTCCCCTCGCACTCGAAGAAGTGGCAACCGACCCTGATGTCGAGCCAGACGGTGCGACCGTCAGCGATCCTCACCGCGAACTGTGTGTCCACGTCCCCGATCCCGAGCGACTCGACCAGCTCGCGGCCGAGGGTCTCGAGCACGGATTCCGCGCCGGAGGTCGAGTCCCTGACCGCCGCACGTGCTGTGGCGATGCGCGGGTGGTGGGTCATGCGCTCGAGCTCAGCCTCGAGATCGGCCACGGGCACGCCGATACGACGCACCGAGTCGACGGCGACCAGACCGTGGAGATAACCGTGCCACCGAGCGACGTCGATGGCCGTTCGTGCGTACGACGTGCACACCACGCCGTCGACGAGCTCGACGCACAGCGGCAGCGCGTCCCGGTGACGCGTCAGCCCGCTGTTGGTGCGACTTCCGTGCTTGCCGAGAAGCGTGAGGTGACTGCCGGGCACCGGTGGGTCGAGGGTGTCGATCCGCAGCACGCGGGCCGCAGAGTCATGGCTCATGGTGGCCGGCCGACGGCTGGAGATCACAGCTGCCATGTCCTTGAGCAGCCACCGGCCTCGGTGGCCGAGGCCGTCGACACGGGAGCGGACGCAATACACGCCGACGCGCACCGTCGCCCACTGTCCATCGGGTCTCGTGAGCGCCTTGATCTCTCGCTCGGTGTAGCCGGCCCGGAGGGCCTGGGCGCGGGTGAACATCCAGTCTTGGGCGGCCGCGGTCGCGGCAAGTGCAGGTCTCATGCGTCGAGCGTCGGGCCGCGGCACGTCGCGCGCCACTGATCGACGTACGCCCTGTTGATCACCGGTGTCGTGCCGGACCTGGGGACGGTGAGTGGCCCGACGGCACGTCCCGCCGTCGGCGGCGCCACTGGGCACATGCGTCGGACGCTTGTCGCACGGTATGGCGTCGGTCAGGCGGACCATGGGCCGCCTGACCCCGGGCGTGGACGCGCGGGCGGGAAAACCCCGGGGAGAGGTGCGACGAGTGGTCGGATCAGGCACCGAGCAGCGAGCGCACGGTCTCCGGGCCGAGGGCGACGACCAGCGTGGGCAGGCGCGGGCCGCGGTCGGCGGCGACGAGCAGCTGGTAGAGCAGCCGGAAGAAGTCCTTCTGGTCGGCCTTGACCTGGTCGGTCGGGGCGTCGTCGAAGCCGAGGCCGCGCGCGACCTTCGGCGTGCCGTAGACGACCGCGGTCACCGCGTCGAGATCGGGCTCGGCGGGCAGGCGGTCGAGGAAGATCCGCAGCCAGCGCTCCTCGTCCTCGCTGAGCGCGGCGAGCCGCTCGGTGTCGGGCGTCTCCCGGACGGTGGTGCGCTCGTCCTCCGGCAGCGACGCGGTCCACGCCATCGCTCGCGCGAGCCGCGGTTGCAGGTCGTCGACGTCGTCGTGGGCGAAGCCGAGGTCGTCGACGACGCGGCTGATGAGGTCGGTCGACCCGGCCGTCACGTCTGCCACCGACGACAGCGTGCGGAACGGAACGGCCACCGCGGGGGTGGGCAGGCGTCCGGCCGCCGTCGAGGAGGCGCGCTCCCAGGCGAGCGTCGCCACGTCGGACTTCTCGGCGGCCTTGCGGCCCAGGGCGTCCCACTCGTCGTAGAGCCGCACCACCGCCGGACCGAAGTCGATGTCGAACGCCTGGGTGGGCGCGCGACGGACGTAGAGCCAGCGCACCATCGGCGCCTCGAGCACCTGCAGGGCGTCGGTCGCCGTCGGGACGCCACCGGCCGAGGACGACATCTTCTGCATTCCGGCGAACCCGACGAAGGCGTAGATGACGCGTGCCGGCGCGCGCCAGCCGAAGATCGCCTTCACCAGCTCGGTGCCGACGGTGTAGGACGAGCCGGGCGTCATGTGGTCGCGCCCGGCCGGCTCGAAGTTCACCGACTCGTAGGCCCAGCGCATCGGCCAGTCGACCTTCCACACGAGCTTGCCGTCGGTGTCGGTCGACAGGTTCGTCGTGCCCTCGTGGCCGCAGGAGGCGCAGGTGTAGGACAGCGTCGTGATCGCCTCGTCGTACGCCGTGGTGGTGACGGTGTCGCGCCCGCACTCGCGGCAGTAGGGCCGGTAGGGGAAGCGGGCGATCGCGTCGCCGCCGGCCGGCGCGTCGTCCTCGTTGGCGACGGAGTCGGCGAGGTCGGCGGCCTCCTGGTCGGAGGCGTCCTCGTCGGGCGTGACCTTCTTGGTGCGGTGGGCCGCGAGCACCGCCTCGATCTCGTCGCGGCGCGAGACGGCGAGGAGCACCTGGTCGCGGTAGGCGCCGGAGGTGTACATCTGCGTCTGGGAGATCTCCTCCATCTCGACGCCGAGGTCGCGCAGCGACTGCTGCAGCGGGGCCTTGAAGTGCTCGGCCCAGCTGGAGTGGCACTCCCACGGGTCGGGCACCGCGGTCAGCGGCCGCCCGATGTGCTCGGCCCACTCGGCGGGCACGCCGGCCGGCACCTTGCGGAAGCGGTCGAAGTCGTCCCACGAGTGCAGGTGTCGCACGGGCACGCCGCGACGCCGCAGCTCCTCGGCCACGAAGTGCGGGGTGATGAACTCGCGCAGGTTGCCGAGGTGGATCGGTCCGCTGGGCGAGGCCCCCGACGCGACGGTCACCAGGTTGCCCTCGCCCGCGTGCCGTACGGCGTCGTCCGCCGCGCGCGTCACCCAGTCGATCGGATCGCCCTGTCGTCCACCTCGTGCCATGCGCCAAGGCTATCGGTGGGCGGGCGTGCGTCGGCGCGCGGTCGAACGGGCCGGGACCGCGGCACGAAAGACGGTCGTGGGCCCGGGCGAGGAAGCGGCGCCGGAGCCGTCCCCCGCGGCGGCTCCGACGCCCCACTCCTGGCAGGTGCTGGTGCACAGGTCCGGCGCAGTCACCCCCGCGTCCGCGCCGGATCTCCCGAGTGGTCGGCAGCATTGTGCCAGCGCGCTCGGCGCACGGGTGGCTCCAAGTGGCCGCTGACACTAAGATGCCAGCGTGAGCGGGTGGGGCGAGGCCGAGCACCACTCACTGCTCGAGCACCTCTACCTCCAGGTCCTCCCCGGCTCCGGGCAGAGGATCGACCAGGTCGCGGCGAGCCTGCTGATCAAGCCGGCCGCCCTGCTCGAGCAGGTGCGCCCGCTCGTCGCGCTGGGTGTCGTCTCCGTCGACGACGACGTGCTCCACGTGGCCGACCCGATGACCGCCACTCGCCGGGTGCTGGTCGCGCACGCCGAGCAGCTCGCCGGTGCCAGCCGCGAGATCACCCGGCTCGCCGAGATCGTGCCGTTGCTCGGCCGCCGCGAGCCGCCGCAGGACAGCCGGACGGCGATCGACGGCGACGTGTCGAGCGAGGGCGACGTCCCGGCCCTCATCACCGGGTGGATCCGCGAGAGGCGCGGCGACCTGTCCTTCCTGCGCCCCGACCAGTGGCGCTTCCCGAGCGAGTCGGAGATGTCGGTCGCCGTCGGCAACGCGGTGCGCGAGGGTCGACGGGTCCGCGCGATCTATCCCGCGCGTGCCCTCACCGAGGCGCCGGAGATGCTGCGCAAGCGGGCCGAGATCGGCGAGGAGATCGGAGTGGTGCCCAGCGTGCTCACCCGGCTGGTCATCGTCGGGCCCCGCCGAGCGATCCTGCCGGAGCCTCTCGGCGTCGGCTCCGACCGGCGCGCGGTGATCCGCCAGCCCTCGATCGTCGGCATGCTGCAGGCCTACTTCGACGACCTGTGGGTCTCTGCCAGCAAGCTCGATGCGCACGACGGCGAGCTCGGGCAGCTCGACCGGCGCCGGCTGCTGCTCGCCGAGCTCGCGAACGGGGTCAAGGACGAGCAGATCGCCCGCAACCTCGACATGAGCCTGCGCACCGTGCGCCGGCGGGTCGCCGCGCTGATGTCCGAGCTCGGCGTCGACACCCGCTTCCAGGCAGGCGTCGAGGCGGTCCGGCGCGGCTGGCTCTGAGCTGCGGGCGGTGGAGAGCCGGTCTCAGGGCAGGATCATGGAGTACGCCGCCGGCTCCAGGCGCCAGCTCCGGCTGCGCTCAGGCCCGGAGATCTCGCCGTCGGCGGACAGCCAGAACTCGTCGCCGCTCACCTTCACGGTCCGCCCGCGCAGGCTCAGCACGTCGTCGCGCTCGTCGTGCTCGCCCTTGCGCAGCTTCATGACGTAGCCGAGCTTGGCCGACGGCTCCACCGCGCGGCTGACCATCACGTCGAGCAGGCCGTCCTCGGTGTCGGCGTCGGGGTTGAGCTCGGTGCCGCCGCCGACGTTGCTGCCGTTGCCGATGGCCACCATCAGCACCGGTCGGTCGACGTCGTTGACGACCGTGCCGTCGAGCTCCACGCGCAGACGCCAGCTCGGTGGGTGGAAGGCGGACAGGAGCGCGCCGATGGGATAGCCGAGCTTGCCCAGGTTGACCTTGCCGACGCCGACGGAGCCGAGTCGCGACTTCCACTTCGAGCCCTTGCGGCTGGCCTGCGCCCCGACGCCGACGTGCACGTTGTTGACGACCACGCTGCCGGTCTCGTCGATGATCAGGTCGACCTCGCGTGCCTCACCCCGGAGCACCAGGCGAGCCGCCTCCTCGATGTCGAGAGGGATGTCGTTGCCGCGGGCGAAGTCGTTTCCGGTGCCCATCGGCAGCAGCGCCAGCGTGGTGCCGGCGAGCTCGTGGCGCTTGTGGAGCGCGGTGACGACCGCGTGCAGGCTCCCGTCGCCGCCCGCCACCACGACCGTACGACCGCCGGCGCGGTGCAGCACACCGTCGAGCTCACCGGGGTTGGAGGTCTTCGCGACCTCGACCGACGCCTTCTCGCGGAGCACGCCCAGGGCGACGGCCAGGGTCTCCTCGTCGGAGGTCCCGGCATCGGCGTTGGTGATCACGAGCAGCGACTGCACTCCCGGCACAGTAGTCGACCGCCCTCACGGACACGCCCACCCGCACGGCCGGAGCCGGCACCGGCCGTCCGCGAGCCGCCGGGCCGTCGTGGGAGCGGGCCCGGGTGCGGTAGCGTGGCGTCGCAAGAGCCCCGGTGCCTTGTGCCGGGGTTGTTCTTATTTTCTGCCGTTGAGACAGAGGAGGGCTGAGATGCCCGCGATCGTCGTGCTCGGCGCCCAGTGGGGCGATGAAGGCAAGGGCAAGGCCACCGACCAGCTGGCCACCACGGACCCGATCGACTTCGTGGTCCGCACGAGCGGCGGCCACAACGCCGGTCACACCATCGTCGTGAACGGCGAGAAGTACGCCACCCACCTGCTGCCCAGCGGCATCCTGACGCCCGGCGCCACCTCGGTGATCGCCGGCGGCGTCGTGGTCTCGCCCGAGGCGCTCTTCCGTGAGCTCGACGGCCTCGTCGCCCGCGGCGTGGAGGTCGCCGGCCTCAAGGTCAGCGCGAACGCCCACGTCATCGCGAGCTACCACGCCACGATCGACAAGGTCACCGAGCGCTTCCTCGGCAAGAACCAGATCGGCACCACGGGACGCGGCATCGGCCCGGCCTACGGCGACAAGATCAACCGCGTCGGCGTACGCATCGCGGACCTGTTCGACGAGAAGATCCTGGCGCAGAAGGTGGAGGCGGCGCTCGACCTGCGCAACCAGCTGCTGACCAAGGTCTACAACCGGCGCGCGATCGAGGTCGACGCCGTCGTCGAGGAGCTGACCTCCTACGCCGAGCGGCTGCGGCCGATGGTGTGCGACACCTCGCTCCTGCTCAACCAGGCGCTCGACGCCGGCCAGACGGTGCTCTTCGAGGGCGCTCAGGCGACGATGCTCGACGTCGACCACGGCACCTATCCGTTCGTCACGTCCTCCAACCCGGTCGCCGGCGGCGTGTGCGTGGGCGCGGGCATCGGCCCCACCCGCATCGATCGGGTGATCGGTGTCATCAAGGCCTACACCACCCGCGTCGGCTCCGGCCCGTTCCCGACCGAGCTCTTCGACGAGGACGGCACCAAGCTCCAGCAGCTCGGCGGCGAGATCGGTGTCTCCACCGGCCGCACCCGCCGCTGCGGCTGGTACGACGCGGTGATCGCGCGCTACGCGAGCCGGGTCAACGGGCTCACCGAGTTCTTCTTGACCAAGCTCGACATCCTCGGTGCGTGGGAGCAGATCCCGGTCTGCGTGGCCTACGAGATCGACGGCCAGCGAGTCGACGAGATGCCGATGACCCAGACGGAGTTCTTCCACGCCAAGCCGGTCTACGAGTACTTCGAGGGCTGGCAGTCCGACATCTCCGACTGCCGCTCCTTCGACGACCTGCCCAAGAACGCCCAGGTCTACGTGCAGGCACTCGAGGAGATGTCGGGCGCGAAGATCTGGGGCGTCGGCGTGGGCCCGGGTCGTGAGCAGACGGTGGTCGTCCACCCCTGACGCGACCCGTGGCGGCTCACTCGCTGGAGACCAGCGCCGCCGCCTCGCCCGCGCAGTCCTGCGACACGCACGGGACCTGGCCCCACTCGACCGGCTCCTGCAGCTCGCCGTCCTTCGAGAGATAGACCTCGACCTTCGCGGTCCCGGTCTCCTCGTCGTAGCCGAACAGGCGCACGACGTCCTCGATACCGTCCCCGTCCACGTCGGACGCGCCGACCTCGAGAGAGGGGTAGTCGGGGCCGCCGCTGGTCGGCGGCACGACCTCCTGCGGGGTGCCGAAGGAGCCGTTGACGAACTTCTGCACGGCCAGCGTGGCGCCGTACTCGTCCTCCCCCCACCGGTCGGTGACCAGGTGCACGAGCTCGTCGGCGCCGTCGCCGTCGATGTCGGCCGCGGTGTAGTCGGCGAGGCCGTAGCGTCCGTCCTCGATGCGGGTGGTCTCGGTCTTGCGGAAGCGGGTGCCGGTGCTGAGCAGCACGCGGAACCGGACGCCGACCACGTCGCCGCCGTTGACGACGCGGGCGGCCAGGTCGTCCTTGCCGTCCCCGTCGAAGTCACCGATGACGAAGAGGTCGTCCTCGTTGTTGCGTCCGGTGCGCGAGGCGAACTCGACCGGCTCGTCGAATCCCTCGCCGTTGCTCAGGGCGACCGAGACGATCATCAGCTGCTCGCCACGGTTGCGGGTCAGCAGCAGGTCGTCTCGCCCGTCGCCGTCGAAGTCGCCGACACCGTAGAAGCCGTAGTTGGTGCGCCAGGTGAAGGTCTGGCTCGACATCTCCTCGACCCCGTCACCAGTGTTGCGCCACACGGTGACGTCGACCTCGGTGTCGTCGTCGCTCTCGACGACCTGCACGAGGTCGGGGCGTCCGTCGCCGTCGACGTCGCCCGACTTGGGGAGCTCGATCCGCCCGGCGTCCTCCACCGCCTCTCCGAAGGCGGAGCCGTCGGACCTCAGCAGGAGGGCCGGGAGCGTCTCGATGCCGTCGCGCCACACGAAGCGGCCGACCCTGATGTCACCCAGGCCGTCGCCGTCCCAGTCGCCGGCGACCGGATCCTCGATCGCCGCGGGCGCGCCGTCGTCGGCGCCCGCCTGCGCGCCGTCGCCGTCGTCGCTGCCGCTCCCCAGGGCGTTCGCCCCGAAGATCCCGCCGACCACCGCCAGCACGGCCACGGCCGCGACGGCCGCCACCAGGCGCGTACGTCGACGGGCGGGCGGGTCGGTCGGCCCGCCCGCGTCCACGGCTGCGGCCGCCGCCGGCGTGGCGCCGCTCCCTGCGTCGCTGCCGGCCCCTGTGTCGTGCGAGCCACGGGCGAGCGCCACCAGGTCGGCCCGCAGGTCGCCGGCCGTGGCGTAGCGCTCGTCGGGGTCCTTGGCCATGGCGAGGCGGAGGATGCGGTTGAGCTCGACGGTGGCGTCGTCGGAGCCGGGCAGCTGCGGAACCGGCTCGTTGACGTGGGCGACCGCCATCTCCACGTCGGAGCCGACGTAGGGCGCACGGCCGGTGGCGCAGGCGTGCAGCAGGCAGCCCAGTGCGTAGACGTCGCTCGACGGGGTGGCCGGCGCACCGTGCGCCCGCTCCGGCGCGAGGTAGGCCCAGCTGCCGGCGACGCCGCCCGCCCGGGTGAGCCCCTGCTCGCCGGTCTGGGCCTGGGCGATGCCGAAGTCGCCGAGGTAGACGAACGGCTCGGCGGCGTCGGGGTCGCGGACCAGCACGTTGGCCGGCTTGACGTCACGGTGCACCACGCCGGCCGCGTGCGCGTCGTGGAGCGCCTCCGCGACCTGCGCGCAGATCATCGCCGCGAGCGCCGTCGGCACCGGCCCGCGCTGCTTGAGCTGCGTGCCGAGGTCGCCGCCAGCGACGTACTGCATGGCGAGGTAGGGGACACCGTCGACGTCGCCGTGGTCGAAGATGGTGGTGATGTGGGGCGAGTCCAGCCGGGCCAGCGTCTCGGCCTCGCGGTGGAACCGCGCGAGGAACTCGCCCTCCTCGGCGAGCTGTGTCGACATCACCTTCAGCGCCACACGTCGCTGCATCTGGGTGTCGAGGGCGAGGTGCACCACGCCCATGCCTCCGGCGCCGAGTCGTCGTTCGATCTCGTAGCGTCCGAAGGTGTCGCCCTGTCGGGGAATCGCGCCCACACTCACTCCTACGTCTCGGGGTGCGTGGCTCCTGCCCGGTCGCCGCGCGCCTCAACCTCCCCGGAACCGGGGACGGGCCGGTGGTCGGTCGAGTCGCCGATAGGCTCGACGCCCGTGAAGACCCTCGTCATCGGCACCGGCGGCCGCGAGCACGCCCTCGCGCTGGCCCTCTCGCTCGACCCGGCCGTCGCGGAGGTGCACGCGGCACCGGGCAACCCCGGCATCGGCGCGGTCGCCACGCTCCACGACGTCGACCCGATGGACGGTCAGGCCGTCGCCGCTCTCGCGACCTCCGTCGGCGCCGAGCTGGTGGTCGTCGGGCCCGAGGCGCCGCTCGTCGCGGGCGTGGCCGACGCGGTGACCGGGGCGGGCATCGCGTGCTTCGGCCCGTCGCAGGCCGCCGCCCGGCTCGAGGGGTCGAAGGCCTTCTCCAAGGAGGTGATGGCCGCTGCGGGTGTCCCGACCGCCGGGTCGCACACCTGCACGACGCCGGACGAGGTGGCCGCCGCGCTGGACGCCTTCGGCGCTCCCTACGTCGTCAAGGAAGACTCCCTCGCCGCGGGCAAGGGGGTCGTCGTCACCCACGACCGTGACGAGGCCCTGGCGCACGCGGCCGGGTGTGATCGGGTCGTGGTCGAGGAGTTCCTCGACGGTCCGGAGTTCTCCCTGTTCGTGGTGTGCGACGGCGCGGTCGGTCGACCCCTGCTGCCCGCCCAGGACTTCAAGCGGATCTTCGACGGAGGCCGCGGGCCCAACACCGGCGGCATGGGCTCGTACGCCCCGCTGACGTGGCTGCCCGACGGGATCGTCGACACCGTGATGACCGAGGTCGTCGCCCCGACGCTGGGCGAGATGGTCGTGCGCGGCGCGCCGTTCGTCGGCTGCCTCTACGTCGGCCTCGCGCTGACGGCCGACGGGCCCAAGGTCATCGAGTTCAACTGCCGCTTCGGCGACCCCGACGTCCAGCCCGTGCTGGCACTGCTCACCTCGCCGCTCGGCGCGCTGCTGCGCGCCGCCGCCGACGGTGACCTCGCCGCCGTCCCCGAGCCCACCTTCGCCGACGGCGCCGCGGTCTCGGTGGTGCTCGCCTCCGCGGGCTATCCCGAGAGCTCCTCGAAGGGCGACGTGATCCGTGGCGTGGGCAACGCCAACGGCGTCAACGACGTCGACGTCATCCACGCCGGCACGGCCATCGTCGCCGCCCCCGAGGAGGGCGACCCCGAGCACCGCCACCTGGTCACCGCCGGCGGCCGGGTGCTGGCCGTGCGGGCCCGCGGCTACGACGTGGCGGACGCCCGCTCGCGCGCCTACGCCGCCGCCGACCTGATCTCCTTCGAGGGCCAGCAGCGTCGCACCGACATCGCCGCTGAGCCGCTCGGCGTCGTCGAGGGCGCGGCGTCGCGTGGCTGAGCCCGCCTCCTGGGCCTACGCCGCCGGCTCGGCCGTCCGGGTCCGAGAGGTCCTGCACGGGGCCGAGTGGGCCTCTTGGGACGAGCAGGTGCTCAGCGACGACGGCACCCTCCTCGCCACCGTCAAGCCCGACGGCACCGCAATGACCTTCGCCGACCACCCCTTCCCGCACCCCTGGGGTCACCTGGATGCCTGGCAGGGCACGACCGTGCTCAAGCTGCGCCGCGCGGGCGACTGGTACTCGGTGTGGAGGTTCTTCGACGCCGACGGCACGTTCCTCCAGTGGTACATCAACTTCGAGACGCCCTACGTACGCACTGAATCGGCCATCGAGGTCAACGACCTCCAGCTCGACATCGTCGTCACGCCGCACGGCGAGTGGCGGTGGAAGGACGTCGAGGACGTGGCGCCGGCGCTCGCCTCCGGTCGGATGACGACCGCAGAGCTCCTCGACGTGCTGCCCGCAGCGACCGAGGTCGCCGACCTGCTCGAGCGTGACGTCCGTTGGTGGGCTCCGTGGGACGACTGGACCCCGGCGGATGGGATGATCTGAGCCGTGACCGTCCCCAACGCCCTGGCCACCCGCTACGCCGGCGCCGACCTCGCCGAGATCTGGTCCCCCGAGCACAAGATCGTGCTCGAGCGGCAGCTCTGGATCGCCGTCCTCAAGGCCCAGCGCGACCTCGGCATCGACGTGCCCGACGGTGTCGTCGAGGCCTACGAGTCGGTGGTCGAGCGGGTCGACCTCGACTCCATCGCCGCGCGCGAGCGGGTCACCCGCCACGACGTGAAGGCCCGCATCGAGGAGTTCTCCGCGCTCGCCGGCCACGAGCACATCCACAAGGGCATGACCTCGCGCGACCTGACCGAGAACGTCGAGCAGCTGCAGGTGCGCCGCTCGCTCGAGGTGGTGCGCGACCGTGCCGTCGCCGCGCTCGTCCGCCTCGGCCGGCTCGCGGCCGAGCACGAGGCCACGGTCATGGCCGGTCGCTCGCACAACGTCGCCGCGCAGGCGACCACCCTCGGCAAGCGCTTCGCGACCGTCGCCGACGAGATGCTCATCGGCGTCCGCCGCATCGAGGAGCTGCTCTCCCGCTACCCGCTGCGCGGGATCAAGGGCCCGATGGGTACCTCGCAGGACATGCTCGACCTCCTCGACGGGGATGCCGCGAAGCTCGACGACCTCGAGGAGCGCGTGGCCGCGCACCTCGGCTTCGAGCAGGTGCTGACCAGCGTCGGCCAGGTCTACCCGCGCTCGCTCGACTTCGACGTCGTGGCCGCGCTCGTGCAGCTCGTGAGCGGCCCGTCCAACCTCGCCACCACCGTGCGCCTGATGGCCGGGCACGAGCTGGTGACCGAGGGGTTCAAGGAGGGTCAGGTCGGCTCGTCGGCGATGCCGCACAAGATGAACACCCGCTCGTGCGAGCGCGTCAACGGCCTCGCCGTCATCCTGCGCGGACACCTGTCGATGGTCAGCGAGCTCGCCGGCGACCAGTGGAACGAGGGCGACGTCTCCTGCTCGGTCGTGCGCCGGGTCGCGCTCCCCGACGCGTTCTTCGCCACCGACGGCCTCTTTCAGACCTTCCTCACCGTCCTCGACGAGTTCGGCGCCTTCCCCGCCGTGATCCAGCGCGAGCTCGACCGCTACCTGCCGTTCCTCACCACCACCAAGGTGCTCATGGCGGCGGTCCGCAACGGCGTCGGTCGCGAGGCCGCCCACGAGGCCATCAAGGAGGCGGCCGTCGGCACCGCGCTCGCGATGCGCGCCGGCCAGGCCGACAACGACGTGTTCGCCAAGCTCGCCGCCGACCAGCGCCTCGGGCTCACCCGCGACCAGATCGACGCGCTCGTCGCCGACCCGATCGAGTTCACCGGCGCGGCCGTGGCCCAGACGCGCGCGGTCGTCGCCCGGGTCGAGGCCCTCGCGGCCCGCTTCCCCCACGCGGCGTCGTACGTCCCCGGCGCGATCCTCTGACGTAGGCAGTTCGGCGGCGCCCACGTCGCCCCCACGCTCGTGCCGCGGGTCGTCCTCGCGAACTGCCTCGGTTGGTGCGCCCTCAGTCGCCGAGGCGCCAGGAGCGTACGGCGGCGGCGAGCGCGACCGTCAGCACGACGAGCGCGGCGAGCAGGGCCGAGCGCGCGGCGACGGGTGCGGAGGCGACGGTGCCGACTGCCTGGTAGACCGTCATCAGCAGGGCCGCGCCCAGCGCCGACCCGATCCGCTGCCCGGTCTGCAACGCACCTCCGGCGGCACCGCCCATGCGGGGCGGGACCTCGGCGAGGGTGAGGGTGATGTTGGGTGAGATGACCCCGCCACCGCCGACCCCGGCGACGAACAGCGCGGGCGCGAGCGTCCACCAGAGGCGGTCGGTCGGCTGGGTCACCAGCCAGGCCGACAGGGCCGTGCCGGCGATCATCACCGACAGTGCCATGAGCGTGACCCGCCGACCCATGCGCCCGACGAGCCTGCCGGCCAGGGGGGAGGTGACCGCCGAGCCCACCGCGAACGGCGTGATGAGCAGGGCCGCCCGCAGCGGCGAGAAGCCCTCGCCCTCCTGCAGGTGCACCGACAGCACGAGGAAGATCCCGGTGAACCCGGTGAAGTAGAGGGTGCCGACGAGCAGCCCGTTGGCGTAGCCCGGCAGCCCACGCAGCAGCGACACGTCGAGCAGGGGCGGGTGGCCACGGCCCACGGTGCGGGCCTCCCAGCGCGCGAATGCCCACGCGAGCGGTGGGAAGGCCAGCAGCAGCACGAGCGGCAGACCGGCACCACCCTCGAGGCTGATCAGCGGATAGAGCACAGCGAGGACGGCCAGACCGAGGAGCAGCGCGCCGGGGAGGTCGACGCGGGGGTCCTTCTCGGCGTCGGCGCCGACCTCGTTGTCGGGCACGAGCCGCCAGATCAGCACCAGGGCGACGAGCCCGATCGGGACGTTGACGAGGAAGAGGGCGCGCCAGCCGTTGTCCTCCCCGAGCAGGCCGATCAGGGCACCGCCGATCAGGGGCCCGGTGGCCGAGGCGACCGCCACGGTGAAGCCGAACATGCCGAACGCCCGGCCCCGCTCCGCGCCGCGGAAGAGCTGCTGGATGAGTCCGGAGTTCTGCGGCGTGAGCAGGCCGGCGCTGGCTCCCTGCACGAGGCGGGCCAGCACGATCCAGGCGGCGTTCGGCGCGAGCCCGACCGCGGCGCTGGAGACGATGAAGCCGATCAGACCGATCAGCATCATCCGCCGGCGCCCGTGCGCGTCGCCGAGCCGGCCGCCGGCGACCAGCGTCATGCCGAAGGCCAGCGCGTAGCCCGAGACGACCCACTGGATCGTCGCGGCGCTCGTGCCCAGCCCGGCGCGGATCGAGGGCACGGCGACGTTGACGATCGTGACGTCCAGCAGCGACATGAAGCCCACGACGAGGGAGACCGCCAGCACCCGCCAGCGGCGGGGATCCGGCTCGTACGCCGCCTCGGCGTCGGCCGGTGCCTGCCCGGCGGGTGCCTGCTCGTCCTGTGTCATCCCCGCCAGCCTCGCACCGGATCGCGCAGACCGGGAGCGTGGCCCGGGACGAGGTCACCCGTGCGGGTGGATCTGCCTCGGCGATGATGGGTCGATGACGATGGCTGTCGAGGTGCGGGTGACCGGACGGGTCCAGGGCGTCGCCTTCCGCTGGCACACCGAGGAGGAGGCGCGGCGGCTGGGCGTCGTCGGGTGGGTCCGCAACGAGGTCGACGGGTCGGTGCTGCTGCACGCCGAGGGCGACGAGGTCGCCGTCGACGACCTCGTCGCCTGGTGCCACCACGGCCCACCGTCCGCGCGGGTGCAGGACGTCGCCGTGCGCGAGGCTGCAGTCAGCGGCGCGACGTCCTTCGAGACGACCGCCTGACCGCGGGCCCGGGAGCCCTCCGCAACGCGGAGCCCGCTCGCCGCGTCACCTGGGCATGAGCACCTCCCGCACGACCGTCCGCCTCGCATCCCTCCTGCTCGCACTGCCCGGCCTCCTGCTGGCCGGGTGCGCCACCGACGAGGCCGGAGGTGGCGGAGCCACGCCCACGCCCACCTCCACCCCCACCTCCACGCCCAGCGATACCGCGAGCGGGACGCCCAGCCAGACGCCGAGCGCGGCGCCGCCCCGGCTGATCTCGTACGCCGGTGGGGAGTCCCTCGGCTACGAGGTCCGCACGCCGGAGGACGTGGCGGGCATGAAGGGCGCCCCGGCGTCGTTCAAGAGGTTCATCGCGCGCACGGTCGAGCGCATGGCGGCCCGGAGCACGTGCGAGGCACCGAGCGCGATCTACGTGGAGCGGCTGCGCACCGACGGCTTCGCGACCGGCGGGGTCGACGACTGCGGCGGCTACCAGGCGCTGTGGGCGCAGGTGGACGGCCGGTGGCAGGAGATCGACGGCACGCAGGAGATGGAGGGTTGCGCGGTGCTGGAGGAGTACCGCGTCCCGAGCGACCTGGTCGACGGGCGCTGCTACGACTACGAGGCGAAGAAGCAGCGCGACTACCAGCAGGACTGACCCAGCGCTCGCCGACCTGGGCCGGACGTGGCCGGGATCTCGTCGCCGCCGGCTTCACCACCGTCTCGGCACGCCCGAGACTGGAGCCCATGAGCGCGCCCGTCACCGTGTCCGTCACCCGCCACGTCGACCCGCGGCACACGACGCAGATGCTGGCGTGGATGCAGGCGGGCACGTCGATGGCGGAGAAGTTCGACGGCTTCCTCGGCTCGGGGTGGGTGCGACCGAGCGTCGACTCCACCGACTGGCACATGCTCTACCGCTTCGCCGACGCCGACTCGCTCGCTGCTTGGGAGGCCTCCCCGCAGCGCGCGTGGTGGCTGGAGGCAGCGGCCGGTGACGTCGAGGAGAGGCGCCGCGAGCGACGTACGGGCATCGAGGGCTGGTTCGACGAGCCGGCCTCGGTCGAGTCGCTCAGCGCGGCTCCGGTCGCACCGCCGCGGTGGAAGCAGATGATCGTGATCTTCATGGGGTTCTTCCCCCTGAGCCTCGCGGTCAACTACGTCGTGGGCCACACGCCCCTCGTCGACTGGCCGCTGGTGCCCCGCGTCCTTGCCACGATCGTCGTGCTGACCCCGCTCATGACGTACGTCGTCCTGCCGTGGATCACGCGTCGGATGAGCTGGTGGCTCCACCGCTAGGCTCAGGGGCGTGGTCGACCTGAACATCCCCGCCGCCCCCGCGATCGAGGGCACCACCCACCTCCACTCGGGCAAGGTGCGCGACCTCTACCGCATCGACGCAGGTGTGCACGAGGGCCGGCTGCTGATGGTGGCCAGCGACCGCATTTCGGCCTACGACTTCGTCCTCGACACCACGATCCCCGACAAGGGCGAGATCCTCACCCGGATGTCGCTGTGGTGGTTCGAGCAGCTCGGCGGGCTCGTCGGCAACCACGTCGTCTCCAGCGACGTGCCGGCCGAGGTGGCCGGCCGGGCGGTCATCTGCGAGCGGCTCGAGATGTTCCCCGTGGAGTGCGTGGCCCGCGGCTACCTCACCGGCTCCGGCCTGCTCGACTACCACCGCACCGGCCAGGTCTGCGGGATCGCGCTGCCCGCCGGGCTGCAGGACGGCAGCCGGCTGCCGGAGCCGATCTTCACGCCCGCCACCAAGGCCGACCTCGGCGACCACGACGAGAACGTCGACTACGAGGCCGTGGTCGAGGCGGTCGGCGACGATGCGGCCGCCGAGCTGCGGATGCTGACCATGGAGGTCTACGACAAGGCCCACGTCCTCGCGCGCGAGCGCGGCATCATCCTGGCCGACACCAAGCTCGAGTTCGGCCGCACGCCCGCGGGCGACACGATCCTCGCCGACGAGGTGCTGACCCCCGACTCGAGCCGCTTCTGGCCGGCGGCCGACTGGCAGCCGGGCCGCGCCCAGGCGTCGTACGACAAGCAGATCGTGCGCGACTGGCTCACCGGCGAGTCCGGCTGGGACCGTCACTCCGGTGAGGCGCCGCCACCTCTCCCCGACGTCGTCGTCGAGAGGACCCGGGCGAGGTACGTCGAGGCGTTCGAGCTGCTGACCGGGGAGCGGTTCTGAGCGGCCGGCGCTTCTCCGCCGTCGTCGACCTCCCCGTCACCTCGGAGGTCGCCTTCCGCTATCTCTGCGACCCGCGCAACCGGCCGGAGTGGCAGTCTTCCCTGGTCTCGGTCGATGCACCCGCCGACGTGGAGCCGCACCTGGGGCAGGCGTGGCGGGAGACCACCGCCGTCGGCGTACGGCCCCACATGGAGACCATCGAGCTGACGCCGTTTCGCGTGTGGACCGAGCGCGGCAGCTGGCGGGGGGTGAGCGCGACCCTCGCGCTGCACTTCACCGACCGTGCCGCAGGGTGCCGGGTGCGCGCCGAGGGAGAGGTGACCGGTCGCGGCGTCTGGGTCGTCGCATCGACCGCGGCCGGGCTCCTCGCCGGGAAGGCGATCGCCGCCGACCTGCGCAAGGCGGGCCGGATCCTCGCGTCCCGCGCGAAGCAGTGACGTGGCTCACGAGGGCTGAGTAGGTTGGCGTCATGTCGAACCTCTCCTCGCTCCTCGAAGGCTCCGCCGCGTCGTACGCCGACCGCACGGCGGTGGTCCTGGGCGACACCCGTCTGACCTACGGCCAGGTCGACGCCGCGGCCAACCAGGTGGCCAACCTGCTGGTGCAGCGCGGGATCGAGCCGGGGGACAAGGTGGCGCTCAGCTGTCCCAACCTGCCGTACTTCCCGATCGTCTACTACGGCATCCTCAAGGCCGGTGCGACGGTCGTCCCGCTCAACGTGCTGCTCAAGGGGCGTGAGGTGGCCTACCACCTCGACGACTCGGACGCGAAGGCCTACTTCTGCTTCCAGGGCACGCCCGACCTGCCGATCGGGGCCGAGGGCCACGCCGGCTTCGAGCAGACCGACGGCTGCGAGCACTTCTTCGTGATCACGGCCGATCCCGCGTCGGAGTCACCCATCGACGGCGCGCAGACCCTGGGCCAGGCGCTCGAGGGGCAGTCGCCGGTGTTCGAGACCGTCGAGACCGACGGCGACGACACCGCCGTCATCCTCTACACCTCGGGCACCACCGGCCAGCCCAAGGGCGCCGAGCTGATGCACCGCAACATGATCTCCAACGCCACCGCCAGCGACGCGCTGTTCGGTGCCGACGCGGAGAACCCCGACACGCTGCTGTGCGTGCTGCCGCTGTTCCACTCCTTCGGCCAGACCGTGATCCAGAACGCCGGCTTCGCGTTCGGCGGCACCGTCGTCCTGCTCCCACGCTTCGAGGCCGGACCGGCGCTGGCGCTGATGGACCGGGAGGACGTCACGTTCTTCGCGGGCGTGCCCACGATGTACTGGGGTCTGCTCGGCGCGCTGGACGACTCGGGCGTCGACGTGAAGAAGCTCGCCGCGACCCTGCGGGTCGCCGCGGCCGGCGGCTCGGCACTGCCGGTCGAGGTCCACAAGGACTTCGAGCGGCGCTTCGGCGTGACGATCCTCGAGGGCTACGGCCTGTCCGAGACCTCGCCCGTCGCCAGCTTCTCCGTCTACGGCGAGCCGGCGCGCGTCGGCTCCATCGGCAGGCCGATCCCCGGCGTCGAGATGAAGCTGATCGACCCCGAGCCCGGCGTGCGCAAGGACCTCGGTGACGGCGAGGACGTCGTCGGCGAGATCGCCATCAAGGGGCCCAACATCATGAAGGGCTACTACGGCCGACCCGACGCGACCGCCGAGGCGATCGTCGACGGCTGGTTCCGCTCGGGCGACCTCGGCCGCAAGGACGCCGACGGCTGGTACTACATCGTCGACCGCTCGAAGGACATGATCATCCGCGGCGGCTACAACGTGTACCCGCGTGAGATCGAGGAGGTGCTGATCAGCCACCCCGACGTCTCGCTCGCGGCCGTGATCGGCGTGCCCCACGACAGCCACGGCGAGGAGATCAAGGCCGTGGTGATCCGCAACGACGGCGCCACGGTGACCGAGGACGAGCTGGTCGCCTGGGGCAAGGAGCAGATGGCCGGCTACAAGTACCCGCGCATCGTCGAGTTCGTCGACACGCTCCCGATGACCGCGACCGGCAAGATCCTGAAGCGGGAGCTCAGCTGATGCGCGGCCTCGGCATCGCCCTCGGCGTCCTCATGGTCCTGGTCGGCGCGCTGTGGACCGGTCAAGGGCTCGGCTGGATCGGCGGCAGCGCCATGAGCGGCGTGGAGATGTGGGCGATCATCGGCCCCATCCTCGCCGGGCTCGGCGTTGCGCTCGTGATCACCGCCTCGCGCCGGCCGCACTAGCCCCCGGGTCGCTGGGCGTCTCGAGCGGACACGGGGACGCTCGAGCGAGACGGGCCGCCTCGCGACGTCGCCAGCCCGAGGCCTCGGCGTACGCCCTGCGACGTGCCCGACGCGATCATGCTCGAGCACCACCGCCCGCTGACGTGAGGGGGGAACGAGGCGCAGGCTCCCGAGCCCGCCGAACAGGCGGTCGGTTCCCCGTGTGCCGCTGCCAGCGTCCGCACGCGACGCCCGAGTCGGGGGTCGGCGCCTGCGTTCACTAGAATCGGTCTCGCCCACCTCCAGCCTGTCCCCAGGAGCGCCCCGTGGCTCGTTACGTCGTCGACGTCATGCCCAAGCCTGAGATCCTCGACCCCCAGGGCAAGGCCGTCCACGGCGCCCTGCCGCGGCTCGGGTTCGCCGGTGTCACCGACGTCCGCCAGGGCAAGCGGTTCGAGGTCGAGCTCGAGGGCGAGCCGAGCGACGCGCTGCTCGCCGAGGTCCGCGAGATGGCCGAGAAGCTGCTCTCCAACCCGGTGATCGAGGACTTCGAGGTGCACGCCCAGTGAAGGTCGGGGTCGTCACCTTCCCCGGCTCGCTCGACGACGTCGACGCGCGCCGCGCGGTCTCCATCGGCGGCAACGAGGCCGTCGCGCTCTGGCACGGTGACGACGACCTCCAGGGCGTCGACGCGGTCGTGCTTCCCGGCGGGTTCTCCTACGGCGACTACCTGCGCTGCGGCGCCATCTCGCGCTTCGCCCCGGTCATGACCTCGG
This sequence comes from Nocardioides hwasunensis, assembly GCF_014779665.1. Classification (GTDB taxonomy): domain Bacteria; phylum Actinomycetota; class Actinomycetes; order Propionibacteriales; family Nocardioidaceae; genus Nocardioides; species Nocardioides hwasunensis. Next base: position 116,427 of record NZ_JACXYY010000009.1, on the reverse strand, counting down.
TCATCGACGCGGCGGGCAGGGGCATGCCGGTGCTCGGCATCTGCAACGGATTCCAGATCCTCTGCGAGTCCCACCTGCTGCCGGGTGCGCTGATCCGCAACGACCACCGCAAGTTCGTCTGCCGCGACCAGCGCCTGCGCATCGAGCGCGTCGACACCCCGTGGACCTCGGCGTACGCCGCCGGGGCCGAGGTCACGATCGTGCTCAAGAACGGCGAGGGCGGCTTCGTCGCCGACGAGCCCACGCTCGACATGCTCGAGGGCGAGGGCCGGGTGGTCGCGCGCTACCTCGACGACAACCCCAACGGCTCGCTGCGTGACATCGCCGGCGTCTCCAACGAGCGCGGCAACGTCGTCGGCCTGATGCCGCACCCCGAGCACGCGGTCGAGGACCTCACCGGTCCCGGCACCGACGGGCTCGGCTTCTTCACCTCGCTCGCCAGCTCGGTCTTCGCGTGAGCCTGCTGTCCAGCCCCACCCGTCTCTACCGCGTGGTCGCGCGCGCCGAGGCCGTGACCTGGGCGCTGCTGCTGACGGGCATGTTCCTCAAGTACGTCACGAAGACCACCGAGCTCGGGGTGCAGGTCTTCGGCATGGTCCACGGCGTTGTGTTCATCGCCTACTGCCTGACCACCGTCCTGCTCTTCGTCGACCAGAGGTGGTCGGCCGGCCGCCTCGCCCTCGGCCTGCTCGCCGCGATCCCGCCCTTCGCGACGATCCCCTTCGAGCGGTACGCCGAGCGCGCGGGACTGCTGGGCGAGGAGTGGCGCCTCCGCACCGAGTCGCCCGCGGGGCTCCTCGAGAAGCCCACCGCGTGGTTGCTCCGCCGTCCGCTCCAGGGCCTGGTCATCGGGCTGCTCGCCGTCGCCGGGCTCACGGGCGTCGCGCTGGTCGTCGGCCCACCCGTCTGACGCTGGGGTCGTCCCGTCCGTCACTGGAACCCCCGCCTCTGCGGGTGACCACGAACATCTGGTGGCATGCACGCCCCGAGAAGTTCGCACTCACCCGGCTAGGCGGGTGTTCGAGTGACGCGCCGGCGGGCGGGCGGGGTCAGCGGCCCCGCTGCAGCTTGTTCCAGGTCTGGGGCGTCGCGACACCGGAGACGGTGATCTTCAGGCGGGCCTGGTAGACCCGGAGCGCGGCCTCGGTCTTGGCGTCGAACACGCCGGTGGCCTTGAACCTGCCGGCACCAGCCGCGTTGAGCGCCCGCTGGAGCCGGTGGACCGACTCGTCGACCGAGCCCCGCTTGATCGTCGTACGAGCGCCGGCGGAGAGCAGCGCGACCCAGTGCCGCTTGCCGAAGGTGTCGCTCGGGGTCAGCTTGCGCGCAGCCTGCCAGGCGCGGGCCGCCGCGATCGTCGCGGCGTCGTACGAGCCGTTGAGGGGCCCGGAGTAGGTCCCCTGCTCGGTCAGCAGGCACTGCAGCACCTTGACGCGCGTGGCCTTGGCCGATCCGGGGGAGAGCGCGGGGTACTTCCAGAAGCCGAGGCGGGTGCCGGCGCAGCGCCCCTCGGGCTGCGGGACGGACCCGGCGCCGAGGTCGATGAAGTTGCTGTCGATGTTGATCGTGACGCCGCCCCACGTCTCGTTGTGGCCGCCGCGGTACTGCTTCATCCGGCCGCCGGGACGCCAGCCGTCCTCGGGGATGTACGTCGTCGAGGTGTCGGCGAGGCCGTCCCACCGGGCGATCCAGATCCGGTCGGGCAGCGCGAACTGGCCGGGGCGCTGGACGCGCGCGTCGTCGAGCATCTTGATGCCCGAGCTGGCGCTGGAGTAGAAGCCGGCGACGTAGCCGAGCTCCTTGATCCGCGTCACCCAGGCAGAGGTGAAGACCAGCGCTGACTCGCGGCAGTGCGTGTCGGCGAGGTTGAAGCCCTCGAGGTCGTACCAGATCGTGCTGCCCGCCCCGATGCCGTACGCCGTCGCGTCGGCGGCGTTCTTGGCGGCCTCGACCGCACCCTGGGCGGCCGCCGCGGCGTAGCCCCCGGCGGGCTTGGGGGAGATCGTGAAGTCGTCCTTGTAGCGCGGGAAGCGCGGCTGGCAGGAGGCCTGCGGCCCGAGCGCGATCGGCAGCAGGCGCCAGCCGCGGGCGACCTGCGTCGCGACCCAGGTCGAGCTCAGGTTGGGTTGCGAGCGGCAGGCACGGGAGTCGCCGGAGATGTAGATGCCGACCGCGGAGAAGGGGGACTTCTTCCACCAGGTGTCCATCGCCGCCTGAGTGGGGGCCAGGCACTGGTCGAAGCCGTAGCCGGTGAAGTCGCCGGGCGTCGCCAGCGCGATCTGCTGCTGCGAGGCGCGCTTCGCCGATGGCGCCACGTCATCGGCCGTGGCCGGGGACGACCCGACCAGGGGCACGACGAGGACGAGGGCGAGGACGGCGAGGACGAGGCGTCGCATGTGGGACTCCAGCAGGCGGGGAAGGGTGGTGCTCGGGGCGGCGAGCGCCACGAAACCACACGAGTCACACGAGTAACAGATGTTCTCGAGAACTACAGACGTGTAGTTCTCGAGCGTGGCTCAGTCGGCCGACGGGTCGCTGGTGGGCACGTCGTCGAAGATGAAGTTGCCCTTGGCCTCCTCCTCCTCGATGAGGTCCTCGAAGGCCAGCGCGAGGTCCTCCTTGTGCTCCTCGAACATCTTCGTGAGGTGGCCCTGGAGGAGGGCGCCGTTGGGCGACTCGCCGGAGAAGACGTTGTCCCAGGTGTCCTCGCCGCCCTTGATCTTCTCGACGAGCGACTTCATGTCGTCGCCGAGCTCGCCGGACTCGGCCTGGTCCTCGAGCGCCTCCTTCTCCTCCTCGGAGAGCAGGGGCTTGGCGTTGAGCTGGTCGACGGTCGCCTTGAGGTCGGCCAGGCTCGCGGTCAGGTCCTCGCGGGCTGCGCTGATCGCCGCCAGGATCTCGGCCTGGCTACGGGGATCGTCCATGGGGCGCGATTATGCCGTGGCGGCCGGCGCCACCGGGGCCGCGGGCTTCTGGCCGACGGTCGGCGTGGCGACCGAGCCCGGGTCGCGGATCACGCTGGTGGGCGCGCCGGTCGCGGTCGGTGCGGTGGGCGTGGAGACCGGAGCCTTGTCTCCGTCGAAGAAGTTCTTGACCGTCTCGATGAGGGACGTGACCTGCTTGAGGATGTTGATGAACTTCATGATGGCCTGGTAGGCCTTCATCACGGCCTGGAAGGCCTGGAAGACCGCCTGCACGACGCGGGCCCAGCCGATGCCCGGGATGCTCATCGTGGCGAGTGCCGAGGAGACCGTCTGCACGGCCGCCTTCACGCACTGCACCACCGACATCGCGGTCTGCCAGGCGTCGCGACAGATCTGGATGATGCTCTGGCCCATCTGCACCAGCTGGCCGGCCTGCGTGTTGAGCGAGCCCACCCACGTGCCGATCTGCTTGATGGCCGCGTCGGAGGTGGAGCCCTGCCAGGTGTTCGTGATGGTCTGCCCGCCGCTCTGGAGGTTGGCCGCGACACCCTTCATCGAGGTGCCGAGGCTGCCGAAGGACGAGCCCTGGCCCGAGGCGCTGACCACGTCGCCGCCGATCTTCTCGGCGAGCTCGGCTCGGATGTCGAAGCCGGTGAGCATGCGGACCAGGTCGCACACGGTGTCGTAGGGGAAGCCGAAGCTGATCCGTGGCAGCTCGCTCTCGGTCGGCGCCGCCCGCCGGATCGTGGTGTCGGCGACGTCGAAGTAGTTGCTCGACCCGTTGCGCCCGTCGAAGGCGTGGGCGTTGTGGCGGCGGACGATGCCGTCCTCGGTGAGCGTGAAGTCGCGGGCGGTCGCGCGCAGGGCCTCCGCATGGTCGCGCATGCCGGTGCCGTTGTCCTCGAGGGACTGGTTGACCGACGGGAGGAGCGAGTTGTACGCGCCCATCATCGTCTCGAGGATCGGCCCGAAGTCGGTCTGGACGAGGCTGCTGCCGCCGTTGCGGGCGATGCCGGTGAGGTCGTCGCTCGCGCGCTGGACCTGGGCGGACCAGGCGTCGAGTTCCGAGAGGTCGACGGTCATCACGGCATTCATCGCAGCTCCTTGGCGAGGCGGGGTGTGACTGCTCCGTTCCCCGAACCGCACGGGGCGAAACCGGCGGGTCGGCGATCGGTGGACCGGAACGTTCCGCCGCGCACGTCGTCCACAGGCGACGACGACGTGTTTGGCCACAGGCCTTCCGGGTATGGCGACCAGGTGAGCGGAAGCGGATACCGGCCCCTGATGCAGGTCGAGCCGACCAGGTTGGTCGAGCTCGCCGAGTCCTCCGAGCAGACCCTCATCGCGATGAGGGAGGACTGGACGGCGGCCTTCGACGACCTGAGCCGCGCCTGCGACCTGCTGGGCGACGCCACCGGCACGCGCGGGATCGCCACGGCGTACGCCGACTCGCTGACCGACGCGGGCGAGACGCTGGCGGCACTCGGCGAGGCGCTCGCGAGCGGTGTCAGCGGTCTGGTCGATGCGGCGCACGACGCGGTGCAGGCCGACGACCGGGTGGCCGGTGAGCTCGACCGTGCGGCCCACCAGGTGGGCAGCGGCTGGCAGTCGGCGCCAGGTGACGAGAGGGGTCGCTGACGTGCCGGCCAATCCGTGGGAGCTCCGCGCCGACGTGCTGCCGCTCGAGGCGGCGGCCGCGCGGTGGGACGACATCGGAGCCGTGATGAGGCGGCGTGGCGACGAGATCGTCGTCGCCGCACGCCGCGCCACCGAGGGCTGGGACGCCGAGGCGGCGGAGAGCTACGACCGGCACCGGCGCCAGGTGCTCGACAACCTCGACCGCTTCACCACCCTCGCGATCCAGATCTCCGGGTGCCTGCGCGCGATCAGCGCCATCATGACGGCCTCGCAGAAGGAGCTCGACCAGTCGTGGACCAAGGTCGCGATGGTCCCGCACGAGTCGGTCGGCGAGTCGCGCTACCTCGTCTTCAGGCCGTCGGAGGACGACGAGCGCACCACGGTCGACGCCGGACAGCAGGAGGCCGACGACATCCGCCGCCGGCTCAACCTCTCACTCGACCAGGAGGGCGCCCGGCTGCGCAGCGCGCGCGCCGAGCTCGTGACGGTGCGCACCAGCCTCATGACCCTCGCGGGGGGCTACTTCCCCCAGGGCGGCGTCGCGTCGCAGGACGAGGTCTCGGGCGTCGGCACGATCGCGCCGCCGTCGACCTCGGTCCCCGGCTCGGCGCAGGCAGGCGCCGGCGCGGGTGCCGCAGCGGCGCTCGGCCCGATCGCCCCCGTCTCGGTCTCCGTGCCCGACCTCACCGGGCTCGCGGTGGGCGGTCTGGCGCCCGTCGCGGCGAGTGCGGCGAGCATGCTCGGGCGCCGCCGCGGCGGCGAGAAGAAGAGCCCCGGCACCGTGCCTCCCGTCGGCGGCATGGGTGCGGGCGGGATGGCAGCCCGCGCCGGGACGATGTCGCGTGGCATGGCCAGCGGCCGCTCCGGCCCGGCCCGGCTGCCCACCCCGAAGCTCCAGGGCCAGTCGTCCGAGGACGACGCCGCCCGCGTCGCGCGCGAGAAGGCAGCGGCCAAGGACGCCAAGCGTGCGGCGATCGAGGAGAAGCGGGCCGAGCGTGCCGCCCGCAAGGCCGAGCGTGAGAAGGAGAAGAAGGAGCGGGACGAGCACGACGACGGCGTGCCGAGCGAGGACGTGGTGGTCGGCTCCGACCGGGAGCAGGACGACGCCGAGCCGGTGAGCGATCCGGACGCCGACCCGCGCGTCGACGAGGTCGCCGCGCAGCCCGGTGCGACGAGCGCCGAGACCCGATCCGGCGGTGGCGACGCCCGCCGGTAGATTGACGCCGTGCCCGACACGAGCGCCCCGCAGTCATCCACGTCACTGACCACGTCCGGCGCGACCGGCACCCTCGACACGGTCGCGATCGCCTCGGCCGACGCCGAGCGTGAGCAGCCGTGGGCCGAGCTCGGGCTCAAGACGGACGAGTACGCCCGGATCCGCGAGATCCTCGGGCGCCGCCCGACCAGCTCGGAGCTGGCGATGTACTCCGTCATGTGGAGCGAGCACTGCTCCTACAAGTCGACCAAGGTGCACCTGAAGCAGTTCTCCGAGATCCCGCAGGAGACGCCGGTCGGCAAGATGCTCGCCGGCATCGGCGAGAACGCCGGCGTGCTCGACATCGGCCAGGGCTACGCGGTGACCTTCAAGGTCGAGAGCCACAACCACCCGTCGTTCGTCGAGCCCTACCAGGGTGCCGCGACCGGCGTCGGCGGCATCGTCCGCGACATCCTCGCGATGGGCGCGCGCCCGGTCGCCGTGATGGACCCGCTGCGCTTCGGCCCGCTCGACGCGCCCGACACCGCCCGGGTGCTGCCCGGGATCGTGGCCGGCGTCGGCGGCTACGGCAACTGCCTCGGCCTGCCCAACATCGGCGGCGAGGCCGTCTTCGACGAGACCTACGCCGGCAACCCGCTCGTCAACGCGCTCTGCGTCGGCGTGCTCCGCCACGAGGACCTCCACCTCGCCAACGCCTCCGGCACGGGCAACCAGGTCGTGCTCTACGGCGCCCGCACCGGCGGCGACGGCATCGGCGGGGTGTCGGTGCTGGCGAGCGAGACCTTCGACGAGGGCGGCCCGGCCAAGCGCCCGAGCGTCCAGGTCGGCGACCCCTTCATGGAGAAGCTGCTCATCGAGTGCACCCTCGAGCTCTTCGCCGCCGGCGTGATCGCCGGCATCCAGGACCTCGGCGGCGCCGGCCTCTCCTGCGCGACCTCCGAGCTCGCCTCGGCCGGCGACGGCGGCATGCACGTCGAGCTCGACCGGGTCCCGCTGCGCGACTCCACGCTCGCTCCCGAAGAGATCCTCATGAGCGAGTCGCAGGAGCGGATGATGGCCGTCGTCGAGCCCGGCGACGTCGAGGCCTTCATGGCGATCTGCGAGAAGTGGGACGTCGAGGCCGTCGTCGTCGGCGAGGTGACCGACACCGGCCGACTCCACATCGACTGGCACGGCGAGCGCGTCGTCGACGTGCCCCCGCGGTCCGTGGCGCACGACGGCCCGACCTACCAGCGCCCGTTCGCCCGCCCCGACTGGCAGGACGAGTTGCAGGCCGACGACGCCTCGCGCCTGCCGCGACCGGCGTCGGGCGAGGAGCTGCGAGCGACCCTGCTCCAGCTCGTCGCCTCGCCGAACCTCGCCGACAAGTCGTGGATCACCGACCAGTACGACCGCTACGTCCAGGGCAACACCGTCCTGTCGCAGCCCGCCGACTCCGGCATGGTGCGCGTCGACGCCGACACCAACCTCGGCGTCTCCGTGGCCACCGACTGCAACGGTCGCTTCGCCAAGCTCGACCCCTACACCGGCGCCCAGCTCGCGCTGGCCGAGGCGTTCCGCAACGTCTCGACCGGCGGCGCCCGCCCGCTCGCGGTCTCCGACTGCCTCAACTTCGGCTCGCCGGAGGACCCGGCCGTGATGTGGCAGTTTGCCGAGGCGTGCCGCGGCCTGAAGGACGCCTGCCTCGAGCTCGGCATCCCGGTCACCGGTGGCAACGTCAGCCTCTACAACCAGACGGGCGAGACGGCGATCCTGCCGACCCCGGTCGTCGCGGTGCTGGGTGTGATCGAGGACGTCACGCGTCGTACGCCGACCGGGTTCCGCGCGGCGGACGAGCGGGTGTTCCTGCTCGGTGAGACCCGCGACGAGCTCTCCGGTTCGGAGTGGGCCCACGTCGTGCACGGCCACCTCGGCGGCCTCCCGCCCCGCCTCGACCTCGCCGCCGAGCAGGCGCTCGCCTCGCTGCTCCAGGACGTCTCGCGCGACGGCGTCGTCACCAGCGCCCACGACCTCTCCGAAGGCGGCCTCGCCCAGGCGCTCGCCGAGTCGAGCTTCGCTGCCGGCGTCGGTGTCTCGGTCGCGCTGGCCTCTGTCGCCGACGACCCCTTCGTGGCCCTCTTCTCCGAGTCGGCAGCCCGGGTGCTGGTCACGGTCACCGACGAGCAGGCCGACGCCCTGGTCGCGCTCGCCCAGCAGCACGGCGTACCCCTCACGCCGATCGGGCGCACCGGAGGAGACACGATCTCGGTGGAGGGCGCCTTCGACCTGCCGGTCGCCGAGGCGGAAGCTTCCTGGCGAGCGACGCTTCCCGCCGTCCTCGGCTCCTGACCCGCCGCTGTAACGCCGGGTTAGTGCCTGTACCCACCCCGATACATCAGGGTGGGTACAGCAACTAACCCGGCGTTACAGCGCGTTCGGGGCAGACTCACCTCGTGCGTACGACGATCGCGACCCTGGTCCTGCTCCTCCTCGCGCCGATGCCGGCGGGTGCGGCGCCCGCGACCGAGCGGCGGGCACCGGACGGGACGGCCGTCACCGGCTACGCGCTGCCCAGCACCCGCCCGGCGATCGTGCGACGTGACGCCGACCTGCTGACCACGCTCACCGTCGCCGCGGTCTCGCTGAAGCCCAGCGGCCGCTGGACGACCGACCCCGACCCGCGGACGCTGCGGCTCGTCGAGGTCGCCCACGAGGAGGGACTGCGGGCCGAGCTCCTCGTCGGCAACTACAGCGACCGCCTCGGTGGCTTCGACCCGGATGCCCTCTCCGCGCTGCTCTCGAGCCGGGCGAACATCGACGGCGTCGCCGACCGTCTCGCCACCCTCGTCGTGGCCGGTGGATGGGACGGCGTCAACGTGGACCTGGAGCTGGTGCGGCGCCGTGACTCGCGCGGCCTGGTCACCTTCGTGAAGACCCTCAGAGAGCGGCTGCCGGCCACCTCGTCGATCACGATCGACGTCTCGGCGTCCAGCACCCCGTCGGCGTACCTCGACCGGGGATATCGGATGGCCGAGCTCGCCGAGGTGGTCGACGCGATCCAGCTGATGGCCTACGACCAGCACGGCCCCGGCTGGTCCGGACCGGGCCCGATCGGCGGCCTGCGGTGGGTCAGGTGGTGCCTCGAAGCCGCGCTCGAGCTGGTCCCGGCGGACAAGCTCGACCTCGGCGTCGCGGGCTACGGCTACGTGTGGCGACCGGACGGCTCCGGTCGCACCTTGACCGTCAAGGCCGCCGACAACCTCGTCGCCCGCGCAGGGGGCACGAAGCTGTGGAGCATGCAGGCCGCGGAGTGGAAGGCCATGCTCCCCGGCGGTCGAGAGGTGTGGTGGTCCGACATGACGGCCTACGGCAACCGGGTCTCGATGGCGCAGTCCTACGGCCTGCGCGGGACCGCGATCTGGCGCCTCGGCTCGATGGGCCCCCTGGACGTCTACGAGGAGTGACCCCGACCGGCGAGCGAGACGCCGGTCGAGCGGCAGGCGCCGCTCGACCAGCGGTGCGTCAGCTCGAGCGACGCATCGCCCGCACGCCGACCACGAGCCCGAGAGCCGCGACGACGGCTGCACCCGCCACCCCCTGCAGGACGACGTCGGCCGGCCAGGCGCCGGCGAAGAGTGCGCGGGTGGCGTCGACGACGTACGTCATCGGGTTGAGCATCGAGACGACCTCGAGCCAGCGGGGCGCCCCGTCGACCGGCAGCAGCACGCCGGCGGTCAGCAGCGTCGGGAAGAGCAGCGTCTGCTGGATGGTCCAGAACATCCAGTCCTGACCCTTCGACGCCAGCGCCAGCGCGAAGGACAGAGCCCCGACGCCGATGCTGAAGAGCGACAGCACGAGCGCCGCCACCAGGACGCCCGGCAGGTGCAGGTCGAAGCTGAACGGCGTCACGACCGCGACGATGATCGCGACCTGCATCAGCATCGGGACGACCTCCTTGAGCGCACGGCCGACGAGCAGCGCCGGACGGCCGAGCGGCGAGACCAGCTGGCGCTCGTGCGAGCCGGACTGCATCTCCTCCATCAGGTTGGCACCGGTGAAGGACGCGCCCATCAGGGCGGTCATCGCCACGATGCCGGGCACGAACCACTGCAGCGCCGACCCGGTCGCCATCTCCGGCAGCAGGGGCGCGAACAGCCCGAGGAAGACGAGTGGCTGGATCATCGCGAACACGACGGCCATCGGCTCGCGCCAGACCGGCTTGAGCTCGCGGCTCATCACGTTGACGGTGTCGTTGACGAAGGTGCTCATGCTGCGACCTCGCTCTCGGTCCGGGCGGAGTCGGTGTCCGCCTCGTCGGTGGGGGACTGCTGGGTCTCGCGCAGGCTGCGACCGGTCAGGTCGAGGAAGACGTCGTCGAGGGTCGGGCGGGCGACCTCCACCCGCGTCGGGGGCACGCCGTCCGCGGCCAGGTCGGCCAGGAGCCCGCCGACGAGGGTGGAGCCGTCCTTGACCCGCAGGTCCACCGACGCAACAGTCACGTCCACGCGCGCGTCAGGCACCCGCGACAGTCGCGCGGCGGCGCGCGCAGCCTCGGTGGCCGAGTCGAAACCGAGGCGGACCAGGTCGCCCAGCCTGCTCTTGAGGCGGGCGGCGGTGTCGTCGGCGATCATCCGGCCGTGGTCGACCACGATCACGCGCCCGGCGAGGGCGTCGGCCTCCTCGAGGTAGTGGGTGGTCAGCACGACGGTGCTGCCGCTCTCGGCGTGCAGGCGCTGGATCAGCTCCTGGAGGTTGATCCGGTTCTGCGGGTCCAGACCGGTGGAGGGCTCGTCGAGGAACAGCACCCGCGGCAGGTGCACCAGCCCCATCGCGATGTCGAGCCGGCGACGCTGCCCGCCGGACAGCGTGGAGACCTTGCGGTCGGCCACCGCGTCGAGGTCGAGGTCCTCGACCAGCTCCGCGGCCCGGTGCCGGGCATCGGCGCGCGAGAGCCCGTGGGCACGGCCCTGGCTGATCAGCTCGTCGCGGCCGAGCTGGCGGTGGCCTGCGCCGTTGCCCTGGCCGACGAAGCCGATCGCCCGGCGTACGTCGCGCTGGCCCGACACGACGTCGTGCCCGGCGACGCTCGCCGTGCCCGACGTGGGCGGGATCAGGGTGGTCAGCATGCGGAGCGTGGTGGACTTCCCGGCCCCGTTGGGTCCGAGGAAGGCGACCAGCTCGCCCTGCCCGATCTCGAGGTCGAGGCCCTGGACGGCCTCGACGGTCTGCTTGTGCGAGGTGAAGTGGCGGGTCAGGCCACGGGTCACGATCGCCGGTCCTGTCTGGGTGGTGTGGGTCATGGGAGTGACGCTAGGGAAGCATCAGGTCAGTTCCTGACCGCATTGCGAACTAACCTGGACGACATGAGCACGAGCGAGCGGATGCTGAGGCTGCTGTCCCTGCTGCAGACCCACCGCTACTGGCCGGGGCCCGAGCTGTCCGACCGCCTCGAGGTGAGCGCCCGCACGCTGCGCCGTGACGTCGACCGGCTGCGCGAGCTCGGCTACACCGTCGACGCCGTCCGAGGCGCCGCCGGTGGCTACCAGCTGCGGGCCGGCGGCTCGCTCCCGCCGCTGCTGCTCGAGGACGAGGAGGCGGTGGCGATCGCGGTCGGTTTGCGTACGGCGGCCGCCGGCGCGGTCGCGGGGATGGACGACTGGTCGGTCCAGGCGCTGTCCAAGGTGCTGTCGCTGATGCCGCCGCGACTGCGCCGGCAGATGGACGCCGTCGCGAGCCAGACCGAGTCCCCCGGCCCGTGGGAGGGGGCGCCGGCGTTCGACGCCGCCGTCCTGACCACGCTCGCCCAGGCCTGCCGCGACAGCGAGCTGCTGCGCTTCGACTACGCCGCGCGCCAGGCCGAGGTGACGCACCGCCGGGTCGAGCCGCTCCGGCTCGTCTCGCTCGGTCGTCGGTGGTACCTCGTGGCGTGGGACCGCGACCGGGCCGACTGGCGCAGCTTCCGGCTCGACCGGATCTCCGAACCCGAACCGACCGGCCAGCGCTTCCGCCCGCGCGACCTGCCCGCCGACGATGCCCTCGCCTTCGTGCAGCAGGGCATCCGTCGGATGCCCCAGCGCCACGTCGTACGCGTGCGGCTGGCGATGGCCGCCGACGACCTCGCCGCCCGGGTCGGACGCTGGGGCACGGTGACCCCGGACGGCGAGGGCTGCGTGCTGGAGATGAACGTCGACGACCTCGACTGGCCGCTCATGGTGCTCGCCGGCTCGGGGGCAGACTTCGTGGTCGAGTCGCCGCCCGAGCTGGCCGAGAAGGTCGCCGAGGTCGGCGCCCGCTTCTCGCGGGCCGGATGAGGACTTGGCACCCGAGTCTCCCGGTTCGTCACCCAGATCTGGGCCGACAAGCGGGGGAGTCACCGGATATCCGGTGACTCCCGGCCGACCACTCGCTAGGCCGCGAGCACCGGCTCCTCGGCCGGGACCGCCCACTCCGACGGCTTGGGCACCGAGCGGATCGACCGGCTCGAGGTGAGCAGCACGGCCAGGAGCGCGGTCGCCACGACGAGCACGGAGATCGCGAAGGTCCCGCCCTCGTGCTCGAGCAACCAGCCGCCGAGCAGCGGGGCGAGCGGCATCACCGACATCGAGACGAACTGGCTGGTCGAGGACACCCGACCCTGCAGGTGGTCGGGCGTGACGGCCATCCGGTAGGAGCCGATGCCGGCGTTGCCGACGGGGTTGAGCAGCAGCAGGAGGAAGGTGCTGGTGCACGCCGTCCAGGTGCTGCTCGAGAAGGCGAGCGGCACCAGCGGCAGGCAGCACATCCACCCGATCAGCACCGTCAGCCGGCCGGTGGGCAGGCGCTGGATGAGGCTCGGCGCCATCATCGCGCCGAGGATCCCGCCGAGGCCGGCGGCGGTCGAGACGAGCCCGATCTGGGCGGCCGGCACATCCTGCTGGACCATCCGCAGCACGACCACGAAGAAGATCGCGTTGGTGACCAGGTTGGTCATCGACGACCACGCCATCAGGGTCCGGAAGAACGGCCGCGCCCACATGAAGCGGAAGCCCTCGGTGAGCTGCTGGCGCAGCGGCTCGTGCGTGCGGTGCGGAGCCGAGAGGTCCGTGCGGACCCGGCTGACGGTCACGCACGCGATCGCGAAGGTGACCGCGTCGACGGCGAACGGCACCCAGCGCGTGACGGCGTACAACGCCCCGCCCAGCGGCCCGCCCAGCAGCGAGGCGACGTGCTGGCGCGCCTGGTTCTGGCTGAGCGCGGTCGGCAGGTCCTCGGTGGAGACGACCGAGCGGATCGCCGAGGTCTGGGCCGGGTTGAACACGCCGGCCGCGACGCCCGCGACGAGGGCGACGGCGCCGAGGTGGGGGAGCACCAGGTGGCCGCTCGCGCCGGCGACCGCGAGAGAGGTGTAGGCCGCGCACCCGGTCGCGCTCGAGACCAGCATGATCCGCTTCCGGTCGACCCGGTCGGCCAGGACCCCGGCCGGCAGCAGGGTGGCGCAGAGACCGCCGAGGTACGCCGCCTCGACCAGCGCCGCGGTGAGGGCCGAGCCGCTGAGCGCGTAGGCGATGAGCGGGAAGACGAACATCGACAGCGCGCTGCCGAGCTCGCTCACGGTGTCGCCGATCCACAGGACGGTGAAGTCGCGGTTCCTCGAGAGCTGGCGGTATCCGGGCACATCCGCAACATATGTTGCGCACGTGATGTTGCGCAATAGTGCGTGCGCAAGTCGATAGGCTGCGCGCATGGCCGAGTCACGACCCCTGGGCGACCCGCGCGTGCTGCGCGCGATCGCCCACCCCGTCCGCAACCGGATCCTCGACGAGCTCTCCGCGTCAGGCCCGGTGCGCGCCGCCGACATCGCCCGCCTGCTCGACATCCCGGCCAACCAGGCGAGCTTCCACCTGCGCCAGCTCGCGAAGTACGGCCTGGTCGAGGAGGCGCCGGAGGAGGCCCGCGACCGGCGCGACCGGGTGTGGCGTGCGGCAGCGCCCGCCGGCTATACGGTCAACCTCGGCACGATCGCCGACGAGCCCGGCGGGCGCGCCGCCGTCGAGGTCTTCCGCGCCAGCCAGCTCGCCCGTATGCACGCGATCGTCGACCGCACCTTCGTCATCGACCGGGAGAAGGGGAGCGGGGTCTTCTCGACCTCCGACCACACGATCAGGCTCACCGACGACGAGGCGCACGAGCTGCGCCAGGAGATCGACGACCTCATCGACGCCTGGGCCGACCGGACCCGCGGCCGCGACCCCGGTCGTCGGACCTACACGTTCCTCCAGGTCGTCCAGCCCTACCCCGACATCGAGGTCGCCGACGACGAGTGAGGTCGGTGACCGATCGATCGCACCCTCCGCTCCGAACCCCCGGCATGCGCCGTCGTACGTTGCTCGCCCTGCCGGTCGCCGGGCTCGGGGCCGCTGCCCTCGCTGCCTGCTCCAGCGACCGGTCGGGCAGGGTGGGGGGCGTGGACGAGAGCGCGCGCACCCGGCGGATCACCTACGGCGACGACCCCAGTCAGTGGGTCGACCTGCTCACGCCCGACGGCGCGAGCCGCGGCCTGGTGGTGGTGATCCACGGCGGCTTCTGGCGTGCGCAGTACGGCGCCGACTACGGCGCGCCGCTCGCCGAGGACCTCGTCGGCCGGGGCTGGACCGCCGCCAACGTGGAGTACCGCCGCGTCGGCAACGGCGGCGGCTTCCCCGAGACGCTCGACGACATCCACGCGGCCATCGGCGCGGTGGCCACCGGCGTCGACGGCCCGATCGTCACGCTCGGCCACTCCGCCGGAGGCCACCTCGCCACCTGGGCCGGCGCCCGCGGTCGCTTCGACCGCTGGGCCGGCGGTCCGGCCCTCACCCACGTCATCAGCCAGGCCGGGGTGGTCGACCTGCGCGCCGCCGTCGACGAGCACCTGGGCGACGGGGCGACCCTCGCCTTCCTCGGCACGGCCGACGAGACGACGTACGAGCAGGCCGACCCGCTCGCCCAGGTGCCGCTCGACGTGCCGATGTGGGTCGTCCACGCGCCCGACGACGACACGGTCCCGTTCGCGCAGGCCACGACGTACGTCGACGCGGCCACCGCTGCCGGTGCCGAGGCCACGCTGGTCGAGGTGACCGGTGGCCACTTCGCAGTCATCGACCCGGACAGTGACGCGTGGGCGGCCTGCGTGAAGGTGCTCGACGCGATCGCCTAGTTTTGTCGCGTGCCCGCCCGCCTCAAGGTCCTCACCCCCGAGCAGCTCGAGACCGCAGACACCCGCGCGCAGGTCAAGCACTACCTCGCCGCCCTCGAGACCCGCGCGCCCGGGAGGTCGGTCGAGGTGCGGGTCCCGCCCTTCGCCGCCGTGCAGGCGGTCTCGGGTGTGCGCCACACGCGCGGCACTCCGCCCGCGGTGATCGAGACCGACGCCGAGACCTGGCTCGCAGTCGCCACCGGTCGTACGTCCTGGGCAGAGGCGGTCGCCTCGGGCCGGGTCGTCGCGAGCGGCGAGCGCACCGACCTGACCCCCTACCTCCCCCTCACCTCGCAGGAGACCGCATGAAGGCCGTCCTCGCCACCCGCACCCTCGCCGACGCCGTCGGGCCGGTCGACGGCGTCGACATCGAGGTGTGGAACGGGGAGGGCCCGGCGCCGGAGGGCGAGGTCGACCTGTGGGTGCCGCACTACGCCACGCGCGCGGACGTCCTCGACCGGGCCCACCAGCTCCAGGGCCTGCAGGTCGTGCAGCTGCAGAGCGCGGGCTACGACGGCGTGCTGGACCGGCTGCCCGCGGGCGTGACGCTCTGCAACGCGAGCGGCGTCCACGACGACGCCACCGCCGAGCACGCGGTCGGACTGGTCCTGGCCAGCCTGCGAGGCATTCCCGAGGCGGTGCGGAGCCACGGCCACTGGGAGAGCGACAAGATGCGCCGCTCGCTCGCCGACTCGCGGGTGCTGGTCCTGGGCTACGGCTCGATCGGCCGGGCCCTGGCCGAGCGGTTGATCCCGATGAAGGCCGTCGTCACCGCAGTGGCCTCGCGCGAGCGCGACGACGACCTGGTCGGCCGGGTCCGGGCGATCGACGACCTCCGCTCGCTGCTGCCCGATCAGGACGTCCTGGTCGCCCTGGTGCCGCTGAACGACACGACGCGCGGGCTGCTCGACGACGAGACGCTGGGCCTCCTGCCCGACGGGGCGCTGGTGGTCAACGTGGCCCGCGGCCGGGTCGTCGACACCGACGCCGTCATCCGCCAGGCCGGCCGCCTGCGCTTCGCGCTCGACGTCACCGACCCGGAGCCGCTGCCCGAGGGACACCCGCTCTGGGACGCCCCCGGCGTGCTGATCACCCCTCACGTCGCCGGTGGGACGACCGCCATGCTGCCCCGCATCTCCGCGCTGGTGCGCGAGCAGCTGCAGCGACGGGTGGGCGGCGAACCGGTGATCAACGTCGTCTCCCGATAGCCTCCGCGGCATGGACGTGACCTCCCTCGGCTTCCGCACCGACCTGGCCCTGCTGACCGACTCGGGCAGTGTCGTCGAGGACCGCGGCACGCACCTCGTGGTCCGCTCGCCCGACAACCCGACCTACTTCTGGGGCAACTTCCTCCTCCTCGCCCAGCCTCCAGCGCCGGGCGGCGAGAAGGAGGTCGTCGGCGCGTTCCACACCGAGTTCCCGCAGGCCGACCACGTGAGCATCGGCATCGACGCCCCCGACCTCACCGACGAGGCGCGGGCCGCCTTCGAGGCCGCCGGGATGACCGTCGACCTGGCCACCGTGCTGACCTCCTCCCGGGTCAACCTCCCGCGCAAGGTCGAGGCCCAGGTGCGCGCACTCGAGGGTGATGACGACTGGGAGGGGCGCGCCCGGCTGAGCCATCAGCTCTACCCGCACACGCCCGAGGACAGGTTCATGGCCTACGCCCGGCAGAAGAACGCCCAGGAGCGCAGGCTCGTCGAGGCCGGTCGTGGCCAGCGGTTCGGCGCGTTCGTCGACGAGCAGCTGGTCTCCACCGCCGGCGCCTTCGTCACCGAGGACGGGCTCGCGCGCTACCAGAGCGTCGAGACCCACCCCGACCACCGACGCAAGGGCCTCGCCGCCGCCGTCGTCCACGCCGCTGGTCAGCACGCCCTCGACCACCTCGACGTACGCCGCCTCGTCATCGTGGCCGACACCGACGGCGACGCCATCGGGATCTACCGACGGCTCGGGTTCAACGACCTCGAGCGGCGGCTGATGATGGAGAAGCGCAGCGGCGAGTGGGCCGCGCCCGACGCCTGATCGGACACCTCCGTCCGTCCCCGGCCGTCGCGATGCCTCCTGTGACGGTTGACACAAGCGCGCTCGGATGCGATCGTCACCTGTACGTACAAGTTGTACGTACAGGATCGAGCCCGAGGTGACACCCCGATGACCGACACGACCACCCCCGATCGCGAGATCGCCCCGCTCTACCAGTGGATGAACCGCATTCCCGGTGGGCTGATGCTCATCCCACTCGTGATCGGGTCGCTTCTCGGCACGTTCGCGACCGGGTTCTTGGAGATGGGTTCGTTCACCACGGCGCTGTTCCAGCAAAGCGCGCTGCCACTGATCGCGCTGCTGATCTTCGCCACCGGCACCCAGGTCACGCTGAAGACCAGTGGGCCGGTGCTCGCGACGTCTGCCGTGGTCCTGCTCTGCAAGAGCATCGTCCCGGCCACCCTGGTGATCCTGCTGGGTCAGGTCGTCGGCCTCGACGGGGTCCTCGGCGTCTCGATCCTCGCCCTGCTCGTCGCGGTCGACAACAGCAACGGCGGTCTCTGGCTGGCCTTCACCGGCCGCTACGGCGACAAGCGCGACCGCGGTGCCTACATCTCCTCGGCGCTCAACGACGGCCCGTTCTTCTCGATGCTCTTCCTCGGTGCCTCGGGCCTGGCCGACATCCCCTTCTCCTTGATGCTCGCCGCAGTCATCCCGTTCCTCCTCGGGATGCTGGTCGGCAACCTCAACCCGCACTGGCGCGAAGTCCTGCGGCCCACGCCCGCGATCGTCATCCCGTTCTTCGCCCTCGCGCTGGGCACCGGCATCGACCTCAACAACATCGTCAAGGGTGGCTTGAGCGGCCTGGTCGTCGGCCTGGTCGTCGCCCCCGTGACCGGCTTCTTCGTCTACCTCGGCTACCGCTTCCTGCTGCGCCGCGGCTACCGCTCGGGCCTCGGGTTCGCCGCCGGCACCACCGCCGGCAACGCGATCGCGACCCCGGCGATCATCGGCATGGCCGACCCGACGTTCCAGCCCTACGTCGAGACCGCCACCGCGCAGGTCGCCGCGGCGGTCCTCGTCACCGCAGTGCTGTCGCCCCTCATCGCGACAGCCGTGCTGAAGAAGGAGGGCGGCCTGCTCTCCGAGGAGGAGATCAGGAAGCTCGACGACATGGAGCTCGGCATCAAGGAGCCGCAGCTGTGAGGGTGCTCGTCCTCGCCGACGACCTGACCGGGGCCGGCGACACGGTCGTGTCGTTCGCCCGGTCCGGCTGGTCGTCCCTGCTGTCCCTCAGCGGCGGGTGGCGCCACGAGCCCGAGCAGGACGCGGTCGCCGTGACCCTCGACAGCCGGCGCGACCCGCGCGCGGCCCAGCTGACCGCGCAGGCCGTGGCCGACCTGGCCCCCGACCTGCTCTACGTCAAGATCGACTCCACCGTCCGCGGGCGGGTGGCCGAGCAGGTGCTCGGCGCGGTCGCCGGTCGCCGGCGCTCGCGACCGGGTGCGTACGCCGTGCTGTGCCCGGCCTACCCCGCCATGGGTCGCACGGTCGAGGACGGGCGCGTGCTCGTCGACGGGGTCCCCGTCGACGAGGGCGCCGCCGCCCACGACCCGGTGACGCCGGTCGAGGAGTCCGACCTGCGCCGGCTGGTGGCAGGCGCCGGCCACGCGCGCGGCGAGGACCTGGTCGAGGCGATCCGCGCCGCGTCCCGCGACCACGACGTCGTGGTGGTCGACGCGCGTGACCAGGCCGACCTCGACCGAGTCGCCGCCGCCGTCGCTGAGCTCGGTGCCGACGCGCTCCCGGTCGGCTCGGCGGGCCTGGCCGTGGCGCTGGCCCGGGTCTGGCGCACCGAGGACCCCGCCACGCCCGTCCCCGTGGCGCTCGCGCCGGGGAGTCGCAGCCTCGTCGTGGTCTCCTCGCTGCACCCGGTGGCCCGGGCCCAGGTGGCCGAGCTCGAGGCGGCCGCCGACGCCACGGTGGACCTGCTCGTCACCTCGTCCGACGTCGTCGCCGGGACCGCCGAGCAGCAGGCGCGCGACCTCGGGGAGCGGGCGGCCGCCGCGCTCGTCGAGCAACGGCACGACCTCCTCGTCCTCGTCGGTGGGGACGGAGCGGCGCAGGTCCTCCGCGCGCTCGGTGCCACCGGCATCCGCGTCGTCGACGCGCCCGTCGAGGGCGTGCCGGCCGGCACCCTCGTCGGCGGCCCGCACGACGGGCTCGTCGTCGCCACCAAGGCCGGTGGCTTCGGCGACCCCCACACCCTGACCCAACTGATCGGCGTCGTGCGCGGCGCCCAAGGAGCACACCCATGAGCACCCTGCCCGTTCTCGGTCTCACCCTCGGCGACGTGGCCGGCATCGGCCCGGAGATCACCCTCCGGGCCCTGCTCGAGCACGCCGACCTGCGTGAGGAGTGCGTCCCCGTGGTGGTCGGCGACGCCGGGGCACTGCGACGCGCGGCGTCGTACGTCGGCGTCGACCCCGCCGTCGTCGTGACGATCGACCATCCCTCGCAGGCCACCAACGACCCCGGCCTCGTCGAGGTGCTCCAGGTGGGCGAGGAGATGGAGGAGGTCCCCGTCGGCGAGCTGAGCGCGGTGGCGGGCGACGGGTCCTACCGCTTCGTCGTCGCCGCGTGCGACCTGGCCAAGGAGGGCGCGATCGACGGCATCGTCACCGCGCCGCTCAACAAGGCCGCCATGCACGCCGGCGGCCACCAGTACCCCGGTCACACCGAGCTGCTCGCCGAGCAGTTCGACGTGCAGAACTTCTCGCTCGTGCTGTCGGCCGGCGACCTCTACTTCTTCCACCTCACCACCCACGTGTCGCTCACCCAGGCCATCGCGGGCATCACGCCCGAGCGCACCGATGACGTCCTCGACCTCGTGCAGGCCTTCGCCGAGGCGATGGGTCGCCCCGACACCCGGGTCGGCGTGGCCGGTCTCAACCCGCACGCCGGGGAGAACCGGCTCTTCGGCGACGAGGATGCCGACGTCCTCGAGCCCGCAGTCAGGCGCGCGCGTGAGCGCGGCATCGATGCGCACGGACCGCTGCCGGCCGACGCGCTGATCCCGCAGGCCGTGCAGGGCAAGTGGGAGCTCGTGGTCGTCTGCTACCACGACCAGGGCCACGCGCCGTTCAAGGCGGTCTACGGCGACGACGGCGTCAACATCACCGTCGGACTGCCCGTGGTGCGGGTCTCGGTCGACCACGGCACCGCCTTCGACATCGCCGGCACGGGCGTCGCCCGCGAGGCGAGCCTCGTGCTGGCGGCTCGTCGGGCGGCCGCGCTGGCGCCGGGCTGGGACACGGTGTGGCGCACCGCGCAGCGGGTCACCGTCTGAGGCGACCACGCGCTCACGACGGCGGTCGCGCGGTCCTAGAGTGTCGGCCGTGAGCGAGCGTGCCCTGCCCCTGCATGCCCAGGTCGAGCGGTCCCTGCGCGATCGGCTGGGTAGCCGCGACCTCCGACCGGGCGACCTCTTCCCGAGCGAGGCGGCACTCCAGCAGGAGTTCGACGTCTCCCGCTCCGTCGTGCGCCAGGCGCTGGCGTCGCTGGAGTCGGAGGGGCTGATCCACAAGGTCCGCGGTCGCG
The DNA here is from genome assembly GCF_014779665.1 of Nocardioides hwasunensis. GTDB lineage: Bacteria > Actinomycetota > Actinomycetes > Propionibacteriales > Nocardioidaceae > Nocardioides > Nocardioides hwasunensis. The sequence continues at coordinate 95,870 of NZ_JACXYY010000009.1, read as the reverse complement.
GGTCCGTCGTCGCCGAGCACCGTGAGGTGCACCGCGACGTGCTCCGCTCGGGCCTCCGGCTCGAGTCGGACGGCGGGGGAGAGGTGTCCACCCGCGTCGACGCGTACGACGTCGTGCCCCGCCCCGACCACCTCGCCTCGATCACCGGCGAGCAGGTCCTCCAGCTCGGTCGGGTGCGCTCGGTCGGCGGTGTGGTGCTGAGCTACATCCGGACCTGGCTCCCCGTGGACGTCGCCGAGGCCATCGGTGAGACCGACCTCGAGGACGCCTCGCTCCACCAGCTGCTCGCCGACCGGCTCGGGCGCCACGTCGTCGGCGGGCACAACCAGGTGCGCGCGGTCCCGGCCACCGCCGCGCTGGCCGAGCGACTGGGTGTCCCGGTCGGTGCTCCGCTGCTGCTGCTGGAGGGGCGCAGCGTCGACCGCGACGGGGCCGCGCTGGAGGAGTTCTCCACCTGGCACCGCGGCGACCTGGCCGCGTTCGACGTGGAGGCGGTGCCCCCCTCCGCGCGCGACGGCGACGGGCGCCTCGAGCGGCTCGCCCGCACCGCTCGCGAGCTGCTCGCGGAGATCGAGACGCTGCGCTGAGGCTGCTCCCGGCTAGGGTCGGCGCATGACTGTCGACATCCCCGCACGCCTCGCCGAGGTCATGCCCGGCATCCGCCGCGACCTCGAGGACCTGGTCCGCATCCAGTCCGTCTCCGCCGACCCCGAGCGACTCGGTGAGGTCGAGCGCAGCGCGGAGGCGACGCGCGACCTGTTCGCCGCGGAGGGCTTCGACGCCGAGATCGTCCGTGCCCACGACGGCGCCCCGCCGGCCGTGATCGCGAAGAAGGCCGGCCCCGAGGGCGCCCCGACCGTCCTGCTCTACGCGCACCACGACGTCCAGCCCGAGAACGACCACGCCGACTGGGACTCCCCGCCGTGGGAGCCGACCGAGCGGGGCGAGCGCCTCTACGGCCGTGGCACCGCCGACGACAAGGCCGGGATCGCCGCCCACCTCGGCGCCGTGCGGATCTTCGGCGACGAGCTCCCGGTCAACCTGGTGATGTTCGTCGAGGGGGAGGAGGAGGTCGGCTCCGACACCCTCGTCGAGCTGCTCCAGGCCCACCAGGAGCGGCTCGCGGCCGACGTCATCGTGATCGCCGACTCCGGCAACTGGGACATCGGCGTGCCGGCCCTGACCACGTCGCTGCGCGGTCTCGTGCGGATGGACGTCGAGGTCCGCACCCTGACGCACGCGGTGCACAGCGGGATGTGGGGCGGGCTCGTCCCCGACTCGATCATGGCGCTGAGCCGACTGATCGCCAGCCTCAACGACGACACCGGCGACGTGGCGGTCGAGGGCCTGCACTCCGGCCCGGCCGCCGACGTCGACTACCCCGAGGCCCGGCTGCGCGCCGAGTCCGGCGCTGCCGAGGGCATCGAGTGGATCGGCTCCGGCTCGGTCGTCGAGCGGCTGTGGACCAAGCCGTCGATCAGCATCACCGGCTTCGACGGGCCCAAGGTCGAGGGCGCGTCCAACACCCTCGTGCCGGCAGCCCGCTGCCGGATCAGCATGCGCATCGCGCCGGGCGACACGACGGCCAACGCCGCGCAGTGCCTCCAGGCACACCTCGAGAAGCACACCCCGTGGGGCGCCACGCTCACCACGACCCTCGTCGACACCGGCGAGGCGACGCAGATCGACGCCAGCGGTCCGGCGTACGACGCCGCGCGCGCCGCGTTCACCGAGGCGTGGGATGGCACCGCGCCGGTCGACATGGGCGTCGGCGGCTCGATCCCCTTCATCGCCGAGTTCCTCGAGGCGTTCCCGCAGGCCAGCGTGCTGGTCACCGGCGTCGAGGACCCCGACACCCGCGCCCACGGCGCCAACGAGGGCCTGCACCTCGCCGAGTTCGAGAAGGTCGTCAAGGCCGAGGCGCTCCTGCTCCGCAACCTGGGCGAGCTGCCCCGCTGACGATCCCTGAGCGGTCGTCCACCGCTCGACAGGGTGAGTCGGAGCGCTGGCGTGCGCCGATAGCGTGGAGGCATGGCGACCTTCCGTGCCCGCGACCGGTCCTCGGCCGTGCTGCGCTCGCCGCGCGCCGAGGTGTGGGAGGCGCTGACCGACGCGGGCCTGATCGCGAAGATCACGCCGTTCGTCACCGCCATCGACGTCGACGGTGACCGGTGGACCTGGCGGATGGGCACCCTTCCCGTCCTCGGCGTCCAGGTCGCGCCGACCTTCACCGAGGTCATGGACTTCGAGCCGATGGAGCGGATCGTCTTCACCCACGATCCCGACCGGCCCGACGAGATGACCTCCGTGCTGGGCACCTATCTCCTGACCGACCACGACGACGGCGGCACCGAGGTCAGCATCGAGCTCCAGATCGCCTGCGACCTGCCGCTCCCCGCCCTGGCCAGGCCGGCCGTCGAGCGTGTGATGGCGGGCGTGGTCAAGCACATGGGCACCGTCTTCTCCCGCAACCTCCTCGCCCACCTCGGTGAGGCATGAAGGTCCTCGTCCTCGGCGCGACGGGCTACATCGGTTCGCGCTTGGTCCCGCACCTGCTGGAGCACGACCACCGGGTCGTCGCCGCCTCGTCGTCGGTGCCCGACTTGGGTCGGTTCGGGTGGGACGAGCGCGTCGAGGCGATCCGCTGCGACGTGACCGACCCGGAGGCGGTGGACGCGGCGCTGGTCGGCGTCGACGCGGTGGTCTACCTCGTCCACTCGCTCGACCGCACCGACTTCACCGACCGCGACCGGTGGGGCGCCGAGGTGGTCGCCGCGGCCGTGGCCGACAGCGACGTACGCCGCCTCGTCTACCTCTCCGGGCTGGTGCCCGACGTGCCGGAGGAGGAGCTGTCCGCCCACATCGCCTCGCGCCTCGAGGTCGAGCGGATCCTGCTCGACTCGTGCGACGGGGCCGTCGCCCTGCGGGCCGGGGTCGTCGTCGGCGCGGGGTCGACGTCGTTCGAGATCGTCCGTCAGGTCGCGACCCTGTTCCTCGTCCAGCCGGTGCCGACCTGGATGCAGAGCTCGGTCCAGCCGGTCGCTGTCTCCGACGTGCTGCGCGCCTTCGACGCGGCCCTCGACGGTGACGTGACCGGGGCGATCGACCTCGGCGGCCCCGACGTCGTCGCCTACCCCGACCTGATGCGTGCCTTCGCCCGCGAGAGCGGCCTGCCACGCGTGAGCGTGCCCGTCCCGATCGCTCCCGAGGCGCTCGTCGGGCTCGCCACCGCCCTGGCCACGACCGCGCCGTTCCACACCGTCACCGCGCTCGTGGAGTCGCTGCGCCACGACATGGTCTGTCGTCGCGACCACACCTGGCGCCCCGCGTCCGGCGGGCCGCTCCTCGGCGTGGAGGAGGCCGTGCGTCGCGCGTCCACCGCGCAGTACGCCGGCCCCGAGGGCGCGCTGCCCTCCGACCCGGGCTGGACCCGCCACCACCGGCTCCTCGACGTCGTACCTCTCCCGGCGTCGGGGAAGGCGGCCGCCCGGCTCGCCCTCCACAGGCTCCGCGGGTTCCTTCCCGACACCTGAGCGGTGCGGCGCCGGAGGTCGCGGAAGTGGCGCCGGTGCGGAGATGCGCTCGCGCGGCCGTAGACTGCAGGTCGTGCCCTACCAGACGAGCAAGCGCACGGGTGGCGACGGCCGACTGACTGCGGCGATCGACCCCCACGACCAGGGCCCACAGGACGCCTGCGGCGTCTTCGGGGTGTGGGCACCCGGCGAGGACGTCGCCAAGCTGACCTACTTCGGGCTGTACGCCCTGCAGCACCGCGGCCAGGAGTCCGCCGGCATCGCGGTCAGCAACGGGCGCCAGATCCTGGTCTACAAGGACATGGGCCTGGTCTCGCAGGTCTTCGACGAGCCGACCCTCGACTCCCTCAAGGGCCACCTCGCGATCGGCCACTCGCGCTACTCCACGACCGGCGCCAGCACCTGGCACAACGCCCAGCCCACCTTCCGCCCGACGGCCGACGGCTCGATCGCGCTGGGCCACAACGGCAACCTGATCAACACCCACGAGCTGCGCGAGATGGTCGGCGCCCTGCCCGGCCCCGCCGGCGAGCTGGAGATCAAGGGCGTCGAGGGCGCGACCAACGACACCAGCCTGGTCACCGCCCTGCTGGCCCACCACCCCGACAGCTCCCTCGAGCAGCGTGCGCTCGAGGTGCTGCCGCAGCTGCGCGGGGCGTACTGCTTCGTCTGGATGAACGAGAACACCCTCTACGCCGCCCGTGACCCGCAGGGCATCCGCCCGCTGGTCCTCGGTCGCCTCGACCGCGGCTGGGTCGTCGCCAGCGAGGACGCCGCGCTCGCCACCATCGGCGCCAGCGTGGTCCGCGAGGTCGAGCCCGGCGAGCTGATCGTCATCGACGAGAACGGCCTGCGCTCCCACAAGTTCGCGGAGCCGGCGCGCAAGGGCTGCGTCTTCGAGTACGTCTACCTCGCCCGCCCCGACGCCACCATCAGCGGTCGCAACGTCCACGAGGCGCGCGTCGAGATGGGTCGGCTGCTGGCGCGCGAGTTCCCCGTGGACGCCGACCTCGTCATGCCGGTGCCGGAGTCCGGCACGCCCGCCGCGTCCGGCTACGCCGCCGAGTCCGGCATCCCGTTCGGCCAGGGCTTCGTGAAGAACGCCTACGTCGGCCGCACGTTCATCCAGCCCAGCCAGACGCTGCGCCAGCTCGGCATCCGACTCAAGCTCAACGCGCTCGAGCACATGATCCGCGGCAAGCGCATCGTCGTCGTCGACGACTCGATCGTCCGCGGCAACACCCAGCGCGCCCAGGTGCGGATGCTGCGGGAGGCAGGCGCCCTCGAGGTGCACGTGCGCATCTCCAGCCCGCCGGTGAAGTGGCCGTGCTTCTACGGCATCGACTTCGCCACCCGCGCCGAGCTGATCGCCAACGGTCTCGACGTCGACGAGATCGCCTCGAGCGTGGGCGCCGACAGCCTCGGCTACATCTCGCTCGAGGGCATGATCGAGGCCACCGGCCAGCCGGCCGAGCGACTGTGCCAGGCCTGCTTCACCGGCGAGTACCCGATCGAGCTTCCCGACGAGAGCCTGCTCGGCAAGCACCTGCTCGAGGCGACGCTGCAGTCGCCGACGATGGGCCGCGCGCTGCCGGTCCTCAACAACCCCTGACCCGCAGCACCACCCCGATCCGTCGCAGCCCCGAGGGAGCCTTCGTTGACCGACCAGCCCGCCGCACCTGAAGGGGCCTACGCCGCCGCCGGGGTCTCGATCGAGGCGGCCGACCGCGCGATCGACCTGATGAAGGGTTGGGTGGACAAGGCCAGGCGTCCGGAGATGATCGGAGGTCTGGGCGGCTTCGCCGGCCTCTTCGACGCCTCCGCGCTCACGAAGTACGAGGCTCCGCTGCTGGCCACCTCCACCGACGGCGTCGGCACCAAGGTCGCGATCGCCCAGCTGATGGACGTCCACGACACCATCGGCTTCGACCTCGTCGGCATGGTCGTCGACGACCTGGTCGTGTGCGGCGCCGAGCCGCTCTTCATGACCGACTACATCGCCTGCGGTCGGGTCGTGCCCGAGCGGATCGCGGCCATCGTCAAGGGCATCGCCGAGGCGTGCGTCGTCGCGGGCTGCGCGCTCATCGGCGGCGAGACGGCCGAGCACCCCGGCCTGCTCGACCCCGACGACTACGACGTCGCGGGCGCCACCACCGGTGTCGTCGAGGCCAGCAGGCTGCTCGGCCCAGGCCGGGTCCGACCGGGCGACGTGGTCATCGCCATGGAGGCCAGCGGGCTGCACTCCAACGGCTACTCCCTGGTCCGCCACGTCCTGCTCGGCTCCACCGACTCGGGTGGTGCGGGGTGGACCATCGACCGGCAGGTCGACGACTTCGGCCGCACGCTCGGCGAGGAACTGCTCGAGCCCACCCGGATCTACGCCAAGGCCTGCCTCGACCTCGCCGACCGCACCGAGACCCACGCGATGTCCCACATCACGGGGGGCGGCCTGGCCGCCAACCTGGAGCGGGTGCTCCCCGAGGAGCTGTCGGTGCGCATCGACCGCTCGACCTGGACGCCGCAGCCCGTCTTCGACGTCGTACGCCGCGTCGGTGACGTGTCGCAGTCCGACCTCGAGGCCACCCTCAACTGCGGCGTCGGCATGGTCGCGCTCACCGCGCCCGAGTCGGTCGACACCGCGATCTCCGTGCTCGCCGGGCACGGCGTGCGCGCATGGGTGGCCGGCGAGGCCCGCGCCGACAGCGCCGAGGGTGGTCGCGTGCTGATGGAGGGCCAGCACCCCGGCTGGTGATTTCCCACCTTCGTCGGCGAATTGCCGGACCACGGTGTGCGGGAACACCCACCGCTCAGGTAGCGTTGTCCTCACGATATGTAACCGATCAGACCGGGCGCGTCGGGGAGCTCTCTCGACAGCCCCGGCCAAGTGTGCGAGGGGGTCGACCCTATGGGGCGCGGCCGAGCGAAGGCGAAGCAGACCAAGGTCGCACGCGACCTGAAGTACCGGACTCACGAGACGGACTTCGGCGCGTTGGCGAAGGAGCTGCATGGCGAGGACAACTCCCATTCCCGGACGACCGAGGTCGAGCCGGACGAGGACGAGTGGTCGGACCATGCCGATCCTCGTCGTCGCGCAGACTGACTGATCGCACCATCCGTCCGGGTCACCGGGCGGAGCGGCGTACGAGTGCGCCCCGAGATGAGCAGTCGACCCGGTCCACGGACGTCCACGGGCGGGCTCGAGCGACCCATGGGTCGCCTGACCGACGCCATGACGTCGGTCGGGCGACCCATGGGCCGCTCGAGCAGGCCTGCGGGCGGGTGCCGCCTCAGTGCAGGTGGATGCCGCGCAGGCGGCCGACCTCGCGCATGCGGCGCTCAGCGAGGCGGTCGGCTGCCTCGGCGGTGGTGACGCCGTCGGTCGTGGCCAGCTCGAAGACCTCGCGGGTGGTGTCGAAGATGCCGCTCGCGCGCTGCTGGGCGCGCTCGAAGGAGAAGCCTTCGAGCTCGTCGGCGACCTGGATCACGCCACCGGAGTTCACGCAGTAGTCGGGCGCGTAGAGGATGCCGCGCTCGCTGACCTGCTTCTCGATGCCGGGGTGGGCGAGCTGGTTGTTGGCCGCGCCGCAGATGACGGATGCGCGCAGCACCTCGAGCGACTCGTCGTTGATCGCGCCGCCCATGGCGCACGGGGCGTAGACGTCGATCTCGCTGGCGATCAGCTCGTCGGTGGAGTCGACGGCCTGCACCTGCGGGTGGGTCTCGCGGATCGCGGCGACCGAGGGGGCGTGCACGTCGGTGACGACCACGCTCGCGCCGTCCTCGAGCAGGTGGCGCACGAGGTGCCTGCCGACCTTGCCGACGCCGGCGACGCCGACGGTGCGGCCGGCGAGGGTGGGCTCGCCCCACAGCTGCTCGGCCGCTGCGCGCATGCCCTGGAACACGCCGTACGCGGTCAGCACCGAGCTGTCGCCCGCGCCGCCGTGGGCGACGGTGCGGCCGGTGACGAAGTCGCACTCCCGCGCGATGTGGTCCATGTCCTCGGAGTAGGTGCCCACGTCGCAGGCGGTGAAGTAGCGCCCGTTCAGCGACTGCACGAAACGGCCGTAGGCGCGGAGCAGGGCCTCGGTCTTGAGCTCGGCCGGGTCACCGATGATCACCGCCTTGCCGCCCCCGAGGTCGAGGCCGGCGAGCGCGTTCTTGTAGGACATGCCGCGCGAGAGGTTGAGCACGTCGACGATCGCGTCGTCGGTGCTGGCGTAGGGGTAGAACCGCGTCCCGCCGAGCCCGGGCCCGAGTGCCGTGGAGTGGATCGCGATGATCGCGCGGAGGCCGGTGGCCTGGTCGTTGCAGAAGACGACCTGCTCGTGCTCACTGCCGAGCTCGAAGACGTCGACGCCGGACGTAGGTGCTCCAGACATGCTCAGGATTCCTTCTCTCGTGGGTGCGGTCCGCGGGGTGTGCGGGCCTGGTCAGCGCGGTCGAGGGGTGGTGACCGCGATCACCTCAGGGTAGTACCGGCCGACGGCCGCGACCGCATCACGACCAGGTCGCCGTGGGTGCCGTAGCCGAGCAGCCTGCCGCCGGCCGGACGGCCGTCGAAGGTCGCCATCAGCCACGCGTCGTCGACCCGCGCAAGCGAGGGCCAGGGCAGGTTGGTGGGGTACGACGCCTCGAGCAGGCCCGTGTCGCGCATCGCCAGGTCGAAGGTGGGAAAGCGCGCCCGGTGCTGACGGCGCGAGTCTCGACCGTCGCTGGCCAGGACGACCAGCTCGCCGTCGACGTCCACGATCGTGGTGCCCTCCGTGGCCCGCCGGTCGGTGGCCGCGCCCAGGAGCCGGAGGTCGTCGAGCGACGGACCGCCGGCCAGGGCGGGGTGGAAGTCGAAGAAGCGCCGGGCGCTCACGAAGCCGACCAGCCACCGCTCGTCGTGACGCACCAGGTGCGGGTCCCAGGTGGCGATCGACCCGAGCCCCTCGGTCGGTAGCGGCAGCTCACGGGTGTCGAGCACGTGGGCGCCGCGCAGCAGGTCGGCGTCCGAGTCGGCGAGGGTGACCCGCAACCCCGCCGGCGTACGACGTCCGGCGCGGGTGGTCGGCTGCTCGAAGTCGCCCCACGTGCTGGTCGCCACCAACCACCGCCCGTCGCTGCGGACCAGGTGGGTGGCGTGGTCGCCGAAGACGCCCGGCCGGTCGGGTCGACGGAAGTAGAGGTCGGCCGTGTGCTCGAGCGTGAGGTCGGTCGGGTCGAGGCGCCACACGCTGGTGTGGGCGGTGTCGAAGAACCCGGGACCGGCCGACGTCGCGGTGACCCAGAGGGCATCCCCGTCGCGCAGCGGGGTGCCGTCCTCCTCCGTGACGAGCCGGGTGTCGCGCAGGCCCAGCTGGCCGAAGCGACCGGCGCACCCGCCCGCTTCCGGGAGCTCGACGCGCAGATCCGCGAGCGTCGCGGCGTCGCGGGTGTCGACCACGCCGCGCAGGTCGTGCCGGGCGCGCGCGACCCAGCCACCGGCCTCGCGGCTCCAGGCGGTCAGGTGCGTGCCGGTCAGGGTGAGACCCAGCTCCGCGGGATCGACGGCCCGGTGGAAGCGCCTGCTCCGGAGCACGCGGGTCGCACCGCCCGCGGCGAGCGTGAGGGAGACCGAGCCCTCGCCCAGCCGGGCAGCGAGGCGGTGCCCCCGCAGGTGCAGCGCGAGCTCGACGGGCGGGCCGTGGAACGCCACGACGGTGGTCGCAGCGACGTACGGCGCCACCGCCGGCAGGTCGACCACGCCACCCGAGGTGGCCCGCACCTGCACGCCTGCGGGAGCCACCAGGTCGACCGGTCGGAGCCGGCGGACGATCTCGAGGCGGGGGAGCACGAGCCCATCCTTCCCGACCACCCGACCGGGCCGGCTGGCCTGGTCATCTCGAGCCGCCACCTGGCCCGTCCGGGCCAGCGAGGCGATTTCGTTCCGCTGGTGACGGCCCATCGTTGGCCGTTCGTTCACCCGCGACGGCGTCGCCGTTCCGAAACGGAGCCCATGCTGACGTCGCTCACCACCGACTGCGATCACTCGCGGCTCTCGTCGGGGCGTGGCAGCCGTCAGCAGTTCTCTCGGGCCCGTTTCGAAAGTCAGCCGTGACCACTCTTCCTGCCCAGGACTCCGTCCTGCCCACAGGCCGACCGACCCCGCGTCGGCTGTCTCGCAAGGCCACCGGTGCCGACCGGGTGTTCGAGCTCAGCGCCCGGACCGTCGGCGCGACCGTGCTCGTGGTCACCGGGGGCATCGGCGCGTTCCTCGCGTGGCAGTCCGTCCCCACCCTCGAGCGCTACGGGTGGAGCTTCTTCACCGAGAGCGCCTGGCAGCCGGAGTCCGACGTCCTCGGCATCGCCGCGGTCCTCGTCGGCACCGTCTCCATCGCCGGCGTCGCGATGGCGTTCGCCTTCCCGCTGGCGCTGCTCACCGCGCTCTTCATCAGCGAGTACGCCCCGGCCGGCATCAAGTCGACCCTGGTGTCGCTGGTCGACCTGATGGCCGCCGTCCCGTCGATCATCTACGGGATGTGGGGCTACTTCCTGGTGATGCCCCACGCGGCGGCGTTCAGCCTCTGGCTGCACCAGAACCTCGGCTGGATCCCGATCTTCTCCGTCGACGCCGACCCGGACGCCGCTGTCTGGGACCAGTCGCGCTACATCGGCAGCGCCTTCTGCGCCGGCATCGCCGTGGCCATGATGGTGCTCCCGATGTCGTGCGCGGTCATGCGGCAGGTCTTCTCCCAGACCCCGCCGGGGGAGAAGGAGGCGGCGCTGGCGCTCGGCGCGACCCGCTGGGGCATGATCCGCTCCGTCGTGCTGCCGTTCGGCCGCGGCGGCATCATCGGCGGCACGATGCTCGGCCTGGGCCGCGCGCTCGGCGAGACGATCGCGGTGCTGCTGATCATCTCGCCCGACTTCGTCATCAAGCCGCGGATCCTCGAGGTCGGCACCAGCTCGGTCAGCGCCCTGATCGCAGGCCGGTTCGGGGATGCCAGCGCAGCCCAGCTCTCCGCGCTGCTCACCGCCGGCTTCGTGCTCTTCGTCATCACGCTGATCGTCAACACCCTCGCCGCGATGATCGTTGCGCGCAGCCGCTCCGGAGCGGGGACCGACGCATGACGACCATCCAGCAGCGCGCGACGGCCTCGTCCGCGAAGCCGACTCCCACCACCCACCTGCCGCAGCGCGACCTCGATGCCCCACCACCGCTCGCCCGGCCGAGCCTCGGCAAGCCCACCGCCGAGGAGCGGTTCACCGTCGTCGGCGCCTGGGTCGCCGCCCTGGCCCTGGCGTGGGTGGTCACGCAGCGCCTGATGCCGCTCGGCGGCCCGGCGTGGCTGTTGGTCACCTGGCTCGTCCTCGGCCTGGTGATGAGCGTCGTGACCACGTCGATGACGGGCCGCCGCGTCGACGTGGTCGACCGGGTGGTCGCCGGCATCGTCACCTCGGGCGCGCTCGTGGTCGGAGCTGCGCTGCTCAGCACGGTGGTGTTCGTGGTCTACCGCGGTTGGGAGCCCCTGCTGCACCTCAACTTCCTCGTCGACGACATGGCCGGCGTCGGTCCGCGCGACCCGTTCGACACCGGTGGCATCGGTCACGCGATCGTCGGCTCGGCGATCCAGCTCGGCATCGCCGTCGCGGTGACCCTGCCGCTCGGCATCGGCACCGCGGTGTTCATGACCGAGGTCGGCGGCCGGTTCGCCGTCGTCGTGCGCACCATCGTGGAGGCGATGACGGCGCTGCCGTCGATCGTGGCCGGCCTGTTCGTCTACACGGTGCTCATCGTCGCCCTGGGGTTCCCCCGCTCGGGCTTCGCCGCCGCCATGGCGCTGTCGGTGATGATGCTCCCGATCATCGCCCGCGCGGCCGACGTCGTGCTCCGCGTCGTGCCCGGCGGGCTGCGCGAGGCGAGCCTGGCGCTGGGCGCCAGCCGGTGGCGCACGGTCTGGCACGTCGTCCTGCCGACCGCGCGTCCCGGCCTCGCCACGGCCCTGATCCTCGGCGTCGCACGCGGCGTCGGCGAGACCTCGCCGGTCCTGCTCACCTCCGGCGTGGCGACCTTCTTCGTCACCAACCCCACCGACGGGGTCATGAACTCGCTGCCGCTCTTCATCTTCAAGGGCGCCAGGAGCCCCGAGCCGATGGACATCGAGCGCGCGTTCGCCGCCGCCACCGTGCTCCTCGTCCTGGTGCTCGTCCTGTTCGTGATCGCCCGCCTGGTCGCCCGTCCCGCGCGCGCCCGCACCCGCCGTCCCCGTCGTACGACCCGCGCGAAGCGCACCGCTGAGGAGTCCTGATGAGTCACCGCTTCCACCGCCTCGGCGCCGCCCTCCTGGCCGCCGCGCTCCTCTCCCTGTCCGGGCTCGGCGCCGCCAACGCGGACGAGCTCGGACCGGGCGGCCTCGGCAACGCGACCCCGCGCGCGGCGTACGCCCAGATCGAGGGCTCCGGCTCGACCTGGTCCGAGGTCATCGTCCAGCAGTGGATCTCCGACGTCGACGCGCTCGGCATGAAGGTCACCTACAACGGCGGTGGCTCCTCCCAGGGCCGCAAGAACTTCGCGCAGAACGTCACCGACTTCGGCATCTCCGAGATCCCCTACCCGGGCGTCGACGAGTTCGGCAACGCCGACAACAGCAACGGCCGCGAGTTCGCCTACCTGCCGATCGTGGCCGGCGGCACGGCCTTCACCTACCAGCTCAAGATCGGTGACGAGCTGGTCCGCAACCTGCGACTGTCGGGCGAGACGCTGACCAAGATCTTCACCGGCGAGATCACCGACTGGTCGGACCCGGCCATCACCCGGGACAACAACGGCCGCGCCTTCCCCAAGCTCGCGATCACGCCCGTCGTGCGTTCCGACGGCTCGGGCACCACGGCGCAGCTGACCACCTGGATGGACGCGGAGTACCCGTCGATCTGGCGGCCGTTCTTCGGCAAGAGCGGCTACACGTCGTACTACCCGCGCAAGGGCCGGATGCTCGCCCAGTCGGGTTCGGACCAGGTGATGAACACGATCTCCGGGTTCGCCGGCAACGGCACGATCGGATACGTCGAGTACGCCTACCCCCTGAACAAGGACTACCCGGTCGTCAAGGTGCTCAACGACGGCGGCTTCTACGTCGAGCCCACGCAGTACAACGTGGCGGTCGCGCTCACCCAGGCCAGGATCAACGAGGACGCGTCCTCGCCGCTCTACCTCACCCAGATCCTCGACGGCGTCTACAACGCCAAGGACCCGCGGGCCTACCCGCTGTCGTCCTACAGCTACATGATCATCCCGACGGGCGCGAAGGACCAGCGCATGTCGACCGCCAAGCGGCAGACGCTCGGCGACTTCATGTACTACTCGCTCTGCGAGGGCCAGGCCAAGGCCGGCCCCTACGGCTACTCGCCGCTGCCGCTCAACCTCGTGCAGGCCGGCTTCACCCAGCTCGCCAAGCTCAAGACGGCCGACCCTGCCGTCGACGTCGAGAACCGCGACGCGACCAAGTGCAACAACCCGACCTTCGTCGCCGGCAACCTCAAGCAGAACAAGCTCGCCCAGATCGCTCCCCAGCCCGCCGCCTGCGACAAGCAGGGCGCCGGTCCGTGCGGCACGGCGACCGGGACCGGTGAGCCCTCGACCGACGGTGGGCAGCCGGCCGGCTCCGGCGACGGGACCAGCAAGGGCACCGGCGCCACGAGTGACAGCGGCGCCAAGGGCGGCGCCGACGGCGGCGGTGGGGGTACCGACGGAGGCGGCACCGGGGGCGGCTCCGGCGGGGCCGGGACGGACGGAGGCGGCGACCCGGCCGCCACGGAGGTCGACCCGGTGACGGGCGAGAACGTGGCCACCGGCGGTGACGGCGCCGGCACGACGACGACGTCCGGCACGGGGACCACCAGCGACCCGATCTACGCCACCCCGACCGAGCTGTCCGCCAGCCGGCCCGGCGACAGCCGCGCGTTCGGTGCTCTGGCCACCCTCGAGCTCCTGGCCCTGATCCTCGTGCCGGGACTGCTCCTGGCGCGCGGCGTACGTCGACGGAGCGCGGGCCGATGAAGCAGCGGATGCGACTCCTGGCGACCGCCCTCCTCGGCGTGACGGTCACCCTGCCGGCCGCGGTCGGCATCGGCGGCACGGCCACGGCCGCGGCGGACGGTGACGCGCCGGCGTACAGCCAGACCAAGCACCTGGACCGCACGATCTCCGTGCAGGGCCAGGAGATCGAGATCGACTCGCGGGACATGACCGTGACGGTCGACCGCACGACCCAGCTGCGCGGGCGGGAACGGGTCAACATCTCCTGGACCGGCGCCCACCCGACCGGTGGCCGCTCGTCCAGCCCCTTCGGTGAGAAGGGCCTGCTCCAGGAGTACCCCGTCGTCATCCTCCAGTGCCGCGGTCTCGACGACCCCAGCCTGGCGCCGGACAAGCAGCTCGCGCCCGAGACCTGCTGGACGTCCTCGCGTGCGCAGCGCACGCAGGTGGCCGACGACAGCGAGGCCGCCTGGCGCCACGACAAGTACGCCTCCGACGCGCAGCGTGCCCAGAAGTTCGGCCTGGACCCGATCCCGGCGGAGTGCAACGACGTCGCGACGTTCTCCACCCGCATCACTCCGTTCCGCGCGGCCAACGGCACCGTCTATGCCAGCTGCACGTCCGAGACGATGCCTCCCGAGGCGGCGGTCGGCGCGGCGTTCCCGCCCGCCGAGCAGGCGGCCTTCAGCGACCTCGAGGGCAACGGGCACACCAAGTTCGAGGTGCGCTCCGACGTCGAGAACGAGTCCCTCGGCTGCAACGACACGGTCGCCTGCTCGATCGTCGTGATCCCGATCCAGGGGATCAGCTGCCTCGACGACGACGCGGCCTGCTCGCGTGGTGGCCAGTTCGAGGCCGGGTCGAACAACTTCTCCAGCCAGGGCGTGGACCTCACTGCCTCGCCGACGCTGTGGTGGTCGGAGTCCAACTGGCGCAACCGCTTCTCGATCCCGATCACCTTCGGGCTGCCGCCGGACGCCTGCACGGTGCTGGACGACCGCGCGCCGACCGGCTTCTACGGCTCCGAGCTGATGTCGCAGGCCTCGCTCCAGTGGTCGCCGAGCTTCTGCCTGGACAAGAAGCGCTTCAAGTTCCAGCACAACAAGATGGCCGACGCGGCCGGCTTCACCCTGGCCGAGAACGGCGGCGGAGCAGCGGCCTTCGTGTCAAGCAAGCACACCGTCAAGGGCACCGACCCGATGGCCTACGCACCGACCGCCGTCACCGGCTTCTCCATCGGTTACGTGATCGATCGCCCGGGCAACGCCGGCGAGTTCACCGACCTCAAGCTCAACGCGCGGCTGGTCGCCAAGCTGCTGACCCAGTCCTACCTCGGCAGCGAGCTCGGTCGCGGCCACCCCGGCATGAGTGCCAACCCGGTCGGCATCAACCTCGACCCGGAGTTCCAGAAGCTCAACCCGGGCCTCGACACGATCACCCGCGAGGCGGCCGCGACGCTGCTGTCGCTCTCGGAGTCCAGCGACGTCGTCCAGTCACTCACGGAGTACATCGCCCAGGACAGGTCGGCCATGGAGTGGGTCAAGGGCAAGGCCGACCCGTGGGGGATGAAGGTCAACCCCAGCTACAGGAAGATCAAGCTGCCCGTCGCCGAGTGGCCGCTGCTCGACGACTACGTGCCGACGACCAACGACGAGTGCCGCCAGCAGAACCCCACGCCGTACTTCACGCAGCTCGCGGCGCCGGTCAACTCGATCCGCAAGATCGCCGAGGCGATCCTCGACGCCTGGCCCAACGTCCAGACCAGGTGTGACCGCTCCGCGGTCACCGACCCGTGGAAGATCGGGCGGGTCGACCGGCAGGGTGTCGGCACCCGCTTCATGTTCGGCGTCGTGAGCATGGGGGACGCCGAGCGGCTCGGCCTCGACCAGGCCAGCCTGGCGACCAGGAGCGGCTACGTCGCCCCGACGACCGCCGGCCTGACGAAGGCCCTGCGCCTGGCCGAGCCGAGCAAGGAGGGCGACGAGCCCTTCACGCTCGACATGGCGCAGATGGTGAGGAAGAACGCCTATCCCGGCACGATGATCGTCTACACCGCGGCCCGCACGGCGAACCTGCCGGAGGAGGACGCGGCCAAGGTCGCGCAGTTCATCGAGGTCTCCACCACCGAGGGTCAGCGCGAGGGCTACGGCAACGGCGAGCTGCCGCCGGGCTACGTCCCCATCAAGAAGGCGGGCGTCACGGCTCCTCTCTGGAAGCAGGCCCAGGCGGTCGCGAAGGAGATCGGGGAGCAGTCCGGCGCCACGAGCACCGACACCGGTGGCGGTGACGGCGGCGGCACGGGTGACGGCGGCGCCGTTGACGGCGATGGCGCCGGTGCCGGGACGAGCGGAGCGTCGGACCCGGGCCCCGGCAGCGTGTCCGAGGTCGGCGACAACGGCACCGGCGACGAGCCGGCCGACCAGGGTGACGGCGAGGACGAGAAGTCCACGGACGACAGGGCCGGGGGCAAGAAGGTGAAGGACGAGGAGCAGGAGCTCGTCGCCATGCCACCCACGACCGAGGTGTCCTCCCCGGTCGCCGAGCGGATCCTGCCGCTGCTCCTCCTGGTCGCGCTCATCAGCGCCATCGGCGCCAACCTGGTGCGCCTGCGCCACCTGCGTCGGAGCCGGGGATGACGATGACGACCACCCCGACGTCGACCTCGACCTCGACCACTGGGACTGCGGTCCCTCCCGACGCGCGGAAGCAACCGCGCGGAGGAGCACCTCGTCCACTGACGCCGCCGGCACGCGGCGACGACATCTGGTCCGTCATCTCGACGACGTCGGTGATGTGCTGCCTGGTCGCCGGCTGGATGCTCGCGCAGATGCTCTACCTGGGCGGCCTCGCACAGGATCGGGCGCAGGACGCCCTCTACACCGAGTTCCGTGGCGAGCTCGCCGCCGGCACCGCGCCGATCGGTCCGGTGGTCGAGGTGGGCAGGCCCGTCGCCACGCTGTCGATCCCGCACATCGGGGTGCACCAGGTGGTCACCGAGGGGACGGCGTCGGGAGACCTGCTCGGCGGGCCGGGACACCTGCGCAACACCGTGCTGCCCGGCCAGCTCGGCACCTCCGCGGTGTTCGGCCGGGCCAGCACCTACGGTGCGCCGTTCGCGCGGATCGGCGAGCTGGTCCGTGGCGACCAGATCAACGTCACCACCGCGCAGGGCGCCCGGCGATTCAAGGTCATCGGTGTGCGCCGCGCCGGAGATCCGTTGCCGCAGCCGCGTCCTGAGGGCGCGTCCAGGCTGGTCCTGGTCAGCGGGGAGGCGAGCGCCGCGCGGCTGCCGTCGCTGTCCCCCGGCCGGGTCGTCTACGTGGATGCCGAGGCTGACGAGGCATTCCCGACCCCCGCGGGCCTGCCCCGCGTGGTCCCTGATCCGGAGCAGGCGATGGGCACGGAGTCCGGGGCGGTCATGCCGCTCCTCACGCTGTGCCTGGGGCTGCTCCTGGCGTTGACGCTCGGGGTCATCGCCGCCCGGCAGCGGTTCTCCACTGCCGTGGTCTGGGTGGTCGCGACCCCGGTCGTGATCGCCGTCGCCTGGCTCACCACCGATGTGGTCATGCGACTCCTGCCCAACCTGATGTAACCGAAGCGACCTGCACCACCCGTCAAGAGCACCGATCCAAGAAAAGGAACTCTCATGTCTGTTCGCAGGCTCCTCGCGGGCGTGGCCACCACGTCCATCCTGGCGACGGCACTCGCCGTGGCTGCCCCGGCCCAGGCCGACCCGGCCTTCGTCCCCGACGCCGACGACATCGTGGGTGTCGGCTCCGACACCACGATGTTCGCCGTCAGCTACCTGGCCGACGGCCACGCCGGTGTCGCGGGCTACAACGCCGCCAACCCGGCCCAGCGCCTCGTCTCGTTCGACGCCCGCACCTTCGACGCTGCCGGCAACCAGACCAACTCTGCGAACGTCACGCTGCGGGCCGGCTCGGCCGCGATCATCCGCCCGAACGGCTCCGGTGGCGGCAAGAGCCTGCTCTACGGCCAGGCCAACAACGCCGACGTGAGCTTCGCACGCTCGTCCTCCGGCAACAACGCCAACGAGACCGCGGCGAACCTGCAGGCGTTCCCCTTCGCCAAGGACACCCTCGCCGTGGCCACGGCCCCGACGTCCAACGCCCCCGCGACCCTCACCCCGGCCCAGATCGTCGGCATCTACGAGGGCTCCATCACCAACTGGTCCCAGGTCGGCGGCGCCAGCGGCGTCATCAAGCCGCTCACCCCGCAGACCAGCTCCGGCACCGGCGACTTCTTCAAGAAGGAGCTGGACAAGATCAAGGGCAGCACCCTCACCTACGGCCCGAGCGTCACGTTCGTGCAGGAGCACGACGACGCCCCGGTCAAGTCCGACCCCAACGCGATCGCGCCGTTCTCCGTCGGCCGCGCGGGACTCCTCGGCACCCTGCGCGTCGAGGGCGGCTGGCAGGTCGACCGTGCGCTCTACAACGTCGTCCGCCAGGGCGACGCCGGCAGCGCGTGGGCCCAGGGCCTGTTCGGCCCCAGTGGCTTCGTGTGCTCGCCCGCCGCGACCTCGCTGATCCTCGACGCCGGCTTCGAGCAGCTCCTGTCCTCCGCGCAGGGCGGCAAGTGCGGTGTGGCCACCACGACCGCGACCGCGGCCAGCGACCTGCTCACCGCCAAGGTCAACACCACGACGACCGTCTCCGGCGTCTCCACCACCGCGGGTGCTGCCACCCTCACCGCCACGATCGGTGGCGGTGGCACGCTCAAGCCGCAGGGCGTCGTCGCCTTCGCGGTCGACGGTGCTGCCAAGGGCAACGGCGTCGTGACCGGCGGCCGCGCGACCCTCAACGTCACCGGCCTGACGCCTGGCGTGCATAAGGTGAAGGCCACCTTCACCCCGACCGGTGCCGCGTTCAACGGCTCCACCTCGGTCGACGTCGACGTGACCGTGAAGGCCGCCGACACCGCCACTCCGCCGCCGGCCCCCACCAAGGCCTCGACCAAGATCACGTCGACCTTCAAGAAGTCCTACAAGGCCGGCCAGAAGATCACGGGCAAGGTCAAGGTCAGTTCGTCCGGCTCGGGCA
Organism: Nocardioides hwasunensis; assembly: GCF_014779665.1. Lineage (GTDB taxonomy): Bacteria > Actinomycetota > Actinomycetes > Propionibacteriales > Nocardioidaceae > Nocardioides > Nocardioides hwasunensis. Next base: position 77,274 of record NZ_JACXYY010000009.1, on the reverse strand, counting down.
AGGCCGCCGGCAAGGTGACGATCAAGCTCGGGAAGAAGGTCGTCGGCAAGGGCAAGGTCAAGAAGGGCGTCGCGACCATCACCATCAAGAAGGGCCTGAAGAAGGGCAAGAACAAGCTCGTCGTGCAGTACGCCGGCAACAGCTCGTTCGCCGCCTCGAAGACGAAGCTGACCATCACCATCAGGTGATCGCCCGCTCCGTCTGACCGGCTCCACCCAGAACCGGAGGCGGGCGGCTCGCTGACGGCCGCCCGCCTCCTCCCTGTCCGCACGCCGCACCCCCGATCCGAGAAGTAGACCCGCCATGACCCAGTCCACGCTTCCCGTCACCGCCACCCCGTCGTCGTACGCCGAGGCGGGCACCGGCCCCGCGACCCTCGAGGCCCGCGACATCACCGCATGGTTCGGCGCCCGCCAGGTGCTGGACCGGGTCTCGCTGACCATGCCCGCCTCGGGCATCACCGCCCTGATCGGGCCGTCCGGCTGCGGCAAGTCCACGTTCCTGCGGATCCTCAACCGCATGCACGAGCTGGTGCCCTCGGCGGCGCTCGCAGGCGAGGTGCTGCTGGACGGCGAGGACATCTACGACCCGCAGCGCAAGCTCACCGACGCCCGCCGCAACATCGGCATGGTGTTCCAGAAGCCCAACCCCTTCCCCGCGATGTCGATCCGGGAGAACGTGATCGCCGGGCTGCGCCTGACCGGCACCCGGATGAACAAGTCGGCCAAGGAGCAGCTCGTCGAGGAGTGCCTCGTGCGTGGTGGGCTCTGGAAGGAGGTCAAGGACCGGCTCGACAGCCCCGGTGGCGGGTTGTCCGGCGGGCAGCAGCAGCGCCTGTGCATCGCGCGCTCGCTGGCGATCAAGCCGCGCGTGCTCCTCATGGACGAGCCGTGCTCGGCCCTCGACCCGACCTCGACCCGCGTGATCGAGGAGACCATGAAGGACCTGGCCGAGCAGGTCACGATCGTCATCGTCACCCACAACATGCAGCAGGCCGCGCGGGTCTCCGACACCTGCGCCTTCTTCCTCGCCTCGCAGGGCACCCCCGGCGTGATCGTCGAGCACGGCGACACCGAGGCGATGTTCAGCAGCCCGCGCGACGAGCGCACGTCCGACTACGTGAACGGGCGCTTCGGCTGACCTGTTCGACGCGTGCGGCAGCCCGGCAGGGTCGGGCAGGGTCGCGGAAGGGCCCCGATCGGGACGTGATCGGGGCCCTTCGTCGCTTGTGGGCAGGGGCGGGGTCGAACCGCCGACCTATCACTTTTCAGGCGATCGCTCGTACCAACTGAGCTACCTGCCCAAGCGCGCCAAATGCTACATGACCGCTTGAGCAGTCACGGAATCGACCCGCGCCTAGGAGCGGTCGGCGGAGCCGTCCTCCGGCAGTTCGAGCCAGAACGAGGATCCTGACCCGGGGGTGGACTCGCCGCGTACGGCGCCGCCGTCTCGTTCGGCGATGGTGCGTGAGATCGACAGGCCCAGTCCGCTGCCCTTGGTGTCGCGCTCGGCGTAGCGCACGAAGGGCTCGAAGACGTGCTGCATCTGCTCGGGGGTGAGTCCGGGGCCGTCGTCGCGGACGATGATGCGCACCATGGGTCGTCCGCTCTCGCCGAGCAGGCGTCGGGTGGAGAGGTGCACGGTGCCCCCACCGTGGTGGTGGTGGGTGATGGCGTTGCTGAGCAGGCTGGTCAGCACCTGGCGTACGCCGGCCTGGTGGCCCCAGACGGTCAGGTCGGGGTCGACCTCGTCGACCACGCGGACGCCTGCGGTGCGTGCTGGGGTGCGGTGCCAGTGGACGACGTCGGCGACGGCCTCGGCGACGTTGAGGTCCTGGCGGGTCTCGTCCTCGGAGAGGGTGCGGCCGGCGCCGAGGAGGCTGTCGACGACCGAGAGCAGCTGCTCGCAGGCGCGGACGACGACGGGGCCGTCGCGCAGCATCCCCTTGGCGACGAGCTCGGGGGTGCCGTGCTCGGCGTCGTCGAGGAGGACCTCGGTGTAGCCCAGCACCGCTGCCAGCGGGGTGCGGAGCTCGTGGCCCACGGCGCCGAAGAACTGCTGGTAGGCGAGCTGCGCCTCGGCCCCCGTCTCGATGGCCTCGGCCATCGCACGTCGCGAGCTCTCGAACAGCATGCGCGAGGTGAGGCCCGCCACCAGCAGTCGGATGTCCTCCACCAGCTCTTCCGACCACGTGCCGGGCGTGCTGGAGCCGACAGAGAGGCTGCCGAACATCTCACCGTGGGAGTGGAAGGTCGCACCGATCAGGCTTCGGACGTCGATGCGATCGAGCTCGAGTCGGTCCTGCGCAGCCTCCTCCGGCAGGAGGAAGCTGTCGACCAGCACGGTCACGTCGCGACGAGCGAGCTGGGAGATCCACGGCATCGTCAGCGCCGCCTCCGGGCCCGCGCCCGGCGGCGGCAGGATGTGGAGCGTCGATTCAGGGCGGGTCCACTCGCGCAACCACGCTCGTCCGCCCAACCTCGCCCAACCGGCGTCATCCTCTGGCGCGAAGCTGGTCAGCGCGCAGACGACCACTTCGGCGCGCGAGCTGGCCAAGAGGTGCTCGGCTGTCCGGTTGAGGCCCTCCGCGACGCTCATGTCGCCGCTCAACATCGCGCGAGTGAGGGCTGCTGCCGCCGTGGACACCGGCCCACCGCGTGACGAGTCCTGGAGGGAGGCGCGCTCGATCACGTGGGCGGCTCCCTTCTAGGTGCAGCTGTGAAGCGACACGGGGACGGAAAGATGCCCCGACTCTGGTCGATTGTCGCTGGTTCACTCAAGATGATCTCCCGACCCAGACCCCAGCGGGCGAGGCTCACCAGCTGCGCCATCCCCAGGTTGCGTCCGGGGCAGGCGTGTGGCCCCGCGCCGAAGGGGAGCCAGGCTCCCGGCCGACGACCCTCCGCTCGCCAACGATCAGGGTCGAAGTGCGTGATCGTCTCCGGATCGCCGGGCACGAGATCGGGATGGCGGCCGAGCAGCAACGGGCTCACCAGGACCAGGCTGTTGGCAGGCACCTCCTGCCCCCCGAGCTCCACGAGCCTGCTCGTGACGCGAGCCGTGATCCATGTCGGCGGTGTCAGCCGGATCGTCTCCCAGGCCACGTGGACGGGGTCGACATCACCACCCTCGTGGCTGCCGAGCCAGGCCAGCAAGAACGCTCCGGCGGCGATGGGGACCTGGATGCCCGCCGCGAGCATGGCCGACAGCTCTGCGGCGGACTGGCCGCGACCGGGCAGTCCGTCGAGGGCCGCCTCGAGTGCCAGGCGGGCCCTGGTCTCGCCTCGGCGCCGACGGCTCCAGCGCCTGGGGGGACGTCGCGACGAGATCACGGGTCCCAGCGCGTCGATCCAGCCGAGGACCAGGTCACCGATCGCGTTGCGCTGCTGCTCGTCGATGGCGGGGAGGACAGCGGCGGTCGTCGACCGTGCCACCGGACGTCGCAGGAGCTCCATCGCGTCGAACGAGACGTGATCGGCCGGATGGGCCTCGACTGCTCTCTGCCACTGCTCGTCGAAGGTCTCGCTGCCGAGCGCCACCCGGTCGGGGGTGAGTGGGGCGAACACGGTGTGGCCGGAGCGGGTGTCCCCGACGCTGCCGGACAGGTCGCCGCTGCGACTGACGTCCCCCGGGAAGTCGAACCGGTCGGGGTCGGTCAGCACCTGCTTCACGAGGTCCGGCGTGGACGCCAGCCAGGGGCCGTGGCCGTCCAGCCGAACCATCCCGGGTCCTGACGATGAGAGGACAGCGCCGAGCCGGCCGCCGGCCGACTCGACGCTGTCCATGTGCATCACTGCGAGTGAGTCACTGGTGGTGAGTCACGCAGCAGTCAGCCGCGCGGCGGGGCCGGACGCCAGGCGTAGATGGCCTGCATGGCGACGGCGTTGCGCTTGGACTCGATGCGGGTGCGGATGCGGTTCATCATGATTCTTCTCCAGGGGGTTGGGTTGATGCACGCCAGGGGAGGCGTGCGGGTGACACCCACCGAAGGCCGGTCCCGTGAAGCTTCAGGGTTCGGTCGCGGACTCCGGTTGCGTCACGGAGTCCAGTACCCAGATGGTGCTTTCAGGGACGGGTTCAGAACTCCGTGTCGCGCAGTGTCTCGCTAATAAGATCAGTCAATTGCTGAATCCGCAGCGGCTTCTGCATGACCGTGACAATTCCTAGCTCCTGGAGCACCGCTCGATGCTCCCCGGCCCAGGCACTGATGACCACGATCTTGAGGTCCGGCGCGACGTCGGGATGGGACCGGAGCCAGCGCACGACGTCGACTCCGTTCATACGTGGCATGGTCAGGTCGAGCAGCATGACGTCGAAGGTCTCGACCTGCAGTGTGTCGACGGCCTCCTGGCCGTCGGCGGCTGTGGCGGCCTTGTGGCCCGCCCGCTCGACCAGCCGGCAGAAGACGTCGCGGATGTCCTCGTTGTCGTCGACGACGAGGAAGCTGAGTTGTCGAGCCGGCTCGCTCATGGGTCAAGATTAGTAAAGGTGGACGGTAAAGCACGCATCGTCTCGCAAGTGACACGCCGCACGTTCGTCCCCCACGGGTGAGTTGGGAGCGTGGCGACGCCTGGCCCTATGCTGGGCCTCGGCTGGCCGGGCCCGCACCGGTCGACCTGGCCCCCATCGTCTAGCGGCCCAGGACCCCGCCCTTTCACGGCGGTAGCGCCGGTTCGAATCCGGTTGGGGGTGCGACCGGCTCGCCGGTGGATGCCGATTGGGTGTCACCGATGGGCATGGGTTAGAGTTCCACCGCTTCACCAGCAACACACCAGGCCCCGTAGCGCAGTTGGTTAGCGCGCCGCCCTGTCACGGCGGAGGCCGCGGGTTCGAGTCCCGTCGGGGTCGCAGAGTCATGCAGAGGAGCCACAGGTCACCGACCTGTGGCTCCTCTGCTGTTGCGGCAGCCTGGTGCGATTTCGCCTGAAAGTCCGCATTTCTTGCGGCTCCCTACGCTGGGGCCCATGCCGATCGACCTGGATCCAGCCGCTTTCGACGCGATGGTGGAGCGCGCCCTCGACGACCTTCCCCGTGACCTGGCCGCGCTGGTCGAGAACGTCGTGGTGCTGGTGGAGGCGGAGGCGCCGCCGGAGGATCCCGACCTGCTCGGGCTCTACGACGGCCTCGCGCTCACCGAGCGTCAGGCCAACCACGCCGGCATGCTCCCGGATCGGATCCTGCTGTTCCGGGGCCCGCTGCTCGACATGGCCGACACCGAGGAGCACCTCGAGGAGGAGGTCCGGATCACCGTCGTCCACGAGGTCGCGCACCACTTCGGGCTCGACGACCAGCGTCTCCACGAGCTCGGCTGGGGTTAGACAACGGTTGCTTGACAAGCGTCCAAAATTTTACTTCCGAACTGGCCTAGTCCATCGCGATTCCGAGCCACCAGCCGATCGCGCACGCGCCGATCGACGCGACGGTGGTGGCCACGACGTAGGACGTGGCGTCGCGAGGTGACCGCTCGACCGCCTGCACGGCGAAGGACGAGAACGAGGTGAAGCCGCCGCAGAGGCCCGTGCCCAGGAGCGCCCAGGTCGCCTCGTCCAGCGAGAGGGCGGCGAAGAGGCCGAACAGCCCCGACCCGACCGCGTTGACCACGAGCATGCCGGTGGGGAAGCCGCCGTCGAGCCGTGCCAGGACGTAGCGCAGGGGCGCGCCGACGGCGGCACCGACGGCGACGAGCAGCGCGGTCATGGGGTGCTCACCGCGATGCTCCGTCGGGCTCGCGGCGGTGCGCCACTCGACGGCCGATGGCGGCCGCGAGCAGCCCGGCGCCGAGGGTGACGGCGAGGTAGGTCCCGGCGACGCCCACATGGCCGCCGGCAGCCTGGTCCCGGACCTGCCCCGCCCAGGCCGACACCGTGGTGAACCCGCCGAGGACGCCCGGGCCCAGGGCCGCGGCGACGCGGTGCGAGCGGCGTACGACGGCGAGCGCGGGCAGCGCTCCGAGCGCGAAGGCACCCGCGACGTTGATCCCCAGGGTCGGCCAGGGGAAGAGCGCATCGGGTGCGGCGCTGTCGATGAGGAAGCGCAGGACCGCGCCGACGGCGCCGCCGACCGCCACGACGAGGAGGTCGGCGCCGCGCAGCGGACGAGCGCTCACCCGACCTGGCTGGTCGACGCGCTCGGGCTCGGGTGGCCGCTCCACGGCTGCGCGCTCGCGCCGTCGAGCTGGTGGATGAGCTCGCCGAGCATCCAGTTGTGCAGGCCGCGCTGGGGTGCGGTGCGCGCCATCGCGAGCAGCCTCTCTGCGCGGCAGAACGCGTCGGCCACGTCGAACATCTCGGTCATCGTCACCAGGATCGGTGCCGACTCGCGCATCATCGGGAAGGTGACGTCGACCCGGGGCAGGCCGCGGGCCTCGGCGTCGAGGAGCTGCTCGCGGTAGGTGGCGGGGAACTGGCGCTCGAAGCTCGCGAACATCGACGTGAGGTCGCCGGCCAGCGGGTAGTCGGACTGGTGCGAGAGGGAGAGGAGCCGCAGCTCGCGCCGCAGCTCGTTGTACTGCCGGTCCAGCCCGGCGTAGAGGGCCACGTCGAGCGCGAGGAGCCTGACCTCGACGGCCGAGTCGCTGGTCGGCTCGGGGCTGTGGTCGTCCTGGTGGTCGATGACCCACTCGGCGTCGCCGGCGTCGGCCATGTCGGGGGAGGGCTCGAACCAGACGATCTTGCCGTCCGGCTCGATCGTCGCGCCCCAGGCCACGGCGCACTGGGCCACCATGGCCAGCCCTCGACCGAAGGTCAGCAGCAGGTCGAGGTCGTCGCCGTCACGCGGAGCCGGTGGGACGGGCGGGTGGGTGGACCCGTCGACCACCTCGATGCGGGGGTGGCTCGCGGTGCCTCGCACGCGCACCTTGAACGGCGCGGTGGCGTGCAGGATGGCGTTGGCCACGAGCTCGGAGACCCCGAGCTCGGCGCACTCGACGAGGTCGGACCGCTCGAGCTGGCGACACACCTCGCTCACCCACCGTCGTGCGTCGGCCGCGGCGCGCGGCGAGGATGCCAGCGTCAACTCGGAGCTCAGCGGCACTGGGACTCATTTCGGCGGGGGGCGCAGATAGACCGACGGGTCCATCATTACCCCGGTGCTGGTGGTTCAAACCTCGACAATCACCATAGTTTGTCGTCACTGTGGATGTGGTGTGAGCAAGCAGACGCGCCCGGCGTTTCGCAGCCCGGTGACGCCGGGAGGACAATGAGGGCAGCAGCACCCCACGAACCGACGCGACACAACAGGAGAGCCTCCATGACCTCGTCCCCGGCAGCCCGTCACAAGGTCGTCGTCATCGGGTCCGGCTTCGGTGGACTCTTCGGCACCAAGGCGCTGCGTCGCGCCGACGTCGACGTGACGGTCATCGCGAAGACCACCCACCACCTCTTCCAGCCGCTGCTCTACCAGGTGGCGACGGGCATCCTCTCGGAGGGCGAGATCGCCCCGCCCACGCGCGAGATCCTCAGCAGCCAGGACAACGCCCGGGTCATCCTGGGCGAGGTCACCGGCATCGACCTGACCGCCAAGACCGTCACCTCCCGGGTGCTGGGCCGCGACACCGTCACCTCGTACGACTCGCTGCTCGTCGCCGCAGGCGCGAGCCAGTCCTACTTCGGCAACGACCACTTCGCCGAGTTCGCTCCCGGCATGAAGAGCATCGACGACGCCCTCGAGCTGCGCGGTCGCATCTTCGGCGCCTTCGAGATGGCCGAGCTCGGCGCGACCCGCGGCGACGACGTCGACCACCACCTGACCTTCGTCGTCGTCGGCGCCGGGCCCACGGGCGTGGAGATGGCCGGCCAGATCGCCGAGCTGGCCCACCGCACCCTGCGCAAGGACTTCCGCGCGATCAACACCCGGACGGCCCGCGTCGTGCTGGTCGACGCCGCACCGCAGGTGCTGCCGCCCTTCGGCGCCAAGCTGGGTGAGAAGGCCAAGGGCGAGCTGGAGAAGCTCGGCGTCGAGGTCATGCTCGGCGGCATGGTCACCGAGGTCGACGAGCGCGGCCTCGAGGTGAAGTTCAAGGACGGTCGCGTCGAGCGGATCAACTCGGTCGCGAAGATCTGGGCCGCCGGTGTGCAGGCCAACCCGCTCGGCAAGACGCTGTCCGAGCAGACCGGTGCCCCGCTGGACCGTGCCGGCCGCATCGCGGTCAACCCCGACCTCACGCTGCCGGGCCACCCCGAGGTGTTCGTGGTCGGCGACATGATCGCGCTCGACAACCTCCCCGGTGTCGCGCAGGTGGCGATCCAGGGCGCCAAGTACGCCGCCAAGGAGATCAAGAACCGGGTCGAGGGCAAGCAGCCCCAGGAGCCGTTCAAGTACTTCGACAAGGGCTCGATGGCGATCATCAGTCGCTTCGACGCCGTCGCGATGGTCGGCAAGCTCCGCCTCACCGGCCTGGTGGCCTGGCTGATGTGGCTGGGCGTCCACCTCGTCTACCTGACCGGGTTCAAGAACCAGGTCTCCGCACTGATGCGCTGGGCGATCACGTTCGCGAGCAACAACCGCTCCGAGCGCACCACGACCGAGCAGCAGATCTTCGCCCGCGCGGCCCTCGCCCGGCTCCGTGGCGGTGCCGCCGACCTCGTGTCCGACCCCGGCATCTACGACGCCACGCGGGCGATGCTCGAGGAGACCCGACGCCAGGAGCTCGAGGCGGCGGCGCTGCGCGAGGCCGAGCTCACCGACTCCGGCGTGCGCGGGGTGCCCGAGACCGCCAGCTGACTGGCACCACGAGCGAGAACGCCTGCCCGACCGGTGTCGGACAGGCGTTCTCATGTAGGTAGCGGGCTGTCAGCGCGTGGGTGAGACCACCGCGCGACCGGTGAGCTCCCCGGCCATCAGCTTCTCGTAGGCGAGCGGCGCGTCGTCGAGACCGAAGAGCTCGACCTGCGGGGCGATGCTGCCTGCGCGATAGAGATCGACGACCTCGTGCAGCTCCTCGATGGTGCCCCAGTAGGTGCTCGTCAGCTCGACCTCGTACGGCACGCCGTAGAAGTTCCACGAGAAGCTGCCGTTGCCGATGCCCACCACGGTCACGCGGCCCCGAAGGGCGACGGACTTCATCGCGAGCTCGATGGTCGCCGAGACCCCCACGAGGTCGAAGACCACGTCGACTCCGCGCCCCCCGGTGAGCGCCCGGATCTCCTCGGCCTGCTCCGGTCCGCTGGAGACCGTCAGCGCACCGTTGGCCGCGGCACGCTCCATCGCCGTGGGGTCGGAGTCCGTGGCGATGATGGTCGCCCCGGTGATCGCTCCGATGATCTGGACCGCGAGCTGGCCGAGGCCGCCGAGGCCGATGACGAGGGCGTACGTGCCACCGCCTGCGAGCTTGGGCAGCGACTGCTTGATCGCGTGGTACGGCGTCAGGCCGGCGTCTGCCAGCGGCGCGGCGGCGACCGGGTCGGCGTCCCCGAGCGGCACGAGGTTGCGGGCCGGGACGACGACGTACTCAGCCATCCCGCCGTCACGCCCGAGCCCGACCGCGAGGAACGGCATGGTGGCGGCGTTCTCGCAGTAGGTGTCCTGCCCGCGGGAGCAGGCGCGGCAGTGACCACAGCCGGTCGGGCCGTAGGCGAGGTAGGCGTCACCCTTCTCGAAGCCGGTGACGCCCGCCCCGAGCTCCTCGACCCAACCCGAGGTCTCGTGCCCCAGCGTGAACGGCGGCTTGAGCTGGCTGGGGCCGAACTCGTCGTCGAACTCGGTGAAGACCGCGACGTCGGAGTGGCAGGCGCCCGCGCCGGCGACCTTGAGCAGCACCTCCCCCGGACCGGGTGACGGTCGGTCGACCTCGACGAGGACGGGAGGGGACTTGTAGGACTCGAACCGAAGACTCTTCATGCTTCAACTATCTTCCGCGTGGACGTCCGCTCCCAAGTCGGACCGGTGTGACGCTGGCGATAGTCGGTGGCCGGTCACCCGACCCCCCACCCGGAACGCGATGAGCGCGATGGCGGCGCCCGCGACGTCGTCGGCGATGTAGTGCCAGCCGAAGTAGAGGGTGGCCACGACCGTCAGCGCGAAGTTCACCCAGAAGACCGCCCGGACGAGGCGGTTGGCGATCGTGGCCTGCGCCATCAGGGCCCAGAGCAGGGCGATGGCGGTGTGCAGGCTCGCGAAGCCGGCGACGCCTTGGTAGTCGCCGCCGCCCCAGAGGAATCCCTGGCGCGAGTAGACGAGGGAGTCCATCAGCGCCGAGGTGCCGTTGGGGTCGAGGCCGCTGGCCAGCCACGGGTACATGATCCCGGGGCCGAGGGTGGGCAGCAGGTAGTACGACACCGTGCCGAGCGTCCACGCGATGCCCTGGGCGGTGACGAACCACCAGCCGTAGCCGATGTTCCTCGACCACACCAGCCACGCGGTCACGAGGATCGCCACGAGCGGGATGTAGGTGAGGTAGACGGTGGAGAGCACGTGGGCGGTGAGGCTCGTGCCGAGGAGGTCCTGGGTGAGCGTGGCGGGGTCGTGGCCGAACAGGAGCAGCCGGTCGAGCACGCGGAGCTCGCGGTCGTACTTCACCTCGCGGATCAGGGGGAGCAGCGACTTGAGGTTCCGGTAGGACACGTAGATCACGTAGAAGCAGGAGATCCCCACGACGACCAGCAGCAGCCGGTCGCGGGTCCAGTGCGTGCTGATCCGCTCGCGCGCCGCCGCCAGCGAGCGGCTCGGGTTGAGCCGTCCCTGCCAGAGGGCTCGCGGCAGGAGGTCGAGGACGATGGCCAGGGCGCAGAGCACCGGGAGCCGCACCCACGACGGCCCCAGGAAGCTGCCCTCCGGGTCGGCGATCGGACGGCCCAGTGCTTGGCTGGCCACGAAGGCGGCGGCCAGGATCACCGCGGCGTTGACGACCAGGAACACGTAGGGGCGGCGCGGTGTCCGCGCGTCGGATCCTGGTCCCGCGTCGTCGATGAGGGGCGAAGGCTGGGACATGGAGCTCCTGGCGCTCTGGGTGCTGGGCGTCAGGGGCAATTCTGACGGTGAACGCCAAATGTCGTCCAATGGTCACCGGCCCGTGGTGGCGTCGCCACCCGGGGACTGGTAGGCCTCCAGGGACTCGAACCCTGAACGAACAGATTAAAAGTCTGCTGCTCTGCCAATTGAGCTAGAGGCCCGCGGCAGGACTCCCCGCGCTGGTCCATCATCTCAGAGCCGGACGGCCCGGGCGGCACCACGCTGTGCGCGCACCTCAGCCCGGAGCGCCGTACGCCCTCGCGCGCTCGCGGTAGCCGGAGGTGTTGCGGGCGATCGAGGCGACCTCGTCGTCGGTGGTCTCGCGCCGCACCTTGGCCGGCACCCCGGCGACGAGCGAGCGCGGGGGGACCACGGTGCCCTCGAGGACGACCGCGCCGGCGGCGATGATCGAGCCGCTGCCGATGTGGGCCCCGTTCATCACGACCGCGCCCATGCCGACGAGGACGCCGGGCTCGACGGTGCAGCCGTGCAGGATCGCGCCGTGGCCGACCGCGACGTCGTGGCCGAGGGTGAGCGGGAGACCGGGGTCGGCGTGGCAGACGCAGTTGTCCTGGACGTTGCTGCCGGCGCCGATCGTGATGCGGGCGCCGTCCGCGCGGACGACCGCGCCGAACCAGATGCTCACGCCTGCCTCGACGACCGCGTCACCGATGACGGTGGCGCTGGGTGCCAGCCAGCTGCCCGGGTCGATGGTGGGCGAGCGGTCGCCGAACGGCAGGATCGTCGCCACGTCAGGCCTTGACCGTCAGCACGGCGCCCGGGGCGTCGAGCAGGATCTGCTGCTCGGTGCTGCCGAGGATGAGCTTGCCGACGGCGCTGCGGTGACGGATGCCCAGCACGACGAGGTCCACCCCCGGCTCGCCCGCGGCCGCCAGGAACTCGTCGGTCCCGGTGCCGCCGTCGGCGGGCCCGAGCACGGTGAGGAACTCCACGCCGGCACCTGCGGCCGCGCCCGACGTCAGGGCGACGACCGTCTCCGTGTCGGCGGGGTCGGTCGGCAGGTTGTGCACCACCAGCGTCGTGCCGAGGTAGGCGGCCTGCTGGGCGCCGGCTCGGACGGCCTCGGCGCCCTCGGGGGTCGGCTTGTAGAACACGAGGACGCTCACGCAGCACTCCTTGGTCGGGACGGGGAGAGCACGAAAATATCGGAGACCACCGCTGCGCCTACCGTGGGGCCATGACCGAGACCGTGCTCGCCGGGACGCTCGTGGAGATCTGCCTCGAGGACGTGGGGGGCGCTCGGCTCGCGGCCGAGGCCGGAGCGGACGCGGTGGAGGTGTGCGCCGGCCTCGCCGACGGGGGCACCACGCCCACCCTCGGCTTCGTCCGCCACTGCGCACGCGAGGCGCCGGACCTCGAGATCCGGGTGCTCGTCCGCTCGCGCAGTGGCGACTTCGTGCACGCGCCGCAGGACGTGGAGGTGATGGTGGCCGACATCGAGGCGGTCCGGCAGGCAGCCGACCCCGGCACGCGACTCGGGTTCGTCATCGGCACGCTCGAGCCCGAGGGCGGCGTCGACGTGGCCGCCGTACGCCGGCTCGTGGCCGCGTGCGACGACGTGCCGGTCACCTTCCACAAGGCCTTCGACTCGGTCCCCGACAAGCTCGCCGGACTCGGCCTGCTCGGCGACCTCGGCATCAGCCGGGTCCTCACCTCGGGAGGCGCCGGGCCCGCCGTCGACCACCTGCCGCTGCTCGCCGAGCTCGTCGCGCGCGCAGGCGCCGACGTCCGCGTCGCGGTCGGCGGCGGCGTGCGTCCGGACAACGTCGCGCAGGTCGTCGCCGCCACCGGCGCGCGGGAGGTGCACCTGCGTGCGCCGGGCCCGGTCACCTCGGCCGGGGTCTCCGCGGGCTACGACGACGGGCGCCGCAGCGTCACGAGCGCGGCCGTGCTCGCCGAGGTGATGGCGGCGCTGGGCCGCTGACTCAGGCTCCGGTGTCGCCCGGGAACAGGACCGCACCGGCCGTCGGGTCCACCGACGACACGTCGTCCAGCGGGAACATCGGGCGCTGGATCCTGCGGTGCCCGAGCCGGGCGAGGTCCTGGTCGACCCCGCCGGGAGTCAGCGCCAGCATCCAGTCGGCCGCCAGGTCGAACAGTTCGGGCTCGAGGTAGCCGATCTTCACCACCACGATGTCGGCGGTGCGCGGGTCGAGGCCGAGCCGGGTGAAGTCCCGCTCGAGGTGGTAGGGCCGGCGACGACGGGTGAGGACGACGTCGACCGCGGGTGTGCGCACCACGACCTCGAGGTTGTCCTCGCTCGGCACCACGGCGACCACGCGTCCCGCCACCTGGACCGGGGGCGCGGTCCGGGCGTCGACGCGCGCGCCGAGCGTGAGGCGTACGTCGGCCCCGACACCCGCCTCGGCCGCGGCGAGGGCGCCCACACCGTCGGGGATCGAGGCGTAGATCGCCCGCTTGCCACTGGCCGCCAGCGCCTCGCTCGCGAGCAGCTCGGTCAGCGTCCAGGTGACGTCGCCGGCGCCGCCTGCGGTGGGGTTGTCGCCCGAGTCGGAGATGACGTACGGCCGCGCGGGGGATGCGATCGCCGAGGTCAGCACCTCCTCCAGCGAGCCGGTCGGCGCGACGAACCCGAACTCCTCGCGGCGTGCCCAGAGCTCGCGGGCCAGCCCGGTCGCCTCGGCCATCGCCAGGTCGGCGTCGTCGCCGACGACCATGACGACGGCGCGGTTGCGCGGCTCGTCGGCCCAGGGATAGCCGATCCAGATCCCGGCGTCGAGGACGCCGTCGAGCGCCTCGATCTCCGGCACCCGGGCGTAGAGGCTCGCGGCCGGCTCCTGGCGCGTGCTGGTCATCTCGCCGGGCAGCAGGATCGGCACCGGGACCCACGCCTTCGCCGGCCGCCGCCGACCGGGCGGCAGGGCGAGCCGGTCCACGAGGTTGCGCGCCGCCCGCTCCTTCGTCTCCTGCCAGTCCACGTGCGGCGCGGTGCGGTACGTCGTCAGCAGGTCGACGGTCTCGGCCAGCGTGCGGGACACGTTGCCGTGCAGGTCCATCCCGCTGCTGAGCAGGCAGTCGGGCCCCACGACGGTCCGCACGGCCACGGCGAGGTCACCTTCCATGTCGTCGAGCCCGACGACGCTCGCGGCGCCGTGGATGTCGAGCACCAGCCCGTCGAGCGGCCCCTCGGCGACCGTCGCGACGAGGTCGGCCAGGATCTCGGCCTTGAGCAGGGCGTAGTCGTCCGCCGGGATGGCCCCGCCGGCGATGTTGCGGGCCTGGAGGATGCCGATCCACTCCGCCCGGTCGGCCAGCGAGCCGCTCTCGCGCCAGAAGTCCCAGGCGTCGAGCACCTCGCGGCCGCGGCGGGGGGACAGCATGGTGGCCGTGGTGAGGGCGGGGGAGAAGGTGGACGCCTCGAGGCTGATGCCGCAGACGGCGATGCGCGGAAGGGCCGGACGGAGGTCATCGCTGGGCACGTGCCGATCGTGCCAGCGGGGCCGTCGGAGCCTGCCGGCGGGCCTGTTCGCGGTGAGTTCACCAGACGCTACCGACGACACAGGTGACGCCGGCCGATTTGTTGGTAGGGTTTGTTCTGCAACAGGTGCAAGTTCCAGCAGGTCGACGCCCGCGGAGTTTGTGATCCAACGGCGTTTGTTCTTCGGGCCCTGCCAGCTCGTGAGTCGCAAGCGGCGTGTCACCGCATCTGGTGCGGGTCGCCGAGGTGGCGGCTCCCGCCCCGACAAAGGAGTAACGAGCATCATGGCTCAGGGCACCGTTAAGTGGTTCAACGCCGAGAAGGGTTTCGGCTTCATCGCGCAGGAGGACGGCGGCGACGACGTCTTCGTGCACTACTCGGCCATCCAGACCAACGGCTACAAGTCGCTGGACGAGAACCAGAAGGTCGAGTTCGACGTCACCCAGGGCCCCAAGGGCCCGCAGGCGGAGAACGTCCGTCCGCTCTGATCGGCTGACGCTGGACTGAGTTCCAGATCTGATCACTGCTCCGGTCCCATCTCCCTCGGGGGGTGGGGCCGGAGTGCATTGCGGGGCAGACTAGTAGCACTTTCGGGTCATGTTCACGGCCGTGCCTCGTGCGGCAGACTTGGGTCGAGAAACTAGAGTCGGAAGATCCGATCGGGCGGAGAGAGGAGGGTGACGTGCACGACCAGTTCGACGTGACCCTCGAGGACGGCGACCTCCTGAGCGAGGTCGAGCTCACCACCACGCTGATCATCGCGGCCAGCGAGTCCGACGAGCACCTGTCCCAGGAGCAGATCGACGCACTCCTCGGGGTCACGCCCCGCAAGCCCGTCGACTGACGGGTCGCCCGGGCGCGCGCGAGGCTCAGCAGGTCGCGAACAGCACCGGACCGCTGGTCAGGTCGGACAGGACGTACGCCCCCGGGCGAGCCCGCAGGTCCAGGGTGATCACCCGCCCCTGGGAGCCGGCCCTCTCGAGCGCGAACCGGTCCGTGAACTCGCCGCCCTGCCCCGGCGCCGGGCCGGACGCGAGCCGGGCGCGCGCATCGGCGTCGGCCGGCGCGTCGTCGGCGTCCTCGACCTGCAGGAGGGCGCGTACGTGGCCCCCGGGCAGGAGGCCCATCGCGAACCCGGTGAGCGGGTGCACCCCGCCGGACTCCGCCACGAGCTGCGCCGCCTCGTCCTGGGCGTCCGCGTCGGCCTGGGCCATCGCGAGCCTCTCGCAGGTGTAGTCGCCGGTGAAGACGGCGGCCGCCAGCGGCTCCGCCAGCCCGGTGGCGAGATCGGCCAGGTCGTCGGCGCCCGCGGCGGTGCCGCGCGCCACCTCCGTGGCCGCCTCGAGGTAGGCCACCTGGTCGGAGGCGAGGACCAGGTCCTGGTCACGGAGCAGGACCAGGTGCTGGAGCTCGGGTGTGATCGTCGACCCGAGACGTGCCAGCACGTCGGGACCGCCGACCCACACCCCGTCGTCCACCTCGGGCTCGGTCCAGCCCGCGTCGGCCAGCCGGTCGGCGACGTCGGACAGGTCGAGGTCGTCACCGACCCCCATCGCCTCGACCGCGCCGCCGTCGGACTGGGCGAGCAGCTCCCAGCTGAGCGTGGCCGGCGACAGGCCGAGCAGCTCCTGCATTGTGCCGGCCGACGTGCCGAGCGCGGACATGGACGTGAGATCGCTGCCGAACGCCTCGGACACGAAGGCGTCCACCTCCTCGGCCGAGGAGCCGCGGCCGACGTCGGAGCCGAGCTCGCGGCGTACTCCCTCCCAGTCGGTCCACGAGGAGCGGCTGGTCTCCGCAGGCACGAGCGCCAGTGCGCGGCTGAGCGGTGTGCCGGAGGAGGAGAGCCGCCACGCTGCGAGTCCGGCGACGGCCAGCACCACCACGACCGCGAGGGCCACGGCGGCGCGACGTGACACGGGGGGCTCCTCACAGGGCGGGGGACGGTGTGACACTACTTCCATGGAGCCCCGCGACGTGCGCGCTGCTGGTGCCGTGGTGACCCGCAAGGGCGGGGAGGTGCTGCTCGTGCACCGACCCAAGTACGACGACTGGTCCTTTCCCAAGGGAAAGCTCGATCCAGGTGAGCACGCCGTCACCGCGGCCGTCCGCGAGGTCGCGGAGGAGACCGGCCTCGACGTCCGGCTCGGCCCTGCGCTCGCGCGGCAGCGCTACCGGATGTCGGGTGGCCGGTGGAAGTCGGTCGACTACTGGACCGCACGGGCGATCGGCAGCGACGACGTCAGCCGCTACCGGCCCAACGCGGAGATCGACGCGGTCGAGTGGGTCGAGTGGTCCGCTGCCGCCCGACGGCTCACCTATCCCCACGACCGCGAGACCCTGGCCGAGGCCCGTCCGCTGCGCCGCAAGACCCGGGCGCTGGTCGTGCTGCGGCACGGCCAGGCTCGCTCGCGGGGCGGGTGGCGCAAGGACGACCGCCAGCGCCCGCTCGTCCAGCTCGGGGAGGCCCAGGCGCAGCGGCTGGTGCCGCTGCTCGCGGCCTTCGACGTGACCGCGGCCCACAGCTCCACGAGCCTGCGCTGCCTGCAGACGGTGGCGCCGTACGTCGACACGACGGGGTGGCCGGTGAAGCTCTACGACGAGCTCAGCGAGGAGGGTGCCTCGGTCGAGGGCATCGTCGATCTCGTCGACGCACTCGTCGACGGCGGGGAGAGCGCCGTGGTCTGCACCCATCGCCCGGTGCTCCCCACGGTGCTCGACGCGATGGGGGTGCGCGAGACGAAGCTGGAGCCGGGTGCCATGCTCGTCGCGCACCACCGCAAGGGACGCGTCGTGGCGACCGAGGTGCTGGCTCCCTGAGGGTCGCCACTAGGACTCGGGACGCCCTCGCGTCAAGCCTCGATGACCGAGTTCATGTGATCGCCGTCTCGTGCACCGGTTCCTGACGCCAGGCGGTCCGGTCGAGTTCATCCTGCGTTCACCGACGGCGCCGTGCTCGTTCTCCTGACGTGCCTACCTTCGCCGATGTCAGTACTCACCAGACTTCCTCAGGAGCACCCGAAGTGAACCGCACTTCTTTCCGCAAGCTGCTCGCCCCCAGCGTCGCCGTGCTTGCCCTCTCGATCTCGCTCACCGCCTGCGGTGCCGGCAACGAGAGCAGCGCCGACTCGGGCAGCGACTCGGGCTCGAGCGACAGCAGCGACACCTCCGGCGGACTGTCCGGCGACCTCAACGGCGCCGGCGCCTCCTCCCAGGAGAAGGCCCAGGGTGCCTGGGCGACCGGCTTCCAGGGCATGAACGACGGCAACGTGACCGTCAACTACGACCCGGTCGGCTCGGGTGACGGTCGCACCAACTTCATCAACGGCGGCGTCAGCTTCGCCGGGTCCGACTCCTACCTCAACGACGACGAGGGCGAGCTCTCGGCCGCCAAGGAGCGCTGCAACGGCACCGACCCGATCGAGGTGCCGGCCTACGTCTCGCCGATCGCGGTCGCCTTCAAGCTCGACGGCGTCGACGCGCTGAACCTCGACGCCGACACGATCGCGCAGATCTTCGACAACAAGATCACGAAGTGGAACGACCCGGCCATCGCCGAGCAGAACCCCAGCGCCGACCTGCCGGACCAGGCGATCACGCCGGTCCACCGCTCCGACGACTCGGGCACGACCAAGAACTTCACCGACTACCTCGGCAAGGCGAGCGAGTCGTGGTCCTACGAGGCCGAGGACGCCTTCCCGGTCAAGGGTGGCGAGGCAGCTGAGGGCACCTCCGGTGTCATCTCCGCGGTCTCCGGTGGCAACGGCACCATCGGCTACGCCGACGAGAGCCAGGTCGGCGACCTGTCCGTGGTCTCGGTCAAGGTCGGCGAGGACTACGTCGCCCCGTCCGCCGAGGGTGCCGCCCTCGTCGTCGAGGCGTCCCCGGCCGCCGAGGGCCGCGCCGACGTCGACATGGCCGTCGACATCGACCGCACCACCACCGAGGCGGGCGCCTACCCGGTCGTCCTCCTGAGCTACCTCATCGCCTGCCAGACCTACGAGGACCAGGCCGAGGCCGACCTGGTCAAGGGCTACCTCTCCTACATCGTGTCCCCCGAGGGCCAGGACGCGGCGTCCCAGGAGGCCGGCTCCGCGCCGCTCTCCGACTCGGTCGCCGAGAAGGCCAAGGGCATCGTCGAGGCGATCTCGGCCGGCTGATCCATCCTGGTCGGAGGACGCTCCGACCACCCATCGCCGCGTGCGGCGGGCCGGGACACCGACCCGCCGCACCGGCGCGTGACACGACTGAGTGAGGTAGCGAGTGGCAACCACCGTTGTTGCTGATGACACGGGCCGGGCCAAGCCCAGGCTCGGCGACACGATCTTCTCCCGGCTCGCACTGGCCGCCGGGATCATCATCCTGGTCGCCCTGGCGGGCGTCTTCATCTTTCTGACGATCGAGGGCGCGCCGGGACTGGTCAAGCCGGCCAGCTTCTACGGCAGTGCCAGCACGTTCGCGGGCTACGTAGCCCCGCTGCTGTTCGGCACCGTGCTGGCCGCGATCATCGCCCTGGTCGTGGCCGTTCCGCTGTCCTGGGGGATCGCGCTGGTGGTGAGCCACTACGCCCCCAAGCGGGTCGCCACCCCCATCGCGTACGTCATCGACCTGCTCGCCGCGGTCCCGTCGGTCGTCTTCGGCCTCTGGGGCATCACGGTGCTGGCACCCAAGCTCAGCCCGGTCTACCAGTGGCTCGAGGAGCACGCCGGCTGGGTGCCCTTCTTCGCCGGACCGGCCTCGACCACGGGCCGCACCATCCTCACCGCAGGTCTGGTGCTGGCGATCATGATCATCCCGATCATCACCGCGATCTCGCGCGAGGTCTTCTCGCAGACCCCGCGCCTGCACGAGGAGGCCGCCCTCGCCCTGGGCGCCACCCGGTGGGAGATGCTGCGGCTGGCGGTCTTCCCCTACGCCCGCTCCGGCATGGTCTCGGCGGTGATGCTCGGCCTGGGCCGCGCGCTCGGCGAGACGATGGCCGTGGCGATGGTGCTCTCGGCCGGTGGGGGGATCTCGTTCAACCTGATCTCCAACACCAACCCAGCCTCGATCGCCTCCAACATCGCGTCGAACTACCGCGAGGGCACCCCCGGCAAGATCCAGGTCCTCATCGCCACCGGCCTGGTGCTCTTCCTCGTGACCTTCCTGGTCAACTTCGCGGCCCGCTGGGTCGTCACCCGCAACGAGAGGAAGCTCGCGCGATGAGCGTCACGACCGCTCCCGTCCGGCCGAGCGCGGAGTCGGTGTCGTTCACCGCCGCGCGCCTGCCGCGGTTCGCCCCTGCCCTCGTCGGCGTGGTCGCCGCCGCCGCGGCCGGCCTGCCGGTCCTGCTCCTCGGCTGGGGTGTCGTCGCCTGGGCGATCGTCGCCGGTCTCGTCTTCCTCGTCGCGCTGCCGCTGTGGGCCCGCGTGGTGGAGGGCTCGCGCGGCGCGACCGACCGCCTGGTCACCGGCCTGGTCTGGGCCGCCTGCATCGTCGCGATCGTCCCGCTGGTCTCCCTGCTCTACACGGTCGTCGACCGTGGCCTGCCGCGGATCAGCTCGACCTTCCTGACCTACTCGATGTACCGCACCAGCCTCGACCAGGAGGTGGGGATCTACCACGCCCTGATCGGCACGCTCCTGATCACGCTCTTCGCGGCCCTGATCTCGGTGCCGATCGGCGTCATGGCCGCGATCTACCTGATCGAGTACGGCAAGGGCAAGCGCCTCGCGCGCTGGATCACCTTCCTCGTCGACGTGATGACCGGCATCCCGTCCATCGTGGCCGGCCTCTTCGCCTTCGCGCTCTTCATCCTGCTGTTCGGGCCCTCGACCCGGGTGGGCATCGGCGGCTCGGTCGCGCTGTCGCTGCTGATGATCCCCATCGTGGTGCGCTCGACCGAGGAGATGCTGCGGCTGGTGCCCAGCGAGCTGCGCGAGGCGGCGTACGCCCTGGGGGTGCCGAAGTGGCGCACGATCGTCAAGGTCGTGCTCCCGACGGCGCTCGGCGGCATCGTCACCGGCGTCACCCTCTCGATCGCCCGCGTCGTCGGCGAGACGGCTCCGCTGCTGCTCATCGCCGGTCTGACGACCCGCACCAACTTCAACGTCTTCGACGGGCGGATGACGACGCTGCCGGTGCTGATCTACACCCAGAACGCCAACCCGGGCATCGCCGAGACGGCCGGCGGGATCCGGCCCGGGATCGAGATCGCCTGGGGTGGCGCCCTGGTGCTGATCGTGATCGTGATGGTGCTCAACCTCGCCGCCCGCATCATCGGCAAGATCTTCGCCCCCAAGACCGGCCACTGAGCCTGCACCAGATTCCGGAAGACAAGAGAGACTGACTCCATGGCCAAGAGCATCACCGTCGACTCCCTCGACATCTACTACGGCGACTTCCTCGCCGTCGAGGGCGTCACCATGACCATCAAGGCGCGTTCGGTCACCGCCTTCATCGGCCCGTCCGGTTGCGGCAAGTCGACCTTCCTGCGCTCGCTCAACCGCATGCACGAGGTCATCCCCGGCGCGCGCGTCGAGGGCAAGGTGATGGTCGACGGCCAGTCGCTCTACGACGCCGCGGTCGACCCGGTCGCCGTACGCCGTCAGATCGGGATGGTCTTCCAGCGTCCGAACCCGTTCCCCACGATGTCGATCTACGACAACGTGCTGGCCGGCAACCGGCTCAACGCCAAGAAGATGAAGAGGGCCGAGGCCGACGACATCGTCGAGCGCTCGCTCAAGGGCGCCAACCTCTGGAACGAGGTCAAGGACCGGCTCAACAAGCCCGGCATGGGCCTGTCCGGCGGCCAGCAGCAGCGCCTCTGCATCGCCCGCGCGATCGCCGTCGAGCCGCAGGTCCTGCTGATGGACGAGCCGTGCTCGGCCCTCGACCCGATCTCGACCTCGGCCATCGAGGACCTGATCCACGAGCTGAAGACCGAGTACACGATCGTCATCGTCACCCACAACATGCAGCAGGCGGCCCGCGTCTCCGACGAGACCGGCTTTTTCAACCTCAAGGCCGCCGGCCAGCCCGGTCACCTGGTGGAGTTCAACTCCACCCAGAAGATGTTCGCCAACCCCGACAACGAGTCCACCGAGGCCTACATCTCCGGTCGCTTCGGCTGATCTGTCCTCCCGTCCTCGATATCTGAGGACGTGGTGAACGAGATCCGTCCTGATTCACGTACGCCATGTCCTCAGATGTCGAGGCGGCCGCTGGTGGCAACCCTGTGGATGACGCCAGCGGCGCAGCACGCCTGTCCCGCACCATCCTCGGATGGACGAGGTCATCTGGACGCCCGGTGCCTGGCCGTCGCGCGGAATCGGTCCCCGAGAGGGGCTGCGGCCCGGTGTGGTCTGGCCGTCGCGGCGCGACCCCACCGGCGCTGACGGTCCGACGGCCTGGGGCACGCGCTCTGGCCGGTGGCGACAGGTGGGCCACAACATGTGGGTCCCCGCCACGGTCGGGACCGAAGCTGCAGATCAGCGGATCGTCGAGGCTGCCGCGCACCTGCCGGCGTACGGCGGCGTGACGGGGTGGGCGGCCCTGCGATGGCTCGGCGGGGTGTGGTTCGCCGGTGAGAGTCCCGCCTCTGGGCACTTTCCGGTTCCGATGGCGGTGAGCAGTGGTCACCGGCTCCGGCCGCGCCCCGGTCTGGAGGTGAGCCAAGAGGTGGTGACCCCCGGGCACCTCATGCGGTCAGACGGGATCCGGCTGACGACTCCGCTGTGGTCCGTCGGTCACGCGATGCGCACCGCGCCGAACGACGAATCCGCAGTGGTGGCGTTCGACATGGCGGCGTTCAACGACCTGGTGTCCATCGCCGAGCTGGCGGCTTTCGTCGACACCGACCTCGTCGCGAGGCGAGGTGTGGAGCGCGTACGCCGGGTGCTGCCGTTGCTCGACGAGAACGCGTGGTCCCCGATGGAACCGGTGCTCCAGCTCACGTGGCGCGACGAGATCGTCGGCGCGGAGGTGCTCATGAACCGGCCTGTGTTCGACCGGTCGGGACGATTCGTCGGCACCCCCGATGGCATTGACCCGGAGACCGGCGTCTACGGCATGTACGACGGAGCGCTGCACCTGGCCGACAACGTCCGGTCCATCGACGTCGTCAAGGAGGCGGCCTACCGACGCCTGGGTCTCGAGGGCGCGACGATGATGGCCGGCGACGTGGCCGATCGAGGAGCCTTCGCGCGACGGCTGCGGGAGGCGTACGTCCGCGCCGGACGCACGCCGGTCGCGGACCGACTGTGGACGATCGAGACGCCACCGGGGTGGGTCGACACGACCACGGTCGAGGCGCGACGCCACCTGTCCTCGTACGAGAAGGCCCGCCTCCTCGCGCACCGTCGGCGCGCGGCCTGACGTCCAGACATCTGAGGACGCCATGAACGGGATCCGACCGCTCAGACGTACGCCACGTCCTCAGATATCGAGGTCCGGGGGAAAACGGGTCAGGGGAGGAAGAGGTGCGCCGCGCCGTAGCACAGGGCGGCGGCGGCCGCGGCGGCCGGGAAGGTCAGCACCCAGGCGGTGAGGATCGACTTCGCGACGCCCCAGCGGACGGCGGACAGGCGCTTGGTCGCGCCGACGCCCATGACGGCGGAGGTGATGGTGTGGGTCGTGGAGATCGGCGCCTCGAAGACGTACGACGTCGTGTAGAGCACCGAGGCCGCGACCGACTCGGCCGCGAAGCCGCGGGCGGGGTCGAGGTGGATGATGCGTCGACCGAGGGTGCGCATGATCCGCCAGCCGCCGGACCAGGTGCCCAGCGAGATGGCGGTCGCGGCGGCGAGGATCACCCAGAGCGGGAGGCCGTCGGACTCGCTGACGTAGCCACCGGTGAGGAGGGCCAGGAAGATCACGCCCATCGTCTTCTGGGCGTCCTGGAGCCCGTGGCCGAGCGCCATCGCGGCGGCCGAGACGGTCTGGGCGACCTTGAAGCCACGGTGGGCCTTGCTCGGGTTCGCGCGGCGGAAGATCCACATGATGGCGATCATCAGCGCGAAGCCGAGCGTGAAGGCCACGACGGGCGAGAGGAACATCGGGATGACCACCTTCTCGACCACGAGGGCCCAGTTGGCGGTCGCTCCCGCTGCCACGGCAGCGCCGACCAGTCCGCCGATCAGGGCGTGCGAGGACGACGAGGGCAGGCCGTAGTACCAGGTGATCATGTTCCAGGTGATCGCACCGAGCAGGCCACACATGACGATGACCAGGCCGTGGCTACCAGGCCCCGGATCGATGGTGTCGGACACGGTGTGGGCCACCTTCTGCCCGAGGAACGCACCGACGAAGTTCATGACGGCCGCCATGGCGAGCGCCACGCGCGGCTTGAGCGCACCCGTCGAGACGGACGTCGCGATCGCGTTGGCCGCGTCGTGGAAGCCGTTGGTGTAGTCGAACACCAGGGCGACGACGACCACGGCGATGATGATGCCGATCTCCACGGTCTTACGACTCCTTGACGGCGATCTGCTCCACGATGTTGGCGACCTTCTCGAAGGCGTCGATCGCCCCCTCGAGGGACTCCACGATGTCCTTGAGCTTCATCACCTCGAGCGCCTTGTGGTCGCCGCTGAAGAGGTTGGCGAGGATGCGGCGGTAAGACTTGTCACCGGTGTTCTCGAGCCGGTTGATCTCGATCCAGTACTCGTCGAGCGAGCCCATCGACTCCAGCTTCGGCATCGCGGCGGACGTGAGCTCGGCGCACCGCTGCAGCACCTCGACCTGCTGGGTGGACTCCGGCGGGAGCGAGGTGACCTCGTAGAGCAGGATCAGGTCGACCGCCTCGTCCATCATGTCCATCACGTCGTCGAGCGCCGAGGCGAGGGAGTAGATGTCCTCCCGGTCGAACGGAGTGACGAACGTGCTGTTGACCCGACGGATGATCGAGTGGGTCGTCTCGTCGGCCGCGTGCTCCGCCTCGCGCATGCGCTGGGCGATGTCTGCACGCGAGCTGCCGTCGGCGAGCATCTCGCTGAGGAGCTGGGCGCCGACCACGAGGTGGTCTGCTGCCTCGCTGAAGAGGTCGTAGAACGAGCTGTCGACAGGGCGGAACCTGAAACGCACGGTGAACTCCGAACGGGGGGCGGATGAACCGGGAAATAGAGTAGGGGGTGTTTCGCCGGTATCCGCAACCCGCGGCCGAACGACCGATCGGCCCGGTGATTTCGGGGTACGCCGCTCGGCGTGTCGCCCGGCGTGTCGCGCGAAACAGTCGTCCGGGCAGCGCTCAGCGGCGCCGGCTCCGCTGCCGGGCGATGAGCTCGTCGTGCAGGTGGCGCTCGCCCCGGTGCAGGGTCCACTCGCCGTCGGCACCGAGGTCCCAGGCGGTGGTGCCCTCGTCGAGCGCGAGGTCGAGGAGCTCGCCGACCTGCTGCACGACCTGCGGCTGGCGCAGACGCACGAGCACCTCGACGCGTCGGTCGAGGTTGCGGTGCATCATGTCGGCCGAGCCGATCCACGCGGCCGGGTCGCCGTCGTTGTCGAACCAGAAGACGCGGCTGTGCTCGAGGAAGCGACCCAGGATCGAGCGCACGCGCACGGTCTCGGAGAGCCCGGGCACGCCGGGGCGCAGCGCGCAGATGCCGCGGATCACCAGCTCCACGCGCACGCCGGCCTGCGAGGCGAGGTAGAGCGAGTCGATCACCGCCTCGTCGACCACCGAGTTGGCCTTGATCCGGATGCCCGCGGGGCGCCCGGCCTGGTGGTGGGCGATCTCCTGGTGGATCTGGGCCACCAGCCCGTCGCGGACGTTGTCCGGCGCGACCAGCAGGTTGTCGTACGTCGTGTTGCGGCTGATCCCGGAGAGGTTGTTGAAGAGCAGGGCGACGTCCTCGCCGATGGCCGGGTCGCTCGTGAGGAGGCCGAGGTCCTCGTAGACCCGTGCGGTCTTGGGGTTGTAGTTGCCCGTGCCGAGGTGGACGTAGCGCCGGATGCCCTCGGGCTCGTCGCGCACGACCATCGAGAGCTTGCAGTGGGTCTTGAGGCCGACCAGGCCGTAGACGACGTGGCAGCCGGCGTGCTCGAGCTTGCGGGCCCAGCGGATGTTGGCCTGCTCGTCGAATCGCGCCTTGATCTCGACGATCACCAGCACCTGCTTGCCCGCCTGGGCCGCGTCGATGAGCGCCTCGATGATCGGGCTGTCGCCGGAGGTGCGGTAGAGCGTCTGCTTGATCGCGAGCACGTGCGGGTCGGCGGCGGCCTGCTCGAGGAAGCGCTGCACGGAGGTGGCGAACGAGTCGTAGGGGTGGTGCAGCAGCACGTCGTGGCGCGAGACGGAGTCGAAGACGTCGACGGGGGAGGCCGACTCGACCTCGGCCAGGCTCGGGTGCGTCGAGGGGAGGAACGCGGCGTACTTCAGGTCGTCGCGGGGCAGGTCGGCGATCGAGTGCAGGCCGGTCAGGTCGAGCGGCCCGGGGAGCGAGACGACCTCGTCGCGAGAGACGCCGAGCTCGGAGACCAGCAGCTCGAGCACCTTGGGGTCGATCGACCGCTCCACCTCGAGGCGTACGGGCGCTCCGAAGCGCCGGCGCAGCAGCTCCTTCTCGAGCGCCTTGAGCAGGTTCTCGGCGTCGTCCTCCTCCACCTCCAGGTCCTCGTTGCGGGTGACCCGGAAGGTGTGGGCGCCGAGCACCTCCATGCCGGGGAAGAGCTTCTTGAGGTGCTCGCCGATGACGTCCTCGATCGGGACGAAGCGCTGGTTGCCGAGCTCGACGAAGCGGCCGAACGTCGGCGGCACCTTCACCCGAGCGAAGTGCTCGGTGCCGGTCTTGGGGTGGCGCACGACGACCGCGAGGTTGAGCGACAGCCCGGAGATGTAGGGGAACGGGTGGGCCGGGTCGACGGCCAGGGGCGTGAGGACAGGGAAGATCCGGTCCTTGAAGAGCTTCTTGCAGACCTTCTGCTCGTCGCGGTCCAGCTCGGACCAGCGGACGATCTCGATGCCCTGCCCGCCGAGCTCGGGCAGCAGGTCGACGAGCGCCTGCGCGTGCCGCTCCATGAGTGAGCGGGCACTCGACCACACCTCCTCCACCTGCTGGCGCGGCATGTAGCCGCTGGCGGCGCGCACGGCGACGCCGGCCTCGATGCGCCGCTTGAGTCCGGCCACGCGCACCATGAAGAACTCGTCGAGGTTGCTGGCGAAGATCGCCAGGAAGCGCGCCCGCTCGAGCAGCGGGAGCTGCGGGTCCTCGGCCAGCTCCAGCACCCGCTGGTTGAACCGCACCCAGGAGATCTCCCGGTCGATGAAGCGGTCGTCGAACTTCTCCACGGCCTCGATCGCCGCGGCGTCGGGGGTGTAGGGCGGCTCGACGTCGAAGGTGTCGGAGGGGTGCCCGAAGGGCTCGGCCACCGGGCCCTCGTCCACGGAGGGGGAGACAGCGCTCGTGAGGGTTGCCGGGTCGGACATGTCGCTCAGTGTGGCACCGAAAGGTGAACGTCGGGTGACGTGCAAGCACGTCCGAGTCCGGGGCGGGAGCGTCAGTAGACGAGCGCCTGGACGCCGTCGGCGAGCACCTGCTCGGCGAAGACCGCCGCACCCGCGATCGTCACGCCGTCGCGCAGGTCGCCCTCGACGATCCCGCGGCGCGCGGCGCACTGGGAGCAGACGGTGATCGTGCCCGACGTGAGCACCGCACCCATCAGCTGGTCGAGCGGGGTGGCCAGGTCGAGGTCGAACGCCTCGGCCCGGCCGGGCACGCCGAACCACGCGGCCTCGCCGGTGAGCCACAGCGAGACCTCGGCGCCGGACGCGGCCGCGGCTGCGGCCACGGTGAACGCCTGGTTGCAGCGCTCGGCGTCCTCGGCGCCGCAGGTGACCTTGACGACCAGTGAGCGCGGCATGGCCCCACCTTAGGATGGTCCCCATGCCTTTCGAGCTGCCGGACAACCTGCACCCCAACTGCGGCCCCGTCGCCTGGCTCCTCGGCACGTGGCGCGGCAACGGACACGGCGACTACCCGACGATCGAGAAGTTCCAGTTCGGCCAGGAGCTGATCTTCACCCACGACGGGCGCCCGTTCTTCCACTACATGTCGCGCGCCTGGATCGTCGACGACGAGGGCGAGTTCGTCCGCGACGCTGCGATGGAGACCGGCTTCCTGCGCTGCCCCGAGCCCGGCAAGGTCGAGTTCCTGCTCTCGCACAACACCGGCTTCGCCGAGATCTGGTACGGCGCGGCCGACGCCGGCAAGGTCGAGATGCACACCGCCGGGGTCTCCTTCACCGAGACGGCCAAGGAGGTCACGGCCGGGTCGCGGATGTACGGCAACGTCGAGGGTGACCTGCTGTACGCCTACGACATGGCCGCGATGGGCCAGGAGCTCCAGCCCCACACCTGGGCCCGCCTCCAGCGCGGGTGAGCACGCCATGAGCGACGACCTGGCCACCCGCCTCCGCGAGCAGGGTCTTCGGCTCACGCCACAGCGGCAGCTGATCCTGCAGGCCGTCGAGGAGCTGCGGCACGCGACACCCGACGAGGTGCTGGCCCACGTCCGCGCGCGGGCCAGCTCGGTCAACGCCTCCACCGTCTACCGCACGCTCGAGGTGCTCGAGGAGCTCGGGCTGGTGCGCCACACGCACCTCAGCGACCGCGCACCGACGTACCACTCCACCCTCGAGCACGAGCACGTCCACGTGGTGTGCCGACGCTGCCAGCGCATCCGGTCCTACGGCCCCGACCTCGTCGCGCCCGTCGTCGCGGCGCTCGCGGCCGACGGCTTCACGATGGACGTCGGCCACCTCGCGATCTTCGGCCAGTGCACGGACTGCGACGCCTCCCCGGACCCGACCTAGACTCGAGGGCATGGCAAGCCCCCTCCTGTCCCTCCCCGGGGCCGTCGCCGGCGACGGCATCGACGCCCCGGTGGCCGCGCACTACGGCTCCTTCAACACCGAGCAGCGCAGCCTCGCCGCGGGCGACGGCTTCGTCGACCTCTCCCACCGCGACGTCCTGCGCATCTCGGGGCCGGACCGGCTGTCCTGGCTGCACAGCCTGACGACGCAGTTCTTCGAGGGCCTCGCACCCGGCACCTGGACCCAGGCGCTGGTGCTGAGTCCGCAGGGCCACGTCGAGCACGCCTTCGCAGGTGTCGACGACGGCGAGGCGTTCACCGCCCACACCGAGCCCGGCGCCGGCCCCGCGCTGGTCGAGTGGCTCGAGCGGATGAAGTTCATGACCCGCGTCGAGATCGCGCTCGTCGACGACGTCTCCGTGATGTGGCGTCCCGGCGAGGGTGCCGGGCGATTCGACCTCGTTCCGCGCGACAAGCTGGAGGCGTACTCCGAGGCTGCCGGCCCGGCTGCCGGGCTCTGGGCCTTCGAGGCCCTCCGGATCGAGCGCGGCGAGCCGCGCCTCGGCCTCGACACCGACCACCGCACCATCCCCAACGAGGTCGGCTGGATCGGCCCCGCCGTCCACCTCGACAAGGGCTGCTACCGCGGCCAGGAGACGGTCGCCCGCGTGCACACGCTCGGTCGCCCGCCCCGGCGGCTGGTGCTGCTGCACCTCGACGGCTCGGAGAACCGGCTTCCCCCGGTCGGCTCGCCCGTGTCGTACGACGGTCGCGACGTCGGGTTCGTCGGGTCGAGCGCGCGCCACCACGAGCTCGGGCCGATCGCGCTCGCCGTGGTCAAGCGCAACGTCCCGGTCGACGCGGCCCTGACGGTCGACGAGATGCCGGCCTCGCAGGAGGTCGTCGTGGATCCCGAGGTCGGGCTCCACGTGCGTCCCCTGCGCTGACGGCGTGCGCGCCCCAGCGCCTGCGCGAGATGTCTGAGGACGTCGTGAAGGTGATTCGTCGTGCGGCTCGTCCGTAGCGTCCTCAGATATCGGTCACCGGGCGTACTGCACGTGGGTGTCGGCGTCCGCGTGCTCGAAGCCGAGGCGTGAGTAGACCGCGACCGCGGGTGCGTTGTCGGACTCGACGTAGAGCAGCACCTCCGCGACGCCGAGACCGGCGAGGTGGTGCAGACCGGCGAGGGTGAGCAGCTTGCCGAGCCCCCGGCCCTGCGCGCCGGGCGCCACCCCCACGACGTAGACCTCGCCGTGTCCGGCGTCGTGCTGCTTGGTCCAGTGGAAGCCGAGCATCCCGGTCCCGTCCTCGGCCACGAGCAGCCCGGCCGGGTCGAACCACGGCTCGGCCATCCGCCGCGCGAGGTTGTCGAGGTCCATCGCGCCCTGCTCGGGGTGGTGGGCGAAGGCCGCTGCGTTGACCGCCACCACGTCGGCGGCGTCGGACTCGCGGTAGGCGCGGACCGTGACGCCGCCCGGCAGGTCGAGAGGCGCCAGCGGTGTGGACATGTCGCGTCGCATCACCCACAGGTCGCGCACCCTGTTCCACCCGTGGCTCGTCGCGAGCCTCGCGGCCGCCGGGTGGTTGCCGTGGGACCACGCGGTCAGCGAGACGTCGTACGACGCCTCGGCACGGGTCAGCAGCGCCGATCCGAGCCCACGTCCGCGCGCCGACGGGCGCACCACGAGCGACAGGTCGCCGTCGTGGAGGAGCGCGAAGGCGTCGCCCTCGACGAGCACCTCGGCGGTGCCGTCGGCGAGCGCCATCCGGGCGGCCTCGTCGAGCGGGTCGGCGCCGTCGGCCGCGGCCGACTCCTCAGCGATCGCGATGACGGTGTCCACGCCGCGACCCTAGAGGACGAGGTGTCAGGCGTCGCTCGTCGAGCGCGCCCCCTCCGGGGCGCCCTCCGTGTCCTTGTCCCGGGTCGGGACCACGAAGCGGTAGCCGACGTTGCGCACGGTGCCGATGTGGTGCTCGTGCTCGGTGCCGAGCTTGGCCCGCAGGCGCCGGACGTGGACGTCGACGGTGCGGGTGCCGCCGAAGTAGTCGTAGCCCCAGACCTCCTGGAGCAGCTGCTCGCGGCTGAAGACGCGCCCCGGGTGCTGCGCGAGGTACTTCAGGAGCTCGAACTCCTTGTAGGTGAGGTCGAGCGCGCGGCCGCCGATCCGGGCGGTGTAGGTCGCGTCGTCGACGACCACCTCCCCGCGGTGGATCACGTGGGCGGCGGGGTCGTCCGGTGCCGTGGCGCTGCTGCGGCCGATCGCGAGCCGGATCCGGGCCTCGAGCTCCGCCGGGCCGCAGGTGTGCAGGACCACGTCGTCCATGCCCCAGTCGTGGGCGACGACGGCGAGACCGCCCTCGGTCACCACGAGGAGGACCGGTGCCGTGGCTCCTGTGGTGCGGATCAGCCGGCACAGGTCGCGCGCTGCCGCGAGGTCCTGGCGGCCGTCGACGAGGACCAGGTCGGCGTCGGGCGCGTCGATCAGCGCGCTGCCCTGGGCCGGGAGGATCTTCACGGTGTGCGAGAGGAGCGCGAGGCCGGGAAGGACCTCGGCGGACGGCTGGAGGGCGCCGGTGAGCAGCAGCAGTGCACTCAAGGTCGGACCTCCTCCTCTGACCGGGGATGGTGAAGGATATCCCGCATGCAGGACGCCGCTGGAACGGATCGCGCTGTTGAGACGATCACAGTTCGCTACTGGGCGGGCGCCCGCGCGGCGGCCGGCATCGCCGAGGACGCCTTCGACACCGAGCAGGCGCTGACCCTGGCGGACCTCCTCGAGCAGGTGCTGCAGCGGCATCCGGGTGACCGGATGGCCCGCACCGTCGCAGCCTGCTCGGTGCTCCTCGGCGACCAGCCGGTGCGCACCCAGGACCCGGCCGCGGTCGTCGTACGCCCGGGGGCGGTGGTCGAGCTGCTGCCTCCCTTCGCCGGGGGATGAGGCGGAACATCTGCGCGACTCCCGTCGTTGCGCGGGTGTGAGCACCGGAGCCTGGATCGCCCTCGCCGCCGTCGCGGTGGCGGTCGGCCTCGGCCTGTGGCGTCAGGTGAGCGACGGCCGCTTCCGCGGCACGCGGGCCGTACGCCGGCTCGGCACCAGCGCGGACCCCGCCGATACCCCGGCGCCGGCGCCGCCACCGGGTGCCGAGCTCGTCACCGCCGTCGGGGCGGCGCTGGGGGAGCGGGCGACGCTCGTGCAGTTCTCGAGCGCGTTCTGTGCGCCGTGCCGGGCCACCCGTCGCGTGCTCGGCGAGGTGACCGGCCTGGTGGAGGGGGTCGTGCACGTCGAGGTCGACGCCGAGCAGCACCTGGACGCGACCCGTGCCTTCGGCATCCTGCGCACCCCGACGACGCTCGTGCTCGACGCCTCGGGCGCCGAGGTCGCCCGGGCGACGGGCGCGCCGTCGCGGGACCAGGTGCTGGCGACCCTGGCACGCGCCTGATCTCATTATGTGGATAGTGTGACCACATGATGAGACGCGGTGTGATCGGGCAGGGGTTTCGGCCTACTGTCGTGGTCATGTCCTCGACCATGCTGACCAAGCGCCGCGCAGTGGACCACTGCCGCGTGCGCTCGGCGCTGTGTCGAATGTCGTAGCGGTCCCCCGCTGAGCCGAGCACCGTCCACGCCGAGGTGGACCGTGCCCGTCGGAGGGACCCGCGCCGGGTGATCCCGGCGCGTCCGGCCTCGTGCCGTGCCGCCCGACTTCAGGAGAGCCATGTCCACCACCGCCACGCCCGGCACCACCGCCGGTGTCGCCGGGCCGCCAGCGGGGCAGATCGACCCCCGCGGCCCGCAGCTCGCGGCCGCGTTGACCGCGGTCGTCCTGGTGGCGGTCCTGCTGGCTCCCTCGCCCGTCAGCGTCGTCCTGCTCGCCGTGCAGGCCGTCCTGTTCGCGATCGGTGCCGTGCGCGGAGTCCAGCACACCCCGCACGCCTGGCTCTTCCGCACGCTGGTCCGGCCACGCCTGGCGCCGCCGTCGGAGTGGGAGGACGCCGCACCGCCGCGGTTCGCCCAGGCCGTCGGTCTCGCCTTCGCCCTCGTCGGCCTGGTCGCCCTCGCGGCCGGCGCCACCGTGGTCGGTCAGGTCGCGGTCGGGCTCGCGCTGGTCGCCGCCCTGCTCAACGCCGTCTTCGCCTTCTGCCTGGGATGCGAGGTCTACCTGCTTCTCCGACGCGTCACCGCCTAGATCCCCGGTCTCGTGAAGGCGCCAGGACGCCTTCCTCGACCACCGAAATGTTCACCATCACCAAGGAGCACACCACCATGAGCCGCGAGACCTCTCTCGTCACCGCCCAGTGGGTCGAGGACAACCTCGACACCGACGGCATCGTCCTCGTCGAGGTCGACGAGGACACGACTGCCTACGACAAGGGCCACATCCGGGGAGCCATCAAGCTCGACTGGACCACCGACCTCCAGGACCAGGTCCGACGTGACTTCGTCAGCAAGGCCCAGTTCGAGGCGCTGCTCTCCGAGCGTGGCGTGTCGAACGACGACACCGTCGTCCTCTACGGCGGCAACAACAACTGGTTCGCCGCCTACGCCTACTGGTACTTCAAGCTCTACGGCCACCAGGACGTCAAGCTGCTCGACGGCGGTCGCAAGAAGTGGGAGCTCGACTCCCGCGAGCTGACCGACGACCTGCCGAGCCGCGCCGCGACGTCGTACACCGCCACCGAGCAGGACCACTCGATCCGGGCCTTCCGCGACGAGGCCGTCGCTGCGATCGGTGTCAAGAACCTGATCGACGTGCGCAGCCCCGACGAGTACGCCGGTCGACTGCTCGCTCCGGCCCACCTGCCGCAGGAGCAGGCGCAGCGCGCCGGCCACGTGCCCACCTCGCTCAACGTGCCGTGGAGCAAGAACTGCAACGACGACGGCACGTTCAAGTCCGACGAGGACCTCAAGGCCCTCTACGCCGAGGTCGGCATCGACGACTCCAAGGAGACCATCGCCCTGTGCCGCATCGGCGAGCGCTCGTCGCTGACGTGGTTCGTGCTGAAGGAGCTCCTCGGCCACCAGAGCGTGAAGAACTACGACGGCTCGTGGACCGAGTACGGCTCGCTCGTCGGCGTCCCGGTCGCGCTCGGCGACGAGCCCGGCAGTGCCGACGAGGGGGGCAACTGACATGTGCGGAGCCAAGGAAGGCGGACTGTCCCTCGACGGCGTCAACGTCGCCAAGGAGGCCGTGATCCAGGGCCAGGTGCTGCGCGGCGAGGAGCCGGTCTCCAACGCCTACGTGCGTCTGCTCGACCGCACCGGCGAGTTCACCGCCGAGGTCCCGACCTCGGCGACCGGCCACTTCCGGTTCTTCGCCGGTGACGGCGAGTGGACGCTGCGGACCCTCGCGCCCAAGGCGGACCCCGTGGACACCCGCGTCGTCGCGGCCACCGGCTCGGTGGCCGAGGTGCAGGTGCTCGTCACGGCCTGAGCCCACCGCGAGAACCTCAAGAAATCGCCCCGCCGTCCGACGTGCGGGGCGATTTCCTCATTTTCGTCGCGGATCCTCCCAAGCAGCAGCACCAGGGGCCCTGCGACTCGTACCGTTGAGGTTCCGGGTGGGGCGAGCGAGGAGGTGTTGCCGTGCCGGCGACCACGCGTGCGCCCCAGACCGACGACCTGTGGCGGCTCACGATGGAGCACTCACCCGTCGGGATGGCCGTCGTCTCGCCCGCGGGCGACTTCCTCTCCACCAACGTCGCCCTCTGCGACATGCTCGGCTACGACCCCGACGTGCTGGCCACCATGTCGTTCCAGGACATCACCCATCCTGACGACCTCGCGAGCGACCTGCGGCTGGTCGAGCAGACCCTGTCCGGCGAGATCGGCTCCTACCGGATCACCAAGCGCTACATCTGCGCCGACGGCGGCGTGTTGATCGGCGACCTCTCGGTGGCCCTGCTGAGAGCCGGCGACGGGGCCCCGATCCACTTCATCTCGCAGATCGCCGACCTCACCGAGCGCCAGGCCTTCGTCGAGCGCCTCGACGCCGCCGAGGCGGCCGCCGAGTCAGAGCAGGGACGGGCCGACGCCCTCTTCGAGAGCGTGACCGTCGGTCTGCTCCACATCGACGCCGACGGCAACCACCGCGCGATCAACCGTCGTCAGGAGGAGTTCCTCCGGATCACCTTCCCGCACGGCCACCTCGGCGTGGCCGGGGAGACCGGGTTCGCCTACGACGCCGAGCAGCGACGGCTGCTGACCCGCGACGAGATGCCGTCGGCGCGCGCCGCCGCCGGTGAGGTCTTCGACGACCTCCTGGTCTGGATCGGTGAGGACCCTCAGGCACGGCGCGCAGTGCTGGTCTCGGCGCGGCCGATCCACGATCGCGTGGGCGGCTTCGCCGGTGCCGTGCTGGCCTACCACGACGTGACCGACCGCATCCGGGCAGAGGCGGTCAAGGACGAGTTCGTGTCGACGGTCTCCCACGAGCTGCGCACGCCGCTCACCTCCGCGCTCGCCTACCTCGAGCTGCTCGAGGAGTCCGCCGACCTCGGTGCCGAGGGGCACCAGCAGGTGAGCGCGGCACGCCGCAACATGCTGCGGCTCTCGCACCTGGTCGCCGACCTGCTCTTCGCCACCCGCGCGACGGCCGGATCGGCCATCGTGAGCCCCTACCCGCTCGACCTGGTGACAGTGGTCGCCGAGGCCGTCGAGGCTGCCGCGCTGGACGCGGAGGGTGCCGGCGTAGGTCTCGAGCTGGACGGTCCCCCCTCCCTCCGGACGGTCGCGGACGGGATGCGGCTGCGTCAGGCGGTCGACAACCTCCTCGCGAACGCCATCGCCTACAGCCGCGCCGGGGGACAGGTGAGGATCCACCTCGTCGAGGAGGAGGGCCGGGTGGTCCTGACCGTGGCCGACCACGGTGAGGGCGTCGACCCCGACGACCTGCCCCAGGTGTTCACGCGCTTCTTCCGCGGCGACAACGCGCGCCGGCTCCAGGTGCCGGGAACTGGTCTAGGCCTGCACATCGTCCGGACCATCGTCGAGGCCCACGGAGGCGAAATTGCCGTCGAGAGCACCCCTGGCGACGGCACCACGGTGACCCTCGCCCTGCCGCGCTAGGACATATTTTCTGCGTCCTCAGCGACCGTGCCCCGAGGGGGTCGTCGCCCGTGCCACTCGTGGCCTCGGTGCCGGCCGGGGCCCGCCCGGAGCACGCCCGAGAGGCGCGCACGGGGCTGATCTGAGCGTGGAATCGCTCGATCGAGCCCGAAATCGCGGGGACCCCCCGCGGGATGCGGGGGGTCCGGCGGCATCCGGGTGGGGACCGGTGCGTGTCTCGCGAGGGGGGTTTCACGAGATCGTGGACCGCTGCCAATACAGGGGAATTGCCAACGGGACTTGCCCAAGTTTGCCAAACCGGAGAAGACTCCGCATCAGTTTTGACACTATTTCTTGTGCAGACGCTCGGGACGCTTGCCAACCCCACCCAGCACTCACCTCTGGAGACACCATGAAGAGCAAGGCCCTCCGCACCCTCGTCGCCTCGATCGCCCTCGTCGGCCTGGCCGGCCTCGCCGCCCCCGCCGAGGCGGCCCCGACCGGTCCGACCACGCTGCGCAACGTCTGGTGCTGCTGATCCGCACCTGGCCGGAGCCAGTCAGCAGGACCCGCTTCACCTCGTCGTGCCCGTCAGCACCCCACCCCAGACATCCCAGGAGAACCCCATGACCAGCAAGGCCCTTCGCACCCTCGTCGCCTCGATCGCCCTCGTCGGCCTGGCCGGCCTCGCCGCCCCCGCCGAGGCGGCCCCGACCGGTCCGACCACGCTGCGCAACGTCTGGTGCTGCTGATCCGCACCTGGCCGGAGCCAGTCAGCAGGACCCGCTTCACCTCGTCGTGCCCGTCAGCACCCCACCCCAGACATCCCAGGAGAACCCCATGACCAGCAAGGCCCTTCGCACCCTCGTCGCCTCGATCGCCCTCGTCGGCCTGGCCGGCTTCACCGCCCCCGCCGAGGCCGCCCCGAAGATGCCGACCACCATGCGCAACGTCTGGTGCTGCTGACCGAGGCCTGAGGCCCCGGAGCCTCAGCTGCGGGCGAGCGTGTGGGTCGACACGCGCGC
The DNA here is from genome assembly GCF_014779665.1 of Nocardioides hwasunensis. Classification (GTDB taxonomy): domain Bacteria; phylum Actinomycetota; class Actinomycetes; order Propionibacteriales; family Nocardioidaceae; genus Nocardioides; species Nocardioides hwasunensis. The sequence continues at coordinate 41,009 of NZ_JACXYY010000009.1, read as the reverse complement.
TCGCAGCCCGGTGGAGACTGCCGCGCGGCGGTAGGCGTCGAGCGACTCCTCGGTCAGCCCGACGCCACCCAGCAGGTCGGCGAGGTCGAACCACAGCTGGGCGGCACTCTGGTCGGCGCCGATGGCGGAGAGCCGCAGCACGGCTCTCTGGTAGGCGGCGGCGGCCAGGTCCGAGCGGCCCTCGGCGGCAAGGGTCCGACCCTCCAGGGTCAGTGCCTCCGCCTCGGCCAGCGGCGCGTGGCCGTCAGCGGTGGTGTGCACCTGCGACAGGAGCTCGCGGCTCTCGTCCAGGTCGCCACCGAGGAAGGACACGCGGGCCAGTCCGAGCAGGGTCCACGCGCGGTCGACGGGGCTCGCGCTGCTCCACTCCATCTCGAGCGCTGCCTGCTGCAGGTTGTCGCGTGCCTCGGCGAGAGCAGGCGGGTCGAGCTCGAGCTGCAGCCGGCCGACCTCCGTGCGCAGCCGCGCGAGGTTGCGGGCGTCCTGACCCTCGCTGAGCAGGGCGAGCGCGCGCTCGGCGAGAGGAACGGCCGCGACCACGTCACCACGGTTGGCCTGCATGACGCTGGCGTTCCAGTAGGCGGAGGCACGTGCCATCGGCGAGCCGAGCGACTCGGCCTTGGTGATCGCCTTGCGGCACAGGCGTACGGCGTGCGAGGTGTCGCCTCGCTCGAAGTGGGCGGCGGCCACGGTGACGGCCAGCTGGACGCCCTCGTCGGAGGCGTCGAGCCCGGCCTCCTCGACGCGTGCCATCACGCGCTCGCCGCAGGCGATGGCGCGCCCGAGGTCGCCGGTCTCGCGATAGATGCGGCTCAGGGCGATGCCGGCCTTGATCAGCGTCAGACCGTCGGTGCGCTGCTCCTCGATGAGCGCCTCCAGCTCGAGGATGGCGTCGTCGACCTGCTTGGTGGCCTCGAGGGCACGGGCGTGCAGCAGCCGGGCGCGATCGCGCATGTCGTCGATCCGGGCGCTCGCCATCTGGTCGAGAGCGGCCTCCAGGTGCTGCTCGGCGTCCCCGGGCTGCCCGGACTCCAGCGACAGCTCGGCGTAGTCGAGGGCGAGGCGGATCTCGTCGACGACGCGCCGGTCGGCCACCCCGAGGAGTGACTCGACGGTGACGCCGAGCCGTTCGGAGAGGACGCCGAGAGCAGTGACGGTGGGTCGTCGGTGCCCGGTCTCGATGCGGGAGAGGTAGGCCACCGACATCAGGTCGGTCGCCACCTCGCCCTGCGTGAGGCCGCGGGCCAGGCGGGCGGAACGCAGGCGCCGCCCCAGGGCGGTGCGGTCGGTCTGGGCGAGCACCTCGGCGTGACGCGAGTCCATCCGCCCATTCTGGGACACGTTTGCCAACAACGTGTCATTTTCTGGCAAGTGCGTGTCTACCAGTGGTCTACCTGCCGGGAACAGGACGAGCCCCGACCGGGGCGGTCGGGGCTCGCTCGCTGGTGTCCGGCCCGTGGCCGGGACAGGTCAGCTGCCGCTGTTGATCATGCCGGCGCCGACGGTGACGCCGGTGGCCTCGTCGATGAGGATGAAGGAACCGGTGGTGCGGTTCTTGGAGTACGGGTCGCACAGCAGGGGCACCGTGGTGCGCAGCTGGACGCGGCCGATCTCGTTGAGCCCGAGCTCGCCGGCCTCCTGGTCGCGGTGCAGCGAGTTGACGTCGAGGCGGTACTGGATGTCCTTGACCATCGCCCGGCCGCTGCGGGTGGTGTGCTTGATGGCGAGCTTCTGGCGGGGCCGCAGCGGCTCGTTGGTCATCCAGCAGACCATCGCGTCGATGTCCTGGCTCGGCTTCGGCGCGTTCTTGACCCGGGCGATCATGTCGCCGCGGGAGACGTCGACGTCGTCGTCGAGGCGCACGGTGACCGACATCGGCGGGAACGCCTCGTCGACCTCACGGTCGAACAGGTCGATGCCCGAGATCGTGGAGGTCATGCCCGAGGGCAGGACGATGACCTCGTCGCCCTTCTTGAGCACTCCTCCGGCGATCTGGCCGGCGTAGCCGCGGTAGTCGTGGTGCTCGTCGGACTTGGGGCGTACGACGTACTGGACCGGGAAGCGGGTGTCGACCAGGTCGCGGTCGGAGGCCACGTGGACGTGCTCGAGGTGGTGCATGAGCGTGGGCCCGTGGTACCAGTCGGTGTTGGCCGAGCGGTCCACGACGTTGTCGCCGTTGAGCGCCGAGATCGGGATGACCTCGAGGTCGGGGATGTTGAGCTTGGTGGCGAACTGGGTGAACTCGGCGTGGATGCGCTCGTAGGTCTCCTGCGACCAGTCGACCAGGTCCATCTTGTTGATGCACAGCACCAGGTGCGGCACGCGGAGCAGGGAGAGCAGCACCGCGTGGCGGCGCGACTGCTCGGTCAGGCCGTGACGGGCGTCGACGAGCACCAGACCGAGGTCGGCGGTCGAGGCGCCGGTGACCATGTTGCGCGTGTACTGCACGTGACCGGGGGTGTCGGCGATGATGAACTTGCGGTTGGGCGTCGCGAAGTAGCGGTAGGCCACGTCGATGGTGATGCCCTGCTCACGCTCGGAGCGCAGCCCGTCGGTCAGCAGGGAGAGGTCGACGTAGCCGTGCCCCTTGTCCGTGGAGGTCTTCTCCACGGCCTCGAGCTGGTCGGCGAAGATCGACTTGCTGTCGAAGAGGAGGCGCCCGATGAGGGTCGACTTGCCGTCGTCGACGGAGCCTGCGGTCGCGAAGCGGAGCAGGTCCATCTGGCCTTCGGTGGCGCCCATCAGAAGTAGCCTTCCTTCTTGCGGTCTTCCATGGCCGCTTCGGAGAAGCGGTCGTCACCTCGGGTCGCACCGCGCTCGGTGACCCGGGCAGCAGCGACCTCCTCGATGATCTCGTCGATGGTGCTGGCGGTGGACTCCACGCAGCCGGTCAGGGTGATGTCGCCGCAGGTGCGGAACCGCACCGTGCGCTCCTCGGCGACCTCGCCGTCGCGCATCGGGTTGAGCGGCGTCTCGGTCATCAGCATGCCGTCGCGCTCGAAGACACGGCGCTGGTGGCTGAAGTAGATGTTGGGGATCTCGATGCCCTCGCGGCCGATGTAGTCCCAGATGTCGAGCTCGGTCCAGTTGGAGATCGGGAAGATCCGCATGTGCTCGCCGGCGTGGAGGCGGCCGTTGTAGAGGCTCCACAGCTCGGGACGCTGCATCTTGGGGTCCCACTGTCCGAACTCGTCGCGGTGGGAGTAGACGCGCTCCTTGGCGCGAGCCTTCTCCTCGTCGCGCCGGCCGCCGCCGAAGGCGGCGGTGAAGCCGTTCTCCTCGATCGCGTTGAGGAGGGTGGCGGTCTGCATCCGGTTGCGGCTGGTCTTGCCGTCGTCGACCAGGACGCCCTGCGCGATCGCGTCGTCGATCGAGGCCACGACCAGGCGCACGCCGAGCCGGTTGACCCAGTTGTCCCGGGTCTCCATGACCTCCGGGAAGTCCAGCCCTGTGTCGACCTGCATGATCGGGAACGGGATCTTCGCCGGGTAGAACGCCTTCTCGGCGAGGCGGAGCATGACGATGGAGTCCTTGCCACCGGAGAACATCAGGACCGGCTTCTCGAACTCGGCGGCGACCTCACGGAAGATGTGGATCGACTCTGCCTCGAGCTGGTCCAGCTGACTCAGCTGGTAGTCGACGTGGGTGTTGGTCATGGCGCAGCAGGGGCCTCTCTAGGGACAGCAGCGTTCATCGTAGCGACGAGGCACGGCTCGGTGAATTCGCCTGGCTGGGCGTGGTCGGCCAGACTCGGGCAGATGAGCCGCCCCCCTCGACTCTCGCGACCCTCCCGCCCTCGCCAGCGCCTGCTGTCCGGCCTGCTGGCGGTGGCCTTCGTCACGACCGCCTGCTCGTCGGCGGAGGAGGACCCCGCCCCGCCGTCGTACACCGCCAGCGACGCGATCGAGGCGCGCGTGCTGCCCCAGCTCGCCGCCAACGGAGAGGACACCGAGGCCGCCGACGACGCCGCCTGGGTCGTGGACGTCACCGTCGACGACGCCGAGGAAGGCACCGCCGTCACCCTCGTCGCGAAGTCCGACGACGACTGGGACGACGTGGACGAGCAGGAGACCGATGCCAAGGGCCGCGTCGTGCTGACCTCGACCACCTCGGGCGACCTCCACGTCGTGGTCGGGGACGGGGACGACGCGATCGGGACCGAGGTCTCCACCGACGATGCGCCCGAGGCGACCTTCACCGACGACTTCGACGAGAGCTCGGTCGACGACGAGGGCGGCGCCTGGTTCACCCGCGACCAGGGCCACATCGGAGTCCGCACCTGCTCGCGCGCCGACGCCAGCGGCGCGAAGGTGGCCGACGGGGTGCTGCAGCTGAGCGTCCTGGAGGACCCGGACCGGAGCGACGAGACGTGCCAGCTGCCGGGCAAGCGCAAGAGGTTCCCCTACCGACTCAACGGTCACGTCGGCACCGAGGGCACGTACGCCTTCACCTACGGCTACGCCGCTGCCCGGATCAAGACACAGTCGGCCCGCGGTCAGCACGCGGCGTTCTGGCTGCAGGCCGTCGGCGGCCAGAAGCCCGGTGGTCCGAAGCAGGGTGGCGCCGAGATTGACGTCATGGAGTACTTCGGTGACGACCACCCGCTCGGGGGCCTGACCCAGTTCACCTACTTCCTCGACAAGGCCGGCGAGAAGCAGACCGTCGGCGGGTGGATCCCCGACGTGGAGAAGTACGGCGACGACTGGGCCAGCCAGTACCACGTCTACTCGGTCGAGTGGACCCCCGACGAGTACGTCTTCCGGATCGACGGTCAGGTCACGCAGCGGCTGAAGGGGGAGACGTCCGGGCAGCCGGAGTTCCTCATCCTCAGCCTCCTCTCCTCCGACTACGAGCTGCCCCGCTTCAACGGCGAGCTGCCCGAGCACATGGAGGTCGACTGGGCGCGGGTGTGGGAGACGGGCGCGCCCTAGCCGGCGGAGTCCAGGACGAGGGTGATCGGGCCGTCGTTGACGCTCTCGACCCGCATGTCCGCTCCGAACCGGCCGCGCTCGACGTGGGCGCCGAGTCGCTCGAGCTCGTCGCACACCGCCTCGTAGAGGGGTTCGCTCACGGGGCCCGGAGCCGCTGCCTGCCAGGTGGGCCGGCGACCCTTGCGTGCCTCGCCGTAGAGCGTGAACTGGCTGACGACGAGCACCGGCGCGCCCACGTCGCTCGCGCTCTGCTCGTCGCGCAGGAGGCGGAGGTCCCAGATCTTGCGGGCGATCCACGTCACCTGCTTCTCACCGTCGTCGTGGGTGACGCCGAGGTAGACCAGCAGCCCCGGTCGGTCGAGCTGACCGACCGCCTCGCCGTCGACCCTGACGTTGGCGGAGAGGACTCGCTGGATGACGGCGCGCATGGTGCAAGGATGCCGCCATGTCCGACGAGCTGCTGATCACGGTCGCCCCCACCGGGGCCGAGACCGCCAAGGCCGACTGCCCCCAGCTGCCCACCACGCCCGAGGAGATCGCGCGGACGGCTGCCGAGTGCGAGGCGGCCGGCGCCGCCATGATCCACCTCCACGTCCGTGACGGTGAGCACGCACCGACGCTCGACCAGGCGTTGCTGCGCGAGTGGGTGGCGGCCGTGCGGGAGTCGTCCTCGCTCGTGGTCCAGCTCTCCAGCGGGGGCTCCGTGCACGACCCGCTCGACGAGCGGCTCAAGGTCCTCGACGCCGAGCCGGACTCGTGCTCGCTGACGATGGGCACCACCAACTTCGGCGACGACGTCTTCCTCAACCCGTGGCCCTTCGTGAAGGACCTCTACCAGCTTGCCCTCTCCCGCGGCGTCGCGCCCGAGTTCGAGCTGTTCGACCTCGGCCAGGTGCACGCGCTGGGACGCCTGATCCGGGAGTACGGCGTCCCCGCCGGCGGCAAGGTCCACGTCGACTTCGTGATGGGAGTCCCCGGAGGCATGCCGGGCACCGCGCCCGCGCTCGTCGCCGGGGTCGCGGCCCTCCCGCCGGAGGTGACGACCTGGTCGGCCACCGGCATCGGTCGCTCGACCCTCGCGGTCGCGATGGCCTCGCTGTCGATGGGCGGCCACCTGCGCGTGGGGATGGAGGACGTGCTCACCATCAGTCGTGGCGTGCCCGTCGAGTCCAACGCCCAGCTCGTCGCGCGGGCCGTCGACCTCGGGCGGATCGCGCAGCGTACGCCGATGACGCCTGCTGGGTGCCGGGAGCTGCTGGGCCTGGCCTGAGCCGCCCGCGTCGGACACGTGTCCGCGATCTCGCCCCTCCGTCGCCGCTTCGGGGGCAACTTCTCGGACACGTGTGGCGCGGGCTCAGGTCCACCGCACCGCCGATCGAGGAGCCGTCGCGCTAGCGGTCGATCTTCCTCATGCCGACGACTCCCGGCCGGTAGTCGGGGTCCTCGAGCTCGGCGACCGTCGGTGAGCCGAACATCGGCAGGCCCTGCGACTTGCGGATGAAGCCCCACACGATCGGCAGCACGAGGAGCACGGCGAGGCCGACGCCGGCGATCAGCATCGGGTGGGTCTCGTCCTTGCCGAGCGGCGCCCAGCCGGACTTGTCCAGCAGCGCGACACCGCTCATGGTCAGCACGACCACGATGCCGCGGCGGATGAAGGACTGCGGGACCCGCGGCGCGATCGTGGCACCGAGGATCGTGCCGGGCACCGACCCGATCACCAGCGGGACCAGGATCTCCCAGTCGATGCCGTGCAGTGCGATGTTGGAGATGGCGGCGGCGAGCACCAGCGGCACGGCCTGCACCAGGTCGGTGCCGACCAGCTTCACCGCCGACAGGCCGGGGTAGAGCATCAGCAGCGCGATCATGATGACCGAGCCCGACCCGACGCTGGTGATGCCGACGAGGAGGCCGCCCAGCATGCCGACCAGGAGGGTGGGCACGACCCGGATCGTCGGGTCGTCGTCGTCCACGTGCGTCCCCGAGCGGACCCGCACGAGGTTGACGTAGAGGCGCAGGGCGTACGTCGCCGCGGCCAGCAGCAGGGCGAACCCGATGCAGAGCACCAGCACGTGGTTGAGCTCGTCGATGTCGTCGGTGAACCACGCGACCAGGTGGGGGCCCAGCAGGGCCATCGGGATCGAGCCGATCATCAGCCACATCGCTAGCTTGAGGTTGGGCGAGCCCTCGCGCTTGTGCACGATCGCGCCACCGGTCTTGTAGATCGCGGCTGCGGTGAGGTCGGCCGTGACGACGGTGGCGGGTGCCCCGACACCCAGGAACAGCAGGGCCGGGGTCATGAGCGCTCCACCGCCCATGCCGGTGAGGCCGACCACGACGCCGACGAAGAAGCCGGCCGCGAGGATCGAGAAGAACGCGGCAGTGATCCAGTCCATCAGGCGTCCTCACCCTCGCGCGCGGCCCGGCGGCCCTCGGGCCACGTGGTGCCGACCAGCCGCGGAACGATGTCGCTCAACATGGTCGTGATTGTGCCGGTTGCCTGGGCCGATGCCTTCTTCCCCCGCCGGTAGGGGTCGGCGACGTCGTGCTCCGGGACGGAGTGGACGCGTCGCTGCCCGGCGGCGGCGATCAGGTCCCGCCCGCTCAGGTCCGCGAGGTCACCTGCGGCATCGGACGCGAGGGTGGCGGCGAACTGGCCCAGGGTGAACAGCCTGCGGTGGAGCCGCGGGTGGTCGTCGAGGATGTGCTGCCGGTGCACCGCCTGGGCGGTGAGCACCAGGTCGGCACTCGCGAGCAGCGAGCCGGTCAGGCGTCGGCTGCGGAACCCGTCGGCCATGCCGGCGGGAAGGGTGGCGGCCATCGCGGCGTCCATCGGCTCACCGTCGCGGGCATGGGTGCCGCAGCTGCGGAAGACGACGTCGGCCGCGCCGGCGAGGTCGCGCGCGACCAGCTCCATCGCAGGTGAGCGGCAGATGTTGGCGGTGCACACGAAGAGCACCGACAGCGGCTCAGGCATCGGCTCGGGCAGGGCCCTGGGTCAGGTGCAGGTAGCCGGCCTCGTCGAGCGCGACCAGCACGTCGTCGAGGGCGTCCTCGATGCTCCGGCCCGTCGTGTCGACGCGGACGGCAGGGTCCTCGGGCTCGTCGTAGGGCGAGGAGATGCCGGTGAACTCGGGGATCTGGCCGGCACGAGCCTTGGCGTAGAGCCCCTTGCGGTCGCGGCGCTCGCACTCCTCGAGCGGCGTGGCGACGTGGACGAGGAAGAACGCACCGCCGGCGGACTCCACCATCTCCCGCACCTGCTCGCGGGTCTCGGCGAAGGGCGCGATCGGCGAGCACACGGCGACCCCGCCGTGCCGGGCGATCTCAGCGGCCACCCAGCCGATGCGGCGGATGTTGGTCTCCCGGTCGGCCTTCGAGAAGGTCAGCCCTGCGGAGAGGTGCCGGCGCACGACGTCGCCGTCGAGGCTGGTGGCCGAGCGGCCGCCCTGCTCGAGCAGGAGATCCATCAGCGCCCGGGCGAGCGTGGACTTGCCGCTGCCGGACAGGCCGGTGAAGAAGAGGACGAGGCCCTGGTCCTCGGGCTCGGGCCGGTCCTCCTCGACGATGGCGGCGATGGACACGGGGTAGTCGTCGGTCTCGGTGTCACCGGCCTCGCTGCCCACCCCGCGCGAGGGGAGCGCGTGCACGGGGTCGTCACCGGCGTACGTCGCGATGACCCGCACGCCCAGGGCGTGGTCGGCCTCGGCATCGCCGTGGGAGGGGAGGGGTACGGCGACCACGCTGGCGTCGTCGAGCAGGTCGGCAGCGGCCAGGGTGGCCCGCACGAGCGCGACGGGGGAGAGGGCGGCGGTGCCGGTGCCCGTCAGCGCCACCAGCACCACGCGGCCCAACCTCCGGACGTCGTCGAGGTCGGCGTCGGTCAGGGCGTCCACGACCGGCACGAACGTGGCGCCCGCGTGCTGCTCACGCACCCGCGCCGGCGTGAGGTGCAGCCGGCGGAAGGGTCCGTACTCGGCGTGCGCGAGGGGCTGCACGCTCCCGTCGGCCGTGACGCGGGCGAGGGGGAGTCCCTCGGGGTCGACCAGCTCGGCCTCGCTCACCCCGTCGGGAAGGTCGAGGGTGATGAGGCTCGCGGGCTCGTTGAAGCCGGTGGTCGGCGCGTAGGCGCCGGAGACGAGGAGCTCCAGGTCGTCGAGCTCGGTCGGCGTGGGGCAGTGCTGGATCACCCGCGCATCCTCTCACCCGAGGCTTGAGTAGCCTGCCCGCATGTCGTCTGCCGTCACCACTGTCGAGCGCCCGGGCCTGCCGGTCGTCGCCGAGATCGTCCGCTCCGGCTTCGTGGAGGGTCACCACTACGGCTCGATCGTCGCGCTCGCTGCCGACGGCAGCATCGACTGGTCCGTCGGCGAGGTGACGGCGCCCGTGCTGCCCCGCTCGAGCAACAAGCCGATCCAGGCGCTGGCGATGGTCGAGCTCGGCCTGGACCTCCCCGCCGACCTGTTGGCACTGGCCTGCGCCTCCCACTCCGGCGAGCCGATCCACGTCGAGGGCGTGCGCCGCACGCTCGCCTCGGCGGGCCTCGACGAGACGGCCCTCCAGACGCCCGCGGACTTCCCCCTCGACGACGCCGCCCGGGAGTCGGTGATCCGCGCCGGGGGGTCGCGGACGCCGATCCTGATGAACTGCTCGGGCAAGCACGCCGCGATGCTCGCCACCTGCGTGCACATGGGGTGGGACACCACGACCTACCTCGACCCCCACCACCCGCTGCAGCTCGCCATGCTCGACACCTTCGCCCGGCTGACCGGCGAGCCGGTGACCACGGTCGCGATCGACGGCTGCGGCGCACCGCTGCTCTCCACCTCCCTCACCGGGCTGGCCCGCGCATTCGCGAGGCTGGCGACCGCGGCCGACGGACCGGAGCACCGCATCGCGGAGGCGATCCGCTCGCACCCGGAGCTCGTCAGCGGCACCACGCGAGACGAGCTCACGCTCCACCGGGCGGTTCCGGGCCTGATCGGCAAGGCCGGCGCCGAGTCCTGCTACGCGGTGGCGCTGCCCGACGGGCGTGCGTGGGCGCTCAAGACCGACGACGGTGCCCCCCGGGTGCGCCCGGTGCTGATGGCCGAGGCGCTGCGTCGCTCGGGGCTCCTGGCCGAGGACGGCGTCGACGCCGAGGCGGTCCTGAGCACCGGCCGGCTCGAGCTGCTGGGCGGCGGGAAGCCGGTCGGCGAGATCCGTGCTGCCTTCTAGCTAGCGCCTGCAGCCCTCCTGCTTCCAGGATTTGTGAGGACCGTCACCGGTCGAGAGTTTGTGTTTCGCTAACTCGTGTTAGCACACTGGAGGCATGGCCAGGGACACGAGCACGTCGACAGGCAGGCCCGTCAGCAAGAAGGCGGGGAAGGCGGTCGCCGGATCCATCGGCACCCTCGGTGACTACCTCAAGGAGCAGCGCCTGGCCGCGAGCCTCTCGCTGCGGCAGCTGGCCGACCAGGTCGGGGTGAGCAACCCCTACCTCAGCCAGATCGAGCGCGGCCTGCGCAAGCCGTCGGCCGAGGTGCTGCAGCAGCTGGCGCGCGCGCTCCGCGTCTCGGCCGAACAGCTCTACGTCCGCGCCGGGATCGTCCACCCCGACGCCGGCGAGACCGGCTCCGTCGAGCTCGCGATCCTCGCCGACGCCGGTCTCACCGAGCGCCAGAAGCACTCGCTGCTCGACGTCTACGCCTCGTTCCTCGCGCTCAACGAGCGCGACGCGCAGGCCCCCCAGTGATGCACCACCGACCAGCACCCACCCACCAGAAGGAGAACGACATGGCCACCGCCAAGTTCGACATCAAGACCGAAGCCCTCAAGCCCGTCCTCGCGGGCGTCGGCGCCACCGACCTCGCCGTCGGCGTCGTCCGCGAGGCCGTCGCCGACGTCCAGAAGCGTCTGTCCGCCGTCGAGGCGCGCCTCGCGGCCGCCCAGAAGTCGGCTGCTCGCACCGCCTCGGACCCCCAGGCCCTGCGTACGCAGGCCGTCAGCGTGGTGAGCGCCCGCGTCGACGCGATCGCCAAGGACGCCCAGGCACGCCGCGCGGCCGTCGAGGCTCGCGTCGCGGACCTCCAGGCCTACCCGTCCAAGGTCTCCACGCTCGTCGACGACAACGTCGCCGTCGCCAACGCGACCTACGCCGACCTGGTCAAGCGCGGGGAGTCGCTCGTCGGGCGGATCCGCCGCCAGGAGTCGACGACCGCCACGGTGAAGTCCGCCAGGACCACGGTCGCGAAGGCGAAGACCACCGCGACCCAGGCCGAGAAGGCCGCCGACGCCACCGCCGCCGCTGCCGACAGGACCGCTGCGACCAAGGCCGCCCCGAAGCCGAGGCCCACCGCCAAGAAGGCGACCAGGGCGGCTGCGGCCAAGAAGGGGGCGGCCACCACCGCCCGCAAGAGCGCCGCGAAGAAGACCGCCACCGCCCAGGGCAGCGCCAAGGCCACCGCGACGTCCGCGACGAAGACGGCCGCCAGCGCGGCCAAGGCCGTCGCCGACGCCGCCGAGAAGGTCGGCGGCTGAAGAGCGGTCGACCCGCACGCAGGCCAGCTCATGCTGTTCTGAGGAAGGACCCCCGCCCGTCGTGGTGGGGGTCCTTTTCGTCGGTGGCCCTACGCTGGTCCCGTGAACCCGTGGATCTTCGAGAGCTGGCTGATGCTGGTCGTGCTGGTGGCGGCCATCGCGATCAAGGGCTTCGCGTTCGTCAACGCCGTCACCTACTCCGCCGAGGCCTACCACGCCGCGGGCAAGCTCACCAAGCAGGCGTGGTGCCTCATCACCGGGCTCGGGTTCGCCGCCCAGCTGATCCTGCTGGGATCGCCGCTCAACATCATCAGCCTGATCTTCACGATCGCCGCGCTCGTCTACCTCGCCGACGTCCGTCCCGCGCTGCGCGAGGTCACCTCGGGCCGACGCTGAGCGCGCCGGCCTCAGGCCAGGTAGCGGTCCAGCGCGACCAGCGCGTCCTCGGGCTCGAAGCCGGTGGCGCGGATCTTGTCCAGCGACAGCGCGGAGTTCAGCGGGCGCGGCGCGAACGGGTTCCCCTGCGCCAGCACCCCCTCGGCGTACGCCGCCGTGCTGGTGCCGGACACGTCGTCCGCGCTGCGTCCGGAGCGCTCGAAGACGGCCTGCGCGATCTCGCGCCACGACATCGCCGGACCGCCGTTGGAGAGGTGGTAGGTGCCGAAGGGCGCGTCGGAGTCGAGCAGGTGCTGCGTGGCCCGGACCAGCTCGCCGGTGAAGGTCAGCCGGCCGACCTGGTCGTCGACGACGCTGGGCGAGACGCCCTTCTCGGCGAGCGACTGCATGGTGCGCACGAAGTTCTTGCCATCGCCGATCACCCACGACGTCCGCAGCACGTAGTGGCGCGGCGCGAGCCCGACCGCCACGTCGCCGGCCGCCTTCGACTGGCCGTAGACGCCCAGCGGTGAGAGGGCCTCGTCCTCGAGGTGGCCGGGCTCGAGCCCGGCGGTGCCGTCGAAGACGTAGTCGGAGGAGAAGTGGACGAGGGTGAACCCGTGCTGGCGGGCCAGTCCGGCGAGGGTGGCGGGGCCAGTCACGTTGGCTGCCCACGCCGCGACCCGGCCCTCCGCGGTCTCGGCGACGTCGACCGCGGTGTACGCCGCCGCGTTGAGGACGACGCCGTAGTCGTGCCACGGGAAGTCGGCCACGGCCGCTGCGTCGGTCACGTCGAGCTCGCTCCGCGTACGGGTGTCGGCGGCGGGGAAGGCCTCGGCGAAGGCCCGGCCGAGCTGGCCGCCGGCCCCGAGCACCAGGACCTTCCTGGCCGGGATCGCGGTGCCGGGGTCGAGCGACGGGTTGTGCTGGTCCTTCTCGCTGATGATCGCCTCGGTCAGCGGGATCGGCCACTCGATCGCCACCGTCGGGTCGCTGAGCGCGAGGGCGGGGTAGGCGATGCCCGGTCGCCAGTGCTCGTTGACCAGGTAGGTGTAGGCCGTCGCGTCCTCGAGGGTCTGGTAGCTGTTGCCGACGCCGCGCGGCACGAAGACCGCGACGGAGGTGTCCATCTCCAGGGAGAACGTCGCGCCGAAGGTCTCGCCCTCGCGCATGTCGACCCACGCACCGAAGATCCGGCCGGTGGCCAGGGAGACGAACTTGTCCCACGGCTCGGTGTGGATGCCCCGGGTGACGCCCCGGTCGCTGTTGAAGGAGACGTTGTTCTGGACCGGCCCGAAGTCGGGCAGGCCGATCGCGAGCATCTTCTCGCGCTGCCAGTTCTCCTTGAAGAACCCGCGGTCGTCGTCGCGTCGGTCGAGCCGGACCACGACCAGCCCGGGTATGGGCGTGGTCTCCAGGGAGGGAAGGCTCACTGGCCCAGCTCCCGGTACTTCGCCTCCGTGGCGTCCTTGTGGGGACGCCACCAGTCCTCGTGCTGCTGGTACCACTCGATGGTGCTGGCCAGGCCGGACTCGAAGTCCTGGAACTGCGGGCTCCAGCCGAGCTCCTGGCGCAGCTTGCCCGACTCGATGGCGTAGCGCATGTCGTGGCCGGCGCGGTCGGTGACGTGGTCGAACGCGTCCGCGGGCTGGCCCATGAGGCTCAGGATGAGGCGGACGACCTCGAGGTTGTTCTTCTCGCCGTCGGCGCCGATGAGGTAGGTCTCGCCGATCTCACCCGTGGTCAGGATCGTCAGCACGGCCGAGGAGTGGTCGTCGGCGTGGATCCAGTCACGCACGTTCTCGCCGGAGCCGTAGAGCTTGGGGCGGATGCCGTCGATGACGTTGGTGATCTGGCGTGGGATGAACTTCTCGATGTGCTGCCAGGGCCCGTAGTTGTTGGAGCAGTTCGACACCGTCGCCTGCACGCCGAAGCTGCGGACCCACGCGCGGACCAGGTGGTCGGAGCCGGCCTTGGACGCGGAGTAGGGGGAGGACGGGTTGTAGGGGGTGTCCTCGGTGAACCGCTTCGGGTCGTCGAGCTCGAGGTCGCCGTAGACCTCGTCGGTCGAGACGTGGTGGAGGCGCTTGTCGTGCTTCCGCACGGCCTCGAGGATCGTGTAGGTGCCGAGGATGTTCGTCCTGATGAACGGGCTCGGGTCGTGCAGCGAGTTGTCGTTGTGCGACTCCGCCGCGTAGTGGACGACCGCGTCGTGCGCCGCCACCAGCGGGTCGACGGTGTCCTCGTCGGCGATGTCGCCGACGACCAGCTGCACCCGGTCCTCGGGGAGGCCGGCGAGCGACTCCTTCGAGGCGGCGTAGGTGAGCTTGTCGAGGACGGTGATGGTGAGGTCGGTGTGCTCGACGAGGTGGTGCACGAAGTTCGACCCGATGAACCCCGCGCCCCCGGTCACGAGAAGGCGTTCCATGGCCGGGAGTCTAGGGCGACCCGGCCGCCGTGACCGAGCCGGTGAGGCTGAAGCTCGGCTGCGTCACCAGTCCCGGTGAGTCGTACCTCGCCCGTCCGGGGCCGGAGCGGGTCCACCCCTCGGGCAGGTCGGACACGTCGTAGCCGTCGGGCCACCGCACCTGGACCGTGAGGGCCTCGGGCGTCACCAGCCCCTGCGGCGTGGCGGCGAGACGGTAGGTGAGGGTGCCGTCACCGGGCGCGAGCGCGGCGGCCGGGACGACGTACTCGAGCACGGCCTCGCGCGTCGCCTGCGGTGGCAGCGTCATCCGGAGCAGCTTGTAGGGGCGGCCGTAGTAGTCGAAGGTCCGGAGGCCCTGCTGCCTGCCGGCGGAGGTGGCGGCGGTGACCTCGACGTCCGAGGGCAGGAAGACCCCGATCGTCATGCCGTTCCAGCGGGTGCGGCTGCTGCCGCCGCGCGGGTCGCCGTAGATCTGGTCGGCACCGTAGGGCGGCGAGTCGTTGAAGACCGAGATCGTCATCCGGACCTTCGCCGAGCCGTCCTCGCGCAGCCGTACGTCACTGGTGACCGTGCGGCGCTGCCAGTAGTCGGCCTTGGACTGGTTGGTGTTCTGGTTGAACACCGCGACGTAGTCGTTGCCGGTGTCGGAGAGGTCGCCCGCCAGCCCCGTGTCGGCGACCGCCGACTGCACGTCCGGGTCGCGCATCCAGAGCGCGAAGTGGCGGCCCTGGGCGGAGGCCCGGAGCGACTCGATCTTCTCGATCCCCTGGCCGGGCTGGAACAGGCGCTCGGCGAACACCGGCACGATCGCCCGGTTGAGGTCGTGTCGCGCCTCGTTGTCGGGGAAGGCGTCGTAGTCGCCGACCATCTTCTCGGTGAAGTTGAAGGCGTCGAGGGTGCCGTAGGTCGGCGCCTCGACCGGCCCGGTGATCCGGAGCATGTCGGCGAGCGCGACGACGTCGACCGCGATCAGGCCGTCGGTCTCCTGGCCGGTGCGCCGCGCCCAACCCCGCAGCAGCTCCTCCCCGGACACCGACCAGTCCGGGGCGAAGGTGGCGGTCGACAGGCGCAGCTTGCCCTTGTGGAACGGGTTGCCCTCGACCTTCGGCCACCGGCCGACCCGGTAGAGGTCGGGGTCGGAGGTGTCGCGGGCCTCGCCGATGGTGAGCCTGCCGCCGGACACCGCGATCGGGGCCACGGTCAGCGGCGCACCCCCGGAGAAGCGCTGCTCGGAGGGGTTGAGGAGCGCCAGGAGGTAGGTCTTGTCACCGTCCGCGCCGAGGAGGTCGGGCAGCACGGAGGTGAGGGACTTCGCGCGGCGGGCGCCGGAGGCCAGCGGCCCCACGATGTCGGAGGCCTCGTCACGGGCGTCGCCCAGCCGGGTGCCGATGCCGACGCTGGAGGCGCGGACGTCGCCGAGCTCGACCTGAGCCGCGTCGAGGTTGCTGCTCGCCTCGTCGACGGCACCCACGAGCTTCTCGAGCGTCGGCAGGTCGACGGAGCGGTTGCCGAACAGCGTGGCCCTCCTGCCGTTGACGGACGGCCACGTGTCCACGGCGACCTCGGCCGCGGTGGTGAGGTGGTCGAGCGCGTTGCCCAGGTGTCGTACGTCGGACACGGGCCGGCCCACGACGGGGATCAGGCTCCAGACGTCGCCCCCGACGCCTTGCACGGCGTCCTGCACCTGGTCGGCGTGACGCCGGGCGCTGTCCACGCTCGAGGCGGCCGCGTCGACGTCGCCGGCAGCGAGCGAGGTGCGCGCCGCCTCGAGGTCGGCGCGCGCCCCCTCCGCATGGCCGGGGGCCTTGAGGAACGGGATGGCCAGCAGCGCGAGCACCACGAGCAGGAGCAGCAGCCCGCCGATCACAGTGGCGGGCCGGACCAGCCGTCGCTTCGACGTGCGACGGGAGGACGGCATGCCGCACATCGTGCCAAACCGTGCGGAACCGCGTGGGCCAATAGGGTGAGCCCATGCGTGGAATCATCCTGGCCGGTGGCACCGGCTCGCGACTGCACCCGATCACCCAGGGCATCAGCAAGCAGCTGGTCCCGGTCTACGACAAGCCGATGATCTACTACCCGCTCTCCACGCTGATGCTCGCGGGGATCCGAGACGTCCTGATCATCACCACGCCGCACGAGGCCGAGGGCTTCCACCGGCTGCTCGGTGACGGCTCGCAGTTCGGCATCGACCTGACCTTCGCGGTGCAGCCCAGCCCCGACGGGCTCGCCCAGGCATTCGTCATCGGCGCCGACCACATCGGCGACCAGCGCTCGGCGCTCGTGCTCGGCGACAACATCTTCTACGGCTCCGGGCTCGGCTCGCAGCTGCTGCGGTTCAAGGACCTCGACGGTGCCGCGGTCTTCGGCTACCACGTCGCCGACCCCCGGGCCTACGGCGTGGTCGAGTTCGACGAGCAGGGTCGCGCGCTGTCGCTGGAGGAGAAGCCGGAGCAGCCGAAGAGCGACTTCGCCGTGCCTGGCCTCTACTTCTACGACAACGACGTGGTGCAGTACGCCGCCGAGCTCGAGCCGTCGGCGCGCGGCGAGCTGGAGATCACCGACCTCAACCGCCGCTACCTCGAGGAGGGCCGGCTGCACGTGGAGGTGCTGCCGCGTGGCACCGCGTGGCTCGACACCGGCACCTTCGACTCCCTCAACGACGCCTCCAACTTCGTCCGCACGATCGAGGGGCGGCAGGGCTTCAAGGTCGGCGCACCCGAGGAGGTCGCGTGGCGGATGGGCTGGCTCTCCGACGACGAGCTCGCCGCGCGCGCCGAGCCGCTGCGCAAGAGCGGCTACGGCGAGTACCTGCTCGCGCTGCTGCGGCACGGCTGAACGAGTTCTCCCCAGGCGCGGGCAGTCGCGTTTCGACGCGGCCGCTCCCGGGGAGACGTGAGGGCACACCGGACGACAGAGGAGGACCCGGGTGTCCGAGCAGCCAGACCTGGAATTCACACGCGACGCCGCCGCCGGGCGCGCCGTCCGGGAAGACCCCTTCTGGTCGACCGTCCTGCGCCGTCACGGTGACGTCGACCTGGTCGTCCTGCCGCCCGAGGTGACGGCGGAGGTCGAGGTGCCGGCCGATGAGCCGACGGTCGACCCGGCTGAGGCCCGCGCCCGGCTGCGCGGCGAGATGGCCGCCTTCTGGGCCGGCCTCGGCCTCCCCGGTGAGCCGAGCCGGCTCGACGACGTGTGGTTCGCCGGTGCGGCCGACGGCACCCTGAGGTGGCAGGGCACCGCCACCTTCGACGACGTGGATCCGGCCACCACCTCGGCGACGCTCGAGCGGGCGCGGGCGTTGCTGCCCGACGAGGCGGGCTGGCACGTCCTGGCGCCGCCCGAGGGGATCCCCCGGGTGCTCGCGGGGCGCCCCGCGAGGCTCGGTCGCGAGGAGGTGCAGGTGCTGCTCGCGACACCGTCGCGGGTCGTCGTACGCCTGCGCAGCGCCCTCGTGCACACCGGTCCCGAGGCTGCCGCGCTCGCGCGAGGGGGTGAGGTCTGATGGGCGATCCCCTGGTCTGGCAGATGGAGACGCTGCGGCGCGGCACCACCGCCTGGGAGTCGCAGGAAGAGCTGATGGACGCCACGGCGCGGGCCCTCGGCGGAGCCTCCTCGGCCGCACTGCCGCCGAGCGTGCAGGCGGCCGCCACCAGCTTCCTGACCGGCTGGGCCGGCCACGCCGGCGAGAGCGCGGAGATCGCACGCGGCTTCGTCGGCGCGCTGCAGGCGACCGCCGACGACTACTCCACCTCCGAGGACGCGGTCGACCGTCAGTTCAGCGACCTCGGCGCACGTCTGGGGCCGGCGCGATGACGGTCACGATCGAGGTCCCAGCGTCGGTGCCGGCGCAGGTCAAGAAGCCCGAGGGCGACGCCGGCGGGTCCGACGCGCTCGCCACGACCCTCTACGAGGCCGCCGGTCGCTACGAGGAGTTCGCCGACCGCGCCCAGGAGGTGCAGGACCTCGGCAGCTGGGCCGGGGTCGCCTACGCCGCCTACAAGGAGGCCTCCGGCACCGCCTCGACGGAGCACGCCGCCATGGGCGTCACGGTGCGCCGGGTGGCCCGTGGCGTCACCGCCTTCACCGACACCCTGCGCGACCTGCTGCGCGACCACGACGACCTCCTCGAGCGCAAGCGCGGCCTCGACGACCGCCGCACCACCCTGATCGCCGACATCGACGCCGCGGTCGACGTGACGGAGGCCCAGGTCGCGGCCTTCCGCGAGCGCTCGGTCGACCTGCGCGCCGACTACTCCGAGCTGGTCACCGCCGACGACGACCTGCAGCGACGGGTCCGGGAGAACGAGACCCTGCTGCGGCAGGTCTTCCAGGCCGCCGACACCCTCGCGGAGTCGACCTCCGCGGACGGTGGCGTCCCGCCCCTGGCCGAGTCGGCGATCAACCGCCCCGGTGCGCCGGGATCCGGCGCCACCCCGGAGGAGGTCAAGGCGTGGTGGGACGGCCTGACCGAGGCCGAGCGGGAGGCCGTCATCGCGGCCTACCCCGAGCGGATCGGACAGGGCGACGGGCTGCCGTCCGATGCCCGCGACCAGGCCAACCGCGTGCTCCTCGACGACGACCTGGCCCGGCTCGCCGCCAAGTCCGAGGACGGCACCATCTCCGCCACCGAGCGCCGGATCCTGGAGAACGCCCAGCGCACCCAGGAGGCGCTCGCCAACGCCGACGCCTACACCGACCCGCTCGACCCGGGCGTGAAGCCGGGCGGACAGCTCTGGCTCTACGACCCGGCCGCCTACGACGGCGACGGTCGGGTCGCGGTGGCCGTGGGCGACCTCGACACCGCGGCGGACGTCGCCGTCTTCACGCCGGGCATCAGCACCGACATGACCAGCGTGACCGGCTACACCGACCAGATGATGAACCTCTACGAGTCGACCCGCTACAACGGCGACGGCTCCAGCGTGGCGACGATGTTCTGGCTGGGTTACGACGCGCCCGACGGCCCGACCGACCTCGCCACCCTGACCGAGGGACGCGCCGAGGAAGGCGGGCGCAACCTCGCCGACGCGATCGACGGGCTGCGGGCCTCGCGCGCCGACGACCCGGCCCACCTGACGGCCATCGGGCACAGCTACGGCTCGACCACCACGTCGTACGCCGCTCACGGCGACACCATCGACGTCGACGACGTGGTGCTCATCGGCAGCCCGGGCGCCGGGCCGGCCGACCGGGCGAGCGACTTCGGTGTCGGCGAGGACCACGTCTACGTCGGGCGTGACAGCCGCGACTTCGTGGCCACGCTCGGCGACGAGGGGTGGATCGGCAAGTTCGGGATCGGACTCGGGACGGACCCGTCGTCGGAGGACTTCGACGCCACCCGCTTCGAGGCCGAGGACGTCGATCGCAGCTGGCACCGCAACACCGACGAGGCGCACAGCTCCTACCTCGACAGCGACAGCGAGTCGCTCTACAACATCGGTCGCATCGTCGACGGTCACGGTGAGGACGTGAACGGGGCCGCGCAGAGCTACGACCCCTGGTGGGGGCCGCCCCAGGATCCCGAGTGGGACCGCGACCCGACGGCCGACCAGCCCGGCCGGTCCGACACGACCGCCGACCGGTGATGATGTGCACATGAAGCTGTCGCCGCTGCGCCTCCTGCTGGGACTGGCCCTGGTGCTCGGCCTCGGGGCGTGCGGCGATCCCGACCCCGCCCAGGCGGCCGACGAGCTGGCCGAGATGAAGTCCGAGGTCAACGCCGAGCTCCGCGACATGGCCGCGGTGCTCACCGGTGCCGGGCTCGCGGTCGAGCGGGCGCAGGGACGGGTCGAGAGCGAGGGCATGTCGACCTATCGAGGGCAGGACTACAAGGCCTCGGCGATCGTCGTCGGGGAGGGCGACGAGGGTGACGTGGTCGATCGGGCGCTGACCGCGCTCGAGGACGCTGGCTGGACCCGGAAGTCCGTCGACCTCGATGCGTCCGAGCCCTTCGCCCAGCTCGAGCGCGACGACTTCCGCGCCACGGTCGGCTGGACCAAGGTGGGCGACCGCGAGCTCGTGCTCGAGCTCGACCAGAAGGGCTCGGTGGAGTTCCCGAAGGACACCAGCCCGGTCGACCGCGACAACTCCGAGGACATCCCGCTCGACTGAGGCTCCCGCCGGGGCCAGACGACGGGCGGCTACGTGAGGTCGGCGGCGACCATCCGGGCGACGAGCTCCTCGAAGGACACGGTCGGCGCCCAGCCGAGCTCCTCGCGCAGCCGGCCGGCATCGCCGACGAGCTCGGTCGGATCAGCGGGGCGGAAGAACGCCTCGTCCTGACGGACCAGCGGCTCCCAGTCGGTGATGTCGGCAGCGGCGAAGGCGGCCGCGACGAAGTCGCGCACCGAGTGCGCGCGGCCGGTGGCCACGACGTAGTCCGACGGCTGGTCGGCGCGGGCGGCGCGGATCATCGCGTCGACGTAGTCGGGGGCCCAGCCCCAGTCGCGACGGGCGTCGAGGTTGCCCAGCACCAGCTCGTCGGCCTCGCCCTTGGCGATGGCGGCGACCCCTGAGGTGATCTTGCGCGTCACGAACCGCTCGTGACGGCGCGGCGACTCGTGGTTGTAGAGGATGGCGCTCGACACGTGGAGGTCGCGCTGGCGGAAGACGCGGGAGGCGAGATGGGCGTACGCCTTGGCGGCGCCGTAGGGGTTGACCGGCTGCAGCGGCGTGTCCTCGGTCTGCGGCGAGTCGACCGGCTCGCCGAAGATCTCCGCGCTCGAGGCCTGCACGAAGCGGACGTCGCCGACCTGGTGGGCGGTCTCCATCAGCGCGACGGCTGCATGTCCGTTGACCAGGGCGGTGGCGTCGGGCTCCTCCCACGACTGGGCGACGGAGCTGATCGCGGCGAGGTTGTAGAGCTCCTGCGGTGCCAGGTCGAGCACGAGCCGTCGGGTCGCCTCGACGTCGGTGAGGTCACCACCGTGCAGGACGACCTCGGCGGGGCAGTGGGCCGGGGGGCCGTCGGTCGTGAAGACCAGCGCGTGGACGTCGTACCCCTCGGTGACGAGCCGCTCGGCGAGGTAGGTGCCGTCCTGGCCCCCGATGCCGGTGATGAACGCCCGAGGGGTCACCAGCCCGCCTTCGCGGCGGCGATGTCGGCGTCCACCATCATCGCGACCAGCTCGGCGAAGGAGACGGTCGGCGTCCAGCCGAGCCTGTCCTTGGCCTTCGAGGCGTCGCCGATGAGCAGCTCGACCTCGGCCGGGCGCATGAAGCGCGGGTCCTGCTTGACCAGGTGCGCCCAGTCGTCGATGCCGATGTGACGGAAGGCGAGATCGAGGTAGTCACGGATCGACCAGGTCTCGCCGGTCGCGATGACGTAGTCGTCGGCCTGGTCCTGCTGGAGCATCCGCCACATCGCCTCGACGTAGTCGCCGGCGAATCCCCAGTCGCGACGCGAGTCGAGGTTGCCGAGCGTGATGTCGTCCTGGAGGCCGAGGCTGATCCGCGCGACCGCCTGGCTGATCTTGCGGGTCACGAACTCCGGCCCGCGACGCGGCGACTCGTGGTTGAAGAGGATGCCCGACGAGGCGTGCATGCCGTAGGACTCGCGGTAGTTGATGGTCATGTAGTGGCCGTAGACCTTGCTCACTCCGTAGGGGGAGCGCGGCCACAGCAGGGTGCTCTCCGACTGGGGCACCTCCTGCACCTTGCCGAACATCTCCGAGCTCGAGGCCTGGTAGAAGTGGATGCGCGAGGGGTCGTCACCGGCGTGGAGCCGCACGGCCTCGAGCATGTTGAGCACCCCCATGCCGGTCACGTCGCTGGTGACGAACGCGTTCTCCCAGGAGTAGGCGACGAACGAGATCGCGCCGAGGTTGTAGACCTCGTCGGGGTCGGCGTCGCGCATGGCGCGCATGAGGCTGGAGAGGTCGGTCAGGTCACCGTTGTGCAGGGTGACGTCGGGGACGAGGTTCTCGACGAGCTCGCGCCGCGGGTTGTTCTGGCCGCGGATCAGACCGTGGACGTCGTACCCCTTCTCGAGCAGCAGCTCGGCGAGGTAGAGGCCGTCCTGGCCAGTGATTCCGGTGATCAGCGCGCTGGGCATGGCCCCAGTCTGTCAGGGCGCGTCGTCGTTAGGGTGGGCTCATGAAGATCCTCGTCAGCGGCGGCGCCGGCTACATCGGCTCGCACACCGTCATCCAGCTCGTCGCGGCCGGCCACGACGTGGTCGTCGTCGACAACTTCAGCAACGCCCACCCGACGGTGCTGGGCCGGATGGAGTCGCTGACCGGCACGAGCATCCCCACGCACTCCTTCGACCTGTGCGACTACGACAAGACCGAGCACCTCTTCGCCGCCGAGGACTTCGACGCGGTGATCCACTTCGCCGGCTACAAGGCCGTCGGTGAGAGCGTCGCCAAGCCGCTCGACTACTACGAGAACAACCTGGGCTCGACCTTCTCGCTGGTGCGGGCGATGCAGAAGAACGACGTCGACAAGCTGGTCTTCTCCTCCAGCGCGACCGTCTACGGCACGGACCAGGCCGGTGCGACCGAGGACCGACGCACGTTCGCGACCAACCCCTACGGCTGGACCAAGGTCATGCAGGAGCAGATCCTGCGCGACGTCGCCGCGGCCGCACCGCAGATGCGCTTCGCGCTGCTGCGCTACTTCAACCCGGTCGGCGCCCACGAGTCCGGCACGATCGGCGAGGACCCCTCGGGCATCCCGAACAACCTGATGCCGTTCATCGCCCAGGTGGCCGTCGGCAAGCGCGACAAGCTCGCCGTCTTCGGCGACGACTACGACACCGTGGACGGCACCGGCGTGCGCGACTACATCCACGTCGAGGACCTCGCCGCCGGACACGTCGCCGCCCTCGAGGCGCTGACCACGACGACCGAGCCGGTCAACGTCTGGAACCTCGGCTCGGGCCACGGCACCAGCGTGCTCGAGCTGCTGCACGCCTTCGAGCGGGCGGTCGGCCGCGAGCTCCCCTACGAGGTCGTCGCCCGCCGCCCAGGCGACGTCGCGACGTCGTACGCCGACGCCTCCAAGGCCAACGACGAGCTCGGCTGGCGGACGCGGAGGTCCGTCGACGAGATGGCGGCCGACACCTGGCGCTGGCAGTCTCAGAACCCCCAGGGCTACTCGAGCTGACGCGCGTGGCGCGTTCGTTCTTCGTCTGACTCGTCCAGGGTGGCGGCGTACGACACCCCTGCGGCCCGACTCGACGTCGTACGCCGCCAGGGTGGCGGAGCGGATGTCGTACGCCGCCAGGCTCAGCGGACCTCGAGCTCGGCCAGCGCCTTGAGCACGACCCGGAGGTGCGGGACCTCGTGGACCCGGAGCAGGTGGGTGCCGCCGAGGACGGCGAACGTGGCGTAGAAGCCCTCGGCCTTGCGGAGCTCGTCGCCGAAGATGTCGTAGGAGTTCGGCAGCACGTTGCAGACCGGTACGCCGAGGGGGCGCAGGCGGAAGGTCTGGGTCAGCACCCGCGTCTGGTGCCGCGAGCGGACCATCGGGTCCATCAGGTTGCCGTAGACGAAGCCCATGCCCGGGTCGACGATCACCTTGGTGACGCCCAGTGACCGGGCGTGGGCCAGCCGCGGGGCGAAGTGGTCGAGCAGCACCGGCATCGGGTCGGCGTCGGGCGGCACGTCGGCGACCTCGCGCACGTTGGCGGTCTCGCCGAAGCACATGACGACCGCGGCGTCGTACTCCGCAGCGAGGGCCAGCATGTCGTCCTCGTGCTGCCGACCGGTCATGTTGAGCGCCCGCGCACCGGCGTCGAGGCAGGCGCGCACGACGGCCGGCTGGTAGGTCTCGACGGAGACGATCGCCTCCTCGGCGAGGCCCTTGACGGCCGGCACGAGGGCGCTGATCTGGTCCTCGGGTGAGACGCGGGCCGTGCCCTGGTTGCTCGACTCGGCGCCGAGGTCGATGATCTGGGCGCCCTGGGCCGCCTGGATCCTGCCCATCCGGACGGCGTCGGCCGGGCTGGTGGCGACGCTCTCGCGATAGCTGGAGTCACGCGACAGGTTCACGCACCCCATCAGCGTGACCGGTCCGTCGCCGATCGCGACCGGGCCGTGCGGACCGTCGACGACCACGGGTGCGACGGGGGTCGCCCAGGCGTCGCCGTGGGCGGCCTGGAGGGCTGCGAGTTCCGCAAGGGTGATCACCCTGCTCAGGGTAGGCGGCAGGATGTCGAGGGTGACCGAGCCCCTCGTGCTGCAGCCTCTCGCCGCCCTCTCCGACCAGGAGCTGGCCGACGCCTACGCGCCACCCGACGGGCCCTGGCTCCGGGTCAACTTCGTCAGCACCGTCGACGGCTCCGCGACCGGCACCGACGGGCTCAGCTCAAGCATCAACACCACCGCTGACAACCGCGTCTTCGGTGCCATTCGTGCCCGTGCGCACTGCCTCATCGTGGGCGCGGGCACGCTGCGCGACGAGGAGTACGACGTCCCGGCCGTGCCGCTCGTCGTCGTCAGCCGCTCGGCGGACCTGCCGCCCACCGTGGCCGACGCCGCGTCCGGCCGCCTGCTGATGGCCACCGTGGCCTCTGCCGCCGGCCTGGCCGAGACGCGAGCGAGGCTGGGCGAGGACCACGTCCTGGTCCTGGGTGAGGAGGAGATCGACTTCGTCGCCCTCAAGACCGCACTGGCCGAGCGGGGGTGGACCGAGCAGCTCTGCGAAGGTGGTCCGTCGCTCTTTGCCGACCTCCTCGCCGCCGGTGTCGTCGATGAGCTGTGCTGGACCGTCGTTCCGCGCCTCGTGGGCGGCGACGGCCCGCGGATAGCGGCGGGCGCCGACGTGGACGTCGCGCTGCGCCCCGCCCTGCTGCTGGAGCAGGACGGGACGCTGCTGGGGCGCTGGCTCGTCGAGTGAGCGCCGTGGCTCAGCCCACGGCGGGGTAGTCGACCACGAAGCTCGGGGTGCCCGGCGCCTCGCTGTCGACGCGGTCGCCGACGTCGTTGACGACGTGCTCGATGCTGCCGGCCTCGAGGTTGACCGTCATCACGTGGTGGAGGCGTACGCCGCTGCGCTCGGGCACGTCGAAGCCGCTCTCGGTCGTGATGGTGGGGTCGTTGCGGTTGAAGACGTAGACCCCGCCCCCGAAGAGCTGGTGGCGCCGGACATCTCCGGAGACCTGGTAGCCCGGCCAGCCGAGCGTGCCGTCCGGCTGGGTCCAGTCGGCTTGGCTGGGCGGGTCGTAGGGGAGCTCGTTCTGGTAGAGCACGACGTGTCCGTCCTCACCGTTCCAGACGGTGTTGAGCTGCTGGAAGTGCTCGACGAACAGCCCGGTCGCTCGCACGCGATCACCGTTCACCACGACGCCGACGCGTCCGGTGTTGGTGTTCCAGCGGTCGGTGTCACCCGCGACCCCGGCGGTGAAGCCCTCGACGCCGTGGTCGGCGCGCCACACCCAGATGTGGTCGATGAGCACGTCGTCGGCGTCGACGACCAGCGCGGTGTCGACCTTGCCGACGTGAGGACCGCCGACGCGGAAGTAGACGTCGTTGAGGGTGGTGCTCGGCGCTGAGCGTCGCCCGTGGGTGCGGGGGAGGGCATGGCCCCGGTGGTGCCCGTGGCCGTGGCCGGGCGTGCCCTTGATGTGCATGAGGTTGCGTGACAGCCCGGTGCCCGCATCGATGGTGACTCCGGCGACGACGACGCCGCGCGCCTTGCCGTCGACGACGACCGGGGTCGCGCCGCGGGTGGCGGTGAGGGTGGCGTGGCCCAGGCCGAGCACGACGGTGTCGCTGCGGCGGATCTCCAGGCTCCGGTCGATGTCGTAGACGCCCGGGGTGAGGAGCAGGTGCTTGCCTCGGTCGAGGGCCCTCGCGAGGTCGCGGGCCGGCTGGTCGGGGCTGGCGACGTGGAACGACGAGAGCGGCAGGTCGCGCCCGGCCGCCTGGCCGGACGTCCAGTCCGGGCCGACCGAGTCGGTGCGCGCGTCGGGCACGCGGACCCGCCAGGCGCCCGCCCCGTCGACGTACAGGAACGGCTTCTCGCGGCTCAGGGGCGTGCGGTCGAGGGTCGTGTAGGTCTCGGCCGGGAAGCCGGTCTCCGACGGGGCGCCGATCGTGCCGGCGAAGACCTGGTTCCACACGCCGTTGGACCACGAGCCGAGCTCGCTGTTGCGGGTCAGCCACTGCTGCTGCGAGCCGTTGACGACGGTGCCGGCACGGGAGTCGGCGAGGTAGCCGCCGCTGGCGAACTGCGGACCGTCGGTGCAGTAGTCCATCAGCGACAGGTCGCCGCCGCGGATGTCGACCCGGCGCAGCGACGCGGCCTGGGAGGTGGCCCAGAAGTTCGCGGTGGCGCGGCACCCGTCCTGCCCCGACCCGTTGACGTCGAGGGTGAGGTTGGACAGGGAGCGCCAGAAGTTGTTGAGCGCGATGCAGTAGGGCTGGGTCGGCCCGTCGGTGATGCAGCGGTTGTAGACCTCGATCTTGCCGTTGACCACCGTGTCCGACGGTGAGGCACCGAGTCCGGCGACCTCGGTGTAGTAGCCGACCTTGATCTGCAGCGGCTCGGCGTCGGTGCCGTAGGTGCCCGGCTCGAAGAGCAGCGCCCATCGCTCGGACGACATCTCGGCGTCGACCTGCTGGGCCCAGATCTCGTCGGCCTTCTGCTTGATCTCGGTGACAGGCATCGAGTCGTCGAAGACGATCGTGCGCGGACCGAGGTCGGGGCCGGCGGACGCCGGCGGGTGGTGGTCGCGCCCGGCGACGGCATCGGAGGTGACGGCGATGGGCGCCAGTCCCACCACCGCCAGGACCAGTGCGGTGAGGGCGGCTCGTCGTGGCGTGGAGCGGCGAGGCAGGCGTGGCATGAGGGTGGACCTTCCCGAGTGAGAGCGCTTCCACCCGAGTATGCCGCTGATGTGTGACTCACGCCACACCTGCGTGCGCGGGGTCAGTCCCCGATCGCGGCGAGCAGCGCGCTGTTGAACGCGGGGATGTCGTCGGGGTTGCGGCTGGTGATCAGGTTGCCGTCGACGACGACCTCCTCGTCGACCCACTCGCCACCGCCGTTGCGGATGTCGGTCTGCAGGCTCGGCCAGCTGGTGAGGCGCCTGCCGCGCACGCGGTCGGCCTCGACCAGCGTCCACGGGGCGTGACAGATCGCGGCGACAGGCTTGCCGGAGTCGAAGAAGTCACGGACGAACGCCACGGCCTCCGCGTCGGTGCGGAGCGCGTCGGGGTTGGCGACGCCGCCGGGCAGCACCAGCGCGTCGTAGTCACCGATCGACACGTCGCTCACCCGGCGGTCGACCCGCTGGGTGCTGGACTTGTCGAGGTGCTGGAAGAGCTGGACCTCGCCCTCGTCGAGGGAGACGAGCTCGGCGGTGTGGCCGGCGTCGACCGCGGCCTGCCAGGGCTGGGTGAGCTCGACCTCCTCGATGCCTTCGGATGCGGTCAGGAATGCGATGCGCTTGGACATGTCCTCCACGCTCGCTCGCGCATCCGTGGCGGACAACACACGTGAGGGTGAGCCGTGTGCCGCTAGCGTCGGCCGGGTGAGCGACACCGACCTCTCTTCCCTGACCATCGCCGTCCTCGGCGGCACCGGGCCCCAGGGCCGCGGCCTCGCGCGCCGGTTCGCCGGCGCCGGCCTCGACGTCGTGCTCGGATCGCGAGACGCCGCGCGCGCCGCCGAGGCCGCCCACGCGCTCGCGTCGGTGGGCTCGTTGCGTGGCACCACCAACGCCGAGGCCGCGGCTGCCGGCGACATCGTGCTCGTCGTGGTGCCCTGGGACGGTCATGGTGAGCTGCTCACCTCGCTGAAGGACACCCTCGCGGGCAAGGTCGTCGTCGACTGCGTGAACCCGCTCGGCTTCGACAAGCAGGGCGCGTACGCGCTGCCCGTCGAGGAGGGCTCGGCGACCCAGCAGGCGGCGGCGATCCTCACCGACTCCCGTGTCGTCGGTGCCTTCCACAACGTCAGCGCCGTGCTGCTCGAGGACCCGACCGTCGAGCGGATCGAGACCGACGTGCTGGTCCTGGGCGACGACCGGGAGGCCACCGACCTCGTCCAGGCGCTCGCCGACGCAGTGCCGGGCATGCGCGGGCTGTACGGCGGCAGGCTCCGCAACGCCCACCAGGTGGAGGCCCTGACCGCCAACCTGATCTCCGTCAATCGGCGCTACAAGGCCCACGCCGGGGTGCGGCTCACCGACGTCTGATGCTCAGTGCGTGCCGCGGTTGAAGGCCTCCTCCAGCCAGGCGGCGCGGACGCCGTCGGTGATGCGGAAGTCGATGAGGGTCGGTCCCGTGACACCTGCTTCGAGTGCTTGCCGGCAGGCCTCGAGGGTGTCTTCGTCGTCCACCGTCATCGCGCGTAGGCCGAGCGCCTCGGCCACCGGTGCCAGGGGCGCGGTCGTCGGGAACTGGCTGGTCCCG
Organism: Nocardioides hwasunensis; assembly: GCF_014779665.1. Lineage (GTDB taxonomy): Bacteria > Actinomycetota > Actinomycetes > Propionibacteriales > Nocardioidaceae > Nocardioides > Nocardioides hwasunensis. The sequence continues at coordinate 12,390 of NZ_JACXYY010000009.1, read as the reverse complement.
GAGGGGAGTCCGGACATCCGGAGGAAGTGCAGCTCGGCACCGTAGGCCGCGTCGTTGAAGACCGCGACCACCACGGGCAGGCCGCTGCGGGCGACAGTGTCCAGCTCGCCCAGGCTCATGAGCAGACCGCCGTCCCCGACCGCGGCGACGACGGTCCGGCTCGGGTCGGCCACGGACGCGCCGATCGCGGCGGCCAGGCCCAGGCCGATGGAGCCGAAGTCGAGGGTGAAGACGTAGTTCGCCGGACGCGTGACCGGCATGGCCATGGAGGGGAACCCCATGAAGTGCCCGCCGTCCACCGCGAGGACGGTGCTGTCGGGCAGCGCACGCGCCAAGGTCCGCGCGACCAGGCGTGGGTCGAGCCCCCGACCGTCGCCGGCATCCGGCTCGGGCGGGGACCCGCTGGCGATGCGGTCGGCGACCTCGGCGGTGCGGAAACGCTGCCCGCCCGGGACCCGAGCGAGCAGGTCGCGTGCCACGGCGCCGGCATCGCCGACGACGGCCACGTCGTGGCGGGTGTAGCGGCCGTGCGCGCCGGGGTCTTCGTCGACCTGCACGATCGTCGCGTCGGCGGAGAACAGGCCCCCGCCACGTGTCGTGAAGTGGTTGAGCGAGGCGCCGAGGGCGAGCACGCAATCGGCCTCGCCCAGGAGCTCGCGCATCTCCGTCGGCGCGAACCCGCCCGCGATGCCGACGGCGAAAGGGTGTCCGGAGAACCAGCCGTTGAGGGGGAGGGTGGTCGCGAGCAGTGCGCCCACGTGGTCGGCCAGGGCGACGACGTCGTCACGGCAGTCACCCTCGAGCGCGCCGCGTCCCGCGACGATCACCGGGCGTGCGGCAGATGCGAGGGCCTCGGTCGCAACCGAGAGGTCGCCGGGACTCACCGGCACGCGCGCGGCGACCGGCAGCTCGCACACCGTGTCGTGCGCGGCCATCTCCTGCAGGTCGGTCGGAAGGATCATGACCACGGGGCGACGGGTGTCGAGGGCCGTCCGCCAGGCGCGGGCGAGGTCGGCGTGTGCGGTGGCGGGGTCGAACGGGGAGGTGGCCAGGCCGGCGGCTGCGACCAGCGGCGCCTCGTCGATGTCCTGCGGTAGCCCCTGGACGCCGACGGGGGTGTCGCCGACCAGGGCCACCAGGGGAGTGCGGCCGCGGTGGGCCGTGATCAGCGCGGTCAGGGCGTTCGTGAGACCCGGCCCCTGGGTCACCGTGCAGACACCGACCCGACCGCTGCTGCGGGCGTACCCGTCGGCCATCGCGACCGCCGCCGCCTCGTGGCGGACCGCGTGGACGGTGATTCCGTGCTCGTGGACGAGCGTCGGGATCAGCTTCAGGTTGCCGTCGCCCATGAGCCCGAAGACGTCGGTGACGCCGAGGTGGGCGAGCTGGGCGGCTAGCGCCTCGAACGCTTTCATGTGTACTGTTATAACAGTTTCGACCACCGGCGTCAGCCGCGACGGGCACGAGGAGGAGTCAACGTGCACGACCTCCTCTCGGTCGCGTGCCACCAGGTCGTGGACTCGCTGCGCGACGTGGCTCGTCCCGCGGACAGGCGCCGGCAGCGGCTGGCCGCGCTGGGGTCGGTCGAGGAGGTCCGATCGGCGGCGCGGTCCGCGCTCCCGCGGGTGATCTTCGACTTCGTCGACGGCGGTGCCGCGGACGAGGTCACCCTGCGCCGCAACGTCGAGGCGTTCGACCGGCTTGCCCTCTCGCCGCACGTGCTCGTCGACGTGAGCGACCCCGACCTGTCGACGACGGTGCTCGGCGGCGGCGTGGACGTCCCGGTCCTCGGGGCGCCCACGGGTCTGTGCGGTCTCGTGCACGTGGACGGCGAGGCCGGTCTCGCGCGGGCCATGCAGGACGCGGGGTCGGTCTACACCCTGGCCGGCATGTCGTCGTACTCCATCGAGGAGGTCCGGACGGCCGCACCGCGAGGACGCCTCTGGTTCCAGACCTACCTGTGGCGTGACGACGCCATCGTCGACGGCCTGATGGCCCGCGCCGTGGAATGCGACTACGAGGCGCTGGTGGTCACGGTCGACGTTCCGCGTTCGGCGGACCGGCGGCGCGACCGTCGCCACCGGTTCACCGTTCCTCCCCGCCTGATTCCCCGGTCGGTCGTGGACGGACTCCGCCATCCGCGCTGGACGCGCGACCTGCTGCAGCACTCGCGGGTCACTGCCGCGAACATCGCTGGGATGGGCGACGACGCGGTGCGCGTGGCGTCCTACGTCGACAGCCAGTTCGACCCGTCGGCGTCGTGGGACGACCTGCGGTCCCTGCGTGCCCGCTGGAAGAGGCCCTTGGTCGTCAAGGGCATCCTCCGGCCAGACGACGCAGCCCGAGCCGTCGCCCTCGGGGCCGACGCCGTGGTCGTGTCCAACCACGGTGGCCGCCAGCTCGACCAGGCGCCAGCGACGCTGTCGGTCCTGCCGGCCATCGCCGAAGCGGTCGGGGACCGCGCCGAGGTCTATCTCGACAGCGGCGTACGGCGTGGCAGCGACGTCCTGAAAGCCAGGGCGCTGGGCGCCCGGGCCTGCCTGGTCGGTCGGCCGATCGTCTACGGCCTGGGTGCAGCAGGCGGTGCCGGCGCCCGTCGTGCCGTCGACGTCCTCGCCGAGGAGCTCCGGGTCGCGATGATGCTGACCGGCGTCCGCGCCTTCGACGACGTGGGGCCCGGCCTGGTCGAGGCGGTGGGCTCCGCATGAGCCCGACCCCCAGACGTGTCCCGGCGTCGGCAGGGAGCCGGCGCCACCTGAGCGAGCACGAGGAAAGGAACCACAGTCATGGCCTATGAAGAGCAGCGCGACCAGGTCCTCATGGCCTGTCGCGCCATGGCGGCGCAGGGCCTGGGAACGGGCATCGGCGGTCACGTCAGCGTCCGCGTCCCGGGCGAGGAGCTGTACTGGACGAACCGGCTCAGCAAGACCTTCGAGGAGATGGAGCTCGAGGACATCGTGCTGCTCGACTTCGAGGGTCGATCCGCCGACCCCGACGTCGTGGTCAGCCCCGGCATCGACTTCCACCACGGCATCTACATGCTGCGCCCGGACGTCAACGCGATCGTGCACACGCACGGGTTCTGGATCACCGCACAGGCCGCTCTCGGCCGCGAGCCACGGGTGCTGCACAACATGGCGACGTACTTCCGCGGTCGCACCGCCCTCGCGCCCGACGACGAGATCAAGTCCATCGCTCCCGCCATGAAGGAAGGCGACGTCTGCATCATCATCCCGTGGCACGGCTCCATCACCTTCGGCGCCGACATCGCCGAAGCGGCGGCGCTCCACAGCACGCTCGACTACGTCGCGCGCCTCGACGTGACCGCCCCGCCCGGGACCCCGGAGATGCCGGAGGAGCACGTCCTGGCGGTCGAGGCGCTCCTGGAGAAGGCCGACTACCTCAACCTCACGTGGGAGCTGCTCCAGCGCAAGGCGGCCCGCGCCTTCGACGGCACCTACACCACGCCGCTGGTCCAGCCGTGACCTGCTGACCGCGACTCGCGCACGGGCGCCGCCCCTTCCGGGGCGGCGCCCGTCGTCGTACCACCCCTTGACCAAAGACTGATAATCGTGATTACGATACGGCGGATTGTGACGGCACTCACGCCGGCCGGACGAGTGCGCACCCGCCCCCACGACCCGAGGACCGATCGATGAGACGACCCAGCACCGTGCGAACCTCCCTGGCCGCCGGCCTCTGCGCGGCGACCCTCGTGCTCGCCGGCTGTGGCGGAGGTGGTGGGTCGGACGACGGAGCCCGGACGCTGACCTTCACCATGATGGTGGGCGAGCAGACGCCCATCGGTGAGCTGTGGGCGTGGTGGCTCGACGAGATCGAGGAGGGCACCGACGGCGAGCTGACCTTCGACCGCTTCTGGGACGCCACCCTGCTCAAGTCCACCGAGACGATGGAAGGACTCAACGACGGCCGAGCCGATGTGGGGCAGGTCCTGCCCACGGTCTACGCCGGCCAGTTCCCTCTCACGAGCGTCGGCGAGCTGCCGTTCGAGACGTCCAACGCCGCGGCCATCGCCCAGGTGCTGGGGGACCTCGGGCGGGAGGAGGGCAGTCCGCTGGCCGAGGAGTGGGCCGGTCACTCGCTCATCCCGCTCGCCTGGTCGGTGGGGGCGTCCAGCGCTCTGGCGACGAACGAGCCGATCGAGACGGTCGAGGACCTCGACGGCCTGCGGCTGCGGGCCAACGACCGCGGCAGCCGGGTGCTGGAGCCGTCGGGTGCGAACCTGATCAACATCGAGCTGGCCGAGATCTACGGATCGATGGACCGCGGCCTGGTCGACGGCATCTACGGCATCCCCTTCAGCTTCACCGGACCGCTGAAGTACCCCGAGGTGGCCGACCACTTCACCGACCTGGGCATCGGCATCTCGACGGTGAACGGCCTCGCCGTCAGCCGGGACACGTGGTCGTCGCTGACTCCGGAGCAGCAGGACGTCATCACCGAGGTCAGCGACCGCGTGCCGGACAAGATCGCCGAGATCGAGCAGCGCTGGGAGGAGTCGTCATGCCAGGCCGTGCAGGAGGCGGGGGACTCGGTCCACGTGCTGAGCGAGGAGGAGTCGGCCAAGATCGAGCAGGCGGGGAAGGCCGGGGTCCTCGAGGCCTGGCAGCGGCAGGTCGAGGACGCCGGCGGCGACCCCGAGGCGTTCTACGCCCAGTACCGCGAGGGGCTGGAGGCGGCCGAGGCCGACCACAAGACCTTCCAGACCGGGATCCAGCGCTGCGTCGAGGCAGGCTGAGGACCGGTGACCCACGACCCCGGCTACGACCCGCTCGGCCCTGACGCTCTCGCCGACCCCATGGGCGCGACCGCTCCACTGCGGGCAGGCTGCCCGGTCCACCGGTTCGACGGCTTCGAGCCGCCGTTCTACACCCTCTCCCGCCACGAGGACGTCCTGGATGCGCTCAAGGACGTCGAGACGTTCTCCAGCCGCTACGGCCAAGGGCCTCACGTCACCGAGGAGCGCGGGATGAAGTCGGACCCGCCGACCCACACCTTCTTCCGGCGGCTGGTGAGCAAGGCGTTCACTGCTCGTGCCGTGCGGGAGATGGAGGGCCGCATCGAGGAGATCGTCGGCGAGCTGCTCGACGCGTTCGCGGACCGCGGCGAGGGCGATCTCCACGAGCACCTGGCGTTCCCGCTGCCCACCATCGTCATCGCCGAGATGCTCGGCGTGCCCGAGTCCGACCGGAGCCGGTTCAAGGGGTGGTCGGACGCCTGGGTGGCGGCCATGTCGGCCGTCGACCCGACCCCGTACGAGCCCGAGATCGCCTCGATGCGCGCCTACATCCTGGACGCCGTGCACGACAGGCGCGCTCTCGAGAAGTCCGGCCGGACGCTGCCCGACGACCTGATCTCGGCGCTGGTCTCCGCAGAGGAGAATGGTGAGCGTCTGCGGGACGAGGACGTGGTCAACGTCGTGCGCCAGCTCCTCGTCGGGGGCAACGAGACGACGACGTCGCTCATCACCAACGTCCTGCTGCGGCTGATGCAGGAGCCGACGCTGATGGCTCGGATCGTGGCAGACCCGACCCTGGCCGAGGTGGCCGTCGAGGAGAGCCTGCGCCACGACGCCCCGGTCCTGGGCCTGTTCCGCACGACGACCTGCCCGGTCCGGCGCGACGACACCGTGATCCCCGCGGGGGCGAAGGTGATGCTCCACTTCGGGTCGGCGAACCACGACGAGCAGGCATTCACCGACCCCGACGCGTTCTCGCTCGACCGCGACCCGCAAGAGCTCCGCAAGCACCTGGCCTTCGGTCACGGGATCCACGTGTGCCTGGGCGCCGCTCTGTCGCGACTGGAGGGCACGATCGCCCTGCGCGAGGTCGCGAGGCGGCTGCCGGGACTCGCCCTGGCCGGGACGCCGGAGCGGATCGAGCCGTTCATGCTCTGGGGCCGCAGCTCGCTGCCGGCCCGCTGGGACGTGCCGGACGGTCCTGCTGCCGCGGCCGCCTCCTCGCCTCGCTGACGAGGTCGAGTCACGACGAGAGGGCCCCGGCCACCAGCGGGGGTCGGGGCCCTCTCGTCGTCGGTGGTCTGCTCAGCCGGCGGCGCAGATCGCCACGCCGGTCTCGATGCCCGGGTTCTCCGCCTCGGCGGCGTCGAGCGCGCTGCGGTAAGACGCGTAGAACGCCTGCGGGTCCTCGCCGGCCTTGGTCACCTGGTCGCGCCATTCCTGGTCGACCTCGTCCTTGCCGGCGTCGGCGATCTTGTCCGACTCTGCCTGCGGCAGGACGAAGGCGGTGTCGTCCTCGGCCCTCACCTCGTCGCAGGACGACTCGTTCCAGGCTTGCTCGACCTCGGCGATCTTGGCGGGCACCTCGGAGTTGACCTCGAGGACCACCTCGCGCTGCTCGTCGCTGAGGGAGTCCCAGGTGGTCTCACCCATGGACAGGGCGTTCACGGTCGAGACGCCGATGCCCAGGTCGGTGAAGTGGTCGGCCACCTCGGGGTACTTCAGCGGTCCGGTGAAGCTGAAGGGGATGCCGTAGATGCCGTCGACCAGGCCGCGGTCCATCGATCCGTAGACCTCGGCCAGCTCGATGTTGATCAGGTTGGCGCCCACCGCGGCCAGCACCTTGCTTCCCCGGTCGTTGGCGCGCAGTCGCATCCCCGAGAGGTCGTCGGCCGTCTCGATCGGCTCGTTGGTCGCCAGGGCGCTGGAGGAGCCGATCGACCACGCGAGGGGGACCAGGCCCTTGTCGGACCACTCCGCCGCGAGGGGGGAGCCCTCGTCGCGGCCCAGCTCGCCGAGCGCCTGCGAGACCGCGGCGGGGTTGGAGCTCTCGAAGGGCAGCTCGCCGACGCTGCTGAGCGGGAACTTGCCGGCGTACACGGTGGGCAGGACCTGCCCCACGTCGGCACGGCCGTCGGCCAGGCCCTCCACGGTCTCGGTGGCACCGAGCAGGGTGGCGTCCCAGAACCGGTCGAAGGTGAGGGTGCCACCGGAGCGGTCCTCCACCTCATCCATCCACCAGGTCCAGACCTCGCCGATGGGAGTGGCCTCGCCGGCCATGTAGCTGAAGGTCAGCGTGCGCGCGTCCCCGTCGCCGGAGGCGCCGCCACCTCCGCATGCGGTCAGTGCGAGCGCTGCGGTCGAGAGGAGTGCGGTGACGCCCGCACCTCGGAACTTCTTCATCTGCTTCCTGACGTCTCGTGGGCACGACTCGCGCCGGCCTGGTGGGGAGTGGTCGGGGCCGACCCTGTTGTGATGGCGGCCACAGGAAGACTATAGTCACCATTATCAGGTTAGGCACAGATCGGCGGGGCGCGGGTGTGGTCCCAGGTGCCGGTCCCAGCGAGGAGGCGTGGCTCGTGTTCGACGGCTTCATGCGACGGATGGTCGATGTCGGCCCCGTCCGCATCAACGTGGTGCATGCAGGCTCCGGTCCTGCCGTGCTCCTGCTGCACGGCTACCCGCAGACGCTCGCCCAATGGGCTGACGTCGCCGACGTCCTCGCACAGGATTGCACGGTCGTCTGTGCCGACCTCCGCGGCTACGGCGGCTCGTCGAAGCCGGAAGGGGAGGGCGAGACGTACTCGTTCCGCTCCATGGCGGCCGATCAGCTCGCCGTGATGAGCGAGCTCGGGCACGACCGTTTCGTCGTCGCCGGGCATGACCGTGGCGGTCGGGTGGCGCATCGCATGGCGCTCGACGCACCTGAGCGGATCCGCGCCCTGGTGCCGTGCGACGTCGTCCCCACCTGGGCGATGTACGACGGCGTCGACCGCGCGCGGGCCGCCCGTTTCTGGCAGTGGTACTTCCTGCCCCTCCCGGCGCCCTTCCCCGAGCGGCTCATCGGCGGCGACCCTGACTACTACTTCGAGAACTGCCTGGTCACCAACGGCGGCATCGGCATCGAGGACGGTTTCGGGGCCGAGCAGCTGGCCGCCTACCGCGCCGCCTGGCGCGACCCGGAGATGATCCGGGCGTCCTGCTCGGACTACCGCGCCGGCGCGACGGTCGACCTCGAGCACGACGCGGCGGACCTCGATGTCAGCCTCCAGGTGCCGACCTTCCCGATCTGGGGTGCGGACGGTCTCCTCAAGGACCTCTTCGACATCGAGGCGGAGTGGCGCAAGCGCTGTCGCACCGTCACTCCCGCCACGGTCCCGGGCGGCCACTTCTTCCCTGACCAGCAGCCGAAGGCCACCGCCGACGCCATCGCGTCCGTCGTCCGTCGCGTCGAGGAGGCCCACGCATGATCGTCCGACTCGGCACCGCGCCGCGCATCGACGGCCTCGACTTCACCGACTTCCAGCGGCACTGGCGCACCAGCCACGCCGACGTGGTGGCACGGATGCCGGGGCTCCGCCGCTACCAGCAGTTCCACGCCGTCCTCGAGGAGGGCGAGCCGCTGCTTCCCTATCCCGGGTTCGACGCGTGCTCCGCGCTGCGCTTCGACACGGTCGAGGCGATGGACGCTGCCTTCGCCTCGACGGAGTTCGTCGGGTCGGTCCAGGCCGACGAGAAGGCGTTCGTCGACAAGACACGGTTCCGGGGGGTGGTGGGGACCTGGCAGCCGGACGGCGAGGACGACCTCGGGGTCGCCGGTTCGGTGCAGCTGCTGGTCCTCGTGGCGGCGGAGCCGGGCGTGTCGCCGGCCGAGCTGGCCGACAGGTTCGTCGTGGTACCGGCACCACCGGGTGCCGGTGCGATCGTCACCGACCACGGACTGCACGACGGACGGTTCCCCGCCGCCGCGGACGTGGTGCGTGTCGCTGCGTATGCCGACGTCGCCTCAGCGCTCGAGGGTGCCGAGGCCACGCGGCGTGCCGCAGGTGCAGCACAGGTCATCGGGGAACATCTGGCCCGGGTCGTGGAGGTCCCCCTGGGGACCGACGCGGACGGGCCGACTCACGAGAGGACGCAACAATGATCAGAAGTGTGGTGGAACGCCTCACCGCAGCCGTCGCGGCAGTCGGAGCCCTGGCCATCGCGGTCATCATGGTGCTGACCGTCGCCGACGTCCTGCGGCGGACGCTGACCGACAGGTCCATCCAGGGCGTGATCGAGGTCGCGCCGCTGCTGCTCCTCTCGGCAGCCGCGCTCGGCATGGGGTACGCCGAGCAGATCGGGGTGCACGTGCGCACCTCGATGGTCACCAGCCGGCTCCCGCGCGTCGCCGCACTCGCGTTCCGGTCGGCGGGGTCGCTCGTCTCCCTGGTCGTGCTCGCCTGGGTCGCGTGGGAGGCGCTCGACCGGGCGATCGCGTCGATCCAGAACAGCGACGTGACCCCGGGATTCGTCGCCTACCCCACCTGGCCCGCGCAGGTGCTGGTGCCGGTCGGGTTCGCCCTCTTCGCCGTCCACGTCTGCATCCGGCTCGTCGACGACGTGCGCGCGCTGCGCTCGGGCGAGGCCTTCGAAGAGGTCGAGGACGAGTTCGTGCTGGAGGCGACGCACGCATGAGCCCCGAGCTGATCGTCCTCATCTCCCTGGCCATCTTCGGCGTCATGCTGATGGCCGAGGCGCCCGTCGCGGCTGCCCTCCTCACGGCCAGCATCACCGGTCTCCTGCTGAACGCCGGCTTCGAACGAACGGCGGCCACGCTGTCGTCAGCGGCCTACCAGGCCACCAGCAGCTACTCGTTGGTGGTGATCCCGATGTTCATCCTGATGGGCGTCTTCGTCGCCAACGCCGGGATCCTCGCCAACATCTTCGACTTCGCCGCGCGCGTCACCCGCCGGCTCCCCGGGGGACTCGGCATCGCCACCGTGCTCTCGGCCGCGGGCTTCTCGGCCGTCACCGGCTCGAGCGCGGCGGCCGTCGTCACGCTCGGCCGGATGTGCGTCACCGAGATGACCCGACACGGCTACCGAGTTGCGTACGCGGCCAGCATCGTCGCTGCCTCCGGCACCCTGGGCGTGCTGATCCCGCCGAGCATCGTGCTGGTGATCTACGGGATCCTCACCAACGAGTCGGTCGGCCAGCTGCTGCTCGCCGCGATCATCCCCGGGATCCTCACCGCCGTCGCCTACATGGTTACGGTGGCCATCACGGCCTCGCGCCCCGCGAACGTCGATGCCGAGAAGCTCGTGCCTGCCGAGGTCGCCACGGTCGGAGCAGGAGCTCGTCCCGGTGCGGGGTCGGGTCCGTCCGCCGCCGTCGTCGACACCGAGGACGAGGTCGGTCGTCTCCGCGAGGAGGAGGTGCTGCCCTCGTCGCGTCGCGACGGCAGGACGCCGTTCATCAGCGGTCGCGAGATCGAGTCGATGGTCTACATCGCCCTCATCGCCGGTGCCGTGCTCGGCGGCATCTACGGCGGCTACTTCACCGAGACCGAGGCCGGCGCCGTCGGCGCCCTGCTGTCCCTCCTGGTGCTCATCATCCGCGGGCGACAGACCGAGGGCGGTGTCTGGCGAGGACTGACCACGGCCCTGCAGGAGACCGCGGCCAACACGGCGATGCTGATGGCACTGATCATCGCCGGATCGGTGTTCACGCTGTTCCTCGTGACGACCCGCATCCCCCAGGACCTCACACAGTGGATCGTGGGTCTCGACGTGAACAAGTACGTCGTCGTCGCGATCATCCTGCTGGTGCTGCTGGTGCTGGGAGCGCTGATCGACGGGATGTCGATCCTGCTGCTGACGATGCCGCTGACCTACCCGATCATCACGTCGCTGGGCTTCGACGGCCTCTGGTACGGGATCATCGCGGTGAAGATGATCGAGATCGGCCTGCTGACCCCACCGTTCGGCCTCAACGTGTTCATGATCTCGGGTGTGGTGAAGAAGGCCAAGGTCGAGGCGGTGTTCCGAGGTGTCGTTCCCTTCATCATCGCCGAGATGGCCGTCGTGCTGATCATCATCGTCTTCCCCGAGGTCGTGACGTGGCTGCCCTCGAAGGCGGGCTGATGCCCGGCGCCCTCGGCGGCAAGGTCGCGCTGGTGACCGGTGCGGGCTCCGGGCTGGGGCGGGCCATCGCCGTCGAGTACGCCGTCGAGGGGGCCGCGGTCCTGTGCAGCGACCGTGACGCGGTCGGCGTCCAGGACGTGGTGGCGGCGATCCGCGGGAGCGGTGGCACCGCGACGGCACACGTCGGTGACGTCACGTCGGAGTCGGACTGCGCAGCGGCGGTCGCCCTGGCACTTGCCGAGCTCGGCGGGCTCGACGTGGTGGTGGCCAACGCCGGCATCCCGGGGGAGGGCAAGGCCCACGAGATCTCGCTCGACGACTGGTCGAAGGTGATCGGGGTGAACCTCACGGGTGTGTTCCTCACGGTCCGCGCGGCGCTGCCGCACCTGGTCGGGCAGGGCGCGGGAAGCATCGTCCTCACGGCGAGCATCGCCGGCCTGGTCGGGCTGCCCAACATCCCGGCGTACGCCGCCGCCAAGGGAGGGGTGGTGGCCCTGGGGCGCCAGCTTGCGCGGGAATATGCACCCGACGGCATCCGCACCAACGTCATCGCACCCGGCACCATCCTCACCCCGCTCGTCGAGGATGCGTTCCGGCAGCGCCACGGTGACGGCATCGAGGAAGCGTTGTCCAGGCGCGCGACAGCCGTGCCGCTCGGGAGGCTCGGCTCCCCCGAGGACGTGGCCAGGGCCGCGGTGTACCTCGGGTCGGACGCCTCCGGCTGGGTCACCGGGACCGTGCTGACCGTCGACGGAGGCAATGTGCACCTCGGCCCGGTCCAGGGGTAGATCCTCGCGGCAGCCAACCCTTGACTTTGTGATCCGTATAACTATGCTCATCATTCGTATGGTGAGCATCACCTCGGGTCGACAGTTCAGGAGAGAGTCATGCCTTCCTTCCACGCCACGAGCGTCCGGACCCGTCTCGCCATGACGGCCTGCGCTGCCGGGCTCCTCGTGCTCACGACGGCCTGCGGCTCGGGCGACGACCCGGACGGCGCGGAGGCCTCCGACGGCACCATCACCGTGGCGAACTTCGCCGGCGCCGGCATCACCCTGCCCGATCAGCTCGCCGCGTCGGAGGGATTCTTCGAGGAGCAGGGGATCACCGCCGACTTCGTGCAGGTGACCTCGGCCGGCACCCAGCTCGCGGCACTGACGTCCGGGTCCATCGACGTCGCCCAGAACGCCGTCGGTCAGGTGATGGCCGCCCAGCAGCAGGGCCAGGACGTCCGCCTGTTCTGCGGTGGGGTGTCGAAGGCGTGGAACGTCGTGATGGTCAAGGACGACTCCCCGATCGAGACCGTCGACCCGGCGGACTGGCGCGAGGGCTTCAAGGCGCTCGAGGGCACCACCTTCGGTCTCGACAGCCTCGGCGCCGGCCAGGAGGCCTACTTCCGCTCGCTGGCCGCCGAGGCCGGCGCCGACATCGATTCGATCAACCTCGTGGCGGTCGGCACGGTGGGCGAGGCGGCAGCGACGCTCTCGTCGGGACGGGTCGACGCGA
>NZ_JACXYY010000008.1 GCF_014779665.1 Nocardioides hwasunensis | reverse complement strand
CTCCTGCCGGGACGTCCGGCGGGTGGTCGACGTGCACGAGTCCGGTGACGTTCGGTGACCTGGTCGATGGTGAGTACACGCTCGACATCCGTGCGGTGGATGCGGCCGGCAACACCGGCCCGATGACGTCGCGGTCGTTCACCGTCGACACCGTGGCGCCCGTCAGCCGAGTCGTCGGCGCGAACAGTGGCACGGTCGTGGGATCGAGCGTGTCGTTCCAGTTCGTCACCGACGACGAGGCGGCCGGGACCGAGCTCCAGTGCCGCCTGCTTGCCCAGGGCGACACCACGACGCAGTTCGCGCCCTGCACGTCCGGCCAGGCGTCCTACGGCGCCCTGGCCGACGGCACCTACACCTTCGAGGTGCGTGCGGTCGACGCCGCGGGGAACGTGGGCCCGGTCGTCAGGCGCTCGTTCGTCGTCAACGTGGGTCGACCGACCATCACCGCCAAGCTCAGCAGCGCCAAGGCGCCGACGTCGTCGGGCTGGTATCGCACGCCCGTCACGATCGAGTACACGTGCGACGGTGCCGGCAGCGCGCTCGTGGCTCCCTGCCCCGCCCCCGAGGTGGTGCGTCGCGGGTCGACCAACCGAGCCGTCACGCGGACCATCGGCACCGTCGATGGCGACACGGCGACGGTGACGGTGACGGTGAGCGTCGACCGACGCAAGCCGAAGGTGTCGGCCACCGGCTTCTCCACCAAGCGCACCTACTCCCAGCGGCCCGCCGTCGGGTGCCGTGCGCGGGACAGGCGATCGGGCGTGCGCTCCTGCACCGCCCGTGTGTTCATCAGCAAGGACCGTCGCTGGGTGGTGGTCAGGCTCCGCGCCACCGACGTCGCCGGCAACGTCAGGGCGAAGACCCTCCGGGCACCCTTCGACCCGGCACGACGCACCCGCTGAGGTGAGCGGTCGTGGTGGACCTGCCGCAGGTCCACCACGACCGCCTCGCTCGGACGGCGCCGCACGCGGGCCGGTGGCCCGACCTGCAGCGGAGCGCAGACCGGCCGCGAGGGCGGGCGGCGACGGGGGTCAGCCCTCGCGGGCGGGTGAGCCGTTGATCCGCACCCGGTCGGCGCGCATGCCGTGCTCGACGCCCCAGAGCACCGCCTTGGAGCGGGAGTCGACGTCGATCTTGCGATAGGCCGAGCGGATGTAGGACTTGATCGAGTTGAGCGAGAGCAGGGTGCGCTCGGCGATCTCCTGGTTGCTCAGCCCCATGGTGATGAGCGAGAGCACCTCGGCCTCGCGAGCCGTGAGGCCCTCCTCGCGACCCGGCCAGTCGCCACCGACCAGCGGCGAGCGCCCGCGCGAGGGCGAGACCACGACCTGACCGGCGGAGATCGACTGCAGCGCCTCGACGAGTCTCGCGGCCGGCAGGCTCTTGGAGAGGTAGCCGCGGACGCCCTGGTTGAGGGTGTCGCGGGTGAGCCAGGGCTGGAAGTTCCAGGTGTAGACCGCCACCTGTCGCACCTGGGGGCTGCCGACCAGCTTCTCCACGACGGGCCCGTTGCCCTGCCCCATCCCGAAGGTGTCGTAGAGGGCGACGTCGACCGGTGCGGTGACCATGCGTCCGGCGGCCAGCTCGACGACCTCGACCCGGTGGCTGTAGCTGCGCAGCATCGCGTCGAGGCCCCGCACGACGACCTCGTCGTCGTTGACCAGCGCGACTCGAATCACCATGGCCTCAATCTACTGCGCTTTATGTATGTTGAGGCGTCGGTTCGACGGATGGGGGCGAGGTGCGGGAGAGCGCGACGATCGAGGACACCCGTACGGGCGGTCTGGGAGTCCGGTGCGAAGGAGTGGTCCACCTCTACAAGACCTTCGGCGGCCACGACGTCGTCGCCCTGCGCGGTGTGGACCTCACGATCCGACCCGGCGAGCGCGTCGCGTTCCTCGGGCCCAGCGGCTCCGGCAAGTCCACCCTCCTCGCCCTGCTCGGGGGGATCCAGAAGCCCAGCGCCGGCAAGATCTACCTCGGTGACGAGGAGGTCTCCCGGATGGGCGAGCGCTTCCTCGCCCGGATCAGGTCGCGGCAGGTCTCGACCATGCTGCAGGGCGCGACGCGCAACCTGCTCCCCTATGCCACCGCCCGCCAGAACATCGCCTTCGCCCGGCTCTCCCTCTCCGCAGCCGAGCGCAGCGACGCCCTGGTCGACACCGAGCTGCTCGACCGCGTCGGGCTGCTCGACCAGGCCGACCAGGTCGTGTCCACGATGTCGGGCGGGCAGCGCCAGCGCCTCGCCCTGGCCTGCGCGGTGTCGACGTCGCCGCGCCTGCTGCTCGCCGACGAGCCGACGAGCCAGCTCAGCCACGCCGACCGCGACCACGTGCTGCACCTGATCCACTCCCTCGGCGACGACTTCGGCACCACGATCGTGGTCGTCACCCACCAGCCCGAGGTCGCCGCGACCTTCCCGCGCACGGTCACCATGAAGGGCGGCCGCGTCGGCGCGGAGGGCCACGGCGGCTCCGAGTACGCCGTGGTCGGCGAGGACGGCGTGCTGCACCTGCCCGGCCACATCGCCGCGGAGTGGCCCCCCGGCACGCTCGTGCGGTTCGAGGACGACGAGCAGGGTCGGATCATCGTCACCCGCGCGAGCAGCGAGGGAAGCGCTCCGTGAGCCACCGCGCCGACACCGGACCGGAGCCTGCCGCGGGGAGGGCAGCACTCCGCCTCGAGGCGATCACCTACGTCGCCGGGCGCACGCTGCTCGACGACGTGAGCGTGACCTTCCCGGCGGGCCGGCTGACCGCGCTCTCCGGGCCCAGCGGGTCGGGCAAGACGACCCTGATGTCGATCGCGGGCGGTCTCCTGCAGGCCACCTCGGGCACCGCCGAGCTCGACGGCCAGGACATGTGGACCGGCAGCGGCGACCCCCGACCGGAGGTCGCGTTCGTGCTGCAGGTCTACGGCCTCGTGCCGATCCTGTCGGCCCGTGAGAACGTCTCCATCGCCCTGCGAGCCCGCGGCGTGGCGCCTGCCGACGCCGACGAGTCCGCCGAGGCCGCGCTCGCCCGCTTCGGCATCGCCGACCTGGGCGAGCGGCAGGTCGAGGAGCTCTCGGGCGGGCAGATGCAGCGCGTGGCCTGCGCCCGCGGCTTCGTCGTCGGCGCCGGTGTGCTCCTGGCGGACGAGCCGACCTCCGAGCTCGACGAGGGCAACCGGGCCGTCGTGCTCGCCGAGCTCCGCGAGGAGGCGGCGCGCGGTGCCGTGGTCGTCGTCGCGACCCACGACCCCGCGGTCGTCGACGCGTGCGACCTCCACATCGCCCTCGACGAGGGCCGGGTCGTCCGGTGAGCACCGACCGCGACCGGACGAGGTCGGGTAGTTGAGCCGTGTCCTGCGCGGGGCGTGGAGCCGTCGCGGCGCCCTGACGACGCTGGTGCTGATGGCCCTGGTCGTCGTGGGCGGCACCGTCCTGGTCCTGCAGTTCGCCGAGGCGGCGCACACGTCGCGGTGGCTGGCGGCGCCCCTGCTCCTGATCGGCGCCGTCGCCGTGCCCAGCATCGGGGCCGAGCTGGCGGTCGCCCGCCGCGAGGAGATCGGCCTGGCCCGCCTGCGCGGCATCCACGGGCTGCGCCTGTGGCGGTTCCTGCTCGTCGAACCCCTGCTCGCGATCCTCGTCGGCACGGCACTGGGCCTGGCCGTCGGCTCCTTCGGCACGGTCGTCGCGACCCGCACCTGGCTCGCCGCGACAGCGCCCGCCCTGGAGCAGCGCGCCGTGCTCGTCGCCCTCGCCATCGCCGGCGCGGGGCTCCTCATCGTCGGGCTGTCGGCTGCGGCCGCCCTCCGCGAGCCGCTGGCCGTCCAGGTCGCGGCACGCCGACGCCCCCGCCGCGCGACCACGCTGACCGTCTTCCTGAGCGTCCTGGTCCTGGTCGGCACCGTGGTCGCGGCGTACCGCAGCCGCGATGCCGCCGGTGACCCCGACCTGGTCGTGCTGCTCGGCCCGGCGCTGGTCGGGCTGGCGCTCGGCCAGGCGGCCATCTGGGCGGTCCGCCTCGCCGCGCGCGGTCTGACCCCGACGACACAGGCGCGCGGTGTCGGGGCGTTCCTCGCCGCCCGCCGGCTGGCGCGTGCCGACGACCTCGTCACGCCCGTCCGGCTCGTCGTCGCGGCGGCCGTGGTCGGCGCCCTCGCACTGAGCGGCTCGGTGGCCGTCGACGGCTGGACCCGTGAGCAGACCGCGATCGACGTCCCCGGCGCGCGCACGATCGACGCCACTGCGCTCGGGGCGCTCGGCGCCGTCGAGCTCACCGACCGGGTGGACCCGGAGGGGGAGCACCTCCTCGCCACGGCGATCGTTCCCAACGAGGGTCGCCTCGCCGAGCGTCGTGCCTACGTCGATGCCGACAGGTGGGGCGCCGTGGTCGGCGACTTCTACGACGGCACTCCCGCCGGCGCCGCGTCCTCCGAGGTGGAGCGACTGCGCACCGACACCCGTCCCCTGCTGGTCGTCGGTGACCGGCTCACGGTCGACGCCACCGCGCTCCAGCTCCCGGTCCCGCCCGCCCAACGGCCGGTCGTCGGCGGCTCGGCGCCGCCGCCGGTCAACGGCTTCGTCGTGGCCGTCTCCTACGTGAGCGTGGGCAACGTCTCGGGCACGGCCACCGTGACGGTCCGGATGGACCGGGTGGGCAGGCCCGCGCGGGCGACCACACGGGTCCGCGACTGCGTCGACGGGTGCTTCGTCAACGGCTTCGAGGTCTCGCGCGACCTCAGTGGGATCTACGGCATCGACCGGTTCCGGGTGCTCGCGTCGTCGATCCGGTTCGGCGACCACGACCTCGCCCAGGACGTCTGGGTGCCCGACCCGCTGTCGGTGGACGCGGCGCTGGGTGACCGCTACCTCGACCCGGACCAGATCGACCGCAACGTCCTGGTCAACCGTCCCGACGGACTCCAGCTGTCGTTGCTTCCCGCCAGCAGCCTGCGGCTGCTCGACCAGTCGCTCGAGGACGACGTGCCCGCCCTCACCACCCGGGCCTCGCAGGAGCTGGACGCCGCCGGCGACGCGGACGACGGAGGCCCGACCGTGCTCGACCTCGGCGGCGACGACCGGCCGGCCGACGTCATCGGCGTCGACGACGTCCTGCCCCTCGTCGGCACGGTCGGCGTGGTCAGCGACCTCCGCACCTCCGCCGCCGGTGCGGGCCGCACCGTCCCCTCCGCAGAGGTGCAGGTCATCGCGGCCGACGGGACCCCGCAGGCGATGCTCGACGAGGTGGGCGCGGCCACCGACACCTCGTGGCGCACGTTCGGCACCGTCCGCAGCTCGCTGGGGGAGCGGTACGGCGGCGCCCAGTCCGTGGCGTACGCCCTCACCGCCCTCGCCTGCGCACTCGTGGCGCTGCTCGCACTCGGCGCGGGGGTCGCCCGGCACCTGCGTGACTACCGCCGCGACGTCGCCTCCCTGCGCCTGCTCGGCATCTCGATGGGCACCGCCCGCCAGGCGGGGCGTGCCGAGCTGGTCAGCCTGACCGGTCTGGTGCTGGTGGCCGTCACGGCGGGCGGCTGGCTCGCCGTCCGCCTGCTCCTCGGCGGCCTCCCGCTGCTCACCGTCCCGGTCGCCGGGCTGCCGCTCGACACCGCGCCGCACGCGTGGCCGCTGGCGATCCCGGCGGTCGTGTCGGCCGCGGCCGTGGTGCTGGTCGGTGGTCGCGCCCGCGCCGTCCGTGCGACGAGCACCCGGCCGAGCCAGCTCCGCGAGGAGGAGCGCTGATGACCCAGCTGTTCGGGGCCATCGTCCGCGGCCTCCGCGCGCGCGCCCTGCTGTCCGCCGGCTCGGTGCTGCTCACCGCGCTGGCCATCGGGTCGGCGGTCCTCGGCCCGATCTTCGCCACCGCGGTCACCAACTCCTACGTCGTCTCCCGGCTGCGTGAGGCACCGCCGTCACTCACCGGCATCAGCCGGGTCTTCACCCCGAGGAGCCCGACGACCGTCGCCGACGCGTCCCGGGACGCCGTGGCCGGGTCGGAGTCGCTCGACGACGGCCCGTGGGGCGACACCGTCGCGATCGCGGAGTCCGCGAAGTTCAAGGCACTCCGTGGCGTGGTGCAGTTCTGGTCGCGCGACGGGGCGTGCGACGTCCTCGTGGTCACGGGTCGGTGCCCCGAACGTCCCGGTGAGGTGCTGATGCTGGCCAAGGCCGCCGAGAGGACCGGCGCGACGATCGGCGACCCGATCGACCTCGTCGGCTTCGAGCCGCCCGAGCTCGAGGCGCTCGCGGTGCCGCGACCGCCCCTGCGTTCGATGACCGTCGTCGGCACCTACACCACCCCCGCCGACGCCGCGGACTGGTTGGAGCCGCGCCGCCTCACGCTGACCAACGAGGCCTCCAGCCGCACCGGCTACACGCCCTTCTCCCCCGGCCCGCTCATCACCACGCCCGAGACGATCGAGCAGCTCGGTGACTGGACCGTGCGGGTGGACACCTTCCTCGACGTGCCGGCCGACATCACCCCGGCCGAGCTCGAGGTGGCGGCCCGGTCCGCCGCCGCCATCCCGGACGACGCCCCGATCAAGGTCGCGGGAGGGACGCTCACCGACGACGACACCAACGACCTCGCCTCGGTCGTGCGGGAGGTCGAGTCGCAGCAGGGCACGGCCCGCAGCTCCATCGCCCCGGCCGTCCTGTCGCTCGTCCTGGTCGCGCTGGCGCTGCTGATGCGCCTGCTCAACGCCGCCAGCGAGCTGCGCGTCCCCGAGCTGGCACTCGCCTCCCTGCGTGGGCTGTCCGCCCGTCGCCTCTGGGGTCTCGGGCTGGCCGAGCCCGTGGCACTGCTCGTCCTGGCCGCACCGATCGGCGTCGGTCTGGGCGTGGGGACGGCCCTGCTCCTGGTCCGCCAGTGGCTCGTCCCCGGCCTGCCGCTACCGGTCGTCACCACCAGCTGGGTCGCAGCCGTGCTGGTGCTGGTCGCGGCCTTCGCCGTCGCATGCGTCGCGGTCGGCCTGGTGGTGCGCGAGTCGCTCGCGTCCCAGCTGGCGGGCGTACGCCGTCCGGTGGCGGCGCGGCGCTGGTCGGTGGTCGCGCAGCTCACGCTGGTGGCGCTGGCCGGGTCGATCCTCGTCAGCAAGCTGTCCGACGCGGGACAGGGCCAGCCCGACGTGACCGACCTCCTGCTGCCGGTGCTGCTGGCGGTCGTCGCCGGTCTCGCCGCCACCCGCCTGACGTCCCAGCTGGCCACCTGGTGGACGCGCCGTTCCCGTGGGCGCTCGTTGAGCGGCTTCGTGTCCTCGCGTGCGATCTCGCGCCGGCAGGAGGGCACGCTGGTCATCTTGCCGATCACCGCGGCCATCGCCGTGGCCGTCTTCGGCGCCGGGGTCTACTCCTCGGCCGCCGACTGGCGCACCAGCGTGGCGGCGACCGTCTCGCCGGCGAGCACCACCTGGCACTCGCCGGTCACCTTCGCCGAGACCCTCGAGCTGACCCGGCGCATCGACCCCGAGGGCGAGTGGGTGATGGCCGCGGGGTCGGTGCTCAACCCGGGGGCGGCCTTCTCCGTCGTCGACAGCAGCCGGCTGGCGCGGGTCGCCACCTGGCCGCCGACCTGGAGCCCGGGGATGAGCGTCGAGGAGGTGGTGGACGCCATCAAGCCGCCCGGCACCGTCCCGACGTTCGCCGGGAGGCGGATCTCCGTCACCGTGGACAGCGAGGTCGAGTCGGAGCGTCCGCTCTCGCTCGAGGTGCGGTTCGGCAGTCGTGACGGCATCCCGCTCAAGGTCTACCTCGGTCCCTTCGGCCGCGGCGAGTCCACGGCGTCGGCCCGGGTCCCGTGGTGCTCGGACCTGCCGTGCCCGCTCGAGGGCCTGACCCTCGGTGGCGGCGCCGGCACCAACACGGCGATGTCGGGGACGGCCTCCATCATCGCGATCGAGGCCGACGGCGAGCCCGTGCCGGGGGCGCTCGACGGTGCCGACTGGGTGGCCACCCCCGACCCGGCCGTGCGGTCGGCGATCACGCGCCTCGAGGACTCCGCCGACGGCATCGACCTCGATCTCGACACCGGCGACTCGGTCGGCATGGCCCGGCTCACCGCGGGTGGGATCGTCGAGAACCGGCCCGCACTGGCCGGGCCGAAGGTGCGGCAGACCGCGATCGCCAAGCTCGACGAGGGCTACGGCCTGATCCGCGTCGACCCGGTCGGCCAGATCGAGGGCATGCCCTTCGTCGGTCCGGCCGGGCTGCTGGTCGACTATTCCTCGTTCATCACCGACCGACCGGTCTACAACAGCAACCTCGACACGCGGGTGCTGCAGCGCGCCGGGGCACCCGCCGAGGTCACCGAGGCGCTCTCGGCCGCGGGCTTCAGCGTCGAGACGACGCTCGCTGCCGAGCAGCAGGTCCTCAGCCAGACCGCGTACGCACTGGCGCTCCGGCTCTACGCCGTGGTCGCCGCACTGGTGCTGGTGATGGCGCTGGCCGGGCTGTTCGTCAGCGCGGCCGTGCAGCTGCCGGCCCGCCGTCGCGACGCCGCCGCCCTGCGCGTGGTCGGGGTGCCCCGCCGCTCGGTGATGGTCGCCGTGGTGCGCGAGCTCGCCGTCGTGCTGGGCAGCGCCGCGGTGGCCGGCATCCTGGCCGGGTCGCTGGCGCAGTACGTCGTGCTCCGCTCCATCACGCTCGGCTTCGCGGAGGGGCTGGCGACCCCGGCGCTCGTCGCGACCATCTCGCCCCTGCGGCTGGTGGTGCTGGCGCTGCTCGCCGCGGCCGTGCTCGGCGCCGTCGCGCTGGCCAGCGCGACGATGACCGTGCGCGGGGCGCGCGGCTCGACGCTGCGTGAGTCGGCGCGCTGACTCGAGGCGATCAGGGGCAGCAGGGATCGAACCGGAAGCCGACGCCGCGGATCGTGCGGATCCACTCGTTGTCGGGAGCCGCGCTGCGCAGCTTGCGGCGCAGGTTGGCCAGGTGCACGTCGACGACGTGGGTGCTGTCGGGCACGAACTCGGTCGCCCAGACCGCCCGCAGCAGCTCCTCGCGCGGCACGACGACACCGGCGTTGACGACGAGGTGGGCGAGCAGGTCGAACTCGGTGCGGGTCAGGTCGACCTCCTGACCGGCGACCAGCACCTCGCGGGCACCCCGGTTGAGGGTGAGATGGTCGCAGCCGATGGTGAGCGACGGCGCCACGGCCACCGCCACCGCCGACGAGGCCGGGGCGTGGGTGCGCAGGGCCGCGGCCGCGGTCGTCGTCGCCGACTCGCTGGCGAAGGCGTCCGAGCTGCGCGGGCGACGGAAGAGGGCGGCGACCCGGGCCTGGAGCTCACGCATGGAGAACGGCTTGACCAGGTAGTCGTCGGCCCCGACCTCGAGCCCGATCAGCCGGTCGACCTCGGCGGTGCGGGCGCTGACCACGATGACGTAGCAGTCGCTGACGAGCCGGATCTGGCGGCACACCTCCACGCCGTCGATGTCGGGCAGCGAGAGGTCGAGCGTGACCAGGTCGGGCCGGTGGTCGCGGATGGCGGAGAGGGCGTCGGTGCCGGTGGTCGCGACGACGACGTCGAAGCCGGCCTGGTCGAGGAGGCCGGAGATGGCGTCGGCGACATCGTGGTCGTCCTCGACGACCACTGCTGTGCGCTCATTCATCATCAGTCAAGCTCCCGTTGACGATCAAACTACCCGGGGCATGATGACGGCAAACCTCATGACGAGGCTGCTGCTGCGACATCGATCCCCACGGCTCGTCGTCGCACCCGGCCACCCGGGTCCCCACTGCGTACAACGCCGAGCCCTCACCGATGTTATGTGGTGAGGGCTCGGCGCGTGGCCGAATCCACCGGCGCGTGGCCGCGGCGGATCAGAAGTCGAGGCCCTTGGCCCAGTCCTCGGAGTCGATGCGGGCCACCAGGTAGGGCCCGCCGCCGGCGCGTCGGTCCGGCCGGCCCCCCTCGCGGTCCATCCGGTAGCCGATGCCGCGAATGGTGTGGATCCAGGTCGCGTCGGAGTGCCGGCGCAGCTTCCCGCGGAGGTTGGCGACGTGCACGTCCACGAGGTGGTGGTCGTGGGTGAGCGCGCTGCTCCAGATCGCCAGCACCATCTCCTCGCGCGTGCAGACGCGGGACAGGTGGGTGGCGAGGTACTCGAGCACGTCGTACTCGATCCGGGTCAGGTCGACGATGTCGCCTTGGACCTGGACCTCGCGCCGGGCGGAGTTGATGACCAGACCGGCACCGCAGTTGATCGTGCTCGGCTCGTCGGCGGGCCTGGCCGGGCTCGGTACGTGCGGCGTGTGGGCCGCAGCGTCCTCGGTCCCGCCGCCCGAGCGGGGTCGGCGGAACAGCGCCGCCACCCGGGCCCGCAGCTCGCGCGGCGAGAACGGCTTGAGCACGAAGTCGTCGGCTCCGACCTCCAGGCCGATGAGCTTGTCGACCTCGTCGGAGCGTGCGGAGACGATGACGATGTAGCAGTCGCTGGTCTCGCGGATGCGGCGGCAGACCTCGATGCCGTCCATGTGCGGCAGGGTCAGGTCGAGCGTGACGAGGTCGGGCGGGTCGGAGGCCGCGATCCCCACCGCGGCCCTTCCGTCGGGCGCCGAGGTGACGCGGAAGCCCGCGCCCTCGAGTGTCTCCACCAGCGCCGACGAGATGTCCGGATCGTCCTCGACGACCAGAGCATGAAGTTCTTGCACGTGATACCCCCACTGAATGCTGAAGCAGGGACCCCACGTCCCCGCCGTGGCGCCGCCCGAGCGGGCGTCGGTCGATGTTAGTGGCAGGTTTGCCTCAAATACAGTCGTGCTACCCCCCAGGGTGACCCCGGTCTAGACCGGGCGTTCCCGGGGATCCCTGGGTGGTGCGTCACGGTCGAGCTGGGGCTCCCAGGTCGATGGCACGGTTGACCCAGACGCTGTTGGTGCTCATCCCCACCCGTTCGTAGAGTCCGCGCGCGCCGGTCCGTGAGTCGGTGCTCAGCTCGGAGGTGGTCGTGCCGCGGGCCCGGGCCTGGGCGAAGGAGTCCACGAGGAGCGCCTGGGCCAGCCCGCGGCCGCGCTGGTCGCGGCGCACCGCGAGGCGGTCGACGTAGCCGGTGCGACCGTCGTCGGAGACCAGCACGAGCGAGACGCCGACGACGGTGCCGGAGGGATCGAGGGCGACCCGGAGGTTCCAGGGCTCGAAGCCGGGCCGGCCGGTGGTCGCGGCCTCGAAGTCCTCGTAGGGCTCGCGGTCACGCTCGGACCACTCGAGGAACGCGTCCTCCAGCACGTCGTGGGCAGCGCGGACCTCGTCCGGCTCGGCGGCGCGGACGGCGTACCCGTCGGGCAGCGCGCGCTCGGGGATCGCTGTGCCCTCCGGCAGGCGGAGCACCCAGCTGGTCCAGCGCACCCGGAAGCCGAGCGTCTCGAGCAGCCGGTCGCCGGGGGATCCCTGGGGCACCGGCATCCCGACGACCGTGGAGCCGAGGCTGCGGCCGAGGTCCTGCAGCCAGTGCGCCAGCCAGGTCCCGATGCCCCGACCGCGGTGGGAGGGGAGCACGGAGGTGTCCGCACGGTCGGCGCCCATCAGCTCGGCGTACGCCACCAGGGTCTCGCCGTCCCACACGCCGATCGAGCGGGAGCCGAGGTCGTGGCTGGGACGCGCCCAGTCGCTGACGATGTCGGACTCCTCGATCGCGACCTCGCCGACGTCCTCCTGCTCCTGCGCGGCCATGAGGACGAAGACGGCGTGCGCATCGGACGTCCGGAGCGGTCGGGTGCTGAGACCGTCGGGGAGCTGTGCCGGATCAGGGGCAGGCATGGGGAGAGTGTGCTGCCTCACGTATGCCGGTGTCGCGGGCATTTCCACCCCGCGCGGAATCCCCGTTTCACGCCTGAAGCCCTACCGTTGTCGGGTGAGTGACGACCAGCCCGTGGCACCCCAGCAGACCTTCACCGACCTCGGCCTCGCGCCGGAGGTCCTCAAGGCGCTGACCGACGTCGGCTACGAGACCCCGTCGCAGATCCAGGCGCTGACCATCCCGCCGCTGCTCGAGGGTCGCCACGTGGTCGGCCTGGCCCAGACCGGCACCGGCAAGACGGCCGCGTTCGCGCTGCCGATCCTCTCCCAGCTCGACCTCTCCCAGAAGACGCCCCAGGCGCTGGTGCTCGCCCCGACCCGTGAGCTCGCGCTCCAGGTCTCGGAGGCCTTCGAGAAGTACGCCGCGCACATGAAGGGCGTGCGCGTCCTGCCGATCTACGGCGGCCAGGGCTACGGCGTCCAGCTCTCCGCGCTGCGTCGCGGCGTGCACGTGGTCGTCGGCACCCCCGGTCGCATCATGGACCACCTCGAGAAGGGCACGCTCGACCTCTCCGAGCTGCGCTTCCTCGTCCTCGACGAGGCCGACGAGATGCTGAAGATGGGGTTCGCCGAGGACGTCGAGACGATCCTCGCCGACACGCCTGACAGCAAGCACGTCGCGCTCTTCTCAGCGACCATGCCCGCCCAGATCCGGCGGATCTCCAAGAAGTACCTCGAGGACCCGGTCGAGATCACCGTCAAGAACAAGACCTCGACGGTCTCCTCGATCACCCAGCGCTACATGATCGTGTCCTACCCGCAGAAGGTCGACGCCCTCACGCGCATCCTCGAGGTCGAGAACTTCGAGGGGATGATCGTCTTCGTCCGCACGAAGAACGAGACCGAGACGCTGGCCGAGAAGCTGCGCGCCCGCGGCTACTCCGCGATGGCCATCAACGGCGACGTCGCCCAGGTGCAGCGCGAGCGCACGATCAACCAGCTCAAGGCGGGCAAGCTCGACATCCTCGTCGCCACCGACGTCGCGGCGCGCGGGCTCGACGTCGAGCGGATCAGCCACGTCGTCAACTACGACATCCCCACCGACACCGAGTCCTACGTGCACCGCATCGGCCGCACGGGTCGAGCCGGCCGCACGGGCGACTCGATCGCCTTCGTCACCCCGCGCGAGCGACACCTGCTGCGCGCGATCGAGAAGGCCACCCGTCAGCCGCTCACCCAGATGCAGCTGCCGACCGTCGACGACGTCAACGCCACCCGGCTCTCGCGCTTCGACGACCAGATCACCCAGGCGCTGACGCAGCCCGAGCGCATCGACTTCTTCCGCGACGTGGTCGCCCACTACATCAGCGAGCACGACGTGGCCGAGGTCGACGTGGCCGCCGCCCTGGCTGCGGTCATGCACGGTGAGCAGCCACTGCTGCTCGAGCCGGAGCCCGAGCCGCGCAACCGCTCCTTCGAGGAGCGCTCGAGCCACGGCGGCAAGGCCGACCGCGCGCCACGCGAGTCCCGCAGCGGTGCGCCGATGGCGGCGTACCGCATCGAGGTCGGCAAGCGGCACAAGGTGGAGCCCCGCCAGATCGTCGGCGCGCTCGCCAACGAGGGCGGGCTGTCGCGCGGCGACTTCGGCTACATCGCGATCAAGCCGGACTTCTCCGTCGTCGAGCTCCCGGCCGACCTGCCGCCGGGCACCCTCGACCGGCTCGCGGCCACCCGCATCTCGGGCAAGCTCATCGAGATCAAGCCCGACAACGGCCCGCCGCGCCACCGTCCCTCCGGCCACCGCAAGGGCGGCTCCGGCGGCTACAAGGGCAAGCACCCCCGCGACTGACCTCGGGGCCACCGTCGGCTGGAGTCACCGGATATCCGGTGACCGCCCCGGTTTGCACCCGAGATCCCGGATGCAAACCGGGAGACTCGGGTGCAAAGGGTGTCAGGCGTCGACGAGCTCGCGCTCGCGTGCAGGCGTACGACGACGCGTCAGCAGCGCGTCGACCGAGAGTCGGCCGGGTCCGGTGCCGGCGAGCACCAGGCCGAGGGCGCCAAGCACCATGACCAGCTCGTAGCCGCCCTCGCCGGCGAAGAAGGCGTCACGGTGCACGAACCACCAGGCGCCGGCCATGTGGGCTGCCCACAGGACGCCGATGAGCGGGGTGAGGGCGCCGAGCAGGACGAGCACGCCGCCGCCGACCTCGATCGCGATGGCGAAGAGTGCGGCCGCGCCGGCGGCGGGGATCCCCATCGCCTCGAAGCCCTCCGCGGTGCCGCCGAGGCCGCCCTGGTCGAGCTTCTGGAGACCGTGGGCGATCATCGTCGCGCCGAGGGCCAGGCGGCCCACCAGCAGGGCGATGTCGGCCACGGGAGTGGTGCGGGGATGGATCGTCGGGATCTTCACGGGTTCCTCCGAGATGGTTGACGGTTGAACCATCGACCCTAGGGGCCGAAGATGTGAGGAACCTGTGAGCCACGGAGTGCGTCACCCGTCACGTGCGACGACCTCCCCCTTCCCCCCGGTGCAGGGGAGGAAGGGGGAGGTCGGCGAGGGGTCAGGCGTTCTTGACGGCCGAGACGTCGAACTCGAGCTTGATCTTGTCCGAGACGAGCACGCCGCCGGTCTCGAGCGCGGCGTTCCAGGTGAGGCCCCAGTCCTTGCGGTTGATGGTGGTCTCGCCCTCGAAGCCGACGCGGGTGTTGCCGAACGGGTCGACGGCCGAGCCGGTCTGCTCGAACTCGATCGTGACCGGCTTGGTGACGTCCTTGATGGTCAGGTCGCCGGTGATCGTCCAGTCGCTGCCCGACCGGGAGACCTCGGTCGAGGAGAAGGTGATGTTCGGGTAGGTCTCGGCGTCGAAGAAGTCGCCGGACTTGAGGTGGCCGTCGCGGTCCGCGGTGCCGGTCTCGACGGAGGCGACCTCGATGGACAGGTCGACCTTCGAGCTCGACGGGGTGGCCTCGTCGATCTTCGCGGTGCCGCTGAAGGCGCCGAACTGACCGCGCACCTTGGTCACCATGGCGTGGCGGGCCACGAAGCCGAGGCGGCTGTGCGTGACGTCGAGGGCGTAGTCGCCGGTGATGTCGTCGATGGCGGTGGTGGGTGCGTCGAACTCTGACATGGGAGCTGCTCCTGTGAGGTGGGCGAACGGGTTGGTAGAAAGTTCAACCACGATAACGGACGAGTGCCGCTCTTCATTCCCGCGGTCGCGAGGAAGTTGCCGCACCCCGCACGTGCCGCGAGCCACGCCCCGGTGGGGGCGTGGCTCGGCGTGGTGCGTCGTGGTCGTGGGTTCTCGCGCTCAGGCGGCCTTGCTGTGGGCCGCGGCGGCGGTGGACCAGCGTGCCTCCATGTGGGTGCGACCCGACGCATCCGTGACGGCAATCCACGTGCAGACCGGCGCTTCGGTCATCGTCTGCTTGCTCATGTGACACCTCCCGTTCACTTTCTGTTCACCCAAGGTAGCACGTCCCCACCTGCGCACACACCTTTCGCTCGAAGAAGGCCGATCTGCTCCACCTGAGGGGGTGTGAGCAGCCGAGAAGCCGCCTTCTGCTCCACTTGCGACGGACATGACCGACGCACGCGGGCCTCTGCGCCCGTTGTCGGACCCGATCTGCCCGAATTCGGGCAGGAAGTTGCCGTTCGGTCGGCGCGGGGCGCACCATCTCCGGGTGCCCGACCCCGCTCTCGTCTCCCACGTCGTCGCGACCACGTCGCTGACGCCCGGTGAGGCGGCCCGCGTGATCGAGGACGTGGTCGCGTTCCACGCCCAGACGGTGGAGGACTACGTCCGCACCCGGCACGCCCACCTCAAGACGTACGGCGCGAAGAATCCCGAGATCTTCGCGCGCATCGCCGAGGAGCTGGCCGAGCGCGTCGTCGCCGCGCCGCAGCTCTCGGAGCGACAGCTGCGTCGGATCATCTACGGCTGACCACGTGGTCTCGAGGCTCGCTGCGCCCGCACCTCGACCACCGACACGAAGGAACAGACAGCATGTGTGGAATCGTCGGCTACATCGGCCGCCAGGACGCCGCTCCGGTCGTCCTCGAAGGACTCACCCGCCTCGAGCACCGCGGCTACGACTCGGCCGGGGTCGCCGTGCTCGGCACCCGCGGCATCCGCGTGGCCAAGCAGGCCGGGCGCGTCCGTGAGCTCACCGAGGTGCTGCCGAAGCGGTTCGCCGGCACGACCGGGATCGGCCACACCCGGTGGGCGACGCACGGCCCGGCCAACGACGTCAACGCCCACCCGCACACCGACGAGTCGGGACGGGTCGCGGTCGTGCACAACGGGATCATCGACAACGCCGCCGCCCTGCGTGCCGAGCTCGGTGACGCCGGCGTCACGCTCGTCAGCGACACCGACACCGAGGTGCTCGCCCACCTGGTCGCGCGCAGCGACGCCGACACCCTCGAGGGCAAGGTCCGCGACGCGCTCGCCGTCGTCGTCGGGACCTACGGCCTCGCGGTGCTGCACGCCGACTTCCCCGACCGCATCGTCGCCGCCCGCAACGGCAGCCCGCTCGTGGTCGGGGTGGGGGACAAGGAGATGTACGTCGCCTCCGACCTCGCTGCGATCGTGCGCCACACCACGACGGTCGCGATGCTCGACGACGGGGAGATGGCCACGGTGACGTCGGCCGGGTTCACCACCGTGCGGCACAGCGACCTCGCCTCGACCGGCAAGACCGCGACGCAGGTCGACGTCGACGCCTCGGCGTACGACGCCGGTGAGCACGAGTCCTACATGCGCAAGGAGATCCTCGAGCAGCCGACGACCGCCCAGGCGGTCCTGCGGGGTCGCCTGGACGACCGGTTCGGCACGGCGCACCTCGGCGGCCTCGACATGGACGCCCGCGACCTGCGCGCGGTCCGACGGGTCAAGATCCTCGGCTGCGGCTCGGCCTACTACGTCGGCCAGATGGGCGCGGGGCTCATCGAGGAGCTGGCCCGGATCCCCGCCGACGCCGAGGCGGCGAGCGAGTTCCGCTACCGCGACCCGGTCATCGAGCCCGACACCCTCTACGTCGCGGTCAGCCAGTCCGGCGAGACCATCGACACGCTGCTCGCCGTGCAGGAGGTACGCCGCAAGGGCGGGCGCTGCGTCGGCCTGGTCAACGTCGTCGGCTCGGCCATCGCGCGCGAGTGCGACGGCGGCATCTACCTCCACGCCGGTCCCGAGGTCGCGGTGGCCAGCACGAAGGCGCTGACCAACATGTTCCTCGGCTTCGCGCTCCTGGCGCTCCAGCTCGGTCGGGTGCGTGACCTGTCGATCGCCGACGGCAAGCGGCTGGTCGCCGGGCTCGAGCGGCTGCCCGCGCAGATCGAGGAGGTGCTGGCGACCGAGAGCGAGCTCGTCGAGGTGGCCCACGTGCTGGCCGAGGCGCAGAGCCTGTTCTTCATCGGTCGGGTGCGCGGCTTCCCGGTGGCGCGCGAGGGTGCGCAGAAGTTCAAGGAGATCAGCTATCGCCACGCCGAGGCCTACCAGACCTCCGAGCTCAAGCACGGCCCGCTCGCGCTGATCGACCCCGACGTGCCGACGGTCGCCCTGGTGCCGAGCGACGAGCTGACCGAGCGCAACCTCGGGGCGCTGCACGAGATCGCCGCGCGCAGCGGCCCCCTGGTCGTGGTCACCCACGCCGACGTGGACCTCGGTGGGATCGACGCCCGCCGGGTCGTCGTGCCCCGCAACGAGCCGGAGCTCGACCCCATCCTGCTGACCATCCCGCTGCAGCTGCTGGCCTACCACGCGGCGCAGCACCTGGGCCTCGACATCGACAAGCCGCGCAACCTGGCCAAGTCGGTCACGGTCGAGTAGGTCGGAGGGGTCCCGAGACGGACTGGGCGCCCCTTGCTGCATGGGGTCAGCAAGGGGCGCACCGTGGAGAACGATCCCACCTGGTCCGTGGTCCTGTCCGAGCTTCTCCGCAAGTCCCGCCTGTTTTTGGGCGTCCGCTGGATCACAGGTGAGGCAGCGCCCTCGCCGGAGTACGTCGTGAGGCCCTGACGAGTGCCAACGCGCGCTCGGCGTGGGGTCCTGTGGCACGGCGGTCCGCCTCGACCAGGCCGACGCGTGTACGCCGGTCGAGCAGGTCGTCGACGTCGTGCGCGCCCTCGTGGGTGACGCCGAAGACGAGCTCGGCGAGGGTCACCGGCACCGTGTCGGACAGCGGCGCGAGCAGCTCGTCGTCCGTCAGTCCGGTGACCGCGCGGGC
This sequence comes from Nocardioides hwasunensis, assembly GCF_014779665.1. Classification (GTDB taxonomy): domain Bacteria; phylum Actinomycetota; class Actinomycetes; order Propionibacteriales; family Nocardioidaceae; genus Nocardioides; species Nocardioides hwasunensis. The sequence goes on along the minus strand of NZ_JACXYY010000008.1, from coordinate 256,320 downwards.
GGCGTCGAGGACCAGTGGGGCGTCGGTGCCGAAGCGGCGTACGAGCCGGGTGGGCGCGTCGAGGCCTCGCAGCTGCGCAGGAGACCCGGCGCCGAGCAGCGGGAGGCCGGCGGTCCGGCACGGACCGGCTGCGAGACGACCGGACCCGACCAGTGCGTCGAGGGCGTCCTGGGCCATCCGGCGGTAGGTCGTGAGCTTGCCGCCGACGATCGTGGTGACGCCGGTGGCGGACGTGAGGATCGCGTGGCGTCGCGAGAGGTCGGCGGTCTCGTCGGTCCCGGCCACCTCGAGCAGCGGCCGCAGCCCGGCGAAGGCGCCGACGACGTCGGCGCGCGTCGGCGGGGTGGTGAAGGTGGAGGCGACGACCTCGAGCAGGAGGTCGACCTCGTCCTCGCTCGGCACCGGCACGTCGGGGAGCGGGCCGTCGGCGGGCACGTCGGTGAGCCCGACGTAGATCGTGCCGTCGGGCTGCGGGAGGACCATCGCGAAGCGGGCGCTCGTGCCGGGGATCGGCACCATCACCGCGACCCGGGTCTGGGGCAGCGAGGAGCCGCGCAGGACCAGGTGGGTGCCCCGGCTCGGGCGGAGCCGGACCTGCTCGTCGAGGTCGCCGGCCCAGACGCCGGTCGCGTTGACCACGGCCCGTGCGCGGACGGCGTACGTCGTGCCGGTGAGCTCGTCGCGCACCTCGACGCGGGTGCCGGTGGCCGAGGTGACGCGGGCGCGCGTGCGCACCTCGGCGCCGTACGACGCCGCGGTGCGGGCCACGGTCGTGACGAGCCGGGCGTCGTCCTCGAGCTGCCCGTCCCAGGCGAGCAGCCCCCCGCGCAGGGTGTCGGCGCGCAGCGACGGGGCGAGGTTGAGGGTCTCGGTGACGTTGAGCCGGCGCGGTCGCGGGAGGGTGCGGGAGGTGGTGTGGGCGGTGCGGCGCAGCAGGTCGCCGGCGTGGAGGCCGCCCCACGTCAGCGCCGCCTTGCCGCGGGTCATCGCGTCGTCGACGGGTGTCAGCATCGGGAGCGGGTGGACGAGGTGCGGAGCGGTGACGTCCATCAGGATCCCGCGCTCGACGGCGCTCTCGTGGGCGATCGCGAGCTGGCCCTGGGCGAGGTAGCGCAGGCCGCCGTGGACGAGCTTGGACGACCAGCGCGACGTGCCGAAGGCCAGGTCGTGGGCGTCGACGGCCAGCACGGTGAGGCCGCGGGTCACCGCGTCGAGCGCGACGCCGGCACCTGTGATGCCGAGGCCGACGACGACCACGTCGACCTCGTCGGGGATGCCGACGAGGCCGGGGGCGATGCGGCGCCCGATGCTCACCGCGGCGCCAGGTAGGAGGAGACGAGGTGGAGGAGCTGACCGTCGAGCACCTCCAGGCCCAGGTCGGCGTCCGTCATGGTCAGTGCCGAGAACACGAAGCCCTGGCCCGACAGCATGAGAGAGCGCGCCATCAGCCGCGCGTCGCCCCCGCGGATCGCGCCCGACTCCTGGCCGCTCGCGATCTCCGCGGTGAGGATCTCGAGCAGCGCCTCCTGCGAGCGGCCGCGGCGGTGGAGGAGGTAGGGCAGCAGCAGGTCGGGGTCGAGCTCGACGATGCGCACGAAGAGCTCGTTGTCGCGCAGCGCGCGGACGGTGCTCAGCGCCGCCGCCGCGATGCCGTTCGGCGTCGTGGTGTCGCCCGCGGCCTCCGTGGTCGCGGCGGCGACCCCGACCCACTCGCGGGTCATCAGGTCGCCCAGCAGCGAGCCCATGTCGGGCCACGCGCGGTAGATCGTCATCCGCGAGACCCCGGCCCGTCGGGCGACCTCCGTCAGTGTCGTGCGCCGCCACCCGACGTCGAGGATGCAGGCGCGCGCAGCGTCGAGGTATCCGTCGAGCCGTGGGTCTCCGACCTCGCGACCGGTGTGACGAAGTGACGACATGTGTCACACTGTAACGCATGACCCCGCGAACCGCCGTCGAGATGCACCCGCAGCGCTGGGGCGACCCCGCCGTCGCGGCTCGTTCCGAGCTGCCGGAGTCCGCGCTGGGGCTGGTCGAGCTGGCCTTCGGTCTCCAGGACCGGCCGCCGGTCAGTGGAGCCACGCCGCCACCGAGCGCCCTCGACGCCGCACTGCTCGACGGGCTGCGCGCGATCGTGGGCGAGGAGCACGTGCTGCTCGACGACGAGACGCGCGCGCTGCGCACGCGCGGCAAGTCGACTCCCGACCTGCTGCGCGCCCGCGCGGGCGACCTCTCGGACGCGCCCGACGCGGTGGTCCGTCCCGACGGTCACGCAGCGGTGACGGCCGTGCTGGCGTGGGCGAGCGAGCACCGGGTCGTCGTCGTGCCGTTCGGCGGCGGGACGTGTGTGAGCGGCGGCCTGGCCGCGCGACGCGACGGCTTCACCGGGCTCGTCAGCCTCGACCTGGTGCGGATGAAGCGGCTGCTGGCCGTCGACGAGGTCTCGATGACCGCCACCCTCGAGCCCGGTCTGCGCGGTCCCGAGGCCGAGGCGCTGCTGGCCGAGCACGGGCTGACGCTCGGGCACTACCCGCAGTCGTATCTGCACGCCTCCATCGGCGGCTTCGCGGCCACCCGCTCCAGCGGTCAGTCCAGCGCCGGCTACGGCCGCTTCGACGCGATGGTCGTCGGGCTGACAGCCGCCACCCCGACCGGCTCGCTCGACCTCGGGTCCGCGCCCGCCAACGCCGCCGGCCCCGACCTGCGCCAGCTGCTGCTCGGCTCGGAGGGTGCCTTCGGCGTGATCACCTCGGTGACCCTGCGCGTCCGCCGGGCGCCCGCCGTCACGACGTACGAGGGGTGGCGGTGGCCGTCCTTCGACGCCGGCTCCGACGCGATGCGGACCCTGGCCCAGGCCGGGCTGCTGCCGACGGTCATCCGGCTCTCCGACGAGACCGAGACCGCGATCAACCTCGCCGATCCCGGGTCCATCGGCGGCACCGAGGACCCCGGCTGCCTGATGATCACCGGCCACGAGGGCACCACCGAGCAGGTCGCGGACCGGCAGGCCGCGGTCACACAGGTGCTGGCCGACCTCGGAGGCACGCCGCTCGGCACCGGGCCGGGCGAGAAGTGGGTGCACGGCCGGTTCGAGGCGCCCTACCTCCGCGACGCGCTGCTCGACCACGGCGTGCTCGTCGAGACGCTCGAGACCGCGACGTTCTGGTCGAACCGCGAGCGGTTGTACGCCGAGGTGAAGGCCGCGCTGACCGCGTCGCTGGGCGAGGGTTCGCTGGTGCTCTGCCACGTGTCGCACGTCTACGAGACCGGCTGCTCGCTCTACTTCACCGTCGCCGCCCGGCAGGGTGACGACCCGCTCGCGCAGTGGCACGTCGCCAAGGCCGCGGCGAGCGAGGCGATGATCGCCGCCGGCGCGACGATCACCCACCACCACGCTGTCGGCACCGACCACCGGCCATGGCTCGCACGGGAGATCGGGGAGGTCGGCGTGCGCGTGCTCCGCGCGGTCAAGGCCGAGCTGGACCCGGCCGGCATCCTCAACCCGGGCGTGCTGGTCCCGTAGTCGCCGCGGTTGAGCAGCGAGCGTGTCGAGACCCAGGCTCAGCGCATCCGGCGTACGTCCCAGCGCCCGCCGCGGTGGACGAACCGGAGGTCGAGCGTCCCGCGCCGGCTGCCCAGCTGGAAGTCCGCCCCGCCCACGCCGCCCGGTGAGACCCGGCGGCAGGTGCCGACGTGCGGGAGGTCGAGCCGCCGCACGGTGCGCCACCCCTGGTCGGTGGAGCGCTGGAGCAGGGCCGGCCAGCCCGCACTGGTCGCGGTGGCCGTGACGCGAAGGACGCGGTCGCGCGCGACCGGGTGGACGACGTCGCACCTGCGGTCGACGGTGACCGGCAGGTCGAGCGGGTCGGCGCCGCGGGAGAGCACGACCGTCCTCGTGCGCACGGGCACGGCGAGGAGGCCCGCCCGGTCGTTGCGCCCGACGATCCGGGAGCGCATCGCCAGCGCCTGCCACGTCGCACCGTCCGTCGAGGTGACCACCCGGCGCTCCCCGCCGCGGCAGCGGAGCGTCAGCGCGTAGAAGCCGATCCGGCTCGTGGCGTCGTCCTCGAAGGAGCACCGCGACCCGCCCGGGCGGGAGAGGAGGGGGAGCGGGGCCTGCCAGGCCTGGGCCACCGGGTCGTAGAGCTGCACGCCGAGGTCGTCGCCGGAGTTCGCCACGACGGCGAGCGGGAGCTCCGGGGCGTCGAGGAGGTGGGGTGCGAAGTCCGGCTCGAAGGTGTCGGTCACCAGGCCGGGCGCCAGAAGGGGGGCGACGGCGGTCACGGCCCACGGCGACGTCTCGTCGGCACGCGTCAGCCGGGTCACGGCCCACCGGTCCCCGGTGTCGCCCAGCAGCACGGTGCGCGCGTCGAGGCTCGTCACGAAGTCGTCGCAGGCCCGCGGGTCGGTGACGACCTCCCGCGTGGGCTCGCCGGCGGCGAGGTAGGTGTCGAATGTGGTGGTGCAGCGCGCCGAGCTCGCCCATGCCACCGTGACGCTGCCGTCGTCGGCGACCAGGGGCGCCTGGGCACCCTCGAACCGGCCCGTCGACCGGGTCGTCCGGTGCTGCGCGAAGCCGCTGTCGAGGCTCCAGGTCATGTAGTCGCGGCCCCGCAGCCACGCCGCCCAGGTGCCCGCGGGCGAGATCGCCGGCGCACCCCACAGGTAGCCGGGGAGCCGGCGTGACTGCCAGTGCGTCGTGTCCGCGCTCGCCGCGGCGTAGGGCTTGCCCTCGTCGGGCTCGACGAGGGCAAGCCCGCACTCGAAGGTCACCGCGACGCCGGTCCCGGCGCCGCGGGCCTGCACGTTCCAGCAGCGCAGACCCGACTGCCGGAAGACCGTCGTGTAGCCGCTCCACTCACCCGTCGCCGCGTCCCGGCGGCGGCCCTGGATCTCCTTGCCGCCGGCGGAGCGGGTGACTTCGTAGCGATCACCGTCGACGAGCCGGACGACCTGCCCGTGGGCGACGTCGCGCGGCAGGCCCGCCAGGGGCGAGGCCGGGTGCGGGGGCACGGCGCCCGCCTGCTCGGCGGAGGCGGGGAGGGCCGTGGCCGGGGCCACCACCAGGACGATCGCACCCATCACCATCGCCCGAGGCCATCTCATCTCGGGAGCATAGGCCTCAGGCGAACGACCAGACGAGGAGCTCGGTGTCCTCGCTCGCGGTGACCGCGTGCCCGGGCTCGTCCTCGATGCGTACGGCGTCGCCCGCCCGCAGCGACTCGGGTCCGAGCGAGACGGCCCCGGTGGCCGCGAAGACGTGCTGGCGCGGGTCCTCGGGCAGGGTCGCGGACTGACCGGCCGCGAGCCGGGCGAGCAGCAGCCGCGCACCGGTCGTCCCGATCGGGAGGCCGCTCCCGCCCGCCACCTCGACCAGCCCGGAGCCGGGCAGCGGCGCCTCGCCGAGGACGTACGCCGGCTCGGTGCCCGGCTCGCTCGGCGCCAGCCACGCCTGCACGAACCGGCAGCGTCCGGACGCGGGGTCGGCGACCTCGCTGTGACGGACGCCGGAACCCGCCGAGAGCACCTGGGCGCGCCCGGCCCCGACCACGTGCTGCTCGCCCGAACGCGCGGAGTCGGTGTGGACGAGCGCGCCCTCGAGCACCCACGTGACGATCTCGAGCTCGGAGTGCGGGTGGTCGGGGTAGCCCCCGCCCGGCTCCAGCCGGTCGTCGTTGTGGCAGACGAGGGGCCCGAAGCCGAGGTTGGCGGGGTCGTAGTGGGACCCGAACGAGAAGGAATGCCTGGTCAACCGCCCCTTGACGGTCTCCGACGACCTGTCGGAACCGGCGTACAGGGCCATGGTCATGCCGATATCTTCGCCGATGTGGCTTCCCCGCATGACGTCCCCCTGCTCCCGCCCGGCTTCCGGTTCGGGACCAGCACCGCGGCCTACCAGATCGAGGGCGCCGCGGCCGAGGACGGGCGCGGCCCGAGCATCTGGGACACGTTCTGCGCCGAGCCGGACCGGATCGCCGACGGCAGCAGCGGCGCGGTCGCGTGCGACCACTACCACCGTGTCGACGAGGACGTCGCGCTCATGCAGGAGCTCGGGACCGGGGGCTACCGCTTCTCCATCGCGTGGCCACGGATCCAGCCCGACGGGCGGGGGCCGGCCAACGCGAGGGGCCTGGCCTTCTACGACCGGCTCATCGACACCCTGCTCGCCCACGGCCAGCAGCCGATGGTCACGCTCTACCACTGGGACCTGCCGCAGGCGCTCGAGGACGACGGTGGCTGGCTCAACCGCAGCACCGTCGACCGGTTCGCGGAGTACGCCGCCCTCGTGGGCGAGAAGTTCGCCGACCGCGTCGAGCACTGGATCCCGGTCAACGAGCCCAACGTCGCCTCGATCCTCGGCTACGGCATGGGCAGTCACGCCCCCGGCAAGGCGATGCTCTTCGAGTGCCTGGCCTCGGCCCACCACCTGCTGATGGCCCACGGCCGCGCGGCGATCGAGCTGCGCCGGGCGGGCGCGGAGTCGGTCGGCTGTGCCAACAACCACGCCCCGATCTGGCCGGCCAGCGACGACGACGCCGACGTCGGCATCTCCAAGATCTTCGACGCGCTGTGGAACGGCATGTTCCTCGAGCCGATGCTGCTCGGTCGCTACCCGGTCGACCTGATGCCGCTGTTCGACGACGTGATGCGCGACGGCGACCTGGCCACCATCCGCCAGCCGCTCGACTTCTACGGCGTCAACTACTACAACCCGATGCGCATCGCCGCGGCCGACGAGGAGTCGGACATCCCCTTCGAGATGCGCGAGGTCGTCGGCTACCCGACCACCGACTTCGGCTGGCCGATCGTGCCCGACGCGCTGCGCGAGTGGCTGGTCATGTTCCGTGCCCGCTTCCGCGCGGCCCTGCCGCCGATCATGATCACCGAGTCGGGCTGCAGCTACAACATGGGTCCCGACGAGCACGGCGTCGTCGACGACCAGCCCCGCATCGACTACCTCCGCTCCCACCTCAACGCGGTCTCCGAGGCCATCACCCGCGGCGTCGACGTCCGCGGCTACTACACGTGGTCGCTGATGGACAACTTCGAGTGGGCCGAGGGCTACACCCAGCGCTTCGGCCTCGTCCACGTCGACTTCGAGACGTTGGAGCGGACGCGGAAGAAGTCGTTCCAGTGGTACGCCGACCTGATCAAGGCCCAGCCCCAGCACCTCTAGGAGCCTGCGGCGGCGCGCCACCGTTGGTCGGGCGGTTCGGGGCTGGGGGGTCTCGTGACGGTCGCTGGGCGACCTCCTCGACCACCGGGTCGGGGGCCGGGCATCGTTGGTCGAGGAAGGCGCCCTGGCGCCTGTCACGAGACCCGGTCACGTGGGTCGGGCGGTTCTGGGCTGGGGGGTCTCGTGACGGTCGCTGGGCGACCTCCTCGACCACCGGGTCGGGGGCCGGGCATCGTTGGTCGAGGAAGGCGCCCTGGCGCCTGTCACGAGACCCGGTTCCCTGTCCACAGATCCTCCGAGCCCCTGACGAGCGCGCCCCTCGCCGCGACAGCCTGAGGGGCATGCCGCACGTCTACATCCTCGAGTGCGCCGACGGCAGCTTCTACGTCGGCAGCACCTGGGACCTCGAGCGCCGGATCGCCGAGCACAACCTCGGCCTCGGTGCGGCGTACACGCGGCGTCGGCGCCCGGTGACGCTGGCGTGGTGCGGCTACTACGACCGCGTCGAGGACGCGTACGCGATGGAGAAGCGGGTCCAGGGTTGGTCGCGCGCGAAACGGAAGGCGCTGATCGACGGTCGTACGGACGACCTGAGCCCGCTGTCCAGTCGGAGCTGGGCTGCCGTGCAGGCCCGGCGGGGGTCGGCAGACCAGGGCTGAGGGGTCTCGTGACGGTCGCTGCGCGACCTCCTCGACCAACGGAGCTCGGTGTCCGGGACCTCCTCGACCAACGGAGCTCGGCGTCCGGGACCTCCGCGCCCAGCGCTCGTTTGGCAGACTCACCGACATGGACCGCGACCGACCCGTCCCCGACCCGGCACGAGCGCGGGACGAGGGGTTCTCCGCGGGCGCGGCGAAGAACAGCTACGGGATGACGCGGGTCGCGCTGGCGCTGCTGGTGTTCATGATGGTCGTCGTCGGGTGGCGGCTCTACGACTTCTGGGACAGTCGCCAGCCCCCCGCGGGGGTGCAGGCGCAGGAGGCGACCGTGCTCGGGTTCGAGGCCCTCGGTCGGAGCCGGCCCGGCGACGGCTCGCCGGAGTACGCCTCGATCCACTTCCAGCTCCCCGACGGCAAGGACGCCTCCGCGCTCTACCAGCTGCGCCGCCTCGGCGAGGCCGAGGCCGGCGACACCATCACCGTCTACGAGCAGCGCGGCGAGTGGCGCACGACGAGCGAGAAGGCATGGGGATCGATGATCGGGTGGGGCCTGGGCATGGTCGCCCTCGTCGTGATGGTCTACGGCTGGTTCCGGGTGCGTCACCGCGCGAGGACGGGACAGCTCCCCCTCTGACGACGCGAGCAGGCGACGGGCCCCCAGACGCCTGAGCCCCACCGATAGGGTCGGGTCATGAGCCAGAGGCGTGTCGTGTACGTGGTCGGCTCGGGCCGCAGCGGCACGAGCACGATGGCCGGCACGCTGCGCACCCTGGGCCTCCACGTCCCGCAGCCGGAGGTCGTGGCCGACGCCACCAACCCCAAGGGCTTCGGCGAGCCCCGCTGGGTCGTCGACCTCCACACCGAGCTGCTCGCGCGCAGCAACGTCCAGGTCTCCGACGCCCGCCCGCGCGCCTGGCTCGACACCGGCACCACCAGCGGCGACCACGCCACCCGTGAGCGCGTGACGGCCTGGCTCGAGGAGCAGTTCGCCGTCGGCGATGAGCTGGTCATCAAGGACCCCCGCGCCGCCTGGTTCCTCGGCCTGTGGCGCGCGTCCGCCGACCGCTGCGCGGCCACGTCGTCGTACGTCACCATGCTGCGGCCGGTGACCGAGGTCGTCGGCTCGAAGCAGAAGTACTACGGCCAGATGGGCGCCGGCTCCGACCAGGGCGCGATCACCCGCACCGCCGCGTGGATCAACATCATGCTCCACACCGAGCGCGCGACCCGCGGCCAGCAGCGGGCGTTCGTCCGCTACGGCGACCTGCTCGACGACTGGACGCAGCCGGTCTTCGCGCTCGGCGAGGCCTTCGACCTGGCGGGCGTGAAGACCGCGATGGCCGTCGACATCGCCGAGGTGCACCGCTTCATCGACCCGTCGTTGCGCCGGGTGACGATGACCTGGGACGACATCGGGGTGCCGACGCGACTGCGTGAGCTAGCCGACGAGACCTGGCAGGCCCTCGACGCGCTCGCCTCCGACGACTCGGCCGACACCCAGGCGCGCTGCGACCAGCTCCGCGTGGCCTACGCCGACCAGTACGCCGACGCCGAGGCGTTCGCGCACTCGACCGTCGTCGCCCAGCGACGTACGGCGGCCGCGGACGCGCGTCGCGAGGCAGCCGAGCAGCCGCCCGCGAGGACGACCGCCCGCAGCGGGGCCGACCGGGTGCCCCACGCCGTCCGCGCGATGGTGCCGCCGGCCGCTCGGCGGAGGCTGCGCAAGGCGATCGGCCGGGAGCGCCCCGCCTGATGGCCGACATCGTCTCGCTCGAGGGCGACCCTGCCTACGACGTCACGTGGCCGTGGTCCTCCGGGGAACCGCTCGAGCCCGGCCTGACGTGCGTGTTCCGGGTCCGCAACGAGGCCCGCAACCTGCCGTGGGTGCTGCCGCCGATCTTCTCGGCCGTGCAGCAGGTCCTGCTCGTCGACAACGGCTCCGACGACGGCACCGCCGACGTCGCGCGCCGGGTCGCGGAGGAGTGCGGCGCAGCCGACCGGCTGACGGTCCTGGCCTACCCCCACCAGGTCGCGCGGGCCGGTGGCGAGCACCTGGCCACCCCGGCGACGAGCGTGCACTCGCTCACCCACTTCTACAACTGGTGCTTCTCCCACGTCCGCACGACCTACTCGATGAAGTGGGACGGTGACATGGTCCTCACGCCCGAGGGCGCCGGGATCCTGCGCGACCTCACGTGGCAGCTCGAGGCGGCCCGCGCGATCGTGGCGATGCCGCGCCACCCGCTCACCGTGGTCGACGACTCGACCGGCTGGCTCGACCTGTCGCTGCGCTTCCTCGAGCCGTGGATCTATCCGATGGGGCCGGACTTCACCTTCGTGAAGGCCTTCGACTGGGAGCTGCGCGAGTTCCCGTCCGGCGTGGAGCGGGTCGTGCTCCAGCAGGGGCTGGTGCTCGAGGTCAAGTGGCTCGACGCCGACGAGTACGCCCACTGGCGCCGCGACGGTGTCGACTTCACCAACACCCGGCTCTACCGCAAGCTGCGCGAGTTCGAGGTCGACGAGGCGATCCGCCACGGTGACCCCGAGGCTCTCGGCGGACTCGTGAAGGTGACCGCCCCCGAGGGAGTGCACATCATCGACCACGTCAGCCGTGACTGGCTCTGGCGCCAGCCCCGTCCGCTGGTCCAGCACTCGCTGCCGGCCTCGTTGAAGGAGAGGGTGCGCCCATGAGTCCCCACCCGCTCCACGACGTGCGGATGCCCGGTCCCACCCTGGTGCTCGTCGACGACGCCGACCGCCTCGCGATCCAGGCGCTGCACGGCATCGAGGACGTGCCCGGCCTCGAGCCGACGATCGTCCCGCTCTCCTCGCTCGACGGCCCGCGCAAGGGCTGGGGCTCAGTGCTCGTCGTGGCCGCGGACCGCGCCCGGCTGCGGCGGATGGCCAGCGCCGTACCCCTCCTCGGGCAGTGCAAGGTCGTCGCCTGCTGGCTGACCGACGCGCCCGTCCCGTGGGTGCTCGTGCCGCGACCGGAGTGGCCGCGGTTGGTGCACCTCGCTGCCCGCGAGGCGGGTGATCGAGGCGTGCTGACCGTCGCCCGCTTCGCCTCCGGTGCCCGCGCCCAGCTCGTCGTGATGGAGATGGCGCGTCAGGTCGCCGGGCCGGGCGACACCACCCACGGCGGCCTCGTCGTGGCCTACGCCGGTCGTCCCGCCGCTCCGGGACTGGACGCCCGGTCCGTCCTGCTGCCGGACGTCTCGGGCGCCGGCGAGGCCGAACGCGACGTCCCCCCGGACGTCGTCGTCGCCCGTCGTGGTGGAGAGATCGCCGACCACCACGTCATCGACCGCGCGCCGACGGTCGTCACCGATCCCGGCCCCGAGCCGGTCGACGAGCGCGTCTACAACCCTGTCGGCTTCCGCAAGGACTGGGACCACCCGGTCGTCGAGCTCTCCCGCATCAGCCGGGGCCCCGTCACCGAGGACGTCGTCGCGGCCGCCCGGGCCTTCCAGGGGGTCCGCCTCGACGCGCACACCCCGACCGCCGACCTCCTCGCGCTGGCCATCTCGGGCGTCCCCGTCGTCACCGAGGGCGTGCTCGACGTCGCGCCCGCGCTGGCGGCGGCCCTGGACGCCGCCGTCGACCTCGACGACCCGCTGCGTCGCGAGGAGCACAGCCTCGCGGTGCGGCGCGCGGCGTTCGACCACCACTCGACGCTCGCGTGGCGATCCGCGCTCGCCGACCGCTCCGGCACCCGCCACGTCGGCCTGCCGCCGGTCAGTGTGCTGCTGTCCACCCGGCGGCCCGACATGCTCGACTTCGCGCTGCGGCAGGTCGCCCGGCAGCGGGGCGCGGAGATCGAGCTGGTGCTGGCCGCCCACGGCTTCGAGCCCGACCGCGACGCCGTACGCCGGGCGCTCGGCGACCGCCCGCACCAGGTGCTGGGCTTCGAGCAGTCGACGTTCTTCGGTGACGTGCTCACCACCGCCGCGCGGGCCGCGTCGAGCGAGGTGCTGCTCAAGATGGACGACGACGACTGGTATGCCCCTGACGCCGTCCACGACCTGCTCATGGCCCGGCGCTTCTCCGGCGCCGACGTGGTCGGGATGCCGTCGGAGTTCGTCTACCTCCACGGCAACGACAGTCGCGAGGCCCTCACCGTGCGGCGCCGGCACCCGTCGGAGGTGTTCGCCCGCTTCATCGCCGGCGGCACGATCCTCGTCGACCGCGGCCTGCTCCGCTCGCTGGGCGACTTCCGGCGGGTGCGCAGGTTCGTCGACGCGCAGCTGCTCGCCGGCGTCGAGGCTGCCGGCGGACGGATCTACCGCACGCACGGACTCGGCTACATCCTGCGGCGCACCGGAGACGGGCACACCTGGGTGCGGGACGACGAGGAGTTCCGGCGACCTGACATCGTGGCCTCGGAGTGGAGCGGCTTCCAGCCGAGCCTGGCGCTGGAGGTCGACCCGATCGACCGGCCTGACGGGGGTGGGCAGTGATGGCACGGCAGCCGGTGGTGCGCGCCAACGACTGGGGCTCGCTCACGCCCGCGAGCCTCGGCAGCTGGGAGCCCACGCTGTCGGTCACGGTCGTGGTCCCGACCTTCAACTACCAGCGCACGCTGCCCTACGTCCTCGCCGGCCTCGCCGCTCAGTCCTACCCCGCGCACCTGCTCGAGGTGCTCGTGGTCGACGACCAGAGCTCGCCGGCCCAGGAGCTGCCCGAGGTGCGGCCCGACCACACCCGGATCCTCCGCGTCGAGGAGGGCTGGGGACGCGCCAACGCCTGCCACCTCGGCGCGCTCGCTGCCGACGGCGACGTGCTGCACTGGTACGACGCCGACATGCTCGCCTACCGCGAGGAGGTGGAGGCGCACGCGCGGTGGCACCACCTCGTCGACTACGCCGTCCCGGGCGGTCACAAGCTCTTCGTCGACCCCGCCTCGCTGCTCGACACCGACCCCGCCGTCGTACGCGACCGGGTGGCGGCCGGCGAGGCCGGCGACCTGTTCCCCGGCCAGGAGCACGAGCCGCACCAGTGGGTCGAGGACTACTGGGCCAAGACCGACGACCTGCGCACCGCCGGGCCGCGCGCACAGCGCTTCCACATCGGCATGACCGGCTCGGTCACCAAGGCCCTCTACGTCGACTCCGACGGCTTCGACCGCACGCTGCGGCTCGGTGAGGACATGCACCTGGGCCACTCGCTCGCGCAGGCCGGCGGCGTCTTCGTGGTCGACCGGGAGGCACGCAGCTGGCACCTCGGGCGCTCGCAGGTGCTCCGCCGCGCCGAGCAGGTCAACCGCTACAACGACCCCTATCTCGCCGATCTCGTCCCGACCATGCGACCCAAGCGCAACCGGCACGGGCGGTCCTACCAGGTCCCCTACCTGGAGGTCGTGCTCGCAGCGGGGCCGGCCGACGAGACGATCCAGCTCGTCGACTCGCTGCTCGACGGTGACGTGCCCGACCTCCGGGTGACGGTCGTCGGCCCGTGGGGCGACGTGCACGAGGACCGCGTCCAGCCGGTCGAGGACCCGGTGCTCGAGACCCGTCTGGTGCACCGCTCCTACGTCCACGAGCCGCGGGTGCGCCTGGTCGAGTCCTTCGACGGCACCTCGGACGCCGAGTTCGTGCTGACGCTCCCCGACGTCTCGCTCGCCCCGCTCCCGCAGACGCTGTCGGCCCTCCTCGACGACCTCGAGCGCACCCACCACGGTGCGCGCGTGCTGACGTACGACGACGGGGTGGCCGCGCGCCTCGAGCGCACCTCGGCGCTGGCCCGCGTCGCCCGGCTGGCAGGTGACGGCGACGACCGCGAGGCCCTGCTCGACGAGTCCTTCGGCGTGAAGACCTACGCCGCCCGATCGGTCGGCTGGGTGCCGGTCGACCAGCGCGGGGTCGAGCGCTTCACCCTGGGCGCCCGCCCGCCGATGGACCCCGACAAGTCGGAGAACAAGCTGCGTCGTGCCCTGCGCAAGGCCGACGACGCCCCGCCCGCCCGCACCCCGGGGGTCGAGCCGGGGGTCGAGCCCGAGGCCGCGCACCGGCGCGGGATCTTCGGCCGCCGCCGCTGATCCTCCCCGCCGGTCGAGCAGCGAGCGCCAGCGAGCGTGTCGAAGCCAAGGAGATCGGGAGCCTGGGTCTCGACACGGGCCTGGCGGCCCTGCTCGACCGGCGGTCGCGACGATCGAGGTCAGTCCGCGCCGAACAGGTCGCGCGTGTAGACCTTCTCGCGGACGTCGGCGAGCTCCTCGACCATCCGGTTGGCGACGATCACGTCGGCCTTCGCCTTGAACTTCTCGAGGTTGCGGTAGACCTTCGAGCCGAAGAACTGCTTGTCGGCGAGCTCGGGCTCGTAGATCACGACCTTCACGCCCTTGGCCTTGAGCCGCTTCATGATCCCCTGCACCGACGACTCGCGGAAGTTGTCCGAGCCCGACTTCATGATCAGCCGGTGGATGCCGACGACCTTCGGCCGCCGGTCCAGGATGTCGAAGGCGATGAAGTCCTTGCGGGTGGTGTTGGCCTCGACGATGGCGGAGATCAGCGTCTGCGGGACGTCGGAGTAGTTGGCCAGCAGCTGCTTGGTGTCCTTCGGCAGGCAGTAGCCGCCGTAGCCGAACGACGGGTTGTTGTAGTGGGTGCCGATCCGCGGGTCGAGCCCCACACCGTCGATGATGTGGCGGGTGTCGAGCCCGCGGGAGAGCGCGAAGGAGTCGAGCTCGTTGAAGTAGGCGACCCGCATCGCGAGGTAGGTGTTGGCGAAGAGCTTGATCGCCTCGGCCTCGGTCGGCGCGGTGAAGAGCACGGGCACGTCGTCGGCGTCGGCGCCCTTGACGAGCAGCTCGGCGAAGGCGCGGGCCCGCTCGGAGTCCTCTCCCACGACGATCCGCGCCGGGTGGAGGTTGTCGTGCAGCGCGCGTCCCTCGCGGAGGAACTCGGGGGAGAAGATGACGTCGGCGGTGCCGAGCCGGGCGCGTACGTCCTCGATGTAGCCCACGGGCACGGTCGACTTCACGACCATCGTCGCCCGGGGGTTGAGCCGCATCACGTCGCGCATCACCGACTCGATCGAGCTGGTGTCGAAGTAGTTCGTCTCCGGGTCGTAGTTCGTCGGCGTCGCGATGATGACGAAGTCGGCCCCGGTGTGCGACCTCTCGGCGTCGGTGGTGAAGGTGAGGTCGAGGTCCTCCTCGGCGAGGAAGCGCGAGATGTCGTCGTCGTGGATCGGGCTCTCTCCGCGCTCGAGCCTCTCGATGCGCCCCTCGTCGAGGTCGAGGCCCACGACCGTGTTGTGCCGGGCGAGCAGCACCGCCATGGACAGGCCGACGTAGCCGAGACCGGCGACGGAGATCTTGGTGGTCACGCCGTCAGTCTGCCGCACCACGGCGGCGCGGAGGTGAACCCGAGGCGGACCTACCCAACCTCGGTGGGCAGGACGACGAACCAGGGCTCGTCCCAGCCGGAGATCCCCAGTGACCCGCTCGCGAAGTCGTCGCGGCGCACGGCGCGGGTCCGGCCCGACGCCGGGTCGTAGACGGAGGTGCCGTCGCCGGAGCTCGCGGTGGCGAGCACGACGTGCCCCGGTCGCAGCCTGTTGCCGACGAACGTCGCGATCGCGTGGCCCCGGGCGACGGCGTCGACCACCTCGTCGTACGCCTCGGCGCGGCGGCTCGGTGCCACCGCGCGCACCTGGTGAGGCGTGCCCGGAGGGGCGGTCCCGCCGGTGTTGCGGAGCTCGGTGGCAAGCGCCCACGGAGTGGTGCCCAGGGAGCGTGGCCACGGGATCTGGAGAGCGCCTGCCGCGTCGGAGAGGCGGTTGGTGCGCACGTGGGTGGCGAGCGCCTCGTCGGCGAACCTCTGCTGCGCCGTGCGGGCCTCGGGCCGCGGGCTCCCGTCCCTGCCGGTATGGATCCACGTGGCGTACGCCGGGTCGCCGAGCATGCGAGCCATCACCAGGCACGAGGAGCCGCACGTCGTCTGGTCCGGCTGCACGAAGTGCCCGGTCGTCGTCCCACGCGGCCCGACGAGCGGCGCGGGACCGAGACGGTCATGGGCCCGCCCGGGACCCGGCCGACCTGCCAGCGCGTCGCGCATCCGGTCGATCGTGTCCTCGAGCAGGCCCATGGCCCCTGTTCTACCGCGTCGCGGTCAGCCCCGGTCGCTCGAGTCGCCGGTCACGACGACGTAGAAGCGCTTGCGGGTGTCGGCGGTGGTGACGGTGCCGTCGCTGTTGCGCGGGCTGACGACCAGGTGGTTGGTGTTGCCGGTGCCGGGAGGCGCGCAGTTGACGACGTTGGGCTGGCACATCGCCGCGGAGATCTCACCGGAGAACTCCGGGTTGGCGTCCGCACCGGGGGCGCGGCCGTTGGTGATGCCGTCACCGTTCTGGTCGACGGTGTTCTGCAGGGCGATGGTGGCGATCACGCCGTTGTTGGCGAGGTTCTCGCCGGCGTCGATGTAGACGTTGCCGTTGGCGCGCAGGCCCGCGGTGTCGGCGCCCATCGGCGCGAGCGTCGGGTAGGCGGCGGTCACGGTGAAGCCACCGGACTGGGCGACGATCGCACCGGTGGCGTCGACGAGGGCCCAGCGACCGACCCCGGCCGGACCGGCCGGACCCTGCTGGCCGGCGAGCTCGCCGGGGCGGAAGGCGTTGGCACGCAGCGTGCCGTCCTTGATCTGGCGGGCGCCGATCGTCTTGTTCTTGATGTCACGACCCTCGATGGTCCGGTTCTTGATCTTCTTGCCCGTGATCGTGTTGTTCTTGATGTTCTTCGCCGTGATGGAGTTGTCGCGGATGTCCTTGCCGCCGATCATGCCGGTGGCGTACGACGTGCCGGTGGACGCCACGACCAGCGCCATGACCGCGACGGCCATGGACGGGGAGAGGCGGGGGAGCTTGGGGAGGCGCATGGGTCTGGACCCTTCGTCGACAGGGCCGCCGGGACCGGCGGCTCACCGGGTGGTTCGACGTGACGCGGGCCACGGATGTCCGACTTAAGTAGCCTTCTCGCCGATTCCCGCCGATTCCCGCCGATTCCTCGGACGGCCGCTGCCTTGGTCGTCACTGACAGGCTGAGCGCATGGGAATGGGAAAGAAGGTCGCGGCCTTCGGGATCGCCAAGAAGATCTACGACGAGGCGCGCAAGCCGCACAACCAGGCCAAGATCAAGGCCGCGGTCAAGAAGGTGCAGGACCGGCGTCGGCCCCACTGATCACCGACGCCGTCGGTGACCCCACGCGAAGGCGGCCAGCCCGCCGAGCACCGGCCAGAGCGCGAGCCGCTCGAGGGCGCCGGCCATCCGGCCGTCCTCGCCCGAGAGCACGAAGCCGACCGCGCCGGCTGCGGTGACCAGGCCCGTCGCGAGCAGAGCCTTCGCCAGCTGGGGCCGATCGTGCCTCAGCCGGTGCCCGAGCAGCATCAGTGCGAGCGGCTGGGCGACGAAGAGCGGCGTCGCGGCCATGGCGTGGAGCGTGGCGTCCTGGTCGAGCGGCGCCAGCCCCGTGGCGTACGAGCTCGCGCCCGACACCACGAGCAGTCCCGTCACCCACGGACCGAGCGGCCTGGCCATCAGCAGCGCGCCGCCGGCCAGTGCGACCCCGTAGGCCATGAAGGACCCGTTCATCACCTCGTGCCGTGCAGAGCAGTAGCCGTCGGTGCACCCGACCTCGCCGAGCTTGCTGACGGTGTCGGACACGAAGCTGTAGCCGCCCGTCGTCCCCGCGGCGGTCACGACCTCGGTGAGGACGTACGTCGGTCGCAGCAGGAAGACCAGGGCGCCGAGCCGGGCCGCGCGGGAGGTGTCGGTCACGACCCTCACGCTAGTGCCCGGGCCGAGCGCCCTCCGGCTCAGCCGAGCTCGCGTCCCAGTCGTGCCGCCGCGGCGACGACCGCTGGTCCGATGCGACCGGCGTCGGAGACGTCGAAGACCGAGACCCCGATGGACAGCGCCGTGCCGTCGTGGCCGCCGGGGACGTGGGCCGAGATGCCGCCGACGGCGGGGGTGACCTCGCCGAAGGTCACGGCGTAGCCGACCTCGCGGGCCGCAGCGACCTCCGCTCGTTCGCCCTCGCGCCGGGGCCGCGCGGCCAGGAGTGCCAGCCCGGCGGAGCCCTGGTCGATCCGGTCGACCTGCCCGGGGCGGAACGCGACGTGCACCGTGGCGTTGCGCGGCTCGATCACCAGCATCGCCCTCGCGGTGTCCTCGTCCTCGCGCACCACCAGGTGTGCCGTGGCCTGGAGGTCGTCGGCCAGCTCCTGCAGCAGCGGGGTGGCGACCAGGCGCAGGTCGCGCTCGACCGGCTCGGCCAGCGGCACCAGGCCCGCCCCGAGGTGGAACCGCTTCGCGCGGTCGCGACGCACGAGGCGGTGGGCCTCCAGGGTGTGCGCGAGCCGGTGGGCGACGGTGCGGTGCACCTCGATCCCCGTGGCGATCTCGGTGATCGTCAGCCCGTCGCCGCGCTCGGCGAGGAGCTCCAGGACGCGCAGCCCCTGGTGCAGCGTCTTGCTCATCTGCCTGTCGGGAGCGGGATCGTGATCGTTCGGCACGCGGTCATCCTCCTGGGTGGGGCGGGCACGTCACTGTCCCTCGCGATCGCGGGGTTGACGAGCGTCACGCGACGTGGCTAACTGTGCGTGCCATTTTCGCATACAACGTGCGAATAACGCACATCGGAGGCCCGGGATCATGGAGCAGCACGGCGAGGTCGACGACCTGACGGTCGTGCAGGTGCTGCGCGCCTACGCCCGCCAGGCCCGCCTCATCGACTCCTTCGACGGTCCCGGGTGGGCCGCGACCTTCACCACCGACGGCGTGTTCGCCTCCCCGTCCTACCCGCAGCCCGTCGTCGGCACCGACGCCCTGGTCGCGTTCGTCGAGCAGTACGCCGAGACCGCCCGGGCCACTCGCACCACCAGTCGACACGTCGTGACGAACGTCGACGTGGTGCCCGGCCCGCGTCCGGGCAGCGTCGTCGCCCATGCCTACCTGCAGATCGTCGCCACCCCGGCCGGCGAGCCGAGCCGCCTGGTGCGGCTCACCACGCTGACCGACCAGCTCGTCGCCTCGGCGGACGGGTGGCGCTTCGCGCGCCGCGACGTCCGCCGCGACGACGTGCCACCGGTCCCCGACAGCACCCCCGACAGCACCCCCGAGAGCACTTCAGGAGCCCGACCATGACTGCCACCATCCCCGCCTCCGAGCACCCCGGACGTGTCGAGGGCACGCTGATGCAGGTCGACCACCCCGAGCTGCGCGGCAAGGTCGCCGTGGTGACCGGCGCCGGTCGCGGCATGGGTGCCCGGTTCTCCGCCGCCCTGGCCCGACGGGGTGTCCACGTGGTCGGCGCCGACATCGACGAGTCGCTCATGGGCGAGGCCGCCTCGGCGATCACTCGCGAGCACGAGGGCGTCGACGGCGCGGGCGACGTCGTCGCGACGGGCGTCGACGTCCGTGACCGTGAGGCACAGCAGCGGGTCGCCGAGCTGGCGCGCGATCGCTTCGGTCGCCTCGACCTGTGGATCAACAACGCGGGTGTCTTCCCCGAGGCCCCCGCCATCGAGGTCCCCGTGTCGCAGATGCAGGCGACGCTGTCGATCAACGTCGAGGGCGTGCTCTACGGCGCCCAGGCGGCGGCGTCGGTGATGGAGCCGGGCGGCTCGATCATCAACATGGCCTCGGTCGCCGCGGTGCGCGTGCGTCGGGGACGCTCGGCGTACTGCTCCTCCAAGGCCGCCGTCGCCCACCTGACCGAGTGCCTCGCCGTCGAGCTGGGCGACCTGGGGGTGCGGGTCAACGCGATCGCACCGGGGTTCGTCGACACCGAGATGACGCGCTGGGTCCAGGACGACCCGCAGGCGCTGGCGAAGGCGCTCGACAGCATCCCCCTGCACCGGCTCGGCTCGCCCGAGGAGATCGTGGGACCGATGCTGTTCCTGGCCAGTGACAGCGCGCGCTACGTGACGGGCCACATCCTGGCCGTCGACGGCGGGTCGCGCCATGTCTGACCAGGTGCACCCGGGGCGCGTGGTCCTGGTCACCGGTGCCGCGGGCGGGATGGGCGCGGGCCACGCCCGCGCACTGGCGGGGGCGGGTTGGCGCGTCGCACTGGCCGACGTCGTCGACGCCGAGCCCGTCGCCGAGGAGATCCGTGCCGCGGGCGGTGTCGCGACCTCGCACCGCCTCGACGTGGTGGACCGGGCGCAGTGGGACGACGTCGTGGCCGCGGTCGGGGAGACGCACGGCGGCCTCCACGGACTGGTCAACAACGCCGGGATCTCGCGCCGGCTGCGCTTCATGGACACCACGCCCGAGGTCTGGCGCCAGGTCATGGCGATCAACGTCGACGGCCCCTTCCACGGCACCCAGGCGTGCGCCCCGCTGATGCGCGACTCAGGCGGCGGCTCCATCGTCAACATCAGCTCGATCGCCGGCCAGATCGGCTACTTCTCGCCCTCCTACTCGACCTCGAAGTGGGCGCTGCGCGGGCTCACCAAGTCGGCGGCGGGCGAGCTCGCCGCGTGGGGCATCCGGGTCAACTCGGTGCACCCCGGGCTCGTCGCGACGCCGCTGCTCAGCGGGTCCGACGGCTTCGTCGACAGCGCGGTCGCCAGCATCCCGGCCGGTCGGACCGGGCGCCCCGACGAGGTCACCGCCGTCGTCTCCTTCCTGCTCGGCGACGGCTCGTCGTACATGACGGGAGCCGAGCTCACCGTCGACGGAGGCCTGGTCTCCAACGGCACCTATCACCGCATCCTCGACGAGATGGAGGGCTCCCTGTGAGCGACCACGACTTCGACGTCATCGTGATCGGAGGCGGTGGGGCCGGCCTGGCCGCCGCGGTCTCCGCCGCAGAGCGCGGCGCATCGGTGATCCTCTTCGAGGCCGAGGGCGAGCTGGGTGGCTCCACGCAGCTGTCGGCGGGCATGTTCACCGCCGCCGGCACGAGCGTGCAGAAGGAGCTGGGCGTCGACGACAGCGTCGACCGCTTCTTCCAGCACTACATGGACCTCAACCAGTGGCTGCTCAAGCCCGGTCTCGTACGCCGGTTCTGCGAGCTGTCCGGGCCCACCCTGGAGTGGCTGCTCGGGCTCGGCCTCGAGGTGCCGGCGCAGCTGTCGGGCAACGCGCACACCCCCGGCCTGTGCCGGGCCGGCGTCGAGGACGTCTGGCGCGCCCACGTGCCCAAGGACCAGGGCTACGGGCTGGTGCAGGTCCTCGACCGGGCCCGCCGGGCCGCGGGGGTCGAGGTCGCGCTCCACACGCGCGTCGAGCGGCTCCTCGTCGAGGACGGTCGGGTGAGCGGCGTGGTCGCCGACGGCGTCGAGCTCCACGCCGGAGGCGTGGTCGTCGCCTCCGGCGGGCTCGCCCAGGACGACGCGCTCGTGAAGCGGTTCTTCCCCGACGCCCTCGCGGCCGGCGACTCGCTGTTCGTCGTGGCGGCACCCGGCTCCCGCGGCGACCACATCGGGTTCGGCGAGCAGGTCGACGCCTCCGTCGCCGGCGCGGGGTGGGGCCTGATGCTCCCGACGGCCGAGTTCGTCCGCCACCACCACTGGCAGGCGGGGTTCCCACCCGTCTCCCGCGTCCACGTCAACAGCCGCGGGCGCCGGTTCATGGACGAGGACGCCTCCTACGCGGTGAGCGGCGGACTGATCGAGGCCCAGGGCGGGCCGGCGTGGATGGTCTTCGACGAGGCGGCCCGGCTCGCGCTCCCGGCCGGCTACGCCGACTGGGAGGCCGACCGCGTCACCGACCTCGTCGCCGGCGGAGCGGTCCGCCGGGCGGACTCGGTCGAGGACCTCGCCGCAGAGATCGACGTGCCCGCCGACCACCTCCTCGCCACCGTGTCCCGGTGGAACCAGCAGCTGCCGCAGGGCAGCGACATCGACTTCCAGCGCGACCAGACGCTGGCAGCCAAGGGGGCGACGGCGCCCCTCGCGGAGATCGCGTCCCCGCCGTTCTACGCCACGCGCGTGCTCCCGGCCGAGCTGGTGTGCACGCACGCGGGTCTGGAGATCGACGTACGAGCGTCGGTCCTGGACAGCAGGGCCCGGCCGATCCCGGGTCTCCACGCCGCCGGCGAGGCCGGCGGCGGCGTGCTCGGGAACCGCTACGTCGGTGGCGGGAACGCCATCGCCAACGCCGTCACCATGGGCCGGCTCGCCGGTCAGTCCGCAGCAGCGGGCGCGACCGCCTGACCCGCGCGGGACAGGCACCTCACCCCGCCTCATACTGGATCTCACTGGGAGAGACATGACCACCACCGACCACACGGGACCGACCGTCGACCGGGCGAGCGTCCTGGCCAAGGTCAAGCGCAACATCCTGCCCGTCGCGTTCCTGCTCTACGCGTTCAACTACATGGACCGCGCGGCCATCGGCTACGCGCAGCTGACCATGTCGGAGAGCCTCGGCATCGACCTGGCCACCTACGGCACGGTCGCGGCGATCTTCTTCGTCGCCTACACCGTCCTCGAGGTCCCCTCGAACATCATCATGAAGAAGGTGGGCGCCCGGATCTGGCTCGCGCGCATCGCCATCACCTGGGGCCTGGTCACGATGGCGACCGGGTTCGTGCAGAACACGACCCAGCTCTACATCGCGCGCATCGCGCTCGGCATCGCCGAGGCCGGTCTGTTCCCGGGCCTGCTGCTGTTCATGACCTACTGGTTCGTGACCCAGGACCGCAGCCGCGGCATCGCCGGCTTCTCGCTGGCCCAGCCGGTCGCGCTGCTCGTGGGCTCGGTGACCGCCGGCCTGATCCTCGACCACGTCGAGTGGTTCGGCCTGGAGTCGTGGCAGTGGGTCTTCATCCTCCAGGGCGCACCCCCGGTGCTGCTCGGCGTGTGGGTGCTCCTCTACCTCGCCGACCGGCCCAGCAAGGCGCGCTGGCTGACCACCGACGAGGCCGCGGCGCTCGAGGGTGACATCTCCCGCGAGTACCAGGCCGAGGACGACGGCGAGATGGAGATCTCGCTCGACGCGGTGAAGAACCCGCGCATCCTCTACCTGGCCTTCATCAACCTGCTCTACGCCGTCGGCCTCTACGGCATGACGTTCTTCCTGCCACAGGTCGTCGCCCAGCTCAACCCGTCCTACTCACCGACCGACATCGGGCTGGTCGGGGCGATCCCCTACGTCTGCGGCGCGATCGCGATGCTCCTCGTCGCGCGCTACTCCGACCTGGCGGGCAGCCGCAAGCCGATCGTGATGGCCACCCTCGCCGTCGCGGTGCTCGGCCTGGTGATCACGATGGTCTTCCGCGAGACGCCCGCCATCGGGATCGTGGGCCTGTGCCTGCTCGCGATCGGCGTGTTCTCCTACCTGGGGCCGTTCTGGGCGCTCGCGTCCGAGGCGCTGTCGCGCTCGCAGACGGCGGTCGGCCTGGCCACCATCAACGCGATCGCGGCGGCCGGTGGCTTCTTCGGGCCCTTCGTGATCGGCAAGACCTCGGTCGCCGGCGACGTGATCTTCAGCCTGATCTTCCCGGCGGTGTGCATGTCGCTCGCGATCGTGCTGCTGATCTGGGTCAAGCCGGCCTCCGACGACAGCCCGGCGGTCCAGACCGAGACCATCTGAGGAACCTCCGACGACGGCCGCCGACCATCCCACGGTCGGCGGCCGCCGCCGGGACGCAACCCCACGGGGTGTGGAGAGCCCGGCGGGCGCGGCGTAGGAAGAGTCCATGACCACCAACCCGAACGAGCCCCTGCCCGAGCCCGAGATCGTCCCGCCCGGTGACCC
This sequence comes from Nocardioides hwasunensis, assembly GCF_014779665.1. Taxonomy (GTDB): domain Bacteria; phylum Actinomycetota; class Actinomycetes; order Propionibacteriales; family Nocardioidaceae; genus Nocardioides; species Nocardioides hwasunensis. The sequence goes on along the minus strand of NZ_JACXYY010000008.1, from coordinate 232,778 downwards.
GGGCGGCCCGGAGCCGATCCCGACCGAGCCGCAGCCGCCGTCGACGGAGCCCGACCCCCTGCCCTGAGCCCCGGTGGACTTCCCCCCACGGGGTGGACGTCCACCGGATCAGCCGATCCGCTCGGCCAGGGCGGCGAGGATCCCCTCCGGGCCGCGGACGTACGCCATCCTCCACACGCCCTCGTGCTCGCCGATGCCGCCGACCAGCCCGTAGCCGTCCTCGGCCGCCGCGTCGACGGCGGACTGCAGGTCGGCGACCTCGAAGCCGAGGCTGCGCAACCCGAGCTCGTTGGCCTCCGCGTCCGGCGATCCCTCGACCGCGTCGGGGCGCACGAAGCTGGAGAGCTCGACCGAGCTCCCCCCGCCGGGGCTGGTGAGCATGACGATCTCGGTCCTCGAGCCCGGGATGCCGATCACGGTGTCGATGAAGTCGCCCTCGACGAACGTCCGGCCCTCGATCTCCAGGCCGAGCTTCACGAGGAAGTCCGTCACCCGGTCCAGGTCACGGACGGTGACGCCGACGTGGTCGAAGCGCTTGATGTGTCCCATGCGATCTCATCCTCCAGCGTGGTGGGTTCGTCCTACGGTCCGGGGACGGAGCAGACTCCGGGTTCTCGACACCGCGGGCCCGATCACCCTCGGACCACGCGGAGCGAGAACCCCGGGCGCAGCTCCTGGGTGACCACCTTCGCGCCGACCGCCGCGGCACGCTCGCGGAGCCCGGCCAGTCCGTTGCCGTGCCCGGTGGGCCCGAGCTCGGCGCGCCCGTCGTCGCGGACCTCCGCGCTGCCGGCCGTGAGCCGGACCTCGCAGTGGTGGGCGCCGGAGTGGCGGATCACGTTGGTCACCCCCTCGCGCACGGTCCACGCGAAGAGCTCGCGCAGGTCGCTGGGTACCTCCTCGGTGGAGTGGGGGAGCGTCGGCTCGATCTCGGCCGCCTCCAAGGCCGCGCGGGCCCGGACCAGCTCGCCGGGCAGGGTGATGTCGCGGTAGCCCTCGACCGCCCGTCGTACGTCGAACAGTGCATCGCGGCTGAGCCGCTCGAGGTCGGCGAGCTCGGCCTCCGCCCGGTCGGGGTCGACGCGCAGGAGCTTCTGGGCGAGCTCGGCCTCGACGGTGATGACGGTCAGCGAGTGACCGAGGATGTCGTGCAGGTCGCGGGCGAAGCGGGTGCGCTCGTTGTCGACGGCCAGGCGGGCGTTCTCCTCGTAGGCGACGAGCAGGTCGACGTTGCGGCTGATCACCGCGCGCAGCCCCGTGGCAAGCATGACCACCTCCCAGCTCCCGCACACCGACCCACCCGGACCCTCGGGCCCGAAGGCCGGACAGGTGCCCGCCGTCCGCCTCGAGGGCGTGACCAAGTCGTTCGGCTCCGCTCCTCCCGCCCGGCCACGGTCACACGGAACGGTCGTCACGACTCCGGCGTGACATCTGTCAGGCCGCGAGCGCGCGGCGGTCTTGGGCGGGACACGTGTCCGAGATGTCGCCCTCGGAAGGGCTGATCTTGGGCGAGAACTCGGACACGTGTGGGGTCGGGGTCGGCCGGGGACACGTGTCCGAGAAGTGGCCCTCCGAGGGGCTGATCGGGGGCGAGAACTCGGACACGTGTGGGGTCGGGGTCGGCCGGGGGACACGTGTCCGAGAAGTTGCCCCTCCAGCCCCGGATCGGGGGCGAGAACTCGGACACGTGTCGGGAGGGAGGACCTCAGAGCCCGGCCACGACCTCGGTGCCCTGCTTGATCGCCCGCTTCGCGTCGAGCTCGGCGGCGACGTCGGCTCCGCCGATCAGGTGGAGGCCCCTGGTCTCGACACGTGCTCGTCCCTCGCCCTGCTCGACCGGCGGGGAGGTGAGGTCGTCGTACAGTCCGCGCACGGAGTCCTGGCCGGCGCAGACCACGATGGTGTCGGCCTCGATCACCCGGGCCACGCCGTCGACGGTGACGTGCAGACCCTCGTCGGAGATCCGGTCGTAGGTCGCGCCGCTGACCTGGGTCACGTGCGACTGCTTGAGCACCGCCCGGTGCGCCCAGCCCGACGTCTTGCCGAGACCGATGCCGATGGGCGTGGTCTTGCGCTGAACGAGCGTGACCTCGCGGGTCGGCGTGCGCGGCTTCTTCTCGACCAGCCCGCCCTCGTGGAGCGCCGGGTCGCCGACGCCCCAGTGGGCCATCCAGTCCTCGAGGTCCTCGGGCTCGTGGGTGAGGAAGACGCTCACGTCCACGCCGATGCCGCCCGCGCCGATCACCGCCACCCGCTTCCCGGGCACGACGGCGCCGCTCAGCACGTCGGCGTACGACGCCACGGACCCGTGGTCGATGCCGGGGATGTCGGGCATCCGGGGTTCGACCCCGGTCGCGACGACGACGTGGTCGAAGCCGGCGAGGTCGTCGGGGGTGGCCTCCACCCCGAGGCGTACGTCGACGCCGAGGACGTCGAGGCGGCGGGTGAAGTAGCGCAGCGTCTCGGCGAAGTCCTCCTTGCCGGGCACCGCCATCGCGAGACGGAACTGGCCGCCGAGCGACGGTGACCTCTCGAGGAGGGTGACCGCGAAGCCACGCTCGGCGGCGCTCGTGGCCGCGGCCAGGCCGGCCGGACCGGCGCCGACGACCGCGACGGTCTGCTTGCGGAGGGTGGGCATGAGCATGAGCTCGGTCTCGTGGCAGGCGCGCGGGTTGACCAGGCAGGAGGCGCGGTCGTTGCTGAAGACGTGGTCGAGGCAGGCCTGGTTGCAGGCGATGCAGGTGTTGATCTCGTCGGCGCGCTCGTCCATCGCCTTGGCGACGAAGGCCGGGTCGGCCAGCAGCGGACGGGCCATCGACACGAGGTCGGCCTCGCCGGCGGCCAGGATGTCCTCGGCGAGCTCGGGGGTGTTGATCCGGTTCGACGCGCAGACCGGGACGTCGACGACCTGCTTGAGTCGGGCGGTGTGCGACCGCCACGCGCCGCGCGGGACCTGCGTGATGATCGTCGGGACGCGGGCCTCGTGCCAGCCGATGCCGGTGTTGAAGACGGTCACGCCGGCCGCCTGCAGGTGCAGCGCGAGCTCGGCCGTCTCCTCCCACGTCTGGCCGCCCTCGACCAGGTCGAGCAGCGAGATTCGGTAGACGATCGGGAAGTCGTCGCCGACCAGCTCGCGCGAGCGTCGTACGACCTCGACGGCGAAGTGCATCCGGCGAGACGCCGAGCCGCCCCACTGGTCGTCGCGGTCGTTGGTGCGAGCGGCGAGGAACTGGTTGATGAGGTAGCCCTCGGAGCCCATGATCTCGACCGCGTCGTAGCCGGCCTTGCGGGCCAGGGCGACGCTCTTCGCGAAGGCGGTCGCGGTGTGGTCGACCTCCTTGCTCGACATCGCGCTTGGCTTGAAGGGCGTGATGGGCGACTTCTTGTCGGACGCGCTCTGCGAGAGCGGGTGGTAGCCGTAGCGGCCGGCGTGGAGCACCTGCAGCGCGATCGCGCCGCCGGCGTCGTGCACCGCACCGGTGATCCGCTCGTGGCGCATCGCGTGGAGGCGGTGGGTCATCTCGCTGGCGAACGGCTTGAGCCAGCCGCGCTTGGTGGGTGCGTAGCCGCCGGTGATGATCAGGCCGACGCCGCCGCGCGCCCGCTCCTCGAAGAAGGCCGCGAGCCGGTCGATGTCCCACGGGTGGTCCTCGAGCCCGGTGTGCATCGAGCCCATCACCACACGGTTGCGCAGCGTCAGCGCGTCGTCGCCCGCGCCGAGCGTCAGCGGCTCGAGGAGGTGGGGATAGAGGGGGTGCGTCATGACGTCTTCTCCAGGTAGTCGGTGATCCAGTCGATCCAGAAGCGCTCGAGCCCGATGCCGCCGCGCAGCACCAGCCACTGGTCCCGCGCCGCCTCGTCGAGAGCGGCGGGGTCGGGGAACTGCTCGCGCTCCATCTGCTCGTACGCCGCCAGCCGGGCCGCGTGCTCGGCCCTGGTCGTGACGAGGTGGGAGGCGAGCGTGGCGCGGTCGCCGTACGAGGCCCCGCGGAGCTTGACGGCCAGCTCGCTGCGGAAGCTCTCCATCGGCAGCGGCTCGGCCAGCCAGTCGGCGAGGACCCGGCGGCCGAGGGCGGACGGCGTGTGGACCCTCTTGTCCGGCCGGCCGGCCTGTGCGACCACCTCGACGCTGACCCAGCCGTCGGCCTCCATCCGGCCGAGCACGCGGTAGATCTGCTGGTGGGTGGCGTGCCAGAAGAAGCCGAGCGACCTCTCGAAGCGCCGGGTCAGCTCGAGGCCGCTCGCTGGACGCTCGCTCAGCGCGACGAGGAGGGCGTGCTCGAGGGCCATGGATGCAGTCTGCGCCACCTATGCAACGAGTTGCAAGACGTGCGCCTCGCACACCGAGGGGTAGTCCAGTGGCACGTGGTCGCAAAAGCGCCGGTCGGACGACCATTCGCCACTGGACTACCCCGCGAGGACGACCGCCTGCCACTGGACTACCGCTCGCGACCGTGACAGCGCCGGTGTCATCATCGGGCCCATGACGTACGACCTGGGTCAGGGCACCGGACCGCTGCGCGGCGTGAAGGTGGTCGAGATCGCCGGCATCGGGCCGGGGCCGCACGCGTGCATGCTGCTGGCCGACCTGGGAGCGGACGTGATCCGGATCGACCGGCCGGGTGGCGGCATGTTCGCCGGCGGCCGGGCCGACCTGCTCAACCGCGGCCGTCCGAGCGTGGCGCTCGACCTCAAGCGGCCGGAGGCCGTGGCGACGGTGCTCGACCTCGTCGAGCGGGCCGACGTGCTGGTCGAGGGGATGCGCCCGGGCGCGATCGAGCGCATGGGGCTCGGCCCCGACGTGTGCCTCGCGCGCAACCCACGGCTGGTCTTCGCTCGGATGACCGGCTGGGGCCAGGACGGCCCGTGGAGCCAGGTCGCCGGCCACGACATGAACTACATCGCGGTCACCGGCGCCCTCCACGGCCTCGGCCAGGACCCGGATCGTCCGCACTTCCCGGGCAACCTGCTCGGTGACTTCGGCGGCGGGTCGACGTACCTCGTCGTCGGCATCCTCGCCGCGCTCCTCGAGGCGCGCGTCAGCGGGCAGGGCCAGGTCGTCGACGCCGCGATCGTCGACGGCACCGCGCACCTCAACGCCATCGCCTCGAGCTTCGTGGCGATGGGGGTCGCCACCGGTCGCCGCCGTGAGGGGATGCTCGACGGCGGTGTGCCCTGGTACGACGTCTACGAGACCGCCGACGGCGAGCACGTCAGCGTCGGGGCGCTCGAGCCGCAGTTCTGGGCGGCCCTCGTCGAGCGCGTCGGGGTCGAGCTGCCCGACCGCGACGACCCGGCGAACCACGCCGCGATCCGCGACGCCCTCACGGCGCGGTTCCGGGAGAGGACGCAGGCCGAGTGGGCCGAGGTCTTCGACGGCACCGACGCCTGCGTCGCACCCGTCGTACGTCTCGCGGACGTCCCCGCCCATCCACACCTCGCCGCCCGGGGCACGTTCGTCGCGCCCGACGGCGTCACCCAACCGGCGCCCGCACCGCGCTTCTCCCGGACCTCGCCGAGCCTCGGTGGCCCGCCGGCGCTGCCCGGTGAGCACACCCGGGAGGCCCTCGCCGCCTGGGGGATCGCCGACGTCGACGCCCTCATCGACAGCGGGGCGGCGACCCAGGCGTGAGGCCCACCCCGGCGGAGCCGGACCGGCTGCTCGGGCGGTTCGTGGAGCCGCACGCCCGCTGACCCACCCGCGGAGGCATCGGTGTAACTGATAGTTACATTCCGGTCGAACCCGGTCTACCCTGGCGGGATGAGCGAGCACGTCGACGTCCTGATCATCGGGGCGGGGCTGTCGGGCATCGGCGCCGCGGCCCACCTGGCCAAGGACCTGCCCGCGACGTCGTACGCCGTGCTCGAGCGGCGCGAGGCGAGCGGCGGCACGTGGGACCTGTTCCGCTACCCCGGCGTGCGCTCCGACTCCGACATGCACACCCTCGGCTACCGCTTCCGGCCGTGGCGCGGCGACGTCGCGCTGGCCGACGGCGCCGCGATCCTCGACTACGTCCGCGACACCGCCCGCGAGTTCGGCGTCGACGGGCACGTCCGCTACGGGCACCGGGTCACCCGAGCCGCCTGGGACTCGGCCACCGCGCGCTGGACCGTCACCGCGGAGGTCGACGGCGAGACCACCACGATCACCGCCGGCTTCCTCTGGGCGTGCAGCGGCTACTACGACTACGACCAGGGCTACGCCCCTCGTTTCGAGGGCCAGGAGCGCTTCGGTGGCCGGATCGTGCACCCCCAGCACTGGCCCGGCGACCTCGACGCCACCGGCCAGCGGGTCGTGGTGATCGGGTCCGGCGCCACGGCCGTGACCCTCGTCCCCGCCCTGGCCAAGGCCGGCGCGGGCCACGTGACGATGCTGCAACGCTCCCCGACCTACGTCCTCTCGGTGCCGGCGAAGGACGACGTCAAGCGTCGGCTCACCAGGATCGCCGGCGAGCGCGCGTCGTACGCCGTCACGCGGTGGAAGAACATCGTCCTCCAGTCCGCGCTCTACAAGATCAGCCGCCGCCGACCCGACCTGGTGCGCCGTGTCGTCCGCAAGGGCAACGTCGCGCAGCTGCCTCCGGGCTACGCCGTCGACACGCACTTCCGGCCTGCCTACGACCCGTGGGACCAGCGGATGTGCCTGGTGCCCGACGGCGATCTCTTCCGGGCGATCTCGGACGGATCCGCGACGATCGTGACCGACCGGATCGCCAGCTTCACCGAGTCCGGCATCGAGCTCGCCTCTGGCGAGGTGCTCGAGGCCGACGTCGTCGTCACGGCCACCGGGCTCAACCTGCAGGTCTTCGGCGGGGCCGAGCTCAGCGTCGACGGCGCGGTGGTCAAGCCGCACGAGACCATGGCCTACCGCGCGATGATGCTCTCGGGCGTGCCCAACTTCGCCTTCACGATCGGCTACACCAACGCGTCGTGGACGCTCAAGGCCGACCTCGTGAGCGAGTACGTCGTCCGCCTGCTGAAGCGGATGCGCGCCACCGGCTCGCGCAGCGTCGTGCCGGTGCGGGACCCGGCCGTCGCCGAGGTGCCGCTGATGGACTTCGACGCCGGCTACGTCCAGCGGGTCGTGCACACGCTGCCGCGCCAGGGGACGGCGGCGCCGTGGGCGCTCAAGCAGAGCTACCTCCACGACGCCGTCGCGATCCGCACCGCACGGCTCGACGACGGCGTGCTGCGGTGGGCATGAGCCTCAGCCGAGGCGCGCGCCGGACGCGGTGTCGAAGACGTGGACCGCGGCGGGATCGATGACCAGCCGCACCCGCTCGCCCTTCTGCAGCTGCGGGCGCCCGTCCAGCCGGACGATCGCCTGCGTGGCGACATCGGCGAGCGCCGGGTCGTCGGGCGTGGCGTAGAGGAAGGCGTCGGCGCCGAGCTCCTCGATCACGGTGACCGTCGCGGCGAAGCCCTCCTCGCCGGCCGCGCCGAGGTGCCAGGCGTGGGGTCGTACGCCGAGCGTCACCTCGCCGCTCGCCCGGGCCGCGGCCTCGTGGCGCAGGGCGACGCCGTGCTCGCCGATCCAGGCCTTGCCCTCACCGACGCGGGCGGGCAGGAGGTTCATCGCGGGGGAGCCGATGAAGGAGGCGACGAAGAGGTTGGCCGGGCGGTCGTAGAGCGCGAGCGGGGTGTCGACCTGCTGGAGCACGCCGTCCTTCATCACTGCGACGCGATCGCCCATCGTCATCGCCTCGACCTGGTCGTGGGTGACGTACACCGTGGTGACGCCCAGGCGCTGCTGGAGCGCGGCGATCTGGGTGCGGGTGGACACGCGCAGCTTGGCGTCGAGGTTCGACAGCGGCTCGTCCATGAGGAAGACCTCGGGGCGCCGCACGATCGCGCGGCCCATCGCGACGCGCTGGCGCTGGCCGCCGGAGAGGGCCTTCGGCTTGCGCTCGAGGTAGTCCTCGAGGTCGAGCAGCCTCGCGGCCTCCTTCACCCGGGCCGCCCGCTCCTCCTTGCCCATGCCGCCGACCTTGAGCGCGAAGCCCATGTTGTCGGCGACGCTCATGTGCGGGTAGAGCGCGTAGTTCTGGAAGACCATCGCGATGTCGCGGTCCTTCGGCACCTCGCGGGTGACGTCGCGCTCGCCGATGTGAATGGATCCCTCGTCGCAGTCCTCGAGTCCCGCGAGCATCCGGAGCGAGGTCGACTTGCCGCACCCCGAGGGCCCGACGAGCACCATGAACTCACCGTCCTCGATCGTGAGGTCGAGGGCGTCGACGGCCGGTCGCTGCGCGCCGGGATAGCGGCGCCCGGCGCCGACGAAGCTGACCGAAGCCATGGTCGTGGTTCCTCTCGGAGGGGACGGTGGTGTGGTCGCCGTTCACCGTACGCACCGACCGTGGACGCGTCTAGTGGAAGCGCTCCCAAACTTTTGAGAAGCGGTGTGAGCGCCCATTGACACCTCGATGTGACGGCTGCCATGGTGTTGCGCGGACGGCAGTGGAAGCGCTCTCACAGTGCAGTCGTCCCTCAGGCCGGGCAACCAGCCCGGTGCTCCCGGCAGAGCTTGACGCAGAAAGCAGGAGTGCAGTGGCCCAGACATCCTTCAGGAGGCGAGCCCGACTCGCCTCGAGCGCGATCCTGGCGCTCACCCTCGCCACGACGGTGGCCGCGTGCGGCGGCAGCGACGACGACGGCACCACCGCGGACGGCAAGATCAAGCTGACCGTCGCCACCTTCAACGAGTTCGGCTACGAAGAGCTCATCGACGAGTACAACGCGATGCAGGACGACGTGGTCGTCGAGCAGAAGAAGGCCGGCACGGCCAACGAGCACCAGGACAACCTCTACACCAAGCTCGCGGCCGGCTCGGGCCTCTCCGACATCGAGGCGATCGAGGTCGACTGGTGGTCGGCCCTCATGGAGCAGTCGGACGCCTTCGTCGACCTCTCCGACCCCGACGTCGAGGGACGCTGGCTCGACTGGAAGACCGAGGCGGCCACCACGCCCGACGGCGCCCTGATCGGCTACGGCACCGACATCGGCCCGGAGGGCATCTGCTACCGCTCCGACCTGTTCGAGAAGGCCGGTCTGCCCACCGACCGCGACAAGGTCGCCTCGCTCTTCAGCGACTGGGACGCCTACTTCGACGCCGGTCGACAGTTCGTCGAGAAGGTGCCCGGCACCGCCTGGTACGACTCCTCCGGCGGCACCGCGCAGGCGATGATCAACCAGGTCGAGTACTCCTTCGAGGACGAGGACAACACCGTCATCGCCGCCGACAACCCCGAGGTCAAGGAGATCTTCGAGACCGTCACCTCCAACGTCGACGACGGCCTGAGCACCGGCCTCACCCAGTGGAGCGAGGACTGGACGGCGTCCTTCCAGAACGACGGCTTCGCCACGATGGCCTGCCCGGGCTGGATGCTCGGTGTCATCGAGGGCAACGCCGACGGAGTCGAGGGTTGGGACATCGCCAACGTCTTCCCCGGTGGGGGCGGCAACTGGGGCGGCTCCTACCTGACGGTGCCCGCGCAGGGCGAGCACACCGAGGAGGCCAAGGCGCTGGCCAAGTGGCTGACCGCGCCCGAGCAGCAGATCAAGGCGTTCGAGGCCAAGGGCACCTTCCCCAGCCAGGTCGACGCGCTGTCCGACCCGACGCTGACCGGCGAGACCAACGCCTTCTTCAACGAGGCGCCCACTGGCGAGATCCTGGCCGAGCGGGCCGAGGCCGTGCCGTTCATCGCGCACAAGGGCCCGAAGTTCGCCGACATCAACACCGCCTACCAGCAGGCCATCCAGCGCGTCGACGAGGGCAAGGAGACGCCCGACCAGGCGTGGGACTCCTTCCTGGCCGACGTCGAGCGACTGGGCTGAGCCACGGCGATGGAAGCGGGTTCCACTGCCGTGAAGTCGGTCGGGGACGTCGGTGGCCCGACGTCCCCGACCGGGCCGCGGCCCGACAGCGCGGACGTACGACGCTCCGCGTGGCGGCGACGGCTCTCGAGGCTCGACACGGTCGTGTCGCCCTACGTGTTCGTCTCGCCGTTCTTCCTGCTGTTCCTGTTGGTCGGGATGTTCCCGCTCGGCTACACGGCATGGGTGTCGGTGCACCAGTGGGGCCTGCTGTCGGGCCAGGGCGAGTTCTCCGGCCTCGACAACTACCGCCGCGTGCTCGAGGACCGCTACTTCTGGAACGCGCTGCGCAACACCTTCAGCATCTTCCTGCTGTCCTCGATCCCGCAGGTGCTCATCGCGCTGGGGCTGGCGGGGCTGCTCGACACCCAGCTGCGGTTCCGCGGCTTCTGGCGGATGAGCGTGCTGCTGCCCTTCGTGGTCGCGCCGGCAGCCGTGGCACTGATCTTCGGCAACGTCTTCGGTGACCGCTACGGCCTGGTCAACGAGATCCTCCAGGGCATCGGCCTCGAGCCGATCCGCTGGCACGTCGACACCCTCGCCAGCCACGTCGCCATCGCCTCGATGGTCAACTGGCGCTGGACCGGCTACAACGCGCTGATCTTCCTGGCCGCCATGCAGGCCGTGCCGCGCGACGTCTACGAGTCAGCCGCGCTCGACGGTGCCGGGCGGGTGCGCCAGTTCGTCTCGATCACCGTGCCCATGATCCGCCCGACCGTGATCTTCGTGGGCATCACCTCGACCATCGGCGGGCTCCAGATCTTCGCCGAGCCCCGGCTCTTCGACACCGCCGGCCTCGGCGGCTCCGACCGGCAGTACCAGACGCTCACGATGTATCTCTGGGAGCTCGGCTGGCGGGTGCGCGACCTCGGCATGGCCTCGGCCGTGGCATGGCTGCTGTTCCTCATCATCGTCACCTTCGCGGTCCTCAACCTGCTCGCGAGCCGCCGCGCCGGCTCGCTCAAGGGCCTCGGTCGCAAGGGGGCCGCGCGATGACCCGCCGACCCGGATTCCTCGTCTACGGGCTGCTGACCGCGTTCCTGCTCGGCTCCTGCGCCCCGCTCTACTGGTCCTTCCTCGTCGGCTCGCACAGCCGTGAGGTGCTGACCAAGCGGGTGCCGCCGCTGCTGCCGGGCGGTCACTTCCTCGACAACGCCCAACGCGCCATCGACGCCGTGCCGTTCTGGAAGGCCATGGGCAACAGCCTGCTGGTCTCCGGCACGGTCGCCACCTCGGTCGTCTTCTTCTCCACCCTCGCCGGGTTCGCCTTCGCCAAGCTCGCCTTCCGCGGTCGTACGCCGCTGCTGGTCTTCGTCGTCGCCACCCTGGCGGTGCCGACGCAGCTCGGCGTGATCCCGCTGTTCATCGTGATGGCCAAGCTGGGCTGGGTCGGCTCGATGTGGGCGCTGATCGTGCCGGGCATGGTCACCGCGTTCGGCGTGTTCTTCATGCGGCAGTACCTCGTCGACGCGATCCCCGACGAGCTCGTCGAGGCGGCGCGGGTCGACGGGTGCTCGCTCTTCCGCACCTTCTGGAGCGTGGCCGTCCCGGCCGCACGTCCGGCCGCCGGCATCCTGTGGCTGTTCACCTTCATGGCCACGTGGACCGACTTCTTCTGGCCGCTCATCGTGCTGCCAGCCAGCAACCCCACCGTGCAGATCGCACTCCAGCAGCTCCAGAGCGGCTACTACGTCGACTACAGCCTCGTGCTGGCCGGCGCCACGCTCGCGACGGTCCCGCTGCTGGTCCTCTTCGTCGTCACCGGCCGTCAGATGGTCGCCGGCATCATGCAAGGAGCAGTCAAGGGATGAGCGTGCAGAGCAGGACCTTCCTGGATCCGGCCACCTACGTCGTGCCCACGGGCGAGGTCCGCTTCCCGTCGGACTTCGTCTGGGGGATGGCGACCGCGTCCTACCAGATCGAGGGAGCCGTCGCCGAGGACGGACGTACGCCGTCGATCTGGGACACGTTCTCCGCGATTCCCGGCGCGGTCATCAACGGCGACACCGGTGAGGTGGCCGTCGACCACTACCACCGGATGCCCGCCGACGTGGCCCTGCTGGCCGAGCTCGGCGCGACGTCGTACCGCTTCTCGGTCTCCTGGCCCCGCGTGCGGCCCGACGCCGGCGAGGTCAACCCGGCCGGGCTCGCGTTCTACGACCGGCTCGTCGACGAGCTGCTCTCCCGCGGCATCGCGCCGTGGCTGACGCTCTACCACTGGGACCTGCCGCAGACGCTCGAGGACGCCGGCGGCTGGACCAACCGCGACACCGCACACCGCTTCGTCGACTACGCCATCTCGGTGCACGAGGCGCTCGGCGACCGGGTGCCGACCTGGACGACCCTCAACGAGCCGTGGTGCTCGGCGTTCCTGGGCTACTCGGCCGGCCACCACGCGCCCGGGCGCCAGGAGGGCGCGGCCGGACTGGTGGCCGCGCACCACCTGCTGCTCGCGCACGGGCTGGCGACGCAGGAGCTGCGCGGCCGCGGCGCAGACCGGCTCGGACTCAGCCTCAACCTCACCGTGCCCGACCCGAGCGACCCGGCCGACCCGGTCGACGTGGACGCCGCGCGCCGCATCGACGGGCTGCACAACCGGGTCTTCCTCGACCCGATCCTCCGCGGGTCCTACCCCGCCGACGTCCTCGAGGACACCGCCGACCTCACCTGGCACGGCCGCCCCTGGACCGACGTCGTGCGCGACGGCGACCTGTCGGTCATCTCGACGCCGATCGACGTGCTGGGCGTGAACTACTACCACGGCGACGAGGTCTCCGGTCACCCGCGCACCGACGTCACCGGTATCGGCGCCGACCATCCCGACCGGGTCTCGCTGTCGCCCTTCGTGGGCTCCGAGCACGTCACCTTCCCGAGCCGCGGCCTGCCCGTCACCGCGATGGGCTGGGAGATCCAGCCCGACGGACTGCACCGGCTCCTGCGTCGACTCCACGACGACTACCCGCGACTCCCGATCTACCTCACCGAGACCGGTGCGGCGTTCGACGACCGGGTGGGCGACGACGGCGAGGTGCACGACCCCGACCGGATCGCCTTCCTCGACGCCTATCTCCGTGCGGTGCACGGCGCGATCGAGAAGGGGGTCGACGTCCGCGGCTTCTACCAGTGGTCCTTCTGCGACAACTTCGAGTGGGCCTTCGGCTACCTCAAGCGGTTCGGGCTGGTCCACGTCGACTACGACACCTTGGTGCGCACGCCCAAGTCGAGCGCGCGCTGGTACGCCGACCTGGCTCGCACCGGAGTGCTGTCACCCCCCGGGGTGGTGGAGGACTAGCGTGGCGCGCGTGAACAGCGTTCGGCCGCAGTCGGGATCGGGCTCGCCCACCCTCGACGAGGTCGCCCGGGTCGCCGGTGTCTCCCGGGCCACCGCCTCGCGCGCGATCAACGGTGGCCAGCGGGTCAGCCCGCGCGCGCAGTCGGCGGTCGACCTCGCCGTCCGCACCCTGGGATACGTCCCCAACCCCGCGGCCCGCAGCCTGGTCACCCGGCGTACGGACTCGATCGCGGTCGTGGTGCCCGAGCCCGACGACCGGGTGTTCACCGACCCCTTCTTCGCCGGCACCCTGCGCGGCGTCACCCGGGTGCTGGGGGAGCGCGACATCCAGCTCGTGCTGCTGCTCGCCCGGCCGGGAGCCTCGACCGCGCGCACCCTGCGCTACCTCACCGGACGCCACGTCGACGGGGCGCTCGTGGTCTCCCACCACCGCGACGACCGGCTCGCCGAGCACCTCTCCGACATCGGCCTGCCTTGCGTGTTCGGCGGCCGGCCGTGGACCGGCGGTGACCGGGTCGCCTACGTCGACGTGGACAACACCGCCGGTGAGCGCGAGGTGACCGAGCTGCTCATCACCGGTGGACGCACCCGCATCGGCACCGTCGCGGGACCCTCCGACATGACCGCCGCGGCCGACCGGCTGGCCGGCTGGCGCCAGGCGATGACCGCGGCGGGCCTCGCCGCGGACGCGGTCGAGCACGGCGACTTCACCGAGGAGAGCGGCGTGCACGCCACGCGTGCGCTGATGGAGCGCCACCCCGATCTCGACGGTCTCGTCGTCGCCTCCGACCTGATGGCCGCCGGCGCCCTGCGGGTGCTCGCCGAGCTCGGCCGTCGGGTGCCCGACGACGTCGCCGTGGTCGGCTTCGACGACCTCGGTGTCGCCGAGCGCACCACCCCCACCCTCACGACCGTGCGCCAGCCGGTGGTGGCGATGGCCGAGCGCGCCACCCGCCTGCTCCTCGAGCGGGTCGACCAGGCCGAGGGCAGCCACCCGATGCGGCTGATCATCCCGCCGGCGCTGGTGCGCCGCGACAGCGCCTGAGCCGCGACACGTCGTACGCCGTGCAGGCTCCGGCAATCAGCCCCGACGTCAGCGCAGCGAGGCGACGAGCTCCTCGACGCGACGCCTGATCTCGTCGCGGATCGGGCGCACGGCCTCGATGCCCTGTCCGGCCGGGTCGTCGAGCGCCCAGTCCTCGTAGCGCCTGCCGGGGTGGAAGGGGCACGCGTCGCCGCACCCCATCGTGATGACGACGTCGGACGCCTCCACCGCGGCGTCGCTGAGCAGCTCGGGCTGGCGTCCGGCGATGTCGATGCCGACCTCGGCCATCGCCTCGACGGCGACGGGGTTGATCGAGCCGGCCGGCGCCGAGCCGGCCGACAGCACCCGCACGCGGTCGCCCGCGAGGTGTCGCAGCCAGCCGGCGGCCATCTGGGACCGGCCGGCGTTGTGCACGCAGACGAAGAGGACGGTGGTCGTGGTCAACGGACGGGCTCCTGGATCGGGACGGCACGGGACGGGTCGTCGAAGCGGTCGCGCAGGGCGAGGCTGACGTAGACCAGGCCGACGAGCACGGGCACCTCGATGAGGGGTCCGACGACGCCCGCCAGCGCCTGGCCTGAGGTGACCCCGAAGGTCGCGATCGACACCGCGATCGCGAGCTCGAAGTTGTTTCCCGCGGCGGTGAAGGCCAGCGTGGTGGTGCGGGCGTACGACATCGCGAGCAGGTGTCCGAGCAGGAATCCGCCGCCCCACATCAGCGCGAAGTAGGCCAGTAGCGGGAGGGCGATCCGGGCGACGTCGAGGGGGTGGCTGGTCACCTGCTCGCCCTGGAGTGCGAAGAGCACCACGATCGTGAAGAGGAGCCCGATCAGCGCCCACGGCCCGATCCTGGGCAGGAACGCCGACTCGTACCACTGGCGGCCGCGCAGCCGCTCCCCCCATGTGCGCGACAGCCAGCCGAGCAGGAGGGGCACGCCGAGGAAGACCAGGACCGACACCGCGATCTGCCATGCCGACACGGCCAGTGCGGCACCGGGCAGACCGAGCCATCCGGGCAGCCCCTCGAGGTAGAACCACCCGAGGCCGGCGAAGGCGAGCACCTGGAAGACCGAGTTGATCGCGACCAGGACCGCAGCGGCCTCCCGATCGCCGCACGCGAGGTCGTTCCAGATGACGACCATCGCGATGCAGCGCGCCAGCCCGACGATGATCAGCCCGGTCCGGTAGTCGGGCAGGTCGGGCAGCAGCAGCCAGGCGAGGGCGAACATGAGGGCCGGGCCGAGCACCCAGTTCAGCACCAGCGACGCCACCAGCAGGCGCCGGTCGGAGGTCACCGCACCGAGCCGGTCGTAGCGCACCTTGGCGAGGACGGGGTACATCATCACCAAGAGCCCGACGGCGATGGGCAGCGAGATGCCGTCGACCTCCACCGCCGAGAGCGCCGCGTCGAGACCCGGGACCGTACGCCCGAGCAGCAGACCGGCCACCATGGCCAGCCCTATCCACACCGGCAGGAAGCGGTCGAGTCCCGAGAGTCGTTCGACGACCTCGCCGCCGCGAGCGCTCATGCGCCGCCGCCGAGGAGGGCTGCGACGTCGGCCAGCACCTCACGGCGCACGGCGTAGTAGACCCACACGCCTCGCTTGGTCCGGTCGAGCAGGCCCGCCTCGTGCAGCACCTTGAGGTGGTGGCTGATGGTCGGCTGCGACAGGTCGAAGGCGTCGTTGAGGTCGCACACGCACGCCTCGCCGCCCTCGCTCGCGGCCACGATCGACACCAGCCGCAGCCGCACCGGGTCCGCCAGCGCCTTGATGAGCGGCATCACCTGCTCGGCCTGCGCCCACGACAGCGGCTCGCGCAGCAGCGGGGAGCAGCACGCGGCTGTCTCGACGGGGGTGAGGGTCAGCTGGGACTTCGACACAGGTCAATATTGACACTCATCGATGTACGCGGCAACGCGAGGCGCCCGACCCACTCCGACCACAGGGATGGTGCGCCGGGCGAGGCGGACGCAGGTCACACGACACCCGATTCACGGGAACACCACCCGTCCCAGTAACGTTGTGCCCACAGTCGCCCGGCCGGTCTTGCCCCGGGCGCAGATCCCGCCAGACACATGCGGGCATCTCCCTCACTTCTGAGGCACGTACGCCGCCCGCTCTGACGCAGGCCGGCTCACGGTGGCGAGACGCCAACCGAAAGCAACTCACATGAACTTCGCCGAACTCGGCGTGCCCTCCTCGCTCGTCCAGATCCTGGAGCAGCAGGGCATCACCACCCCCACCCCCATCCAAGCCGCGACGCTCCCTGACAGCCTCGCCGGCCGCGACGTCCTGGGCCGTGGCCGCACCGGCTCGGGCAAGACGTACGGCTTCCTGCTCCCGCTGGTCGCCCGGCTCGACGCCAGCAAGCTGCCGGCCATGCCGCGCAAGCCGCGCGCGCTGATCCTCGCGCCGACGCGCGAGCTGGTCGGCCAGATCCACGCCGCCCTGCTCCCGCTCGCCAAGTCGGCCGGTCTGACGACCGTCGTCGTCTACGGCGGCGTCGGCCAGGGCCCGCAGACCACCGCGCTCAAGAAGGGCGTCGACATCGTCCTCGCCTGCCCGGGTCGCCTCGAGGACCTCATGGGTCAGGGCTACGCCGACCTGTCCGCCGTAGAGATCACCATCCTCGACGAGGCCGACCACATGGCCGACCTGGGCTTCCTGCCCGGCGTGCGCCGCATCATGGACAAGACCCCGCAGTCGGGTCAGCGGATGCTGTTCTCGGCCACGCTCGACAAGGCGATCGACGTCCTGGTCAAGCGGTTCCTCACCAACGCGGTCACCCACGAGGCCGACTCGGCACAGTCGCCGGTCGCCACGATGCACCACCACGTGCTGCACCTCTCGCGCGAGCAGCGCGTTCCGGTGCTGGTCGACCTGACCAGCGCGCCCGGCCGCACGGTCGTCTTCACCCGCACCAAGTACGGCGCCAAGGCGCTGGCCCGCCAGCTCAACAAGTCCGGCGTGCCGAGCGTCGAGCTGCACGGCAACCTGTCGCAGAACGCGCGCACCCGCAACATGGAGGCCTTCCACGCCGGCCACGCCACGACGCTGGTCGCCACCGACATCGCCGCGCGCGGCATCCACGTCGACGACGTGGCGCTCGTCGTGCACGCCGACCCGCCGGTGGAGCACAAGGCCTACCTGCACCGCTCGGGTCGTACGGCGCGTGCGGGCAACGAGGGCACCGTGATCACCCTGATGACCGACGAGCAGCAGCGCGACGTGCGCGACCT
The DNA here is from genome assembly GCF_014779665.1 of Nocardioides hwasunensis. GTDB lineage: Bacteria > Actinomycetota > Actinomycetes > Propionibacteriales > Nocardioidaceae > Nocardioides > Nocardioides hwasunensis. Next base: position 215,327 of record NZ_JACXYY010000008.1, on the reverse strand, counting down.
GACCCGTCAGGCCGGCATCAAGCCGGTCACCACCAAGGTCAACGGTCCCGACCACCCGGTGCTGGTCCAGCTCGCTCCCGGCGAGCGGACGCTCGTGCCCGGAGGCCTCGTCGTCGAGGTCCCGACCACGAACGGCGGGGGTGGTGGTGGCGGTCGTTCGAACGGCGCCAACGCCCAGCGCAAGCGCGCCCGCCGCAGCGGCCAGACCAATGGCCAGTCGCGTCGGGGCAACCCGACGACGTACACCACCGAGAGCGGCGCCGGTGCGTCCGCCGGCGGTGGCGGTGGCCAGCGTCGACGCTCCGGCGGCGGACCGGGTGCCGGCCAGGGTGCTGGCGGCGGCCAGGGTGGTGGCGGCAACCGTCGTCGTCGCTCCGGCGGCGGACAGGGCGGTGGCCAGGGCGGTCAGTCCGGTCGCTCCGGCGGCCACAGCGCCTCGTCCTTCAGCCGCGGCCGCTGACGCGTCCGGGTCGGGGAGCACTGCGGTGAGTCGCACCATGCAGGTCAGCGACAGCGTGATCATCGACGTCGATCCGCTGACGATCTGGACCCAGGTCGCCGACCCGACGCAGATGCCGCGGTGGAGCCCGGAGAACACCGGGGCCACGAACGAGTCCGGCCGTCCGCTCGAGGCGGGCGAGGTCTTCGACGGCACCAACCGTCGCGGCCGCGCCCGCTGGATCACCCAGTGCGTGGTGGCCGAGTCCGACCGCGGTCGGCGCTTCGTCTTCCACGTCCGCAAGATCGGGGTGGGCCGGCCCGTGCTCGGCGGCCGTATCGCCACCTGGGCCTACGACTTCGAGCCGGTCGACGGCGGCACCCGGGTCACGGAGACCTGGACCGACGGACGTACGGCCTGGCCCGACTGGCTCGCCGGCGCGTTCGACCGCGCGGCGACCGGCGGCAAGGTGTTCGCCGACTTCCAGCGCGGCAACATCCGTCGCACCCTCGCGACGATGAAGGCCGAGCTCGAGCAGGCCTGATCCCCCGTGCACCCTCACTTCAGCGCGGGAATGGACGGCGTGACCTCGTGGTTCATCGTTCAACTACCTGTGAGGAGCCGACATGACCGACTTCGACCACTCCGTGCTCGGCACGCGCGAGCACATCTCGCTCGGCCTCGACACCTTCGGTGACGCGCCGCTCGACGGGGCGCCCGGCAACCACGCCGAGACGCTGCGCGAGGTCGTCGCCGAGGCGGTCCTGGCCGACCGGGTCGGCCTCGACTACATCGGCCTCGGCGAGCACCACCGGCCCGACTATGCGATCTCCGCGCCCGACGTCGTCCTGGCCGCGATCGCGGGCCAGACCGAGCGGATCCGCCTCGGCACCGGCGTCACCGTGCTCTCGAGCGACGACCCCATCCGCGTCTACGAGCGCTTCGCGACCCTCGACGCGGTGTCCCACGGCCGTGCCGAGGTGCAGCTGGGCCGCGGGTCGTTCATCGAGTCGTTCGGCCTGTTCGGCCTCGACCTCGGCGACTACGACCGGCTCTTCGCCGAGAAGCTCGACCTCTTCGCCGCACTGCAGTCCGAGCAGCCCGTGTCGTGGGAAGGCTCGATCCGTACGCCGCTCGTCGACCAGCCGGTCTTCCCGACGACCGCCGCCGGCAAGCTGCCGGCCTGGATCGGCGTCGGCGGCACTCCGCAGTCCGTCGTGCGCGCGGCCCGCTACGGCATGCCGCTGATGCTCGCCGTCATCGGCGGGTCGCCGGCGGCGTTCGTCCAGTTCGCCGACCTCTACCGACGGGCCCTGGTCGAGTACGCCATGCCCGACCTGCCGATCGGCATGCACTCACCCGGCCACATCGCCGCGACCGACGCCGAGGCGCGCGAGCAGCTCTATCCCCACCAGTCCGAGCTGGTCACCCGCATCGGCCGCGAGCGAGGCTGGGGTCCCTACAGCCGGATCGCCTTCGAGCAGGCCGCCTCCCCCCAGGGCGCGCTCTTCGTCGGTTCGCCCGAGACGGTCGCGCAGAAGATCGCCTGGGCCGCCCGGACGCTCGGCCTGTCGCGCTTCCAGCTGAAGTACTCCGTCGGCGCGCTGCCGCACGAGCAGCGCCTGGAGTCGATCCGGCTCTACGGCGAGGAGGTCGTCCCGCGGGTGCGCGAGCTGCTCGCGGCCCCGCAGGAGGGCTGACCACGGCGCCCGGGGTCCCCAGGGATGGGGCGCCCGTGCGGGCCCGGTGGTTGGATCGAGGCATGCGGAGCGTCGGAGTGGAGGAGGAGCTCCTGCTCGTCGATGCCCGGTCGGGCGAGCCGCGCAACCTCGCCTCCGAGGTGATCCGCGCGGCGGAGTCCGGCGCCGTCGACCACGCGGCGCCCAGCGACGACAGCGGCGGCTCGCTCGGGCCCGAGCTGCACAAGACGCAGGTCGAGACCGACACCCCGCCGCTCGAGGGCCTGGCCGACCTCGACCAAGCGCTGCGGGCCTGGCGTGAGCGCGCTCGCGCCGGCGCCGAGGAGGTCGGTGCGCGGATCCTCGCGTCCGGCACGTCCCCGCTGCAGGGAGCCACCGAGGTCGAACGCACCCCGCGCTACGACGAGCTTGCGCGGCGCTACGGGCTGATGGTCGCCGAGCAGCTCGTCTGCGGGTGCCACGTGCACGTCGAGGTGGCCGGGGACGACGAGGGCGTCGGGGTGCTCGACCGGGTCCGCACCTGGGTGCCCCTGCTGCTGGCGATCAGTGCGAACTCGCCGTGGGCGCAGTCGCTCGACACGGCCTACGAGAGCTATCGCTCGCAGATGATGATGCGCTGGCCGAGCTCGGGGCCCCTGCCGGTCCTCGGCACCCCCGACGGCTACCGCCGCTACGTCGACGCCATGCTCGCCACCGACGTGCCGCTCGACGAGGCGCAGGTCTACACCGATGCCCGGCTCTCGGCCGAGCACCCGACGGTCGAGATCCGCACGGCCGACGTCTGCCTCGACGTCCGCGACACGGTCGTCGTCGCCGCGCTGGCCCGGGCTCTGGTGGAGACCGCCGCGCGCGAGTGGGCGGACGGCGTCCCCGCCCCGGACGTACCCGCTCCGCTCGTCCGGCTGGCCGGCTGGCGGGCCGGGCGACACGGGCTGACCGCGGACCTGGTCCACCCGCCGACCGGGGAGGCCCGGCCCGCGGCCGACGTGATGGCCGCGCTCCTCGACCACGTGGACGACGCGCTGCACGACACCGGCGACCACGACCACGTCTCCCGAGGGATCGCGCGGCTGCTGGCCGACGGCACCGGTGCGCGCCGGCAGCGCGAGCTGTTCGAGCAGGCCGGCGACGACGAGGCGCGGGCGCGCGCGGTGGTCGAGCTGAGCCGGCTCACCGCGGGGGAGCGGGACGAGTGAGACTTCCTAGGGTGGTGCCCATGCGCACGTTCATCCGCCAGTCGCTGTGGGACGTCGTCCCGCGCGACCAGCGCGACACCCCCGAGGCGCTGCGCCGACGGCAGGTGGTGGCCGCCGCGGTCGTCCTCGTCGGCGCTGTGGTGCTCGGCTGGTCGCTGCGCCTGACGCCCGGCGGCGACCTGTTCTACGTCGCCGCGATCGTGCTCGCCGGCGTGTGGGCGGCCGGCGCGTTCCTTTCGGGCCGGCTCCACCTCGGCCGGATGGCCCGGGGCTCCGAGATCTTCGTCCGCCCGATCCTCGCGCCGATCCTGCTCGGCCTGGTGATGGTCGGGGTGTTCGTCCTCGGCGCGCTCGTCGTACGCCAGATCGAGCCGCTGGCGAGCTATGTCTCCTCGGTCCTGGAGTTCGCCGACGAGGGGTCGCTGACGCTGCTGGCGATCATCACCTTCTTCAACGGCATCGCCGAGGAGCTCTTCTTCCGCGGCGCGATGTATGCCGCGATCCCGCGCCACCCCGTCCTGTGGACCACGGTGGCCTACGTCGTCGCGACGCTGGCCACCGGCAACGTGATGCTCGGCTTCGCCGCCATCCTGCTCGGTGCGGTCTGCGGGCTCGAGCGTCGGGCCAGCGGCGGCATCCTCGCGCCGATCCTGACCCACGTCACCTGGTCGCTGTCGATGCTCTTCCTGCTGCCGCTACTGTTCTGAGCCCTGCTTCTCCTGCGCCTCGGCGCGCTCCTGGAGCGCCCGACGGACGGCCTCGTCATAGGTCAACGGCTCGCCCGGCACGACGTCGCGGATCGAGGTGTCCTTCACCACGACCTCGGTCGACATCGAGTCGATGAGGTTGCGCCCGGTGGTGGCGTCGACGTCGGTGACCAGCGCCAGCCAGTGCGACGACAGGCCGGGGGTCAGCAACGGCAGGACGACGATGGGGATGGACCTGCCGTTCATCGCCTTCGCGGCGCCCTGCATCATCTCGCGGTAGGTGAGCTGCTCGGGACCGCCGATGTCGAACACCCGGCCGAGCGCTGCGTCCTTGCCGACCACGCCCGCGAGGTAGCGCACGACGTCGTCGATGGCGATGGGCTGGGTGCGGGTGCCGACCCACTTGGGCACCACCATCCCCGGCAGGTTCTTCACCAGCTGCCGCGTCATCTCCCAGGAGATGCCGCCGTGGCCGACCACGATCGCGGCCCGCAGCACCGTGACCGGTACGCCGTCCTCGCCGAGCAGGCCCTCGACCTCGCGCCGCGAGCGCAGGTGCGCCGAGAGCTGCTGGTCGTCGTCGCCGAGCCCGCCCATGTAGACGATCTGCTGGAGCCCGGCCGCGGCCGCGGCCCGGCTGAAGTTGCGCGCCGCGTCTGCGTCCTTGCGCTCGAAGTCGGGGTCGTCGAGGGAGTGGACGAGGTAGATCGCCACGTCCACGCCGTCCAGCGCCGGCACCAGGGTGTCGGCGTCCATCACGTCGGCGCCGACGGGCTCGCCGGGGCCGTCGTAGGTCTCCGGGTGCCGCGTCATCGCGCGGACGTCGTGACCGGCGTCGATCAGGGCAGGGACGAGGCGGCGGCCGATGAAGCCGGTGGCGCCGGTCACGAGAACAGTCGACATGCGCCCACTCTCCCAGCCGGTGCTCGGCGCCGCCTCATCCCGAGGTGGTGGACGCGCGACGCCGGGCGTCCAGGCGGGCCATCGCGGGTGTGGCGGTGAGGCCGTGGAGGAGCACCGACACGATCACCGCGAAGGCGACGGTGGACCAGAGCCACGGCTCCCCGGGCAGGTGCTCGTGGCTGGAGGCGTAGGCGAGGTAGAACAGCGACCCGACGCCGCGGACGCCGAAGAACGCGACCGCGGCCGTCTCGCCGCGGTCGAGGCCGCCCTCGCGGTCCGGGTCGCGAGGCAGCAGGGCCAGGGCGACGTACCCCGCCGCCGGCCGCACCACCAGCACCAGCGCCAGCGCCAGCACGACCCCGCGCCAGTCGAGGTGCTGGAGCAGCCCGCGGGTCATCGCCATGCCCAGCACGAGCAGCACGAGCAGGGTCAGCAGACGTTCGAGGCGCTCGACCACGGCGTGCATCGCGCGCTGGTAGGAGTGTCCGTGCGCGGAGGCGCGCAGCCGCATCGCACAGGCGAAGACGGCCAGGAAGCCGTAGCCGTGGACCAGCTCCGCCGCACCGTACGCCGCCAGCAGCGCGGCCAGCGCGAGGAGTGGCTCGCCCGTGTCCGCCAGCCGCAGCTGGTCGCTGCGCGCACGGAAGGCCTGCCGACCCAGCAGCCAGCCGGCCCCCACGCCCACGGTGACGCCGATCGCGATCTTGCCCAGGACGTACCAGCCGAGCCAGGTGCCGGTGTCGAGCAGCGTGAACCCGCCCGCGAGCATCAGCAGCGAGAGGTGCACGAACGGGAAGGCGAGCCCGTCGTTGAGCCCGGCCTCGGCCGTCAGCGCGAAGCGGATGTCGTCGTCGGCCTCGGGCCCGTCCTCGCCGTCGGGATCGTCGACGTCCTCCGTCAGGGGCTCGCCCACCTGCACGTCGGAGGCCAGCACCGGGTCGGTCGGGGCGAGCGCGGCGCCGATCAGGAGCGCGACGGCCGGCGCCAGGCCGGCCACCCACCAGCCGATCAGCGCGGTGCCGAGGATGGTGAGCGGCATCGCGACCAGCAGCAGCCGCCAGACCGGCGACCAGGTGCGCCACGACCGCAGCGACCGCAGGTCGAGCGTGCGGTCGATCGCCAGCCCGACCCCCATGAGCGAGACCAGCACGGTGAGCTCGGTGACGTGGGTGATGAGCTCGCGGTGGGCCTCGGGCTCGAGGCTGACCCCCTCGCCGAGCGGGAGCAGGCCGATGGCCATGCCGACGGCGACCAGCACCATCGGTGGCGAGATGACGAGTCGCCGGGTGACGTGGGGCAGGACCGTCGCGAGGAGCAGGGACAGACCGAGGAGGAAGTAGACCGCCGCGCTCGTCACCCGGGCCGCTTGCCGTCGTACGACGCGGCGCTGGCGTCGATCGCCTGCTCGTAGGCGGTGACCAGCCCGGCGATCGTCAGCGGCTTGAGCCGGTGGATGAACTCGCGCAGCTGCTCGGCGGTGTAGCCGGCCTCGCGGAACTGCGGCCAGACCATGGTGCGCACGATCTCCGAGAGCTCCTCGGCGACCTGCCGGCCGTGGGCGGCGTACACGTCGGCGACCGCCTCGGACGCCTCCGGCGAGATGCCCATGCCGGACAGGCCGCCGGGGACGTCGACGTCGCGGTCGCCGGTCACGGGGGTGAGCAGCGACAGGTGCCGGGCGATGTCGGACGGAGACGCGGTCGCCGGGATCTGCTCGACGTACTTCTCGATCGCCGACAGGGTGAAGCCGTGTCCCTGGAGCTCGCGGACCAGCTCGAGGCGGGCGACGTGGTCGGGGCCGTAGTAGCCCGAGCGACCGCGGCGGATGGGTGAGGGGACGAGCCCGCGCGAGGTGTAGAAGCGCACGTTGCGCGCGCTGACCCCGGTGCGCGCGGTCAGCGCGTCGAGCGTCAGCAGCTCCTCGGTCTCCACCTGCTCATACTCTCCCTCGTGGCCCTGGGGTGCCCATTCGCGCCGACGCCGCTCGGCGTGACCCGGAACACACCCGTTGGACTGTGACAGTAATGGTGTCACAATCGCTGGCATGGCAGAAGCATTCGTCTACGACCACCTCCGCACACCTCGCGGCCGCGGCAAGGCCACCGGTTCGCTGCACGAGGTGAAGCCGGTCGACCTGGTCGTCGGACTGCTCGACGAGCTCACGACCCGCAATCCCACGCTCGACCCGGCCCGCATCGACGACGTCGTGCTCGGTGTCGTGACCCCGATCGGCGACCAGGGCGGCGACATCGCCAAGACCGCCGCCCTCAAGGCCGGCTATCCCGAGACCGTCGCCGGCGTGCAGCTCAACCGCTTCTGCGCCTCCGGGCTCGAGGCCGTCAACCAGGCCGCCCAGCGCGTCCGGTCGGGCTTCGAGGACCTGATCGTCGCCGGCGGTGTCGAGTCCATGAGCCGCGTGCCGATGGGCAGTGACGGCGGCGCCTGGGCGATGGACCCCGCGACCGCGCTGCAGACCGGCTTCGTGCCGCAGGGCATCGGCGCCGACCTCATCGCCACGATCGAGGGCTGGGGCCGCGCGGACGTCGACGCCTACGCCGCCGAGTCGCACCACCGCGCCGCGAAGGCGTGGGCCAACGGCTACTTCGACGGCGCCGTGGTCCCGGTGAAGGACCTCTCCGGTGTCAGCGTGCTCGACCGCGACGAGACGATCCGCCCGGACACCTCCGTCGAGGGGCTCGCCGGGCTCAAGCCGTCGTTCGCCGGCATCGGCAAGGACGCCGGCTTCGACGACGTCGCGCTCGAGAAGTACCACTGGGTGCCGGCGATCGACCACGTCCACCACGCCGGCAACTCCTCGGGCATCGTCGACGGCGCGGCCGTGATGGCGATCGGCACCGAGGAGGTCGGTACGTCGCTGGGGCTGACGCCGCGTGCCCGCATCGTCTCGACGGCCGTCTCGGGCGCCGACCCGACGATCATGCTCACCGGCCCGGCTCCTGCCGCTCGCAAGGCGCTCGCCCGCGCCGGCCTCGAGGTCGACGACATCGACCTGTGGGAGATCAACGAGGCCTTCGCCGCCGTCGCGATGCGCTTCATGCGCGACATGGGCATCAGCCACGACGTCACCAACGTCAACGGTGGCGCCATCGCCATGGGCCACCCGCTCGGCGCCACCGGCGCGATGATCCTCGGCACCCTCGTCGACGAGCTCGCACGCCGCGACCAGAGGCGCGGTCTCGCCACGCTCTGCGTCGGCGGCGGCATGGGGATCGCGACGATCGTCGAGCTGGTCTGAGCGAGGGACGAGCTCAGGCCAGCTCATCGGTGGTTGAGCAGCGAGCCGGGCTGAGCCTGCGAAGCCCGGACCGAGCGTGTCGAAACCTGATCAGCGTGACCAGCAAACCCAACTCAAGAGCCCATGGTTTCGACACGGCGCTGGCGCGCCTGCTCAACCAGCGGGCCGAGCTCGAAGGACTTCCATGACTGACACCCAGACCCCCCGCACCGACGAGCACAGCGCCGTCCGCTACGACCGAGACGCCGACGGCATCGTCACCCTGACCCTCGACGACCCGACCGCCCGGGCCAACACGATGAACGACCTCTACAAGGCGTCGATGGAGGCGGCCGTCCAGCGCCTCCACGACGAGGTCGACGACGTCACCGGCGTGGTGGTCACCAGCGCGAAGAAGACGTTCTTCGCCGGCGGCAACCTCAAGGACATGATGTCGGCGACCCCCGAGGACGCTGACCGGATCTTCGCGATGGGCGAGGAGGTCAAGGCCAGCCTGCGCCGGCTGGAGACCTTCCCGCGCCCGGTCGTCGCGGCCATCAACGGCGCCGCGCTCGGCGGCGGCCTCGAGATCGCGCTCGCGACCAACCACCGCGTCGCCGTCGACGACCGCTCGGTCAAGATCGGGCTGCCCGAGGCGACCCTCGGCCTGCTGCCCGGCGGCGGCGGGGTCACTCGCGTCGTACGCATGCTGGGCCTGCAGTCCGCCCTGATGGACGTGCTGATGCCGGGCACGCAGTTCGACCCGCAGGGAGCGCTGGCCAAGGGCCTCATCGACGCGGTGGTGCCGACCCGCGAGGAGCTCGTGCCGGCCGCGAAGGCGTGGATCCTGTCCCACCAGGACGAGGACTCGGCGAAGAACCCGTGGGACCGCGCTGGCTACAAGATGCCCGGCGGCACCCCGAGGACCCCGGCGCTCGCGCACTTCCTGCCGGCCTTCCCGGCGCTGCTGCGCAAGCAGACCAAGGGCGCGGTCTACCCCGCGCCGCGCGCGATCATGAGCGCCGCCGTCGAGGGGGCGCAGGTCGACTTCGACACCGCCTCGCGCATCGAGAGCCGCTACTTCACCAGCCTGGTGGTCAACCAGCAGGCCAAGAACATGATCCAGGCGTTCTTCTTCGACCTCCAGGCGATCAGCTCGGGATCGCTGCGCCCGCAGGGCATCGAGCGCTGGACGGCCACGAAGGTCGCCGTCCTCGGCGCCGGGATGATGGGCGCCGGCATCGCCTACTCGTGCGCCCGCGCCGGCATGCAGGTCGTCCTCAAGGACGTCTCGCTCGATGCGGCCGAGCGGGGCAGGGCCTACACCGAGAGGCTCAACGCCAAGGGCGTCGAGCGGGGCAAGATCACGCAGGACGAGGCCGACGCGATCCTCGGCCGCATCACGCCGACCGGCGATGCCGCCGACCTCGCCGGCTGCGACCTCGTCATCGAGGCGGTCTTCGAGGACCCGTCGCTCAAGGCGAAGGTGTTCGCCGAGGTCGCGCCGCACGTCGACGCCGACGCGCTCCTCTGCTCCAACACCTCCACCCTGCCGATCACGGAGCTGGCCGAGGGTGTGGACCGCCCGGAGGACTTCATCGGGCTGCACTTCTTCAGCCCGGTCGACAAGATGCCGCTGGTCGAGATCATCCGCGGCGAGGAGACGTCCGACCTCGCGCTGGCCAGGGCCTACGACGTCGTCCAGCAGATCCGCAAGACGCCCATCGTGGTCAACGACTCGCGCGGCTTCTACACCTCGCGCGTCATCGGCACGCAGATCAACGAGGGCCTCACGATGCTCGCCGAGGGTGTCCACCCGGTGTCGCTCGAGCGCGCCGCGACCTCGGCCGGCTTCCCGGTCGGGCCGCTGCAGATCAGCGACGAGCTCAACCTCGAGCTGATGGCCAAGATCCGCAAGGCCACCGAGGACGCCGCAGCGCGTGACGGCGTCGACCTCGGCGACTATCCCGCCGGCGACGTCATCGCGACGATGATCGACCTCGGGCGCCCGTCACGGTTGAAGGGTGCCGGCTTCTACGACTACGACGAGTCCGGGCGGCGTACGACGCTGTGGCCCGGGCTCGCCGAGACGTTCCCCGTCGCCGAGCAGCAGCCGCCGATCCGCGACGTGCGCGACCGGATGCTGTTCATCGAGGCGCTGGAGACCGCGACGTGCTTCGAGGAGGGCGTCATCACCTCGGCGGCCGCGGCGAACATCGGCTCGATCATGGGCATCGGCTTCCCCGCCCTCACCGGCGGCGCCGCGCAGTTCATGACCGGCTGGCAGGCGCTCGACGATGCCGGCCACGGCGTCGGCCCGGTCGGGCTGGCCGCCTTCCTGGCCCGCGCCGACGAGCTCGCCGACGCCTACGGCGACCGCTTCCGCCCGACGGCGTACCTCCGCGACCTGGCCGCGTCGGGCGGGGGCTTCCCCGCCTGAGGCGGGTCCGGCGAAAGCGCCCCCGCGCGTGCGCGAACCGGGCGACAATCGTCAGGTGACCCAGCCCCCCGCCGTCGTCGTCCGCGACCTGCACGTGCGCTTCGGCGACGTCGAGGCCGTCTCGGGAGTCGACCTGAGCGCCGACCACGGGCAGTCGACCGCGCTCCTCGGTCGCAACGGGGCCGGCAAGTCCACGACCATGAAGGTCCTCGCCGGGGTGGTGCCGCCGACCGCCGGCGACGTGCGCGTCGCGGGCCACGACGCCGCGACCGACGCCCTCGGCGTCAAGCGCGTCGTCGGCTACTGCCCCGACGTCGGTGGCCTGGTGCCGCGCGCCACCCCGTGGGAGCACCTGCAGCTCAGCGCCCGCCTGCGCCGGATGGACGACTGGGAGGGCCGCGGGCGTGACCTGCTCGAGCGCTTCGAGCTCGGCGACGTCGCCCACCGCGTCGTCGGTGGTTTCAGCCACGGCATGAGCCGCCGGCTGAGCGTCGTGCTGGCCGCGCTCCACGAGCCGTCCGTGCTGCTCCTCGACGAGCCCTTCGACGGCGTCGACCCGCTCGGGGTCGAGGCGACCCTCGAGGTCGTGGCCGACGCCCGCGCCCGCGGCGCCTGCGTCCTGCTCTCGACCCACCTGCGCGACCTCGCCCTCGAGGCGTGCGGCTCCGCGATCGTGCTGCGCGGCGGCAACCGCGTGGCCGCCATGCAGGCCGCCGAGCTCACCGGCGAGGCCTACCGTGCGCTCCTCGACTGAGCCGCGCCGCGACGGCTGGGCCGACGCCGTCCGCGACACCGCTCACCTGGTGCGCTTCCGCGCCGGGACCGTACGCCGTCCGCGCGCCACCGTCGTCGGCATCGCGGTCGTCCTCCTGCTGACCGCGTTCGCTGCGCTCGGGCCCGCATCGGTCGACGCCGGCGCGACCGGTTCGGCAGCGGTGGACCGGGCTCTGGCCACGCTGCAGGGCAACCTCGGCTCGGCCTTCGTCGGCTTCCTGCTCCTGGCCATCGGCTCCGCGGTCGGCAGCGGCGGCGGTCGCGAGCTGCTGTCGCGCAGCGAGGCCGCGGTCCACCCGGTCAGCCCGGTCACCGAGCACCTCGGCGCGCTCCTCCTCGCGCCGGTCAACCTCGCCTGGATGGTCCAGCTGTGGGCGCTCCTCGCTGTCACCGCGCTCGTCACGCCGTCCGACCGGCTCCTCGGCGCCCAGCTCGTCGTGGTCGCCTGGGTGCTCCTGGCGACGGCCGCAGGTCAGGCGGTGGGTTGGCTCGTGGAGGGCGTGCGGCGCACTCCGCACGGCGTGCTCGCCGTCCGTGTCGTCGGGGGTGCGGTCGTCGCGACCCTGGCCGGCCTGCAGGTCGCGGGGGTCCTCGCACCGCTGGCCCGGGCCCTGCCCACGACCCTGCTCACCGACGCCGCCCGGACCGGTCGCTGGCCGCTCGCGGTGCTGGTGCTGCTGGTCCTCGCCGGCGTGGTCGTGGTGCTCGGCGCCCGTCCGGCCCGGTGGGCGCTCGCCCAGCCGCCGCGCGAGGAGCTGCGGGTGCAGTCGGGCGTGCACGAGGCGCGTCCGGCGCCAGAGCCGCGCCGGGGCTCGCCCGAGCGGGCGCTGCTCCGCCGGCTCGACCGGGGCTCGGTCTGGCGCTCGGTCGGGATGCGGCGCGGCCTGCTCGTCCTCGGGATCGGCCCGGGCCTGGTCGCCCTGCTCGCCGGTCTGGAGTGGAGCACGGTCATCCTGCTGCCCGGCCTCACCGCGAGCGGCGCGGCCCTGCTCTTCGGCGTGAACGCCTGGTGCCTCGACGGCAAGGGCATGGTGTGGCGCGAGACCCTGCCGGTCTCCGCGGCGGACGTGTTCGACGTACGCACCCTCGTCGTGGCCGAGTGCATGGCCGCCGTGTCGGGCGTGACGGTGCTGCTCGCGCTCCTGCGCAACGGGCTGCCGCCGCTCACCGTCGGCGTCGCGGTCGCGTGCTGCTGGGCGGTCGTCATGGGACAGGTGCTCTCCGCGGTGCTGACGTGGTCGGTCCGCGCTCCCTACTCCGTCGACCTCTCCTCGCCGCGCGCGACCCCGGCCCCCCACGCCGCGATGGCCGGGTACGCCGGCAAGCTCTCGCTGGTCACCACCGTGACCGCCATGCTCTTCACCGGCCTCTCCACCCTGCCGTGGGCGTGGGTGCCCGCGGTGGTGGCCGTCCCGTTCCTGGCCTGGTCGACGCGGAAGCTGCGCCGAGCGAGGCGTCGCTGGCTGGCCCCCGCTGAGCGCGCGCGGATCGTCTTGACCGTCGCCGCTGTCTGAACCGGGCGCGGGTCAGGCGCCGGGCAGGCGCCGGTGGATGTCCTCGCTCATCCGCGTGATCGCGACGTAGAACTCGCACATCATCCGGAACAGGCACAGGTAGAGCAGGCCGACCAGGGGGCCGACGATGATCGTCACGATGCCGAGTGCGGGACTGTCGCCGAAGAATCCGCTCGCGGCGAAGAACAGCGTCGCGAGGATGATGAGTGCGAGGCCGATGACGTAGACGACCTTGATGATCATGGGCGTCACGAAGGTCGTGAAGCTCGTGTCGAAGAGCGCGCCGAAGAAGCCCTTGCTGGGTACGCCCCCGGGCTGGCCGTAGGAGCCACCGTCGTAGCCGCCCCCGCCACCGTAGGAGCCGCCGCCGTAACCGCCACCGTAGGCGCCGGCCGGGGGCTGTCCGTAGGAGCCGGCCGGAGGCTGGCCGTAGGGGTCCTGGGGGTTCTGGGGGGTCTCGCCGGGCTGGGTCATGAGGCTCTCCTCGTAGTGCTGGTCGACGCCCGCGCTCCACGGACGCGTACCTCCTTCCCGACGCATGCCTGTCGAAACTCATCCCGAGGTGGGGTGCACGTCCGGTCGGCGCCACACGTTTGGTGTCCGGCTCGGCGGGTACCTGCCTCGTCATGGTGGCCCTGCTCTGGATCCTCGCGGTCCTGCTGCTCGTGCTGACGCTGGTCGACCCGCGCAGGCTCTGGTACGCCACCACCGCCTGGCAGTTCAAGCACCCTGAGGCCAACGAGCCGTCCGGGGCCAGCTTCGCGCTCGGTCGCGTCGTGTCCGGCATCGGCGCCGTCGGTTTCGGCCTCGCCGCGATCGTCTCGACCGCCGGGTCCGTCGCGCCGCTGAGCCAGGACCGGCTGGACTCCGCCGGCTACTCCGCGGCCCGTGAGCTCACCGGGTCGTACGGCAAGTACGGATCCCCCGGTGTCTCGCAGATCACGGACGCGATCGGGCGCGACGACGTGGAGGTGCGGGAGGGGAGGACGGTCAACGACGACGACCGCTCCTTCGGGGAGTCGTACGGCATCCAGGAGTTCTACGAGCTCCGGGGCGTCGACGACGACTCGATCACCGGGTGCATGGAGGTGTCCTACGTCGGGGGCCTCTTCCACGACGGCGACATCGACGTCGACGTGTCGTACGCCGCCGGCTCCTGCTGACCCCGGCCCGTCCTGTCGGCCCGGGCTCCGGCGCCCACCCTATTCCCGCCCGCGGTAGTCCAGTGGCAAGCGGCTGCCGGCCGGGGGTAGTCCAGTGGCAGATGGCTGTCCGAAGGCCCGTCCGACGACCGTGTGCCACTGGACTACCCCGAGTGGCGGGATGGGGACGCGGCATGCATACGTGGTATACATACCCGGTATCCAACGCCCGCAGGGGGCGTGGTGAGGGTGGAGGCGCACGATGTCGATCCGTCAGGCGATGCTGGCGATCCTCGAGCAGGGGCCGATGTACGGCTACCAGCTGCGGGCGGAGTTCGAGCAGCGGACCGGTGAGACCTGGCCGCTCAACATCGGTCAGGTCTACACGACCCTGACCCGCCTCGAGCGCGACGGCATGGTCGAGGTCGTCGAGTCGGCCGCGGAGGACGGCTCGGACCGCACCCACGTGAGCTACCGCGCGACCGAGTCCGGGCGCAGCGAGGTCTCGGAGTGGTTCGCCACGCCCGTGCCGCGCACCCAGCCGCCGCGAGACGAGCTGGCCATCAAGCTCGCCATCGCGGTGACCCTGCCCGGCGTGGACGTCGCCACGATCATCCAGCGCCAGCGCAGCGCCACGATGACCTCGCTGCAGGACTACACCCGGCTCAAGCGCACCGGCCGCGCGGCGAACCCCGAGGCGCCCGAGGACCTGGCGTGGAGCCTCGTGCTCGACTCCCTCGTCTTCGACGCCGAGGCCGAGGTGCGGTGGCTCGACCACTGCGAGGCCCGGTTGCGCCGTGCCGCCGCCGACCGGCCCGCCGCCAGCGCGCACGCCACGCCCACGGCCACGCCCGAGACCTCCGATGGAGTCGCCCGATGAACGCCGTCCTCCACCTCGCCGCCGCCTCCCGGGTGCACGGCGAGGGCGCCACCGAGGTCCACGCCCTGCGCGGCGTCACCTTCCGCGCCCACCCCGGCGAGCTCGTCGCCGTGATGGGCCCGTCCGGCTCCGGCAAGTCGACCCTGCTCACCCTCGCCGGCGGCCTCGACGCCCCGACCGCCGGCTCGGTCTGGATCGAGGGCACCGACCTGGCCACGCTCGACCACGCCGGACGCGCACGCATGCGTCGTACGTCGGTGGGCTACGTGTTCCAGGACTTCAACCTGATCCCCGCGCTGACGGCCGCCGAGAACGTCGCCCTGCCGCGCGAGCTCGACGGCGAGAAGGGCAAGGTGGCCCGTCGGCTCGCTCTGACCGCGCTCGAGGAGGTCGGCATCCCCGACCTCGCCGACCGGTTCCCCGACGAGATGTCGGGTGGCCAGCAGCAGCGGGTCGCGATCGCACGGGCGATCGTGGGCGAGCGCCGCCTGATCCTCGCCGACGAGCCCACCGGCGCCCTCGACACCGACACCGGCGAGGAGATCCTGCGCCTGCTCCGCGCCCGCTGCGACGCCGGCGCGGCCGGCGTCATGGTGACCCACGAGGCCCGGCACGCCGCCTGGGCCGACCGGGTGGTCTTCCTGCGCGACGGCGTCGTGGTCGACGAGACCGGCGCCGACGAGCCCGAGGCACTGCTGGTCGAGGAGTCGGGACGGTGAGCGGTTGGCGACCCGCCCTGCGCATCGCCTGGCGCGACGCCTTGCGCCACCGCGGCCGCAGCATCCTGGTCCTGGTGATGATCAGCCTCCCCGTGCTGGCTGTCAGCGCCACCGCGATCGTCATCAAGACCGCCGAGGTGAGCGGCCTCGAGGGAGTCGACCGGACGCTCGGCGCCGCGGACGCGCGGGTGCGCACCGAGGGTCGCGGCGAGATCCTGCAGGCGCCCGACCCCGGCTCGGGCACCTGGACCCAGGTCGGCGACGTCGACGCCGACGACCCCATCACCGAGGACGACCTCCGCGCGGTCCTCGGCGACGACGCGCGGCTCGTGCCGATCACCAGCACCTGGTCCCGCGCCCGGGTGGGGGAGCGCGTGGTCTTCCTCACCACCACGGGCGTCGACCTCGCCGACCCGTTGGCGGCCCCCCTCTTCGCGCTCGACAGCGGCCACCTGCCCCGGACTGCGGGTGAGGCGGTGGTCAACCAGGCCACGCTCGACCGCGGGCTCGCGATGGGCGACGAGGTCAACGTCGGCGGCGAGCAGCTGACGATCGTCGGTGTCGGTCGTGACGCCACGCTCCGTGACGAGCCGTTGCTGCTCGCCTCGGCCGACGACCTCCCCTCCGAAGCGGCCAACGTCCGCGAGTGGCTGGTCGGTGCGGGGCCCGTCACCTGGTCGCAGGTCCGCGAGCTCAACGGGATCGGCGGGGTGGTCACCTCACGCGCCGTGCTGGCCGACCCACCCGAGCTCCCGCAGGCGCTCGAGGACGCCGCCGCGTCCGACAGCGGTCGCAACCAGGCCATCGCCGTCATCGGACTCATCGTGGTGATGGCGCTGATCGAGGTCGTCCTGCTGGCCGGACCGGCCTTCGCCGTCGGTGCCCGGCGCCACTCCCGCACGCTCGCGCTGATCGCCGCGTCGGGCGGCACGCCGGCGCAGGCCCGCCGCGTCATCCTCGGCAGCGGCGTCGTGCTCGGGCTCGTCGCCTCCTTCGTCGGGCTGCTCCTCGGAGGTGTGCTGGGGTGGGCGGTGCTCCCGCTCGCCCAGCGCTTCGACGAGAGGTGGTTCGGGCCGTTCGAGCTGCCGTGGCCCTACCTCGCCGCGATCGTCGCGTTCGGCCTCGCCTCCGCGTTCCTCGCCTCGGTCGTGCCGGCCTACCTCGCCAGCCGCCAGGACGTCGTGGCCGTGCTGGCCGGGCGCCGGGGTGATCGCAGCCCGCGCGCCTCGACACCGGTGATCGGGCTGGTGATGCTGGTCCTGGGCATCGTCGCGTCGGTCTACGGAGCCCTGACCTCCGACAGCGGTGACGGCGGGGTGTGGATCGCGGCCTCCGCCGTCATCTCGGTCCTCGGCATGGTCCTCGTCGTGCCGGTGGTGGTGGCCGCCATCGCGCGCCTCTCGTCCCGGCTCCCGCTCACCGCGAGGTACGCCGCCCGCGACGCCGCGCGCCACCGCACCCGCACCGTCCCGGCCGTGGCCGCCGTCGCGGCGACCGTGGCAGGCGTGGTGGCGCTGGGCATCGCCAACGCCAGCGACGAGCTGGAGAACGTGCGCACCTACCAGGCGCAGGCGCCGATGGGATCGGGCTACGTGAGCTGGGCGCCCGAGGTGCTGACCGGGGAGGAGCTGCCCGACGCGACGGCGGCGTGGGCCCGGATCGAGGAGGCCGTGCACCGGGCGGCACCCGACGTACGGACCACGACGTGGCGCGGGCTGGACGAGCCCTACGACCCCCACGGCTACACCTCGACGATGCTCGAGTCGCGTGGGGATCGAGCAGCGCAGGAGGCGCTCGACGAGTGCTGCCTGAGGACGCTCGGCGCCGCGATCGCCGTGGCCGACAGCGCGGCGGAGCTCGGCGTGCAGGGCCCGGCGGCGGACGCCATCGACGCGGCTCTGTCGTCCGGTCGTGCGGTGGTCTTCACGGTGTCGGCCGACCTCGACGGCGACGTCGCCGTGACCCAGGAGACGTGGAGCGCGGACGGCGACCTGGCCGAGTCGAGGACGTCGGACGCCGTCCCGGCCGCGTTCATCGCCTGGGACGGACAGGACTGGGGCTGGGCCCCGTCGTCGTCGATCCTGCCCACCGTCGTGGCCGACGAGCTCGGCCTCGACGTCACCACCACCAGCCTGCGCCTCAGCGGCGACCTCGACGAGGCCACCGAGACCCGCATCGCCGAGCAGGTGGAGGGCGCGGCGGCCGGCACCTACACCTATGTCGAGCGTGGCTACGAGCGTGCGCCCTATGCGTTCATCGTGCTGCTGGTCCTGGCCGTGCTGGCCGGGGTGCTGATGCTCGGCGGCACCCTGACCGCGACCTTCCTCGCCCTGTCCGACGCGCGGCCCGACCTCGCCACGCTGTCCGCGGTCGGGGCGGCGCCACGGACCCGGCGACGGGTGGCGGCGGCGTACGCCCTCGTGATCGGATTCGTCGGCGCGCTGCTCGGCGCGGGGGTGGGCTTCATCCCCGGCGTCGCGATCTCGCGACCGCTCACGTCCGTGCCGATCACCGGCGCCCCGGAGCAGGGGCCGTTCCTCGACATCCCGTGGCTCCTGATCGGCGTCATCGTGCTCGCGCTGCCGCTGCTGACGGCCGCGATCGTCGGGCTGACCGCCCGCTCCCGACTTCCCCTGGTGGCGCGGCTGGACTGACCGCCCGCGGGATATCTGGGGACGTTCTGGTCGGTGGATCGGGGGATTCCCGACCAGGACGTCCCCAGACATCCCGAGGAGGGGTCATCCCATCGCGAGGAACCTGCGGCGCATCCAGGCGCGTACGGTCTGGCCACTAAGAGTCAGGCTTGACTGTTTGTTGCGTACGCCGTCAGGCTGGGCCGGTGACCGCCCAGCCCCACGCCGTGCGCGTGCCGCAGGCCGACCGGACCCGTGCCATGCGGGCCCGGCTGCTGGACGCGACCCTCGAGCTGCTGGTGGAGCGCGGCTTCGCCGGGACCTCGACGACGCTCGTCTCCGAGCGTGCGGGCGTGAGCCGCGGCGCCCAGCTGCACCACTTCCCGACCAAGAACGCGCTCGTCGTCGCCGCCGTCGAGCACCTGACCGAGCGCCGCGGGGCCGAGCTGTCGGCCGCCTTCGAGGAGCTGGGTGCCGAGCCCGTCGCCACCGCCGCGGACCGGCGCACGCGGCTCCGTGCGGTCGTCGAGATGCTGGGTGACCACTTCGCCTCGCCGGTCTTCACCGCGGCGCTCGAGCTGTGGGTCGCCGCGCGGACCGACGAGGCGCTGCTCGCCGCCGTGGCGCCGCTCGAGCAGCGGGTCGGGCGCGAGACGCACCGGCTGACCGTCGCGGCGCTCGGCGCCGACGAGTCGCGGCCCGGTGTGCGCGAGCTCGTGCAGGCGACCCTCGACCTGGTCCGGGGGCTCGCCCTCGCCTCGACCATCACCGACGACTCCGCTCGGAGGCGCCGGATCCTCCGCGAGTGGGCCGACGTGCTCGATCGCGAGCTGGGCAAGGAGCTGACCGCATGACCGACGTGCTCACGCAGGTGCTGGCCGACCTCGAGGCCGAGGGCGACGCCCTCGAGTGGCTGGTCGCCGACCTCGACGCCGACGGGTGGCACACCCCGACCCCGGCGCCCGGGTGGGACGTCGCGGCGCAGGTCGCGCACCTCACGTGGACCGACGAGGCGGCGCTCTCGGCGGCCACCGACAAGGACGCCTGGGACGCGATGCTGGTCGAGGCGATGGCGGCCGATGCGCTGACGGACCTGGGCGGCTACGTCGACCAGCAGGCGCGCGCGATCGCCGGCGAGCCCGACCTGGTGGACCGGTGGCGCCGCACGCGAGCCGAGCTCCACCACGCGCTGACGGCGTACCCCACCGGCCAGAGGATGCCGTGGTTCGGGCCGCCGATGTCGGCGACGTCGATGGCGACGGCGCGGCTGATGGAGACGTGGGCACACGGCCTCGACGTGCACGCGGGGCTCGGCGTCCTGGCGGTCGACACCGACCGGATCCGGCACGTCGCGCACCTCGGCGTGCGCACCCGCGACTTCGCGTTCGGGGTGCGCGGGCTCGAGCCGCCGGCCGGCGAGTTCCGCATCGACCTGCTCTCCCCCGGCGACGACGTGTGGAGCTGGGGACCCGAGGACGCCGAGCAGACCCTGACCGGTTCGGCGGGCGACTTCTGCCGGCTCGTGACGCAGCGGATCCACCGTGACGACACCGACCTCATGGCCTCCGGCGCCGACGTCGACCGCTGGCTCGACATCGCGCAGGCCTTCGCCGGCCCGCCGGGCGAGGGGAGGACGCCGTCGTGAGGATCGGCAACTGCTCGGGGTTCTACGGCGACCGGCTCAGCGCGATGCGCGAGATGCTGGAGGGCGGGGAGCTCGACGTCCTCACCGGCGACTACCTCGCCGAGCTGACCATGCTCATCCTCGGCAAGGACCAGCTCGAGGACCCCACGCTCGGCTACGCCCGCACCTTCGTCCGCCAGGTCGAGGACTGCCTCGGCCTGGCGCTCGAGCGCGGTGTGCGGATCGTCGCCAACGCCGGCGGGCTCAACCCGGCCGGGCTCGCCGACCGGTTGCGCGAGGTGGCGGGCGGCCTCGGTCTCGACCCCGCCATCGCCCACGTCGAGGGCGACGACGTCCGCGACCTCTCTCTCGAGGGCGCGCTCACCGCCAACGCCTACCTCGGCGGCTTCGGCATCGCCGCCGCCCTGCGTGCTGGCGCCGACGTCGTCGTCACCGGCCGGGTCACCGACGCCTCGCTCGTGGTCGGTCCCGCGGTCGCGCACCACGGCTGGAGCCCGACGGCGTACGACGAGCTGGCGGGCGCCGTCGTGGCCGGTCACGTCATCGAGTGCGGCACCCAGGCGACCGGCGGCAACTTCAGCGGCTTCCTCTCCCTCCCGCACCGCGACCGACCGCTCGGCTTCCCGGTCGCGGAGGTCGCGGCCGACGGGTCGAGCGTCATCACCAAGCACGCCGGCACCGGCGGCGCGGTCACCGTCGACACCGTCACCGCGCAGCTGGTCTACGAGATCCAGTCCACCCGCTACCTCGGTCCCGACGTCACGGTGCACCTCGACTCGGTCCGGCTCGCCCCGGACGGTGAGGACCGGGTCCGGATCAGCGGCGTGGTCGGCGAGGCTCCCCCCGAGCGGCTCAAGGTCTGCGTCAACGAGCTCGGCGGGTGGCGCAACAGCGCCGAGCTCGTGCTGACCGGTCTCGACGTCGAGGCCAAGGCGGAGTGGGTCCGCTCCCAGCTCGAGCCACGGCTCACCGCGGCGGAGGTCGTGTGGTCCGACGTCGTGCTCCCACCCGCCGATGCCACCACCGAGGAGTCCGCCTCCACCCTGCTGCGGTGCACGGTGAAGGACCCCTCGCCCGACCCGGTCGGGCGCGCCTTCACCTCCGCCCTCGTCGAGCTGGCGCTCGGCTCCTACCCCGGGTTCACCATGACCGCACCGCCCGCTGCCGCGACGCCGTTCGGCGTCTACCGCGCCGACCACGTCGACCGTGCCGACGTCACCCACACGGTCGTCCACGCCGACGGTCGTCGCGAGGTGGTCGCCGACCCCGGCCGCTACGCCTCGGACGGCGAGGCACCCGGCGCCCGCCCGTCGCCGTACCCGGGTCGGACCGACGTGCTCACCCGCCGGCTGCCGCTCGGCACCTTCGTCCATGCGCGCTCCGGCGACAAGGGCGGCGACGCCAACATCGGCCTCTGGGTCGCGCACGACGACGTGCCCCGCGAGCAGTACGACGCCCGCGTGCAGTGGCTGTTCAAGATGATGTCGCCGCGCGGGATCGGCGCGCTGCTGCCGGAGGCCGCGGACCTCGAGGTCGACGTGTGGCTGCTGCCCCACCTCGGTGCGGTCAACCTCGTCGTGCACGGGCTGCTCGGCCAGGGCGTCGCCGCCTCGACGCGCTTCGACCCGCAGGCCAAGGGACTCGGCGAGTGGCTGCGCTCGCGGCTGGTCTCCATCGAGGACTCGCTGTTGTGATCACCGAGCAGGGGCTGGCGAGGAACGAGCCGGACAGGTCGCGAGGGGAGATTGAGCAAGCGACGGGCGCGACGAAATCCACCACCCCCACCACTGGAAGAGACACCCCATGATCAAGCTGCCCTCCCTCGGTGACGAGGTCTCGGTCTGGATCGACGCGCCGCCGGCCGAGGTCTGGGACCTCGTGAGCGACGTGACGCGGATCGGCGAGTTCAGCCCGGAGACCTTCGAGGCGAGGTGGACCCGCGGCTCGACCGGACCGGAGGTGGGGGCCCACTTCAAGGGCCACGTGAAGCGCAACGGCGTCGGCCCGACCTACTGGTCCGGCTGCAAGGTCACCAGGTGCGAGCCGGAGGAGGTCTTCGAGTTCTCCGTCGGCTCGGACTCGATGACCGTCAACAACTGGGGCTACCGCCTGGAGCCGAAGGACGGCGGCACCCTGGTCACGGAGTACTTCCGGATCGAGCCGTCGCTGCCGACCCGCCTCTACTGGGCGGTGCTCGGAGCCCTGCGCGGCCGCACCAACCGGCGAGGCATGCGCACCACCCTCGAGCGGATGAAGGCGGTGCTCGAGACGTGAGCAACAGGGAGGCGATGCTCGACAAGCTCGCCGACCTCGACGCGCAGCACGCGGTCGCGGTGGCCGGCGGGGGCTCCACGTACGTCGAGCGCCACCACGCGCGCGGCAGGCTGACGGCCCGCGAGCGGATCGAGCTGCTCCTCGACCCGGGCTCGGCCTTCCTCGAGCTGTCCCCGCTGGCGGGCTGGGGGAGCGACTTCACCGTCGGGGCGTCCGTCGTGACGGGCATCGGCGTGGTCGAGGGCGTCGAGTGCCTGATCAGCGCCAACGACCCGACGGTCAAGGGCGGCGCCTCCAACCCCTGGACGGTGAAGAAGATCTTCCGGGCCTCCCAGATCGCCGAGGAGAACAACCTCCCCACGATCTCGCTGGTCGAGTCCGGCGGCGCGGACCTGCCGACCCAGAAGGAGATCTTCATCCCCGGTGGCCGGCTCTTCCGCGACCTGACGAGGTCGTCCGCACGCAAGCAGCCGACCATCGCGCTGGTCTTCGGCAACTCGACCGCCGGCGGGGCCTACGTCCCCGGGATGAGCGACTACACGGTCTTCGTCCGCGGGGGTGCGAAGGTGTTCCTCGGCGGTCCGCCACTGGTGAAGATGGCGACCGGCGAGGAGTCCGACGACGAGTCGCTGGGCGGCGCCGAGATGCACGCCAAGGTCTCCGGCCTGGCCGACTACCTCGCCGAGGACGAGCACGACGCGATCCGGATCGGCCGCCGCATCGTGGCCCGGCTGAACCGGCGGAGGTCCGATCTTTGCGCCCGAGTCTCCCGCTTCGCCCCCCAGATCTCGGCCGACAAGCGGGGCGGTCACCGGATATCCGGTGACTCCAGCCTCCACCCCTTCGCCGACCCCGACGCCGACCCGGAGGGCCTGCTCGACCTCGTCCCGGCCGACCTCAAGGAGCCGTTCGACCCGCGCGAGGTCATCGTCCGGGTCGTCGACGGGGCGAGCGCCCACAACGGCCGGTCGTTCGACGAGTTCAAGCCCCTCTACGGCACCTCGCTGGTCACCGGCTGGGCGCAGGTCCACGGCCGCCCGATCGGCATCCTGGCCAACGCCCAGGGGGTGCTCTTCTCCGAGGAGGCGCAGAAGGCGACGCAGTTCATCCAGCTCGCCAACTCCTCCGACACCCCGCTGCTCTTCCTGCACAACACGACCGGTTTCATGGTCGGCAAGGACTACGAGCAGGGCGGGATCATCCGGCACGGCTCGCAGATGATCAACGCGGTCTCCAACAGCACGGTCCCGCACCTCAGCGTGATCATGGGCGCGTCCTACGGCGCCGGCAACTACGCCATGCTCGGTCGCGCCTTCGACCCGCGCTTCCTCTTCACCTGGCCCAGCGCGAAGTCCGCGGTGATGGGTCCGGCCCAGCTCGCGGGCGTCCTCTCGATCGTGGCCCGCGCGGCTGCCGAGGCCAAGGGACAGACCTACGACGAGGAGGGCGACGCCGGCATGCGCGCGATGGTCGAGCAGATGGTCGAGGAGCAGTCGCTGCCCTACGCGCTGTCCGGGATGCTCTACGACGACGGCGTCATCGACCCCCGCGACACCCGCACCGTCCTCGCGATCTGCCTCAGCGTCATCGAGAACGCCCCGGTCAGAGGCGCCGACGGCTACGGGGTGTTCAGGTGATCCGCAGACTCCTCGTCGCCAACCGCGGTGAGATCGCCACCCGCGTCTTCACCACCTGTCGGCGGCTCGGCATCGAGACCGTGGCCGTGCACTCCGACGCCGACGCCTTGCTGCCCTACGTCGCCCTGGCCGACCATGCCGTACGCCTGCCGGGCGACGCGCCCGCCGACACCTATCTCCGCATCGACCTGGTCGTCGAGGCCGCGAGACGGTCGGGCGCCGACGCGGTCCACCCGGGCTACGGCTTCCTCTCGGAGAATGCCGACCTCGCCCGCGCCGTCATCGACGCCGGGCTGACCTGGGTCGGCCCGCCGCCGGAGGCGATCGAAGCGATGGGCGACAAGGTCCGCGCGAAGGAGATCGCGGCGAGGGCCGGAGTTCCGGTGCTCTCGGCTCCGACGGCCCCGACGGCCGGCGACCTCCCGCTGCTGGTGAAGGCCTCCGCCGGAGGTGGCGGTCGCGGCATGCGGATCGTCCGCGACCTCGACCGGCTCGACGCCGAGGTCGGAGCAGCGCGCGCCGAGGCCGCATCGGCCTTCGGTAACGGCACGGTCTTCGTGGAGCCCTATGTCGAGTCCGGCCGCCACGTCGAGGTGCAGGTGGTGGCGGAGGAGAACGGCGCGTTCGTGCTGGGCAGCCGCGACTGCTCCGTGCAGCGACGGCACCAGAAGGTCGTCGAGGAGGCGCCCGCGCCCGGCCTGCCGTCGCAGACGTGGGACCGGATGTCCGAGGCGGCCGACCAGCTCTGCGTGGCCATCGGCTACCGCGGCGCCGGCACCGTCGAGTTCCTCTACGACGCTGCCGCGGACCGCTTCTTCTTCCTCGAGATGAACACCCGCCTCCAGGTCGAGCACCCCGTCACCGAGCTCCACCGCGGGGTCGACCTCGTCGAGCTCCAGCTCGCGGTCGCGGAGGGCCGTGGGCTGCCCGACGTCCTGCCGTTGAGGGGTGGGCACGCGATCGAGGTGCGGCTCTACGCCGAGGACGCGGCGTACGTCCCCCAGAGCGGGCGGCTGGTCACCTTCGACCTGCTGGCCGACGTGGAGTTCGGCCCGCTCGACCGGGTCGGCGTCCGGGTCGACAGCGGTTTCGCGTCCGGCACCGAGGTGTCGACCTTCTACGACGCGATGCTGGCCAAGGTGATGGCCTGGGCGCCGACCCGCGAGCAGGCGATCCGGATGCTCGTGGGTGCCCTCAGGCGGGCCCGGATCCACGGCGTGACCACCAACCGCGACCAGCTGGTCGAGATCCTCACCGACCCGGTCTTTATCGCCGGCGAGATGACCACGACGTGGCTCGAGTCGCGCCCGATCTCCGCTGAGTCTCCCAGCGACTCCCGGCCCGGTGTCGTCGCCGGTGCGCTCATGCTGGCCGCGGACCACGCCGCGCGGCGTACGGTCCAGCAGGGCGTCCCGGCCGCCTGGCGCAACGTCGTCAGCCAGCCGCAGCGCACGACGTTCGAGGGCCACGAGCCGGTCGAGTGGTGGGGCACCCGCGACGGTTTCGTGGTCGACGGCGTGGCGGTGCTCGAGGTGTCGCCGACGCACGCCCGGCTCGAGGTCGACGGCGTGTCCGTGCGCTACGACGGGCTCATCGACATCGAGGTGCGCTCCGCCACGCGTGAGGTCTACGTCGACGGGGCCGGTGGGTCCGTCCGTCTGCGCGAGGTGCCGCGCTTCACCGACCCCGCCGACGCCGTGGCGAGCGGATCTCTGCTCGCGCCGATGCCGGGCACCGTCGTCCGGATCCTCGCGGACGCGGGCGCCCAGGTCGTCGCCGGCGACCCGATCCTGGTGCTCGAGGCGATGAAGATGCAGCACACGGTGACCGCACCGCACGACGGCACGGTCGCCGAGATCGACGTCGAGCCCGGCGTGCAGGTCGCGTCCGGGCAGGTCCTGGCCGTCGTCGAGACCCACCCGCCCGCTGGTTGAGCAGCGAGCGCCAGCGAGCGTGTCGAAACCGAGGAGATGGACATGAGCAGCTTCACCGAGTCCGAGGAGCGCATCGAGCTGCGGGCGCAGGTCGCCCGCCTGGCGCAGCGCTTCGGCCGCGACTGGTTCGTCGAGCGCGCCCGCGCCGGCGAGAAGACCACGGACCTGTGGATGGAGATCGCGAAGGCCGGCTACCTCGGCGTCAACATCCCCGAGGAGTACGGCGGCGGGGGCGGCGGCATCGGCGACGTGGCCGCGGTGTGCGAGGAGCTCGCCGCCCAGGGCTGCCCGCTGCTGATGATGGTGGTCAGCCCGGCGATCTGCGGCACCGTCATCGCCCGCTACTCCACCGAGGAGCAGAAGCAGCGCTGGCTCCCGGGCATCTGCGACGGCACCGCCACCATGGCGTTCGCGATCACCGAGCCCGACGCCGGCACCAACTCGCACAACATCACCACGACCGCCCGACGTGATGGGGACGAGTGGGTGCTGAAGGGCCAGAAGGTCTACATCTCCGGTGTCGACGAGGCAGCCCACGTCCTCGTCGTCGCGCGCACCGAGGATGCCCGGACCGGCAAGCTCGAGCCGTGCCTGTTCGTCGTGCCGACCGACGCGGCGGGCTTCGAGTTCACCCCGATCCCGATGGAGATCGTCAGCCCGGAGCTGCAGTTCCAGGTGTTCATCGACGACGTCCGGCTGCCCGCCGACGCCCTCGTCGGCGACGAGGACCCTTCGACAGGCTCCGGACGCAGCGGCGGGCTCGTCCAGCTCTTCGCCGGCCTCAACCCCGAGCGGATCATGGCAGCCTCCTTCTCCACCGGCCTGGCCCGTCACGCGCTCGGCAAGGCGTCGACGTACGCCCGGGAGCGGACCGTCTTCCAGGCGCCGATCGGCTCCCACCAGGCGATCGCCCACCCGCTCGCGATGGCGCACATCGAGAACGAGCTGGCTCGGCTGATGACCCAGAAGGCCGCCGCCCTGGTCGACGCCGGCGAGGACATGGCGGCGGGCGAGGCGGCCAACATGGCGAAGTACGCCGCTGCCGAGGCGGCTGTGCACGCCGTGGACGCGGCCGTGCAGACCCACGGCGGCAACGGGATCACGCAGGAGTACGGCATGGCCGGCATGCTGGTCGCCGCCCGCGCGGGCCGGATCGCCCCGGTGAGCCGGGAGATGATCCTCAACTTCGTCGCCATGCACTCCCTCGGGCTGCCCAAGTCGTACTAGTGCCGGCTGTCTGAGGACGTGGTGGACGGAGATCCGACCGGGACCCGTCCACCACGTCCTCAGACGGCGGTGGGTGTCGGGGCCCGGCGGCAGGCTGTACGCCGTGGCCCTCGCCGACCGACCGCTCGTGCCCGAGGAGTGGGTGCTGCGCATCGACGCCGTGCTCGGAGCGCTGCCGCGGTGCGCGCAGGAGCCGGCGTGGACCGGCACCCGGTGGCGGGTGGGCAGCGCCACCGTGGCGCACGTCTTCGGCGGGGAGGACCAGGTCTTC
This sequence comes from Nocardioides hwasunensis, assembly GCF_014779665.1. Taxonomy (GTDB): domain Bacteria; phylum Actinomycetota; class Actinomycetes; order Propionibacteriales; family Nocardioidaceae; genus Nocardioides; species Nocardioides hwasunensis. The sequence continues at coordinate 188,057 of NZ_JACXYY010000008.1, read as the reverse complement.
CGGATCACCTTCCGCGGCGAGCCCGACGAGGTGGCCGCCTTCGAGCACATGGGCCACCCCTACTTCCGCTCCGGCTGGGGCGGCAACTCCATCGGCATGGTCCTCGACGAGGAGGCCGGGATCGACTGGGACGAGCTCGCCGAGCTGCTGACCGACTCCTACTGCCTCCAGGCCCCGGCGCGACTCGCGGAACAGGTCGCCCGACCCCCGGCCTGATCCGTCGTCCGCAAGGATCATGGAGTCCGTGAGTCACCGGATGGCTCAGGGACTCCATGATCCAGCGGGAGTCACCGGATATCCGGAGACTCCAGCCCGGCGCCGGCGCCGGCGCCCGCGCCCGGAGCCCGCGCCACCGCCCAGGACGTCCGGACCGTCACCACGTGCAGGGACGAGCCGGCGTCAGACCCAGTGGTTGTCGTGCTCGCGCATGAACGCGTCGTACGCCTCGCCGTCGAGGTCGCCCATCCCGGCGGCCAGGCCCTCGAAGTAGGCCTCGCGCGGAGCGCCGGGTGCGAAGTGGAGGAGCATCTTCGCGGGGCCGTCCTCGTTGCGGAAGCCGTGGATCCCGCCGGCGGGGACGTGGGCGAAGTCGCCGGCGTGGCACGGCACCCACTCGGAGCCGTCGAAGATCGTGACGGTCCCCTCGAGGACGTAGAACGACTCGGTGACGGTGCGGTGGAAGTGCGCGCCCGGTCCGCTCGGCGGCCCGGCGAACTCCCAGCGGTAGAGCCCGAACGTCCCCTGCGTGCCCGACCCCTGGGCGAGGTAGAAGACCCGGTTGCCGTTGGGGTAGACGAGCGCCGGCGCGACCCCGGCCCGCGTGACGCGGGCCGAGACCTCACCGGAGTCGCCGTCGTAGAGCGGTGGCGGGTAGGACATCAGCTGCTGGTCTCCTGGTAGGCGTCCTGGATCTCGTCGGCGGAGGCGGTGTTGAACTGGTTGATGCGGATCTGGTTGCCGAACGGGTCTCGGATGCCGAAGTCGGTGCCGTAGGGCTGGGTCACCGGCTCCTGGGTGATCTCGACGCCGGCGTCGCGGAGGGCGGCGTAGGTCGCGTGCACGTTGGTGCTGATCAAGAAGATGCCGCCGAGCGCGCCCTTGGTCACCAGCTCGCGCACCTGGGTGGCGGTGGCCTCGTCGTGCTGAGGGCCGCCGACGAGCTCGAGCAGGATCGAGGTGTCCTGGCCGGGGACGCCGACGGTGAGCCAGCGCATGAAGCCCATGTCGATGTCGTCGCGCACCTCGAAGCCGAGGTGCGTCGTGTAGAAGTCGAGCGCCTCGTCCTGGTCGAGGACGGGCACGGAGCGGATGTGGAGGGAGGAGATGTGATTGGCGGTCATGACGAGGACGCTATGCGGCGCCGACCTCCTCGTGCTTCTCCGAAAGCGCTATCTCGGGGGACTGCCGCCGACGCCGAGAAGTCGCGCGGCCTGGTCCACGTCGCGAGGAAGCACGACGGCACCGCGACCGGCGGGTGCTGCGCACGGAACTGCGTCGGCGAGCAGCCGACGACGGTGCTGAACGTGCGGCTGAAGGTGCCGAGACTGGCGAAGCCGACGTCCCACGCGACGTCGGTGATCGACCGGTCGGTCTGCCGCAGCAGCGTCATCGCCCGCTCCACCCGGCGGCGCTGGAGGTAGCGGTGCGGCGTCTCGCCGTAGACGGACCGGAACACCCGCCCGAACTGTGACGGCGACAGGTGGGCGATCGCCGCGAGCGTCGGCACGTCGAGGGGCTCGGCGTAGCGGCGGTCCATCTCGTCGCGGGCGCGCAGCATCCGTCGGTTGGTGTCCTCCTGCGCGCTCAGGCCCATGCCCGCACAGTACGACGCCTCAGCGGCGCGGCGGGCGGGGGAAGAACAGCGGCACTCGGTCGGCGTACTCGGCCCAGCCCTCGCGCTGCGACATGGTCTTCTCCAGCAGCTTGGCGCCGGTGACGTTGCGGATGAAGAACGTCATCGCGATCGGGGCGAAGACCGTCACCAGGCCGGGGAGCCAGCCGAGCGAGACCGCGCCCGCGATCCAGAGGCCCCACCACACGCAGGCGTCACCGAAGTAGTTCGGGTGGCGGGTCCATCCCCACAGGCCGGTGTCGAGGATCTTCGGCCGGGACTCCTTCGGCTTCGCCTTGTAGGCTGCGAGCTCGCGGTCGCCGACGACCTCGAAGAAGAGGCCCACGGCCCACACGACCACACCCAGCCACACGACCGGCCACCAGCGCACGTCGCCGATGGCCGCGGCCTGCAGGGGCGCGGAGATCACGAAGGCGACGACGGCCTGGGTGAGGAAGACGCGGACGATGACCTTCGCCGCACCCGCGTGCCAGCCGGGCCCGCCGAGCATCTTCTCGTAGCGCGGGTCCTCGCCGGCGCCGTGCGAGCGGCGCAGGATGTGCCAGGCGAGCCGTCCGCCCCAGACCGTGACGAGCAGCGCGAGCAGCCACGAGTGCGTGTCGGGCCAGACCAGCGCGAGGACGAGCGCGATCGCGACGAACGACGACCCCCACGCGACGTCGACCACCGCGACGCGGTCCACCCGCTTGCTCACCGCCGCCGTCACCCCCATGACGACGACGGCGGCGAGCAGCGCGACGAGGACCTGGATCACGACGGGGTCACCAGGCCCTGACGGCGGGGAGGGTGTGGTCGGCACCCGGGCGGACGGCGAGGATCTGGTCCACGCCCATCCGACCGTCGCGGAAGGCGAGCGCGCCACCCACGAGGTAGAGCCGCCACACGCGGACGACCTCCTCGCCGAGGAGCTCGGTGAGGCGCTCGATGTTGGCCTCGAAGTTCTCCATCCAGCCGGCCACGGTGAGGACGTAGTGCTCGCGCATCGCGTGCACGTCGCGGACCTCGAGCCCACCGGCCTCGATCAGCCCGACGGTCTCGCCGACCGGTCGCATCGTCATGTCGGGTGCGATGAAGGACTCGATGAAGGGCCCGCCGCCGGGGTGCTTGCCGCCGCCCTCGCCCTGGCGCGACATCTGCTGGATGAGCACCCGGCCGCCGGGCCGCACCGCGCGGCGCAGCACCTCGACGTACGTCGGGTAGTTGCCGGCGCCGACGTGCTCGCCCATCTCGAGGGAGCCGACGGCGTCGAAGTGGTCGCGCTCGGGCACCTCGCGGTAGTCCTGGAGCCGGATCTCGACCCGGTCCTCCAGCCCGCGCTCGGCGATCCGGGCGTCGATGAACTTCTTCTGCTCCGCCGCGATCGTGACGCCGGTGACCTGCGCACCGAAGTGCTCGGCGGCGTGCAGCGACAGGGAGCCCCAGCCGCAGCCGACGTCGAGCATCCGCATGCCGGGCTCCAGGCCGAGCTTGGTGCAGACCAGGTCGAGCTTGGCGCGCTGCGCCTCCTCGAGCGGGACGTCGGGGGTGGCGTGGTAGCCGCAGCTGTAGGCCATCTGCGGCTCGAGGATCAGGGAGTAGAACTCGTTGGAGAGGTCGTAGTGGTGGCTGATCGACGACCGGTCGCGGGCGAGGCTGTGCAGCCGGCCCTTGATCCGTGCCTGCGACGCGGGCGGTGCCGGCGGCCGGCCGAGGGCGCCGAGACCCGAGGCGGTGCGCACCGCGTCGACGACGGCGCGCGGCGAGAGGCGTACGCCGGACAGGCCGCGCTCGGCGCCGACGGCGAAGGCGTGCGTCAGCGCGGACGACAGGTCCCAGCCGTCCTGCTCGGGCACGTCGAGCTCGCCGGTGACGTAGGCCTGGGCGGCACCGAGCTCGCCCGGGTGCCACAGCAGCCGCCGCAGTGCGTCGGGGGAGCGGAGCACCACCAGCGGTGCGTCCTCGGGCCCGGCGAGCGAGCCGTCCCACGCCTGCAGCCGGACCGGCAGGTCGCCCCCGATGAAGGGGCGGACCGCCTCGGCGAGCCGTCCGGCGACACCCCCGGCGGTGTGCGTGCTGATGCGCTGCGCGGTGGCCGTCACTGGTCCTCCCGGGTGAAGGTGAGCTGCGAGACGTTGATGTAGCCGCTGGCGAAGCCAGCCTGCGAGTAGGACAGGTAGAAGTGCCACACCCGCAGGAAGACGTCGTCGAAGCCGAGCGCGCGCACGGCGTCGCCCTGGGCCAGGAAGCGGCGGTCCCACCGACGCAGGGTCTCGGCGTAGTGGCTGCCCATCTCGAGCTGGCCGGTCAGGCGCAGGCCGGTCTCGTCGCGGGTGATCTGGTCGATCACCTCGACGCTGGGCAGGAAGCCGCCCGGGAAGATGTACTTGTTGATCCAGGTCTCGCCGTCGCGGGTGGCGAGCATCCGGTCGTGCGGCATGGTGATCGCCTGGATGGCGACCTTCCCTCCGCGAGCGAGGACCCGGTCGATCGTCCGGAAGTAGGTGCCCCAGAACTCGGCGCCCACGGCCTCGATCATCTCGACCGACAGCACGGCGTCGTACGTCTGGCCGTCGGTGCCGAGCGCCCGGTAGTCCTTCAGCTCCACCTGGACCCGGTCGGCAAAGCCGGCCGCGGCGATGCGCTGCTCGGCGAGCTCGAGCTGCTCGACGGAGAGCGTGACCGAGTGGACGGTCGCGCCGCGACGGGCGGCGCGGATGGCCAGCTCGCCCCAGCCGGTGCCGATCTCGAGCACGCGGGTGCCCTCGGTGACGCCGGCCTCGTCGAGGAGCCGCTCGATCTTGCGTCCCTGGGCCTCGGCGAAGTCGACGTTGTGGTGGGCCGGGTCGGGCCGGTCCGAGGGCTCCGGCGGGGTGGCCACCAGGTGGTCGGCGACCGAGCCCGGTCCGGCCGGGGCCGGCACGTGGGAGGTGTCGAACAGCGCGGACGAGTAGCTCAGCGTCTCGTCGAGGAAGAGCGTGTAGAGCTCGTTCGACAGGTCGTAGTGGTGCGAGATGTTGGCCTGGCTGTTGTCCTCGGTGCTCCGGTGGTGGTCCGGCAGGCGAGGTGTCACGAAGGCGCGCAGCCTCTGGAGCGGCTCGGGGATCAGCGTGGCGATGCGGGCGGCGGGCACGGTGAGGAAGCCGGCGAGGTCCTCGGCGTCCCACGCTCCGGTCAGGTAGGCCTCGCCGAAGCCGATCAGCCCGTTGCGGCCGACGCGGGCGTAGAACTCGTCGGGTCGGTGGATGGTCATGGTGGGACCGCCCTGCCCGAACGCGCGGCCGTCCCTGCTGCCGACCGGGCTCTCGACGACGGTGACGGCGAGGCGACGGACGGCGGCGCGGAAGAGTCGCTTGGCGACCGCGGCCGACACGGCGGTGCGCGGTCCGCCGATCAGCTGCTCGAGCGCCGGGACGCCCTGGCTCGGGTTGGGCCCGGTGCCGCGGGACTGGTCGGGACGGTTCTTCTCGAGTGTCATTGCACGCCCTCCTGGGAGTGGGTGGGTCGCGGCCGGATCGGCAGTCGCCGCGCCCACAGCCAGATGCCGTGCGCCCGGATCAGCGCGCTGCCACGCAGCGCGGCGCCGAGGGTCCTGCGAAGGGGTACGTCGCTGCGGGCGCCGGTGAGGCTGGCGCTGAACGGGGACGCGTCGTCGTCCGTCTCGTGGGAGTGGCCCCGCAGGGTCACCGCGACGTGGAGTCGGTCGGTCGGGATCGGGACCGCGACGTCGTACGAGCCGTCGGTGCCGTGGAAGGGCGAGACGTACATCGCCTTGTCGGTCTGCGCACGGCCCTGGTCGTCGGGGTGGACGAGGTAGGCATGGCGGTCGCCGTAGGTGTTGTGGACCTCCACGACGACCGCGGCCTGGCGGCCCCCGTCGTCGAAGCACCAGAAGACGCTGATCGGGTTGAACGCGTAGCCGAGGGACCGGGGCTGCGCGGCCATCATGATCGTGCCGCCGCCGGAGCCGAGCGACACGTCGTGCAGGCCGAGGAAGGACTCGACGTTGGCGCGCAGCGAGAGGTCGGGGGAGCCGAGGTGGTCGCGCGCCTCGAACCGGGCGAGCGCGCCGTGGTCGGGCAGGTCGTCGAGGTCGACGAGCCAGAAGGTCGAGGCGTGCTCGAAGGAGCGCTTGAACGGCGTGCGCCGGGTGTGCCGGATCGTGGTCTCGAAGCGGCCCGGGCGCGGGAGGACGCGGGTGGTGCGGACCCACGGCAGGCCGAGGTGCGTCGCCGCGGCCAGGCCGGAGCGCGCACCGTCCTCGTGGAAGCCCCAGCCGTGGTAGGCGCCGGCGAAGGCGACCCGGGCGGTGTCGATCTCCGGCAGCCGTCGCGAGGCGGCGACCGACTCGGGGGTGTAGAGCGGGTGCTCGTACTCCATCCGGTCGATCACGGTCGCCGGGTCGACGAGGTCCTCGCCGCCGAGCGTGACGAGGTAGTGGGTGTCGGTGGGCAGGCGCTGGAGGCGGGTGAGGTCGTAGGTGACCGTGACCGCACCGCTCTCGTCCTCGGGCCGGAAGAAGTTCCACGACGCGCGCGCACCGGGAGCGGACGGCAGGAGAGAAGTGTCGGTGTGCAGGAGCGCCGGGTTGCTGCTGTAGGGCATCGCCGACAGCAGCTCGCGCTGGAGGTCGGTGGGGTGCTCGAGCATCGCGAGCGCGTGGGAGGGGTGCGTGGCGACGACCACCGCGTCGTACGACGACGTGGCGCCGCTGCCGTCGGTCACCTCGACCCGGTCGACGAGCTCGCGGATCGAGGTCACCTTCGTCTCGAGGCGGAGCTCCTGCAGTCCCTCGGCGACCTTCGCGACGTAGGTCGCCGAACCGCCGGTCACCGTGCGCCACGAGGGCGAGCCGAACACACCGAGCATGCCGTGGTGCTCGAGGAAGGTGAAGAGGTAGCGCGCGGGGTAGTCCAGCGAGGTCGCCGGGTCGCACGACCACACGGCCGCGACCAGGGGCTCCATGAAGTGCCGGACGAAGCCGGGGGTGAAGCCGCCGTCGGCGAGGAACTCGCGCAGCGTCTGGTCAGCGCCGGTGTCCTCGGTCGCGAGGAGCGCCCTGGCGCGGCGGTGGAAGCGGGGGATCTCGGTCAGCATCCGCCAGTGCTCACGCGAGGTGAGCGAGGAACGCTGGGCGAACAGGCCGCGCGCCCCGAGCGCGCCGGCGTACTCGACCCCGGTTCCGGCGTCGCTCACCGAGAGCGACATCTCCGAGGGCTGGGTCTCCACGCCGAGCTCGGCGAAGAGCCGGAGGAGCGTGGGGTAGGTGCGCCGGTTGTGCACGATGAAGCCGGTGTCGATGGCCAGCTCACCTTCGGGCGTCGTGACCCGGTGGGTGTCGGCGTGGCCACCGAGGCGGTCGTCGGCCTCGTAGAGCGTGACGTGCGCGGTGCGCGAGGCGACCCAGGCCGCGGTCAGCCCCGCGACACCGGAGCCGACGACGGCGACCCGGCGCGTCCCTGACTCGATCATGTGGACTGAGTGAGGTCGAAGACCGCGATCGGGTCGGTGGTCGGCTGCTCCGATCCGCCGTCGGGCTCCACGGTGATGCCGACGGCGACCGCGTCTGCGGCCGACCCGTCCAGCACGGTGGTCTGGTTGGCGCCGTCGGTCATCAGGCCTGCGGAGACATAGGTGTCAGCGTCGGGCAACAACCACAGCTCGTAGTCCTTGCCCGCCGGGGCCGGGGCCATGTCGTCGGTGACGATGACGGCCTTGTCCTGCGACTTGGAGCGTACGACGGTCGCCTTGCCCATGTCGCCGAGGTCGACCGAGACCCTCTGGGCGTCGGGGGCCTGGAGGACCTGCTCAGCAGCGGTCAGGGTGGGCGCCGGGTTGGACCAGGGCTGCCACACGACGGCGCCGAAGCCGGCGATCAGGACCAGGGCGGCAGCCACGAGAAGAGGGAAGCGGTGCCTGACCGCGGAGGGAGCCGACGTCACCGGGACGACGGGAGGCAGGGGGCGGACCTGGGAGATGCCGGCGAGCACGGAGCCGCGCAGCGACGCGGGAGGCTCGACGGCCGTGGACTCGGCCAGCAGCGCGGCGGTCTCCTGCAGCTCGCGAACCTCGGCGCGGCAGTCCTCGCACTCGGCGAGGTGACGCTCGAAGCGAGCACGCTCGAGGTCGTTGAGGGCGTCGACGGCGTAGGCGCCCGTGAGCTTGTGCAGGTCGCTCATCAGCTGACTCCCATCAGGTCTCGCAGGCGGATCAGTCCGTCGCGTATTCGTGTCTTGGCCGTCCCGAGCGGGACGTCGAGGAGGGTGGCGACCTCCGTGTGGGTGTAACCACCGAAGTAGGCGAGCTCCACGGCGCGCCGTTGGACGTCGGTGAGGGTGGCGACCGCATTGCGGACCCGGGCCGCGTCCAAGGACGCGTGGGCCGATTCTGCCGTCTGGTCGTGGTCGACCGGAGTGGTGTCCCGGTTCCAGCCCTCGTCGCGCGCAGTGGCCGCCTCGACCGAGCGGACCCGGTCGACGGCCTTGCGGTGGACGATGGTGAGGAGCCAGCCGGCCGCGCTTCCGCGACCGGAGTCGAACCTGGCGCTGGAGCGCCACGCGTCGAGGTAGGCCTCTTGCGTGACCTCCTCGGCGTGGGCCGGGTTGCGGACCACGCGGAGCGCGAGGCCGTAGGAGCGAGCCGACGTCGCGTCGTAGAACTCTGCGAACGCCGCCTCGTCACCGAGCGCGGCCCGGCGGAGCAGATCCGCCAGCCTTGGTGCGTCGCCCCCGGAGGGGGCGCCCAGGTCTCCCTGGGGCGCCCCGTCCGGTACGGGCCTCACGTGATCCACGTCAGCCATCCTTGCAGTTGTTCGTCGAAGGATGATCAGCTCTGCGGCATCAGGACCTGGTCGATGAGGTAGACCGTGGCGTTGGCGGTCTGCACGTTGCCGCAGACGACCGAGGCGTCACCGATGGTGAAGTCCTCGCCCGAGCCGTCGACGGTGAGCGTGTCGCCGGCCAGGGTCTCGTGCTCGCCGGCCACGTCGGCCGGGCTCAGGCGACCCTCGACCACGTGGTGCGTCAGCACGGTGGTGAGCGCCTCCTTGTCCTTCAGGAGGGCGTTGAGGTCCTTCTTCGGGATCGCGGCGAACGCGTCGTTGATCGGGGCGAAGACGGTGATGTCCTGCGCCGAGTTGAGCGTGTCGCCCAGGTCGGCCGCGGTCACGGCGGCGACCAGCGTCTCGAGGAGCGGGTTGTTCGAGGCCGCGGTGGCGACCGGGTCCTGGGCCATGCCCTCGACGGAGCCGGGGCCGTCGGTCGGGACCTGCGAGCACGCGGGGCCGAACGGGGCGTCGTCGGCCGCAGGCTCCTCGGAGGTGGTCTCCGAGGGGGTCTCGCTCGGGGTCTCCGAGGTGGTGGCCGAGCTGGTCGGGTCGGATGCGGCGTCGGTGTCGCTGTCGCTGCCACAGGCCGCCAGGCTCATGGAGGCGGTCAGGGCGATCGCGGCGATACCCAGGGTGCGGGTGCGGAGCTTGGTGTTCATGGCGTTGCCTCTCGATTGGGGCCATGGGGGGCCGGTAGGCCCGCTGTCGAGAGGTGTTCGGCGCCGTCTGCCGGGTGGATGGGTGCGGTGGGAAAAAGTTTGGACAGACCTTGGTCCGGACATGACGACGGGCGGTGGATGACGCAGGTCCCGGAGGCTCGGGACCTGCGTCATCCACCGCCCGTCGGCGGGGTCGTGCGGCGCGTCACGTGACGCTGATGGAGATCTCCTGGAGTCCGGAGGAGCCCTCGGGGAACGGCGTCATCCGCACGTCGGTCTGCACCTCGCCGTCCTTGTTGGTGGCCCGGCTGGCGATGAGGTGGCGCCCCGGCTCGCCGTCCCACTCGTAGTACCACTGGCGCCAGTAGTCGTTGTTCACCTGCGGTCCGAGCTTCGCCTCCTGCCAGCCTCCGCCGTCGATGCGCACCTCGACCTTCTCGATGCCGACGCCCTGGGCCCACGCGACGCCGCCGATGATGACCGTGCCGGCGTCGCTGGTGGACAGGGGCTTGGGGGTGTCGATGCGGCTGGAGATCTTGATCGGAGCATCGGTGACCCACTTGCGCTCGGTCCAGTAGGCCTGCTCGGCGTCGTAGGTCGTCAGCGTCATCCTCGTGATCCACTTGCACGCGCTCACGAAGCCGTAGAGACCGGGGACGACCATTCGCGCCGGGAACCCGTGGGTGCGCGGCAGCGGACCACCGTTCATGCCGATCGCGATCATCGCGTCACGGCCGTCGAGGGCCACGTCGAGCGGCGTCGAGATGGTCATCCCGTCGACGTCGGTGGAGAGGATCTGGTCGGCCTTGGTCGAGTCGATGCCGGCCTTGGCCAGCACGTCCGCGAGGGGGATGCCGAGCCAGCGGGCACCACCGACGTAGGGTCCGCCCACCGAGTTGGACACGCAGGTGAGCGTGATGTCGCGCTCCATGGTCTCCATGGCGGTGAGGTCGGCGAAGGTGAGTGTGACCTCCTGGTCGACGTCGCCGTCGATGGTCAGCGTCCACGAGTCGACGTCCACGGCCGGGACCGTCAGGCGGGTGTCGACGCGGTAGAAGTCTCCGTCGGGGGTGCGCAGCGGCGTGATGCCGCCGTACATCTTCTCCAGGCCCTGGGGAAAGGCCGGCGCGGGGTCGGTGGCGGTCGGCAGTGCGACGTCGGTCCCGCCGAGGCGGTAGGACGTCACCCAGCGGCCGAGGGCCCCCATGGTCACTGCGGCAGCGGCGAGACCGCCGGTCGCCAGCACGACCCCGCGTCGGGTCGGGCGAGGACCGTCGACCCTGTTCGACGGCCCTTCGGTGCTCCGGTCGTCAACCCGGTGCAGCCACCACAACGAGGTGGAGGCGATGACTGCGGCGACCAGAGCGGGGAGGACGTCCAGCGGCCCGGAGGACGGGCGCAGGACGGCGAGCACGCCGGCGACGCCGGCGAGGCCCACGAGGATGAGCAGACCGACCGTCTCGCGACGGCGGGCGATGACGCCCGCCAGGGCGGCGAGCAGGAGGACCACGATCGTGACCGACCCGACCAGCACGAGCTTGTCCGCGGTGCCGAACTGGCGGATCGCGAACTCCTTCAGCGGGGTCGGCGTCAGGTCGATGACCGTGGAGCCCACCGCGAGCACCGGCGAGGCCGCCGGGACGGTGAAGGCGGCGACCAGGTGGGCCGCCGCGAGCCCGACGAGGGTGGCGAGGACGCCGTAGACGGCGTGGCGCAGCCAGGTCCAGCGGGACTGCTTGTCGGGGGTCTGCATGCGAGTTGTTCGGAGCGAGGGGAGCTACGGATGGGCCGTGCGGCAGGATGCCGGTCATGACCGACGTCACTCCCGAGCTGGTCCACTACGCCGTTGCCGACGCCGTCGCCACGATCACCCTCGACAGCCCGGCCAACCGCAACGCACTGAGCAGGCAGCTGGTGACCGAGCTGCACGCGCACCTCGAGCGGGCCGGGAGCGACGACGACGTACGCGTGGTGCTGGTGGAGAGCTCCGGCAAGGTCTTCTGCTCCGGGGCCGACCTCACCGAGGCGAGCACGGAGGGCATGGAGGTCGGCGCCCGCCGCATCGTCGAGCTCCAGAGGCTGGTCGCCACCCTCGACAAGCCGGTGGTCACCAAGAACCTCGGGGCCGTCCGGGCCGGTGGCATCGGCATCATCGCCGCCGCCGACATCGCGGTCAGCGCCGAGGACGCGACCTTCGCGCTCACCGAGGTCAAGCTCGGCCTGGCCGCCGCGATCATCAGCCTCACCGTGCACCACCGGATGAATCCCCGGGCGGCCGCGCTCACCACCCTCGGCGGCGAGGTGTTCACCGGCGCCGAGGCAGCGGCGTACGGACTGGTCACGAAGGCGGTGCCGGCCGACCGCCTCGACGACGAGGTCGCGGCGATCTGCGCGAGCCTGGCCACCGGCGCGCCCCAGGGGCTGCGCGAGTCCAAGCGGATCCTCAACCGCGACCTGGTCGCCCGCATCGACGCGCTCGGCGAGGAGATGGCGACCACCAGCGCCCGGCTCTTCGCCAGCGACGAGGCCCGCGAGGCGATGACGGCGTTCCTCGCGCGCAGGAAGTAGGAGCCGACGGGACTAGGGTCGGGGCATGGCCGACCCGGCCCCCTGGCTGCTGCTGGCCGCGTCGCTCCACGCGGGGTTCCAGCTGACGATCACCCTGGTGGTCTACCCCGCACTGATGGAGGTCCCACCCGAGGGGTGGACACGCGCCCACGACCGCCACTCGCGACGCGTGGCACCCCTGGCGGTGGCGATCTACGCCGCCCTGGTCCTGCTGCTCGCCTGGACGCTGGTCGCCGAGCCACGCTCGCCCGGCACCTGGGTCGCGCTGGCCGGCGGAACGGGCTCGATCATCTCGACGGCGTTCGCCGCGGCCCCGCTGCACGGGCGCCTGTCACGAGTGCCGTCCGGCGACCGCCCGGCCCTGCTGGCGCGCCTGGTGCTGGCGGACCGGGCCCGGACGCTCGGCGCCCTGGTCTGCCTGGCGGGCGCCGCCTGGGTCTCCGGGGCGACGCCCGCCGGTTGAGCAGCGAGCGCCAGGCGACCACCCGCCGGTTGAGCAGCGAGCGCCAGGCGACCACCCGCCGGTTGAGCAGCGAGCGCCAGCGAGCGTGTCGAGACCACGGGCAGCGAGCAGCTCAGTCGGAGACCTGCTCCTCGGGGCGACCCTCCTCGGCCCAGCGGGTGTGGAAGGTGCCCTCGCGGTCGACGCGCTCGTAGGTGTGGGCACCGAAGTCGTCGCGCAGCGCCTGGATGAGCGCGGCCGGCAGCCGGTCGCGGCGCAGGCCGTCGAAGTAGGCCAGCGAGGAGGAGAAGGCCGGAGTCGGTACGCCGCCGCGCACCGCAGCGACGATCACCTCGCGCCAGGCGTCGACGCCGTCGGTGACCGCCTCGGCGAAGTAGGGCGTGGTGAGCAGGGTCGTCAGGTCGGGCTCGTCGGCGTAGGCCTCGCGGATCCGGTCGAGGAACTGCGCGCGGATGATGCAGCCCCCGCGCCAGATGGTGGCGACCTCGCCGAGGTCGATGTCCCACCCGCGCTCCTCCGCGCCGGCGGCGATCTGGTCGAAGCCCTGGGCGTAGGCGACGACCTTCGACGCGTACAGCGCGGCCCGCACCTGGTCGACGAAGGAGTCGCGGTCGACGTCGACCTCCTCGGGGGTCGTGGAGAACATCTCGCGCGCGGCCGCCCGCTGCTCGGTGTGGCCCGAGAGCGACCGGGCGAAGGTCGCCTCGGCGATGCCGGTGATCGGCACGCCGAGGTCGAGGGCGTCCTGCACGGTCCAGCGCCCGGTGCCCTTCTGCTCGGCCGCGTCGCGGACGACGTCGACGAAGGGCTCGCCGGTCTCGGCGTCGGTGTGGCGCAGCACGTCGGCGGTCATCTCGATGAGGAACGACTCGAGGTCGCCGCCGTTCCACTCCTCGAAGACGTCCGCGACCTCGGCCGGCGTCATGCCGGCGACCGAGCGCAGCAGGTCGTAGGACTCCGCGATCAGCTGCATGTCGGCGTACTCGATGCCGTTGTGCACCATCTTCACGAAGTGGCCGGCTCCGTCGTGGCCGATGTGTGCGCAGCAGGGTGTCCCGTCGACGTCGGCCGCGATCGACTCCACGACCGGCTGCAGCACCTCGTAGGCGTGGTCGGACCCGCCGACCATGATCGAGGGCCCGTTGAGCGCGCCCTCCTCGCCGCCGGAGACCCCCATCCCGACGAAGTGCAGGCCCTTCTCCTCGAGGGCCTCCTGGCGGCGCAGGGTGTCGCGGTAGTGCGCGTTGCCCGCGTCGACCACGATGTCGCCCTCGTCGAGCAGCGGAACGAGCTCGTCGACCACGGCATCGGTCGCCTCGCCCGCCTTGACCATGATGACGATCGCGCGGGGTCGCTCGACCGCGGCGACCAGGTCCTCGAGCGACTCGCACCCGACGAAGTCACCCTCGTCGCCGAACTCGTCGATCAGCGCCGTCATCTTGGAGGTGGTGCGGTTGTGCACCGCGATGGTGTGCCCGTTGCGGGCGATGTTGCGCGCCAGGTTGCGGCCCATGGTCGCGAGCCCGGTCAGGCCGATGGTGGCGCGTGCGTCGTCGTTGCCCATGTCGTCGAACCTACGACGGCGTCCCACGTCGTGGCGCCCTTGCTGTCTCGCACCATCTCCACGAGCTCGTTCGTCGCGAGCCCGAGATAGGTGTCGACGGCCGGCGTCCCGATCGCCGCGCGCATCTCGCCGCAGGCGGTCATGTCGATCGTGAAGGAGCGCGCGGTGCCGGTGAAGTCCTGGAGGACCACGAGGTACGACGTGGCCTCGGGGTCCAGCGGGCAGTCGGCCGCACCGTCGCGGTAGCCGGTGGCGACGGCTGACACCACGTCGGTGTGCAGGTCCGCTCGCCACTGGTCGACCAGCGTCCGGTCCTCGCCGGTGAAGGCGCAGACGTCCATCGCGGCGCTGCTGCCGGGAAGCAGGGGTGCGGTGGCGAGCGACATCCCGTCCACGTCGTCGCGCAGCAGCGCGGCGTCGGATCCGTCCCAGGTCGCGGCCGTGGTGTCGAACGCGGTGGGGCACGGTGTGCCTCGCGGGTCGACGGTGTCGTCGCGCCGGACGCCGCCCTGCATCGTCGCGGGCAGCTGCATGAACACGAGGTGGTGCTCGATGCAGCCGGTGTCGCCGTCGAACTCGGCCACGGTGCCGTCAGCCAGACCGATCTGTATCCGGAAGACGCGGCTGGGCGCCGGTGGGGTCTCGGCGCCGCACGCCTGCTCGGGCATCCAGTCGGCCCAGCTGTCGACCATGACTGCTGCGATGGCCTCGGGGACGACGCCACGAGGGACGCGCAGGCGATCTCCAGGCACGTCGGTGGGCAGCTCGCAGAAGCGGACCCAGCTGGCAGGTCGCGTCCTGATGGCGTCGATCGGCGCGTCGGGCGAGGCGACGCAGTCGGGAACGCTGCGCTCGGCCACGTCGGGCGGGCCGTCCGACAGCACGCGCGGCAGCACCACGCCGCCCACGGCGAGCACGACGACGGCAGCGACCGACGCGAGACGTCGCTGCGTGCGCCGTCGCCGGCCGTCGACGGCCGAGCGGGCCGCGATGCCGCTGAGGTCGGTCGGGTCGGGCGGTGTCGGCACGGCGTCCTTGAGGCGCTGCGACAGGTCGTTCATCGTGCCTCCTCGGCCAGGGGCGTCCCGGCCAGCGTCTCGGTCAGGAGCGGGGAGGTGCAGAGCGCGGCGAGTGCCCGGCTGTGGTGGGTCTTGACCGACCCGAGGGAGCACCCGAGGGCCTCCGCGGTCTCTGCCTCGGTCAGGTCCTCGAAGTAGCGCAGCACCACCACGGCCCGCTGGCGCGGCGACAGCTCGGACAGCGCCCGCAGCAGGTCGGGGTCGGGCACCTCGTCCGTCCGGCCGGTCTCGGGAAGGTCGCCTGTCGGGACCTCTCCGTGCCAGCGGCGCCCGCGCCACCCGGCGTATGTCGTGAACAGGGTGGGCCGCACGTAGGCCTCGAACGAGCCATTGCGGCTCACCCGGGCGAAGTGCGGCCAGGCTCTTCCTCCTCACCCCATCCAACCGGCTGGACACCCCGAAAGGTTGACGTCCTCTGCCACCGGTTCCGCGGATCGCCGGGAAGTCGGCGGAGCCCGGTGCTCGCCGGTACGATTGATGACTCTGTCCATCGGGAGTGGGCAGTGGTCAGCGGGGGGACGAGGAGCAGCAGTGAGCGAGGAGCTCGAGGCGCGCGAGATCGCCGCCGAGCAGGCGTACGTCGACGAGGTCTACGTGCAGCTCGAGGCGTCCATGGTCAATGCCCAGGCGCTCGCCGCGGAGGGGCGCAACCGGGGCAGGCTGGAGCACGAGGGCGGCCTCGTCGAGCGCGACGCGATGGTCTTCCAGGCCGCCAAGCGCATCGCCCAGCTCGACGCCGCTCACGAGGGCCTGGTCTTCGGTCGCCTCGACCTCGACCCCGCGATCGACGCGCTGCCGCGCTACATCGGGCGCATCGGCGTCCGCAACGCCGAGCGCGACGTGCTGCTGATCGACTGGCGAGCGCCGGCCGCCGGCGTGTTCTACCAGGCCACCGCCGCCACCCCGTCCGGTGTCGTACGCCGCCGGGTCCTCCGCTCGCTGCACCGCACCGTCATCGGCGTCGAGGACGAGCTGCTCGACCAGGAGGCGCTCGACCGTGGGGGGGCCGACCTCCCGATCGTCGGCGAGGGCGCGCTCATGGCGCAGCTGTCCCGCGCTCGCGACCGGTCCATGCACTCGATCGTGGCCACCATCCAGGCCGAGCAGGACCAGGCGATCCGCGCACCCGGCAAGGGCGTCGTGTCGATCTCGGGAGGTCCCGGCACCGGCAAGACCGTCGTGGCGCTGCACCGCGCGGCCTTCCTCCTCTACTCCGACCGCCGGCGCTACGAGGGCGGCGGCGTGCTCGTGGTCGGCCCGAGCGGCGTCTTCATGCGCTACATCGAGCGGGTGCTGCCGAGCCTCGGCGAGACCGCCGTCGCGCTCCGTTCGCTCGGTGAGGTGGTCGGCGGCGTCCGTGCGACCCGCCACGACGAGCCGGCGGTCGCCGACGTCAAGGGCGCCACCAAGATGGCTGAGCTGCTGCGGCGCACCGCGCGCCAGCACGCGCCCGGTGCCCCCACCAGCTTCCGCATCTACTGGCGCGACGAGACCATCGTGCTCGACCCCGGCCTGCTCGGCCGGCTGCGCCGCCAGCTCATGTCGCAGGGCCGCCGCAACCGGCAGCTGCCGCGCGTGGCGAAGACGCTGCTCGACGCGATGTGGCGACAGGTCACCGGTGAGCGCGGTCGCGAGCGGGGCCGCGAGGCCTTCGACGACGACATGCTCGGCCACGCCGGCTTCGTGGAGTTCGCCTCGGCCTGGTGGCCGCCCCTCGACGCGTCGACCGTCTTCGGCTGGCTGCGCGAGCCCGAGTTCCTGTCCCGCGTCGGCGAGGGCGTGGTGACCCGCGAGGAGCAGCTGCTGCTCCTGAAGTCGTGGGGTGACGGCGACCTGACCATCGAGGACGTGCCGCTCCTCGACGAGCTGCGCTACGCCATCGGCGACGTCCCCCAGCGCACCGACGACGAGCGCGACCTCGACGAGACCGGCCTGCTCGAGGGCGGGGTCGACCTCCAGGAGCTGACCACCATCTCCGAGCGCGAGTACGCCCCCGGCGGCCTCGCCTGGTCGGCTCCGACGCACCGCATCGAGGACGACGGCTACGCCCACGTCCTCATCGACGAGGCGCAGGACCTCACACCCATGCAGTGGCGGATGGTCGGGCGTCGCGGTCGCGCCGCGAGCTGGACGATCGTCGGCGACCCGGCGCAGTCGTCGTGGCCCGACGCCCCGGAGGCGGCCACCGCTCGCGCGGAGGCGCTGGAGGGCAAGGAGCTCCACGAGTTCCACCTCTCCACCAACTACCGCAACTCCGCCGAGATCTACGCCTTCGCCGCCGACTACGCCCGGCGCGTGGGCCTCGACGCCGACCTGCCCGACGCCGTACGCCGCACCGGCGAGGAGCCGCGGGTCGTCGGGCCCGTCGACGACCTCGAGGCCGCGGTCCGCGAGGCCGTGGCCACGACCTCCGACCGCGTCGAGGGCACCGTCGGCATCGTCGTGCCCGTCGCCCGCCGGTCCGAGGTCAACGCCTGGCTGGCGTCGTGGCCCGAGCTCGCCGACGACGCCTCCGGTGCACGCGCTGCGGTCGACTCGAGCGTGACGCCGAGCGGCGAGGACCGCATAGTGGTGCTCACCGGCCTCGACACCAAGGGCCTGGAGTTCGACGGCATCGTGGTGGTCGCGCCGCAGGAGATCGAGGACGAGTCGGCCACCGGCCGCGCGACGCTCTACGTCGTGCTCACCCGCGCGACGCAGTTGCTCACGACCGTCGGCTGACGGCGGGGCGGCAGCGCCCGGCGCCAGCCCCTTAGGGTGGCGACGTTCCCGTCGTCCGGAGGTGTCGAGCGTGCCCAGCCCAGTGCCGCCCGTAGTGCTGTTCCTGCTGCATCGAGACGGCCTGTCGCGGGAGCGTCAGACCGCAGCATGGCGCGAGGCGCTGGCGCAGGACGCGGTGGTCGCCGACGTGCAGCACGTCTGGGCCGGCGAGGGGCCCGTCCCGGCGGGGATGGACCTCGGCTCGCTCACCGCCGCCACGGCCGTCCTGGACCTGTCGGACGACACGGTCGCCCTCGTCGCGGAGGCGGTCGCGGTGCCCGGCCCGCACGTCGTACGACGCCTCGTCGACACGCTGCTCGAGGCTCCGGGCCGGCTCGTCGACGCCCGCGTGCTCCCGGTGGAGCTGACGCGGACGGACGGGCGCCCGCGCGGATACGGGCTGGCGGACGGGGCCGACCCGACGGCCGAGGTGCTCGAGGAGTCCCGGCACGCCTGGGACGCTCCGACGTCGGAGCAGGACCCGATCGCGCGGGCGACCGGAGCCTGCTGCGCCCTGCGCGCCGGCGACCTCGCGGCGCTCGGAGAGGCGTTCCTCGCGCCGGCCCCGGAGCGTGGGTCCCGACTGCGGGCCGCCGCGGAGGCGGGTGACGTCCCGCTCGTCGTCGCGACGACGGCTGCGGTGAGTCTCCCGGTCCGCCTGGGCTGGGACGTCGCGGTCGACGGCCTGGTGACGGCCCTGCCCGACCGGGTCGTGCCGTGGGCGCCCTCGACCCACCCGGCCGAGCTCCCGGCGACCTCGCTGGGCGCGCTGGCGGGGCAGCTCCGACTGCGCCCGGCGGAGCCCGCCCACGACGACGTGGACCCCGATGCGCCGTTCCTGAGCATCGTGACCCGCACGCAGGGGCGACGACTGTCGTGCCTCGAGGACGTGCTGACCTGCCTCGCGGGCCAGAGCGACCGCGACTTCGAGCTCCTGGTGGTGTGCCACCGGACGACCCCGGACGAGCTGGCGGCGGTGGAAGGCGTCCTCGCCTCCGCGCCCGACTGGCTGCGCGACGCGGTGCGCGTCCTGCCGGTCGAGAGGCCGGGCCGGGCGGCGCCGCTCAACGACGGGTTCGCGGCCGCGCGAGGGCGTTACGTCGTCGCGCTCGACGACGACGACACCGTGCTGGCGCACTACGTCGCGACCTTCAAGGCCGCCGCCGCCGAGCACGAGGGACGACTCCTGCGTGCGGTCGCCGTGCGCCAGGACGTGGTCCCGCGCGACGACGCCGGCGACGTGCTCCCGATCTCGGTCGGCGACCCCTACCGCGAGTGGCCGCTCGACTTCAGCCTGGTCGACCACCTCTCCGACAACTACAGCCCGATCATGTCGGTCGCGTTCCCCCGCGGAGCCGTGCACGGGCTAGGACTGCGCTTCGACGAGACGCTCCAGGCCAACGAGGACTGGGAGTACGTCGTGCGCTGTGCCGCCGTGCTCGGGGTCGTCTCCGTCCGTGAGATCACCAGCGTCTACCGCTGGTGGCTGCACACCGCCTCCTCGCGCGAGGCGCA
The DNA here is from genome assembly GCF_014779665.1 of Nocardioides hwasunensis. Classification (GTDB taxonomy): domain Bacteria; phylum Actinomycetota; class Actinomycetes; order Propionibacteriales; family Nocardioidaceae; genus Nocardioides; species Nocardioides hwasunensis. The sequence continues at coordinate 168,795 of NZ_JACXYY010000008.1, read as the reverse complement.
CACCGCGGACGAGTGGGACGAGGCCCGCTCGCGCATCCAGTCCGCCGTCACCGGGTCCGTCCTGCTCCTGCAGCCCGAGGAGACCCGCCGCATCGTCGCGACCCTGCAGAGGAGCCGGCGCGACCTGGCGTCGGCGCACGAGCTGGCGGAGGCGACGGCCGCGGCACAGCACGCGACCAACGTCGAGATGGAGACCGTCGCCAGGGCCCATGACGAGGCCGTCGCCGGGCGGGACCTGATGGTAGGCCGGTTGGCGGACGTCGAGGCGGAGCTGTCCGCGACGCGGGCCGAGCTGGACCGCCGCGCGCACCAGCTGCGTCGGCTCGAGCTGGTCCAGGAGGTCCAGCAGCGCATCGACGACGGGACCCTCGAGCGCCCGGAGAAGCCGCTGACCGACATGACGCTCGCGAGGCTGACGCGGCTCGCGGAGGCGCCCGTCGTGCTCGTCAGGCGGTCGCGGCTCGGTCGTCGGTGACCTGGGCGCCGGCCACGTGCGACCCGTTGTGGCGAGCGGGGGACACCGAGTCGCTCACCGAGAGCATCGAGAGGACGAACCACCCGAGTGGGATGGTCACCATGGGCTCCGTCACTCCGCAGAGGGCCAACCCCAGCACGCCGAGGATCGACAGGCGGGCGGCCGCCCAGTGGTCGTCGAGGGCCGCTGAGTCTGCGCGCGTCTGGGTTCGGGACCACCCGCGGTAGAGCACCGTGAGGTGCGCCACGACCACCAGCAGCACTCCCAGGAGCCCCAGCTCGGGGAGAACGTCGAACAGCGAGTTGTGGCCGTGTGCGAACAGGTCGCCCAGCTCGGTGTAGATGACGTCGAGCATGTGGTTGGGTGCTGCGGGCGCCCAAGGGTGAGGCCAGACGGTGCCCCAGCCCTGCCCGAGCCACCGGTCGCCAGCCGATGCTCTCCAGACTGTCCCCCAGAGATCGGTGCGGCCGGACAAGGTCGACGAGTCCCGGCCGAGCAGGGCCCCGAGGGCGGGCCAGCCCGCGACACCGGCGACGACCGCCAGTGCTGCGGCCAGCGACACGTAGCGACGCCCTCGTCGAGTGACGGCGCCGCGCCAGCGTCGCAGGGCCGACAGCGCGCCCGCACCGACCAGCAGGATCCCGGTGGCCACGAAGCCGGTGCCGGACTGGGAGAGGAAGAGGCCGACCGAGATGGACGCCAGCATGACGGCCCAGACCGCGCGGGCCCACCACTGACGCGGCACCGCTGCGATGGCTGCTGCGAACGAGAGGACCAGCGTGTACGACAGGATGTTGCGGTTGGTCCCCACGCCGGCGAGGTAACCGTCCGCCCCAGGTGGGACCAGAACGAGCGGGTTGTCCTTGACATAGGCGTAGATCGAGGCCGCAACCACGATCGCCCCACCTGCTGCCATGCCGAACGCGATCGTCCGGGGAGGGGCACAGGCCGCGCAGGCGAATCCGAGCACCGCGATCTTGAGGTAGAACTCGAAGACGCCCCACGACTGTGAGGGGCTGATGGACCACAGGCTGGACGCCGCCATCGTCAGCAGCAACAGGAGAATGGCCCACGGCACCCGCGGCAGACGGAGCGAGGACCGCGTGATCAGCATGGCGGCCACGATGACCAGCCCGGCACGCTCGAAGGAGATGCCGAAGTTGGGCTGCAGCGCCAACGGGTTGGAGAGGAAGAAGAACGCCAAGCCGACGGTGACGACCCATACGGTGCTGCGCCAGCTGCCAGCCGGAGAGCCTGTCCGCCACTGGCGCAGAGGGGCGGCCAACACCGAGGTCACCTGCGCGGTCGTGGATCCCACAGCAGCTCCTCTCCTCTCCTGTCAGTGGCTGGCGCGTGCGCGGCGCAGGGGCGCGCCCATCCAACACCATCGCACCGCGAGATCGAGCGCCGACCTTCTGCCGGCGAGGGGCTGTCCCGATGGATTCGTTGTTGCGCCTGTTCCGTAGCATCGTCGCGCACGTCTCGGAGACGTCAGCTCACAGGTGGGAGGGCCATGTCACTGGTCGTGCGCGCACTCGCCGCGCTCGCGCTGGGCCTGCTCGCGCAGGCCATGGCCCCCGCGGCGCCGGTATCGGCTGCCTTGCCCGCGGGTGACCACAAGGGATCGGGTCCGGCGCCCGGCTGGGGCTGGGAGACCGTCTTCCTCGACGGGTTCGACGGCGCGGCCGGCACCGCCCCGGAGCAGTGGAACACGATGCTCGGGATGAACGGAGCCACCCAGAACGGGTCGGGTCAGCTCGACGTCGGTCAGGCCGCACAGATCCGCACGAACGTCGGCTGGTCGCTCCCGCCCGGCACGCAGGTGCGCGTCACGGCCAGCCTCCTCATGCCCGACACGAGCGCCAACTACGCCGCCTTCTGGGTGCAGCACCCCAACGGCGACGATCCGCGTGAGCTCGACGTGATCGAGAGCTACGGGCCGTTCAAGTCGACGGGGGCCCAGCTCGGGTCGCACATCTGCTACGACGACACCCCGGAGACCGCGGTCAACGCCTGCGTCGCCACTGGCAGGGGTCCCGAGCTCTGGCCGGTGACGCACGCCTTCCCTGCCGGAGCCGAGCCGTGGAACGCCTACTGGGCCTATTCCGGCGAGTTCACCATCGGCGGCGACAGCGTGCTCTTCTCGGCGAGCGATGCCGAGGGCAACCGGATCTACGAGAGCGGCCTGCTCCCCGACGTGCGGCGCGTCCCGAGCAACACGGTCCCGTTCCACCTGCGCCTGTCCAACAAGGACGTCCTTCCCGAGAACGTCGTGCTGGGCGGCGTACGCCGCGACATGCTCGTCGACTGGGTGCGGGTGGACGTGAAGTACCCGTAGCCGACTCTCCGGTCAGCGGTCCTCGGTTCGACGGCGGTGAGGCAGCGCCGACACCTAGGGTGAGCCTCATGTCTTCCTCGCAGCGCGCCGGCGGCCGTGTCCTCGTCACGGGTGGCGCCGGCTTCATCGGTACGACGCTCGCGCGCGAGCTCGCGGACTCAGCGGAGCAGTGGGTCGTGCTCGACAACCTGCACCCCCAGGTCCACCCGGGATCACAGGCGCCGGCCGACCTGCCCGACTCGGTCGACCTGCGCGTGGGCGACGTCACGAGCGCTGACGACCTGGACGCGACCGTGGCCGACCTGCGTCCCGACACCGTGGTGCACCTGGCGGCCGAGACCGGCACCGCGCAGTCGCTGTCGGAGAGCACCCGCCACGGCATGGTCAACGTCGTCGGCACCACCCAGCTGCTCGACTCCCTGACCCGCGCCGGCCACGTGCCCAGCCACTTCGTGCTGACCAGCTCGCGCGCGGTCTACGGCGAGGGTGTGTGGCGCAACGTCGACGGGTCGACCTTCCAGCCGGGCCTGCGCACCCACGCCCAGCTCGAGGCGGGCACGTGGGACCACGGTGACGGCGCCGCCCACGTGCCCAACACCGTCGACGGCACCCACCCGAGCCCGATCAACGTCTACGGCGCGACCAAGCTCGCCCAGGAGCAGATCCTCTCCGCTTGGACGGGCTCCCATGACACCCGCCTCTCGATCCTGCGCCTGCAGAACGTCTACGGCCCGCGCCAGTCGCTCTCCAACCCCTACACCGGCATCGTCTCCCTCTTCTCGCGCCTGGCCCGCGACGGGCAGTCGATCCCGCTCTACGAGGACGGCGAGATCACCCGCGACTTCGTCCACATCGACGACGTGGTCAGCGCGCTGGTCGCCGCGATCGCCCACAAGCCGGCCGACCACGTCCGCACGGTCGACGTCGGCAGCGGCGTGCGGACCACGATCGGCGACCTGGCCCGCGAGATCGCGGCCTACCACTCGGCTCCTGACCCGCACGTGACCGGTCAGTACCGCGACGGCGACGTCCGGCACGCCTCGTGCGACGTCGAGGTCACCCTGCGCACGCTCGACTGGAAGCCGCGAGTGAGCCTCCGCGAGGGGGTCGCCGGGCTGCAGGAGTGGATCGCGACACAGCTGTGATGCGGAGGGGCTGCGATTCGTCGCCCACCACGTCCCTGGATATCCTTCGGGCTGCTGCCGCCTGGGTAACGGAGCTGGTTTGATGGTCGTGCTGGGAGTCTCTCTCGTCTGTGCAGCTGCATCCGTGGGCGTCCTGATCCCTGGCCTTCGCAAGTGGCAGATCATCGACGTCCCGAACGCGCGCTCATCGCACAGTGCGCCGGTACCTCGTGGCGGCGGCATCGGCATCCTGGTAGGAGTTCTCGCCGGTGTCCTGGCGTCGCAACTAGCTGTCGGCGGTCATCTCGAGAACGAGGTCGACAAGCCCGTCCTAGCGTGGTTGCCGCTGCTCGTCGCCTTGGCGATGGCCGCACTGGGCCTGATGGACGACATGTCGTCTCTGCCCGGGAGCGTGCGCCTCGCAGTTCAAGCGGTGGTGTTCGGCCTCGCAAGCTGGGGGCTGGCTGCTTCAACGTCAGACATGGACGTCTCCTCCTGGCTCTTCGTCCCCTTGGCTGCCTTCGTCGGCGTGGGCTTCGTCAACGCATTCAATTTCATGGACGGCGTGAACGGGATCTCTTCGCTGAACGCAATCGTCGCGGGCACGTGGTTTGCCTGGCTGGGGGCCTACCAAGACGTCGACGGGCTGGTGGTGCCGGGCTTGGCACTCGCGGGAGCCTCGCTGGGATTCTTGCCCTGGAATGCTCCGCGAGCCCGAATCTTCCTAGGGGACGTCGGCAGCTACGCCATAGGTGCCTTGATCATCATGATGAGCGTCGTCAGCTGGGTCCAAGGCGTGCCGATCGCGCTCTGCGTGGCACCGCTCGTCATCTATGTCGTTGACACCGGCTGGGCCATCACGAAGCGCGCGATGGGAGGTCGGGCGCTGATGGACGCTCACCGTGAGCATGTGTATCAACGGCTCGTCGACAGTGGGTGGTCGCACTTGGGCGCCAGTCTGACGACAGCCGCTGCCTCCGTTGCATGCGTGACGGTGGCCGTTGTTCTTCAGCGCTACTCGTCCCTTGTCGCGCTGACGGCTATGGCTGTGGTGGCCGCGCTCTACTTGTCCCTGCCCCACCTGCACTCCGACCGAGATGGCGTGACCCGATCGTGAAGATTGCCTTCATCAGCCAGTGGTTCGATCCCGAAACCGGGTCGGCAGCAATTCCCGGCGCCATTGCTCGCGCCCTGCAGGACCAGGGGCACGACATGACCGTGGTCACGGGCTACCCGAACTACCCGACCGGCGAGCTCTACGGCGGCTATCGGATGAAGCTGCTGCAGCGGGAGGACCTTCGAGGTCTTCGCGTTCTCAGAGTCCCTCTCTACCCCTCGCACGACTCCTCGGCGGTACATCGGGCTCTGAACTTCCTGTCCTTCATGTTCAGTGCGTCGTCGTTGGGTGCCCTGATCGCTCGCCGCTCCGAGGTGGCGCTCGTCTACTCCACTCCTGCCACGATCGGCCTCGCCGGATGGGTCCTGCGGCGTCTCCTGCGCACACCATTCGTGCTGTTCATCCAGGATCTCTGGCCCGACACCGTGACCGCGACGGGGATGGTTCCTGCGCGGATCACCCGACCCGTCGAGCACGTCCTCGGCGCCTTCTGCCAGCGCATCTACGCCGCAGCCTCGGTCATCCTCGTCATCTCACCCGGGATGAAGGAGCTCTTGGTGGAGCGCGGGGTGCCGGAGACCAAGATCAGGGTCGTCTACAACTGGATCGATGAAGACATGTTCAGGCCCGTCGAACCTGTGGAGGTCGGGTCCGACACGTTCGACGTCATGTACGCCGGCAACCTCGGCGACGTTCAGGGACTGGAGACCGCGGTTCGCGCGATCGCCCGCCTCGACGACTTGCCACACGTTCGTCTGCGGCTCGTGGGGGACGGCGTCGCCAGGGGGAAGCTCGCAGACCTCGCTGCGCAGCTCGGTGTGGCTGAGCGTGTCGTCTTCGAGGGCACTCGGCCTGTGGAAGAGATGTCGACGACGATGGCAAGTGCGCACATTCAGCTCGTCTGCCTGAAGGACATCCCACTGTTCCGGGTCACGATGCCCAGCAAGATCCAGGGCATCCTCGCCTCAGGTCAGCCGATGATCGTCTGTGCCCCTGGTGACGCAGCCGCACTGGCTGAGCGATCCGGTGCTGGAGTGACGACCAAGGCGGGCGATGTTGGTGCGCTCGCAGCTGCCATCCGGCACTGCTCCCTGATGCCGAGCGAGAAGCTCCGAGCCATGGGACGACGGGGCCACCTGTTCTATGAACGCGAGCTGTCCGCCAAGGTAGGGGTCATGGCCATGGAGCAAGCGCTGGAAGAGGCGGCGAGATGGAGAGCATGATGAAACGCCGGTCTGTTGCGCTGCTCGGTGGGTCCGGCTTCGTCGGCAGCGCGGTGGCGGAGGTGCTCGACACACGGGACTGCGATGTGGTCCGTGTGGTCGCGCCCAGACTCACGACGAAGGCGCGCTCGATCGTCGAGCTGACGGCGGAGATCGATCGAGTGAGCGAAGCCGTAGCCAAGCTGGCGGACGAGCTCCGCGGCTGTGATGTCGTCGTGAATGCCGCCGGCGACCCGGATGCCTCGTCGTTGGAGGCCGACTCGCTGTTCGGTGCCAACGCGCTGCTTCCCTACGTCGTCCTCACGGCCGCGCGCGAGGCTGGGGTGTCGCGCTTCGTCCACGTCTCCTCGGCGGTGGTTCAGAACGACCGTGAGGTGCTGGACGAGTCCGAGTCGATGGACCCGTTCTCTACCTACTCGGCGTCGAAAGTCGCGGGAGAGCGGGTCATCGCCAGTGGCCTCGGCACGACTCCAGCAGTCGTGCGATACCGTCCGCCCTCGGTGCACGCGCCGGGTCGCCGGGTGACGCGGATGATCGGGCGGATCGCGAGCTCACCTCTCTCTTCTGTGGCGCGCCCGGGTAGCCAAGCGACTCCACAGGCTTTGCTGGTGAACGTCGCCGATGCGATCAGCTATCTCGCACTAGCTGAGCACGCTCCTCCTCCAGTTGTCATCCATCCCTGGGAAGGCGTGACTGCTGGCGGTCTGATGGAGTGGTTGGGCGGAGGGCGTTCTCCGAAGGTCATCCCCGCGGTCGTGGCTCGAACCCTTGTGCGCCTCGCCAAGACGGTGGGTCGAATCCACCGGCCGACCGCAGCGAACGCGCGCCGGCTGGAGCTCCTCTGGTTAGGGCAGCGACAGGCCAGCAGCTGGCTCACGCAGGACGGATGGCGGCCGCCCGTCGGTCACGACGGGTGGCAGGACCTGGCTGGCTGACAAGGGCTTTCGCTGCGGGTCCCCGCCCGCCTCTGAAGGTGTCCCGTGCAGCAGGAGCGTCGCAGTAGTCGGGTGGCTTGGCCTTCGACCCGCGCATCGCTCGAACCGACGCGACAAACCCGATCGCGGGCGCGTCCGGCCCAACAGACTCGGCGAACCGCCCCCACGCAAGCCGCCAATCAGGCCCCTCGAGCCGAGGGCGTTAACATTGCTGAGGTCTTTTGCTGAGTGACGGGGTTCGGGATGTTGTCCAACGGTTATTTGCGACGGGGTGCGCTGGCGACCTGGGACATCGCCTGTTGGACCCTGGGCGCCGCGTTCGTGATCGGTTTTCGCTACTCCTTCCGGATCTCCGAGGTGCAGTGGGAAGCCGCCCTCAGATACTTGGTCATCTCGTGGTTCCTGCTCTTGGCCGTCGGCATGCTGACGAAGTTCTACCGGGGAAGATTCCTGGTCGGCTCGTTCGACGAAGCCCTCGGTCTCGCGCTGCATTTCCTCGGTGTTGCCGCGATCACCACCATTACAACTCCACTGATCAATGACGCGCTGCCGCGAAGCCTCCCTGTGCTGGCGCCCCCCGCCGCTCTGGTCGGCGCCGCCGCAGGTCGATGGTTCTACCGAGCGTTGCGTGACCGTGACATCGAGGCACGTCGTGGTTCAGGCCGTCCGGTCCTCGTCTACGGTGCTGGTGATGCTGGCCGCCAAGTTCTTCGCTTGACCCGCTCGGACCGAACCTTGGGGCTGACCGTGGTCGGCTTCATCGACGACAACCCGGGCAAACGTCATCTACGGATCCACGGTGTGCCCGTCGTCGGAACCGGACGTTCCCTGACCGAGGTAGCAGACGCGATGGCCGTTGCTACCGTCGTCCTGGCAGTGCCCCGAGCCTCCGGCAAACTCATCGACAGAGTCCAGCGCGAGGCGTCAGACGCGGGCCTCGAGCTGTTGATCCTCCCGAGGTTGAGCGACCTCACCGGAGGCCACGTGAAGCCGAACGACATCCGACGGGTGGAGATCGGCGATGTCCTCGGAAGACGTCCGGTCGAGACTGACATCTCCTCGATCGCGCGCTACCTGAGTGGCAAGCGCGTGCTGATCACGGGCGCTGGTGGGTCGATCGGGTCCGAGCTGGCACGCCAGGTCCATCGCTTCGGGCCGTCCTCGTTGACCTTGCTCGATCGGGATGAGTCGGCCTTGCACGCCGTCCAGCTCGCCATCTACGGACATGGCCTCCTCGACTCGCCCGAGACGGTGCTGGCCGACATCCGCGACCGGGCGAGCCTGCTCTCCATATTCGCCGATGTGCGGCCCGACATCGTCTTCCACGCCGCTGCCCTCAAGCATCTCCCGATGCTCGAGCGGTTCCCAGCGGAGGGATGGAAGACCAATGTGCTGGGGACCCTCAACCTGCTCGAGCTGTCTGCGCAGTTCGGAGTCGAACGCTTCGTCAACATCTCGACGGACAAGGCAGCTGACGCCACCAGCGTGCTGGGTTCCACCAAGCGACTGGCCGAGCAACTGACAGCATGGCAATCACGCGCCACCGGTCTGCCCTACATGTCTGTCCGATTCGGGAACGTGTTGGGTTCGCGTGGCTCGATGCTGCACACCTTCAACGCTCAGATCGCCGCTGGCGGCCCGATCACCGTCACCCACCCTGATGTGACTCGATACTTCATGACCATCCCTGAGGCGTGCCAGCTGGTGGTCCAAGCTGGCGCGATGGGTGGCTCTGGTGAGGTGTTGGTCCTGGAGATGGGTGAGCCGGTCCGCATCCTCGATGTCGCGAAGCGCATGATCTCGCTCTCAGGCGCGTCCGGCATTGACATCGTCTTCAGCGGTCTTCGATCGGGAGAAAAGCTTCACGAGGTGCTCTTCTCCGACGATGAGTCGGCCTCGTCTACCGGGCACCCCATGATCCGGTCTGTGTCGGTGTCTCCCATCGATCCTGCCGAGCTCACCGACCTTGCGAGGCACGCGGGTGACTAGGTGACCTCAAGCGTGCGTGAGTCGGCGCATGTGTCGCATGACTCGCCGAGCGGGGCACGTCAGCGGCGCTCCGGCGCCCGTTCTCCCCGGACTTGCGCGACGTCGGAGTTCCACGGTCGTGACTCGCGGCATGGGGTCGGCCAACAACAGCTACATCCTTCGGAAAGGCACATACTTTGAGTGACGCACGGGTTCCCTCGACCGACGAGGTTGCGGGCCGGACCATCACGATCACCGGTGGCACGGGCTCGTTCGGCTCGGTGATGGCTCGACACCTCCTCGATGACGGTGCGGCCCGGATCAACATCTTCAGCCGCGACGAGGCCAAGCAGGACCTGATGCGTCGCGCGTTCAACGACGAGCGCGTCCGGTTCTTCATCGGCGACGTCCGCGACGTCGACAGCGTGCGCACAGCCGTCCTCGACGCCGACTTCGTCTTCCACGCCGCCGCGCTCAAGCAAGTCCCGTCGTGCGAGTTCTTTCCCCAGCAGGCGGTGAAGACCAATGTCGTGGGCAGCCACAACGTCATCGAGGCGAGCGCCGCTGCTGGCGTCCGCTCGGTCGTGCTGCTCAGCACCGACAAAGCGGTCTACCCGGTCAACGCGATGGGCATGTCCAAGGCGCTCATGGAGAAGACCGCCCAAGCCTTCGCCCGCAACCACCCCGACTCGGACATGACCGTGTCGGTCACGCGCTACGGCAACGTCATGTACTCCCGCGGCTCGGTGATCCCTGCCTTCATCTCCCTCCTCAAGGAGGGCAAGCCACTGACGATCACCGATCCACGGATGACGCGCTTCCTCATGTCGCTCGCCGACTCCGTCGACCTCGTCAAGCACGCGTTCGTGCATGCCCAGCCCGGCGACCTCTTCGTCCGCAAGGCGGCATCCACCACCGTGTCGACGCTCGCCACCGCTGTCGGCCGGCTGTTCGGTCAGGACGAGCCCGAGGTGCACCACATCGGCACCCGCCACGGCGAGAAGCTGCACGAGACGCTCCTGACCCGCGAGGAGATCGCCAAGGCCACCGACCAGGGCGACTACTTCCGCGTGCCGCTCGACGATCGCGGCCTGCAGTACGAGAAGTACTTCTCCGAGGGCGAGGAAGACGTCGACACCACCGTCGACTACGCGTCTGACTCGGTGGCACCACTCGATGTGGACGAGACGGTGGCCCTCCTGCGGACCATCCCCGAGATCGCCGCCGACCCGGAGCTGAACACGTGAAGATCCTGCTCACCGGGGCCGAAGGATTCCTGGGCTGGCACCTACGGTGCCGTGTCCACGCCACGACCGACCACGAGGTCGTCCCGGTGGGGCGCGCCGACTGGTCGCGACTCGCCCAGCTGGCCGCCGACGTCGACGCCGTCATCCACGTGGCAGGGGTCAACCGGGCCTCCGACGACGAGCTGGTCCACGTGAACGTCGGGCTCGCCCACGAGCTGTCCGATGCGCTCGCGGAGCGCCGAGGCGTGCCTGTTGTCTTCGCCAACTCGATCCAGGTCGGCAACGGCACGGCCTACGCCGAGGGCAAGGCGCGGGCGGCCGACGTGCTGAGGGAGGCCGCCGTCGCCCGCGAGGCCCGTTTCGTCGACGTGCTGCTCCCGAACCTGTTCGGCGAGCACGGGAGGCCCGGGTACAACTCGTTCGTCGCCACGTTCGTGGACCGGGTCGTCGCGGGCGACACCCCCGAGATCTCGGACCGTCCGATCGAGCTGCTGCACGCGCAGGGAGCGGCTCAGGCCCTCCTCGACGCCTTGGCGCCCGACTCGCCGGACAGCGTCCGTCCGGCTGCGCACCCCACGTCGGTGAAGGCGGTGTGGGACGCGCTCGAGCGGTTCCATGCCACCTACGTGCCGAGCGCGGACGTGCCTGCCATGGAGGACGACTTCGAGCGTGACCTCTTCAACACCTATCGGGCGGCGCTGTTCCCGGCCCACTACCCGTTGGCGCTCGCTCCGCGCAGTGACCAGCGCGGTCGCCTGGTCGAGACGGTCCGCTCGCACGGTCAGGGCGGTCAGACGTTCGTGTCCACCACCGTTCCGGGTGTCACCCGTGGCATCCACTACCACCTCCACAAGATCGAGCGCTTCGTCGTCCTCGACGGAGAGGCAGTCATCCGACTGCGACGGATGTTCCACGACGAGGTCGTCGAGCTGCCGGTCAGTGGCGAGGAACCGGTCGTGGTGGACATGCCGACGATGTGGTCGCACGACATCACCAACATCGGTGACCGGGTGCTGACGACGCTGTTCTGGACCGACTCGCTCTTCGATCCCGAGGCGCCCGACACCATCCACGAGCCAGTAGTCCGCACGGCACCGCAGGAGACCGCATGACCAAGGTGATGACCGTCGTCGGGACCCGTCCAGAGATCATCCGGCTGTCCGAGACCATCAAGCTGCTCGACAGCACGGTTGACCACGTGCTGGTCCACACGGGGCAGAACTACGACCACAACCTCAACGAGATCTTCTTCTCCGAGCTGGGTCTGCGCGCTCCTGATCACTACCTCGACGTCGACACGAGCAGCCTGGGCCGTGTGCTGGGAGAGGTGCTGATCAAGACCGAGGAGGTGCTGCTCGAGGAGCGTCCGGACGCTGTGCTGGTCCTGGGCGACACCAACAGCTGTCTGGCCGCGGTGATGGCCAAGCGGATGCGGATCCCCGTCTACCACATGGAGGCCGGCAACCGCTGCTTCGACGAGAACGTCCCGGAAGAGACCAATCGTCGCCTCGTCGACCACGTCGCCGACTTCAACCTGGTCTACACCGAGCACGCGCGTCGCAACCTGTTGGCCGAGGGTCTGCACCCACGCCGGATCCTCAAGACCGGGTCGCCGATGAAGGAGGTGCTCGCCGCCAACGCTGCAAAGATCGAAGCCTCCGACGCGGTCGAGCGGCTGGGGCTGACCCCGCAGGGCTACGTCCTGGTGAGCGCGCACCGCGAGGAGAACGTCGACAACCCCGATCGGCTGAACCTCCTGCTCGACTGCCTCGAGAGCGTGGTCGCCGACACCGGCATGCCGGTCCTCGTCTCGACCCATCCGCGCACCCGCAAGCGCCTGGACGCGCTCGGCCGGTCGACCGGAGGCATCACGTTCCACGAGCCGCTCGGCTTCATGGACTACAACAAGCTGCAGAAGCAGGCGTACTGCGTGCTGTCCGACTCCGGGACGATCTCCGAGGAGTCGTCGCTGCTCGACTTCCCGGCGGTCACTCTTCGTGACTCCATCGAGCGACCCGAAGCGCTCGACTCCGCCTCGATCCTGATGACGGGCCTCGACTCCACCAACGTCGTCGAGGCCGTGCGATTTGCGGTCTCCGACACGGACCGGGCCTCCCGGGTGCCGGATGACTACCGGATCGGTGACTGCTCCAGGCGTGCGGTGGGGTTCATCCTCTCCACCCACGCGCGCTACGAGAGCTGGCTGGGGATCCGACCGTGACGGAGGTCCTCTACGTCTCGTCAGTGCCGACGGCCGCTCAGTTTCAGTGGATGAAGGACATGCGTCTCCCCGACGCCCAGGAAGTCACGTACGGGATGCCTGAGGCGGGCTTCAAGTTCCACACCCTCATCCAGGATGGCCTGATCCGCAGTGGTGCGAGGGTGACCTCTCTGGTCGGTCGAAGCGCGACGTCTGCGTACTACCGTGCTGGATGGTGGCGGCGTGAGGTGGAGCGTGTCGGTCCCGACCACGTCGTGGACCATCGCGGCTTTCCCAACCGTCGCGTCCTCAAGCAGACCTGGTTGGCCGGGTCCTTGGCAGTGGCCGCGCTCAGGTGGCGGGTGAGGACGCGCCGCTCAGACGAGCGAGTGCTCATCGTCGACGCGGCCTACGTGTCTGCGCTCCCGGGTGTCCTGCTCGCCACCTGGGGCGGGGGCATCTCTCGAGTCGTCATCGTCGCAGACATCTACGGCTTCATGGCTGATGTGTCGGACGCGACGGATCGATCGCCTTTGATCTACCGGGCACTCCGCCGGGTGGTCGCCGCGACCTACCGGGGAGTGGACGGGTTCGTCCTCCTCACCGAGCAGATGAATGAGGTCGTCAACCGCCGCCGTCGCCCGTTTCTGGTCATGGAGGGCCTCGTCGACCACAAGATGACGGCGGCCGACAACGCACTGGGCGGCAAGGTCCGGCATCCGACGGTGCTCTACGCCGGCGCGCTTCGCCGCGAGTACGGCGTCGAGACATTGGTCGAGGGCTTCCGGGAAGTCGAGGATCCCGACGCCCGTCTCGTCATCTACGGCGCGGGCGACTTCGCGCCCGATCTGGTGCTGGCCGCTGCCGAGGATCCCCGCATCGATTTTCGTGGTCCCGCACCGATCGAGACCGTCCTCCGAGCGGAGGAGAGTGCATGGCTGCTGGTCAACCCCCGGCCGGCCGACGCAGAATTCACCAAGTACTCGTTCCCGTCCAAGAACATGGAGTACCTCGCATCAGGGACGCCGGTGCTCACCACACGACTGCCCGGCATGCCGCAGGAGTACTACGACTTCGTGCTCACCATCGACGGGTCCAGCCCCCACGACGTGGCAGCTGCCCTGAGGAGCGCCCTCACCATGACGCCCGAGGAGCTCCACCTGCGAGGCGGTCGGGGCAAGTCGTTCGTGATGGAGCGCAAGAACAACGTTGCGCAGGCACGACGGATCCTCGACTTCGCTGAAAAGTGTCGATAGATGACTGCAAGCAGCGACGGGCACGACAGCACACGCACCCAGGCCCTGGTGGCATGTTCGATGGGCCGAGGCCCAGGCCGAGGCCGAGGCCGAGGACGCGACGACCGTGAGTGACGCGAGCCGACGTCTCGTTGGTCGCGGCTCGATCTACATGATCGGGAGCGCCGCGCCCATGTTGACCGGTCTACTGGTCACTCCGCTGCTCACCCGATCAGTGGACGTGTCCGAGTACGGCTCCATCTCTGTCGCCATCGTGGTCATGCAGTGGAGCATTGCCTTGCTCGGTCTCGGCCTTCCCGTAGCCATCACCAGGCACGCCCTCACGGAGTCCTCGGGCCCTGACGGGGCCCGGAGCATCGCCGTCATCGCATCGTCGCTCGTTCTCGCGGCGGCGAGCGCCATCGCAGGGCTGGCCCTGCTGGTCGACCGGATCGGCGGTGTCGGTTTGCCGGTTTCGATCCTTCTGGCGTTCGTGGCGGCCGGTGCCGGCTCCGGTACAGCGATGGCGATGGCGTGGGCGCTGGCCGAGGAGCGCAGCTGGTTCTATGTCGTGCTCGCGGTGGGCCTCTCCTTGATGGGGCCCGCGGTCGGGCTGGTGTGTGTCAGCCTCGTCGACGCGCGCGGAGCCACCGCGTACTTCTTGGGTGTGGTGGCCACGAACTGTGTCTTGCTCGCTGCCGGCATGGGCCGCGTGGCGTCCACCGGCCGGGTCACGTTCGACCTCGGAGCGATGCGCAAGGCACTCAAGGTCGGACTACCGATGGTGCCGCACCTGTTCGCCACCGGAAGCCTGAACGGAATCGCCGTCATCGTTGCCGGGGCTGTCATCGGGCATGCGGCTGGTGGGCGAGCTCAGGTCGCCGTCTACCTCGGCACGGTCGCCCTGGTGCTCACGAGTGCCATTGGGTACGCCTGGCTCCCAGTTCTGGCCCAGGTGGCGCCGGATGCCCGTGGCGAGCAGCTGGCTGAGACGTCGAAGGCAGTGGCGTGGCTCGCCGGTCTCACCGCCGGCGGCGTCGCCACGCTCTCACCCTGGCTGCTGATGCTGCTCGTGCCCCCGAGGTACGACATCGCAACCATGGTCCCGGTGACGGCGATCGCATGCATGTCCGCTGCTTTGGCGGCGGTCTACCTGGCGCATCAACAAGTCGTGGTCATCAGCGGGCGGACCACGCGGCTGGCGCTCATCAGCCCGGCGTCGATGCTGATCGGGGCCCTCGTCTCGTGGGCGGCAGCCAGCGTCTACGGACTCGTAGGGGTGGCGGTCGGGCTGCCTGTCGTCTACCTGTTGCTGTGGCGGTTGACCCGTCGCCTCGCGAGAGAGGTGTCAACACTCCGCTGGGCCGAGCGTGGCGCGTCGGTCGCGGTCGTCTTCGCCACCGGGGTCTGTCTGACGGCGGCGTTGCTACCGACGTCCGGTGACTTCGCCGTCGCGATGCGGGCGAGTCTGGCAGCGGTTCTCGTCGTCCTGGGCTTGATGCGCCTCCGCACGATCTTCACCAAGGCCGGAACGCCGTCCGTCGCCCCAGGAGCGTCGTCGTGAAAGTCTGTGTCCTTGCTACCCACTATGTTCCCGCGCACAAGGCTGGAGGGCCCGTGCCGGGGATCGTGGGCGTCGTCGAGACCATGCGTGACCACGACGTGCACGTCTTGACAGCGGACCGGGACCTCGGAGACACGAAGCCCTTCCCGTTGCCTTATCGCGGCACGACGGCCGTCGACGGAGTCGCGGTGACCTACCTGCGTCCGCTGAGCGCTTCGTCGCTGTGGCAGTGGGGGCGTGCGTGGCGCACCGTGCGGCGCTCCGACGTCGTGTACTTCAACTCGGTGATGTCGTTGGGGTTCACGATCGTTCCTCTCCTGCTCCTGTGGGTGACCCGCTACCGCGGTCGGGTCGCCATCAGCCCTCGCGGCGAGCTGGCCGGCTCCGCCCTTCGTCTGGGGGGCTCCACACAGAAGCAGACGTGGCTCCGGATGATGGGTCGTCTCGGACTGCACGCTCACCTGGGCCGGTCTCGAGTTCTCTGGGTGGCCAGCAGTGTCGGCGAATGTTCGGACGTCCTCGCGATCTTTGATGACGCCGAGGTCGTGACGCTGCCCGAGCGACTCCGGTCACGTCACGAGGTACAGCGCACATCCGCCTCCCTGGTGAACGGCCTCCGAGTGGTTGCCGTCGGGCGACTGGCACCGGTAAAGGGTCACGACGACCTGCTTCGAGCGCTGACCAAGGTGCAGAGACCGGTCGAGGTCCAGATCGTCGGAGTGGAGGAGGACCCCACCCATGCTGCCGAGCTCCATCGACTGGCTGCCGGTGCACCGGGACACGTCCGGGTGACGTTCACCGGACCGCAGCACCCCGAGGAGGTCGACCGCAGCTTGGCCGCAGCGCACCTGTTCGTCCTGCTCACTCACGGCGAGAACTTCGGGCATGCGATCGGTGAGGCGTTGCGGGCCGGGTGCCCGGTGCTGATCAGCGATCAGACTCCGTGGTCAGGGGTAGCCGAGGCTGGCGCGGGCATCGTGCTGAACGTCGCTGAGCGACGCGACCCGGTGGCTGTCGCCCGGGCGGTGGACTCCTTCGCCGGCCTCTCCGACGCGGAGTGGCAGTCGTGGTCGGAGAAGGCCGGTGCCTTCATGATGGGCTCCGAACCGACTCCGACGCTGCTCGACGCGCTCCGAGCCGAGCCGGAACCGTTCGAGGATGGACATCCGGACTAGAGCCCAACCCTGGGCGCGACCCCCGCGGCTCCATCAACGGGTGTCCCTGGTGTCCGGCGCCGCGCGCCTCCGCACGCCAGCCAGCCGGGCCGTTCACGCCTGGCGGACCCTCATGTGGCGCTTGGACCGCGCCCCTCGCGAAGTGCTGCAACGACCGGCTCCGAGTCCGATCGCGACACCCCGACCTCGCTCGTGCCCAGTCGAGAGCGATCGAGTCCGACGGCGAACAGGCCCCAGTACATCAGTCCAATGACCAAGACGGAATCAATCAGAGGTTCGAAGAACGAGTACGCGAGAAGCAGCGCGACTCCCAGCGACACGGCTCTGGCCCGTCGACTGCCCCGCACGGCGCGTGCCATGGATATCGGCACGCGCAAGAGGAGTGCCCACAGCGCCACCGCCCCGAAGACGCCGAAAGCGATCACGGGGTCGAAGATGATGCTGTGTGACGTCGAGTAGCCGTAGCCGTAGTAGAACACCACGGGGCGCCCCGTGCCCAAGAGCCAGTGATCGTGCGCAACAGCAGTGGCACGAGGCCCGAAGCGTGCCCGCAGGGACTGATCGTCCGGTCGGACGTCGATGTCCGGATTGCCCGGGTCGACGCTCGCGGGGTCCGTGGGAACGTCGACACCGGGCCCGCCCGCGACGGGGGGGAGTGCCCTCCACTCGGCGTCACTCGGCGGGTCGTCGCCGGCACTCGCGACCTCCTGCCCCGTGACGGCAGACATGACGTTCAAGGTGCGCTGGATGTCCTTCGACGTCGCTGGCGAGACGACGAGGATGGCCCCCATGATCAGCCCGCACGTCACCGCCGACAGGCCGATGTTCGAAAGACGGGTACGCCAGCGTCGGTCATCGACAAGGAGGAAGATGGCGGTCAGCTCGATGAGCAAGGCGAGGCCGCCGAATCGCGAACCGCTGAGCGCGACGAAGGCGACGACGATCGCCATCTGGCCCAAGGTCAACAGCAGCAGCATCCGGGAGGACCGACTGATGCCATACCAGATGAGCACGGGCATCACGAGCAGCGCGAAGCCTACGTACACGTTCACGTTGCCCATGGGTGCGGAGAACCGGAGGGTCGTCCCCTCGAAGACCACGCGGAACAAGGCCGTCGCCTCTGCGACCAGCAGAAGGCCGTGGATCGCCAGTACCAGATGGTGCGTCGTGAACCACCGCAGGCGGATGGTGAAGTAGAACGCGATACCCAGCGTCATGTACTCCAGCGACGTCGTGGAAAGAGTGAGCAGGTCTTGAGTGAGCGCGCGCAAGGCCGTGACGACGATGACGGTGGCTGCGAAGAGCAGCACTCCCCAGATGAGGTACAGATCATCAGGAGCGAAGCGAACGTCGCGACGGCGGAAGAACGACACCACCAGCCAAACGGTGATGATGACAAGAGGAATCTCGGCAAGCGGAAGCGACTTCCCGCCACCGAGCGAGAACGGGTTCGGGACCGTGACGACGATCTGGGTCGACACCAGAAGTGCCGTGAGGAGAACGACCGCTCGCGCATCGTGGTCAGTCAGGATGGCCCGAAGCGAGCTCCGCCGGAGAGACAGCGTCATCAGCGATTCTTCGGGGCCTGGAGGCGCGGAAGTGCGGTCAGCTTCGCTGGCGTGGAGACGGTCGACAGGGACAGGAGTTCCACCGGAGGCGTTGCGGTGCCAACGCGGTACGACACGACTTCGAGCATTGAACGAGCCTAAACCACGCAGGTACGCACAGTGGATCCAGCGAACTGGGCCACGGCGCTCGAGTGGCTGCGTTGCGGACAGCACCCGGCTGCGGATGGGCTGAGCCGTAGGGTCCTCCCATGACCGCCACCACGTCCGGCCCGTCTCCCGTGGCCGACCTCCTGGAGCAGATCCAGGGGCACGGCGCGTGGGCGGTCATCCGGCGCAAGGCCTCGCCGACCGCGGGGCTCATCGGCGGCACTCCGCACGAGGTCGAGAGCCTGCTCGACATCCCGCTCGAGTCCGGCGCCCCCGAGCCCGGGCGCAGCGCCGACCGGCTGGTGGCCGTGCCGTTCCGGCAGGTCCGCGAGCGTGGATTCGCCGCGATCGACGACGGCACTCCGCTGACAGTGGTCGACATCGAGGCCGAGCACGAGGTGTCGGTCGACGACCTGCTCGCCGCGCTCCCCGACGTACCCGTCGAGCTCGCCGACCGGGGTGGCTTCGCGACGAGCGACGACGACTACGGCCAGGTCGTCGAGGCGATCATCCGCGACGAGATCGGCCAGGGCGAGGGCGCCAACCTCGTCATCGGTCGCCACTACCGCGCGGTCCTCGCCGACTGGGACGCCACCAAGGCGCTCACCGTCCTGCGACGGCTGCTGGAGCGCGAGCGCGGTGCCTACTGGACCTTCTGCTTCTTCACCGGCGAGCGCTTCCTCATCGGCGCCAGCCCGGAGCGACACGTGTCGGTGCGCCAGGGCGACGTCCGGATGAATCCGATCTCGGGGACTTTCCGCGTGGCCGGCCATGGCGACGCCCTGAAGGACCGGCTCGTCGAGTTCCTCGCCGACGAGAAGGAGATCTTCGAGCTCTTCATGGTCGTCGACGAGGAGCTCAAGATGATGTGCGACATCTGCCACGAGGGCGGCCAGGTCCTCGGGCCGTTCCTCAAGCCGATGACCCACCTCATCCACACCGAGTACCTCCTCGCCGGCCGCTCCGATCGCGACCACCGCGAGATCCTGCGCGGCACGATGTACGCCGCCACGGTGACCGGCGCGCCGGTCGAGAACGCCTGCCGGCTGATCGCCGACTACGAGCCCGAGGGCCGCGGCTACTACGGCGCCGCGCTCGCCCTCTTCGGCCGCTCGCCCGACGGCACCCCGACGATGGACAGTCCGATCCTGATCCGCACCGCCGACGTCTCGGTCGACGGCGAGCTCAAGGTGACCGCGGGTGCGACGCTGGTGCGCGACTCCGACGCCGCCTACGAGGTCGCCGAGACGCGGGCCAAGGCCGGCGGCATCCTCAGCGCCTTCGGCCTGGCGCCGGCGGCGACCTCCGACGGCACCGACATCGCCGACCTCGCGCGCGACGAGGACGTCGTCCTGGCCCTGGGCACGCGCAACCAGCGGCTCTCGCGCTTCTGGCTGACCGACCAGGCCGGCGAGCCCGCCGACCCGGGGCTCGCGGGCAAGAGCGTGGTGATCCTCCACGGCGAGGACGACTTCGTGAACATGCTCGTCCACGTGCTCGGCGTCTTCGGGATGACCGCGCGCGTGGTGCGTCACGAGGACTACGCGACGGGTGCCTTCGACGGCGCCGACCTGGTCATCGTCGGCCCCGGTCCGGGCGACCCGCGCGAGGGCGACCACCCTAAGATCGCAGCGTTCCGCGGGGCCATCGACGACCTGCTCGGCACGGGGCAGCCGTTCCTCGCGGTGTGCCTGGGCCACCAGACGCTCTGCCAGCGGCTCGGTCTCGAGCTCGGCTACAAGGATGTCGTCTTCCAGGGCACGCAGTCGCCCGTCCGGCTCGCGGGCCGCACCGAGCGGGTCGGGTTCTACAACACGTTCGTCGGCCGGGTGCCGGCCGGCGCGACGCTGCCCGACGGCGTGAGCGTCGAGGCCGACGAGGCCACCGGCGACATCCACGCGATCACCGGCCCGCACTACCGAGGCATCCAGTTCCACGCCGAGTCGATCCTCACCGAGAACGGCTGGGACCTCCTCCACACCGCGGTCCGCGACCTGCTCGCCTGACGATCAGACCGGCGTGTGACGCAACCGATCGGGAGCGGGAAGCGTCATCCTGGTTGACCAGCGGGACTGACGGGGGACAGGTGCACCACTTCACGAGGGCATGGGCGGGCGTGTGCCTGCTCGCGCTCATGGCCGGCGTGGCTGCGTGCGGCGGGCCGTCCGGCTCGACCAGCGGGTCGACCCCGCCCCATGACGTACGTCCTCCGCGGACGACGAGCAGCGCATCCGCCCTCGGCGACAGCGCGCCGGCGGCGACCCGGGACCAGCAGCCCAACATCGTCGTGGTCATGCTCGACGACTTCTCGATGGACCTGGTCCAGACGATGCGGTCGCTCCAGCGGATGCGCAGGACGGGCGCGAGCTATCCGCACTCCTTCGTCACCGACTCGCTGTGCTGCGTCTCGCGCTCGAGCTTCTTCACCGGGCAGTACCCCCACCAGACCGGCGTGCGCACCAACACCTCCAACAAGGGCACCTCCGGGCTCGGCGGCTGGCCGGCCTACGACACCAACGGCAACCCCGAGCGCGCCTTCAACGTCCGGCTGCAGCAGGCGGGCTACACGACCGGCTTCGTGGGCAAGTTCCTCAACGAGTACGAGTGGGTGCCCGGCCGCGCGCTGCCGCCCGTCGTGCCGGGCTGGACGACCTTCAACGCGGTCTTCGGCTCGGCCTACGACGGCTGGGACTTCGCCAGCACCTCGGTGGTCGACCAGCGGCTGCAGGTGCAGCAGCACCCGGCACCCCCGGCGAGCGCGAGCGACGCGGCGAAGGACAAGGCGTACGCCGGCGCCGTGATCGGCGACAAGGCGATGAACTTCCTGAGCGCGGGCGAGGCGTCGGACGCGCCCTACTTCCTCGAGGTCGCGCTCTACGCGCCGCACAACCGCACCCAGCCCGAGGGCCACTACCCGGGCGACCCGCTCTTCCCGCCGATGTTCCGCGACCGCACCGGCGATCGCAGCTGCGGTCGGGTCGCCTGCCGCAAGCTGACCGTGGACGACCTGCCGGGCTTCGGCGACGCCCGGCGTGACAACCGGCCGCGGCTGGCCAACGGCAGGCCGGGGCGCGCGTGGAACACCGTCCGCACGCTGCCCGCGCCGGTGGCGGTGCGCGACCTCCGCGACCGCGCGCGGATGGCGCAGTCCGCCGACCGGCTGCTCGCGCGGATCCTGCGCTCGGTCGGCCCGCACACCTACGTCGTGCTCACCTCCGACAACGGCTTCCACCTCGGCCAGCTGGGCATGGGTCGCGGCAAAGGGACGCCGTACGACACCGACGTGCGGGTGCCGCTGCTGGTCACCGGCCCGGGTGTCGTGCCCGGCTCGCGCAGGGAGGTCACCAGCAACATCGACCTCGCGCCCACCTTCGAGGAGCTCGCCGGGCTGCCGGCCGCCCCCTACCGCAGCGGACTCTCGCTGGTGCCGACGCTGGCGGACCCGAAGGCGGTCCGGCAGAGCTACGCCTTCCTCGAGCACACCCAGCAGACGTTGACCGGAGGCGACCCCGACGCGGCGTTCACCGGCGCCGAGCTCGACCGGATCCCGTCCTACGTCGCGGTGCGCGGTCGGACCTCGCTCCTGGCTCGCTTCGACCTCGACCCGCGGCCCGACCAGGTGCAGTGGGGCTACGAGTACTACCACTACAAGCGCAACCGGTTCGAGAAGAAGAACAACGTCGCGAACCCGAAGCGTCGCGCCGACGTCGACCTGCTGATGGCGAAGCTCGCGGCGTTCGACGCGTGCCGGGAGTCGGGCGACCAGCCGG
Organism: Nocardioides hwasunensis; assembly: GCF_014779665.1. Taxonomy (GTDB): domain Bacteria; phylum Actinomycetota; class Actinomycetes; order Propionibacteriales; family Nocardioidaceae; genus Nocardioides; species Nocardioides hwasunensis. Next base: position 146,709 of record NZ_JACXYY010000008.1, on the reverse strand, counting down.
TCTCCGACGCGTGCCGCGCCGTGCGGCAGTGATCTGGCCCTAGTGTTCGGCGGGTGCACCCGGACGTGATCGTGGTCGACCACCACGACTCCTACACCTGGAACCTCGTGCACCTCGTCGCGAGCGTCACCGGGGTGCTGCCGCGCGTCGTGCAGCACGACGAGGTGACGGCCGCCGACGTGCTCGCCCACTCGCACGTCGTGCTGTCGCCGGGACCGGGCCACCCGGCCGTCGCGGCGGACTTCTCGGTGGGGCGCGACGTGCTCCTCGCCGGGACCCGCCCCGTGCTGGGCGTCTGCCTGGGGATGCAGGGGCTGGTGACGGCGTACGGCGGGACGGTCGCGCGGCTGCGTCCGGCGCACGGCGAGGTCGCCGCGATCCGGCACGACGACGCCGGGGTGCTCGCCGGGCTGCCGCAGGGCTTCGCGGCGGTGCGCTACCACTCGCTCGGGGTCGTCGACCTGCCCGCGTCGCTGGTCGCCACCGCGTGGTCGGAGGACGGCGTGGTGATGGGCGTACGCCACCGCACGTTGCCGCTGGAGGGCGTGCAGTTCCACCCCGAGTCGATCCTCTCGACGCACGGCGGGGCCATCGTCGGAAGCTTCCTCTCGTGAGCGACGACCCGCTGTCCTTCTTCACGTCGGTGGCCGCCGAGCACCCGCGGTGCTTCTGGCTCGACGGCGGCGGCGCGCGCGAGTGGTCCGGGCGGCGCTCGATCATCGGCTGGCTCGGCGCCGACGACCCGTCCCTGACATGGTCCGCCGCCCGGCGCGAGGTGCGCCTCCACGCCGACGGCACCTTCACGGTGGTCGGCGACGACGTCTTCGCCGTCCTCGAGGAGCGCCTGGCCGCCGGCGAGCAGTGGTTCGGCTACCTCGGCTACGCCTCCCGCCCCGACCTCCCCGCCACCCCCGACCCCACGCTGCCCGACGCGGTCTGGATGCGGCCGTCCGAGGTGCGGGTGTTCGAGCACGCTCCTCCGTCCCTAGAACCCCCGCATCTGCGGGGGAACCCAGACATCGAGGGGCGTGCACACCCCCCGAGGTTCGAGACAGCCCGGGGAGGTCCCATTCCGGAGGAGTACGCCGCCGCCTTCGCGCGCGTCCAGGAGCACCTGCACGCGGGCAACTCCTACGAGGTGAACCTCACCCACCGCCTGGTGCGCGAGTCCGACCTCGACCCGGTGTCGGCGTACCTCCGGCTGCGCGAGCTCAACCCCGCGCCGTACTCCGGCTTCCTCCAGCACGACGTCGACGGGGCGCGGGCCTGGCTGCTGTCGAGCTCGCCGGAGCGGTACGCCCTCGTGACCGCGGACCGCCACCTCGAGACCAAGCCGATCAAGGGCACCACGCCGCGCGGCACGACGCCGGAGGAGGACGAGGCGCATCGCGAGCGGCTCGCGAGCGACCCGAAGACCCGCGCGGAGAACCTGATGATCGTCGACCTGCTCCGCAACGACCTCTCGCTGGTGTGCGAGGTCGGGTCGGTCGAGGTGCCCGCGCTCATGCAGGTCGAGTCCTACGAGTCGGTGCACCAGCTCGTCTCGACGGTCCGCGGCCGCCTCCGCGACGACGTCACGACGATCGGGGCGCTGCGGGCGCTGTTCCCCGCGGGGTCGATGACCGGAGCGCCGAAGCTGCGCACGATGGAGATCGTCGAGGAGGCCGAGGCGACGCCGAGAGGGGCGTACGCCGGTGCGTTCGGCTGGATCAGCGGCGACGGCCCGGCCGACCTCGGGGTCGTCATCCGCTCCCTGATGACCGACGGCAGCGGACGCTGGACGCTCGGCACCGGGGGCGGGATCACGGTGAAGTCCGATGTCGCCGAGGAGTGGGCGGAGTCGGAGTGGAAGGCCGAGCGGCTGCTGCGGGTCTTCGACTCCGTACGCGAGTCTCCCGGTTAGTGCCTGAGATCTGGTGTGACAAGCGGGGCGGTCACCGGATATCCGGTGACTCCAGATCACCAGCCGCCGGCGTCCCGGGCAGCCACAAGGCGAAACGCGCGCCGCCCGAGGGCGCGTCGTCGACCTTCACCTGACCGCCGTGGCGATCGACGACACGGCGCACGATCGCCAGGCCGAGGCCGGAGCCGGGCATCGCGCGTGACTCCTCGGCGCGGTAGAACCGCTCGAAGACGTGCGGGCGGTCGGCGTCGGCGACGCCGTGGCCCTGGTCGTCGACGGTGAGCACGCCCTGCGTGAGCCGCACCGTCACGGTGCCGTCGGTGGGGCTCCACTTGGCAGCGTTGTCGAGCAGGTTGGTCACCGCGCGCTCGAGGCCGTTGGCGTCGCCGACCATCCGCCACGGCTCGAGTTGCACGTCGAACGCGATCCCCTGCGCGCGCCGGCGTACGCGGGTCGTCGCCCGCTCGACCACGTCGGCCAGGTCGACCTCGGCGACGACGCCGGTGGTCGGCTCGTCACGGGCGAGCTCGACGAGGTCGCCGACGAGCGCGCTGAGCTCCTCGATCTGGGCACGGACGTCGTCGAGCAGCTCGAGCCGCGCCTCGGTCGGGAAGTTGTCGTTGCCCTCGGCCTGGCGCAGGAGGTCGAGGTTGGTGCGCAGCGAGGTGAGCGGCGTACGCAGCTCGTGGCTCGCGTCGGCCACCAGCCGGCGCTGCCGGTCGCGGGAGGCGCCGAGTGCCAGCAGCATCTGGTTGAAGGCGGTCGCCAGCCGGGCGACCTCGTCGTCGCCTTCGACGCGCAGCGGGGTGAGGTCCTCGGTGACGGCGATGCGCTCCACCGAGGAGGTGAGGCGGCGCACGGGTCTGAGGCCGTTGCGGGCGACGAGCCAGCCCGCCATCAGCGCGGCCAGCACGCCCAGCGCGCCGAAGACGAAGAGCACGCCGCCGAGCTTGCCGAGGGTCCGGTCGTTCGAGGTCAGGGGTTGCGCGAGGATCAGGGCCTGGCCCTTGCCGGCCTCCACAGTCGCGACGCGGTAGCGCTCGCCCTCCTCGGTGACGAGCGTGCGCACGGCGGACTCCCGCTGGCCGGTCACGACGTCGTACTCCGGGCGGCCGAGGGTGAAGTCCGGGATGTCGGCGCCCGACATGCCCTGACCGTTGGCGCTGATGTAGATGATCCGGACGTCGGCGGCGCCGAGCACCCAGGGCGGGACGCCCTGGGCGGTGATCTCCGAGAGCGTCGTGTTGGCGGTCGCGCGGTGCGCGCGGTTGAGCAGCGACTGGTCGAGCGAGCTCATCAGCTGGTGGCGCATCACGACGAAGGCGGTGAAGGCCATCACCGCGATCGAGAGCCCCAGCGCGACCGTGGTGAGCACCGCGACGCGCGAGGCGAGCGACCTGCGGTAGTGCCAGCGCCCGTCGGGCCAGACGGCGGCCGGCCTCATGATTCCTTCAGGACGTAACCGACGCCTCGCACCGTCTGGATCAGTCGGGGCTCGCCCTCGGCCTCGGTCTTGCGGCGCAGGTAGCCGACGTAGACCTCGAGCGAGTTGGCGCTCGTCGGGAAGTCGTAGCCCCACACCTCCTCGAGGATGAACGACCGGTCGAGCACCCGCCGCGGCCGGCGCAGGAACATCTCGAGCAGCGTGAACTCGGTGCGGGTGAGCTCGATCGAGCGGCTCCCGCGTGAGACGTCGCGGCTGCCGACGTCCATCGACAGGTCGTGGAACGTGAGCACCTCGCCGTCGGCCTCGGGGTCGGGAACCACGCGGCGCAGCAGCGCGCGCAGCCGCGCCAGCAGCTCCTCGAGCGCGAACGGCTTGGTGAGGTAGTCGTCCGCACCGGCGTCGAGCCCCTCGACCCGGTCGCCGACCGCGTCGCGCGCGGTGAGGACCAGGATCGGTACGTCGTTGCCCGCCGCACGCAGCGCCCGGGTCGTCTCGATGCCGTCGAGGCGCGGCATCATCACGTCGATCACCACCACGTCGGGGTGCTGCGACCCGACCGCGACGAGCCCCTCGGCGCCGTCGGCGGCCAGGTGGACCTCGTAGCCGTTGAACTCCAGCGACCGGCGCAGCGAGTCACGCACGGCCCGATCGTCGTCGACGACCAGCACGCGGGGCTTGGAGTCGGTCGGGGCGTTCACGGGCCCAGGATGCCACCGCGTCCTGAGCGCAGGCTGAAAAGTCGGGTGCTCGCCCTCGCGGGCGGAGCGACACGTCCGGCACTCGACCGGGTCGGGTCAGGCGTAGCGCGCCGCGATCGCGCCGGCGCGGGCGCCGTAGCCACCGCCGAACATGCAGGCGTGCACGAGCAGCGGGAACAGCTGGTGGATCCCCAGCCGGTCCTCCCAGCCGTCGGCGAGCGGGTGCGCCTCGTCGTAGGCCGCCATCACCCGGGGCAGGTGCGTGAGCCCGAAGAGGTGGAGCATCGCCAGGTCGACCTCGCGGTGGCCGCCGTAGGCCGCCGGATCGATGACGTGGATCGCGAGGTCCTGGCCCCAGAGGCAGTTGCCGTTCCACAGGTCGCCGTGGAGGCGGGCGGGCGGCTCGTCGGGGAGCAGCTCGGTGAGCCGGCCGACGACCGCCTCGACCGCGGCCGCCTCGTCGTCGGTCACGGCCCCCCGGTCGCGCCCGAGCTTGAGGTAGGGCAGGAGCCGGCGGACCGCGTAGAACTCCGGCCAGGAACCGGCCGTCTTGTTGGGCAGCGGCAGCCGGCCGATGAAGCCGTCGTGGTCGCGGCCCCAGTCGTCGGCGCCTGCCCGGTGGGTGGTCGCCAGCTGTTGCCCGAAGGTGACGGCCGCCTCGACCGGGGTCTTGGCACTCTGCTCGACCCAGCCGAGGATCACGCAGTCGCTCGCGGCGGCCAGCACGTCGGGCAGCGGCACGCCGCCGTCGACCTCGGCGAGCCAGCGCAGCCCGGCGGCCTCGGCCTCGAAGAAGCCCTCGGGTGCGTGCGGCAGGGTCTTCATCAGCGCGGTCTGCCCGCTGGACAGGCGCAACCGGGTGGCGGTCGCGATGTCGCCGCCCGCCACGGGCGAGGTCGCCACCACCGACGCGTCGAGGAGCTCCTCGGCGCGCCTGGCCACCAGTGGCTGGCGAGCCATCAGCCGGGTCCCCGGAGGGCGTCGTCCAGCGCGGTGGCGATCGCCTCGCTCGTCCGCTCGACCATCTCCAGCACCTCCTCGAACCCGTCGTCACCACCGTAGTACGGGTCCGGTACCTCGGCGCCAGGATCGACCGGATCGAAGTCGCGGAACAGGCCGATGCGGTCGGTCCGCCCGCCCACGTCGGCCAGGTTGGCCTCGTCCATCACGAGGACCAGGTCGTACGCCGCGGGCCACGAGTCGTCGTACTGCCGCGCGCGGTGCCGGGTCGCGTCGTAGCCGGCCGCGGTGAGCGTGGCGGCCGCGCGACGGTCCATCGGGCCGCCGACGTGCCAGCCGCCGGTCCCCGACGAGGCGACCTCGACCCGGTCGTCGAGCCCGGCGTCGACGAGGCGCGACTCGAGGACGACGTGGGCGGTGGGCGAGCGGCAGATGTTGCCGAGGCAGACGAGGGCGATGCGGTAGCGACCGGACTTCCGCGGCGGCGGCAGCGCGGCCGGGGAGGGGGCCGGCACCGCGGTCAGTCCCGCGCGGGCAGCGCGGAGCGGACGCCCCAGCCGACGATGGTCACGATCAGCGAGCCGACCAGCGCGTTCCAGAAGCCGTCGACGTGGAAGCCGAGGTCGAAGGCATCGGCGAGCCGCGCGGTGAGGAGCAGCATCAGCGCGTTGATCACCAGCAGCAGGAAGCCCAGCGTGAGGATGATGAACGGCAGGGAGAGCACCTTGATCACCGGCTCGATGAAGGTCGAGACGAGACCGAGGATCAAGGAGACGATCAGCAGGGGCAGGATCTTGTCCTGGATCTCCTCCTGACCGCTCGAGGCTCCCTCGAACCAGATCCCGTCGAGCAGCCAGGCGGCCACGGCCAGGCCGGCGGCGTAGGTCAGCAACCAGGTCACGAAGCGCATGGCACGACCCTAGCCGGGGTAGTCCCCTACGTTCTGGTCCCTAGTCCCCTACGTTCTGGTCCCTAGTCCCCTACGTTCTCGTCACGACCAGAACGTAGGGGACTACCCCGCGTCTCGTTGCCCGTCCCCTTGGTTTCGACACGGGCGCCGGGGCGCCCTGCTCAACCAGCGGGGACCAGCGAGCGCCAGCGGCGGGTGGCTACCCTCGCGGACGTGGTGACGATCGGCGGCACGGGCGTGATGCTGCTCGGGGGCCTGGCCGCCGGGGTGGTCGCGGTGCTGCTCGCACTCGGCCTCCGGCGATGGGTGGGCACCTTCACCGCCGTCTCGGTCGCCGGGCTGCTCTGGTCGCTCGTCGCGATCGCCCTGGTCACGCTGGTGCCGACCCGCCCGGACGTCGGGTTCGTGCCGGCCGAGACGCGCAGCGAGACCTGCTCGTGGGACTACGGCGGCCCGTCGGGAGCGGCGTTCCAGGTGCTCGGCCTCGACCAGCGCACCCTCAACGTGCTGCTCTTCGTGCCGGCCGGGCTGTTCCTCGTGCTGGCGGTCGGTCGCTGGTGGGCGGGGCTGGTGCTCGCGCCGATCGGCGTCGCGATGCTGGCGGCGTACAGCCTGGGCATCGAGTTCACCCAGCTCCAGCTGGCCCGGCTGGACCGGGCGTGCGACGTGACCGACATGGTCGACAACATCCTCGGCGCGGTGGTCGGGTTCGTGCTCGGGGTGGTGCTGCTGGCGGTCCTGAGGCCGTGGCGGGGTCGTCGCGCGGCTGACTAGGGTGCGGGCATGTCCAGCACCTCTCCGCAGCCCCGGCCCAACGTGCTCGCCATCCCTGCGTACGTCGCCGGCAAGCCGCCCGTGGCCCGACCCGGGGTGACGTCCTACAAGCTGTCGTCGAACGAGAACCCCTACCCCCCGCTGCCCGGCGTGCTCGAGGCCGCCACCGCCGCCGCGGCTGAGATGAACCGCTATCCCGACATGGGCAGCACCGCGCTCTACGCCGCGCTCGGCGAGGCGATGGGCGTCCCGGTCGAGGACCTCGCGGCGGCCACCGGCTCGGTCGCACTGATCTACCAGCTCGTCAACGCCTTCTGCGAGCCCGGTGACGAGGTCGTCTACGCGTGGCGCTCCTTCGAGGCCTACCCGATCGCCGTCACCGCCGGCGGTGCCACGAGCGTCCAGGTCCCGGTGACCGCCGACGGGCGCCACGACCTCGACGCGATGGCGGCCGCGGTCACCGACCGCACGAAGGTCGTCATCGTCTGCACGCCCAACAACCCCACCGGCCCGGCGGTCACCCAGACCGACCTCGACGCGTTCATCGCGAAGGTGCCCCCGCACGTGGTGCTCGTCGTCGACGAGGCCTACCTCGAGTTCGTCCGGATGGACGACGCGATCGACGGCGTCGCGACCTACCGCCGCCACCAAAACGTCGTCCTCACGCGCACGTTCTCCAAGGCCTACGGTCTGGCCGGCTTCCGGGTCGGCTACGCCGTCGCCCCCGCGCCGCTGGCCGCCGCGCTCCGTGCGGTGTCGACGCCCTTCGGGGTCAGCCACGTCGCCCAGGCCGCGGCGATCGCCTCGCTCGCCTCGCGGGACGCCCTGCTCGAGCGGGTGTCGGACCTCGTGGAGCGGCGGTCCGACCTCGTCGTCCGGCTCCGCGAGGTCGGCTGGGAGCTGCCCGACGCGCAGGGCAACTTCGTGTGGTTCCCGCTCGGTGACCGCGCCCTCGACTTCGCGGCCGCGTGCGGGGAGCTCGGGATCTCGGTCCGTCCCTTCGCCGGCGACGGCGTCCGCGTGAGCATCGGTGAGACCGAGGCGTTCGACCGGGTGGTCGAGGTGGCGGCGCGCTTCGCTCCCTGACCTCGAGTCGCCGGAGGGGCGGTGGGTGAGCCACATTCGGCGTACGGAAAATGTGGCTCACACACCGCTCGAGGGAGCGGGTTCGGGAGCCGCCGCGGGCGACCGGTCCATCCGCCGGAAGCTCGGCACCCGGGTGGGCGCCATCGTCGTCAGGAGGTACGTCGCCCCGGCGACGACGAGCGCCGGTGAGATGCCCAGCCCGGTGACCGCGAGGCCGCCGAGGATCCCGCCGAGCGGCATCAGCGACCAGCACAGCGCGGTGTTGAGCGAGGAGACGCGGCCCATCAGCGGCGCGGGGATCCGCTCGAGGATCACCGCGCCCAGGATCGGGTTGAGGAAGCCCGACGCGGCACCGGCGACGACGGTCACCGCGAGGACGGCCCAGATCGGGGACTCGAGGGCCATCACCACGAACCGCGGCGCGCCCGCGATCAGGAACGCGATGACGTAGGTCCGGTAGCGCGGCAAGGTCTCGCCCCAGCGGGCCGCCACGAGCGCGCCCAGGACCGACGCCCCGCTCATCACCGCGAACAGCGTGCCCAGCACCTCGACCCCCGCCCCGGAGTCCTTCGCCCAGACCGGCGCGAGCACCGCGACCCAGGCCTGGTCGACGAGGTTGGTCACCGCGACCATCGCGCAGATCGCCACGAGCACGGGGTCGGTGCGCAGGAAGTCCCAGCCCTGCCGCAGCTCGGTGGCGTACGACGTCGGGTCGGCCTCGGGCTCCGGTGGGACGGGGCGACCCAGGCCGGAGGTCGCGAGGGCGAAGACCAGGAAGGAGACGAGGAACGACGCGGCGTCGACGTAGAGGGCGTTGGCCGCGCCGACCGAGGCGACCAGGAGGCCGGCGAGGGCCGCGCCCGCCATCGTCGAGGTGCGCTCGACGGCCGAGGCGAGGCCCGACACCCGCTCGAGCGAGCAGCCGGCGACCCGGGCGATCTCCGGGCTCATCGCCGCCTTGCCGGCGTCGCCCGGACCGCGCAGCGCTCCGGCGACCGCGACCAGCACGAGTAGCAGCGGGAGGCTCAGCAGTCCCAGGTCGTGCAGCAGCGGAACCAGGCCGACGACCAGCGCCGACAGCAGGTCGCACGTCAGCGTGACCCGGCGTGGGCCCAGCCGGTCGAGGAGCGGGCCGCCGAGCGCCTTGAACACGACCAGCGGGGTGATCTCCGCAGCGGCGACGAGCCCGGTGAGGGTGGCCGACCCGGTGGTCGAGAGCACGAACCACGGGATCGCGATCATCGAGACGCGGGTGCCGACGAAGGAGACGCCCTCGGCGACCAGGGCCCCGACCAGGGGAGCGCGGTCCGCCATCACTCGCCCCAGCGCTGGCCGGGTCGGGGGAACGCGTTGAGGTTGAGCGTGAACGGCACCGCGTCCTCGGCGTCGGAGTCCTCCGCGCCGTCGATGATCCCGGCCAGCCGGGCGACGAGCTCATCGGCCCGGGCCGGGGTGAGCCTCCGCTCCCAGTCGCTCAACGTCCCGACGCGGCGCCACTCCTGCGGCAGGAAGGCCATCTCCGAGACGGCCGCGCGCATGCGGTCGGCGTACAGCATCGCGACGGTCGTGAGATAGGCCTCGACGTCGCTGTCGACCACGCCCTCGTCGCGGAAGTCGGTGCGGGTGCTCTGGTGGGCCGCGCGCCACCAGCGGTCGCGAGCGTTGCCGCGCGCGGTGTCCTCCTCGATGAAGCCGTGCTGCGCGAGCTGGCGGAGGTGGTAGGACGTCGCGCCGGTGTTGAGGTCGAGGCGCGCGGCGAGCGTGGTCGCGGTCGCCGGCCCCTCGCCGCGCAGCAGGGTGAGCATCCGCAGCCGCACCGGGTGGCTCAGGGCGCGGAGGCCGGCGATGTCGGGCGTGATGGAGGAGGGCATGGCCCCACGCTAAGACTGCAAAGAGTCATTTGCAAACATCTCTTTGCGATTTTCGTTGTCGGGGTAGTCCAGTGGCATGTGGCTGCCGAAACGGGCTCCGGACGACCATCTGCCACTGGACTACCCCCGCGGGGCGACCGTCTGCCGCTGGACTATCCCCCGAGGTGGGCGACCAGGCACGGCCCGCCCTCGTAGATGCCGCCGTCGATGTCGAGGGCCAGCCCGTCGGCGTAGAGGCGGGGCTCGTCGTAGGAGTCGAAGGGCTCGCCGAAGTAGTCGCCGATGATGCTGTGTCCGTGCACGATGCGCGCTCCGCCGAGGGTGTCGAGGAGCATGCGGGCTGCGGCCGGCCCGTCGGCACCGCCGAGCTCGTGCCGCCGTCCGAGGCCGACCAGCACGTTGAACCACGCCACCGGGTCGTCCGAGGCCAGAAGCGAGCGCACGGTCTCGTTGATGTCGTCGACGGTGTCGCCCCACTGGAGGTAGCCGGTGGTGTCGGAGTGCATCAGCAGGTGGTCGCCGTCGCGGGCGATGGCGGGTAGCCCGGACAGCCAGTCGACGAGCTCGTCGTCGAGGCCCGCCTGGTCGCTGGCGAGCCCGCCGTTGCGGGACCAGATCGAGGAGAAGGTCCGTGCGACGCCGCGGTGCACGACCTCGGCGTCGCCGAACCGCCGCATGCCGAGCGCGATGACCTCGTGGTTGCCGAGCACCGTGCGCACCTGCCCGCCGTCGGCCGCGGCCTCGTCCGCGAGGCGTCGTACGAGCCGGATGACGCCGAGCCCGTCGGGCCCGCGGTCGAGGAGGTCGCCGAGCACCCACAGCCGCGCGTCGCCGCCCGACCAGCGCGCCTCGCGGTCGACGAGGCCGGCCTCGTGGAGGGCGGCGGTCAGCTCGGTCAGGTGGCCGTGGGCGTCGCTGGTGGCGAAGACCGACGGCGGGAGGGCGCTCACCCGTCAGAAGGTATGCCGTCGAGGCGAGGCGAGTATGGTTGAAGGATGAACGACACGGCGAGCTACACCAAGCAGGGCCAGCCCTTCGAGCGCGACATGAGCTACCTGCCCGACCGGATCCTGGCCGGGGAGCGCTCGCTCGACCCGCTCGACGAGCAGTTCCCCAGCGGGTCCAAGGACAGCCCGCGCGACGTGCCCGTCTGGGAGGCCGCGCCCGGTCGCTACCGCCTCGTCGCCGCCCGCGCCTGCCCGTGGGCGCACCGCTCGATCATCGTGCGCACCCTGCTCGGACTCGAGGACGTCATCTCGTGGGGCGCCCCCGGCCCGACCCACGACCAGCGCAGCTGGACCTTCGACCTCGACCCCGACGGCCGCGACCCGGTGCTCGGCATCGAGCGGCTGCAGGAGGCCTACTTCGCGCGCCAGGCCGACTACCCCCGCGGCATCACCGTGCCGGCGATCGTCGACGTCGAGTCGGGCCAGGTCGTCACCAACGACTTCCCGCAGATCACGCACGACCTCTCCTTCGAGTGGCGCGAGCACCAGCGCCCGGACGCGCCCGACCTCTGGCCCGCCGACCTCCGCGAGGAGATGGAGGAGGTCATGAAGCGCGTCTTCACCGAGGTCAACAACGGCGTCTACCGCTGCGGCTTCGCCGGCTCGCAGGAGGCGTACGACGACGCCTACGCGCGGTTGTGGACCGCGATGGACTGGCTCGAGGGGCGTCTCGCCGACCGCCGCTACCTGATGGGCGAGGCGATCACGGAGGCCGATGTCCGGCTCTTCACGACGCTGGTGCGCTTCGACGCGGTCTACCACGGCCACTTCAAGTGCAACCGCAACAAGCTGACCGAGATGCCGAACCTCTGGGGCTACGCCCGCGACCTCTTCCAGACGCCGGGCTTCGCCGACGAGGTCGACTTCGAGCAGATCAAGACGCACTACTACGTCGTGCACACCGACATCAATCCGACGCAGATCGTCCCGGACGGGCCCGACCCGGCCGTCTGGCTCACGCCGCACGGGCGTGCTTGAGCGGACCATGGGCCGCTTGACCGCCGGCTTGTACGCCTGACCGACCCCGCGGAGCGCGGTCACGCGGCTGGCGGCGTCCAGGCCGGCCCCTGCCCGAAGCGGGCGAGCACCGGGCCGTCCTTCGTCCACCGCAGCCGGGCCAGGTAGAGCACCCGACGTCCGCGGAGCCCGACGTCGTCGTGCGAGGAGTACGACGACTCGCAGGGCCCGTTGGCGCCGTCGCAGACCCAGCCGTGCACGAACAGCCGGTGGGGGGTGCCGGGTACGTAGTCCGCGCCGCCCGGCCCGCAGATCCCCGTCGAGGTCCGGTCGAGCAGCGTCGTCTCCGGCGCCGACTGCCAGCCGCGCCGGATCGAGTCCGAGCGCCGCCAGACGGTCCGGTAGCCGCAGCGCCCGAAGTCGCCACGACTCAGCAGCAGGTGGTGCTGGCCACGCGCGTCGACCATCTCCGGGTTCTCCAGCACGCCGGGGTCGCGGAGCAGCTCGCGGCTCGGCCCGGCCGCCCGCAGCCCGCTCGCGGTCAGTCGCACCATCCGGATCGACGACGGCGTGCCCTGGGTCCGGTAGAGCAGGAACCGCCGGCCGTCCGGCGCGACGTAGGACGACGGGTCGATGACCCCCCGCTGCGGCAGCCCGCGCTCACGGCGCACGACGTCGCTGGCCGGTGTCGTCGTGGCCTCGGGCGGGCACGCGAGGGGCTCGGTGTGCAGCGGTGTGAAGGGGATCGTCAGGTCCGGGGAGGTCGCGACGCCGATGCACCGGTCGTCGGCGCGCGGGAGGCCGGGGACAGGGATCGAGTAGTAGGCCAGCCAGGTGCCGTCGGGCGCGCGGACGACCTCCGGTGCCCACACGTCGCCGTTGCGCGCCCACTCCGGCCGCGCGTCGAGCAGGGGCGCGCCGGGGACCCAGCCGGCGTACTCCTGGGCGCTGGTCGCGGTGCCGCCCCGCCACCCGGTGCCGGCGGCGAACCACCGGGTGCCGTCGTGGACGACGCTCGGGTCGGCCAGCGGCTGCTCCCAGAACAGTGGCCGCGGCGGGAAGGCCACCACGTCGGCGGTGGCCGCAGCGGGCGCGAGCAGGGAGACCACCAGGACCGCGAGCCCGAGCAGGACCCCACGCGCGTGGCTCACCGCACACCCCCCGATCACTGGCACCAGATCTCTGGCACGAACGCGGGCAAGGCTACGGCTGGTCTGGTCCGCGGCCGGGCAGGACATCGCCTTTCGAGCGGCATTGGCAAGGCCGGGTCGCGGGATCGTCAAGAGATGCCTCACGCTCGCCGCAGCCTTCGTCGGGGGTCTTCTCTGCGACGGATCGCGGGTGCACGCTTTCCTCGTTCCGACGGGGGATCGGACGCGGGGCTGGCTGGGGGGCCGGCCCCGCGAACGTCTCGTCGGCAGTGATCGCCCCTGGCGCCGAAGGCCTCGAGCCGCCGGCGCCGGGCGTTCCCTGCCGATCGGGTGGTGCCCCCCGAGCCACCCGACTGCCTCCATCCCAGTGGAGGCGAGCCGGCGTCGGCGGGTCACCCACGAGCCCTGCCGACGCCGGCTCAACCTGCGCGCGCTCCTGCCCGGTCGGATTGGTGCTGCCGGGTCCCGGCCGATACGTTTGGCCCACCATGTGGTCGGGGTCACACACGCCGACGATCACGCTGCAAGCCGTCGGCGTCCGGCGATCCCGCGACAGCCGCTAGCTGTATAGGAGAGTCGCTTTGTCCGAGCACGGCAGTTTCGGCCCCGACCTGGCGGAGGTCTTCGGACCCTCCCACGCCGACGGCGGGCCCGACCTCGTCCAGCTGTTGACCCCCGAGGGTGAACGCGTCCACCACCCCGAGTTCGACCACGACTTCTCGGCCGAGGAGCTGCGCGGGCTCTACCGCGACATGGTCCTCACCCGCCGCATCGACGTCGAGGCCACCGCGCTCCAGCGCCACGGCGAGCTCGGCATCTGGGCCCAGCTGCTCGGGCAGGAGGCCGCGCAGATCGGCGCCGGCCGCGCGCTGCGCCCCCAGGACTACGTCTTCCCGACCTACCGCGAGCACGGCGTCGCCTACTGCAAGGGCGTCGACCCGCTGCGGCTGCTCGGCCTGTTCCGCGGTGTCGACCAGGGCGGCTGGGACCCGGCCGAGAACAACTTCGGGCTCTACACGATCGTGATCGGCGCACAGACCCTCCACGCCACCGGCTATGCCATGGGCATGCAGCGCGACGGCGTCGTCGGCACCGGCGACCCCGAGCGCGACTCGGCCGTGATCGCCCACTTCGGCGACGGCGCGTCCTCGCAGGGCGACGTCAACGAGGCCTTCATCTTCGCCGCGTCCTACAACGCGCCCGTCGTGTTCTTCTGCCAGAACAACCAGTGGGCCATCTCCGAGCCCATCGAGCGGCAGACCCGCATCCCGCTGCACAAGCGGGCGCTGGGCTTCGGCTTCCCGGGCATCCGCGTCGACGGCAACGACGTGCTGGCGACGTACGCCGTCACGAAGGCCGCGCTGCAGCGCGCCCGCGAGGGCAACGGACCGTCGTTCGTCGAGGCCTACACCTACCGGATGGGCGCGCACACCACGACCGACGACCCGACGCGCTACCGGCTCAACGACGAGCTCGAGCACTGGAAGCTCAAGGACCCGATCGAGCGGTTGAAGGTCTACCTGCGCCGCAACGGCCTGGTCGACCAGGAGTTCTTCGACGACCTCGACGTCGAGGCCAAGGAGCTGGGCCACCACCTCCGTGAGGGCTGCAAGGCGCTGCCCGACCCGAAGCCGCTCGACCAGTTCGGCTACGTCTTCAGCGAGATGACCGACGAGATCGCCGCCCAGCGCGACGAGTTCGCCGCCTACCTCGCGTCCTTCGAGGGCTCTACCACAGGAGGGGGGCACTGAGATGACTGCCAACCAGAAGATCACCCTCGCCAAGGGGCTCAACATGGGCCTGCGCAAGGCGATGGAGGACGACGACAAGGTCCTGCTCATGGGTGAGGACGTCGGCAAGCTCGGCGGCGTCTTCCGCATCACCGACGGCCTGCAGAAGGACTTCGGCGAGGACCGCGTCATCGACTCGCCGCTCGCGGAGTCCGGCATCGTCGGCACCGCGGTCGGCATGGCGCTGCGCGGCTACCGCCCCGTCGTCGAGATCCAGTTCGACGGCTTCGTCTACCCCGCCTACGACCAGATCGTGTGCCAGGTCGCGAAGTACACCTACCGCTCGCAGGGCAAGGTGAAGATGCCGATCGTCATCCGGATCCCGTTCGGTGGCGGCATCGGTGCGGTCGAGCACCACTCCGAGAGCCCGGAGGCGCAGTTCGCGCACACGCCCGGCCTCAAGGTGGTCGCCTGCTCCAACCCGGTCGACGGCTACTGGATGATCCAGCAGGCCATCGCCCACGACGACCCGGTGATCTTCCTCGAGCCCAAGCGGCAGTACCACGCCGACAAGGCCGAGCTCGACGAGTCGGCCACGCCCGAGCCGCTCTTCACCTCGCGCGTCGTGCGCGCCGGCACCGACGCGACGGTGCTGGCCTACGGCCCGACGGTGAAGACCGCGCTCAAGTGCGCCGAGGCCGCCGCGTCCGAGGGGCGCAACCTGGAGGTCATCGACCTGCGCACCCTCTCGCCGCTCGACATGGCACCGGTCTATGAGTCCGTACGCCGCACGGGTCGCTGCGTGGTGACCCACGAGGCCCACGTGAACCTCGGCATGGGTGCCGAGCTCGCCGCCCGGGTCACCGAGGAGTGCTTCTACTCCCTCGAGGCCCCGGTCCTGCGCGTCGGCGCCTTCGACACGCCCTACCCGCCCTCGCGCATCGAGGAGGAGTACCTCCCCGACCTCGACCGCGTGCTCGACGCCGTCGACCGCACCTTTGCCTTCTGATCCCTCCGCTGGTTGAGCAGGTCGCGCAGCGACCGTGTCGCAACCAAGGATCTCCGAAAGGATCCTGATGTCCGAGTTCCTCCTCCCCGACGTCGGGGAAGGCCTCACCGAGGCCGAGATCGTCGCCTGGAAGGTCAAGGTCGGCGACACCGTCGAGATCAACGACGTGATCGTCGAGATCGAGACCGCCAAGTCGCTGGTCGAGCTGCCCTCGCCGTTCGAGGGCACCGTCCTGGCGCTCCTCGTCCCCGAGGGCGAGACCATCCCCGTCGGCACCCCGATCATCTCGATCGGCGCCGAGGGCGAGGCGCCAGCTGCCCCGCCGGCGCCGACCGAGCAGACCGAGTCCGACCCCTACCTCGGGATGGCCGAGAAGGCGGGCGCTGCCGAGAGCGGGCACTCCGCGGCTCCCCAGGTCGACCCGGCCGACATCGACCTGTCCAACCCCGCGGCGTCCGGGTCGATGGAGGGCGCGTCCCTCGTCGGCCGGATCAAGGCCGAGCGCGGCCCGATGCGCCGGGCTCGTCGCGGCTCGGCATCCCCGAGCACCGTCGCCGGCAGCCAGACGCAGCTCCAGGTCCAGGGCGCGTTCTCGCCCGGCGGCGCCCAGTCCGACGAGGTCATGCCGGCCGACGAGTCGCCGGTCCCCGCGACCGACCAGCGTCCCGAGCACACGGCCCCGGCCGAGGCGCTCGTGCCGCCCGCCGCCCAGGACCCGGGCGTCGTACGCACGCTGGCCAAGCCGCCGGTCCGCAAGCTCGCCAAGGACCTCGGGGTCGACCTCTCGACCCTCGTCGGCTCGGGACCGTCCGGCACGATCACCCGCGACGACGTCCAGGGCGCCGCCGACGGCACCACCGCACGTACGCCGTCGGTGTCGGCCACACCCGCCGCCTCCGTGAGCGTCACGGGCGAGCGCGAGGCCCGCGAGCCCATCAAGGGCGTGCGCAAGATGATGGCGTCGGCGATGAGCCAGTCGGCCTTCACCAGCCCGCACGTCACCGAGTGGGTCACCGTCGACGTCACCGCGGCGATGCAGCTCGTCGCCCGGCTCAAGAAGCGTCCGGAGCTCCGCGACACCCGCGTCAGCCCGCTGCTCGTCCTGGCCCGCGCGGTCATCCTCGCGATGAAGCGCACCCCCGAGATCAACTCGTTCTGGGACGAGGATGCGCAGGAGGTCGTCTACAAGCACTACGTCAACCTCGGCATCGCGGCCGCCACGCCGCGAGGCCTGGTGGTGCCCAACGTCAAGGACGCCGACAGCCTCTCGATGACCGAGCTGGCGGCGGCGCTCGGCGAGCTCACCGCCACCGCGCGCGAGGGGAGGACGCAACCGGCCGAGATGGCCGGCGGCACCTTCACGATCACCAACGTCGGCGTCTTCGGCGTCGACGCCGGCACCCCGATCATCAACCCCGGCGAGTCCGCGATCCTGTGCTTCGGCGCGATCAACAAGCGGCCCTGGGTCGACGAAGAGACCGGCGAGATCGTCGTGCGCGACGTGACGACGCTGGCGCTGTCCTTCGACCACCGGCACATCGACGGGGAGAAGGGCTCACGCTTCCTGGCCGACGTCGCCGGGATGCTCAACGACCCCGGGACGGCCCTCCTCTTCTGACACCCCTGGATATCTGAGGACGTCATGAACGGGATCGGCACGCGATCACGTTCATGACGTCCTCAGATATCGGGCCGCCGGCGCAGGCGCCGTGTGAAGCGAGCGCTGACGGGGTAGGAACGCAGCCATGAACGAGCGCATCGGCCCCTACCTCCTCGAGCGCCGCATCGGCATGGGCGGCATGGGCGTCGTCTACGTCGCCCGCGACGAGGCGCTCCACCGGCAGGTCGCGCTCAAGGTCATCTCCCCGCAGCTGGCCGACGACGCGGCCTTCCGGGAGCGCTTCGTGCGGGAGGCGCGGGCGATGGCGTCGCTGGACTCGCCGCACGTGGTCTCGGTCTACGCGCACGGCGAGACCGACGGGCGCCTGTGGATGGCCACCCAGTACTTCCCCGACGGCGACCTGGGCACGCTGCTGCGTCGCAACGGCCCGCCGCCCCTCGTCGACGGCCTCGAGCTGATGGCGCAGGTCGCCGACGGCCTGGCCGCGGCCCACGCCGTCGGGATCGTGCACCGTGACATCAAGCCCGCCAACGTCCTGCTCCGGCACAACGGGCAGGCGTGGCGCGCCGCCCTCGCCGACTTCGGCATCGCCCGGGCGGGGGGCGACCAGACCGGTCTGACGATGGGCGGGATGGTCGGCACGCCGTCCTTCATGGCACCGGAGCTGCACCGCGGCGCGGAGGCCAGTGCGGCGAGCGACGTCTACTCGATGGGCTGCCTGCTCTGGACGACGATCTCCGGCACGGCGCCCTTCGCCGGCACCACCGACTACGAGGTCGTCTCCGCGCACCTCGAGGAGCCGGCCCCCCAGGTCGAGGGCGCCGACGCGGTCGTCCTCGCCGTGAACGCCCTGCTGCAGCGCGCGATGGCCAAGGATCCCGCCGATCGCCACGGGAGCGCGAGCGAGCTCCGTGACGAGCTGCGCGCCGCGGTGGGCCGGGCCGGCGCGGCCCCCACCGTCGTACGCCGTGCCGGTGCCGCCCCGACGGTCCAGTCCGCGTCCTCGGCGCCGACCCCGACGCCCGCCCCGACGCCGACCCCCAGGCCGACGCCGGTGCCGACCTCGGAGCGTCCCGGCTCGCGCGTGGGGATGTGGGTGGCGCTCGTCGTGGCACTGGTCCTCGCCAGCGGTGCCCTGGCGTACGCCCTGTGGCCCGCCGACGACGAGGCGGTCAGCGACCCGACGCCGCGTCCCTCCCCGCCGCCGGCGAGCATCACCGACTATCCCGAGTCGAGCCCTCCGACGCCGACCTCTCCACCCACCGCGAGCGGCGGGGCCACCACCAGGCCCGAGCCCGGACCGGACGGGTGGACCGCGGCCGACCGCAAGCGCGCGGTCACAGGCTTCGCGACCGCGCTCCGCGGCCAGCCGAACGTGCCCGAGGAGAAGGTCGACTGCGTCGCCCGCGAGACCCTCAAGGACGACGGGCTGGACGACATGGTGTCCGCGGGCTTCTTCGACGAGTCGTGGACGTTCTACGACCAGGACCTCGAGGCCTACCCGTTCATCAAGATGGCGCTCTCCGTCGCCACGCTCTCCTGCGTCCTGGAGAACTGAGCGACGCGCGGATCAGCGCTCATGCCAGGCGGCCAGCACCTCGGCCTCCCGCTCGGGCGTGAGCGCGACGACGGGCGAGTCGAGGCAGCCGTCCGCCGTGTCCGCGACCGGGCGGAGCCGCAACCCCGCGGCGATGGCGGGACCGGGGTCGTGCGACAGCATCCCGTCGTACGCCGGTCGCGGCAGCCAGAGCGGCAGCGAACCCTCGCCCGCCCACGGCTCGACCCCCTGCTCCTCGAGGAAGGACGTGTCCACCCACGTCAGCGCCGGTGGGCCGGCGGCGACCCCGGCGGCCACGCCGTCGAGCATCTCGGCCAGGGGCATCGGGGTCCCGACCGCGTCGAGCACGCCCGTCGTACGCCGCTCGGCGAGCACCAGGAGCCAGGCCGCGAGGTCGCGCACGTCGATGACCTGCACCGTGTCGTCGGGCGACCCGGGAGCCAGCACCTCGCCGCCGCGGGACAGCCGCTGCGGCCAGTAGGCGAAGCGACCGGTCGGGTCGCCCGGTCCGACGATCAGTCCGGGCCGCGCGACCACGCAGGACGCGGCGCCCGCCTGCACGACCTGCTCGCAGGCGACCTTCATCCCGCCGTAGGCCTCGGGGTCGACCGCGAGGTCCACGTCGTCGGTGACGGGCTCGAGGAGCGGCTCCATCGCGGGCGAGGAGCTGTCGGCGTACACGCTCACGGTCGAGACGAACACCCAGTGGGCCTCGCGCAGCGCGGCCACCGCACTGCGCGCCTGCGACGGGAGGCGGGTCACGTCGACCACCGCGTCCCAAGCCCCGTCGGCGAGGGCTGCAGGGGCGGGCTCGGCCCGGTCCCATGCCAGGTGGGCGGCGCCCTCGGGCACCGGGCCCGACCGCCCACGACACGCGCAGGTGACGTCCCAGCCGAGGGCCACCGCCTGCGTCGCGACCTCGC
Source organism: Nocardioides hwasunensis (assembly GCF_014779665.1). Lineage (GTDB taxonomy): Bacteria > Actinomycetota > Actinomycetes > Propionibacteriales > Nocardioidaceae > Nocardioides > Nocardioides hwasunensis. The sequence continues at coordinate 127,104 of NZ_JACXYY010000008.1, read as the reverse complement.
GGGACAGGAACCGGGTGCCGCCGAGCACGAGGAGCTTCATGGGCGCAGTCCACCCGTCCGTACCTCGAGCGGCAAGACGGGTTCGCTCTCGGCGCAACCGGCTGGACCACCCCTTTGTGGGTATGCCGCTGCGCTGCCAGAATGGGCGTCCCCCTGATCGTGCGAGAGGAGCGGGCGATGTCCCTCGGTGCCCCGCCGTCGTCCGAAGAGCCCACCACCACGGCCCTGCTCGCGCGCGCCCAGCAGGTCGCCGACCAGCTGGTCAGCGAGGCTCGCGAGGAGGCCGCGCGGCTCACCGCGGACCTCGCGTCGCTCCGCGAGGAGGCCCGCCTGCTCAAGGTCGAGGCCGAGCGTGACCGCGCCGAGGCGGCGCGGGCACGCAGGCAGGCCGAGGAGGTCCTGGCGGGTGCCTCCGAGGAGGCCTCCACCATCGTCGTCGACGCCAACGAGCAGGCGTCGCTGCTCATGAGCTCCGCCGGCGAGGCGCGCGACCAGCAGGTCGAGGCCGCTCGGATCGAGGGCGCCAAGCTCCGCGCCCAGGCGCAGGACGACGCCGTCGCCCTGCGTGCGGAGTCGCAGGAGCTGCGCGAGACCGCGGCCTCGGAGAAGTCCGAGCTGCTCGACGGTGCTCGCGCCGAGGCCGAGTCGACGGTCTCGCTCGCCCAGGAGACCGCTGCCCGGCTGGTGGAGGAGGCGCGCACCGCTGGTCAGCACCACCTCGACTCCGCGACCGCCGAGGCCGAGTCGCTGCGGGCCAGCGCCTCCATCGAGTCCGCGCGGATGCGCGACGAGGCCGGGCTGCACGTCGAGGAGCTGCGGCGTACGACCGGGGCCGAGGTCGATCGCATGCGCCGGGTCGCCGAGGAGACGCTCTCCGCCGCGCGCACCGAGAGCGACGAGAAGCTCCGGCACGCGGCCGAGCAGACGGCCTGGGCCACCCGGACCGTCGAGTCCGTGCTGGCCGGTGCCGCGACCGAGGCGGAGACGACCCGCAAGGCCGCTCACGCCGACGCGGGCGACCACGTCCGTCTCGTGCGCCAGCGTCTGCAGGGGGTCATCGCCGCGGTCGACGGTCGGGTCGCCCTCGAGCTCGCCGAGGCTCGGCAGCGCGCCGAGGAGATCGCGGCCGACGCGGACCGCTTCGCGGCTGAGCGGAAGGCCGAGGCGCGGGCCGTGCTCGAGCAGGCCGAGGCCGAGGCTGCCCGTGTCGTCGCCGACGCGACCGACGAGTCCGAGCGCGCGGTCGAGCGCCTCGAACGCCGCCGGGTCGAGGCCGAGACCGGGGCCGCGAGCCTGCGCTCGCTCGTCGCCACGGAGGTCACCCGCAGCCGCGCGGAGGCCGCCGAGGAGCGTCGCCGGGCCCGCGAGGAGGCCCTGACGCACGTGGCCGAGGGGCGCGCCGAGGCCGACCAGCTCCGCGAGGGGGCTCGTCGCGCCGTCGAGCGCGCCCGCGCCGAGATCGCCCAGCTCCAGACCCGGCGCGACACCATCGCGGCCGAGCTGGGCCAGCTCTCCGGCGTCATCGAGGCCCTGTCGGTCCCCGAGCGCCAGGTCGAGCCCGACGCCGATCGCCGGCCGCTGCCCCAGCGCCCCGTCGCGTTCTCGCCCGACCTCGACCCTGCCACGCACAGCTCGCCCCTGCCCCCCACCCCCTGATCGACCAGGAGACGCCCGATGCCTGAAGAGATGTTCACGACCGTCCGGCGCGGCTACGACCCCACCGAGGTCGAACGGGCCGTCGGCCAGGCGCGGGGCGAGGTCGCCGACCTCACCGAGCGACTCCGGGCCGCCGAGGCCGCGGCCGAGGCCGCGCGCAGCGAGGCCTCGACCTCGCGCGACGCGCTCGTCGCCCAGCAGCAGCAGGAGCCCGAGGTGCCGACCTACGAGCACCTCGGTGAGCGCGTCGGCCAGATCCTGTCCCTCGCCGAGGCCGAGGCCGCGGAGATCCGCGACCGGGTGCTCGGCGAGGTCGAGGCGATGCGCAAGGAGGCGGACGCCGAGGTGGGCCAGGTGCGCGCCGACGCCGACCGCTACGCCGAGGTCACCCGCCGCGACGCGGAGGCCGAGGGCGCCCGCGTGCTCGCCGACGCCCGCACGGCCGCCGACTCCGAGCGCGACGCGGCCGAGCGCGACGCCTCCGCCCGCCGTGCCGAGGCCGAGGCACTCCACGAGGACGCCCGCGCCAAGGCCGCCCAGTCCGCCGCCGACTTCGAGACCACGCTGGCCGAGCGCCGCCAGAGGGCGACCTCGGAGTTCCAGGCCCAGCAGGCCGCCACGCAGGCCGAGCTCGATGCGATGACCGCGCGCAACCGCGACGCGGAGGCCGCGATGGAGCGCTCGCGCGCCGAGGCCGAGGCCCGGATCGCGCGGATGCTCGCCGACGCCGAGGAGCGCTCGACCACGATGGTCAACGACGCCCGTGGCACCGCCGACCGCGTCCGCGCCGAGTCCGAGCGCGAGCTCGCGGCGGCCGCGCAGCGCCGCGACAGCATCAACGCCCAGCTCTCCAACGTGCGCCAGATGCTCGCCACCCTCACCGGCACCGTGCCCGGCGTGGCGCTGCCCGAGCCCGTCGACGTACCCGCCGCGCCTGCTCCCGAGGCGGACGCGACAGAGACCGGCGACGACACCGAGGCCGATGTGGTGGAGGCCGAGGAGCCCGCCGAGCAGCGCTGACCCACCGCCGAGCCCATGGTGGAGCGGGAGAGGGAGTGCGCCGCGGCTCAGGCGTCCGGCACCCCGCGCGGCGGCGTGGTCGTGCCGGTGATCCAGCGGTCGAAGAACGCCGAGAGCTCGAGCCCGGTCTCGGACTCCCAGTGGTCGACGAGCTGCTCGCGGGAGACCGAGGTGTTGTCGTGGTCGGCCAGCCACGACCGGGCGATCGCGAAGAACTCCTCGTCACCCAGCGCGACGCGCAGCTCGTTCCACATGAGCGCCGGCGGGTAGTAGATGTTCGAGCTGCCGAACTGCCGCGGGTCGTACGCCCCGGGCGGGCCGTAGTCGTCGCGCAGCGCCTGGTCGCCGGCGCGGGCGTCGCGGAGGGTGTCACGCAGCGGACGGAGGTCGTGCTCGTCCTCGTAGATCCACTGCATCAGCATCGTCATGCCCTCGTTGAGCCAGACGTCGCGCCAGTCCGCCGGCGAGACCTGGTCGCCGTACCACTGGTGCACGATCTCGTGCGCGATGACCTGCGGCGAGAGCACGTAGTCGTTGTTGCCGAGCGTGACCATCGTCTGGGTCTCCATCGCGCTCTGGGACTCGGTCACGACGAGCCCGAGGGAGTCGAACGGATAGTCGCCGAGCCTGGTCTCGATCCAGTCCACGGAGGCGGCGGCGGTGTGCAGCCGGTCGAGCTCCGCCGACGTCACCATCGCCCGCGGCGTCCAGTAGTCGACGGTCATGCCGCTCGCGGTCGTGTTGCTGCTGTGGGCGTAGTCGCCGATCGCCAGCGTGATGAGGTACGACGACGCGGGCTCCGCGAGCTGCCAGGCGGTGGTCGTGCCCTCGTCGGTCTCCTCGAGCGAGGTGAGCCGGCCGTTGGCGATCCCGGTCCACGGGCCTGGGGCGTGGACGGTGATGTCGTAGAGCGCCTTGTCGGAGGGCTGGTCGTTGACGGGATACCAGGTGTAGGCGCCGAACGGCTCCTGCATCGTCCACACCTCGCCGGTGTCGGTGATCGTGAACCCGGTGGAGGAGAAGTCGCTGCGCGTCGTCGGGGCGGCTGCCGGCTCCGGGGTGCCGGCGTAGGGGACGACGAGCTCGTAGCGCTGGTCGGCCTCGACGCGCGCGCGGACGACCAGGTCCTTGCCGCGGTGGCGCACCTGCACCGGCTCGCCGTCGAGGGTGACCTCGCCGACCCGCAGGGGTGCCCCGAGGTCGAGCTGGAAGGCGCGCGCGTCGCGGGTCGCGCGGAAGGTGATGGCGGCCTGGCCGGTCAGCCGCTCGGTCTCCGGGTCCCAGCCGAGGTCGAGGTCGTAGTGCAGCGCGTCGACGCGCGGGTCGCCGACGTCGGGGTAGACGCTGTCCTCGACGGGCTCGGACAGCGCGAGGTCGAGGTCGGGCTCGACCGGGTCGGTGACCTCGGGCCGGCCGGTCGAGGCCTCACCGGAGCCGGGGTCGCTCGACGTCGCGGGCGCGGACGGAGCGGACGAGGGGGAAGGTCCGTCATCGGACTGCTCCGCGCCCGAGGAGCAGCCGGCCAGGAGCGCCAGCGCGAGCGCGAGGGACGAGGCCAGGGCCGGGCTGAGCAAGCACCTGGCTCGCCCCCGACCCGTCGTCACTGCTCGCCGCGCAGCAGCGGCCGGGCCAGCTTGCGGCCGTGGTGGATCTGCGCCTTCACCGTGCCGAGCGGCGCGTCGACCAACGCTGCGATCTCGTCGTAGGGCAGGCCGTAGACGTCGCGCAGCAGCAGTGGCTCGACGTACTGCGGGTGGTCCTTCTCGATCTCCTCCATCGCCTCGAGCAGGTCGAGGCGGGTGCCGGCGATGACGCTCGTCGTGCGCGGGTCGGGCCGGTCGTGGGAGCCGTCCTCGAAGTCGGTCGGCGTGGCCAGGTTCTTGAGCCTGCGGTACGCCGTGCGCGCGCTGTTGACCGCCACGATGTGCAGCCAGGTGGTGAACCGGCCGCGCCCGCCCCACGTGCCGATCCGGGTGGCGACGTTGAGCATCGCCTCCTGGCAGGCGTCCTCGGCGTCGCCGGAGTAGGGCAGCACGCCGCGACAGATGTTGAGCACCCGTGGACGCACGACCCCGAGCAGCTGCTCGAGCGCCTCGCGATCGCCGTCTCGCGCCCTGCGCGCGAGGTCGTCGATCTCGTCCGGCCCCCACGCCGCCCCGCCGTCCCCGGAATAGATCACGACTGCACGATAATGCCCGGGTGTCCGCTCCCTCTCGTCTCGGTCGGTACCCGGTGCGGCGTCGCATCGGGTCCGGGGCGTTCGCCACCGTCTGGCTGGCCTACGACGAGCACCTGGACTCGCCCGTGGCCATCAAGGTGCTCGCGGAGAACTGGGCCGGAGACCTCCACGTCCGGCAGCGGTTCATCGAGGAGGGTCGCTTCCTCCGCAAGGTCGAGTCGCCGCACGTGGTGAGCGTCTACGACGCCGGCGAGCTCGCCGACGACCGCCCCTACCTCGTCATGGCGTACGCCGACCAGGGCACGCTGGCCGACCGGCTCGAGCTCTCGGCCCTCGAGCCGTTGCAGGCGCTGACCGTGCTCACGCAGGTCGGCCAGGGCCTGTCCGCGCTCCACGACCGCGGGGTGCTGCACCGCGACGTGAAGCCCGCCAACGTCCTCTTCCGCAGCGTCGAGCACGCCCACGGCTCGCAGGTCGTCGCGATGGTGGGCGACCTCGGCCTGGGCAAGGCGATGGACATGTCCTCCCGGCTCACGATGGTCGGCGGCACGCCCACCTACGTCGCCCCCGAGCAGGCGCTCGGCGAGGGGCTGGACCCGCGCGCCGACCAGTTCTCCCTGGCGGCGCTGGGCTACTACCTGCTGGCGGGGCGCCAGCCGTTCGACCACGCCAGCCTCGCCGCGGCTGCGAGTCCGACACCGCCCCCGCCGATGGACATCGACAACCCCGGGGCCGAGGCGGTCCTCCTCAAGGCCCTGTCCCAGGACCGCGAGGACCGCTACGACGACGTCGCGTCCTTCACCGCGGCGCTGGTCGAGGCGATGGGCGGCCACGTCGACGACGCACCGGAGGCGTGGATCCCGGCCGACCCCGACCTGACCCGACCCGCGCCGACGGAGGGGACGGACGAGGTCGGCGAGACGACGACCGGTCGGGGGCGCGGTCCCCGCTGGCCCTGGCTGGTCGCCGCCGTGGCGGTGCTCGCGGCCGGCGCGGGGGGCGGGTGGGCGATCGAGCGGACCACGACGTCGGACCGCACGGTCGAGGACCGCACCGGCACGATCGTGGTGACCGTGCCCGAGTCGTGGACCACCCGGGTCGACCCGGACCAGTGGACGCCGATCGACGGCAAGCAGGCCCAGCCGTCGATCGCGGCCGGGACGCGCGCGGGCTGGAACACCGCCAGCGACCCCGGCCAGGGTGTCTTCGTCGGCATCCTGACCGGCGACAAGCTGCCGACGCGGGTGCCGCAGCACCGTGACTGCGCGACCGCGGGCACGCTGATCCGCGACCAGAAGGACGGCGACGAGTCGATGACCGTCGTCTTCAGCGGATGTCCGGGCCCCGACGTCACCATCGAGCGGGTGGTCCAGCTCAACGCCAGCCAGCTGCTGTGGGTGCAGGTCCGCAGCAACGACCGCGGCACCGCCAACCGCGTGCTCGACTCGGTGCAGACCTTCGGCGTCTGAGCCGACCGCTCGAGCTCCTAGCCGAGGCGTACGCCGGCCGCGACCCGCTCCGCGAGGGCGGCGAGCCCGGGCTGGTCGACCGCGCGTCCGCTGACCGCGATCTCGACCTGCGCGTTGTCGGTGCCGGTCACGTCGATCCACGTGAGGTAGCCGTGGCGGAGGTGGTTGCTGAGGATGAACGTGAAGTGGATGCCGTCCTCGGTCCGGTCGAGGATCTCGACCCCCTGCTCGTCCTCCTCCAGCTCGGCGATCCGACGATCGAGCGTCCAGTCGATCGAGCGGCGGTTGCTGAGCACCTGCTCGACCCGCATGAGGTAGCCGAAGGACGCGGGCTGGTCCGGGGGACGCCACTGCCACTCGTTGAGCGAGTTCGGCGACAGGTTCCAGCCGTCGGGCGCGGGGACCGTCATCCGGAAGTCACCCTCGCCCACGGTCGTGTCCACCAGGCGTACGTCCGGGGCGAGCGGGGGGTAGTCGGGGTCGGGCAGCAGGTCGGGGACCGGGTCGACGGGCAGCGTCGGCGACGCGTCCGCGACCGGCGCGGCGGCGCCGGAGCCGAGGGGTCCCGCCCCCAGCGCCCACGAGGTGCCGAAGCCGCCCATGAGCCCGACGACCAGCGCGAGGGCGAGCAGCGTCAGGCGCCGACCCGTCACACCGGGCCACCGGTCGCGCCGCGCATCCCCTCGGACACCCGCTCGATCAGGTCCTCGGCGCCTGCCACGTCCCGCTCGCGACCGTGCACGACGATCTCGACGTCGGCCTGGCCGCTCGAGTCGAGGTCGAGCCAGACCATGAAGGCGTGACGCAGGTTGTTGGCGATGCCGCGATAGGTGTATTCCAGCGAGGATGCGCCGCGGTCGATGATCACCACGTCGTCCGCCTCGTCGAGCAGCCGGGCCACGCGCAGGTCGATGGCCTCCGGGATGCTGACCCCCTGGCTGTCGATCTGGCCGATCCGCATCACGTAGGTGTTGTCGGAGGTGCCGGGGTCCTTCCACTTCCGCTCGCTGCTGGCGTTGTCGTTGATCCGCCAGCCCGTGGGGGCGGGGAAGAACAGCTCGAACTTGCCGGAGCCCATCGTGGCCTGCGACATCGCGATCCCCGGCTCCAGGGCCGGGTCGTCGGGATCCTGCGCGTAGGGCCGTGGCGCCTCGACCGGCATGTCGGCGCCGTCGGCCCGCACGGGGGACGGCACGCCCGAGCCCACCGCGGTGTCCCGACTGGCCGCGGACGCGGCGAACCCGCTCCCGGCCCCGATCGCCAGGAGCGCGACGACAACCGCAGGCCCCCGCCAGTTCATGCCCCCAACCTAACCGGCGCTGCGGCCCCATTGCCTACGGTGGGCCCGTGCTCCTCCGCAACGTGCGCCTCGTCGCCGTCACCGACCCCGTGCCCGGACTCGTCGACGTGCGCACCGCCGAGGGCCGCGTCGTCGAGGTCGGCCCCGACCTGGCCCCCGACGGGAGCGGGTCGACGTACGACGGGGGTGGGCGCTGGCTGATGCCGGGCCTCTGGGACCAGCACGTGCACCTCGGACAGTGGACGCTGGCCTCGGCACGGCTCGACCTCGCACCGGCCCGGTCGAGCGCGGACGCGGTCGCCCTGGTGCGCGAGCGGCTCGAGCAGTGGCCGGGCGTGCCGGTCATCGGCTGGGGCCACCGGCCGACGGCCTGGCCCGACAACCCCGTCGTGTCCGACCTCGACGCCATCGCCACCGACCAGCCGATCGTGCTGATCGCCGGCGACGGCCACCACGGCTGGCTCAACACGATCGCACTGCACATGCTCGCGCTGTCGACGCGCGAGAGCGTGGTGAGCGAGGGCGAGTGGTTCATGGCCTACGGCCGACTGACCTCCGTGCTCGGCTCCGACGGCACCGGCCCGGAGGCCTACCGCCGCTCGATGGAGGCCGCCGCCGCCCAGGGTGTCGTCGGGCTCGTGGACCTCGAGTTCAGTGGCGGCGTCGCGGACTGGGCGGCGCGCTGGGCCGACGGCGCGAACCTCCTCAAGATCCGCCACGCCTGCTACGCCGACGGCCTCGACGACGTGCTCTCCCGGGGGCTGCGCTCCGGCGACCCGCTCGACGGCTCTCTGCCGAACGCGGGGAGCCTGACGATGGGACCGCTCAAGATCATCAGCGACGGATCGCTCAACACCCGCACCGCCTGGTGCTGCGAGCCCTACGCCCAGAAGGCCGTGCCCGGCCTCGAGGAGGGCCAGCCCAACCAGACGCCGGAGGAGCTGCGCGCGCTCCTCGCCCGCGCCGCGGCCGGCGGGCTCGACGTGGCCGTGCACGCCATCGGCGACCGAGCGGTGACCGAGGCGCTGGCCGCCTTCGAGGACACCGGCGCACGCGGCGGCATCGAGCACGTGCAGCTCACCACCCGCGACGACGTGCGCCGGATGGCCGGGCTCGGCGTGCGGGCGAGCGTGCAGCCCGCGCACCTCCTCGACGACCGCGACGTCACCGAGCGCCTCTGGCCGGGTCGCGCCGAACGCTGCTTCCCGCTGCGCTGGATGCTCGACGAGGGCGTGGACGTGGTGCTCGGCTCCGACGCCCCGGTCTCGCCGCTCGACCCCTGGCTGGCCATCGCGGCGGCGGTCCACCGCTCCGGCGACGACCGCGAGCCGTGGCACCCCGAGCAGGCGCTGTCCGCTCGCGAGGCGCTCGCCGCCTCGACCGACGGCCGGGGCACGGTGGCCGTCGGTCACCCCGCCGACCTGGTGCTCCTCGACGCCGACCCCCTCGACGGTCCCTCCGACCGCGAGCACGCCCGGCGGCTGCAGGCCTTCGCCGAGCAGGTCGTGGCGACCTGGGTCGCCGGCGAGGCGGCGTACGAGCGCGGAACCGCTGTAACGCCGGGTTAGCAGCTGTACCCACCCTGCTGCAACGGGGTGGGTAGGTGCACCAACCCGGCGTTACAGCGGCGCCGACCGCGCGGCCCTACGCCAGCGCGAGCGTCGCGTCGAGCACGAAGGCCGGGTCCTCGAGCCGGTCGCCGTAGATCTCGCGGAGCTGGCCCACGCGGTAGCGCACGGTCTGCGCGTGCACGAAGAGCTCCTCGGCGACGGCGTCGCGCCGGCCGTGGTGGAGCAGCCAGCTGCGCAGCGTGTCGGTGAGCTTCTCCGCGGTCGAGGGCCGCAGGTCGGCGAGGGGGGCCAGCACCCGGGCCCGGAGGTCGGCGCGGGCCTCGGCGTCGGCGCCGAGCACCAGTGCGGCCAGGTGCTCGTCGGAGTCGACCAGGCCCTCGAGACCGAGCGCGACGCACCGGAGCGTACGACGGTGCGAGCCGGCTGCCTCGAGCCAGGGGACGGTCGGCCCGACGACGGCGTCCGTGCCGCGCAGGGCCCGCAGCATCGTGCGCCGGGCGGTGGCCGACGCGGCCGTCGGCACGAGCAGCGAGGCATGGCCCTCGGGCAGGCCCGGCACCTCGTCGGTCGGCTGCAGCGTGCGCGGGTCCAGGGCGGTGAGGGCGTGCGAGACCTGCGACTCGGGGAGCACGACCGCGGTCAGCGCGTCGCGCGGCTCCCAGTCGGCGCGCTCGGCGGCGGCGTTGACCGCGTCGGCCGGCGCCCCGCTCAGCAGGGCGCGCGCGAGCCGGTCGAGGTTGCGCTGCCGCACCCGTCCGCTGCTCTCGAGCTCGTCGGTGTGCCCGGCGACCGAGGCCGCGGACAGCTCGTCGATGTAGGCGAAGACCAGCTCGGCGAAGCGAGCCAGCTGCCCGGGCTCGATGCCGGCCCCGACCGCCGCGTCGCCCATGTCGCGCCACGCGACACGCGCCCCGACGCGGTAGGCCGCCAGCAGCGCCTCGACCGTGCGGCCGCTGCGGGCCTCGCCACGACCGAGCTGGTAGGCGCCCTCGATCGCCGGCGCCTTGGGGGCGCTGCTGTCCGGGCGGGTGGCCAGGGTGAGGAATCCGCCGAGCGCCAGCTGGACGGCGTTGCGGATGACCTCGCCCATCCGCCCGCTCAGCGCGCCGGCGTAGCTGGGGACCTCGTCGATGATGGTGAGGACCGCTCGGTCGGCGACCTCGGCCAGCTCCGAGCGGAGCGCCCTGGCCACACGAGGATCGAGGTCGACGACCGTCTGTATTTGTGTGGTGGGTCGCACCGGCGGGGTGGTCATCGCGACTCCTGACGAGAAGATTGTTCGCAGTGAACAAGATCCTAGCCCCGATTCACGTCCGAGCGGCAGGAACTCCGGGCCCGACTCCGCCACATTGGATGTCATGAGCACGACTCTCGAGCCGCAGGTGGGCGGCACGCCGCGCAGCCGACGACTGGGGGACCACCTGGTCCGGGTCGCCGAGGCTGCGACGACGCCCTACCTGCCGGCCGACTTCCTCGACCTCTTCGCGCCGCTCCGCTCGGGCGCCGACCTGCGTGGTCGCATCGAGTCGATCCACCCCGAGACCGCCGACGCGGCCACCATCGTGATCCGTCCCGGCGCCGACTGGGCCGGGCACGTCCCGGGTCAGTACCTCCGCATCGGCATCGACGTCGACGGCGTACGCCAGTGGCGCGCGTACTCGCTGACCCACGGCCCGCGGCGCGACGGCCGCATCTCCATCACCGTCAAGGCCGTGCCCGAGGGGCTCGTCAGCAACCATCTCGTCCACGAGGCACGTCCGGGCACGGTGGTCCACCTCGAGCAGGCGGCCGGTGAGTTCGTCCTCCCGCCCGCCGGGGGCAAGTTCCTCATGGTCACCGCCGGCTCCGGCATCACCCCGGTCATCGGCATGCTGCGCAACCTCTTCCCCAGCACCGACGAGGGGGTGCTCCGGCTGCCGCGCAGCGCGATGCACGACATCGTCGTCGTGCACGTCGCGCCCAGCCACCCGCACTCGATCTTCATCCGCGACCTCGAGGCGCTCGACGCCGCCGGCGCCATCCGCCTCGTCGCGAGGTACGACGACGAGCACGGCGTCCTCGACGTCGACCACCTCGCCGACCTCGTCCCCGACCTCGCCGAGCGGGCGACCCTCGCCTGCGGTCCGGCCGGCCTGCTCGACGCCCTCGCGGCGCACCACGACGTCCACGGCCTCAGCCTCACCACCGAGCAGTTCCGCACCGCCCGCGTCGAGCCGGGGGACGGCGGCACCGTGTCCTTCGCCTCCGGCACCACCCTCGAGCTCGACGGTGCCACGCCGATCCTCGACGCCGCCGAGTCCGCCGGGATGCTCATGCCGAGCGGCTGCCGGATGGGCATCTGCATGGGCTGCGTCCTGCCGCTGCGCGAGGGCAGCGTGCGCGACCTCCGCAACGGCGCCATCACCACGGCCGTCCCCGGTGAGAGCGGCGCCATCAAGGTGCAGACCTGCATCAACGCCGCCGCCGGCCCCTGCCACATCGACCACTGACCGACACCTCGGTCTCGACACGCTCGTGCCTCGCTGCTCAACCAGCGGCACCGACTGAAGGAGATCCCCCGATGACCACAGTCCAGAAGAAGGCCGTCCTCGGCCAGGCGAACCCGATCGCCCACCTCACCGACGCCGACATCGAGCAGCTCGGCCACGAGCTCGACGCCATCCGGCAGGACGTCCTCGACTCACGCGGTGCCAGCGACGCGGCGTACATCCGCAAGGTGATCGACACCCAGCGCAAGCTCGAGCTCGGCTCGCGCGCCGTGCTGCTCTTCAGTGCGTTCCCGCCGGCATGGGTGCTCGGCACCCTGGGCCTGAGCGTCTCCAAGATCCTCGACAACATGGAGATCGGCCACAACATCCTCCACGGCCAGTGGGACTGGATGCGCGACCCGAAGATCCACTCCAGCACGTGGGAGTGGGACATGGCCTCGCCCGCCGAGCAGTGGAAGCACAGCCACAACGAGCTCCACCACACCTACACCAACGTCATCGGCAAGGACAACGACCTCGGCTACGGCATCATGCGCGTCGACGAGGACCAGCCCTGGACGCCGTCCTCGCTGGCCCAGCCGGTGTTCTGCTTCATCAACGCGGTGTTCTTCGAGTACGGCATCGCCGCCTACGACCTCGAGCTCGGCTCGGTGATCGCCAAGAAGCAGACCAAGGACCCCGACTTCCGCCGCCGCGCCAAGCAGGTCCTCAACAAGATCCGCAAGCAGGCGACCAAGGACTACGTCGTGCACCCGGCGCTGTCGATCCCGACCGGCTCCTTCCTGCCGACCCTCGCGGCCAACTTCACCGCCAACGTCGTGCGCAACCTCTGGTCCAACTCCGTCATCCTCTGCGGCCACTTCCCCGAGGGTGTCGAGACCTTCGAGAAGCGCTCGATCGACGGCGAGACCAAGGGCGAGTGGTACGTCCGCCAGATGCTCGGCAGCGCCAACATCTCCGGCTCCAAGGCCCTGCACCTGATGACCGGCAACCTGTCGCACCAGATCGAGCACCACCTCTTCCCGGACCTGCCGTCAAACCGCTACGCGGAGATCGCGCCCAAGGTGCAGGCGCTCTTCGAGAAGTACGATCTGACCTACTGCGCGCGCCCGATGCCGCAGCAGGTCGCGTCGGCCTGGCACAAGGTCATCCGGCTCTCCCTGCCCAACGGCTGGATGGCGACGACGAACAAGAAGAACGCGCCCCAGCAGCTCGCGATCCTCTACAAGATGGCCACCGGCGACCGCCGCACCCGACGCCTCCTCGGCCGCAAGCTGGAGAGCGAGTCGCGCGCGCTGGGCAAGGCCGCCTGAGCTCGGCAGATCTGCGCTGACCAGCGCCTCTGCTCGCTCCGCTCGCGGAATCCCTCGCACCGCGTCGGAGGCGCGAGGGAATCCACTGGTCCAGACCACCGTAGATGTACGGATGTATCAGAACGGGTTCTTCGGCATCCTGTCTCACGACAGCACGAACCTGGGGTGGGACATGATGTGCAGCGTGATGATGATGGTGGAGGTGGCCCGGTGATCCGCATCGGCTCCGTGGGGGAGTCGGCGTACGACACCCGGGTCGGTGAGGCGACGGCGTCGCTGCCGCGCCCGCGGGCCTCGGCGGAGGCCGGGTCCTCGGTGCGTCCGCCGAGCGCCTGAGAGGTCGCTGGCAGCCCGATCTTCAAGTCCTCGGACCCTCTCTCGAAGACTTCCCGCAGGCTTGTCCGAGTAAAGGAAACCGGTGCGGCCGGCTCCTAGCCTTGTCGCTGTCGGTCCGTGGGGGACCGAAATGGCTGGGGAAGCGAGGATGCGCCGATGAAGCGCGAGCACGATCACGAAGTCCTGGATCTCACGGGGCGCATCCAGTCACTCGACCAGTTCACCGGATCGTTGTTCGTCCGAGCGCAGCCTGACGCCGACGTGATCCCGATCCACGAGGCACCGGCGGCACTGGTGCCCGTCCCGCGACGCTCCCGGGTCTACCTGCGCGGCGGCGAGGGCAAAGGGTTCTTCGCCGAGCTCACCGTGACCGCACCGCGACCTCGCGCGTCGACCGACTGATCCTCCTCGGCGCCCCTCGCCGGGGCTGCCACCGTGGCGCCTCCCCGACCGGCGGCGTCGACTCGCCTACCCTCTCCCGGTGCTCTGGCTGGTCGTCGCGTTCCTGCTCGTCTGGATCGCGTGGGGCCCCGCGGTCCTCGTCGTCGCCGTCGGTCTCCTGTGCGTGCCGCGGGTCCGGTGGTGGGTGCAGGACCGCATCTGGTTCGACCGTCGCATCGCGACCTGGGTGACCGGGATCCTGGCTGCTCTCGTCGTGGGTGTCCTCGTCGTCCCCGACGGCTGGCTCCCGATCCCTCCGGCGCCCGGGGTGTGGGCCGCACCGTCGTACGTCGGTCGGCCGGCGACCGCGCGTCCGGTCACCACCGAGCCACCTCCGAACCCCCAGCTCGCTGCCACCGGCTCGAGTGCTCGACCCGGGCCACTGGGCCTGCAGCCCGAGGTGGACACGGCCTGGCTCGGCCTGCAGCGGTGCAGCCGCCTGGAGCAGACCTCCACCGACGTGCTGGTCGCGCTCTGCACCGACCGCTCGGGCCCGAGCCTGCGCCTGGTGGACTCCGAGTCGATGGTCCCGACCGTGAGCCGCGACCTGCCGGAGGTCGAGAAGCGCCCCTGCCCGAACCCGTTCTACCTCGACGCGAGCGACCGTGCCGTCGTCGCGACCGCCGACCGTCAGGTGCTCGTCATCCCCACCACGCCGGCCGCGGACGAGGGCAAGGGAGACGTCGACCTCGCGACCGAGTCGAGCTGGGACCTCAAGCCCTGGATCCCCTACGGCGACTGCGTCGTGGGCCTCGGACCCGACTGGGCCGGCCGCGTGTGGTGGGCCTCGCGCGACGGACTGGTCGGCACGATCACGCCTGCGACCGGGACCGTCGAGGTGATCGACCTCGGTGAGGACGTACGCCGAGGACTGGCCGTCGACGAGGGCGGGGTCTACGTCGTCACCGACGAGGCGCTGCACAGGCTGGGTGCCGGCGAGGACGGGGTGCCGCAGACGCTGTGGCGCACCGACAACGACAGCAGCGGGTCGGCGCCGGTGCTGCTCGACGGTGGGGTCGTCGCGATCACCGACGAGGCGAAGGACGAGCTCGGGGTCGTCTTCGTCGCCCGCGACACCGGCGAGCGGCTGTGTCGTCAGTCCGTCTTCGAGAAGGGCGACGGCGCAACTACGAGCGACCTCGCCCCACTCGGCTCCGGCGTCGCGGTCGTCAACAACCACGGCTACTCCACCCCGCGCAGCACCCTCCTGGGATTCACCAGCAACCCCGGCATCGCCCGCGTCGACCTGGTCGACGGCGGCTGCGTGGTGAGCTGGACCAGTGACGCGGTCTCACCGAGCTCCGGGGCGACGGCCAGCTGGCCCAACGGCCTGCTCTACGCCTGGACCAAGCGGCCCTCGCTGACGGGAGTCAGCGCGTGGTACCTGACCGCCCTCGACGCCCAGAGCGGACGCATGATGTGGGGCGCGCGCACCGGCACGGGCCTGCTCGCCGGGAGCGACGGCTCCACGATCACCCTCGCCTCCGACGGCTCGGCCTGGCTCGGCACGATGGCTGGGCTCGTGCGGGTCCGCGACCGCTCCTAGGGCCAGCCGAGCCCGACCGTCTGCTCGCTGAGCTCCCACAGGTCGCGCTGGGCCGTCTCGTCGGCGGCCAGCGCCGAGCAGCCGACGATCCGTGGGAGGCCGCTGTTCTCGCCCAGTCCGCCGGGACCGACGTACGTCCCTCCCGGGAGGTCGGCGGTGGCGGCCATCAGGGTCGGCCAGGCGCCCGCGTGGGCCGGCTGCGAGACCATCTTGACCACCGCGTCCAGGATGGAGGCGCGCCGGCCCTCGGGCGCCGACAGCTGGCCGTTCGTGACCAGGTGCGTGCCCGCGAAGCCCGGGTGGGCGGCGAGCGCCGCGACGGGAAGCCCGGCGCGCCGCAGGCGCCGGTCGAGCTCGAAGGTGAAGAGCAGGTTGGCCAGCTTGGTCTGGCCGTAGACGCGCCACCGGCGGTAGTGCCGGCGCACGTGTGGGTCGCCGAGCGGTGCCGACCTCGCAGCGCGATGCATCTGCGACGACAGGGTCACGACGCGCCCGCCGCCCGACGCGACGAGCTGGTCGAGAAGAAGACCGGTGAGCAGGAACGGGCCGAAGTGGTTGGTCGCCAGCTGTGACTCCAGCCCGTCGACCGTGCGTCGGTAGGGGGTCGCCATCACGCCGGCGTTGTTGACGAGCAGGTGGATCGGGCCGAGGTCGGCCGCTTCCGCGGCCGCGCTCCGGACCGACGTCAGGTCGGCGAGGTCGACGACCAGGGTGTCCAGTGCGGCACCGGGCACCTGCGCGGCGATCGCCTCGGCAGCGGCGTCGAGCTTGGCCGTCGTACGTCCCGCGAGCGCGACCCTCGCCCCGTGGCGGGCGAGCTCCAGTGCGGTGAAGTAGCCCAGGCCGCCCTCGGTCGGTCCCGTCACGAGGGCGGTGCGCCCACTCAGGTCGGGGATGTCGCCGGTCGTCCAGGCATCGCCGCTCACGGCGTGACGCCCATCGACGAGACGACCCGCTCGCCGAGGTCGGTGTCTCCTGAGATGCCGACGCCGCCGGGCTCGGCGGGTCGACGACCGCCGGCGAGCACGACGAAGGTCTCGCGGTCCATCGCCAGCGTGACGCTCGGCTCGCCGTCGTCCGCACCACCGGGTCGACCGCGCCCGTCCTCGCCGACCACGGCGGTCACCGGCTCGTGGCCGGCCACCTCGAGGCGTACGACGCTGCCCACCGGCGCCTGCGCCCTCTTGGCCACCACGAACGGGAGGCTCTCGAGGAGGTAGTCGGTGCTGTGGCGGGCCGGCGCGCTGTCGAGGTTGCCGGGCATGCCCAGCGCGCGGCGGATGTCCTGCTCGTGCATCCAGACGTCGAGCGGTCGGTTGCGCAGCAGGAGCCCGGTGGTCCAACCGATGGCGCCGAACGGGCCGGGCGCGGGAGCGGAGGCGTCGGTCGGCGGGTCGGCGAGCAGCTGCGTGTGACGCGCGGTGGTCGACTCGCGGATCTCGGTGATCAGGGTGTCGGCCGGCTCGTGGCGTCGCGCGACGACCCCCTGCTCGGTGAAGATCCCCATCGATCCGACGGCGTGCGGGGGCTCGCCGACCTCGACCTCGTCGTGCGGGCGCCCGGCTTGCAGCGCCTCGAGGTGCGCGGTGTGGGCCGCGATCGCGTGGACGTCCCACCCCGGCAGGTCGGTCTGCACGTGCCACTGGTCGTCGCCGACCTTCTCGAGCAGGTGCGTGAAGGTGTCGACCGCCTCCCACCAGATGGCGACGTAGGACCCGAGACGTTCCAGATCGGTCATGGCCCGAGCCTAGGGCTCGTGCCCGAGGGGATGGTGGAGCGGCCGAGTCATCAGGTGGCACGGAGGCTCCACGATCTTTGCCGTTCGGCCTTGTGGGCTGTCGCGGAACCCTCCTGCGGTCGAGCGTCCCGCTGGGGTCCGGCCCTCGACGCGTTCCGACCCTCGGGCTAGAGCCAGCCGCGGTCCTGCGCGATCCGCGCGGCCTCGGAGCGGGTCGTCGCGCCGGTCTTGCCGATCGCGGCGGAGAGGTGGTTGCGGACCGTGCCCTCGGAGAGGTGCACGCGCGCGGCGATCGTGGCAACCGGTGCCCCGTCCAGGGCGTACGTCAGCAGCTCGCGCTCGCGCGCGGTGAGCGGGCTCGGGCCGTCGATCAGCGACTCCGCGGCGAGGTCCGGGTCGATGACCCGGAGGCCGCCGTGCACCCGACGGACGGCGTCCGCGAGCTGCTTGGCGGGGGTGTCCTTGACGACGAAGCCCGATGCGCCGGCCTCGATCGCGCGCCGGACGTATCCCGGCCGGCCGAAGGTGGTGACGATCAGCGACCGTACGCCGGGCAGCTCGCGTCGTACGGCAGCGGCCGCGTCGATGCCGTTGAGCCCCGGCATCTCGATGTCGAGGAGGCACACCTCGGCCTCGGAGCTGCGGGCGGCCTCGACCACGTCGTCGCCGCGACCGACCTGCGCGACGACCTCCAGGTCCGACTCGAGGTCGAGCAGCGCGGCGAGCGCGCCGCGGACGAGCGCCTGGTCGTCGGCGAGCAGCAGCTTGATCACGGGAGTCCTACTTCCACGCGGGTGCCGGGTTCGGCAGGGGAGATGGTGAGGGTGCCGCCGGCGCCCGACACGCGCTCGCGCATGCCGCGCAGCCCGTTGCCCTCGGTGCCGTCGCAGCCGGCGCCGTCGTCGGACACGGCGATGCCGTGGGGACCCAGCTCGATCACGACCGAGCGCGCCTGCGCGTGGCGTACGACGTTGGTGACCGACTCGCGCAGCACCCAGGCCATCAGCGTGCGGTGCCGTGGGTCGGTGTCGGCGATCTCGCCGGCCACCTTCGTGCGCACGCCGGCGTCCGCCAGGACGCGAGGTGCGGCGGCGAGCTCGGCCTCGAGGTTGGCGGCGCGCAGTCCGCCGACCGTGGCGCGCACCTCCGCCAGGGCGGACCGGGCGGT
This sequence comes from Nocardioides hwasunensis, assembly GCF_014779665.1. Taxonomy (GTDB): domain Bacteria; phylum Actinomycetota; class Actinomycetes; order Propionibacteriales; family Nocardioidaceae; genus Nocardioides; species Nocardioides hwasunensis. The sequence continues at coordinate 108,878 of NZ_JACXYY010000008.1, read as the reverse complement.
GGCCTGGATCGACTCCAGCTCGGCCCTGGCGCGCTGGGGGTCGACGTCGATGAGGCGGGCGGCGAGCTCGGCCTTGATCGACAGGGCGGTGAGCGAGTGGCCCAGCACGTCGTGCACGTCGCGGGCCACGCGCTCGCGCTCGGCCACGATGGCGAGCGAGCCGCGGGTCTCGCCGGCGCGCATCTCGGCCTCGGTGAGCACCCGGACGATCACGCACCCGCCGATGATCGGCCAGACCAGGACGAAGAAGAACGCGGGGAACTCGTCGCCCAGCAGCGAGAACAGCGGGACGAGCGCGGTGAGGGGTGTGGTCCACCGCCAGGCGGGGGCGGGCACCTGCAGCGCGGAGTAGGCCCCCAAGTAGGGGGTCATCCCGACCGCGTCGATGCCGAGGACGGGGACCGTCGTCGCCATCAGCAGCACGAGGGCGACGAACACGCGCATGGCGTGGCGCTCCCAGATGCTGAAGCCCACGACGTAGAGGACCGCGAAGGCCGCGATCGCGGCCAGGGTGACGGCCTTGCCGGCCCACCCGGTGTCGGACTGCCAGACCGAGATCACGGGGAAGGCCAGGAACCCCAGCCAGATCGCCGCCATGGCCCAGCCCCAGCGGGCCCACGGTCCGCTGTCGCTGGACTGGGCGGCGAGCGCCGTCGGTGCGGTCACACCCGCTCCTGGCCGCGGCGCATCCCCCACACCGCCAGCACCGTGAAGATCACCGCCCACGCCGCCACGTTAGCGAGGGGCAGCCACAGGGGGTCGTGGGAGCCCGACGCGGTCCACCCGTCGGTGAGCGGGTAGCGAGCGAGCGCGGCGTAGCCGTAGAGCGGGGTGAGGCGCCCGATGTCGAGGATCAGCCCGGACATCGGGGTGAAGACGTTGCCGAGGAAGGCCATGATCACGATGAGGCCGGAGGCGATGCCGACGGCGTTCTCGCTGCGGAACACCAGGATCACCGCGAGCCCGTAGATCGCGAAGAGCGACGAGCCGAGCCAGACGATCAGGGCGGCGAGGATCCAGTCCGACGTCTCGCCCCGCGCGCCGGTGAAGGCGCCGATCACGAAGATCAGCGCGATCGGGACGGCGGCGATGGCCATCGCGATGACGGTCTTGACCGCGACGAAGGTCAGCGGGCGCATCGGGGTCAGGGCCAGCTGGCGACCCCAGCCGAGGGTGCGCTCGAGGACCGCGCTGCCGGCGACGCTGGTGGTCGCGGTGACGGCGCCGTAGGCCGCCATCGAGATCATGACGTACATCGCGACGTTGCCGCTGCCGACCCGCTCGTCGTCGCCGAAGCCGAAGACGAGGTAGAAGAACGCTGGCAGGCCGACGATGAAGAACATCTCCACCCGGCTGCGCAGGCGGCGGCGCAGGTCGAGGAGCGCGAAGCCGGTCACGGCCGCGAGCCGGGAGGAGCGGGGTGCCCGGTCCCGGGCGGTGTCGGTCGTCCCGGTGCTGGTCGTGGCGCTCATCGGTCGGCTCCTTCGAGCTCATGGGTGTCAGCGGCGGTCAGGGCGAGGAAGGCGGCTTCCAGGCTGGCGCTGGAGACCTCGACGTCGGAGATCCCGAGCGGCTCCAGCGCTGCGGAGACGCGCGCCAGCCAGTCCGGGTCGATGCCGTCGGCGTGGACGAACTCAGCGGGCGGCTGGAAGGAGACGGTGCGACCGCCGAACGCCGCGCGTACGTCGGCGGTGCGGCCGTCCTGCACGATCCGGCCGGACTTCATCAGGATCGTGCGCTCGGCGAACTCGTCGGCCTCGGCGAGGTAGTGGGTGGCGAAGACGATCGTGCGGCCCTCGGCGGCGTCGGCGCGCATCGTCTCCCAGAACGACTGCCGGGTGCTGACGTCCATGCCGGTCGTCGGCTCGTCGAGGATGATCAGGTCGGGGTCCGGGACCAGGGCCAGGGCGAACTTGAGGCGCTGCTGCTCCCCGCCCGAGCAGGCCTGCACCCGCCGCTTGGCGATCGGCGCCAGCCCGGCCCGCTCGATGGCGTCGTCGACGCGGTCGCGACGGCCGTGCAGGTGGGCGATGGCCTGGACCGTCTCGAGGACCGTGAAGTCGTTGAGCAGGCCACCGGTCTGCATCACCGCGCTGACCCGGCCCGTGGCCACCGCGCGGCCCGGGGCCTCGCCGTACACCTCGACGGTCCCGCCGCTCGGTGTGGTCAGGCCGAGGAGCATGTCGACCGTCGTGGTCTTGCCGGCGCCGTTGGGGCCGAGGAAGGCGACGATCTCGCCGGGCTGGACGGTCAGGTCGACGTCGTCGACCGCGACGACCTCGCTGCCGTCGGTGGCCCGGAACTGCTTGCGCAGGCCGGTGGCGTGGATGGCTGGGGTGCGGGACATGGCCTCAGCCTGCCGTCGTACGCCTCTCGGCTCGGGGTGGAGTTGTCACGAGCTGGCCGTGACACCTGTCAGGCGTCGAGGGCGAGGGACTCGCTCAGAAGGCCGCCTCGTCGAGGTCCATCAGGTCGAGGGTGATGCCCTCGGCGATGGCGCGCTCGGCGCTGACCCGCGGCAGGTTGGTCTGCGCGAAGAACTGCGCGGCGAGCACCTTGCCCTCGTAGAACGCCTGGTCGCTCGCCGACACCTCGCCGCCGAGCCTGCCCAGCGCGACGTCGGCCTGGCGCAGCAGCAGCCAGGCGCAGACCACGTCGCCGAGCACCATCAGCAGGCGTGAGGTGTTGAGGCCGACCTTGTAGATGTTGCGCTGCTCGTCCTGCGAGCTCATCAGGTCGTTGATCATGTGACCGACGATCGCGTTGGCGTCCTCGAGCGCCGTGGCGAGGAGCGCCCGCTCGTTCTTCAGGCGGCCGTTGCCGGCCTCGGAGGCGATGAAGCCCTCGATCTCCTTCGCGAGGTGGCCCAGCGCCCTGCCCTGGTCCTTGACGATCTTGCGGAAGAAGAAGTCCTGGCCCTGGATCGCGGTGGTGCCCTCGTAGAGGGTGTCGATCTTGGCGTCGCGGACGTACTGCTCGATCGGGTACTCGGTGAGGAAGCCCGAGCCGCCGAAGGTCTGCAGCGACTCGGTGCCCAGCAGCACCCACGAGCGCTCCGAGCCGTAGCCCTTGACGATCGGGAGCAGCAGGTCGTTGACCGCTGCGGCGAGGCGCGTCTCCTCGGAGTCGGCGGTGCCCTCGTGCTCGGCGACGATCACCTGGTCCTGCCAGGTGGCGGTGTAGAGCACGAGCGCGCGCATCGCCTCGGCGAACGACTTCTGCGTCATCAGCGAGCGGCGGACGTCGGGGTGGTGGGTGATGCTCACGCGCGGTGCGGTCTTGTCGGCGGCCTGGGTCAGGTCGGCGCCCTGGACACGCTCCTTGGCGAACTCGAGGGCGTTGAGGTAGCCGGTCGAGAGGGTCGCGATCGCCTTGGTGCCGACCATCATGCGGGCGTTCTCGATGACCTGGAACATCTGCGCGATGCCGTCGTGGACCTCGCCGAGCAGCCAGCCCTTGGCGGGCTCGCCGCCGCCGACGGCCGAGTCGCCGAAGGTGAGCTCGCAGGTGTTGGAGACCTTGATGCCCATCTTGTGCTCGACGTTGGTGACGTAGACGCCGTTGCGCTCGCCGGTCAGCTCGCCGGTCTCGTGGTCGAAGTGGATCTTCGGGACGATGAAGAGAGACAGGCCCTTGGTGCCGGGGCCGCCGGCGCCCTCGACGCCGACCGGGCGGGCCAGCACGAGGTGGATGATGTTGTCGCAGAGGTCGGACTCGGCCGAGGTGATGAAGCGCTTGACGCCCTCGATGTTCCACGAGCCGTCGTCGTTGGGCGTGGCCTTCGTGCGGCCGGCGCCCACGTCGGAGCCGGCGTCGGGCTCGGTGAGCACCATCGAGGTGTTCCAGCCGTGGTCGACGATGTGCTGCGCGATGCGCTTGTCGCGGTCGTTGCCGTTGCGGTGGACCACGCCGGCGAAGGCCGGCCCCGCGCCGTACATCCAGATCGGTGCGTTGGCGCCGAGCACCATCTCGCCGATGGCCCAGATCAGCGACGAGGGGGCGGGGGTGCCGCCGAGGTCCTCGTTGATCTGCAGGCGCCAGAACTCGGCGTCCTCCCAGGCCTTGTAGCTCTTCTTGAACGACTCCGGCAGCGGAGCGGTGTTCGTCGTCGGGTCGAAGACCGGCGGGTTGCGGTCGCTGTCGACGTAGGACGCGGCGAGGTCCTCGCGGGCGAGTCGGTCGACCTCGGCGAGCACCTCGCGCGCGGTCTCGCCGTCGACCTCGGCGAAGGGTCCGGTGCCGAGCACCTCGTCGCGGCCGAGCACCTCGAAGAGGTTGAACTCGATGTCGCGGAGGTTGGTCTTGTAGTGGCTCACAGCTTCCACCTGTTCCGTGTGCGGGATCTGGTGACGGATGCATTGGCTACCCGCCGGTAACAAAATCATGCCTCGCGATCGGGCCGCACGCAACACGAACCCCGATGTCGCTGGTCACAGGCGCGTGCGCGGCCGGGCCGTGCAGGCCGGGGCCGAAGAACACTGTCCCTGCCGAGATATCTGACAAACTGGTCTTATGCGCGTCTCCGCCAAAGCCGACTACGCCCTGCGGGCCCTGATCGAGATCGCGGTGCGCACCGACGGAGCAGCCGTCAGCGCCGAGCAGCTCGGCAAGGCCCAGGGGATCCCGCACGGGTTCCTCCAGGCCATCCTCGCCGACCTGCGCCGCGCCGACGTGGTGGTGTCGCAGCGGGGTCAGTCCGGTGGTTGGCGCTTCGCGCGCAAGCCGGAGTCGGTCACGGTCGCCGACGTCATCCGCGCGGTCGACGGCCCGCTCGTCTCGGTCTACGGCCTGCGTCCCGAGGCAGTGGAGTACGACGACTCGGCCCAGGTCCTGCAGCACGTGTGGATCGCCGCGCGCCACTCGCTGCGCAGCGTCTTCGAGCAGGTCACCATCCAGGACCTCGCCGACGGCAAGCTCCCCCAGGGGATCGCCGCTCTCACCGAGGACGAGGACGCCTGGCAGCCCCACTGAGCCGGGCTTCGCACCCGAGTCTCGCGGTTGTCATACCAGATCTGGTGTGACAAGCGAGGTGGTTACCGGATATCCGGTGACTCCAGCCTGGACACCCGCCGGGCCAGTGGTCAGGCGGCGAGCCGCCGGTTCACCTGCTTGCGGCGCCTGCCGATCTTCGCGAGGCGCCTGTCGAGGCGCGCCTCCTCCTCCATCAGGGCGATGCGGGCGACCTGGGCGGCGAGCTGCACGTCGGTGAGGCCCGAGGGCAGCACGTGGCTGCGCCCCTCCTTCACCAGGCTCGTCCACGCAGCCGGCGGCTCGACGGCGAAGCCGCTCGTCATCACGAGGGCCACCTTGAAGTCGGCGAGGCCGTCGAGGGCGAGCGCGGCCTGCTCCGCCGTGGCCTCGAAGAAGCCGGGGACGGTGACGAAGCAGTCCGACCTGGTCTTCCACGCCCGACGCACCACCTTCGCCCACGCGCCCTCGACGTGCTTGCGCTTGAGCCCGGCGGCCTTGTGCGTGCGCCGGATCTCGATGCCCGCGTGGTCGACGACCTCGGCCTCGACCTCCGGGACGGAGACCTGGCCGAGCGCGAGCGCCTCGGTCATCTCGGAGACGTCCACCGGGTCGGGGCCGATGTGGAGCAGGAACAGTCTCTTGGCCATGGCGCGAGCCTCGCGCCGACCGGCGACGCGCGTGTGAACGTCGGCTGACGTGCTCGGGAACTGCTGGGTCCATCCTTGGTGGACGAGGGCGTGACGTGATGCCTCCGGGATGCGTCTCACTGGTGACGCCGAGACCATCCACCCACCCGCAGCAGCAAGGAGGGACATGCCTCGCTCGACGGAGGAGTTCGAGGAGTTCGCCGTCGCGCGGACGCCTCAGCTCTTCCGTGCGGCGTGGCTGATGTGCGGAGACACCCACCGCGCCGAGGACCTGGTCCAGGAGACCCTGGCCAAGGTCTACGTCCGGTGGCACCGCCGCCTGGGGCCGCCGATCGAGCACCCGGTGGCGTACGCCCACACGACGCTGGCACGCACCTACCTCAGTGCCCAGCGTCGGCGCAGCACCCACGAGAGACCGACGGAGCACCTGCTCGAGACGGCCGTGTCGGACGGAGACGCCGCCACCCGCCTCGCCCTCCGGGCAGCGCTCGACGAGCTGGCGCCGATGGACCGGGCGGTACTGGTCCTGCGGTTCCTCGAGGACGTGTCGGTCGCCGACACCGCGGACGCCCTCGGGGTCAGCCCCGGTGCCGTGCGCAACCGCACCATCCGCGCGCTCGACCGCCTCCGTGCCGTCCTGGGCCCGTCCCTCCACGACCTGCTGGAAACCTGAGGAGCCCCCATGCCCAGCCCCGACCTCGGCGTCACCGACCTCCTGCGTCGCGCCAGCGACGACCTCGCCCCCGACATCGACCGCCTCGTCCGCGGCGGCGTCTCCCGCGGCCGCTCGCGCCAGCGCCGCACCCGGATCGGCACGACGGTCGCCTCGGCCGCCGTGTTCGGCGTCATCGGCACCCTGGCGGTCGTCGTGCCCCGGGCGGACGGTCCGGACAGCGTCCGGGAGGCCGACATCGCGCGGGAGCCGTCGACCGCGGGATCGGTGGTCGAGGCACCCCCGCCCGCCGCGACCGAGCGGGCGCTCGCGGACTTCGGGCCGGCCGCCATCGCCGGGATGGTCGACGGCATCCTCGGCACCGGGCTCGCCGCCCCGCCGCGCCCCACCGACACCGTGGTGGGGGGCTCGGAGGAGAGGATCGCCTACTTCCCCTACGACGGGATGGAGACCGCGGTCAGTCTCCAGCTCAACCAGCTCGTGACGGTCGGTCGGTGCGAGGAGATCAACGCGCACCTCGGGGGATCCTGCGCCGCGCTGCCCGATGGCACGGTCCAGCTGACGTGGGGGCCGACGCTGGCGGACGGCGTCACCTGCCAGGGCGTCAGCGCCTACCGCCACGGCTACGTCGTGTCCGCGACCTCCTGCAACGCCGCGACCGGGAAGGACTCGCCGCCGCTGGCGCCGCAGCCCCCGCTCGCGACCGACCAGCTCACCGCGGTCGCCACCAGCGAGGTCTGGTTCGACTGAGGTTCAGCCGGCGAGCATCCCGGCGCACGCGGTCGCGGCCGCGCTCGCGTCGCCGCGGATGACCGCCTCGGCGAGCACGTCGAGCGACTGACGCAAGGCGGTCGAGTCGGCCGGCGGGGGCGCCTTGTCGGCGAGCAGGTCGTCGAGGTCGACGAGGAGCGGCGAGTCGGCGAGGCGGCGTACGCACCGCCACGTGTGCTCGAAGCTGCGGGGACGCCCGTCGTCGGCGAGCATGGCCAGCCGCAGCGAGGCGTTGGGGTGCACGGCGGCAGCACGCGCCAGACCGGCGAGCATCGACTCGCGGGCGACGGCGACCTCCGACTGCGGCTGGGTGTCGACGCGCTCCTGGAGGCGCGAGTCGGTGCCGCCGTCGACGTCGCGGACGAGCGCACCGACGCCGTGGCGGACCTCGATCCGGCCGCGGGTCTCGAGGGAGGCGAGGGCGCGGGAAAGCGTGGCACGGCTGACGCCGAGATCGGCCGCAAGCTGGCGCTCGGGCGGGAGCCGGTCGCCGCCCACGAGGCCCTGTGCCTCGATGAAGTCGGAGATGTGCGCAGCGAGGCTCTCGTAGAGGCGCTCGCGCCGCAGCGGTGGCAGGTTCCGCGAGGGCTGCTCGGGCATGGGTCCACCCTAGTGGCACTGTGGCCCGGTTGCTAGGTGGCCTAGCCACTGGCATGATCCACGTCACATGGCGGTCGTCACGGCCCCACGCCCCCACCGGCAAGGACTCCCTGTGTCACACGAACTGATCTCCCTCGCGGTCCTCGTGATCGTCTTCCTCGTCGCCACCGTGCGTGGCGTCAACATGGGCGCGTTGGCGCTCGTGGCGTCGTTCATCGTCGGGCTCGCGGTCTACGACGCGACCACCGACGACGTCCTCGCCGGCTTCCCGAGCGGGCTCTTCGTGATCCTGGTCGGGGTGACCTACCTGTTCGCGCTCGCCAAGAACAACGGCACGGTCGACTGGATCGTGCACGGCTCCGTACGCGCGGTGGGCGGGCGCGTGGCGCTCGTCCCGTGGGCGATGTTCCTGGTCTGCGCGATCGTCACCGCGATCGGTGCGGTCAGCCCGGCCGCCGTCGCGATCGTGGCGCCCGTCGCGATGGGCTTCGCGGTGCGCTATCAGATCCACCCGGTGATGATGGGGATGATGGTGGTGCAGGGCGCGACCGCCGGCAGCTTCTCGCCGATCGGCATCTTCGGCTCGATCACCAACGGCGTCGTCGAGAGCAACGACCTGCCGGGCAGCCAGACGTTCCTGTTCTTCTCGACGTTCCTCGCCGCGACGCTGATCGCCGTCGTCACCTACGTCGCCTTCGGCGGCCGGGCGCTCATCGCCCGCGGACGTGAGGACGTCCAGGTCGCGGCCATGGGTGCCGAGGCCGAGCAGGCGTCGTACGCCGCCACGCGCTCTGGTGGCAGCGGCGGCACCCCGCACTCCGCGGTCGAGGCGAAGCGCTCCGTCGCGGCGTCCTCGGACGCCGACGACCCGAGCAAGCTCAACCCGCAGCGCATCGTGACCCTCGTCGGGCTGGTGGCGCTGATGGTCGGCGCGCTCGGCTTCGACCTCGACGTGGGCTTCACCGCCCTCACCATCGCCGTCGCGCTGACCCTGGCCTTCCCGGCCTCGGCCAAGGGTGCGGTCGAGAAGATCAGCTGGGGCACCGTGCTCCTCATCGGCGGCATCGTGACCTACGTGACGCTCCTGCAGAACCAGGGTGTCGTCGACTGGCTCGGCGACGGCGTGGCCAACGTCGGCGCCCCGCTCGTCGCGGCCGTCCTGATCTGCCTGATCGGTGCGGTGGTCTCGGCCTTCGCCTCCACGACCGGCATCATCGGCGCGCTCATCCCGCTGGCGGTGCCGTTCCTGCTCACCGACCAGGTCAGCGCCATCGGCCTGATCGCCGCGCTGGCGATCTCGAGCTCGGTCGTCGACTGCAGCCCGTTCTCCACCAACGGCGCCCTCGTGGTCGCCAACGCCGAACCCGACCAGCGCGAGATGGTCTTCAAGCGCCTCATGCAGTGGGGCATGTCGATCGTCGTCGTGGCACCGGTCGTCGCCTGGGCCGTGCTGGTCGTGCCGACCGTCTGAGGCCCTACAGGCGCGCGATCACGCCGGCCAGGTCCGCGGCGTCCTGCACCTCGTGCGGGGGCCGCGGACCTGTCGCGTCCACGACGTGCCCGGGTCGCGCGAGCCGCACCGCGGTGATGCCGGCCTCGAGCGCACCGCGTACGTCCCGCGCGGAGGCGGCGACGTGCACGAGCGGCTCCGGCGCGACGGCCGTCACCGCACGGGTGTAGATCTCCGGGCTCGGCTTGAAGGCGCCGAGGCGCTGCGAGCTGAGCACCAGGTCGGGGTCGACGAGGGCGTGGGCACGGGTGAGCCGGGCGAGGTCGTCGTCGACGTTGGAGAGCAGCCCGACCGCCGTCACGTGTCCGATCGCTTCGACCGCGGCGACACCCGCCTCGACGTCGGGCCACAGCGGCCAGTCGGGGACCGTCTCATGCAGGCGGACGAGGTCGGCCGGCGCGAGCGCGGCGTCGAGGCCGAGGTCGGCGTACGCCGCGACGAGGGCGGCGCGAGAGACGTCCCGGAACGTCGTCGGCGCTCGCGCGTCGCGCTGGAGCGCCTTGTTGTGGTCGTCCCAGGCGTCGTAAAGCTCCGTGCCGGACTGGCTCCAGCCGCGCTCGGCCGCGATGCCGGAGAACGTGCGTCCGGCCCCGCTGCGGGTGTCGGTGAGCGCGCTGAACAGGTCGAAGGTGACGATCACGGCCGCTCGACCTCGACGGCCTGCAACCAGCTCACCAGGGGCTTGAGTGAGCGCCAGTCCTCGCGGACCCGGTCGACGAGACCGGCGCCGATCGCGTCGGCCTCGAAGCCGTAGGAGCGGCCGACGAAGAGCTGCTTGTGCCGCAGCAGGTGGATGCGCGGATGGTCGGTGTCGTAGCCGCGGGGCGAGGTCTTGAGCTGGTCGCCGCCGACCTCGAAGCCGTCCTTCTCGAGCCGCCTCAGCAGTCGGTCGAGCGCCTTGCCGGTCTTGTCGTCGGCCATCGCCTCACGGATCGCGGCGAGCCGTCGGCCGTCCGCGTCGTAGAAGCCGGCGCCGACGCGGGTGCCGCGCGGGGCGATCTCGAAGTACCAGCCGGTCGCCGGCCCCGCGGCGACGAACGCACCCTGGTGGGTCTTGTAGGGCGTCTTGTCCTTCGCGAACCGCACGTCGCGGTAGGGGCGGAAGACCTTCGGGGCGCCGAACTCCGGCTCGAGCTCGGCCATCAGCGCCTTCATCGGCGCGGCGACCGACTCCTGGTAGACGGCCTTGTGCGCCTCCCAGAAGGACTTGGTGTTGTCCATCTCGAGGTCGTCGTAGAAGTCGAGCGCAGCGACGGGGAATCCGGTGAAGCTCACCCCTCGAACGTTAGGCGACGGGCGCCCACACCTGCTCGTCACCCTCGTCGCCGAAGGACGAGAGCGTGACGACGCCGCCGGCGCAGGCCGGCTCGCCGAGGAAGGCGTTGCCGGTGGAGGCGGACTCGTAGGCGATCTCCAGGGTGTGGTCGGCCGTCCAGCGCATCAGGCGGGCCGGCTCGTCGCCCCCCTGGGGGTCGCGGACGAAGAAGACCGAGTCGCCGCACGGCGTCAGGGTGCCGGTGGTGCCGGGCCCGAGGTCGAGGTAGGCGCCGTAGGCGGAGGCGTAGAAGTGGGCCTCCTCCTGGCGGCGCGGCTTCGCGACCTCCGACCAGACGTAGCCGTCGTACGCCGCTGCGACGTCCCACCCGAGGCAGTCGGTCGGTCCGTCGACCGGCTGCGGCACACCGGCGTCGTCGAGGAGGTTCACCGTGCGGCAGGCGACCGGGCGGGCGTCGTCGAAGGTCATGATCCCGACGCCCAGCTCGCTGGCGGTGAGGCCCGAGAAGCCGGACCTCGCCGGCGCGCACCAGCCGTCCTCGCCGTTGCTGTCGGCCAGCGCGGAGGTGGCCAGGCAGTAGGCCCGGTCGTCGCCGAAGGTCGGGTAGTAGAGGTCGCCGCCGGTGAGCGCCCACGAGCCGCCGCTGGCCGCCGGTGGTGTGACGACCGTGCCCTGCTCGCCGGTCGCCAGGTCGACGGTCGCGACCTCGCTGGGCTCCGTCTCGGCCTCGTCCTGGCGCACGACGACCGCCCAGTCCTCGCTCATCAGGACCTCGGAGACCGTGCGGCCGCTGCCGGCGTCGATGGTGACGGTCCGATCACCGTCGGTCAGCGCGACCTTCGTGCGGTCCGCGCCGGACCTCGCCTCCCACGCCGGGCCCTTCACCAGGGGGGCGCCCGCCTCCGCGCCGGTGTCCTGCCACGTCAGGAGCGCCTCGGCCGGCTCGACCACGGTCGGGTCGTCGCGGGGGCCGCCGGATGCTCCGCCCGTGGGGTCGCTCGTCGCGTCGCTCGAGCTGCTCGACGGACTGCCGCGGTCGGGTCCGGGCGTGGCGTCGTCGGTGCCGCAGGCGGCCAGCGTGACCAGCAGCGCCAGCGCGATCGTCGTACGTATCTGCATGTCAGACCCCGACGTTGTGCTGGAAGTGGGCCTGGTTGGCGCGGTAGGAGCGGTAGGCGTTGCGCCACTGGACGCGGCCGATCCGCGGCTCGCTGGGGTCGAACTTCGACTGGTCCCACGGCTCGAAGTAGCCGAGCTGGGGGTTGCCCTTCGGGTTCTGGTCGAAGCCGCGGCCGACCTGGAAGTGGCCGCTCGCATCGTCGTCGAGGTAGGGGTAGTACTGCTTGAGCAGTACCGGGTGGAGCACGACGGGCGCCCGGTAGTCGTGGATGTGGCGCATCATCAGGCGGTACCACTGCTTGAACGTGAAGTCGCTGATGTCGAGCACGACGTAGGGGCCGGCGCGGTCCTCGTCGGCGTAGTGCGTCTGGTTGTTGACCACGCGCACCATGTCGGTGATCGCGGTGCCGGCCGTCGTCGTGCCGAGGCGGCGGGCCCAGTAGGACTGGTTCTTCCGCGTCTTCTGCGAGCTCCATCCGATGGCCTGCATCGCGGCCGGGCCGCACCACCAGGTCTCGTTCTGCGCGAGCGCGCGCTCCTCCTCGAGGATGGAGAACCTGCGGGGGTACTTCTGGCCGAAGCCGCCTCTCGCGTCGACCTCGCTGACGCCGAGGTCGAGCTCGGGGTGCCTGGCGGTGAAGCCCGCGGGGAGGTCGACGCCCTGGATCTCGTGGCGCAGCAGCCACACCTTGCCCACGGCCTGCGCCGCTGCGGTGAGCTCGGCGCGGTCGGCGTCGGCCCGCTCGGCAGGAGTGCGGGCGCTCGCGCGGGCCAGCAGGCCGTCGGCGTCGAGGTCGCCGGTGCTCTCCCGTCCGGCCGTCGGCCTGGCGTCGAGGCGCGCCGCGAGTGCGCCGCGGGACTGCTGGGTCCAGCCGAACCCGAGGCAGTAGCGCTGGCCCTCGAACCTCGCGCACCGCACGGACGCGCGCGCCGTCGCCGTACGTCCCCGGGCGCGGTCGAGCGCGACCCCCTCGGCCACCACGCGATCGATCTCCGCGTGCATCGCGCGCGTCACCCGGCCGCGGCCGACGGTGGCCATCGTGGACCCGGACGTCAGCGGCGCGTCGGACCTCTCGGCGGTCGGCGCGAACGCCTCCTGCTCGTCGTCACCGCCGCTCGGCAGGAGCGGGGCTGCGCCGAGGGTCAGGACGAGCGCGGCGGTCGCGATCGTGGCCGGGTGGCGCCAGAGCGGGCGCTCGGTGGCGCCGCCGGAGATCTGGTGCGCGAGGGCACGCGGCAGTCGGGGAAGGGCAGGCATGGGGAGGGAACCTCGATCCGAGAAACAACAATCGCCTCACTGTCCTCGTTGTCCCCACAAGACGCAAGTGCCCCAACCGTCACGAGCGGGAGGGGTGGACCCGTGCCCGCCTCGCGGTAGTCCGCATCAGATTTCCGGGGGAACCGAGTCCAGCACCCGAGCTTTGATGCGGACTATCTGGCCGGCGTCGCGCTCGGCGCGTACGTCACACGTGGAGCGGATGACGAGATTCGAGCTCGCGACATCGATGGTGGGCAGAGCGTCGCGCTCGGCGCGTTCGTCACACGTGGAGCGGATGACGAGATTCGAACTCGCGACATCGACCTTGGGAAGGTCGCGCTCTACCAGCTGAGCTACATCCGCAGAGCCGTCCGGGGACGGCGGGCCGAACGATACCGGATGGTGCTACCAGACCTCGGAGGAGATACCGGAGAGACGGGGGCGCTTGGCGGAGACGGTGTCGCCCGACGAGCGGCCGGTGAGACGGCGGTGGACCCACGGCACCAGGAACTCACGCGTCCACTGCGCGTTGGCGCGCCACTGGTCGCGACGGCCGAGGACGGGCAGCGGGTCGATGGCCACGGGCTCGAGGCCGTGGTCGACGCCGAGCTCCTCGAGCACGGCGCGCGCGATGTAGGAGTGGCCGAAGGCGTTGAGGTGCATGCGGTCGGCGTCCATGGCGGCATCGATCTCCACCTCGCGCATCCGCCACATGTCGACGAGCGTCACGTCGTGGCGGTCGGCGATCTCGCGGACCCACTCGTTGAAGAGGGCCATCCGGCCGCGGACGGGGCCGTAGATCCCGCTGCCGCCCGGGTCGTAGACGGTGAACATGACCACGCGCGCCCCGGTCGCCGAGAGGCGCGCGATCGCGTCGTCGTAGGTCCGTGCGAGGGCATCGACGTCGACGCGCGGGCGGAGCACGTCGTTGCCGCCGCCGTGAATGGTGATGAGGTCCGGCTCGAGCGCGATCGCGGCGTCGAGCTGCTCGGCGACGATGGGGCCGAGCTTGCGGCCGCGGATCGCGAGGTTGGCATAGCCGAAGTCGTCGGTCTGCTGGGCGAGGACCTCGGCGACGCGGTCGGCCCAGCCCCGCAACCCGTTGGGGCGCGAGGGGTCGGGGTCGCCGACGCCCTCGGTGAAGGAGTCGCCCAGGGCGACGTAGCGGTGGAAGGTCACCGGGACATTGTGGCGTCCTCGGTTTCGACACGGGCGCCAGGGCGCCCTGCTCAACCAGCGGGCAACCCCGTCGGGGGGAAAGGCCGCTAGGGTCGGCCGCGTGCTGCTCTCCGATCGCGACATCACCGCTGAGATCGACGCCGGCCGGATCGCGCTGGAGCCGTGGGACCCGCAGATGATGCAGCCCTCGAGCGTCGACGTACGCCTCGACCGGTTCTTCCGGGTCTTCGAGAACCACCGCTACCCGCACATCGACCCGGCGGCCGACCAGTCCGAGCTGACCCGTGAGGTGGAGCCGGAGGGCGACGAGCCGTTCATCCTGCATCCGGGGGAGTTCGTGCTCGGCTCGACGTACGAGGTGGTGTCGCTGCCCGACGACATCGCGGCGCGGGTCGAGGGGAAGTCGTCCCTGGGTCGGCTCGGCCTGCTGACGCACGCGACGGCCGGCTTCGTCGACCCCGGGTTCTCCGGCCACGTGACCCTCGAGCTCGCCAATGTCGCGACCCTGCCGATCAAGCTCTACCCGGGCATGAAGATCGGCCAGTTCTGCTTCTTCCGGCTCTCCTCGCCGAGCGAGCACCCCTACGGCTCGGAGAAGTACGGCTCGCGCTACCAGGGGCAGCGCGGGCCGACGCCGAGCCGGTCGTTCCAGGGGTTCCACCGCACGCAGATCTGACGTCGACGCCTGGTGCTGACCCGTGAGTCGCCCACGGCTGTTCGGTATGGTTAGGCTTGCCTAAGTCAATGTGACTGACCCGGGTCGGCGTCCTCGGGTCCTCTGGGGGGAGGCCTGGGGACGCCGGCTCGCCCGAACTCGCCCAGGAGTGGCAAATGACCGTGACCACCGACGTCCTGCCGATGATCTTCACCGAGGTCGAGGTGGTCTCCGTCGAGCGCCTGACCCCGACCTTCCTCCGCGTCGGGCTCGGCAGCCCTGAGCTCGCGGACTTCGGCGTCGACGGCCCGCGCTACGACCAGCGGATCAAGCTGATCTTCCCCGACCCGGTGACGGGCGGCATCACCTCCACCGAGGGAGCCGACGGGTCGTGGTTCACCACGTGGCTCGAGCAGCCGACCGAGCAGCGCGGCCACATGCGCACCTACACGATCCGCGACGTCCGCGGCACCGGCGAGCAGACCACGCTCGTCGTCGACATCGTGCTCCACCTCGAGGGAGACCTCGTCGGCCCAGGCTCGACCTGGGCGTCGACGGCCGCCATCGGGGACCGCCTCGTGGTGCTCGCGCCGCGCCGCGGCCACGTCTACGGAGGCATCGAGTTCGCCCCGGCGCCGGGCGCGGAGCTGTTGCTGGTGGGCGACGAGACGGCGGTGCCGGCCGTGTGCACCGTCCTCGAGCAGCTCCCCGCCGACGCCCGCGGAACGGCCTTCTTGGAGGTGCCGGTCGCGGCGGACGTCCAGGACGTACGACGTCCGGCCGGCGTCGAGGTCGTGTGGCTGGCCCGCGAGGGTGCCGAGCTCGGACGCGAGCTGCACGACGCGGTGGTCGCGCACCTGGGGATCCCGGGCGCCGAGGTGGAGGTCGGCGAGGACGAGGTCGACCCCGACCTGTGGGAGACGCCGTCCCACTCCTCCTCGGGCGAGGCGGTGGCCGGCGACGCGGTGGGCACCGGCGGCACCTACGCCTGGATCGCGGGCGAGTCGAAGGTGGTGACCGGCTTGCGCCGACACCTGGTCAACGAGCTCGGGTTCGACCGCGGCCGGGTGGCCTTCATGGGCTACTGGCGCCGCGGCGTCGCCATGAAGTCCTGAGGTGCTGGTTCAGCTGCGGCGCTTCGGCGCGCGCGGGGAGTAGCGGACGCGCTCGGCGATGCGGTGACGGGCGATGAGCTCGAGGGCGGTGAGGGACTCGTACATGGCGGTGCTCCTTGTCTCGTGTGCTTCGCGTCAGTTCTGGTGGAGGGTGACGTCGCCCGAGGCCGTGGTGGCACGGACCTCGAGGTAGGGCTGGCCGGGGGCGGGCTCGCCGGTGCTCGGCAGGTCGGAGGAGAGCCGGCCGCTGGCGGTGCGGACGTCGGTCCACACGGGCAGCCCGGGACGTACGCCGATGCGCACGTCGCCGCTCGCGGTCTTGGCCGTGATGCGACCCGCTGCCGCGTCGCCGATGACGAGGTCGCCGGAGCCGGTCGTGAAGACGGCCTCGCCCGCCATCGCACGGACCTCGGCGTCGCCCGACCCGGTCTTGATGGCCAGCTCGTCGCCGGAGGCCTCGATGCGTACGTCGCCGCTGCCGGTCGTGACGAGAAGGGACGAGTCGGCGCGCCGGACGACGACGTCGCCCGAGCCGGTCTTGACCAGGCCGCTGCCCGCGAGCAGCTCGGCGGTGACGTCACCCGAGCCGGACTTGACCGCTGTCTCGCCGTCGACCACGTCGAGCGAGACGTCGCCCGAGCCGGAGTCGACACGCGTGTCGCCGAGGCGACCGTGGGCGGCCACGTCGCTGCTGCCGACCTTGGCCTCGAGACCACTGGCGACCGGCACCCCGACGACGATCTCGGTGCGCGAGTCCTTGCCGAAGATCCCGCCGTTGCGGTGCGGGGCGAGGATCGCGACGCGCGCCCGGCCGGGCCCGTCGACCAGGTGGCGTACGTCGTACTCCTCGGCGCGCGGGCCGGTGATCCGAACGGTGGTCTCGGTCGTGTCGCTGGCGGTGACGACGACGCTCCCGCGGCCGTTCTCGACGTAGAGGTCGATCGGTTCCGGGGTGGCGAACGCGTGGTCCACGTGGGTGCTCATCTGGTCTCCTGAGGGTGTGTTCGTCCGACGGGCCGGCCGGTGCCGTTCCGCTGGGATGGTGCTGGCGGTGGGTGGTCGGGCGCTCAGGCCCGGCGGGTCAGATCCAGCCGTTCATCCGACGGCTGTTGTTCTGCTTGCGGCTGGCGGCGAACGGGTCGTAGCCGACGAACGGCACGCTGCTGAGGTCGATGTCGACGTTGATCGAGTGCTCGTTGGTGGCGCTGCGCACGAGGCCGACCATCCAGGTGTTGAGGCTCTGGCCGGCGGCTGCCGCCTTCTCCTCGGCACGGGCCTTGACGGCCTCGGGGATGCGGAGCGTGATCCGGGCCAGGTCGCCGTCGTCCTCCTCGGGTGCTGCCGGCGGGGCCGGCGGCGGGGGAGGTGCCGGGACCGCGGTCGGCGGGGCGACCTCGACGACGAAGTCGAGCTCGCGACCGACCAGGCGCACGTCGACGCTGCCCTCGGGCAGCTCGGCGGTGATCTCGGCGGCCGCGTGGGAGATGGCCTCCATGAGCGCGAGCCGGGCACTCGGGTCGAGCGCGTAGGCCAGTCGCTCCGCGGCCTGCTTCAGCTCGTCGCTGCCGGCCTCCGCCGCAGCGACCAGGTCACGGCGCAGGGTGTCGACGTACGGGGTGATGTCCATGTGCACCACTCTGACATCACGATGATGTCATGTCAACGCCCTCGTGATGTCACGCAGCGCCGGGGTGATGTCAGCGCGCGCTGTAACGCCGGGTTGTTGGCTGTTCCACCCCTGATGCAGCGGGGTGGGTAGAGCAACTAACCCGGCGTTACAGCGGTGCCGAGGGTGGGCGGGGCGGCGCGACTCAGAGGTCGAACAGCGACCCGGAGCCGCTGATGTCGACGTCGGTCTTCGGAGTGTGGGTCGGGCCGTCCGAGGTGGTAGCCGGTTCGGGTGACGCGCTCTCGGAGGCCGTCTCCTCAGGTGTCGCCTCGGCCGGCTCCTCGGCGTCACCGCTGGCCTCGGCCCGGTCGGAGAACGTCGCCGCCTGGCTCAGGTCGGCGCCGCTCGGAGGCGCACCGGCTGGCGCCGCCTCGGCCTCGACCTCTGTTGTGGGCTCGGGCTCGACGGCCGCCGGCTCCGACGGGGCGGACGCCTCCGCGGCGGGCGCCTCGATGTCGAACAGCGACCCGACGCCCGCGATGTCGACGTCGGTGCTCGGCGCCGACGTCGTAGCGGTGGCCGCGGGTGCGGCAGGAGCCGGCTCGTCCTCGACGACGTCCGTCTCGGGGGCCTGCTCGGGGGCCTGCTCGGCTGGCTCCTGAGCGGTCGAGTCGCTGGGAGACTCACGCTGCTGCGGCTCCGCCGCGGGCTCCGGCGTGGCGATGTCGAAGAGCGACCCGACGCTGGCGAGGTCCGTCGCGGGCGCCGGTGCGGCGGGCTCGGTCCGGGGCGAGTCGCTGGGGGACTCGACGTCCTCGGCGGGCTCACTCCCGGTTGAGTCGCTGGGAGACTCGACCTCGAGGGCCGGCTCGGGGGCGGCGATGTCGAAGAGCGATCCACCACCACCCAGGTCGACCGCGGGCTTCTCGGGGGCCGGGTCGGGAGTGGCCTCCTTCGCCGCGGGGGCCGCCTCCGGCTTCGGGGCGGCGGGAGCATCGGGCTCGGGCGTGCTGATGTCGAAGAGCGACCCACCGCCACCGAGGTCCGTCGCGGGCTTCTCGGCGGGCTTCGCAGACGGCGCTTCGGGCTGCGGTGCCTCGGCCTGCGGTGACTTCGGCTGGTCGGCAGGCACGTCGAAGAGCGATCCCCCGGAGGCGGGCTCGGTGGTCTTGTCCTCAGGGGCTGCGGTGGCCGGGGCCGGAGCAGGCGTGTCGAACAGCGATCCCCCGGAGGCGGGTTCGGGCTTCGTGTCCTCCGCGGGTGCGGGAGCGGGTGCGGCAGCAGGCGCCGGAGCGTCGAACAGCGACCCGCCCGACTCGGCCGGGGTGTCGAAGAGCGACGACCCTCCGGAGGCCTTCGCGGCGGGCCCGGCGTCGGCGGTCTCGGTGACCGTGTCCTCGGTGATCGTGACGTCGCCGGTCTCGGGCTCGTCCTTGGTGGCCACGTCGGTCGTGGCGGCCGCGGTGGCCGGTGCGGCGGCACCCCGGGCGGGCGCGGAGGACGGTGCGGCCTTGGTCGCCTGCTCGCCCTTGACCGACGCGAGCAGCATCTGGGCGACGTCGAGGACCTCGACCTCCTCGCGCGCCTCGCCCGCGGCCTGCTGGGCGGTGAGCCCGTCGGCGAGCATCACGCGGCAGAACGGGCAGCCCACCGCGATCTGGTCGGCGCCGGTCCCGACGGCCTCGCGGGTGCGGTTGACGTTGATCCGCTCGCCGAGGTTCTCCTCCATCCACATCCGCGCGCCGCCGGCGCCGCAGCAGAAGGACCGCTCGGAGTTGCGCTCCATCTCCACGAACTCGGCGCCGGGGAGCACCTGGAGCAGCTCGCGCGGCGGCTCGTAGACCTGGTTGTGGCGGCCGAGGTAGCACGGGTCGTGGTAGGTGATCGAGCGCTTCGCGGCGCCCGCGCCGTCCTTGACCGGCGTCAGCCTGCCCTCGCGCACGAGGCGGTTGAGCAGCTGCGTGTGGTGCACGACCTCGAGCTCGATGCCGAAGTCCTTGTACTCGTTCTTGAGCGTGTTGAAGCAGTGGGCGCAGGTCGAGACGACCTTCTTGACCTTGTACTCCTGGAAGGTCTCCACGTTCTGCTGGGCCAGGCCCTGGAAGACGAACTCGTTGCCGGCGCGCCGGGCCGGGTCACCGGTGCAGGTCTCGCCGTTGCCGAGCACGCCGAAGGAGATCCCGGCGAGGTCGAGCAGCTCGGCGACCGCACGGGTGGTCTTCTTCGCGCGGTCCTCGTACGCGCCCGCGCAGCCCACCCAGAACAGCCAGTCGACCGACTCCAGCGACTCCAGGTCCTCCCCGACCACCGGGACGTCGAAGTCGAGGCCCTTGGCCCAGTCCATCCGCGCGGACGCGGACATGTTCCACGGGTTGCCCTTGTTCTCCAGTCCCTTGAAGAGCTGGTTGAGCTCGGCGGGGAAGTTGGACTCCACCAGCAGCTGGTAGCGCCGCATGTCCATGATGTGGTCGACGTGCTCGATGTCGACGGGGCACTGCTGGACGCACGCGCCGCACGACGTGCAGCTCCACAGGACGTCCTCGTCGATGACGAAGTCGCCGTCGGCAGGGTTGTAGAAGTAGTCCAGGACGTCGGTGCCGCTGCCGGCGCTCTCGCCCTTCGAGCCGACGCCCACGAGCTGACGCTCGGCGTGAGCCTCGTCGCCGTCTGCCTTGGCGTACGCGTGGTCGCGCAGCGCGGTGATGAGCAGCTTGGGCGAGAGGGGCTTCTCGGTGTTCCAGGCCGGGCACTGCGACTGGCAGCGGCCGCACTCGGTGCAGGTGGTGAAGTCGAGGATGCCCTTCCACGAGAAGTCCTCGATCGAGCCGGTGCCGAGCACGGACTCCTCGTCGAGGTCGTCGATGTCGTCGAGGGTGATCGGCTTGCCGGCCGAGGTCAGCGGCTTCATGGCGCCGAGCGCGGTGCCGCCGTCGTCCTCGCGCTTGAAGTAGATGTTGAACCAGGCGGTGAAGCGGTGCCACGCGATGCCCATGGTGATGTTGCGGGCGATCACCATCAGCCAGATCATCGCGAGGGCGATCTTGAAGGCCGCGATGAAGTAGATGATGTTCTCGAGGGTGGAGGCGTCGTTGGTGTAGAGCGCGTCGCCGATCCACGACGCGACCGGGTAGTGGCTGCGCCCGGCGTCCTCGTCGAGCTTCCACTCGGCGGCCCGGACGAAGAGGATGGCCGAGCCCTCGAGCAGCGCGAGCGCCTCGACGAAGTAGGCCTGCCAGAAGTTGGAGCCGTAGAAGCGGCTGCGCCGGCCCTTGGTGCGCGGGTGGTTCCGCTGCCGCACGAGGATGAGATAGACGATGCCGACGGTGCTCAGCAGGCCGATGAGCTCGCTGAACCACTCGTAGGGATACCAGTGGCCGATGAGCGGCCAGGCGAACGACGGTGAGAACAGCTGGAAGTACGCCGCCAGCACGGCGGTGCTGAGGAACAGGAACGCCGCGTAGACGAACCAGTGCATGATGCCGACCCAGTGCCACTGGAGCATCCGCGTGTGGAGGAAGGTCTCCTTGAGCATCGTGGTCGCACGACCGGCCGGGTTGCCGGTGCGGCCGGGAGCGGGCTGGCCGGCCCGGATCACGCCCAGCATCCGACGTACGGCCGGCACCAGCAGGGCGACGGCGGCGACGGTCAGTGCGAACGAGACGACGATCGCGAAGATCTGCATGAAGGGCTGCTCCTCAGTCGGGGCGTACGAGCCGGAGCATATGACCGTCATGCGCGCGGACGGCAGGGCTCCCACGAGTGAGAAGGATCCTACCCGTAGGTAACATCCCCCCGATGGGTGATCGCCGGGCCGAGGTCGCCGCGGTCACCATCCCGCGACGGGGTGCGATCAGTTCGAGATCGCGACGTTCTCGACCTCGATCTCGCGAGCGTCCTCGCGGTAGGTCGCCGCCTTCGTCCGCACCTGGTCGAGCGCGTCGGTCAGGCTCTTGACGCCGTCGCGGAGCCTCTGCTGGTAGTCCAGGTGGGCGAGGTGGGACTCGCTGGTCTCGTCCCAGCCCGGGGTGAGCCGCTCCGCCTCCTGGAGGAGCCGGTCGATCTGCTCGGTGATCTTCGTGGTCGCGTCGCCGAGCGCGGTCTCCATGCTCGACAGTGCGCCCTGGTGGACGACGACGCCGCGCTCGCTCATCGGGGACCGCCGCCGAGGCGGTCGGCGAGCTGCCCGGCGCGGACGGCCTGCTCGGTGTCGTTGGTCGCATGCTCCTGGGCGAGGTACGTCAGGTTCTGCGAGTAGCCCTCGAGGATGGGACGCAGGGTGACGGCGACGTTGAACCACTCGTTGATCGCCTGCCCGAACCCGACGGCCGCCTGGCCCTTGAAGCCCTTGCCGGCCTCGGTCTCGATCGTGGCGGCGAGCTCGCGCAGCGTCTGCTGGAGCGGGTCGACCGCGTCGGCAGCGGCCTGGGCGGCTGCCTGCATCTCGGAATAGACGAGTCCGACGGCCACGGGCCGCTCCCTTCGGTCGAGCACTGATGCCGGCCTCCTACCCCCGGAAGCGGGGGTTCACACGCGTGATTTCTGCCGGGTCACCATCGGTTTGAGCGGGCGCCGCGCGGGGAACCCCACAGCCATGCCGTCCTACGACTACGAAGTCGACCTCGAGAGCATGGGCAAGGCCGCCCAGGGCCTCAACGACACCGTGAAGCTCTTCAAGGACAAGGACGTCGAGGACCTCGTGCCCAGCCGTGACGACGTGGGCAGCGACGTGGTCTGGGACGCGCTCGACGAGTTCCAGGGGCGCTGGGAGGAGGGCATGAACAACCTCTGCAAGGACGTCGAGGAGATGTCGGGACGCCTCGGCAAGATCGCGATGAACTACTTCGAGACCGACAAGGCGGGCGGCGAGGCCTTCACCTCCCTGATGGGCACGATCACCGCGGTCAAGGTGATGTGACGTGCCGGACTTCGAGGTCGAGGGCAACCCGGGCAACGTCCGCGCGAAGGCCACCACGATGGAGCAGAAGGGACAGCTCTTCTTCGACACCGGCGACGCGCTGTCGAAGATCGACGTCTCCGGCTGGGTCGGCCGGGCCGCTGACCAGTTCCGCGAGGCCCACGACCTGGAGCCCGAGCGTTGGACCAAGGCCGGCAACGGGTTCAAGCGCGCTGCCGCCGGACTGAGGACGTACGCCGGTGCGCTGGACACCGCGAAGCAGCGCGCCGCCGAGGCGAAGGCCGACCACGAGGAGGGCCAGCGCGAGTCGGAGCGCGCCCGCCGGCAGTACGACTCCTACATGGGCCAGATGCGCGACTACTGGGCCGGCGGCGGGACCGACCAGGCCGAGCCGTTCAACGACTGGGGCGACCCGATCCAGAAGAAGGCCCTGGCGGACCTCGCCGCGGCGCGGTCCGACCTCGAGAGCGCCGCCCAGGTCTGCGCCGGCGAGGTGAAGGCCGGCTGCGCCGACGCCCCGGAGGAGCCCAACTGGCTGGAGTCGGGGCTGAAGTTCGTCGGCGGCATCCTCGAGGGTGCCGGCGAGGCCGTGTGGGACCTGCTCACGATGGTGCCGTTCAGTCCGGTCAACATGGTCATCGACTCCTACAAGCTGGCCACCGGCGACCTGACGCCGGAGGAGCTGATGAAGAAGTACGAGCTCTCCGCGGAGAGCGCGTGGGACATGGCCAAGGGCATCTACACCGGCCTGACCACCGACCCGATCGGCTTCGGCAAGGAGCTCGGCAAGGCGCTGCTCGACTGGGACACCTGGGCCGACGACCCGGCGCGGGCGATCGGGCACCTGGTGCCCGACGCGATCATCGCCGTCGCCACCGCGGGAACCGGTGCGCTCGCGACCCGCGGCGCCAAGGGCGGTCTCGACGCCATCGACGCGCTCGGCGACCTGAACCGGCTCGACCACCTGGCCGACCTCGGCAAGCTCGACCGGTTCGACGAGCTCACCGGGCTCCGCCGCCTCGACGACCTGCCGGACGACCTGCGACACCTCGTCAACAAGCCGATCGACGAGCTCAGCCCCGGCGAGCTCCAGCGCCTGGTCGACGCGCGTGACGCGATCCGGATCGAGCCCGGCACGCCGATGCAGCGCGTGATCCCGGAGAGCACGGTCGACGACTACCTCCGCGGGTCGTCCTCCGACCCCTACTTCAAGCCCGACGAGACCTTCGGCTTCACCTCGCGCTACGAGGACGTCGACCAGCTGCACACGCCGCGCGAGATGCACGACAAGCTCGGCCTCGACTACACGGGCACGAAGTTCAGCCCGGACGACGCAGACATCCACGTGCTTCGCTACGACCAGACCGACCCGAGCGGGGTCAGCGTGCCGCGGCACTCCGACCTCGGAGGAGACCCGAGCTGGGACGCGAAGGCGATCGACCCGGACAACCCGTTCACGGGCAACGGCTACACCTCCGGCGGCATCCCGGAGTTCCGCACCGACGTCGCGACCAACCTTCCCGACGGGTCCCAGATCTGGCGGATGGACAGCTCGGGCGGACAGGAGCTGGTGGCCGTCCTCACGGACTACATGGGCACCAAGATGTGGATGCCGGTCCAGTGACCAGGGTCAGGCCCTCCGGTCTCTACGCCGTCCTCGGCGGGCAGGAGATCCACGTGCACGGGCACGGGCGCGGCTACGTCACCGTGACAGGCCCCGGAGGACCCGTCCGTCACGAGATGGACGAGCTCGACGACTTCTTGTCGGTCAAGACCTTCGCCACGTGGCGTGGCGGCACGATCGCGATCAGCGCGGTCGAGGGTGACGAGGCGGGCTTCTTCACCAACGACAGTGGGCTCGCGGAGCGCGAGGGCCTGGCAGGCGACACCTACGACGGGTGGCGCGGTGCGGCGGCGCTGGCCGAGCTCACCGACGTCGATGAGAGAGTGACGTCCATCCACCCGAGGAGGCGCGAGGCATGACCGTCCTGGAGAAGCTCCTGGTCCCCGAGGTGTCGCGCCGGATCGTCGAGCAGGGCTACGACGTGCTGACGGGCCCGGTCTACCGGCCGGAGGACCACATCGGACTGACCCCGGTCGAGCGCGTCAGGGCGCTGGGCCTCGACGGGCCCGACGGGCCGTTCGGCGAGGCCCCCGACCACGTCGACGTGGTGCGTTTCGGCACCCACCCGCTGATGGACCTCCGCGTCCCGACCAACGCGCTCGGGCACGCAGACGTACCGTGGCCGACGTACCCCACCGGCTTCCTCCGCGACGGCACGGCGACGTGGATCCTCACGATGACGCGGATGCCCGTCAGCGCCCGCTACGTCCGGGTGGGCCTCGACGGCACGGAGCGCGAGTTCTCCCGCTACCTGGGCGCGGCGCGCGGGTGGCAGGGCGCGAAGGGCTACTTCCCGCCACTGCACCTGATCGGTCCCCGCGCGAGGTTCGGCGCCCTCGACCTGCCCTGCTCCTACACCGCCGACCAGCAGTCGGTCGAGCTGGTGTGGGTCGGCGACGACCAGGTGCCCGAGGGCTTCGAGCCGGTGCGGCCGATGGTCCACTCCCGCACGGCGCCGGTGTCCGCGTGCGAGGTCTTCGACATCGCCCTCGTGGCGCGCTGGCGCGACCACCGGGTGCGCGTCCTGCAGCAGGCGGGCGACGAGGTCCTCGTGGTGGTCACGCCCGACTCGGCAGCGGACGCCGCCGAGCTCGGCGCGACCGAGGTCGAGCCCGGCGTCTTCCAGGCGACGGTCGCAGCCGGCGAGCTCGCCGATCGCGAGGGCGTGCGCTCCGACCCGATGCCGACCCAGTCGCGCGCCACCCACGGTTGAGTGGTCGGTGGCCGACCAGGACGAGCTCGACGAGGTCGCGGAGCACCTGCTCGCGCGCGGACTCGGCGAGGGCACGGACTTCCAGGTCGTCGGGCGTCCGGCGGCCGATGGGCTGTCGAGCGAACGCATCGGCCTGGAGAGGCGCGACGACGCGACCTACCGGGTCTGGTACGTCGGCGACTGGGGGTCGGAGCGCACACTCGTCGAGACCGCCGACTGGGCGCAGGCGCGGGCGCGGTTCGTCGACGAGGCGGTGACCCTGGCCCGGGGCCGCTGGGGCCGCAGCATCACCGACACCCCCGCGGCGCGTCGTCGCTGGTGGCGACGGCGCTGAGCATCAGCCACGTCGGACGGATCTCACCTTGCCGACGCCGGACATCGCGACCGTGATCAGCACGCGCTGCTCGCCCGGAGCCTTCGCGCAGTAGGTGAGCTCCCGACCTATCCGTTGCCACGGCTGGCCGACGCGGCGCATCAGCTCGCGCGTGCGGATCCCCGGGGTCGCCGCCTTCGTGAACGCCCGCACCGACCGGCGCAACCGGGGGTTGCGGCACGAGTCGGGCGCGATGCCCCACGCCCGCTCCCAGGTCTGGAGGTAGGCCTCCGCGCCGCGCGACAGGTCGGCGGCGAGTGCGGGACCGTCGGCGCCGGCCACGTGTTCGGCGTCCTCGACCCAGTCGGCGTACAGCCCGTAGTGGGCCACGCCGTCGGTGTTGACGTCGAAGACCCGCTCGCCGCTGCGCTGCTGGCCGACGGTGACGCCGCCGAGCCCGCGGAACGGGTACGTCACGGGGCTGGCCGCGTCGGCGCCGCGCGGGTCGCCCTGGGCGCCGAAGCCGTTCATGTCGGAGCCGAACCCGAACCCGAAGTAGAACCGTGGGTCGCTCCACCCCAGGTGCTGGCGCCACTTGTCGACGAAGCCGGTCGAGTCGCCGGCGTAGGGGGCGACGAAGCCGCCGAGCCGGTAGATCCGGGGATAGGCGTCGGACGTCGACCACGAGTGGGAGGAGACGACGCCGACGCTGCGGCCCGCGGCCTGCTGCTGCTCCAGGTAGTCCAGTGCCGCGGTGCGGCCGGCGACGCTCATGTGGTCGGGGTCGAAGAGGATCCTCTGGTCGATCATGGCCGAGAGCAGCTTCTCGCCGAGGGGGCTCAGACCGAGCTGGTTGCAGTGCGGGCCGGCCGGGTAGAGCGGGCCCGGCTGGACGCCGACGTCGCCGAAGAGCTCCCAGATCGCGCCGAAGATGGCGTCCTGGTCGGGTGTCGTGTCCTGTCCACCGGGGAGGGTGCCGAGGTCGCCGAGGTTCGGCGACTGGAGCCGGTCCTCGACGCCGGGCGGGTTGCTCGACGGGCAGGTCCGCATCCGCAGGAACGAGCCGGTGCTGAGGAAGTTCGCGGCGTTGGTCAGCGTGCCGGTGCTGCCCGCGTCGCCGGCCACCCCGGTGAAGGCGTTGTCGAACTTGTTGGTGAGCTCCATCTGGCTGACGCCGAGCGCCTTCATCTCGGCGAGCTCTGCCAGCATCTGCTCCTCGGTGCAGGTGGGGCGGCCGAGCTGCACGTTGCAGCCGAGCGGGACGGAGGTCTCCATGCCCATGACGACGGCGAGCTTGCCCTGGTTGATGACCGAGCGTGCCTCGAAGGGGTTGGTGACGATGCGATACCAGCCGCGGCCGGGGCCGCCGTACTGCGCGTCGATGTAGTCCTGCATCGCGCGCATGTCCTTCGCCTGCAGCCGCACCGCGTCGCGGTCGTCGCACGAGTTCTTCTTGAGCGGGTAGATCGCGCAGAGGACGTGGTTCTCGGTGAGCAGGCTGGTGTGGATGCGCAGCCCGGCGCGCCACGAGCGCTCGAGCCACTTGTAGTAGACCTGCTGGTGCGTGAGCGAGTGGGGGTTGGGCCAGTAGGAGAACGTCGGCCAGCCGACCGGGTCGTGGCCCGTCCCGGGCGTCTTGTCGGCCAGCACGTCCTCGAGCAGCGCGCCGCGACCGTCGGCGAGCTGGTGGTCGGGGCAGTCCACCAGCGCGGCCGCGGCGCCGTACTTGTGGAAGGGCGGGCTGCAGATGACCCGGCCTCCGAGGAACTCGTGGGTCTGGCCGTGCACGTGCGGGTCGACGTAGCCCCGCACCTCCTGGAACGACGTGACCCCGCCGAAAGGTCGTCCGCTGACGTTGGTCTCGACCTCGGGGAAGGCCGCGCAGCCGTCGGCCCGGCGCAGGGCGAGCGACTCGGCCGGGCCGGTGCGGGTGCCGAATCCCGTCGCTGTCGCGGGAGCACGCCGCAGCGAGCGTCCGTCGGCGAGGGTGAAGGTGAACCTGCCCCTGCCTGCCGTGCGAGCTGTCCAGTCGGCCTGTTCCGACGGGCTGGCGGCGAAGGTCGCGTCGTCGGTGCCGCCAGCAGCGAGGAAGGTGCCGTCGGCGGCGTAGAGGAGGTAGCTGCCGAGACCGGTCGCCTGGAACGTGATCGGTCGCCCGCCGAGGGTGTAGCAGCCGCCGGCCATGGCGTACCTGCTCTCCGGCACCGCACGGCGCCTCTCGCGCAGGGGGACGCGGGTGAGCCGGGGCTCGCGCTGCGTGCGCTGCTCGGCGACCCGGGCCCGGCTGGCTGCGCGCTGCTGCGGCGTGGTCCGGTCGGGGTGGGCCGCCGCTTCACCGCTGCGACTGACGGCGTTCTTGGTGGTGGGGTCGTTGTGCACGTGGCCGTGCCCGTCCAGGCTCGCGGTGCCTGCGATGCCGGCGATCGCCGCTGCTCCGGGGTCGGTGATCGGGGGTGAGCCGGCGAGCGCCCGCGTGCGGGCTCTGGTCTCCGCGTCGAACGTCGTGATCAGGTCGGCCGACGGCTCGCCGCTCGGCGCGACCGCGAGGAGGCCGCCGGTCACCAGGCCTCCCGCTGTCAGCAGGGAGACCAGCACGCGTCGGACGGGTCGGGGTCTCGGGGCCACGGCAACTCCTGTCGTCTGCGGTGTCAACGAGACTCACCCCGTCGGGGCTACGTGGCAACCCTTCCGCCGACCCTCCGGCCCAGCCGCGTGGCGGTGGCGGAGACGGCGTCGGCGATCCCGGCCACGCGCTCCCCGGTGGGGAACGTGACCGCCACCCCCGCGACGGGGTGGGCGTTGTGGTCGAGGACCGCTGCGGCGACGCTCTGGAGTCCCGGGGTGACCTCGCCGTCCTCGGTCGCATGGCCTCGCTGCCGGGTCTCGGACAGCACGGTGCGCAGCGCACTGAGCGACGTCGGGCCGACGCCGTGCCGGTCGACGAACGCCGAGCGGTCGGGATAGAGCGCGCGGACCTGGCTGGCCGGGAGGGCGGCGAGGATCGCGCGACCGGACGCGGTCAGGTGGGCCGGGAGGCGGACTCCGACGTCGGTGACGAGCGGCGGCCTGCCGGGTGCGCGCTCCTCGATCACGTAGAGCACGTCGCGACCGTGGAGCACGGCGAGGTGCGCGCCGTGGCCGGTCCGGTCGACGAGCTCGGCGAGCGGACGACGCGCCAGCCGGGCGAGCGGCTCCTGCCGGGTGAACCCGCTGCCGACCTCGAACGCGGCCACGCCGAGGCCGTAGCGGTGCTCGTCGGGCAGGTGCACGACGAAGCCCTCGTCGATCATCGTGTTGAGCAGGTGGTACGCCGTGCTCCGCGGCAGGTCGCACGCGCGCACGATCCGCTCGAGCGGGACCGGGTCGGCCTGCGTCGCGAGGAACCGCAGCACCCGCAGCGCCCGCGTGGCGGCGGGGACCTGGCTCATCAGGTGCGGTCGGAGTCCGGTGCCCTCGTCGTGTCGGGCTTGGTGAACCAGCCGCCGCCGTCGTCGGTCTTCTCGATGGGCTTGCCGGGCATGTCCTGCGCCCCCGGCGTACGACGCGGCAGCGGGGCCGTGCCGCTGGCCGGAGCCACGGGGTCGGTCGGCTCGGCCGGGATGGCCGGCTCGGCCGGCTCGGTGGCCACCTCGGACGCCGGCGGCGGCGAGGCGGGCTGCTGGTCGGTGTTGTCGGGGAGCTGGGGCGCGTAGTCGTCGGCCTTCTGGTCCACGCGCGGGTCGAGCCGGTCGGCCTCGCGGACCTGGTCCTCGTGGGCCGCCTCAGCCTGCTGGGCCTCGACGCGCGCCTCGTGCGCCACGGCCTCGACCTGCTCGGCGTGCGCCTCGGCGGCGTCGGCCTCGGCGCGCGCCTCCTCGGCCTCGGCCTGCGTCGCCGCGGCGCGCTCGCGGGCGGGCGGGACCGCGGCAGCGGCGTCCGTGGCGGCCTCGGACCTGAGCTGCTGCGACCGGTCGATGCCGGTCTGCCTCTTCTTCCGCTGACCCAGGACGAGTGCAGCTCCCAGGACGACCAGCACGACGACGACGACAACGATGATGGTGGTGGTCATGTCCTCAGTGTCGCAGCAGACGGCCACCTGTCCAGTGGTGGCGGCGCACCGAACGCGAGTCTCGTATGCCAGACCCCTGCTGCGCCGGAGGCTCTGGTGGTGCCCGGTCGTCGGGAGTTTCATGGAGCGCATGCAGAGCAGCCAGGCCTCCACGGTGGTCGACGTCGGTGTCGGCCCCGTCTCCTTCGAGGACCTCGTCCGCGTCGCGCGCCACCATGCGCGAGTCGAGCTGACCGGGGAGGCGCTCGCCGCGGTCGACCGCGCCCGCGCGGTCATCGAGACGCTCGCCGCAGCGGAGACCCCGACCTACGGCGTGAGCACCGGCTTCGGCGCTCTGGCCACCCGCCACATCCCCACCGAGATGCGGGCGCAGCTCCAGCGCTCCCTCGTCCGCTCCCACGCGGCCGGGTCGGGTCCGGAGGTGGAGCGCGAGGTGGTGCGCGGCCTGATGCTGCTGCGCCTCTCGACGCTCGCCACCGGCCACACCGGCGTACGCCGGGAGACCGCGCAGCTCATGGCCGCCCTGCTGTCGCACGGGATCACGCCCGTGGTGCGGGAGTACGGCTCGCTCGGCTGCTCGGGCGACCTCGCGCCGCTGTCGCACTGCGCGCTCGCGCTGATGGGGGAGGGCGAGGTCCGCGACGCCGAGGGCACGCTGATGCCGGCCGCCGACGCGCTCGCCGCCGCCGGTCTCGAGCCCGTGGAGCTGGTCGCCAAGGAGGGGCTCGCGCTCATCAACGGCACCGACGGGATGCTGGGCATGCTCGTCATGGCGATCACCGACCTGCGGATGCTGCTGCGCACCGCCGACGTCGCCGCCGCGATGAGCGTGGAGGGACAGCTCGGCACCGACCGGGTCTTCGCGCCCGAGCTGCAGGCGATCCGCCCCCACCCGGGCCAGGCCCTGTCCGCGGCGAACCTGACGGCCCTCATGGCGGGGTCGGCGATCGTCGCCTCGCACCGCACCGGCGACTGCAACCGGGTGCAGGACGCCTACTCCCTGCGCTGCTCCCCCCAGGTGCACGGTGCGGCCCGCGACACCGTCGAGCACGCCGCCACGGTCGCCGGGCGCGAGCTCGCCAGCGCGATCGACAACCCGGTGGTGCTGGGCGACGACGTGGAGTCCAACGGCAACTTCCACGGTGCGCCAGTGGGCTACGTGCTCGACTTCCTGGCGATCGTCGCCGCCGACGTGGCCTCGATCAGCGAGCGTCGCACGGACCGCTTCCTCGACACGTCGCGCAACCACGGCCTGCCGCCGTTCCTCGCCGACGACCCCGGCGTCGACAGCGGCCACATGATCGCGCAGTACACCCAGGCCGCGATCGTCTCCGAGCTGAAGCGGCTCGCCGTCCCTGCGTCGGTCGACTCGATCCCCTCCAGCGCGATGCAGGAGGACCACGTGTCGATGGGGTGGAACGCCGCCCGCAAGCTGCGCCGATCCGTCGACGGGCTGTCCCGGGTCGTCGCCGTCGAGGTGCTCACCGCGGCCCGCGCGCTCGACCTCCGCGCCCCGCTGACGCCGTCGCCCGCGACGGGCGCCGTCGTCGGGCTCCTGCGCACCCACGGCATCGCCGGGCCGGGGCCCGACCGCCACCTCTCGCCCGAGATCGAGGCCGCCGTCGGCCTGGTCCAGTCCGGCGCGGTGCTCGCCGCCGCCGAGTCAGTGATCGGCCCGCTGGCCTGACGCCGCAAGGCATTACCCCGCCGTACCGATGAGTAGTGCTGTTCTGCAGACGGGGCTCGCGGTCGGCACTACGGTGCGTCTCGTGAGAGCAAGCCTGTGCGGGACCATCCTGGTCGTGATCCTCGCCGCGCCCGGGTCCGGAGCCGCGGCGCAGGCATCGTCGGGAACCGAGAGTGCGCGAGCCCAAGTGGCACCCGCGGCTGCTCCTCTCTGGAGGTGCTGGTGGTCGCCCACGATGGACGACAACTGGCACAACGACGCCTTGTGCTCCAACGGCGTGACCCAGGTGCGTCCACACCTGCGACCGAACGACACCTACATCACTCGCGACGAGCTGATGAGATCCGCGCGGGCGTGGGCTCGTGCACGTAACAGGAGTCGTTGACCAGCGAGAGCGTGGCCGCCGAGCCAGTCTCGGATCACAGACCGTGTCTCGGGTCGACCTCTTTCGGTCGATGACGCTGCAGCGCTTTCATGAGTGCATGACCACGGACGCTCCTCACGGCAACCACCGCCTCCCCATCCGCGCCGCGCGCGGCACCGAGCTGACCGCGAAGTCGTGGCAGACCGAGGCGCCGCTGCGGATGCTGATGAACAACCTCGACCCCGACAACGCCGAGGCACCCGCGGACCTCGTCGTCTACGGCGGCACGGGCAAGGCCGCGCGCAGCTGGGAGGCCTACGACGCCCTCGTCCGCACGCTGCGCGAGCTGGAGTCCGACGAGACGCTGCTCGTGCAGTCGGGCAAGCCGGTCGGCGTGATGCGCACCCACGAGTGGGCGCCGCGCGTGCTGATCGCCAACTCCAACCTGGTCGGCGACTGGGCCAACTGGGAGGAGTTCCGTCGGCTGGAGGACCTCGGCCTGACGATGTACGGCCAGATGACCGCCGGGTCGTGGATCTACATCGGCACCCAGGGCATCCTCCAGGGCACGTTCGAGACCTTCGCCGCGATCGCGGACAAGAGGTTCAACGGGTCCCTCGCCGGCACGATCACCGTCACCGCCGGCCTCGGCGGCATGGGCGGCGCGCAGCCGCTGGCCGTGACCATGAACGACGGCGTGGTGATCTGCATCGAGGTCGACCAGCACCGCATCGACCGGCGCCTCGAGACCCGCTACCTCGACGTCCAGGCGCGCGACCTCGACCACGCGATCGACCTCGCCCTCGAGGCCCGAGACGAGCGTCGCGCCCTGTCGATCGGCGTGCTCGGCAACGCCGCCGACCTCCTGCCCGAGCTGCTCGAGCGCCACCTCGACCGCGGCGAGGCCGGGGACGGACCGCTCGTCGACATCGTCACCGACCAGACCTCCGCGCACGACCCGCTGTTCTACCTCCCCGCCGGGACTGCGTACGACGACTGGGAGCGCGAGCGCACCGACGACCCGCGCGGGTTCACCAAGCGCAGCCAGGAGTCGATGGCCCGCCACGTCCGCGCGATGGTGGAGTTCCAGGACGCGGGTGCCGAGGTCTTCGACTACGGCAACTCGATCCGCGACGAGGCCCGCAAGGGCGGCTACGACCGGGCGTTCGAGTTCCCCGGCTTCGTGCCGGCCTACATCCGCCCCCTCTTCTGCGAGGGGAAGGGGCCGTTCCGGTGGGCCGCGCTGTCCGGCGACCCCGCCGACATCGCCGCGACCGACCGCGCGATCAAGGAGCTGTTCCCGGCCGACGAGAAGCCGGAGTACGCCCGGCTCCACACGTGGCTCGACATGGCGGCCGAGCGCGTGCAGTTCCAAGGACTGCCGGCACGCATCTGCTGGCTGGGCTACGGCGACCGCGCGAAGGCCGGCGCGAGGTTCAACGAGATGGTGGCCAGCGGCGAGCTCACCGCGCCGATCGTGATCGGGCGTGACCACCTCGACTGCGGCTCGGTGGCATCCCCCTACCGCGAGACCGAGTCGATGCTCGACGGCTCGGACGCCATCGCCGACTGGGCGATCCTCAACGCCCTGGTCAACACCGCATCCGGCGCGACGTGGGTCTCGTTCCACCACGGCGGGGGCGTCGGCATCGGCCGCTCGCTCCACGCCGGTCAGGTCACCGTCGCCGACGGCACCGACCTCGCCGCGGAGAAGATCGAGCGCGTGCTGACCAACGACCCGGGCATGGGCGTGATCCGCCACGTCGACGCGGGCTACGACCGCGCGATCGAGGTCGCCGACGAGCGAGGCGTGACCATCCCGGTGGCTCCGGTGCGCCGCGGCTGACGGCCCGTCCACGGGCATGGTCGAGCGGGCCGTGGTGCCCGAGACATTCGAAGCGCTGACTTTCTTGGCCCGATCGGCGAGGATGCGGCCATGGCATCGGGGGACAAGAAGAAGCCGGCGCGCTCGCGCGTCGTACTGACCGACATCAGCTCGCGGGCGTGGGAGCACCCCGCCGACAGGGGTGCGCTCGTCGCCCTGCGCAAGCTCAAGGGCTTCGACGTGCTGCTGAAGACGATGTCGGGGGTGTTCCGTGAGCGCGCGTGGCGGCTGACCCTGCTCGGCTCGGCGGTGCGCGTCGACGAGCGGCAGTTCGAGCGGCTGCACCGGCTGCTGGCGGAGGTCGGCCGCAGCCTCGACACCGAGGTCCTGCCCGAGATGTACGTCCAGGCCGACCCAAGGCTCAACGCCCTGACCATCGGCATGGACAAGCCGATCATCATGCTGTCCTCCGGCCTCGTGCACCACCTCGACGATGACGAGCTGCGCTTCGTGATCGGCCACGAGCTCGGCCACGCGATCAGCGGCCACGCGGTCTACCGCACGCTGCTGATGCGCCTGCTCGGGCTCGGCGGTCTGCTGAACGCGATCCCCGGCGGCGCGATCGGCATCCGGATGGTGACCGTCGGGCTGCTGGAGTGGTCGCGCAAGGCCGAGCTGTCGGCCGACCGCGCCGGCCTGCTCGCCAGCCAGGACCCGACCGCCGCGCTGCGCACCCACATGAAGCTCGCGAGCGGCGGCACGCTCGACGAGCTCGACGTCACCTCGTTCCTCCAGCAGGGAGCGGAGTACGACGAGGGCGGCGACGTGCGCGAGTCGCTCATCAAGCTCTCGCTGCTCCAGCAGCAGACCCACCCGTTCGCGGTCGTGCGCGCCACCGAGCTGCGCCGCTGGATCGACACCGGCGCCTACACGGCCATCCTCGGCGGCGACTACCCGCGCCGCGCCGACGACGACACCGCCTCGGTGAGCGACGCCGCGCAGGAGGCTGCGGCGAGCTACTCCGACGCCTTCGAGCGCACCCAGGACACCCTGGGCAGGCTCGTGCACGACCTCGCCGGCTGGATGGGCCAGGCCAGCGGCTGGCTCAACGACCGCTTCCGCCGCGGTGGCGGCGACGTCGCCTGATCGCACGTCGGTGCGCGGTGGGCCATGATGGTCCGGTGGAACTGCTGACCGACGCGCCTCCGCACCGGGTCGCGACCCGGGTCCTGCGTCGGCACCTGCTCGGCTACCTCTCGATCGTCGCGCTCGTGAACGCCTTCGTGGTGGGGCTCGGACTGCCGGCGCTCGGTCGCCTCTTCGACCTCGTGCTCGACACCGTCGACACGGGAGCGGTCAACACCGACTCGCTGCGAGCGGTCGCCACCAGTCCGCTCACGCTGCTGGTGCTCGTCGTCTTCTCGACCGTGGCGGTCGTCCTCATCTTCGCCGAGCTGGCCGTGCTGACCCTCGCGGCCCAGCGGCACCTGCAGGGCGAGAACCTCAGCGTGCGTGGTCTGGCGGCCGACTTCCGGCAGGCCGCGCGCAAGCTCGACGTCCGCTCGGTCCTGCTGTTCGCGGTCTACGCCGTCTTCCTCCTCCCGCTGGCCAA
Organism: Nocardioides hwasunensis; assembly: GCF_014779665.1. GTDB lineage: Bacteria > Actinomycetota > Actinomycetes > Propionibacteriales > Nocardioidaceae > Nocardioides > Nocardioides hwasunensis. The sequence goes on along the minus strand of NZ_JACXYY010000008.1, from coordinate 73,894 downwards.
CGTCGGGGTGACCAGCGGTCTCACCACCCACGTCGCGGTGCCCGCCTTCATCAGCGGTGAGCTGACCAAGACGACCGGCGGAGCGATCGCCTGGTGGTTGCTCAACGCCGCGATCGTCTACCTCGCGCTGCGGATGATCCTCACGCTCGCGATCTTCCTCGGCTCCGATCGGGGCCTGCCCGGCGCGATGCGCGACAGCTTCCGAGCCACCGGCTGGGTGCCGTGGCGGCCAGCGGTCACGCTCGTGGCGGTCGTCGTCGTTCTCGTCGCCGTGCTTGCGGTCATCTCCGGCCTGGCCGTCCTGGTCACGGCGCTCGCCAGCACGGTCGGTGGCGACGAGAGTGCCTGGTGGCCTGGCTTCTCGCTCGCGGTCGTCGACCTCGGCCGCTTCCTGGCGCTCGGCATCGCCGCGGCCTGGGTGACCCTCTGGCTGGTCGCCTGGGAGCGCGACCTCGCCGACGAGCCCGACGTACCCGTGCGACGGCTGCGCAGCCGCACCCGCGCCCTCGTGGCAGGCCTCGCGGTGGTCGTGTCGGCGGGCTTCCTGGTCGTCGGGACCTACGCGCACGCCTCGGACATCCGCTCGGCGCGCGATCCTGCTGCCACCGTGGTCGTCGGGCACCGCGGCTACACCGAGGAGGCGGTCGAGAACACCGTCCCGGCACTCGAGGCGGCGGCCTCCGCGGGTGCCGACGTGGTCGAGCTGGACGTGCTGGAGACGAAGGACCAGCAGCTCGTGGTGATGCACGACGTGAACCTGTCGCGCCTCGCAGGGGAGGACGTCGATGCCTGGGACGAGGACTTCGACGACCTCGTCGGCACGACGCTGCGCCAGGGCGGGCACGAGGCGCCGCTGCCCTCGTTCGCGGAGTACGCCGACCGCGCGAAGCAGCTCGGCGTGCGGCTGCTCATCGAGCTGAAGCCGCACGGGCACGAGGCCCCCGGCTTCGCCGAGCGGTTCGTCGCCGACCTGGAGGCGCTCGAGGTCCCCGACGACTGGCTCGTGCAGTCGCTCGACCGCGACCTCGTCGAGCAGGTGGGCGAGCTGCTGCCCGACATCGACGTGGGCTACGTCGTGCCCTTCAACATCGGCGCGCTCCCGAGGACGACGGCGGACTTCGTCGTGGTGGAGGACTGGTCCTACTCCGACCGCCTCGGTCGCGAGGGCCGCGACGCGAGCAAGGCCGTCTGGGTGTGGACCGTCAACGACCCCGGCCTGATCCGCGACTACCTGCGTCGCGGGATCGATGGACTGATCACCGACCAGGTCGGCGTCGCGGTCACCGACCGCGACCTCGGCGCCGACATCGGCAGCCCGGTCGGCCAGGTGCTCGAGGGTGTGCTGCGGATCCTCGGCCCGCGGTCGTGACCCGAGACGCACGCGGGCCCCGGACACCCGAGGTGTCCGAGGCCCGTCAGAAGGCGCTTCGCCGCTAGAAGACCCGGCGGCTCGAGCCGCCGATCGGGACGAAGTTGAGCACCAGGCCGACCACGATGAGGATCAGGCCGATGGTGACCAGGATCTTCGCCGATGAGACGAGCAGTCCGATGATGAGCAGGATCAGTCCGAGGACAACCATGTTGTCTAGCCTCCTTATGCCACCCACATCTTGGGCGGCCAGAACACTGTGCCCGTCACCCCTACGATTTGGGAAGTCAGCACATCCCTGCGGGTGAAATACTTCAGTCAGCGCTCAGGGCGCCGATGGCGTCGTGGATCGACAGCGTCCGGCGGGCCGACTCCACGTGGAGGTTCTCGATCATCCTGCCGTTGTAGGTCACCACCCCGGCGCCCTTGCCGTCCTCGAACGCGGCGATCAGGCCCCTCGCGTCGTCGACCGCCTGCTCGCTGGGGGCGAAGGCGGTGTTGGCGCCCTCGACCTGGCCGGGGTGGACCAGCGTCTTGCCGTCGAAGCCCATCTGGCGGCCCTGCGTGCACTCGGCGAGGAAGCCCTCGGTGTCCTTCACGTCGTTGTAGACGCCGTCGATCACCGCGATCCCGGCGGCGCGTCCGGCGAGGAGGGTGGTGTGCAGGCTCGGCAGGATCGGCGCGCGACCGGGGACGTGCTCGGCGTACAGCTCCTTGACGAGGTCGTTGGTGCCGAGCACCAGCGCGGTCAACCGCGGCGAGGCGGCCGCGAGCTCGCGCACGTTGAAGATCGCCTCGGGTGTCTCGATCATCGCCCAGAGCTTCGTGTGCTCCGGCGCGCCCGCCCACTCGAGCGCCGTCGCCAGACCGCGGACCTCGTCGGCGGTGCTGACCTTCGGCACCACGACCGCGTCGGGGCCGGCGGCGGCCGCGGCGACGAGGTCGGCGGCGTGCCACTCGCTGCCGATGCCGTTGACCCGGATCGTGACCGTGCGACGGCCGTAGTCACCGCTGGCCGCAGCGGCGGCGGCCGCCTCGCGGGCCGAGGCCTTGGCGTCGGGGGCGACGGCGTCCTCGAGGTCGAGGATCAGCGCGTCGCACGCGATGGCCTTGGCCTTCTCGAGCGCGCGCTCGTTGGAGCTCGGCATGTAGAGCACCGAGCGCAGCGGGGTGAACGGTGTCGTCGAGTGGGCAGTCATCTCAGGCCTCCAGCGAGATCGCGTCGTACTGCTTCTTCAGCTCGGGGTCGATCGCCGCCAGCTCGTCGGCCAGGGCGACCATCACCTGGCACTGCTTCACCGAGGCGTCGTCCTCCATCTTGCCGTCGATCATCACCGCGCCGGTGCCGTCGCCCATCGCCGCGATCACCCGGCGGGCGTGCGCGACGTCCTCGACGCTGGGCGAGAAGACCCGGTGGGCGATCGCGATCTGCGCCGGGTGGAGGCTCCACGCGCCGACGCACCCGAGGAGGAACGCGTTGCGGAACTGGTCCTCGCACGCGACGGTGTCCACGATGTCCCCGAACGGCCCGTAGTAGGGGTAGATCCCGTGCATCGCGCACGCGTCGACCATCCGGGCGATCGTGTAGTGCCACAGGTCCTGCTGGTACGTCGTGCGGTCGGCGTCGTACTGCGTCTCGCCGGCGTCGCTGCGGGGCGGGTCCTGCCGCACGAGGTAGCCGGGGTGGCCGCCGCCGACGCGGGTGGTCTTCATCCGACGGTCCGCGGCGAGGTCGGCTGGTCCGAGGGACAGCCCCTGCATCCGCGGGCTGGCCGCGCAGATCTCCTCGACGTTGGCCACGCCGCGTGCGGTCTCGAGGATCGCGTGGACGAGGATCGGCCGGGTCAGGCCCGCCTTGGCCTCGAGCTGGGCGAGCAGCCGGTCGACGTAGTGGATGTCCTCGGCGCCCTGCACCTTCGGCACCATGATCACGTCGAGCTTGTCGCCGACCTCGGTGACGAGGGTGGTCAGGTCGTCGAGCCCCCAGGGGCTGTCGAGGGAGTTGACCCGGGTCCAGAACTGGGTGGGACCGAACTCTGTCGACCTCCCGATGTCGAGCAGGCCTTGGCGGGACTTCTCCTTGTTCTCCGCCTTGACCGCGTCCTCGAGGTTGCCGAGCAGCACGTCGACGGTGCCGACCATGGCGGGGACCTTAGCCGCCATCTTCTCGTTGCCCGGGTCGAAGAAGTGGATCGCTCGGCTCGGGCGGGCGGGGATCTCGCGCAGCGGCTGGGGTGCGCCGACAGCGAGCGGGGCGAAGAAGTCCTTGGCGGTACGAGGCATGAGCGGCAAACTACCGCCGCTCGGTGCCGCGCAGATATGACGGATCTCTCGAGCCAGGGTTGGCCATCGTTTGCCCCGACCTGCTAGGACTCTCCCCACGACGTCCGCCCGCCACGAGGAGTGACGATGGAGCTCTACACCCCGGTGATCGTGCTGTCCGCGATCGCGGGCCTGTTCGCCGTGGGCTCGGTGCTGATGAGCTCGGTCGTCGGACCGAAGCGCTACAACCGGGTCAAGGTCGACTCCTACGAGTGCGGCATCCAGCCGGTCCACGACCCCGGACGCAACAACCGCACCATCCCCGTGCGCTACTACACGATCGCGATGACGTTCATCATCTTCGACGTCGAGATCATGTTCCTCGTGCCGTGGGCGGTCCACTTCGACCAGCTCGGCATGTTCGGCTACGTCGCGGTCGTGCTGTTCATCCTCAACCTCTCGCTCGCCTACGCCTACGAGTGGCGTCGCGGGGGCCTCGAGTGGGACTGACCGCCACCGGTCGGTCAGCCGCCTGAGCGGCGGCGCCACCAGGGGCGCTTCGGCGCCTCCGGCCGGACGGCTGCCCGCGCGGCACGCTGTGCCTCGATGCGAGCCGTACGCCGCTCGGTCCACGCGACGACCTCGGCGTCGACGTCGCGCTGCTGCGTGATCACCGGCGGACCGGAGGGTCCGACCGGCGGGGTGTAGATCGCCTTGCGCACGCGGGCGTTGAACTCCTCCACCTCGCGGCGTACCTCCGACTCGACGTTGATCGCGTCGAGCCGACCGTCGAGCTCGGCGTCCTCCTTGCGGATCGCCAGCGCCGGTGGGAGGAGGGCGATGTTCTCGCGCTCGACGAGCTTCTTGACCCACCAGTCGGGGTCGTGCTCGGACCCGAGGTCCTCGATCGGCTTGCCCCGGCCGGGCAGGTAGTCGAACTCGCCGCGCTCCATCGCCTGCCGCACCTGCAGGTCGACCCACGAGGACTGCTGGGCGATCCGGGCGGCGGCTGCCGAGCGACCCGTGCGGCTGTCGCGCTCGGCCTCGCGGCGGCCCGACCGCGGGTCGGCCACCTCGAACTCGTCGTCCTTCCGGTCGTGCTCCGGCATGCCGCCACTCTACGGCCGCCCCCGGGACACGTGTCCGTGACATTGCCCTGGCGCACGGAACTGCGGCAACTTCGCGGACACGTGTCCGAGGAGTTCCCCTCGTACAGCCGAACCAAGGGCGACATCTCGGACACGTGTCCCGCTCGGAGCGGGCGGGATCGCTCCGCATCGCCACCGCGAGATCTCGTCCTCGAGGACAGCCCTTCGGCACCTGAGGCGGAGGTGCATGCCACCGCGAGCGGGGAGCGTGGTGGTCATGATCATCCTGCTCTCCGACCCGCGCGTCGGCGCCGTCCCCGTCCACGAGTCAGGGGAGGTGCTCGTGCGCCTCGACGAGTCCTTCGGGCCGGCACGGGCACTCGTACGCCTGGGGCTGGCGGACCGGCTGGCCGAGGCGCAGCGCGCGCTCCCGCCCGGCCTCGCGCTCCGTGTCGTCGAGGGACACCGCTCGGTCGCCGACCAGACGGCGATCATCGCGGCCTACTCCGCGGAGGTCTGCGCGGCCCACCCCGGCATCTCGGCCGACGACCTGGACGTCCTCACCAGCCGCTTCGTGTCCCCGGTCGCGGTCGCGCCCCACGTCGCCGGCGCGGCGGTCGACCTGACGCTGGTCGACGTGACGGGCGAGGAGCTCGACCTGGGTACGCCGATCGACGCGACGCCCGAGCAGTCCGACGGTGCGTGCTACTTCGCCGCGGAGGGCATCGGAGCAGACGCCCGCGCGCACCGCGACCTGCTCGCGCGCGTGCTGGGCGACGCAGGGCTGGTGAACTATCCGACCGAGTGGTGGCACTGGAGCTACGGCGACCGCTACTGGGCGCTGACGACCGGCGCCCCGGCCGCGCTCTACGGTCCGGCGCGGGTCGAGTCCGAGGCCGCCGCATGAGTGCCCCACGACGTTCTTCTCCTCCGCTGCGCTCCTCCGAGCTACGCCGCGGGCACCCCAGCTGCACCGCCCTCGCCGCCGTGCCCGACACCGGCACCGGGCACGGCCCTCGCCTCCAGGTCGACCTCTCCGCGGTCGCCGCCAACACCCGGCTGTTCGCGGCGCGCACCGACGCCGAGGTGATCGCGGTCGTCAAGGCCGACGGCTTCGGGCACGGCGCCGCCGACGTCGCCCGCACGGCGCTCGCCCACGGCGCGACCTCGCTCGGCGTGACCAGCATCGACGAAGCGCTCGCCCTGCGCGATGCCGGCCTCGGGGGACGGATCCTCAGCTGGCTCAACCCGCTCGATGCGTCGTACGCCGCCGCGCTGGCGGCCGACGTCGACCTCGCCGTCCCCTCGCGCGAGCACCTCGCGGCGATCCTGCGCGCCGCCAGCGTCCAGCGGCCCGCGCGGGTGCACCTGCACCTCGACACCGGCATGTCCCGCGACGGCGCCGAGCCCTCGGGCTGGCCGGCGCTGTGCCGCGCGGCGCGGCGGGCCGAGCGCGCCGGACTCGTGCACGTGGTCGGGCTGATGGGCCACCTCGGCTGCGCCGACGCCCCGGCCGACGAGTGCAACGTCCTCGGGCGCCGCCGCTTCGCGTGGGGTCTGGAGGTCGCGCGCCAGGCCGGGCTGCGGCCCGAGATGCGGCACCTCGCCGCCACGTCGGCGACCCTGCTCGACCCGCGCAGCCACCACACGCACGTCCGCATCGGCGCCGGCCTGGTCGGCATCGACCCGTCCGGCGCGACTCCGCTGGCGGCCGGCCTGACCCTCACGGCCCCGGTCGTCAGCGTGCGGCGGGTCCGCGCCGGGGCGGGCGTCGGCTACGGACACACCTGGATCGCGCCGACGGCGACCACCCTCGCGCTGCTGCCGCTGGGCTACGCCGACGGTCTGCCGCGGCTCGCGTCCGGTCGCGCCGAGGTGCTGCTCCGCGGCCGTCGCCGCCCGGTCGTCGGCCGGATCTCCATGGACCAGGTCGTCGTCGACCTCGGTGACGACCACGTCGAGCCCGGCGACACGGCCATCGTCCTCGGGCCCGGCGACCACGGCGAGCCGAGCGTCGCGGAGTGGGCCGGCTGGGCCGACACCATCGCGCACGAGGTCGTCACCGGCATCGGCTCGCGCGTCCACCGCACTGCCATCACCACCTCGCCCGCACGTCTCAGGAGCCTCGCGTGACCACCAGCACGACCCGCACCAGTCGTCCCAGGATCGCCGTCGTCGGTGGCGGCCAGAACTGCGAGCACGCGGTCTCCCTCGCGTCCGCCGCCGCGGTCGCCGACGCCCTGGACCCGACGGCGTACGACGTCGTGCGCCTCACCATCGCGCCCGACGGCACCTGGCTCATGGGCGAGCGGGAGCTCGGGCTCGGCGAGGCCGTGACGGTCCTCCAGTCGTGCGCGGCCGTGCTCCCGGTGGTGCACGGGCCGCGCGGCGAGGACGGCTCTCTCGCCGCGCTGTGCGAGCTCGCCGGGGTGCCCTACGTCGGCTCCGGCGTCGGCGCGGGCGCGCTCGCGATGGACAAGTGGGCGACCAAGCTCCTCGCCGGCGCGCTCGGCATCGCCACCGCGCCCGGCCGGCTGCTGACGGCGGCCACCGCGTCGACGTACGCCTGGACGCACCCGGTCGTCGTGAAGCCGGTCGCCGCGGGCTCGAGCCACGGCGTCACGCTGGTCGGTGAGGCGGCCGAGCTGCCCGACGCGCTGGCGGCAGCCCTCGCCCTCGACGACCGGATCCTGGTCGAGGACGTCGTGGTCGGCCGCGAGATCGACGTCGCCGTGCTCGGCACCGCGGACGGCGCGCGCGTGGTCTCGCCCGCGTTGGAGATCGTGGTGGACGGCTGGTTCGACTACGACGCGAAGTACGGCGGTGGCGCGGACTTCCGCGTCCCCGCCGTGATGGACGACGTGGACCGCAAGGGGCTCGAGGGCGCCGCGCTCGCGGTCTACGACGCCCTCGGCTGCGCCGGCGTGGCGCGCGTCGACTTCTTCGTCACCGACGACGGCCCGGTGCTCAACGAGGTCAACACCATGCCCGGCTTCACCGAGCAGTCGCAGGTGCCGAAGATGTTCGCCGCGGCCGGGGTGTCGTACGCCGACCTGCTCGACCGCCTCGTGCGCGACGTGCTCGTCGCGTGAGGGGACACACCTCCGGGCGGATCGAGGGCATCGACCTGCTGCGTGGGATCGCCATCGGGATGGTGATGCTGCGCCACGCCTGGCCCTCGGTCTTCCCCGGCGCCGGGGTCGTCGGCGTCGTGATGTTCTTCGCGCTCAGCGGCTACCTCATCACCGGTCTGCTGGTCGACGAGCTGGAGCGGACCGACCGGGTGGACCTTCGGCGGTTCTACGCGCGTCGTGCCCGACGGCTGGTGCCGGCGCTGCTCTTCCTGGTCGCCGGTGTCGTCGTGGTGACCCTGCTGCTCGACCCGCTCGGCGATCGCGGCGAGCTCGGCAAGACCGTGCTGGTCGCGCTGACGTGGACCGGCAACCTGCCCTTCGGGCACGCCAGCGACGCGACGTTCCACCTGTGGACGCTCGCGACCGAGGAGCAGTTCTACCTGCTCTGGCCAGCCGTGCTGGTGGTCGCGTTCACCCGCGGCCGGGTGCGACTCGCGCTTGCGATCGTGGCCGCCGCGTGCCTGCTCGCCTGCGCCGCGACGCTGGTGTGGCTCCACGAGGCGCCCGACCTGGCCTACGCCCTGCCGACCTCGTGGGCGGTCTGCTTCGTCGTCGGCGGTGCGACACGGATCCTCGGCGGCCGCGTCGGCGCCCCCGCGTGGGCGGCACCCGTGGCGCTCGTCGGCCTGGCGGTGCTCAGCGTGATTCCATTGCGGGGTCACGCCCTCACCTACCTGGCAGGAGGTCCCGCCATCGCCGCGCTGACCGCGGTCCTGCTGCTGTCGTGGCGGACCTGGACCTCCGTCACAGGACCGGCGCGGGCGCTGGTCGTCCTCGGCACGGTGTCCTACGGCGCCTATCTCTGGAACTATCCGCTGACCCTCTGGCTGCGGCCCTCGCTCGAGGCGTACGCCGGCCCCGCGGCGCTGGTCCTGACCCTGGTCATGGCGGCGATCAGCTGGCGGCTCGTCGAGGTGCCCGCCCAGCAGCGGCGGCGTACGCGCGCGGTGGTGTCGGCATGAGCCGTCCCGCACTCCAGGGGGGACGACCGGACTACCGGCGGCGCTCCGACGGTGGCGACCTCGACCTCGACCTCACCCGGGTCCGGTCCTGGGCGCCCGACGCCGTCCTCGCCGCTCTGGTGCTCCTGCTCGGACTCGTCGAGGCCACCCACACGGTGCAGCTCTACGGCACCCGCCTCCCCCTCGTCCTGGTCGTGCTCGGCATCGCAGCGGCGGTGGGCCTGAGCCGCCGGGCGCCCGGGATCGGTCTCGCCCTGGTGTGGCTGGTCTGCTTCCTCCAGGTCATGACCGGCACCCCCGTGCTGCTGACCCAGCTGACGATCGGGTTCGTCGCGTTCGGCACGGCGAGGTGGGGGAGCACGCTGACCGTGTGGCTCAGCGCGCTGTCGATCCCGCTCGGCGCTGCGGTGGTGGTGCTCTTCGCCGCCTCCGAGGTCTACGACGTCCTCGCCGGCTTCATCGACTACAACAGCATCATCAACGGGGCCTACCGCTTCGGCTCGTCGTGGCAGGTCGGCTCCGCGGTCCTGGGGATGCTGGTCCTCGGCGTGCCGTGGCTGGCCGGCCTCGCGCTGCGCTTCGGCTCGCGGGCCGAGCAGTCGCGGGTCTCGCAGGTCGCCGCCGAGGAGGACGCCGCCCGTGCGGTGCAGGAGTCGGAGCAGGCGCGCGAGATCGCCCGGCTGCGGGAGGAGCAGACGCGGCTGGCCCGCGACGTGCACGACGTGGTCGGCCACTCGCTGGCGGTGATCCTGGCCCAGGCCGAGTCCGCGCAGTACCTCAAGGACGCGGACACCGAGAAGCTCAAGGCGACGATGGAGACCATTGCCACCTCCGCCCGGACCTCCCTGCAGGACGTGCGCCAGGTCCTCACCAGCACGCAGAGCCCGACGTCGTCAGGTCGCAGCGGCAGTCTCGACACGCTGGTCGACGGTGTGCGGGGCAGTGGCCACGAGGTCGTCTCCACCGTCGTGGGCCAGCCCCAGCCGATGCCGCCGGAGCTCGAGACCGTCGCCTACCGTGTGCTGCAGGAGATGCTGACCAACGCCATCAAGCACGGGCGTCGGGACAGCCCCGTCTTCGTCGAACGCCACTGGGAGGGCGAGCTGCGCCTCGAGGTCCGCAACGTCGTCGGTGTCGAGCAGTCGTCCGACGTCACCCAGCCGATCCGGTCGATCACCGGCGGCGAGACCGCACGCGTCGCGGCGGCCACCCCCGGCCAGGGCGTTGACGGGATGCGCCGCCGGCTGGAGGCGGTCGGCGGCAGGCTCGACGTACGCCGTCGCGACGAGGCCGGCGGCCAGACGTTCACGGCCACGGCCTGGGTGCCGGTGCGGGGCGGCGCGTGATCCGGGTGGTGCTGGTCGACGACCAGGAGCTCTTCCGCGAGGGCGTGCGGGTGATCGTCGACGCGCAGGACGAGATGGAGGTCGTCGGCGTCGCCGGTGACGGCTTCGAGGCGGTCGCGGTCTGCGACGAGCTCCAGCCCGACGTGGTGCTCATGGACATCCGGATGCCGGAGATGGACGGTGTCGAGGCGACCCGGCAGCTCTTCGCACCCGACCGGGTCTCGAGGCGCGAGCAGCCCCTGCGCGTGGTCGTGCTGACCACCTTCAACCTCGACGACCGTGCAGCCACCGCGATCCGCTACGGCGCCAGCGGCTTCCTGCTCAAGGACACCACCCCGGTCATGCTGCGCGACGCGATCCGCACGGTGTACGCCGGCAACGCGGTGCTCGCCCCCGCGGACCTGTCCCTGCTGCTGCAGGGCCAGTTCGTGGCACGCGCGCCCGCCCCGGCGGCGTACCTCTCCCTGACCGACAAGGAGCGCGAGGTCTTCGCCGCCGTCGCCCGCGGTCTGTCGAACACCGAGATCGCCGGGCTGATCTTCGCCTCCGAGTCGACGGTCAAGACCCACGTCGGCTCGGTGCTGCGCAAGCTCTCGCTGCGCGACCGGGTGCAGATCGTGGTCTTCGCGCACGAGCACGGGCTGGTGGGCTGACCGACTCGCAGCCGGGCCCTGCCGGTCGGCGTGACAGGGTGGCGCCATGGCTGCTTCTTCAGGCATCCCCGAGCGGGCCGCTGGGGTTCAGCTCCACATCACCTCCCTCCCCGGTGGCAGGCTCGGGGAGCCGGCGCGGGACTTCGTGCGGTGGTTGGCCGATGCCGGCCAGTCGGTGTGGCAGGTGCTGCCGCTGACGGTCCCGGACGAGCACGGCTCGCCCTACGCCTCCCCCTCGGCGTTCGCCGCGTGGTCGGGACTGCTCGAGGACCCCGCCGCCGTGGTCAGCGACACCGAGGTGGCGGCCTACGCCGACGACCACGCCTACTGGGCTGGGTCGTGGTCGGCCCACGGTGGCGACCTCGCCGACCAGGTGCGCTTCGAGCGGGAGTGGGGCGCACTGCGGTCGTTCGCCGCCGACCACGGTGTGCAGGTCCTGGGTGACATCCCCATCTACGTCGCCGCGGGCAGCGCGGACGCATCGGCGTGGCCGCAGCTGTTCCGCGACGATGCCGTCGCGGGCGTGCCGCCGGATGCCTACAGCGACACCGGTCAGCTGTGGGGCAACCCCCTCTACGACTGGAAGGCGATGGAGGCGGACGGCTACCGGTGGTGGGTGGAGCGGCTGCGACGCAGCCTCGAGCTCTACGACCTGGTGCGGGTCGACCACTTCCGCGGTTTCGCCGCCTGCTGGGCCGTCCCGGCCGATCACGACACCGCCGAGGACGGCACCTGGGAGCCGGGGCCCGGCCGTGCGGTGTTCGACGCGGCGGCCGCCGAGCTCGGACCGCTGCCTGTCGTGGCAGAGGATCTCGGGGTCATCGACGAGCCGGTGCGACGGCTCCGCTCGGCCCTCGGCCTCCCCGGGATGGCGGTCCTGCAGTTCGCCTTCGACCCCGACGGCGAGGACCGCTCGCACGAGCCCGAGAACCTGCATCACGACCAGGTCGTCTACACCGGCACGCACGACAACGACACCGTCGTCGGCTGGTGGGACGGACTGCCAGAGCGCCGGCGCCGCGCGGCACGGCGCGCCTGGCAGACAGCCGGCATCGACGACGCCGACCCCGCGTGGGCGATGATCCGTCTCGCGCACTCCACACCCTGCAGGGTCGCGATGGTCCAGGCGCAGGACGTGCTGTCGCTGGGTGCGGACGCCCGGATGAACACCCCGGGCACCGCGGCGACGTGGTCGTGGCAGCTCGGCCCCGGCATGCTGACCGCGGACCTCGCCAGGAGGTTGCGCGAGGTGAGCGAGGCTTCGGGCCGGCTCGGCTGACCTCCTCCCAGGGCGGTCTCGGGGTCGGACAGGGGTCGATCCCGATGGTCCGCGTCGTCGGCGCGACGCAGGCTGGAGGCATGGACAACATTCGTGCCTCCCTCGCCCGTCAGGGCCTCGTCCGCTCCTCCGACCGCGGCATCCTGGGCGGCGTCTGCTCCGGTGTCGGGCGCCGGCTCGGCCTCGGCCCGTGGGTCACCCGCCTGCTCTTCCTGGTGACGCTGATCGTCATCCCCGGCAGCCAGTTCCTGATCTACCCGATCCTGTGGTTCGTGATGCCGGGGGACCGCAGCCTGGTCGCCGCGTCGAACGCGCCGCACCTGACCCGCTGACCCCTAGGTTCTGCACATGGCCCACGACTGGCTCGCGCTGCTGCGCGAGAGCACCGACCGCTTCGCCTCGACGGTGGCCGGCGCCGACCCCGGCGCGCGGGTGACCTGGTGTCCGGACTGGTCGCTGCGCGACCTCGTCGACCACCTCGGCGGGGTGCACCAGTGGGCGGCCCACGCCGTCGTCGACGGCAACCCGGACTTCGATCCCGAGCCCGTCCCCCACGACGCGGACCTGGCCGGGTGGTACCGACGGCACGCTTCAGCACTCCTCGAGGTGCTGAGCCAGACGCCGCCCGACGCGCCCGCGTGGACCCTCGACAAGGCGGACCGCACCGCCGGGTTCTGGCGGCGCCGGCAGGTGCACGAGACCGTGATGCACACCTGGGACGCCGAGGAGGCGCTCGGTCCGCCCTCGCCGATCGACGCCTCCCTCGCCTGGGACGGCGTCCGGGAGGTCGCCGACGTCATGTACCCGCGGCAGGTGCGCCTCGGTCGCGTCGATCCGCTGCTCTCCTCGTTGCAGCTCGTCGCCACGGACGTCGGGGACAGCGTGATCATCGGCAGCGGCGAGCCCGTCGTCGTACGCGATCGCGCGGAGGTGCTGCTCCGCCTGCTGTGGCACCGCGCGCCGCTGGACGACCTCGACCCGCGGGCGGCGGGGTTGCTGTCGAGGCCGATCGCTCCCTGAGGCTCGCGCTGGCCGCGACGCCGTGGGTGGGGTGCTGTCGGAGCGCCCTGACAGGCTGCCTCCATGACCGACGTGTGGGAGCTGGTGCGCGACGAGCGCGAGGCGCTGATCGACGACCTGGCCGGGCTGAGCGACGAGCAGTGGCAGCGCCCGTCCCTGTGCGGCGGCTGGACGGTGCACGACGTCGCCGCGCACCTGGTCGACAACGCGCGGACCACCCGCGTCGGGATCGTGGTCGCGATGGTGCGGGCGCGCTCCGACTTCGACCGGCAGAACGACCAGGGCGTCGCGCGCGCGAAGGGTGCCTCGCCCGCGGAGACCCTCGACCGGCTGCGCGCGGTCGCGGACCGTCGCACGACCCCGCCGGCGCCGCTCGACAGCCGGCTGGTCGAGGAGGTCGTGCACGGCGAGGACGTCAGGCGCCCCCTCGGGCTCGGCCGCGACTACCCCGACGAGACGGTCCATCGGTCGCTGGCGCACCAGCTCAGGACGTCCGTCGCGCTGGGCGGCGGCAGGCAGCGCGCAGCCGGTCTGCGGCTGGTCGCCACCGACGCCGACCTGTCCTACGGCGACGGGCCGGAGGTCGCCGGTCCGGCGTTCTCGCTGCTGATGGTCGTCTCCGGGCGCGCGCAGGTGCTCGAGGACCTGTCGGGGTCCGGTCTCGCGCAGCTCGAGGCGGGGCTGTCGGGCTCTCGCTGACAGGCTCCCGCTCAGCGAGAGATCGGCTCGGCCGGCGCGTCGCTGAAGGCGTGCTTCGGTGCGGCGAGCAGCGCGAGGGCGGCGAGGAACGCCGCACCGGAGCAGACCGCCCAGACGGTGAGGTAGCCGGACAGCGGGGCGACCTTCTCCGCGGCCGCGTCGAGCGAGCCGGTGGCCGTCAGCGCGATCGCGAAGATCGCCGAGGCGATGGCACCGCCGACGGTCTTGGTGCCGTTCGTCATCCCGGTCGCGATGCCGGTGCGCTCGGGGGGAGCGGCAGCCGCCGCGGCGGCGGGGAGCGCAGCGACGAGCGCGCCGGAGCCGAGACCGGCGACGCCCATGTTGATCAGCGCCTGCCAGGTGTGGTCGTGGAACGGCAGCCACAGCAGGTAGCCGAGGCCGACGAGCGAGCAGGCGACGACGAGCGCGCGACGTACGCCGCCGAGCAGCCGCGTCGTCAGCGGGAGGGTGAAGGCGCCGATCGCCAGCGTGACGACGTACAGCCCGATGAGCGTCGAGATGAAGGCCGGGTCGGCGCCGAGGCCGTAGCCGCGCTCGACCGGGTCGGCCTGGGCGTAGGTCGACAGCGGGATCTGGCCGCCGAGGACCGGAATGCCGAAGAGGAAGGCGGTGAGCTGCACCGGCCACTGGGCGGGGCTGGAGAACAGCCTCACGTCGACGATCGGCTCGGCGTGTTGCTTCTCGAAGCGCCAGAAGACGACGAACGCCACCAGCGACACGACGATCGTCAGCCAGCCGCGGGTCGAGCCGGGCCCGTCGAGGCGCAGCCAGACGAGCCCGCCCATCAGCACGCCGAGGGCGACGGTGATCAGGCCGAGGCCGGCCCAGTCGATGCTGCCACCGGTGTCGTCCCCGGGTGCCTGCTCGATCCCGGCGAGGATCACGAAGAAGACGGCGGTCACGACGATCGCGGGCATCGCGAGCAGGACGTTCATGTCGAGGGAGTCGACGAGCAGGCCGCTGGTCAGGGCGCCGACGATGACCGCGAGCTCGAGCGAGCCGACCAGGATCGCGGCACCGCGGCGGGTCAGCAGCTCCTGGCGGCCCGAGGCCCGGGTGCGGCGGTGGATGATCGCGATCTCGAGCGGCAGCCAGACGACGTACGCACCCTGGATCGCCCAGCCGATCAGGAAGGTGGTGAAGGTCGGCGCGAAGGCCAGCCACCACGAGCCGAGCGCCGTGACCGCGGTCGAGATCAGCAGCACGCGCTTGTGGCCGATCAGGTCGCCGAGCCGCGCCAGCAGCGGGATGCACAGCGCGCTGACGATCAGCTGCGCGGCCTCGAACCAGTTGATGTCGCCCTCGTGGATCGACAGGTGCTCGGCGATCTGGGGGTAGATCGGCGTGTAGTAGCCCTGCAGGATGCCGCTCGCGAACTCGACCAGCACGAGGAAGCCGACGACCGTGGCGAGTCCCTTGACCGCGGTGTGGGCCGGCGGCGCCTCCCGCTGGTCGGTCCTGTCGAAACCGCTCATCGGGGAAGCCTCTCGATCAGCAGGCGGTACCAGCGCGCTCCGTCGACGAGGTCGGCGACGCCGAGGTGCTCGTCGTAGGAGTGGATCGCCTGGCGCTGGGCCTTGGTCATCCGGAAGGGGGCGAAGCGGTAGACGTGCTCGCTGATCGCGGTGAAGTGCCGCGAGTCGGTGGCGGCCATCATCACGTAGGGCGTGGCGACCGCATCGGGGAAGACCTCGCCGATGCAGCCCTCGACCAGCTCGAAGGGCTCGTCCATCGGGGAGACCGGTGAGGGCTCGCCCGACTCGATCACGTCGATGCGGATCGAGTCGTCGTCGACGGCCCTGCGGACGTGGTCGACGACGCCGGCGACGGTGTCGCCGACCATGACCCGGATGTTGAGCCCGGCCTTCGCGGTCGAGGCGATCACGTTGAGGGCCGGCGATCCGCTGAGCGTGGTGGTCGCGACCGTCGTACGCGTCATGGCCGCGGCCTCCGGTCCGGCGGCCAGGAGTGCCCGGGTGACCACCGGCGCCAGCCGCTCGGCGCGGCCGAGGAGGGGTGCGAGCACCGGCCGCAGCGGGAGTGGGAGGTGCGGCGCGAGCCGGCGCATCAGCTCCAGCGTCGGGGCCGGCGCGGAGGCGGGGAACGGTGACTTCTCGATCCGCAGGACGGCCCGCGCGATGCGGGCCGTCGGACCGTTCCTCGCCGGTGTGGAGGCGTGCCCGCCGCGCCCCTCGGCGACCAGCTCGAGCGAGGTCGTGCCCTTCTCGGTGACACCGATGACGCCGAGCGGTGCCTTCACGCCGGGGAACGCGCCGCCCGCGATCGCACCGCCCTCGTCGAGCACCAGCCAGGGGGCGACACCACGCTCGCGCAGCACCTCGACGGCGGCCGGCGCGGCCGTGCCGCTGACCTCCTCGTCGCACCCGAACGACAGCCAGACGTCCTGCGCGGGCACGTGCCCGACCTCGAGCAACGACTCGACCGCCTCGCAGATCCCGGCGACGCAACCCTTGTCGTCGAGGGTGCCGCGTCCCCAGATCGCCGGCCCCACCTCGGAGTCGTGGATCTCGCCGCCGAACGGTTCGTGCTGCCAGGGCGCCTCGCCGTCGACGGGCACGACGTCGAGGTGGGCCATCAGCACGACCGGTCGCTCGGCGCTCGCCCCTGCCCATCGGAACAGCAGGCCGTGGGAGCCCACCCGGGTCAGCTCCAGCCGCTCGTGGAGCAGGGGGAACTGCGTCCGCAGCTCGGCCAGCAGCCGGTCGAAGGCGTCGGTGTCGACGCGCGAGGGGTCGCGGTCGGAGACGGTCGGGATGCGCACGAGCGCCTGCAGCGCGGCGACCACGCGGTCGGTCATGGGGTGACCGTAGTGCCCCAGCGGCCTCGGTGGACGACATTCGTGCGCCGATCGCGTCGGGCCGGCGAGCCCTTCGAGCCGGAGTCGCGCACCCGGTGGCCCACGGTGATCGCGCCGACCGGCCGGTGGTCGGCGGGGATGTCGAACGCCTCGCGGAAGGAGTCGGCATGCTGCGCCGGGATGCCGAAGAAGCACGCGCCGAGGCCCTCGTCGATGGCCGTCTGGAGGATCAGCAGCGCGGCCATGCCCGTGTCGACGTACCAGTACGGCACCGGCCACCGGTCCTCGCGACGGTCGCTCCAGCCCTTGTCGGCCTCGGCGTAGCGCTCGAGGTAGGCCTCCTTCGAGGCGAGCGGCACGATCACGACCGGGGCGGTGCGCATCCCGTCGAGCCAGGCGTTGTGCGTCTCGGGCGCGGCGCCGGTCGACTCCCAGAACCGTGCGAGGTCCTCGGGGGTGTCGAGCACGAGGAAGGCCCACCCCTGCGTGAAGCCCGCGTTGGGAGCCCGCTGCGCGTGCTCGAGCATCCGGTCGACGACGGCCGGGTCCACCGGCTCGGGACCGTAGCGGCGGACCATGCGGCGACGACGTACGACCTCACGGAACTCCATGGCGCCATCATCGTCGAGGGGGCGCATGTGTGTCGCTGGCCTGGGCCCGCGGCGACCCGACGGTCCGCTCCGCGGTCAGGCCCACCGCCAGGAAGATCGAGACCGCCAGGAGGACTACGACCGAGGCGGCCATCAGGAGACGTACGAGGCGGGACGCGGGTGAGGTGTCGGGCATTGGGGACTCCTGGGCCTGGCCGGAACTGGTGGGTCGTCGAGTGGCAACGGCGTCGGGATGCCGCCGCGGACGACGCTAGGAGCGCGGGAGAGCGAGTTCATCAGCCCGTGGTGCCGACGTGCTGGCCGCACGTACGACCCGGGTCGTACGTCTCGGATCCGAGACGTGTCGACGGGGTGCCGCGTTGACCGGTGCGGCCGCACCCGGTGGACTTGGCGCATGGCCTTCGAGGAGATGTGGCGCGACCTGGCTCCGGTGGGTCGATCGAGCTCGTCGGGCGGCTACAACCGGCAGCCCTGGGCCTCGGCCGAGATCGAGCTGCGGGCGTGGTTCACCGAGGAGTGTGCGCGCCGCGGGCTGGCCGTCGAGACCGACGGCATCGGCAACCAGGTGGCGTGGTGGGGTGCCGGCGACGATGGCGTGCTCACCGGCTCACACCTCGACTCGGTCCTCGAGGGCGGTGCCTACGACGGCCCGCTGGGTGTGGTCTCCGCCCTGGCCGCAGTCGACGCCCTCCGCGAGCGCGGCTTCGAGCCTGCGCGGCCGATCGGCATCGGGGTCTTCGTGGAGGAGGAGGGCTCGCGGTTCGGCCGCGCGTGCCTCGGCTCCCGGCTCGCGACCGGTGCGACGACGTGGGACGACGCAAAAGAGCTGCGGGACCGCGACGGCGTCTTCCTCGCCGACGCCATCGCTGACGCCGAGCTTGACCCCAGCGCCGGGCTGCTCCCGCTGGACCGGATCGGCACCTTCGTCGAGCTGCACGTCGAGCAGGGCCGCGACCTCGTCGACCGCGACGTGGCGGTCGGCCTCGCCAGCGAGATCTGGCCGCACGGCCGCTGGCGCTTCGACTTCTCCGGGCAGGCCAACCATGCCGGCACCACGCGGATGGAGGACCGTCGCGACCCGATGCTGACCTATGCGATGACCGCCCTGGCTGCGAACAAGCAGGCCCGCCTCGCCGGTCAGCGCGCCACCTTCGGCCGGGTCGCCGTCGAGCCCAACGGCACCAACGCCGTGCCCTCGCTCGTCACCGCGTGGCTCGACGCGCGTGCCTCGACCGACGACGCGCTGACGGAGATGGTCGGCTCGATCGAGCGCCAGGCCGACGACCGGGCCGGCCGCGACGGCACCTCGCTCGTCGTCACCCCCGAGTCGGTCTCCGGCTCGGTCGCCTTCGATCCCGAGCTGGCCGCGCGGCTCGCGGGCCTCGGCGACTGGCCGGTCATCCCGACCCAGGCCGGTCACGACGCCGGCATCCTCTCCGCCGCCGGCATCCCCACCGCGATGGTCTTCGTGCGCAACCCCACCGGCGTCTCGCACTCGCCCGACGAGCACGCCGAGACCGCCGACTGCCTGGCCGGGGTCGCGGCCCTCGCCGACGTGCTCGAGGAGCTCGCCCGGTGACGGCGTACCTCCTCGAACGCGCCTGGCTGGGCTCCGCCTTCGCGGACGACGTCCTCGTCGAGGTCGAGGACGGTCGGTTCACCTCGGTGACGCCCGACAGCGACCCGCCGCGAGCGATCCCGGTGCGCGGACTCGTCGTGTCGGGGCTCGCCAACACGCACAGCCACGCCTTCCACCGCGCGCTGCGGGGCCGCACCCAGCGTGAGCGCGGCACCTTCTGGACCTGGCGCGACCAGATGTACGACGTCGCCGCGCGGCTCGACCCGGAGACCTACCTCGCCCTCGCGCGGGCGACGTACCGCGAGATGGCGGCGGCCGGCATCACGAGCGTCGGCGAGTTCCACTACCTCCACCACCAGCCCGACGGCACGCCGTACGCCGACCCCCACGAGATGGGTCTCGCGCTGGTGCACGCGGCGCGCGAGGCCGGCATCAGGATCACCCTGCTCGACACGCTCTACCTCTCGTCCGGCTTCGGGGCACCGCCGGAGGGGGCGCAGGTGCGCTACTCCGACGGGTCGGTCGGGGCGTGGCTCGACCGAGTGCATGGTCTCGAGCTCGGCGGGCACGCGCGAGTGGGCGCGGCCGTCCACTCGGTCCGGGCCGTGCCTTCGGCCGCACTCCCCAGCGTCGCGGCGGGCCTCGGGGACCGCCCGTTCCACGTCCACCTGTCCGAGCAGGCCGCCGAGAACGACGCCTGCCGCGACGCGTACGGCGTCACCCCGGCCCGGCTGCTCGCCGACGCCGGCCTCGTCGGGCCGACCACCTCGCTCGTCCACGCCACCCACCTGACCGGCGACGACATCGAGGTCATCGGGGCAGCGCGGGCGTACGCGTCCTTCTGCCCGACCACGGAGCGTGACCTCGGCGACGGCATCGGTCCCTCGCGCCGGCTGCACGAGGCCGGTGCACGCCTGACGCTCGGCTCCGACAGCCACGCGGTGATCGACCTCTTCGAGGAGATGCGCGCGGTGGAGCTCGACGAGCGGCTCGCCACCCAGCAGCGCGGTCACTGGACGGCCGCCGAGCTGCTGACCGCCGCCACCACCGACGGGCACGCCAGCCTCGGGTGGGCCGACGCGGGCGCCATCGCCGTCGGCCGGCGCGCCGACCTGGTCGTCCTCGACCCGGCCAGCGCGCGCACGGCCGGCACCGGGCGCGACGAGAGCAGCGTCGTCTTCGCCGCGACCGCCGAGGACGTACGCCGGGTCATGGCCGACGGGCGGTGGATCGTCGACGACGGCGACCGGGCCGCGATCGGCCGTGAGCTCGACGACGTCGTCAGCCGGATCTGGGAGACCACATGACGACCACCGTGATCACCGGCATCGCCGAGCTCGTGACCAACGACCCTGCACGAGCCGACGAGGGTGGCCTCCTGGGCCTGCTCACCGACGCCGCCGTCGTCGTCGAGGGCAGCCGCATCGCCTGGGTCGGCCCGGCCGCCGAGGCGCCCGACGCCGACCTGCAGGTCGACGCCGGCGGCCGCGCCGTCATCCCGGGCTTCGTCGACTCCCACAGCCACCTCGTCTTCGCCGGGGACCGCTCGGCGGAGTTCGAGGCGCGGATGACGGGCGAGACCTACACCGCAGGCGGCATCCGCACCACGGTCGCGAGGACCCGTGCCGCCACGGACGAGCAGCTCACCTCACACGTCGCCCGGCTCGTCGCCGAGATGCGGGCCCAGGGCACCACCTCGCTGGAGATCAAGAGCGGCTACGGGTTGTCGGTCCACGACGAGGCACGCAGTCTCGCGGTGGCCGCCCAGTTCACGAGCGAGACCACGTTCCTCGGTGCCCACGTCGTGCCCGCGGACACCACCCCGGAGGACTACGTCGCTCTGGTCACCGGCCCCATGCTCGCGGCGGCTGCACCGCACGCCCGGTGGATCGACGTGTTCTGCGAGGACGGCGCCTTCGACGTCGACCAGGCACGAGCCATCCTGGCGGCGGGGTCCGACATCGGCTTGCGCGGCCGGCTCCACGCCAACCAGCTGACCTACGGCGGCGGGGTGCAGCTGGCCTGCGAGCTCGGTCTCGCGGCGGTCGACCACTGCACGTTCCTCGCCGACGACGACGTTTCCGCGCTCGCGGCGTCGGGCACCATCGCCACCCTGCTGCCGGGGGTGGAGTTCTCGACCCGCCAGCCCTATCCCGACGCCCGCGGGCTCCTCGACGCCGGCGTACGCGTGGCGCTCGCCAGCGATTGCAACCCGGGCTCGTGCTTCACCTCCTCGATGGCGCTCTGCATCGCGCTGGCCGTGCGCGAGATGCGGCTGAGCCCGGCCGAGGCGCTGCATGCGGCCACGGCCATGGGTGCCGCTGCCCTCGACCGGGACGACGTCGGCGTGCTCGCCCCCGGCAAGGCCGCCGACCTCGTCCTCCTCGACGCCCCGTCGTACGTCCACCTCGCCTATCGCCCCGGGGTGCCGCTCGTGGCCGGGGTCTGGCAGGCCGGCCGTCCCACCGTGGGGTAGTCCGCATCGAAATTCCGTCGGTGAGCCGATTCGAGCGGAATCCTGATGCGGACTACCCCACGAGGGGCTACCTCAGACACCGGTCGTGCGACGCCGGGCGGGGCATCTGAGGTAGCTGGCCACGCGCGAATAGGGCACCAGCCCGATGTCCGGGCCTACCTCACCGACGCAATCTCTTCTCACGGTCCAGAGAGGACCTGCTGGAGACAGCGAGAAGAGGAGACGCACATGTTCACCACCGACAGCTTCCTGGGTGCCGAGATCAGCTACCGCCAGGACCGGGTGCGCCAGGACTACGGCCGGCGCCGCTGGATCCGGGTCCGCACCGACGACACCCGGAAGTGACCCGCACCGCGATCGACCCGCGGGTGTCGGACGAGCAGGACACAATGTCGTCCGTGCCGTCGCTGCGGACCACCGATCTCATCGGACGCGATGCCGAGCTGGAGGAACTCACCACCCAGCTCGGCATTCGCGCGTCCGAGGGGGGTGCGCGCGCCGACCGGGCCGTCCGAGCGATGCTCGTCGCCGGTGACGCGGGTGTCGGGAAGACGCGGGTCCTGATGGCGCTGCGCGACGCCGCGCTCGCCGCCGACTGGCAGGTGGTGGCCGGCCACTGCCTCGACCTCGCCGACAGCTCGCTGCCCTACCTCCCCTTCTCCGAGATCCTCGGCCGTGTGATGGCCGACTCGCCCGACGTGGCGTCCCGGGTCCTCGACCAGCACCTCACCCTCGCCCGGCTCCAGCCGGGTCGGCGGATCCGCAGCAGCGAGACCGCGTCGGGCGACCAGGCCCTCGACCGCGGCAACGTCTACGACGCGTTCGGCGACCTCCTCGCAGCCGTCGCCGAGCAGGGCCCGCTGCTCGTGGTCGTCGAGGACGCCCACTGGGCCGACGAGTCCACCCGCGACATGCTCAGCTTCCTCTTCTCCCGCCCGGTGCCGGGGGTCTCGCTCGTCGTCTCCTACCGCTCCGACGACCTCCACCGCCGCCACCCGCTGCGTCGCCAGGTCGCCGAGTGGACCCGGCTGCGCGGCGTCGACCGGCTCCAGCTCGAGCCGCTCGCCGACGACGACGTACGTCTCCTGGTCCGCGCGCTGCACCCCTCGACGATGTCCGAGGCCGAATACGTCTCCATCGTCGACCGCGCCGAGGGCAACCCGTTCTTCATCGAGGAGCTCGTCGGTGCCGCCTGGACCGGGCAGGTGCCCGGTGAGCTCGCCGACGTGCTGCTCGTCCACCTCGACCGGCTCGACGAGACCACCCGGCGCGTGGTGCGGCTGATCTCGGTCGCGGGCCGCCAGGTCAGCCACAGCCTGCTCGCGGCGGTCTCCGACCTCGACGCCGCCGCGCTCGAGGCCGCGCTGCGCCATGCCGTGGAGGCACACGTGCTGGTCGCCTCTCGCGGCGGCACGTACGCCTTCCGCCACGCCCTGCTCGGCGAGGCGGTCTACGACGACCTGCTGCCGGGTGAGCGCGTGCGGCTCCACGCCGACTTCGTCTCGGCGTTGGGGGAGGGCCGGGCCGTCGGCACCGCCGCCGAGCTCGCCCAGCACGCCCGCCGCGCCGACGACCGCCCGATCGCCGTCCACGCCTCCATCGAGGCAGGCGAGGAGGCCCTCGCGGTCGGCGGCCCGTCCGAGGCCGCCAGCCACTACCTCGACGCGCTCGAGCTGATCGACACCTCGCGCACCCCGATGGACGACGTCGACACCTTCGCGCTGACCCGCCGCTGCGCCGAGGCGCTGGTCGCCGCGGGGCGGGTGCCGAAGGCCGTGAAGGTGCTGCGCGCGCGGCTGGCCACGCTGCCGGTCGAGGGGAGCAAGGTCGACCGTGGCCAGCTGCTCACCGCGCTCGCGTCCGCCCTGCTGCTCACCGACACCGCCGACGACCCCTACGAGATCGCCGAGGAGGCCGTCGAGCTGCTGCGCGGCGGTCCGCCGAAGCTCCTGGCCCGGGCGCTCTACGTCCGCGCCGCAGGCCTGGGCAGCTGGCGCGCCGAGGAGGCTCGCGCGATCGCCCTCGAGGCGCTCGAGCTGGCCGAGCGCAACGACCTCACGAGCCTGGCCGTGGAGCTGCACACCACGCTGGCCGGCCTCGACCCCGACGGCGGCGCGAGCCCCGGTGCGGGCTGGCAGGCGGCAGCCGACCGCGCCCGCCGCGCCGGGCTGGTGGAGGCGGAGCTGCGCGCGCTCTACCTGCTCGGGCGCATGCGCCACGACGCCGGCGCCCTCGACGCGGCTGTCGACGTCTATCGCCGGGTGATCGAGCGCAGCGAGGTCGGGGGCCTGGTCTGGTCGCCCTACCCGGCCGAGGCGCGACTGCTCCAGGCCGTCGCCCTCACCCACCTGGGCCGGCTCGACGAGGCGTGGGAGCTCCTCGACGTGAGCGGCCAGAACCCGCCGATGGTCTACGAGTGGCTCTACTTCGCCCACCAGATGCTCATCACCATCGGTGTCCGCGGCGACACCCACACGGCGGCGCTCGAGCGGCTCCGCGACTACTGGGGCACCGACGGCCTGACGGCGATCTCGGCCGGGGGTGCCGAGCTGATGCGCGCAGCGGCCGCAGGCGACGCCGCAGGGGCACTCGCGGTGTACGACGACGTGGTCGCGGTCGTCGTCCCCCTCTGGAACGAGTGGTTCCAGGCCAGGCTGCGACTCGCCGTCCTGGCGCTCAGCGCCCACGCCGCCGCGGCCCCTCGTCAGTCCGCCGAGGAGCGCGAGGCCGCCGCCGTCGACGTGGAGCGCCTGGTCGGCGACGCCGCTCGGGTGATCGACTTCTACGCCCCCTATGACGGCAGCCACGGCCCCGAATACCGGATGTGGGTGGCCCGGCGGACGGCCGAGCACCTGCGCTGGCGCTGGCTCGCCCAGGTCGAGCCGCCGTCGGCCGCTGAGCTCGTCGAGGCGTGGCGAGCAGCCGAGGAGACGGCTGTGGCCTACGGCAGCGTGCCCGAGATGGCGCAGGCGCGGGTCCGCCTGGCTGGCGTGCTGCGCGCCACCGGCGATGCCCAGGGCGCACGTGCGGTGGCCGACCAGGCACGCGAGGCGGCGCACGCGATGCGGTCGACGTCGTTGTTGGCCGAGCTCACCGGCCAGGGCTCCACCCCCGCGCCCTCCAGCACCGTCGAGGTCGCCGTGCTGACACCGCGAGAGTCCGAGATCCTCGCGCTCGTGGCCGAGGGACGTTCCAACGGCGAGATCGGCAAGCAGCTGTTCATCAGCACCAAGACCGTCTCGGTCCATGTCTCCAACATCCTGGCCAAGCTCGACGCGGCGTCCCGCACCGAGGCCGCGGCGGTGGCGCGTCGCCGTGGGTTGATCCAGGCCTGAGCCGGCCCACCGTTTGCTGGGCGGTGGCCGGGGGTACAGGATCTGCGACACCTACCCGTCTGGAGCTGAACCCATGACCCTTGGCCGACGCCTGACCGTCGTGCTCGCCGCTGCGGCACTGTCCACGACCTCGACGCTCGCTCTCGCCACCTCGGCGGGCGCCGCACCGGACGGGGCCGACGACGTGCGGACGCCGGATGCCGCGGTGTCGGTCGACGGCGTCGCGCCCGTCGTCGCCCCGGTCCTCGACGCGCCGGCGACGACCGACGCCCGCAGCAAGGTGGCCAGCGCCCAGCGGCCTCGTCGTCCGCT
This sequence comes from Nocardioides hwasunensis, assembly GCF_014779665.1. Classification (GTDB taxonomy): domain Bacteria; phylum Actinomycetota; class Actinomycetes; order Propionibacteriales; family Nocardioidaceae; genus Nocardioides; species Nocardioides hwasunensis. Next base: position 48,930 of record NZ_JACXYY010000008.1, on the reverse strand, counting down.
CTTCGCGTTCTGGGGCCAGAAGTACAACCGCATCGACGGCTTCGGCTTCTCCACCGCGACCCGCGGGTCCGGCACGGGCATCGAGCTCACCGCCGCCTGGAAGACCTACCGCGGTGCGACGCCGATCAAGCCGAAGAAGGTCTTCGTCCAGGCGCGCGTCGACGGCGGCAAGTGGAGCCGGATGAAGGGCGTCAGGGCCACGATCGGCAAGAGGGGCCTGGTCAAGGCCAGCATCCCTGCGTTCGTCAACACCCCCGGCGTCGCGGCGCAGACCGTCGACTACCGGCTCAAGACCAAGAAGATCAAGAAGGGCCCGAGGAAGGCGCGTCGCAGCGTCGCCTCCAAGCCGGTCTCGGTCCGCTTCGAGAACCAGGCCATGTACACCGGCGACCAGGCCCGCTTCTACGCGCCGATCGCCAACCTGTGCCCGAACGCCGCCATCACGATCGACACGACCGGCGAGATCACCGGCGCGAAGGACGCGGTCTTCAGCTGGCAGCACGGGATCACCATGGACGTCGCCTCGCTGGCCGCCCCGACCGGGGAGACGGAGGCCTCCAAGCTCGCGATCGCCATCCACGAGTGCGCCCACATGAAGCAGTTCTACAACTGGGGAGGCACCGCCCAGGGCTGGAAGACGCTGGAGGCCCGCTCCGCCGAGATCTTCGTGCCCGACCAGAACCCGAGCGGGCCAGTCATCCCGCTCGCCTCCGACTGGGCTCCGCTCGAGCACGCAGCCGACTGCGCCACCTTCCTGGTCACCGGTGGCGCTCAGCGCACCTACGGCAGCTGGTGCAACCCGACGGAGAGCGCCGCGGCAGCGCTGCTCTGGCAGAACCTGAGGTACTGACCCGCCCCGCTCCGGGGTGCTTCGGCCCCGCCGGGCGAACGGCTCGTGAGGGTCGTCCGCCAGACTGCTGCACGTGCCTGACCTGACCGAGTTCCGTTGCTCCGCTGCGAGCGTCGAGGACGACGAGTCGATCGTCGGCACCGCGCCGACCGACACCGAGACCCTGCTCGTCGAGAGCCCCGGGCCGTGGGGACGTGACGCGATCGCCGAGAACCGACTGCCCGAACCGGTGCGGGAGCACCTCGGGTCGCTCGATCTCAAGGTGCTGCTCGTCCGTCGTCCCGACGGCACCTCCGGCCCGGGCACCCGGGTCTTCCTCGCGCGCGCGACCGGGGAGGGCTTCGACGTGCGCGGCGCGGTGCTCGATCGCGCCGAGGACCTCCTCGGCATCGACCTCGCCACGCTCCCGTCGTACGACGAGCCGCTGTGGCTGGTCTGCACGAACGGCAAGCGTGACCGGTGCTGCGCCGAGATCGGTCGGCCGATCGCCGCGTCGCTCAGCCAGGCGTGGGCGGAGGGGACCTGGGAGACCACGCACCTGGGTGGGCACCGGTTCTCCGGCACGCTCCTCGCGCTCCCGAGCGGCATCACCCTGGGCCGGCTCGACACCGGGAACGCGCTCGCCGCCTGCCAGGCGGTGCTCCGCGGAGAGCTTCCCGAGGGGCTCGTGCGCGGGCGCGCCGGCCGCTCCGGCGTCGATCAGGTCCGTGAGTTGCACGTCCGCGCCGGCGGCGATCCTGACGACGAGGTGGTGGCGGTGGCCGGTCCCGTCCGCCGGCAGTCGTGCGGCGACGACAAGGTCAAGGGCACGACCCGCTACGAGGTGGGGGCGCGCTGAGCATTGACCGTCGAGCGTCGGTCGGGGAAGGTCGGAGTCGGCTCGGTGTCGTCGGTCGAGGCAGGGCGAAGCCCCGTCGCGAGACCCGGTCAGTCGGGTGGTTCGCCGATGCGGGTGGTGCCTGATTGGTCGCGCCGGTAGCGGTGACTGTGGGGGCTGGTCCACTCGAAGACCCCGGGGTCGATCATGCGGTAGCGCCAGGTCGTGTGTGTCTTGAGTCGGTGGTGGGTTCGGCACAGGGCGGCGAGGTTGCCGGTCTGGGTGGGTCCGGTCTGGGGTCTGCCTTCGGCGTGGGCGTCGTGGTCGAAGGGGATGATGTGGTCGATGTCGCAGGCCCTTGCTGGTCGGCTGCACCAGGGGAACACGCAGGTGCGGTCGCGGAGGGTGACGTGGTCGCGGATGCGGTCGGGGATCTTGTACGCCGGGGTGTTGAGCTGCTGGTGGAGGTCGATGACGGGCGTGACGGTCACCTCGGTGCGGGAGTCGGCGCACCAGGCCTGGATCTGGTCGAGGAGGGCGAGGCGTCGGCCGTGTTCCATCTGGCCGGTGGGACCGAACACGGTGGTGTCGCCGGCTGTGTGGGCGTCGAAGTGGGCGATGAGGACGACCTGCCGCGCGGCGGGGAGGCCGTCCCGGTCGTGGGTGTCGGTGCTGATGGTGTCGGACTTCGCTGATCCCGTGCTCTGGTGGAAGAGGTCGAGGGCGGTCTGGGTGCGGGCGAGGTCGCCGAGTGCCTTGGCGCGGCGGGCGTCGAGGGACTCGGTGGAGCCGAGGGCTTTCTGGGTGGCGGCGCCGTGGGCGAGGGCTCGGTCGAGGTCGATGCTGTCGGCGAGGTCGACCTCGGCGTCGATGCGGACGGTGCCGGCGAAGTGGACGTCCTGGCCGTGCACGGTCACATGCCTCGGGTCGACGTGGAGGTAGCCGTCCTCGGGGTCGGCGGCGGGGTCGGGCTGGGCGAGGTCGAAGCGGGTGATGGTCTCGGCGACGAGCCGGTCGAGCTGCGCGGGACCGATGCGTGCGGCGACGGCCGCGACCTGCGCGTCGACCCACCCGGCCGCCTCGACGGTCAACGAGGGGCTGGTGTGGATGGTGGTCTCGGCGACCGACCTGGCCCGCCACGCGGGCACGACACCAGCCTGGACGTGTGTCCAGAGGCGGGGGAGCCGGTGGCGCAGCTCGAGCGCGTGTCCGATCAGCTTCTTCGCCGACAGAGTGGAGATCCCAAGAACAGCACCGAACTCGGCGACGCAGAACTCCGCCACCAGTGGGCACCCGGGACCGGCGATGGGCTCCTCGCGCTCACACCCCACGGTCGTGAACGACGCGGCCGAGTGGATCGACTCGGGCGGGTGGAGGTCAGCCCACCGGGCGGCGACCTCCAACAGGTCGGCCGCGGCACGGTCCTCGGCAGCCTTCCGTTCCCGTGCCACCGCGAGCAGCGCTGAGGCGGAGAGGTCGTCTGCCTTTGCCTCGGGTGCGGCTGCCGGTGGGTCGATCATGTGTTCGATTGTATCGGCGACCACTGACAGCGGCCATCGCGCAACTGGATCTGTGGGGGGACTGGTATTGGCCGAGTGCCCTTGGTTTCGACACGGTCGCTGCGCGACCTGCTCAACCGGCGGGCGGGTGGACCTCCCGGCCTACGCGACCACCGACGGCGAGCAGTCTGGATCAGCCGAGCCGGTCCTGCAGGTTGGTGACGGGCAACGGCGAGGGGACGGTCCGGCCGACGATGCGGGGGCGTCCCTGCTCGGCGGCCTCGAGGTTGCGTGCGGCACGGTTGGCCTCGGCCTGCTCGCGCTGGGCGGTGGCCGTGGCCTCGCGGGCCTCGGCCCGGGCCTCGGCGAGCTCGCGGTGGAGCGCGGCGACCTTGTCGGCCTGCGCCTTGATCTGGTCGGCCGGCGCGTCGGCCATCGCCAGGTCCTCGAGGTCGCCGAGCGCCGTCTGCTCGCGCCTCCTGAGCGCCTCCACGGTCGCTCGCGCGGCGTCGGCCGCATCGTGGGCCTCGACGGCCTCCATCGCCTCCTCAGCGGCCTCGCGACGCAGGTCGCCGAACCTCACCTGCTGGTGCTGGGCGACGACGAGCTTCGCCGTGTCCTTGTCGGGGCGGACGCCGGCGTAGTCCGCGAGCGCCTTCACGAGGTCCTTGGTGCTGGCCCGTCGCGCATCACGCAGCGCGATCTTGGCCTCGAAGCACTCCTGGTAGGCCTTCCAGTCGTTCTCCCAGGCGTCCGCCTGCTTCTGCGTCGCGTCCCCGGGCAGGGTCTCGACCGGCGGCCAGATGCGGTTGCCCCGGATCTCGAGGCCCTTCGAGGCGCCGAACACCCGCAGCTCCTCCAGCCCCTGGCGGTGACGGCGCAGCACGTCGGAGTAGACGTTGATGGCGCGCCCCAGACCACGGAGGTTGTCGCGCACGCTCGCCGACTCCTCGTGGCGTCGACCGGCACGCTCGCGCAGCGTGTCGGCGGCCTCGCCGGAGAAGACGTCCTCGGAGATGGTCGCGGTGCGCTCGAAGGCGTCGACCGCGAGCTCGACCCGGTTGGCCAGGCGCCGGACGGAGTCACCGTAGGAGTCGATCTCGTCGGGCTCGGTCCAGTGGTAGCCGCAGCCGATCGGGTCGCCGAACCGGAGGCCGCTCTGCTGGGTCTCGAGCGCGTCGGCCGCGACCCTGGTCATGACCTCACCTGGTCGAGGTGGGCGGTGAGCGCGGCGGCCTGGCCGACCATGACGTCGAGCTCGTCGAAGTCGATGATGGAGTCGTCGATCGCACCGGCGAGGGTGCGGCAGCGCCGGGCGATCTGCTCGGCGTCCTCCACCAGGCTCCGCACGCCCTCGACGACGAGGTCGCGCCAAGGGAAGTCGTCGGAGGGATGATCGATGTCACCGAGCGCGGACCGCACCTCATCGCGTGCGGAGTCCAGCTCGCCCTTGGCGCCTCGCAGCGCCCGCTGGTTGATCGCGATCGGCCTCATGGCCATCTTCTGCCCCCGTGAACACCGTCGAAACCACGGGTCGTGAATCTGTGAACAACCCCGTCGAGCGGTCTGGACCGGACGTGGCCCAGCGGTGGTCGGTCAGCCGGCCCCGGGTGGTCGGTAGGCCCGCAGCAGGCGGACCGTCCACACCGCCGTCACGACGAGGTAGAGCCCGATCGCGGCGGCGAGGACCCACCACGGCAGGCCGTCTCGCCCGGTCGCGCCGACCCAGGTGGTCACGCCCAGCACGAGGACCAACAGCACCCCGGTCAGCGCCGTGAACCCCTCCATGTCGTCCTGGAACCGCACCTGGAACTCCGCCCGACGCTCGGGCGCGAACCAGTAGTCCTTCGAGGCCCGCGGCATGTTGACGAAGGTGCCGTCGCCGCGGGTGACGAGCCGGACCAGTGCCGGGAGCCCCACGAGGACGACCACGCCGATCACCGCCCAGAACACGATCATCGAGGTGCGCGAGGACCACGCGTCGACCCGGCCGGCCGCGTCGAAGTGGGACGGGACCCGCTCGGGGAGGACCAGCGCGGACCACACCAGCGCGACGACGTACGCCGTCCCGGTGACGGCGAGCGCCAGCCGTCCTCGCCTCAGGGGCTCAGACATGTCCGCAGAGCTGCGCGATGCGCAGCTCGAGTCGGCCGAGCAGGTCCGTGCATGCCTTCTCGGGCATCGCGGACCTCTTGTCGCCACCCTGCGAGCAGACGGGGAGCACGTCGATCGAGAGCTTCGCCCCGCCGGCGAGCGCGCGGAGCTCGTCGAGCTTGTCGCCGAAGGGAGAGCCGCTCCCGGGGGAGTAGTAGTGCACGGCGGCGTCGACGTCGTCGGCGAACAGGTCCGCCTTGGTCACCGCGACCACCAGCCAGGTCGGTCGCTCGCGCCGCACCGCCATGCTGGCGATCCGGTGGGCGGTGATCGACCAGTCCTCGAGCTCGGCCGCCAGCTGCTCCTCACGCGAGGCGTCGGCCGCGCCGGTGGTGCCGGCCGTGCGCCGCGGGGTGGCGTGGCCGTTGGCCACCACGTGCAGGACGCCGTCCACCGGCTCGTCGTGGAAGACCTCGTCCAGCGCGCCCAGCCGGGTGGCGGCGTTCTCGCCCGGGACCACGCGGAAGCGGTAGCCGCGCAGCCTCGCGTTGCGACGCGTGCGCCGCTCCATCGTCGCCGAGCCGACGTCGGTCGTGCTGCTCGCCGTCGACGACGAGGACTGGCTGCTGGCGCGGCGGGAGAGCCGGTCGGCCAGGCGGGTCTTGCCGACGCCGGTCATCCCGGTCACCGCGACCGTCGGGTAGCGGTGCCGGAGGAGCCGTGAGGCCCGCTCCGGGGCCTGGGACAGCGCGGCGAGCGCGCCCCCGGCGATCGTCGTACCAATGGCTGCCCGGCCGTGTCGCAACGGTGACTGCATGTCCCCATCCTCCCTGACGAGCGTGCGCGACCGGCGTCGGTTGGCCATGCAACCAGCCATCTTGGATGATGGCGAGGCTGCTGTCGTCACCCGAGAGGTCCCCCCACCACCATGGACACCGAGAAGCGTCCCGTCCTGACCGGGCTCATCGCCCTGGTCGGCGTCGCCGTGGTCATCGGGCTCCTCGGTGGCCTCGCGGTGACGGTCGGCGTGAAGGCCACCGGGATCGGTGAGAGCTCGTCGGCGAGCGACAGCAACGACCCGCCGCCGACCTTCGAGCTGCCCCAGCCGAGCGAGACCAGCACGGAGGCTCCGCCCACCACGACCGAGGAGCCCGGCACGGACGGCGAGTCCACGACCGAGGCTCCCGCCGCGGGCATCGCCCTGACCGCGGCGCAGCAGACGGTGAGCCCGATGCAGCAGATCGACCTCACCGGCACCTACGCCGGTGCCGAGGGTGCGATCCTCCAGGTGCAGCGCTTCGAGAACGAGCAGTGGTCCGACTTCCCGGTGACCATGTCGGTCAGCGGCGGCACGTTCGCGACGTACGTCCAGACGAGCCGCGCCGGTGAGAACAAGTTCCGCGTGGTCGACACCGACTCCGACGCGGTCTCGAACGAGGTCACGGTCACGGTCGGCTGACGGCCTCCCGGGCGACGTCGACCCGCCGGGTCCAGTAGCCGACCCACCCGGTGCCGGCCAGGATCAGCACGCCGAGCACGAGGCAGGCGGTCGCCAGCGGTGCGACCGCCGCGACCGCGCTGACCATGAGCGGACCGCCGGAGTTGCCGATGTCGCCGCACAGGCGCCACGCGCCGAGGAACTGCGGGCGGCCGTCCAGTGGTGCGGAGTCGGCCCCGAGCGTCATGACGATGCCCGAACCGAGGCCGTTGCCGCAGGCGATCATGGCCATCACCAGCGAGACGGTGACGACGTTGGTCGCGAGCGGCAGGAGCAGGCAGGCGAGAGCCATCGACAGCACGACCGGCACCGCGACGAACATCCGGCCGCGGGTGTCCATCAGCCACCCTCCGGGCCACATGAAGGCGACGTCGATCGCCGCCGCGCCGGCGAAGATCAGGGACGTCGTCGAGGCCGACAGGCCGAGGTGGTCGGCCCACAGCGGCAACAGGCTCAGCCGCAGCGACCGACTCATGCCGAGGATGACGACCGCTGACCCGACGGTCGCGAGCACCGTGCGGTGGGAGCGGATCACGGTCCACACGCCGAGGTGACCCTGGCCGCTGGCCTTGGCGACCGCCCGCTTCTCCTCGCCGAGGTCGGGCATCGTGGCCGCCAGCAACGAGGCGGTGACCGACATCGCGGCGCCGAGCCAGAAGACGCTGGTGATGCCGGTGACGTGGATCAGCCCGGCGCCGAGGAGAGGCCCCACGAGCACGCCGACCCGGTAGGACCCACCCAGCAGCGACATCGCCCGCGCCCGGTGGGTCGCGGGGACCATGTCGATCATGAAGCCCTGGCGCGCGATCAGGAACAGCGTCCAGCACACCCCGCTCAGCAGCACGCCGGCCGCGAGCCCGATCACGGAGTCGGTCAGCGCCGCGAACGCCATCGCGCAGGCGTCGAGGAGACCGGCCGCCACGAGTGCCCGACGCTCGCCGATCCGTGCGATCAGCGCGCCCGACGGGAGGCTCGCGAGGAGCTGGCCGACGCCGACCAGGGCGACGATCGCCGCCGCGACGCTGATGTCGGCGCCCAGGTCGCGCGCCCGCAGCGCGAGCACCGGCATGATCGCGCCGTGGCCGATCGCGGAGACGACGGAGGGTCCGTACGCCACCAGTGCGATGTCGCGGAAGCGGAACTCCTGCGTGGTCCCCGAGGTCACCCGGCCACGCTACGGGCACTCGACGAGCGGTGAGTGACGCAGGCTCTCAGGCGGTGGAACATGTCTCACTCACCGCTCAGGACGAGATCAGAAGGTGTCGGGGTTCGGGCCCGTCCGGCCGGACTCGCCACGGTCGAGCTCGTCGAGGGCCGACATGTGAGCGGGCTCGAGCTCGAAGTCGAAGATCTCGAAGTTCTGCTTCATCCGGTCGGCGTTCATCGACTTCGGGAAGATGATGTCGCCGCGCTGCACGTGCCAGCGGAGCGTGACCTGGGCCGGCGTGCGTCCGACGAGCGAGGCGATCTCGCCGATGGTGTCGTCGTCCATCACCGCACCCTGCGCGATCGGCGACCAGGCCTCGGTCAGCACGCCGTGCTTCGTGTTGGCCGCGCGGACCGCCTCGTTGGCGAAGAAGGGGTGCACCTCGACCTGGTTGACCACCGGCACGACGCCGGTCTCCTCGACGATGCGCTCGAGGTGTGCGGGCTGGAAGTTCGAGACGCCGATGCTGCGGGCCTTGCCGGCCTCCTGCGCCTCGATCAGCGCCCGCCAGGTCTGCACGAAGTCGCCGTCGTAGCGGTTCGGCAGCGGCCAGTGGATGAGGAAGAGGTCGACCTGGTCGAGGCCGAGCTTGTCGAGCGAGACGTCGATCTCGCGGCGGGCGTCGTCGGGGAGGTGGAAGTCGTTGTTGAGCTTGGTCGTGACGTAGAGCTCGTCGCGCGCGATGCCGGAGTCCTTGATGCCGGCACCGACGCCCTCCTCGTTGCCGTACATCTGCGCGGTGTCGATGTGGCGGTAGCCGGCCTCCAGGGCCTTCGCCACCGTGGCGGCGGTCTCGGCCGGCGGCACCTGGAAGACGCCGAAGCCGAGCTGGGGGATGGACGTGCCGTCGTGCAGGGCGATGTCGGGAACAGTCATGTCTGTCCCTACACCGGATGGCGCCGAGGTATTCCGCCGTCGGAGCGTCGTCCTAGTCTCTGGGGGTGACCCACGACAGCGCCCAGCCCGACGTCCGGCCCGCCCCGATCGACCTCCCGGGAGCCGGTGACTGGCTCGCGTGGGTCGGCGAGCGCTGCGAGGGCGCCCTCGCCGACGCGGTCCGCGAGGTCGACACCGTCAAGGCCGGCGGCTCGGCCACCGAGGTGCTCGCCGCATGGAACTGTGCCGAGACCGCGATCGCCAACGCCGACGCCGTCGCGCTGTGGGCCGAGGTGCACCCCGACGCCGCAGTGCGCGACCGCGCCGACGAGCTGAGCCAGCAGGTGCAGAAGTACGTCACCGAGCTGAGCCTCGACCGCGACCTCTACGCCGTCTTCGCGGGGCTCGCCGCGGAGGGCCTCGACGCCGATGCGACCCGCGTCCTGGAGCACACGCTGCGCGACTTCCGGCGGTCCGGTGTCGACCGTGACGACGCCACTCGCGACCGGCTGCGCGAGCTCAGCGAGCAGGGCGTGCGGCTCTCCCAGGACTTCGGGCGCAACATCCGCGACGACGTCCGCTCGATCCGGGTCGCCCCCGAGCGGCTGGCCGGCCTCCCCGACGACTACCGCGCCGCCCACGAGCCCGACGACGACGGGCTGGTCACCCTCACCACCGACTATCCCGATCTGGTCCCGTTCATGACCTTCGGTGCCGACCGCGAGGCCCGCCGCGAGCTCACCCTGGCCGCCAACAACGTCGCCTGGCCGGCCAACGACCAGGTGCTCCAGGACCTCCTCGCGGTGCGCCGCGAGACCGCCGACCTCCTCGGCTACGACTCGTGGCCCGACTACGACACCGAGGTCAAGATGATCGGCTCGGGCCGGGCCGTGGCCGACTTCATCGACCGGATCAGCGCGGCTGCGGTCGACCGGGCCGGAGAGGAGGTCGTGGTGCTCCGCGACCGCCTGCGCGTCGACGAACCGGCTGCCGACACCGTGACGACCTACGACTCGCGCTACTACGGCGAGCTCGTCCGCCGCGAGCAGTACGACGTCGACGGCCAGGTCGTGCGGACCTACTTCCCCTTCGAGCAGGTCCGTCAGGGCCTCCTCGACGTCACCGGCCGCCTGTTCGGCCTCGAGTGGACGTCCGTCGACCGGGCCGACGCGGGCACCTGGCACGACGACGTCGCGAGCTACGACGTCGGGCTCGAGGGCCGTCACATCGGCCGGATCCACCTCGACCTGCACCCCCGCGAGGGCAAGTTCAAGCACGCCGCGCAGTTCGACATGGTCAAGGGCATCGCCGGTGTGCAGCTGCCCGAGGGCGTGCTGGTCTGCAACTTCAGCCGCGGCCTGATGGAGCACGACGAGGTCGTCACGCTATTCCACGAGTTCGGCCACCTGGTCCACCACGTCCTTGCCGGGCAGGGCGACTGGACGCGCTTCTCCGGCGTCGCCACCGAGTGGGACTTCGTCGAGGCGCCCAGCCAGATGCTCGAGGAGTGGGCCTGGGACGCCGACGTGCTCGCCACCTTCGCCCGCAACGCCGCCGGCGAGACGATCCCGGCCGACCTGGTCGCCGCGATGCGCCGGGCCGACCACTTCGGCAAGGGTCTCTACGCCGCGCAGCAGATGTCGTACGCGGCTCGGTCCTACTTCTTCCACGCCGGCCCGCACGACGACCTGACGGCCTACGGTGACGAGCTGCAGAGCCGTTACTCGGTGTACCCGCCGCTCGAGGGCGCGCACATGCACTGCTCCTTCGGCCACCTCGACGGCTACTCCTCGGGCTACTACACCTACATGTGGTCGCTGGTGATCGCGAAGGATCTCTTCTCCGCCTTCGACACCGACGACCTGTTCGCCACAGAGGTGGCGACCGCCTACCGGGACAAGGTGCTGGCCCAGGGCGGGCGACAGGACGCCGCCGACCTCGTCGCCGACTTCCTGGGTCGCCCCTCCTCCTTCGACGCCTGGACCGCCTGGCTCGCGGAGTAGGACCCTCCACCGCCGGTCGAGCAGGGCGCCCCGGCGCCCGTGTCGGAACCAAGGTCATCGATCCCCTTGGTTTCGACACGCTCGCTGGCGCTCGCTGCTCAACCGGCGGTGGGGGCTGGCGCTCGCTGCTCAACCGGTGGGGCGCTGCGCTGGCGCTCGCTGGTCGACTGGCGGCGGAGCCTAGGAGACGTTCAGCGCGGTGTCGTCGACCACGAAGCTCGTCTGGAGCGACGAGTCCTCGGTCATGGTGAAGCGGATGGTGACCGTCTTCCCGCGATAGGCCGCGAGGTTGTGCGAGTACTGCGTGTAGGTCGCACTGACCCCGGCGTTGGAGAAGGTGCGCAGCGTGGTGGCGGTCGAGCCGTCCACGACCTGCACCCGCATCGTGTCGTACGCCGTGGAGCCACGCTCGGCGGTGTCGGTGCGGATCCAGTACGACAGCGTGGCCGCGCTCGCCGACGACGGGATCGTGACCGACTGGTTGACGGTCTCCGTGCTCGACGAGCCGTTGCCACCGAGCCACAGCTTCCATGATCCCGAGCGCGCCGGCCGGCCGGTGTTGTTGGTGATCGGTCCGGAGGTGCCGGTCCAGCTCGTCGCGCCGGACTCGAAGCCCGGGTTGGCGAGGAGGTTGCCGCCGGTGGGCGGGTCGGTCGGCGGGGTGGTCGTGCCACCGCACGTGGGGTCGGCCGACTGCGCGGGCATGTTGACGGCGTTCCAGGCGGCCTTGGTGGAGTTGAAGAGCGCACAGGTCGAGTCGAGGTTCTTGGCCGCGGTGAGCGTCCAGGTGCGGTACTTCGGGTACGACGAGGACGACGTCTTCATCAGCATCGCGTTGTACATGATCTTCATCGCGTTCTGGACGCCGACGCCGCTCACGGTGGCGCCGTTGCACTTCGAGGTGCCTCCGTTGGCCAGGAGGTACCACCAGTGGTCGCCGGGCCCGGCCGCGGCGTGGACCTCGGAGCCCGGGACGGAGCTGGAGTAGCAGCTCGGGTCGCCGACGTTGCCGGGGTTGGACATGTCGCGGATGGGGCCCTGGCCGACGAGGTTGACCTCTTCGCCGATCGTGTAGTCGGCGGGGTCGGCCGGGTTGTTGGCGTAGAACTCGGTGGCGGTGCCGAAGGTGTCGGCGACGAACTCCTGGGTGCCCCCGCCGGAGATCCCGCCGGGGGTCTTGTCGTCGATCCCGTGGCCGAACTCGTGGGCGACGACGTCGATGGCGCCGATCCACTGGTTGCTGCCCTGGCGGTGGCCGATCTGCACCTGGGTGCCGTCGTAGTAGGCGTTGACGTCGTTGAGGCCGACACGGATCGGCACCCAGCCACCCGACCCGTCCATGCCGTTGCGGCCGAGCCAGCTGGCGAGCATCAGCCGCTCCTGCTCAGCGCTGTAGAACGCATCGACGCAGCCGGTCTCCTTGTCGGTGGCGCTGCCGTTGCCCCACACGTCGTCGCTGCCGCTGAACGTGGTGTTGGTGGCGGCGTCCTGGCACCTGAGCGTGGTGGCGTTGGCGTTGATCATCGAGTACGACGAGCCCGATCCCGACGTGGGGATCGTGACCGTGCCTTCCCAGTTGCCGTTGCCGGTGCCGTGCGCGATCTGCTCGCGGGACTCCAGGACGTCACCGGTCAGGGCGTCGACCCAGACCCGCTGCCAGGAGACGTGGCCGGCGTCGGTGCCTCGCACCTGGACCTCGTACGCGAGCCGGGTACCGGTGTCGCGGTGCCAGATGACGAGCTCCGGTGCGGTGGTGTCGCTGACCTCGTCGACCTGGGTCTGGGCGACGTTCGTCGCGCGGTCGGCGGTGAGGGTCGGCGTCGTGCTCGCGATCTCGACGGGCTGCTCCTGGGCGACCGAGGAGCCGACGACCTGGCCCTCGGCGTTGGCGAGGACGACGAAGTCCCCGCCGACCACGCGCAGGCCCTCGTGGGTCCGCTCGTAGGCCATCGACCAGACATCGCCGTCGCCCTCGAAGGTGCCGGTGCGGACGAAGGAGTCAGCGGTCGCGCGCTCGAGCGCGGTCCCGTGTCCCTTGACCCAGGCGCTTGCTGCCTGCTGGGCCTCGAGGCGGGGGTTGCCCGCCGTGGGTGCGGCACCGGCCGGGGTGGTGGTCGGTGCCAGGAACGATGCAGCGACCGCGGTCGCTGCGATACCGGCCAGGGAGGCCAGTCGGGTTGAGTTCACTGAGGTGTTCCAATCGTGAGTCCGGGCCCGAGAGCCCGAGAGTGGGATTGGGTGAAGCGGACCACTGCACAAATTTGCAATCAGCGAGGTCGGCGTCAATGAGGCCTGAACTGCAGGTTCTCGCAACGCGAGAACCTGCACATGTCGACCGTCGGGATGACGGTCTGTCCGATCATCGGACGCGCACGCGATTCCGTCGCGGCGAGCGGATCAGCGGGGCAGAACCGCCGGTCGGGTGGGCTCGACGGCAGCGATTCGGTCGGCGACGGCGTCGCCGAACTCCCGGTGTCCACCCTCGGTGAGGTGCAGCCGGTCGTCGAGGTAGTCGAGGTCGAGGTCGGACGTGGCGATGTAGGGCACGCCGTACACCGCGCTCAGCCTGGCCAGCACCTCGTCGACGCGAGGCACGGCGGCGGCGCGCGAGGGGGCCGTGGCCGGTCCGACGACGACGACCCGGCGGCCGGCCAGGTCGGCCATCAGGTCGCGGAATCCCCGGTCGATCGCGCGGTCGGGCTGGTCGTAGTCGTTGAGGCCTCCCTCGACGACGACGAGCTGCGGCCGCACCGCCGCGACGGCCGTCGGCGCACGGTCGGCGAACGCGACACGTCCGCAGCCGCTGGCCCGCTCGCTGAACCCGGATCCGGAGAACCCGGCGACGTGCACCTCGCCCGCGAGCTGGGTGGCCCACGACCGCGCGAGGTCGTCCTGACCGAGGCCGACCGACCACGAGTCGCCGATGACCAGGACCCTCTCGCCCTCGCCGGTGACGATGCCTGCGCGCTCACGGGCGTCGGCCCGGTGCTGCTGGCAGCGGGTCGGGCCCGCGCCCGCGCGGTCGGCGACGTAGAACGAGATGAGCGCAGCGAGCAGCGTCACTGCGACTGAGGCGCCGACGACCCGGCGCAGGTTCCCCCGATGGAGCATGGGGAAAGTGTGCGGTCGCCACGCCCTGAGCAACAGGTGAATCAGCGAGAACAGCACCTGTTTCGGGGAAGTCGAGACCCTAGGCTGACCCCATGGCGAGCCAGGTCCTCCTCAGGGCGTACGACGAACAGCTCAGGACCGAGGCCGAGATGGCCCGCGCGGGTGAGGTCGACCGCGACGGACCGCTGTGGCGGGGGATCTTCGACCACGGCGGCTTCGTCTCCTACCGCGACCTCGACGGCATCGAGGGCGACGCGCTCGACGACCTCATCGCGCGGACCGTCGTCCACTACCGCGACGAGACCGACGTCGACTCGTTCGAGTGGAAGTCCCGCGGCCACGACCTCCCGGCCGACCTCGGCGAGAGGCTCGTCGCCCACGGATTCGAGGCCGAGCCGGTCGAGACCGTGATGGTCGGCGAGGCGTCGCTGCTCGCGGTCGACGTGGACCTCGACGACACGCCCGCCGGCCCCGTCGTCGTACGCCGCCTCCTTCCCGGTCCCGACGCCGAGGCCGATCTCACCCGGATGCTCGAGGCCCAGGAGTCGATCTTCGGCACCGGGCGCGGCCCGTCGGTGGCCTCCTCGCTGGCCGAGCTGGAGTCGGGCGGCTCGGAGTTCTGGGTCGCCGAGGTCGGCGAGCGAGTCGTGTGCGCGGGTCGGCTGACGCCGGTCGAGGGCACCGACTTCGCCGGGATCTGGGGCGGCTCGACGCTCCCCGAGCTCCGGGGCCGCGGCATCTACCGCGCCCTCGTCGCGGCCCGCGCCCGCTCGGCCGTCGAGCGCGGCATCCGCTACATCAACTCCGACTGCACCGACATGTCGCGCCCGATCCTCGAGCGCTCGGGCCTCGCCGCGATCACCACGACGACGCCGTACGTCTGGACCCGTCAGAGCGGCGCGTAGTCGATCTCGAGGAAGTCGGCCACCTCGGGCACCCAGCGGTCGGCGACGAACGCCGTGTGGACGGGGTGGTCGTTGTAGGCGTCATAGGCCGCCTGGTCGGCGAACTCCATCGAGAAGCCGAACGAGAAGTCGTTCTTCGCGCTGGTCTGTCGCAGCTGCTCGAACGCCGTCACGCCGGGGACGTCGGCGAGGGCCCGAGCGGCGGCGAGGAAGTCCTGCTCCTCGGCCGAGCCGGGCGCGTGGTGGAGCCTGAAGGCGACGGTGTGACGGATCATGCGCCCCACCCTAGGGCCGGCCACCGCTGCGGTTGAGCGGACCATGGGCCGCCTGACCGACCGGCGCCGGTCGGTCAAGCGACCGATGGTCCGCTCAACCTGCACATTCGTCGCCGGATCCGGGAACATCTCACGCCGTCCTGCGTTGAGTCAGATAACGAGAGTTGAGTCATTCCGGCTCAACTAATTTGTGTCCGGACCCGCAGCGCGGCACGATGGCGACATCGCCGCCAGCAGACGCGGCACCCAGAGCTCTCACCGAACATCCCGGAAGAACCAACGCAGGAGGTAACAACCATGGCTCGAGCGGTCGGCATCGACCTCGGCACGACGAACTCCGTCGTGTCGGTCCTCGAAGGTGGCGAACCCACCGTCATCGCCAACGCCGAAGGCGCCCGGACCACCCCGTCCGTCGTGGCCTTCACCAAGTCCGGCGAGGTCCTCGTCGGCGAGGTCGCCAAGCGCCAGGCGGTCACCAACGTCGACCGCACCATCCGGTCCGTCAAGCGCCACATGGGCGAGGACTGGAAGGTCGAGATCGACGACAAGACCTTCACCCCGCAGCAGATCAGCGCGTTCGTGCTGCAGAAGCTCAAGCGCGACGCGGAGGCCTACCTCGGCGAGACCGTGACCGACGCGGTCATCACCGTCCCGGCGTACTTCTCCGACTCCCAGCGCCAGGCCACCAAGGAGGCCGGCGAGATCGCCGGCCTCAACGTGAGCCGCATCGTCAACGAGCCCACCGCGGCCGCCCTGGCCTACGGCCTCGACAAGGGCGAGGACCAGACCATCCTCGTCTTCGACCTCGGTGGCGGCACGTTCGACGTGTCCCTGCTCGAGATCGGCGAGGGCGTCGTCGAGGTCAAGGCGACCTCCGGTGACAACCACCTCGGTGGCGACGACTGGGACAACCGCGTCGTGGAGTGGATGGTCAAGAAGTTCAAGGACTCCAACGGCGTCGACCTGGCAGCCGACAAGATCGCCAAGCAGCGCCTGCAGGAGGCCGCGGAGAAGGCGAAGATCGAGCTCTCGTCCTCCAGCGAGACCACCGTCCACCTGCCCTACATCACCCACGGCGAGTCCGGGCCGCTCCACTTCGAGGAGAAGCTGACGCGAGCCGAGTTCCAGAAGCTCACCGCCGACCTGCTCGAGCGCACCAAGGCGCCGTTCCAGTCGGTGCTCAAGGACGGTGGCGTCGCGGTCGCCAACATCGACCACGTGGTCCTCGTCGGCGGCTCGACCCGGATGCCGGCCGTGACCGAGGTCGTCACCGAGCTCCTCGGCGGCAAGCAGCCCAACAAGGGCGTCAACCCCGACGAGGTGGTCGCCGTCGGCGCCGCGCTCCAGGCCGGTGTCCTCAAGGGTGAGGTCAAGGACGTGCTGCTCCTCGACGTCACCCCGCTCTCCCTCGGCATCGAGACCAAGGGCGGCGTGATGACCTACCTCATCGAGCGCAACACCACGATCCCGACGAAGCGCTCGGAGATCTTCACCACCGCCGACGACAACCAGCCGTCGGTGGAGATCAAGGTCGCGCAGGGCGAGCGCCAGATGTGGTCGCAGAACCAGCCCCTCGGCAACTTCGAGCTGACCGGCCTCCCGCCGGCCCCGCGCGGCGTGCCGAAGATCGAGGTCACCTTCGACATCGACGCCAACGGCATCGTGCACGTCTCGGCCAAGGACCAGGCGTCCGGCCGCGAGCAGTCGATGACCATCTCCGGTGGCTCCGCGCTCGGCAAGGACGAGATCGACCGCATGGTCAAGGAGGCCGAGCAGTACGCCGAGGAGGACGCCAAGCGTCGCGAGGCCGTCGAGGCCCGCAACCAGGGTGACCAGCTGGTCTACACGACCGAGAAGTTCCTCACCGACAACGCCGAGAAGCTCCCCGACGACGTGAAGACCGAGGTGCAGGCCGACGTCGACGCACTGAAGGAGACCCTCGCCAAGGAGGACGCGACCTCGGAGGAGATCACCGCCGGCGTCACCAAGCTCAACGAGTCGAGCCAGAAGATGGGCGCCGCGCTGTACGCCGCCGCCGAGGCCGACCAGGCCGCCGCGGGCGGTGCCACCGGCGCCACCGGTGAGGCCGACGACGACGTCGTGGACGCCGAGATCGTCGACGAGCCCGTCGAGGGCGAGACGACCGACTCCACCGGCGACTCGAGCACGGAGGGTGAGAACAAGTGACCCAGTCCGGCAGCGGATCCTTCGGTGACGCCGCCGGCGAGATGGCCGACGAGACCGAGGTCGAGGTGCCCGTGGAGGGCGCCTCGGCCTCGGCCGGCCAGCCGGACGCAGCGGCCGACCTCCCGTCCGACACCACCAGCGACCCCGGCGACCGTGACGACATCAGCGGCGTCGACACCTGGCTCGAGGAAGGCGGACCCCTGGAGCCCGAGGACGTCGCCGAGGTCGAGACCGCCGAGGGTGGCGTCGCCGCGTCGGCCGACGTACAGCTCGCGGAGCGCACGGCCGACCTGCAGCGCCTGCAGGCGGAGTACGCCAACTACCGCAAGCGCGTCGACCGGGACCGCCAGCTCACCACGGAGAACGCGACCTACCGCGTCCTCGCGCCGATCATCGAGGTGCTCGACACCATCGACCGGGCCCGCGAGCACGAGGAGATCGACGGCGGCTTCAAGGCCGTGGCCGACCAGCTGACCGGTGTGGTGACCAACCTCGGGCTGACCCGTTTCGGCGAGCCGGGCGACCCGTTCGACCCGAACCTGCACGAGGCGCTCAGCCACCTGGGCACCGACCCGGAGGTCGACGTCGTCACCTGCAAGCACATCGCCAAGGCGGGCTACAAGATCGGCGACCGGGTGGTGCGCGCCGCGCAGGTCCTGGTGGTCGACCCCGTCGACGCCTGATCCACGACGTCACGGTGGCCGGCCGCCCCGGCACCGGCCGCCGTGACGTCCGGCACCGACCCTCACGAGAGGAGGTACACCCATGGCTGAGGAGACGTTCCGCAACGACTGGGCGACGAAGGACTTCTACAAGACCCTCGGCGTCGGTCAGGACGCGAGCGCGGCCGACATCAAGAAGGCCTATCGCAAGCTGGCCCGCGACAACCACCCCGACTCCAACCCCGGTGACGACGCCAAGCACGAGAAGTTCAAGGCCGTCGCCGAGGCCTACGACGTCGTCGGCGACGAGGCCAAGCGCAAGAAGTACGACGAGTTCCGCTCGCTGCAGGCGCGTGGCGGCTTCGGCGCGGGCATGGGTGGCGGCACCGGCGGTCCGGGCGGCTTCGGCGGTGGCGGGTTCAACCTCGACGACCTGCTCCGCGAGCGGGGCGGCGCCGGCGGCGGGCTCGGCGACATGTTCGGCGACCTCTTCGGTGGTGGCCAGCGCACCCGTCCGCAGCAGGCGCGACCGCGGCGCGGCGCCGACATGGAGAGCTCGGCCACCATCGGGTTCAGCGACGCGCTCGACGGCGTCACGCTCTCCCTGCGGCTGCCGACCGACACAGCGTGCGAGACGTGCCAGGGCACGGGCGGCAAGCCCGGCACCCGGCCGCACATCTGCCCGCAGTGCGAGGGCGCCGGCTTCGTGGTGTCCGGCGCGGGCGGCGCGTTCGCGATGCAGGAGACCTGCCCCGCGTGCGGCGGTCGCCAGCTGGTCTACGACGAGGCCTGCCCCACCTGCCACGGCTCCGGCCGCGGCACCTCCGCCCGCTCGATCCAGGCCCGCATCCCCGCGGGCGTCAAGGACGGCGCCAAGATCCGGCTCAAGGGCAAGGGCTCTCCGGGCGAGAACGGCGGCCCGGCCGGCGACCTGTTCGTCAAGGTCAAGGTCACGCCCCACCGGGTCTTCGGGCGCAAGGACGACAACCTCACGATCGAGGTCCCCGTCTCCTTCGACGAGGCGGCACTCGGCGCCGAGGTGAAGATCCCGACGCTCGGCGGCGCGCCCGTCACCCTCAAGGTCCCGGCGGGCACGCCCAACGGGCGCACCTTCCGGGTGCGCGGCAAGGGAGCCACCAAGCGCGACGGCTCGAAGGGCGACCTGCTCGCCACGGTCGAGGTGCAGGTCCCGGCGTCGCTCGACCCGACCGCGCGCGAGGCCCTCGAGGCCTACCGCGCGGCCACCGCCGGAAAGCCGCTCCGGGCAGGGCTCTTCGCATGACAACCCCGTTCGGATCGCCGTCCCCCGATGCCGCGGTGTACGTCATCAGCGTCGCCGCGGAGCTGACCGGGCTGCACCCCCAGACGCTGCGCGCCTACGAGCGGATGGGGCTGATCCGGCCCGGTCGCACCGGGGGCGGCGGCCGTCGCTACTCCCACCGCGACCTCGAGCGGCTGCGCGAGATCGCCGACCTCACCAGCGCCGGCATCGGCATCGAGGGCGTGCGCCGCATCATGGACCTCGAGCTCCAGGTCGACGCCCTGCGCGCCCGCAACGAGGAGCTCGTCGCCGAGCTGGACGGCGTACGCCGACTGCTGGCCGCCCGTGCGCCGGCGAGCCCGCCGGGCAACAAGCTGCCGGTGCTCCACCACGGCGTCGGCCAGTCCGTCGTGGTCTGGCGCAGGCCCACCTGACACGCCAGGCGTCGACGTCGACGCCACGCCCGCTGAGGTCGACGCCGCGCACGTCGAGCCGTCCCCGCGCCCGGTTAGGGTGCCGAGGTGCGGCAGCGCTTCTTCGAGACGGCGGACCGGTGCGTGTCACCGGTCAGCTTCCCCGGGGCTACCCCGGGGACCACCGGAATGTTCGGGCACGGCACCGCGCGCGACAGGCTGCGCTCCGCTGCAGGTCGCCGCGCGCACGACGGGACAGGTCGAGCTGCGCTGCCGCACACCACCCGCCCGACGTCGGCGCGATGAGGCCCGAGCTCGCACGGGCGCTCGCTGCCGGGTTCCTGGCCGGCGAGTGGACGCGCGCGGGGCTCACCGCCAGCGGCGCGGTCGTGCTGGGGCGTCGCCCGCGATGGCTCGCACCCCTCGTGCGGCAGACGCTCGATCTCTATCCCCGCCCGCCCGGCGACCGGCCGCGCGAGCTCGCCACCAACCTCGCGCGGCTGCCCGCGGCTGAGAAGGCCGCGCTGGCCGGCCCCCAGGTCCACCCGGTGGCCGAGACCCACATGATCGCCAACCGGTGGCGCCTGCCCGAGCTCGACCGCCTGGCGGACCTGGCGTCGTACCTCCGCGTCACCGACGGCGAGCTCGACTGGTTCGCCGACCCGCGACACCTGGCGCGGCTCACCGTGCAGCCACCACTGCAGCACTACCGCGTCAGCCACCGGGTCGCGGCGAGCGGCGGGATCCGGGTGCTCGAGGCGCCCAAGCCCCGACTGCGGGCGATCCAGCGTCGGCTGCTCGACGAGCTTGCCTCGCGCATCCCGCCGCACGACGCGGCGCGGGGCTTCCGCCCGGGCGGGTCGGTGCGGGCCTACGCCGCTCCCCACGCCGGCCGCAGCGTCGTGCTGCGGATGGACCTCGAGGCGTTCTTCGCCAGCGTCACGGTGTCCCGTGTCTACGGCATCTGGCGCACCGCGGGCTATCCCGAGCCGGTGGCGCACGCCCTCGCCGGCCTGGTGACCAGCGTGCTGCCGCTCGCCTCGTGGCGCGCCATCCCGACCCCGGTGGACGAAGGGCTGCTCGACGCCCACTGGCGGCTGGGTCGCCGGCTGGCCCGGCCGCACCTTCCCCAGGGAGCACCGACGTCGCCGGCGATGGCCAACCTCGCGGCCTACCACCTCGACGTCCGGCTCAGCGCGCTCGCCCGCTCCTGGGGCGGGCGCTACACGAGGTACGCCGACGACCTCGCGTTCTCCGGCGCCACGGGCTGGGGCACCGGCACCTCGCGACTCCTCGACGCCGTCGAGCGGATCGTCGTCGACGAGGGCTTCCGGCTCAACCCGCGCAAGACCGGGGTCATGCCGCGCGCGGGTCGCCAGTCGCTCGGCGGCCTCGTCGTGAACGAGCGGCCGCGGGTCTCGCGGGCCGACGTCGACCGGTTGAAGGCGATCCTGCACAACTGCCGGGTCCACGGACCGAGCAGCCAGAACCGCGACGACCACCCCGCCTTCGAGGAGCACCTGCGCGGTCGGGTCGCGTGGGTCGCGCAGCACGATCGGCTGCGCGGGGCCCGGCTGCTCGCCATGCACGCCGAGATCGACTGGAGCCGGTGAGGGTGTCGCGCCGTCGTGTCGGTGCGACCACGTAGGTTCAGGGGTGTGAGCGAGCGATGAGCAAGATGGACAACCTCCGCGCGATGCGGGAGGCGAAGTACGCCGAGGCGCAGAAGCGATCGGCTGCGGCCCCGGCGCGCCTGAAGGCGCCGGTCGCCCCGCCTGCGACGAAGAAGGTCGAGGAGCGTGCGGCCGAGGTCCCCGCTGCTGACGCCGACGACCTCTGCGGTCACCGCAACATGAGCGGACGCACCTGCACCCGCGAGAAGGGCCACGCGGCCAAGAGCCACCGCTACTCCTGAGCCCCTTCGGCGACCTCAGGCGCTGAGCACGTCCTCCGGTACGCCGGCCGGGTGGGGCGCGGGCTCCCCGCGGAGCTCGGCGACGTGGGAGACCAGCACGGCCATCACCTCGTCGGCGACCCGGCGCACGGTCGCGTCGTCCACCGACGCGGCGTCCGCGGCTGAGGCGACGTCGGCGAGACGGCGTACGTCGATGGGCTCCCCGACCGACACCGCGACCCGCGGACGGAGCACCGTGTTGCGCAGCAGCCGGCCGACGATGCCGGTCCTGCCGACGACCCGCTCGGCGCCGACGAGGGCGACCGGGACGACCGGGGCGCCGGTGCGGAGCGCGAGGCGGACCGCACCGGTCTTGCTGCGCTCGGGCCAGTGGCCCGGGTCGCGGGTGATGCGGCCCTCGGGGAAGAGGCCGACCGCCTCGCCGGCCTCGAGGGCGGCGGCCGCGGCGTCGAGGGAGCCGGCCGCCGACGCCGTCCCGCGCAGCACGGGGATGAAGCCGAGCCGCCGGACGATCGGCCCGACGAGCCCCGAGCGGAAGACGCCGCCGGTGGCCATCAGGCGCAGCGAGCGTCCGAGCCGACGGCCGACCAGCGCGAGCAGGATGCCGTCGGCGAAGCTGGTGTGGTTCGCGACCACGATGACCGGCCCGTCGGGCAGCGGGGCGTCGGGGACGGACCGGCGGGTCAGCTCGAGCCGGCTGACGGCGGAGACGACGGTGCCGAGGAGGCTGGCGGCCAGGGCGTAGAGGAGGGCGGCGCGGAGGCCCGGACGCTGCCAGGTGCTGGGTTCCATGTGCCGAGTCTCGTCGGGTCGAGCGTGCGCCGCGTGCGTACGGGCACTCAGCCGGGTGTCGACTCCCGGTCATCGGGGAAGATGAGGTGGGTGCGCACCCTCCTGAAGGTCCTGGCAGGTCTGCTCGCCCTGGTCGTGGTCGGCTATCTCGGCGTCAACCTGGTCGCCGTCATCGGCGCGCACCAGCAGCGCGGGGACATCGCCGAGCGGGTGAGCGCCGAGCTCGAGTCGGCGGTCCCTGCCGCTCTGGACCGGCACCAGGAGCTCGTGGACGCCGCCGGGCGTGATGCCGACGTCGCCTGGGTCGAGCAGGTCTGCGACTTCGCGACCGACGACGGCGGGTGGATCGTGCAGAACTACCGCGAGGTCTGCACGCTCCGCAGCGTCAGCGCGTGGCAGGTCGGCTCCGACGTCGAGGCGCGGGGACTGCTGACGGTGAGCGGCGACCAGCAGGCGGCGTACGACGGGTGCGAGCGGCTGGGCACGATCGGCGAGGCCGAGGTGAGCCATGTCGACGTCGACGCCTCCTCCGACGGTGAGCCCTCCTGCCTCAGGCTGCTGCGCCCGGTCGGTGAGACCCACCCGGTGGCGGGCGAGCCGACCGAGTCGTGGTCCGGCCGGTGGGTCGTCGTGAGGGACGAGCAGCCGCTGGTGGACGAGGACATCGGTTGCGCGCACTGGTCGGTGCTGTTCTGCGACAACCCCTTCGGCGACGAGCACGCCTTCGGGGACGTGCCCGGCTGAGCGGACCCGAGGCGGCGGTCAGCCGGAGAACCGGCGCACCGACTGGTCCTCGTGGGCCAGCCGGCGCAGGCCCAGCAGCACGGGCTCGGCGAGGACGCTGCCGAGGAGGGCGTAGGTGAGTGCTCCGTCGCGGTGCTCGGTGGTCATGCCGACGACCTCCGCCTCGGCGACGGCTGCCATCGCCTGCGCATAGCGCACCAGCCCCTCGTCCGAGACCGGCTGCCCGGCACGGTGCATCGCGTCGAGCGCGGCTGCGACGGCGGTCGCGTGCGGCCCGTGGGGATCGGCCGCCGAACCGGTGGCCGCCAGCAGCTGGGCGACCGCAGCCGCGCTCGCCTCGGTCGGCGACGCCTCGGGTGCCGGCGAGAGCAGCTGGTGGGCAGCGGCGAGTGCCTGGTGCAGCGAGGAGGAGGGCGAGTCGAGGACGTCCAGCACCTCGCGCACGCGCTCGAGCCCCAGGCCGGCGACGTCCACCAGCGCCCGGATCAGGCGGAGCCGATCGACGTGCGACTCGTCGTAGGACGATCGCGTCGCGCCCCGCGGCTCACCTCGGGGGAGCAGGCCCTCGCGCAGGTAGAACTTGATCGTGGGGACCGCGACACCGCTGCGGTCGGAGAGCTCCGCCATCCACATCCGGGATGCTCCTTCCCTTGTTTTGGATACTTTACTGTCCAACTATTGGAGAGTCCACTATCCAAAAGGAGCTGTCATGGAGAACGCCGCCGCTGTGCTGTCCGAGGAGTCCCGGGTGCTCGCCGGAGTGTTGCTGCTGTCGCTCGTCACGGTCGAGACCGGTGGTCTCCACCTGCTGAGGATCGTCCGGGGGCGGTCGGCGGTGACGCCGTTCCAGGAGAAGTTCGCGCGAGCCGGTCACGCCCATGCAGCCGTGCTGCTCGTGCTGGCACTCGTGTGCCAGGTGCTCGCGGACAACACCGCCCAGACGGGAGTGCTGGACTGGTTCTCCCGCTCCGGTGTCGCTGTGTCGGCCCTGCTGATGCCCGGCGGGTTCTTCCTCTCGTCGATGGGGGCGGGTCGCACCGAGCCGAACCGGCTCATCGTGATGGTCTTCGCCGGGGCACTGCTGCTCGCGCTGAGCCTGGTCAGCCTCGGGGTCGGGCTGCTGGTCGCCTGAGGTCGTCACCAGTGCCCGGGGACGTCGAGCCCCTCGGGCAGCACCGTCGTCGAGTCGCCCGTCGCGGCGTTGACCTGCGGCTGGGTGAGGAACAACGTCGTCGACAGGTCGGCGCCGCGCACGTCGGCGTCACGGAGGTCGGCTCCGAGGACGTCGGTGTCGCGGAGGTCGAGGCCGCGCAGGTCGGTCCGGATCAGGGTCGCTCCGCGCAGGCTGGCGCCGGACAGGTCACGCCCCCGCAGGTCGTGCCCTGCGAGGTCGGCGTGCGCGAGGTCGTCGGCGGACGCGGGCCGCACCCGTGCGCTGGCATCGGCCAGGGTCGCGCCGACGCGGCTGTAGAGGTCGTCCACGTCGGCGGTGAGCAGCGTGACCGGGTCGGCCCGGTCGAGCACGAGGATCTCCTCGACGAGACCGTCGGGCACCGAGCCGGGCGCGCGGTCGCCGGCCGTGCCGAGGTGCAGCAGCATCTCGTGGAGCGAGCGCACCACGGACAGCACGGCCGCCATCTCGCCGAGGTCGGCCTGGTCGCGCCACGACGCTCCGCCGTAGGTCACCTGGGTGACGTGCTGGCCCGCGCCGAAGCACTCGAAGCGGGTGCACCCGACCCAGCCGTCGCGGCGCAGCGTCGCGTGGATGCCGCACGCATCCGATCCGGTGAGGTGCGCGCACGGCGTTCCGCCCGACTTGGTGACCCCGAAGCCGTCGCTGCCCGAGAAGGGCAGCAGCACGCAGCACAGCCCGCTGCACCGGGAGCAGTCCGACGACAGGACGGGCAGGAGGGGCGGGTCGGACAGGATCACGCCACCATGGTGTCAGGGGGGTGTCAGGGGGCTGTCAGGACGATGGCGGGGCGCCCACGTCAGCAGGTGGTGGTGTGCGTCCCCGCGCTCAGGCGTACGCCGCCGCGCGTGGGCCTGCCGGTGCCGGCGGGGTAGCCGCGCACCCAGTCGACGAGCGTCCGTGTGGTCTTCATCGGCGCGGTGCCCGAGTCGAGCATCGAGATCCGCACGGTCATCGGCTGCCCCGACACGGCCGCGCGGTCGGTCACCTTGCCCACCGGGCGCCCGTCGACGAACCAGGTGATCCGCTTCCGGGTGACCTCGACGGCGTAGGCGTGGAAGGTGTCGCGCGTGGTCACCGGGAGCCGACGGGTCCAGGCAGCGCCGGAGGCGGCCTTGGCGCCGATCGTCACCCCGGTCGTGCTGGGGGTGGCCTCGAAGAGCGTGATCGCTCGGGCGTCGCACCCGGTGGCGACGTCCGCCACCGGGATCAGCTCGGCCTTGACGACGTAGTCGGTGGTGCCGTTCGCGGTGAGCATCGGCATCGCGCGGGTCTCCCAGCGACCGTAGGCCGGGGTGGCGCTGCCCCCGAGCGTGGCGACGAGCGAACCGTAGGAGCCGGCACGTCCGGCGCCCTCGCTGTTGCTGCTCATCTGCAGGGCGCCGTTGCGCAGCGCGATGCGGCCGGTGCCGGTGGTGACGTCGGTCCACGACCCCCGTCGTCGGGTGCCGATGACGGCGCGGTCGGTGAGGGACTCGCCGAACTCCCAGTCGAAGTCGTAGATCTGCTTGCCCCAGCGCAGCGAGGCCGCGGCGGTGGTCTGGAAGGCCTTCCGGGCCGACCGCGGCGCGAGGTCGTCCTGAGGCACGGCTGCGATCGCGGGTGCGATCCGATGCGCGGGCGATGGTCGGGACGCGGCGCCCAGCACCTCGACGTACAGGGGATAGCTGGGGAACCAGCCGACGTGGCCCACGCCGCGGTCGTGGTCCTCCTGGCGGACGCGGTAGACGGCGGTGCCGGCGGCAGCCGGCGTGATGGTGAACGAGCCGGTGCCGTCGGGTCCGACGGAGCTCGTCGCGAGGGTCGTCCAGCCGGCGCCGGAGCGCTCCTGGAGGGTGAGTGCGCGACCCTCGAGCAGCGGCATCGTCGCGGTGCTGGCGACCAGGGTGAGCGGTCGGCCGGCCACTGCCTGCCCACGGGCCGCGAGGGTGATCTCCTGGTGGACCGCGTCGGACGCCCACGTCGGCGTGCGCCGGTTGCCCGAGACCACGCGGTAGACGATGTGGCTGGAGTGGGCGCGCACGCGCATCGTGAACGAGCCTGCCGCGTTGGTGCGGGTGGCCGTGCCGGGCACGTCGCGCCAGCGGTCACCGGGGCGGTCGAGGTTGCTCTGGAGCCGGACGGTGCGCCGGCCGCTGGCACCGATGTTGCCGGTGAGCGTGACCTCCTGCCCGGCGGTGAAGCCGCCGTTGCCGGGGCTCGCGCTGAGCGAGCCGGCACGGGCCGAGGCGGCGACCGGGTGGCTCGGCGCGACGAGGGCGAGGGTGCTCGCGAGGAGCAGGGCGATCAGGGCGGCGGGAGAGGATCGGATGACGGCCTCCGAGGAAGGTGGACCTCGACCCTAGGCAGACTTCGACGCCCCTGTCACGGAAACTCGGACAGGGGCGGGGTGGGACTCAGGAGTACCAGCGGTTCTGGATCGCGAAGGCGTTGACGAAGGCCAGCACCAGGAACGCGACCACGATCACGCGATTGTCGAAGAGGAGCCTGCTCATACACCCACTCTTGCCCGCCTGTCTCGAGAACGAAACATCCGCTTCGTCAAGATCCGTTCCAGGCCCCGGCAACGAAGTATCACTCGAAGGTCCAGTTCGCCTCAGGAGCCCGTCCCGCACGCGTGGGACCTGCCCGCTGCGGGTAGGGAAACAGGAAGGCCGAGCTCGCGGTCGGCCGACACGCGCCTGACGACACATCTGACATCGAGGGAGAGAACCGGGATGAGCCACCCCGACACGGGGAACGACGTGCTGCAGTTCATCGCAGACGGGGTGGTGAGCCTCTCGGGGTTCGACGTCGCCGCGATCAGCGTCGTCGAGGACGACCACTTCCGGATCGTCGCCGTCGCCGGGAGCCGGTCGGCCGCGCGCGACCTGCTCGACCGGCAGGCCCCGGTGCAGCTGGTCCTGGAGGAGCTCTCGCGCGCGGACGAGTGGGGGCAGCTCCTCTTCGTCCCGCACGACCGCGCGACCGGTCGGCTGCACGGCTTCCAGTGGATCCCGGTGACGGACGCCGCACCGGGGGACGTGTCCTGGCATCCCGAGGACCTGCTGTGCGCGCTGCTGCGCGACGCGCAGGGCCGCCTGCGCGGTCTCCTCTCGGTCGACCTGCCCCGCGACGGTCGGCGCCCCGACGTCGACCAGCGCCAGGTGCTCAACGTCTACGCCGACCAGGCCCGGCGGGCCGTGGTCAACGTCGTCGAGCACCGCGACCTCACCCGCGACCTCGAGGTCGAGCGACGCGTCTCGCGTTCCCGGAGCGAGCTGATGCACATGCTGTCCCACGAGGTGCGCTCGCCGACGACGAGCGTGCTGGGACATGCCGAGCTGGCGCTCGACAAGGAGCCCGACGCTGACGTGCGCCGTCACCTCGAGGCGATCCTGCGCGGTGCGCACCGCATCGCCGACATGGCCGAGTCGATGCTGGTGACCGCGAGCGTCGAGGAGGACAGGCCGCTGCCCGCCACCCCGATCGACCTCGTGGGGATCGCCCGCGAGGTGCGTCGGCAGCTGGCCGACGACCAGGCGCCCGAGGACATCGAGCTGGACCTGCCCGAGCGGGCGGTGGAGATCCGCGGCGACACCGACGAGCTCGGCGTCGTCGTGCGCAACCTGCTCACCAACGCCGTCAAGTACTCCCCGCCCGGTGGTGCGGTCAGGCTCAGCGTCGACGTGGAGGCCGAGCACGTGGTGCTCGCGGTCCGCGACGAGGGCATCGGCATCAGCGAGGAGGACCAGGCGCACGTCTTCGAGGAGTTCTTCCGGTCCCCCTCCTCGGAGGTGCGGGCGCGGCCGGGCCACGGTCTCGGGCTCTCGATCGTCGACCGCATCGTGCGTCGCCACGGCGGGACGGTCGCCGTCGCGTCGCGGGCCGGCGACGGCACGACGATGAGCGTCAGGCTTCCGCGGGCCAGGTCGGCGGAGAGCTGCGCACCTCTCTAGGCTGCACCCGTGAGCGCACTGCTGGTGGCGGGGACGACGTCGGACGCCGGCAAGACCATCGTCACCACCGCGCTGTGCCGGGCCTTCGCCCGTCGCGGGATCCGGGTGGCGCCCTTCAAGGCGCAGAACATGTCGAACAACTCGATGGTCTGTCCCACGCCCGACGGACGTGGTGCCGAGATCGGGCGCGCGCAGTGGATCCAGGCGGTGGCCGCCGGGGTCGAGCCCGAGGCCGCGATGAACCCGGTGCTGCTCAAGCCCGGCGGCGACCGGCGCAGCCACGTCGTGGTGATGGGTCGTCCGGGCGGCACCATCGACTCGAAGGACTTCGTCGGCGGGCGCACCCACCTGCGCGACGCGGCGTACGCCGCCTTCGACGACCTGGCCGCCCGTCACGACCTGGTCGTGGTCGAGGGCGCCGGGAGCCCGGCCGAGATCAACCTGCGCGAGGGCGACTACGTCAACATGGGCCTGGCCCAGCACGGCCGGATCCCCACCCTCGTCGTCGGCGACATCGATCGCGGGGGTGTCTTCGCCGCGCTCTTCGGCACGGTCGCGCTGCTGTCCGCGGCCGACCAGGCACTCATCGCGGGCTTCGTGATCAACAAGTTCCGCGGCGACGTCGACCTGCTGCGACCGGGCCTCGACGAGCTGCGCCGGCTGACGCGGCGAGACATGTACGGCGTGCTGCCGTGGCACCCGGACCTCTGGCTCGACTCGGAGGACGCGCTCGACCTCGCCGGGCGGCGCGCGTCCGACGCCGAGGCTCGGCTGCGGGTCGCCGTGGTCCGGCTCCCGCGGATCTCCAACTTCACCGACGTCGACGCGCTCGGCATCGAGCCGGGGGTCGACGTCACCTTCGCCTCCGAGGCACGCGCGCTCGCCGGCGCCGACCTGGTCGTGCTGCCCGGCACCCGGGCGACGCTCGAGGACCTGGCCTGGCTGCGTGCCCGCGGGCTCGACCGGGCGATCCTGGCGCACGCCGCCGAGGGCCGGCCGGTGCTCGGGATCTGCGGTGGCTTCCAGATGCTCGGGCGACGGATCACGGACCCCTCCGGTGTCGAGGGCGCCGCCGGTGCGGACGAGCCGGGGCTCGGGCTGCTCGACGTGACGACGACCTTCGGTGCCGACAAGGTGCTGCGGCTGCCGACCGGCTCGGCCCTCGGGCAGCCCGCGCACGGCTACGAGATCCACCACGGCCGCATCACCCGCCACGGCGGGGAGGAGTTCCTCGGTGGTGCCCGCGCCGGCGCGGTCCTCGGGACCATGTGGCACGGCAGCCTCGAGGGCGACGAGCTCCGGCGGGCTCTCCTCACGGAGGCGTCCGCGGCGGCAGGGGCGTCGTACGAGCCGGGCGAGGTGAGCTTCGCGGCGCTGCGCGAACGACGGCTCGACCTCCTCGGCGACCTGGCCGAGGAGCACCTCGACCTCGACGCGCTGCTCGACCTCGCTCGTTCCGGCGCTCCCTCCGACCTGCTGATGCTCGAGCCGGGGGCCTCCCGGTGAGGGTGCTGCTGCTCGGTGGCACGAGCGAGGCGCGCGAGCTCGCGGCGCTCCTGGTCGCGGACGGTGTCGACGTCGTGTCCTCGCTGGCCGGCCGGGTCGCGAGACCACGGCTGCCGGTGGGGCCGGTGCGCATCGGCGGCTTCGGCGGGGTCGAGGGGCTGCTGGACTGGCTGGCCGGTCACCGCATCGACGTCGTCGTCGACGCCACCCACCCCTTCGCCGAGGGGATGTCCGCGCACGCGGTGCAGGCCTGCACGGCGGCCCGGCTGCCGCTGCTGCGGCTCGCCCGTCCCGGCTGGTCGAGCGCTCCCGGGGCGGACGGGTGGCACTGGGTCGACGACCACGACGCGGCCGCCGCACTGGCGGTGCGGCTCGGTCGGCGCCCGCTGCTGACCATCGGGCGCCAGCAGCTCGACCGCTTCGTCGCTCCGCTGGGCGGCGTACGAGCCGTGGCGAGGGTGGTCGACGCGCCGACGATCGCGCTGCCCGTGCCGTGGCTGCTGCTCCACGACCGCGGTCCCTACGACCTCCCCGGCGAGCTCGAGCTGCTCGCTGAGCACGCGATCGACGTCCTCGTCACCAAGGACTCCGGCGGCTCCTACACCTGGCCCAAGGTGGCCGCGGCCGACCAGCTCGGCGTGCCCGTGGTCGTCGTACGACGTGGGGCCGCGATCGACGGCGTCGAGACCGTCAGCGACCCGGCAGCCGCTGTTCAGTGGGTCCTCAGCCGACCGTCCTAGGCTGGAGGCACCGATCACGAAAGGTCCGACCATGTCGACTCCCGGCGTCAACCCCATGCTCAGGTCAGGCTCACCCTTCACGCTGAAGTTCCCGCAGTCGTTGGCGGTGTACGACGACTACGCCGCCGCGCAGAAGAGCGTCGACTTCCTCTCCGATGCCGAGTTCCCCGTCGAGCACCTGATGATCGTCGGCACCGACCTCAAGCGGATCGAGCGGGTCACCGGCCGGCTCACGTGGTCGAAGGTCGGCGTCGGCGGGATCCTGTCGGGGCTGTGGCTCGGGGTCTTCATCGGCCTGGTCTTCGCGCTCTTCACCGAGGAGGGCGTGTGGCAGGTGCTGCTGACGACGGCCTTCCTCGGCGCGACGTTCGGCCTGGTCTGGGCGCTCATCGGCTACGGCGCCACCCGCGGGCAGCGCGACTTCTCCTCGGTGACCCAGGTGGTCGCCACGAAGTACGAGGTACTGGTCGAGCACACCCACGCCGCCCGGGCGCGCGAGCTGCTCGCCGGGCTGCCGGGGGCGCTGCCGAACCCCTTCGTCTGACCCGGGTTCGGGGCCCGGCCCGCGGCTGGAGTCACCGGATATCCGGTGACCACCCCGCTTGTCACACCAGATCTGAGCCACCAAGCGGGAGACTCGGGTGCAAAGGTCCCTGCGGAGTGATGAGTTCCTCCGGTCGTCGGAGTCATACCCATGACACCCGACGACAGGAAGGACAGGGACCATGACCGCGACAGGGGTGGAGGTCGACGTGACGGCTGCGAGCGAGGCGGAGTTCGCCGAGCGGGCGGAGCCGCACCGGCGCGAGCTGCACGTCCATTGCTATCGGATGCTCGGCTCCTTCGAGGACGCCGAGGACGCCGTGCAGGAGACCTTCCTGCGCGCCTGGCGCCGTCGCGAGACCTTCGAGGGGAGGTCGACCTTCCGGGCCTGGCTCTACAGGATCGCGACCAATGCGTGCCTCGACCTGCTGACCCGCACGCGGCCCGCGGCCGCGACCGGCGGGGAGGCCCGGTGGCTGCAGCCCTATCCCGACCGGCTGCTCGACGAGCTGCCCGCCGCCGATGCCGACGAGCCCGAGGTGGTCGCAGTGGCGCGCGAGACCATCGAGCTGGCCTACGTCGTCGCGGTGCAGCACCTGGCCCCGCGTCCGCGCGCGGTGCTGATCCTGCGCGACGTGCTCGGGTGGCCGGCCAAGGACGTCGCCGACCTGCTCGGCGACTCGGTCAACTCCGTCAACAGCGCGCTCCAGCGGGCCCGTGCCGGGATGCGCGAGCACCTGCCCGCCGAGCGTCAGGACTGGACCGGCGGAGAGGACCCGGAGACCCGTGAGCTGGTGCGTCGCTTCGCCGACGCCAGCACCGTCGCCGACATCGACACGATCGCGACCATGATGCGCGACGACGTGCGCTACTCGATGCCGCCGTGGGAGGGACTGGTCGTCGGCCGCGACGCGGTGGTCGCCGACTGGACGGCGAACGGCTTCCCGGAGATGACGGGCCTGCGCTCGATCACCACGTCGGTGAACCGGCAGCCTGCGATCGCCAGCTATCACTGGCGGGAGCAGGAGTCGGCCTACGTGCCGCTCACGGTCGACGTGCTCCGCATCTCGGGCGGCCTCGTCACCGAGGTCACCATCTTCGGTGCCGAGCAGTTCCCCCGCCTCGGGCTCCCCGACCGCCTCGAGGCGGACGCGTAGACGCGCGGACACCACGCGCGCTGTGCGCGGCCGCTCGGCGTGGACGCAGCCCGACTTCCAGACCAACGTCCGCGCGGCTACGCCCGTCGGCGCAGCGCGAGGAGCACCGCGACGACGACCGCTCCGGCCCCGACCTGGTCCGCCAGGCGGACGGAGCGGTCGATGTCGTCCGGGCCCGGCGGTGGCCCGTCACCGAGCAGCACGCGGTCCTCGGTGCCGTGGGCGTAGGTGTTGCGCCCGCCCAGTCGTACGCCGAGCGCGCCGGCGAACGCGGCCTCCACCACGCCCGCGTTCGGGCTGGGGTGGCGTCGCGCGTCACGCGCCCACGCCCTCAGCGCGTCGCGCGGGCGACCGCCGACCCTCGGCGCGAGCGCGGCGGCGAGGAGTCCGCTCAGGCGCGCGCCGGGCAGGTTGAGCAGGTCGTCGAGCCGGGCGGACGCCCAGCCGAAGCGGCCGTAGCGCTCCCCGAGGTGGCCGACCATCGCGTCGAGGGTGTTGACCGCGCGGTATCCGAGCAGACCGGGGACGCCGAGCAGCCCGCCCCAGACGAGGGGAGCCACGACGGCGTCTGAAGTGTTCTCCGCGACCGACTCGACAGTCGCCCGGCTCACCTCCTCGGCGTCGAGGACGGAGGTGTCGCGGCCGACCAGGTGGGTCAGCCGCTGACGAGCGCCCGGCAAGTCGTCGGCGGCGAGGAGGCCGTGCACGGCGGCCGCCTCGCGGGCGAGCGAGGTGCCGCCGAGTACGGTCCACGTCGCTGCGGCGGTGAGCAGGGTGTGGGCGACGAAGTGGTCGCGCGTGCGACGCTCCAGGACGAGACCGCCGCCCGAGACGGTCCCGGCCAGGAGCGCCAGGTGCCCGACGCCGCGCGGTCGCGAGTCGGCGTACGTCCGCCGCTCGAGCGCCGCGGCCGCGCTGCCGAACAGCGCCACCGGGTGCCCGCGCTGCGGGTCACCGAGGCGCCGGTCGGCGAGGTGGCCGAGCGCGAGGCCGAGCGCGCGGGATACCGCTGGTGTCGACACGCTCGTCCCTCGCTGCTCAACCGGCGGTCGGTCGGGTCAGAGCGAGGCGGCCATCTCACGCTTGGCGTGCGCGAGGGTGGCCTTCTCGTGCTGGCGCGCGACGAGCGCGGTCATGATGATCCCGATCAGCGCCCACAGGGTGGCGAGCGTGACGAGCGAGGCGCGACGGAAGTACCACAGCGTGTCGGCCGGGAAGTCGCCGAGCTCGTTGACCGTCGGCATCAGGTGACCGACGACGACCACGACGAGCAGGTAGGCCGCGGCCGCCACGGCCACGGCCTCGGTCGTGCGCAGCGAGGCGAGCAGCATCCGGCCGAGCAGCACCGCGCCGACCATGGCGAGCACCGAGACGACCAGGAACGCGAAGTAGTAGCCGGTGCGCTGGCCGATGGTGTCGCCGTCGCCGACGGCGGGCGGGGTGGCGGGGTACTTCGCGAACGGCACCAGCGCGACGGCGACGAAGCCGAGCAGGGCGATCAGCGCGGTCGACTGGGGCGGCGTGAGCCGGCGCAGCCGACCCATGGCGAAGGCCGACGCGATGCCGACCAGGCCGCCGAGCGCGGGACCGACGATCAGGAAGGCGGTGGCGAGGCCCCAGGTCTTCTGGGTGCCGCGGGACACCTCGGTGCCCTCGTCGCCGTGGGAGTGCCCGGCCTCCTCGCCGTCCTCGTGCGAGTGGCCGTCGTCGGCGGCCGGCGCCTCGGCGGCGGAGCCGGCCTCCTCGATGCCGATGGCGGTGTCGATCGACGGCTCACCGAAGACGTTGGCGACGGCGAAGGTCAGCACCCCGGCGAACAGGCCTGCGAGCAGACCTGTGACCAGGAAGTTGCGGATGGTCATGCGTCCCCCGGCTCAGTGGCAGGGGAAGCCGAGCAGGTGCCGGCCGTCGTGCACCCACTCGTGGACCGCGTTGCCGGCGGGGATGCTGATCGCACCCTGGTCGGCACTGACGAAGAACAGCGCGATGACGGCCAGCAGGCCGAAGAACAGTGCCCACGGCGCGAT
Organism: Nocardioides hwasunensis; assembly: GCF_014779665.1. Lineage (GTDB taxonomy): Bacteria > Actinomycetota > Actinomycetes > Propionibacteriales > Nocardioidaceae > Nocardioides > Nocardioides hwasunensis. Next base: position 14,718 of record NZ_JACXYY010000008.1, on the reverse strand, counting down.
CTGGCCGAGCGGGATGGTGGGAACCGCGATCTCGGGTGACGCGGGAGCGGGAATGGCCTGGCTCATGTGGTGCCTCCTGGGGATGAAAGCGTCCCCGTGCAGTTGAGTGGGTGCTGCGTTGGGCGATCCGCGAGCTCGGGTCTGGCTCCAGCCACCTGGGCGGCTGTCACAGTAGCGCTACTGCCCCGGACTCACACCGGGTTCCTCGCACGCGATCTAGCGCAACCTACCAGCGCTCAGGCGGGTGCTGACAAGAGATCGAGCAGGATTCTGGTCACCTCGGGCGGGCGCACGGCGATCCTGACCCAGGAGTCGTCCAGGCCGGGGAACGTGTCGCAGCGTCGTACGGCGACCCCGCGGGCGCGCAGGGCCGCGTGGACGCCGGCGCCGGGCCGGGCGAGGACGAAGGGAGCCGAGCTCGGCACGTGCTCGATGCCCGCGTCCCGGAGGCCCTGCTCGAGGTGCTCGCGCCATCGGGTGACCTGCTCGTCACGGGCGCTCGCCTCGGCGCGTGCCTGGTCGCTCGTGCAGGCGATCATCGCGGCCGCGGCGGGGGTGGAGACCGACCACGGCGGCTGGAGCTCGCGCAGTCGGGCGACCGTGTCGGGCTCGCCCAGGACGTAGCCCGCGCGCAGGCCGGCGATCGCCCAGAGCTTGGTGAGGCTGCGGACGACCAGCAGGCCCGGGATGCGCTCGTCGGCCAGGCTCTCGGCGCCGTTGTCGTTGAAGGCCTCGTCGACGACGACCAGCCGGCCCTCCCCTGTGAGCTCCTGCAACGCAGCGGCCCGGTGGCGTACGCCGGTGGGGTTGGTCGGGTTGCCGACGACGACCAGGTCGGCGTCGTCGGGGATCGCGGTGGTCTCCAGCCCGAAGTCCGGCAGTCCCCCACGTCTTGGCGATCCGACGACGACGTGGTCGACGGCGTGGCCGGCGTTCTCGAGGGCGACGTCGGGCTCGGTGAACTGCGGGTGCACCACGACCGGCCTGCGCCAGGCCGTGAGTCGTGCGATCAGCGTGAAGGCCTCGGCGGCGCCGGAGGTGGCGAGTACGTCGTCGCGCTCGCGGTGGTGGTGCGTCGCGAGCGCCGCCTCGGCCTCGGTCGGGTCGGGGTAGCGGGCGAGGTCGTCGACGCTCCGCGTGATCGCCTCGCGCAGCCACGACGGCATCGGGGCCGGGTGGACGTTGACGGCGAAGTCGACCAGCCCCGGCGTCGCCTCGCGGTCCCCGTGGTGGCGGAGGTTCACCGCAGTGCGGCGGTGATAGGCAGCGCCGCGGCCGCCGCCTCGGTGAAGCGCGCCGCGAGGTGCGGGTGCCCGGCCCAGTGGACGTGGAGGTACGACGCGTGGAGCGTCCGGGTGCCGACGCCCGCGGGGTGCGGCCCGCCCTCGCCGTCGAGCCACCACGCGGGCTGGCCGCCGGTGTCGCCGAGCAGGTGGGTGCGGTGGAACTCGTGGCCGGTGACCTCCTCGCCGGGGCGGGAGAGCAGGTCGCCGCCGACGGCCTTGGCGCGCCGGTAGGACAGCGTGAGCCGGGGCGCCATCGCGGCGTCGGCCGGGATCGCGCCGACCATGTGGGCGGGCTGGCCGGAGGGGCCGGCGACGGTGCGGCACAGGTAGAGCAGGCCGGCGCACTCGGCAACCGTCGGCAGCCCGCGGCCGATGGCGCCCCTGATGTCGGCGCGCAGCTGCTCGTTGGCCGCGAGGTCGAGGGCGTGCATCTCGGGGAAGCCGCCACCGAGGTAGAGCCCGGTCGTCCCCTCCGGCAGCTCGCTGTCGGTCAGCGGGTCGAGGTCGACGACCTCCGCGCCCGCGGCCTCCAGCAGCTCCACGGTCTCGGCGTAGCGGAAGGTGAACGCCCGGCCGCCGGCGACGGCGATGACAGGCCGACGCCCACCGAGGCCTGGTTTCGACACGGGCGCCAGAGCACCCTGCTCAACCAACGACCCAGAGAGGCTCGATGGTTGAGCAGCGAGCGAAGCGAGCGTGTCGAAACCAAGAGCGACGCGCGGATCCCAGGGAGCCTCAGCCAACGCCGGCGCGGCGGCAGCGAGTCGTACGACCGCCTCGAGGTCCACCTTCTCGGCGATCTGGGCGGCCAGCCGGTCGAGCGCCGCAGCCGCGTCGCCGCGCTCGGCGGCAGGCACGAGCCCGAGGTGGCGTGACGGCGCCTCGATCCCGTCGTCGCGCTGCAGGATCCCGAGCACGGGCACCCGGTCACCGATGGACCGGACGACCTCCTCGGCGTGCCGGGCGGACCCGGCCTTGTTGAGGATCACGCCGACCACGTCGACGGGCGGCTGCGCCCAGGTCATCAGGCCGTGGACGGTGGCGGCGATGGTGCGCGAGGCCGAGGAGATGTCGACCACCAGCACCACCGGCGTGCGCGTGACGGCCGCGACGTGGGCCGTCGAGGCGAACCCGTCGCCACCGATCTGGCCGTCGTACAAGCCCATCACGCCCTCGATGACGGCGAGGTCCGCGCCGGCGGCGCCGTGCAGGAGCAGCGGTACGAGACGCTCCTCCCCGACGAGGTGCGGGTCGAGGTTGCGGCCGGGGCGGCCGGTGGCGAGCGCGTGGTAGCCGGGGTCGATGTAGTCGGGGCCGACCTTGTGGCCGCTGACGGTGTGGCCGGCGCGGGCGAGGGCGGCCATCAGCCCGGTGGCGACGGTGGTCTTGCCGTGGCCGCTCGCGGGTGCGGCGACCATGAGGCGGGGGAGGGTCACCATTCGATGCCTCGCTGTCCCTTCTGCCCGACCTCCATCGGGTGCTTGACCTGGCCCATCTCGGTGACGAGGTTGGCCGCCTCGACGAGGCGCGGGTCGGCGTGGCGGCCGGTGATGACGACGTGCTGGCGACCGGGCCGGTCCACCAGGGTGGAGACGACGTCGTCGACGTCGACCCAGCCCCACTTCATCGGATAGGTGAACTCGTCGAGGACGTAGAGGTCGTGGCGCTCCTCGGCGAGCGCGCGCTTGATCTCCTGCCAGCCCTCGGCGGCGTCGGCGGCGTGGTCCTCGTCGGTGCCGGCCTTGCGCGACCACGACCAGCCCGAGCCCATCTTGTGCCAGGTGACGGGCCCGCCCTCGCCGGTCTCCTCGTGCAGCTCGCCGAGGCGCTCGAGCACGGTCTGCTCACCGATGCGCCACTTGGCGGACTTCACGAACTGGAAGACGCCGATGCTGAATCCCTGGTTCCACCCGCGCATCGCGAGACCGAAGGCGGCCGTCGACTTCCCCTTGCCGGGGCCGGTGTGGACCATGATCAGCGGCCGGTTGCGGCGCTCGCGCGTGGTCAGGCCGTCGTCGGGGACGGTGGTCGGCACTCCCTTGGGCATCAGGCGCTCCAGCTGTCGTGGTGGATGGCCTCGTCCAGTGTGCGGCCCTTGCGCCAGTCGTGGCGGACCAGGTCGGGCACCTCCTGCAGCCGCGTGATGGGGCCGAGGCAGAGCCACGCGACGGGTCGTACGCCGTCGGGCAGGCCGATGAGGTCGGCGAGGAACTCCTCGCGGTAGAACGACACCCACCCCACGCCGAGGCCCTCGGCGGTGGCGGAGAGCCAGAGGTTCTGGATGGCCAGGCAGGTGGAGTAGAGGCCGGCGTCGGCGATCGCGTGGCGGCCGAGCACGTGCTGCCCGCCGCGGTCGGGGGAGTAGGTCACGACCACGCCGAGGCCGGACTCGCGGATCCCCTCGACCTTGATCTTCTCGAAGGTGGCGCGCCGCTCGCCGTCGAGCTGGTCGGCGAAGACCTTGCGCTCGGTCTCCACGTGCTCGGCGAACTCGCGGCGCTTCACCTCGTCCTTCACCAGCACGAAGTCCCACGGCTGGGAGTGGCCGACGGACGGCGCCTGGTGGGCTGCGTACAGCACCCGTCGCAGCGCGTCTTGGTCGAGGTCGTCGCCGCTGAACTCCGCTCGTACGTCGCGGCGGCGGGCGATGACGTCGTAGAGCTGCTGGCTCATGCTGCGCGCGCCAGTCCGGTGAGGGCCTGCGCGTTCACCTCGGCGAGCGGGAGGTGGCTGGCCTGCATGGCGATCGCGAGCGTGCCGGCGAGGCCCATCCGCATCGGGCCCTGCTCGCAGTCGACGACGACGGCGGACGTGCCCTGCTCGGCGACCCAGCTGGCGGCCTGCCGGCTGCGGTTCACCGCGTCGGGGCCGTGGGTGGCGCGGCCGTCGGTGATCACGATGAGGAGCGGGCGTCGCCTCGGGTCGCGGACCCTCTCCACCCGCAGCACCTCGGCCGCGGTGAGCAGACCCTCGGCGAGCGGCGTACGCCCTCCTGCCGGCAGGTCGGCGAGCCGCTTGGCGGCGATGTCGACCGAGTGGGTCGGCGGCAGCGCGACCTCGGCGCTGTCGGCGCGGAAGGTGACCAGCCCGACCTTGTCGCGGCGCTGGTAGGCGTCGAGCAGCAGGCTGAGGATCGCGGTCTTGACCTGCTCCATCCGCTTCTTCGCCGCCATGCTGCCGCTCGCATCGACGCAGAACAGGACGAGGTTGGCCTCGCGGCCCTCGCGTCGCGCGGTCCTGAGGTCGGCGTTCTCGAACCGGATCCTGCCGTCGGTGCGTCCGCGGGCGATCTGGTGGGGGGCCGCGGCCCGGATCGTCTCGATGAGGTGGAGCCCACCGTTGCCGGTCGGATCCGCCCCGATCCGCCGGCCGTTGCTCGTCAGCGCGCGGCTGCGCTTGCCCGACTCCCCGGCCCCGGTGCCGTGCACCTCGAGCCGCTTCACCTTGTAGGGGTCCGCCGCCCCGATCACCGACGTCTGACCCGCGCCACTCGGCCGTGAGTCTCCCGGAGACTCAACGTCGGTCGGCTCGTCGGACGTCATGGAATCGCTCGGTTCGGACCGAGGATTCTCGTGACGTCCGCCATCTTCCGACTGATCCGTCGGTTGAGCAGAGTCCTCAGGGCCCGTGTCGAAACCCGGATCCTCAGCGTCCCCGTCCCCGTCACCCTGCGGCTCCGGAGGCATGGGCGGCTCAGGGTCTGGCTCCTCGTCCCCGAGGACCTGGTCGAGCAGGTCCTCGTCCAGCCCGGGCGCATCGAAGGGGTTTCGCCGCCGCCGGTGCGGCAGCGCCAGCAGCGCCGCCTGCCGGATGTCGGCCCGCGTGACGTGGGTACGCCCGTGCCACGCGGCGTGCGCGATCGCCGTACGCGTGGTGACGATGTCGGCGCGCATCCCGTCGACCTCGAAGGCGGCGCACACCTCAGCCACCTTGGTCAGCACCGCGTCGGTCAGCTCGACCTCGGGGAGCAGCTTGCGGGCGGCAGCGATCCGGTCGGTCAGCGCGCGCTCGGCGTCGGCGTACGACTCGACGAAGGCGGCCGGATCGGCGTCGAACGCGAGCCGTCGTCGGACGACCTCGGCGCGCAGCTGCGGGTCGCGCGGCGCGGCGATCTCGACGGTGAGGCCGAAGCGGTCGAGGAGCTGCGGACGGAGCTCGCCCTCCTCGGGGTTCATGGTGCCGACGAGCACGAAGCGGGCGGCGTGGGCGACCGAGACGCCGTCGCGCTCGACGGTGGAGCGGCCCATCGCGGCGGCGTCGAGGAGCAGGTCGACGAGGTGGTCGTGGAGGAGGTTGACCTCGTCGACGTAGAGGATGCCGCGGTGCGCGCGGGCGAGGAGGCCGGGCTCGTACTCAGCCACGCCGTCGGCCAGCACCTTGGAGAGGTGCAGCGAGCCGAGGACGCGGTCCTCGGTGGCGCCGACGGGGAGCTCGACGAGGCGTACGGGCCGGGTCTCGGTCTCCGCGTCGCTTCCCCAGGTCCCGTCAGGCGACGTGTCGCCGGGTGCGCTGGCGAACCGGTCGCCGGCGACCACCTCGATGGGCGGCAGCACGGTGGCGAGGGCGCGGACGGTCGTGGACTTCGCCGTGCCCTTCTCGCCGCGCACGAGCACGCCGCCGACCTCGGGGGAGATCGTGGTGAGGAGGAGGGCGAGCGTCATGTCGTCGCTGCCGACGACTGCGCAGAGGGGGTACTGCTGTGGCATGGGGGCTCCCGCTCTCGTTGCCAGGTTGGAACTGGTCGACGGGAGGCCGGTCTTCGGACTTCCCGGATCGCCGTTGTCGACGTCTCGAGTCACCGCAGCGGGCCCTGTGCCGGACTTTCACCGGCTTCCCAGATTCTCCCCAAGCCTCGGGGCACCTCTCGCCTTGTCCGCGTCACGATAGCGTCTGCGGCCATGTCGTCCAGTGGTGCACCCAGCGAGATCGTGGTCGTCGGGATCGGCGCCGACGGCTGGGCCTCGATCTCCCCCTCGTCGCAGTCCCTGGTGCTGGAGGCTTCGGTGCTCTGGGGCGGCTCTCGGCATCTCTCCCTGGTGCCGTCCGTCGACGGTCAGCAGCGGGTGCCGTGGCCCTCTCCGCTGGCAGCTTCCCTGCCTGCGCTGCTCTCTGAGTACGCCGGGCGTCCGGTGGTCGCGCTCGCCTCCGGGGACCCGCTGGTGTCGGGCATCGCGACGACGCTGCTGGAGTACGGCGCCCCGGTGCGGGTGGTGCCTGCTGTCTCGTCCGTCGCGTTGGCTCGGGCTCGGATGGGGTGGTCCTCCGAGTCCTGCGAGGTCGTCTCGCTCGTGGGGCGCCCGATCGACCGGCTGGTGCTACACCTAGCACCGGGCCGCCGGATCCTGGTGCTGTCGTCGGATGCCTCGACGCCCGCTGCGGTGGCTTCACTGCTGACCTCGTCGGGCTGGGGTGCGTCGACTCTCACCGTCCTCGGCGACCTCGGCTCGCCTTCCGAAAGTCTTCAGTCAGGCGTCGCCTCCTCCTGGTCGGGGGATTCACCGGCGCTGAACGTCATCGCGATCTCGGTCAGCCCGTCGGTTGAGCAGCGAGCGCCAGCGAGCGTGTCGAAACCACGGCCGGGGTTCGGCCTGGCCTCCTGGGCGCCCGGCCTCCCTGACTCGGCCTACGAGAACGACGGCCAGCTCACCAAGCGCGACCTCCGCGCCTCGGCCCTCGCCCGCCTGATGCCCGCCCCCGGCCAGCTCCTCTGGGACGTCGGCGCCGGCGCCGGGTCGATCGGCATCGAGTGGATGCGTTCTCACCCCACCTGCCACACGATCGCCATCGAGACCGACCCTGAGCGCGCCGCGCGAATCACCCGCAACGCTCACGCCCTGGGCGTCCCCGACCTCCAGGTCGTCGAAGGTCGCGCTCCGTCAGCCCTGTCCGGTCTCGATGCGCCGGACGCCATCTTCATCGGAGGCGGCGCAACCCGCGAGGGCGTCCTCGAGACCTGCCTGGCCGCCCTCAAGCCCGGCGGTCGCCTCGTCGTCCACGGCGTCACGCTCGAGACCGAGATGCTGCTTGCCAGGGCGTACGCCGCCCACGGCGGCGAGCTGACCCGCATCGGCGTCGAGGCTGCGGAGCCGATCGGCACCTTCACGGGCTGGACGCCCGCACGCGTAGTCACGCAGTGGGCTTTGGACCGGGCGCCAGTCTGAAGCGAAGGATCTACTGCGATCCGCCCAGAATGGGCGTAATGGCGACCCGCCACATGGGTGACTCGGTGTGGCGGAGCAGAGATTGATCCACGACGTCGTCAGATAGCCATATGCTGAACGACATGGGGGATCTCTTAAGCGACGCCTGCAGCGCGCTTGACGTGTCGGTATTGCGACCGCTCTTCGAGGGCGGACAGAAGCGGGTCTACGTAGTTACTGACCCAAACGGGGAGCAACGCGTCCTCAAACTGATCGACCTTGGTCGAGCGAGTGATCCTGCCGCCCTTGAGCGGTCTCACCGTGAAGTCGAGCTCCTTCGAGCTATTGACCACCCGAATGTCGTGAAAGTGGTTTCCGAACTTACGGAGATAGGTAATCCTGCGCACGCGGCGGCATGGCTTGAGGAACTGCTGGACGGCGCCGATTTGCGCCACTCCCTAGGAACGGGTTGGGATGCTGACCAGCTCGTCTCACTCGGGAGCCAAGTGGCAGCAGGCCTAGGCGCTATGCACGACAAGAGTGTTATCCATAGGGACCTAAGCCCGGGCAACGTTAGATGCTTGAGTAGCGGTGACTTCAAGGTCATGGATCCGGGCTTCGCCAAGCACACGCTCCGTAGCGGTGTAACTGTGGGGGGTCAGCCTGGGACGCCGGGTTTCATGACTCCTGAGCACATTCAGGCGTACTCCGGAGCGCCAACACCAGCATCGGACGTCTTTGCCTGCGCCGCACTAGTGTACCTAGCGGCCACCGGCACTTCTCCCGTTCCGTACAAGGGAAACGACGCCGAATACATGCAGCGGCTGAGGACCGCAGAACATGTCCCTCTTGCAGACGCGCGGAGCGATCTTCCAGCTGAACTTGTCGCCATCGTGGAGCGGGCGCTTCATGCTCAACCAGCGCGCCGCTATCGAAATGGGTCGGCTCTCAAGACCGCATTCGAGTCCCTTCGATGAGCACAATAATTCAAGACACGGCTCGAAATACGCTGATCCGATGGACCAGTAACGCGCTCCGAGGGGGATACGCTCGTGGCGCGGCGTTGTCACCCTTCACCTCTCCCGTCGAAGGCAACGGCTACAAGCGGTCAGCGCTTGCAACGTCCGAGGCAATTAGAGGTGCGGGAGGGGAGTTCTGGTTTGATCCGATGACTCACGCCCTCAACATGCCTCGGGCGGGCGACTTTCGGTTCTATGACGACTGGCAACTGTGGAGCGGCACTCGCGGTGACTTCAGCACTCCAACGCTGGTGCGGGACCACGTCGAACGCGTCTTTGCAGTGCAAGCGCAACTGCAAGCACCCGGTTTGGCGCCGACTTTCCTCGTGTCATACCCCGATACCCCGAGAAGTCAGGCAGCGCTAGACATGTCTGCCGAAGCCGTGAGGCAATCGCCGACGTCCTGGCTCACGATCGCGGGAGATCAGCAGTTCTGGAGTTCGGGAGCAGAGCTGGACGCGCATATCGGCGCCCTCGATCAACTCCAACCAGGCGGCTGGCTGCTGACAATCGCTCGGGGCGACAACGCCATGCCGCCGGCTGCGACGCCCGAAGAAATCTTCGGACTGATGCGAACCACGTACGCACTGAGTCAGGATCGACCCGTGCGCGTGGCATTCGGCGACGTAGCAGCGCTACCTGCCGTGGCTGCCGGCGCCGAGGCGGTCGGCACCGGCTGGGATATGCGTCAACGGCTCTGCGCATATCAGGACTTCGAGGAGCGCCAGGCAGATACGGGCGCAGGCGGAGGCGCTTGGTATCAGCGCCCAACACTGCGGGGGCTTATGGGGGGCCTCTCAAACGGTGAGTACGACGTGCTGGTTTCCGAGCGCCCTACCCTTGCGCTTCGCCTAACGCCGGGGACGATTGGTCCTCAGGCTGAGCAAGCCTTTGCTCACCATGCAACCGTCCTGACTACTGTGATCGACGACCTGCGATCGCGGTCAGGACAGGACCGAGTAGACACTCTTCGAGCGGCGTACGTAGCAGCGGTCGGAGAGTGGCCGGAGGTACAACGTGTCACCTCAACGCGGCTCGCCGCGAGCCGATGGAACACCCCCTTCCTGCAAGGGGTCGACCTATTCCGAGATTCGGAAGGCTGGATCTGAGGTTACTGATGCATAGACGTACTCGAAACCTTGAAGCCTGCGCGGAAGCGTGACCGTGCGGGCCGCCGGACGGACAAGCCAGTTCCCACCGGCATAGAGCCCCGCGCGATCAGCGGCAACCTCGACGCGTGCTCGGTTTAGCGCAAGTTGGCCGACATCGCCGAGAACAACTACGTAATTGTCGGACCAGGTCCTGTACGCCCGACCCTGCTGTATGGCACGGCCCCAATCCTTCACCTTGGTCTCGATCGCCACGAGCCTGCCCTGCGGGAGCAGTCCGGGCGCGAGCGACAAGGCCCCGCTGGTCGTTTGAAGAGCCGCGCCGGACCGCACGAGACGACTTACTACTGGGGCAAGCCGGTCCGCGTGCCAACCAAGCCTGCGCATCACCGTTGATGGCGACGAGGGCCTTGTCACGTGAAGGCTGGCCAGGACGACGCAATCCGCTTGTGATAGCACTGGGCTCGTCGCCAACCTCGATCGAGCGGCTAGCCAGTCTTCGCCGCCCAGAAGCGCTACGAAGTCAGGCAGGCCCAACGGGCTGGGCATCTCGGGTATCACCCATACGTCTCCGGAGGGCCCCTGAAGGCTCGCGGCCACGTCAACCGCCACTGAGTGCAGATCAAGCTCCGATACTGGCGGAAACTGGCGTCCGCCGATGGACGAGAAGGACTTGATAAGCCGAACCTCTCGCATGCGCCGAGTCTCGCACAGGCGGCCGACAGGACCGTCTACTGGTCAACGCGGACTCGCACTCTCGAACATGGACGCGGTGAGCTGGTTCCGACCTGAGCGTGAGGAGGCGAGTGTCGGACCCTGCAAGCTTCTGCGACGCGCCAGTCGTGTTGTTGCGGGGACGCCCATTCCGCCGCGTCGCGCTACGCCTCGGCTGCAGCTTCTCCGCTGACGCAAGCCTTAATCGGAGTGGTCGAGCATCACGGCAAGTTCAGGAGCGAGCGTGTGGGCTACGCCAGCGGATCGGGAGGCACGGACGTGCCTTTGGCGGGCCTCGACCACATCGGGATGCGACGCTGAATGTCGGACTTACAGTGGCTCGACTCGCTCGAGCTCGCAGTGTTCGGCGTAGTTCACGCCGTGTTCTACACGGATCTGGAAAACCAAGCGCCCGGGGGTGGACAGCACGACCTCGGCCATGTGGTCGTTGAAGTGGGGATCGCTCACTGCCACCAGGCCCGCCTCCGCGAGGTGGACGGCCTCACTCGTGTAGGCCAGGGCGATCAGCGAGATGTCAGCGTCGACCTCGGCTTGGATGAGCACGGTCGTTTCGTCGTAAGTGGCATACGACTGCCAAGTGAGGGTGTCTTGGTCTACCTCGACGACGTCGAGAGTTACTTCGGTGAGGCTGTTGGGGAGGTCGAGCTCGCTGAAGTTGTAGCCAGGGGTGAACTCGTCGCCGTACGGATCTACGTCTTCGCCCATCAGCTGGTCCACCGTGCTGTACACCGCACTGGCGACGACTTGGCCGACTGACAGAAGCTCAGCTTTGGCTACAGCCGTGGCTTGGGCGAGCGCTAGGAACTCAGCGAGCTCGCTATCGGTCTTCGAAATTGCCCCGACCAGCGGAGTCATGAGGGGGGTGTCGAAGAGCTCGTCGAGCGTCGCCACCCGGGTCAGATGTCCCGTGCCCGGCGTGAGCTCGGCGAGCAGCTCTGGCGCCATCTCGCCGTTCGAGGCGCAGTAGTCGCCGCTGTTGTCGGTGACGAAGACGACTTCGTCAGCTGAGGATGCCTCTCCGATCACTTCTTTCAAGGTCTCCCAAACCAGGGTGTCTCGAAAGCCCTTCCCGGAAGGTTGGAAGGGCTTGGAGCGAGCCAGGTCACGCACCAGCACCGTCTCGATGTCGAGACCGGACGGTGTAAGCTGTAAATCCACGCCCAACGCCTCGAGCATGTCGCGTCGCTGCTCTTCGAACCCGACCGCGTCCGGGATTGCAGTCAACGGAGCGCTCGACTCGATTACCGCAGCCTCGACGCCGAGGTGGTTGAGGTCGGCCGTGGACTTGTCGAGCTTGTCGATCCGGCTGTTGGCGATTTTGATCGCCTCGGTTGCCTTGTGGTGCCAGTGGCGGGCGGTCTCGCGCAGGACGACGTCCGGTACGACTAGAGTCACGGAGGACTGGTTCGCCAGGGTCAGCAGTTGCATCCACCTCGTGGTGGACATCATGACGTCCACGAAAGTCGCGGTGGTGTCGACGACGACTACGATCACGGAGCCTCCTCAGCCGACGCCACGCTAGCTGGTGCGACGCTAACGCCGCAGCGTGATCGTGGACTAGCTCCAGCGCCTACCCGGAAGTGTCGATCCCAACTGAAGTCTTTAACGCCTAATCGCCCGGGATCAGCTCGTCCAGATCATTCGCAATGGGTGCGTCTTACCGCCGCTCGCCCGCGTCCTGAAAGTCGCTTCTAGGCCGACGATCGGAGTCTCCTGCGCGCGGATCCCGAAGGCAGCCCAGTGTCTCATCGGGCCTAACGACCTGGGAATCGCCCGTCAGCCGATACGCCACTCTCTCCTTAGCGCCATCCGAGTCAATACGACGTGAAACGCGCGGACAGTGCACTCTGGGAGCGTGGCCGAAACGATGAGTGCCGGGCTGTGCCCAGAATGCACTCGACGCAGAGACGGCTGGTTCACCGAACTATCGACGGCGATCGTCGGTCCAACTGACGAGGACCCACTGCTTGAAGCACTCTTGCGGATGACCATCGGCGTGGGGCACCGTCACGGCCTACGCGACGAAGAACTGGCCGTGGCCGGTACGTCACTCGACGCGGTCGGAGCAGAGATCTCGCGCTGGCGAACTGGCCGCGTCGAACCACGCACCGCCTGGCTCAGCGACGTCACATGGGTCAGCATTCGTCAGTACAGCCAGACTTCACAACGAGTCAGTGCAGCGGTGCTCGATGAGATCATTGACGGTCCAGCCGCCAGGATGCCCCACCTAGAACCCCGCCCACTTCTGCTCCCTCCCGCATGTCAGCACGCGGCAGACCTGTACCAGCACAACCCGACCGGCGTACTTAGCTTTCCTGACAACCATCTTGCGATCGTGCGGCACCTCGTCAGCACCGATATCCCAACAGCGATGAGGACGTTCACGCCACTAGAACTTCTCTCCAGCCAGGGCGACGGCCCCGATGATGTCGCCGCCGACCTGGTCCTCACCAGGAGCGGCTTAAGGATCGACGTCCCGCTCGCCGGCCGGGGCGGATGGTCAGGATCACGTCCCGACGGCCTCACCGGCTACCAACGCGAGTGGGTTCTGAATAGGGGCGCCCGAAACATGCACCAAACCTCCGGTGCCATTCCCGGATGGTTCATCACGGCCGAGACTTACGACGACGTCAAAGCTCTCAGGCGCCTCAAGTACGGGTGTGCGTTCAGTTTCGACGAACAGTCCGAGTCTTTCGACTTGAGCTTGCATCCACTTGGCCCCAACGGCATGCCCTCCGAGCTAAGGATCCAGTTTGGATACGGAGCCGAAGCCACCAGCCTGCTGCGCCTCGCGGTCCTCGGCACGATGAAGGCGGCCTTGGTGGATCTTCTCTTCCTGGACCATCGCAATCACCTCCAACATGTCATGTCCTTCAACATGGGGATTCCCGACGAAGTCGCGGAAGCCGCGACCGCCTTTGTCCAGCGACACGCCTCACCTGATGGCGTCGTGGACTTCGTCGCCGAAGCCCTAGATGAGGCCGAGGAGGCTGAGCTTCGCGCCAGCGCTGCTGAGTTGCGACGCCACGACGTCGCACGATCTGTCCGTGCCGCGCTAGAAGGGCGCGTCCCGAGCACGGTCCGCGAAGTTCTTCGGCAGTATTTCGACGCGTTGACGCGCTACACCGCGCTCGACAGTCAATATCTCGGAATCGAGCAATCGAGCGTCGCGGAACTCGAAGAGAACAGACTCGCCCTCCGCAAAAGCATCGCAGGCAGCGGACTGCACCTCCCGGCGATCAATCAAGAAACCCTGACCGTACTGGGAGACAGACGGGCGTTCATTCACCTCGAGTGCGACACCGATGCCATGCTTTACCCAGTCGCGAGCTGGCTCCACCACGACGGAGCACCCCAATTCAAGGGGTTCCAGTGCGGCATCTGGAACCCTCCGGCCGCAGCGAACGCGACCACCGACCCCACCCAGGGCGCGGCACATGAGAGGGAGGGAGTCGCAGCTCTCACGGATGCGCTTCGCCCTCTGACACAACTACTTGAACTCGGCGTTTCACGTCTCGTCGTCTGTCCCTCCGAGCGGTTCACGCGCACGCCAGTTCACGTGGCGCTTCTGGCGCTCGGGTTTGAAGAGGCCTCCTACGCTCCGTCCCTGTCGCTGCTTCAACCGACTAACTCAGTCGCGGCGCCCCCACCGAGACCGCATCACATCAATGGATGGGCAGGCACAGGCTCAGACCAACTGGGCGGAGTCGACGGCGAAGTCGCCTTTCTCACCGATCTGTACAACGCGCCCGCCGACCATAGTTTGCCCACAACTGGCAGGTATGCGCTGATCCACCTCGCGGGGCACGCCACCACCGGCCTGAACGAAGCCAGTACCGGCATCCACCTCAGGGCTGGCACTCTCACAGGTGCCGAGGTACTCGGCGGTTTGAATCTCTCTGGCACCAAACTCGTCGTTCTCGCAGCCTGCGCCACTGGCCACAGCACATACGACCCGATGCAACTCCTTGAGCAAACCCCGCTCGACTCGTGCTTCATCACTGTCGGCGCCGTCACCTGCATCGCGACCACCCGCCCCATCAGCGACCGCATCGCCGCCGTCTTCAGCGCCGCACTTCACCACGCGCTCATACGTGGCATCTCGTTGTGGGACGCCTACGCGCACGCGTGCACCGAAGTGAAAAGCATCGATCGTCAACGCCTGCCGGTCAGTTTGGTAGAGGTACTCGACCGGACATCACCCGGCTGGGACACCGACCCTCTCACGCCAACCGAACTTAATGACTGGATGACCTTCAAGTTGAGCGGAGCTCATTGGCACGTCCGCACTCCGCTGTAACTGGCCGAATCACAGACCATCGCCCGTTAGACGCGTCGACACCCCCGAGTCCCGAGTGACATGAACGCCTGCGAGCTGAATTGGGAGGTGACGGCGAGGGGACTCAAACCCTCGTGGACGACGGGGGGG
>NZ_JACXYY010000007.1 GCF_014779665.1 Nocardioides hwasunensis | reverse complement strand
GGACTTCGATACGCCGTAGGCGGCTATCACCTCGGCGGCGGGGCGGCCTTCGATCTCGATGGCTGTGATGACCAGGCGGGCTTTCGACACCTCGGCAGCATCGGGGCAGGTGTATGCACACCCGCCCGGTTCAGTCCGGGATGTCTTGAGAGATCAGTCCGGTATGTCCTGAAGGAACACACCTACAGGCGCGCAGATCGTCTCGACGAGAAGCCGTGGACCAGCCCGCTGGTCCACGGCTTCTCTCGTTCCTCCGTCCCACGGACCGGGTCGCCCGGTCGCTCGCCTAGGCTCACCGCGTGGCTCCCATCGACGACGCGTCCCGGCCTCGAGTCGCCGGATCGGTCGACCTGTCGCCGAGACAGCGGGCAGCCGGTGACCACCTGCGGGCCATCCACGACCACTTCCGCGAGCAGCTCGCGGCCCTCACCCGGGCCGTCGAGGGGTTCCGGGACGGCTCCGGTGGCCTCGACGTCGTGCGCGCCGGGGTCCACGGGCTCGCGCCGTCGCTCAGCGTCCAACAGATCGCCGGGATCTGCGGGCAGGTCTGCCGGTTCCTGACGATGCACCACACCATCGAGGACCAGACGATGTTCCCCGCGGTCGCGACCCTCGACGCCTACGCGCCGGTCGCAGCGCGGTTGGCGGAGGAGCACCTGGTCATCCACGCCCACCTCGAGCGCGTGGACGATCTCGCGCTCGCCGTGACGACCGACCCCGCTCGGATCGACGACCTGGTGGCGGCGGTCGGGGTGCTGCGCAGGGACCTCGAGTCGCACTTCACCTACGAGGAGACCGAGATGACCGAGCCCCTCGGCCTGCTCGGTCTCGGCGTCTAGCGACCGGGCGTCGCCCGCGTCCGCCCTGAGAGACCGCCACTCCTCGGTCAGCGGCTGAACATCGGGTGGATCCCCTTCGGTGGCGGCAGCATGTCGTCGGCCTGCCAGGCGTCGAGCTGCGCGCCCTCCGCCGAGGCCAGCTCACGCAGGCGCACCGGGAACTCCCACACACCCGGCTCGGAACCGATGGCCAGGCGGGACACCATGTGGAGGTAGAACGGTCGGCCCGTCCTGGGGCGCACCCACACCTCCGCCATCGGCGACACCGCCACCTGCTCCAGCTCGGCCAGCGGGACCGACCTGCTCACCAGCCGGCCCTGCGCGCGGAGCTCCCCGTCCCGCACCACCACGCGCCGCCGCAGCTCCAGCAGCGTGAGGGCGCCGAGGGCCAGGAAGGCCAGCCCCCAGGGGTTCTGCCGCCACCCGAGGGCGACCAGCCCGAGGAGGGTGATCAGCCCGCCGCCCACCAGGAAGGCCCATCGTTCGGACAGGTGCGGGCGTCCCACCAGCGAGCTCGGGGAGTCAGGCACGGGGGAATGGTGTCATCCGCCGTCAGGCCGTCGCGAGCGCCAGCCACACCGCCGATGCGCCCGCCACCACGAGGACGACGTTGAGCCACAGGTCCTTCGTCTCACCACGCGAGGCGTGGAACCCGGTGGCGAGCACCTGCAGCACGGTGAGCCCGATCGCAGCAGCGACGGAGAGCGCGGGCGCGATCCCGGTGAGCCGCGGGAGCACGAGTCCCACGGCACCGAGCACCTCGAGGGCGCCGATGGCCCGGACGCCCGCCATCGGGATCGTGGTGCCGGCCCACGCCATCATCGGCGCCAGCTGCTCCTGGCTCTGCACGAGCTTCGTCCCTCCGGCGTAGAGGTAGAAGGCTGCCAGCAGTCCGGCGACGACCCAGTATGCGATGTCCATGTGTGCTCCAATGGTGACGATCAGTAAGTGACCTCATCGTGGGTCACTCACGAGGGTCGTGCAAAAGGCACACCGGTGTGCGTGGGAGACAGGAGAGTCATGTGTCGAGCTATCAGCGCTCCTGCCTCATCCGTGGCGACGGCGGCCGCGCGATCCGCGGGATCCTCGACCGGATCG
The DNA here is from genome assembly GCF_014779665.1 of Nocardioides hwasunensis. Classification (GTDB taxonomy): domain Bacteria; phylum Actinomycetota; class Actinomycetes; order Propionibacteriales; family Nocardioidaceae; genus Nocardioides; species Nocardioides hwasunensis. The sequence goes on along the minus strand of NZ_JACXYY010000007.1, from coordinate 323,841 downwards.
GCGACAAGTGGACCCTCCTGGTGGTGGCGACGCTGGACGGTGACCGGATGCGCTTCACCGAGCTGCAACGGCGGATCCCCGGCATCTCCCAGCGGATGCTCACGCGCACCCTGCGTCACCTCGAGCGTGACGGACTGGTCGAGCGCGAGGTCTTCGCCGAGGTCCCGCCACGGGTCGAGTACTCCCTGACGGACACCGGCGCAACACTGATCGGACCCGCCGTCACCCTCGCGGAGTGGGCCATCGAGCAGAACCCGACGATCGAGCGGAGCCAGGGCGAGTACGACGCCCGGCGCGGGGGGCGGGACTGAGCCGATCCCTCGCGCGGACGCGGACATCTTTGCGAAGGTGTCCCCGGCAGCACGAGCGATCCGGAGGCGGACATGGAGACCGACGAGCAGGGCGACACCTTCTGGCAGGACGCGGAGCGGCACCTGATCCGCTACGGCGGCGGCTTCACCCCGCGGGTGATCGCGCGCGCCGACGGGTCCTACGTGCACGACGAGCAGGGCCGCGCGATCCTCGACTTCACCTCCGGGCAGATGAGTGCCGTGCTGGGCCACTCGCACCCGGAGGTCGTGCGCACGGTCACCGAGTCGATCTCGACGCTCGACCACCTCTACTCCGGGATGCTCAGCCGACCCGTCGTCGAGCTGGCCCGGCGCCTGGCCGCGAGCCTGCCCGGGGACCTCGAGCGGATGCAGCTGCTCAGCACCGGGGGCGAGGCCAACGAGGCCGCCATCAAGATGGCCAAGCTCGCCACCGGCCGCTACGAGGTCGTCGCGCTCGACCGCTCCTGGCACGGGATGACGACGGGCGCGGCCGGGGCGACCTTCTCCGCGGGCCGGCACGGTTACGGACCGCCGCCGGTCGGCAACCTGACCCTCCCCGCGCCGGACGCCTACCGCTCCCCCTTCCGGCAGCCCGACGGGAGCCACGACTGGCAGACCGAGCTCGACTACGGCTTCGCCACCCTCGACCGCCAGTCCTCCGGCAGCCTCGCCGCCTGCCTGGTCGAGCCGATCCTGTCCTCCGGCGGGATCCTCGAGCTGCCCGAGGGCTACCTCGCGCGGCTCCACGAGAAGTGTCGCGAGCGCGGGATGCTGCTCGTCGTCGACGAGGCGCAGACCGGCCTGGGTCGCACCGGCACGATGTACGCCGTCGAGCGAGACGGCGTCGTGCCCGACATCATCACCCTGTCCAAGACCCTCGGCGCCGGGCTCCCGGTGGCCGTCGTCGTGACGACGGCCGAGATCGAGGAGCGCTGCCACGAGCGCGGCCACCTGTTCTTCACCACCCACTCCTCCGACCCGCTCGCCGCCGCGGTCGCCCTGACCGTCCTGGACGTCGTCGAGCGCGACGACCTCACCCAGCGGGCGCACGACCTCGGCAAGGTGCTGGCCGAGCGCCTGCTCGACCTGCGCGATCGTCACGAGTGCGTCGGCGACGTACGCGGTCGCGGGTTGCTGCAGGGCGTCGAGCTCGTCACCGACAAGGAGAGCAAGACCCCGGCCGACGCACTCGGACGAGCGGTCACCACGGCCGCGCTCGAGCTCGGCCTGCACATCAACATCGTGCAGCTGCCCGGGCTGGGCGGCGTGATCCGGATGGCGCCGCCGCTGACGATCTCCGACGACGACCTGCACCTCGGGATCGACCGGCTCGAGGCGGCCATCGTCGACGCCACCGGCTGACGCACCCGGCGGGGGGAGGCAGCCCCTCCGGTCTCGGAGGAGCATGTGGGCATGAGCACCGATCCCGCCGTCGAGCTGAGCGACGACCTGCTGCAGCTCCTGCGCTCGGGCGCCACCTGCTACGTCGCGACGACCATGCCGGACGGGTCGCCCCAGCTGACGCAGACCTGGGTCGACGTCGACGCCACGGGGTCGCACGTGCTCGTCAACACCGTCGCCACCCACCAGAAGACCCGCAACATCGCACGCGACCCGCGCGTCTCGCTGGCCGTGTCCGACCCGGCCGACCCGAGCCGCTACCACGAGATCAGGGGCCGGGTGGTGAGCACCACCACCGAGGGCGCGGTGGACCACATCGAGGCCCTGTCGCAGCGCTACACCGCTCAGCCCTATCCCTGGTACGGCGGCCGGGACCAGCAGCGGGTGATCGTGGAGGTCGAACCCACCCGCATCCACACGATGGGGTAGCCACCGGGCCTAGCTGACGAAGCCCTCGCTCACCAGCCACTCCTTGGCCACGAGCGCCGGCTCCTGGCCGTCGACGTCGACCTTGGCGTTGAGCTCCAGCATCACGTCGTTGGTGATCTTGGGGTTGAGCTCGGCGAAGATCTCCTCGATCTCCGGGTGCGCCTCCAGCAGGTCCTGCTGCACGACCTCGGTGAGGTTGTAGAGCGGGAAGAACTCCTTGTCGTCCTCGAGCACCGTGAGCTTCAGGGCGGGGATCCGGCCGTCGGTGGTGAAGACCTCGCCGAAGGTGCAGCGGCCCTTGGCCGTGGCGTCGTAGACGACGCCGGTGTCGAGACGCAGCACGTTGTCGTCGGGCACGCTGTCGCCGAGCTTGAGTCCGTAGGCCTCGAGCATCGAGGGGAAGCCGTCGTTGCGGCTGTAGAACTCGTCCTCGACGCAGAAGGTCCGGTCGGCGACCGGCACGTCCTTCATGCCCGAGAGGTCCTTGAGGTCCGGGTACTTCTCGGCCGCGGCCTCACCCAGCGCCATCGCGTAGGTGTTGTTCATCGGCGCCGGCTTGAGCCAGATGAGCTGGTTCTTCTCCTTGTCCTCCTCGGCCGTCGCCTTCCACTGCGCCTCCTCGCCCTTCACGGGCTCGTCGTGCAGGAGGTAGGAGATCCAGCCGGTGCCGGTGTACTCCGGCGAGATGTCGACCGTCCGGTTGAGCAGCGCGTTGCGTACGCCGTTGGACCCGGCGATGTTGGTGCGGTTGGTGACGTCGGCGCCCGCTGTCTGCATCACCGTGGCCAGCATGTTGCCGAGGATGAGCTGCTCGGTGAAGTCCTTGGCACCGACGGTGATCTCGACGCCGTCGAGGGAGTCGTAGTGCTTGATCGAGCCGGGCTCGGCCGGGGCGATGTAGCCGTTGGCGTTCTGCAGCCCGCAGCCGGCGACCGCGGCGGCGAGCGCCGTGCCGGTGAGCACGGCGAGCGTGCGACGAAGTGCAGTCATGTCAGAGTCCCTTCGGGGTCGCGACGACCTCCACGACCCGGGCGATCCAGTCGAGCAGCAGGGCGAGCGAGGCGATGAGCACGGCACCGACGAGCAGCAGCGGCTGCTCGCCGAGCTTGATGCCGGTGTTGATGAGCGCGCCGAGGCCTCCGGCGCCGACGAACCCGCCGAAGGCCGCCGTGCCGCACATCAGCACGAGAGCGGTGCGCACGCCGGTGAGCATCACGGGCACCGCGATGGGCAGCTCGACCTTGCGCAGCACCGCGAACGCCGACATCCCCATGCCGCGGCCCGCCTCGACGAGCCGTTGGTCGACACCGTTGAGGCCCGCCACCACGTTGGCGACCACGGGCAGGATGCCGTAGAGCGTGAGGGCGCCGATGAACGGCCAGATCCCCACGCCGAAGTAGAGGGCGGCGAGCACGACCAGGCCGACGGCCGGGGCCGCCTGGCCGAAGCCGGCGAACGCGAGGATGACCCCCGCGTGCCGACGCAGCGGACCCCGGGTGAGCGCGACGCCGAGCGGCACCGAGATCGCGATCACGAGGAGCGCCGCGACGGCCGTCAGCCACAGGTGGCGGAAGCCTCCGCTGAGCATGGCGTCGTTCTGGAGCAGGGACTGCTTGCTGGTGAGCTCGCGGGTGTTGGTGTAGGCGAAGCAGGCCGCGATGGCGAGGAGCGCGAGGGCCGGTTGCACCACCCAGCGCAGGCGCCCGGGCTGCGGATCGCCCTCCCGGACGGCGGGCGCGTCCTTCTCGCCGGCCTCCATGTCGAGGGTCGTGCTGTCACTCATGCGGGCTCTCCGGCAGCCCGGTCGACGCGGGTGGTCCGCTCGGCGGCGTGGGCGGCGGACTTGAGGCCCTCCATCGCCTCCATCACGGTCTCCACGCGGATCACGCCCTCGTAGCGGTTGCGTCGCCCGGTCACGACGACCACGCCGTGGCTGGAGGTGAGCATCTCGTCGAGGGCGTCGTTGAGCGTGGCGGCCGGGCTGACCACTTCGAGGTCGAGATCCCGCTCGACGCGATCGAGGCTGCCGGGGCGCTCGAGCTCGCGCAGCGACATCCAGCGCTGCGGCCGGTCCTGGGCGTCCAGCACGATGACCCACTTGCGCTCCATCTCCTGCGCGGTGGCGATGGCCTGCTTCGGGTCGCCGCCGACGTGCGCGACGGCCGCCTCGTGCAGGTCGACGTCGCGCACCCGGGTGAGCGTGAGCTGCTTCAGCGCCGCGCCGTGGCCGACGAAGCCCTCCACGAACTCGTTCGCCGGGTTGGCGAGGATCGCCTCGGGGGTGTCGTACTGGACGATCCGCGACCCGACGTCGAGGATCGCGATGCGGTCGCCGACCTTGACCGCCTCGTCGAAGTCATGGGTGACGAAGACGATCGTCTTGTGCAGCTCCTCCTGCAGGCGCATCAGCTCGTCCTGCAGCCGCTGGCGGGTGATGGGATCGACCGCGCCGAAGGGCTCGTCCATGAGCAGCACCGGCGGGTCCGCGGCCAGTGCGCGGGCCACGCCGACGCGCTGCTGCTGGCCGCCGGACATCTCCCGCGGGTAGCGGTCGCGGTACTGGTCGGGCTCGAGGTTGACCAGCTCGAGCAGCTCGTCGACGCGCGCGGCGATCCGGTCCTTCTTCCAGCCGAGCAGCTTCGGCACGATCGCGATGTTCTCGGCCACCGTGTAGTGCGGGAACAGCCCGGCGCCCTGGATGACGTAGCCGATCTCGCGCCTCAGCTCGTCCGGGTCGGCGTGGGTGACGTCGCGGTCGCCGATGAGGATGCGCCCCTCGGTCGGCTCAATCAGCCGGTTGATCATCTTCATCGTGGTGGTCTTGCCGCAGCCGGAGGGTCCGACGAGCATCACGGTCTCGCCGGCCGGGATCTCCAGCGTGACGTCGTCGACGGCTGCCGAGGACTGGCCCGCGTAGCGCTTGGTGACGTGCTCGAGCAGGATCCGCTCGCCGCGCGCGGACGTGCTGGTCGAGGTGGTGGACGAGGTCTGGTCAGGCACGGATACCCCTGGAGGTCGTGAGGCGGCCGACCGCGTTGAGCACGAGGTCGAGGACGATGGCGAGGACGACGACGCCGAGGATCCCCGCCCACGCGGAGTTCGTGGCGTTGGCTCCGCCGATGCGGGACAGGCCCGAGAAGATGAAGGACCCGAGGCCGGGCCCGGAGGCGTAGGCCGCGATGGCCGCGATGCCCATCAGCATCTGGGCCGAGACGCGGACGCCGGTGAGGATGATCGGCCACGCCATCGGCAGCTGCAACCGGGTGAGGATCGCGAAGCGGTTCATGCCCATGCCGCGGGCGGACTCCACGAGCCCGGGATCGACCCCGCGCAACCCGACGACCGCGTTGCGCACGATCGGGAGCGCGCCGTAGAACGCCAGCGCGACGACCGACAGCACGACGCCGGAGGTGATGAACGCGATCAGCAGCCCGAACAGCGCGAACGACGGGATGGTCAGGCCCACGGCGGCGCCGGCCTCCGCGAGCCCGGACCACAGGGGTGAGCGGTAGGTGAGCACGGCGACGACGACGGCGATGAGGGTCGCGATCACCAGCGACTGCACCACCAGGCTCAGGTGCTGGTAGCCCTGGAACCACAGCAGGGACCAACGGTCCTGGACGAACTCGAAGAAGTTCACACGTCCTCCGGTGTCGGGCGTGCCGCCCCGAATGGACGACACCGGTCGCCCGGCACGTTACACAAGTGGCGCGATGCGCTCAGTGGTGCGCGTCGTCCAGGGTGAGATCGGCGGGCACCAGACGCCACACGGCGTACGCCGCCAGCGCGGCGAGGACGGCCCCCACCGCGCCGACCGAAGCGAACGCCGTCACGAAGGCGTCCGCCGCCTCGGCGAACCACGGTCCGCCGACCGCCCCGGCGACCGACTCGCGCGCCGCGGCGTCGACGCCACCGGGCAGGCCGGCCCGGTAGACGGCGCCCACGAGGCTCCCGAGGAACGTGATCCCGAGGACTGCGCCGAGCTCGTAGGTGATCTCCTCCACGGCCGCGGCGGAGCCCGCCTGGTCGTCGGTCGCCGCGCCCATGATCAGCGCCGATCCGAGCCCGAGCGCGGACATGCCGAGGCCCACGACGGCGAAGGCGACCGCGACCCAGGGGTAGGTCGCCGGCACCACCGCCAGCAGCGACAGGCCGGCGGCCAGGACGAGCAAGCCGCCGGACAGCACGAGGCGGGGGCTGGTGCGCTCGGCCAGGGCCGGCGCGAAGGGCGAGGCCACCATCGCCCCGACCGCCAGCGGCAGCAGCGCGAGACCCGCCTGGAGTGGGCTCCATCCCTCCACCAGCTGCAACCACTGGCTGCCCACGAAGAGCACGCTCACCATCGCGGCGCTGCTGGCGAGGGCGGCGACCACGCCGGCGCGCAGCACCGGCTGGGCGAAGATCCGGACGTCGAGCATCGGGCGGTCGGAGGCAAGAGCACCGCGCACGAAGAGCGCCAGCATCGCCACGCCCAGCACGAGCAGGGCCAGGGTGGGCAGGCTCGGACCGTGCTTGCCGAGCTGCTTGGCGGCGTACACGAACGCGGTCATCCCGCCCGCGGACAGGATCACGGCGGTCGCGTCGATCCGTCCCGGTCGGGCCGAGCGGTTCTCCCGCAGCAGCCACAGGGCGGCGCCGATGGCGACGACCATCAGCGGCACGTTGACCAGGAAGGCGGAGTGCCAGCTGAAGCGCTCGAGCAGCGCGCCGCCGACGACCGGGCCGACCGCCGCGCCGAGGGACGCGGTGGCGCCCCAGATGCTGAGAGCGAGCGTGCGCTCGCGGGGGCTGGCGAAGATCGAGCGGATCAGCGACAGGGTCGACGGCATCACCATCGCGCCGCCGACGCCGAGCAGCGCGCGGATGGCGATCACTGCCGCGGCGGAGTCGGCCCACAGGATCGCGACCGAGCCGAGGGCGAAGGCGGCGTAGCCCGTGAGCAGCATCCGCTTGCGGCCCCAGCGGTCGCCGAGGGCGGTGACCGGGATCAGCAGACCGGCCAGCGCGAGGGCGTACGCGTCGACGACCCACAGCTGCGAGACCGAGGTGAGGTGCAGCTCGGCGGCCATCTCGGGCAGGGCGACGGTGAGGATGGTCATGTCCATGACCACCACGAGCAGGCTGGCGGCGAGGACGGCCAGCGCCCACCACCGACGCGGGTCGGCGGCGGTGGGGGTCGTGGTGTCGGGGTGCGTGAGGTCGGTCATGGCTGGGCGATCCCGGTGAGCAGGGACGACAGGACGAGGCGGCCGGCGTCGCGACGAGCGACGTCGCCGACGCGGACGGCCTCGCGGGCCGCGACGAGCAGGCCGTAGATCGCGTGGCCGAAGAAGCGGACCGGGAGGTCGGTGCGCAGCACACCGACGGACTGGGCCGCGGCGAAGAGCACCGCCTCGCGGTCGGCGAGCACCTGGGTGCGCCGCTCGAGCGCGGCGCTGGCGAGGATCACGTGGTCGGTCAGCGCGAAGCCGAAGCCGTCGGAGTCGTCGACGTAGCCCAGCACCAACGTCTCGAGCGCGGCCCGGATCGCGACGGCGTCGGGCGCGGCTGCGAGGGCCTCGACGCCGACGTCGTCGAGCCGCTGCTCCCACTGGTCGAGCGAGCGCGTGCCCAGCTCGACCAGGAGCGCCTCGCGCGAGTCGAAGTGGCGGTGGACGGTGGCGCGGCTGATGCCGGCCGCCTCCGCGACGGCCGTCATCGACGCCGCCGGGTCGGTGTTGAGGGCGCGCTGGGCGGCCTCAAGCACGCCGGTGCGATCTGCCATGACGACTCCTTCGAATGAGACATCAGTGTCTCACATGAGACATCGCTGTCTCAAGTCGGTCGACGCCGCCGCTGCCGGACTAGCGTCGGGGACATGCCGTCCATCACCCGCACCTTCACGACCACCGCCTCGCCCGGGACCGCCCACGCCTACCTCGCGGACTTCCGCAACGCCCAGGAGTGGGATCCGGGCACCACGACCTGCGAGCGGACCGGTGGCGACGGCGGGGTCGGCACGACGTACCGCAACGTGTCGTCCTTCCTCGGTCGCGAGGTGGAGCTGACCTACACCGCGACCGAGCTGACGGCCCCGAGCCTGGTCCACCTGCGCGGCACCAACGACTCCTTCGACGGCTTCGACCGGTTCGAGATCGACGCGGCCGGCACCGGCTCGCAGATCACCTACACCGCGCGGATGACCTTCTCCGGCCTGTCGCGTCTCGCCGTGCCGCTGGTGGCGGCGTACCTCCCGACGCTGGCCACCAAGACGGTCGACCAGCTGCGGTCCTGCCTGGACCGGCAGCCCGGCTGAGCGGCCCGGTCACCCACGGGCGGGTGTGCCGGTGCCGGCCGACAGGTGCCACCGTGGACGCCATGGCTGAGCAGAAGAGGAAGGACCCGGGTCCGTCGGTGAAGGACGCCGAGGTGTACGAGGCGCTGCGCGACGAGGGGGCGAGCAAGGAGAAGGCCGCGCGCATCGCCAACGCCGCCGCGGCCCAGGGTCGCTCGAAGGTCGGCGAGCGCGGTGGTGAGGCGAGCGACTACGAGGACCGCACGGTCGACGAGCTGCGCAAGCGCGCGGCCGAGCTCGACATCGAGGGCCGGTCGTCGATGACCAAGGACGAGCTCATCGACGCGTTGCGGAACCACTGACCGACCCCTCAGGCGCGAGCCTCGAGGTGCGCGAGGGCGCGCAGCCACACCCGGTCGGCGTCGGCGGCCGTGCTCGGCTGACCCGGTGCGTCGAGCACCCGATCGACCTCGCCGGGCGGGGACGCGCCCGCCGACCGCGCGACGCCGAGGAGCACCCGCGCCGCGGCCACGGCGGCCGACCGGTCCGTGCTGACGACCGCCTCGTAGACCGGGTCCGCGCCCGCCGGGGCCGGCACCTCCCAGGCCGAGACCAGGCCGGCGCGGCTCGGGCTGACGGTGACCACGGTCCACTCGCGACGCAGCGGCGACCCCTCGGGCAGCGAGCAGCGAGCCGGGCGGGCGTCGGGATCGGACGGCAGGTCGGCGTCGAACTCCGCGACCACCGCGGCCCACGAGGCAGTGCGGGTCAGCTCCTCCCAGCGGTGCTGCGAGGCGGCGTAGCGGTCACCCTCCTGGAACGACCCCAGCACCAGCGGTCGATCGGCCCGGGCGAGCGCCTCGTCCTCCACGGCGTGCGAGGCCGCCAGCAGGGTGCGGCGTCCCAGGCGTCGGACCGCGAGCTGGGGGAACTGCCGCGCCAGCACCGCGTGCACCGAATCCGCGTCGGCGTGGTCGTGGCGCGCGCGGACGGTGTCGATCGCGGCCCGCAGCCCCACCCCGCTCGCCCGGACGTCGAGCACCTGCCGCACCTGGGCCACGTCGGCGTCGGTGAAGCGCCGGTGCCCTGCCGACGAACGCTCTCCGACCGGGAAGCCGAAACGGTGCTCCCACGAGCGCAGCACCGCCGGCGTCACGCCCGTGCGCTCCGCGAGGACCCCGATGCTGAAGCCTGGCTGCGCCACTGCGACTCCTCTCTCGTCGACATGAGCCTGTCAGGACTCTTGCACATCTTGCAGAAGTAACCTATACAGAGTTGTAGAGGTATCTTCCTCACGCAGAAATCTGGAGGCTGACCATGGGCAGTGTGATCCTCATCAGCACGGTGGCGATCCTGGTCGCGATCGTCGGGTGCTTCTTCATCTGGCGTCTCGACGCCTCGCGGGCCGAGGAGATCGAGCAGGTCTCACCCCCCCTCCTGCGCCCGAGGCGTCCGCCGCGCTCCGGCCGACGGATGTCGCGGCCCCCGGACTGGCGCCCGGCACGCCGACACCCCCGCGGCCTCTGCCGGGCGCCTGACACCGCCCCACCCGCACGGGTGGAGTTCGCTCACCACCCCCGTGGCAGGTTCGACAGCGGAACCACTCCGGTTCTCACCTATCTCCTCAGGAGGAAAAGCAATGGGTCTCGACGACAAGATCAGCAACAAGGCCGAGGAGCTCAAGGGCAAGGGCAAGGAAGCCACCGGCAAGGCGACCGACGACGAGCAGCTCGAGGCCGAGGGCAAGAAGGACCAGGCCAGCGGCAACCTCAAGCAGGCCGGCGAGAAGATCAAGGACGTCTTCAAGGGCTGACCTCTCCCACCCAGACATGCCCCCCGTCGCCGGCGTCCCCGACGACGAGCAGGCCTCCGCCGGCGCCCGCCATCAGTGTGTGGTCGCCGGCGGTCTGCGGTTCGAGGGGGGCCTCGACGCGCGTCCAGTCCCGGCCGTCGTCGGTCTGCCAGAGCTCGTAGTGCCTCCCGGTGCTGACGGTGGCGAGGATCCCAGCCGGGGTCTGCGCGAGGGACGCCACGTAGGGCGCGCCGATCCAGGACTCGGCGAGCTCGCCGAAGGTCGTCGGCTCGTGCCACCCCTCGTCGTCCCGCACCCAGGCGGCGAAGCGCCCGTCGTTGAGCCCGACCGCCAGCAGCGTGCCGGCGTCGAGCGCGACCACCCGATGGACGTCCTGCGCCCCGTCCGCGACCGGCATCTGCTCGGGCGTCCACGTCAGGCCGTCGGGCGAGGTCCAGGCCAGCGGGTCCGGGTCGAGGTGCCGACCGGTCCGCGCGCCGGCGCCGACCACCACCCACTCGTCCCCGGCCCAACCACCGGCCTGGGCGAGCGAGGTGAGGTCACCGTCGTCGGTCAGTCCCGGCTCGGCCTCGACCCGGGTGAACCCGCGCGGGTCGTCGGTGAACCACACGCCGGGCCCGGACGTGCGGTTGCCCGTGATCAGCCAGCCGGTGGGGCCACCGGCGATCGGCCCGACGTTGGTCGCGGTGACACCGCCGTACTGGATGAACGTGGTCGAGACGTCCACGAGACCGTCACCGGCGACCCGGAACGTCGTCACCCGCGGGTTGCCGTGGGCGCCGCCCGAGCGCGCGCCGACGACGGCGATGCGGTCGCGCGAGCAGGCGACCGAGTTGAGGATCGCGCGGCGTCCCCAGTAGGTCCGGGCGTCGACCGGCACCGACGTCCACGTCTCACGGTCCGCTGAGAACCAGGCGGCAGGACGGGTGTCCCGCGTCTCGGTGGGACGGTCGAGGAACACCGCCCCGACGACCCACCATCCGTCACCGCACTCGACCGCGTCGCGGACCACGCTGCGGCCCGGCGCACCGTCGGGCGGCGGGAGTGCCCTCTCCACCCACTGCACCCGCGCCGGGTCGGGCGGCGGGTCGGCGTCGTCGGTGCAGCCGGCGAGCAGCAGTGCGCCGACGAGGACCAGTGCCGTCGCCCTCACGCTGCCACCTCCGGCACGACGTACGGCGACCGCCCGGCGAGGCGGGTCACCACGATCGCCGTGACCAGCATCGTGAGCGCGATGCCGGCGAGCACGACGAGCTGGAACTGGGCCGCCACGACGGGCGAGGCACCACCGAAGAGCGCCCCGACGAAGGCGCCCGGCAGCGTGACGAGCCCCGTCGACCGGGTCTGGTCGAGGTTGGGCAGGAGCGCCTCACGGGCCGCGTCGCGACCGATGTCGTCGTAGGCCTGCGGGGCGGTCGCACCCAGCGAGAGCCACGCCTCGACCTCGTCGCGGCGCGCGCGGGCCGAGCGCAGGAAGTTGCGACCGGACAGCGTCGCCGCCGACATCGCGTTGCCGACGATGATCCCGGCGACGGCGACGACGTAGCGCGCCTCGAGGTCGACCAGGCGCAGGACCACGACGAGCACGAGGGTGACGGTGGCGCCGGCGAGGACGCCGACGAGCGCGATCACGTGCCCGCGCGGCAGCTCCGCGAGCCGTGAGCCGGCGGTCCACGAGGCCGTGCTGAGCATCAGCAGCACGAAGAGGACGACGGTCCACGGCACTGCCAGCACGCCGCGCAGGATGGTGGCGACGATCGCGAGCTGGACGACCGCGCGCAGCAGCGCGGTCAGCGGCAGCCACCCCAGCTCGATCCGCGCGGCGCGGGCGACGGCGTACGTGGTGACGCCGAGCACGAGCAGCCCGAGTCCCCACCACACGTAGTCCACGCGCTGATCCTCGCCGAACAGCGCGGCTGGGGACAGAGCGCGTCGCGTGTCGGTGTGCGCTCATAGGGTGGCGTGCGTGACCCTGCACCTGCACACCGCCGAGCGCACCGACGCGCTGGCCGACGGCCTGGCGGACCTGCTGGTCACCCCGCTGCCCGACCCGTTCGCCCGCGAGGTGGTGGTCGTGCCCGCCCGTGGCGTCGAGCGCTGGCTCACCCAGCGGCTCTCGCACCGCCTCGGGGTGGGCGCTCGCGGCGGCGACGGCGTGTGCGCCGGCGTCGACTTCGTGACACCCCACTCGCTGGTGTCGATGCTGCTCGACCGCGACGCCGAGGACCCGTGGAGCCCCGACCGGCTGGCCTGGCCGCTGCTCGAGGTGATCGACTCCTGCCTCGACGAGCCCGGCTTCGAGGACCTGAGCCGACACCTCGGTCACGGCGACCCGGCCGACGAGCGCTCGGCCCGCCGCTACGCCGTCGCCCGACGGCTGGCGGGTCTCTTCAGCTCCTACGCCGTCCAGCGACCGCAGCTGGTCGGCGACTGGCGCGCCGGCGACGACACCGACGGCTCGGGCGGGCCGCTGGCCACCGACCTGCGGTGGCAGGCGGAGCTGTGGCGCCGGCTGGTCGACCGCGTCGACGAGCCGGGTCCCGACCTGCGCCACACCTCGACGCTCGAGCGGCTGGCGGCCGGCGCCGACGGTCTCGACCTGCCCGGGCGGCTCTCGCTCTTCGGCCACACCCGGCTGCCGGTGACCGAGGTGGAGCTCCTGCGCGCGCTCGGCGGGCACCGCGACGTGCACCTGTGGCTCCCCCAGCCGTCCCCTGCGCTGTGGGCCGCGCTGGCGCCGACGGCCGGGGCCGGTCCGGTGGCGCGCGCCGACGACGACTCCGCCGCGATGGTCGGGCACCCGCTCCTGGCCTCGCTCGGGCGCGACTCCCGCGAGCTGCGACGCACGCTCGGCGAGGTCGACACCGACCAGCGCACGGCCGGCCACGCCGACCCGGCCACGATGCTCGGCTGGCTGCAGTCCGACCTGCGTGCCAACCGCTCCCCCGACGCCGGGCTGCTCGCCTCGCGGGTGCGGGCGAAGACCGACCGGTCGGTCCAGGTGCACGCCTGCCACGGCACCGCGCGCCAGGTCGACGTGCTCCGCGAGGTGCTCGTCGGCCTGCTCCAGGACGACCCGACCCTCGAGCCGCGCGACATCCTCGTGATGTGTCCCGACATCGAGACCTACGCGCCGCTCATCTCGGCCGGCTTCGGCCTCGCCGACGTCACCCACGAGGACGTCGGCCACCCCGCGCACCGGCTGCGGGTCCGGCTCGCCGACCGCTCACCGGGTGCGACCAACCCGCTGCTGGGCGTCGCGGCCGAGCTCGTCGAGCTCGCCGCCGGCCGGATGACGGCGACCTCGGTGCTCGACCTCGCCGCGACCGAGCCGGTCCGCGCGCGCTTCGGCTTCACCGACGACCACCTCGAGCGGATGACCCGCTGGGTCGACCACGCCGCGATCCGCTGGGGCTACGACCGAGACCACCGCGGCGCCTTCGGCCTGGAGCTCGACGCCAACACCTGGCTGACCGGGCTCCAGCGCGTCCTGCTCGGTGCCGCGATGTCCGGCCAGGGCCACCGGGTGGTCCGCACGACCCTCCCGCTCGACGACGTCGGCGACGGCGACCTCGATCTCGTCGGCGGCTTCGTCGAGATGGTCGACCGGCTCCACACCTTCGTCGCCGCAGCGGGCGAGGCCTCCTCGGTGGCCGACTGGACGACCGCGCTCGGTCGGGCTGTGCACGGGCTCACCGCCAGCGACGCCGACGACGCGTGGCGGGTGGCCCAGTTCGACCGGGAGCTCGCCCGGATCTCCGCCGGGGTCGGCGACCACGAGACCCGCCTGCGCCACGCCGACGTACGCGCCCTGCTGCGACACCGGCTGCGCGGGCGGCCCACCCGCTCCAACTTCCGCACCGGCACCCTGACGGTCTGCACCATGGTCCCGATGCGGTCGGTGCCCCACCGGGTGGTCTGCCTCGTCGGGCTCGACGACGGTGTCTTCCCCCGGCTGGAGTCCGTCGACGGCGACGACGTCCTGGCTCGGCGGCCCCTCACCGGGGAGCGCGACATCCGCTCCGAGGACCGGCAGCTGCTGCTCGACGCGATCGGCGCCGCGACCGAGACGCTGGTCATCACCTACGCCGGACGGGGTGAGCACACCGGCGACGCGAAGCCGCCCGCCGTGCCGCTCGGCGAGCTGCTCGACACGCTCGACCGCACCAGCAGCGACGCCGTGCGGGACGACCTGGTGCTCCAGCACCCGCTGCAGCCGTTCGACGAGGCCAACCTGACCGCCGGCGCACTCGTGCGCGCCGTGGACCGGCCGTTCTCCTTCGACCGCTCCGCCCTCGCCGGCGCCCGGGCTGCTCGGGCGCCCCGGCCCGTCCACCCGGCGCTCGTCACCGACCCTCTCGTCGCGCCCGACCTGGCTGAGGAGGTCTCGCTCAGCGACCTGCAGGACTTCTTCGCCCACCCGGTGCGGGGCTTCCTGCGGCACCGGCTGCGGGTCACCACGCCCTACGACGTCGAGGAGACCAAGGACGCCATCCCGATCACGCTCGACGGCCTGGAGAAGTGGGACGTGGGTGACCGGCTGGTCCGTGACGTGCTCGCCGGCGGCGACCCCCAGGCGGCGATGCTCGCCGAGCAGCTGCGCGGCCTGCTGCCGCCGGAGGACCTCGGCTCGGCGATGCTGACCGACATCGTCACGCGGGTGCGTCCCCTCGTCGAGGCTGCGCTCCCGCTGCGCTCCGGCCCCGCCCGCACCCTCGACGTCGACATCGACCTGGGCGACCGGCGACTGACGGGCACCGTCGGCCACGTCTTCGGCAACAACCTCGTCGCGGTGAGCTACTCGACCCTCGCCGCGAAGCACCGGATGGCCGCGTGGCTCGACGCGCTCGCCCTCGCCGCCGGCCACCCTGACGAGAACTGGACCGCCCACACCATCGGCCGCTGGGGGCGCTCCGCCGGCCGCCGCGCGCTGATCTCGCCCATGCCCGACGACGACGCGCGCGCCCACCTGCGCGAGCTGGTCGACGTGATGGAGCGCGGCCAGCGCGAGCCCCTGCCGCTCCCGGTGAAGACGACCCTGGCGTTCGCCGAGGAGTTCACCCTCGCCGCGCGCTCGGGGGGAGGCGGGCAGACCGACCCCGACGCCAAGGCCGCGGCGGAGTGGGTCACGCCCCGCTTCAACGAGACCGGCTTCCCCCGGGAGGACGGCGACCAGTGGCACGTCCGCGCGTGGGGCGAGCAGGCCCCCTACGAGCTGCTCGCCGCACCGCTGCTGGCCGACGAGGTGCGTGACGAGGACGGCGCACCCCACCGGCTCGGTCACTACGCGCTCCGGGTCTGGTCGCCGCTGCTGGCGCACGAGCTGGTGCGGGGGATCTGAGATGACGAGCATGGACGTCTTCGACATCCGCGGCTCCCTGCCGAGCGGCACCACGCTGCTCGATGCCAGCGCCGGCACCGGCAAGACCTGGACGATCGCCGCCCTCGTCACCCGCTACCTCGCCGAGGGCATCGCCACGCTCGAGGAGATGCTCGTCGTGACGTTCACCCGGGCCGCCAGCCAGGAGCTGCGCGACCGCGTACGCCGCCAGCTCGACGACGCCGCCGCCGTGCTCGCCGATCCGGACTCCGCCGACCCGGCCAACCGCCTGCACGAGTGGCTGCTCGACGCCGACGACGCGGAGCGCGCCACCCGGCTCGCGCGGCTGACCGTCGCGCTGACGTCGTTCGACGCGGCCACGATCGCGACCATCCACCAGTTCTGCCAGCTCGTGCTCCGCAGCCTCGGCGTCGCGGGCGACACCGACACCGGCGCCGTGCTCGTGGAGGACCTGGAGCAGCTGACGTCCGAGGTCACCGACGACCTCTACCTCCGCCAGTTCGCCCGGCGCGAGACGACCACCTGGAGCAGGGAGGTGGCGCTGACGATCGCCCGCGAGGTCGTCGGCGACCCGCGCGCCCACGTCGCCCCGCAGGAGGCGCTCGCCGAGGATCCCGACGGCCAGGCCGCCGAGCGGGTCCGCTTCGCCACCGACGTGCTAGCCGAGGTCGAGCGCCGCAAGCGACGCCTCGGCGTGCTGTCCTACGACGACCTGCTCTCCCAGCTCGCCGACGCCCTGGGGCCCGAGGACTCCCCCGCCCGGGCCCGGATGCGGCAGCGGTGGAAGGTCGCGCTGATCGACGAGTTCCAAGACACCGACCCGGTGCAGTGGCAGGTGTTCGAGCGCGCCTTCCACGGCGCCTCGACGCTCGTGCTGATCGGTGACCCGAAGCAGGCGATCTACGCCTTCCGCGGCGGCGACATCGTCACCTATCTCGACGCCGCCGACCGGGCCACCACCCGGCAGACCCTCGGCGTCAACTGGCGCGCCGACCAGCGGCTCCTCGAGTCCCTGCACGTGCTGGTCGAGGGCGCCGCCCTCGGCGACGAGCGGATCGCCGTGCACCCGGTCACCGCTCACCACCAGGCCTCGCGCCTCGAGGGTGCGGGTGCGCCGTTCCGCCTGCGCGTCGCCCGTCACGAGGAGCTCGGACGCCGGCGCCCGCGCATCGCCGACTGGCGCGAGCACGTCCTCACCGACCTCGCCGCCGACGTCAAGCGGCTGCTCACCAGCGACGCGACCGTCGGCACCGGCTCGGACCAGCGACCGGTGCAGCCGAAGGACGTCGCCGTGCTCGCGGCCCGCCGCGCCGACCTGCTCGCCGCACAGGACGCGTTGGCCGCCGTCGGCGTGCCCGCCGTGCTGAACGCAGGGGGCTCGGTCTTCAAGACCGCGGCGGCCACCCAGTGGCTCACCCTGCTCGAGGCGCTCGAGCAGCCGCACCGCGCCGACCGGGTGCGGGCGGCGGCGCTCACCGACTTCTTCGGCCGGACCGTCGAGGACCTCCAGGCACCCGACGACCCGACCGACGCGCTCAGCGAGGACGTGCGCCGCCTCGCCGACGTCTTCGCCGCCCGCGGGGTCGCTGCGGTCCTCGAGATCGCGGTGCTCGACGGGCTCGTCGCTCGGGTGCTAGGACGGGTCGGCGGCGAGCGCACCCTCACCGACCTGCGCCACATCGGAGAGGCGCTGCACAAGGTCACCGTCAGCGAGCGTCTCGGGGTGGTGGGCCTGCTCGGCTGGCTGCGCACCCAGGTCGCCGACGACAAGCTCGAGGTCGCCTCCGGGCGGACCCGTCGCCTCGACTCCGACGCGGCCGCCGTCCAGCTGGTCACGATCCACGGCAGCAAGGGCCTGGAGTACCCCGTCGTCTACCTCCCCACGCTGTGGGACCGGTGGGTGCGCGAGGACGAGGTACCGCTCTTCCACGACGCCGCCGGTGAGCGGTGCCGCGACGTCGGCGGACCGAGCAGGTGGCGCGACGCCGCGGCCACCGCGAGCCGCCACGAGGACGCGGGCGAGTCGCTGCGCCTGCTCTACGTCGCCCTCACGCGCGCGCAGTCGCAGGTCGTCGCGTGGTACTGCCCGACCGCCAACAACACCGCCCCCGCCCCGCTCCACCGGATGCTGTTCGGCCGCGCTCCGGGACACGCCAGCGTCAACGACGAGCAGCCGGTGCTCGGTGACGACGAGGTCGTCGACATCCTCGGTCGCTGGAAGTCCGCGGGCGGGCCGCAGCCCGAGCTCGCCGTGCCCGGCGTCGTCGACGCCAGCCCGATCGACCGCGACCTGCCTGCGCTGTCGGTGCGATCCTTCGACCGCGACGTCGACACCGACTGGCGCCGTACGTCGTACTCCGCACTCTCCGCGGCCGGCGCACCGCACGCCGGCGCCCCCGACCGGGTGCTCTCCGAGCCCGACGACGCGCCCGACCTCGACGACGCCGAGCTCGACGACCTCGCCGACCAGCTCGCCGACGAGGCCGCGCCCCCCGAGACCGACCTGGCCCTCGTCGCGGTGGTCTCACCGATGGCCGACCTCCCGGTGGGTGCCGCGTTCGGCTCGCTGGTGCACGAGGTGCTCGAGCACACCGACCCGGCCTCCGACGACCTGCGCGCCGAGCTGCTCGCGCAGATCGAGGAGCACCGTGCCTGGTGGGCCGTCGAGGTCGACGCCGAGGTGCTCGCCGACGCGCTCGTCGCCGTGTGCGACTCGCCACTCGGACCGCTCGCCGGTGGGCTCACGCTGCGTGACATCCACCTGCCCGACCGGCTGCGCGAGCTCGACTTCGAGGTGCCGCTCGCCGGTGGCGACCTGGCCGCGCGCGACGAGGGCCCGAGAGCGGCCCAGGTCGTGCTGGGTGACCTCGGCCCGCTGCTGCGCGCACACCTGTCCGCCGGCGACCCGTTGCTCGCCTTCGCCGAGACGCTCGAGGGCGACCCCGAGCTCGCCGGACAACGGCTGCTCGGCTACCTCACCGGCTCCATCGACGTCGTCGTCCGGGTCCCGGTCGGAGGTCGCACCCGCTACCTGACCATCGACTACAAGACCAACTGGCTCGGTGACCGGGCAGCGCCGGCAACCGCCTGGGACTACCGCCCGGACGTCCTCGACGAGGCGATGGGGCACTCCGACTACCCGCTCCAGGCACTGCTCTACACCGTGGTCCTCCACCGCTACCTCCGCTGGCGGCTGGCCGACTACGACCCCGCGGAGCACCTCGGCGGCGTGCTCTACCTCTACCTCCGCGGCATGTGCGGCCCGCAGACGCCGAGCGTCGACGGCCGACCGTGCGGGATCTTCTCCTGGGAGCCGCCGGTCGCGCTGGTGACGGCGCTGTCCGACCTGCTGGACGGAGTCCGACCATGAGCACCCCAGGACCTTCTTCTCCCCCGCTACGCTCCTCCGAACGACGCCCCGGGGACTCCGCATGACCGACCTCTTCGATCCTGTCGACGCCACCGACGCCCGGCTCGCGCTGGGTGCCACCGGCCTGCTGGGCACGTTCAACACCGCCGGCGTGCTGACCAGCGCCGACGTCCACGTCGCCGCCGCGCTCGGCAGGCTCGGCCGCGAGAGCGACGAGCGCGTGCTGCTGGCGGTCGCCCTGGCCGTGCGTGCCGTCCGCGGCGGGTCGGTGTGCGTCGACCTCGCGAGCGTCGCCGACCCCGGTGACCTCCCGTGGCCCGACGCCGACGAGTGGGTCGCCGCAGTGGCGGCCAGCCCGCTGGTCGACGCCGGCCTCGTTCGCTGGGACAACGACCTCCTCTACCTCGACCGCTACCACGAGCAGGAGTCCCAGGTCATCGACGACCTGCTCTCCCGGGCAGCGACGAGCCCGGCGCACGACCCCGAGGTGATGGCCGCGTCCATGGCCCGCCTGGTGACCGCGATGCAGGAGGCCGCTGTGCGCAACGGCCGGCCGCGCCCGAGCTACGACGAGCAGGTGGCCGCGTGCGTGTGCGCCGCCGGGCAGTGGACCACCGTCCTCACCGGTGGCCCGGGCACCGGCAAGACGACCGCTGTCGCCGGCCTGCTCGTCGGGCTCCTCGACCAGCACCCCGACGGGCTGCGCATCGCGCTCGCCGCCCCGACTGGCAAGGCCGCCGCACGGCTCCAGCAGGCGGTGCACCAGGAGGCCGAGGCCTTCGACGAGGCCGACCGGGCGCGGCTCTCCGGTGTCACCGCCTCCACCCTGCACCGGCTGCTGCGGCCCGACCCGGGCAACTCCACCCGCTTCCGCCACCACCGCGGCAACCGCCTGCCGCACGACGTCGTCGTGGTCGACGAGTCGTCCATGGTGTCGCTGACCCAGATGGCGCGCCTGCTCGAGGCGGTCCGTCCCGACGCCCGGCTCGTGCTCGTCGGTGACCCCCACCAGCTCTCGTCGGTCGAGGCCGGCGCCGTCCTGAGCGACGTCGTGCGCGGCTTCCAGGGCCGCCCCGACTCGCCGGTGGCCGAGCTGCACAGGACGCACCGCTTCGGCGCGCACATCCACGCGCTCGCCGAGGCCTTGCGGACCGGCGACGCCGACGGGGCGCTGGCGGTGCTCGGCGCCGGCCACGACGAGGTGGAGTGGGTCGACGAGGCCGACCCGGCACCACGCATCCGCTCGACCGCCCTGGCCGCCGCCCTCGCCGTCCGCGACGCCGCCGCGCGGGGCGACGTGACCGGTGCGCTCGCCGCACTCGACCACCACCGGCTGCTGTGCGCCCACCGCGACGGTCCGTTCGGCGTACGCCACTGGAACCGCCGCATCGAGCACTGGCTCACCACGGAGACCGGCGACCCGCTCCACGAGCGCGCCTACGTCGGCCGCCCCCTGCTGGTCACCGCCAACGACCACCAGCTCGGCATCTACAACGGCGACAGCGGCGTGGTCGTGGCGACACCCGCCGGCGCGCGGGCGGTGATCGCCGCGAGCGACGGCCCGCGCGACCTGGCCACGTCACGGCTCGGCGACGTGGAGACCATGCACGCGATGACCATCCACAAGTCGCAGGGCTCGCAGGCCGAGGTGGTGACCGTGCTGCTGCCCGACGAGGACTCCCGCCTGCTCTCGCGCGAGCTGTTCTACACCGCGGTGACGCGGGCGCGGGAGAAGGTGAGGGTGGTCGGGTCCGAGGCGGCGGTCCGGGCCGCGATCGGCCGGCGGGCGCAGCGCGCGAGCGGGCTCGCCGTACGCCTGGCGGCCTCCCCCTGAGCCCACCCGACACCTCAGGTCTCGTGCAGGCGCGACGAAACCTCGGCGACACACGCTCGGGATAGCCTCAGACCCATGCCCTACCTGATGCGAGTCGAGCTCCCGGACGTGCCCGGGTCGCTGGGTCGCATCGCGACCGCGATCGGTGAGGCCGGCGGCGACATCGACGCGATCGAGATCGTCGAGAAGCGCGACGGCTACGCCGTCGACGACGTGCTGCTCGAGATCGTGCCCGGCACGATGCCCGACTCGATCGTCTCCGCGTGCAGCATCCTCGACGGCGTCAGCGTGCTGTGGATCAACCGCTACGCCGCGGGCGGCAACCTGTTCCTCGACCTCGAGGTCGTCGAGTCGCTCACCGAGGACCCCGCCACCGCGCGCGACCGGCTCGTCGACCTGCTCCCGATCGCCTTCCGTGTCGACTGGGCGGCCCGCATCCGCCGGGGCGTCTCCGGGTGGGAGGTCGTGCACGCGACCGACGCGGCCCCCACCGAGTTCGACACCGCCGACATCACTGCCCCGACCCGCCTTCCCGGCGACGAGATCTACGTCGAGTGCGCGGCCCCGTTCGGCGACGACGCGATCCTGATGGGCCGCCGCGGCGGACCGGAGTTCCTCGACTCCGAGCTGGCTCGGCTCGAGCACCTGCTCGGGCTCGCGATCACCATCTCGCGCACCTGACCCGCCTGCCTCACATCCGGGCGAGCCCCGCCTGTCAGCGCTCGAGCAGGAACAGCGGGATCTCGCGGTCGGTCTTCGTCTGGTACTCGGCGTACGTCGGCCAGGTGGCGACCGCGTGGTCCCACCAGTCGGCCCGCTCGGCGCCGCTGAGCTGGCGGACCGTGTAGGTGTGGGGCTCCGGGCCGTCCTGGAGCTCGACCTCGGGGTGCGCGACGAAGTTGTAGTACCACTCGGGGTTCTCCGGCGCGCCGCCCTTGGAGGCGACGGCGAGGTAGGAACCGTCGCGCTCGACCCTCATCACCGGGTTCTTGCGGAGGTTGCCCGACTTCGCGCCCACGGACGTGATCACGACGATCGGGTAGCTGGTGCCGGGCAGCGTGTTGGCCTTCTCGCCGCCGCTGGCCTCGTACTCCGCCACCTGGTTGCGGACCCACTCGGACTTGCTCGGGACGTACTCACCTGTCAGTGCCATGCCCCCACAACACCACGACCGGCGGTGATCTTCCAGCGCCCAGCGCAGCTATCTGAGGACGTGGTGGACGAGATCCCACCGATGTCCCGTTCACCACGTCCTCAGGTATCGGCTCCGGGAGCGGCCGAGGCACTCGATACGGTTCGACCATGAGTGCGATCGAGGGCGTCAGCGAGATCTTCGACCCGGAGGCGTGGGACGTGGTGCCCGGCTTCGAGGCCCTGACCGACGTGACCTACCACCGGGCCCGCGAGCACGGCACGGTCCGGATCGCCTTCGACCGTCCCGACGTGCTCAACGCCTTCCGCCCGCACACGGTCGACGAGCTGCTGCAGGCGCTGGAGCACGCACGTACGTCGGGTGACGTCGGCTGCGTGATCCTGACCGGCAACGGCCCGAGCCCGAAGAGCGGCAAGTGGTCCTTCTGCTCCGGCGGCGACCAGCGCATCCGCGGCAAGGCGGGCTACCAGTACGAGACGGGTGGTCACGACGACGCGGGTGCGCCGCCGAACCCGATCGACAAGGCCAAGCTCGCGCGCCTGCACATCCTCGAGTGCCAGCGCCTCATCCGCTTCATGCCGAAGGTCGTCATCTGCGTCGTCCCGGGCTGGGCCGCGGGCGGCGGTCACAGCCTCCACGCGGTCGCCGACCTGACGCTCGCCAGCCGCGAGCACGCCCGCTTCAAGCAGACCGACGCCGACGTCGGCTCGTTCGACGGCGGCTACGGCTCGGCCTACCTCGCGCGCCAGGTGGGGCAGAAGTTCGCCCGCGAGATCTTCTTCCTCGGCGAGGAGTACGACGCCGAGACCATGCACCGGATGGGCGCGGTCAACCGCGTGGTCGACCACGCCGACCTGGAGAGGGTCGCCCTCGACTGGGGCCGGAAGATCAACGGCAAGTCACCGACCGCCCAGCGGATGCTCAAGTACTCCTTCAACCTCGCCGACGACGGCCTCGTCGGTCAGCAGCTCTTCGCGGGCGAGACCACGCGACTGGCCTACATGACCGACGAGGCCCAAGAGGGCCGCGACCAGTTCCTTGAGAAGCGCGAGCCCGACTGGTCGCCGTTCCCCTGGTACTACTGAGCCGGGACCGCGACGTCAGCTGGTCGCGAGGCTGCCGTTGTCGATCTCGGGGTAGTGCCGACGGATGTTCACCTTGCGCTCGAGCTCGCCGATGATGGCCGGCGCGAAGTTGGTCTCGTAGAGGCTCTGCGCGCTGCCGAGCCCGCCCGGGCTGAAGACGTTGATCTCCATCAGCTTGTCGCCGACGATGTCGAGACCGACCAGGAACATCCCGTCGCTGACCAGCTTGGGGCGCACGATCTCGACCATCTCGAGCATCTCGTCGGTGACGGTGACCTTGGCGGCCTTGCCCCCGGCGGACATGTTGGAGCGGATGTCCTTAGTGGTGTTCGTCCGCCGGAACGCGGCGTAGCTGCCGTCGACCTCCAGGGGCCGGCCGTTCATCACGAACAGCCGGACGTCGCCCTTGGCGGCCTCCGGGAGGTACTCCTGGGCGACGACGTAGCCGTCGCGGGAGATCGCCTCGATGATCTGCTTGAGGTTGGGCGCCTCCTTGCGGTCGATGAGGAACACCCCGGCGCCACCCGAACCCTGCAGCGGCTTGAGCACCGCCTTGCCGCCGAGGTCCTTGATGAACTCCTCGATCATCTCCTCGTCGCGCGAGATGAGGGTGCGCGGACGCACGACCTCGGGGAAGTGCTGGAAGTAGGCCTTCGACAGCGCGTTGGCCAGGCTCGTCGGGTCGTTCACGACGAGCACGCCGCTGGAGGCGATGAGCTGGCCGAAGGCCACGCCGGCGTTGTTGCGCCACGGATCGGACTCGGCGTCGTCGGCCGGGTCGTTGCGGAGCATCACCACGTCGAACTCGTCGATGCCGATGAGCTGCTCGACGTCGGGTCGCTTGACGTCGGCGAGGTGCCGCTCGAGGGAGCGGTAGGACTTCGCGTGACCGGCGCGGGCCTTCGTGCTCAGCGAGCCGTCGGGCTGGTAGGCGAAGTCGCCGATGCCCATGTACCAGGCCTCGTGCCCCATCTCCTTGGCCGCCATGGCGAGGCGGTTGGTGGTGTACTCCGCCTTCTCCGTCTCGATGTCGTTGACGACGAACCCGATCTTCATGCGTGTCCCTCCAGAAGGGTGCTGAGGTCTTCGGTCCCGGCAGCCCGCGCGAGGTTGGCGTGGGTCTCCGGGTCGTGCAGGTAGCGGGGCAGGACGCGTGGCGGCCGGAGCAGCCCGCGGTCCTGCAGGTCCCCGATGAGGGGAAGGTCGCGCAGCGAGAACTTGCCGAGCCACAGCTGGTCGAGCGTGCCGTCGGCGCCGAGGTGCTCGAGCAGCTCGACGAGGCCGCGGAGATAGATGGCGTCCTTGGTCATCCCGCCGGACCGGAACACGCGCATCACGGTGGTCCAGGCGCTGCCGGGCGGGAAGTCGGCCGCGACCAACGCCTCGTGGGCCTCGGCGAAGCTCGCCCCCGCGATCATCCGGTGCACCGTGACCACGCGACCGGCGAGCTGACGCAGCCGGAAGGCGGTGAGACCGGCGCAGGCGATCTCGGCCAGCACCGCCAGCCCCTCCTGGGTCTCGTCGTAGCCGGCGAGCCCGACCCCGAGGACCTTGATCGGCTGGTGGCTGCCGTTGGCCTGGGTGACCAGGTGGGTGCCCACCTCGTGGTGGAGCAGGGCCCGGGCGCGGTTGTGCTGCACCTTCGTCTCCGGGCCGATGAGCAGCACGTCGCCGGAGACCATCACGCCGTTGACGTCGGGGCGGATCTCGGCGTGCATGTCGAGGTCGGGGTCCTCGCCGCGGTAGTGCGCGATCTCCTCCTCCGCGAGCGCGAGGAACGCCTCGGCGTCGAGGGCGTCGTCGGACGGCTCGGTGCGGGTGATGCGGTCGAGCAGCTGCTCGGCCTGCGCGCGCAGCTGCGGGGACACGCCGCCGTACAGCTCGACGCTGAGGGGGAGGAAGTCCTCGCTGTCGCGCGCCTCGAGCATCTCGAGCTGCAGCTCCATCTCGCGGTGCTTGGCGCGCAGCAGCTGCCCGAGCACCGGGTCCTCGACCTCGCCGGGGTCGATGTCGTCGAGCTCGGCCCGGATCACGGCCGGGTCGGTCTCGAGCTCGCGGTAGGTGAACGCCGGGTCCGGGTCGTCGCCCGCCAGGAAGCCGTCGCGCAGGTCGTCGGCGTCGACCGGCGTGATGTCGAGGAGGAAGCGGAAGCTCTCGGCCAGCCGCGCCAGCCGGTGGTCGACCGCCAGGTCGGCGGCGGCGAGCTCGGGGAGGTCCGCGGCGTCGGTCGAGCCCGGGGTCACCCGAGCCGCTCCAGCTCGTCGTGGAGACCCGGCAGCGCGGCCGCGAGACCCTCCTGCGCGCAGCGAAGCCGCTCCTCGTCGAGCTGGCCGGTCCACTCGTCCATGAACGTCTTCTTGAACTCCAGCGCCAGCACGCAGCCCACCCGCGGGTAGCGGTCGTGCACCCACCAGGCGAGGTTGCGCCCCTCGAAGGCGACGTTCTCCCGGGCGTCCAGCGCGCCACTCCCGAGCCGGGCGTCGCGCAGGTCGCCCATGAACCGCTCGACGAGCGGTCCGAAGAGGTCGTGGTCGAGGCTTCCGGTGCCGACGTTGACCTCGGGGTTGTCCGATGCCGGAGCGGGCGGCTCGCCGGCACCGTCGCGGCGGTGGTTGTAGGAGTGCACGTCGAGCAGCACGAAGGGGCCGCGCTCGGCGAGGGCGTCGAGCCGCGGGGCGAGCGCGTCGTAGAACGCGTCGTACGTCGCCAGGCTGCCCTCGAAGAGCTCGTCGGACAGCACGCCGTCGCGCCACACCTCGAGCCCCCAGCAGTCGTCGGGCTTGCGGTAGACCGCCTCGCGACGTGGCCGGTTGAGGTCGGCCTCGAACCGTGAGCGGCTGGTCACCACCCGGTCGGGCACCACGGCGGCGATCCGGTCGGTGAACGGGTCCTCCTCGCGGAAGCGCTCGGCCTCGTCCAGCACCATCGCCTCGGCGATCTCCGGCCGCAGCGCGTGCCCCGCGTGCACCGCGGTGGCCACGACCGGCCCGTCCCACTCGCCCTCGAACGCGACTGCCTCCGACATGCTCCCCGCGTCCGTCATGGCCGACTGTCTACCCGAAGTGCCCACCACCCTCCATTCGTCACACCCCTGCGGGTGATCCTGATAGGACTTGGGGCATGCCTCACGCACGAGTCCGCCGATGAAGGTCGTCGTCCTCACCGGAGCCGGGATCTCGGCGGAGAGCGGGCTCTCCACGTTCCGCGACTCCGGCGGACTCTGGGAGGGCCACGACCCGATGCGGGTCGCGACCCCGGAGGCGTACGCCGACGACCCCGGGCTGGTGCAGCGGTTCTACGACGACCGGCGCGCCGCTCTGTCGCGGGTCGAGCCCCACGCGGCCCACCACGCGCTCGTCCGGCTCGAGCAGGCGCTGGGCGAGGACCTGCTGGTCGTGACGCAGAACGTCGACGACCTCCACGAGCGCGCCGGCCTCGAGCGGGTGCACCACATCCACGGACGTCTCCTGTCGGCGTGGTGCACGGCGTGCGACGAGCGCCACGAGTGGTCCGGGTCGCTGGCCGACGCTCCTCCGTGCCCGGGCTGCGGCTCCCGGAGCCTGCGTCCCGACATCGTCTGGTGCGGCGAGATCCCCTACGGCATGGACCTCGTCGAGGCCGCCCTCTGGGACTGCGACCTGTTCGTGTCGATCGGCACGTCCGGCCTCGTCTACCCGGCAGCCGCCTTCGTCCACTGGGCCCGCGGTGCGACGCTCGAGCTCAACCTGGAGCGCAGCGCCGGCGCCACCGACTTCGACGAGTCGCGGCAGGGGCCCCCGGGGAGCTCGTCCCCTCCTGGGTCGACGAGCTGCTCTCCTGACTTGACGCCCTGACCTCAGCCCTGCGGCCGGAAGTGCAGCTTGACCGACGTGCCGCGGCCGAGGACGGAGTCGACCTCGACGGTGCCACCGTGGCGCTGCATGATCTCGCGCACGATGCCCAGCCCGAGACCGGTGCCCGGCCGCAGCAGGGCGTCGTCGTTCGTCGAGCGGAAGAGCGGGGCGAACAGGTTGACCTGGTCGGCGTCGGAGATGCCGATGCCCTCGTCGCGGCAGTGGAAGGTGATGCCGCCGTCCTCGCGTCGCTCGATGGCCAGCCAGATCTCGTCGCCGGAGTCGGAGTACTTCACGGCGTTGTCGACGAGGTTGGACACCGCGCTGGAGATCTCGCGCAGGTCGGCTGCGACGACGGCGGGCCGTGTGTCACCCACGAGGTGCAGCACGATGCCGGCCCGCTCCGCCACCGCGGACATCGAGGCGATCGTGTCCTCGACGAGACCGAGCAGGTCCACGCGCTCCATGGCGGGCGGACGCTGCGGATCACTGACCCGCGACAGCATGGCGAGGCCCTCCAGCAGGTCGGCGAGCCGCTCCGTGCCGCGCAGGATCGCCTGCGCACGGCGCACGTCGCGGTCCTCGAGGTCGCCGCCGGTGGCCAGGAACTCGGCGTTCGCCGCGATCACCGTCATCGGGTTGTTGATCTCGTGGGTGAGCTCGCGCAGGAACCAGTGACGCGCGTGCTCGAGCTCGCGCAGCTCCTCGAGCAGACGACGTTCGCGCTGCGTCGCGTGCGCGTTGGCGATCGCGCGCCCCAGGTCGTGGCACATCTCGACCATCGCCAGCGACTCGCTGTCGGTCCACCGGCGCGATCCGGTCCGCCGCGCACAGGCGACCGTGCCCAGCACCCGGTCGTCGACGCCGACGGGCGCGACGACCAGGGTCTCGAGTCCCGCCGCCTCGAGGGATGCGGTGAAACCGTCGGCGTACGCCGCCTCGAGCGCGGTGTCGCCCCAGATCCTGCCCGGCTCGATGATCAGCACGTGGCGGTCCTCGGCCCAGGCTCGGGTCGCGGCCTCCTCGAGCGCGCGACGTGCGTCCGGCGCGATCTCGATGCCGAGCTCGCCGGCGACCCCGGCGTCCTCGTCGAGGAACACCCGGATCTCCAGCTCGTCGACGGACAGCGCGTCCAGCAACGTGGCACGCGCCTCGCGCAGGAGGTAGCCGACGTCATGACGCGCGAGGGTCGGCTGCACCATCAGGCGGGCGGCGCGGATGCTGCGCGCCAGGTGGGCGAACTCCTCCCGCTCGATCACCGCGACGATGGTGCTCAGCGCCGTCCCGAGCGTGTCGGAGAGCCCGGCGAGCTGCGCGGGCGACAGCCTCCTGAGGCCGAAGGGCTCGTCGAGGTAGAGCAGGCCGCGGAGTGCACCGCCCGCGTCGCGCACCTCGGCGACCAGCATGTCGAGGGGCTGCCACTCGCCGGGGTCGTCGGTGCGCGGGATGTCGGGCACCCACGAGGTGTCCCGCATGCGCTCCTCGACGCCCGGGGAGTAGGCGTCGTGCGCGACGAACGTGAAGGCGCCGTAGGTCTCGCCGTCGTCGATCGCGGCGAGCATGTCCTCCAGGCGCGAACCCGTCCCCAGCAGCTGGCGGGCACCCTCCGGCTCACCCGTGATCGCGACGAACTCCAGCAGGCCCTGCGGGCGGACGACCTCGAGCACCCCGACCTTGAAGCCGACGCGGGCAGCAGCGTCGGCGGTGATGTCGTGCAGCAGCGCACGCGCTCGGGCGTCGCCCCAGCTCGAGTCCCGCATTCGCTCCCGCCCACCTGTCGAGTCCAGACCGGCCTCCCACCCGTCAGGTGGATCGTAGGGGCGGGCTCGGGCATGGCGGAAGATCGTCCGGGTGTTCACCGGTCGAATCGAGGTGGACGGGCCTCAGAGGCCGTTGCGGCTGAAGTGCATGTAGTCCTTGGACTGGCGCCAGTCCCCACCCCACTGCCACCCGATCCGGGCGAACGCGCGCACCACCGGTCCGTCGGGGGTGATCATCCCGGCGCGCACGCGGTCGCGACCGAGGTACGACGACGCCAGCTCGGGCAGCACCACGTCGCCCTTGGCGTAGGGGTTCTGGAAGGAGTTGAGGTCGATGGCGAGGCCGTAGGCGTGCTGGGAGAAGTAGGTCGCGCCGGTGGACGGGCGGCACACGAAGGCGCCGGTGTCGTTGCCGTCTCCGGTCGAGGGCGCGTCGGGGTCGTAGGTCCGGGCGATCGTCACCCGCTCCTGGGGGAACCGGACGCGGTAGAGGGTGCGGAAGACCTGGACGATGTCGTCGGCCACGGACGCGTTGACGAGCAGCTCACCGGTGTGGCGCTGCGCGTCGAAGCCCCAGAAGGTCACCCGCACCCAGGCGAGGTCGCTCGCCGCGACCGGACACCCCTGCTTCCAGGTCGACCGCGCGATGACCCGGCGCGGCGCGGGCGAGACCACCTTGCTGGCGAACCCCGAGCCGGGGAGCATCCGCACCTGGTCGGGCAGGGTCCAGCGGCGGTGGCGCATCACGGGCGGGGTGGGCCGCACCTGACCGTTGCCGGTGGCGACGTCGTCGGGAAGCTCCCGCGTGCCGAGCCAGGCCGGGGGGACGCTGCCCCAGCCGGACGCCGCCTGCGGCTGCGTGCCGTCGGTGCTGGGCTCGGCAGACACGGGCGCACGGTCGGCGACCACCGGGACCGGCACCGCACCGACGGTCAGCAGCGCCTGGAGGAGCGCGGCGACCAGCGCGTTGACGGACACGCCGATCACCGTACGTCCGTCGGCTCCGCGAGCGGGAGCCACACCCGGAACGTGGTGCCGACGTCGAGGGTCGACTCGACGTCGATCGTGCCGCCGTGGTGCGTGACGACACCATCGATGATCGCCAGGCCGAGCCCGGTGCCGGGGCGCCTGCGGGCGTCGGGGCTCCCGGACCGGAAGAACGGCGTGAAGACCTGGGCGAGCTCGTCGGCGGCGATCCCGATGCCGGAGTCGGCACAGGTGAGCAGACACCCCCGCACGCCGTCCACCGTCCTCGGCGCCAGGCTCATGCAGACCAGGCCGCCGACGTCGGTGTACTTGAAGGCGTTGGCCAGCAGGTTGGACACGAGCAGGGCGAGGCCCGCCTGGTCGCCGTGCACGATCACGGACTCCACCAGCTCGAGCTCGAGCCCGACCCCGCTCGCCGCCGCGCTGTCGGTGAGGAGCTCGGCGGCCTCCCTGACGACCGCGGTGAGGTCGACGGGAGACGTCGGCACCGCCCGGCTGGTGTCGGTCACCGAGGCCAGCGACATCAGGTTCTCGACCATGGCGTCGATGCGGCGTGCTGCACGGTCCATCGCCGCCAGCGACTCGGCCGGGGCGAAGGGCTGGTCACCGTCGGCGTCGGCGCCCTCGTCGAGCAGCTCGAGGTGGGTCCAGAGCACGCTGACCGGGTTGCGCAGCTCGTGGGCCAGCGTCAACACCATGTGGCGCCGCGCGTCGTTCGCGTCGCGCAGCTCCTCGTTGGCCCGACGCTCCTGCTCCATGAGCTGGGAGTCGAGGACGACACCGGCCAGGTCGGCGGCGACGGCGTCGGCCGCGACGATCTCCGAGTCGATCCACCGGGCTCCCCCCTCGTTGCGGCCCAGGGCCAGGGTGCCGAGGTAGTCGTCGCCCACGCCGATCGGCACGATCAACCACGACGCCAGCCCGCGTGCCCGCATGCGCTCGGCCAGCACCGGTGGCGTGGGGATCGCCTCGTCGGTCAATCCCCAGGTCTGCGCCGGCTCCATCAGCAGGTGCCCGCGCCGGAGCCAGACCTCTCGCATCTGGTCCTCGAGCTCGGCCGTGTGCGGCTCCAGGGCCGGCGCACTGGCGCCGTTCAGCAGCACGTCGACGCTGTCGACCCGCATCGCCTCGACCATGGCCTCGGACATCTCGTCGAGGAAGTCGGCCAGGCCCAGGCCCGGACGCACGCTCGCGACCGCACCGCGAGCCTGGCTGAGCATCCGCACCTGCTCGCGGTAGAGCTCGCGCTCGACGATGCTCACCACGGCGTCGTACATCACCCGGATCTCGTCGTTCACCGCGGCGATCGACGCCGGTGTCGCGCGCAGCCCGTCGAGCGGCTCGTCGAGGTAGAGGGTGGCCCGCAGCTCTCCCGCCTCGTTCTCGAGCAGCCGCATGAGGCGGTCCTCGGGGTGCCACTGGTCGGGCCGCCCGGGGGCCGGTGCGTCGGGCGTGTGGCCGTACTCGGCCATCCAGGCCCGCGTCTCGTCGTCGACGCGCTCCCCGAGCGTGTGCACCCATCCCTCGATCCACGTCCCGAAGGCCAGCATCTGGTCGAGCGAGAGGGGCGCCGCCTTGCCGAGCAGTCGTGCCTCGGCCGCCGGGTTGCCGCTGATCGCCACGAACTCGAGGTTGCCGTCGGAGCGGAGCACCTCGATCGCAGCGACCTTGTGGCCCGAGCGCCGCGCGACGTCGTCGGCGATCGCGCGCAGCACGGCGCGCTGGGCGTCGTCGCCCCACGCCCGGCTGCGCGGGCGCGAGAACGTCCGATCGTCTGTGCTCACAGCCTGCTCCCTCGTTGTCGACAACGAGCCCCCACGCTCAACGGTACGCCCGACCGGGCATCTGCGGACGGTTCTCCACACAATCGGGCCTGCGAAGTGACCGGCGGGTAACCTCTGCGCCATGAAGCGTGAGATCTACGACGAGGACCACGAGGCCTTCCGCGCCTCGGTCAGGCAGTTCCTGGACCGCGAGGTCACCCCGCACCTCGAGACGTACGCCGAGCACCACGGCCTCGACCGTGACTTCTGGCTCGCGGCCGGCAGGCAGGGCTTCCTCGGCCTGGAGATCCCCGAGGAGTTCGGCGGCTCGGAGGCCGGCGACTACCGCTTCAACGCGGTGCTCACCGAGGAGCTCGCCAAGGTCAACATGACGCTGCCGAGCTGCGTCGGCATCCACGCCGACATCACCGTCCCCTATCTCGTGCACCTCACCGACGACGAGCAGAAGGCGCGCTGGCTGCCCAAGGCAGCGACCGGCGAGCTGGTGACGGCCATCGGCATGACCGAGCCCGGCGGCGGCTCCGACCTGGCGAACCTGCGGACCACCGCGGTGCGCGACGGCGACGACTGGATCATCAGCGGGTCCAAGACCTTCATCACCAACGGCGGCTCCGCCGACCTCGTCCTCGTGGCGGCGCGCACCAGCCCGGAGAAGAAGGCCAAGGGCATCTCGCTGTTCGCGGTGGACACCACGCTGGACGGCTTCAGCGTCGGCCGGGTGCTCGACAAGGTCGGGCAGGACGAGTCCGACACCGCCGAGCTCGCCTTCGACGGCGTCCGCGTCTCGGGTGCCGACCTGGTCGGGCCGCTCGACACGGGCTTCATCTCGATGATGCAGTTCCTGCCCCAGGAGCGCCTCGGCTCGGCCATCACCAACCTGGCCCACGCCAAGCAGATCCTCGAGGAGACCATCCAGTACGCGAAGGACCGCCAGGCGTTCGGACAGCCGATCGGCTCCTTCCAGAACACCCAGTTCCTGCTGGCCGACCTCGTCACGCGCATCGACGTCACCGAGGCCTTCGTCGACCAGTGCGTGCTCGCGCACACGAAGTCCGAGCTCACCCCGGTCGACGCGGCCAAGGCGAAGTGGTGGACCTCGCAGGTGCAGAACGACGTGCTCGACCACTGCGTGCAGGTCCACGGCGGCTACGGCTTCATGAACGAGTACCGCGTCGCCCGCGCCTGGCGCGACGCCCGGGTCACCAAGATCTGGGCCGGCTCCAACGAGATCATGAAGATGCTGATCGGACGCGACCTGGGGCTGTGAGGCATCACTCCGCCACGCTCGCTGCGCTCGGTGCTGGACCGGTGGCGGCCAGTGGAGCCTCGCCTTCGTTGCCCCACGGCCCTCGAAGGACGAGGATCGAGGGGTGAGCCTGGAGATCGGCACCGACGAGGAGCCGCAGCACTGGCACGAGGACGTCGACGACGACGTCGCCGGCCGGCTCAACTGGCTGCGCGCGGGTGTGCTGGGAGCCAACGACGGCATCGTCTCGACCGCCGGCGTGGTGATGGGCGTGGCCGGCGCGACCGACGACAGCAGCACGATCCTCATCGCCGGGATCGCCGCGCTCACGGCGGGTGCGCTGAGCATGGGCGCCGGCGAGTACGTCTCGGTCAGCACCCAGCGCGACTCCGAGCGCTCGATCCTCGCGATGGAGAGGCGCGAGCTCGAGCAGATGCCCCGGACCGAGCAGGAGGAGCTCACCCGGATGTACGTCGACAAGGGGCTCTCGCGCGAGACAGCCGAGAAGGTCGCCGAGGAGCTCACCGCGCACGATGCGCTCCAGGCGCACGCGCACGTCGAGTTCGGCATCGATCCCGACGCGCTCGCCAACCCGTGGCACGCGGCACTCGCCTCGATGGTCGCCTTCACCCTGGGCGCGCTGATCCCGCTGCTGCTGGTGGTCTTCGTGCCCGAGCCCGCGCGGATCGTCACGACCGTGGTCACCGTGGCGCTCGCCCTCGCGGGCGCCGGCGCGGTGAGTGCCAGACTGGGCTACAGCCCGCGGCTGCCGGCGGTGCTGCGCAACGTCTGCGGCGGCCTGCTCGCGATAGGGATCACCTACCTCATCGGCATGTTCGCCGGCGTCCACCTGGGCTGACCCTCGGCCTCGCCCGCCCGGCTGTCGGACGGGGGTGCTCGCCAGAGCCGGCCTCGTCGTGCGAGAGTGCTCCCGGCTGGGGTCCCGACCACATCAGGTGTTCGGGGCTGATTTCGTGGACCACTTCTGCAACGCGAGAACAGGGAACCCCTCATGTCGACGTCCGTCACCTTCGACCACGCCACCCGCATCTACCCCGGGTCCGACACGCCAGCCGTCGATGCGCTGGACCTGCCGATCGAGCCGGGCGAGTTCCTCGTCCTGGTCGGCCCGTCCGGCTGCGGGAAGTCGACCTCGCTGCGCATGCTCGCCGGCCTCGAGGACGTGAGCAGCGGCCACATCCACATCGGCGATCGCGACGTCACGAACGTCGCACCCAAGGACCGCGACATCGCGATGGTCTTCCAGAACTACGCCCTCTACCCCCACATGAGCGTCGGCGACAACATGGGCTTCGCGCTCAAGATCGCCGGTGTCGGCAAGTCCGAGATCAAGGAGCGGGTGGCCGACGCTGCCAGGATCCTCGACCTCGAGGACTACCTCGACCGCAAGCCGAAGGCCCTCTCCGGCGGCCAGCGCCAGCGCGTCGCGATGGGCCGCGCGATCGTGCGGCACCCCAAGGTCTTCCTCATGGACGAGCCGCTGTCGAACCTCGACGCCAAGCTGCGCGTGTCCACCCGCACCCAGATCGCCTCCCTCCAGCGCCGCCTCGACATCACCACGGTGTACGTCACCCACGACCAGGTCGAGGCGATGACCATGGGCGACCGGGTGGCGGTGATGAAGGACGGCGTGCTCCAGCAGGTCGACACGCCCCTGGGGCTCTACGACAAGCCGAGGAACGCGTTCGTCGCGGGCTTCATCGGCTCGCCCGCGATGAATCTCGGCACCTTCACCGTCATCGACGAGAAGGCGCAGATCGGAGACGGCTTCATCCCGCTCCCCCGCTCGACCGTCGCCGCGCTCGCGGGCAGCGACCAGGTGCAGCTCGGCTTCCGCCCCGAGGCCATGGTGATGTCGTCGGAGGGTGAGGACGCGTCGTTCCCGGTCGAGGCGCTCGTCATCGAGGAGCTCGGCTCCGACGCGTTCCTCTACGGCAACCTGATCGGCGACGACCTCCGCGCCGACCACATCGTCGCCCGCATCGCGCCCCGCTCGGTGCCGGCCAAGGGCGCCAAGGTCTGGTTCACCGTCGAGCCCGGCAGGCTGCACGCGTTCGACGTACGCACCGGGGACGCGCTGCCCACCGACTGACGGGACCCATCAGGACACGCCCACCCGGCTGTCGAGGGCTGCGACGATCTCGTTGACCTTGTCCTTCGCGTCGCCGAAGAGCATCTGGGTGTTGTCCTTGAAGAACAGCGGGTTCTGCACCCCGGCGTACCCGGTGGCCATCGAGCGCTTGAAGACGATGACGTCGTGGGCGTTCCAGACCTCGAGGACCGGCATGCCCGCGATGGGTGAGCCGGGCTCCTCGAGGGCCGCGGGGTTGACGGTGTCGTTGGCGCCGATCACGAGCACGACGTCGGTGCTCGGGAAGTCGTCGTTGACCTCGTCCATCTCCAGCACGATGTCGTAGGGGACCTTCGCCTCGGCGAGCAGGACGTTCATGTGTCCGGGCAGCCGGCCGGCGACGGGGTGGATGCCGAAGCGGACGTCGACCCCGCGCTCGCGCAGCTTGCGCGTCATCTCGGCGACCGGGTACTGCGCCTGCGCGACGGCCATGCCGTAGCCGGGCGTGATCACCACCGACGAGGCACCGGCGAGCAGCTCGGCGACCTCGTCGGCCTGGATCTCGCGGTGCTCGCCGTAGTCGCGGGCCTCGCCGCTGACCACGCCGTCGGAGCCGAAGCCACCGGCGATGACGCTGATGAAGGAGCGGTTCATCGCCGTGCACATGATGTAGCTGAGGATCGCACCCGACGAGCCGACCAGCGCGCCGGTGATGATCAGCAGGTCGTTGGAGAGCATGAAGCCCGCGGCGGCGGCCGCCCAGCCGGAGTAGCTGTTGAGCATCGACACGACCACCGGCATGTCGCCGCCGCCGATCGCGGCGACGAGGTGGAAGCCGAGCACCAGCGCCAGGATGGTCATCAGCACCAGCGGGGCGAGCCCGCTCCAGCCGTCGGCGTTCATGAACCAGACCATCAGCACCAGCGACGCCACGAGGATGCCGAGGTTGAGCAGGTGCCTGCCCGGCAGCGTCACGGGCGCGGACTTCATCTTCGCGCTGAGCTTGAGGTTGGCCACGACCGAGCCGGTGAAGGTCACCGCGCCGATGAACACGCCGATGAACACCTCACCGTTGTGCACCGCGTCGGCGTGCCCGCCGAAGGAGGCGACCTCGATGTAGGTGTTGTAGCCGACCAGCACGGCGGCCAGGCCGACGAAGCTGTGCATCATCGCGATCAGCTCGGGCATGCCGGTCATCTCGACCCCGCGCGCCAGCCGGATGCCGATGACGGCGCCGACCGTGCCGGTGACGAGGATGATCGCCAGCCCGACCCAGATCGAGGCCTTGTCGGCGATCAGGTCGTTGGTGAGGTAGTCGAGGACGAGCAGGAGCGTGGCGACCAGCGCCAGACCCATCCCGGCCATGCCGAACGCGTTGCCGCGACGGGCCGTCTCGTGCTTGCTCAGGCCGGCGAGCGCGAAGATGAACAGGAGGCCCGCGAGGATGTAGGCGCCCGACACGAACGAGACCACGACTCAGCCCTTCTGGAACATGTTGAGCATCCGCCGGGTGACCAGGAAGCCACCGAAGACGTTGATGCTGGCGAGCAGGATGGCGACCCCCGCGATCAGCTGGACCGCGAGGTTGTCGACCGGTGCCTGGAGGATCGCGCCGACCACGATGATGCCGCTGATCGCGTTGGTGACGCTCATGAGTGGGGTGTGCAGCGCGTGGTGGACGTTGCCGATCACGTAGAAGCCGATGACGACGGCGAGCACGAAGACGGTGAGGCTCGGCAGGAACGACACCGGCGCGGACGTCGCGAGCGCCAGGAAGGCGACGGCGGCCAGCCCGGCGGCGTACAGCCTGCGACGCGGGTCCGGCGGCGTCTTCTCGACCGGCGCGGGCACCCCGGGTCCGGTCTCGGCGACGGGTGCGGCCGGGGCGGCCGACACCTGCACGGGCGGCGGCGGCCACATGAGCTCACCCTCCCGCGTCACGGCGATGCCGCGCTGGACCACGTCGTCCATGTCGAGGGTGAGCACGCCGTCCTTGCCGGGCGTGAGCAGCTTGAGGAGGTTGACGATGTTGGTGCCGTAGAGCTGGCTGGTCTGGGCGGCGAGGCGTCCGGCGAGGTCGGTGTAGCCGAGCACCGTGACGCCGTTGTCGGTGACGACGCGCTGGTCCCTCACCGTCGCGGCGACGTTGCCGCCGTTGGCCGCGGCCATGTCGACGACGACGGAGCCGGGCCGCATCGCCGCGACGGTCTCGGCGTTGACCAGCTGGGGTGCGGGGCGGCCGGGGATCAGCGCGGTGGTGATGACGATGTCGGCGGCGCGCGCCTCCTCGGCGTACATCGCGGCGGTGGCAGCCTCCTGCTCGGCGGTCATCTCCTTGGCATAGCCGTCCGTCGAGACCTCCTGCTCCATGTCGACGGTGACGAACTGTGCGCCCATCGACTCGACCTGCTCGGCGACCTCGGGGCGCACGTCGAACGCGCGGACGATCGCACCCAGCGACCCGGCGGCACCGATCGCGGCGAGTCCCGCGACGCCCGCGCCGACGACGAAGACCCGCGCCGGCGGGACCTTGCCGGCGGCGGTGACCTGGCCGGTGAAGAGCCGGCCGAACTCGTGAGCGGCCTCGATCACTGCGCGGTAGCCCGCGACGTTGGCCATCGAGGACAGCACGTCCATCGACTGCGCGCGCGAGATGCGCGGCACGGCGTCCATCGCCAGGGCGGTGACGCCCTGCGCGACCAGCCGCTCGACCAGCTCGGGGCTGCGGGCCGGCGCCATCAGGCTGATGACCGTGGCACCAGGGCGCAGCCGGCCGATCTCGTCGTCGGTGGGTGCGTTCACCTTCACCACCACGTCGCTCGACCACACCTCGTCACCCGCCACGACCCGCACCCCGGCGTCGGCGAACGCGCCGTCCGGCTGGTCGGCCGCCGCGCCCGCGCCCTGCTCGACCACCACGTCGTAGCCCAGCGCGGCGAGCTGCGAGGCCGTCTTCGCCGTCGCTGCGACGAGCGTCTCGCCGGGTCGTGACTCACGGGGAATGCCGATGCGCACTGATGCCTCCTGGGTGGGGGGCTCCGACCTGGTCGGGACCGGAGCGGCGTGCGGGCCGGGGCACAACGTACCGAAAACGAGACGTGTGTCACGGGTGTCTCAGGCGCGCATCTCCGCGCGTCGCCACCACCGCTCGATAGTCCGCATCAATCTTCCGGTGCCGGACCCGGTCCGACCGGAAATCTGATGCGGACTACCCCGAGGTGGCTACTGGGCGACGCCGTACAACCGGTCGCCGGCGTCGCCGAGCCCGGGCACGATGTAGCCCTTCTCGTTGAGCTTCTGGTCGAGCGCGGCGGTCACCACGGTGACCGGGACGTCGAGCCCCTCGAGCCCCTTCTCCAGGTTGGCGACGCCCTCGGGCGCGGCGAGCAGGCAGATGGCGGTGATGTCGTCGGCCCCTCGCGAGGTGAGGAACGTGATGGCGGCGGCGAGGGTGCCGCCGGTCGCGAGCATCGGGTCGAGGACGTAGCACTGGCGACCGGACAGGTCGTCGGGCAGCCGCTCGGCGTACGTCGACGCCTCGAGGGTCTCCTCGTTGCGGACCATGCCGAGGAAGCCGACCTCGGCCGTCGGCAGCAGCCGCATCATGCCGTCGAGCATGCCGAGCCCCGCGCGCAGGATCGGCACGACCATGGGCTTGGGCTGGGCGAGGTAGACGCCCGTCGTCGGGCCCACCGGGGTGGTGATCGGCTTGGGGTCGACGCGCACCTCGCGGGTGGCC
Organism: Nocardioides hwasunensis; assembly: GCF_014779665.1. GTDB lineage: Bacteria > Actinomycetota > Actinomycetes > Propionibacteriales > Nocardioidaceae > Nocardioides > Nocardioides hwasunensis. The sequence continues at coordinate 285,368 of NZ_JACXYY010000007.1, read as the reverse complement.
TCGTAGGCCAGCAGGGTGACCAGCTCGTCGGTCAGCCGACGAAACGTCGGGGAGTCGGTGTGCTCGTCCCGCAGGACGGTCAGCTTGTGGGAGACGAGGGGGTGGTTCACCACGTTGACGCGCATGGGGCACACCCTAGTGGTCGGCGCTCGACCTGATCGAGACGGAACAGGGTTGGCGGTGCGACGGGGATCTGTCACATTGGACAGGTCGGGAGCGCGGTCGGGACAACCTGGGGAGGTGGGTCCGTGTCGGAGCACGCTGAGGTCGACTTCGCGTTGGCCGCGTTCGTCGAGGACGGCGCCTGGCAGGTGCAGGACATCGCCTCCCCCGCCTTCGCCTCGATCGACTCGCTGAGCCACGCCCTGCGCCATGTCTCGGGACGGTCCGGCGCCGTCGGCATGGTCGCGGTCGACGAGGACTTCTTCGTGCTCGTCCGGGTCGCCGGCTCGACCACGCGGGTGCTGCTGTCCGACGTCACCGCGGCCGACGAGTGGGAGCTCGCCCAGTCGGCCATCGACTTCCTCGGCCTGCCACCGCCGGAGGACGAGGACGTCGAGGTGCCCGCCGGCGACCTCGACCTGCTCGGCGACCTCGGCCTGCATGCCATCGACATGGGCGCGCTGCTCGACGACGTCGAGCTCTACCCTGACGAGATGCTCTCCGACATCGCGCGCCGGCTCGGCTTCGGCAAGCTCTTCGACGACGCCGTCGGGCTCACGTCTGCATGACCCACGAGGCATCCATGCGCCTGGCCCTGGCCGAGGCGCGAGCCGCGCTGGTGGGCGACGACGTCCCGGTCGGGGCCGTCGTGCTCGACGAGACCGGCTCCGTCATCGGCACCGGACGCAACACGCGCGAGTCCGACGGGGACCCGACCGGCCACGCCGAGGTCGTCGCCCTCCGCGCAGCCGCCGCCGCCCGCGGCGAGTGGCGACTGACCGGCTGCACCCTGGTCGTCACCCTCGAGCCCTGCACCATGTGCGCGGGCGCCCTCGTCCTGGCCCGGGTCGACCGCCTCGTCTTCGGGGCGTACGACGACCAGCTCGGCGCCGTCGGCTCGCTGTGGGACGTCGTGCGCGACCGCCGGCTCAACCACCGGCCCGAGGTGGTGGCCGGGGTCCTGGCCGAGGAGTCCACCGCGCTGCTCGACCGGTTCTTCGCCCGCCACCGCTGAGGAGACGCTGATGAGCGACGTACACCGCGCGAGCGTCGACGACGCTGCCGTGCTGGCGCGGCTGCTGTGGGACTTCAACACCGAGTTCGAGACCGACGTCGACGAGGTCGACGTGCTCGAGGTGCGCTTCGCCCGCATCCTCGCGCTGCCCGCGATCGTCGCGGTGCTGGCGGAGGACGACGGCCGCGCTGTGGGCTTCGCCCTGGTGAGCCTGCGCCCGGCCATCTGGTTCGACGGCCCGGTGTCGCAGCTCGAGGAGCTCTACGTCGTACCCGCCCTGCGCGACCGCGGCATCGGGACGCAGGTCCTCGAGCTCTCGCGGGCGCTCGTGCGCGACCTCGGGTCGCCGGAGATGCACATCAACGTCGACGAGGTCGACGCCGACACCCGCCGCTTCTACGAGCGCCACGGGTTCGTGAACGTCGAGGAGGGCGCCGACTACCGGATGCTCTGCTACGTCGGCCCGACCTCGTCCGCCGGTTGAGGCGCGAGGCACCTCAACCGGCGATCGCGTCGACCTCCTGGGCCAGGCACTCCTCCAGCGCTGCGACGTCGGCGACCGCGCTCGCGTCGACGTTGACCCCGATGCAGGCGGTCTCCCCGACGGTGGTGACCACGACAGTCAGCGCGGCGCCGGGCAGCGGTCCGAGGACGTACATCCCCTGCACCTGCGCCCCGGCCATGAAGCGCCTGCGCGGCGGCCCGGGCAGCGTCATCACGAAGGCGTCCGGCGCGGCGGCGGCACGGAGGGCGGAGGCACCGACGAACGAAGGCATCCGGTTCATCAGCGGGGCGGCGGCGTCGAGCACCTCGAGCGCCCGTTCGGTGTGCAGCGAGAGCACCTCGCCACGCACCGCGGCGACCCGGTCGACGAGGTCATCGATCGCGAGCGGTCCGGCGATGGCCGCAGCGGTGAAGCGATTGCCGAGGTCGTCGGCGCGGTCGAGCGAGACGCGTACGCCGACGGGGAGCTCGGTCGGGTCGCTGCCCCGTCGTCGGTGGTAGCGGCGCAGGCCGCCGAGCACCACCGCGACCGCGGCGTCGTCGAGGGTGCCGCCGCCCTGCCGGGCGATCGTGCGCAGCGGCTCGAGCGGCGCGTCGAGGGTGAGGAAGGTCCACTTCTTCCCGGTGCGCGGCGACAGCTCCGGCGATTGAGGGGCTCCCCGGGTCAGGAGCCGTCGTACGGACGCGCCGTAGCGCAGGCCCGACGCGACGACCGCCTGCGGGCGGGTCACGGCGTGGCCGAGGGTCCGGGCGGTCGTCCGCGCAGCGTCCGGGAGCGCGGCCAGCTCCTCGCGGAGCCCGGAGACGGCGAGGTCGACCGGGTCGACACCGGTCGGCGCGGGGTCGTCACCCACGGGCTTGCGGGCGGTGTGGCCGCGCCTGCCCGACTGGAGCGTCGCGAGCAGCTGCACGGTGCCGAGCGGGTCGGCGAGCACGTGGTGGATCTTGAGGACGTACGCCGCTCCCTCCGGCAGCTCGAACAGCACGCCCTCCCAGAGCGGCCGCGACCGGTCGAAGGGGCGCAGCGCCATCTGCGCGGCGCGCTGCAGCACCTCCTCCCGGCTGCTCACCTGCTCGCGGCGCAGGTGGTAGCCGAGGTCGAAGGTCGGATCGTCGGTCCAGGTCGGTGCGGCGGTCGGCACGACCGGGTCGACGACGCGCTGGCGCAGCCGGCGCACGAGCCGGGTGCCCCACTCCGTCGCGGCCACGAAGCGAGCCCAGTCGGGCGCACGGTCGAGGTCGATGACCACGGTGCTCGTCGAGGACTGCACCGGGTGCCGCTCGGAGCGCCACAGGAGCGTCTGCATCGGGCTGAGCTCGGCTGCCGTCGACCACGTCGCCGCTGCGCCCCAGCGCTCGACGTCGCTCATCTCGGGGTCCCCACGGCGTTGTTCGGAGGAGCGGAACGGGGGAGAAGGTCGCGGGGAGCTCTCATGCGGGCCACCTGGCCAGCGTCTCCTCGAACCTCCGGTGCAGCGCGGCGATCCGCTCGCTCATGTCGTCCTCGTGCCAGTCGGTCTCGGGCTCGAGGACGCACACGTCCACGACGCCGGGGTTGAGCACCAGCGAGCTGCGGCGCATCAGCTCGCCGGTGTTGCGGAGCACGACGGGCACGACCGGCACGCCGGCCTGCGCCGCGAGGTGGAACGCCCCCTTGCGGAAGGGGCCGAGCACCGGCGTCGGCGACCGGGTGCCCTCCGCGAAGATCATCAGCGAGGTGCCGCCGCGGATGCGCTCGACCACGCCGTCGAGGGTGGCGCGGGCCGACGCGGAGTCGGAGCGGTCGATCCAGGCCGGGTCGATCACGACGGAGCCGACGATGGCGCGAGGGTCCCAGCGCGCCTCCTTCTTCGCCACGATCGTGAAGTCGCGCTCGAGCAGCCGGCCCAGGACCGGGATGTCGAGGGAGCTCTGGTGGTTGGCCACGAAGATCGCGGGCCGGTGGGTCCAGAGACGCTCCTGGTGGAGCACCTCGAGCGAGACACCGGCGAGGGACATGGGGAGCTGGGTGGCGAGCCGGACGGCCAGGTTGCGCCCTTCTCGCCGGTCGCCGCGCGCGAGCCCGTAGGCGATGCCCGCGGTGACCCCGGCGTTCATCGCGGCGAGCGCGGCGACGGTGCGGCCCGCCGCCAGCAGGGAACCGCCGACGGGGTCGCTGAGATCGAGGACCGGCCAACCCAGGCGGGCCGCGGCCGCGCGCAGGTCGCGGTGCGGGTTGAGCGCGGTGGGGTGGCCGACGGAGGAGAGGAAGGCGACGTCCTCGTAGCCGTTGCCGTAGGCGTACGACGTGGCGAGGTCGACGTCGTGCTCGCGCGCGAAGGCCCGCACGCCACTGGCCTTGTGCCGTCCCCACAGCATCGGCCCGTCGGTCTCGCCGGTGAACTGGCCGTCCTCGACGACCAGCCGCGTGCACACCAGGTGCTCGACGCCGAGGTCGCGCGCGACCGGGCGGATCTGGTAGGCCGTGGCGGCCGAGGCGACCGCGACGGTGTGGCCCGCGCGCTGGTGCGCGGCGACGAGCGCACGCGACTCGCGCCGGATGGTGCCCGCGATCTTGGAGCGGAAGAGCCGCTCCCCGAGGTCGGCGAAGGCCTCCTCGGACTCGCCGCGCATCGCGGCGAAGGCGACGTGCGCGATCCGGGTCGGGTCGCCGCCGAGCTCGCCGTCGACCGCGGTCACGACCGTGCGGAGGAACTCGGCTGGCGAGACCTCGCGCCCCTTGAGCCGGTCGCCGTAGAACGTGGCCGCGGTGTAGCCGGCGACCAGGGTGCCGTCGAGGTCGAAGAAGGCCCCCACGTCCGGTCCCTGCGGCCCGGCCTCGATCGCCTCGATCGCCGCCCGGACCTCTGCGGAGAGGCCGTTGGTCCGTGGGGTGCTCACACGGGCTCCTGCCGCCGCGGCTGCGGGACCTGGGTGGGCATCGCGTCGGCCGCGATCTCGCCGATGATGTCGACGCGGCGCACCGAGTCGCGCAGCTCGGCGGCGAACGCCTCGCGGGCCGTGCCGATGCCCTCGGCACCCTCCAGCAGCCCGCGGTGGCGTGCGAGCGCGAGGGCGGTGCGGAAGAGCTCGAGCGAGATCGACTCCGCGCTGGCGACCCTGCGCTGCAGCGCCCACTGCTGGCCGACCGCCAGCGCGTCGGCGAGCAGGTCGTCCTCGTCGACGGGGCCGTCACCGCGGTCGGCGAGCCGGTCGGCGAGCACGAGGTAGGCGTCGAGGAACGGTCGCAGCACGAGGTGGGCCAGGTGGGGTCGGGCGGTGACGAGGAGCTCGCGGGCGCGGCCGGCCGTCATGGCACCGTGCTCATCCAGTCCGGCGTCCTCGCCGACGAGCAGCTCGAGCTCGGCGCGGAGGTCCTCCTCGAAGCCGGCACGCGCGGGGAAGAAGAACTCGAACTTGAGCAGGTCGCGCATCCGCTTCGCCTCCTCCCAGCCCACCTGCAGCTCGCCGCCCTCGGGCAGCTCGGCGTCGGGCCCGAGCTCGCTGACGGTGAGCAGCGCGAGCTCGCCGATCGCGCGCTCGACGAGGATGTGGATCACCGTGTTGCGGTAGAACGCGGCGACCAGGTGCTGGTCGTCGCCGATCTTCCAGACCGGCTCGGTCCCCTGGTCGTACGCCGTCAGCACGCTGCTGCGGGACAGCTCGGCGAGGGCACGGCGGATCGTCGAGCGGTCCCGGAGGTCGGCGGCACCGGCGACCGGCCAGTGCCGCGCCTCGATGTAGGTGGCCAGCGGCTCGACGGTGTCGAGCACCTCGTCGACGGTCAGGGCCCGGTCGGCCCCCAGCAGCGCCAGGGAGACGATCGCGGTCACGGTGACCGGTGTCGCGCGATTGAGCCGGTGGGAGATGTCCAGCGCGATCCGCTCGACCGCCTGGTGGCCGGTGACGCCCTCGGCTGCGAGGTCGTCCATCCGCTCCTTCAGCGAGAACGGCTCACCCACCGTCAGGTAGGCGCGTCCCAGCCGGTTGCGCTGGAGCCGCGCGAAGCGCACCAGCCAGCGCCAGTCCTCCGGTGTCTTGCGGGCCCCGCGCGCCTCGTCGGTCATCAGCGCGACCTCGTGGAGCTGGTCGTAGACCACCGAGAGCGGCACCACCTGGACGTCCGGGGCACCGTCGTCGCCGTCGCCCTGCACGGTGTCGGTGAGGTACTTCAGGATCCCGTGGACCGGCGGTCGGAGCTTGCCGGTGCGGGTGCGACCGCCCTCGATCGACCACGCGAGGTTGCGCCGGTTGGTCACCATCTGGCGGATGTAGGAGCGCAGCGCGAGCCGGTAGACCGGGATCTCCTGGGTGGCCCGACGGATGAAGATGACGCCGGTGCGGCTGGCCACCGAGCCGATCAGCGGCAGGTTGAGGTTGGCACCGCCGAAGGTGTAGGTCGGTGAGAACCGCCGCGCCATCAGCGCGTTCGGGATGACCATCCCGTCGAGGTAGGACCGGTGGCTGAAGGCGAGGGCCAGGGAGTGCGTCCGGTCCAGCCTGCGCAGCTGGTGCATGTCGTCCTCGTCCACCAGCACGTCGTACGCCCGGAGGAACCACTCGCCCATCCGCGCCCAGCCCTGCGAGGCACGGTCGTCGTGGGCGGCGGACATCTCGTGGAGGTAGCCCTCGACCTCCTTCATGACGTCGGACGCGTCGCGACCCTGGCTCGCGGCCTGCTCGGCCACCGCCTGCCGGAAGCGCTCGTCGGCGAGCAGCTCGCCCACCTCCTGCGGCGGCGCGGCCGGAAGCCGCTCCCCCACGGCCCGGGGCAGCGAGGACCTGGCGAGCTCACGGATGCGTCGGACGGCGGCCACGGCTCCTCCTTCCCGCGTGCGCGTCGACGAGCACAGGCGTGCGGCGAAAGTTACCGCCGTCACAGCCGGGAGACCACGGCATCGGCCCAGTTGCTGGACCTGGTCGGACAGGTGGCCGCCGGTTTCCTGCTCTCCCGACCCCTCCGGTAATGTTCCGCGCGGTGGCGTGTCCGAGCGGCCGAAGGTGCAACACTCGAAATGTTGTGTGGGGTCAAACCCACCGTGGGTTCAAATCCCACCGCCACCGCCAACCGATCGGGCCGGTCCCTCGCGGACCGGCCCGGTCGTCGTCTCGGGCCCGGCTCAGAGCTGCTGCGGCGCGGCGCTCGACGCCCGCTCGACGAGCGTCACCGGCACGGAGACCAGGCCTGGCGTGCGCCGCGTGCGCGGCCTGCCCCGCACGGCGTCGAGCAAGGACGACATGGCGAGCCTGCCCACCGATGGCGGGAGGCTCACCGTGGTCAGCTGGGGGCGGACCAGGCGCGAGATGGTCAGGTCGCCGTATCCCACGACCGAGACCCGGCCAGGGACGGCGACGTCCCGCTCGGCGCACACGGTGACCAGCGCGGCGGCCAGGAGGTCGTCGTCGCACACGACCGCGGTGACGGAGTCGTCCGCACCGATCGCGTCGAGCATGGCGCCGGCGGCCTGCTCGGCGGCGTCGAGGTCGAGGGCCGACTCGATCGAGCACGTCTCCACGATCACGCCGTCGTGCTCGCCGAGGGAGTCGGCGAGTGCGCGCCGTCGTCTGAGGTAGGTCTCCCGGGCCGGGTGCACGGCGAAGTAGCCGACCCGTCGGTGCCCGAGCCCGGCGAGGTGCTCGGCGACGAGGCTCGCACCGTGCTCGATCTGGAGGTCGATCCGGGTGAACTGGTCCGAGCCTGCCTCGACGAGCACCAGGCGGTCCCGGATGCTCGTGAGGGCCGCGACCTCGTCGTCGGTCGGTGCCCACACGATGGCCCCGTCGAGCTGTGTGCTCCGGACCATGCGGGCGAGCCGGTGGGTCCAGTCGTCGTCGCCGCCGCTGTCGAAGAGGATCACGTCGCAACCGGCCCCCCGGGCCTCCTTCTCGGCCTCCACGAGCACGCTGGCGAAGTAGGGCTGGGTGATGGTGGGCACGACGAGCGCGACGACGTCGGCCCGCCCGCGCTTGAGGTTGAGCGCCACGGCGTTGGGTTCGTAGTCCAGGTCGCGCGCCGCGGCCCGGACCCGGGCCGCGGTCTCCGCGGTCACGCGTCCTTCGTCCTTGCCCCGGAGGACGAGCGACACCGTCGACTGGCTGACGCCGGCCCGACGCGCCACGTCCGTGCTGGTCGCGGGCCGCTTCATCTCAGTCCCTTCCGGTGGGCTGGCTCATCGAGACAGCGGAACGGCGCTGTGCCCGACGCTCTCCTCGGCGGTGGTCCGGGAGGCGAGGTAGTCGTTGGCGACGCGCTCGTCGATGAACCGCGGCACCGGGACGACGCAGTCTCGCCGTCCGACGCGGTCAGTGGCAACTGCTTCGAGGCAGCGCGCCTGCAGCGCGAAGCCGAGGTCCATGGAGTCGATGGAGTTGCCGAGCGGGAGCGGACCACTGAGGTTCATCATGTGTCCCTCTGCGACCACGTGGACTCGACGTCCGTCCTCGAGGGTCCAGGTGTCCATCCCGTTCACGTTGGCGGCGACGTCCTTGACGGAGGCGTCGGTCGACATGCCGGCGACGTCGATCTCGAAGGGGAAGTGGCCGGCGTTGGACAAGATGGCGTCGTCCTTGAGGAGCGGCAGATCGGCCGCGGTGAGGACGTCGCTCGCGCCGGTGACCGTCACCAGGACGTCGGCGCCGCGGATCGACTCCTCGCGCGAGGCGACGACGTAGCCGTCGAGGAAGGCCTCCAGGCGTCGGACGGGGTCGTGGTCGACGACGGTGACCTGCGCGAAGGCGTTGCGGAAGTTCATCGCGACACCGCGGCCGCACTCGCCGTAGCCGAAGACGGTGACCCGCTTGCCGTTGGTCATGATGTTGGTGATCCGCAGCATCGACTCGAACACGCTCTGACCCACGGCGTGCCGGTTCTCGCCGAACTGCTTGATGGGGCTGTCGTTGATCACGAGGACGGGCATGTCCAGCCGATCGCGGAGACCGGCGAGGCGAGTGCGTCCCGAGGTCGTCTCCTCGGTGCCACCGCGCAGACCCTCGTAGGGCGCCTCGAGGTAGCGGGCGAACAGGTCGCCTCCGTTGTCGAGGATCAGGTCCGGCTCGTGGGCGATGACCTCGGCGAGGAAGCCCTGGTGCTCCGCACGGTCACGGGTGGGTCCTCCGACGACGGTGACGCCGTGGCGACGCAGGTAGTCCACGGCCGTCGGCTGGGTGGTGTTCAGGTTGCCCGTGCTGACGACGTTGGCGCCGCCAGCGGCCAGGGCGAGCAACAGGGTGACCGTCTTGGGCTCGAGGTGGATGCCGGTGCCGATGGTCATGGCCTCGAAGGGCCGCGTCTGCTCGTACTCCTCGCGCAGGGCTCGGAGGAGCCGGCACTGGGACTGGACCCACTCGATGCGGGCGTCGGCGTTGGTGTTCGTCATGCGGTGCTGTCCTGACTCGTGTGACCCGAGGGGTCGTGGTGTGAGGGTGGGTGCTGCTCGCGCGCTGCGCGGCGCGGGCTCAGTGCTGGGTGGGGTCGATGCCCTTGGTCTCGGGGCCGTAGGGGAAGGGCGCGATGGCGCCCATGGTGAGCAGCTCGAGCGGGCCGTCGGTGGGGGCACTGACGACCACCACGTCGGGGTCGGCGCCACAGAACTCCCACACCGTCTGGCGGCACTCCGAGCACGGGATGCCGGAGTAGGGGCCGACGACGCAGACCGCCCGCAGGCGACGGTGCCCGGCGTTGGCCATGGCGACGACGGCGGATCGCTCGGCGTGGACCGAGGCCTGGAGAGTGACGGTCTCCATGTTGGCACCGGCGAACACGCTTCCGTCGAGGGTCAGGACGGAGGCCCCGACGTGGTGGACGGAGTACGGGGCGTAGGCGTGTGTCCGGGCCGCGGTGGCGGCGTCGACGAGGCGTGCCACGTCGGCATCGGTGACGGTCATGCGGTTCCTCCTGAGGCGCTCACGACCACGGCACGGGCGTGGTCGACGTAGATGTCGAGGGCGTCCCCGGCGATCGGGACGCTCGAGGTGGGCGGGACCGACACGATCCCCTCGTCGCCGGAGGCGACTCGCAGCTTGAGCTTGAGGTGGTCCCCGGCGAACGCCGAGGCGACGACCGTCGTCGGCACGCACGCCCACGAGTCACGTTCCCCGGGCCGCGGTGCTGCCGAGACCGACCCCGACCGCCAGATGGAGCGGGCCGGCCCCTCTTCGACGTCAGCGACGTCGAGGCGGAGCGGCACGTCGCCGTCCGCGGTGAAGGCGCCCCCGGTGACCTGGCCGCTGATGGAGAACGACTCCCCGAGGAAGTCGGCCACGAACAGCGACCGCGGTCGGTCGTAGACGTCCTGCGGCGTCCCGACCTGCTCGACGCGGCCCTGGTTGAACACGACGATCTGGTCGGACATGGCCAGGGCCTCCTCCTGGTCGTGCGTGACGTAGATGATCGTGACGTCGAGCCGCTCGTGCAGGGCCTTGATCTCCAGCTGCATCGTCTCGCGCAGGCGTCGGTCGAGCGCGCCGAGCGGCTCGTCCATGAGCAGCAGCGCCGGGTCGAAGACCAGCGCGCGGGCGATCGCGACGCGCTGCTGCTGCCCGCCCGAGAGCTCGTGCGGACTGCGGCTCGCGACGTGGGGCAGCTCGACGAGCTCGAGCGCCGCGCGGACCCGCCTCGACCGGTCGCTGCGATCCACACCGCGCATCCGGAGGGGGAACTCGACGTTCTTCGCGACGGACATGTGCGGGAAGAGCGAGTAGTTCTGGAACACCACCCCGACCCCGCGCTGCTCGGGCGGCTGGGAGGTGATGTCGCGGTCCCCGAAGAGCACGGCACCCTCATCGGGTCGCTCGAAGCCGGAGATCATCTTCAGCGTCGTCGTCTTGCCCGACCCCGAAGGGCCGAGGAAGGAGACGAAGGAGCCCGCCTCGACGGTGAGGTCGAGCGGCGCGACGGCGACCTCCGTCCCGTAGGACTTGCTCACCCCCCGCAGCTCGACCGGGACGGCACCGGTCGGCGTGGTGCCGGCGCGGGCGCGCGCGGCGGCTCCCGGAGGGCCGCTGGGCGACGGGCCGGCCTCGCTGCCGGTACGGGTCTCACTGGACACGCTTCTTCCTCTCTCCCTTGAGCACGACGTACGCCATGACCAGGCTGGTCACCGCGAACAGCAAGGTGGCCACGACAGCGACGTTGGGATCGACCCGCTCCCGCAGCTGGTTCCACATGACGACGGGCAGGGTCTTGAACGTCGGGTCGGTCAGGTAGATCGCGACGACCACCTCGTCCCACGAGGTGATGAACGCGAAGATCGCCCCTGCGGCCATGCCGCCCTTGACCAGGGGTAGCACGATCTCGACGAGCACGCGCCACCGCTTCGCACCCAGGCTCTGCGCGGCCGTGAGGAGGGTCGGGTCGACGAGCTGGGCGCTGGACATCACCGTGAGCACCACGAACGGGAGCGCCATCACGGTGTGCGCGGCGACCAGGCCCCAGTAGCCGACCAGGTCGAAGCGCGCGTAGGTGATGTACATGCCGATCGCCAGGACCATGGGGGGCATCACGGCCGGCACCAGGGCGAAGCCGAGGAAGAGGGACCGTCCTCGCCAGCGCCACAGACCGATGGCGATCCCGGCCGGCGCGCCGATGAGCGTGGACAGCACGACGACCGCGAGGGCCACGGCCAGGCTGTTGCGCGCGGCCTCGAGCCAGACGGCGTTGCCCGCGATCGCCTCGTACCAGCGCAGGCTGAAGCCCTGCGGCGGGAACTCGAGGATCTGCGAGGAGGAGAAGCTCATCGGCACGACCACCAGCGACGGCAGCACGAGCAGCAGCACGATGAGCAGGACGGGCAGCGGGCGCAGGACCCTCGCGACGAGGGACATCAGCTCTTCCTTCCGGTCTCGAGCACCGAGCGCGTCAGCGAGCGCCACCCGGCCATCAGCGCGACGAGCACCATCACGGTCGTCAGCGCCGCCAGGGCACCCGCCAGGCCCCAGTCACCCTGCTGCTGGACCGCGTTCTCGATGAGCACGGCGATCGGCTGGTCGCCTGGTCCTCCGAGGAGCACCGGGGTGATGTAGTAGCCGGTCGCCAGGATGAAGGTGAGGAACGCGCCCGCCGCCAGCCCGGGCCTCGTGAGTGGCAAGAACACGCGGAAGAACGCCTTCGTGGGGCTCGCGCCGAGGCTGCGGGCGGCCTGCACGAGGCTGACGTCCACGCGCGTCATCGCGCTGTAGCAGGGCAGGATCACGAAGGGCAGCAGGATCTGGGTCATCCCGAGCGTGACCGCGAAGCTGTTGCGCAGCAGTGGCAGCGGCGCATCGATCATGCCCAGCGAGGCCAGCGTCTTGTTGATGACGCCCTCGTCGCGGAGCATCACGGCCCAGGCGTAGGTCCGTACGAGCAGGCTCGTCCAGAAGGGCACCAGCACGCAGTAGAGCAGGAACACCCGCATGCGCCGTGACGCCTTGAAGGTCGCGTAGGCGTAGGTGTAGCCGAGCAGGGAGGCACACACCGTGACGGTGACGGCCGTGCGGACGGTGTTCCACGCGAAGCGGCGGGCGGCCGGGTCGTCGAGCACACGACGGTAGTTGTCGAGTCCGGCGCCGGCCGGGTCGGTGAAGCCACGCTCGATGACGAAGTAGAGCGGCGCGACGAAGAACAGGGCGAGCAGGCACAGGAGCGGCATGATCAGCAGCCAGTGCAACGACCCGGTCCTGGGTTGCGACATGGTGTCCTCCTTCGTCATCGAGCGTGGCGTTGCGGGATCGTCAGAGCGTGGAGCGCCACTTCTGGTAGGCGGCCTCGACGTCGGCTGAGTTCTCGGCGATCCACACGTCGTCGAACTCGGCGTGCGGCTCGTCGAGGTGCGCGGTCGGGAGGTCCTTCTCCATCGCGGCGTCGGGGGTCGCGGCGGTGTTCGACGGGGCGAGCGGGAGGTACTGGCTCGGCTTGCCGTTGGCGTCGGCCCCGACGGCGTAGGCGATCAGCTCCATCGCGGCGTCCTTGTTCTTGGTCCCCTTGGGGACCGAGAGGTAGGAGGCGGCGAGGATCTGGTCGCGGAAGGTGTAGTCCACGGGCTTGCCGAGCTCGTTCTTCACGTCGTAGGCGCGCGCGTTGTAGGTCATCACCATCGCGACCTCACCGGAGCCGACGAGGTCCTCCGACTCGGCGCCGCTGGTCCAGAAGACCAGGTCGTCCTTGATCGTGTCGAGCTTCGCGATCGCGCGGTCGAGGTCGAGGGGGTAGAGGTCCTCGGGGGCGACGCCGTCGGCGAGGAGCGCGATCTCGACGATGCCACCGACGGAGTAGTCCATGACGGCGCGCTTGCCGGGATAGGTCTCGGTGTCGAAGAAGTCGGCCCACCCCTGGGGAGTGCCACTGACCTTGTCGGTGTTCCAGGCGAGCTGGATGGAGTAGATCGTGTTGGCGACGCGGTACTTCGAGGCATAGCCGTCCAGGATCTCGTCCTCGGGGATGACCGAGTAGTCCAGCGGCTCGAGGTAGTCGGAGTCGGCCTCCGTGCCCCAGGTGTTGTCACCGTTGTAGACGTCCCAGGTCACCCGGTCGGCCTCGACCATGGCGCGGAGCTTCGCGTTGTCGGTGCCGGCCTCGGAGACGATGTCGACGTCGTTCTCGCTCGCGTAGGGCTGGAGGACGCCCTGGTCGATCGCCTCGTGGAAGGCTCCGCCCCCGTCGACCCAGACGATCGAGTCGCCGGATCCCGAGCCGTCGCCCGACGACCCGCAGCCCGCGGCCGCCATCAGTCCGAGGGCAGCGACCGCTGCCAGGGCTTTCCGCTTCATGATGTCTTCTCCGATGCGCGTCATGGGCCCGAGAGCCGACCCGGATGGCCAGCAGTCATTCGTATGACTGGGGAACCTAGGCCGCCCGCGATCACCCCGTCAAGAGGTCTTGCCGAACTCGTCCGATCCGTGTCATCGTTCCCACTCCCGTCTAGTCATACGATTGACCTAGGAGATCCCGTGAGTCGTCAGTCCGTCCCACAGCTGCTGAACAGGAAGCGACACGGCGAGGAGCTCACCCCCGCGGAGATCCGCGGACTGGTGGAGGGATACGTCGCCGGCGAGGTGGCCCACGAGCAGATGGCGGCGTTCTGCATGGCCGTGTGCTGCTGGGGCGCCTCGGAGGCGGAGACCGTCGCCCTCACCGGAGCCGTGATCGACTCGGGCCACCGACACGACCTGTCGGCGCTGGGTCGACCCGCGGTCGACAAGCACTCGACGGGCGGGGTGGGCGACAAGATCAGCCTCCCGCTGGTCCCCCTCGTCGTCGCCTGTGGCGCCGTCGTCCCGCAGACCGCCGGTCGGGCGCTCGGGCACACCGGCGGCACGCTCGACAAGATGGAGTCCTACCTCGGCTGGCGCGCCCGGCTCACCCCCGACGAGCAGCACCGCATCCTGACCGAGGTCGGCGGTGTCATCAGCGGCCAGAGCGACGACCTCGCCCCCGCCGACCGGCTCATGTACGCCCTGCGCGACATCACCGGCACGGTGGAGTCCGTCCCGCTCATCGTCGCGAGCGTCCTGGGCAAGAAGATCGCCGAGGGCACCCAGGGCCTCGTCCTCGACGTGAAGGTCGGCAGTGGCGCCTTCATGAAGGACCTCGACCAGGCCACCGAGCTCGCCCGTGCCCTGGTCGGGACCGCGACCCGGTTCGGGGTCGCGACGAGCGCCCTGCTGACGGACATGAGCACCCCGCTCGGCCTCACCGTCGGCAACGCGCTTGAGGTCCGCGAGGCGGTCGAGGTCCTGCAGGGCGGCGGGCCGAGCGACGTCGTCGAGCTCACCTTGGCCCTCGCGCGGGAGATGGTGCGCCACGCGGGCATCGACGTGGATCCCGCGACCAAGCTCGCCGACGGCAGCGCGTACGACGTGTGGCGACGCATGGTGGCCGCCCAGGGTGGCGATCCCGACCAGACCCTCCCGACCGCGACGCACGTCGAGCACGTCGTCGCGACCACGGAGGGGCACCTCGTCCTCGACGCGTGGGAGGTCGCCGCGGTCGGGCGTGCCGCCGGCACCGGACGCGAGCGCAAGGAGGACGAGGTCGACCTCACCGCGGGTGTCGAGCTGCTGGTCTCGGCCGGCACCCGGGTCAGTGCGGGGCAGCAGGTCGCGCGGGTCCACTCCTCCTCCCCCGATCGGATGGCGGCCGCCATGTCCCTCACCGACGCCATCGCCGCGACGACCCCGGAGGCGCCGAGCCCCCCGCCGCACGACCGCGTGCTCGCACGGATCGGCTAGCGGCCGGTCGAGGGCGACCGACCGGGATCGACGGTGCGAGGATCGCCCGCATGCGAGCGATGGTGGTCGATGCCGTCAGGGCACAGCCGGAGGTCCGCGAGGTCCCCGATCCCTCGGCACCCGAGGGCGGTGTCGTCGTACGGGTCCAGGCGACGGGCCTGTGCCGCAGCGACTGGCACGCCTGGGCGGGCCACGACGACATCGCCTTCCCGCACGTGCCCGGTCACGAGCTGGCCGGCGAGGTCGTCGAGGTCGGCGCCGGGGTCACGCGCTGGCAGCCGGGCGACCGGGTCACCGTCCCCTTCGTGTGCGGGTGCGGGCGCTGCGAGTGGTGCGCCAGCGGCAACGCACAGGTCTGTCCCGACCAGCAGCAGCCGGGCTTCACCCACTGGGGGTCCTTCGCCGAGCTCGTGGCGCTGCACGCGGCCGACACCAACCTGGTCGCCGTTCCCGAGGAGGTGGAGACCACCGCCGCGGCCGCGCTGGGCTGCCGGTTCGCCACTGCGTACCGCGCGCTCGTCGGTCGCGCGCAGGTGGCGCCGGGCGAGTGGGTGTGCGTCGTGGGCGCGGGCGGCGTGGGCCTCAGCGCGCTCATGATCGCCCGAGCGCTCGGCGCTCGGGTGGTGGCGGTCGACCGCCACGCCGAGGCGCTCGAGGTCGCGACCGGGCTGGGGGCCGAGCACGCCGTCCTCGCCGACGGAGCCGACGTCGCGGCGATCGTCGCCGACCTCACGGGCGGCGGCAGCCACGTGGCGGTCGACGCGGTCGGGAGCGAGCAGACGTGCTCCGCGGCCATCCTCGGCCTACGGCGGCGAGGTCGGCTCGCACAGGTGGGCCTGCTGCCTCCGGTCGACGGTCACCCGCGCGTGCCGATGGACCGGGTGATCGCCTGGGAGCTCGACCTCCTGGGCAGCCACGGCATGGCCGCGGTCGACTATCCGGCCATGATGGCGCTGATCGCCTCCGGGGACCTGGAGCAGCAGCGACTGGTCGAGCGCACGGTCGACCTGGCGGAGGCCTCGCTCCTGCTGCCCGGCTTCGACCGGCTCACCGTCGCCGGGATGACGATCGTCGACCCCGCCCGCTGACCCGGGGCGGTCAGCCGGATCAGGCGGCGGTGCGCGTGGTGAGCCTGGCGACCAGGCGCCGCAGCGCGCTCTGGCGCGGCGCGCCGAAGGTGAGCGGCAGCATCGAGGTGAGGCCCTCGCGCTCGGCCATCAGCGCGATGGCGTCGTCCTCGTAGGCCTGGGCGAGCCGGTCGGCGGCTGCGAAGTCGTCGCGACCGACGGCCAGGTCGATCTGGCTGCGGTAGTGGGCGTGGAGCTCGTTGAGCTCGTCGATCAGGCGCATGGGATCTCCTCGGGAAGCGTCGTACGTCCAGTGTGCGCACATCCATTGGATCGATCCAAAGGGTGGGTGGTGTGATTTCCAACCCGCCGGTCGGCGTCCGCCGGGGCTTCGCACCCGAGACTCCCGCTTGGCGGCCGAGATCTGGTGTCACAACCGGGGCGGTCACCGGATATCCGGTGATTCCGGAGCACGGGGCGGGCGCAATTTGCACTCAGTGCAATACTCGACGACGTGAACTTCCTCTGTCGTCCGGCGTCGGCGCGCGAGCAGCGGCACGACGCCATCGTCGAGGCCGCTCGCGCGCTGGCGAGCGAGCACGGGGCCGGTGGCTTCACGGTCGACCAGGTGGCCGCGCTGGCCGGGGTCTCGCGGCGTACGGTCTTCAACCACTTCGCCGGCGTGGACCAGCTGCTGGTCGCGGTGTGCGACCAGATCCTTGCCGAGGTGATCGACGAGCTCCTCGTGGCCGTCGACCGGCTCACGACGGACCTGCCGCCGGGAGAGGCCGGAGCGAGGGCGGCCCTCGACGCGCTCTGCGAGGCCACGCGAGGTGTCGACCTCCCGACCGCGATCGTCAGCATCCACCAGGCGATCGCGGGCCCGGAGGCCGGCCACGACGACGACAAGGTCGGCGGGATCTCGCGGGCCGCGTTCGAGCACGTCATGGTCCGGTTGAGCGAGCGCCTGAGCGAGCGCGCGCCGGACCTCGACCCCCTCGACCTCGAGCTCACGCTCACACTGCTGACGAACGGGCTCGCAGCCGTCGGTCAGCGGTGGGCCGAGCGGCACGACGTCCTCACCCACGACGTACCTCCCGCAGCTCGCGCCGACTGGGACCACCTGGTCGACCGCCTGCTGCACCTGCTCCGTGTCGGCCACTCCGGCTGACTCCACCGACCTCGCCACCACCCTCCCCGAAAGGCCTGCCCCCACATGGCTGAGCTCCTCTACCGTCTCGGTCGCTTCGCGGCCCGCCGCCACTGGACCGTCATCGGTGCGTGGCTGGCGCTGCTGGCCGTGACCGCGGTGACGTACGTGTCGTTCGCCGGCACGCTCTCGTCGGCGATCACCCTGCCCGACACCCCGACGACGCGGGTCTCCCAGCAGCTCGAGGACGACTTCGAGGGCACCGGTGGCGGCAACGGTGCCCTCGTGGCCGAGACGACCGACGACGCTGCCTTCACCTCGCAGCAGGAGAAGCAGCTCGGCGAGCTCTTCGACCGGATCACAGGAGTCGACGGCGTCGCCGACGTGACCGACCCCTTCGAGACCCAGGCACAGCTCGACGACTCGGCGAAGCAGGTCTCCGACGGCAAGGAGCAGCTCGACGACGGCCTGGCCAAGCTGCGCGAGGCCCAGGCGCAGATCGACGGCGGCCGCGCGGCGCTCGAGCAGCAGCGCGAGCAGGCGCGCGAGGCGGGCACGCTCGCCGACGTACGCGCCCAGCTCGCCGCGGCCGAGAAGCAGCTCGACGAGGGCCAGGCCGAGCTGGACGAGCAGCGCGCCAAGGCTGAGGCCCAGGCGCCGCAGCTCGAGCAGGGCCTCACGCTGTCGCGGCTGTCCGCGCCCTACCGCAGCGTGTCGGAGGACGGCTCGGCCGCAGTGGCCAACGTGGTCTTCGACGTCGCGACCAACGAGGTCAGCGTGGAGACCAAGACCGCGATCGAGGACCTCGTCGCCGATGCCGACATCGACGGCGTCGAGGTGTTCGCCTCGCAGGAGATCGCCCAGACCGTGCCCGAGATCCTCGGACCCGGCGAGATCGCCGGTGTCGTCGTCGCGGCGATCGTCCTCGCCGTCATGCTCGGAACCCTCGTCGGAGCGGCGCTGCCACTGGTGACCGCGCTCCTCGGCGTCGGCATCGCCTCGCTCGGGTCGCTCTCACTGTCGGGGACCGTGGAGTTCCTGTCCGTGACGCCGGTGCTCGGCGTGATGCTCGGTCTCGCCGTGGGCATCGACTACTCGCTCTTCATCATCAACCGCCACCGCCGTCAGCTGATGCAGGGAGCCGACCTGCACGAGTCGCTCGGCCTCGCCAACGGCACCTCGGGCAACGCCGTCGTCTTCGCCGGCGTCACCGTGATGGTCGCCCTGCTCGCCCTCAACGTGACGGGCATCGGCTTCCTCGGCCTGATGGGCACCGTCGGGGCTGTCGCGGTGCTGGTCGCGATCCTCATGGCGGTCACCCTCACCCCGGCCATCCTGTCCCTGGTGGGCCACCGCATCCTGAGGAAGAAGGAGCGCGCCCGGCTCGCGTCCGGCGAGCGCGTCGACGACGCGGTGGTCAGCGAGCGCGACAAGCCGATGCGCACCAGTCGTGCGTGGGCGGTGCTCGGCCTCGGCGTCGTCGCGCTCCTCGCCGTCGCCGCCCCCGCCACCCAGATGCGGCTCGGACTGCCGGACGGTGCCACCCGGGCACCCGACTCGTCGGGCTACCGGGCCTACGAGGCGCAGGCGGAGAAGTTCGGCGACGGGTTCAACGGACCGCTGCTAGTCGTCGCCGACCTGCCGAAGACCGTCGGGAAGGACGACGTCGTCGCCGAGCAGGCCGCCGTCGGCGAGGCGCTCGGCCGGGTGTGGGACGTCCACGCCGTCGTCCCGATCGGTGCGTCGACCGACCGCTCGGCGCTGGCCTTCCAGGTCATCCCCGAGCAGTCCCCGTCGAGCCAGTCGACCACCGACCTGGTGCACAACCTGCGCGAGCTCCGGCCGACGACGAGCGACGGCGAGCGGGCGACCCTCGGCGTCGCCGGCAACGCCAGCGCCGGCATCGACATCTCCGAGCAGCTCGCCGGCGTGCTGCCGGTCTACCTCGTCCTGGTCGTCGGGCTCTCGCTGCTCATCCTCGTCGTGGTGTTCCGCTCGATCCTGGTGCCGGTCACCGCGACGCTGGGCTTCGTGCTCTCGCTGCTCGCGGCCTTCGGCGGGCTCACCGCGATCTTCCAGCTCGGCTTCCTGAGCGACCTCTTCGGCGTCCACGCACCCGGACCGGTGCTGAGCTTCCTGCCGATCATCGCGACCGGAATCCTGTTCGGCCTGGCGATGGACTACCAGCTCTTCCTCGTCTCGGGCATGCGCGAGGCGTTCGCCCACGGCGCACCTGCACGGGTCGCCGTCCAGCACGGCCTCCGCGCCGGACGGGCGGTGGTCACGGCCGCGGCGATCATCATGACCTCGGTCTTCGCGGGCTTCATCTTCAGCCACGACGCGACGATCAAGCCGATCGGCTTCGCACTCGCCTTCGGCGTCCTGATCGACGCCTTCGTCGTCCGGATGCTGCTCATCCCGGCCGCGATGCACCTGCTCGGCGAGCACGCGTGGTGGCTGCCGCGCTGGCTCGACCGGATCCTCCCCGACGTCGACGTCGAGGGGGCCGGGCTCGAGCGGAGCCACCCGGTCGAGGCGGCGAGTGGGACGCACCGCGCCGGTCCTGACGCCTGACCCCGCCCGCCGGGGTGGGGTCGGCGCGTCAGTACCAGCCGAGCTCGTGCAGCCGCTCGTCCGAGAGACCGAAGGCGTGCCCGACCTCGTGCCCGAGCACCTTGAGCACGCGGGCGGGTACGTCGTCCGCGTCGCGGCAGGTCGACAGGATCGGCAGCCGGTAGAGGGTGATCGTGTCGGGCATCGAGCCCGGCGGGCGACCGCCGTAGCGGGTGCGCGGGACGCCGCGGTAGAGCCCGAGCAGGGTGCGGCCCGGGCCGACCAGGTCGGCGGGAGGCGCGTCGTCGACGGTGATCACGATGTCCTCGACGAAGTGCTCGACCCACTCGGGGAGCTCGTCGATGGCGTCGCGCACGAGGTCGTCGAACGCCTCGGCCGACACCAGCTCCTCCACGATGCGAGCCTACGTCGGCCGACCTCGGTCAGACTGTCCTCGTGACCGAGACCCGACCCGTCCTCACCTGGCTGACCGACATGGACGGCGTGCTCGTCCGAGAGGAGGACCCGATCCCCGGCGCGAAGGAGTTCATCGCCGCCCTGCGCGAGCAGGAGATCCCCTTCCTGGTCCTGACCAACAACTCGATCTACACCCCGCGCGACCTGCGCGTGCGTCTGCTGCGCAGCAGCGGCATCGACGTGCCGGAGGACTCCATCTGGACCTCGGCGCTCGCGACCGCGCAGTTCCTCGACGACCAGCGTCCGGGAGGGTCGGCCTACGTCGTGGGCGAGTCGGGCCTGACCGCGGCCGTGCACGACATCGGCTACGTGATGACCGACCGCGACCCCGACTACGTCGTCCTCGGCGAGACGCGGACCTACTCGTTCGAGGCCATCACCCGGGCGATCCGCCTCATCAACGACGGGGCGCGCTTCATCGCGACCAACCCCGACCCGAGTGGTCCGAGCGCCCAGGGGATGCTGCCGGCGACGGGATCGGTGGCCGCGCTGATCAGCACCGCGACGGGACGCTCGCCCTACTTCATCGGCAAGCCCAACCCGCTGATGATGCGCTCCGCCCTCAACCGGCTCGAGGCGCACTCGGAGACCACCGTGATGATCGGCGACCGGATGGACACCGACATCATCAGCGGCCTCGAAGCCGGCCTGCGCACGATCCTGGTCGCGACCGGTGCCACCGAGCGGCACCAGGTGGAGGACTTCCCCTACCGACCCACGCGGGTCGTCGACTCGATCGCCGACGTGGTGTCGCTGGTCGGCGAGCTGTTCCGTCCCGACGAGGCCTGACCCGCGACGCGCCGAGACCCGGACACCCACCCCGTCGGGGATGGGCGTCCGGGCCTCTGGAGCTGCGGGTGTGCACCGGGATCAGACCCGGGTCTTGTCCTTGCCCGCGACGGTCTCGGCGACGCCGATCAGCAGCACGGCGGCGATCACCGCGAAGATGAAGCCGAGGACGTTGAGCTCGCCGATGTCACCGGTGCCGATCATCGAGGCGAGCAGTCCGCCGATGATCGAGCCGACGATGCCGAGGCCGAGGGTGGCCAGGAGGCCCAGGTTCTGCTTGCCGGGCTTGATGAGTCGGGCCAGCGCTCCGATGATGAGGCCGGCGATGAGGAATCCGATGATCCCGAACATGGTGTGCTCCTGCTTTTCGAGGGTCGGAGCGAATGACTCCGCCTCCACCATAGCCGCGCCTAGGCCAGGGGCCCCGGTCGCCGCAGGCGGTCGCTGCGCCACGAGCGATGGACGACGATCGCCGCGACGACGGCGCCGAGCACGCCGAGACTCAGGTCGCTCAGCGTGTCGGCGTAGGCGAAGCGCCGCTCGGTCGACCTGCTGATGAAGGCGAAGAACTCGGCCACCTCCCAGGCGATGGCCGCGGTCGCACCGAACGCGAGGGCTCGCTCGAGGACGCGGCCGAGCCCCACCTCGCGCGAGAGCGTGAGGAGGATGAACGCCGCCGCGAGGAGCCCGGTGTTCATGAAGTGCATCCAGTCGTCGAACCACCAGACCGTGTCGTAGAGGTCCATCCGGTTGCCGAGGATGTCGGTGAAGCAGGTGATGGTGATCAGGAGGTCGGGCAGCCACGGGAACGAGATCCGGTCGCGCCAGAGCGTCCACCACAGGACCGGCACGACGAAGGAGGCCAGCGGATAGCCGACGGCGCGGAGCCCGGCGGCCTTGTCGCGCAGGTTGGCCTGGTCGGGGTACAGCACCGCGAGGAACAGCATCCCGACCAGCAGCCCTTTGGCCAGGACGTTCGCCGTCTTCGCGATCGTCGGGGTCGTCGTACGCTCGATGGCTGCCTCGGTCACGCGCACACCCTCTCATCGGGTGGGCGCGGCCGACCTCACCAGGATGCGGCGTGGCACTCCTTGGCGGGGTTGGCCTCGACCTGGAGCGTGGCGTGGTCGATGCCGTGGCCCTCGCGCAGCGTGGTCTGCGCACCGGCGAGGACGGCCTGCGCGTCGGCGCCGACGCACACCACGAGGTGGGCGGTGGCGACGTTCATCCCGGAGGTCAGCGTCCACGCGTGGAGGTCGTGCACCTCGGCGACGCCCGAGACCTGCTCGAGGTCGCGCACGACCGCGGCGAGGTCGACGTCCTGCGGAGCGTGCTGCCCGAGCACGGCGAGCACCTCACGCCCGAGCACCACCGCCCGGACCGCGACGAAGAGACCGATCGCGACGGCGACGACGGTGTCCCACTGGCCGGCGCCGGTGAGGCTGACGAGGAGCCCGGCGACGATGACTCCGACGCTGCCGGCGGCGTCGGCCACCACCTCGAAGTAGGCGCCCTTGACGTTGAGCGACTCCCGCGCCCCGCTCCGCAGCAGCGCCAGGCAGACGACGTTGACGAGCAGACCGAGGGCGCCGACGACCAGCATCGGTACGGACGCCACCTCCACGGGCCCGCCGATGCGGCCTACGGCCTCGATCACCACGAACGCCGAGACGCCCAGCATGATCAGCACCGTGAGGCCGGAGGCGAACACCTCGGCGCGGTAGGAGCCGTAGGTACGTCGACCAGTGCCGTCGGGCCGGGTGGCGATCTTGGTCGCCACGAGCGCGGCGCCCAGCGCGACCACGTCGGCGGCCATGTGGCCGGCGTCGGAGATCAGCGCGAGCGACTGGGCGGCGAGGCCGACCACGAGCTCGACGACGAAGAAGCTCGCGACGAGGCCGAACGCGACGGCCAGGCGCCAGCGGTGCCGGCCCGCCGCACTGCCGTGACCGTGTCCTGCACCCACGTGCATCCTCCATCGCCTGTCATCTTTGTCATCGCTCTTTGGCGATGATAGACCGGACGGGGCGTCGCCGTCCACCTTGCTCGCATGCCGCAGGATGGAGCCGACCAGACCCGCCCACGCGCCGAGGACCACGGATGAGCCAGCACGACCCGGAGCCGGTGACCGACGACCGCCGCCTCGCCTGGGGCCTCGTCGTCGGCGGTCTGATCGCCTTCGTGGCAGCCTTCGTGCTGCTGCTCGAGCGGCTGCGGCTCTTCGAGGACAGCTCGTACGTGCCCAGCTGCAGCATCAACCCGGTGCTCAGCTGCGGCAACGTGATGGAGTCCGCACAGGCCTCGCTGCTCGGCTTCCCCAACCCGATCATCGGCGTCGCGTCGTTCCCCGTCGTCATCGCGACGGGCATGGCGCTGCTCGGCGGCGCGCGGCTCGCCCGGTGGTACTGGGCCGGGCTCCAAGTCGGCGTCACCGTCGCGATGGTCTTCATCTCGTGGCTGGTCTTCCAGAGCCTCTACCGGATCGGCGCGCTCTGCCCCTACTGCATGGTCGTGTGGGTCGTGGTGATCCCGATGTTCCTCTACGTCACGCTCCGCAACGTCTCGGCGGGCGTCCTCGGCAAAGGCGCGGCCGGGCGACCGGCGGCAGTGCTGCGCGACTGGCACGCACCGCTGCTGGTGCTCGCCTACATGGTCGTGGTGCTGCTGATCCTCGAGCGGTTCTGGGACTACTGGTCGACCCTGCTCTGAGGCGCGCCGTCCGCTCCCTCAGCCGTGGTGGTCCTCGTAGTGGTGCCCGGGGCTGACGGCCGTGAGGTCGAGCAGGCGCTCCGCGGTGCCGAGGACCTCGAGCAGCTCGTCGCTGTGGTTGAGCGACCACATCGACGCCCGCCCCTCCGGACGCGAGGTGACCAGGCCGCAGTCCTTGAGGCACGCGAGGTGCTTGGAGACGGTGCTCTGCGCCAGACCGAGGTGGGCGGTGAGGTCGACGACGCGGTGCTCACCGAGGACGAGGTGGCGCACGATCAGCAGCCTCGAGGGATCCGACAGCGCGTGGAAGAGGGCGGCCTCGGCGGTCAGGCCGTCGGTCTCCTGCTTCATCGCCACCCGACGATGCTAGGTCATCGTGGACCACCCACCCGGCCCCGCCTGCGGGTCGCCTAGCCTGCGAAGGTGGACAGGCGACTGCTGGCGGACACCCGGCCGCTCGCCAACCCGCACTTCAAGCGGCTGTGGCTGGCCAACATCGTCACGGTCATCGGAGCCCAACTGACCGTCGTGGCGGTGCCCGCGCAGATCTATGCGATGACCGGCTCGTCGGCGTACGTCGGGTTGACCGGTGTCTTCGGGCTGATCCCGCTGGTCGTCTTCGGTCTGTGGGGCGGCGCGCTGGCCGACGTCTTCGACCGGCGCACGCTGCTGATGATCACCACGACCGGGCTGATCGTGACCAGCGCGTGCTTCTGGGCCCAGGCCGCGCTCGGCGCGGAGGACGTGTGGCTGCTGCTGTCGCTGTTCGCGGTGCAGCAGGCGTTCTTCGCGGTCAACCAGCCGACGCGCTCGGCCCTGCTCCCGAGGCTGCTCGACAAGGAGCTGCTGCCCGCGGCCAACTCGCTCAACATGACCGTGATGCAGGCCGGTGGTATCGCGGGCCCCCTCGTCGGCGGCGCGCTGATCCCGCTGATCGGCTTCTCGTGGCTCTACCTGCTCGACACGATCACGCTCTTCGCCACCCTCGGCGCGGTGGTCGGCCTCCCCGCGCTGCCGGTCATCGGGGCGACCGTGACACCCGGGCTGTCGGCGGTGATCGACGGGTTCCGCTACCTGCGCACCCAGCCGGTGCTGATGATGTCCTTCGTCGTCGACCTGATCGCCATGGTCTTCGGCATGCCGCGGGCGCTGTTCCCCGAGATGGCGCACGTCGACTTCGGCGGACCGAGCGAGGGCGGGCTGGCCTTCGCCCTGCTCTTCGCCGCCATCCCGGCCGGCGCGGTCGTCGGCGGCGTGCTGTCGGGCTGGGTCTCGCGGGTCGAGCGCCAGGGCCTCGCGGTCATCATCTCGATCGTCGTGTGGGGCGTGGCGATGGTCGGCTTCGGCGTCTCGGCGATGTTCGCCTCGCTCGCCCCGGCCGCCATGCTCACCGTCGCGGTCCTCATGCTCGCGATCGGGGGCGCGGCCGACATGGCCTCAGCGGCCTTCCGGATGTCGATGCTCCAGGCCGCCGCCGACGACTCGGTCCGCGGGCGCCTGCAGGGCATCTTCATCGTCGTGGTCGCCGGCGGACCCCGCATCGCCGACGTGGCCCACGGTGCGACCGCGGCAGCCACCGGTGCCGCGGTCGCCGCGGCGGGTGGCGGCGTGCTCGTGGTGGTCTTCACAGTCCTCGCCGCGCTCCTCGTGCCGGCGTTCGTGCGCTACCGGATCACGCGGGTCGCCTGACCGCCGCCGTCCGGAGCCGTCGTACTCCCGCCCGGACGCACACGTGTCCGAGATGTCGCCCCCGATCGGTCCGACTCAGGGCAACTTCGCGGACACGTGTCCGGCGCGGGCGACGGTCGTTGCCTCCAGACCGCAGGCCCGGCGCCACGACCGCGGCGGCGCGGGTCAGACCGGGCGGGACTTCGGCGAGTTCTCCGCGGTCAGCTTCGGGTCGCGGACCACGACCGAGCCGATGGCGTCGTCGATGCGCTTCATCACGTCGGCGTCGAGGCGTACGCCGGCGGCCTTGACGTTGTCGGCGACCTGCTCAGGGCGCGAGGCACCGACGAGGGCGGCGGCCACGTTGTCGTTCTGGAGCACCCAGGCGACGGCGAGCTGGGCCATGCTCAGCCCGAGGTCGGAGGCGATCGGCTCGAGGTCCTGCACCGCGGTGAGGACGTCGTCCTTCATCCAGCGCGAGATCATGTCGGCGCCGCCCTTGGTGTCGGTCGCGCGCGAGCCGGCCGGCGGCTCTGCCCCGGGCTTGTACTTGCCGGTGAGCACGCCCTGCGCGATCGGGCTCCACACGATCTGCGAGACACCGAGCTCCCGCGAGGCCGGCACGACCTCGTCCTCGATGACGCGCCAGAGCATGGAGTACTGCGGCTGGCTCGAGATCAGCTGGAAGCCGAGCTCCTTGGACAGCTCGACGCCGGCGCGGATCTGGTCGGCGGTCCACTCGCTGACGCCGATGTAGAGCGCCTTGCCCTGGCGCACGACGTCGGCGAAGGCCTGCATCGTCTCCTCGAGCGGGGTCTCGGTGTCGAAGCGGTGGGCCTGGTAGAGGTCGACGTAGTCGGTCTGCAGGCGCTCGAGGGAGCCGTTGATCCCCTCCATGATGTGCTTGCGGGACAGGCCGACGTCGTTCTTGCCCTTCGGGCCGGTCGGCCAGTAGACCTTGGTGAAGATCTCCAGCGACTCGCGCCGCTCGCCCTTCAACGCCTCGCCGAGCACCGTCTCGGCCGCGGTGTTGGCGTAGACGTCAGCCGTGTCGAAGGTCGAGATGCCCTCGTCGAGCGCGGCGCGCACGCACTGCGTGGCGACGTCGTTCTCGACCTGGGAGCCGTGGGTGAGCCAGTTGCCGTAGGTGATCTCGGAGATCTTGAGTCCGCTGTCGCCGAGGTATCGGAATTCCATCCCTCGACACTAGCCCCGGCCCCGCGCGCCCGCGACGGCGCGGCTCAAGCCTCGGCCGAGGGCGGCGTCGGCGACAGCGTGCGGTCGAGCCACACGTAGAGCGCGAAGAAGCCGACGAACAGCAGCGTGATCCCGCCGCACGCGACGAGGACCGGGCCCCAGCCGTCCTTGTCGGCGTCCATGAACGGATAGGGCACCCACCCGTCGATCTCGGCGAAGACCAGCGTCCACGCCGTCCACGCGATGGGCCAGACGATGGCGTACGCCGCGTCCCGCACGCTGGCCCTCGGCCGGGGTCCGACCCAGGCCCAGGCGGCGACGGCCACGACCGGGACGACCATGTGCAGCCACTTGTCGGCGAGCCAGTCGGCACCGTCGAGGTGGAGCAGCGGACGGAGCAGGAAGAAGTGCACCAGCCCGGTGACGGTGATGCCGACGAGGCCGGCCAGCCGTGCCACCCGCCACCAGGGCCGGTCGGCGAGCGGGTCGCGGGCCAGGACCGTGGAGGGGATCGCGACCAGCAGGTTGCTCTGGATCGTGAAGTAGGCGAAGAAGCGATAGATGCGCTCCCCCATGCCGGGCGGGTCGTCCTCGAGCAGCACGTCCGAGCCCCGGAGCACCAGGACGAGCTGGAAGAGCACCGCTCCCCAGGCGAGGACGGCGACGACGAGGTGCACGGTCCGGGCGCGCGCGGGGCTCATGGCAGGAGCCTAGGGCTCCGAGGAGTCGGCAGCGAGGATCAGTCGAGGACGACGAGGACGTCGCCGTCCTGCACGACGTCGCCGACCGTCACCTTGATGGCGGTGACGGTGCCCGCGCGCTCGGCGAGCATCGGGATCTCCATCTTCATCGACTCCAGCAGCACCACGGTGTCACCGGCCTCGACGCGGTCGCCCTCCGCGACCTCGATCACCAGCACGTTGGCGACCAGCTCGGACACGATCTCGAGGGAGGTGGGACGGGCCATGCCGCCGACGTTAGCGGTTACCGCGCCGTATGCAGGGATCGGACCTCACAGCTCGGCGAACCGGCGCGGCTCCGGCCGGTGCGGCCCGGCCTCCTCGGCGCGGCGTCCGCCGCGACCCTTGGTCCCGGTCAGCGCCAGGTCGGCGCGGATGATCAGGTAGCCGAGCAGCACACCGAGGACGAGGGAGTACGCCGCCCGCAGGCCGGCGTCGGCGTAGGAGCTGTCCGGCGACACGAGGCCCGTGGCCAGCGGCACCGTGGCCGCGACGCCGAACGCGCACACCCACCACCCCTGGCGCCGGCGGGCGCGGACGTGGGTGCCCCACACGAGCGCCGGGATGCCCAGGAGCACGACGAGCGGCCGCGGGAAGGCGCCGATGCGGTCGGTGGTCCAGTCGGTGAAGTCGAGGATCGAGGAGACGAAGGACTGGGCGCCGTAGCGGCGCAGCAGCTCGGCGTACGCCAGCGTCAGGACCAGCACGGCGATGCCGATCGCGACGACGATCAGCCCGCGCCTGCCGAGTCCGTGCAGTCCGGCGCCGAGTCGGTAGACGATGGTGAAGACCAGGCCGAGCGCGAGGAAGAGGGCTGCGAGGTCGAAGCGCTCGGTGGCGACGGTCGGCTCGAAGCCCACGGCTGCGAACGCGGTGATCCCGGCGACGACCGTCGACACGAGCACCTCGCGGACCGAGCGCAGCCACGTCACGGCCGGCACGGTCACCATCACGGCGTACACGCTGCCGATGACGCAGGTCATCACCGCGGCACCGGTCGGCAGCACCCGGCCACCGACGAGGAGGCTCGCGACGCCGAGGACGAAGGCGAGGCCCGCCGAGATGAGGGGGCGACCGGCCGTGCGGGTGCCGAGGAACCACGCCAGCGCGGTGACCACCAGGACCGAGCCGACGCCGTCGATCCACTCCGGGCCGGCCCCGATCGCCCGCAGGGTCTGGTTGTGGTGCCAGATGCCGTTGACGGCCGACCAGGCGAGGACGGCGCACCCGAGGGCGAGCACGCCGAACCAGGTCGCCAGCATCCGGCGCCCCGGCCCGGGGAACGGAGGATCCTCCACGACGGGAGCGACCGGGAGGGTCGGTGGCGTCGGCGGCGGCTCGACCGCGACCGACCTGCGCCCACGCCGCAGCCGCGACGGCGGCCGGTCGGCAGCCCGCTTGCCGCGCGCGGACCCGCGCGGGCTGCTGGAGGTGGGGGAAGACACGACGGAGGAGGTTACAGCCGGCGGTTGGCCAGGGACGGGTTGGTGCGGCGGGCCGCCGCGAGCTCCTCGCGGTCGAGGACGACCTCCAGCGTCTCCTCCTCGCCGGCGGCGGCGGCGAGGGTGTCACCGAGCGGACCGAGGACCGCGGAGTGGCCGCTGTAGCGCGGTTCCGGCTGCCCGGCGCCGACCACGAAGCAGGTGTTCTCGATCGCGCGGGCGGCCAGGAGCGTGCGCCAGTGCTCGACCTTGCGTTCGCCGGGCAGCCACGCGGCCGGCACGACGATGACCTCGGCGCCCGCGTCGACGAGCCGGCGGGCCAGCTCGGGGAACCGCAGGTCGTAGCAGGTCATCAGGCCCACCTGCCAGCCCGCGACCTCGATCACGACCGGGTCGAGCGCACCTCCGGTGAGCCGGTCTGACTCGCGGTAGCCGAAGGAGTCGTAGAGGTGGATCTTGCGGTACGACGCCGACGCACCCCCGCGCGCGACGAGGGTGTTGTAGGGGCGACCGGGGTCCTCGGCCGTCTCGAACATCCCGGCCACCACGGTGCACGAGGCCGCGTCGGCGACGCGGGCGACCTCGTGGGCGAACGGCCCGTCGAGCGGCTCGGCGTACGCGCTCACGTCGGAGCCGGCGGCACCGAAGTCGCGGGCGAAGGCCTCGGGGAGCACGACCAGGTCCGCACCGGGCGCGACGCCCTGCGCCAGGCGGACGCGGTTGTCGGCCGGGTCGAGCCCGCTCGCCCACTGGTGGACGCGCACGCGCAGGTGATCGGTCATGGGGTTCAGACTAGGACGGCCTGCGAGGATGCCCGCATGGACTTCAGCGGCGTCGTCCTCGCCGGCGGCACCGCCGTGCGGATGGACGGGGTCGACAAGGCGAGCGTCGAGCTCGACGGCCGCACCCTGCTCGCCCACGCGATCGAGGCGTTCCTCGACGCCGACGATGTCGTGGTGGTCGCGCCGACCCGCGTGTCGACCGACCGGCCGGTGACCTTCGCGTGCGAGGACCCGCCCCGCGGCGGACCGGTCGCCGGCCTGCTGGCCGGCCTCGACGCGCTGCCGCGCCGGCCCCGGCTCCTGGGCGTGCTGGCGGTCGACATGCCGCGCGTCACGGCGACGACGATGCGGCGGCTGCGCGAGGCGGCGCCCGGCCGGGACGGCGCGTTCCTCCACGACGGCGACGGCCGGCGACAGCTCGCCGGGGTGATCGACACGGCCCGCCTGGCCGACGTACGACCCGGGCCGGAGGAGCAGCACGGCATGTCGTTGCGCCGGCTGCTCGCCCCGCTGGACCTCGCGGAGGTGCCGACGGACGGCGACGAGGCGGTCGACGTCGACTCCTGGGACGACCTGCGCGACCTCCGTCCGCCCCCGTCCTGACGCTGGTGCCGTCGCAGGTGCGTCCAAGGTTCCGGACACGCCCGGATCGACCCGACTCCCTTGCCGCGACCCCGGCGGTGCGAGAGATTGGGATCGTGAACCTCCACGACTGGATCGATGAGCTGAGCGACGTGCTCGACGTCGAGACCGAGCTCGACGAGGGGCTCGTGCTCGACCTGGCGCGCATCGCCGCCCAGAACGTGCAGAAGACCGCGGCGCCCATCACGGCGTACCTGCTGGGCTTCGCGGCCGGCGCGGGCGACGCGAGCCCCGAGACCGTCGAGCGGCTGGCCGCCAAGGCACAGCGGCTCGCAGAGGGCTGGGACCGCCCCGCCGACGCGGCCGATCCCGACGACGTGGACGATGAGGTCCCGGACGACTCGACGGTCGACCACTCCGACGATCTCTACGAGGACTGATCCCTTGCGTGCTGTCGTGACCACCGGCGCCGGTGGCCCTGAGGTCCTGTCCGTCGGCGAGGTCGAGGAGCCGCGGCCCGGTGCCGGCGAGGTGTTGCTGGACGTCGTCGCGACCGCGGTCAACCGCGCCGACACCCTGCAGCGCAAGGGCGTCTACCCGCCGCCCCCCGGCGCCTCGGAGGTCATCGGCCTCGAGTGCAGCGGCCGGATCGCCGAGCTCGGCGAGGGCGTCGAGGGCTGGAAGGTCGGTGACGAGGTGTGCGCGCTGCTCGCCGGCGGCGGCAACGCCGCCCGCGTGGCGGTGCCGGTCGGGCAGGTCATGCCCGTGCCGGCCGGCCTCTCCCTCGTCGAGGCGGCCGGCCTGCCCGAGGTCGCGGCGACGGTGTGGTCCAACGTCTTCATGACCGCCCACCTGCAGAAGGGCGAGCGCCTGCTCGTCCACGGAGGTGCCGGCGGCATCGGCACGATGGCGATCCAGCTCGCCTCGGCGCTGGGTGCCGAGGTGTTCACCACCGCCGGCTCGCCGGAGAAGCTCGAGCTCTGCCGATCGCTCGGTGCCGCGCACGCGATCAACTACCGCGACGAGGACTTCGTCGAGGTGCTGGAGAAGGCTGGCGGCGCCGACGTCATCCTCGACAACATGGGCGCGAAGTACCTCGGTCGCAACGTCTCGGCCCTCGCCACGGGCGGGCGCCTGGTCATCATCGGCATGCAGGGCGGCGCCACGGGCGAGCTCGACATCAACGCGCTGCTCCGCAAGCGGGCCTCGGTCACCGCGACCTCGCTGCGTGCCCGGCCGCTCGCCGAGAAGACCGCGATCTGCTGCGGCGTGGTCGAGAACGTCTGGCCGCTCGTGGCCTCGGGCAAGGTCCGACCGATCGTCGAGGCGACGATGCCGCTCGAGGACGTCGCCCGGGCCCACGAGCTGATGGAGACCGGCGGCCACGCGGGGAAGTTCGTCCTCACGCTCTGATCGGCCTGTGGGGTCCGGCTAGGGTCGTGGCATGACTGAGCAGCAGCCCGAGTCCGCCGGAGCGAGCGAGGACATGGTCGTGGTCGTCGGACCCGACGGTCAGCCGATCGGCACGATCCCGGCGAGCGCGCTCCCGGCGATGACCCAGGTCTCCTCCGACGGCGGCGACGCCGAGGACGGCGACGGGGACGGCGGGGGCGAGCGCCACATCACCGAGCTGGTCGAGCAGCCGGCGAAGGTGATGCGGATCGGCAGCATGATCCGCCAGCTGCTCGAGGAGGTGAAGGCGGCGCCCCTCGACGAGGCCAGCCGCCAGCGCCTGAAGGAGATCCACGCCGCCTCCATCAAGGAGCTCGAGTCCGGCCTCGCGCCGGAGCTCGTCGAGGAGCTCGAGCGCCTGTCGCTGCCGTTCACCGAGGACGGCACACCGTCCGAGGGCGAGCTGCGCATCGCCCAGGCCCAGCTCGTGGGTTGGCTCGAGGGTCTCTTCCACGGCATCCAGACCGCGATCTACGCCCAGCAGGTCGCCTCGCGCGCCCAGCTCGAGCAGATGCGCCGCGCCTTGCCGATGGGTCAGGGCGGCGGCGAGCCGCAGCACCAGCCGACCGGCATGCCCACGATGCCCGGAGGCGAGGCGTCGGAGGGATCCGGCGGACCCTCGGGCGGTATGTACCTCTAGGAGGCTGCTGGACGGGTCCTGGTCAGCGGCGCGCGAGGCGGCGCACGACGACGAGGCCGAGCAGGCCGATGATCGCGGCGGCCGCCCCGGGGGCGGCGGTGCGCGCCAGGCCGGCCGGCGGCGACTCCTCGACCTTGGTCAGCACGGCGGTCGGCGGCGGTGGCGGGTCCACCGACGTGCCCTCGCCGAGCAGCGCCTCGACCTTGCCGATCCGGTTGGGGTTGGCCAGGCTCGTGCCGCTGCATCGGTCGGTGACGTAGGGCGCCTCGGCGCCGGTCGCGAGGAACACGTAGGTCGTGCCGACCGTGAGCCCCCCAAGACCGCAGTCGTTGCGGCCGCCGGTGGAGGTGGACACGACCTGGGTCGAGCGCGCCGGGGTGCCGGCGTAGGCACGCGAGGCCGTGACGTCGTACGTCGTGTCGTTGCCCTCGGTGGCGACCTTGTCGATGGTGCCGATGAAGACGGCGTCGGCCCGGTTGACCTGCTGCTCGAGCTGGCCCTGCTTGCAGGAGCACGCGGCGCTGGCCGGGGTGCTGACCGTGAGCACGAGTCCCAGGCACGCCAGCAGCAGCGCGGCGGCGGCGCCCAGGGAACGGATCACGGCACGGGACATGGCGATCAGCCTAGCGACGCGAGGTCGAACAGCTCGCTCAGCACGACCGCGACGCCGTCCTCGTCGTTGGCCGGCGCGACGTGGTCGGCGAGGTCGCGCACCGACGGGTGCGCGTTGGCCATCGCGTAGGACGCGCCAGCCCACTCGAGCATCGGGAGGTCGTTGGGCATGTCGCCGAAGGCGACGACGTGCTCGGGCCCGAGCCCCATCTCGGCGGCGACGGTGGCCAGCGTCGTGGCCTTCGTGACGCCTGCGGCGCTGATCTCGACGAGGGCGAACGTCGAGGACCAGGTGGTGGTGACGAGGTCTCCGACGGCGTCGTCGACGCGCTTCCAGAAGTTCTCCGCGTCGAGGTCGGGGTGGACCGCGAGCACCTTGACGACGTCGTCGGCCCAGATCGACTCCCACCGTCCCTGGACCGACTCCTGGTCGTCCGGGTGTCGCGGGAAGGCGGTCTCGCTCGCCCAGCCCGAGGTGTGCTCGACGGCGAAGGTGGTGCCCGGGATCGCAGCACGCACCCGCTCGGCGACCTGCATGCCGACCTCGCGCGGCACCGCGCTGTAGTCGCGCACCTGCTGCGCCGCGACGTCGTACACGACGCCGCCGTTGCTGCAGATCGCCAGCCCGTGGCCGCCGACGGCGTCCCAGAGGTCGACCATCCAGCGGATCGGGCGCCCGGTGGTGAAGACGACGGGCACGCCGCGCGCGTCGAGCTCGTCGAGCACGGCGCGGGTGCGCTCGGAGACCCGGCCCCCGGAGTCGAGCAGGGTGCCGTCGAGGTCGGTCGCGACGAGGCGCGGCTCGTCAGGCATCAGGCGGGAACCACCGCGACATCTCGATGGCGGCGCCCTCGTCGACGACGGAGTCGGTCACGAAGTCCGCGGCCGCCTTCACCTCGTCGACGGCCTGGCCCATGGCCACCCCGCGACCGGCCCACTGGAGCATCTCGATGTCGTTGCGGCCGTCGCCGATCGCGAGCACGTCGGCCGCGGTGAGGCCGCCGATCGCGTCGCAGACGTGCTGGAGGCCGGAGGCCTTCGACACCCCGACCGGGGAGAGGTCCATCCACGCTGTCCAGCCGACGACGTAGTCGGTGCCGTGGAGGCCCAGCCGCGAGGCGAGCTCGATGAAGTCGTCTGCGGTGGCCTCGGGATCGCGGATGATGACCCGGCTGACCGGCTGGCCGACGATGTCGTCGACCTCGGTGATCAGCTGCTCGCCGGAGAGCTCGCCCTCGGGGAAGACGCGGTTGACCCGGTAGCCGCCGACGCCCCGCTCCTCCACCGCGACGAGCGCGCGGGGGTGGTGCTCCAGCACGGCGGCGACGGCGGGAGCGGCGTCGAAGGTCTCCTCGTGGACGACGTCGATCGGCGGGTAGCGGAAGACCACCGCGCCGTTGGAGGCGACGATCCAGAGCCGGTCGGCCTCCTCGCGCGGGAGGTCCAGCAGGTCGGCGATGCGGGTCATGCCGTGCGGCGAGCGACCGCTGGAGAGCACGATGTGCGCGCCGGCGTCGAGCGCGCGGTGGATCGCGTCGTAGACCGGCGCGGTGATGGTCTCGTAGTCCTCGGTCTGGCCGTCGACCCACTTGAGCAGGGTGCCGTCGATGTCGAGCGCGACCACCTTCGGTGTCCAGTCCGTCATGCGAGCGGCTTGATGAGCTCGAGGCCACCGAGGTAGGGCCGCAGTGCCTGGGGCACGGTGACCGAGCCGTCCTCGTTCTGGTGGGTCTCGAGCAGCGCGATCATCGGCCGGTTGGTCGAGCAGAGCGTGCCGTTGAGGGTGGCGACGTTGACCGTGCCCGACTCGCCGCGGGTGCGGATGTCGAGGCGACGGCTCTGGAAGTCGGTGCAGTTGGACGTCGAGGTCAGCTCGCGGAAGCGGCCCTGCGAGGCGATCCAGGCCTCGCAGTCGAACTTGCGCTGCGCCGAGGTGCCGAGGTCGCCGGCGGCGACGTCGATCACGCGGTAGTGCAGCTCGAGGGCGTCCATGAACTCCTTCTCCCAGGCCAGCAGGCGCTGGTGCTCGGCGTAGGACTCCTCGACGGTCGTGTAGACGAACATCTCGACCTTGTCGAACCAGTGCACCCGGAAGATGCCGCGGGTGTCCTTGCCGTGCGAGCCGGCCTCCTTGCGGAAGCACGAGCTGAAGGCGGCGTAGCGCAGCGGCAGCTGGGCGCCGTCGAGGATCTCGTCGGAGTGGTAGGCCGCGAGGGGCACCTCCGAGGTGCCGACGAGGTAGAGGTCCTGGCCCTCGATCCGGTAGACGTCGTCGGCGGCCTGGCCGAGGAACCCGGTGCCCTCCATCGCCCGGCTCTTCACCAGGGCGGGCGCGACGACCTCGGTGAAGCCGTTGGCGTGGGCCATGTCCATGGCCATGTTGACCAGCGCGCGGTGCAGCCGGGCGCCGATGCCGGTGTAGAAGTAGAAGCGCGAGCCACTCACCTTGGCGCCGCGCTCGAGGTCGAAGGCACCGAGCATCGCACCGAGCTCGACGTGGTCGCGCGGCTCGAAGTCGAACTCCGGCTTGGTGCCGATGGTCTCCAGCACGACGAAGTCGTCCTCGCCACCGGCGGGTGCCTCGTCGGCGGCCGGGTTGGGGATCGCCCGGATCGCCTCGTCCCACTCGGCCTCGGCGGCGTTGCGCGCGGCCTCGGCCTCCTTCACCCCGGCGGCGAGCTCCTTGACCTGCGCGAGCAGGGCCTGCTTCTCCTCGCCCTGTGCCTTGGCGACCCGGGCACCGCTGGCCTTCTGCTCGGCCCGCTTGGCCTCGAAGTCGGCGATCGCCTGCCGGCGCGCGGAGTCCGCCGCCAGCGCCCGGTCCACCACGTCGTCGGACAGCCCGCGCTTGGCCTGGGCGGCACGCACGCGGTCGGGGTCGTCACGGAGCAGGCGAGGGTCGATCATGCACAGAGGCTATCGGCCGGGAGATGGGGAGAAGGAACCGCCTTTGGGCATACTTCGCAGGTGACCCCCGCCTCTCGGAACCGCTGCCTCACCTGGGCTGCCATCGCCTTCGTGCTGTTCGGCGTGCTCGCGATCCTGGTCACCCGCGAGCGGGCGCCGCTCCAGGCCCTCGACACCGAGGGCAAGTCCCTGCGGGAGTGGTCGGAGGACTACTCCGTGCTCATCGACGCGCTGCGGGTCATCGAGGTCGCCTTCGGGACCATCGGGATGACGGTCCTCACCGTCCTGCTCGCCCTCGTGCTGCTCGTACGCCGGCACCGCTGGGCGGCGCTGCTCACCGTCGTCGTGATGAGCTCGACCGCCTTGGCCACGTCGGGCACCAAGCTGTGGCTGGGGCGCGACCGGCCGAGCTGGCAGGACACCCTGGGCCTGCACGAGAACTACAGCTTCCCGTCCGGCCACGCCTCGGCCGTGGCGGCGTACTCCGCGGTGCTGGTCATGCTGCTGGTGCTCTTCGTGCGCCGCGCCAGCCTGCGCCGGCTCGGCATCACGCTGGTGGTGGCCTGGTGGCTGCTCGTGTGCTTCGACCGGCTCCTGCTCGGGCGGCACTACCCCACGGACGTCATCGGCGGCACCCTGCTCGCGCTGACCCTCTTCTTCGTGGCCCTCGCCTTCATCGACCCGCGACCGCGCTCGACGGCGGCCAAGGCCGACCCGCTGCCGGAGGTGTACGCCTCCGAGCGCCGCCTGGCGGTGATCCTCAACCCGGTCAAGGTCGAGGACGTCGGACAGTTCCGCTCGATCGTCGGCGCGATGGCCAAGGAGTCGGGCTGGTCCGAGCCGACCTGGCAGTACACGACGGTAGAGGACCCGGGGACCGGCATGGCCGAGCAGGCCGCCGTCTCGGGCGCCGACCTGGTGATGGTCTGCGGCGGGGACGGCACCGTGCGCGAGGTCTGCGCCGAGCTCGCCGGCACCGGCATCCCGGTCGGCATCATCCCCGCCGGCACCGGCAACCTCCTGGCCCGCAACCTCGACATCCCGCTCTACCTGCGCTCGGCCATCGACGTCGCCCTCAACGGCCAGGACCGCGCGATCGACCTCGTCGAGGTCGGCGGCGACGGCATCGAGGACACCCACTTCATGGTGATGGCGGGCATGGGCTTCGACGCCGCGATCATGGAGGGCGTCAA
Source organism: Nocardioides hwasunensis (assembly GCF_014779665.1). GTDB lineage: Bacteria > Actinomycetota > Actinomycetes > Propionibacteriales > Nocardioidaceae > Nocardioides > Nocardioides hwasunensis. The sequence continues at coordinate 248,542 of NZ_JACXYY010000007.1, read as the reverse complement.
CGAGGACATCAAGAAGAAGATCGGCTGGGTCGCCTACGTCGTCTCGGCGCTGCGGTCGCTGATGTTCCCGGCGGTGCGGATCGAGATCCAGATCGACGACCAGGAGCCCACCGTCCACCGGGCCCGCACGGTCGTCGTCGGCAACGTCGGCTTCCTCCAGGCCGGCATGCCGCTGCTGCCCGACGCCGCGATCGACGACGGCGTGCTCGACGTGGTGATCCTCCACCCGCGCCAGTTCCTGTCCTGGATCCCGCTCGCGGTCCGGGTGCTCCGCAAGAGCTCGGCGACCGACGAGCTCATCGACCGGCGCACGGGCTCCCGGGTCCGGATCAAGGCCACCTCCGACACCCCGCGCCAGCTCGACGGCGACTCCATCGGCGAGGGGCGCGAGCTCTGGATGGAGTGCATCCACGGGCGGCTGCTGGTCCGCGTCCCGCGCTGACGCCTCGCGGTCGCGCCTGGCCCGACCCTGGCGGCGTACGACACTGCCCACCCCGACCCTGGCGGCGTACGACACTGCCCACCCCGACCCTGGCGGCGCACGACATCGGAACGAGGCCGCGGGATGTCGTACGCCGCCACCCTCAGGTCCGAGGTGGCGGCCGGCCGGGCGAGCCGCGCGCGTCAGCCGGCGGCGAAGCGGTAGCCCATCCCGGGCTCGGTCAGGAACAGCACCGGACGCCCGGGGTCGCGCTCGAGCTTGCGCCGGATGCCGGCCATGTGGACCCGGAGGTAGTTCGTCTGGGTGTCGTACGCCGGACCCCACACCTCGCGCAGCAGCTCGGCCTGGCGGACCAGGCGGCCGCGGCGACGCGCGAGGACGTCGACGATCCGCCACTCGGTCGGCGTCAGGTGCACCTCCACCCCGTCGCGCCAGGCCCGCGAGTCGGTGAGGTCGAGCCGCAGGCCGTCGGCCTCGACGACGAGGTCGGGCTCCTCGCGACCGGCGCGCCGGGTGGTGACCCGGATCCGGGCGAGCAGCTCCTCGATCGAGAACGGCTTGGTGATGTAGTCGTCGGCGCCGAGGTCGAGCGCCTCGACCTTGTCGTCGGACTCGGTGCGCGCCGACACCACGATCACCGGGACCTCGGTGAACGACCGCAGCTGGGTCAGCACCGCGATCCCGTCGAGGTCGGGCAGGCCGAGGTCGAGCAGCACCACGTCGGGCATCCGCTCGTCGACCACCTGCAGCGCGGAGCGTCCGTCGCCGGCGGTCTCCACGTCGTAGTCGCGGGCACGGAGGTTGATCGACAGCGTGCGTCGCATCGCGGGGTCGTCGTCGACCACCAGGACGAAGGTCACGAGACCGCCTCCAGCTCCAGCACGAACGTGAGCCCGCCACCGGGCGTCTCCTCGGTCGCGATCGTGCCACCCATCGCCTCGGTCAACCCGCGCGCGACGGCCAGGCCGAGCCCGACGCCGTCCTGCTGCGGCACGTCGCCGAACCGCTGGAACGGCGCGAACAACCGGTCCCGGTCCTGGTCGGCCACGCCGGGTCCCGAGTCCGCGAGACGTACGACGACCCGCTGGCCGGCGGCGACCGCGTCCACGCGGACGCCGGCCGAGGCGGGGGTGTACTTGAGGGCGTTCTCGCAGATGTTGGCCAGCACCCGGTCGAGCAGCCCCGCGTCGGCCATCACGGAGAGCGAGGGATCCACGTCGACCTCGATGCGCGAGCCGCCGTCGAGCGGCGCGATGCTGGTGCGCACGGCGTCGGCCAGCCCGACCTCGCGCAGCACGACGCTGACCGACCCGGTGCTGATCCGGCTCATGTCGAGCAGGTTGGTCACCAGCGCCGTCAGCCGGTCGGTCGACTCCTCGATCGTCGCCAGCAGCGCGTCGCGGTCCTCGTCGGAGAAGACGACATCGGTGCTGCGCAGGCTGTCGACCGACACCTTGACCGCGGCCAGCGGGTTGCGGAGGTCGTGGGAGACCGCCTGCAGCAGGGCGGTGCGGGTGCGGTCGACGTCGACCAGCCGGAGCCGCTCGACCTCGGCGGAGGTGGCGCGCCGGCGTTCCTCCATCACCTTGGCGTAGGCGGCGTAGGCGTTGAGCAGGCCCCGCTGGTGAGCCGGCAGGGTGGCGCCGGTCAGCACGAGCGTCGAGCGGTCGTCGATCGCCGCGGCCATGTCGGCCCGCTCGACCGACGCCGGCGGGGAGCCGCAGCTCGCCACGACGACGTCCCCGTCCGACGAGCCGCGCAGCACCGCGGCGCCGTCGGCGTCGAAGAGCCGGCAGGCCGACGCCAGCAACCCGGGAAGGTCGTCGCTGGAGGTCAACAGGCTGTGGGCCAGCACCGTCAGCGCGTCGGCCTCCCGCCGGGCGGCGCGCGCCTCGGCCGTCCGGCGCGCAGCGTTGTCGACGACCGTCGCGACCGCGATGCCGACGGCGACGAAGATCGCGATCGTGACGACGTTCTCCGGCTCGGCGACGGTCAGCGTGTGGATCGGCGGGGTGAAGAAGTAGTTGAGCAGCACCGCGCTCACCAGCGCCGACAGCACCGCCGGCGCGAGTCCGCCGACCAGTGCGGTCGCGACCACGACCAGCATCAGCGACATCGCCTCGATCGGCAGGCCGTGGAGGTCCTTCGTGGCGTCGAGCGCCGCGGTCAGTGCCGCCGGCACCACGAGGCCGAAGACGAGCCCGGCGACCCGACGCCGGGCACCGAGGTTGTCGACCTCGGGTCGGCGCTCGGAGGACCGGGCGTAGTCGTGGGACACGATGTGCACGTCGATGTCGCCCGACCCGGCGACGACCCGCTCCCCCACACCGGGGCGCAGCACGGTCGAGACGCGGCTGCGCCGGCTGGCGCCGATGACGACCTGGGTGGCGTTCTCCGCGCGGGCGAAGGCGAGCACCGCGTCGGCCGGGTCGTCGCCGACGACGGTGTGGAAGCTGCCGCCGAGCTCCTCGGCCTTCGCGGCGAGCGCGGTCAGGTCGTCGGGCGCGATGCCGCGCAGCCCGTCCTGCCGGGTGACGTACAGCGCCTGCCACTCGCCGCCCGACCGACGGCTGGCGATCCGCGCCGCGCGCCGCATCAGGGTCGAGGACTCCGCCCCACCGCTGACGGGCACGACGATGCGCTCGCGTGTGGCCCACGTGGCCTCGATGTCGTGCTGCTCGCGATAGCGCTCGAGGCCCTCGTCGACACGGTCGGCCAGCCAGAGCAGCGCCAGCTCGCGGAGCGCGGTGAGGTTGCCCTCGCGGAAGTAGCGCGAGAGGGCCGCGTCGATCTTGTCGGCGGCGTAGACGTTGCCGTGCGCCATCCGGCGCCGCAGCGACTGCGGGCTCATGTCGACCAGCTCGATCTGGTCGGCCGAGCGCACCACGTGGTCGGGCACGGTCTCGCGCTGCCGGACGCCGGTGACCTGCTCGGTCACGTCGTTGAGCGACTCGAGGTGCTGGATGTTCACCGTCGTGACCACCTCGATGCCCGCGTCGCGCAGCACCTCGACGTCCTGCCACCGCTTGTCGTGGTCGGCCATGCCGCCGGGGAGGTTGGTGTGCGCGAGCTCGTCGACCAGCACGACCTCGGGCCGGCGCGCGAGGATCGCCTCGAGGTCCATCTCCTCCTGCTGGGTGCCCCGGTGCTCGAGCCGCCGCCGCGGCACGACCTCGAGCCCCTCGACGGCCTGGGCGGTCCGTGCGCGGCCGTGCGTCTCGACGTAGCCCACGACGAGGTCGGTGCCGCGCTCGAGGCGGCGATGACCCTCGTCGAGCATGGCGAAGGTCTTGCCCACCCCGGGGGCCGCACCCAGGTAGACGCGCAGCGGTCCTCTCTCCACGGGCTCAGTCTCCACCCCGGTCGGCGACGGTGGTCGCGATCGCGAGGTTCAGCCCGAGCACGTCGACGGTCGGCTCGCCCAGGAAGCCGAGGCTCCGGCCGTCGGTGTGGGCGGTGACCAGCCGCGCGACCTCGGCGACCGGCAGCCCGTTGGCCCGCGCGACCCGGGCGACCTGGATCCGGGCGTACGCCGGCGAGATGTCGGGGTCGAGGCCCGAGCCGGACGCCGTCAGCGCGTCGGGCGGCACGTCGGCAGGTGCGACGCCCTCACGCGCGGCGACCTCGCTGCGCCGCTCCTCGATCCCAGCCAGCAGGTCGGGGTTGCTGGGCCCGAGGTTGCTGGGCGCGGAGGCGAGGGTGTCGTAGTCGTTCGGCGACGGCCGCCCGTGGAACCACTGGTCGCCGTCGAACTGCTGGCCGATCAGCCGTGATCCGACGACGTGTCCGTCGAGACGTACGGGCTGGCCGTCCGCACGGTCCGCGACGACCTGGCCGGCGGCCCAGACCGCGGCCGGGTAGCCGACGCCGAGCACGACGGTCATGACGACCAGCAGCCGCAGGGCGGCCAGCGACTGGCGGGCGAGGTCGGAGAGGAGGTGGGTCATGGCATGCCTTTCTAGGAACCCAGCCCGGGGAGGGTCGAGACGATGAGGTCGACGAGCTTGATCCCGACGAACGGGACCACGAGGCCGCCGACCCCGAAGACGAGGATGTTGCGACGCAGCACCGACGTCGCCGACGCGGCGCGGAAGCGCACGCCGCGCAGCGCGAGGGGGATCAGCGCCACGATCACCAGGGCGTTGAAGACGACGGCGGAGAGGATCGCCGACTCCGGAGACGACAGGCCCATCACGTTGAGCCGGTCGAGCGAGGGGTAGGCGGTGACGAACATCGCCGGGATGATCGCGAAGTACTTCGCGACGTCGTTGGCGATCGAGAACGTCGTCAGCGCACCGCGGGTGATGAGCAGCTGCTTGCCGATCTCGACCACGTCGATGAGCTTCGTCGGGTCGGAGTCGAGGTCGACCATGTTGCCGGCCTCCTTCGCGGCGGCGGTGCCGCTGTTCATCGCCACGCCGACGTCGGCGGCGGCCAGCGCGGGGGCGTCGTTGGTGCCGTCGCCGGTCATGGCGACCAGCCGGCCGCCCTCCTGCTCGCGGCGGATGTAGGCCATCTTGTCCTCGGGCGTCGCCTCGGCGAGGAAGTCGTCGACCCCGGCCTCGGCGGCGATCGCCTGGGCCGTGAGGGCGTTGTCGCCGGTGATCATGACCGTGCGGATTCCCATCGCGCGCAGCTCGGCGAAGCGCGCGACCATGCCGTCCTTGACCACGTCCTTCAGGTGGATCACCCCCAGCACGGCGCCGGACCCCGAGGCGTCGGTGCGGCCGATCACCAGCGGCGTACCTCCCTCGCGGGAGACCTCCTCGACGACGTCCCGGACCTCCGGGGGCTGGTCGATGCCGAGCCACTGGGCGACGGCGGAGCCTGCGCCCTTGCGCACCTGGGTGCCGTCGGCGAGGTCGACGCCGGACATCCGGGTCTGCGCGGTGAACTCGACAAAGGTCGCCCCGGCCGGGAGGAGGCGGTCGTCGGCCCCCTGCGTGAGGGCGAGCTCGACGACCGACCTCCCCTCGGGGGTCTGGTCGGCGAGGCTGGCGAGCCGCGCGGTGTCGCGCAGCTCCTCCTCGCTCACGCCGGGGGCGGCGACGAAGCGGCTGGCCTGCCGGTTGCCGTAGGTGATCGTGCCGGTCTTGTCGAGCAGCAGGGTGCTGACGTCGCCGGCCGCCTCGACCGCGCGCCCCGACATGGCGAGCACGTTGACCCGCACCAGCCGGTCCATGCCGGCGATGCCGATCGCGGAGAGCAGCGCGCCGATGGTCGTGGGGATCAGGCAGACCAGCAGCGCGACCAGGACGACGAGGTCCTGCGGCGCACCGGCGTACGTCGCCATCGGCGCCAGCGTCGCGACCGCGGCCAGGAAGACGAGGGTCAGGCTGGCGAGCAGGATCGAGAGCGCGATCTCGTTGGGCGTCTTGCGCCGCGAGGTGCCCTCGACGAGCGCGATCATCTTGTCGAGGAAGGTGTCGCCCGCTGCCGCCGTGATGCGTACGACGATGCGGTCGCTCAGCACGCGCGTGCCGCCCGTCACCGCCGACCGGTCGCCGCCGGCCTCCCGGATGACGGGCGCCGACTCACCGGTGATGGCCGACTCGTCGACCGAGGCGATGCCCTCGACGATGTCGCCGTCACCCGGGACGACCTCGCCGGCCTCGACGACCACGCGGTCGCCCACCTTCAGCTGGGTGGCCGCGACCTCGGTCTCGGTGCCATCGGGGGCGAGGCGCCGGGCGACGGTGTCGGTGCGGGTGGCGCGCAGCGAGGCGGCCTGCGCCTTGCCGCGGCCCTCGGCGACGGCCTCGGCGAGGTTGCCGAAGAGCACCGTGAGCCAGAGCCAGGCGGCGATCGAGATGGTGAAGACGCTGGGGTCGCCGACCGCGGCGACCGTGGTCGCGACCGAGCCGAGGAGCACCAGGAACATCACCGGCGCGCGCCACAGGTGGCGGGGATCGAGCTTGCGGAAGGCGTCGGGGAGCTGGTGCCCGGCCTGGGAGAGGAGATTCATGTCAGGGCCTCTGCGATCGGTCCGAGGGCGAGCGCCGGGAAGTAGGTGAGGCCGGTCATCACCACGAGGACGGCGACCAGCATCCCGACGAAGAGGGGGGTGTGGGTGGGGAGGGTGCCGGCGGTGACGGGCACCTTGCCCTGCGCGGCCAGCGAGCCCGCGAGCAGCAGGACCAGCACGATCGGCACCAGCCGCCCGAGCAGCATCGCGAGCCCGAGGGTGAGCTGGAAGAAGTCGGAGGTCACCGTGATCCCGCCGAAGGCGCTGCCGTTGTTGTTGGCCGCCGAGGTGTAGGCGTAGAGCACCTCGCTGAAGCCGTGGCCGCCCGGGTTGCCCATCGCGTCGGCGGTGCTGCCGCGCGCGATGGCGGCGCCGGTGCCGACGAGGACGAGCGCCGGGGTGGTCAGCGTGTAGAGGGCGACGTACGTCATCTGGCGCGCGCTGATCTTCTTGCCGAGCAGCTCGGGGGTGCGCCCGACCATCAGGCCGGCGACGAAGACCGTCAGGATCGCCATCACGAGGATGCCGTAGAGGCCGGCGCCGACGCCGCCGGGCACGACCTCGCCCAGCATCATGTTGACCAGCACCGCGCCGCCGCCCGCCGGGGTGAGCGAGTCGTGGGAGGCGTTGACCGCACCCGTCGACGTCCCGGTGGTGGCGACCGCGAAGAGCGCCGACGCCCACTCGCCGAAGCGGGTCTCCTTGCCCTCCATCGCGGCGCCCGCGGCCCGGGCGGCGGCGGAGTGCCCGCCGACCTCGGCCCAGGTGGTCACGGCCAGCGAGACCGACCAGAGCAGGCCCATCACCGAGAGCACGGCGAGGCCCTGGCGGCGGTTGCCGAGCATCGTGCCGAGCGTGCGGGTCAGCGCGACGGGCAGCACCAGGATCAGGAAGACCTGGAGGAGGTTGGTCAGCGCGGTCGGGTTCTCGAAGGGGTGCGCGGAGTTGGCGTTGAAGAACCCACCGCCGTTGTTGCCGAGCTCCTTGATCGACTCCTGGCTCGCGACCGGCCCGCCGGTGAGCACCTGCGAGTGCCCGGCGAGCGTGGTGATCGTCGTGTCGGTGAAGCTCTGCACGACGCCGCCGAGCACGAGCAGCAGCGCGGCGACGAACGCCAGCGGCAGCAGGATCCGCACGGTCGCGCGGGTCAGGTCGACCCAGAAGTTGCCGAGCGTGCCGCTGCGCGACTTCGTGAAACCCCGGAGGAGGGCCACCGCCACGGCGATGCCGACGGCCGCGGAGAGGAAGTTCTGGACGGCCAGTCCCGCCATCTGCGCGGCGAACCCGAGCGTCGACTCGCCGGCGTACGACTGCCAGTTGGTGTTGGTGACGAAGGAGACCGCGGTGTTGAACGACATCCACCACGGCATGCCGGGCAGGTCGCGGCTCATCGGCAGGTGGGCCTGGCCGAGCAGGATCGCCATCAGGACGACCACGCTGACGAGGCTGAAGCCGACCACGCTGGTGGCGTACGAGCGCGCGCCCTGCTCGGCGGCCGGGTCGACACCGGTCAGGCGGTAGACGGTGCGCTCGACGCGGAGGTGACGGGTGCTGGTGAGCACGCGCGCCATGTAGTCACCGAGCGGGACGTACGCCGCCGCGAGCAGCGCCACGAGGACGGCGATGGTCAGGAGGCCGGAGGTCGCGTCGCTCACTCGAAGCGCTCCGGGAAGACGAGGGCCGCGAGGACGTAGAGCGCGAGGACGACCACCGCGACCACGAGCAGGCTGCTGGAGAGGGACATGCCCCCAGCCTCAGCCCGCTCTCGGCCGCCCGGCCCGGTCTTGACGCCGTCTTAGCGGGCCTTGACGCCCGTTTGTCGCCGCCGCCGCTCAGGGGCGGGCGTGCTCGATCGCCTCGTCCTCCTCTGGCGAGAGCTGCTGCTCGCACGACCAGGAGGCGATGGACTTGGCATAGGTGCGGGCCTCGCTGCGGCCGTGGATCGAGGTCAGCACGACCCCGTGGCCGGCGTCGTCGAGCAGCGCCAGGCTCCAGCTGAGGTGGCCGCCCACGTCGCCGAAGGCGTCGTAGCGCACCACCGAGAGGTGCCGCAGCGCGTCGCGGTTCTCGGCCTTGAGCGCGGCGACCTCCTGGCGGAGACCGTGCACGTCCTCGGGCAGCGCGTCGACGTCGTCGCCGGTGCGGCGCGACGTCGTACGTCGCAGGGCGAGGCCGGCGAGCACGCAGGCCAGGGCGGCGAGGACGACGGCGACCACATCGAGCATGAGGCGACCCTATGTTCGGCGACTGGTCACGGCCGGTCGGACACGGCCGGTGGTGACAGACTCTCCGGCGTGACCTCCACCCCGCGCCGGATCGCCTACCAGGGCGAGCCCGGGGCCAACTCCCACCTGGTCTGCCAGCAGGCCTACCCCGACTGGGAGCCGCTGCCGTGCGCGTCGTTCGAGCACGCCTTCGCCGCGGTCGAGAACGGTGACGCCGACCTCGCGATGATCCCGATCGACAACTCGATCGCGGGCCGGGTCGCCGACATCCACCACTTCCTGCCGACGTCGTCGCTCAAGATCGTCGGCGAGCGCTTCCTGCGGATCCAGTTCTCGCTGATGGCGCTCCCGGAGGCGAGTGTGGACTCCCTGCGCACCGTGCACAGCCACGTGCACGCCCTCGGGCAGTGCCGCGGCGTGATCCGCGAGCTCGGCCTCACCCCGGTGGTGGCCGGCGACACCGCGGGTGCGGCGCGCGAGGTGGCCGAGAGCGGCGACCCGACCCAGGCTGCGATCGCGCCCCCGCTCGCGGCGGAGATCTACGGCCTCCAGGTGCTGCGGGCCGACGTCGAGGACGAGGACCACAACACCACCCGCTTCGTGGTGCTCTCCCGCGACTTCGAGCAGGCGCCCTCCGGCAGCGGCCCGGTCGTCACGACCTTCATCTTCAACGTGCGCAACCTGCCGGCCGCCCTCTACAAGGCGCTCGGCGGCTTCGCCACCAACGGGGTGAACATGACCAAGCTCGAGAGCTACATGGTCGGTGGCCACTTCACCGCGACCCAGTTCCTCGCCGAGGTCGACGGCCACCCCGACGACCCCGACGTGCGCAACGCGCTCGAGGAGCTCGCGTTCTTCACCACCGAGGTCAAGGTGCTCGGCGTCTACCCCGCCGACTCGTTCCGCGGCGCATAACCCCTTGCGCGTCGCTGGCACTATCGGTCAGGTGGCAGACGACATCCACACGTCCATCCGCGACCGCTTCGTCGCCGTCAACGGAGACCATCCGATGACCCCCGACGACGACGCCTACGTCCGCGAGCACTTCGTCGCCGCGACGCCCGAGGCGCTGTCGCTGATGCTCGAGCGCCGCCTGCCGCTGCCGTCGTACGTCCTCTCCGACGGCACGCCGATGGTGCCCGCCGACCATGGCGGGCTCGCCGAGATCGCCGGAGGTGTCGAGCACCTGCACGACTGGTTCGTCGCCTTCTGGGAGGACGACCCCGACACCGGCGAGCAGGAGTGGTCGGCCTACCTCTCGGGGCAGTACGTGTGCCTGCGCGAGGTGAACCCGTTCCGCATCAAGCAGAAGACCGAGCGCGTCGCCGAGGCCGCCGCAGCGGTCGACCGGCTCCGTCACGACCCGCACGACCCGGTCGCGCGCGGGATGCTCGGTGAGGCGGTCGACGGCGTGATCGCGGTGCCCGGGCTCGACTCGCTGCTGCTGCCGATGACCGCGTACGACCGGCTCCGCTTCGGCGGCCCGACGACCCGCCAGACCTGGGTCGACCGTCCGCGCGAGGAGTTCCTCACCCCGGTGCCGCCGATCTGGCCTCTCACGACCGAGCGCCTGGTGCTGCGGCCGTTCGAGTCCGAGGACGGCGAGGCCTTCGTCGAGGCCTGGGCGGACGAGGCCTGGACGAGCATGCTCCTGACCCGCCCGATGAACCGGGCCGAGGTCGTCGAGATGATGCGCCGCCGGACGACGCCGGGCTCGGGCGAGGTCGTCGGGCTCGCGGTCGTCCACGACGGCGAGGTGGTGGGCGACGTGATGCTCCACCTCCAGGGTACCGGCCTGAGCGAGGCGGAGATCGGCTGGACGATGCTGCCCCAGCACGGCGGTCGCGGCTACGCCACCGAGGCCGCCGCGGCGCTGATCCGGCTGGGCTTCGAGCACTACGGCCTGCGCCGGGTCGTGGCCAACCTCGACGCCCGCAACGAGCGCTCCGCCGCCCTCTGCGAGCGCCTCGGCATGCGCCGCGAGGTCCACCGGCTCGGCGACTTCTGGTCGAAGGGCCGCTGGACCGACTCCTACGAGTACGCCCTCCTCGCCGAGGAGTGGCGCGCGGCGCAGGCCTGAGCGTCGTACCCGCACCTCCGCCCCGAGCCCTCGGCTCCCACACGTGTCCGAGATGTCGCCCGCGCTGGCGTCGAGCCCCACACGTGTCCGAGATGTTGCCCCCGCCGGCCCCGAGCCCCACACGTGTCCGAGATGTCGCCCCCGCCGGCCCCGAGCCCACACGTGTCCGAGATGTTGCCCCTGGATCCGGGTACCGAGGTCAATATCGCGGACACGTGTACGGCGACGGGCGGGCCTGTGGAGGACGGCAGCACGGGAGGAACCGATCTGGGCACCATCTCGGCATGACCTTCGACCCGACGCAGCCGTTCCTCCGCGCCGACGGACTCGAAGCCGGACTGACCGACAAGGTGCTGCGCGGTCCTGGCTACCGACGGCTGTTTCGCAACGTCCTCGTGTCGGCGACGACGCCACCCACCCCGCTGCAGCGGGTCAGGGGCGCGCTGGCGCTTCAGTGCGCAGAGGCGTGGGCGAGCCATGCGTCGGCTGCCCGGGTGAAGGGGGCGCCGATCCCGACCATCGCCGACGAGCACGTCAGCGTCTGGCACCAGAAGCTGCGGCGCCACCACAGGGGCGTCCGCTGCCACGTCGGCGATCCGCAGGGCGTCGTGATCGAGCGAGGAGTCCGCGTCTCCGGTGATGTGGCGATGTTCATCGAGCTCAGCGGGCTGTTGAGCCTCGTCGACCTCGTCGTGGTGGGTGACTGGCTGGTCCGCCGCCGCGGGGTGGTGCCGGAGCAGCTGGTGAAGGCGTGCGAGCGGAGCAGGCACAAGGACGCGCGCAAGGCCCTCGCGGCCGCCCACTACGTCCGTCGCGACGTCGACTCACCGATGGAGACGCGGCTCCGGATGCTGCTCGTCCTGGCCGGGTTCCCCGAGCCGGTGGTCAACCTCGTCGTACGCGACGCGGACGGCGAGGTCGTCCGCCGCTACGACCTCTGCTACCCCGCGGCCAAGACGGCGGTGGAGTTCGACGGCAGGATCCACGTGGAGATCGTCGAGAACTGGGAGAAGGACCTCGAGCGCCACGCCGACATCGACGATGACGAGTGGCGTTTGATCGTGGTGATCAGCTCCGGCATCTACCGCGACCCCCTCCGTACGCTGCGCCGCGTCCATCGCGTGCTGCTCGCCCGCGGTCTGCCGGGTGTCCCTCGGCGGCTGGGCGACGACTGGCGGCCGCACTTTCCCGGGTTCGCCGCCGCCGCCTGATCGTCGTACGCAGCGCGGTCAGCGCTCGCCTGGTCGGTTCCGTCGCCACACCCCACACGTGTCCGAGATCTTGCCCCCGACGCGCTGCCCTCGGGGCACGCTCGCGGACACGTGTACGACCTCGAGGTGAGGGCGGCGAGTTCCGCGCGGACCGGCGGACACGTGTCCGAGATGTCGCCCCCAACCGCGGGTCTCGAGGTCAACTCCACGGACACGTGTACGAACGCGGGACCGGGCGCCACCAGAGGACCACTTCTCGGACACGTGTGGATCGGCCCGCCGGAGATAGAGTCCGAGCCATGGCACAGACCCCCCACGGCGCGGACAGCGAGGTCGGCCGCCTGGCCACCGTCATGCTCCACCGGCCCGGCAACGAGCTGAAGCGGCTCACGCCCCGCAACAACGACCGCCTCCTCTTCGACGGCATCCCGTGGGTGAGCCGGGCGCAGGAGGAGCACGACGCCTTCGCCGACACGCTGCGGGGCCGCGGGGTGGAGGTCCTCTACCTCACCGAGCTGCTCACCGAGACCCTCGACAGCGAGCTGGCCCGCAACCATGCGATCACCAGCGCGCTCTCGGGCCTGCACCTCGGCGACACCATGCGCCGCTACCTCGCCTCGGCCCTCAGGGACCTGGCGCCGGCCGAGCTCACCGACGTCCTCACCGCGGGCATCCGCAACGACGAGGTCAAGGGCGGGCACGGCCTGGTCACCAGCCTGCTCGACCCGCACGACTTCCTCGTCGACCCGCTGCCCAACCTCCTCTTCACGCGCGACTCGAGCGTGTGGGTGCGCGACCGGGTGGCCGTCACCAGCCTGGCGATGCCGGCGCGCAAGCGCGAGACCCAGCTGACCGAGCTGATCTACACCGAGCACCCGCGCTTCGCCGGCACCCGCAAGATCCACGGCTGGCACAACGAGCACGTCGAGGGCGGCGACGTCCTGCTGCTCGCTCCCGGCGTGATCGCGGTCGGCGTCGGGGAGCGTACGACGCCCGCGGGCGTGGAGCGGCTGGCCCGCCAGGTCTTCCACGCGGGCCTGGCGCACACCGTCCTGGCCGTGCCGATCGCGCAGGAGCGCGCGACGATGCACCTCGACACGGTCTGCACGATGGTCGACGTCGACAAGGTCGTCATGTATCCCAACGTCGCCGACACGCTGCGCGCGGTGACGGTCACGATGCGCAGCGCGGGTGCCGACGAGGCCGACCTCGAGCTCGACGTCAGCGGCTCCGAGCCGTTCCTGGTCGCGGCGGCCAAGGCGATGCAGATCGACACCCTCCACCAGATCGACACGGGCCTGGACCCCGTGACCGCCGAGCGCGAGCAGTGGGACGACGGCAACAACACCCTCGCCCTCGCCCCGCGCGTGGCGGTCGCCTACGAGCGCAACGACGAGACCAACGACCGGCTCGAGGACGCCGGCATCGAGGTCGTCCGGATCGCCGGGTCCGAGCTGGGCTCGGGTCGCGGGGGGCCGCGCTGCATGAGCTGCCCGGTCGCGCGCGAGCCGCTCCACGCCGACTGAGGTCCGGCAGCGGAGCGCGAGGGGCTCCGCACGGCCGGAAGCACCCCCGGAGCACCGCTCGAGCGGGCGATCCGCGACTCAGTGCACGACTGTTGACCGAGCTGCCGTCACGTCGCCGGCCGTGATTCGTTGACGGGTCATGACTGAATCCATCCTGGACGCCCTGAGCCCGGCCGACGCCGAGCGCGTCCTCGCCTCCGGCCGGGCGCTGACCTTGCCGCAGGGGTGGTCGCCCATCGCCGAGTCGACGCCCGCGGACAAGGCCTACCTCATCACCGAGGGCGAGGTGTCGGTGCGCAAGGGCGGCGTCGAGGTCGCCACCCTCGGCCCCGGCTCGGTCGTGGGCGAGGCCGCGATCGTCAACCGGACGCTGCGCTCGGCGACCGTGGTCGCGCTGACGCCGCTGCGGGTCGTGCACTTCACCAGCGAGCGCCTGACCGAGCTCGTCGACCAGGTGCCCGCCTTCGGCGACGCCCTGCGTGCGGCGGCCGCGGCCCGGGTCGACCGGGGCTGAGCCCTCGTGGACGCCCCGGGTGACGGCGGGGAGGGAGCGCGGGACGCGCCGCCCGACGTGGCGCGCGAGCTGGCGGCCCTGCTGATCGGCGAGCTGCCCCACCTGACGCGGGTCCAGGTCGCCGAGCGCGCCGGCGTACCGCTCGACGTGGCGGTCACGCTCTGGCACCAGCTCGGCTTCCCGCACCACAGCGACGACGACGTCGCCTTCACCGAGGGCGACGTCGCCGCCCTGCGGCTGACCTCCGAGCTGGTCGGCATGGGCATCTGGTCACCGGAGTCGCAGGCCGCCCTGGTGCGGACCTGGGCGCGCAGCTATGCCCGGCTCGCGGAGTGGCAGACCAGCCTGCTGGCCGGTCTCGTCTCAGACGTCGGGGAGCCTGCCACGGCGCTGACCGACCTCGCCGGCGACGTGCTGCCACGGGTCGAGGAGCTCCAGACCTACGTCTGGCGCCGCCACCTCGCCGACGCCGCCCAGCACCTGCTCGAGGACGAAGGAGTGCTCACCGCCGCCGAGACGCAGCTGTCGGTCTGCTTCGTGGACATCGTCGGCTACACCACCCACAGCCGCGGACTCGACGGCACCGAGCTCGTCGCGTGGGTCGACGGCTTCGAGCAGGACACCGCGGCCCTCGTCGTCGACCACGGCGGGCAGGTCATCAAGACCATCGGCGACGAGGTGCTCTTCACGGTCGCCGACCCGGCCGCCGCGGTCACGGTCGCGATGGCACTCACGGCCCGCGGCGAGGACGCGGACGACCCCTTCCCCGCCGTCCGGGCGGGCATCGCGCACGGAGCCGTCGTACGACGCCTCGGAGACGTGTTCGGGACCACCGTCAACGCCGCCTCACGCCTGACGTCGGCCGCTCGGCCCGGCAGCGTGCTGGTCGACGCGGGGGTCCACGAGGCGCTGGCGGCGCACGACGCGGATCCGGGCGGGGCCGAGGCTGCCGGATGGCGCTGGCACCGGGTCCGTCGCCTCCCGGCGAAGGGTTTCACCCACCTGGAGGCGTGGCGCGTGCGCCCACCACGGAATGACGGGTGAGCGGGGTCCCCGGACCGCGGAAATGTGAAAGCCCGGTCGTTGTCGACGGGGGAAACGACAACGACCGGGCGAGAGGTGAATCTACTCCGCTCGCGAGCGCCCGCACAACTGTTGGCCCGGTTGTGTTCGACTCTTGGAGGAGCGGTAGACCGCTTCTTACCGGATCGTCACCTGCCGGTTGGCGAGTCCGGCCCGGGCGGACCGCTCGGCGGCCGTGAGGTCGCCCCCACGCAGTGCGTCCTCGAGGGCGGCGGCGAAGGTCGCGGCCGGTCCCTCGAGCACCTCGGCGCCGGTGCCGAGCGGCAGGTCCCACACCGGGGCGAGCAGTCCGTGCGCCCGGAACATCCCCACCAGTCGCGAGCCCTCGGCCACCGAGTCCTGCCCGGCGGCGTGCAGGCGAGCGAGCGCGTCGAGCAGCTCGTCCTCGGGGTGCGGCATCACCCAGCGCAGGTGCTCCTTGGTGGCGACGTCGGTCCAGTACGCCGCCTCGACGGAGGACAGCCGGCTGGTCGGCATCACGCCGCCGTTGGCCTGCTCGAGCGCCGCCTCCATGCTGGCGTCGCGCTCGGGGATGTCGTCGATCCAGTACTCGAAGCCGTCGTGGACGGTGATGTCGAGCGAGGTGTCGGCGATGAGGTCCTGGAGGCTCGGGCCGTCGCCCGGATCGCTCATCAGGCCGACGATGCCGGGTTCCTCGGTCGCCAGCGCGGCCTCGAGCACGGCGCCGAGGTCGCGCGCCGGGTTGCCGTAGGAGTGCTGCACCTGGAGGCCGAGCCAGATGTCGCCGGAGTCGCGCACCATGGCGGGCGCGGCGCCCGGGAGCAGGGTGGCGAGCCGGACGGCGCGCTCGCCCTCCTTGAGGGTCAGCGGTGCGGTCGCAGCCGGGACCAGCTCGCGCAGCGCGATGACGTCGCACTCGTCGGGCATGCCCTCGAAGGGCCGGGCCACGAAGGTCGGCGCGGCGCCGCCGGCCGCGCCGTGGCACGCCTTGTAGCGCTTGCCCGATCCGCACGGGCAGGGCTGACGGGGACCGACCTCGCCGGGAGCAGCGGGAGCGGACGGGGCGCGGTTGCGGGACTTCTTGGCCATTCCCAGAACCTATCGGCCGAGCAGCTCCAGGATGTATCCCGGTCGGTCGCTGATGACCGCGGTGACACCGAGGTCGAGGCAGATCTGCAGGTCCTCGGCCGTGTTGACCGTCCACACGTGCACCTCACGCCCGGCCTTCACCAGGTGGCGGCCCAGACCCGGATGCGCGCGCAGCTCCTGGATGCCCGGCCCGATGATCCAGTCGTCGTCGACCAGCGGTCGCAGGACGGGCCAGTGGTGCGCCTTGTCGACCAGCATCACCACGTCGAGGTCGGGGGCGAGGCGCCGCAGCCGGTGCACGGCGTTCAGCGAGAAGCTCATCACCCGAGCCGGCGAGCCCGCACGGTCCCAGCCGAAGTCGCCCAGTGTCTCGACGAGGCGCCGCTCGACGAGACCGCCGAACCTCGTCGGGTGCTTTGTCTCGATCGCGAGCTCGACGTGCCGGTCGTAGTCGGCGACCGTCTCCAGCAGCTTGCGCAGCGTCAGCACCTTGCCGTGGTCGGGGTCGCGCTCGGGCGCCTCGTCGTCGAGCTCGGACCACGGGCTCTTCCAGGACGCGAAGTCCAGCTCGTCCAGCTCGGCCAGGCTCGTGGTGGACACCAGCCCGGCGGTGGAGGCGGTGCGTCGCAGGTCGCGATCGTGCACGCACACCAGGTGCCCGTCGGCCGTGAGCCGCACGTCGCACTCGAGCGCCTCGGCGCCCTCGTCGAGCGCCTTCACGTAGGCGGCGAGCGTGTGCTCGGGGTTCTCGTGGCTGGCACCTCGGTGGGCGACGACCTGCGGTCGCGACACGGACGCAGTGCTCCCGCGGGTGGCAGCGCGGCGGATGCGCGGCGTACGACGCATGCGCAGAGCATGACACGTCGAGGACCGCCGGCACAGGGTCGGCACCCGGTGCCGCTGGTCTAGACGGCGACCACGGAAAGCGTCCTACTTTCGAACCGTTTCCACGGATTCCTTGACGTCTCAACGACACGGCCGCGGAGTCATGGCTAGTCTCGCCGGGACGCAGCACCTGTTCGTCGGCGTGGGGGTACGCCGGGGGAGCTGCGCGGGACGGGGATGGTCTTGACCACTTGCACACTGCCCACGAGACGCACGGTCGCCGGCGCCGCCGCCGGACGGACCGCACCGGTCGGGGCGCTGGGATGCTGAGCGCTCAGCGCCTGCTGGGCGGGATCAGTGCACCTGGTCCTGCCAGTCCGACGGCACCCTGCCCGCCGGGCCGGGGACCGGCTGGGTGTCGGGGTGGCTCTGAGGGTCGGCGAGTCGCGGGCCCGTGAGGCCGACCTGCCGGCCGAAGTCCCAGAACCAGTCCTCACCCGGCTCGTAGCTCTGCATGACCGGGTGGCCGGTCGCCTCGAAGTGCGCGGTCGCGTGCTGGCCCGGGCTGCTGTCGCAGCACCCGACGTGACCGCACTGGGCGCAGCGGCGCAGGTGCACCCACCAGCCCTCGGCGGCGTCGCACTCCACGCAGCCCGGACCGGACGGGGCGACCTCGGGGACGATGCCTTCGGGAGTCGTGGCTGTCATGGCTCCAGACTGCCCCGTCACGCCCCGGTGAGGAACCCCTCCAGCCAGTGGCTCTCCCACGCCGGGATCTCCTGGCGCTGGGTCGCGGAGCGCTCCGGTGCGTGCGCAGCGGTGCGGTAGCGGCCGTCCTCCCGCTCGAGGTAGTGGTAGTTGACCAGCTCGCGGCGGAGGTAGGCGAAGTCCTCGTGCACACCGAGGAGCACCTCGTTGACCTCCTTCTCGGAGTAGTCCCGCCCCGGCTCGAAGCGGCTCAGCACCTCCAGCAGCACCGCGGCGCGCACCTTCCGCCTCGCGGGCACGCGCTCGATGCGTCCGTCGGTGAACAGCCGCCCGACGAGCCGTTCCTGCTCGGCCCGCGCGGCGTCGTACGCCTCCCGGTGGAGCGCGGCGCGTGCGGCGGTGTAGCCCTCGCCGGTCGCGGCCATGCGAGCGCGCACGACCTGCTTGAAGTCACTGTTCCTGGTCATCGTGATCACCTTCGACTGCGCCGCGTCCCCAGTACGCCGCTGCAGCGGGCGTCATCGATGTGTGGGTGTGACGTCCGAGGATCTGCTCCCCTTCGCCACCTCGCACGGACTGGGGCCGCTGCGTCGGGCTGGGCGTTGGACAGCGCCCTCGGACGTGAGTCTCCCAGAGACTCACAGCCCGGCGCGAGTCGATTCGCGTTCACCGCACGGGAGTTGACCCGTCGCGCCCGATCGGGTCGGGTGGAGGCAGCGACGAGGCCATCGGGGGTCTCGTCACGACCACGGAGTGATGCCCATGCACCGCACCACCAGCAGGATCCTGTCCCTCCTCATCGCCACGATCGTCGTCGTCGTCGGCCTCGCGAGCCCCTCCCAGGCGGTCACCAAGCTGAGCGACGCGCAGGCCGACAGCCAGCTCACCGCGGCCGGCATCACTCGCGTCTCGACCGGCGGCTGCACGGACCGCAACGTCGGGACGTGCACGTCCTACGACCAGATCAACCAGGAGACGGTCAGCGGGATCATCACCTTCAAGGGGGCCAGCGGCTGCGCCATCACCATCACCGGCGCCACCGAGACCGGCCACGCCGGTGGCACCTACAGCCACTGGAACGGCTACAAGGTCGACATCCGCCCCACGACCTGCGTGTCGAGCTTCATCACCAGCACCTACTCCTACTCGGGCACCCGAGGCGACGGTGCGGCGCTCTACACCGCGCCGTCGGGCAACGTGTACGCCCGCGAGGGCAGCCACTGGGACATCACCTACTACTCCTGCGGCGGCTGCTGACGTCCGGGCGGCGTCGGTCGAGGAGGGTCGCGCGATCCCTGCCGCCTAGGCTCGCGCCATGCGCACCCTCCTCGCGACGCTGCTGTGCCTGACCGCGCTGGCGGCGCCGTCGTACGCCGCTGACCCGGCCCCGCTGCCGACCGGCACCGACCTCGACTACCAGCTCGGCGGCCCCGCCTACGTCCCGGACAACGTCGGGATCGTCGTGCGCGACCGCACGGCCGAGCCCGCGACCGGGGTCTACAACATCTGCTACGTCAACGGCTTCCAGACCCAGCCCGACGCCAAGCGCTTCTGGCGCACGCACCGCGACCTGTTGCTCCAGGACGCCCGGGGGCGACTCGTCGAGGACGAGGCGTGGGGCGAGTGGCTCCTCGACATCCGCACGCCGAGCAAGCGTGCGAGGCTCGCGAGCATCGTCGGCCGCTGGACCGCCGGGTGCGCCCGCAACGGCTTCGACGCGGTGGAGTACGACAACCTCGACTCGTTCTCGCGCAGCCGCGGCCTGGTGAAGGCCCGCCACGCCAAGGCGTTCGCCCAGCTGCTCGTCGCGCAGGCCCACGACGCCGGCCTCGCCGCCGGTCAGAAGAACTGGTCCGAGTGGGACGGGACGAGGGCCGGCTTCGACTTCGCCGTCTCCGAGCAGTGCGGGCGCTACGACGAGTGCGGGTCCTACGTCGACCACTACGGCGAGCAGGTCCTCGTCATCGAGTACCGCGCCCGTGACTTCGCGAAGACCTGCCGGGCCTACGGCGAGCAGCTGGCCGTGGTGCTCCGCGACCTCGACCTCAGCCCCGACGGCGTACGCCGCTGGTGCTGAGGCCGGGCCGCGCCGGGGTCAGCCGACGGCCTCCGTCTCGCGCGACTTCGTGCGCTTGCTGGCGATGAGGCTGGTCGTGATCGTGATGGCGAGGATGCCGACGATCACGAACAGCGAGGCGAGGGTCGGCACGTCGGGGATCGAGGGCCACACCAGGTGCGCCCAGTGGAGCACCAGCTTGAACCCGATGAAGCCCAGGATCGCGGCGAGGCCGTAGCTCAGGTGGACGAGCGCGCTCAGGGCGCCCTCGAGGACGAAGTAGAGCGCGCGCAGGCCGAGCAGGGCGAACGCGTTGGTCACGAAGACGAGGTAGGGGTCGCCGGTGATGCCGTAGACCGCGGGCACCGAGTCGACCGCGAAGACGATGTCGGTGGCGAACACGGCGGCGGTCACCAGCGCGAAGGGCGTCAGCATCCGCACGCCCTGCTTCACGACCGTGAAGCGCGGGCCGTCGTAGTCGTCGCTGACGGGCATGAAGCGCTTCATCAGCTTCACGATGCGCATCTCGGAGACCTCGACCTCGTGCTCCTCGCCCCGCACGGCGTCGCGCAGGAGCTTGAGGCCGGTGAGCAGCAGCACGCCGCCGAAGATCAGGAAGACCCAGTCGAAGCGGGACAGCGCGGCGGCGC
Organism: Nocardioides hwasunensis; assembly: GCF_014779665.1. GTDB lineage: Bacteria > Actinomycetota > Actinomycetes > Propionibacteriales > Nocardioidaceae > Nocardioides > Nocardioides hwasunensis. The sequence goes on along the minus strand of NZ_JACXYY010000007.1, from coordinate 228,207 downwards.
CGAGGGCGATGAAGATGCCGCGCAGGACCAGCGCGCCGATGATGCCGTAGAGCAGCACCCGCTGCTTGAGCACCTCGGGCACCGCGAACGCCGCGAGCAGCAGCATGAAGACGAAGAGGTTGTCGACGCTGAGCGTCTTCTCGACGAGGTAGCCGGTGTAGTACTCCAGGCCTCGGTCACCGCCGTGAGCGCTCCAGACGTAGAGGCCGAAGGCCAGCGGCAGCGCGACGTAGAACGCCGACCAGGCCACGGCCTCCTTCATCTTCACCTCGTGCGGGCGACGGGTGGCGACGAAGTCGAGGGCGAGCAGGGCGATCACGACGCCGATGGTGACGAACCACAGGGTGGGTGACGCGATGGACGACATGGGTCTCCTCAGGAGCGTGAATTCCTGAGGTCTCCCCCGCCGTCCTCTCGGACCGGCCGTACGCCGGGGCGCCTGCGGAGGCGCCGTAGTGACCGACGGACGTTGGTGGGGTACTCCCCTCGAGGACAAGTGTAGTTGAAGTGGCAAGGGTCCCGCGAATCCCGGGTGAGGTCTAGTGTCGCGAGCATGGAGAGTCAGTCACAGGTCCGCGAGTACGACGTCGTCGTGATCGGCGGCGGGCCGGCCGGCGAGAACGCCGCGCAGTACGCCGTCGAGGGCACCGACATGACCGCCGCGATCGTCGAGCGCGAGCTGCTCGGCGGGGAGTGCTCCTACTGGGCGTGCATGCCCAGCAAGGCGCTCCTGCGGCCGGTCGCGGTCGCCGACCTGACCGCCGACCTGCCGGGCGTCTCGACCGCGCACGTCGCGCCGAAGGCGCTGCTCGAGCGACGCGACACCTGGGTGTCGCACTACGACGACGCCGGCCAGGTGACGTGGGCCGAGGGTGCCGAGATCGCGGTGCTCCGCGGCGACGGTCGCCTCGCCGGCGAGCGCACCGTCCGCGTGGCCTCGTCGTCCGGGGACCTCACCGTCACCGCCCGACGCGCCGTCGTCATCGCCACCGGCAGCGCGGCCCACGTGCCGGCGATGTACGCCGACGCCCTCCCCTGGGACTCCCACGACGCGACCGGCGTGGTCGAGGTCCCCGACCGGCTGGTCATCGTCGGCGGCGGGGTCGTCGCCTGCGAGGCCGCGATCTGGATGCACGCACTCGGCTCGTCGGTGACGCTGGTCGTCCGGGACAGCCGACTGCTCGGGCGCACCGAGCCGTTCGCGGGTGAGGCGGTGCTGACCGGACTCCGCGGCCGCGGCATCGACGTCCGGCTCGGCGCCGAGGTCACCGACGTACGCCGCGAGGACGCGGCCGCGACCGGCATCGGCAAGGTCCACGGTGGGACGCTCACCCTCACCACCTCCGACGGCGAGATCGTGGCCGACGAGCTGCTGCTCTCCATCGGGCGGGCACCGCGGCTCGACGACATCGGGCTCTCCTCCGTGGGCCTCACGGCCGACGACGTGAAGTCCGGGCGCCTGCCCGAGTGGCTGCACGCCGTCGGCGACGCCAGCGGCGGCCCGCCGCTGACCCACTGGGGCAAGCACCAGGCGCGCGTCGTCGGCGCGCGGATCGCCGCGGCCGCCGCGGGCGAGGTGGCCTGGGAGCCCGACCGCGAGGCTCCGGTGCCGCAGGTGGTCTTCAGCGACCCCGAGGTCGCCAGCGTCGGGATGACCGAGGCCGAGGCGCGCGAGGCCGGGCACGACGTCGTCACGTCACGGGTTCCCACCTCGTCGGCCGCCGGCACCGCCCTGCTGCGCGACCACGTCGCCGGTGAGTCCCAGCTCGTCGTCGACGCCGCCTCCCACCTGCTGCTGGGCGCCACCTTCGTCGGTCCCGAGGCCGGGGAGCTGGTCCACGCAGCGACCGTGGCCATCACCGGCGACGTCCCGGTCCACGTGCTGCGTCACGCCGTCGCGTCGTACCCCACCGCCGCCGAGCTCTGGCTCCGGCTGCTCGAGGAGCTGCCGCGCGAGCTCCGCATCCCGCCCGCCTCCCCCGCCGGTTGAGCAGCGAGCGCCCCCTCCCTCCCGCCGGTTGAGCAGCGAGCGCCAGCGAGCGTGTCGAGACCCAGGGCTCCGCGCAGGCTTGGTTTCGACACGGGCGCCAGGGCGCCCTGCTCAACCGGCGGTGTTGGCGCCAGGGTGCCCTGCTCGACCGGCGACGGTCAGCCGCGCTCGCGGAGGTAGCGCCCGAAGTGGGGCACGGTGAAGGCGATGCGGCCGCGCTCGCCGGAGTAGACCAGGCCCTTCTTGAGCAGGGAGTCGCGCGCGGGCGAGAGCGACTGCGGCTTCTTGCCCAGCGCGGCGGCGACGTCGGCGCTGGTCACGGACTCCTCGACGTCGGAGCCGTCGGCGGGAGCCGCGGCGGCGACGTCGGCCATCGCCATCAGGTAGTCGCGCTCCCCCGGCGTCGCTCGCTCGTAGCGCGAGCCGAAGAACCCGACCGCCAGCTCCGCGTCGGCCTCGGGGGCAGCGACGGCGACGTCCGCCGCGGTGATCGGCGAGCGCGGGGCGAGGTCCCACACGGCCTTGCCGTAGGCCTGGATGAAGTAGGGGTAGCCGCCGGTCGCGTCGTACATCGCGGCCAGCGCCTCGGCGTCGTACGCCGCCTCCTCCTCCGCGGCGGGCGCCTCGAGCGCGCGGTCGGCTGCCTCGCGGCTCAGCCGGTCGATGCGCTGGTAGCGGAAGAGGCGCTCGCTGTGGGACTTGCTGGCGCTGAGCACGGCCGGCAGGTGCGGCAGGCCGGCACCGACCACGATGACCGGGAGCCCGGACTGGCTGAGCTCGTGGCAGGCGGCGCAGAGGGCCGACACGTCGTCGGGGCCGAGGTCCTGCATCTCGTCGACGAAGATCCCGATGCCCTTGCCGACGTCGGCGGCGAGCCCGCCGAGGTCGGTGAAGAGCTCGACGAGGTCGATCTCGATGTCCCCGGAGTCGGCGCGCCCGCGCACGGCCGGGGCGTCGATGCCCGGGCTCCACTGGTCCTTGAGCTTCGCGCCGGCACCGGCGTCGCGGTGGGCGAAGGACTTGATGACGCCGAGCACGTGGTCGACCGAGTCCTGGTCCCCGTGCCCGAGCTCGCGCACGGCCTGGTGCAGCGCGCTGCTGAGCGGGCGCCGCAGCCCCTGGCCGGGACGGGCCTCGAGCTTGCCGGTCCCCCACCCCTTGCGCACGGCGGTGCCGCGCAGCGCGTTGAGCAGCACGGTCTTGCCGACTCCGCGCAGACCGGTCAGCACCAGGCTGCGCTCGGGGCGGCCCTTGGCCACGCGCTCGAGGACGACGTCGAAGGCGGCCAGCTGCTCGTCGCGGCCGGCGAGCTCGGGCGGGCGCTGGCCCGCGCCGGGGGCGTACGGGTTCCGGATGGGGTCCACGACCACACGCTATCGGTGCATCTAGCCAGATCCTTAGACCAGCGGATACTCGGCAAGTCACCTGTGTCCTGCGACGATCGGGAGGTGACCGAGTCGCAGGAGCCGTACGCCGCCCAGTCCATCTCCTACCCGGCGGAGTCGCGGCAGTCGTCGCGCTACGCCCAGGAGCATCTCGACCCCCACGTGATCGTGCTGTTCGGCGCGTGCGGCGACCTCGCTCGCCGCAAGCTGCTGCCCGGCATGGCCCACCTGGTCCTCTCCGACCTGGCGCCGGACATCCGCATCGTCGGCACGTCGCTGGAGGACAAGAGCGACGAGGAGTTCCGTGCCTTCGCCCGCACCGCCGTCGAGCAGTTCGGGCACAAGCAGCTCACGCCCGAGCAGTGGGACCTGTTCGACGACAACCTGACCTACGTCCCGCAGTCCGCCGGGCCCGAGGCCCTGGCAGCCGCCGTCGGCCGGGCCGAGCAGGCGCTCGGTGGCGACGTACGCCGCCTCCACTACCTCTCGGTGCCCCCGAAGGCGGCACTGCCGGTCATCGACATGCTGCGGGAGGCCGACCTCGTCGATCGGTCGCGCGTGGTGATGGAGAAGCCGTTCGGCACCGACCTGGCGTCGGCGATCGCACTCAACAACAGGGTCCACGAGACCTTCGCCGAGTCGCAGGTCTTCCGCATCGACCACTTCCTGGGCAAGGAAGCCGCCCAGAACATCCTCGCGTTCCGGTTCGCCAACGGTCTCTTCGAGCCGATCTGGAACCGCAACTTCATCGATCACGTGCAGATCGACATCCCCGAGACCCTCGGTCTGGACCAGCGCGCGAACTTCTACGAGTCGACCGGCGCCTACAAGGACATGGTCGTCACCCACCTGTTCCAGGTGATGGCGTTCGTCGCGATGGAGCCGCCGACCGCGCTGGAGCCGCGGGCGATCTCGGAGGAGAAGAACAAGGTCTTCCGCTCGCTGCTGCCGATCCGGCCGGCCGACGTCGTGCGCGGGCAGTTCACCGGATACACCGACCTGCCGGGCGTCACCGCCGACTCCGACACCGAGACCTTCATCGCCCTGGAGTGCCACCTCGACAACTGGCGCTGGGCGGGCGTGCCGTTCTACCTCCGCACCGGCAAGGAGCTGGCCGAGGGCAAGCGGATCATCTCGATCGCCTTCAAGGAGGCGCCGCGCTCGATGTTCCCGGCCAACTCCGGCGTCGGCTCGGCCGGCCCCGACCACCTCACCTTCGACCTCGCCGACGAGTCCAAGGTGTCGCTGTCGTTCTACGGCAAGCGTCCAGGCCCGGGCATGCGGCTGCAGAAGCTGTCGATGCAGTTCTCCACCGGGGAGACCGAGTCGGCCGGCGACGTGCTCGAGGCCTACGAGCGGCTGATCCTCGACGCGATGCGCGGCGACCACACGCTCTTCACCACGGCCGAGGGCATCGAGTCCCTCTGGGACCGCTCGGCTGCCCTGCTCGACGACCCGCCGCCGGTCAAGCCGTACGCACCGGGGACCTGGGGGCCCAACGCCATCCACCAGCTCATCGCACCGCACGCCTGGCGACTGCCCTTCGAGCGGGAGTGGCGGGCGAAGAAGTAGCGGCCTCGCCTCAGCCGGCCTGCTGCGGCCGGTCCAGGCGCTCGACGCGCTCACGTGCGGCGTCGTAGGCCTGGTCGAGACCCGTGCGCAGCAGGGCGATGAGGTCGGGCACCTCGTCGGCGGAGAGACGGAAGGTGCCGGCGCAGACGTTGTCGCGCCACAGCGAGAGCACCACGAGCTGTGACTCCTGGTGCCAGGTGACCCGCAGCGAGCGATCCTCACCGCGGGGGTCGAGGAAGACCGCCCCGGTGCGAGGAACGTGCGACTGGGCCATGTCTCATTGTGACCCGGCACACAGAGATCTGCCTAGACTTCTCCTGTGCCTGAGCTCCCCGAGGTCGAAGCCCTCGTCCAGGACCTGCGCGGCCGACTGGTCGGCCGGGCGATCAGCCGCGTCGACCTGACCGCGTTCAGCGCGCTCAAGACCTTCGACCCCCCGCTGCACGCGCTCCACGGCACGCTCGTCGACGACGTGACGCGCCACGGCAAGTTCCTCGACGTCGATGCCAGTGGCGTGCACGTGGTCATCCACCTGGCCCGGGCGGGCTGGATCCGCTGGCGCGACGAGGTGCCCGCCCTCCCGGCGCGGCCCAACCCGAAGAACCCCCTCGCGGCCCGCATCGTGATCGACGACCCCGACCTCGACGTCCAGCCCGGCCTCGACATCACCGAGGCCGGCACCAAGAAGGGGCTCGCGATCTACGTCGTCCGCGACCCGCAGGAGATCGAGGGCGTGGCCCGGCTCGGGCCCGACCCGCTCTCCGACGACTTCACGATCGACGTGCTGCGCGGGATCCTCCAGGCCGAGGGACGCAAGCAGATCAAGGGCGTGATGCGGATGCAGTCGATCATCGCCGGCATCGGCAACGCCTACTCCGACGAGATCCTCCACGCCGCGAGGATGTCGCCGTTCAAGCCCGCCAACAGCCTCGAGGACGACGACCTCCGGACGCTGTACGACGCCGTCCGCACCACCCTGGGCGACGCGGTCCAGCGCTCGACGGGACTCGCCGCCAGCGAGCTCAAGGGCGAGAAGAAGAGCAACCTCGCCGTGCACGGACGGACCGGTCAGGCGTGCCCGGTGTGCGGCGACATCGTGCGGGAGGTGTCGTTCGCCGACTCGAGCCTGCAGTACTGCGCGACCTGCCAGACCGGTGGCAAGCCCCTCGCGGACCGGAGGATGTCCCGACTCCTCAAGTGAGCGGCGACGGCATCGGCGACATGGAGAACAGGGCGTCGATCGGGCTCACCCCCGTGACAACCCGACCGACGCCCTGGTGCGTCAAGCATAGCTTGACGATGCACGATGATCTCACGCCGTGGCGCCGTTGTCCCCCGATTTCCTCGCGAACCTCTCCCACACGGCCTGACGGGAGACCCCGAGGGTCCGGCCGATCTCGGCCCAGGACACGTTGCGCTCGCGGAGCAGCTCGACCCACTCGTGCGCGAACTGCTGGTTCTGCTCGGCCGAGGCGAGGATCTGCGGGAGCACCGCGAGGACCTCGGTGTCCGACATCGACTCCCACGGGAACGCACGTCGGGACTCCGCGATCGCGGCCTCGTCCTCGACCACGGCGTGGAAGTGCGTGATGCACGACGCACAGATCTGCGCTCCGAGACCGCCCATGAGGGGCAGGTCGGTGCCCGGACCTCCGGGCATGCCGCAGAACGAGCAGATCCTGCCCTCGCGTGCGATCGCCAATGCCCTCACCTCTCTCGCCTCCTGCAGGGAGACTACTCCCGCAACCCAGCGCGCTCAGCGCAACGGGCAATGACGAGCAGCACAGGGCGGGACGGACCCCCGGTCCCGTCCCGCCCTGGCTAGGTGCGTCAGCGCGTCACTCGGTGCTCTCGGGAGTCTCCGGCAGCTCAGGCATCTCGATGTCGTCGAACATCGACCCGCACTTCTCGGTGACGTAGGTCGAGTAGGTCTCCAGGCTCTTCTTCTGGTCGGCCGACAGGCCGTCCTCGAGAGCGCTCATGTCGGGCGTCTCCAGGTCGGACGCATCGATGTCGCGTGCCGCCTTCACGGTCTCCTCGAAGCCGTCGCGAGCCTCGTCGGAGATGCCCTCCGGAGTGCCGACCTTCTCCAGCTCGTCGGCCCAGGAGTGCATGGCGTCGGCCACGGCCTCCTCGTCGGGCGTCGAGGCCTCGGGGTCGGTCACGTCGATGTCGAGGTTGTCCAACAGGCTCAGCTGCGCGTTGCAGAACTCCTTCTCACTGGCGTCGGTCGGTGCTCCGGCGCCCCCACCACCGCCGCAGGCAGCGGTGACGGAGCCGACCAGCAGCACGGCGCTGGTCACGGTGAGGCGGGTACGGAAGTTCATGGATTCCCCTTCGCGGGACTCGGGTGGGACGCGGCCTCGCGGCGCGTCGTGTTCAGTCTCGTTCCGGGGTCTACCCCACCAGTGCGAGTCTCAATCGTCCATTCGGAAGGCGGCCGGAAGCGGCACGCGCAGGGACTGCTCGAGCTGCTCGAGGTACTCCCCGCGCTGACGTCGTACGACGCCCAGCGAGGCCAGGTGCGGGGTCTGCCACTGCACGTCGAGCACCCGCTGCTCGGCGTGGCCGTCGTCGAGCAGCTCGACGAGCGCGAGCAGCGCCACCTTGGACGCGTCGCGCTCGCGGTGGAACATCGACTCACCGGCGAAGAGCCCGCCGATGCTCACGCCGTAGAGACCGCCCACGAGCTCGTCGTCGCGCCAGGCCTCCACCGAGTGCGCCCAGCCGAGCCGGTGCAGCCGACCGTAGGCCTGCCGGAACGCCGGGGTGATCCAGCCGTCCGGCCGGTCGGGGCTGCCGCACTGCGCCAGGACCTCGTCGAACGCGGAGTCGATGCGGATCTCGAAGTCGCGGGCCGAGCGGCGCAGCGAGCGCGACACCTTCATGCCGTCCAGCGGCAGCACGCCGCGCTCCACCGGCGAGAACCATCCCAGCTGCTCGTCGCCGTCCAGGGTCACCGGCATCGGGAAGAGTCCGAGCCCGTAGGCCGTGACCAGCGTGCCGCTGTCGAGGTCGGCACCCAGGGCGACCAGGTCGTCGTCCGGGTCCCAGGTCGAGTGGTGGGGGAAGGCCCACGGCGTCGGAGCTGGGGCGATGGGCACTCTCGGCACGGTAGCGAACAACCAATCGGGCTGCCGGGCCGTCTCCCTCACGATCACCGACTCGGAGGACCCATGCGACGCACGACGACACCCACCCACCTGACCGGCCCGACCCGCTTGGCCTCCCTCGCCGCTGCGGCCACGCTTGCCCTCACCACGGTGGGTGCGGCTCCGGCGACCGCAGCGGCGGTCCCGACCTGTGACGGCCTCGTCGCCACGATCGTGGCGCCCACGCCGACCACCTGGCCCCCGGCGCCAGTGCAGGGCACTGCCGGGGACGACGTGATCGTGGGCTCGGAGAAGTCGGACGTGATCGTCGGTGGAGGCGGCGACGACACCATCTGCGGGCTCGGCGGTGCGGACGAGATCCACGGTGGCGACGGTGACGACCGACTCTTCGGCGGGCTCGACGAGGAGTACGAGCCCGACGACGGCTACTACGGCGACTACATCGCGCCGGGTCCGGGCGACGACCACGTCGACCTCGGCCACGACCCGGCCTCCGAGGACATCTGGTGGGGAGATCGTCCCTACTTCGACGTCGTGGCCTACGAGGACGCCGCCGGCCCGGTCACCGTCGACCTGGCTGCCGGCACGGCCACCGGCGAGGGCACCGACACGATCGCGGCGCTCGCCTCCAACGGCGGCGTCGCGGGATCGGCGTACGACGACGTGCTGCTCGGCTCGGACGTCGCCGACCTCGTCATCGGCGGTGGTGGCGCCGACCGCATCGAGACCCGCGGCGGCGACGACCTGGTCTTCCCCGACCATGACTGGCAGAGGGCCGTGCACGGCAGGGGCGACGGCGTCACGGCCGGGACCGACATCGTGTCGACCGGTCCCGGCGACGACGAGGTGAGAGCCGATCTCGGCGCCGACCGGATCACCGGGGGCGCGGGCCGCGACTTCCTCGCGATGGCGGGTCGCGACCAGGGCGCCGTGCTCCACGGCGGTCCCGGGCGCGACTACGTCGCCAGCGAAGGCGGGTCCGACCTCCTCGGCGGCGGCGGGCGGGACTCGCTCGAGCAGTTCCTCGTCACCACCGGCGACGTGCTCGACGGCGGCCCCGGCATCGACCGGCTCACCTTCGGCGCGACTCGTGCGGTCGTCCCGAAGGGGTCGCGGCTGACGGTGGACCGCCCGCGCGCCCGCATCGCGGTCGGCGGCCACCGGATCGCGACCTACCGGCACCTCGAGGGGATCGACTTCAACCGCAGCCCACGAGTCCGCCTCACCTACCTAGGAGGCCCCGGACCCGACCACGTCGACGGGAGCCAGATGCGCCAGGTGCGTGCCTTCGGCCGAGGTGGCCCGGACCACCTGATCGGCTCGATCGGACGTGACCTGCTCGACGGCGGGTCGGGCCGCGACGTGCTGGTCGGTGGTCCGGCGCGGGATCGCTGCCTGCGTGGCGAGCAGGTCCGGTCGTGCGAGGCACGCCGCTAGCCCGACCGCCGTACGATCGGGGCATGGGCCTCAAGCAGACGGTGGGACGCCAGCTCGCGCCGCGGATCCAGGAGCTCGCTCCCGGGATGACCACGAGCTTCGTGCGCGAGGCGCTCAACCGCGCGATCGACGGGGTCGGTCCGCTGGCCCCCGCCGCCACCGCTGCGGACAAGCAGCTCAAGGAGCAGCGCGGCAACGTCGAGCGCGCCATCCACGAGGTCATCGAGAACAACGTCCGCATCGCCGGCGCCCAGGGCTTCGCCACCAACATCGGTGGGCTGATCACGATGGCCGTCGCGATCCCCGCCAACGTCACCGGCCTGGCGCTGATCCAGTGCCGCATGGTCGCCGGGATCGCCCACCTGCGCGGGCACGACCTCTCCGACCCGCGCGTGCGCAACGCGATCCTCGCGCTGCTGCTCGGTGAGGAGCAGGTCAACGAGATGGTCAAGAAGCGCAAGCTCCCCTCGACACCGATGGCGCTCGCGACCGCGCCCGCCCACGACCCGGCGCTCGACGGCACCATCTCGGCGGTCGTCGCGACCGACCTCATCACCCGCGTCGCCGGCAAGCGCCTCGCCACCACCGTGGGCCGCCGGGTGCCGGTGATCGGCGGCGTGGTCGGCATGGGCGCCGACGGCTACGCGACCTGGAAGGTCGGACGCTACGCCGACCGGGAGCTGCTCGCGCGCAAGCGCTGAGCCCGTCAGCCCCGCCCGCGCACCCGTCGGTAGACCTCGAGCGTGCCCCGCCCGGGGGCGGAGTCCTCGAGCGTCGTGACGATCCTGCGCTTCGCGCGGTACGTCGTCGTCTCCCGCACGCGGTCACGCTCCTCGCGCGCCTCGTGCAGCTCGCGGTGCAGCCGCTCCTCGACCTCGCGGAGCCGGGCCGCCTCGACGAGGAGAGCGCTGATGGCGTCCAGGGCCGGCGGCAGCAGCTGGTCGGCGGTCGAGGTGTCGGGGTCGGTGAAGGTGCCCAGGTCCGGGCCGAGGAGGTCGTCGAGCGACCCCGAGACGTCGTAGTCCCGCTCGCGGAGCACCTGCACCCACGCGCGCGAGAGCTGCTGCGCCCACGCGTGGTCGTCGGGCGGAAGCCCCAGCCGAGCCGAGGCGAATCCCCGCGAGAGCGTCTGGTGGGCGAGCACCTCGCGCACCAGCGGGCGGTAGTCGGGCGGCGCGACGACCGACGTGACGCGCTGGTTGATGGCGCGCAGGAGCGCGGTCTCCGGGACGCCGAGCGACGGGTTCTCGCGCTCGGCGGTGAGGTCGAGGTCGATCCCGTCGAGGCCGAAGGTGCGCGAGAACCGCCGCCACAGCTCGCCGCGGTCGGACCCGGACGGCGGGACGGTCACCAGGTGCACGTGCTCGGGCGGGAGGGTGGAGCCCCAGCGGTCGAGGACGTCCGGCAGCTCCTGCACGGCCCAGAACCACGACCCGATGCGGGAGTCGCGCGCCGGGTCGCGGATCGTCTCGAGGAACGCGGCATAGGTGATGTGGCTGCGGTGCTTGACGTTCTCCTGCCACTCCGCCGGGACCTGGCGGACCAGGTCGCGCACCGAGAGCACCAGGTGCACCTCGGTGTCGCCGAGCGCGGCGAGTGCCCGCTCGACCTGGGCGGGCGTGGCGCGGGCGAAGATCTCGTGGCTGATGATCGCGGTGCCGTGCCACTCGCGGACCTCGGCGGCCAGCCGGTCCCAGGCGCCGACGGCCTCGGTCTCCAGTCCGCCCCACGGCAGCGTCATGAGGTCGAGGGCGGCGAGGAAGTGCGCGTCGAAGCGGTCGGCGGGATAGAGGATGTCGTGCTCGCGCAGCGTCTCCTGGTTGCGGAACAGCACGTCCTGGAGGTACGACGTGCCGGTCTTCGGGCAGCCCACGTGCAGCAGCACCCGCCTGCTCATCGCTCCACCACCCTTCCTGCCGCCCTTCTCGCCTGCCTCCAGCCCGGGTCGGCGATCATCGCGATCGCCAGGTCCAGCACCTGCTGGTCGTCGGCACCGGCCACGGCCGAGGCGGTGGCGCGAGGTGCGAGATCGGCGAGGTCGCCGACGACAGGGTAGCCAGCGCGGGTGATCGCGCGCGTCATGCGGGCCGCCGACGCAGCGACCCAGTCGCGCTCGCGCTCGGGCACGCCGACGGGCGCGACGCCGGTGCCGGGCATCCGCCGCTGCAGCGTCCGCATCAGCGCCGGGCGCTCCGGTGCCGGGACCCGCAGGCCGACGACCGCCGCGACCCGACGGGCCAGCTCGGTCTGGTCGGCACCGGGCACGCGCACGGCGGGCAACCGGCGTACGCCGACCTGCTGGGGCAGCCGGGCCAGGTCGGTGACGACCCGGACGTGGGAACGGCGCGCGGGCCAGCGCTCGACGGACGCCGCGAGGTCGGTGCGAGCGGGGAGCTGGTCGCGCTCGCGCCAGAACCGCAGCCACTCCGGCCACGGCTTGGTGCCGGTCTCGAAGCACCGCTGGGTCCAGGTGCGGGCGAGCAGCTCGTCGAGCGGGGCGCCGAGCGCGACGAGGAGGGGACGCGGACCGCCCTGGGGCCGCCCGCGCGCGGCCAGGTGCTCGCGCAGGATCCCGGCCGTGACCGGGTCGCCCACCAGGCGCACCCGGCGTCGCCACGGTCGGGCCCACCCGGTGGTCACCGGGTCGGGTCCGAGTGCGACCAGGTCGTCGGCGAGCACCACGCTCGCCACCCGCAGCAGCTCGCGCGCACCCACCGCGGCGGGATCCACCGGTCGAGGGCCGAAGCCCGAGGTCGCGACGCCGACGAGCGGGAGGTCGGCCTTGCCGCGGCCGGCGGCCGGGGCCGCCAGCACCTGCGCGGCGAGTCGAGTGCTGGACGCGTCGTCACCGCCGCGGGGCGCAGCACTCGACCCGCGGGCGAGGTTGACCCGGCGCAGCAGCTCGAGCTGTTGCGCCCCCGGCAGGACGCGTGCCGGGGCGTCGGCGACCGGCGCTGTGCCCTGCCACGCCAGCCAGGGCGTCGTACCCCCCTCGCGCAGGTGCGCGACCCAGCCGTGCGCGCGGGCGGCGTCGTCGCTCAACGGTCCCGCAGCCGACGAGCCGTGTTGCGCACGCGCTGGGTCATCGGGCCACCGGTCGAGCTGGCCTCGGCGGCCTCCCTGGTCATGACGGTCAGCGCGTCGAGCGCGGCGCTCAGCTCGAGCTTGGCGCGGACCCGGTCGGGGTTGCGCCACACCTCGCCCTCGGCGGGCCGTCGTGGGCGCAGGTCGTCGAGGTCGCCGACGACGTCGACGCCACTGGCCTTGATCCACTCGATCCACCGCTCGCCCTGCTCCTCGGCGAAGTCGTGGCGCTCGGGCGACAGCCGCACGGGCACGGTGTCGCGGGCCACGAGGACCTCCTGCGCGAGGATCTCGCGGATCAGGTTGTCGTAGGTCGCGTCGCGGTGCATGCCGAGCTCGAGGCGGCGGTTGAGCTTGCGCAGCAACGAGGTCTCCGCGACGCCGAGCGAGCGGTTGTCGCGCTCGGAGTCGAGCGGCGCCCACGCGGGATCGATGCCGAACGCCCGGCAGAACCGCAGCCAGAGCTCGTCGCCGTTGGGGCCGCGCTCGTGGGGCACGGTGACGACGTGGATCCGCTCGGGGGGCAGCTTGGCGCCCCAGGTGGTGAGCACCGCCGGGAGGTCCATCGCCTCACGGAAGAAGAACGACTTGCCGTTCTCGTAGCTGTTGATGAACCGGCGGAAGCCCCACTTGCGGCCCTGCTTGATGGACTCCTGCCAGGCCGCGGGGAGCTGGCGGCCGAGGTCGCGCGCGGAGTAGACGACGTGCACCTCGTGGTCGGCGAGGTCGTTCATCGCCTTGGCGACCTTGTCGGGCTCGGCGCCGGCGAGGATCTCGTGGCTGATCACCACGTTGCCGTGGGCCCGGTCGACCCGGCGGACCATCGAGTCCCAGGCGCCCTTGGCGTGCCCGGGCGATCCTCCCCAGTCCTGGTCGAGCAGGTCGAGGGCGGCGCGGAAGTGGAACAGGTCGGACCGTGCCCCCGGCCGCACCTGGCGGGTCGTGGGGATGAGCACCCCGTTCTTGGCGAGCGAGGAGTGGTTGAGCCGCAGCCGGTCCTGGAGGTACGTCGTCCCGGTCTTGGGTGCGCCGATGTGCAGGTGGACGACTCGGCTCATGCGGGTGATTCTGCCAGCCCTCCACCCAGGGCGCGCACCACGGCACTCGGGCTGGGGCGGCCGAGCCGGCCGGCCATCCAGACGCTCGTCGAGACCATCGCGTCGAGGTCGACCCCGTGCTCGATGCCGAGGCCGGTGAGCATCCAGACCAGGTCCTCGGTGGCGAGGTTGCCGGTGGCCGACTTCGCGTAGGGGCAGCCACCGAGACCGCCCGCGCTGGCGTCGAAGGTGGTGATGCCCGACTCGAGCGCGGAGAACGTGTTGGCGAGCGCCTGGCCGTAGGTGTCGTGGAAGTGCATCGCCAGCCGGTCGGTGCCCACGCCCGCGTCTCCGAACGCCGCGACGAGCGCCTTGACGTGGCCGGCCGTCGCGACGCCGATCGTGTCGCCGAGGCTCAGCTGGCTGGCCCCGAGGTCGAGCAGCCGGGTGCCGGCGGCGACGACCTGCTCGATCGGCACCGCGCCCTCCCACGGGTCGCCGAAGCACATCGAGACGTAGGCGCGCACGTCCATCCCGGCCTCGCGCGCGCGGAGGACCGTCGGCTCGAACATCGCGAACTGCTCGTCGAAGGTGCGGTTGAGGTTCTTGCTCGCGAAGGTCTCGGTCGCGCTGCCGAAGATCGCGATGTGCTCGAGGCCGAGCTCGAGGGCCCGGTCGAGACCGCGCTCGTTGGGCACGAGCACCGGCATCCGGCGACCGGCCTCGCCGAGGTCGGCCATCAGCTCGGCAGCGTCGGCGAGCTGCGGCACCCACCGCGGGTGCACGAAGCTCGTGGCCTCGACGATCGGGAGCCCCGCGGCGACGAGGCGGCGTACGAACTCCGCCTTGACCTCCACCGGCACGATCGCCTTCTCGTTCTGCAGGCCGTCGCGCGCGCCGACCTCGTAGATCGTCACGCGCTCGGGCATCCCGGCGGCGCGCACGTGCATGGGAAGGCTCATCGGGGGCTCCTTGGTCTCGACACGCTCGCTCCTCGCTGCTCAACCAGCAGACGCGGGCTCGACGACGAAGAGGACGGCGCCGAGCTTCACCAGGTCACCGACGCTCGGGGCGACCGAGGTGACCGTGCCGGCGAAGGGTGACGTGAGTGCGAGCTCCATCTTCATCGCCTCCATGACACCGAGGGTCTCACCCTCCGCCACCTCCTGTCCCTCGGCGACGTTGACCGCGAGGACGGTGCCGGGCATGGGGGCGAGCAGGGTGCCGTCGCCCGCCGCAGCGGCCGCGTCGGCGAAGGGGTCGGGGCGGGTGAAGACGAAGCGCTGGCCCCGCAGGACGACCTCGACCGCCGCCGAGGTGACGCCCACGAAGCCCGGAGCCGGCTGCGTGGGTACGTCGACCAGCTCGCCACCCACCTCGACGCGGACGGGAGCCGGGTCGGCACCCGACCTCCACCCGTCGGCCTGCCACGGCCCTGCTGCGCCGGCCGGGACCAGGGCGGCAGCGGCGAGCTGCCGGGCCTCGGTGTCGTCGGGTGCGGGTACGTCGTTGCGGTCCAGCCACGCGGTGTCGATCGCCTCGACCCGGAACTCCTCGCTCGCCACCAGTGTGCGGAGGAAGCCGGTGTTGGTCGTGAGGCCGGCGATCTCCGTCCGGCCCAGGGCCTCGACCAGCGCGTTCCTCGCCGACTCCCGGTCGGGGCCCCAGGCGACGACCTTGCCCAGCATCGGGTCGTAGGAGGTGGAGACCTCCTGCCCGGACTCGAGCGCGTGGTCGACCCGGACGCCCTCTTCGCCCGGCCAGGCCACGTGGGTCGCCACCCCCGCCTGCGGGAGGAAGCCGTTGAACGAGTCCTCGGCGTAGACGCGCGCCTCGATGGCGTGGCCCTCCAGCGTGAGGGCGTCCTGCCCGAACGGCAGCGGCTCACCGGTCGCGACGAGGAGCTGGAGCTCGACGAGGTCGACCCGCTCGCGCCCCTGGTCGGAGGCGACCCGGACGACCTCCTCGGTGACCGGGTGCTCGACCTGGAGCCGGGTGTTCATCTCGAGGAAGTAGAACTCGCCGGACGCGTTGTCGAGCAGGAACTCGACGGTGCCGGCGCCGGTGTAGCCGCACTGCTCGGCCAGGGCGACGGCCGAGGCGGTGATCGCGGCCTGCTGCGCGGCAGTGATGGTCGGCGCGGGTGCCTCCTCGAGCACCTTCTGGTGGCGGCGCTGCGTGGAGCAGTCGCGTTCGAAGAAGTGCAGGACGGTGCCGTGGGTGTCCCCCATGACCTGCACCTCGATGTGGCGGCCGGACTCGACGTACTTCTCGACCAGCATCGTGTCGTCACCGAACGACGACCGCGCCTCGCGCTGCGCGGCCGCCAGCGCCTCGGCGTAGTCACCGATCCGGTGGACCACGCGCATGCCCTTGCCACCGCCACCGGCCGCGGCCTTGACGAGCACCGGGTAGTCGAAGGTCGCCGGGTCGTCGTCGAGGGAGTACGACGGCACGACCGGGACACCGGCGGCCACCGCGACCTCGCGGGCGGCGTCCTTGCGGCCCATCGCGTCCATCACGTCACCCGACGGGCCGACCAGGGTGATGCCGGCCTCGGCCAGCGCCCGCGCGAACGGTGCGCGCTCGGAGAGGAAGCCGTAGCCCGGGTGGACGTATCCGGCACCGCTCTCGCGCGCGGCCGCGACCACGGCGTCGATGTCGAGGTAGGACTCCACCCGCACTGCGCGGTCGGCGGCGCGCACGTGTGGTGCGTCGACGTCGAGGTCGGTGTGGATCGCGACGGTGCTCCAGCCGAGGCGCGCGGCCGTGCGCATGACGCGCAGGGCGATCTCGCCGCGGTTGGCGATGAGCAGGGTGTTCATGTCACTCACATCCGGAAGATGCCGTAGGACGGCTCGGGGATCGGGGTGTACGACGTCGCGGCGAGGGCCATGCCGAGGACCCGGCGGGTGTCGGCGGGGTCGATGATCCCGTCGTCCCACAGCCGTGCCGAGGCGTAGTAGGGCGAGCCCTGCGTCTCGTACTGCCCGCGGATCGGGGCCTTGAACGCCTCGACGGCGGCCTCGTCCTCCAGGTCGGTGCGGACCGTCGCGAGGACCGACGCGGCCTGTTCGCCGCCCATCACCGAGATGCGCGCGTTGGGCCACATCCAGAGGAAGCGGGGGTCGTAGGCGCGACCGCACATGCCGTAGTTGCCGGCGCCGAACGAGCCGCCGATCACGACGGTGAACTTCGGCACGACGCTGCACGCGACCGCGGTGACGAGCTTGGCGCCGTCGCGGGCGATGCCCTTGTTCTCGTACTCGCGCCCGACCATGAAGCCGGTGATGTTCTGCAGGAAGACCAGCGGGATGCCGCGCTGGTTGCACAGCTCGATGAAGTGCGCGCCCTTCAGGGCCGACTCGCTGAAGAGGATGCCGTTGTTGGCGACGATGCCGACCTCGTGGCCGTGGATCCGCGCGAAGCCGCACACCAGCGTGTCGCCGTAGAGCTTCTTGAACTCGTGGAACCGGCTGCCGTCGACCACGCGCTTGACCACCTCGCGCACGTCGTACGGCGTGCGGGTGTCGGTGGGCACGACGTCGTAGAGCGACTCCGGCGGCTCGTGCGGCTCCTCGACCTCGGCGACGGCCTCGCGGGCGGGCCGGACCGCGGGGAGGGTGTCGACGATCGAGCGGACGATCGCGAGAGCGTGCGCGTCGTCCTCGGCGAGGTGGTCGACGACGCCGGACGTGCGGGCGTGCACGTCACCGCCACCGAGGTCCTCGGCCGAGACGACCTCACCGGTCGCGGCCTTCACCAGCGGAGGTCCGCCGAGGAAGATCGTGCCCTGGTTGCGCACGATGACGCTCTCGTCGGACATCGCCGGCACGTAGGCACCGCCGGCGGTGCACGAGCCCATCACGCTGGCGATCTGCGGGATGCCCCGCGCGGACATGTTGGCCTGGTTGAAGAAGATCCGGCCGAAGTGCTCGCGGTCGGGGAAGACGTCGTCCTGCATCGGCAGGAAGGCACCGCCGGAGTCGACGAGGTAGAGGCACGGCAGGTGGTTCTCCGCGGCGATCGCCTGTGCACGGAGGTGCTTCTTGACCGTCAGCGGGTAGTAGGTGCCTCCCTTCACCGTCGCGTCGTTGGCGACCACCACGCACTCGCGGCCCGCGACCCGGCCGATCCCGCTGACCACGCCCGCCGACGGGACGGCGTAGTCGTCGCCGTCCTTGCCGTACATCCCGTAGGCCGCCAGCGGCGCGATCTCCAGGAACGGGCTCCCGGGGTCGAGCAGCCGGTCGACGCGGTCACGGACCAGGAGCTTGCCGCGATCGGTGTGCTTGCGGCGCGCGGCCTCGGACCCGCCCTGGCGCACCCGGGCCAGCCGGGAGCGCAGGTCGTCGACGAGCTCACGCATGGTCGGGGGTGGGCCTGTCATCGGGCTCGGTGGCTGGGACACGCCCCTAGGTTAGCGATCGTTAACCTCGGCTGTCCACGGCGGGTGCCCCAGGGAACTCCCCGCGCAGCGTCGTCCCCCACCCCGGGGCGGACTCGAGGCGGAGCGAGCCCCCCGCAGCAGCCGCGCGGGCCTCCATGCCCAGGAGCCCTCCGGCGTCGACGGCGTCGCGGTCGAAGCCGACGCCGTCGTCGGACACGGTGAACGACAGGTGGGGCGCCCCGCGCACGGTGATGAGCACCTCGCTCGCCCCGGCGTGCTTGGCGGCGTTGGTCAACGCCTCGAGGATGCAGAAGTAGGCCGCGGCCTCGACCTGCCGGCTGGGCCGCTCGAAGTCCGCCACGTCCAGCGTGACCGGCACCACCGAGCGACGGGCGGTCGACTGGAGCGCGGCCACCAGCCCCCGCTCGGCCAGCAGGGGCGGATAGATCCCCCGGGCCAGCTCGCGGAGCTCTGTCAGCACCTCCCGGTTGTCGGTGGCCAGCTGCCCCATCAGGGCGGCTGCCGACTCGTGCCGCCCGGCGAGCAGCTCCTTGCGGGCCCGCTCGATGGTCACGCTCATCGCGAGCAGGCCCTGCTGCGCGCCGTCGTGGAGGTCGCGCTCGAGGCTGCGGCGGGCCGCGTCGGCGACCTCCACGATGCGGGTGCGCGACTCGACGAGCTGGTCGGACTGCTCCTGCAGCCGGGCGTACGCCCCGCGCACCAGGAACACCACGATGATCACCCCGGCCGGCAGGGACGACGCGACGACGACGGCGTTGACCACCCACGACTCGTGGTACTGCACGACACGACGCCACTCACCGAGCGCGACCACGGCGGCGCTGCCGAGGACCGCGACGACCATCAGCGCGTGGATCCAGCGACGCGACAGGTAGGGATAGGCGACCAGGAGCGGGACCATGGTCAGCAGCGCGGTGAGCGGGCTGAGGTTGGGTGTGGCCCAGGTGCCCCCGAACGCGAAGAGCACCGCGGACAGCGTCAGCAGGAGGATCGCGGCGGTGGCGCCGTAGCGCCGGGTCAGCGGCGGGCTCACCAGCAGCAGCACCAGGGAGACCACCATCACCGCGAGGTCGATCTCGACCGCGGTGTGCTTGAAGCCGAGGAGGTACGCCGCCGCCAGCAGGAGCGTCGCGGTGGTGAGGGCGATCAGGTTGATGCGCAGCAGCCACGCGAGGGACGGGTCGAGGGAGTCCCACCCGGCCAGCAGCCGCCTCATCGGCGAGGTGCCACCCCGCCGCCGACGCCGGCCTCGCTGAGGAAGACCAGGGTGGCTGCGACCCGACGGTGCACCGGCGCGTCGGACGGCAGGTCGAGCTTGGTGAGGATCGAGCTGACGTGCTTCTCCACGGCCCGGTCGGTGATCACCAGCTCGGCGGCGATCGCGGCGTTCGTCATGCCGCGCGCCACCATGCCCAGGACCTCCAGCTCGCGCGGGGTGAGCCGGTCGAGCAGCGAGTCGCGGCGCCGGGTGCTCGTGGCCACCAGTGCGTCGACGACGATCTGGTCGATGACCGACCCGCCGCCGGCGACCGTCCGCAGCGCGGCCACCAGCTCGTCGACGTCGGCCACGCGCTCCTTGAGCAGGTAGCCACGACCGTCGCTGCCGTCGCGGACCAGGTCGAGGGCGTACTCCACGTCGGAGTACTGGGTGAGCGCGACCACCCCGATGTCCGGGTGCGTGCGCCGCAGCTCACCGGCCGCCCGGATGCCCTCGTCGGTGAAGTCGGGCGGCATCCGGATGTCGGTCAGCAAGACGTCGGGTCGGTGCTCGTCGACGGCGGTCAGCAGCTCCGGGAGGCTCGTCGCGGTGGCGACGACGTCGATGTCGTCGTAGGCCTCCAGCAGGGCGAGCACCCCGGCCCGGAGCAGGTCGCCGTCCTCGGCAAGGACGACTCGGATCTGCGGCATCTGCGCACTGTAGTCATGGCGACGTGCGCCGGTCGGTAGAGCAGGCACCACCCTCACGCGAGACGGACGAGGCAAGAGTGGTGCTGGCACCACTGTGGTCGAGGCCGCACCGCGCTCAGACTCTCCGGCGGGGGAAGCGCTGGACGGAGGGTCAGTGGGCCGCTGCAGGGGTGCGGCCCACTGGGGGGACCCAGCCGTTCCGGCCCACGGGTCGAGCGACCGGGGTTAGCCACGGCTAACCTCGGCGTCGTGACCCCTCGCCGGCAGCAGATCCTCGACATCGCCGCGGAGCTCTTCGCCTCGCGTGGCTTCCACGGCGTCTCGGTCTCCGAGCTCGGCGCTGCCTGCGGGATCTCCGGGCCGGCGCTCTACAAGCACTTCGAGTCCAAGGACGCGGTGCTCGCCGAGATGCTCGTGGCCATCAGCGAGACCCTCCTCGGCGAGGGGCGCAGCCGGGTTGCGAGTGCGGACGGTCCGCGGGCGGCCCTCGCCTCGCTCGTCGAGTGGCACATCGAGTTCGCCCTGTCCCACCGCTCGCTGATCGTCGTCCAGGACCGCGACTGGAGCAGCCTCCCCGACGAGGCCCGCGAGCGGGTGCGCACCCTGCAGCGCGCGTACGTCGACGTGTGGGCCACCCAGCTGCGCCTGCTCGACGCGGAGCTCGGGCCCGAGGTGTCGCGGGCTCGGGCGCACGTGCTCTTCGGCCTGCTCAACTCCACGCCCCACAGCGGCCGGCTCCCCGACGCGCAGATGCACGACGTGCTGCGGGAGATGGCCCACGGCGCCCTCGGGCTGGTCTGACGTCAGGCTCGCGCGACCGCCGTGCGAGCGCGGCACCCCGCTACGCTTCCGGCCATGAAGCTGAGCGAGAACCTCGAGAACGCCTTCAACGCGCAGATCACCCTGGAGTTCCAGGCCTCCCTGGTCTACCGCCAGCTCGCGATCGAGGTCGACCTGATGGACCTGCCCGGGATGGCGCTGTGGTTCCGCCACCAGGCCGACGAGGAGATCGTCCACGCCAACAAGTTCATCGACCACGTCGCCGACCGCGACAACCACCCGCGCATCGGCGCCACCTCGGCGCCGGCCCCGGTGGTCGGCTCCGTCCTCCACGCCTTCGAGGCGGCGCTCGCCCACGAGGAGAAGGTCTCGGCCTCGATCCGCGACCTCTTCCGCCTCGCCGAGGCCGAGGGCGACCTCGACTCGCGCCCGCTCCTCAACTGGTTCCTCGAGGAGCAGATCGAGGAGGAGGCCACGGTCCGCGAGATCGTCGGCCGCGTGAAGCTGATCAACGACGACGGCCCCGGCCTGCTCCGCCTCGACGAGGAGCTCGGCGCGCGGCCGGCCGGGTCGACCGAGGCCCGCTGAGGGCTGGTCCCTCCCGGCCGTCGCCACGGTGGCGGCACCTCACACACCACCGGCGTGCCGGCACGCCACCTGCCGCCGTCACCCGCGCAGCCGTCGCGCTCAGACCTCGGCGAACGGGTCCTCGCGCTGCAGCAGCCGGGCCGCCCGGGCCGCGGCATCCTCGGCCACGGCGAGGTCGTCGAGGTCGTCCCCGGATGCCGCACTGGCGGATGAGTCTCCTGGAGACTCACCCGTCAGGCTCGCGTTGGAGGCCGCGGAAGCGGTGAGCCGGTGGAGGTCGCGCAGCACCCGCTCGCGCGAGAGGCCGCGCAGGTGGGTCAGCACGAACGGGTCTGCCTGGATGAGCCACGCGAGCTGGGTGAGCACGGCCAGCGCGTGCGGGCAGGGGTCGAGCCACGCCTCGCAGGTGCACGCCGAGCCCAGCTCGCCGCCGTACGGCAGCAGCTCGACGCCGGCCTCCTCCACCGCCTCGACGAACGCGTGCGGGAGCTGACCGGTCAGCAGGGCGCCGATCCGCCCGGACTCCGCGGCCACCAGCTCGGAGAACGCCGCCGCGTCGCCGTCGCCGAGCACCGGGACGGTCACCTCGACGGTGAACGCGTCGTGGCCGTCGGCCACCGCGGCGACGGCGCGACCGTCGGTCACCGTGATCGCGCCGACCGCACCGGCGCGGGCGAGCGTCCGGCCCTTCCGCAGCTCCTGGACGCCGTACGCCGCCTCCTCGACGGCCCGCAGGACCGCCTTGCTCCACCACGTGCCGGACCCGCCGCCGCGGCGCGCGGGCAGGCGGGGATGCGTGGTCCCCGGCGACTCGGTCATCGGCGGAGAGCGACGAGGTCGCGCAGCTCGTCGTTGGACAGCTCGGTGAGCGCGGTCTCCCCGCGCGAGAGCACCGAGTCGGCGAGCGAGCGCTTGCGGGTGAGCAGCTCGGCGATCTTCTCCTCGATCGTGCCCTGCGTGACGAAGCGGTGCACCTGCACCGGCCGGGTCTGGCCGATGCGGTAGGCACGGTCGGTGGCCTGGTCCTCGACGGCCGGGTTCCACCAGCGGTCGAAGTGGATGACGTGGTCGGCGCGGGTGAGGTTGAGTCCGGTGCCGCCGGCCTTCAGGGACAGCAGGAACACCGGAGTCTCGCCGGCCTGGAAGCGGGCGACCATGGCGTCGCGCCCGCGCACGGGCGTCCCGCCGTGGAGGAGCTGGTGCGGCACCCCCGTCGTGCTGAGGTGGCGGACGAGGAGGTCGGCCATGGCGACGTACTGGGTGAAGACCAGGACCGCGCCGTCCTCGGCGACGACCGTGCCGACGAGCTCGTCGAGCAGCTCGAGCTTCTCGGAGCGACCGCGGAGCTTGGGATTGGCCTGGCGCAGGAAGTGCGCCGGGTGATTGCAGATCTGCTTGAGACCGGTGAGGAGCTTGAGCACCAGGCCGCGGCGGGTCTCCTCGTCGGCCTCCTCGATGCGCCGCATCGACTCGCGCACGAGCGTCTCGTAGAGGACGACCTGCTCGCGGCTCAGCCCGAGCACGTGGTCGGTCTCGGTCTTCGGCGGCAGCTCGGGCGCGATCCCGGGATCGGACTTCTTGCGGCGCAGCAGGAACGGACCGATGAGGTCGGCGAACTGCCGCGCCTTGGTCGGCTCGAGCCCGGACTCGATCGGGCCCGCCCAGACCTTGCGGAAGGCGTTGCGGCTGCCGAGCAGGCCGGGGATGGCCCAGTCGAGGATCGACCAGAGCTCGGTGAGGTCGTTCTCCACCGGGGTGCCGGTCAGGGCGACGCGCGCCCGGCTCGGGATCGTGCGGAGCGCGCGGGCCGCGGCGGACCGCGAGTTCTTGATGTGCTGCGCCTCGTCGGCGACGACGAGGTCCCACGACACCGCGCCCAGCAGCTCGGCGTCGTTGCGCATCGTGCCGTAGGTCGTCAGCACGAAGCCCGACGTGACGTCGTCGAGGTCACGCGCGCTGCCGTGGTGGCGGCGTACGTCGACTCCCGGTGCGAAGCGGCGGATCTCGGCCTCCCAGTTGCCGAGCAGCGACGCCGGGCAGACCACCAGCGTGGGCCGCCCACCGCGGTGGAGGTGGAGCGCGATCAGGGTGATCGTCTTGCCCAGGCCCATGTCGTCGGCCAGGCACGCGCCGAGCCCGAGCGAGGTCAGCTCGGCGAGCCAGGACAGCCCCCGGCGCTGGTAGTCGCGCAGCTCGGCCCGCAGGGCCGCCGGAACCTCGACGAGGTCGCCGGTGACCGCCTCGCGCACCCGGTCGCGGACCTGGAGCAGGCTGGCGCCGACGACCGCCTCGTAGGGAACGTCCTCGATGTCGACGACACCGGTGAGGGTGGCGGCGAGGGCCTGGACCGGCGTGACCGACCGGATCAACCGCTTGCGGGCGCGCTTGATGACGCCCGAGTCGACGGCGATCCAGTTGTCACGCAGCTTGATGATCGGGCTGGTGGTGTGGGCGAGCTCGTCCATCTCGGCCTCGGTGAGCTCCTCGCCGTGGAGGGAGAGCTGCCACTCGAACCCGAACAGGGCCTGGGTGCCGAACAGCCCGTCGTTGAGCGCCTCCTCGCGGGTGCCGGCCGCCGGCCTCTGCCGGCCGAGCTCGACGCGCTGGGTGACGTCCCGGTCGAGGTACTTCGGCCACATGACCGGGTGCCCCGCCTCGGTCAGCGCGGCCGCGCCGCCGTCGAGCAGCGAGAGGATCTCGTCGGTGTCGAGGGTGATCTCGTCGGGGACGCGCAGGTCGAGGAGCCGCTCGAGCACCGGCCACGCGTCGGCCGCCGAGCGCAGGGCGATGGCCGTGTGGGTGCGCGCACGCTCGCCGAAGCCGTGCGCGGCCTCGGGTCCGGCGTCGGCCCACAGCTCGGAGGCGTCCGCGAGGTGGGCGGCGTTGTCGGCGGCGTGCACCTGCAGCACGAGACGGACGGACCCGGCGACGAGCTCCTCCTCGTCGGCCTCGATCCGGAACGAGATCGTCACCAGGTGCGGGCGGTCGTCGCGACCGCGCGCCCGGATCCGGGCGATGCGCTGCTGGAGCTGGTCGCTGAAGTCGTCGGCGCTCCGCGGTGCGGAGCGGGCCGGCGCGGCGTGGACGCTGCGGCGCGATCGGCCCGGGGCCGTGCGGGGCATCGTGTCGACGACCGCGTCGAGCACGCCGCGGACCATGCCCTCGGCGCTCGCCTCGTCGAACCCGTCCCACGACCGGGCGCGGGCCAGCTCGGCGATCCGGCGCTCGTCGTCGGGGTCGAGACCGGCGACCTGCCAGTGGCGACCGTCCGCGTCCGGCGCGAACCGGCCGGAGGCGACCAGCTGCAGGCCCAGCAGCGCCGCACCCGCGAGCATGGCGACCGAGGGATGGACGTCGGCCTGGTCGCGCACCTTGCCCAGCACCGGCAGCGCTCCGCGGATCGGCATCTTGATCGTGCGCCGCTCGTCGGTGAACTCGATCGAGCCCTCCCGGGGCGGCTCCCCCACCAGCAGCCTGGCGGGACCGGTGACCGGGACTAGGCTCATGCACGCACTCCAGACCGGTGACCTTCGAAGGACACCAGGACGGTAACGCCCCGGACCGACACAGAGTTCCCGCCGGGCTCGGCTCGGCTAGCGTCGCGACCATGGACGTCTCCAGCATCCTCGCCGCCCACCCCGTGATCGACGGGCACAACGACCTGCTCTGGACGGCGCGCGCGGAGGCGGCGTA
Organism: Nocardioides hwasunensis; assembly: GCF_014779665.1. Lineage (GTDB taxonomy): Bacteria > Actinomycetota > Actinomycetes > Propionibacteriales > Nocardioidaceae > Nocardioides > Nocardioides hwasunensis. Next base: position 203,209 of record NZ_JACXYY010000007.1, on the reverse strand, counting down.
CGACTTCTCCCGTCTCGACGTGGGCGCGGGCGGCACCCCGACGCACACGGACCTGCCGCGCATGCGAGCCGGCGGGATGGGCGCCCAGTTCTGGTCGGTCTACGTGCCGTGCCGGCTCGCCGGCGGCGACGCGGTGACCGCGACGCTGGAGCAGGTCGACGCCGCCCGCCTGCTCACCGAGACGTACGCCGACCAGCTCGCGTGGGCGACCACGGCCGACGAGGTCGAGGACGCCTGGTCGCGCGATCGGATCGCCTCCCTGATGGGGGCCGAGGGCGGCCACTCGATCGACTGCTCCCTCGGCACCCTGCGACAGCTCTTCGCACTCGGTGTGCGCTACCTGACGCTCACCCACAACGCGAACACCCCGTGGGCCGACTCGGCCACCGACACACCGGCCGCGGGTGGGCTGACCGCCTTCGGCCGCGAGGTGGTCCGCGAGATGAACCGGCTGGGGATGATGGTCGACCTCAGCCACGTCTCGGCCGACACCATGCGCGACGCCCTCGCGGTGGCCGAGGCGCCGGTCATCTTCAGCCACAGCTCGGCGCGGGCGGTGACCGACAGCCCGCGCAACGTCCCCGACGACGTCCTCACCTCGATGGCGGCCGGCGGAGGCGTGTGCATGGTGACCTTCGTGCCGCAGTTCGTGAACCAGGCGTGCGCCGACGCCCACCACGAGGTGGTGGCCGCGGCCGGGGCCGAGGGGATCCCCCAGTCCGACGGCCTGCGCTTCGCGGCGTACGAGGAGTGGTGGCTGAGCCGGCACCCGCGTCCGACCGCGACGCTCGACGACGTGGTGGCGCACGTGGAGCACGTGCGCGAGGTCGCCGGCATCGACCACGTCGGGCTCGGTGGGGACTTCGACGGCGTCGAGGTGCTGCCCGTCGGGCTCGAGGACGTCGCGACGTACCCCGCTCTGCTGTCGGCGCTCGCCGAGCGTCGATGGTCGGCTGACGACCTGGCCCGGCTGACCTGCCGCAACACCCTGCGCGTGATGCGCGAGGTCGAGGAGCACGCCGCCGAGATCCAGCTGGTCCGCGGGCCGAGCCTGGCCCGGATCGAGGACCTGGACGGCGCGTGACCCTTCGGCGGTCCCCGGATATCCGGTGACTCCCCCGCTTGTCGGCCCAGATCCGGGCCGACAACCGTGAGACTCGGGTGCGAAGGTCCGTCTCCGGGCGAAGTCTGACAGCGGATTGTTACGCCTGGGCACCCTTGCGCGAGTGATCCAGCCCACCCCGAAAAGGATTGGGTCGTTGTCAGTGGCAACCAATACCGTTGATGCGTGACAGACACCCAGCTCCAGTCCGGCGACACCCAGCCGGCGAACTCCGACAAGCTCGACAAGGGCGTGCTGATGGTGGCCGGCGTGGTCGTCCTCGGCGCCATCATGTCGATCCTCGACATCACCGTCGTCTCGGTCGCGCTCAACACCTTCCAGCAGGAGTTCGACGCCACCGCGGCCGAGGTCGCGTGGACCATGACCGGCTACACCCTCGCCCTCGCCAGCGTCATCCCGCTGACGGGCTGGGCAGCCGACCGCTTCGGGACCAAGCGCCTCTACCTCATCGCCGTCGGCCTCTTCACCGCCGGCTCGGTGCTGTGCGCGACCGCCAGCTCGCTCGAGCTGCTCGTGATCTACCGGGTCCTCCAGGGCCTGGGCGGCGGCATGCTGATGCCGCTCGGCATGACGATCCTCACCCGTGCCGCGGGCCCCGAGCGCGTCGGCCGGGTGATGGCCGTGCTCGGCATCCCGATGCTGCTCGGTCCGATCTTCGGCCCGATCATCGGCGGCGCGCTCATCGAGTCCGCCTCGTGGCACTGGATCTTCCTGATCAACCTGCCCATCGGCATCGCCGCGATCGTCTACGCCGTGATCGTGCTGCCGAGGGACGACGTCGAGCCCTCCGAGAGCTTCGACTTCGTCGGCATGCTGCTGCTGTCGCCGGGTCTGGCCCTGTTCCTCTTCGGGGTCAGCTCGATCCCGGAGGAGGGGACGGCGATGGCTCCCCGCGTCCTGATCCCGATGATCGTCGGCGCGATGCTCATCGTGGCCTTCGTGCCGTGGGCCCTCGGCAAGCGCAACATCCACCCGCTCGTCGACCTGCGCCTGTTCCAGAACAAGAACATGACGGTCGCGATCATCGCGATGAGCCTCTTCGCGATCGCCTTCTTCGGCGCCTCCCTGCTCTTCCCGCTCTACTTCATCCAGGTCCGCGGCGAGGGCACCCTCGACACGGGGTGGCTCCTGGCCCCGCAGGGTGTCGGCGCGATGATCACCATGCCGATCGCCGGGATCCTGGCGGACAAGATCGGGCCCGGCAAGATCGTCCTCACCGGCGTCACGGTCATCACCGTCGGCATGGCGATGTTCACCCAGATCGGCGCCGAGACCTCCTACGTCTACATCCTCGGCGCGCTCTTCATCATGGGCCTCGGCATGGGCGGCACGATGATGCCGATCATGACCGCGGCGCTGGCCACCCTGACCGCGCACAACGTGGCCCGCGGCTCGACGCTGCTCAACATCAGCCAGCAGGTCGCGGCCTCGGTCGGCACCGCGCTCTTCTCGGTGATCCTGACCAACCAGCTCAAGGGCTCGGACTACGTCGCCGCCGGGCAGGCGCTCCAGGCCGCCGGCGACGACCAGTCCGCGGTGGCGGCGGTCCTCGAGAAGTTCGGCCTGAGCCAGGAGCAGCTCGCCAACCTCCCGAGCCTGGTCACCAGCGACATGGCCGACGCCTTCGCGACGGTCTTCATCGTGGCGACGGTGCTGGTCGCCTGCTGCCTCATCCCCGCTGCCTTCCTGCCCCGCAAGAAGGTCGCCCCGGTCGACCCGACCGCCATGATGGGCCACTGAGCCTCATCGCCGTACGACGCCCGCGGCCCGTCCTCCTCCGGGAGGGCGGGCCGCTGTCGTTCGCGCCACTCGTCCGGGATGACGGTCGGGTCCGGAGCGGGTGGCGAGGGTAGCTCCGCCTCTCCCATCGCTCCGCGCAATGGGTGCCACGCGATTCTGGTCTTTGACGCACTGGGTCGGTGCCTTCGAGGATGGCCAGCGACCCAGACCCAGGAGCGACGAGATGAGCGAGCCAGCGACCGGCCCGGACCTGCGCGACGACGGGGCCCCGCTCGCCGGCGTCCGCGTCGTGGAGTTCGGCCACTACATCGCCGCGCCCGCCGCGACGCAGGTCCTGCGCGACCTCGGCGCCGAGGTGGTCAAGGTGGAGCCGCCGCTCGGCGACCAGGCCCGCTCCATCGGTGCCTACGGCGAGGGCATCGTCCTGGCCTACAACCGTGGCAAGCGCTCGGTGCGCCTCGACCTCAAGCTCCCCGACGACCGCGCCGCCGCGCTGCGGCTGGTCGCTGACGCGGACGTCGTCGTGCAGAACCTGCGCGCCGGCGCGATGGCGCGACTCGGGCTCGGCGTCGCGGACCTCGTCGCCGTACGCCCCGACCTGGTGCACCTCTCGGTCACCGGCTTCCCCTCCGACAGCCCGTCCGCGAACCGCGCCGGCCTCGACATCGCCGCGCAGGCCGAGAGCGGGATCATGGACCTCACCGGGGAGCGCGACCGCGACCCGCAGCGGGTCGGCTTCCCGGTCGCCGACGTCGGCGCCAGCTACGCCGTGGTGCAGGCCGTGCTCGCCGGACTGTTCCGCCGCGAGCGCACCGGCCGGGGGTGCGTGGGCGAGGTGTCGCTGCTGGAGACGGCAGTGCACATGCAGGCCGCGATGTGGGGTGAGTGGCACGTGACCGGCCAGGAGCCACGGCGCAAGGGCAACGGCCAGGCCACCGTGGCGCCCGCCGCGGACGTCGTCGACACCCGCGACGGGCGCGTCGTCGTCTCGGCCTACGCCCCCGAGCACTTCCGCCGGCTGTGCACCTTCCTCGACAAGGAGTGGATGCTCACCGACCCGCGGTTCATGGACAACCCCGCGCGCGTGCAGCACCGCGCCGAGCTGCTGGCCGAGGTCGGCTCGGTGCTCGGCACGCTCAGCACGCAGGAGTGCGTGACCCGGCTGGGCGACCTCGGCCTGGTCGCGGCAGCGGTGCGGACCTACGCCGACGTCGCCGCCTCCGCCGATGTCGAGGCCGGTGACCTGGTCGTGCGGGCCACCGACCCCGACGGGCGTTCCTTCCCGGTGCCGGGCCTGCCCTTCCGGATCGAAGGGCTCTCCGCACCGGCCGACCACACCGTGCCGCGGTCCGGCGAGCACACCGACGACGTGTTGGGGCGAGGCGGGGAGGGATGAGCGAGGAGGTGGACCGGGCACCGGGGCGCGCCACCGGGATCCGCGAGCTCGAGTGCTTCCTGGCCGTCGTCGACCACGGCAGCATCACCCGGGCCGCCTCGGCGCTCTACCTCGCGCAGCCGTCGCTCTCCCAGATCATCCGCCGGCTGGAGGCCGACCTGGGCGTCGAGCTCTTCCGGCGGGTCGGTCGCGGGCTCGTCCTCGCGCCTGCCGGGGAGGCGCTGATCGGTCCGGCCCGCCAGGTCGTGCGCGACCTCGCGCACGCCCGCAGCGTGGTGGCGACCTACCGCGGGCTCGAGGGTGGCCGGGTCGACCTCGCCGTGTCGGCGTCGCTGACCTCGAGCTTCCTCGCCGCCTGGGTCGGCGACTTCCGCCGACGGCACCCGCAGATCACCGTCAGGCTCACCCAGCACGACGGCGACACCGACGAGATCGTCTCCCTCATCCGCTCCGGCGCCGCCGAGCTCGCCTACACCGTCACGCCGGTGTCGCGGCAGGGCATCGAGTGCACCCACATCGGCCAGGGCGAGATCGTCCTGGTCCTGCCGCGTGGCTGGGGGCATGACCTGCCCGACCCCGTGCCGCTGTCGATGCTGCAGGGCCTGCCGATGATCGTCGACCGCGGCTTCGGACGCAGCTATCTCACGCAGATCCGCGACCACCTCGGGGTCGAGCCGGACGTCGTGGTCGACATCAGCGAGTCCGGCGACCTGCTGCCGCTCCTCGCATCGGGTGCGGGCGCTGCGCTGCTGCCGATGCGGCAGGCGATGGAGGCGCGTCGCCGCGGGGCGACACTGCGGATGCTCGAGCCCCCGCCGGCTCGCGACATCTACGTCCTCACCTCCTCCACGCTCACCCTGCAGGCGCGCGCGTTCCTCGACCTCAGCGTGGCGAACCTGCGGCGCTGGCACCGCGCGGTCGAGACCCGCACGTCGCAGGGGGCCAGCCTGCTGGACGCCGCGGTGGAGGCCGACGAGGCGATCGAGACGGCGTACCGCCACCTGGTCGACGGCGTCCCCGGCGCGACCGACCACGATGCGGGGACCGATGGTGGCTGAGCGGCGGTGGCCCCGCTGGGTCTACCGTGCCGGCGACGAGCCGGACTACCGCTTCAGCCTCGCCAACGAGCGGACCTTCCTCGCCTGGATCCGCACCGCCCTGGCGCTGGTGGCCACCGGCGTGGCCGTCGGCGTGGTCGACCTCGACCTCGCCGGACCGGTGCGCCGCGGTCTGGGTGCCACGCTCGTCACGACCGGCTTCGCGCTCGCCATCGTCGGCTGGTGGCGCTGGGCGGTCTCGGAGCGGGCCATGCGCCGGGGGGCGCCGCTCCCCGCGGCCGGCCCGATCGCCGCGCTGGTGCTCGGCGCGGTCGTGGTGACCGTCGGCCTCGCCCTCTCGACCGTATGACGTCGTCCGCGGTGGGCCCCGACGCCACCGACGACTCCGATCGTGACCCCGGCGCTGCGCACGAGCGCGCGGCGCTGGCGTGGCAGCGCACGGTGCTGTCCGCGACCGCGGCCGCCGCCGTCGGCGCACGCCTGCTCGGTGAGGAGCTGGGACCGCTCGCGGCGCTCCCGCTCGTCGTCGCAGCCGTCCCGGTCGGTGCCCTGTGGCTCCGGCGGGACTCGCGAGGCCCGCACCACCCCAGCGTGGCCGGTCCGGCCGGGGCGGGGCTGGCGGTGCTGGTAGCCGCCCTCGCCGTCGTCGGGCTGCGGGCAGTGCTCGGGCACTGAGCCCCGCCCGGCCCCGGGTGCTGGGCTCAGGCGCCGGGCTCGTCGACGAAGATGTCGTAGTGGGGCGTGGGCCCGCCGCCGTAGCTGGAGAGGTCGGTGAGACCGGCCTGGGCCAGCACGTCGACGTCGAGGAAGGTGTTGCCGGTGCACTCCCGCGCGGGCCGGGTGAGGATCTCCACCGCCGCGTCGGCGACGATCTCGGGGCCGCGCGAGCGGTCGAGCGCCTCGGTGCCTCCCAGGAGGTTGGCCACCGCAGCGGTCGCGATGGTCGACTCGGGCCACAGACAGTTGGCGGCGATGCCGTGCGTGGCCTGCTCGGCCGCCCACCCCAGCGTCAGCAGGGTCATCCCGTACTTCGCCGTGGTGTAGGCCGGGTGGCGACCCAGCCAGGTGGGCGACAGGTTGAGTGGCGGTGCCAGTGAGAGGACGTGGGGGTTGTCGGACACGCGCAGGTGCGGCAGGCAGGCCCTGGTGAGCAGGAAGGTGCCACGCAGCTGGATCTGCTGCATCAGGTCGAACCGCTTCGCCGACAGGTCCTCCGTCGCGTCCAGCGCGAGCGCCGAGGCGTTGTTGATGCAGACGTCGATCCCGCCGAAGCGGTCCACGGCGGCCCGGACCGTGCGGGCCACCGACTCCTCGTCACGCACGTCACCCACCATGCCGAGCGCCTGGCCGCCCGCGGCCTCGATCTCGGCCACTGCGGTGTGCACGGTCCCTGGCAGTCGCGGATCGGGGGCGTCGGTCTTGGCCAGGAGCACCACGTTGGCGCCCTGACGGCCTGCCGCGACACCGATGGCCAGGCCGATGCCGCGGCTCCCGCCCGACATGACCAACGTCCGACCGCGCAGGCTCGGTCCTCTGCTGGGTTCGGTGCCTGTTCCGGGGGCGGTCACGAGGTGCTCCTCTGCTCGACGTCGACGGGTGCCGTCATGCGCGCGCGGCGGGCCACCCAGCCCGCCCGCGCCATCGTGGCGACGGCGACCAGGACCACGGCGAACACCACGAGCGTGATCGGTCGTCCGAGCACGTAGGTCGGGTCGCCACTGGAGTAGGCCAGCGTCTGGCGCAGCGACGACTCGAGCGTGGGCTGCAGGACCACGGCCAGGACGAAGGCCGCCATGCTGAAGCCCGAGGTACGCAGCAGGTAGCCCAGAAGGCCCGCGCCGAGCATGACCACCACGTCGAAGACGGAGTTGCCGTCGGCGTAGACGCCGATCGTGCACAGCCCGATGATCAGCGGCATCATCGCCTGGGGCGGCACCGCGAGCAGGCGGGTGAACAACCCGACCAGCGGCAGGTTGAGCACCAGCAGCATCAGGTTGCCGATGTACATCGCTGCGATGACCGTCCAGAAGAGCTCGGGCTGGTCGGCGATGAAGGTCGGCCCCGGCACGATGCCGTTGAGCAGCAGTGCGGCGAGCACCAGCGCCATGGTCGGGGCGAAGGGGATGCCGAGGACCATGAGCGGGATGAATGCCGCGCCGGCGGCGGCGTTGTTGGCCGCCTCCGGGCCGGCCACCCCCTCGACCGCACCGTGACCGAAGCGCTCGGGATGCCGGGACACCTTGCGCTCCACGACGTACGAGGCGAACGTCGACAGGACGGCCGCGGGACCGGGGACCAGACCGAGGAAGAAGCCGATGAAGGATCCGCGCAGCGCGGCCGGCGCCGCCTCGCGCGCCTCGGTGCGGTTCGGGAGGAGCTCGCGCATCGTCGGTGCCCGCACGGGCTCGGCGTGACGCTGCGGGCCGGCCATGGTGAGCGCCTCGGCGATGCCGAAGACCCCCATCACCAGCGCGATGAAGCTGAAGCCCTGCGCCAGCGTGGTGGAGCCGAAGGTGAACCGGAGCTCGCCACCGGCGGGATCGATCCCGACGGTGCCGACCGCGAGGCCGAGACAGATCATCACCATGGCCCGGGCCGTGGACCCCTGGGACAGCGACGCCAGCAGGACCAGGCCGGCCACGCACAGCGCCATGTACTCGGGCGGGCCGAGCTTGACGGCGTACGCACTGAGGCTGGGGGCGAAGAGCATGAGACCCAGGATCGACAGGGTGCCGGCGACGAACGACGACACGGCGGCGATCGTCAGGGCCGGTCCGGAGCGGCCCTTCTTGGTCATCTGGTTGCCGTCGAGCGCGGTGACCACCGACGACGCCTCACCCGGGATGTTGAGCAGGATGGAGGTCGTCGAGCCGCCATAGGTGGAGCCGAAGTAGATCCCGGCGAAGAGGATCAGCGAGCCCGTCGGGCCGACCTGGGTGGTCACGCCGAGCAGCACCGACATCGCGCCGATGGGCCCGATGCCGGGCAGGACGCCGACGAGCGTGCCGAGCACCACGCCCGCGACGGCGAGCAGGATGAGGGTGGGATCCGCGAAGGCGGCGAACCCGGCGCCGAGGTCACTGAGCACGACGTCCTCCCCTCAGCCGAGCCCGAGCACGCCGGCCGGCAGGGGCACGACGAGCCAGTAGACGAAGACCCACCAGGTGATGACGCCGAAGGCGAGACCCAGCGCGGCCGGACGCCACCACCCACGCATGCCCATCAGCTTGGCGATCACCGCCATCGCGACGGACAGGGAGGTGACGAAGCCGACGGTGCCGGCCAGGAACGGCACGGCCAGCGAGGTCAGCAGCACGCCGACGACGCGGGGCCAGTGGACCTCGGCCGCCTCCAGCGCGCCACCGTCGTCCTCCTCCAGCAATGTCTCGACGATAGGTGCGGCACCCCGGCGCTCCTGGACGATGACGACGACCGAGGACAGCACGAGCACCCCCGCGACGAGCAGCGGGAAGAACCCGGCGCCGCTGCTGGTCGGCGTGCCGATCCCCTCTTGCAGCGACTGGACGCCGTAGGCCAGGCCGAGGACGAGAACCACCCCTGCGGTGACCAGCTCCGCCGAGGGTCGAGCACGGGTGGAGGCGGTCACTGCGAGGCCTCCAGGATCGGCGCGGAGGCCTTCGTCTTCTCCTCCAGGTGCCGCACCGCTTCGTCGGGTCCGGCGCCGCTGACGATCAACCCGAGCGTCTCCGCGGTGCTGGCGAAGTCGTCGCTCGCCACGGCGTCAGCGACGGTCTCGACGAGCGTGTCGGCGATCTCGGGGGGGAGGCCGTCGGGCGCGATGACGGTGTTGAACGCCTCCCAGACGATGTCGATCCCCTGCTCGCCGAAGGTCGGCACGTCGGGGATCAGGTCGACGCGCTCGGGCGAGGTCACGCCGAGCGCCCGGATGTCGCCCGAGCCCAGCTGGGGCAGCGCGCTGGCCAGCTGCATGACGCCGACGTCGAGGTTCTTGCCGAGCAGGGCGGTCGTGGTGGCCTGGTCACCCTCGAAGTCGACGTGCTTGAGCCGCACGCCCGTCTCCTGCTCGAACTGGTCGGCCGGCACGGCGTAGTTGAGGGGGCCCTCGCCGATCGTGATCGCGCCGGGGTCGGCCTCGGCCGCGTCGACCAGGTCCTGGAGGTCCTCGTAGGGCGAGTCCTTCGGCACCACGAAGATGATGGGGAAGGTGATGATCTCGTTGATCGCCGTCAGGGCGGTCGGGTCGTAGGCCACCTCCTGCGTCTGCGGCAGCAGGGTCAGCGGTCCGTCGGGCACGACACCGATCGTGTAGCCGTCCGGCTTCGCGTTGAGCACCTGGGTCACGCCGACCGAACCGCCACCGCCGTCGCGGTTGACCACCTGCAGGTCGTTGTCGAGGTCACCGCTCGCGTTGATGATGTCGACCAGCGCGCGGGTCGTGGTGTCGATGCCGCTGCCGGCCGGGAAGGGCACGACGACCTGCACCGCGCGCTGGGGGTAGATGTCACCGGCCGATCGTGCGCCGCAGGCGGCGGTGGAGACGGTGAGGGCAAGCGTGACGACCACCAGGACCGGTCGCGGCAGCAGGCGAGGGCGGCGGTGCACCAACGAGACCTTCATGACGACTCCTCCAGTTGACCCGGACCAGCGCCCAGGTGACGAGAGCCACAGTCGACTAGGTGGCCCGAGCATCCGTCAAAGACGTGAATCCACGGTGTCGCATTGTGTCTGCCAATGAGCCCGGCCCGGTGTCCCGCCCCGACCGTTCCATTGCCGCCAGCCATGGGTGCGACTCTCTTTTGCTCTTTGACCCCCGCGGAGCCCGGTGTCGAGGATGAGGGTCCGCGGCCCAGGACCCGCCGCCGCACGGACCGGACAGAGGAGGCCCGAACGCGACCATGGCACACACCCCAGAGCCGCAGCCGCACCAGCAGCCGAGCGACCGGACCGTGCTGGTGGACGTCCGCGACGCAGTCGCCACCGTGACGCTCAACCGTCCCGAGCGGCGCAACGCCGTGTCGTGGCAGCTGATGGTCGAGCTCCGCGCGGCGTTCGCGTCGCTGGCCATGCGTCGCGACGTCCGCGTCGTGGTGCTGGCCGGCGCCGAGGGCGACTTCAGCGTCGGAGCCGACATGGCCCGCGTCGGGTCCGACGACGTCCGCGACCAGGAGACGCGCACCCTGCGCGGCAGGTCCGCCAAGGACGACCGGGAGCGGCTGGCGGTGGCGTCGGAGGCGGTGCAACGCCTCGTCGAGCTGCCGCAGCCGACCATCGCGCGCATCACCGGAGCCTGCGCCGGGGCCGGGCTCAGCCTCGCGCTGGCCGCCGACCTCCGGGTGGCCTCGCCGACGGCCGTGTTCAACACCGCCTTCGTCTCCGCAGGTGTTGCCGGTGACCTCGGCAGCGCGTGGCTGCTCACGCGTGCGGTGGGGCCGGGCCGGGCCCGCGCACTCCTCCTCGACCCCCGCCGGCTCACCGCTGCCGAGGCGACGGAGCACGGAATCGTGACGGAGCTCGCCGCAGACGTGGACGCCCGGGTGCACGAGCTCGGGACCAAGCTCGCCGACCAGGCGCCGATGGCGATGGCGCTGGCCAAGGACAACCTGCGCGACGCGCTCGTGCTCGACCTCCCGGACTACCTCCGTGCCGAGGTGCCACGCATGGTCGAGAGCGCGCGCAGCGACGACGCGAAGCAGGCCGCTCGCGCCTTCGTCGCCAAGCGCGCGGCGGCCCGCCGGGCCTGAACGAGCCTCAGCCCTGCGTGGCCAGCACCAGGGGCAGCACGGCGCCCGCCCCGGCCGCGCGGATCTCGGTCGCGGCGACGGTGAGGGTCCAGCCGCTCGCCACCTGGTCGTCGACCAGCAGCACCGTGGCACCCGCCGGGACCTGCGCGTCGAGCGCCCCCCGGCGGCGTACGGTGGACACGCGTTGCGCGGAGTTGGACTGCCCGGCGCGCGGCGGCACCGAGTCGTCGCGGATCGCCCAGGTGCCGACGACCGGGATCTGCATGACGCGCGCCAGGCCGTCGGCGAGGTCGCGCGTCAGCGTCGGGCGGGTGGCGGACTCGACGACCACGATCGCGTCGGGACGTGCCTTCCACTCCGGCGCCCAGTCCTTCATCACGTCCATCACCGCCTGGGCCAGGCCGGGCGGCACGGGGCCGTCGGGCGTGTCCTCGCGGAACAGCGTGCGCAGCGCCTGGCCGTGGCCCAGGTCGGTCAGGCGGGCGACGGCGCGACCGGGCTCGGCGCCCGCGGCGATCTTGCCCTTGAGGTCGAGCCCGAGGTTGGCCAGCGCGGTCGGCCACATGCGCCGCGGGTCGACCACGACACCCGGCCGCGACAGCCGCGCCCCCGCCTCGGCGACGGCCGTCTCGCTGACCGTGGTCTCGAGGGTGAGGCCGCCGCAGTTGTCGCAGCGACCGCACTCGGCGGCGTCCGGGTCGTCGAGCTGCTCGCGGAGGTAGCGCATCCGGCACTCGCTGGTCCTCAGGTAGCCGAGCATCGCCTGCTGCTCGCGCTCGCGTGCCTCGGCGACGCGGGCGTAGCGCTCGGCGTCGTAGTCCCACGAGCGACCCGTGGCGACCCAGCCGCCCTGCACGCGTTGGACGGCGCCGTCGACGTCGAGCACCTTGAGCATCGACTCGAGCCGGTTGCGACCCAGCTCGACCCGGGTCTCGATGGTGGCGGTGGACAGCGGTCGGTCCGACTCCGCCAGCGCGGCCAGGGTCTCGCGCACCTGCTCCTCGCGCGGGAAGCCGAGGGAGGCGAAGTAGGCCCAGATGTCGCGGTCCTCGATCTGCGGCAGCAGGACCACGGTGGCGTCGTCGGTGCCGCGACCGGCGCGGCCGACCTGCTGGTAGTAGGCCACCGGCGACGCGGGCGCGCCGAGGTTGATCACGAAGCCGAGGCTGGCGTCGAAGCCCATGCCCAGCGCGCTCGTCGCGATCAGTGCCTTGACCCGGCCGTCGACGAGCGCCTGCTCGAGCGCGTGGCGCTCGTCGGCCTCGGTCTGGCCGGAGTAGGCGGCGACCTCGAGGCCGCGCTCGCGGAGGTAGCCCGCGACCTCCTGCGTCGCGGCGACGGTCAGGCAGTAGACGATCCCGGACCCCGGCTGCTCCGCGAGGTGGTCGGCCAGCCAGGCCAGGCGCTGCTCGGGGGTCTTGAGCTGCACGACGCCCAGGCGCAGCGACTCGCGGTCGAGGGTGCCACGCTGCACCAGCACCTGGGAGTCCGCGGCCCCGTCGGCATGGACGCCGAGCTGCTCGGCGACGTCGGACGTGACCCGGGCGTTGGCCGTCGCGGTGGTGGCCAGCACCGGGATGCCGGTCGGCAGCTCGGCCAGAAGCGTGCGGAGGCGGCGGTAGTCGGGACGGAAGTCGTGGCCCCAGTCGGAGATGCAGTGGGCCTCGTCGACCACGAGCAGGCCGCACGTGGCAGCGAGCCGGGGCAGCACCTCGTCGCGGAAGCCGGGGTTGTTGAGCCGCTCGGGACTGACCAGCAGGACGTCGACCTCACCGGCGTGGATCTGGTCCTGGATGACCTGCCACTGGTCGATGTTGGTCGAGTTGATCGTCACCGCACGGATCCCGGCGCGCTCGGCGGCGGCGATCTGGTTGCGCATCAGGGCGAGCAGCGGACTGACGATAACCGTCGGTCCGGCGCCGCCCTCGCGCAGCAGCTTGGTGGCGACGAAGTAGACCGCCGACTTGCCCCACCCCGTGCGCTGCACGACCAGCGCGCGCCGCCGGTCGACGGCCAGGGCCTCGATGGCCGCCCACTGGTCCTCGCGCAGGACGGCGTCGTCGCGGCCGACCAGCGCGCGCAGGTGACCCTCCGCCGCCTCGCGTGCGGATCGGCGTACGTCGTCGGTGACGGCTGGCGCCGTGCTGGCGGTGGTCATGGCACCTGTCTACCAACCCGCACCGACGGCCAGCGCGCGGCATCCACAGCCTCCCGTCCAGCCCCGTCGGGGTAGTCCAGTGACAGACGGTCGTCCCGGGGCCACAACCCCAGCCGTCTGCCACTGGACTGTCCCGGGCGGACAGCCACCTGCCACTGGACTACCCCGGGTGGGGATCGACCCTCAGCGCGCGGCGCGCTCGCTGCGGGCGATGAAGGCGTCGAGGTCGACACCTGCCTTCCGGGCGGCCCGACGGACCTCGGGCGTCGTCAGGTCGGGGGCCACGAACTCCTTCGGCTCGACCGTGCGGTCGGCTGCGGCGTACTGCTGCTGCCGCGCCGCCTGGTCGGAGCCCGACGCGTCCGCGGCGGCCTCGATCGCGGGCGTGACGGCGAGGGCGGCGCCGACCGAGCCGCTGACGACGGGGGTGTAGCCGTTGGCGTGGCCGAGCGTGTTGGGGTGGTAGCTCTCCGAGATCGGGTTGGACAGGCCGTTGAGCCACTCGGGGTCGTCGCAGACCGCGTGGCCGACGAAGGCGCTGGTCGGGTTCGCGAAGGCGAAGCCGTTGGCGGCGGCGACCGTCGACGTGCGCGCGTTGATGAGGTCGGCCATCTGGTTGAGGCGCTCCTGCTCCGCGGGGGAGAACCAGGTGAGCGCGTTGCAGTCCTCCCCCATGAAGATCCGCGGGTAGCCCACGACGCTCACCCGGGCCGAGGGTGCCCGCCCGCGGATGTCGGCGTACAGGCTCGCGAGCTGGCCGGGCAGCGACCCCTCGACGTAGGCCTGCGCATCGTCGATGGCGCCGTCGCAGTCGCTCGCCCAGCCGGGCAGCGCGCACTCGGTGAGCACGTCGGCGAAGCCGGCGTCGTTGCCGCCGACCGAGATCGTCACCTGGCTGGTCGCCGCGCTGAGTGCGTCGAGCTGGGTGCCGACGACGTCGGGGATGGTGGCGCCCGAGCACGCGCGGAAGTTGAGGTCGTAGCCGCGGCCGGCTGCGATCAGGCTGGGATAGGCCTGTGTCGAGCGCTGGCAGCTGGTGCCGTCGTCGATGTAGGACCGCGTGCCGGTGCCCGAGGAGTACGAGTCGCCGAGGGCGACGTAGACGGGTGCGGCCGCCTGCGCGGGCTGGACGAGCAGGGGCGTGACCAGGCCTGCCAGGGCAGCACCGAGCACCGCCCACCGAGAAGTGTGCGTCATGGTCCGAGAACCTCCGAGATAGGTGGCCACCCGAGTGTGGCCTCCTTCACAGTAGGCAAGGTGACCCGTCGGTAGCCAGCGCCTGCCCCGGGTCCTCGCCCAGCGTTCGCCTGCTCGTCGACTCAGATCCGCCGCAGGTGCGGACCTCGCGGCGCGAGCGTCGAGCTGTCGCGGAACGACTCGCCGACCAGCACCGGGACGACGTCGCTGGCGTCGTGCTGCGCGGCGATCTCGACGTCGGCCACGAAGCCGGCGTCGGCCAGCTCCCGGCCGCTCGCGCACTGCAGGAGGTCCAACGGCAGGATCGCCGACTGCCAGGCCGCGATCGCCATCCGGGCCTCCGGGCTGGCGCTGGCCTCGGCCTCCTCGTCGAGCGCGGCGAGCACCGCACCGGCGCCCCACAGGTCCTCGACCGCGGGCCGGAGGGTGTCGTCGTACCACCGCTCGCCGGCGGGTACGACGACCACGCTGGCGCCGTCGGCGACCTTGGGCGCGAGCCACTGGGCGACCGCGCTCGCGTTGCGGAGGCAGGCACCGACGACCTGCGCGCCGGAGTCGGCGAGGGCGAAGGCGATCGTCGAGCCGTTGGGCGAGGGCAGCACCAGGCGCTCGACGCCCTCCACCTCCGACAGGCTCGCCGGCGAGAGGGAGACGTGCCGGGCGTCGCCGCGCGAGCGTGCCTCGAACCGGCCGACCGCCAGGGTCGCCCCGTGGCGCATCGCGTGCTCGGCGGCGCGGGAGTCCTTCCAGCGGAACGGGAAGACCTCGATCTCGCGCTCGACGGCCACGCTCAGCGTGGTGGTGAAGGAGAGCACGTCGACCACGACGGCGTAGTCGGCGGGCACCGCCTCGGCACCTGTCGGCCCCCACTCGAGGCGGAGCCGATAGGTGGACTGGTCGTGGCCCGGCAACGTCACCCTGACATTCAACAACCTGGGAGCCGCCGACACGGAAATTCGCATTCCGCAGCGAGCACCCGGGGCCGTACCTACTCTCGATATATACGAAACATCTACATCTCTTCCTCGGAGCGCTCTCGTGAAGGCAACATCTCGCACCACCCTGGCCGTCACCGCCCTCGTCGCGGCCCTCACCCTCTCGGTCGGCGCCGGCGCCACCGCGTCGATGGTGATCACCGGCAAGCAGATCCTGGACGGCTCCGTCACCTCGGCCGACGTCAAGGACGGCTCCTTGATGATCAAGGACCTCAGGGCGGGCACGAAGCGGAAGCTCACCGGGGCGAGCGGCGCTGCGGGGCCGAGCGGAGCCGCCGGGGCGACGGGTGCGACCGGCCCCGCCGGCCTGCCGGGCGAGCAGGGCCTTCAGGGTCTCCAGGGACTGATCGGTGCGACGGGACTCCAGGGCTTCCAGGGTGCGCAGGGCCTGCGCGGCCTCACCGGTGAGCAGGGCCTCCAGGGACTGATCGGCGAACGCGGCCTCCAAGGACTGACCGGCGAGCAGGGCCTCCAAGGACTCACCGGAGCCATCGGCGCCACCGGCGAGCAAGGCCTGCGCGGCCTCACCGGCGAGCAAGGCCTGCAGGGACTCATCGGCGAACGCGGCCTCCAAGGACTCACCGGAGCCATCGGCGCCACCGGCGAGCAAGGCCTGCGCGGCCTCACCGGCGAACAAGGTCTCCAAGGACTGACCGGCGAGCAGGGCCTCCAAGGCCTCACCGGAGCCATCGGCGCCACCGGCGAGCAAGGCCCGCGCGGGCTCACCGGCGAGCAAGGCCTCCAAGGACTCATCGGTGAGCGCGGTCTCCAGGGACTGCAAGGCCTCCAGGGAATCCCGGGTCTCCAGGGCGTGATGGGCCTGCAGGGCGTCCAGGGGCTCGTCGGCGAGCAGGGCGCGCGGGGTGAGCAGGGACTCCAGGGTGTGGCCGGCCTGGCCGGAGCCGCCGGCGCGAAGGGCGAGCAGGGGATCCAGGGCCTCGCGGGTGCGGTGGGCGCGAAGGGCGACCAGGGCGAGCGCGGCCTCCAGGGGCTGACCGGAGCGGTCGGAGCCGCCGGCGCGGCAGGTGCTCAGGGTCTGCCGGGGCTCGTCGGTGAGCAGGGCCCGAAGGGCGACCAGGGGATCCAGGGGGTCCCCGGCATCCAGGGCCTGCAGGGCGTTCCCGGTCTCAGCGGGTTCGAGATCGTCACCCGGACCGTGTCGATCCCCGCCATCCTCAACGGCAACACCGGGACCGTCACCGCCACCTGCCCGAGCGGGAAGAAGGCCCTCTCCGCGTCGGCCGGCTTCCCAGGCGTCGCCCTGCTCAACCTCAACAGTGTGATCGGCCAGGTCGTCCGCACCAGCGACACGACGTACGCCGCGAACGGGCTCAACCTCCTGACCGCGGCGCAGACGCTGAGCCTCGAGGTCGTCTGCGTGACCGTCGCCGGCTGAGCCGTCCCTGAGTCTCGGGGAGACTCACGGCGGGGCGGCCGGGCGCCAGCGCGCGCTACCGAACAGTCCGGGCCTGGAACGGGACCGTCGACCCCGCGACTGATCGGTAGCACCGGGCTGTGGAGGACGGACGACGGGTCACGCACCTCCTGGCACATCCTGTGGTGATGCCACGGCACCGATGGGACCCGATCGCACCTCGCCTGCACCTGGACCCACCCGGCCCCGGCCGCGACGCACGCGTCGGTCCCGTTCGGCTCCCGGGCGGCTGCTTCGTGAGGGTGGCGGCGTACGACATCGTGAGCCGCTGATCGGATGTCGCGCGCCGCCACCCCGGCGGTTCAGGCGTCGGTCGCGGGCCCCAGCCGCCACACGTGTCCGAGATGTCGCCCTCGATCCGGCGGTTCAGGGGCGACAGCCGGCACACGTGTCCGAGATGTCGCCCTCGCCTGTGCCTGGTCGCCCCGTTGCGCGTCGGGGTCGAGCTGACCCCCGACCAGGCGAGGAGCCGCCGCTACGCCCGCACGTCGTGGGGGGCGTACGTCCCCCGCGACGTCGATCGGAGCCTCGTGCAGCAGCGCATCATCGAGGTGGCTGCCGCACTCCCTCCCCAGGCCGTGATCACCGGGTGGGCGGCGTGCCTGCTCCACGGAGCCGCGTGGTTCGACGGGCTCGCCGTCGACGGCGCCACTCCACTCCCCGTGCCGGTCGCCCTCGGCCCGCGCTGCGGCGTGCGTCGCCACCCCGGCATCGCGCCGTCCTTCGAGCATCGCCCCGCCTGGGAGTCGTGGACCCGCTACGGCGTCAGGGTCGCGCGACCCGAGCGCGCGGTCTTCGACGAGATGCGTCGGCGTGGCGAGCGGGAGGCACTGGTGGCGCTCGACACCGCGACGCTCGCGCCCCGCCTCGCCGCCGTGCCCGCCGAGAACAGCTGAGCTACCGAACAGTCGCGGGCCAGATCGAGCACATCGACCCCGCGACTGTTCGGTAGCGACGTCACCAGATGCGGACGCGGCTCTCGGGCTCGAGCCAGAGACCGTCGCCGGGCTCGGTGTCGAAGACCTCGTGGAACTCGTCGAGGTTGCGCACGATGTTGGCGCGGAACTCGGCGGGGCTGTGCGGGTCGATCGTCAGGTACTGCAGCTCCTGCTCCTTGCGGCGCTTGGTGCGCCACACGTGGCTCCAGTTGAGGAAGAGCGTGCGCCGGTCCTCGACCGACGGCTCCCCGCCCTGGCTGATGACGTAGGCCTTGTGCGCGATGGTCAGGCCGCCCAGGTCGCCGATGTTCTCGCCGACGGTGAGGCTGCCGTTGACGTGCTCGCCGGGCAGGCTGCGCGGCTCGAAGGCGTCGTACTGGGTGACCAGCGCCTGCGACTTGGCCTGGAACGCCGACTTGTCGTCGGCGGTCCACCAGTCGTGGAGGTTGCCGTCGCCGTCGTACTGCGCGCCCTGGTCGTCGAAGCCGTGACCGATCTCGTGGCCGATGACGGCACCGATGCCGCCGTAGTTCTCGGCCTCCTCGGCGTCCGGGCTGAAGAACGGCGGCTGGAGGATGGCGGCCGGGAAGCAGATCTCGTTGGTGCCGGGGTGGTAGTAGGCGTTGACGGTCTGCGGGAGCATCAGCCACTCGTCGCGGTCGACGGGCTGGCCGACCTTCTCGAGCTGGCGGTCGGTCTCGAACGACGAGGCCGCGGCGACGTTGCCCATCAGGTCGTCGGCGGAGATGACGAGCGCGGAGTAGTCGCGGAACTCGGTGGGGTAGCCGATCTTCGGGTAGAAGCGGTCGAGCTTGTCGTAGGCGTGCTGCTTGGTGTCCTCGCCCATCCAGTCGAGCGCCTCGATCGAGCGGCGGTAGGCCGTGACGAGGTTGGCGACCAGCTCGTCCATCATCTGCTTCGACGACGGCGGGAAGTGACGCGCGACGTAGACCTTGCCGACCGCCTCGCCGATGCAGCCCTCGACGAAGTCGACGCCACGCTTCCAGCGGGCCCGCAGCTCGGGCGTGCCGTTGAGGGTGCGGCCGTAGAAGTCGAAGTTGGCCTCGACGAACGCGTCGGGGAGGTACGGCGCCGAGCTCCGCACGACACGGACGTGGAGGATGTCGCGCCAGGTCTCGATCGGCGTCTCCTCCAGCACCGTGGACAGGTGGGAGAAGAAGTCGGGCTGCATCACGATCGTGGTGCGCAGTGTCTCCTCGGTGCCGCCGAGGCCGGTGACGTAGGTGACCCAGTCGAAGGCCGGGCACAGCTCGCGCAGCTCGTCGAGGCTCTTGTGGTTGGTGGTCTTCTGGACGTCGCGCGTCTCGGCCGCCTCCCAGTGCCCCTGGGCCAGGCGCGTCTCGTACGCCAGCACGCGAGCCGCCGCGGCCTCGGGCTCCGGGTGCTCGCTGAGGGTGAGCAGGGTCGTGAGGTAGGCGAGGTACTTGTCGCGGATCTCGGCGAACTTCTCGTCGTCGTAGTAGGACTCGTCGGGCAGGCCGAGGCCGCCCTGGGCGAGGTAGACGATGTTGCGCGAGGCGTCGACGCGGTCGGGGGTGATGTAGGAGCCGAACAGCCCGGGGCCGCCGATGCGCTCGAACATCCCGAGGAACGCGGCGAGACCGGTGAGGTCCTCGACCTCGGCGGCACGGTCGAGCAGGCCCTTGACCGGTCGCAGGCCCTTGGCCTCGATCGTCTCGGTGTCCATGAAGGAGGCGAAGAGGTCGCCGATCTTGCGCTCGTCGGCGTCGAGCTCGTCGGCCGGGCGGTCGGCCAGCTCGGTGATGATGTCGCGCACCTGCTGCTCGGCGGCGTCGGCCAGCGCGATGAACGCGCCCCAGCTCGACTTGTCCGACGGGATGTCGGTCTCCTCCAGCCACCGTCCGTTGACGTGGCCGAAGAGGTCGTCCTGGGGCCGGATGTCGGGGTTCATGCCCTCGCGGGCCGCATCGAGGATCGTCACGCGTTCGACCCTAGGTCATGGCGCCCAAGGGGCGATCCCACCGTCGGTCCCGAGCCGACGGGGCCCTGGTCCAGACCACGTGCTGCCACCCTCGGCAGTGGCCTCACGGAGGAGGAGTGTGTCGGGAGCAGACGTGCCTACCCGTGGGAGATGACCGATGACCGTACGCACCCGTGTGCTCGCCCTGCTCGCCGCGGGCGGGCTCGTCGCCGCCGCCCTCGCGCCCACCGCCGGGGCGAGCGCGGCCGGAGACGACCGACCCGCCCACGCCCCCGTCCAGGCCCGCGCCGGCGGGGGCTGGACGAAGGTCTCGACCGGCCCGGTCGACACGCTGTCCGAGATCACCCTCCAGCGAACCGCGGACGGCGTGCTGCACGCGGTCTACCAGCAGGACGTCGGCACCGACGCGGCCTACGAGCACAGCACCCTCGCGACCAGCGGCAAGGTCACCGGCCACAGCAACGTGCTCGGCACCTGGGGTGCACTGATCGACAACCCGGTGCTGATGACGACGGCCGCGGGCGGGCTGCGGCTCATGTTCAGCGGCCTGCAGGACACCAACACCGCCAACTTCTTCTCCCACGGCTACGCCTACGACACCGTCAGCGACGCCAGCGGCACGGCGTGGAGCCTCCAGCCGCACGCGCTGACCAAGTTCGGCGCGGCCTACTCCGGCTACGGCAACGGCGCGACCACGCTCGCCAACGGAACCCCGGTCACCGCGGGCACGCTCAACTCCGACATCGCCGTCCGCGTGGGGGCCATCGAGACCACCGACCAGGGCGTCGTCTCGGCGGCCGCGGACGACGCCGTCTACACCGCCAGCGGTTGCTGCCTCTACGACACCACGCTGGTCAACAGCGGTGACACGGTCTGGATGGCCTGGTACGCCAACGGCAGCACCGCCGACAACAACGGGATCTTCGTGCGGCAGGTCTACCCCACGGCCGGCCCGGTCCTCAAGGCGCCAGGCTCCAGCACCGGCACCGACTCGCTCGCCGCCGACCAGCGGGTCGCGATGGTGGCCCGTCCCCACGGCGGCGGCGTCGTGGTGGCCTACAAGACCGGCTACCCGACGACGAAGAGCATCGCCCTGTGGAGCGTCGGGGCCCCGAAGGCCTCCTCGGTCCCGGGCACGAAGAACGCCCGCCTCGTCTCCCTCTCGTCCGGTGCGACCGGCCGGCTGTGGCTGGCGTGGACGACCGACGCCGACCAGGCGTACGCCCTGCGCACCTCGCCGAGCGGGTTCGTGCCGGGCGCGGTCCAGGCGATCAAGGCACCGACCGGCTCCTCCGACCTCTGGAGCATCGCCGTCGACGCCTCGCTCGACCAGGGCACCGTGCTGGTCAACGACGTCTCGTCGCAGTCGGTCTTCTCCCGGATCGTGAACCCCGGCCTGACGCTGAAGGCGAAGGGCCGGGCCAAGGCCGGCAAGGCGTCGAAGGTGACGGTCACGGTGACCGACGCCGGCTCCGGGGTCGGCGGGGTGAAGGTCAAGGGCGGTGGCGACTCGTGCACCACCAAGGGATCGGGGAAGTGCACGCTGACCATCAAGGCCGGCAAGCCCGGCAAGGTGGCGCTGAAGGCGACGAAGAACGGCTACGGGTTCGCCCAGGAGACCGTGAAGGTCGTGAAGTAGCGGCTCAGCGGACCCGCACGACCGACTTGCCGAGGGTGCGGCGCTCGTCCATGTCGACGAGCGCGCGCCCGAAGTCGGCGAGGTCGTAGGTCGCCCCGACGGGCGGCTTGACCACACCCGCGGCGATCATCGGCGTCAGCCGGTGCCACTGCTGCTGCATGTAGCCGGGCCGCGCCATCGCGTACGCGCCCCAGCCGACGCCGCGGACGTCGGTGTTGCCGAGCAGCAGCCGGTTGACCTTGACCTGCGGGATGCCCTGACCGGCGGCGAAGCCGACGACCAGCACCCGCCCCTGCTCGGCCAGGCAGCGCAGCGAGTCGGTGAACGCCTCGCCACCCACCACGTCGAGGACGACGTCGACGCCCCTGCCTCCGGTGAGCTCTCGGACCGCGTCCTTGAAGTCCGGGCCGACGATCGTCTCGTCGGCCCCGGCCGCGCGGGCGAAGGCGGCCTTCTCCTCGGTGCTCACGACCGCGATCGTGCGGGCGCCGAGGCCCCGGGCGACCTGGAGCGTGGCGGTGCCGACGCCACCGGCCGCGCCGTGCACGAGGACCGTCTCGCCCTCGCGCAGGCCTCCGCGCTCCTCGAGCGCGAAGAGGGCGGTGAGGTAGTTCATCGGCAGCGCCGCGCCCTCGTCGTACGACATCTCGTCGGGGAGCGCGAAGGTGAAGATCGCGGGGTTGGCGACCTGCTCGGCCGCGCCGCCGTGGAGGTTGACGCCCGCGACCCGCTGGCCCGCGGTGAAGCCGCTCGACTCCGGGTGGCCGGGATCGAGGACGACGCCGGCGAAGTCGACCCCGAGCGTGAAGGGCGGATCGGGCTTGAACTGGTACTCCCCACGGCTCAGCAGCAGGTCGGGGAACGCGATGCCGACGCGGTGCACCTCGACCAGCACGTCGTGGGGACCGGGTGCCGGCGCGTCGACCTCGCGCACCTCGACGTCGGTGGGGCCGGTGAGGGTGACGACCTGGACTGCCTTCATTCGTCCGACCCTAGCCATCAGCCGACCTTCTTCACCTCGGCGAGCTCGAAGTGCATCGGGTCGGTGTAGCGCCAGTCGCCGCCCCAGGCGAAGCCCCAGCGCTTGAAGATGCCGACGATGGCGCGGTCCATCTCGCCGACCGTGCCGCGCTGGTTGCCCGGGACGTTGAGGTCGAGGGCGAGGCCGAAGGCGTGGTTGGAGAGCGAGGTCGTGTCGGCGATGAAGCGCGGGTAGTAGCAGCCGGCGTACTCGCTGGGGTGGACCTCCTTGGCCAGGCCCTGCTGCTGGACCTCGAGGAGCGCGGCCCGCAGCTGGGGGAAGAGGTCCTTGTGGCAGGTGACGCTGCCCAGGATCGGGACGGTCTCGGTGCGGATGTTGGCCGCGACCCACGCGGCGTCGGGCTCCACGCGGCCGTCGACGACGCGGTAGCGGTAGGTGCCGACCACGCTGCCGAGGGTGCTGTCGGTCGGGATCGCGGTGAGCCGCGCGTCGGGGTCCAGGCCCAGGCGGGAGGCGACGTCGAGCATCTGCACCGAGGCGCCCTTGCCGACCAGGCGCTGGAGCGGCTTGCGGATGGTCGCGGGCGTGACGCCGTCGGTGGAGATGAGCAGACCGTTGTCCTCCCCCATCCCGATGTCGTCGGCCCACGCGCGGTTGACCACCATGTCGATCGTCGGGATCTGCGGGGTGAGCGCCCCGACGTGCAGGGTGGGCGCGTCGTCGTCGCTGCCCAGGCGGACGAAGCCGTCGTCGTCGGAGAGCCGCTCGGACACCGCCTGCGTCGTCGACATCTCGCCGCCGGCCACGCGGTCCCAGCCCTCCTGGAAGTCGGCGACGTCGGCGCGGGTGAAGTGGCGGTAGGCACCCGGGTCGACCGCCGCGACGGTGAGCACGCGGTTCTCCAGGCTCACCTGGCCGAGGCCGATGCGCTCGGTGTGCGCGACGCCCTTGAGCCTGTCGATCTTCTCGACCAGCGCGTCGGCGAGCGGTTGGTCCCACTGCACGAGGATGTCTGCGCTCCACAGCCGGCCCTCGCGCGCGCCCGGCGGGTCGACGGCGTGGTCGGGGTCGGCGACCGGGGGGACCGGAGTGTCGCTGGTCGTCGCGCTGGGCTCGTCGGTGGGTACGTCGCCGGTGCGGGCGGAGGTCGGCGGCCCGTCCTCCGGAGCCTCCGAGCCGCTGCACGCGCCGAGCAGCAGCGAGAGGGCGACGGCCGTCGCCACCCACGCCCCCCGTCGTACGCGCACCCCTAGACGATAGGAGACCGCCGAAGCGCGGTCCGGACTACGTCGCAACGTCCGTCGCGTCGGGAGCCTCGACTCGGTGCGGGATCGTGATCCACGAGACCAGCCCGCCGAGCACGAGGAGGACGGCACAGACGACCATCGCCGTGCTGAAGGACGCGTCGAAGACGGCCGGGTCGCGGTAGTCGTCGCCGGAGAGCCCCACAGCCATGGGGAGCGCGGCGACCGCGAGCAGGGAGCCGGCGCGGGCGACGGCGTTGTTGATGCCGCTGGCGATGCCGGTCACCTCGTCGGGGGCGGCGGCCAGGACGGTCGCGGTGAGCGGGGCGACCATCAGCGCGAGCCCGAGGCCGAAGACGGTGAGACCCGGCGCGACGTCGCGCCAGTAGACGGCGCCGGGCCCGGCCCTGAGCAGGAGCAGCGTGCCGCCGGCCATGACCATCGGCCCGAAGGTCATCGGGATCCGCGGACCGATGCGCTCGCCGAGCGCGCCACCGCGGGCCGCGAGGAAGAGCATGCACACGGTCATGGGCAGCGTCGCGAGACCGGCCTCGAGGGCGTTGTAGCCGGCGACGGTCTGGAGCTGCAGGACGAGGAAGAACAGGATCGCGCCGAGGGCGGCGTAGACGATCAGGGTCATCATGTTCGCGGCGCTGAAGGTGCGGTCGGTGAACAGTCCGAGCGGCACCATCGGCCCGTGGGTCCGGCGCTCGACGACGACGAATCCGACCGCGGCGGCGACACCGAGGGCGCCCGCCCACCACGTCGCCGGTCCGCCCGCGTCGGTGAGTGCCCAGGTGATGCCGGCCAGCGACAGCGACGCGAGCGTCGCGCCCGGCACGTCGAACCGGTCGAGGGCACGCGTGTCCCGGGTCTCCGGCACCCATCGCAGCGCCAGCCAGATCGCCAGCGCGGCGATCGGGAGGTTGATCAGGAAGATCCAGCGCCACGACCCGTGGTCGATGAGCAGCCCGCCCACGAGCGGACCGATCGCGGCGGCGATGCCGCCGAGGCCCGACCAGGCGCCGATCGCGCGGCTGCGGTCCTCGGCGCGGAACGCGCCCTGGATCATCGCCAGGCTGCCGGGCGTGAGCAGCGCGCCACCGACGCCCTGGAGCACGCGCGCGGCGATGAGGATCTCGGCGTTCGGCGCGATGCCGCACAGCAGCGAGGCCAGGGCGAACCACACCGTGCCGATCACGAACACCCGCCGCCGGCCCAGCCGGTCGCCCAGCGAGCCGCCGAGCAGGATCAGGGAGGCGAGGGAGAGGAAGTAGCCGTTGGTGATCCACTGCAGCTGCACCAGCGAGGCGTCGAGGTCCTCGCCGACCGTGCGCAGCGCGACGTTGACGACCGTGCCGTCCAGCAGGGTCAGCCCCGACCCGAGGGTGGCGGCCGCCACGACCCCGCGCGCGGTCGGCGTACCCCAGGAAACTGCGCTCACTTGTAGAGCGTAGGGCTCAGCACGTCAGGATGCGCCCTGCGAACCGTGCGAGGTCGATGGCCGGACCAGCGACCAGGCGGTCAGGCGTTCTCCTTGCGGAACGTCGCGGTGCCCCACCACACGGCGGCGGAGAAGAGCGCGAGCGCCCAGGCGGTGCCCCAGAGCAGGCTGTTGCCCGCGAAGTCACCGGCGAAGGAGCCGCGCACGGCGTCGACGATCCATCGGAACGGCATGAAGTCGCTGATCCGCTGCAGCCAGCTCGGGCCGAGCGTCATCGGGAGCAGGATGCCGCTGAGCAGCAGCACCGGCATCATCACCATGTTGATCAACGGCGCCATCACGTCCTCGGACTTCGTGGTCAGCGCCACGGCGTTGGAGGCCGCCGCGCAGGCACCGCCGACGAGCAGGGTCAGCGCCACACCGAAGGTGATGCCGCCGACCGAGCCGCGCATGCCCATCACGAGGCCGAGCCCGATGAGGATCAGGGCCTGCACCAGCAGCTGGACCAGGTCGCGCATCAGGCGCCCGACGAGCAGCGCGGTGCGCGAGGCGGGGGTGACCCGCTCGGCCTCGACGACGCCCTCACGCCACTCGGCGATCAGACCGAAACCGGCGAAGAACGCCCCGAACATCCCCAGCTGCACGAGCAGACCGGGCACGAGGAAGGTGAACTCGTTGTCGGCCGCGCCGGGGAAGGAGGACACGATCGGCTTGAGCAGCGGCCCGAAGAGCAGCAGGTAGAGGACCGGCTGGAGGATCCCGATGAGCACCCACGCGGGGTTGCGCAGGTTCATCCGGATCTGGCGGCGGAAGACGATGAAGCAGTCGTGGAAGAAGCTGGACATCAGGCGGTCACTCCCTCGGAGGCAGCGGCGGTGGCGGCGGGGTCGGCGGCGTCGGGCTCCCCCGGCTT
Organism: Nocardioides hwasunensis; assembly: GCF_014779665.1. Lineage (GTDB taxonomy): Bacteria > Actinomycetota > Actinomycetes > Propionibacteriales > Nocardioidaceae > Nocardioides > Nocardioides hwasunensis. Next base: position 177,261 of record NZ_JACXYY010000007.1, on the reverse strand, counting down.
CTCGGACTCGGCGTCGCGCAGCGAGCGGCCGGTCAGGGTGAGGAACACGTCGTCCAGGGTCGGGCGGTGCACCTCGATGGACTCCAGCGTGACGCCGGCGTGCTCGATCTCGCGCAGCAGGCCGGGCACGACGCGTCCGGCGCGCGCGACGCGCCCCGAGACGTGGCTGCCGGAGGTCTCCACCGACTCCGCGACCGAGGCGAGCTTCTCCGCGGCCACCGCCACGTGGGCGGCACCCACCTCGAGCGTGACGAGGTCGCCGGAGACCTGGGCCTTGAGGTTGTCGCTGGTGTCGGAGGCGACGATGCGGCCCTGGTCGATGATGACGATCCGGTCGGAGAGGGCGTCGGCCTCGTCGAGGTAGTGGGTGGTGAGGAAGACCGTGGCCCCGCGCTCGGAGCGCAGCCGGGCGATGTGGTCCCACAGGTTGGCGCGCGCCTGCGGGTCGAGCCCCGTCGTGGGCTCGTCGAGGAAGACGAGCGTCGGGTCGTGGATCAGCCCCATCGCGATGTCGAGGCGGCGCTTCTGCCCGCCCGACATGTTCTTCGGCATCCGCTCCCACAGCCCGTCGAGCTGGAGCTGGTCGAAGAGCTCGTGACCCCGGGTCTCCACCTGTCGCTTCGACAGGCCGTAGAGCATCCCGTGGTCCATCACCTCCTCACCCGCGCGCGCCGAGGAGAAGACGCCGCCGGCCTGCGAGACGTAGCCGATCGAGCGGCGCACCTGCTCGGACTCCTTCACCACGTCGTAGCCGGCGACGGTCGCGGTGCCGGCATCGGGGCGCAGCAGCGTCGTCAGCATCCGCAGGGTCGTGGTCTTGCCGGCCCCGTTGGGACCGAGGAAGCCGACGACCTCGCCCTCCGCCACGTCGAGGTCGACACCGTCGACGGCGCGAACCTCCCTCTTCTCCCTGCCCACCTTGGTGTGGAAGGTCTGCACGAGTCCTCGCGCTGTGATCATGTGTCCTCACCCGTTCGTGTGTTCAAACTTGAACATGAGTGTCGTACGGCACCGGGCGACGCCGCAACCCCATTCTGCGACGGCCCACCGACATCGTCGCCGCGGCGGAGGACTCAGCTCGTCGCGCGGCCCAGCAGCGCCCGGTAGCGCTCCTGGTCCGCGGCCATCTCGCGTCCCGGGTCGCTCGCGAGCGGCACCCACGTCCACGGCTCGCCGTCGAGCTCGAAGTCGCCGGCGCGCAGGCGCGCGACGGTGTCCGCGAGCCAGGCCCGCTCCTCGCGCAGCTGCACCACCCACAGGCGGAGGCCGTGCACCGCGTGCGGCGGCGCTTCGTGGACGTGGTCGTCGGCGCGCCACGGCTCGAGCGCCCGGTCCACCTCGTGCAGGCGCACCTCGAGGTGGCGCAGGGCGACCTCACGCCGCAGGAGCGGGAGCATGCCGAAGGCGGCCTGGAAGCCCACCCCGCTGAAGAGCGTCACCGTCTCCAGGCCCTCGCCGATGAGTCGGGCGAGCTCGCCGCGACCGGCGTCGGTGATCTGGTAGACCGCGACGACGCGGCCGTCGTCGTCGAGGTCGTGGCGCACCACCTGGCCCAGCTTCTCCAGCGTCGTCAGCCCGCTGTAGATCGAGCCGGGGCCCAGGTTCGCCCACTCGTCGACGCGCCACGAGACCAGCTCGCGCCGGATCTGGTAGCCGTTGACCGGCTCGAACATCGACACCGCGCCCAGCAGCAGCATGCGGGTGGTGTGGACGGCCATGACCCGGATCGTAGGCGGTTCGCGGGGGCGCCGACCGGCCGTCGGCGTCTCAACCCTCGTGTTGCCCCCGTCACACCCTCGGCGCGCGGACGCTATGTTTTCCCGCATGGAGCACCCCTTCGGCATCGACTTCGGCGGCACCGGCATCAAGGGCGCGCCGGTCGACCTCAAGCACGGCGACTTCGCCCACGACCGGGTCCGCATCGACACCCCCAGGCCGGCCAACCCACAGGCGGTCGCCGAGGTGTTCGGCCAGATCGTCGACAGCTTCCCCTCCTCCAAGAGCCCGGTCGGCGTCACCGTCCCGGGCATCGTCCGGCACGGCGTGGTGCTGTCGGCGGCCAACATCGACAAGTCGTGGATCGGCGGGGACGCCGACGCGATCTTCACCGAGGCGCTCGGCCGCGAGGTCCACGTCGTCAACGACGCCGACGCCGCCGGGCTGGCCGAGGCGGAGTACGGCGCCGCGAAGGGCCACCAGGGACTGGTGCTGGTGATCACCCTCGGCACCGGGATCGGCTCGGCGATGATCTACGACGGCCAGCTCGTGCCCAACTCCGAGCTCGGCCACCTCGAGATCGACGGCGTCAACGCCGAGTCGCGGGCGGCCACCAGCGCGCGCGAGCGCGAGGGCCTGACCTGGGAGGCCTGGGGCGAGCGGCTGACGACGTACTTCCGCCACGTCGAGCGGCTCTTCACGCCCGACCTCTTCGTGATCGGCGGCGGCGTGAGCAAGTCGTGGGAGAAGTTCGGCCACCTCATCGAGGTCGAGACCGAGATCATCCCGGCCAAGCTCCAGAACCGCGCCGGCATCGTCGGCGCAGCCCTCGTCGCGCACCGCAAGGCCGGCCAGGACGACTGACCTGCGACTTTAGGACGACGATCCCCGGGGTTGGCCCGCCAGTGGCCAGCGCCGGTCCACCGGCCGTCCGCCACTGAGCCACCCCGCGGTCACCCTGCGTCGATTGCCTGTTCGGGTCCTACTGGATCGACCCGAACAGGAACCCTCTCGTGACACGCCACCGCTCCCTCGCGCGCCGGATGCTGGCAGCCACCAGCGCCGTCGCCGTCGCTGGCTCGCTCCTCGCCATCGTGCCGGCCGCTCTCGCTCCGGCCACTCTCGCTCCGGCCACCGCGGCCGCGCCCCTGCCGGTCGCCGACGTCCTCGACATCGACTTCGCCGACGGCACCGCGACCGACCGCGCCCGCGGCCTCGCGCCGACCCTGTTCGGCGACCCGGAGCTCGTGGCCGACGCGGCCCGCGCCCGGACGGCGTACGCCTTCGACGGCGACGACGCCGCGCTCTACCCGATGCAGGGGCAGTACGCCGCCCTGGCGTCGGGCTTCTCCGTCGAGTGCAGCTTCCGCTACGACGGCACCAACCTCGGTGGTGGCGAGCAGGACTTCTGCGGCGCCAAGGAGGCCGGCGGCTTCGCGACCTACGTCAACGGCGGCCGCGGCGGGTTCATGGCCCACATCGGCGGCGGCTACAAGAACGTGCGCTTCCCGATGGAGGCCGGCACCTGGTACCACACGCTGGTCGTCTGGGACGGCTCCGCGCTGGTGCTCTACGTCGACGGCCGGGAGGTCACCCGGACCGCAGCGACCGGCGCCTTCAAGGCGCCGTCGGCGGGCGCGCAGAGCTTCGTGCTCGGCGCCGACGCGCAGCCGAGCAACGGCGTCGGCTTCTTCGCCGCCTCCACCATCGACACCGCGCGGGTGTTCTCCTCGGCGCTGACCGCCGACGACGCCGCCGCCCTCGCCGCGGCCGCCGTCGCCGAGCCGGTGGCGCCCGACGCCGACGTGCTGGACGTCGACTTCGCCGACGGCACCGCGACCGACCGCGCGCAGGGCCTTCCGGTCACCGAGTGGAACGAGCCCGTCGTGCGCGCGGACGCGCCGCTCGGCCGCGACGTCGCCGCCTTCGACGGCACCTCCGCCCTGATCTACCCGCTCGTCGACCAGTACGACGCACTCGTCGACGGCTTCGCGGTCGAGTGCACCTTCACGTACGACGCCGACCTACCCGCGAGCGGGGAGGAGCGCGGCAACATCTGCGGCGCCAAGGAGGCCGGTGGCTTCTCGATCACGCTCTACGGCAGCAACCTGTCGTTCAACCCCTACATCGGCGGCAGCTACCGCAACCTCAACGTCCCGGTCGTGGCCGACCGGTGGTACCACGTGGTCGGCACCTGGGACGGCCAGGTGGCGAGCCTGTACGTCGACGGGGTGCTGGCCAAGCAGGCGCCGACGACCGGCGCGCTGACCCCGCCGCCCAACGTCACCGCCCGCAACCTGGTCATCGGCGGCGACGCGACGACCAACAACCGCGCGAACCTCCTCGCGCCCGCCACCGTCGCGAGCGCCCGGGTCTTCTCCGAGCCGGTGAGCCGCACCGACGTGCTCGCGCTGCGCCGCGACGTCCTCGCCGACGGCCTCGCGACCGCCCCGGTGACCATCACCTCGTCGACCCCGGCCGCCGGCAGCCGGATCACCACCCCGACGACCCTGGCCGTCGCGACCTCCATGCCCGAGGCCGTCGGCCGCACGGCCGAGCACCGGATCGACGGCGCGACCGTCCGGCCCGGCGACCAGGTCGGGGCCGGCATGCGGGCCGGCGAGCACACGCTCACCCTCCGCGGCAACGACGTGTTCGGGCGCCCGATCGAGGAGTCGGTGAGCTTCACCTCGGGCAACATCCCCGTCGGCGGGGGCATCGAGACCGGCCAGTCGGCCGGGTCGGTCACCCTCTCGTCGGTGGCCACCCACCCCAGCGGCGGCGACGTCGAGACGACCTTCGTCCGCGCCGAGGCCAAGGTCGCCGACAGCGGCTTCCAGGGCACGGTCGACCAGCTGCCGACGACGCGCGAGTTCGACCACGCCGACGCCGAGCCGCTCGCCGACCCGATGCGGCCCGGCGACGGCGTGCTGGTCACCAGCCCGTCGGCCACCGGCCTCTCCTTCCAGCGCCACGACGTGGCGGTGAGCGCGGCCGAGGCCCAGCGGATCAGCTGGACCGGCACGGTCGACCCGACCCGCAGCGTCACCCTGCGCGCCTGGAACGGCCAGGCGTGGGAGGCGCTCGCCACCGCCCGCGGCCTGGTCGAGGGCTCGGTCACCCTCACCGCCGACGTGCGCCCGCGCCACCGCCACGACGGCGTCGTACCGATCATGGTGACCGGCGAGGACCCGTTCGCCGACGACATCCCGAACCAGGTGAAGCCGTCCTTCGAGAACCCCGACGACTACGACTTCTCCCTCGCCCACCTCACCGACACGCAGTACCTCTCCGAGGGCGCCGACGAGCCGCCGACCCAGGCGGAGCGCGACGTGTGGCGCAAGACCTACACCGACATCACCGAGTGGATCGTCGCCAACACCGACCGGCGCAAGATCGCCTTCACCGCCCACACCGGCGACATCATGGAGAACTGGCACAACATCGGTGACGACCGCGCGAAGGCGATGCGGGAGTACGAGGTGGCCTCGGCCGCGCAGAAGATCATCGACGACGCCGGGCTGGTCAACACGGTGCTCCCGGGCAACCACGACAACCAGTACGGCCAGGACAACGGCCCGGACGCGCTCTACAACGACTACTTCGGTCCCGAGCGCTACGCCGCGCTCTCCCAGCACCCGCGGTGGGCCGCCTCGCAGGCGTCGTACCAGCCCTGGAAGCCGGGCGACAACGCCAACAACTACGTGCTCTTCAGCGCGGGCGGCCTCGACTTCGTCGTCGTCAGCCTCGGCTTCGGAGTGACGCCGGAGGAGGCCGCGTGGGCCGACCAGGTCCTCAAGCAGTACGCCGACCGCAACGCGATCGTGCTCACCCACGCCTACATCGCGCCGAGCACCAACCCGGACGGGCGCGGCGGCGGGATGTCGTACGACGGCATGAGCGTGCGCAACGCGGTCGTCAAGGAGAACCCCAACGTGTTCCTGGTGCTCTCCGGGCACGAGCACGGCGTCAACATCGAGGTCCGTAAGAACCTCGGCCGCCCGGGCAACCACGTCGTCGAGCTGCTCGCCGACTACCAGTTCTACAAGGTCCGCGCCGGCGAGGTCGGCCTCGGCGGCGTCGGAGCCAACCAGCCGGACACCCTGCTGCAGATGGGCTCGGCGTTCTTCCGGCTGCTGCAGTTCGACGTGGACCGCGCGGAGATGAGCGTCGACACCTACTCGCCGTTCCTCGACGACTTCGGGGCGACGGAGTACGACGACCGCAACCGCTACAACGGCACCGAGGACGACTTCAAGATGCCGATCCAGCTCCAGCACCGCGCGACCAGCTTCGCCACCGACGCGCTCGTGGTGCTCGACCCGACCGACGAGGTCATCGGCACCGACACCGCGCGCTCCGGCTGGCCCGCGACGGTGACCTGGGACGGTCTGACGATCGGTGAGACCTACGCCTGGCAGGCCGTCAGCCGCGACGCGACGAGCGGCGAGGAGCTGCCGGGCCAGGTGTCCCAGCTGGCGGTGTTCACCGCGACCGCGGACGGCGTGGCCGACCGCGAGGCGCCGGTGATCACGCTGAGTGGTGCGGACACCGTCGCCCACGGTGCCGCGTTCGACCCGCTCGCCGGCGTCACGGCGACCGACATTCGCGACGGCGACCTCACCGCGGGCCTCTCGGTCCTGGGCCAGGTCGACACCACCACCGCCGGGCGCTACCAGCTCGTCTACCTGGTGACCGACGAGGCCGGCAACCAGTCGGCCGCGACCCGCACGGTGACGGTGGAGCGGGCGCCCGCGCCGGTGAACACCGCACGGCCGGCCGTCAACGGCACCCTCGCCGTCGGCCAGCTCGTCACCGCCGACCAGGGTCGGTGGAACAACGCCGACCGGGCGACGTTCGAGCTCCAGTGGCTCCGCAACGGCGCGCCGATCCAGGGCGCGACGTCGGGTGAGTACGTCGTCACCGCGGCGGACGCCGGAGCCCGGATCTCGGTCCGGGTCGCGGCCCGCACCGAGGATCGCGAGCCGGTGGCCGTCACCTCCGCCGAGGCCGTCGTGGGCAAGGTCAAGCCCTCGGCTCGCATGAAGCTGAAGAAGAAGGTCAAGGCGTCGAGGCGCGCCACCGCGACCCTCTCCTTCGCCGCGCCCGGCGCGGTGCCGACCGGCACGGTGGTCGTCAAGGTCGGGCGCCGCGCGATCGACGCGGTCCAGCTCCGCGCCGACGGCACCGTGAAGGTGAGGCTGCCGAAGCTCCGCGTCGGCAAGCACCGCGTCAAGGCCGTGCTGCTCGCCAGCGACGGCTTCGCTCGCACGAAGGTCACCCGCACGATCCGCGTGCGTCGCTGACCTGGACCTGAGGGATCGGGCGGCCCCGGGCTCCGGCCCGGGGTCGCCCGATCCGCGTCAGGGGTGCAGCCGGGTCCCCCTACCCACACGTGTCCGCGATGTCGCCCTCGAAACGTGCCCGCAAGGGCGATTCCTCGGACACGTGTGGCTGCCCGGGCTGCACCCGCGTCAGTCGCCGTCGGTCTCCAGCACCTGCTCGAAGGCCTCGGCGGCGCCGCGGAGGTAGCGCTCGACGACCGCGCGCTCCTCGTCGGTGAACCCGCGGTCGAGCCGGTCGAGGCCGATGAACATCGGCATCAGGTGCGAGACGACCTCGCGCCGGCCGGAGTCGGTCAGCACCAGCTGCGTACGCCGTCGGTCGGCCGCGTGCGGCTGCCGCTCGACGTGGCCGCGCGAGACGAGCCGGTCGACGATGCCGGTCGCGGCGGCCGTCGAGACCTCGAGCCGACGGGCGACCTCGGCCGGGCCGATCTGCTCGCGGCTGAGGTGCTCGAGGGTGACCAGCTCGGTGTCGCTGAGGCCTGCGCGCCGGGCGACGACGTGGTTGACGCGCGCGCCCGTCGTGACCAGCTCGCGCAGGGCGGTCAGGGTCGCGGACTCGTCCCAGCCCTGCGCCGGCTGCTGGTCGGTCATCGTCTCCTCCTCGCTCTGTCGGTCGGCCACGTGTCGGGGGAATCCTCGGGTTGTCCGCCGGCTTGCGGTCGCCCGGCGGAGTCGCTAACTTAATTAGCAATCTACCTGCTGAACGACTGATCCTAAGGAACTCCCGTGCCCGGTCACCAGTCCCCCGCTCCCGCGCGCTTCGTCACCGGACGTCGCACGGCGTGGTTGGTGGCGATCGTCCCCCTGCTGCTGGCCGTGCTGGCGATCGGCTTCCTGCCCGAGGGCGAGCACGACGCGAAGGCGACCGACACGCTGCCGAAGGGCGCGGACAGCACGCTGGCCGTCCAGCTCGCCGAGCAGCTGCCCGACGACGACGCCCAGGTCGCGCTGGTGCTGTGGACCGCCGACGGCAAGCTGTCGCAGTCCGACGTCGAGGCGGTGACCAAGCAGACGACCGCGCTCCTCGAGCAGGCCGGCGAGCAGTCCGGGACGCAGGGGGGCGACCAGCAGGGTGGGCCGCCGCTGATGGTCTCCGACGACGGGACCGCGGCGCTCGCCGTCGTACCGGTCGTCGCGTCGTCCAACACCGACAACATCGACAAGATCGAGGACCTGCGCGACCAGCTGCGCGCGGACGCACCCGACGGGGTCGAGGTGCAGGTCACCGGCCCGGCGGCGATCCAGGCCGACATCGGCCAGGTCTTCGACGGCGCCGACCTCCGGTTGCTGCTGTCGACGGCCGCGATCGTGGCGATCCTGCTGATCATCACCTACCGCAGCCCGGTGCTGTGGCTCGTGCCGCTGACCGTGGTGGGCATCGCCGACCGGTTCGCCGCGATCATCGCCACCAACGTCCTCGAGCTCACCGGCCTCGCGTGGGACGAGTCCACGGTGGGGATCCTCAGCGTGCTCGTCTTCGGTGCCGGCACCGACTACGCCCTGCTGCTGATCTCGCGCTACCGCGACGAGCTGCGCACCACCGAGTCGCGCCACGTCGCGATGGCCCACGCGCTGTCGCGCACCTTCGAGGCGGTGCTCGCCAGCTCGACCACCGTCGTGCTCGGCCTGCTCACCCTCCTGCTGTCCGCCATCCCGACCACCCGCGGCCTCGGCGTCGCGTGCGCGGTCGGCGTGCTGATCGCGGCGACCTTCGCGCTCGTCGTGCTGCCCGCCGCGCTGGTGCTCTTCGGCCGCTGGGTCTTCTGGCCGCGCGTGCCCCGCGTCGGCGACACCGTGCTCGTCGACTCGAACTCGATCTGGCACCGCGTCGGCAACGCCGTCGCGCGTCGCCCGCGCACCTTCGTCGTCGCCACGATCGCGGGCCTCGCGGTGCTGGCGAGCGGCACCTTCTCGATCAGCACCGGCCTCGACCCGGCCGACCAGTTCCTCCAGGAGCCGGAGGCGATCACCGCGGCCCAGCGGCTCGCCGAGTCGTTCCCGGCGGGCACCACCGACCCGGTCCAGGTCATCACCCGCGCCGACCCCGAGAAGGTGCTCGCCGCCGTCGAGAAGGTCGACGACACCACGTCTGCCCGGATCACCGCGAGCGGCGACGGCGTGGCGCGCATCGACGTCGTGCCCGACGCCGCTCCCGGCAGCGACGCGGCGGCCGCGGTCGTCACCGACGTCCGCTCCGCGGTGACCGACTTCGACGACACCCACGTCGGGGGCGGTGACGCCGAGGCGATCGACGAGGGGGACTACGCCGCCAGCGACCGGCTGATGATCCTGCCGCTCATCCTGCTGCTGGTGCTCGGCGCGCTGCTCCTGCTGCTGCGCTCGATCGTCGCGCCGCTGCTGCTCGTGGCCACGGTCGTGGCGACGTACGCCGCCGCGATGGGCGCGTCGTGGTGGCTCTTCCAGTCGGTCTTCGGCTTCGAGGCGATGGACTCCGGCGTGCCGCTCCTGGCGTTCTTGTTCCTCGTCGCGCTCGGCGTCGACTACAACATCTTCCTCTGCACCAGAGCCCGCGAGGAGGCTGCCGAGCACGGCACCCGCGCCGGCATGCTGCGCGCGCTGACCGCCACCGGCGGCGTGATCACCAGCGCGGGCGTGCTGCTCGCCGCGGTCTTCGCGGTGCTCGGCGTGCTGCCCCTGGTGGTGCTGGCGCAGCTCGGCGCGATCATCTTCGTCGGCGTGCTGCTCGACACCCTCGTCGTACGCACCGTGCTGGTCCCGGCGCTCGCGCTCACCCTCGGCGAGACGTTCTGGTGGCCGCGGAAGGTGCGGGCGACCCCGGAGCACCGGGCCTGAGGCTCGGGTGCCCCTGCTGCCCCTCGATCCCCCGCCTCTGCGGGGGAACCCGAACTACCGGGGGCGTGCACGGCACCAGATGTTCGCGAAACCCTCGTGAGGTCGCCGCGCCGCCAACGAGGCCGTACGCCGACCCGGCGGGCGGCGAGCGCGGTCAGGCCTCGCGGCCGCTGATCGCGGAGGCGACGCGCTTGGTCACGTCGGGGTGGAAGACGCTCGGGATGATGAACGCCGGGTGCAGCTCCTCGGGCTTGACCGTGTCGGCGATGGCCTGCGCTGCGCGCAGCAGCATGTCGACGGTGACCTCGGAGGCGCCGGCGTCGAGGAGACCGCGGAAGACGCCGGGGAAGGCCAGCACGTTGTTGATCTGGTTGGGGTAGTCGGAGCGACCCGACGCCACCACGGCGGCGTGCTTGTCGGCCTCGGCGGGGTCGATCTCCGGGTCGGGGTTCGCGAGCGCGAAGACGACCGGCTTCTCGGCCATCGTCGGCAGCCAGTCGGCCTTGAGGATGCCGGGGGCGGAGACGCCGATGAAGACGTCGGCACCGGCGAGCACGTCCTGCAGCGAGCCGGCGGCGCGGCGCGGGTTGGTGGCGGCGGCGAGGTCGCGGTGGGCGGGCGAGAGCGACTCGTCGTCGGCCGAGAGCGCGCCGAAGCGGTCGACCACGACGACGTCCTTCGCGCCGGCGGCCAGCAGGAGGGTGACGATCGCGGTGCCGGCGGCCCCCGCTCCGGAGACGACGATGCGCACCTCGGCGAGCTGCTTCTCGACGCAGCGCAGGGCGTTGGTCAGCGCGGCGAGCACCACGATCGCGGTGCCGTGCTGGTCGTCGTGGAAGACGGGGATGTCGAGCGACTCGCGCAGCCGGGCCTCGATCTCGAAGCACCGCGGGGCGGCGATGTCCTCGAGGTTGATGCCGCCGAAGCCCGGGGCGATCATCTCGACGGCCTTGACGATCTCGTCGGTGTCCTGGCTGGCCAGGCAGATCGGCCAGGCGTCGATGTCGGCGAACCGCTTGAACAGCGCGGCCTTGCCCTCCATCACCGGCATCGCGGCGCCGGGCCCGATGTTGCCGAGGCCGAGCACGGCCGAGCCGTCGGTGACCACGGCGACCGAGTTGCCCTTGATCGTGAGCTTGCGGACGTCCTCGGGGTTGTCGTGGATCGCCATCGAGACGCGACCCACGCCCGGGGTGTAGGCCATCGACAGGTCGTCGCGGGTGCGCAGCGGCACCTTCGACTCGACGGAGATCTTGCCGCCGAGGTGGAGCAGGAAGGTCCGGTCGCTGACCTTGTGGACCGTCACGCCCTCGACCTCGTCGACGGCGGCCACCAGCTCCTGGGAGTGCGCGGCGTCGGCGGCCGAGCAGGTCACGTCGACGACGAGCCGGTCGTGGCGCGACTCGGTGACGTCGATCGCGGTCACGACACCGCCGTTCGTCGCGATGGTGGTCGCGACGGCGCCGACGACGCTGTGGTCGGGAGCGGTGTACAACCGCATGGTGATCGAGTACGACGATGCGGTTGCTGCCATGCCCCGAACCTTCTCGCCCCGGTGGGGTTACGGGCAAGTACGCTCGGGGTTGTGGCCACAGAGTTCGCGGACGCACCCGACCGGCAGCGCTACGAGCTGCGCTCGGACGGCGAGCTCGTCGGCCTCATTGACTACCGGCTCCGCGACGGCGTGATCACCCTGGTGCACACCGAGGTGCTGCCGGCGTTCAGCGGTCAGGGCCACGCCTCGACGCTGGCTCGCGGTGCTCTCGACGACGCCCGCGCCCGCGGGCTGGCCGTGGTGCCGTCGTGCCCCTACGTCGCGGCGTACATCACCAAGCACCCGGAGTACGCCGACCTGGTCCGGGCCGGCTAGCGCACCACGCTGTCGCTGATCGACCGGCTGGCGCCCAGGAAGAAGATCCCCGGGATCGTCTCGAAGCCGGCGCTCGGGTTGCCGATCAGCCGTGACCCGTCGATGGTCAGCGTGCCGGTGCGGTCGTTGGACACGAAGAAGATCGCGCCGCCGCCCTCGCGGGCCCGGTTGCCGGTGAGCTCGGAGCCGGTGACGGTGAGGTGGATGTCGTTGCCGTCCAGGTAGATCGCGCCGCCCGAGCCGCCACCGGGCGTGCCGGGCCGCGACGGGTTGGCGCCGCGTCCGAGCGCGCGGTTGTCGGTGAAGGTCGAGTCGGAGATCCTCCACGAGACGCCGATGCTGCTGAGCGCGGAGCCGTTGCTGCACCGGCCGCCGGTGAAGGTCGAGCGCTTGACGACCACGGGCTTGTCGCGGTGCTGGTCGAAGACCCGCACGGCGCCGCCACCGACGTCGGCACCGGTGCGGACGCAGCGGTTGTCGACGAAGCTCGAGTCGAGGATCCGCAGCCGGCCACCGCGCACGAAGATCGCGCCGCCCCCGTCCTCCTCCCGGCTCGCGTTGCCGTCGGCGAAGCGCATCCGCTTGACCACCAGCCTCGGCTCGGGCTGGTCGTCGCAGTGGGACGTCGTCCAGACCTGGGCCTTGTCGCAGGTGTTCAGGTAGAGGATCCGGCGCTGGCCCTGGCCGCTCAGCGTCACCTTGCCGCCCCCGTCGAGGACGACCCGGGCAGACGTGTTGACCACCTTGGCGGTCTTCTCCATCGCGATCACGACGGGGTCGGGACCGCAGCTGAAGGTGATCGTGCCGCCCTTCGCGACGGCCCGGACGACCTGAGCGGACGTGCACGAACCGGGCGTGCCGGTGCCGATCACGGTTCCGGCCGCGCGCGGGGCCGACTCCGCCGGGGGCGAGGAGGACGCCGGTGCCACCGACGCCGCCAGCGCGGCGAGGACCGCCACGGTGACGACGCCGGCACGCATCAGAGCGCCTTCTCGATGTCCTTCGACAGCTTGGCCGGCTCGGTCGTCGGGGCGTAGCGGTCGATGACCTGTCCGTCGCGGCCGACGAGGAACTTGGTGAAGTTCCACTTGATCTTGCTGCCGAGCATCCCGCCCTTGGAGTCCTTCAGCCAGGCGAAGAGCGGGTGCGCACCGTCGCCGTTGACCTCGACCTTGGAGAACAGCGGGAAGGTCACGCCGAAGTTCTTCTCGCAGAAGTCCGAGATCTCCTCCTCGGAGCCGGGCTCCTGCCCGCCGAACTGGTCGCACGGGAAGCCGAGCACCACCAGGCCCTGGTCGGCGTAGGAGTCCTGGAGCTCCTGGAGCCCCTTGTACTGCCCGGTGAAGCCGCACTGGGAGGCGGTGTTGACGACGAGCACGACCTTGCCGTCGTACTGCGAGAGGTCGGTGTCGGTGCCGTCGATCGAGGCCGCCGAGAAGTCGGAGAGAGAGGTCATGGCTGCGAGTCTGCCACTCCCCCGGCCGCGCCACCGGCGATCCAGGCGTCCCCGAAGCGGCCGGCGAAGGCCCACTCGGCCAACGGCCTGCGCACGCGGTCGCGGTCGTCGCGTGCCGCGGTGCGCTCGTCGACGTCCTCGGGGTCGCCCAGCACCCCGACCGCGATGCCGGCGAGCAGGTCGTGGGTGGCCGGCACGCCGAGCGCCTCGGCGAGTGCGTCGTGGTCGAAGCCGGCGAACTGGTGGGCGTGCAGCCCCATCGCCCGCGCCTGGAGGGTGACGTGCGCGGCGGCCTGTCCGACGTCGTGGAGCGCGAAGGGGCTGGCCTGCTCGGACTCCGGCTCCTCGGCGGTGCGCACGTGCGCGGCGGAGACGAGGACGAGCGAGGCCCGCGGGACCCAGCCGGCGTTGCCGCGGGTGAGGGTCGCGACGAGCGCGTCGTGCTGCGGGGTGCCGGGCTCGCAGACGAAGAAGGTCCACGGCTGGCTGTTGCCCCGGCTCGGCGCCCACTGGGCGGCGCGCAGGAGGGTCTCGACCTCCTCGGAGGTGAGCCGGTGGGAGTCGTCGTACACGCTCGGGCTCCAGCGCGAGCGCAGCGGCTCGGCCAGACCCTCCGCACCGGGCTGGGGGGCGTGCTGATCCATGGCGGCGAGTATGCCCACACGCAGACGCGCGGACATCGGTGGTCCCCCTCCACGCGAGCCGAGCGTGGCGCCCGCGGCGGGGAAAGACCAAGGTCCGCGCGTCTACGGAAGTGCCTCAGCCGGTGGTCAGCGAGAGACCGTAGGCGTCGAGGATCTCGTTGACCGGCTGGAACCAGGTCTGCGGGTTCGACGAGCCGCACCCGCCGGCGATGCCGGAGGTGACGCCCTGGGCCTGGTTGCCCGAGATGACCGAGCCGCCGGAGTCACCGGGGTTCGCGCACGCGCTCATCCGCGACAGGCCGTAGACGGTGTCGCCGCCGTAGTTGACCGTCTCGTTGCGGCCCTGGAGCGTGCCGCAGGTCCACTGCGAGGTCCGGCCCGAGCGGCAGACCGAGCTGCCGACGGCCGCGTCCTGCGAGCCGAAGACGAGCACGGCGGCACCGTCGTAGTTGTAGACCCACGGCTGGGAGACCCAGTTGCCGTTCGTCCGCACGAACGCGTAGTCGTTGTCCGGGAACGACGAGCCCTCGAAGACGCCCTGGGCCTGTCCGAAGCCGCTGGTCTGCGCTCCGACGCCACCGCAGTGGCCGGCGGTGACGAAGCCGCCCGCGACCGCGAAGCCGACCGAGCAGAGCGTGCCGCCGTTGATGACGTACTCGTCGCCACCGCGGATGTCGGCGACCGTGCGGGGCGCCTCGGTCGAGGTCTCGACACGCACGCTGCCGGCACCGCTGCGCTCGGCGAAGGCCCGCGCCTGCTGCTGCGCGCCCGGCGCGGCGGTCACCACGACGGAGTTGGTCGCGACGTCGACGTACCACGAATGGATCGCCTCGGACGCCTTGCCGGCGCGGGAGTCCAGCGCCTCGCGGTCGGCGGTGAGGTCGGCCTCGCTGTGGCGTACGACGACGGCGCGGGCGCCGCCCTTGCGGATCGCGGCCGCCTCGCGCCGGTCGGTGGTCGCCACCGTGAGCTTCGTGGCACCGTCGGCGATCCACGAGCCGGCGTAGGACGAGCCGAGCTTCTTCTGCAGCCTCTTGGCGGTGGCGGGCGCCTTCGCCTCCGTCCTCAGCCGGGCGCGGACCTGGCCGGCGTCGAGGCCGAGGTCGCGCTTCATCGCGGCGACGAGGCCGGGAGAGACGGCCGAGCGGTCGATCCTCGGCGCCGGGTCGTCCGGAGCCGCGGTCGCGGTCGGCGCCGTGAGTGCGCCGAGCCCGAGAGCGGCGGCGGCGAGGGTGGCGACCCCGAGGGACGCGCGCGTGAGTCGTGACGTGGACATGGATCTGGACATGATGGGACCTCCTGCAGAGCCCGAGAGAGAGGTTGTCGTGTCAGCCTCGTGCGAGGCCACCTCCAACCTAGGAAGACCCGTTCGCGCAGGTCAACGAGGCAAATCGCCGGAGTCCGGAGGATCCCTGCGGCGCGTCGGGTCCGGTCAGGCTCCCGCGCCCACCTGCGCGGCGATGGCGGCGCCCAGGTCCGCAGTGGTCGCCGAGCCACCCATGTCGGGCGTCAGCGGCGCGCCGTCCGGGCCGAGCGCGAGCACGTCCTCGATCGCCCGGACGACCGCGGCACCGGCCTCGGGATGGCCGAGGTGGTCGAGCATCATCGCGGCCGACCAGATCTGGCCGACCGGGTTGGCGATGCCCTGACCCGCGATGTCGGGTGCCGACCCGTGGACCGGCTCGAAGAGGCTCGGGAAGTCGCGCGGCGGGTTGATGTTGGCGCTCGGCGCGATGCCGATCGTCCCGGTGCAGGCCGGGCCGAGGTCGGAGAGGATGTCGCCGAAGAGGTTGCTCGCGACGACGACGTCGAAGTGGTCGGGCTTGAGCACGAAGTTGGCCGCCAGGATGTCGATGTGGAACTGGTCGCGGCGCACGTCCGGATAGCGCGCGCCGACCTCGGCGACCCGCTCGTCCCAGTAGGGCATGGTGATCGAGATGCCGTTGCTCTTGGTCGCCGACGTGAGGTGGCGCTCCGGGCGTGAGCTGGCGAGCTCGAAGGCGTACTCCAGGACCCGGTCCACACCGGTGCGCGTCATCACCGTCTCCTGCACCACGACCTCGCGGTCGGTGCCCTCGAAGACGCGGCCGCCGATGCTGGAGTACTCGCCCTCGGTGTTCTCCCGCACCACCAGGAAGTCGACGTCTCCGGGCTCTCGCCCGACGAGCGGGCTGGGCACGCCGGGCACGAGTCGGCACGGGCGGAGGTTGACGTACTGGTCGAAGCGACGGCGGAACTGCAGCAGCGAGCCCCACAGCGACACGTGGTCGGGCACCACCTCGGGCCAGCCGACGGCGCCGAAGAAGATCGCGTCGAAGCCGGACAGCGTCTCGAACCAGTCGTCGGGCAGCATCGCGCCGGTGCGGACGTAGAAGTCGGCGCAGGCGAAGTCGAACTCCTC
The DNA here is from genome assembly GCF_014779665.1 of Nocardioides hwasunensis. Classification (GTDB taxonomy): domain Bacteria; phylum Actinomycetota; class Actinomycetes; order Propionibacteriales; family Nocardioidaceae; genus Nocardioides; species Nocardioides hwasunensis. Next base: position 161,012 of record NZ_JACXYY010000007.1, on the reverse strand, counting down.
GAGCTCGAGAGGTACGTCGTGGCGGCTGGCGGCCTCGCGCAGCACCCGCAGGCCCTCTGGCACCACCTCCTGGCCGATCCCGTCTCCGGGGATGACGGCGATGCGGTGCGGGCGCGACTGGGACATGTCTCTCCTCGAGAGGTGATGGTCGACTCAGGTGGTCTCGACGTGGTGGCAGGCGACCAGCCGCTCGTCGACGAGCCGCGGCTCCGGCACGACCTCCGCGCAGACCTCGGTGGCCTTCCAGCAGCGGGTGCGGAACCGGCAGCCCGAGGGCGGGTCGACCGGGCTGGGCACGTCGCCGGTGAGCACGATCCGCTCGCGGGTGCGCTCGATGCGCGGGTCGGGGATCGGGACCGCGGACAGCAGCGCCTGCGTGTAGGGGTGCAGCGGCCGCTCGTAGAGCGCGTCGACCGGTCCCTGCTCGACGATGCGGCCGAGGTACATCACGCCGACCTCGTGGCTGAGGTGGCGCACCACGCCGAGGTCGTGGGCGATGAAGAGGTAGGTCAGGCCCAGCTCGCGCTGGAGGTCGTCGAGCAGGTTGAGCACGCCGGCCTGCACGCTGACGTCGAGGGCGCTGACCGGCTCGTCGAGCACCAGCACCTCCGGCTCCACCGCGAGCGCCCGGGCGATCCCGATGCGCTGGCGCTGGCCGCCGGAGAACTCGTGCGGGTGGCGTGAGGCGTGGTCGGCGTCGAGCCCGACGAGCTCCAGGAGCTCCCGGACCCGATCCGCGCGAGCGCCGGGACGGAGGCCGTGGATGACGAGTGGCTCTCCGACGATCGCGCCGACGGTCATCCGCGGGTTGAGCGAGGCGTAGGGGTCCTGGAACACGAGCTGCACCCGGCGGCGGACCGCGCGGAAGCCGCGCTCGCCCAGGGCGGTGACGTCGTCGCCGCCGATCAGCACGCGCCCCGACGTCGGCTCCACGAGGCGTACGACGCTGCGGCCCAGGCTGCTCTTGCCGCAGCCGGTCTCGCCGACGAGGCCGAACGTGCGCCCGTGGCCGATGCGGAGGGACACGCCGGCGACGGCCTGCACGGCGCCCACGGTGCGGCCGAGCACGCCTGCGCGGATCGGGTACTCGGTGACGAGGTCGTCGATGACCAGGGCGTCAGTCATCGGTGCCCCGATCCCTCGCGTCGCTCGAGGTCGCGTCGACCGGCGTCGCGATGACCCGGTCGACGAAGTGGCAGGCGGCGACGTGCCCCGTGCCCACCGGCACCGCGGGCGGGGCGGTGGTCGCACACGGATCGGCCTGGAAGAACCCGCAACGCGGCCCGAAGCGGCAGCCCGGCGGAAGGGCGGTCGGCCGCGGCGGCTGGCCGGCGATCTGGAACAGGCGCTCGTCGCGGCTGCGCCGGTCGGTCCGGGGCAGGGAGGCGAGGAGCCCGCGGGTGTAGGGGTGGCTGGGCTCGTAGAAGGCCTGCTCCACCGAGCCCTGCTCGACCAGCCCGCCGGCGTACATCACCAGCACCCGGTCGGCGACGCCCGCGACGACGCCGAGGTCGTGGGTGATCAGCATGATCGCGGTGCCCGTCGCGGTCTGGACGTCGCGCAGCACCTGGAGGATCTGCGCCTGGACGGTCACGTCGAGCGCGGTCGTGGGCTCGTCGGCGATGATCAGGCTCGGCTCGTTGGCGACCGCCATGGCGATCACCGCACGCTGGCGCATGCCGCCCGAGAACTCGTGGGGGTAGCGGTCCACGCGCGTCTGCGGCGAGGGGATGCCGACGAGCTCGAGCAGCTCGATCGCCCGGGCGCGCAGGACCGACGGCCGGGTCCCGGGGCGGTGCACCCGCACCGCCTCGGCGAGCTGGTCGCCGACGGAGACCACCGGGTTGAGCGCGGCCAGCGAGTCCTGGAAGACCATGGCGACCCGGTTGCCGCGGAGCTCGCGCATCTCGTCGTCGGCGAGGCCGAGGAGCTCGCGTCCCTGGAGCCGGATCGATCCGGTGACCTGGGCGTTGCGCGGCAGCAGCCCCATCACGGCGAGCGAGGTGGTGCTCTTGCCCGAGCCCGACTCGCCGACGATCCCGACGGTCTCCCCTGCGCGGACCTCGAAGCTCACGCCGTCGATGGTCAGCGCCGGGCCGCGGTCGGTGTCGAAGACGACGCGCAGGTCGTCGACCGCGAGGACGGGGGCGCTCACAGCTGCTTCCCCTGCGGGTCGAGCGCGTCGCGCAGGCCGTCGCCGACGAAGTTGACCGCGAGCACGGTGACGAGGATGAAGAGGCCGGGGAAGTAGAGGAGGTAGACCTGCTCGGTGCCGACCAGGCCGGCCGCCTGGCTGAGCATGTTGCCCCAGCTGGTGCGCGGGGGCTGCACACCGAAGCCCAGGAAGCTCAGCGTCGACTCGACGATGATCGCCGTCGCCGTGGCCAGCGAGATGTTGACCGCGATGAGTCCAGCGAGGTTGGGCAGCATGTGGCGCACCAGGATCCGCGTGGTCGACGCTCCGACCACGCGGGCCGCCTCGATGAACTCCTTCTCCCGCAGCGACAGCACCTGCGAGCGCACCACACGGGCGATGTAGGTCCAGCTGATGCCGGCGAGCACCAGCACGATGGTGGTCGGCGAGGAGCCCAGGCCCTCGAGCGCGAGCGCGAGGATCGCCACGCCGGGGACGATGAGAAACAGGTCGGTGACCCGCATGATCAGCTCGCCGAGCGCTCCGCCGCGATAGCCGGCGACGGCGCCGACGGCCGTCCCGAGGACGGTGGCGAAGATCGCCACGAAGAAGCCGATCGCCAGCGAGATGCGCCCGGCGAAGAGCAGCTCGGTGAGGTAGTCGCGACCGAGCTCGTCGGTGCCCAGGAGGTGTTGCGCCGAGGGGCCTGTCGGGCCGAGCACGAGGTCCTGGGCGCCCTGCTCGTAGGGAGCGACCCAGCTCGCGCCGAAGCACGCCACGACGAGGAGCAGCAGCACGACGGTGCCGACCGCGGCGAGCCGGTGCCGGACGAACCGGCGCAGCACCTCGCGCGTCCCGGACACCTGCGCCGGGGCGACGTCGGCGATCTGGGCGGCCGTGCCCATGTCGGCACTCATCGCAGCCTCACTCTCGGGTCCAGCAGGGCGTAGCCGACGTCGGCGACGAGGTTGCACAACACGACGGCGATCGCCACGACCAGCATCCAGGGCAGGAGGACGAAGACGTCGCCGGTCAGCAGCGAGTCGAGGAACAGCCGGCCCATCCCGGGGACCGAGTAGATCTGCTCGGTCACGATGAGGCCGCCGAAGAGGAGTGCGCCGTCGAGCGCGACCACCGTGACGAACGGTGCGAGCGAGTTGCGGGCCGCGTGGCGGAGGATCACCTGCCGGCGCGGGACACCCTTGGCGCGTGCGGTGCGGACGTAGTCGCTGGAGAGCGCGTCGAGCATCGAGGCCCGGCCGAAGCGGCTCCACGAGGCGACCAGCGTGATGGTGAGGGTGAGCACCGGGAGCACGAGGTGCCTGAGGTAGTCCGCGTTGAAGCCGGTCTCGCCCGGCGAGTGCAGGCCCACGAAGTAGAGCGGTGGCTGGTCGAGGCCGAACCACTGGCGCGGCAGGACCGCGAGCAGCTGGATCAGGACCAGGCCGAACCAGAACGCCGGCAGCGCGATGCCGACGTAGCTCAGCGTGGTGAGCACGTGGTCACCCGCGGAGTACTGCCTGGTCGCGGAGTAGACCGAGATCGCGCCGGCGATCACGACCGCGAAGAGGATGCCCCACGCGATGAGCTGGAGGGTGGGTCCGAGCGCGGAGAGGATCACGGTCCGGACGTCCTCGCCGGTGCGCGCGCTGACGCCCCAGTTGCCGGTGACGATCCCCTTCAGCCACAGGGCGTACTGCTCGGGCACCCCGCGGTCGAGGCCCAGCCGCTCGGTCTCCCGCGCGATCACGCCCGGGTCGCGCGACTGCCGGAGCTTGGCGAGCGGGTCGAAGGTCGCGCGGACCGCCACGAAGAGGACGAACGACGCGACGAGGACGATCGGGACCGAGAGCAGCAGGCGCCGCACGACGTACGCGATCACGGGCGACCTCCTCGCTGCTCCGGCATGCGCTCGTCCTCGCCCGTCACTGCTCGGCCAGGCCCCAGGCCTCGAGGTTCCAGAACGGACCCTCCGAGGGGTTGATCGCGATCGGCCCGGCAAGCTTCTCGCTCCACAGCAGGACGTTCGGCACCGCCACCATCGGGACCGCGGGCACCGCCTCGGCGATCAGCTGGTCGGCCTCCTTCGACGCCGCGACCCGCGCGGCCTCGTCGGTGTCGCTGTCGATGCGGTCGAGCACGTCGTCGAGCCCGGGGATGTCGACCCGGCCGAAGTTGATCCCGGAGAAGCCGTTGGCCTCCGACGGTGCGTTCGTCGACTTGAGGGTCGACGACAGGTTCAGCGGCTCGGGGAAGGTGTCGATCAGCGTGTAGAGCGCGGCCTGGAAGTCACCGTTGGGCGCGGTCTTGCCGAAGAGGTCGGCCGGGGTCGTCGCGTTGATCGTCATCTCGAAGCCGGCGGTGGCGAGCTGGTCCTGGAGGATCTGCAGGGTCAGGTCGCGACGCTTGTTGCCGGCCAGGGTCTCGACGGCGAACGTCGCGGTGCGGCCGTCCTTGGCCCAGGTGCCCGACGAGTCCTTGGCCCAGCCGTCACCGGTCATCAGCTCGTCGACCTTGTCCAGGTCGAGGGTGTAGCGGTCGAAGTCGGACTCCCCGAACCGGCTGAGCAGGGGCGTGAAGAACGACTGCGCCGGCTCGGTGATGTCGAGGGCCCCGAAGAGCCGGGTGACGATCGCCTTGCGGTCGATGGAGTACGCCAGCGCCTGCCGGACGGCCTCGGAGTCGAACGGGAAGGCGGAGTTGTTGAGCCAGATGGCCTCGAGGTTGCCGGTCTGGGCGTCGGCCTCGGAGCGGGTGCCGGGGATGCCGGACTCGATCTGGCTCATCACGTCGAGCTGGGGGCTGGGGTAGAGCGCGTCGACCTGGCCGCTCTTCAGCGCCTGGAAGGCAGCGGCGGTGTCACCGATGAACTGGAAGGTGACCTTGTCGAGGTGCGGCTTCTCCCCCCACCACTCCGGGTTGGGCACGAGGGTCACCGAGGTGCCACGCTTCCACTCGTCGATCAGCCACGGGCCGCCGCTCCAGTCGTAGCCGTCCTTCATCAGTGCGTCGCGGTCCTTGCCCTTCAGCAGGTGGGAGGGCAGCACGCCGTAGGAGGAGCTGAAGAACTGCTTCCAGGAGGCGTACGGCTCGTCGAGCGTGAGCACGACGGTGGCGTCGTCGGGCGTCTGGATCTTCTCGATCTTGTCGTAGCCGGACTTGTCGAGGATGTCCTTCCCGTCGCGGATCTCCAGCGCGGTGTACTCGAAGTCGGCGGAGGTGATCGGCGTCCCGTCAGACCAGACCGCCTCGGGGTTGATCTCGTAGGTGATGACCTGCTTGCCGCCCCTGACCTCCGAGGTGGGCTCCGCGGCCAGCAGCGAGGAGGCGACCGGGGCCCAGTCCTCGCCCTCGCGGCGGGTGTTGAACGCCACCGGCACCGTGGTGATCTGCATGATGTAGGAGCCCCAGATGGACCCCGAGCAGGTGCCCAGCCAATCGGCGCAGTCCGGCTCCTGCTCGGCGCCGATGACGACCTCGCCACCGTCGGCGACCGGGATGTCGGCCGAGTCCTGCTGCGGCGCGCCGGCGCCGCCGCTGGAGCACGCACTGACGAGCATCGCCGCGAGGGCGGCCGCGAGGACCGAGGCCCGCCGCCTGCCGCGCGCCTGCTGACCAACCGAAGGACGTGGGTTGCGCGACATGCGCACCTCCTGGGTGGAGCGGCGGCTCGGACTCCGCCGGACAGCGGCATGCTAGGACGGTCGGACACCGGTTAGCAATGGTTGTAGGCACATTGATAGTCAACGAGACTGACTGCGAGCGTGAGTTACGCTCGCCCGGTCCGACCACGACAGAGATGGATGCCATGGCAAGCGCGAAACCGTCCCGCACCACGACGACGAAGAAGCGTCGTCCACGCGACAGCCTCAGCCGGTCCGTGATCATCGCGGCGGCGGAGAAGATCGCGGAGCGCGACGGCCTCGAGGGCCTCACCTTCGGCGCCCTCGGCGAGGAGCTGCAGGCGCACTCCACCTCGATCTACCGGCACTTCCGCGACAAGGACGAGCTCGTGCTCGAACTCATCGACTCGCTGCGCGGCAAGTCCTACGGCGCCGACCTGGTCTCGACCGGCGACTGGCGCGAGGACCTCCGACTGATCTCGCGACTGATCCACGAGCACTACCTGCGCTATCCCGGGCTCGCCCTTCAGATGGCCGCCCGCACGACGCGCCGGCCCACCGAGTTCAAGAACGTCGAGTTCGCCCTCGACGCCTTCCGCCGCGCGGGCCTCGACGACGAGTCGGCGGTCGTGGCGACCCGCGTCTTCGGCAACTTCACGCGCGCGGTCTCGGCGCTCGAGGCCTCGCTCCACGCGCTTCCCGAGAAGACCCGCACGATGGACGAGCTGGCCTGGACGGTGGAGTACCGCCAGCTCTCGGCCGAGGAGTTCCCCAACATCGCGCGGACGTCGGACAAGCTGCTCAGCATCGGCGATCCCGGGCTGTTCGGCCAGGGCGTGGAGATGCTCATCGAGTCCGTCGCGGCCCGCATCGCGGCCGAGGGTGGGTCCGCGCAGGAGGACTGACCTCACTCCTCCGGGACGCGGACGCCGGTCAGCACGTCGACCATCCCCCCGACGATCGCGGCTCGCTGCCCGATCGAGGAGACCTCCACCCACTCGTGCTCGGCGTGGGCGCCGTCGCCGTTCGGCCCGAGCCCGTCGAGCGTCGGGATGCCGAGGGCCGCGGTGAAGTTGCCGTCCGACGCCCCGCCCACGGACACCGCGTCGGGCTCCGCGAGCCCCAGCCGTCGAGCCTCCCCCCGGCACAGCGCGACGAGCGCCTCCGAGCCGGACGTCTCCAGCGGGGGGCGGTTGATGCCCCCGTCCACGTGGACGTCGACGCCGTTCGCGCCGCGGTGCCGCTCGACCATCGCGCGCACGGCCTCGTCGACGCGGGTCTGCTCGTCGAGCGTCGTCGCGCGTACGTCGACGGTGAGCGTGGCTCGGTCGGGCACCACGTTGACGGTGGTGCCGGCCGACGCCACGGTCGGGGTCACGGTCGTGCCGAGGTCGTGGTTGGCCAGCCCGGGCAGCTCGAGCGCCCACCGGGCGAGCTCGAGCAGCGCGTTGCGGCCCCGCTCGGGCTCGAGGCCCGCGTGCGCGGCCCGGCCGTGGAAGTCCAGGTGGTAGAAGCTGCCGCCCTTGCGGCCCACCTTGAGGGCGCCGGCGAGGCTGGGCTCCAGCACGAGGACGGCAGCCGCCGTCCTCGCCACCTCCTCGATCAGTGAGCGCGAGGTGACCGAGCCGACCTCCTCGTCGCCGGTCAGCAGCAGGGCGACCCGCTCCGGACGGGCGACCCGCTCCAGCGCCTCGAGGGCGATCACCACCCCCGCCTTCATGTCGAACACCCCGGGCCCGGATGCGCGGCCGTCGTCCACCCGGAACGGACGACGCTCCGTGGTGCCGGCCGGGAAGACGGTGTCGAGGTGCCCCAGCAGCAGGACGGAGGGCTCGTCGGTCGCGCGCCACAGCAGATGGGGCACGCCCTCGACGACCACCCGCTCCGGCCTGCGGCCGAGCACCTCGGCGCCCCACCCGCCGACGACGTCGTGGAGCGCGTCGAGCCGCGGGGCGTCACCGGACGGGGTCTCCATCGAGACCAGCCGCTCCAGCCGGTCGAGCACGCGTGCCTCGTCGGTCGTCATCGGGTCACCGTCCAGAAGTCGTCGAGCGCGGCCAGCGTCGCCGCGGGGTTCTCCTCCGCGACGTAGTGGTCCGCCTCGATCGGAGCGGGATGCACGTCGGCGGCGAAGCCCGACCACACCTCGGGCACGGCGAACGACCGGCCGACGTAGCCGCTCGTCCCCCACCCCACGAGCAGCGGGCTCTGCACAGTGCGGCCGGCCTCGCGGTCCGCGCGGTCGTGCTCGAGGTCGATGCCCGCGGCCGCGCGGTAGTCGGCACAGGTGGCCTCGACGACACCCGGGCGCCGGAACGCGTCGGCGTACGCCTGGACGGCGGACTCCTCGAAGACGAAGCCGTCGCGGTGCCGACCGGCGAACCTGCTGCGGATCCAGGTGTCGGGGTCGGCCCGCAGGAGCGTCTCGGGCAGGCCGCCGCCACGGGCGAGGAAGAACCAGTGGAAGTAGGCCTCGGCCATCGCCCGGTCGACGTGCTCGAACATGTGGAGGCTCGGCACGATGTCGAGCACCGCAGCGGTCCGCACCAGCTCGGGGAAGTCCAGGCAGAAGCGGTGCACCACCCGCCCTCCGCGGTCGTGGCCCACCAGGTGGGCCGAGTCGACGCCCAGCGTGTCGAGCACCAGGGCGACGTCGGCAGCCATCTCGCGCTTGGCGTACGACGCATCGCCGGGGCCGGGCTCTGGTGCGTCGGACGCGCCGTAGCCGCGGAGGTCGGCGAGGACCACGTGGTGGTCCTCCAGCAGCGCGGGCACGAGGTGGCGCCACATGTGGGAGGTCTGCGGATAGCCGTGCAACAGCACGACGGTGTCACCACTGCCGCCGGACCAGGTGGCGATGCCGACGCCGTCGCGCTCGATCCGCCGGTGCGCGAGCCCGTCGACCCCGAGGTCGTCCGCCCCGACGTCAGCCATCGAGCCCGTCCAGGTCGCGCCACGCGGTGCCGACGAGGCGTGCCTCGACGAGCTCGAGGAGCCGGTCACACTCGTGCCGGGCCGCCTCGCTGCCGGTCGGCTCGTGGCCTGCGTCGAACCACTCGACCAGCACGTCTCCACCCGCCGCCCGCAGCCGGTCGCCGTAGCTGCGCGCCTGTGACGGCGGGGTCCTGGTGTCGCGACTGCCCTGGTGCAGCCAGACCGAGGCGCGCACCCGGTCGACGTGGTTGATCGGGGAGAAGCGCTTCAGGGTCTCGTCGATCCGCGAGGAGTCGAACGACCCGTCGGGGGCGAGCGACATGAAGCTGGTCCAGGTCTTGCGGAGCGCCGGGTTCATCTCGTCCCACGCGGCCTCCCAGTCGGCCATGGCGACGATCGCGAGGGCGCCGGCGAAGCGGTCGGGGAGCCGGCCCACCGACAGCAGGCTCATGTGACCGCCGTAGGACGCACCGGTGATGAACGTCGATGCAGGGTCGGCCAGGCCGCGGCCGCGCAGCCAGTCGAGCGCAGCCTCCACGTCCTCGATCTCGCGGTCGCCGCCGACGCCCCAGAAGCCCTCGCGAAAGGTCCGCCCGAAGGTCACCGAGCCGCGGTAGTTGAGGCAGCCGACGGCGAAGCCGCTCGCCAGCCAGGCCTGGACGTCAGGGTGGAAGCGGTCCAAGGTGACGAGGTTCGGGCCGCCGTGGATCTGCAGGATCGTGCCGCGGGGCGGGCCGTCGGGCACCGCCCACCAGAGCTGCACCGGCGTCCCGTCCGCGCTGTCGACCAGCTGCGACGCCAGCGGGATCCCGGCCGGCACCTCGACGGGCGGCACGACGACCCGGGTCTCGGCGCCGTCGGTCACCTCGACGTGCAGGGGTGTCGTCCAGGACGAGGCGAGCACGACCACCCGGCCGTCGGGGGCCAGGAAGGACTGGGCGTAGTGGGGGAAGACCGAGGCGACGTCGGGCTCGCAGACGCTGCCCCCCTCGTCGCGCAGCACCCGCACCGCGCCCGAGTGCTCGTCGACCGCGAGGAGGCGGTGGCGGCCCGGGAGGGCGTCGACGACGAGGATCGTGCCGGTCTCCGCGTGCCAGTCCAGGACGATCGCGTCCGCCTCGAGCTCGGGCAGCTCGTAGTCACGCCGCTCCCCGCTCATCGGGTCCCAGAGGGCAGGGCGAGCGAAGCCGCTGCGCTCGGTGGCCAGCAGGATCCGCGGGTCCCCGGGCGTGGCCGAGAACCGCACGGCGCGCACTGGACCGCCGTCCGGGAGGTCGTCGGCGACGGCGACCACGCGGCGGGTGGTGACGTCGACGACGCTCACCGCGGGACGTCGTACGCCGGGGACGTGGTCGGTCGTGTCGGCGCAGGCGAGCGTGCCGTCGGCCGAGAGGTGGCCGAACCAGCTCTCCTCGGGCGAGCTGAACAGCACGGACGCGGCTGACGGGTCGGCCACCGGCACGTGGAGGAGGTGGTGACCGTCCTCGTCGACGATCGTGGCCAGCAGGTGCGCGCCGGCGGCGGCGTACTCCAGGCCGCGTAGGACGAACGGCGCCCGGTCGGTGAGGGGCCGCACCTCGGTGCCGTCCACGCTCCGGGCGACCAGGCCACCGACCTCGCTGCCACCGTCGTCGTCGAGGCCCACGACCCACGACCCGTCCGGGGAGAGCAGTGAGTCGAAGCCGACTGCGAACGGCAGGACGGGACCGAGCTCGAGCGTGCGCAGGTCGAGCACCCGACCGATGCCGTGCTCGGGCCCGTCCTCGACCACGAGGCACAGCCCCGCAGGACCCGACGCCGCACGCGCGGTGAGCACGGCACCACTCGGGAACCACCTGGTGAGCTGGGGATCTGGCACGCGGCCTCCTCGGATCGGCTGGGGCGAGTCAACCCCAGCCCGCGACCGGACGCAAGGGTCATTGTCAGTTGAGCAGTCAGTGCTCCTGACTAACTCGCTCGAACTTCTCCGGTCGCACCTGTCGGATCTGCTCCCATCCGTTCGTGGAGTGGGTGAGAAACCCTTCCCAAGGTCGTCGACGACGACCTCTTCCGCCAGATCACCGCCGCCTGATCGAATCACCCACGAGAAGAGGAGCACCGCCATGTCGCAGTACCTGATGACCGTCCACGGCGCGGCCGACCTGGATCCCGAGCTCGGGGGCTACCCGTCCCGGGAGGACCGGGACGAGGCCTTCGCCGCCACCGAGAGGTTCAACGACCAGCTCAGGGCCGACGGCCACTGGGTCTTCGCCGGCGGCCTTCGCGCCGCCACCGAGGCCAAGGTCGTCGACGGTCAGGGCGACGCCCCGGTCGTGACCGACGGCCCCTACCTGGAGTCCAAGGAGCTGCTCGCCGGCTTCTGGATCGTCGACGTGCCCGACCTCGACACCGCGCTCCGGCTCGCCGCCGAGGGCTCGGCCGCGTGCCGCGGCAAGGTCGAGGTCCGATCGTTCGACGGCCTCGGCTGACTCACAGCCCGTCGAGCTCCGCCAGCGCCGACTCCCAGCGCTCCCGCCGCTGGGAGTCGGTCTGCTCCCACCACGGGGTGCCGCGCTCGCCGAGGCCGACCTTCGCCAGCTGCGTCCGGTGCCGGGTCGCCTCCAGCTCCGCGTCGGACGACGCCATGCGCACGCCGGACCTGCCGCGGCCCAGGTGCGACTTCAGGCGGGCGAGCTCGGCCTCCGGGATCGCCGGGTCCGTACGCCGCCAGCGCCGGCCGTCGACCACCAGCCACTTCTCGTCGTCACCGGGCTCGCTCACGCCGTCGAGCATGACAGGCCGGTGGGCTCAGGGTCCGCTCGTGCGGTCGAAGCCCGGGACCACGGCCTTCGGCCAGCTCCCGCCGGGCAGGACGGACAGGCTGGTGTCCTGACGCAGCTCGAGCCACCTCATCGCGATGTCACCGCTGTGGTCGGAGAACTCCAGCAGCACGGTGAGCCAGGTCTCGATGCTGCTGCGAGCGCCCGCGGCGAAGCCGGCGACCTGAGCCAGCTGCTGGGCGAAGGACACCCCCGTCAGCGAGCGGCCCAGGGTCACGCAGGCCAGGGCCAGCTCGAAGGCGCAGGTGGCCGCGGCGGCGAGGTACTCGCCGGTGAGGTCGGCCAGCTCGTCCAGCTCGCCCGCGACGCGGTCGGCGACGTCCTTGAACGCCCAGGCGTAGGCGTCGCGCTGGGCCGGCGCCGCGTCGCGGTACGCACTCGCCGCCGCCCCGGCGAACCCGTCGTCGGCGGCCAGCTGGTCCGCGTCGATCTCCGCGGCCGCGGCCTTGAGGATGCCCGCCATCGTCGCCCACTGGTCCGCGGCGCCGCGGATCGTCCAGGTGTCCCCCGTCGCGACGACCTCCGCGCGGAGGTCGGAGACGAATCCGTGGAGCTCCGCGGCGACCGCGCGCCACTGCGCCAGCACGAACGGCGGGAGGGGCGGGGTCGAGCGGTGGAGCGCGCCGGTGATGGCCACGTCCATCCCGCTGATGAGGCGCAGGCCGCCGTCGATCACGGCGAGCGCGGTGGCCTGGGTCGGGTCGTCACCCACGGTCGCGTCCGATCCACAGCCGGACGAACTGCTCCATCACCTCGGCGTCGACGTCCTCGAGCTCGTGGAGCACCTCCTCGAGCGCGGCCGCGACCCCGTGCGACTGCGCGGCCGCCTGGCGCAGGAGGTCCGCGAACCAGTCCTTGAGGTGGCCGTACTCGACGACCGGCGGCAGCCACAGGCCCTGGAACTGGTGCGGCGGGATGGTCGTGTCGGCCACCACGCCGGCACAGGCGTCGGTCCGGACGGCCGCGCTGCGCCACTGGGCGGTGTCGGAGAGGATCGCGGACCTCACCGCGACGACGTTCATGCGTCCTCTCCCCACGCGGGCCCGTGGTGCGACCTGGTGAGCTCGCCGAGCACCTCGGTCAGCTCGGCCGAGATCTCGGCGCTGGTGGCGTCGCCGAGCCAGCCGGGGTCGACCTCGAGCGTGATGCGACCGTCGTGACGACCGGTGACGTGCGCGGTCGACGCGCGGAGCGCGGGCACGTCCGGCTCGGACGGGTCGGTGGCGACGTCGACGTGGGCGAGGCGCTCGCTGAGCTCGTGCAGCACGTCCAGGGGGTCGCCCGCGGGTCGCGGCGAGGCAGCGGCGTACGCGTCCGGTGCGGTGCGTGGGTCGACGAGCTCCCCGAGCTGGAGCGCCCAGGCCTCGTCGAGGACCTCGCGCACGTGCTCACCGAGCCGGGGCGGGGGGACCTCGTGCTGCCAGCCCGGTGCGACCTCGACGCCCTGCACCGTGCCGGACCGGTCGACCCGGACGGTGACGCCGGCGCGTTCGGCGGTGGCCGCGGCGAGGGGACCGTTCGCCCTCGTCGCAGCAGCGCCGAGGCGTGACACGCTCGCGCGCAGCCGCTCGGCCCTGCTCATCAGGTCGTCCATCGATTCCTCCCCCTCGGCGGTGAGCCCGTCAGCCGGCCATGCACTCCGCCATGCCCTCGGTCGACATGTCCTTGACCGCCTGCTCGTCGTCGTCGCTGGGCTCGTAGTCCTTGTCCTGGTCGACGATCGCCTGCAGCGTGTCGTCGGAGATGTCGGACTCGTGGAAGGCCTCCGCGATGCAGTCGGCCTGCTTCTCCTCCAGGGTGAGGCCGAGGGGGTTGTCGGCGTTCTGGAGCGAGGTGGAGATCTCGTCGACGCTGGGCCGACCGCCGCTGCTGCCTCCGCAACCGGTCAGCAGGGTGAGGGCCATCAGGCCGGCGGCGATCATCTTGAGGGAGGTCGTGGTCTTCACGGGGAGGGTCCTGTCCGTCTCGGGTCGGGAGGCGCCGCCGCACGAACGGCACGGCTGCCATCCACTGGCACCAGCAACGTAGGCCGCGCCCGTGCTCCGGCGGCATCACCGGTTCCGGGCTGTTTGACAGCGGGACACGGCGGTGCGGAACGCGTGGACGAGGAACGACGAAGGCCCCGGACGATGTCCGGGGCCTTCGAGGTGGTGCGCGAGGGGGGAGTTGAACCCCCACGTCCTTTCGGACACACGGACCTGAACCGTGCGCGTCTGCCTATTCCGCCACTCGCGCGAGAAGCGGGCTCAGGCTACCCCAACGATTCAGGCAGCCACCAATCGGCTGGGAGGTCATGGCCACTGGTCGTCCTGGTCACCGCGAGCCATGACATTCGCGTACGACGTCATGGCGCCCGGCCGATGCGACGACCGCCCGCCATGACGTCCGCGGGGCGGGTCGTCGCGAGCGAGCGACCCACCCCACCGGCGGGGCGGCACCCGTGCACGAGCACCGGCGGCCGGTACGGTTGACGCGCCGGCCCAGCGGTCTGTGAAGCCTGCCCACCCCCAATGACGCAGCTCGAGGAGAGGAGGCCCCGTGCCGAACCCCCTGCAGCGATTCGAGCAGCGCCTCGAGTCGGTCATCTCCGGCGTCTTCGCCCGGGCGTTCCGCAGCGCCGTGCAGCCGGTCGAGATCGCCGCCGCGCTCCAGCGCGAGTGCGACAACAACGCGCAGGTGCTCAGCCGCCAGCGCCGACTGGTGCCCAACGACTTCCACGTCGAGCTCTCCGCCACCGACCTGGACCGCATCGTCGGGCTCGGGCGCGCGCTCGAGCAGGACCTCGTCGACCAGCTCCAGGACCACGCGGACGCCCAGGGCTACGTCTTCACCGGGCCGATCTCGATCGCCTTCGAGTCCGCCGACGACCTGACGACCGGCCGGTTCCGGATCCGCAGCAAGGCCCAGGCGAGCGTCACCGACAACGACCCGCGCACCCGCACCCGCTCGTCGCACGCGACGCTCGAGGTCAACGGCACCCGTCACCCGCTGCGCCCCCCGGGCCTGGTGATCGGCCGCGGCACCGAGGCCGACCTGCGCATCAACGACCCGGGCGTCAGTCGCCGGCACCTCGAGCTCGAGGTGAGCATCGACGGCGTCGAGGCGGTCGACCTCGGCTCGACCAACGGCATCCTCGTCGACGGCTCGAAGGTCGGGCGCGCCCGGCTGCGCGACGGGTCGACCATCAAGATCGGACACACCGAGATGACGGTCCGCATCGACGGCGGGCGGGACGAGGCCGGAGGCTGGAATGTCTGAGCTGACCCTCTTCCTCATCCGGATGGCGTTCCTGGCCATCCTCTGGATCTTCGTGCTCTCCGCCATCTCGGTCATCCGCTCCGACATGTTCGGCGCCCGTGTGCCCGAGACCGCCCGCGGCGGCGCCCCCGCCCCGGAGCGTCGCGGCAAGCCCAAGAAGCCACGGCGTGGCTCACCGACCCACCTGCTCGTGGTCGAGGGCGACGGCGCCGGCACCCGCGCCGAGCTCGCCGACGCCCCGCTCCTCATCGGCCGCGGCAGCGACGCCGCGATCAAGCTCGACGACGACTACGTCTCCACCCGCCACGCGCGCGTCGTGGCGAGCGGCGACGAGTGGTTCGTCGAGGACCTCGGCTCGACCAACGGCACCTACGTCGGTCCCGTCCGGATCACCCAGCCCACCACCATCGGTCTCGGCGTCCAGGTCCGTGTCGGCAAGACCATCCTGGAGCTGCGGAAGTGAGCCTCTACCTCCACTACTCCGCGATCTCCGACGTCGGCCGCGTCCGGCGCGAGAACCAGGACAGCGGGTACGCCGGACCGTGGCTGCTGACGGTCTGCGACGGCGTCGGCGGTGCCGTGCGCGGTGACCTCGCCTCGAGCACCGCGGTGCAGGCCCTGCGCAAGCTCGACCAGCGCCCCGACGAGGACATCCTCGGACAGGTCGCCGGCGGCGTGCACCGCGCCGACGACCGGATCGCGGAGCTCGTCGAGGAGGACCCGGCCCTCAACGGGACCTCCACCACCGCCACCGTCGCACTCTTCGACGGCGCCCGCTTCGGCCTCGGGCACATCGGCGACAGCCGCGCCTACCTCTACCGCCGCGGCGAGCTGCGCCAGCTCACCCACGACCACACCTTCGTCCAGTCCCTCATCGACGAGGGCCGCATCACCGAGGAGCAGTCGCGGACCCACCCGCACCGCAACCTCATCCTCAAGGCCCTCGACGGCATCCGCCACGAGGAGCCCGACCTCTTCGAGTTCCCCGCGGAGGCCGGCGACCGGATCTTCCTGTGCAGCGACGGCGCGTGCGGCACGCTCAGCCTCGAGCGGATGGCCGACATCCTCTCCACCGGCACCCCCGACTTCGCCGCCGTCGAGCTGGTGCGCGCCAGCCTCGAGGCCGGCAGCACCGACAACGTCACCTGCATCGTCGCCGACGTCTCCGAGGAGCCGGCTCCCGACGACCTCGCCCCGCTCCTCGTCGGCGCGGCCGCCGACCTGCCGCGACGGATGCCCGTGGGCGGCGGCGTCGGCGGAGCGGTGGGCGGGTTGTTCCGCGGACACCGGGCGGGCGACACCGGCGAGATCGCGCCGGTCCCGGCCGAGGCGCCCGAGGGTGCGTTCGTCACCGACCCGATCGACCCCGAGGCCGCCCGCTACGCCCCGCTCGCGCCGACCCGCTACACCTGGCTGCGCCGGGTCCTGGTCGCCGCGGTCCTGCTCGGCATCACCTGGGTGGTGCTGGCGACCGGGTGGTCGTGGAGCCAGCAGCAGTTCTACGTCGGTGACCACGACGGCAAGGTCACGATCTTCCGCGGCCTCAACGCCGACCTCCCCGGCATCTCGCTCTCGCACCCCTACGAGACGACCGACGTCGAGGTCGACCTGCTCAGCGACATCGACGCCGAGCAGGTCCGCGAGGGAATCGAGGCCGACGACCTCGACGACGCGCGGGCGACGGTGGACAACTACGCCGCCCGCCAGGACGTCGGCTGAGGGCGACGGGCGAGCGACGATGAGCCAGACCGGCACCCTGATGGGCTTCGTGCACCGGCGCCGCCGGGGCGCGGAGCTGTTCCTGCTCGTGCTCGCCCTCGCGGTCGGCATCGGCGCCTACGCAGCCGTCGGCCTCGGCGTCGAGGGCGTCGTGCCCGCCGACCTCGTGGGCTACGGCGGCTGGCTGACCGGCCTCATCGTCGCCGCCCACGTGACCGTCCGCCTCGTCGCGCCGTACGCCGACCCGGTGCTGCTGCCGCTCGTCGCCGCGCTCAACGGGCTCGGCCTGGCGGTGCTCCGTCGCCTCGACCTGACCTACGAGGCCAACGGGGTCGCGCAGCACACCTTCGCCCGCCAGCAGCTCACCTGGATGACGCTCGGCGTGATCCTCTTCATCGCCGCCCTCTTCCTGCTGCGCGACCACCGCGCACTGCAGCGCTTCACCTACACCTCCGGCCTGGCCGGCATCGCCCTGCTGATCCTGCCCTTCCTCCCCGGCATCGGGCGCAACATCAACGGTGCCCGGATCTGGATCAACGTCGCCGGCTTCAGCTTCCAGCCCGGCGAGGTCGCCAAGGTGATGCTGGTGATCGCGTTCGCCGGCTACCTCGTGCTCCACCGCGACGCGCTCGCGCTGGCCGGTCGCCGGGTCGTGTTCATCGACCTCCCCCGCGGTCGCGACCTCGGCCCGATCCTGGCGATGTTCGGCGTCTCGATGATGGTCCTGGTCCTCCAGAACGACCTCGGCTCCTCGCTCCTGTTCTTCGGCCTGTTCCTGGCGATGCTCTACGTCGCGACCGAGCGGCCGGGCTGGCTGGTGGTCGGCGGGCTGATGTTCGGCGGCGGCGCGCTGGCGGCGTACACCTTCGTCGGCAACGTGCAGCGCCGCTTCGACATCTGGCTCCACCCGATGAACTACTACCCCGGCACGAGCTACCAGCCCGTCGAGGCGATGTTCGGCATGGGCTGGGGCGGCCTGATCGGGCGCGGCCTCGGCGACGGCTTCCCCGAGCGGGTCCCCTTCGCCTACTCCGACTTCATCCTCTCCACCATCGGCGAGGAGCTCGGCCTCACCGCGGTCATGGCGATCGTGCTCTGCTACGGCCTCATCGTCGAGCGCGCGCTCCGGATCGCGCTCATCTCGCGCGACGGCTTCGGCAAGCTGATGGCCGTCGGCCTCGGCGCGATCTTCGCGCTCCAGGTCTTCGTCGTCGTCGGCGGCGTCACCGGCCTGATCCCGCTGACCGGACTCACCACTCCCTTCCTCTCCTACGGCGGCTCGTCCCTCGTCGCCAACTGGGTCGTGATCGCCCTGCTGCTCCGCATCTCCGACCAGGCCCGCCGTCCGGCTCCGCGCCTCGACCCGGTCGACGACCAGGCCGCCGACAGCGAGAGCACCCAGGTGGTGAAGCTGCGATGACAGCACCCGTGATCGGAGGCCGCCGATGAACAAGCCCATCCGCGTCGTCTCGGTGTTCTGCCTGGTGCTCTTCATGGCGCTCCTGGTCAACGCCACCTACCTGATGTACGTCCGCGCCGACGACCTGTCCAAGGACCCGAACAACCGTCGTGTCATCACCGCCGCCTTCTCCCGCGAGCGCGGCGCGATCCTGGTCGGCAAGGACGCGATCGCGCGCAGCGTGCCGTCCGACGACCAGTACAAGTTCCAGCGCACCTACTCCCAGCCGTTCAAGTACGCCCCCGTCACCGGCTACTTCTCGTGGTACGGCCAGACCGGCATCGAGCGCTCGCAGAACGCGGTGCTGGCCGGCGACGACTCGCGCCTGTTCGTCACCCGCCTGGTCGACATGCTCAGCAACTCCGACCCCAAGGGCGGCAACGTCCAGCTCACGATCCAGGCGGCCGCCCAGGACGCCGCGTGGGACGGCCTGGAGAACCTGCCCGGCGACGCGCAGGGTGCGGTGGTCGCGCTCGAGCCGACGACGGGTCGGGTGCTGGCGATGGCCTCGACGCCGACCTTCGACCCCAACAACTTCGCCTCGCACGACTTCTCCGAGGTCAAGGACGTCAGCGACCGGCTCAACGCCGACGACCGCGATCCGCTCATCAACCGAGCGATCGGCACCACGCTGCCACCGGGGTCGACGTTCAAGCTGGTCACCGCCGCGGCGGCGATCGAGTCCGGCAACTACGACGCCGACTCGATGGTCCCGGGCGGCTTCAAGTTCAAGCTGCCGCAGTCCTCGACCGAGATCGGCAACCACGACGGCGGCAACTGCGGTGGCAACCGGATCACCCTGACCCAGGCCATGGAGGTGTCGTGCAACGTCACCTTCCTCAGCCTGGCCAACGAGCTCGGCACCGAGGCGATGGCCGACCAGGCCGAGGCGTTCGGCTTCAACTCCACCCAGCTCGAGGACCTGTCCGGGCAGGCCAAGTCGCTCTACCCGCGCGACATGGACCCGCCGCAGACCGCGATGTCCGGGATCGGCCAGTCCAACGTCACCGCCACCCCGCTCCAGATGGCCATGGTGACCGCTGCGATCGCCAACGACGGCGACGTGATGCGCCCCTACGTCGTCGACGAGGTGCGTGCCCCGAACCTGTCGGTCCTCGACAAGACCGACCCGCAGACCATCAGCAAGGCGATCTCGAGCTCGACTGCCGACGAGCTCACCAAGATGCTGGTCGCCACCGTCGAGGAGGGCACCGCCACCCCGGCGCAGATCCCGAATGTCGAGGTCGCCGGCAAGACCGGCACCGCGCAGTCGACCGCCGAGCGTCCGCCGTATGCCTGGTTCGTCTCCTTCGCCCCGGCCAACGACCCCAAGGTCGCCGTCGCCGTGCTCGTGCAGTCCAGTGACACCTCCCGCAACGAGATCGCCGGCGGCCGTCTCGGCGGGCCCATCGCGAAGGCGATCATGGAGGCGGTGATCAACCGGTGAGCGCCGTCGAGCCCGGGTCCTACGTCGACGAGTCCCGCCGCTACGTCCTGGAGTCGCGCATCGCCACCGGCGGGATGGGCGAGGTCTGGTCGGCCCGCGACTCCCTGCTCGACCGGCCGGTCGCGGTGAAGGTGCTCAAGGCCGAGTACGCCGACGACCCGCTCTTCCGCAGCCGCTTCGAGACCGAGGCCCGGCACGCTGCCGCGCTCCAGCACGGCGGCATCGCCTCGGTCTACGACTTCGGCCAGAGCAGGATCTCCGACGGCTCGAGCACCCCGCGCCCCTACCTCGTCATGGAGCTCGTCGACGGCAGGCCGCTCTCCGACCTGCTGCGGCCGGGCGCCCCCCTCGACCCCGAGGTCGCCCGCGACCTCCTCGCCCAGACCGCCGACGCGCTCGGCGCCGCGCACGCGGCCGGCATCGTGCACCGCGACGTGAAGCCCGCCAACCTCATCGTCACCCCCGACCGGCGGATCAAGGTCACCGACTTCGGCATCGCGCGCGCCGCCGACGGGATGGCGCTGACCGAGACCGGGCAGGTGATGGGCACCCCGGCCTACATCTCGCCCGAGCAGGCGGAGGGCGGCACCGCCACGGCAGCCTCCGACGTCTACTCCCTCGGCGTGGTCGCCTTCGAGTGCCTGGCCGGACGCAAGCCCTTCGCCGCCGACACCCCGGTCGCGACCGCGATCGCCCACCTCCGCGAGCCGGTCCCCGAGCTGCCCGACCGGGTGCCGGCCGACCTGGCCCGGGTCGTGCGCCGGGCGATGAGCAAGGCACCCGAGGAGAGGTACGCCGACGGCGCCGCCCTCGCGGCCGCCCTCCGCGACCCGGCCGCTGCCCCCACCGCGGTGGTCGCACCCGTGGCCGCACCCGCTCCTCCCCCGGTCGCGCCGGCCACCGAGTCGACGCAGGTCATCCCGACGGCCGCGCCGGTGCCCCCGCCTCCTCCCGCAGAGGCGCCCGCGCCCGCGTCGCCCGGGCGGCGTACGACGCCGTGGTCGGCGATCCTCGGCCTGGTGGCGGTCGTGGCGGCCATCGCGCTGATCGCGATCTGGCTCGGCACCCGCGACACGGGGGCACCGGGCGAGGAGACACCGCCGGAGTCGCCCGGCCAGAGCGAGTCGCCCACCGACGAGCCGAGCCGGACCCCCACGGACGAGCCGAGCCAGAGTCCGTCGCAGACGCCGACCGAGACCCCCACGCAGACGCCGACGCAGACTCCCACCGAGACGCCCACCGAGACGCCCACCGAGACGCCCACGGAGACTCCGACGCAGTCGCCGACCGAGACGCCCACGGAGACCCCGACGCCCACCGAGACACCCACGACGACGCCGAGCAGCACCACCTCGCCGGCCGCAGCACCCAGCAGCACCAGCACCACCGAGGGAGAGGACCCCCAGGGATGACGCAGCCGGAGCCGACGCTGATCGGCGGCCGCTACGAGCTCGGCGAGCTCCTCGGACGCGGCGGCATGGCCGAGGTCCGCAAGGGACGCGACCTGCGCCTGGGCCGGACCGTGGCCGTGAAGCGGCTGCGCACCGACCTGGCCAGCGACGCGACCTTCCAGGCCCGGTTCCGGCGCGAGGCGCAGTCGTCGGCGTCCCTCAACCACCCCGCGATCGTGTCGACCTACGACACCGGCGAGGAGATGGCCACCGACGGCTCGGGGGTCGCCCAGCCCTACATCGTGATGGAGTGCGTCGAGGGGCGCACCCTGCGCGACATCCTGCGCGAGGGCCGCAAGATCCTGCCCGAGCGTGCCCTGGAGATCACCGCGGGCGTGCTGTCCGCCCTCGACTACAGCCACCGCGCGGGGATCATCCACCGCGACATCAAGCCGGGCAACGTGATGCTCACGCCGTCGGGCGACGTGAAGGTGATGGACTTCGGCATCGCCCGCGCGATCTCCGACGCCTCCTCCACGATGACCCAGACCGCGGCCGTCGTCGGCACCGCTCAGTACCTCTCCCCCGAGCAGGCGCGCGGCGAGACCGTCGACTCGCGCTCCGACGTCTACTCCACCGGCTGCCTGCTCTACGAGCTGCTCACCGGCCGGCCGCCGTTCGTCGGCGACAGCCCGGTCGCCGTGGCCTACCAGCACGTGCGCGAGCAGGCCTCGCCCCCGTCCGACCTCGACGACCAGCTCGACCCCGAGATCGACGCGATCGTGATGAAGTCTCTGGCCAAGCGGGTCGAGGACCGCTACCAGAGCTCCGCGGCGATGAAGGCCGACATCGAGCGCTACCTCGCCGGCCACCCGATCCAGGCGCCGGCCGTCGTGCCCGCGCCGGCCGAGACGGCGTACGTCCCTCCCGTGCCGCCCGCCGACCCGACCTCCACGATGGCCGCGCCGGCCGCTCCCGCACCCCAGCACGAGGAGCAGCCGCGACGGCGTACGGCCCTCTGGGTGCTCGTCGGCCTCCTGGTGCTCGCGGTGCTCGCGGGAGGTGCCTACTTCCTCAACAGCGTCATGTTCGACAGCGCGCCCAACCGCTCCGCGGTCCCGAACATCGTCGGGATGACCGAGGAGCAGGCGCGGATGGAGATCGGCGACGCCGGCTTCGAGGTCGGTCGCATCACGCGCGAGAGCTCGGAGACCGTCGAGGCCGACCAGGTCATCAGCCAGGACCCCAACCGTGACACCTTCCAGGACCCGGGGACGTCGATCAGCTTCGTGCTGTCCCTCGGCAAGCCCGAGGTCGAGGTGCCGTTCGTCGTCGGGACGCTGCGCAAGGAGGCCCGTCAGGCGATGCTGTCGCAGAACCTGAAGATCCGCTTCCAGGGCCAGGACTCCGACGAGCCGAAGAACCAGGTGCTCAGCACCAACCCCGCCGCCGGCACGTCGGTGGCCGAGGGCACGACGATCACGCTCGTGTTCTCCAACGGTCCCACGCAGGTGCCCGACGTGCGCGGCATGATGCAGCGCCAGGCGGAGCGGGCGATCCGCGAGGCCGGCTTCGTCGCCGACGTCCGCGAGGACGCCACCTCGACCGAGCCCAAGAACACGGTCGTCGACCAGATCCCGCTCGGCGGCACGCTGCCGCAGGGCGGCACGGTGACGATCTTCGTGTCGGTCTACGAGGAGCCGCCGACGCCGGACCCGACGGACGAGCCGACCGACCCGCCGACGGACCCCCCGACGGAGACGCCGACGGAGACGCCCACCGAGACCCCGACCGAGCCGACGGAGACGCCGACCCCGCGGCTGCCGGTCGACCCGACGACGTCGCCGCCTCAGTCCTCCATCGGCGTCGCGTAGGTGAGGTCGAGCAGCCCGGTGTAGGCCGGTGCGGTGGCCTGGTCGAGCCCGATCATGTCCCACGACACCCCACCGCCGGGCAGGTCCACGTAGTCGCGGTAGGCCGCGAGGATCGGGTCGGTGGCGAGCGCGGTCTCCATCGCGGTCGGGTCGCCGATGCCGACGATGACGTAGGGCGGCGAGTAGGGCAGGCCGTGCAGAGTGACCTGGTTGCCCTCGCACTTGATGCCGGTCGTGGAGATCAGTCGCTGGCCCTGGATGGTCACCGCGACCGCGCCGGCGCTCCACATCGCATTGGCCACCGCCTGGATGTCCTGCTGGTGCACGACGAGGTCGTTGGGGTTGTCCTCGTAGTGGAGGCGCGCGTCGAGCGGGGCGTCGTCGAGGGTCACCTGCACCGCCGTGCCGGTCTTCTCGGTGAGTCCCGCCGGGTCGACGAGCGCGCCGACCTTGCGCTGCGCGCGGGCCACGGAACGGTCGCCCAGCTGGGTGCTGAGGGTCTCGACCTCGGTGTTGAGCTCGGCCGCGCGGGCGGTCAGGTTGCCCGCCTCGTCGCGCTCGGCGCGCACCACCGACGCCAGGTCGGTGAGCCGACCGCCCCGCAGGTCCATCCCGTCGCTCTGCTTCGCGCTCACCGCGAAGAGGACGCCGCACAGCAGCACGGCGACGGGCGTCGCCACCCGCCAGACGCGGCGGCGCCCGGGGGATGAATGGGACGGTGCGGGCATGGCGACTACGCTAACCCCCCGTTGGGCGGCGTACGCCCTCGAATGTCGCAGAGCCATCTCCCGCCAAGCCACAGGAGCAGCAGTGTCGAAGTCCAAGACGGTCATCACCGAGGAGAAGACCCGACGCTTCTCCGTCAGGTTCCTGATCAGTCTGCTGCTGATCGTGGGCGGCATCGCCTGGCTCGCCTACTACTACATCGGCCCGCGGGGGAACCCGCTCGCGTTCCCGCCCGTCGAGGGCAGCCCGACGGCGATCGCCGACCTCGCCCGCTGGAACTACGTCATCGGCTTCGGCGCGATGATGCTCGGCCTGATGATCTCCGCGCACCCCTCGACCCCGCTCGGCCGCGGCCGCGGCGTCGTGGTCGGGATGCTGGGCTGCTTCCTGATCGGCCTGATCTGGATCTGCACCTTCTACGTCTTCTCCGACGACCTTTCGCGGCTGTGGATCCTCAACGACCTCGGCCAGTGGAACCTGGTCGTCGGCATCGCGTTCATGGCGGTCGGGTTCAGCTTCGCGACCAAGTGGGAGTAGGTTTCTCCCGCGGCCGGTGAGCACCGGTCGCACGCATTCGTCGCCTCGAGCGGTGAGTGAGGCGCCTTCCTGGGGAAGGGGAGGCGTCTCTCTCACCGCTCGAGTCGATTTCGGGGTCGATCGGGGTGGTGCGCCGGGGCTCTCACGCGCTCGCGGGGGCGCGCGGTTGTCCACACTGGGGATAACTGCTGTGGAGAATTACATGCATGTAGTTATCCACAGCTGTGTGCACACCTGTGGGAACTCACGGGTGGTCCGGGCGCACCGGATCCGTCACCCGACCGCGCACCGATGGGTGCGGGCGCAGATGACGGATCGCGCCGGCTCGAGGGGCGTACGCCGCCCGGCGCAGGCGGCGTCCGGCTAGGCCAGAGCGGCGATGCGCAGCGCGATCAGCGCGACGAGCACGATGAAGAAGCCGGCGAGGCCGAGGGCCTGGACCTGGGTGCGGCGCGTGCGCGGGGCGTAGGCGATGACGGCCGCGATGATGGCGCCGCCCACGATCCCGCCGAGGTGTCCCTGCCACGAGATGTTGGGGATGGCGAAGGTGATGAACAGGTTGACGACGAGGAGCGTCGCGATGCTGCGCAGGTCCGCGCGCACCTTGTGGGCGATCACGGCGTAGGCACCGAAGAGGCCGTAGATCGCGCCGGACGCGCCGAGCGTCAGCCCGCCCGAGCCCGAGAGCCACAGCACGGCGACCGAGCCGGCCAGCCCGGAGAGGAGGTAGAGGACGAGGAACCTGGTCCGACCCAGGATGGCCTCGAGCTGGGGACCGAGGACCCACAGCGCCAGCATGTTGCCGGCGATGTGCCAGATCTCGACGTGCAGGAACTGGCTGGTGATGAGCTGCCACACGGCGCCGTCGGCCACGCCCGGCACCCAGTGCCCGTCGCCCCCGGTGCCGAGCATGCACAGACGCTCACCGGCTGCGGTCGGGTAGTAGCCACCGCTGGAGAGCGACTCACAGGTCCCCTTCGGGACCAGCGCGAGCCGCGCGATCAGGTCGCTGTTCTTCCAGCCGGTCGCGATCACCGCGAGCCAGACGGCCACGTTGATGCCGATCAGCACGAGGCTGGTCAGGCGAGGGTCGGCGCTGCGCCGGCCGCCGTACAGCGCACGGTTCTGGCGGGAGGTCCTGGCGGCCTCCTTGACGCAGTCGGGGCACTGGAAGCCCACGGCGGCGTCGCGCATGCAGTCCGGGCAGATCGGCTTGTCGCACCGCTGGCAGCGGATCCAGGTCTCGCGACCGGGGTGCCGATAGCAGGTCGGCACCCCGGTCGCGGCCTCGCCGTCGGTCGGCTGGGTCATGGCGTGAGGAGGTCTCGGAGCGGAGGCAGCGGCTGGGTCAGCGCTCGATCGTGACCGACTCGAACACGACGGGCTCGACCGGACGGTCCATGGCGCCGGTCGGGCTGGTCGCGATCGCGTCGACGACGTCGCGGCTGGCCTGGTCGGCCACCTCGCCGAAGATCGTGTGCTTGCGGTTGAGCCACGGGGTGGCGCCGACGGTGATGAAGAACTGCGAGCCGTTGGTGCCCGGGCCGGCGTTGGCCATGGCGAGCAGGTAGGGCTTGTCGAAGACGAGCTCGGGGTGGATCTCGTCCTTGAACGTGTAGCCCGGGCCACCGGTGCCGGTGCCGAGCGGGCAGCCACCCTGGATCATGAAGCCGTCGATGACGCGGTGGAAGCCGAGGCCGTCGTAGTACTTCTCACCGGAGCGACCGGCGTCGTCGCGGTAGTCCTTGGTGCCCTCCGCGAGGCCGATGAAGTTCTCGACGGTCTCGGGGGCGTGGTTCGGAAGCAGGTTGACGACGATGTCGCCCCGGTTGGTCTTGAAGGTCGCCTGGGGGTCGGCCATGGGATGTGCCTCTCAGCTGGGTGTCTCTGGTGTGTGCGGACCCGGGGGTCCGGCGTGCGACTCGATCCTGCCACGCGCCGCCCACGCTCCCCGCACGCGGGCGCGCGCGGAAGGGGCCGTACGCCGACCGGCGCGGGCGGCGTACGTCTCGCCCACCCGGACGGGGCTGGCCGCCTCAGGGTGCGCGTGATGAGATGGAGACTCACAGACACAGGAGGACACGCATGCCATTCGGTCGCAAGAAGTCCCTCGCGGACCGGGCCCACGACTACGTCGACCAGATCTCCGACCAGTTCTCCGAGAACGTGCTCCCCCAGCTCGAGCACGCCTGGGAGCAGGCCGTCGACAAGGCCGGCCCCGCGATCTCCGACGCGCGCGACAAGGCCCAGCCCCTGCTCGAGGACGCCCGTTCGCGGGCCGCCGAGGCGGCGTCGGCCGGTGCCGCTGCCGCTGCGGAGAAGACGGCGGAGGCCCGGGAGAAGGCCGCCCCGCTGCTGGCCGAGGCCCGCGCGAACGCCGCCGACAAGGCGTCCGTCGCCGCGTCGCTCGCCGCCGAGCGTGCGGCCGAGGGTCGCGACCTGGCCACGGCCAAGGTCAACGAGCTGCGCGGCATCGAGCCCGAGCCCCGGGGGAGCAAGCTCAAGAAGCTGCTGCTGATCGGTGGCCTGCTCGCCATCGGCGGCGTGATCTTCAGCAAGCTCAAGGCCAAGCAGGACGACAAGGCCAACTGGCAGTCGACCTACGTCCCGCCGGCCGCGCCCGCGCCGAAGCCCCCGGCTCCCGCCGCGGCGCCGACGGCCGCCGACTCCGAGGTCACCGCCGACGACGTGGTGACCGTCGACCCGCCGGCGACCGACGACATCGGTGGCGGCGCACCGGGCGAGGCCATCAGCGACTCGGTGGAGGAGGCCCACGAGACCACCACCCCCGACGACCCGGCCGACGTCATCGACATCGACGACGTGCCGAAGAAGAACTAGCTCGTATCCGCATCATCGCTTCGGGCGGTGAGTGAGGCAGGTTCTGGCACTCCAGAACATGTCTCACTCACCGCCCGTCTGCATGTCCGGAAGGCGTCGGTGCGTGAGGCAGGTTCCTGGGCGCGAAAACATGTCTCACTCACCGCTCGGGAAGCCGCACGCCGCAGGGGCAGCGGTCAGCGCAGCTCGGGGTGCTCGGCGCGTACGCGCTTGGTCGCGCGGTGCTCGGCCCAGAAGGACAGGATCGGGACGGTGCCGCAGACCAGGGTCACCAGGGTGAAGGGCAGGTCCCACCGGGCCCGGCGCGAGAGCAGGAACGCGCTGAACAGGAAGATCATGTAGAGCCAGCCGTGGGCGACACCGAGGTAGGTGGTGATCAGCTCGCCGAGGTGGTGGGCGTCGGAGCCGGTCGACACCCACGTCGGGGTGCTGTCGAAGATGCCCCACATCGGGGAGCCGTCGAAGTTGGCCAGCGGGACGCCGACCAGGCAGAGCACCACGAGCAGGACGCCGACGATGGTGGCCATCACCCGGTAGGCGGTGAGGTTGCGGGACACGGCGCTCAACCTATCCGGGGGGAGGTGACACGCGGTCGGGCGCTGCCTCGGAGGAGGCCGCAGGTGTGACGCCGGCCTCGAGCGGCGCGATCTCGGGCTGGGTGGCGTCGCGGCGCCAGCGCCACCAGATGAACGCCGCGAAGGCGCCGAAGATCCACCACTCGACCGCGTAGAGCAGGTTGCGGATGCCGGTGAACCGGCTCGGGTCCGGCAGCGCGGCGAGCTCGGCCGGCCGGAGGCCGGCGCCCGGCTCCTGGCTGACGACGTAGGCGGAGTAGAGGTCGACGTCCACGCGCTGCATGGCGTCGGAGACCCGGATCTCGGGGAACACGTCATCGAGCGGATCGTCGTTGACGAGCATGCTGCCCTCGGGCGGCTGCAACCACCCGGTGACGTCGGCCTCCCCGCTCGCCTCGAGGAGGGCCGGGTCGGGCTGGGGCGCCCAGCCACGCACGACGAGGACCGCCGCGTCGTCGATCTGCAGCGGGTTCACCGCCCAGTAGCCCGAGGTGCCGTCGAGGTCGCGGTCCGCGGCCCAGAAGCCGCCGGCGAGCCAGTCGCCGGAGACCTCCACGGGCCGGCCCAGATCGGCCGCGGGGAAGGGGTCGTCGTTGCCCATCAGGCTCGTCATCGCCACCGGCGCCACCCCGGTGAGGTCGCGGGCCTCGGCGTCGCGGTGGGCCTGCCACGCGTCGTACTGCCACTTGCCGAGCATCCCGGCGATGCCGACCAGCACCAGCGCGAGGACCACGGCGCCGAGGTCGGTCAGCAGGCCGGGTCGGCGGGGGGCACTCACCCCTCGATTGTCCCAGCCACCCGGTGAGGCTCCCGCGCGGGTGGCGGGGGCGCAGCGGGTCAGCGCGCGAGCTCGTCGCGGCGCCGGGTGAGGTACGCCGCCTCGGCGCTGTTGCCGGCCAGCCCGATCGCCCGGTCGTACGCCGCCCGCGCGTCGGCGCTCCGCCCGAGCCGCCGCAGCAGGTCGGCCCGGGTGGCGTGGAAGGCGTGGTAGTCGCCCAGCGGGCCGGCCAGGGCCTCGACCTGGGCGAGCGCGACGTGCGGTCCGTCGAGCTCGGCGACCGCGATCGCGCGGTTGAGCGTGACCACCGGGTTGCGGTCGAGCCCGACGAGCTGGTCGTAGAGCGCGACGACCTGCGACCAGTCGGTGTCGCGGGCCTCGGCGGCGTCGGTGTGCACGGCGTTGATCGCGGCGAGCACCTGGTAGCGACCGGGCGCCTCACCGGAGGCCAGCCGCTCGCGGACCAGTGCGTGTCCCTCCGCGACGAGCGTCCGGTCCCAGGCGCCGCGGTCCTGCTGGTCCAGGGTGACCAGCTCGCCCGCCCCGGAGACGCGGGCGCCACGGCGGGCCTCGGTCAGCAGCATGAGGGCGAGCAGGCCGGCCACCTCGCCGTCGTCGGGCATCAGCTCGCGGACCAGCCGGGTCAGCCGGATCGCCTCGGCGGTGAGGTCGGCGCGCACCGGGTCGGCGACGGCGCTGCTGGCGAGGTAGCCCTCGTTGAAGACGAGGTAGAGGACGGTGAGGACGCCGTCCACCCGGGACGGCAGGTCGTCGGCCGCGGGCACCCGCCACGGGATGCGCGCCGCCTTGACCTTGGCCTTCGCGCGGGTGATGCGCTGGGCCATCGTCGTCTCCTGCACCAGGAACGCGCGCGCGATCTCGGCGACCGTCAGGCCACCGACCAGGCGCAGCGTGAGCGCGACCCGGGCCTCCATCGCCAGGGCCGGGTGGGCGCACGTGAAGACCAGCCGGAGCCGGTCGTCGTCGACGGCCCCGGTGGGCTCCGGGGGCCCGGAGAGCTGGTCGGTGAGCATGTGGGCCTGCTTCTGCTTGTCGTCGCGCTTGCCCTCGCGACGGAGCCGGTCGAGCGCCTTGTTGCCGGCCGTGGTGGTCAGCCAGGCGCCGGGGTTGGGGGGCACGCCGTCGACGCGCCACCGCTGGACGGCGACCGCGAACGCCTCCGCTGCCGCGTCCTCGGCGACGTCGAGGTCACCGACGCGGCGGGTGATGGTGGCCACCACCCGTGACCACTCCTCGCGGTGGACACGGGCGATGACGTCGTCGAGACGCGGGTCGGTCACGCTCAGGCCACGCCGTCGAAGGGGCGGACCTCGATCTTGCGCTGGCACGCGTGCGACGCGTCGGCGGGGTCGGTCAGGCCGCCGGCGAAGACCCACCGCCCCTCGGCCTTCATCCGGTCGTTGAACGCCTCGACGGCGCCGGGCTCGCTGTCGTCGACGGTCAGGTCGGTGTCGCCGACGACGGTGAGGAGGTAGTGCATGTCAGCTCCTGTGCTCGTGGCCGCCCCGGTCGGGCCGCCCCCACCCTGTCCACGAACGCGCTGGGTCCGATACGACACCACCCGACGGGGGATCTCCAGCCTCTCCTCAGGCGGAGGCGAGGGCGAGCTTGACCGCGAAGCCCAGGAACACCGCGCCGACGGCGGAGGTCGCACCGGCCGAGAGCCGCTTGCGGCGCCGGAAGGCCGCGGCAAGCCGGGTGCCGGCGAAGATCAGCATGCTGAGGTACGCCGCGCTCGCGAGGGTCGCGAGGGTGCCGAGCGCCAGGAACGAGATCGCCGGGTGCGCGTAGGCCGGGTCGACGAACTGCACGAAGAAGGCGACGAAGAAGAGGATCGCCTTGGGGTTGAGCAGGCTGATCACCAGCGCCCGGCGGTAGGGACGCTCGCCCTTCTCCTGCGGCTCGACACCGGCCTCGGCGGTGGCGTCGGCGAGCTGCTCGGCCATGCTCAGGCGCGAGCGCCACATGGCCCACGCGGCACGGAGCATCCCGATCGCGAGCCACAGCAGGTAGGACGCGCCGACCCACTTCACCACTCCGAACGCCGTCGGGTTGGCCTGCAGCAGGGAGGCCACGCCGGCGGCCGACAGGATCATCAGGACGGCGTCGCCCGTCCACACGCCCGCTGCGGCGCCGTACCCGGTGCGCACCCCCCGCCGCGCGGCGACGGAGAGGACGTAGAGCGAGTTCGGGCCGGGCAGCAGGATGATCAGGATGAGGCCGACGAGGTAGGTCGGAAGGTCGGTGATGCCCAGCATGGGATCAGTGTGGGACCGCGGCGCCCGGCGCGCCCATCATTTCCGAGGGATGGGCGCCGGGTCGCGCGACGTCGTACGTCACCGCGCTCCGGTGGCGCTCCGCCCGGCCGTGCTGCGACCGGCCGCGAGGGCCAGCACGAGCGCGACCAGCACCCCGATCACCGGCGGGATGAAGAAGCCGGTCTCGTTGGCCAGCCAGGCGAGGGCACTGGCGAAGGCGTAGACGCCGAGGTTGACCCAGTGGAAGGGCGCGAGCTGCTGACCCTCGGGCATCCCCGCGCGCCAGCGCGCCAGGAAGTCGCCGATGATGACACCGCCGAGCGGCGGGACGAAGACACCGAGCAGGACCAGGTAGTCGACGAGGTGGTTCTGCACGCCCACGAGCGCCAGGACGGTGCCGATGACCGACCCACCGATGACGAAGGGCAGCTTGGACGGCTTCTCGAACAGCTCCGCGCCGGCCACCCCGAAGGCGTACGCGGTGTCGGCGTTGGACTTCCACAGGTTGCCGAAGAGGAGGAACAGGCCCCAGCCCACCAGGCCGAGGTTGTAGAGGACGAGCACGAAGTCGCCCTCCCCGAACGTCATCGCCCCGGTGGCGCCGAAGAAGATCATCAGGCCGTTGCCGATGAGGAAGCCGATCGCGCACGCGGCGACCGCCTGGCGGCCGGTGCGGGCGAAGCGGGTCCAGTTCGGTGCCTGAGTGCCGGCGGAGACGAAGGTGCCGACGACGGTCGTGATCGCCACCGACCAGGTCAGCGTCGTGCTCGGCGCGACGTCGGCGAGTCCCGACCAGCCGCCGACCTCGTCCAGGGAGCGCACGAGCACCCAGAACGCGAGGATCAGGATCAGCGGGGTGGAGATCGCCGAGACCCAGAACATGCCGCGGTAGCCGTAGCAGGCGGTGAGGCACATGAGGACGCTGGCGAGGACCATCACCGTCGCCCGGGCGGGGTAGGACTCCCACTCGAGCGCCTGCGCGGTGAGGTCGCCGATCGTGCCGATGACGACGCCGTACCACCCGATCTGGGTGCCGCCCAGCAGGATCGAGGCGAGCTTGGCGCCGCGCTGGCCCAGCACGTAGCGCGACATGACGACGGTCGTGAGGCCGGTGCGGGCGCCGATCCAGCCCAGCGCGGCGACGTACACGCCCAGGACCAGGGAGCCCAGCAGGATCACCTGGAGCAGCTCCGACAGCGTGAAGGCCGCGCCGAGCTGCGCGCCCGCGAGCATGGTCGGGGTGAAGACGGTGAAGCCCAGCAGCACGACGGCCAGCGAGAGGAAGGACTTGCGCGCGTGCAGCGGGACGGGCGTGACCGGGTAGTCCGGGTCGACGACCTCGGCCCCGGTGGTGACGGAGTCGACGGGGATGCTCATGCCTCCTCCCCGATGTCCTCGGCCCACAGCTCCGGCTTCTCGGCGATCATCGTGTCCATCAGCGCCTTGCAGGCCGGGTCGTCGGCGACCACGACCTCGACGCCGCGCGAGGCCAGGAAGGACTCCGACGCCTCGAAGGTGCGGTTCTCCCCGACCACGATGCGGGGGATGTCGTAGAGGACCGACGTGCCCGCGCACATGAAGCAGGGCGACAGGGTCGTGTAGAGGGTGCTGGCGCGGTAGACCTTCGCGGTGAGGCGACCGGCGTTCTCGATGCAGTCGGTCTCCCCGTGCCGGATCGCCGATCCCATCTGGACGCGGCGGTTGCGGCCCACGGCGAGGACCTCGCCCTGGTGCACCAGTGCGGCCCCGATGGGGACGCCGCCCTCGTCCCACCCGATGCGGGCCTGCTCGATCGCCAGGTCCAGGAACCTCCGGTCGTCCGCGTCGAACATGCGCTGCCCTCTCGTCGTGGTGTCCCGCGACTCGGGGGCCGGGGCGTGTGGTGACCCAGACGACCAGACCGCACGTGAGACTGACAACAGACAAGGTGTCCGGCGACGCCGGCAGATGTCCTGTCGTATCGTCCGGTCAGGAGGTGTCCCCGTGCTCGTGCCGCTGTCCGAGGTGCTCGACCTGCCGTCGTTCCGTGCGGCCGGCGCGCGGGTGCTCACCGGCGACCCGGAGGCCGTGCTGGTCCGGTGGGTGCACTCCTCGGAGGTCTTCGAGATGGGCAGCCTGCTGGCCGGCGGCGAGGTGCTCCTGACGACCGGTCTCGGCCTGCACGGGCGCACCGCGGACAACCTCGGGGCGTACGTCGAGCAGCTGGCAGACGCCGGGCTCGCCGCGCTCGCACTCGAGCTCGGGCGCACCTTCTTCGAGGTCCCGGAGCCGATGCTGGACGCCGCCCGACGCCGGGGACTGACCGTGCTGGGCCTGACGCAGGTGGTGCCGTTCGAGCGGATGGTGGAGGACTTCCACGAGCTCGTCGTACGCCGCCGCGCCCACGTCGACGGGGGCATCGCCTGGAGCGACCTGGCGCAGGTCGTCATCGACGGCCGCGGTCTGCGGGCCCTGCTCGACGAGGTCTCGCGGGCGGCCGGCTGCGAGGTCGAGCTGCGCGACCGCGCCGACCAGCTCGTCGAGCGCAGTGGGATCGCCTCGGTCCGCGAGGAGGCCGGGGTCGTCGAGCCGGTGCGTGGCGCCAGCGGGGAGATGGGTCGCCTGCACCTGCTCGGTGCCGTGACGCGCCAGCGCAAACGTCTCGCGGGTCAGGCCGCGGTGGCGATCGCTCTCGAGCTGAGCCGCGCGGGGTCGCTGGGGCAGCGTCCGAGTCCGGGCCAGTCGCTCGTGTCGGACCTCTGCGCCGCAGCGTCGATGCCCGGGGGCGAGGTGGTGCGGCGACTGACCGACCTGGGCTGGCCGGCCACCGACGAGCGCGGGTGGCAGCCGCTGGCCATCGGCGTCGAGCCGGGCACCGCGCTGACGGACGTCGTGCCCGCGGTCGAGCACGCGCTGCGCCCCGGCTCCGGTCCGGTGCTGGCCGGCGTCGCCGGGAGCCGGGTGGTGGCCGTCGTGCGCGGGTGGCCCGGACCGACCCAGGCGCGGGCCGGCCTGGCCGCCGCACAGGCGGGTCTCACCCGCCAGCTCGCGGTGGTGTCGGGGCGATCGGAGGCTGCGGCGCTCCCGGCGCTGGTGGTCGCCGGCCCGCCCGTGGGCGACCCCGCCGAGCTCGGTCGCTGCCTCGGCACCGCGCGCGAGCTGCTCGAGCTGGCCCGACGCACCGGTCGTCGCGACGGCGTGCTGCTCGCGCGCGACCTGGCCGCGCCGCACCTGCTCGCCACGACCGGTCCCGCCGCCTGGGCCGACCTGGCCGCGGAGCAGGTCGGCGCCCTCGTGGACCACGATCGCCTGCACCGCACCGAGCTCCTGCGCACCCTCGACGCCTACCTGGCCCACGGCGCGTCCAAGGCGGCGGCCGCCTCGGTCCTCGGGATCCGACGCCAGTCGCTCTACGACCGGCTCGCCCGCATCGAGCGCCTGCTCGGCGTGGAGCTCGACGACCGCGACCACCTGCTCGGACTCCAGCTGGGCATCCTGGCCTGGCGGCTGCGCACCGGGATCGACCCGGGCGTCGGGTTCGGCGGCTGAGCGGCGGCGATCTCGATGGTGGAGCCTAGGGGACTCGAACCCCTAACCCCCTGCTTGCAAAGCAGGTGCGCTACCAATTGCGCCAAGGCCCCGTGAGGGAGAGCGTCAGGCCCGCTCGACGGAGTCGGTGGCCTCGGCCCAGAGAGCCTGCTCGTGCTTGCCCTCGTCCATCTTCCGCTTCGCGAAGACCGCGGCGCCGGCGGCCAGGGCGACCAGCAGGAGCTTCTTCATGAGCTCTCCTCGGGAGAAGAAGGGGATGGAGTGGGCCTAACAGGACTTGAACCTGTGACCTCTTCCTTATCAGGGAAGCGCTCTAACCGTCTGAGCTATAGGCCCGCACTCGCCGCATCAGCAGCGACGCCGCAGATTACCTGACCGTGGTCAGGCGGTGCCAATCGAGGGTGGGTTTCGAGGCTCGCTGCGCTCGCACCTCAACCAGCGATCAGATCTGCGTCACTTCTCGTCCTCGGCAAGGGTGACCTCGATGCCACCCAGGAGGGCGGCCGCGAGGTTGTAGAGGAACGCCGTCAGGGTGGCCAGCGCGGTCAGCAGGATCACGTCGGCGACCGAGACGAGGAGGGTGAAGCCGAGCACCCGCGACATCCCCACGTAGTTGGTGATGTCGAAGGTCGAGTTGCCGCTGTCACCCTCGACGATGCTCGCGACGGCGGAGTTGATCGAGTCCCACACGCCGGCCGCGCCGAGCACCGACCACACCATGAAGATGGCGACGAAGGTGACCACGCCGAAGGCGACGGAGAGCAGGAACGACGTCTTCATCACCGACCACGGGTCGACGCGGGTCAGGCGCAGACGCGCCCGTCGCGGCTGGCGACCGGGCACCCGGCGCGTACGGCTGCCCTTCTGGCCCGGGCCGGGCGCCGCGTTGGCGCGGTGCTCGTCAGCGGCGTTGGACAGCGTGCTCTGGAGTCGCTCGCTCAGGGACTTGCGAGCAGGCTCGTCCCCTGACGTACGACGGGGAGTCGCGGTGCGTTCCGACATGGATCACTCACTCCTCGGTGGTCTCGTCGGTGTCTTCGTCGGGGGTCTGTCCGGCGGCCTCGGAGGCCTCCTGACCCTCGATTGTTGCACCGTCGGCCACAACCGGCGATTCGCCAGCGGGCGCATCACCCTCGACCGGTGCCTCGTCCTCGGTCGCCTCCTCGACGACCTTGGCCTCGACGGAGCGGGCCACGACGGCCACGGTGTCGCCCTTCTTCGGCGTCACGAACTTCACGCCCATGGTCGATCGACCGGTGGGACGGAAGTTCTCGTCGATGGGGCTGCGCACGACCTGTCCGCTGCTCGTGATGGAGAGGACCTCGTCCTCCTCCTCCACGATGAACGCGCCGACCAGGCCGCCGCGGTCCTCGTTGGCCAGCGACATCGCCTTGATGCCGATGCCGCCGCGGGACTGGAGGCGGTAGTCGGTGATGCGGCTGCGCTTGGCGAAGCCGCCGTCGGTGATCGTGAAGACGTACTGCTCCTTGACCTCGTCGGACTCGGCGGCGTCGCCGGCGACGGCCTCCTCGGCCGCGACCTGGGCCGCGCGGATGACCGACATCGAGAGCAGCGAGTCGCCGTCGCGGAACTTCATCCCGCGCACGCCGCCGGTGGCCCGACCCATCGGACGGAGCTGCTCGTCGTCGGCCTTGAACCGGATCGACTGGCCCTTGCGGGAGACCAGCAGGATGTCGTCGTCGCCGTTGACGAGCTCGGCACCGATGAGCTCGTCGTCGTCCTCGCGGAAGTTGATCGCGATGACGCCGGCCTGGCGCGGGCTGTTGTAGTCGCCGAGCTTGGTCTTCTTCACCAGGCCGGTGCGGGTGGCGAGCACCAGGTAGGGGGCCTGGTCGTAGTCGCGGATCGCCAGCACCTGGGCGATGTCCTCGTCGGGCTGGAAGCTCAGCAGGCCGGCGACGTGGCCGCCCTTCGCGTCGCGCGCCGCCTCGGGCAGGTTGTAGGCCTTGGTCCGGTAGACCCGGCCGGCGGTGGTGAAGAACAGCAGCCAGTGGTGGTTGGTGGTCGAGATGAAGTGCTGCACCACGTCGTCGCCGCGCAGCGTCGCGCCACGCACGCCCTTGCCGCCGCGCTTCTGGAGGCGGTACTGGTCGGCGCGGGTGCGCTTGGCGTAGCCGCCGCGGGTGATCGACACGACGAGGTCCTCGTCGGGGATCAGGTCCTCCATCGACAGGTCGCCGTCGGCCGCGATGATCTGCGTACGCCGCTCGTTGCCGTACTTGTCGACGATCTCGGTGAGCTCGTCGGAGACGATCTGCCGCTGGCGGGCCTCGTTGGCCAGGATGTCCTCGAGGTCGGCGATCACGCGCTCGAGCTCGGCGAGGCGGTCCATGATCTTCTGGCGCTCGAGGGCCGCCAGGCGGCGCAGCTGCATCTCGAGGATGGCGTTGGCCTGGATCTCGTCGATCTCGAGCAGGTCGATCAGGCCCTGGCGGGCCTCCTCGACGTCGGGGCTGCGCCGGATGAGGGCGATGACCTCGTCGAGCGCGTCGAGCGCCTTGGCCAGCCCGCGGTAGACGTGGGCCTGGCGCTCGGCCTCGGCGAGGCGGAAGCGCGTGCGCCGCTGGATGACCTCGATCTGGTGGGTGACCCAGTTGGAGATGAACTGGTCGATCGGCAGCGTGCGCGGCACCCCGTCGACCAGGGCCAGCATGTTGGCCGAGAAGTTCGACTGCAGCTCGGTGTGCTTGAACAGGTTGTTGAGCACCACGCGGGCCACGGCGTCGCGCTTGAGGATGATCACGAGGCGCTGACCGGTGCGCGAGCTGGTGTCGTCGCGGACGTCGGAGATGCCCTGGATCCGGCCGGAGTCGGCCAGCTCGGCGATCTTCAGCGCGAGGTTGTCGGGGTTGACCATGTAGGGGAGCTCGCTGATGACGAGCATGACGCGGCCCTTGGCGTCCTCGTCGATCTCGACCACGGCCCGCTGGGTGATCGAGCCGCGGCCGGTGCGGTAGGCCTGCTCGATGCCCTGGCGGCCCACGATGAGCGCGCCGTTGGGGAAGTCGGGGCCCTTGATGCGCTCGACGAGGGCGTCCTGCAGCGCCTCCTTGGTCGCGTCGGGGTGCTCGAGCGCCCACTTCGCGCCGTCGGCGACCTCGATGAGGTTGTGCGGCGGGATGCTGGTCGCCATGCCGACCGCGATGCCGGCCGAGCCGTTGACCAGGAGGTTGGGGAAGCGCGAGGGCAGGATGGTCGGCTCCTGCGAGCGACCGTCGTAGTTGGGCTGGAAGTCGACGGTGTCCTCGTCGATGTCGCGGACCATCTCCATGGCCAGCGGCGCCATCCGGCACTCGGTGTATCGCATGGCGGCCGCGGAGTCGTTGCCCGGCGAGCCGAAGTTGCCCTGGCCGTTGATCAGCGGGTAGCGCAGCACCCACGGCTGCGCGAGGCGGACCATGGTGTCGTAGATCGCCGAGTCGCCGTGGGGGTGGTACTGACCCATCACGTCGCCCACGACGCGCGAGCACTTGGAGAAGCCGCGATCGGGGCGGTAGCCGCCGTCGTACATCGCGTAGAGGATGCGGCGGTGCACCGGCTTGAGCCCGTCGCGTACGTCGGGCAGCGCGCGCCCGACGATGACGGTCATCGCGTAGTCGATGTAGGACTGCTGCATCAGCGTCTGCAGCTCGATCGGCTGGATGCGGTCGTCGCCGAAGCCGTGGCCGTCGCCGCCGCCGGCGGTGTCCGTGGGGATCTCAGTCATCTGGTGTTCTCTCCTGCGTTCTATCGATGTCTAGGTCTGGTCGTAGATACGGCTAGCGACCTAGATATCGAGGAAGCGGACGTCCTTGGCGTTGCGCTGGATGAAGGAGCGGCGCTGCTCGACGTCCTCGCCCATCAGGATCGAGAAGATCTCGTCGGCCTGGGCGGCGTCGTCGAGCGTGACCTGCTTCATCAGGCGCGCGTCGGGGTCCATGGTGGTCTCCCACAGCTCGTCGGCGTTCATCTCGCCGAGACCCTTGTAGCGCTGGACCGGGTTCTCCTTCGGGAGCTTGCGGCCCTGCGCGAGGCCGTCGCGCATGAGGGCGTCGCGCTCGGCGTCGGAGTAGACGAACTCGTGCTCGGCCGGCTTGTTCCAGCGCAGGCGGTAGAGCGGGGGCTGCGCCATGTAGACGTAGCCGTGCTCGATCAGCGGCTTCATGAAGCGGAACAGCAGCGTCAGCAGCAGCGTGTTGATGTGGTGGCCGTCGACGTCGGCGTCGGCCATCATCACGACCTTGTGGTAGCGCAGCTTCTCGAGGCTGAACTCCTCGTGGATGCCGGTGCCGAGGGCGGAGATGATCGCCTGCACCTCGGTGTTGGCGAGCACCTTGTCGATGCGGGCCTTCTCGACGTTGAGGATCTTGCCGCGGATCGGGAGGATCGCCTGGATGCGGGGGTCACGGCCCTGCCGCGCGGAACCGCCCGCCGAGTCGCCCTCGACGATGAAGACCTCGCACTCGGCGGGGTTGGTCGACTGGCAGTCGCTGAGCTTGCCGGGGAGGCCGCCGCCGCCGAGCAGGCCCTTGCGGCCGCGGGCCAGCTCACGGGCCTTGCGGGCCGCGATGCGGGCGTTGGCCGCGGCCTGCGACTTGCGGACGATCTCCTTGCCCTCGGCCGGGTTCTGCTCGAGCCAGGCACCGAGCTGGTCGTTCATGATCCGCTGGGTGAAGCCCTTGGCCTCGGTGTTGCCGAGCTTGGTCTTGGTCTGGCCCTCGAACTGCGGCTCGCCCAGCTTGATCGAGATGATCGCGGTCAGGCCCTCGCGGATGTCGTCGCCGGAGACCCGGTCCTCCTTCTTCTTGATCAATCCCCACTCCTCGCCCCAGCTGTTGACCAGGGAGGTCAGCGACGCACGGAAGCCCTCCTCGTGCGTGCCGCCCTCGTGGGTGTTGATGTTGTTGGCGAAGGTGTGGACCGACTCTGTGTAGGAGGTGTTCCACTGCATCGCGACCTCGAGGCTCATGTGCTGGCCCGAGGCGCCCTCGGCCGTCTCGGCCTCGAAGGAGATGACGCTGATGTTGGCGGGGGTCTTGCGGCGGTTGAGGTGCTCGACGTAGTCGACGAGGCCGCGGTCGTACTTGAAGACCTGCTCGAGGCCACCGGTCTCGGCGCGCTTGATCGCGTCGTGACCGGCGTTGTCGACCGTGTTGTCGATGGTGTCGTCCTCGACGGCGTCGACTCGCGAGGAGGCCTCGGCACGCTCGTCGCGGATGACGAACTCGACGCCCTTGTTGAGGAAGGCCATCTCGCGCAGCCGCGAGGTGATCGTCTCGAGGTTGTAGTCGGTGTGCTCGAAGATGTCGGAGGAGGCGTACCAGGTCACCGTCGTGCCGGTGCCCTCGTCGTCGGTCATCGCCCGGACCTGCTCGAGGTCGGCGTCGGGGACGCCGAGCTGGAAGGACTGGCGCCACAGGTGGCCGCGGTTGCGCACCTCGGCGACCAGGCGCGTCGAGAGCGCGTTGACGACCGAGACGCCGACGCCGTGCAGGCCACCGGAGACCTTGTAGCCGCCGCCGCCGAACTTGCCGCCGGCGTGGAGCATGGTCAGCGCCATCGTGAGCGCCGGCATCTCCTGCCCGGGGGCGGTGTCCGTCGGGATGCCGCGACCGTTGTCCTCGACCCGGACGCCGCCGTCCTCCTGGAGCGTCAGCACGATCTTCGTCGCGTAGCCGGCGAGCGCCTCGTCGACGCCGTTGTCGACGATCTCCCAGATCAGGTGGTGCAGGCCGCGCTCGCCCGTGGAGCCGATGTACATGCCGGGGCGCTTGCGCACCGCCTCGAGGCCCTCGAGGACCGTGATCGCCGAGGCGTCGTACTCGGTGCCCTCGTCCACCGCGGTGTTCGACCGCTTGGCGACCGCCTCGACGACCGCTTCGTCGACGGAGTCCGCGAGCGCCTCGGCACGCTCCGCCTCTGAGGGGCCATCGGTGGGAGGAGCGGAATCGGGGGTCGAAGCTGCAGTGGACTCGGGATTCTCTTCGCTCAAGGCACGGCCTTCTTCTCGTCAACCCGGTCGACTCGCCGGGGCACTCGACATGAGTCAAGCCGCTGCGGTTGCGGTGGCAACACGACGTGCGACTCGTAGGGCCCATACTAGCCGTCAGGGACCCTGGACCGAAGGACCGACCCGGCCGCGGGGGTCCGTTCTGTGGAAAAGAGGGCCTCAGGGGCTGCAGGAGCCCGGTTCACAGGGCCGAACAGGGGGTCCGATGGGGCCCCGTACGTCCGCGACGCTGCCAGATCGGCAGATCGCGCCTCTGGCGACGACGATGTCCGGCGCTCAGCCGTAGGTGTCGCGCGGCCCGCGACCGTCACGACTCGACAGCTTGCCCTTGGTCCAGCTCGGCAGGTGGGGCCCGAGCACCTCGATCACGGTCACCGTCCCGTGCCCGAGCTCCTCGTTGAGGCGGCGTACGACCGACGGCGCGAGCAGCTTGAGCTGGGTGGCCCAGGCCGTCGAGTCGGTGCGCACCACCAGCCGTCCGTCGGCGAAGGACTCGGGGGTGCAGTGGTCGGCCACCTCCGCGCCGACCAGCTCGGCCCACCGACCGAACACGCCCTGCACCTTGAGGTCGAGCTCCCATCCGTGGCTGGCCACGAGGCGGCCCATGGCCTGGTCGAGCAGCTGCGGGTCGCGGTCGTCGGGGCGCGCGCCGGACGACTTCGTGACCGTCCGTCGCCGGAAGGGCGCGGCCTTCCGGCGCGCGGGCGGCGTGCCGGCGCTCGCCGCGGCGGCACGGGCTGCCGACCGGGCGAGGTCGAGGCCGTCGGGCTGGTGCTCGGGCTCGACCGGGTCCGGTGTCTCGTCGTCGGCGCCCGTGGCGGGCTCGTCGCCCTCACCCGTCACGGGTCACCCGACCGTCCGCGACCTGGTAGCGCACGCCCTGGAGCGAGGCCGGCACGTCGGCCGCGACCGCCGCGGTGACCAGCACCTGCTCGGCGCCGGCCACCAGCTCGGCGAGCTGGGCCCGTCGTTCGGTGTCGAGCTCGGCGAAGACGTCGTCGAGGACCAGGATCGGGTCGTCGCCGTCGGCGCGCAGCAGGTCGTACGACGCCAGCCGCAGCGCGAGCGCGAACGACCACGACTCCCCGTGGGAGGCGTAGCCCTTGACCGGGAGCCGGAGGTCGGGGCTGCCGAGGGTCAGGAGCAGCTCGTCGCGGTGCGGGCCGACGAGCGAGATCCCTCGGTCGAGCTCGTCCTTGCGCCTCGCGGCGATCGCGTCGAGCAAGGCTCTCTCCAGCTCGTCGGTCGAGGCGACCTCGATGCTCGCCTTGTAGTCCAGGTCGGCGTCGTCCCGGGTCGCACCGCGGGCGACGGCCTCGTAGGCCTTGCCGAGATAGGGCCGGAGGTCGTCGACGAGCCGCAGGCGCGCGCCGAGCAGCTCCGCGCCGACCCGCGCCAGGTTGTCGTCCCAGATCTCGAGGGTCGCCATCGCCGCGTCGCGCGAGGAGCCGCGCGCGACCCCGGCTGTCTTGAGCAGGCTGTTGCGCTGCTTGAGGATCCGGTCGTAGTCGGACCGGACGCCGGCGAACCGCGGTGCTCGCAGCATCAGCAGGTCGTCGAGGAGCTTGCGCCGGTCCGACGGGTCGCCCTTCACGAGCGTGAGGTCGTCGGGGGCGAAGACCACCGTGCGCACCAGGCCGATGATCTCCCGCGGGCGCGGGACCGGAGACCGGTTGATCCGCGCGCGGTTGGCGCGACCCGGGTTGAGCTCGACCTCGATGAGCGCCGAGCGTCCCTCCTTGACCACCGACGCGCGCACGATCGCCTGGTCGGCCCCGGCACGCACGAGCGGGGCGTCGGAGGCGACCCGGTGGGACGAGAGTCGCGACAGGTAGTCGATGGCCTCGACCAGGTTGGTCTTGCCCTGCCCGTTGCGGCCGATGAACGCTGTGGCCCCCGGCTCCAGGGCGACGTCGATGTCGGTGTAGGAGCGGAAGTCGTGGAGGGTCAGGTGCGCGACGTGCAACTAGCTCTCGCCATGCTCCTGGGCGCTGCCGGCGCCGGCCTTCCTGGCGGCCTCGGACTGCTCGGCGCCGGAGGTGCCCTCGGCGTCGCCGCCCTTGGGCGCTGCCGAGCGGACCGCGTGGCCACCGAACTGGTTGCGCATCGCGGCGATCGCCTTCATGGTCGGCGAGTCGTCCTGCCGCGAGACGAAGCGGGCGTAGAGGGCGGCCGTGATCGCCGGTGTCGCGACGGCGTTGTCGATGCCGGCCTCGACCGTCCACCGGCCCTCGCCGGAGTCCTCGGCGTAGCCCGCGATCTTGTCCAGGC
The DNA here is from genome assembly GCF_014779665.1 of Nocardioides hwasunensis. Taxonomy (GTDB): domain Bacteria; phylum Actinomycetota; class Actinomycetes; order Propionibacteriales; family Nocardioidaceae; genus Nocardioides; species Nocardioides hwasunensis. Next base: position 118,809 of record NZ_JACXYY010000007.1, on the reverse strand, counting down.
CGGGGTCGTCGTCGAGGGCGTCGACCATCAGGTCGAGCAGCCACGACCGGATGACGGTGCCCTCGCGCCACGAGCGGAAGACCTCGGTCACGTTGTCGGTGAGGTCGACCTTCTCGAGCAGCTCCCAGCCCTCGGCGTAGGCCTGCATCATGGCGTACTCGATGCCGTTGTGGACCATCTTGGAGAAGTGCCCGGCCCCCACCTTGCCCGCGTGGACGGAGCCGAAGTCGCCCTCGGGCTTGAGGGCGTCGAAGGCGGGCTGGACCTTGGCGATGTCGTCGGGGTCGCCGCCGTACATCAGGGCGTAGCCGTTCTCCAGGCCCCACACCCCGCCGGAGACGCCGCAGTCGACGTAGCCGATCTTCTTCGGCGCCAGCATCTCGGCGTTGGCGAGGTCGTCGGTCCAGCGCGAGTTGCCGCCGTCGACGATCACGTCGCCCTCACCGAGCAGGTCGGAGAGCTCCGCGACCGTCGCCTTGGTCGGCTCCCCGGCGGGGACCATCACCCAGACCACCTTGGGGCTGGGCAGCGCCTCGACGAGTGCCGCGAGCGAGTCGACGTCGCTCACCTCGGGATTGCGGTCGAAGCCGACCACCGTGTGTCCGGCACGACGCATGCGCTCGCGCATGTTGCCGCCCATCTTGCCCAGGCCGATGAGTCCGATGTCCATGTCGTGAGCCTAGCCGTGCACGACGCAGGAGCACACGGCGCAGCGCAGGAGGTTGAGCGCGCGTCAGGCGTGTCGGGACCCGTTGGTCCGTGGTCTCGAGGCTCGCTTCGCTCGCACCTCAACCACCGGGGGCGGCTCGTGGTCAGGAGAGCAGGCGGCGCGGCATCAGCAGGTAGCGGAAGGAGCCGGTGTCGTCCGCGTCGGTCCCGGAGATCACGACCGGCTTGGTCGCCTGGGTGAAGGCGAGGTCGACGAACTCCCCGTCGATGGCGGTGAGACCGTCGAGCAGGAACTGCGGGTTGAAGCCGGTGGTGAGGTCGTCGCCGTTGATGTCGGCGTCGACCGCCTCGGTCGCCATCGCCTCGTCGCCGGAACCGGCGTCGAGCACGATCTGGTCCTCGCCGAACTTCATCTGCACCGCGGTGTTGCGCTCGGCGACGAGGGCGACGCGCTTGACGGTCTCGATGAGCTCGGCCTTGTTGACCTTGGCGACGGTGAGGTGCTCGGCCGGGAAGAGCGAGCGGACCTTGGGGAACTCGCCGTCGAGCAGCCGGGTCGTGGTGCGACGTACGCCGCCGAGGCCGGTGCCCTCGAAGCCGATCAGGCCCTCGCCGGCGCCGCTCGCGGCGAGCGCGATCGTGACCTCGGCGCCGGAGGTCAGGGACTTGGCGGTGTCGCCGAGCACCTTGGCGGGGACCAGCGCGGCGACGGACTCGTCGGGCGACTGCGGGTTCCAGGTCAGCTCGCGGTGCGAGAGACGGAAGCGGTCGGTGGCGAGCAGCGCCATCGTGGAGCCGTCGATCTCGATGCGGACACCGGTGAGGACGGGAAGCATGTCGTCGCGTCCGGCGGCCGTGACGGCCTGCGCCACTGCGTGGGCGAAGTCGGCGCTGGAGACGGTGCCGGTGGCCGAGGGCATCTCGGGGAGCGTGGGGTAGTCGGCGACCGGCATCGTCTGCAGGCTGAAGCGGGCCGAACCGCAGGTCAGCGAGACACGAGGACCCTCGAGGGTGAGCTCGACCGGCTTGGCCGGGAGGCTCCGGCAGATGTCGGAGAGCAGGCGACCGCTGACGAGTGCCTTGCCCTCGTCGTTGACCTCGGCGGTGAGGGTCGCGCGGGCGGACGTCTCGTAGTCGAAGGTCGAGAGCATGAGGCCGGCGTCGCTCGCCTCGATGAGCAACCCGGCCAGGACGGGGGAGCTCGGGCGGACCGGGAGGCTGCGGGCAGCCCAGGCAACGGCATCGGCGAAGACGTCGCGTTCGACGCGGAACTTCACAAGGGTCTCCTCGACGAGGGGCGGGGCGAGCGACGAGCGGGCAGGCGTGAGCCGCACGCACGCGCGTGGGAAGTGCATCCTGCCACGGGCACGGGAGCGTCCGGCAGGGTTGTCCCCAGACAGGGCTCGGTTCGATGTTGGTGGGTGAGGGGACCAGTCTTGAGGTTCATAGTCGTCGTAGGGTCGGTGGAAACTGTGGACGACCGGTGTTTGCGCAGGTCAGAGGGATGAAGCCCTGTGCATGACATGTGGGGAGCGAACGAGGTCAACTGGGCGCGTGATGTGGAGGGCGCGAGCGTCCGTGTGGTTCGTCCCGAGGTGTCCACAGGGGCTGGGGATGAACTCCGGGACCGAATCACATGTTGTCCACACGTCCGCGTTGCTCGCCGATTCCGGGTCAGGACTGGCGGGCCTGCATCTTCACGCGGTTGGTGAGCTCGCTGACCTGGTTGAAGACGGCGCGACGCTCGGCGAGCAGCTGGCGGATCTTGCGGTCGGCGTACATCACCGTGGTGTGGTCGCGCCCGCCGAACTCGCGGCCGATCTGGGGCAGCGACATGCTGGTCAGCTCGCGGCAGAGGTACATGCCGATCTGGCGCGCCATGACCAGGTGTCGACCACGCGAGGGGCCGGTGAGGTCCTCGAGCGAGACCCCGAAGTAGGCGGCGGTCTGGGCGATGATCAGCGCGTGGGTGATCTCCGGCTCGCCACCCTCGGGGATCAGGTCCTTCAAGACGATCTCGGCCAGGGTCATGTCGACCTCCTGGCGGTTGAGGTTCGCGAAGGCCGTGACCCGGATGAGGGCGCCCTCGAGCTCGCGGATGTTGGTCTGGATCTTGGAGGCGATGAACTCCAGGACGTCCGGCGGCGCGGTGAGGCGGTCCATCGCCGCCTTCTTGCGCAGGATCGCGATGCGGGTCTCGAGGTCGGGCGGCTGCACGTCGGTGATGAGGCCCCACTCGAACCGGTTGCGCAGCCGATCCTCGAGCGCCTCGAGGCGCTTGGGCGCGCGGTCGGAGGTCAGCACGATCTGCTTGTTGGCGTTGTGGAGGGTGTTGAACGTGTGGAAGAACTCCTCCTGCGTCTGGGTCTTGCCCTCCAGGAACTGGATGTCGTCGATCAGCAGCACGTCGACGTCGCGGTAGCGCCGCTTGAACCGGTCCTGCCGGTCGTCGCGGATCGCGTTGATGAACTCGTTGGTGAACTCCTCCGAGGAGACGTAGCGCACCTTGGCGTTGCTGTAGAGGCTGCGGACGTAGTGGCCGATCGCGTGCAGCAGGTGGGTCTTGCCCAGTCCGGACTCGCCGTAGACGAGGAGGGGGTTGTACGCCTTGCCGGGAGCCTCGGCGACGGCGACGGCGGCCGCGTGGGGGAAGCGGTTGGACGAGCCGATGACGAACGTCTCGAAGGTGTACTTGGGGTTGAGGCGGGTCTCGAGGGCCGAGGGGCGTCGCTCGCTCGAGGTGGCCATCGGCTCGTGTGGCTCGGCTGCGTCCGCCGGCGCAGCGTCGTAGGACCGATCAATTGTCGACAAAGCGTCAGATCGATCTGTCGACTCATCGACCGGGGCGGCGTCGCTGTCGTCGAGGGCGGGGTTCACGGTGACGAGCATCCGGATCTCGCGCCCGAAGGACTCGCTGAGCGCGTCCTCGATGTGGTTGCGCAGCCGGCCCTCGAGCTGGTTGCGGGTGAAGTCGTTGGGGACCGCGATGATCGCGGTGTTCTCGTGGACCGTCATCGGGACGCTGGGTCGCAACCAGGCCCGCTGGTTGGGCTGGAGGTCCTCGACGATCTGCTGCCACGCCGTCCCGAGATCTACCTGCTGGTCGTCCACGCGGACCGCCTTCGTCGTTCACCTTGATGTGGGAGTTCCCGAGCAGGTGCCCGAACCCCGTCCACAGAGTTGTCCACAAGCTGTGAGTTGCCCGGCCCGATCATCTGGAACGGGCACTCCGCGTCGCCGTCGACCTGTGATCCGTTCGATGTCTGCGCAGGTCAGAGCAATGATCGTGCCCTCTGCGAGATGTTCCACCCACCCGGGTGGCCTCGAGCCGAACCGTGTTCTCGACGGACCGTGGAGGGGTGGAACGTAACAACCACGGGAGGCGTCCGGCAAGCCGTCATCCACAGGGAGGCGGGTAGGGTGTGGTCGTGGGTTTGACCCCCACTTTCTCCTCCACGTACCGTTGGCCGGTCACTCCGTGTCGACGGGTGCCGCATGTCCACGATTCGCCACCGGCGGCCTCGTGGGTGGGCGGTGCCGGCCGAAGTTGCCTGAACCTGAGGCGTGCACTGTCCGCGCGTGGAGTGGACATCCCTCGAGACCTTCGGAGAAATACCCGTGAGCAAGCGCACCTTCCAGCCGAACAACCGTCGCCGTCACAAGGTGCACGGCTTCCGTCTGCGCATGCGGACCCGTGCCGGTCGCTCGATCCTGTCGAGCCGTCGACGCAAGGGCCGCAAGAGCCTGGCCGTCTGAGGCCAGGGCTCACGGCGTCCGCCGTGCTCTCCGCTGCCCACCGCCTGACCGACAGCGACGGTTTCCGTCGCACTGTTCGCAGCGGGCGACGTGCCGGCTCCTCGACGATGGTCGTCCACCTCTGGGTGGACGCCGAGGTGCCGTCCGGCCCCGCGAGGGTGGGGTTCACGGTGAGCAAGGCGGTGGGCGACGCCGCGACGCGCAACCGCGTCAAGCGGCGACTGCGACACCTGACCCGGGAACACCTCCTGACACTGGAGGCGCTCCCGGGTCGTGCTGCACTCGTGGTCCGCGCCCTCCCGCCGGCGGCCGAGGCGTCGTACGCCGACCTCGGCTCCGACCTGGCACGTAGCCTGTCGAAGGTGATCCCGGCATGAAGCACCTCCTCATCGGCTTCATCCGGGCATGGCGGTTCGCGATCAGCCCGCTCTACGGCCAGGTGTGCCGCTACTACCCGAGCTGCTCGGCGTACGCGCTCGAGGCCGTCACCGAGCACGGTGCGGTGCGAGGCACCTGGCTTTCCGTACGCCGTATCTCCCGGTGCCATCCGTGGGCCGCCGGCGGGTACGACCCCGTTCCCTCCCGCGCCACGCCGGCTGCGGAGTCACCTGCAACTCGAGGAGCATGAGTGCTCGACTTCTTCGGAACCATCGGTGGGGCGATCATGACGCCGCTCTACTACGCGGTGTCGTTCGTCCTGGTGGGCTTCCACAGGGCGCTGTCCACCTTCATGGACCCCGCTGGTGGCCTCACCTGGGTGCTCTCGATCGTCGGACTGACGCTGGTCATCCGCACGGCGCTCATCCCGCTGTTCGTGAAGCAGATCAAGTCGAGCCGCAACATGCAGCTGATCCAGCCCAAGGTGCGCGAGCTGCAGAAGAAGTACGGGCATGATCGGGAGAAGCTCGCCCAGGAGACGATGAAGCTCTACAAGGACTCGGGTACCAACCCGTTCGCCTCGTGCCTGCCGATCCTGCTGCAGATGCCGATCTTCCTGGCGCTCTTCCGCATGCTCGACCAGGCGGCACGGAAGGAGAAGGCGCACGGCTTCCTCGACGAGGGTCTGGCCAAGCAGTTCGGGCAGGCCAGCCTGTTCGACCGCATCCCGGTCTCGGGCACGTTCCTCAACGCCGATGGTCAGGTCGGCATCATGGTCGTGGCCGCGATCCTCGTGCTGGGTATGACGGCCACGACGTTCCTCACGCAGCGACAGCTGATGAGCAAGAACATGCCGGCTGACGCGCTGTCCGGCCCCTATGCGCAGCAGCAGAAGATGCTGCTCTACGTGCTTCCCGTGGTCTTCGCCGTGGGTGGTGTCGCCTTCCCGATCGGCGTGCTCGTCTACTGGACGGTCTCCAACCTCTGGACCATGTGCCAGCAGTTCTACGTGATCCGCAACAACCCTGCTCCCGGCACGCCGGCCGCGGAGGCCAAGGAGCAGCGGGACCGTGCGAAGGCGGAGAAGAAGGGCCTGAAGACGCCGGCCCAGCTCGAGGAGGAGCGCATCGCAGCCGAGGCAGAGGCGAAGCGCGCCGAGCAGTCGCAGACGCGTGTGCAGCCGCAGCGTCAGACCAAGGCCCAGCGCACCAAGAGCAAGAAGAAGCGCTGACCCCATGATTCTCTGCGCGCCCTCGAGGCTGCGCTCCCTTGAAGAAGCAGGAGATTGACGTGAGTGAGACCGAAGCAGCCGAGGCGGCCGTGACCGATGCGGCGGACGACGCCTTCGTTGAGAACGTGACCGCACCCGAGGGCTCCGACGGCGAGGGTGCCCGGCCCTCCAAGGTCGAGCGTCTCGAGCACGAGGGTGACATCGCGGCGGACTACCTCGAGGAGCTCCTCGACATCGCCGACCTCGACGGTGACCTCGACATGGACGTCGAGGGCGACCGCGCGAGCGTCCAGATCGGCGGTGCCGACCTGAGCCAGCTGGTCGGGCGCAGGGGAGAGGTTCTCGAGGCCCTCCAGGAGCTGACCCGCCTCGCGGTCTACCGCGAGACCGGCGAGCGCTCGCGGCTGATGCTCGACGTCGGCGGCTACCGCGCGGAGCAGCGCACGCGCCTCGTCGCGCTGGCGGAGAAGTCCATCGCCGAGGTGCAGGAGTCTGGCGAGTCGGTCTCGCTGGAGCCGATGAGCGCCTTCGAGCGCAAGGTGGTGCACGACGCCGTGGCAGCCGCCGGCCTGACGTCCGAGTCGGACGGCGCCGAGCCCAAGCGCCACGTGGTGATCCTCCCGGCGTGAGCGACGACGTTTCACGTGAAACACCCTCCGTCCCCGTTGTGGCGCGGAGGGTGTTCGCGTCCGACCGCCTGGGCCTGGTGGAGCGCTACACCCAGCTCTTGGCGACCGAGGGAGTCGTGCGCGGCCTGATCGGTCCGCGGGAGGCACCGCGGCTGTGGGACCGGCACATCCTCAACTCCGGTGTCGTGGCCGAGGCCCTCCCCGCCGGTGCGTCGGTGTGCGACATCGGGACCGGAGCCGGTCTCCCAGGGCTCGTGCTCGCCATCGCGCGCCCGGACGTGCAGATGACGCTCATCGAGCCCTTGCTCAGGCGTACGACCTTCCTCGAGGAGGTGGTGGCCGAGCTGGGCCTCGAGAACGTGACGGTCGTGCGCGGCCGCGCCGAGGACCTTCATGGTGAACGGACGTTCGACGTGGTGACGTCCCGGGCAGTGGCGCCCCTGGACCGGCTGCTCGGCTGGTCGATGCCGCTGGTGGCACCGGACGGGGCGTTGGTGGCGATGAAGGGTCAGTCGGCGGTCGACGAGATCGCTGCGGTCTCGGAGCTCCTCCGGACGTGGCGGTGCGCCACTCCTGAGGTGCGCACGCTGGGGGACGAGATCCTCGACCCACCCACGACGGTGGTGCGGGTCGAGTGGTCCGACCCGTCCTCGATAGGTTGGCCCCTTGCCCGAGTTTCCAGCCGGCGCGCGGAGCGCCGCCCTCGACGAAGCAAGCGAGAGGTGTCCTGACGTGACCGACGGTCCTTCCGACGGCCCGAGGTGGCGCACGCAGGCGCGCGGCTCGGATGAGTTATCCACCGGTGATGCGATGCGTGCTGAGCGCAAATATCCACAGGGAGAGCCTGTTCATCCACAGGCCGGCGCTGAGGTCGCGGTTTCACGTGAAACGTCAGAAGAGGGCGTTTCACGTGAAACCACGCCAGCCTGGCAGCCGCGGACGGCGGCTGACATCGCCGCCCAGGACCACGACTTCGACGACCACGGCACGCCGTTGGCCCAGGCCGCGCAACACTCCGTCCTGGCTCGGACGGGCGGACTACGCCGCCAAGGGGTGGAGAGGCCCGACGCCACCCGCGTCCTCGTGGTGGCCAACCAGAAGGGTGGCGTCGGCAAGACCACGTCGACCGTCAACGTGGCGGCTGGACTCGCCCAGCTGGGACAGCGGGTGCTGGTCATCGATCTCGACCCTCAGGGCAACGCGTCCACGGCCCTCGGCGTCGATCACCACCGCGGCGTCCCGTCGACGTACGACATGCTGGTGGAGGGCCGACCGCTCATCGAGGTGATCTCCGCGTGCGACGATCTGCCCGGACTGTGGGCCGTCCCGGCGACGATCGACCTCGCCGGAGCCGAGATCGAGCTGGTGAGCGTGGTCGCCCGCGAGCAGCGGCTGGCCCGGGCGATCGCGGCCCATCCGCTGGTCGGCAGTGCCGCCGACGCGGGCGAGGACCGCTTCGACTACGTCTTCGTCGACTGTCCGCCGTCGCTGGGCCTGCTGACCCTCAACGCGCTGGTGGCCGGACGCGAGATGTTCATCCCGATCCAGGCTGAGTACTACGCGCTCGAGGGCCTCGGGATGTTGCTGGAGACGGTCGACATGGTGCGCCAGCACCTCAACCCGCAGCTCACGATCTCCACGATCCTCCTCACGATGTACGACGCCCGCACGCGCCTGGCATCGGGCGTCGCGGACGAGGTGCGCAGCCACTTCGGCGACCAGGTCCTGAAGACCGCGGTGCCGCGGTCGGTCCGGGTGTCCGAGGCGCCGTCGTACGGCCAGACCGTGATGACCTACGACCCCGCGTCGGCTGGTGCCCTCTCCTACCTGGAGGCCGCGCGCGAGATCGCTCGGAAGGGAGCCCCGCACTCGTGAGCACCCCACGACGTCCTTCTCCGCCGCTTCGCACCCCCGAACAACGCCGCGAGGACCCCGCATGAACACCAACCCTTCCCGCCGTGGCCTCGGACGAGGCCTGGGCTCGCTGATCCCGACGGCTCCGAGCCAGCCCGCCCCCACGCCGGAGGAAGCACCAGCCGGCGCGGACGACACGGCCACGCCCGCCGCGCCGGAGGTGCCCGGCGGCACGGTCGCGGGCGCCTACTTCGCCGAGCTCCCGATCGTCGAGGTCCGCCCGAACGCCCGCCAACCGCGCCAGGTCTTCGAGGAGGAGGCCCTGGCCGAGCTGGTCCACTCCATCCGTGAGGTCGGGCTGCTCCAACCGGTCGTCGTACGCCGGACGGGTGCGAACGCCTACGAGCTGATCATGGGAGAGCGTCGCTGGCGCGCCTCGCAGCAGGCCGGGCGCGACACGATCCCGGCCATCGTCCGCGAGACCGACGACGACGACATGCTGCGCGACGCGTTGCTGGAGAACCTCCATCGCTCACAGCTCAACCCGCTCGAGGAGGCGGCCGCCTACGGTCAGCTGCTCGAGGACTTCGGGTGCACCCACGAGGAGCTCGCACAGCGCATCGGCCGCTCGCGTCCGCAGATCTCCAACACCCTGCGGCTGCTCAAGCTCTCTCCGGCCGTCCAGCGACGGGTCGCGGCCGGTGTGCTCTCGGCCGGCCACGCGCGTGCGCTGATCAGCGTCGACGACCCCGGCCTGCAGGACCGCCTCGCGGGCCGGGTGACCGCCGAGGGCATCTCGGTGCGCGGTCTCGAGGAGATCGTCTCGGTCGGCGTCGAGGAGAGCGACGTTCCGCGGGTGGTGCGACGCAAGCCGGTCGCTCCCGGGCTGTCCGAGCTGGCAGACCGGCTCTCCGACCGGCTCGAGACCCGCGTCAAGGTCGACCTCGGCAAGGCCAAGGGGAAGATCACCGTGGAGTTCGCCAGCCTCGACGACCTCCGCCGGATCGTCGACATCATGGATCCGCGCAACCGCGACGACCGCCCCATCTGAGGGAATCCGCACCGCCCTTCACTGGAGTACCCGCTTCTGCGGGGATGCACGAACATCCTGGGGCTTGCTGGCCACCTGAGGTCCGTAAACCCCCGCATACGCGGGTGTTCAGGCACGGAACGACGGCTCAATGTCGACAAAGCAACAGATCGACAGATCGACTCATCGACAGATCTACTTGCCGTCTTGTTGTTTCTTGCGCTGCTGGTTGCGCTTGCGCAGACGCTCGCGGAGCTCGGCGGAGTCGAGCTGCGCGGCCTCCTCGGGCGTGGGAGCAGATCCCCCCATCGACGCGGGCACCCACCAGGAGCCGGGTGGCTGCTCGTCGGTGGGGTAGGCACGCACGGCCTCGTCGAGCATCTGCGACATCCGAGCGCGCAGGGCGGCCGTCTCGGCCGTGGGGTCCTCGCCGGTCGGGTGGAGCGGCTCGCCCACCGAGAGGGAGATCGTCTTGCCGCGGGAGAAGTCGCGGGGGTGGCCCTTGGTCATCATCCGCTGCGTGCCCCACATGATCACCGGCACCACCGGTACGCCGGCCGCGGCCGCGATGCGTACGGCACCGTTCTTGAACTCCTTGAGCTCCATCGACCGCGAGATCGTGGCCTCCGGAAAGATGCCGACCGCCTCGCCGTTCTTCAAGAAGTCCACCGCGCGGTGGAAGCTGGCGACGCCGTCACCGCGGTCGACCTCGATGTGGTGGAGAGACCGCATCAGCGGGCCGACGTAGCGGTGGTCGAAGAGCTCGCGCTTGGCCATGAAGCGGACCAGGCGTCCCGACGGGTTCGCCGCGAGGCCGCCGTAGATGAAGTCGACGTAGCCGACGTGGTTGTAGGCGAGGAGGACCCCGCCCTCGCGCGGGACGTGCTCGGTGCCGCTCATCTGGATGTTCTGGCCCAGTGCCTTGAACGCGATCTTGGCGGTCACGATGATCGGCGGGTAGGTCACGTCGCGCATGACGAGGAGCCTAGGGCCGCGCGACCCCGTCCGGGGAGCGAGGGCCGCGTGAGGCCGGACTCACCGCCGCCGGGTGGAGAGGAAGTCGGCGATGCGGCCGATGGCCTCCTCGAGCACGCTCGCCTCCGGGAGCGTGACGAGTCGGAAGTGGTCGGGAGCGGGCCAGTTGAAGCCGGAGCCGTGCGTCACCAGGATCTTCTTGGCCCGCAGGAGGTCGAGCACGAACTCCTGGTCGTCCTCGATGGCGTAGACCTCGGGGTCGAGCCGGGGGAAGCAGTAGAGCGCCCCGCGCGGCTTGACGTTGGTGACACCGGGGATCTCGTTGAGCAGCCGGTGGGCGAGCATGGACTGCTCGTAGAACCGGCCCCCGGGCCCGATGAACTCCTCGATGGACTGGTAGCCACCGAGCGCGGTCTGGATGGCGTGCTGCGCGGGCACGTTGGCGCACATGCGCATGTTGGCGATGAGCGTGAGGCCCTCGAGGAAGTCGGTCGCGACCTCCTTGGGGCCGGAGATCATCACCCAGCCGGCCCGGTAGCCGCAGACCCGGTAGGCCTTGGAGAGCCCGGAGAACGTCAGCGTGAGGACGTCGTTGCCGCCGTACGTCGCCGCGTGGTGGTGCTCGGCGTCCTCGAAGAGGATCTTCTCGTAGATCTCGTCGGCCATCACGACGAGCTCGTGGCGCCGGGCGATGTCGACGAGGGCCTTGACCGTGTCCTCGCTGTAGACCGCACCGGTCGGGTTGTTGGGGTTGATGATGACGATCGCGTGGGTGTTCTCGGTGATCTTGGCCTCGATGTCGGCGAGGTCGGGGTTCCAGTCGTCCTCCTCGTCGCACCGGTAGTGCACGGGGATGCCGCCGGCGAGCGTCACGGCCCCGGTCCACAGCGGGTAGTCGGGGGCCGGGACGAGGATCTCGTTGCCGTCGTCGACGAAGGCCTGCAGCACCATCGAGATCAGCTCGGAGACGCCGTTGCCGATGAAGATGTCCTCGACGCCGACGTCGCGCAGCCCGCGGGACTGGTAGTAGTGCATGACCGCCGTGCGCGCCGAGTAGATCCCCTGGCTGTCGGCGTAGCCCTGCGCCTGCGGCAGGTGGTGGATCATGTCGGCGACGATCTGCTCGGGCGCGTCGAAGCCGAACGGCGCCGTGTTGCCGATGTTGAGCTTCAGGATGCGGTGACCCTCCGCCTCGAGCCGCTGGGCCTCGACGAGGATCGGCCCACGGACGTCGTAGCGGACACCTTGCAGCTTCTTGCTCTGTCGGATCGGGCGCACGACGTCATCCTCGCAGGCGCCGATGTGACCTAGCATCGCAGTTGTGTCCCGCAAGACCGCTCGCCTGACGGTCGACCACCTCACGGAGCTGGCCGAGCCCGTGCGCTCCTGCCTGTTCTGGGAGCTCGGCCCGGTCGACCGCGCCCGTCTCGACGAGACGGAGCGACTCGCGCAGAAGGAAGCCTGGCTCTCCGTCGTGCTGCGCGACTGGGGCTCGTGCGGGCGCGTGGTCCGCGTCGACGGGAGGACGGTCGGCCACATCATCTACGCACCGGCGGCGCGGTTCCCCGGTGCGGCGGCACTGCCCACCGCCCCCGGATCACCCGATGCGATCGTCGCGGCGACCGCGTGGATCGAGCCCGGTCACCGAGGTGGCGGGCTGGGCCGCCTGCTCGTCCAGGCGATGGCGGCCGACCTGGTCGAGCGTGGGCACACCGCCATCGAGGCCTACGGCGACACGCGCGGTCGAGCCGACGGATGCGTCCTGCCTGCGGAGTTCCTCGGGGGCGTGGGGTTCAAGACCCAGCGCGCGCACCCGACCACGCCGCGGATGCGGATGGAGCTGCGCACCGCGCTGAGCTGGAAGGACGAGGTCGAGCTCGCCCTCGAGCGGATGTGGGGCGTCGTACGCCCCACGCAGAAGGCGACCCGCCCGATCGGATCGGTGCGGGCCGCCTCGAGCGACTAGCGGACTCAGATGAGGCCCTCGAGCTCCTTGAGCAGCGCGGCCTTCGGCTTGGCGCCGACGATCGACTTCACGACCTCGCCACCCTGGTAGACGTTGATCGTCGGGATGCCGGTGACGCGGTACGACGAGGGGGTGACGGGGTTCTCGTCGACGTTCATCTTGAGGAACGTGATCTTCTCGCCGTGCTCGGTGTTGAGCTCGTCGAGGATCGGGGCGACCTGGCGGCACGGACCGCACCACTCCGCCCAGAAGTCCACCAGGACGGGCTTGTCGGACTTGAGGACCTGCGCCTCGAACTCGGCGTCGGTCACAGCGGCGATGTTGGCCACAGCACTGCCCTTTCGTTGGTCGTGTGAGGGGACATCCCAGTCAACACCACCCCGCGGACAGTTGTTCCCGGCTGCGATCGACGCAATCTTGAGAAGTCACCACATAGTGAAGTACATTCACTACATGCCCGACCTCACCGACGTCCTCGACCACGTCCTGCAGCTGGCCCACCTCGTGCAGGCCGACCTGGCCAGGTTCGAGCGCGAGCAGGGACTGACGACCTCCCGCGTGCACCTGCTCTGGGTGCTGGGCACGACCGGACCCACGACGCAGCAGGTGCTGGCGTCGGCCCTCGACGTGACGCCGCGCAACGTGACCGGGCTCGTCGACGGCCTCGTCGCGAGCGGTCACGTCACCCGGGAGCCGCATCCGGGCGACCGGCGCGCCACGCTCGTCACCACGACGCAGCTCGGCAGCCGTGCCGTGCACGACCTGCGTGCCTCCCACGCGGAGCTCGCCGCGCGTCTGTTCGGGGACGTGCCCGAGAGGCGACTGGCGACCTTCGACCAGGTCCTCGCCGCGACCGTGCAGCGGTTCGCCGACCTGGTCGAGGACGACGCGACGGGGCCGGCCCCGTCGTGAGCGCACGTGACGTCCTCAGCCACGAGGTCGCCCTCTACCGCCAGCTCGGACGTTGGATCACCCGTCGCCCCGACGTGCCGAGCGAGGCGACGCCGGTGCCCTACGCGCAGCTCGCGATGCCGGTCGTCTGGCTCTTCGTCCTCGGTTCGGCGGTGGAGGTGGTGGCGGTCGACCTCGTCCTGAGCCGCTGGCTCACCTTCCTCCGGGTCCCGTTCCTCGTCGTCGGCATCTGGGGAGTGGTGTGGATGCTGGGGCTGATGGCGTCCTACCGGATGCGTCCCCACCTCGTCACCGACGACGCGATCCACGTACGCCACCTGGCCGTCACCGACATCGTCGTACCCCTCGAGGTGATCGACCACGTCCGGGTCGCCGACGTAGACGAGAGCGGCGTCCGGGCGGTGCGCCTCGTCGACGACCGGCTCCTCGTCCTGGTCTCGGGGCGGACCAACCTCCAGCTCTCCCTGAGAGCGGGCACGACCCTGGCGACGCCGCTGGGAGAGGTCAGCCCGGGGTCCGTGGGTCTATGGGTCGACGAGCCGCGTGAGGTCGCGAGCCTGCTGCGCGATCGCGCGGAGGAGACCGCCTGACGCACGGGACCGCGAACCCCCGTACCGCGATCCCGCTGCGTCGGCGCATCCACGATAGGAGTGTCCAGGGCCGCTGTCCGTCCCCGAAAGCGGGTACCCGCACCGTCCCGCGTCCGTCCAACGCCGTGGGCCGAGGCAGTGGACACCCGTGCTCCGACCTAGCATCGTGGTCCGAGGTAGTGGCGACTGGTAGGAGTTCTGGGTGCGTTGGCCGTGGTGGGCAGGCGTCACGACCCCGCCTCCTCCGCCGTCGAGGACCGCCGGCAGCGGCTTCCGCATGTATCGCAGCATCCTCGGTGCGCACGCCTGTCTGTTGATCAGCCTGGCGGCCTTCACCGCCCTGCCGCTGATGGGACGGATCTCGCTCCGCGATCCGAGCGTCCCGCAACGCCTGGCGATCTCGCTGGTCCTGGTGGCTGTCGCGATCGACGTCTTCCGGCGCGGTGAGCGGCGCACCCACCTCGTGGTCCTCGGACTCGCCTTCCTGCTCCTCACGCCCGTGCTGGCCACCCAGCCGGTCACCAACGACAGCACGGTGAGCCTGACCCTCACGGCGGTCGGCATCATGGCCGCCCGGCTCCTGGCGATGGGCCGGGCGCTGGCCCTGGTCGCGGTGCTGGGCAGCATCCACGTCCTGAGCCTGTGGTGGCTCGACCTGCCCAACACCGGGCTCTCGTTCGACGAGATGGTCCTCGTCGTCGCCACCGCCGCGGCGGCCATCGGATTCGTCAACGCCATGCAGGCCGGTGCCATCGCGACCGAGCGCGTGCGCGAGGCCAACCGGGAGCGCGAGCTGGAGATCACCCGCGCCGAGGCCGAGCTCGTCGCTCGCACGATGAGCCGCCGCGTCCTGCACGACGACGTCCTCGGGACGCTCCACCTGCTCTCCGACCCGGTCGCGCCGACGCAGCGGGCCGCACAGCAGTGCCGCAGCACGGCCGAGGTGATCCGCGGCGTGCTCGCGACGTCCGACGGCCCGGAGGGCGAGCGCGAGGCACGGCCCGCTCCCGACGCGGACCTGCCCGAGACGTGGGCGGAGCTGGTCGCGCGGCTGCGCGCCGCGGCGCCCGTCGCCGTCCGGACCGTGGTGGTGGGTCGACCGCAGCGGCTCCCGACGCTCTCGGAGCCACAGGCCGCCGTGCTGCTCCGGGCGGCGGGCGAGGGCGTCCGCAACGCGGTGCGGCACGGTCGGGTGGACGGCGTGACGATCCAGGTCTCGGCCGACCGCGACGAGGTGCGGGTCGAGGTCCTCGACCGCGGCGTCGGTCCCGGGGACTCGCCGCAGAAGGGGTTCGGGCTGCGGGAGTCGGTCGAGCGACCCCTCGCGGCCCTCGGCGGACGCTCGGTCCTGCTGTCGCGGCCGGGTGGTGGTGCCGGTCTGCTGCTCGTCGTCCCGCGCGACCACGCCGGTGTCCTCGACCACGCCCACGGACTCACCCACAGGGCGCTCGTCCCGATGCGTACGCTCTCGCGGACCGTCGCCGTTCCCCTGGCGGCCGCGTGGTGCGCGATCGCGGTGCACTCGGTGGCGGTGCACCCGTCCACCTGGCCCGCCCTCGTGGTGTGCGCGGCCTGGGTGCTCCTCACCGCGAGCATCGTGCTCCGGATGGAGGGGGCCGGGCCCGACACCCGGTGGGTGAGCACCATCGCCGTCGCCATCACCGCGGTCCAGGTCGTCGGCATCGCCCTGCTCCCCGCCGGCGGCATGCTCGACTTCCGCTCGTGGAACATCGGCATGAGTGCGGTGCCCCTGGCCGTCCTCGTGCTGAGCCTGCCGCTGCCGGTCGGCGCGGTGGTGCTGCTGCTCCAGGTCGCCGTCGTCCTGGCCGCCTCGATCCTCCGACCCGAGCTGACCCACGGCCTGTTCCCGTGGGGGTCGCTCAACGCCGTCGTCACCGCCCCCCTGGCCGCGCTGGTGCTCGGCACGCTGATCCGACGCCAGGGCAGGGCGCTGCGGCGCCAGCGCCAGCGCGAGCTCGCCCTCGACCAGCGCCGCGCGCTCGAGGACTGGCGGGCGGCCACCACCGACCTCTACTTCGCGCACGTGCGCGACGAGGTGCTGCCCTGGCTCGACGCGATCGCCGACGGCCGGGTCGACCCGGGCGCGCCCGACACCGTCGCGCGGGCCCGCCTGCTCGCCTCGGCAGCGCGCGACGACCTCTACGCCCCGGGCTTCTTCGACGACGCCCTGCGGGACCAGGTCGCCCGGTTCCGGTCCGCCGGCGGCACCGTCGAGCTCCGGGCAGGACTCGTGCCCGGTGGTCACGACCGCGCGATCGGTCACGTCCTGCGCGGCCTGCTGCCCATCGCCGCCGGGCGCCGCATCATCGTCACTCCGCCGTCGGGGCAGGAGAGCCAGGTGCGGATCGCCGTGGTGCCTGCGCCGCACTCCGCCGACCTGGTGCGCCTGGGAGAGGCGAGCGCCGGGACCTTCAAGAGCGACGTCGACGACTTCCGCGCCGTGCTCCTCGTCGAGGACGTGCCCGGATCCGGGTAGGGACAGCAGCCGTCAGGTCGGGATAATCAGTCCACATGACCGCGCAGCCGGAACCTCGCCCCACCGTCGCCGTCCTCGACAACCAGCAGGTCGTCAGGGATGGGGTGCTGGCCGCGATCGCCCGGCACCCGGACGAGCTCGCCGGCGGGGCGGCGTACGCCACCATCGAGGACGCCCTGTCCGCGCCGGGGCCCGACGTGCTGGTGCTCGACCTCTATCTCGGCCGCGACGACGAGGTGGTGCTCGAGCACATCCCGGCCCTCGTGGAGTGGGCGGGCGTCGTCGTGCTCCACACGGCGGAGGAGAAGCCAGTGCCGCTGCGGCGCGCCGTCGCGCTCGGCGTCCACGGGGTGTCGCTGAAGAACGACGGCACCGCGGCGCTCATCGACGTCGTACGCGAGGCGCTCGCCGGCGAGTTCGTCTGCAGCAGCGTGCTGGCCGAGGCCCTCGTCAGCGACGCGACGGTCACGCCGCGGCTGACCGCGCGGGAGGTCGAGGTGCTCAGCAACCTCCGCGACGGCCTCACCCAGCGGCAGGTGGGCTCACGGCTCCACGTCGCCGAGGAGACCGTGCGCGCACACCTGAAGTCGGTCCGCGCGAAGTACATGGACGCCGAGCGGGACGTCACCAACGCGGGCAGCCTCGTGCGCGAGGCCGGCCGCGACGGCTGGATCTAGCGCGGCCGCTCAGGCTCCCGCGGTCTGCACCTCTTCGGCGATCGCCTCGACCGTCGCCGCGGCGCCGCCGGCGGTGGACGCCTCGTGGTCGAGGGCGGCGATGAAGCGCTCGGCGTCGAGGGCGGCCTGGCAGCCGGTGCCGGCGGCCGTGATGGCCTGCCGGTAGTGGTGGTCCACCAGGTCGCCGGCGGCGAACACGCCGGGGAGGTTGGTCGTGGTCGAGGGGTGGTCGACCAGGACGTAGCCGTCGTCGTCGAGGTCGACCTGGCCGGTGAGCAGCTCCGAGCGGGGGTCGTGGCCGATGGCGATGAACAGGCCGGTGACCTCGAGGGGGCGCTCCTCACCGGTGACGGTGTCGCGCAGCGTGATGGACTCGAGCTTGTCGGCGCCGTTGATGGCGGCGACCTCGGAGTTCCAGACCATCTCGAGCTTGGGGTCGGCGAAGGCACGCTCCTGCATGATCTTGGAGGCGCGCAGCTCGTCGCGGCGGTGGACGAGGTAGACCTTCGAGGCGAAGCGGGTGAGGAAGGTGGCCTCCTCGACCGCGGAGTCGCCGCCGCCGATGACCGCGATCGCCTGCTCGCGGAAGAAGAAGCCGTCGCAGGTGGCGCACCACGACACGCCACGGCCGGAGAGCTCGTCCTCGCGGGGCAGGTCGAGCTTGCGGTAGCCCGAGCCGGTGGCCAGGATCACCGAGCGCGCGGTGTAGGTCTCGGTGGCGGTCTTGACGGTCTTGACGTCGCCGGTGAGGTCGACCTCGACGACGTCGTCGGCGATGAGCTCGGCGCCGAAGCGCTCGGCCTGGGCGCGCATCTCGTCCATCAGCGCCGGGCCCATGATGCCGTCGCGGAAGCCGGGGAAGTTCTCCACCTCGGTGGTGTTCATCAGGGCCCCGCCGGCGGTGACCGAGCCCTCGAAGACCAGCGGCTCCAACGCGGCGCGGGCGGCGTAGACGGCCGCGGTGTAGCCCGTCGGGCCCGAGCCGATGATGATGACGTTGCGCGTCTCGGTGCTGGTGCTCATGAGCGGTCAGTGACTCCTGCTGGATCGTCGGTGCTGGATCTTCTGGGGACGTACGACGTGCTCAACGGATCGTAGGCCAGCGTTGTTCCTGCCCGGGAGCGGGCGCTCAGGGCGCGGGCAGCGTCAGCGTGCGCACCGGCTCGTCGGAGCCGCAGACGTAGAGGTCGACCTGCTGGGTGGCACCGTCCGGGCGCCGGAACAGCACGACCCCGACCTGGCCGTCGACCTCGGTGACCAGACGCCGGCCCGTGCCGACCTCGGACAGCGCGCAGCTGTCGAGGACGTCGGAGGGCCCGGAGGCCCGGCTGCTGGTCGCCCGCGAGCGGACGTCGAGGAGCTTCTGCTCCAGGTCCGGGTCGTCGGCCGAGAGCGTGGGTGCGGAGGTCGGTGCGGTGCTCTTGAGGTTCCCCTCGGGCGCCATCTGGGTCGCGGCCCCGCCCTCGTCGCTCGGTCGGTCGTCGGCCGAGCCACCGCTGGACGGGTCGTCGAGCTGACGTGCGGCGCTGGTGTCGGCGGACGATCCGCCGTCGTCACCTCCCGCACCGCGGGGGAGGGCCTGGCCGAGGGCGACGCCGGCGACCACGACGGCCGCAGCTGCGAGCACACCGAGGCTCGCGACCCGGCGACGGCGCGACCGCAGGTCGACGACGCTGCCGGCCCCGGTCGCGGCGGGCTCGCCCGTCTCGAGCGGCGCACCACCGCGCTCGGCGACGAGCGAGGCGAGGGTGTCGTCGAGCCGGCCGACGACCTCCGCAGGCGGGGGTCCGTCGTGACGGGCGTCGGCGAGCAGGCGGCGTACGGCGTCCTGCTCGGGTGTCAGGTCGGAGTCGGACAGCGTGCTCACCTCCTGGACGGGCTCGACGGGCGGGGATCGCGGACGGGTGTGGGACGTGGGGTCGGCTCAGGACGCGGGCGGACCGCGCGGGCGGACACTGGATGGGACGGGGCCCTCAGGCGGTGGGTTCCCGTGAGGCGGGTCACCGTCGGGCACCCGGAGGTCGGCGAGCAGGCCGGCCAGCTTGGCCCGACCGCGCGAGCAGCGCGACTTCACCGTGCCCTCGGCGCACCCGAGCATCTCGGCCACCTCGGCGACGGGATAGCCCTCCATGTCGACCAGCACCAGCGCCGCGCGCTGGTCGGCGGGAAGCGTCTGGAGGGCGGCGAGCACGCGTCGGCGCCGTTCGGCGTCCTCGGCAGCGTCCTCGGGCCGGTCCTCGTGCACCGCGGTGGCCACCAGGGTGCCGCGGTCCTCGACGTCGTCGGGAAGCGCGTCGAAGCGCCGGATCCTGGCTGCCCGGAGCCGGTCGAGGCAGGCGTTGACGACGACGCGGTGCAGCCAGGTGGTGACGGCGGCCTCGCCCCGGAACGATCCCGCGCGCCGGAAGGCGGCGATCATGCCGTCCTGGAGGCCGTCGGCGGCGTCCTCGGGGTTGCCCATGGTCCGCAGCGCGACGGCCCACAACCGGTCGCGGTGGCGCGCGAAGAGCTCGCCGAACGCCTCGGCGTCACCCTCGACGTGCGCCTGGAGGAGATCCCGGTCGGAGCGGGGCTCGCTCGTGGGGGCGCTCATCCGAGCACCTGCACCTCGGAGATCGTCCCCCGGAACCCGTCGCCGACCGAGGGGAGCAGCGTGAGCCACACCGTGACGTACCGGCCCGACACGGCCTCGTCGAGCGTGATCGTCAGGTCACCGGTGCCGGACGCGGTGCCGACGGGCGTCAGGTCGCCGACCGCGGTCGGAGCCTCGGAGGTGACGTACGCCGCCAGCGACGTCTGCCCGCCCTCGGTGGTGACCACCACCTGGCGCACGCCCTTGACGGTGCCGAGGTCGATGACGACTCCGACGCCGGTCTTGAGACCGCCGGGCCCGAAGTTCTGGGTGTACGTCGACGTGCTCCACGAGGTCGCCGGGTCGCCGTCGACGACGTTGGGGACCGTCTCGGGGTTCTCCTCCGGCGGTGTCTCGGACCCCTGCGGGTCGAAGTCGTCGGCGGTGAGGCCGGTGAACGGCGTCGGCTCGACGACCGACGGGGTCGGGCTCGTGCTCGGCTCGTCGTCGGTGTCGGCGGGCGGCTTGATGCCGAGCTGGTAGGCGGCCACGACGGCGACCGCGACCAGGATGAGGACACCGACGATCATCGCCAGGCGGAACCACCGGCGACCGGGCACCTGGTCACTCGTGTCCACGAGACCGTCGCCGGTGCCCCACCGGTCGTCGGACCAGTGGCCCGACGCCCACCCGCCGGTGTCCCGTCCGAGCGGCAGCACCCCGGAGCCGTGGTGGGAGTCGTGGCCCGAGTCCTGGCCGGAGTCGTGGCCGGAGTCGTGGGAGGACTCCCACGGCCAGTAGTCGGTCTTCGCGTCGGCGGCCCTGGTGCCGGGGCGCGGCCGGCGCACCGGCTCGCCCTCGGGCGGGTCGGGGGCGAACAGGGGCCGTGGCTGCGGCGCCTCGAGCGGTGGCGGTGGCGCCGGCTTGTCGGCCCGGGCCCGCAACCAGTCGACCTCGTCGTCGTCGTGGAAGACCGGCATCCCGGCCTCGGTGGGCAGGTCGGTGACGGGTGTCGCCTCGTTCACCGCTCCCGTCGCGGTGACGGCCGCCGGGTCGTCCTCCGGGCCGGCCTCCGGGGGCGGCTCCTCGGCCACCACGGCCGGCTCGACCTGGGGCTCCGGATCACCGGCGACGACAGCCTCGCCCGGGTCGTCCTCGACCGGCGGATCGGGCTCGGCGGGTGCGTCCGGCTCCGGCGAGGTCGGTGGGAGCGGCACCGCCCGGGTGGCGTACGACGACGGGGCCGGCGCAGACGGTCGCGGACCACCCACCGGGGCGTGCGTGCCCGTCATGTCGCCGACGTAGTCCTGGAGCAGCTCACCGATCCGGCGCGCGGTGTAGTCCGAGCCGGGTCCCCCGGGGGCGTGCTCGGGGTTGAGCACCTGGTCGCAGAGCGCGTCGAGCATCCGCGGGATGCCGGCGCGGACCCGGCGAGGACGCAGCACCGCGCCGTGGACCTCGGGCGCGGGCGGCACGGCGGAGCCCGAGACGCCCGCCCACTTGCCGGTGAGCGTGCAGTAGAGCAGCCCGGCGAGGTCGATCTCGTCGACGTGGATGCGACCGGGGGGCAGGCCACGGAGGGCGGCCTCGATGCCGAAGCCGATGATGCGGACCTGCCCGTGCAGGTCGATGAGCACGTTCTCGGGGCTCAGGCAGCCGTGCGCGATCCCGGACGCGTGGGCCTCGGCGATGCTGTCGGCCACCTCGCCGACGAGCCACGCGGCGCGGCGCGGCGCCAGCGGTCCCTCGCGGGTGAGCAGGATGTCGAGGGAGTCGCCCTGCCCCCACTCGTTGACGACGTAGCAGAGCCCGTCGTGCACCTCGGCGTCGAGCACCCGGAGCAGCCGGCGGTTGATGACCGGGCCGACCCGACGCGCCGCCTCGAGCAGCGGTGCGGCTCGCTCGTCGTCGCCTGCGAGGACGTGCACGGACACCGCACGGTGGAGCACCTGGTCGTGGGCGCGCCAGAAGCGGCCCTCGCCGCTCTCGGCGAGCAGGTCGTCGAGGCGGTAGCGACCGGCGAGCACGTCACCGGCCTGCATCGACGTCGTCACCGCTCACCTCGCTTCCGGCCCCGTTTCCTGCGCCTGTCCTGTGTCTGCGGCCACTCTAGGGAGTTTCACCCGCGTCGCAGGCGCGCCGCGACGGTGTCCACCAGGCTGGTCACCTCTCGCACCCGCAGGAGTCGCGCGCCGAGGAGGAGCACGACGCAGCCGGCCAGGCCGCTCAGGCCGCCGCGCACCAGAGCCACCAGGGGACCGGGGCGGTCGCCGAGACCGGACATGGACAGCTCCACCAGCCACGTCGCGGCGCCGGCGGCGACGAGGATGACCGCCATCCGCACGAGGAACCGCACGAGCTGCGGCGTCTCGAGCCCGCCGACGGTGCGGCGCAGCAGCAGGAAGCTGGCCACGGCCCCGACGGCGTACGACGACCCGTAGGCGATGACGAGCATGGGCGCGGTCTCGACGGGCGGGCGGTGCGGCACGAGGGCGGTGGCCACCGCGATGTTGGTGGCCGAGACGCCGAGCTGGATGAAGAACACCAGCCGGGTCATCTCCAGCGAGTAGAAGCCGCGCAGCATGAAGTAGTGGACGGTGAAGAACACCAGCGCGGGACCGAAGAGCGCGAGGGTCGGCGCGAAGCCCGCGGCGCGGTCCTCGCCCCCGCCCCAGCTGAAGGCAGCAGCGGCCACGTCGCCGGCGACCAGCGGCAGCAGGACCGCGAACGGCAGGACCAGCGCGAGCGACGTGCGCAGGGTCGACCCGACGGTCGCGCCGAGCTCGGCGAGCCGGCCCTCGTGGGCGTAGGCCGAGAGCCGGGGCAGGATCGCGGTGGCCAGCGAGACGGTGATGATCGAGTGCGGGACCATCATGATGAGCAGGCTGTTGGAGTAGACGACGTATCCCGTGCCGTCCCCACCGCCGACCGTGCCGCCGGAGGCCAGCTTGACCACCACGAGGTAGGCCGCCTGGGTGGCGATCACGAACAGCACCGTCCACACGCCCAGCGACAGCGTCTTGCGCAGCTCGGGGTCGCGGAAGTCGAAGCGCGGGCGGTAGCTGAACCCGGACGCGCGCAGGTAGGGCACCAGCACCACGAGCTGCGCGACGATGCCGAGGGTCGAGCCGAGTCCCAGGACGAGCTCCTGGGTGCCGTCGAGCGCCGCCTCCTGGAGCGGACCGTTGCCCACCGGACCCCACACGAGCAGGTAGGTGCCGAGCATCGCGACGGAGAGGATGTTGTTGGCGATCGGCGCCCACATCATCGGTCCGAAGCGGCCGCGCGCGTTGAGCACCTGGCCGACCAGCACGAACATCCCGTAGAAGAACACCTGCGGCAGGCACCACCGGGTCAGCGTGACGATGGACTCCAGGTGCGCGGCGCGGGCCGGGTCACGGAAGCCGTCGTCGAGGTAGAGCCGCAGGAGCAACGGCGCCAGCACCACGAGCAGCACGGTCACCGCGCCGAGGAAGAGCGCCGAGAGCGTGATGACGCGGCTGGCGTAGGCGTCGCCGCAGTCGGGGTCGTCCTTGATCCGCCGGACCAGCTGCGGCACCAGGACGGCGTTGAAGATGCCACCGGCCAGCAGGATGTAGACCATGTTGGGCAGCGTGTTCGCGATCGCGAACAGGTCGCCGCGCAGCGAGGCGCCGAGCGCCACCACCAGCAGCGCACTCCGCAGGAGCCCCGACGCGCGGGAGAAGATCGTGCCGGCTGCCATCACTGCCGACGAGGCCAGGATCCGCTGATCGCTCACGGCCGCTCCGGGAGCGCGCCGCCGGGCCGGTCGGGGGAGGCGGCGTCCGGCGCGGGGTCGGCGGCGTCCTCGAGGTCGAGGCGATCGGCCGCGGCCAGCTCGGCACGGCGGGCGCGGATCTGACCGGGCAGGCGGTAGCCGATCATCCCGAACAGCACCAGCGCCCCGGCCGCCATCGCGATCCAGATGAGGGCACTGACCCGCGCCGCGCGGATCGGCAGCTGGTCGGTCGACCCGAGCGGTACGCCGTCGACGCTGGTGACGGCCAGTCGCACCTTGTGCACGCCCGGTTGGGTCGCGGTGGCCTCGTAGCGCAGGACGCTGCGGGCGCTGGGGCGCAGGGTGCGGGTCCCGCCGCCGGTGAGGATGAGGCCACCGTCGGTGGTCACCTCCACCTGGACCTCGACGGGCTGGTCGAGATCGTTGACCAGGGTGGCACCGAGCGGTCCGGAGTCGCTGGACAGCGTGACCGCGGTCGGGGCCTCGATGCGGATCCGGGCGAGGTCGGCGCGCAGCGCGGCGGTGACCCGCTCCGCGCCGGCCCGGGCCTGGCCGGGCCGGCGCCGGTGCTGCTCGGACAGGGTGACCAGCACCTCGTCGCGCGTCTGGGCCTCGATGGTGGTCTGCAGGCTGAGCACCGACTCCATGAGGGTGGCGGTGTCGCTGGCGCGGGTGGCGGCGAAGAAGCTGGACGCGTCGAGCTCGGTCGCAGCGTCGGCCTCGGTGTAGGTGAGCCGGTCCGCGGGCAGCCCGGTCGCCGACCGGTCCGCGACGTCGGTCACGGGGACGAGCTCGAGCCACGACTGCTCGAGGTCGGCGAAGAACGACGTGGCGTCCTCGCCCCGCCACACCGTCGGCAGCGCGACGACGAGGGGGGCGGTGTCCTTCTCGACCAGCCGGAGCGCGGCCTCGCTGAGCAGCCGCTGGCGGAGGGCCAGGGGGTCCGTGGCCGCGGTGGGTCCGGGTCCGCCCGCCTCGGCGCCGGTGCTGGTCACCACGACCTTGTGCCCCAGCAGGCGTACGACCGAGGTCGAGGTGTCGGGCCGCACGCCGAAGGCGTTGTCGCCCAGCAGGACGGTGGTGTCCTCGGGGAGCTGGGCGAGCGCCTCCGGGCTGATCAGGTCGTTGCCGGGTGCGACGGTCGGCACCGACGGGAGACTGAGCGCGGTCATCACCTCGATGCTCCGAGCGACCGCCTGGGGGTAGCGGGTCGCGTCGTGGCGCATCGCGGCGGAGACGTCCAGGTCGCCGAAGGGCAGCGCCAGCACCGGCCGGGTGGCGGCCAGCGCCTGGAACCGGCTCACCCAGGCCGCTGCTGCCGTCGCCAGGGCCGCGTCCTCGTCGCTGGGGGCCTCGGTCGGGGTCGGCTGGCCGGAGGCCGTGCCGGTGTCGTCGGTCGGCGTCTCGGTCGGCACCTGGTCGGGCACGTTCGGGTCCGGCTCCAGGCTGCGCGGAGGGTTGCCGTTGGCGAGCCGGGTGACCGCCCAGAGCACGGCCGGATCGACCAGGAAGCTGTAGGGCACGCCACCCGCGGACTCCGCCATCTCGAGCACGCCGTCGAGGCTGCCGCCCTCGGCGAGGCGCCGGGCCCAGCGTTCCGTCCCTCCGATCGATCCGTCCTCGTCGAACCAGACGCGACCGCGGATCGAGAGCACGACCGAGGCCTCCTGGACCTGGTTGCCCTTCGGGCGGGCCGGGATGAACGTGCGCGCGCGGCCGTCCGCGACGGCGTCGCGGGGCGTCGAGGGCGTGTCGCCGAGTGCGTGGACGCCGATCCAGTAGACGCCGGGGTCGCCGGTGGCGTCGAGCAGGTCCACCGGCACCGAGTCGGAGAAGTCGGCCGTCTCGCCCGGCTCCAGCGTGTCGACGGTGAAGAACGTGCCGGGCACCGTGACCCGCTCACCGACGTACTCGGTGGACGAGACGGCGGCCGAGGCAGCGAGCGCGGGCGAGGTGAGGATCGGTTCGGACGAGGAGAACGCGTGCAGGTTGATGCGGGTGAAGGTCTCGTCGCTGACGTTCGTGACGGTGCCGGTGATCTCGACGCTTCCCGTGCGCGGGAGCACCGGCGTGATGGTGTCGAGGTGGACCACGAGCGGGTCGGGCGGCTCGTCGGGCGCGGCCGCTGCCGGGGTCGCGAGCGCGGGCGCGGACGCGAGGCCGACCGTCAGGAGCCCCGCCAGGACAGCACGGATCACGGTCAGGCGGGGCACGCCCAGACTGTAGTTGACCTGTGGAGGAGCGATCCGCCTGACTCGCGGCTGCTCGCCCCTGCGCCCGGCGCCGTCGTCGTCGGTCCGGCACGTAGAGTGCCCTGTCGTGTCCGACGCCGTCCTGCCTCCCCTCACGATCGTCGAGATCCAGCGCCGCGTCGGCGCGGAGCTGGACCGGATCGGCTCCGTCATCGACGAGCTCGGCGCCCTGTTCGCCGAGGCCGGCGAGGAGCTGGCGCTGGTCGGTGGACCGGTGCGCGACGCGATGATCGGTCGCCTGCAGGAGGACCTCGACTTCACCACGTCGGCGCGGCCCGAGGTGACCGAGCGGCTGGTCGCCGGCTGGGCCGACGCCGTGTGGGACATGGGCCGCGACTTCGGCACCATCGGCTGCCGCAAGGGCGAGTGGCAGGTCGAGATCACGACCTACCGCTCCGAGACCTACGACCCGGCCTCGCGCAAGCCGGACGTCGACTTCGGTGACAGCCTCGAGGGTGACCTGGGTCGGCGCGACTTCAGCGTGAACTCGATGGCCGTCCGGGTGCCGGGCCGCGAGTTCGTCGACCCGTTCGGCGGCATCGTCGACCTCGCCGAGCAGGTGCTGCGCACGCCCGGTGCGCCCGAGGACTCCTTCTCCGACGACCCCCTGCGCATGATGCGGGCCGCGCGCTTCGCCGCCCAGCTCGGCTTCACGGTCGCGCCCGAGGTCGTCGAGGCGATGACCGCCATGGCGGGTCGCATCGAGATCATCTCGGCCGAGCGGGTGCGCGACGAGCTGGTCAAGCTGGTGCGCGCGCCCCACCCGCGGCTCGGCCTGACGTTGCTCGTCGAGACCGGGCTCGCGGCGCACGTCCTGCCGGAGCTGCCCGCCCTCGCGCTCGAGCGCGACGAGCACCACCGGCACAAGGACGTCTACGAGCACACGCTCACCGTCCTCGAGCAGTCGATCGACCTCGAGCACCGGCTCGGCGGTGAGCCCGACTTCATCAGCCGGTTCGCGGCGCTGATGCACGACGTCGGCAAGCCGCGCACCCGACGCTTCGAGGCCGGCGGGATCGTGACCTTCCACCACCACGACGTGGTCGGCGCCAAGCTCACCCGCAAGCGCATGCAGGCGCTGCGCTTCTCCAACCACGACATCGAGGCCGTCTCCCGGCTGGTCGAGCTGCACCTGCGCTTCCACGGCTACGGGTCGGGCGAGTGGACCGACAGTGCCGTACGCCGCTACGTCCGCGACGCGGGCGACCAGCTCGAGCGGCTGCACATCCTCACGCGCGCCGACTGCACCACCCGCAACCAGCGCAAGGCCGACCGCCTGCGCCGCACCTACGACTCGCTGGAGGAGCGCATCGCCCGGCTGGGCGAGGAGGAGGAGCTCGCCTCGATCCGGCCCGACCTCGACGGCAACCAGATCATGGGCATCCTCGGTATCGGGCCCGGCCGCGAGGTGGGCGAGGCCTACGCGTTCCTGCTCGAGCTCCGGATGGACGAGGGGCCGAGGACCGCCGAGCAGGCCGAGGCCGCGCTGCGTGCCTGGTGGGCCGCCCGCTCCTCCTGAGCGGCGTACTCCCCGCCGATCGGCGCCGGCCCCACATGCATGTAACGCCGGGTTAGTGCTTGTACCCACCCCGATACATCAGGGTGGGTACAGCCGCTAACCCGGCGTTACAGCGGTGCCGAGGAGGCGATCAGGTCACTCGCCGGCGATGAACTTCTCGAGCTCGGCGCGGCCGAGGTCGTCCGGCATCTGCACCGGCGGGGACTTCATCAGGTATGTCGAGGCCGGGATGATCGGGCCACCGACGCTGCGGTCCATGGCGATCTTCGCGGCGCGGACGGCGTCGATGATGATGCCGGCGGAGTTCGGGGAGTCCCAGACCTCGAGCTTGTACTCGAGGTTGAGCGGGACGTCACCGAACGCGCGACCCTCGAGGCGGACGTAGGCCCACTTGCGGTCGTCGAGCCACGCGACGTAGTCGGACGGGCCGATGTGCACGTTGCGGCTGTCGATCTTGTCGGCGAGCTCGCCGGTGAGGTTGGACGTCACGGCCTGGGTCTTGGAGACCTTCTTGGACTCCAGGCGCTCGCGCTCGAGCATGTTCTTGAAGTCCATGTTGCCGCCGACGTTGAGCTGGTAGGTGCGGTCCAGCGCGACGCCGCGGTCCTCGAACAGCTTGGCCATCACGCGGTGGGTGATGGTCGCGCCGATCTGGCTCTTGATGTCGTCACCGACGATCGGGACGCCGGCGTCCTCGAACTTCTTGGCCCACTCGGGGTCGGAGGCGATGAAGACGGGCAGGGCGTTGACGAAGCCGACGCCGGCGTCGATCGCGCACTGGGCGTAGAACTTGGCGGCCTGCTCGGAGCCCACGGGGAGGTAGCACACGAGGACGTCGACCTCGGCGTCCTTGAGCGCCTGGACGACGTCGACCGGCTCGGCGGCCGACTCCTCGATGGTCTGGCGGTAGTACTTGCCGAGGCCGTCGAGCGTCGGGCCGCGCTGGACCTCGACACCGAGGGTCGGCACGTCGGCGATCTTGATGGTGTTGTTCTCCGAGGCGTTGATGGCCTCGGAGAGGTCCTTGCCGACCTTCTTGTCGTCGACGTCGAACGCGACGGCGAACTGGACGTCCTTGACGTGGTAGTCGCCGAACTTCACGTGCATGAGGCCGGGGACGGTCCCGGTCGGGTCCGCGTCCTTGTAGTACTCAACGCCCTGGACGAGGGAGGTGGCGCAGTTGCCGACTCCCACGATCCCTACTCGTACCGAACCCATGGGGGTCTCCTTCTCGTTGCTGTCTCTGGCTGGCGTGGTGCTGGCTGGTTGCTGGCTGGTGCGGTGCATCAGTCGTTCGTGGTGGCCCGAGGTGCGGCGGGCTGTGTCGCGGCCTGTGTCGTGGACGGTGTCGCCGACTCGTCGTCCCGCTCGGCGCGGATGAGCTCGGAGAGCCACCGGACCTCGCGCTCGACGGACTCCACGCCGTGGCGCTGGAGCTCGGCGGCGTAGCGGTTGACCTCGGCCTGGGTGCGCTCGAGCTCGCCCTGCACGCGGGCGAGTCGCTCCTGCAGGCGCGAGCGACGTCCCTCCAGCACGCGGAGGCGGATCTCCATGTCGGTGGAGGAGAAGAACGCGAACCGGATGTCGAAGTTGTCGTCCTCCCACGCGGTGGGACCGACCTCCGACATGAGCCGCTGGAAGTGGTCGTTGCCGGCCTCGGTGACCTCGTAGGTGATGCGCGGACGGCGGGTGACCGGGGTGGTGGTGTCGGCGACCTCGGTGATGAGGTTGGCACGCAGCATCTTCTTGAGGGCGGGGTAGAGCGAGCCGTAGGAGAGCACGCGCCCCCATCCGAGCATCAGGTTGAGCCGCTTGCGGAGCTCGTAGCCGTGCATGGGTCCCTCGTGCAGCAGTCCGAGGACTGCGAGCTCGATGGTGTCTCCACGGCGTGCCACGCGACCTATCGTACCGATATATCCGCCAGTGACGAATCAGGGAACCTGCGCGGTCCCTCGTACGCTTGTCCGGTGACTGCGAAGAGGAGGGCCTCGGGGCCGGCACAGACCCGACGACCCAAGCCCCGCCGAACCGCCCGGCAACGACTTGCCAAGGTCGCGAAGGTCCTCGCGGTCCTGGGCGTGGTCGGCGCCCTCGTCCTCGGCGGTGTCGTGGTCGTGCTCTACCAGGCCATCAGCATCCCGACGCCCAACTCCGCCTTCGAGGCCCAGACCACGTTCGTCTACTACCGCGACGGCGAGCAGCAGCTCGGCACCTACTACGACGACCAGAACCGCGAGTCGATCCCGCTCGACACCATGCCCCAGTTCCTCAAGGACTCGGTGGTCGCCGCGGAGAACCAGACGTTCTGGACCGACAAGGGCATCGACCCCAAGGGCATCCTGCGCGCACTGTTCTCCAACGCCGCCGGCAATGCGCGCCAGGGTGCGTCCACGATCACCCAGCAGTACGTCAAGATCCTCTACCTCACGAGCGAGCAGAGCTACAAGCGCAAGATCCGCGAGGCCGTCGTCTCGCTGAAGATCCAGCAGCAGCTCAGCAAGAACGAGGTGCTCGAGGGCTACCTCAACACCATCTACTTCGGTCGCGGGGCCTACGGCGTGCAGGCCGCGTCGAAGGCGTACTTCGACAAGCCCGCCAGCGCGCTCAACCTGCGCCAGTCGGCCGTGCTCGCGACCGTGCTCAACAACCCCTCGAGGTTCGACCCGGCCAACGGCAAGGAGGCCAAGGAGGACCTCCGCGGCCGCTATGCCTACGTCCTCAACAGCATGCTCGAGATGGGCACCATCACCACCGAGGAGCGCGACCAGGCCGTCAAGAAGCTGCCGAAGTTCCCCAAGATCGCCGCGCAGAGCCAGTTCGGCGGCCAGAAGGGCCACATGCTCGCCCTGGTCAAGCAGGAGATCCTGGCGCGCGGCATCGCCACCGAGGACCAGATCGACGGCGGCGGTCTGCGGATCACCACGACGTTCGACCCCGCGGTGATGTCAGACGTGGAGTCGGCGGTCGACGAGATCCGGCCCGACGCCGGCATGCCCGGCCCGGCCGGCGACGACGACCTCCACATCGGAGCCGCCACCGTCGACACGCAGAACGGTGAGCTGCTCGGGTTCTACGGCGGCCAGGACTACCTGAAGTCCCAGATCAACTGGGCCGTCGCCGGCGGCATGGCGGGCTCGACGATGAAGGCCGCGACCGACGTCGCCGCGATCCGCGACGGCTTCTCCCTCAACGACACCTTCGAGGGCAACAGCCCCATCGACATCGCCGGCACGGAGTTCGGCAACCAGGGCGACCAGGACTACGGCTCGGCCGTCTCGATGCTCACCGCCACCGAGAACTCCATCAACACCGCGTTCGTCGACATGGTGGACGCGATGGACAACGGGCCCCAGAAGGTCATCCAGGCCGCCGAGGACCTCGGCATCCCGGGCAACGACGGCGCCGGCTGGGGCATCCCCCGGCGCTCCATCGACTTCCAGCAGAACATCGGCGTCACCCTGGGCACCGCGCAGGTCAGCCCGATCAACATGGCCAACGCCTACGCCACCTTGGCCAACGGCGGCACCCGCAACGACGTGCACGTCGTGCAGAAGGTCGTCGACAAGAGCGGGGAGGTGCTCTACGAGGCGAAGAAGCGCAGCAAGCAGACCGTCGACACCGACATCGCCTCCGACGTGACGTACGCCCTGCAGAAGGTCGTGACCTCCGGCTCCGGCACCGCCGCGCTGGCGCTCGAGCGCCCCGCAGCGGGCAAGACCGGCACGGCGACCAACGACGACGACGGGGTCTCCTCGTCGTGGTTCGTCGGGATGACCCCGCAGATCTCGACCGCGGTGATGTACGTCCGCGGCAAGGGCCGTGAGTCGCTCGACGCGACGCGTCCCGACGGCGCCGACCTGTGGCTGCCGACGAGCTCGGACGGCCGTTCGGGGTACTTCGGCGGCAACTACCCCGCCAAGACGTGGACCGCGATCATGCAGCGGGTGATGGAGGGCAAGGAGGTCGAGGACTTCCCGGAGCCGGTCTTCCTCGACGGCGACGCACCCACGAGCGGGCACGAGTACACCCCGCCCCCGCCGCCCCCGCCGGCGTCCCAGCCGACCCGGACGCCGACCCGGACGCCGACGGCGACCATCGAGCCCCAGCCCACGCAGACACCGACCGAGACCCCGACCCAGACCCCCACGGAGACCCCGGTCCCGACCGAGACGCCCGTGCCCACGGAGACACCGGTGCCCACGGAGACACCGGTGCCGACCGAGACACCGCCGGCGACACCGACCGGCCGATCCCAGCTGCGGGACGCGCCGCTGGGCGTGCGTCCCTGAGGACGCTGGTGGACCAGCTCCCGGACCACGTCCCGGACCAGCCGCTGGGCAGGCGCGAGGCGCCGACCCGCACCGACGGCGTCGCCGCCGCCATGTCCGAGGTCCTCGGAGGTCCGGTCGGGGAGCACTCGGCGGGGCACCGGTGGTGGAGCCCGCAGCGTGCGCTGCTCGGCGCGACCGCTGCCGTGCTGGCCGCCGGCATGGTGAGCAAGTCCGCCTGCGTGCCGTCGGGCTGGTCCCGCGACCACCAGCCCTATGCCCAGCTGTGCTGGAGCGACCTCGCCGGGACCTCGGTCGATGCCGCCACCCCGCCGCACGTCGCGACCTGGCTGCAGCGCCTCACCGACCTCTTCCCGGGGTCGGGCACCGTGGCCACGACCGCCGGCCTGGGCGTCCTGCTCGGCCTCCTCGCCCTGCTCGCCACGTGCCTCCTGGTCCGCGTCGACGACCGCCGGCCCTGGGCGGCGGCGGGTTGGGCGATGAGCCCGGTCCTGCTCGTCCACTGGCTCTCGTGGGACCTGGTCGCCGCGGTCGGGGTCGCCGTGCTGCTGTGGGGCTGGACGTCGGGGCGCGGCTGGCTGGCCGGGATCGGTGCCGGGGTCGGTGCGGCCTTCGCGCTGCCGGTCGCCCTCGCCTTCGTCGGCGTCGTGGCCGTCGGCGGACGGATGCGCGACCGCTTCGACGCGGTGCTGGCCGCGGCAGCGGCGTACGTCGTCGTGACCCTCCCGGGGCGCGGGTCGGTCGACGATCCCGACATCGGGTCGGTCTGGCTGCTGCTCCAGCAGGCCGGGCTGCGGTGGTCGCCCTCGACGCGCACGGTCGCCCAGCTGCTGGTGCTCGCCTCGGCCTGCGCGGTGAGCTGGTGGCTGGTCCGGCGGGCGGGCCGTCCGAGCGTGATCACGTGTGCCCGCGCCGGGCTGGTGCTGCTGGCCGCGGCCCTCGTCGTCGCGCCGTCGGTGCCACCCGAGCACGACCTCCTGCTGCTGCCGCTGGCCGCGATCGCCGTACGACGCTGGCGCGACCTGCTCGTGTGGCAGGGCCTGGCGCTGCTCAGCTGGGCGATCACCGGGTGGTTCGTCGGCCTGGCGCTCGAGCCGACCATCCCGGGCGACGCCCGCGCTTCCTGGCTGGCCGTCGCGCTGCGGCTGGCCGGGGTCCTCTGGCTGGTGGTCGCGGTCCTCCGCGACGCCGCCTCAGCCGACGACCACGCGGTCGACGTCGGTCGCGGTGAACCGCACCCGGACGTCGATGTCCTCGCCGACGCGCGGGACGCGCGCGCCTGAGGGGACGAACAGCATCGAGGCCTGCATGTGCGGGGGCTCGGCGAAGAGGCGCTGCTTGCCGTCGATGGAGAACGGTGAGCGCACGAAGCCGACCGCGTCGAGGCCTCCCCGTGCGAGAGTCGCGGCCCGGGCCTTCAGCGACTGGTCGCCCGTCGGGGCCTCGAGCCCGATCCCGTGGGCGGTGCCGCCACTGACGACGACGATGTGCCCGCTCTTGGGCACGCTGCGACCGCGGTAGCCGAAGGTGTCGCCCCTCTCGACGGCATGGACGTCGAGCACGGTCGCGGTGACCCGGAGGGCACCCCGGTCGCCGAGCCACAGGTCGGTGCCCATGCGCGGGCGCACCGTGAAGTCCGGGTAGGTGGTGGCCAGCCGCTCGAGCTCGCTGCGGGTCAGGTGCGAGACGAAGACCGTGCGGGTCGGCAGGCCGGAGGCGACCACCTCGTTGATCAGCCGGCTCACCTCGCCGAGGTGGGAGGTGGTGTTGAGGGGCAGGTGCATCGCTACCCCGCGCAGGCCGCTGCGGCCCCGTCCGACGATCTCGGCCGCTGCCGTGAGCTCGCGGCGGGTCATGCCGTGCCGCAGCATGGAGGTGAGCTGCTCGAGCACGAAGCGGGCGTCGGGATCCCGCTCGCGCAGGGCGGCCAGGTCCTCGGGCCGGCTGACGGTGTGGACGACGCGCGTGGCAGTGCGCTCGTCGATCTCGAGGGCGGCACCGAACGGGCGCCACGGGGTGAGCACGAGCAGGTCCCCGGCATATCGGGTGGCGGCCTCGCCGAGCTCGTCGTAGGTGCCGACGGCCAGGGTGTCGAGGCTGGCACCGGTCTCGGGTGCCCGGTCGGCGAGCCACTGGGCGCGACGCGCGAGGCGCCCGACGCCGAGGCCGTAGCCGTTGCCCTTGGCGACCGGGACGATCCCCGGGTGCGCACGCACGGTCGTCAGGAGGTGGCTGCGCCACCGGTCGCCGTCCACGGAGAGGGTGAGGCTCATCGGATCGTCACCCCCGCCGCGCCAGGTAGAGCTGGAACGCCTTGTAGATCGCCCGGTTGACCGGCAGGTCCCACTCGCCGGCGTGCTCCACGGCCTGTCCACCGGTGCCGACCTTGAACTGGATGAGCCCGACGTGGGAGTCCTCGGCATCGAGGGTCTCGGTGATGCCGCGCAGGTCGTAGACGTGGGCGCCGGCCGCCATCGCGTGGCGGACCATCGCCCACTGCACGGCGTTGGAGCCGCGCACGTCGCGCTTCTCGGTCGACGAGGCGCCGTAGGAGTACCAGGCGTGGGTGCCGACCCGGATCGCGATCGTGGCGGCGACCAGGTCGCTCTCGTGACGGGCCAGCCACAGCTGGATCCGGTCCGGGTCCTCCGCGGCCAGGGCGTCGTACATCGTCTGGAAGTAGGACAGTGGCCGCGGCGTGAAGTGGTCGCGCTCGGCGGTGTGGACGTACAGGTCGTGGAACGCCTTGAGGTCGGCGCGCTCGCCGCGGGTGACCTCGACGCCGGCCTTGTCGGCCTTCTTGATGTTGCGGCGCCACAGCTGGTTCATGCCCGACAGCACGTCGGCCTCGGTGCGGGGCGCGCCGTCCTCGTCGACCAGCGGGACCTGGAAGTTGAACTGCGGCTGACCGGCCGTGAAGCCACCCTCGGCCGACTGCTGCTGCCATCCCAGCTCGAGGAGCTGGGCGATCACCCCGGCGCCCTCGCGGGTGCGCTCGAGGGGAGGTACGTCGCCGAGGCGCCGCACCGACGGGTCGGCGATGCCGGCCTTGACCTGCTCGGCCGACCAGCGTCGGGTCACCACGGGCGGGCCCATCCGGACGGCGAAGGCGCCCTGCCTCCTCAGGTGGGCGACCATCGGTGCCAGCCAGGCCTCGAGGTCGTCGCCGGACCAGTCGATCACCGGTCCCTCGGGGAGGTAGGCGAGGTAGCGCCTGACCTTGGGCAGCTGGCGGTAGAGCACCAGTCCGGCGCCGACGAGCTCGCCGTCTCGGACCCACCCGATCGACTCGGCCCTCCACTCGGCCTTCACGCTGGCCCAGCCGGGGGTCTGCAGGAAGCTGGCGGACGACCGGCCGGCGATGAAGTCGCGGTGCTCCTGCGCGGAGATCGGGCGGAGCGTCAGGGGGGTCGTCACCCACGCCACGGTACAAGGGACCAGACACGACCCCCGTGCGTGTCTGGTCCCTTCACGGGTACAGACGCACCAGGTCCGTGTTTGGTTGCCTCGCGTCAGGACTTTCTTGGCAGCTCCTTCAGAGGCGCTCGCGGAGCCAGGCGAAGTCGGCGAGGTGCTCGGCCGCGCCGCCCGGGGTCTCGCAGATGACCGGAGCGCCGGCCTCGCGCACGATCCCGGCGAACTCGTCGGCGGGCAGGTGTCCCTGCCCGAAGCTGGTGTGGCGGTCGGCGCCGGAGTCGAAGTCGTCGCGGGAGTCGTTGGCGTGCACCAGGTCGATGCGGCCGGTGATCTGGCGGATCTTCTCGACCGCGTCGCCGAGCGCGATGCCTCCCGCCCAGGCGTGGCAGGTGTCGAGGCAGAAGCCGACCTGGTCCGATCCCTCGGCCGACGAGATGGCCTCCCACACCCCGGCGATGCGGTCGAGGCGGCGGGCCATGGCGTTGTCGCCACCGGCGGTGTTCTCGATGAGCAGCGGGACCTTGATATCGGTCGCCTCGATGGCCTTGCGCCAGTTGTCGAACCCGACGGCCGGGTCGTCGTCCTTGTTGACGTGGCCGCCGTGGACGATCAGTCCCTTCGCGCCGATCTCGGCCGCTGCGTCCATGTGCTGCTGGAGCAGCTTGCGGCTGGGGATCCGGATGCGGTTGTTGGTCGTGGCGACGTTGACGATGTAGGGGGCGTGGACGTAGAGGTCGACCCCGGCCTCGTCGGCGGCCGCCCGCAGCGCGGCCGCACCGCCCTCGAAGCGGACCTCGGGTCCCTGGTAGCCCTGCGGGTCGCCGAGGAAGAACTGCACCAGCGACGTCTCCCGCGCCACCGCCTCGGCGATCGGGTCGGTCTGCTCGACGTGGGCGCCGATGGCCGGGGAGGGAGAGGCGGGGGAGGTCGCGGTGCTCATGGCCTCCACCCTAGGAGCAGGCACAGACACGCGACGACGACCGTCACCAGGCCGACGACGGCGGCCCACCCGCCCCAGTCGACGGCCCGGTCGGCGCCCCGGTCGCGCGCCCTGCTGCGAGGCGTGCGCCGAGCCGGCGGCGGCGGTCCGAGGCGGTCGGGCACGCGTGGGCCCTCGGGCGCCGGCAGCGGCAGCCGGCGCAGCAGCCGCAGGGCCGCGTCCGCGGTGGCCAGCCGCTGCGCGGGGTCCTCGACCAGCAGCCGCTCGACGAGCGGCCGCAACGGGTGGGACGGGACCTCCCGCTGGCGCGACGGAGGCAGTCCGGTCACCATCTGCAGCGCCACCCGGCCCACGGCGTACAGGTCCTGCGTGGGCTCCGGGAGCGCGCCCCGCGCCTGCTCGGGAGCCATGTAGCCGTCGGTGCCGATGGCACCCGGCACCGTGGTGAACCGGCGGTCCGCGACCGGCGCGGCCACCCCGAAGTCACCGATCCGCAGGTGCGGCGGGCCGTCCCCGGTGGCCTCGAGCAGCAGGTTGGCGGGCTTGACGTCGCGGTGGACGAGCCCCGCGCCGTGCACGGCCGCCAGGCCGAGGAGCAGCTGCTCGAGCAGCAGGCCGGCCGTCCCGGCGTCGAGCGGACCGTGCTCGCGCACCAGGTCGGCCACCGAGCCCCCCGACACCAGGTCCATCGCGAGGACCACGAGGTCGTCCTCCGCGGCCCAGCCGTGAGGTGCCACGACGTGCGGGTGACGCACCCGGATCGCTTGCTCGCGCACGAACCGCGCCAGCACCGCCGCGCCGTGCTGGCCGAGCACCTTCACCGCGACGTGGCGGCGGGTGCGGACGTCATAGGCCCGCCAGACCGAGCCCATGCCGCCGGACCCGACCTGGTCGAGCAGCCGGTAGCGCCCCGCCACGACGGTGGCGGTCCGCCTGGTGGCTCCCGATCGCACCCGGCGACGCTAGCCCGGCGGGTGCCGGGCGCGCCGACGCCGTCCACAGGCCTCGGCCGGGCCGCGGTCAGGCGCAGATGACGGAGGGGTCGTAGAGCTTGATGTCGCCGTGGTCGGTCGAACTGCCGAAGGGGAAACACCCATGTCTGACGCCACGCCCGGAGCCGAGCCCACGCCGGAGCCCACCCCGGAGTCCAAGAAGCCGGCCGGACCCGACTACGGCGCCCAGGCCAGCCGTGCCGCCGAGACGCTCAAGGCGGGCAACCCGCTCGACCTCGGCATCATCGGCGCCGGCGTCGTGGCGCTTCTCGCCTCGTTGATGCCCTACTACACCGTCTCGATCAAGTTCATGGGTGTCTCCAGCGGCGGCTCGGGCAACGCCTGGGACGGCGGCTTCTTCGGGTGGTTCGGTGCCCTGCTCGCGCTGGCGGGGGCCGGCGTCCTGGTCGCGAAGATCCTGGGCGTCACCCTGCCCGTTCCCGTGCGCCTGACGGTGCTGGGGCTCTTCGGCGGCGCCCTGCTCTGCACCCTTGTCGCGTTCTTCGTCTTCCCCGGCGGCGGGTGCGACGACCTCGGCATCACCGGGGTGTGCGACGGCATCGACCAGGGCCACGGCATCGGCTTCTGGCTCGCCCTGCTCGCCACCATCGCCGGCACCGCGCTGTCGTACCTGCGCCGCTCGGCCGACTGAGACGCTCGCTCGTCGCTGGAGTCTCCGGATATCCGGTGACTCCCCCGCTTCGTACCCGAGATCTGGGGCGCGAAGCGGGAGACTCGGGTGCACAGCTCCGCTCGACGCGCGGACGAGCCCGGGACGGCGTACGACGATTCCGGCACGCGCTCGCGTCGCTGGTAACCTCTCCCGGTTGCCTCCGGGCGACCTGCAGCACCCGCGGCGCGCGAATCGATCGCTCGCCGCATACGCACAGTCCTCCTGCCACGGAAAGCCCGTGGCCGCTCTAGCCCAGAGGAGGTGGAGACCGCTATGCGTGCCTATGAAGTGATGGTCATCCTCGACCCGAGTCTCGACGAGCGCACGGTCGAGCCGTCGCTCGACAAGTACCTCAACGTGATCCGCAAGGACGGTGGCTCGATCGAGTCGCTCGACGTGTGGGGTCGTCGTCGGATGGCCTACGAGATCAAGAAGAACGCCGAGGGCATCTACGCCGTCGTCAACCTGACGGCCACGCCCGAGACGGTCAAGGAGTTCGACCGCCAGCTCACGCTGAACGAGTCGATCCTGCGCACGAAGGTCATGCGTCCCGACGCCCACTGATCGCCCTCGCGGGCATCTGTGGAGAGAACCTTCCAGCTGTCGGTCGCTGCCTGTTTGATGGGTGGCACACCGGGAGCAACCCGGATCATTCGGCACAGCAGCAGGACATTCTGAGGAGACCCTGACATGGCAGGCGAGACCACCATCACCGTGATCGGCAACCTCGTCGACGACCCGGAGCTGCGCTTCACCCCCTCGGGGGCACCCGTGGCCAACTTCCGGATCGCGTCGACGCCGCGCACCTTCGACCGTCAGACCAACGAGTGGAAGGACGGGGACACGCTGTTCCTCTCCTGCGCGGTGTGGCGTCAGGCTGCGGAGAACGTCGCCGAGTCCCTCCAGCGGGGCATGCGCGTGATCGTCCAGGGTCGCCTCAAGTCACGCCAGTACGAGACCCGCGAGGGTGAGAAGCGCACCGTCTTCGAGATCGACGTCGAGGAGGTCGGCCCGTCGCTGCGCTCCGCATCGGCCAAGGTCACCAAGACGACCCGGTCCGGCGGCGGTGGCGGCTACTCCGGCGGCGGCGGTGGCTACTCGGGCGGTGGCGGTGGCGGGCAGCAGTCCGCTCCGGCCGACGACCCGTGGGCCAGCCCCGCGCCCGCGCAGGGTGGCGGCAGCTGGGGCGGCCAGTCCCAGGGTGGTCAGCCCCAGGGTGGCCAGTCGCAAGGTGGCGGTCAGTCCGCGCCGCCCAACGACCCGTGGGCCACGCCCGGGGTCAACGGCGGCAACGACGAGCCGCCCTTCTGAGCCGCTGATCCAGAAGACCAGCAACACATTCATTCCATTCCGTCCCTGATTGCCTTCAGGGCCGGGCTCACTGAAAGGGAGCACCACAATGGCCAAGGCAATTCTGCGCAAGCCCAAGAAGAAGGTTTGCCAGTTCTGCAAGGAGAAGGCGACCGGTGTCGACTACAAGGACACCACGCTCCTCCGCAAGTTCATCTCCGACCGTGGCAAGATCCGCGCCCGTCGCGTGACCGGCAACTGCGTCCAGCACCAGCGCGACGTGGCCATCGCCGTCAAGAACGCGCGCGAGCTGGCTCTGCTGCCCTACACGTCCACCGGTCGCTGAGAGGAGCACGGAACATGAAGCTCATCCTGACCCAGGAGGTCGACGGCCTCGGTGCCCCCGGCGACGTGGTCGAGGTCAAGGACGGCTACGGCCGCAACTACCTCGTCCCCCGCGGTCTCGGCATCAAGTGGAGCCGCGGCGGCGAGAAGACCATCGAGTCGATCAAGTCCGCCCGGGCCTCCCGCGCGGCTCGCGACGAGAGCCACGCCGCAGAGATCAAGACCAAGCTCGAGGCCAACGCGGTCAACGTGAAGGTCCGCGCCGGTGAGGCCGGTCGCCTGTTCGGCGCCGTCACCACCGCGGAGATCGCCGACGCGATCACCGAGATCTCGGGCGAGAAGGTCGACCGCCGCACGATCGTCGTGGTCAACCCGATCAAGACGCTCGGCGCCCACGAGGTGTCGATCAAGCTGCACGACGAGGTGTCCGCCACGGTGGCCCTCAACGTCGTCCCGGCCTGATCGCGCCCGACGTCTGAGTCGGACGGCCCGCCCCTCCTCGGAGGTGGCGGGCCGTTCGTCGTCTGCGGGACGTGGTTCCTACTGGGTGGGCTCGTCGCACAGGGCAGGTGGCTCGGACCCGCCCGCGTGGTACTCGTAGTCGGTGTCCTCGACGCGGAGCGTGATGCGGGACCCGTCGACGAGTGCCTGGGTGTACATCTCCCCGGGCTCGGCGCACCCACGGCTGCCGTCGCGCCAGGTGACCTGCTCGACCGAGACCACCTCGACGTCGCCGGTGTCGACGTCGAGCGAGGCAGCCAGGTCCGCCACGGCGCGGGTGGTCTCCTCGGAGCCCTCACCGGGCGCCGGACTGCTGCTCGCCGGGGTCTGCTGCACGGCCGACTCGTCCGGGGTGCTCGGGCGGTCAGCGCCTCCGGCGCACGCCGTCACGGACAGGAGGGTGGCAGCGAGGACGAGGCAGGGTCGAAGGGCGCTCATGGTCGGTGTGACGGGGCCGGCCGCGTCTACGTTCCGGCGTACGACCGCAGGTGGCGGGCCGGAGCCTGGGACCGCTCGTGTCCTGCGGCGCGGTGCGCCGGCGGGAACCGGTTGGGCCGGGCGACGACCGCATCGACCACCACGGGCTTGCTGCCGAGCGACTCGATGACGATCCGGCCGGTGCGCATCCCGGAGTAGCGGTCGATCACCACGATCTGCGTCATCGCCGTCCGGGGGCCGGCGAGGTCGACGACGTGCCAGGCCCGCTTGCCCACGCGCACCCGCACCTTGCCCGACCCCGGGCTGGTCGCGGCCATCAGCCGGAGCTCACCGACCCGG
Organism: Nocardioides hwasunensis; assembly: GCF_014779665.1. Lineage (GTDB taxonomy): Bacteria > Actinomycetota > Actinomycetes > Propionibacteriales > Nocardioidaceae > Nocardioides > Nocardioides hwasunensis. The sequence continues at coordinate 78,318 of NZ_JACXYY010000007.1, read as the reverse complement.
GTGCGCGGCAGCACGATCCGGGCGCCGCGCGTGGTGGCGCGCAGGGCGTCGCCGCGGAAGTGGCCCGGGTCGCGCACCTTCGTCCAGCCCTTCGCGCGCGCGATGTTGCGCGGCACGAAGAACTCGATCGGCTCGGACCAGGCGCTCGCGTTGCCGGCGGCGTCGACGGCGCGGGCGGTGAAGGAGTGCCGGCCGGCCCGGGCGCCGGTGAGCTGCCACGTGCCGGGAGAGCAGCTGACCGGACGCTCGTTGTCGGCGCACTCGAAGGTGGCGCCCGGCTCGTTGCTGTTGAGCCGGATCGGCACTGCGTCGCCCGTCACGACCGGCTGCGTCGGGGTGAGCTGGTCGTAGGACGTGCCGGTCACGAACACGAACGGCGCCTTCGTGTCCTGCCCCCAGGAGAACGCGGCAGGGGTGGCGTCGTGGTCGGGGGTGTCCGCGACCGTGCCCGGCCCGAGCGGGGCGTCGGGGTTGATCGCCCGGTCGCCGAGGTCGACGGCGCGCGCCTCGAAGACGTACGCGTGCGGCGCGGCGTCGGGCAGCCCGGCGACGGTCACGGTGTCGGGGCAGGCCTGCCAGTCGTAGGCCGCCGGCGTTCCGGTCAGCCGACACTCGAAGCCGAACGGGCCCGCATCATCGTCGGTGACGACGTGGCCGAGGGTAAAGGTGATCGTGTCGGTGGTGACGAGACCGGCGGCGTGGGGCGCCACGCTGGCGGTCAGGGTGGTGTCGGGAGGCGTCGAGTCGTCGCACCCGTCCTGGATCAGCGACGGAGGCGTCTCGTCGAGGCACCCGGGCGCGGCGGCCGCCGGCGCAGCGGCGGCGACCGGCCCCAGACCGGCGGCGGCCAGGGCGACCAGGGCGCCGAGCGCCCACCTCGGTCCGGTGCGTGGTCGTGCGTGGTGCGTGCTCATCGGCCCTCCCGAGGCGTGACGTCGTGCTCAGGAGGCTCAACGAGCGAGCGTGGCTCCGGTCACCATCCAGCGCTCGCTGCGGGCGCGATGGACCAGGAGCGCGCCTCGCGCCCCCATGAAGACGAAGGCCATCGCGACCCAGACCGCGACCAGCCCGTGGGGGAGCGTGGCGGCCCAGAGCGCGGCGGGGGCGTACGCCGCCAGCACCACGAGCCCGGCCCAGGCGAGGTAGGTGCCGTCTCCCGCGCCGATGAGGACGCCGTCGAGCACGAACACGACCCCTGCGAGGGGCTGGCCGAGGGCCGCCACGAGCAGGACGGGGACGAGCAGGGAGCGCACCTCCGGGTCGGTGGTGAACAGTGCGCCGATGACGGGGGAGACGGCCGCCAGCGCGGCTCCGGCGACGATCCCGCTGCCCCACCCCCACTGCACCATACGCCGGGTGAGTCGTCGGGTCCCGTCGATGTCGCCGCTGCCCAGGGCTCGCCCGGTCAGGGCCTGGGCGGCGATCGCGATGGCGTCGAGGGCGAAGGCGAGGAAGCTCCACAGCGTGATCGCGATCTGGTGGGTGGCGATGGTGACGTCGGTGCCCTCGGTGGCGACGCGGGTCACGGCGTAGGTCCCGACGAGCAGGCACGCGCGCAGGGCCAGGGTGCGGACGACGAGGGCGACGGCGGCGTGCGCCGCCGCGCGGATGCCGCTCGGGTCGGGGGACAGCGGCGCGTCGTGCGCGCGGGCGGCCCGCACGACGACGGCGACCAGCCAGACGGCCGAGAGCACCTGCGCGATCACCGACCCGATCGCCGAGCCGGCGATGCCGATGCCGAGGCCGTAGACGAGGACGACGTTGAGCACGATGTTGAGGCCGTTGCCGGCGACGGCGACGTAGAGAGGCGTACGCGTGTCCTGCAGGCCGCGGAGCACGCCGGTCGCGGCGAGCATGACGAGCAGTGGCGTGGTGCCGAGGAAGGCGATGGCGAGGTAGGTCTCGGCGTGGTCGGCGACCTCGGCGCCGGTGTCGAAGACCCCGACGAGCGACGGGGTGAGCACCACACCGCCGATCGTGGCGATCGTCCCGATGAGGACGGCGAGCCAGACCCCGTCGACGCCCTGGGCGAGGGCCGCGCGGGTGTCACCTGCGCCGAGGTGCCGGGCGACGCTGGCGGTGGTGCCGTAGGCGAGGAAGACGCACAGGCCGACCACGGTCTGGAGGACCACCGCGGCCACGCCGAGCCCGGCGAGCTCGGGGGTGCCGAGGTGGCCGACGATGGCGGCGTCGGAGAGCAGGAACATCGGCTCGGCGACCAGCGCGAGGAACGCCGGGACCGCCAGGCGCAGGATCTCGCGGTCGACCGGCTTCACACCGCCCACCCTAGGAACGAGCGCCGACACGACGTCGGGCGCGTCCTACCAAGGACCCGATCCCGCTGTCCATGGACCGATCGGATCAACCTGTGAATGGTGGTGTGGATGAGCAGGCCGTGTCGACGATCACGGCCGCGTGTCGACAAAGCAACCGGCAACTTCCAGATGTCGGACAGGTGAACGAGATTTGCGATGACGAAGTTCTCTCCACAGTGTGTGCACGACGTTGTCGCAGGTCAGACGGCCTTTGCCGCGGCTCGTCCGAATCCTGTCCACAGGTTGCTCCACGCTGTGTACAGGTCCGCGAGCGTGTCGTCCACGAGAGTGCCCAGCTTGTCCACAAGGCCTGTGGATAACTCGTCCTCGTCGGCTTCCCAGACACCCCGCGCACCACGTACGGTCTCGCGCGGACAGCACACGGACGTCGGTCGGGATGTCACTGGGGATGTCGGTGCGACTGCCGGTGGGAATGTCGGTGGTCGTCCCTAGTCTCGTGGCCAGCGGGTCGCGGACGCACAGAGAGTGAGGAGCGTGGCGTGAGCGTCGCTTTCGAGGGGGACACCGACGAGGCGTGGGGCGACGGCCCCGCGGCCTACGAGCCCGGCGAGTCGCCGCGCTCGGCCGGCGACCGCACGCCTCCCCAGGACAACGCGGCAGAGCAGAGCGTGCTCGGATCGATGCTGCTGTCCAAGGACGCCATCGCCGACGTCGTCGACGTGATCAAGGGCGTCGACTACTACCGGCCCGCCCACGAGGTGATCCACGACGCGGTCATCGACCTCTACGGCCGGGGTGAGCCGGCCGACCCGATCACGGTGGCCGCGGAGCTGCAGAAGCGCGGCGAGCTGCAGCGCATCGGCGGCGCCCCCTACCTCCACACGCTCTCGGCCAACGTGCCGATCGCAGCCAATGCGGGCTACTACGCCGAGATCGTGCGCGACAAGGCGATCCTGCGGCGCCTGGTCGAGGCCGGCACCCGCATCGCGCAGCTCGGCTACGCCGGCGAGGGCCAGATCGACGACGTGGTCGACCACGCCCAGGCAGAGGTCTACAAGGTCACCGACCGCCGCGCGGCGGTCGACTACGCGCCGCTGAGCGACATCATGAGCGGAGTCCTCGACGAGATCGAGGCCATCGGCAACCGCGAGGCGGGCCTCTACGGCGTGCCCACGGGGTTCGCCGACCTCGACGACCTCACCAACGGCCTGCACTCCGGCCAGATGATCATCGTCGCGGCTCGCCCGGCCATGGGGAAGTCGACCCTCGCCCTCGACTTCTGCCGGGCGGCGTCGATCCACAACAACCTGACCAGCTGCTTCTTCAGCCTGGAGATGACGCGCTCGGAGATCATGATGCGCCTGCTCTCCGCGGAGGCGAAGGTGCCGCTCAACCACATCCGCAACGGCACGATGCGCGACGACGACTGGGAGAAGCTCGCCCGCAAGATGGGTCAGGTCTCCGGCGCGCCGATGTTCATCGACGACAGCCCCAACATGACGATGATGGAGATCCGCGCCAAGGCACGGCGGCTCAAGCAGCGCCACGACCTCAAGCTCATCGTCATCGACTACATGCAGCTGATGAGCTCGGGCAAGAAGGTCGAGTCCCGTCAGCTCGAGGTCTCGGAGTTCTCCCGCAACATCAAGCTCCTCGCCAAGGAGCTCGAGCTGCCGATCATCGCGCTCTCGCAGCTCAACCGTGGTCCCGAGCAGCGCGGCGACAAGCGCCCGATGATGAGCGACCTGCGCGAGTCGGGTTCGCTCGAGCAGGACGCCGACATGGTCATCCTGCTCCACCGCGACGATGTCTACGAGAAGGAGTCGACCCGCCCCGGCGAGGCCGACCTCATCGTGGCCAAGCACCGCAACGGCCCCACCCGTGACCTCACCGTCGCCTTCCAGGGTCACTACTCCCGCTTCGTGGACATGGCCCAGGGCTGAGCCGGCCGCCGACGACACCTCGCCGGATGAGATCGCACGCGTACGTCCGTCACCGCGACTTCCTCGACACGCCCGGCTGACACCCGGTCTCCCGACGACCGTGGCCGGGGTGCCGACCGACGACCGCGTCCTACGAGGAGACGAGGACGGAGTGGAGCGGGTACGGGTCGCACCGGGCCGGTGCGGCACATCGCCAGCCGCGGGCGGTGGACGCCCCGACGAGGCGCCACACCTAGGGTTCGTGCCGTGCCGTTCACCCTCGTCCACCCGGCCGCGGTCCTCCCGCTGTCGCGGGGCCCCCTGGTCGCGTCGGCCCTCGTGTGCGGGGCGATGGCGCCGGACCTGCCCTACTACGTCTCCCTCCAGTGGATCGGGGGCGACTACAACCTCACCCTCACCCACGACTCCACCTCGCTGCTGTGGCTGGACCCGGCGATCGGGCTGGTGCTGTTCGCGGTGTTCCACGCCCTGGTGCGCCGACCGACGCTGGCGCTGCTTCCGCGGGCGGCGGCTGCGCGGATGCGCTGGACGCACCTGCGTGGTGCGCGCTCGCTGCCGGCCCTCGCCTGCTGGGTGGTCGTGTCGCTCGTGATCGGCGCCGCGACGCACCTGGCCTGGGACGCGCTCACCGACGCCCTCGGCTATGCCCACTCGCGCGAGCTCAACCTCCTCAGCGACGCGGTGGGAGTGCTCGCGATCGCCGTCTGGGCCCGGGGCTGGTGGCGTACGAAGACGCCCGGGCCGGTGCCGCCGGGCGCGCTGCTCCCGCCACGGACCCGCGCCGCGATCCTGGCCGTGTCCGTCCTGGTGACGCTCGTGTGGAGCCTGGGTCGGGCGTGGGTCGTCGCGGCCCAGGCCTCCGAGGATCTCCGCTCCTACGGCGGGTGGAGCCGCTCGGCCGTCGCCGAGTACGCCGCGCGCGAGCTGGTCGCCCAGGCCGGTGTGTCGCTCGGTGTGCTGTTGGTGGCGTACGCCGTCGTCTGGCAGGTCGCGCGGCTGCTCCGGAACCGGGCCGCGGACGTCACGGCCGGCGGCTGAGCGACGTGGGCTCAGGTCGGCGACGGCAGGGCCGTGCCGACCGCCAGCTCGGCGTAGGAGTGCATCAGGCGGCGTAGGAGTGCATCAGGCGCAGGGCGGTGGGGCGGCCGCGCCGTCGTCAACGTGCTCCTGCTCAGCAGCCTCTTCGCCTGCGTGCAGTCCTTCCACAACGTCATGGCGCGCTACCAGTTCGTCCTCGCCGGCCGGGGCCCGCTGCCGCGCCGGCTTGCCACGGTCCACCCCGCCCACCACTCACCGTCGACGTCCTCGGAGGTGCAGTCCGTCACGGCGCTGTTCGTCACCGGAGGCAGCACGGCGCTGAGCACGGGGCTGGCCGCCGTGCCCGTCGCGGCCCTGCTGGCCGGCTGGGCCCTCGGGCGTCCCCGGCGCACCACCCCCGTCGCTCCCGCGGAGTGACCCCCGACGCGGTCGCGGCGCTGAACCACCCCCGGCGGCGCCGCGACCGCACACCAGCACCGAGGGTGGCGGCACACGACATCCGGCTGCCTCGAGTCGATGTCGTACGCCGCCAGGGTCGTGGGAGGGCCGGGGCGCGGGCGGTGCGTCCTGGTGGGCGCGAGAGGATCGCCGCATGAGCACGGTGTTCCTCGGGCCGCTGACCGCGAGCGAGTCGGGCGAGCTGGCCGTCGCGCACGCACTGCTGCGGCGGGCCTCACAGGGAGCGATCCGGGCGGCCGTGCACCTCTACCGGCCCGCTGCTCCGGCCGTGGTCTTCGGTCGCCGCGACACCCGCCTGCCCGGGTACGCCGCCGCGGTGCAGGCGGCGCAGGACGCGGGGTTCGACACCGCGGTCCGCGCCGTCGGGGGGCGGGTCGTCGCCTACACCGGCAACGCGCTGGTCCTCGACGTCGTACGCCACGAGCCACAGGCGGTCGGCGCCATGGACCGGCGCTTCCAGGCCTACGGCGAGCTCATGGCCGGCGCCCTCGGCGGTCTCGGGATCGAGGCCGGTGTGGGGCCGGTGCCGGGCGAGTACTGCCCGGGCGCCCACAGCGTCAACGCCCGCGGCGTCGTCAAGCTGGTCGGCACCGCCCAGCGGGTCGTGAAGGACGCCTGGCTGTTCAGCTCGCTGCTCGTGGTGGACGACGCGCCGCGGCTGCGGGAGGTGCTCACCGACGTGCACGCCCACCTCGAGCTGCCCTTCGACGCCTCCTCGGTCGGCTCCGTGCGCGAGGAGGACCCCGACGTCGCGACGAACGACGTGCACACCGCCGTCGCCCGCGCATGGGGCATCGACGGTGCCACCCCGGCCGAGCTCGACGAGGGGACCCGCGACCTCGCGCTCGACCTCGAGCCCGGCCAGCGCGCCACGCCGGGCTGACGGACTACCCCCCGGGACAGCCGTTCGCCACTGGACTACCCAGACGGCAGTAGGCCCAACGCGCGGCCGAGCGGCGTGCTCAGCCACCGGGCGTACGTCGTGGTGACGTGGCCCTCGTCGCGCTGGGGGACCATGTCCTTGATGACCGCAGGGCACTTGCCGTCGTCGCAGAACCACTGCCGCGTCGGCACGACGTCGACGCCGGCGTCCTCGGCCTTCTCGATGCTCAGCCGCGCGATCGCGTCGGCCCGGTTCGTGGTTCCGCTGAGGCAGGTGCCGAGGTCGGAGTCGCGCTCGGGCAGGCAGCGCTCGGGGGACAGGCGCCGGCGCGGCACGTCCTCGAGCAGGACGACACGACCGGCGATCGGGGCGAGGTCGTCGAAGAGCCGGGCGAAGCCGTCGCCGAGCTCGGCCACCACGCCGTCGGTGTCGCGGACGACCTCGCCGTCGACCTCGACGTTGGGAGTGCCCGAGGTCGACACGATGACGAGATCGGGAGCGAGCTCGCGCATCTGGTCCTCGGCCCAGGCGTTGAAGTCGAGGCAGCCCTGCCACGGCGAGTCCTGCCCGCCACGCACCATCTGCACGCGGACGGGCGTGCACTGCGACTTCACGAGGTAGTAGGCCTTCCAGCCGGCCTTCTCCGTGATCTTGTCGAGCGCGGGGATCCAGTGCCGGCCGTGGGAGTTGCCCAGCACCACCAGCGTCTTGTCGCCGTCGGGGTCGCCCCGCAGGCAGAGCTTCTTCGGCGTGCCGACGTATTCACACTCGCCCAGGTCGGCCCGGTCCTCCTTCAGCTCGGTGAGCGCGGGGCGCAGGTCGCTCGGGATCGCGCGGCCCGCGACGGCGGCGCGCACCGAGGCCTGCACGAGGGCGACCGCCGGGTCGTCGGACAGCTTGGAGCCGTCGATGCCGGTGTCGTAGTCGGTCACCGCGATGGCTTCCTCGTCGCCCGTGAGCTGGCGGTCGACGAGGTGGGTCGCGGCGAGGCAGCAGACCACGGCGACGGACACCGCCGCCGGGTAGAGCAGCATCCCGCGCGGCCGCGGCCTCGACCCGCCGGACGTGCCCACCTTGCGGAACGGCGTCTCGACGAAGCGGTACGACGCCCACGTCATGACGACCGTGACCGTGAGCGCGACCGCGAGGTCGAGCGTCGTCAGCTCGCGCTGCAGCCGCTGCTCGGCGATGACGAGGACCGGCCAGTGCCACAGGTAGAGGGAGTAGGAGGCGTCACCGATGACCCGCAGCGGGCGCACCCCGAGCGCGCGCTGGGCGAGCGGCAGCGGGGTGTCGTCCAGGCCGGTGCCGGCGAGGATCACCAGGCAGGTGCCGACCACCGGCATCAGCGCCAGCAAGCCCGGGAACGGCGAGTCGGTGGTGATGGTGAACATCGCGACCACGATCAGCCCGAGCCCGCCGACCGCGACGAGGTTGCGCAGCAGCGGCGTGAGCCGACGTGCCAGCCAGGGCGCCGCGAGCGCGAGGAGCGAGCCGGCGCCGAACTCCCACACCCGGGTGAACGTCGAGAAGTAGGCGCTCTCCGGCGAGGCGGTGGAGGCGTGCACCGACCAGGCGAGGCTCACCGCCGTCGCCAGGGCCAGCACGACCACGATGCCGGTGGTGCGGGCGCGGGTCTCGTCCGCGACCCGACCTGCTCGTCGGCGGGCCAGGCGTACGGCGACCACGACCGCGACCAGCAGCGCCACCGGCATCACCAGGTAGAACTGCTCCTCGACCGACAGCGACCAGAAGTGCTGCAGCGGCGAGGGTGCGTCGGACTGGGTGAAGTAGTCGGTCTCCTCGATCGCGAACCGGATGTTCGCGCCGAACAGGGCAGCCCACACGCCGTCCACGGCTGCGTCGCGGGCGTCCAGCGGGTGCAGCCACAGGTAGGACGCCACGACGGTGCCGGTGATCGCGACCGTCGCGGCGGGCAGGATGCGGCGCGCTCGGCGGACGTAGAAGGCGACGAGGTCGATCGAGCCGGACCTGGCCACCTCGCGCAGCAGCAGGGTCGTGATCAAGAACCCGGAGAGCACGAAGAACACGTCGAGCGTGACGAAGCCGCCCGGGTAGGGCGCCAGGCCGGCGTGGAAGACCAGGATCCCCAGCACCGCCAGGGCACGCATGCCCTGGATGTCGTCGCGGAAACCACGGCGGGCGACCGTCGTCGGGTCGGTCCGGTGGGTGGGTGCGGGGGGCACAGGGAACCTCGGGGACGTCGTGCAGGTCCGGGTCACCCTAGCCACGGCGTGGGTGTGCCTCCGATTCGTGGGTGACCACCCGGGCATGGGACCAGGCCGGGCGACGGATCACACATGTGAACCGAAGACCGCCAGACCCCATACAGATGGTCTGTGTTCCGAGATGTGGAATCACGTTCGACAATGTGAACTCAGGAGCGTAATCTCCGACCGCGTCTGTGGCATGCGTCACAGCCCGTTCTCGCAAGGAGCATCGCCGTGACCCAGCCCGCCGCCACCCGCCTGCGCCGCGTCGCCCGCCGCACCTCGACGGTGGTGGTCTCACTCGCCCTCGGCGTCGTCGGCGCTCTCGCGGTCTCCCAGCCGGCATCGGCGGCGGTGAGCTTCCCGCTGGTCCTCGAGGTGGAGTCCGGCGTCACGGCGGGTGGCCCGGCCCTGAACTCCGGTGAGCACGGCAACTTCTCCGGCACCGGGTCCTACACCTTCCGCGAGGCCGGGATGCGCTCGACGATGCAGGTCAACGGCGTGACGGCCGCCCAGGCCGGCACCTATCCCGTCTGGATCCGCTACGCCGCCGGCGTGCTGTCCCCGGCCGAGCCCGAGCCCCGCACCATGGGCCTGATCACCAACGGCGCGCGACAGCAGGTGCAGTTCCCCTCGACGGGCGACTGGGAGACGTGGCGGTTCGTGCGTGCTGCCGACATCACCCTCGTGGCGGGCGACAACACGATCGCCGTCGACTGTGCGCGCGCCACCTCCGGGACGAACCAGGAGACCTGCCGCCTCAACTTCGACGCGGTGCAGATCGGCGGCACCGCTCCCGACCTCTGCGCGGCGACCCCGACGGCGCCGGGTGCCGCCGCGCTCTTCGACGGCACGTTCGCCTCCTTCGACCAGTGGCGCAAGGCCGGCGGTGGCGGGTTCGGCCGGCAGGCCGACTGCACGCTGCGCGGCTTCCGCGGCGCCGGCACCACCTGGACCAGCGTCTCGCCGGCGCAGATGGCCGGCCCCTACACGCTGCGCGCCGACTGGCGCCGGGGCACGTCCGAGGCCTCGTCGAGCATCTACGTCGGCTCGACCAGCAACAACGCAGCCACCCCGACCGGTGGCTACCAGGTCATGATCGGCGCCGACGACAGCGCCACGGTGCGCTCCGGCGCCTTCTCGCAGGCCGCGGACGCGACGGCGCTCGCCACGGCGGTCAAGCCCGCCGGCCAGTGGAACCGCTTCGCCGTCCAGGTGACGCCGCAGCGGATCCGGGTCCTGCTCAACGACACGGTGGTCAACACCGTCGACCGCGCGGCCGCCATGGGTGGGTTCGTCGGCCTCGAGAACCGCACCGCCGCGCCCCAGGTCGACTTCCGCGACATCCAGGTCGTGCCGGGCGTCGAGCTCGGGCGTCTCTCCGGACCCGCGCGCCGAGCCACGCTGGCCAACGGCACCACCGCCAACCCTGGAGGCGAGTCCACCCTCGGCCACCTCGTCGCCGACGCCCAGCGCTGGGCCACCCGCACGTCCACGGCCGGCACCGCCCGCATCGCGCTGGCCAGCCCCACCGCGCTGCAGAGCGACCTCGCGCCCGCCGGCACCTCGGTGACCTACGCCGAGGCGGCGAGCGTGGTGGCCGCCGAGGGCCTGGTCAACATGCGCCTCACCGGCGCGCAGCTCAAGACCGTCCTCGAGCAGCAGTGGCAGCGCGCAGGCACCAGCGGTCCCGCCCCGACCCGCACGTTCGTGCGTCTCGGCGCGTCGGCCGGGTTCACCTGGACCCAGGACGCCACCCGCCCGCTGGACGACCGGATCACCGGCATGTGGCTCGACGGCGTCGCCATCGTGCCGACCGGCACCTACTCCGTCACCGCGGGCGCGTCGCTGGCCGCCGGTGGCGACAACTTCCACGAGCTCGCGAAGGGCACCGGGCGCCGTACGCCCGAGGGCACCACGGTCTCCGCGCTCACCGCCTACCTCGGCGACCGGTCGGCCGCCGCGGTGCTCGCGGTCCCGCGCGCCCAGGCCGCGGTCGACGTCCACGTGCCCGGCGGCGCGCCGACCTCCTACGTCGCCGGCACGACGTACGCCGTCGACCTGGCCTCCTGGTCCTACTCCGCGGCCTCCGACCCGGTCGACTCCGCAGTCACGGTGACGGTCGGCCGACGATCGATCGGCTCCTTCCCGGTCGACAACACCCGCGCCGACGACCCGAGCGACCTGCACGGCCGGGTCACGGTCCGCGCCACCTTGCCGGTCGACCTGGCCGCCGGGCGGACGACCGTGCGGATCGTCGGCGACACCACCGGCACCACGGTCCAGCAGCCGATCGTGGTCACTGCGGCGCCCGTCGCGCCGACACCGGACCCCACGCCGAGCCCGACGCCGGACCCCACGCCGGGCCCGACCCCCGCCCCGCCGGTCGTGACCGCGCCCTACCTCCCGCCGTCCCAGGCGGCGCCGACGAAGGCCGCGTCGCGGCTGAAGGTCAAGGTCCGCCCGGGCAAGGTCCTCGCCCGCAAGACCAGGGCGCGCCTCGTCGTCTCGGTCGCCACCTCCGGCGCCGGCTCGTCTGCCAGGCCGACCGGCAAGGTCAGGGTGAGGGTCGGCACGAAGACCGTCACCCGCACCCTGCGACGGGGCAAGGTCACCCTCCGGCTCCCGGTCTTCCGAGAGGCCGGCACCAGCAAGGTCACCATCCGCTACGTCGGTGACGCGAGCACGCTCTCGGTGTCGCGCACGATGAGGATCCGAGCCGTCGCCCGCTGATCGGTCGGGTTCGTCAGGCGTGGCTCAGCCGGGCCCGGGACCGTCGGGGTGAGCCTGGTCCCAGGCGCGCGAGAGCCGCTGCGGGACGACCATCCGCCACGCATCCACGACGAGCTCGCGGGCTTCGAGCGCGTCGAGCTCGGCGAGGGTCGCGTGCACCCAGTTGAAGCGCAGGTCGGAGGGATCGGGCAGCTGGAACCGGGGGTCGCTCGCGACCAGAGCGGCACGCTCCTCCTTCGGGAAGGCGAAACCCATCACGGTCTCGTGCGGCGAGAAGGCGACGTAGACGATCGAGCCGACCCGGAACTTGCGCCGGCCCTGCACCCGCACGACGTACGAGCGGTCCAGGGAGGACCCGAGCGGCAACACGTCGTCGACCACGGCCACGGGCGCCTCCTTCCCTCGTCTGGATTATGCGCCGACCGGGGTGACCGGTCACCCGCCGCGGGGTGAGGCGTGGCGTCACCGGGCGTCATAACGTCGGTCGTCCGGAGACGAGGAGGCGACGGATGGGCCACCAGCCCCCGCAGGACGTGCAGCAGGCGGCGCAGCGAGCGATGCGCTGGATCGAGGACGGGAAGGCAGGCAAGGGGTTCACCGACACCGGTCGTCGCCGCGCCTCCCAGCTCGCCGACGGCAAGGAGGTGAGCGACGAGGTGGTGCAGAAGATGCAGGCCTACTTCGCCCGCCACTCCGTCGACAAGGACGCCGAAGGGTTCAAGAACGGCACCGAGGGGTTCCCCTCGCCCGGACGCGTGGCGTGGGACGCCTGGGGTGGCGACCCTGGCGAACGGTGGGTCGGCACGATCGACCTGGACTGACGACCGCATGGTCCACCGACCACCTTCTGGGTGTGTCGACGTGTCCAGGCCCCGTCTACGATCGATGACGCCATGAACAGAGACGACCTCGACGGCAGCGTCCTCACGCTCACCTACACCAGCTCCGCGACCCACCTGATGTCCGTCGGGCAGCTGGTCGAGCTGATCGAGCAGATCCGCCCCAAGAACGCGCGACTGGGTGTCACGGGCCTGCTGCTCTACAGCGGCGGCACGGTGATGCAGACCCTCGAAGGGGATGCGGACGTCGTCGGCGAGCTGCTCGACGTCATCGCCGCCGACCCGCGCCACACCGGCATGCAGGTCGTGGACCGGAGGTACGTCGACGAGCGGGCGTTCTCGACGTGGTCGATGGGCTTCCGCAACGTGAGCAGCCGCGAGGTCGCCGAGCTGCAGGACTTCAGCGCCTTCGCCCGCGAGTCGGTGGGCGAGGACCTCAGCGCCCACGCCGTCGCGGCGTTCGGCCTCCTGGAGACCTTCCGGCTCAACGCCGTCTGAGCGACCCCGCACCCGGCGTGGGCCAGATCACGGCCGGCGTGGTTCGACCCCGCGACCACACCTCCCCTAGGGTTGGCGTCGAAAGGGAGTAGTCCCCAACAGGTGCGTCGACACACTGATCCTCTCCGGGTCCGGCGCATCGGGCCACCAATAGGTGGCGGACGAGACTTTCGACCAGCACCACGACCCTGAAGCTCATGGACGTGCCTGGTCGAAGGCACGTCCCACTCCCCGGGACCATCCTCCGGCCGGGCCGGAGAGGAAACCCCCATGTGGGACGCACTGCTCATCAGCACCGTCGTCATCTTCGTCGCTGAGCTCGGCGACAAGTCACAGCTCATGGCGATGACGTTCGCCACCCGCTACCGGCCGCGTGACGTGCTCATCGGCCTGACGATCGCCACCGCGATCGTGCACCTCGCCTCGGTCGGCATCGGTGCGGCCATCGGCAGCGCCTTCGCCGACTACCAGGGCACGATCAACATCGTCGCCGGCATTGCCTTCCTGGGCTTCGCCGCCTGGACCCTGCGCGGCGACGAGCTCACCGAGGAGGAGGCCGACAAGGCCCGCAAGAGCCAGGGCAAGGCGATCCTGGCCGTCGGCGTGGCGTTCTTCCTCGCCGAGCTCGGCGACAAGACCATGCTCGCGACGATCACCCTGGCCACGCACGAGGGCTGGTTCGGGACCTGGATCGGCTCGACCATCGGCATGGTCGCCGCCGACGCCCTCGCGATCGTGGTCGGCGCGCTGCTCGGTCGCCAGCTGCCCGAGAAGGCCGTGCGCTACTTCGCCACCGCCGCGTTCGTCGTCTTCGGCATCCTGCTGATCTGGCAGGGCGCGACCGCCTGACCGCGATCGCCCGGTCGCCCGGTCCCCCGGTCGCCCGGTCGCCCGGCTCCTTGTATGGACACGTGTCCGAGATGTCGCCCCGGATCGGCCGATCCGAGGGCAATTCCGCGGACACGTGTGGGAGCTCGGGTCGCGGGGTCGTACGTCCGACAACCCGGCGGACACGTGTCCGAGATGTCGCCCCTGACCGCGCAATGCCAGGACAACTCCGCGGACACGTGTCCGAGATGTCGCCCCGGATCAGCAGATCCGAGGACAACTCCGCGGACACGTGTCCACGGCATCCGCGCCCGTGCAGCCCCCGGACCCGGACCCGGCCGGCCCCACCCGCGAGGGCGTACGCCGGTGGGGCGCGGGTCGTAGGGTCGAGACCATGCAGACTCGCACCCTCGGCAACCAGCAGGTGGGGGCCATCGGCCTCGGCCTGATGACCTTCGACCAGACCGGCGCCCAGCCGCGCCAGCAGCTCATCGACACCGTCTCCGCCGCGCTCGAGGCCGGCGTCACCCTCTTCGACACCGCCGACGCCTACGGCCCCGGCGACGAGAAGGGGGCCGGCGCCCAGGGCGAGAACGAGCGACTGATCGTCTCGATCCTCGACGAGCTCGGCGTCCGCGACCAGGTCTTCCTCGCCACCAAGGGCGGCCACGTCCGCACCGACGGCGGCGGGTGGGACACCGACAGCTCGGCCGACCACCTCCGCGCGGCCGTCGACGACAGCCTCCGGCGGATCGGCGTCGACCAGCTCTCGCTGTGGCAGCACCACCGTCCCGACCCGAAGGTGCCCTACGACGAGGTCATCGGCACCATCAAGGAGATCGCCGACAGCGGCAAGGTCGCGCACGTCGGGCTGTCCAACGCGAACCCCGAGCAGATCCGCGCCGCCCACGCGGTGCTGGGCGAGAAGCTGGTCAGCGTGCAGAACCAGTTCAGCCCGAAGTTCCGCTCCAGCAAGCCGGAGATCGACGTCTGCGAGGAGCTCGGCCTGGCCTTCCTCCCGTGGAGCCCGCTCGGTGGCCTGTCCGACGCCAAGGAGCTCGCCCACAAGCACCCCGCCTTCGCCGAGATCGCCGCGGCCCGCGGGGTCAGCGCCCAGCAGGTGGCGCTGGCCTGGGAGCTCGCCCAGTCGCCCGTGGTCATCCCGATCCCCGGCGCCAAGCGGCCCTCCTCGATCACCGACTCCGCGGCGGCGGCAGAGATCGAGCTGAGCGCCGACGAGGTCGAGCGACTCGACGCGAGCTGATCCGATGAGCCGTCCGCTGCCCGTCAGGCTGGTCGACGCCGCCATGGACCGGTCGCTGGTCCTCGGCTACACGACGATCGGCCTGGCGGTGCGGCGCGCGCTGCCGGGCTGGCCGCCCGACCCCCTGCCGCGCTCGCTCGAGGGTCGCCACGTCCTCGTCACCGGCGCCAGCTCCGGGCTGGGCGTCGCAACCGTCGAGGGCCTCGCCGGACTGGGCGCGACCGTGCACATGCTGGTGCGCGACGAGGCCAAGGGAGCCGGGGTCGCCGACCGGCTGTGGGCCGCGCACCCCGGCACCGAGCTGCGGCTCTGGCGCTGCGACGTGGCCGACCTCGACGACGTACGCCGCTTCGCGTCCGACTTCGCGGCCGAGGTCCCTGATCTCCACGCGGTGGTGCACAACGCGGGCGTGATGCCGCCCGAACGGACTGAGTCCCCGCAGGGCCTCGAGCTCAGCATGGCCGTCCACCTCGTCGGTCCGGTCGTGATGACCGAGGCGCTGCGCGGGCCGTTGGCCGGTGGGCGGGTGGTGCTGGTCAGCAGCGGCGGGATGTACGGCCAGCCGCTGCGGGCCGACGACCCGGGTTACACGACCGGCGACTACTCGCCGACGACGTCGTACGCCCGCTCCAAGCGGTGGCAGGTCGAGATGGCACCGGTGCTCGGCGAGCGCTGGGGCGCGGACGGCATCACCGTGGCGACGATGCACCCCGGATGGGCCGACACCCCCGGCGTGCAGGAGTCGCTGCCGACATTCCGCAGGATCACCCGACCGGTGCTGCGCGACGACGCCCAGGGCGCCGACACCAGCGTCTGGCTGGCGGCGGTCGAGCCAGCGCCGCCGACCGGCCGCTTCTGGCACGACCGCGCCGAGCGGCCGACGTCCCTCCTGCCGACGACGCGGGCCAGCGAGGGCGACCGGTCCCGGGCCTGGACGTGGCTCCGGGACGCGGCCGACCTCACCTGACGGCTCAGGTCCCGCTGGACGGTCGCTTCCGACGGCGGTCGTCGCGGATCGGCTCGGGGACGGTGCCGCTGACGCGGGCGATCTCGCCTGCGACCTCGGCGGCGAGCAGCCGGCGTTCGGCGCGCTGGTTGAGCCAGTTCTCGTGCATCAGCGCCTTGGCGGTGGCGACCATCATCCCGATCATCACCAGGCTGAACGGCAGCGCCAGCAGGATCGCCATCGTCTGCAGCGCACCGAGCGCGTCGCCCCCACTCACCGCACCGGCGACCAGCAGGGTCGCGGCGATGACACCCTCGAGGACACCCCAGAAGACGCGGCTCCACACCGGCGGCTCCGGGTCGCCGCCGCTGGCGAGCATGTCGACGACGAACGAGCCCGAGTCGGAGCTGGTGACGAAGAAGATGACCACCAGCAACATCGCGACGACGCTGAGCAGGCCCGAGGCGGGCAGGCCGTCGATCAGCTGGAAGAGCGCGGCGTCCGTGGACACCGCGCCGTCCTCGCCGACGAGCCCGCCCGAGCCGAACATCTCGCGGTAGATCGCGGAGCCGCCCATCACCGAGAACCACAGGAAGGTGACGAGGGTGGGCACGAGCAGCACGCCGGTGACGAACTCGCGCACCGTGCGACCACGGGAGATCCGGGCGATGAAGACGCCGACGAAGGGCGCCCAGCTCATCCACCAGCCCCAGTAGAACGTCGTCCAGCCGGCCAGCCAGGTGCTGCCCTCGTCGCCCTGGAAGGTCATCGTGCGGAACGACAGGTCGAAGAAGTTGCGCAGGTAGGAGCCGAGCTGCTGCACGAAGTCGCCGAGGATGAACACCGTGGGGCCGACCACCGCGACGACGAGTAGGAAGACGGCGGCCATGCCCATGTTGATGTTGGAGAGCCACTTGATGCCCTTGTCGATGCCGGAGACCACCGAGACGATGGCGATCGCGGTGATGCCGATGATCAGGGCGACCTTCAAGGTGGTGCTGGCCTCGTCGACGACACCGAGGTAGGCCAGGCCGGCGCCGATCTGGCTGACCCCGAAGCCGAGCGAGGTGGCCACGCCGAACAGCGTGCCCACGACGGCGATCACGTCGATGACGTCGCCGAGGCGTCCCCGGACGCGGTCGCCGAAGATCGGCTCGAGTGCCCACCGGATCGAGACCGGCCGGCCCTTGCGGTGCACGGCGTACGCCACGGCGAGCCCCACGACGACGTAGATGCCCCAGGCGTGCAAGCCCCAGTGCAGGAAGGTCGTGTCCATCGCCGCACGGGCGGCCGCGGCGTCCCCGTCGGCGGTGCCGGGCGGCGGCGAGGCGTAGTGGTTGAGCGGCTCGGCGACGCCCCAGAACACCAGCCCGATGCCCATCCCGGCGGCGAAGAGCATCGAGAACCAGGTCTTGAGCCCGAAGTCGGCGTCCTCGTCGTCCTTGCCGAGCACCACGTTGCCCATCGGCGAGAAGGCGATCCACAGCGAGAAGCCGATGCAGGCGCTCACCAGCAGCACGTAGAACCAGCCGAGGTCGCCGATGATCGTCCCGTTGAGCGAGTCCAGCGTGTCACCGAGACGCTTGGGCAGGGCCACGGCCAGCGCGACGAACACGAGCAGGATCCCCGCCGCCGGCCAGAACACCCGGGGTGCGGTGATGGCGGAGTCGGGGCGCAACCCCAGCTGCACGGGGTCGTCGGCCTCGAGTGGCGGTGCGGGCGGTTGGTCGGTCGAAGTGGTCACAGCTCCCTTTCGTCGGGTGGATCGAGGGGTCCGAGGAGTCGACGACCCTTCCACAGGACGACCGGGACTTCTAACTTGACTCGTTCAAGTCTGGGGTGCAGGGTGGTGGGAATGGACGACAGTGACTTCGAGGGCCTGCTCCGCAGCGCCGACCTGCGGGTCACCCGCCCGCGCCTCGCCGTCCTGCGCGCCGTGCGCCGTCACCCGCACGCCGACACCGGAAGCCTCCTCGCCGCCGTCCGCACCGAGGAGCCGGCCGTCTCCCACCAGGCCGTCTACGACGTGCTCGGCGTGCTCTCCGAGCACGGCATCGTCCGGCGGATCCAGCCAGCCGGGTCGGTCGCGCGCTACGAGCTCCGGGTCGGCGACAACCACCACCACGTCGTGTGCCGCTCGTGCGGCACGGTCGCCGACGTCGACTGCGCGGTCGGCCACCGGCCCTGCCTCGACGCCTCCGACAGCCGGGGCTTCGTCATCGACGAGGCCGAGGTCACCTACTGGGGCCTGTGCCCCTCCTGCGCTCCCACTGCCACGTCCACGTCTGCTGCCAGCACCCACTGAGAGGATCCCCCATGTCCGACGAGCTGCCCAACGACTCCGCACGCGCCACCGACACCTCCGAGTCGAACCACGCCAACGCCGAGGTCGGCGAGATGAACGAGGAGGCCGGCGCCGGCAAGTGCCCGGTCATCCACCACCAGCCGCGGCCCACCGAGGGCGACGCCAACCAGGTCTGGTGGCCCGAGCGGCTCAACCTCAAGATCCTCGCCAAGAACCAGCCCGTGCTGAACCCGCTCGGCGAGGAGTTCGACTACGCCGCCGCGTTCGCGACCCTCGACCTCGGCGCGGTGAAGTCCGACATCGCCGCGGTCCTCAAGGACAGCCAGGACTGGTGGCCCGCCGACTTCGGCCACTACGGCCCGCTGATGATCCGCATGGCCTGGCACAGCGCCGGCACCTACCGCGTCCAGGACGGCCGGGGCGGCGGCGGCACCGGCCAGCAGCGCTTCGCCCCCCTCAACTCCTGGCCCGACAACGGCAACCTCGACAAGGCCCGCCGCCTGCTGTGGCCGGTGAAGAAGAAGTACGGCAACGCGCTGTCATGGGCCGACCTGATGATCCTGACCGGCAACGTCGCGCTCGAGGACATGGGCTTCGAGACCTTCGGCTTCGCCGGCGGCCGTGTCGACGCGTGGGAGCCCGACGACGACGTCTACTGGGGCCCTGAGACCGAGTGGCTCGGCGGCGACCGGGGCGGCGAGCAGCGCTACTCCGGTGACCGCGAGCTGGAGAACCCGCTGGCTGCGGTCCAGATGGGCCTGATCTACGTCAACCCCGAGGGCCCGGAGGGCAACCCCGACCCGGTCCTCGCCGCGCACGACATCCGCGACACGTTCGGCCGGATGGCGATGAACGACGAGGAGACCGTCGCCCTGATCGCCGGGGGCCACACCTTCGGCAAGACCCACGGTGCGGCCGACCCCGAGCAGCACGTCGGCCCCGAGCCGGAGGGTGCGCCGATCGAGACCGGCGGCATGGGCTGGCTCTCGACCTACGGCTCCGGCGTCGGCAAGGACGCCATCACCTCGGGGCTCGAGGTCACCTGGACCGACGTCCCGACCCAGTGGAGCAACCGCTTCTTCGAGATCCTCTTCGAGCACGAGTGGGAGCTCGAGAAGTCGCCCGCCGGTGCCTCGCAGTGGGTCGCCAAGGACTCCGAGGCGATCATCCCCGCGCCCGACGAGGGTGGCGCCAAGCGCAAGCCGACGATGCTCACCACCGACCTCGCGCTGCGGATGGACCCGGCCTACGAGGCGATCTCTCGCCGCTTCCTGGACAACCCCGCCGAGTTCGCCGACGCCTTCGCCCGCGCCTGGTTCAAGCTGACCCACCGCGACATGGGCCCGGTCACGCGCTACCTCGGCCCCGAGGTCCCCTCGGAGGAGCTGCTCTGGCAGGACCCCATCCCGGCTCCGGCGCACACCGTCTCCGACGAGACGATCGCGACGGTCAAGCAGCAGGTGGCCGACGCCGGCCTCAGCGTGAGCCAGCTGGTGTCGACCGCCTGGGCCGCCGCGTCGTCGTACCGTCACTCCGACAAGCGCGGTGGTGCCAACGGCGGTCGCATCCGCCTCGAGCCGCAGCGCAGCTGGGAGGTCAACGACCCGCAGCAGCTCGCCGGTGTGGTCTCGGTGCTCGAGGGCATCGCCGAGCGCAACGACATCAGCTTCGCCGACACCGTCGTCCTCGCGGGCAACGTCGGCGTCGAGCAGGCCGCTGCCGCCGCGGGCGTGACGGTCGAGGTGCCGTTCACCCCGGGCCGTGGCGACGCGACCCAGGAGCAGACCGACGTCGAGTCGTTCGCCTGGCTCGAGCCGAAGGCCGACGGCTTCCGCAACTTCGTGCGGTCCGACGCCAAGCTGCCGGCGGAGTACCTCCTCGTCGACAAGGGCAACCTGCTCAACCTCAGCGCGCCCGAGCTGACCGTCCTGGTCGGCGGCCTGCGCGTGCTCGGTGCCAACACCGCGGCGTCCACCGACGGCGTGCTCACCGAGCGTCCCGGCCAGCTGACCAACGACTTCTTCGTCAACCTGCTCGACCTCGGCACGGTGTGGGCGCCCGCGGGCTCCAACGACCGCTTCGAGGCCAGCACGGGCGGCAACGCCTGGACGGGCACGCGTGCCGACCTGGTCTTCGCGTCGAACTCCGAGCTGCGCGCGGTCGCGGAGGTCTACGCCCAGGACGGTGCGGAGGAGAAGTTCGTGCACGACTTCGTCGCCGCGTGGGTCAAGGTCATGGACAACGACAGGTACGACGTCAAGGCCTGACGCCCGCCCGTCCCTGCGGCGGCCCGGATCCCTCGTGGGTCCGGGCCGCCGTGCGTCCTACCGTGGGGACATGGTCGACCACGCCACCCCCAACCTGCCGTCGCGCGACTACGACGCGACGGTCGACTTCTACGCCGCGCTCGGGTTCGAGGCGACGTACCGCGACCCGGGCTGGCTCATCCTCCAGCGCGGCTCGCTGGTGATGGAGTTCTTCGCGGACCCGTCCACGGACCCCGCGTCCACGGCCGCGAGCTGCTGCCTGCGCGTCGACGACCTGGACGCGCTGTACGCCGCCTGCGTGGCCGCCGGCCTCCCCGAGACGCACCTCGGCTGGCCGCGCCTCCACCCGCCGCGGGTCGAGGACTCCGGGATGCGGATCGGCTACCTCATCGACCTCGACGGCAATCTGCTGCGGCTCGTGCAGAACCCCTGAGCCTGCGCGCGAACGTCATGGCGACCGGTCGTTCGGGCCGCCGTCGGCCATGACGTCCCCGTCGGACGTCCTGGCGTCCGGCTGTCCACGCAGCCAGGGCTCATGACGTCGCGGGCGGGACGACGGCCTCGTCGCCGACCCGGATGGTGCCCGAGGACAGCAGCCGGAAGACGGTGCCGCCGCGGGGGGACCTCAGCGCCTGCATCGCCCCCGGGCCGAGGTCGTCGTCGAGCAGCCGACAGGGCGCCGCGATGCGAACGACCTCCAGCTCGACGTCGGCGATCCGCAGGCGCTCGCCGGGGCGGGTGGGGAGCGGTCCGTGGTCGAGGGTGATGTTGCGCCGGGTGAGGCCCGGGTCGACCGGTCGCCCCAAGACCTCGGCCGCGGCCTCGAGGTCGTCGCGCACCTGCACGGTGACGTGCCGGTGCTTCGAGCCGTGGTAGCGGTCGCCGACCAGCCCGACGCCCGCCTCCGCCTCGACCTGCTCCACCGACTTCGTCGGGAGCCGCCGCCCGGGAGCGACGTGGATCGAGAGCACGCGGGAGTTCACGCCGCCGACCGTACTTCGCACCCGGAACTCCCGCTTCGCCCCCCAGATCTCGGGTGCGAAGCGGGGTGGTCACCGGATATCCGGTGACTCCAGCCCGGCCCGAGGGCCATGATCGAGCGATGACCGATCTCCGCGACACCAAGACCGCGCTCCACGTCTACCTCCAGGAGGCGCGGGACGCGCTGCTGTGGAAGCTCGAGGGGCTCGGCGAGCGCGACCTGCGGCTGCCGCGCACGCCGACGGGCACCAACCTGCTCGGCATCGTGCGCCACGTCGCCAACGTGGAGATCAGCTACTTCGGGGTGACCTTCGGCCGGGAGTGGACCGCGCCGGACCACCCGCTCGTGGTCGACGACGCCGACTACGACGCCGACCCGCAGGCCGACTGGTGGGTGCCGGCGGAGGTCTCGGCGGCGGAGGTGGCCGACTTCTACCGTGACGTCGCCGCGTTCAGCGACGAGACCATCGACGCCCTGCCGCTCGAGGCCGTCGGCTCGGTGCCGTGGTGGCCCGCGGAGCGACGGGAGGTCTCGCTCGCCCGGATCATCGTGCACGTCGTGTCCGACACGACGCGGCACGCCGGCCACGCCGACATCCTGCGCGAGGGCATCGACGGCGCCGCCGGCATGAAGGTGTCGGCGACCAACATGCCCCCCGTCGACTGGGCGGCGTACGTCGAGCGGCTGCGGCAGGTCGCCGAGCGGTTCTGAGCTGGGCTGAGCAGGCTGGCGACCCGGGACCAACGGACCCCGTGCACCCGACTTTGGTCGGGTTGAGACCCGACCCGATCGTTGATTGCATCTGTCGATGCCTCACCGCGCCGCCGCCCTGCTGACGCCGAAGGCCACGGACGGCGAGTGGGGGTGGCTGGCCAGGATCGAGGACGCGATCAACTCCGCCTTCGACCCGGTCGCCGCGGCCGTCACCTCCGTGATCTTCTTCGCGCCGTCCATCGCTGGCACCGAGTTCCCGCTGATCGTGCTCTGGCTCGTGGCGGCGGCGATCATCTTCACGATCTACTTCAAGGGCATCCAGTTCGTCTCGTGGCGCACGAGCCTGGACCTGGTCCGGGGCAAGTTCTCCCGAGCGAGCGACCCAGGTGAGGTGACCCACTTCCAGGCGCTGTCGTCGGCGGTCTCCGGCACGGTGGGCCTCGGCAACATCGCCGGCGTCGGCGCGGCCGTGACGATCGGTGGACCCGGTGCGACGTTCTGGATGATCGTCGCCGGTCTCTTCGGCATGTGCACCAAGTTCGTCGAGTGCACGCTCGGTGTGAAGTACCGCGAGGTCCACGAGGACGGCAGCGTGACGGGTGGTCCGTTCCGCTACCTCCCGATCGCGTTCGAGCGCTTCGGAGGGGGCGTGTCGCGCGTGCTGACGCTGGTCTTCGCGGTCGCGCTGTTCTTGTTCGGTGCCGTCGGCGGCAACATGTTCCAGGCCAACCAGACCTTCGCCCAGGCGCGGGAGGTGACCGGTGGGGACGACGGGTTCCTCGGCTCGTCCGGATCGGCGCTCGTCTTCGGCATCGTCCTGGCCGCACTGGTCGGCGCGGTCATCCTCGGTGGGATCACCTCGATCGCCCAGGTGACGTCCGGCTGGTGCCGGTCATGGCGTTCCTCTACCTCGCCACCTGCCTGCTGGTGATCGTCGGCAACATCGTCAACGTCCCTGCGGCGTTCGGGGAGATCGTCTCCGGAGCCTTCGCTCCCGAAGGAGTCGCTGGTGGCGCGCTCGGGGTGCTCATCATCGGCTTCCAGCGTGCCGCGTTCTCCAACGAGGCGGGCGTGGGGTCGGCTCCCATCGCCCATGCCGCGGTCAAGACCAAGCACCCCGTCAGCGAAGGCTTCGTGGCCCTGCTCGAGCCCTTCATCGACACGGTCATCATCTGCACGCTCACCGCACTGACCATCGTCATCGCGGACGCGCCCTACTACGCCGAGCAGCGTGAGGTCGTGGCCGGCGGCGGACCCACGCCGGACGGCGTGGTGGTGACGTCTCGGGCCTTCGAGACCTTCCTGCCGCAGTTCCCGGTGCTGCTCGCCGTGGCGGTCGCCCTCTTCGCGTTCTCGACGTTGATCACCTGGTCCTACTACACGATGAAGGCCTGGACCGAGCTGTTCGGCCGCTCACCCAGGAGCGAGGCGGTCTTCAAGGTCGTCTTCTGCCTCTTCACCGTGCTCGGCTGCGTCATCACCTTCACCTCGGTCATCGACTTCGCCGACGCGATGCTCTTCGTCTGCGCCATCGTCAACCTGCTGGCGTGCTACATCCTCCTGCCGAAGGTCCGCGACGAGCTGCGGTCGTTCCGCGAAGGCCGCCGCAACGGCACGATCCAGGAGGTACCGGTCGACGAGCGCTCCACCACCTGATCGGGCCGCACCGGGGTGTCGCCGGGGACCGCGGGTCGCAGTGTCGCCTCGTCAGGCCTTCCCTGATTTACCCAGTCGGGGGGTCTGGTCAAGCCGCGCAAGGTCCGCCTAGTGTCCACAGGGCAGGGAGTCGTCGTGGCTGATCCAGCCCGCCTTCCTGTCTCTCGGAAAGGAAGACCTCGTGAGATCCACGACCCTTGGGCTTTCGCTGGCCCTGATCGCCGGAGCAGGAGCATTCACCCTCGCTCCCTCAGCCGCCGCACCCGCGGCCGACAACCGCAGCGCCGGGGAGGCGCAGACGACCAACGTCGAGCACGTGCTGCCCAACCCGCAGGCGGAGAAGCAGCAGGCCCTGCGTCAGCAGGCGTGGGCCGAAGTGCTGAGCGGCGAGGCGACGCCGCAGACCATCAACGGCACGACGGTGCTCAAGACCGGCAAGAAGCCGAAGGCGGCCACGCGCGCCACCGCGAACGCCCGGGGCAAGGCCGGCAAGAAGACCGGCACGCAGGACCAGTACGTCGAGCTCGGCAACGAGCGCACCGACGAGGTCTTCGTGCTGCTCGTCGACTTCGGCACCCAGCGCCACCCCGACTACCCCGACCGCGACACCAGTCCCGCGACCCCGGGCCCGGTGAAGTTCGACGGGCCGGGGTTCAACGAGATCCCGAAGCCGGGTCCCGACGACAACTCGACGCAGTGGCGCAAGAACTTCAACAAGAAGTACTACCAGGACCTCTACTTCGGTGACGGCGAGCTCAAGGACTCCCTGAAGAGCTACTACGAGCGCCAGTCCTCGGGCCGCTACAGCGTCGACGGCATGGTCACCAACGTCGTGACCGTCCCCTACAACCAGGCGCGCTACGGCCGCAGCGACGGCTACCCGTGCGCCAGCAACGTCTGCTCGAACACGTGGAACCTCGTCGAGGACGCCATGACGCAGTGGGTCGCCGACCAGAAGGCGGCCGGCAAGACCGACGCGCAGATCAAGAAGATCGTCTCCAAGTACGACCTCGTCGACCGCTACGACTTCGACGGTGACGGCAACTTCAACGAGCCCGACGGCTACATCGACCGCTTCCAGATCATCCACGCCGGCGGCGACCAGGCCGACGGTGACCCGATCTACGGCGAGGACGCCATCTGGAGCCACCGCTGGAAGGCCTTCCAGGACCGGATCGGCACCCAGGGTCCGGCCAACAACCTCGACGGCGGCACGCAGATCGGCAGCACCGGCATCTGGGTCGCCGACTACACGATCCAGCCGGAGAACGGCGGCATCTCGGTCGTCGCGCACGAGTACGGCCACGACCTCGGCCTGCCCGACCACTACGACACCGCCGCCTCGGGTGACAACCCGGTCAGCTGGTGGACGCTGATGGCGCAGAGCCGCGTGTCGGCCACCGGCGACCAGGGCATCGGCACCCGTGCCGCCGACCTCGGCGTGTGGGACAAGCTGCAGCTCGGCTGGCTCGACTACGAGACCGTGGTCGCGGGTCAGGACCGCACGATCGACCTCGGCCCCCACGAGTACAACACCAGCAAGGCCCAGGGCGTCGCGGTGGTGCTGCCCGACAAGGTGACGACCACGACCCTGCCGACTCCGCCCGAGGGCACCAAGCAGTGGTACTCCGGCGCGGGTGACGGCTACTCCGCCTCCATGTCCCGGGCCGACCTGGCCGTGCCGGCCACCGGCACCACGACCCTGTCGCTGAAGGCGGCGTGGAACATCGAGGAGGACTACGACTTCGGGTTCCTCGAGGTGGAGGCGCCTGCGGGCTCCGGCACCTGGACGGCGCTCGACACGTCCGCCATCGACCCCGACACCGACGCTGCGGCCGAGCCGGCGATCGACGGCGTGAGCGACGGCTACGTCGACGCCACCTTCGACCTGTCGGCCTACGCCGGTCAGACCGTCGGCTTCCGGGCCCGCTACGTCACCGACGGTGCCGTGCAGGGACAGGACCCCGACCTCGGCTGGTCGGGTCTGCTCGTGGACGACATCTCGGTGACCAACGGTGGGGCCACGGCCTTCGCCGACGGCGCGGAGACCTCGCCCAACGGCTGGACGCTCGACGGCTTCTCGTCGGTGGGTGCCAGCTTCGACACCACGAACGACCAGTTCTACCTGGCCAGCAACCGCTCCTACGTCTCCTACGACAAGTACCTCCAGACCGGTCCCTACAACTTCAGCTTCCCGGACCGGCCCGACTTCGTGGAGAAGTTCCCCTACCAGGACGGCCTGCTCGTCAACTACTGGGACTCGTCCTACAGCGACAACAACACCAGCCAGCACCCCGGTGGCGGTCTGGTGCTGCCGGTCGACGCCAACCCCTACGTTCACTACAACCTGCAGGGCCAGGCGTGGCGTGGGCGCATCCAGAACTACGACGCGCCCTTCGGCCTGCAGACGTCCGACTCGTTCTACCTGACGGCCGGTGGCCGGAAGAGCTACATCCGGGGCCGGGCGGCCAACCCGCTGTTCGACGACAGTGACGTGAACCGCTACTTCCAGCCGTTCGCCGACGCGGGTCTGCCCCGGGTCGGGGTGAAGGTGGCCGGGGTCGGCGTCAAGATCGAGGTGCTCTCGCAGGACGGCACCAGCATGCGGATCCGGGTCCGGTGACCCGCTAGCCCGACGGCAGGACGCTGATCGTCCTGGCACGCACCAACGGTCCGCCACAGCCCGTGGCGGTCAGGTCCGGAGCCCCGGTGACCGACACTCGGTCACCGGGGCTCAGGCCGTCCGCGCCCTCGCCCTCGATGGTCCAGGTGGTCGCGTTGTCGTCGCGTACGACGACACAGTCGCCGGTCTGCACGACCTCGCCGACCACGCGGATCTTCTGCAGGCCCTCGCTGGGTGGCGTGGTGGCCCCGGCCGAGGGCGAGGCGGTGGGCGGATCGGTGGTCATCGTCGACTCCGTCGCTGTCGGGGGACTCGCGGGCGGGTCCGTGGCGGTCCCGCTCTGGTCGCCGCACCCGGCCGCGAGGACGACGAGGAGCGCTGTCGCCACCAGTGTGCTCGTGCGCCGCAGGCTCATGGAGGTGGGACGCGCTCGGTGGCCTCGCGGCTCCGTCAGGCGGGCATCCGGTTGCGGAGGAACCGCACGGTGCGCTCCATCGCGGCCACGAACGCCGGACCGAACGCGTGCCCGTCGTCGTACCACTCCAGCGTGGAGTCGACACCTGCCGCGGTCAGCGCCCGCTGGCTGGCGCGCGCCCACGGCGGCGGGCAGGTGTCGTCGTAGCGACCGTGGGCGAGCAGCACCGGCGCGGTGATGTCGCCGAACACCGGCCGCGAGGACACCCCGCGCCAGAACTCCGGGTCCTCGCCGGGCAGGCCGTGTCGACCACGGAAGCCGGCCTCCAGCTCGGCCGCCGGTGCGTCGGGTCGCTGGAACTGGTCGAAGTTCTCCGCCTCCAGGCTCGACACCGACGCCCAGCCGACGCCGGCGGCGAAGAGGTCGGGCTCGATCGCGAGCGCCTTGAGCATCACCCCGCCACCCATCGAGCGGCCGAAGAGCCCGACGCGCCCGGGGTCGACGCGTACGTCGGTGGAGTCCTGCAGCGCCTTCGCCGCGGCGATGACGTCGCTGGCGTAGCCGAGCCGGACGGCGGTCTCGATCCGCGGGTCGTCGCTCGACTCGGCGTGGTTGCGGTAGTCGACGTGCAGCGCCACGAACCCGCGCTCGGCCAGGAACCCGCGCTCGCGCGTCATGCCCTGGCCGCGGACGTAGGAGGAGGGGTCGATGTAGCCGTGGGCCAGCACCACCGCGGGCCACCCCTGGTCACCCTGCGGCTCGGGACCGGTCGGCACGTTGAGCACCCCGCTGATGCGCAGCGGGTTGCTGCCCTCGCCCGCGGTGGTGGAGGCGAAGGTGACGTCGTACGACGTGTAGGCGGGCGTGCGCTCGCGGACCGCGCCGAGGCGGAGGTCGCCGCCGGTGAGCTCGACGCCAGCGAGCGCGGCGACGGAGATCGGGTGCGGCGGCTCGGTGGTCGGCGTCTCGGTGGGGGACTCGGTCGGGTCCTCCGACGGTTCCTCGACCGGCGTCTGCCTGGGGTCGGTCGCCGGCGACGAGGAGCTCGACTCGTCGGACGGGGCCGGGGCCGCGTCGTGCTCGCTCGAGCAGCCGGCGAGCAGCACGAGGCTCGCGGTGACGGTGGTGATCGGGCCGGCGGCGCGGAGCCGAAGGGCTGCCATGTCCTCCAGTGTGCGGCAGGGCCGGTCACATCCGTACCCCCTCACGCGTCGAGGGATTGGAACAATGGGAACGAGCAGGACGGACGAGGGCAGGCAGGCATGGAGCGTACGGAGATCTTCGAGGCCGAGCGGCCGCGGTTGGTCGGCATCGCGAGCCGGGTGCTCGCCGACCACGCGGAGGCCGAGGACGTCGTCCAGCAGGCGTGGCTCCGGCTCGAGCGCGCGGTCACCCGCGACCGCACCGAGATCGAGAACCTCCCGGCCTGGCTGACCACCGTCACCACCCGGCTCTGCCTGGACCGGCTGCGCGCGCGCACGCCGATGCCGCTCGCGGACGCCGACCTGGACGCCGAGCTCGCCGGCACGCACACCACCGCCGCCGATCCGGCCGACGACGTCGCGCTCGCCGACACCGTGGGCATCGCGCTGCAGGCGGTGATCGACCGCCTGTCCCCGCGCGAGCGCGTGGCCTTCGTGCTGCACGACAGCTTCGGCTTCGAGTTCGCCACGATCGCGGCGGTCCTCGACACCTCGCCGGCAGCCGCTCGCAAGCTCGCCTCGCGTGCCCGGTCGAAGGTCGCCCAGCCTGCCGCCGAGGACGCGCTCGCCGACTGGGAGGTGGTCGACGCCTTCATGGCCGCCGCCCGCGGCGGAGACCTCGAACGGCTCCTCCAGCTCCTCGCTCCCGACGCCCACATCGGTGCCGACGAGGTGGCCGCACTGGCCGGCACGCCGACGGCCATCGAGGGCCGGGACTCGGTGGCGACCTTCTTCAACGGCAGCGCGCACGCCGCCCTCCCCATCTACGTCGGCGACCGGCCGGCCTTCGCCTGGTACCACCGAGGCGAGGCGCGGGTGGTCTTCGACTTCACGATCGCCGAGGGGCACGTCCAGAGCATCATCTGCCGGGCCGAGCCGGCCGTGCTCGCCCAGGTCGTGCGGCGCCGCGGCGCGGACGCCCGCTGAGTCACGTCCGCGGCCCAGAGGTCGTCAGACCGTCAGACCGTCAGAAGCAACCCCACGAGGAGGAGACGATGAAGACTATGACCTGCCGCCAGCTCGGCGGCCCGTGCGACCTGGCCCACCACGGCGAGACCCACGACGACGTGATCAACGCGCAGGACCAGCACCTCAAGCAGGCCGAGAAGGACGGCGACGCCGCCCACCAGCCGGCGCGCGAGGAGATGAAGAGTCGCTGGCGTCACCCGAAGAGGTCGTTGGGGTGGTACCGCGACGTGAAGCAGGCCTTCGCCGACCTGCCCGAGGACTGATCCTTTTCGAGGACCGGCCCGTGCGAGGACCGGCTCGTGGGAGGACCGCCGCTCAGCGGCGGCGGTCGGCCAAGGCCCACGCCGCGCCCGCGGCGGACGCCGTGACGCCGAGCACCGACGGCCAGGTGCCGACCCTCCTCGCCAGCGGGTGGGCGGCACCCATCGCGGTCCAGTAGGCGGCGGTGAGGCCGAGCGTCAGCGGGGTCCCGCCGACGGCGTACCACTGCCGGGCGGCGACCACGTTGGCGCCGAGCATCGCGGCTGCGCCGAGAGGACGTACGCCGGTCTGCTGCGCGACGGCGAACCCGCCGACGAGGCCGGCGGCGAGCAGGGGAGCGGTGGGGAGGCGGGAGAGGTCAGGCACCTGACAGAGCGTAGCCAGCGGCGCACACTGGGGGTCCACCTCTGAAAAGGACTCCGCCATGAGTGAGCTCCAGGTCGTCGCCACCATCCCCGCCAAGCCCGAGGCCGCCGACCAGGTCCGGCAGGCGTTGCAGACCCTGGTCGAGGCGACCCGTGGCGAGGAGGGATGCCTGGCCTACGACCTCTTCGAGTCGACGAGTGCGCCGGGCACCTTCGTCACGGTCGAGCGCTGGACCGACGCCGAGGCGCTCGACGCCCACATGGGCATGCCCCACGTGGCCGACGCCTTCGCTGCTGCCGACGGCGCGCTGAGCGGTGAGGTGGCGATCCACCCGCTGCAGCCCGTCGGCTGAGGCGGGGACGAGGTCAGTCGCCCGTCGACGGCCTCGCCGGGCGCGGGACCGCGCAGGTCTGCGCGAGCCCGAGCGCCCAGCACGTCGGGCAGCCGCGCAGCAGCACCACCGCCGGCACGACGAGCAGCAGCGCGAGCGGGCCGAGCCACGGCACCAGCGCGAAGGCCGCCACCAGCATCGGCAGTCCCAGCGCGCCCCGCACCAGGTGGCGGGGCACGCTGCGGCTGGCGAACATGGCGAGGACGGGGTCGGGCTGGCTCACACGTGCTGTTCGGCGCGTGCTGACGGCGCGGATGGGTCAGCCGCGCCCGACGCGGCCTGTGCTCCCGGCCGCCCAGCAGGTCGTCGCGACGCAGTCGATGACGTGGTAGCCCTTCTTCGAGACGCGCGTCCACGTGCGCCCGCCGTCGGAGGTCAGGCTGGTGCCCGCCGAGCCGTCGTAGTCACCGGTCGCCAGGGCGTACCTCCAGCCGCGCAGGACGGTGACGTCCTCGCCGACGTGGCGCAGGTCCCCGCCGGAGGTCCACGTCCGTCCGTCGCGGGTGTACGCCGTCGTGTCCTCGGTGTTGCCCGCGTCGGCGAAGTCGCCGCCGACGACGATGCCGTGGCGCGGGGAGGCGAAGGCGCCGGCGAAGCCGCCGGCGGACTCACCGGCCGGGATGCCGGAGGCGGTGGCCTTCCACGTGAGCCCACGGTCGTCCGACCGCAGCACCCGCGACTTCGCGCCGCCGGTGATGATGAAGGCGGACGTGCCCGAGGTGACGAGGCAGTCCCCGCTCGCCGCGAAGCCGAACTCGTCGGCCGTGGCGGGCATGCCCCTGCTGGGGAGCACCGACCACGACCTGCCGCGGTCGTCGGTGGAGAGGATCCGGAGCTTGCCCTCGACCGGGTCGCTCACCGCGAGGCCGCGCCGGCCGTTGCCGTAGAACGCCATGCAGTCGTAGAACGCCTTCTCGTCGGTGTTGCGGAAGGCCTCCGTCCACGTGGCACCGCCGTCGGTCGAGCGGTAGATGCGGGAGGCCTCACCCGGTCCGATGGCCAGCACGTGCGCGACCTTCCCGTGCACCTCGACGTCGCGGAACGACAGGCCAGCACTGTCGGCGGGGCTGACGTCGGCCCAGGTCCTGCCGCGGTCCGTCGTGCGGAAGACACGGGCCACGCCGCCGTCGGTGAGGCTCTCACCGGTGACCCAGGCCTCGGTGCGGCTGACCGCCTCGAGGCCGCGGAAGTTCTGGTCGGCGTCGAGGACCGACTCGTGCCAGCCGTCGCGGAACGGGTTGGGTCCCTGGGCCGTGGCGTCCGCCTCGCCGGGGACGGCGGTGGACGGGGCCGGCGGCAGGGAGAGGAGGACAGCCAGGGCGGGGGTGAGGAGGACTCCGAGTCGTCGCATCGGGTCACGATCCTCCCGGAGGGGCGACGGTGTCCAGACCCCTGTGCGTCGGAGCAGGCGGTCGCCGAACGTCCGGAACCGGGTCTAGCGTCGAGCCATGAGCACTGACGACATCTGGGTCCCGCCACCGTGGGAGCCGCCGCTGGCCGGCACCGAGGTCGAGCACCTCCTCGGCTCACTGGGTCGGATGAGGGCCACGTTCCGCTGGAAGGCCGACGGGCTCGACGAGGCGGGTCTGCGGCAGCGGCTCGCGTCGTCGGCCATGTCGCTCGGTGGGCTGCTGCTCCACCTCGCCGTCGCCGAGGACTACCTCCTCCTGACCAAGCTGCGGGGGATCCCGCTCGACGAGCCCTGGAGCTCGATGGGTCACGACGGGACCAACGAGTGGGAGTTCGCCCGGGCCGACGCGCTGTCCGCCGCCGAGCTCTACACGGCGTACGACGAGGCGGTCCTGCGCGCGGACGATCTGGTCGCGGACGCCCTCGCCGACGGCGGTCTCGACCTCGTCGCGCATGTCGACGACGGCAACGGCAACCACCCCAGGTTGCGGCGGCTCCTGTTCGACATGGTCGAGGAGTACAGCCGCCACACCGGTCACGCCGACCTCCTGCGCGAGGCGGTCGACGGGCGCGTGGGGGAGGACCCGCCGGACGACTGGACGCCGACCTGGCTCTGAGCCGTGGCAGGCTGGCTCCGTGCCAGGTCCCGAGGGATTCGACTACGACGTCCGCGGCGGCGAGGTCGTCATCACCCACCACGGCCGCCGCGCCACCGTGCTGCGGGGCGGCGCGGCCTCCCGCTTCCTCGCCGACGTCGCGGACGGCGACGACGAGCAGGAGCTGATGGCCCGCGTCACGGGCAACTACCGCCGCGGCAACGAGCGCACCGCGAAGGACCACCCGCGCAACCGCGGCCGCTGACCGTCCGGGCCGGGAGTCCTACTGCGAGGGCTCCGGGACGTCGATCTTCGAGCAGTCGGTCTTGGGGTTGACGCCGGTGTAGTTGAGCGGCCCGGCGACGATGTTGAGGACGATGTCGCTGGTCTCGGAGCAGTTCTTGTCCCCGCCCTCGAAGTACCCGCGCTGGTAGGCGGCGAAGGCCCCGATCACGAGCCAGATGACGAGCAGGATGCCGATCAGTCGTCCCATCAGGGTTCCTCCTCGATACGCGCGGCGGGTGCCGCTCGCGTCGACTATGCGCCCATCGGCGCGCTCGCGTCACCTACCCAGGGGTGCGTCACACCCCTAGGGTGCGGGCATGACGATCATCGCGGTGGTGCTCGCGGCCCTGGCGGCCCTGCTCCACGTCTACATCTGGGTCCTCGAGTCCTACCGCTGGACCGAGCCCGCGACGCGCAAGACGTTCGGGATCTCCGAGGCGGACGCCGAGATCACCCGGCCGCTGGCCTACAACCAGGGCTTCTACAACCTCTTCCTGGCGATCGTCACCGCCGTCGGACTGCTGCTGCTCGGCGGCAACCACGACGTGGGCACGGCCCTCGCCCTCGCTGGCACCGCGTCGATGCTGGCCGCCGCGCTCGTCCTCGTCACCCACGACCGCTCCAAGGCGCGCGCCGCCGTCACCCAGGGGCTGTTCCCCGCGCTCGCGGTGGTCT
The DNA here is from genome assembly GCF_014779665.1 of Nocardioides hwasunensis. Taxonomy (GTDB): domain Bacteria; phylum Actinomycetota; class Actinomycetes; order Propionibacteriales; family Nocardioidaceae; genus Nocardioides; species Nocardioides hwasunensis. The sequence goes on along the minus strand of NZ_JACXYY010000007.1, from coordinate 45,263 downwards.
TCCTGCTGATCCAGCTCTGACCCCGTGTCGTAGTCCCCGACGATCCGGTCGGCGAGAACGTAGGGGACTACCCGGCCAGCCAGGTGTGCACCGACGACACGACCGAGGCGCCCTCGCCGGTGGCGGAGGCGACCCGCTTCATCGATCCCGACCGGATGTCCCCGCCGGCGAAGATGCCCGGGACGGTGGTGGCGAGCTCCTCCGGCGGCACGTCGCCGACCCACTGCTCGGGCGGGATGTCGCGGCCGGTGAGCACGAAGCCGCGCTCGTCGCGCAGCACCTCGGGAGGCAGCCACCCGCACTCCGGGGCCGCGCCCAGGAGGAGGAACAGCCCGCGCGCGTCGACGTTCTCCCGCGCGCCGGAGTCGACGTCCTCGACGGTCAGCCAGTCGAGGTGGCCGATGTCGTCGGCGCCTCCGTCGACGACCCGGGTGCAGCCGCGCACGCTGATGCGCGGGTTCCACTGGATCTCGTCGATGAGGTACGACGACATGGTGGCGGCCAGGTCGGGACGGCGTACGACGATCGTGACCTCCTTGGCGAACCGGGCGGCGTGGATCGCGGCCTGCCCCGCGGAGTTGCCGCCGCCCACGATGACCACGTGGTCGCCGGCGAGCTCGCGCGCGGCGGCCATCGCCGCTCCGTAGTAGACGCCGCGGCCGACGAGCTCCTCGAGCGAGTCGACGCCGAGCCGGCGGTAGTTCACGCCGGTCGAGACGAGGACCGACCGGGTGTGCACGTCGCCGCCCTCGGTGTGCACGACGTGGTGGCCGCCGTCGTCGCACGGCGAGATCCCGGTCGCCGGCCAGCCGGTGAAGAAGCGGGTGCCGAACCGGAGGGCCTGACCGCGGGCGCGCTGGGCGAGCCGCATGCCGGAGATGCCGCGCGGGAAGCCGAGGTAGTTGCGGATCATCGAGCTGGTGCCGGCCTGCCCGCCGATGGCCTCGGCCTCGAGACAGACCGTCGAGAGGCCCTCGCTCGAGGCGTACACGCTCGCGGCCAGCCCGGCGGGGCCTGCGCCGACCACGACGAGGTCGACCACCTCGTCGACGTCGATCTCGTCGGGACGTCCGTAGAGCTGGTTGGCCAGCGACCGCACGCTCGGGCAGTGCCCGGACCAGCCGGCGAGCGAGCTCACGACCGGCCAGCGGCCGACGTCCTCGGGGCAGGTGGCCATCACCTCCCGGCCGATCTCGCTGTCGGGGTGGTGCACGCCGGTGGGCATGCCGACCCGGCTGAGGTAGTCGAGCAGCTCGCGGGTGAGGGCGTCCTTCTCCGGCGTGATGATCCGCACGTTCTCCACGACCGGCGTCGCGACGGTGGCGTTCCACTCGTTGAGCAGCTCGCCCACCGCACCGTGGAACTCCTCGTCGCGCGGCCCCTGCGGCATCAGCAGCAGAGCGTCGACCTTGCCGGCGGCGACCGCATGGCGGAAGTCGGCGTTGTCGGCGCGGAAGCGGCTGATGTGCGACACGATCAGCCGCCGCGCGGTCGGCACGACCTTCCGGGTGCCGCCGATGAGCATGTAGAGCTTCTCCCGGTCGTGGTCGCTGTCGATGACGAACAGCGCGACCTGGTGGCCCGAGGAGATCAGCTCCTTGGCCGTCACCTTCGCGCTGATCTCGTCGCCGACCAGCCGGACGTCGTACTCCCGCTCGTAGCGGGCGAAGGCCTCCGACAGCTCCGGGCCGTGGTTCGCCGAGGCGATGACGATGGCGGGTGCTCCCATGCTTTCCAGCCTAGTTCTCGATATCTGGGGACGTCACGGACGAGATCCGGCGGTCCAGACGTACGCCACGTCCTCAGATATCGGACGGGCGAGGTGGTCAGCCGGTGAGGTTGTGCACGAAGCACCATCGCCAGGACTCGTCAGGCTCGGCCGACTGCATGACCGGGTGCAGGGTCTGGTGGAAGTGCGCGGTGGCGTGCTTGCCGATCGAGGAGTCGCAGCAGCCGACGTGCCCGCACTGGAGGCACTGGCGCAGGGAGACCCAGCGGGTGCCGTCCTCGACGCAGGTGGCGCAGACCGGGTCGGGCACGGTCTCCACGGCCGGGAAGGAGCCGAGGTCGTCGCACTGCCGGCCGGCGGTGAAGGCGAGCGTGCCGCTGCGGATGCCGTCGTTGGCCTCGACGCCCGCGTCGAGCATCGACTCCTCGATGTCGAGCATCCCGAGCACCCGGGTGACCACGTCGGAGGGGATCTTGCCCTTGCTCCGCACCAGCAGCACCTTGGCGCGCTCGGCGTCGATCATCTCCCCGCGGATCCGGGCGTAGAGCTCGGACGGCGTCTCCTCGCCGCTCGCGGTGGAGAGCTGCTCCCAGGCGGCGAACGAGCGCTGGTCGAGACGCGCCCGGATCTGCTCGCCGACGCCGTGGTGGTCGTCGTACTCCAGCTCCTCGAGCTTCCTCAGCCCGGCGTCGGCCGCCTGCTGCAGGAGTGCGGCCCGGGCGAGCGCGTCCTCGGCCGGGTCGGGGGACGGTACGCCGAGCAGGCGGGTGAGCAGCGGCAGCGTCAGTCCCTGCAGGAACAGCGTGCCGGCCACGACGGTGAAGGCCACCAGCAGCAGCACCTCTCGGTGGGGCGCGTCGGAGGGGATGACGAACGCCGCGGCCAGGGTGACCACGCCGCGCATGCCGGCCCAGCCGATGAGGAAGGTCCACGACGCCGGGAGCGGGTCCTCGCCGAGGCGGCGGAAGAGCCAGGTGGCGTAGATCCACGCCAGCCGCACGGCGATCACGGTCGCGAGGGTCGCCCCGCACACCAGCGCGATCCGGCCCGGCGACAGCGACGACTCGGCCACGTCGGTGAGGATCCAGTGGAGCTGGAGGCCGATGAGCAGGAAGACGGTGTTCTCCAGGACGAAGGCGATGGTGCGCCAGGTGATCCGCTCGGTGATCCGCGACTGCGCGGTCTGGATGATCGGCGCCTTGTGGCCGAGCAGCAGCCCGACGACCACGACCGAGATGACGCCCGACGCCTCGATCTCCTCGGCGGCGACGAAGGCGGCGAAGGGGATGAGGAACGAGATGGCGGTGTCCATCAGCGGGTCGGTGATCCGCTTGCGCAGCCGTGCCACCAGGACGAAGAGGACGAACCCGATGAGGGCCCCGCCGCCGGCGGCCCGGACGAAGTCGAGCCCCACGTGCGCGAGCGCCACCCCGCCCGACAGCGCTGCGACGGCGGTGCGGAGCGCCACGAGGGCGGTGGCGTCGTTGAGCAGCGACTCGCCCTCGAGGATCGTCACCACCCGTCGGGGCAGCCCGATGCGCTTGGCGACCGCGGTGGCCGCGACGGCGTCCGGCGGGGCGACGACCGCACCGATCGCGATGGCGGCCGCCCAGCCGATGCCCGGCACCAGCCACTGCACGACCGCGCCGACGGCGAACGTGGTGAGCACGACCAGCACCACCGAGAGCCGCAGGATGGAGCCGCGGTTGGCGTTGAAGTCGACCAGCGAGGTCTGGATGGCCGCCGCGTAGAGCAGCGGTGGCAGCAGTCCGAGCAGCACCACCTCGGAGGAGAGGTGGATCGTCGGCACGTGCGGGACGTACGACGCCAGCGCGCCGACCGCGATGAGCAGCAGCGGCGCGGGGACGTGCAGGCGGTCACTGACGGCGGTCGCGACCAGGACGACGGCCGCCATCGAGACCAGCAGCAGGGCGAGCTCCACCTGCCGAGTCTGGCACTAACCGCGCCTCGAGGCTCGTCGCTGGTGCTCTCGCACCTCGACGTGCGGGTGGTCAGCGCACGACGTCGTAGCGCTGCAGGGTGATCCCGTTGTCGTACGCCGCGTGCTCGACGAGGCGGAGCCTGGTCTTGTCGGACTCGCCGAAGAGCCGCTTGCCGGTGCCGAGCAGGAGCGGGAAGACGAGCAGCGTGTAGCGGTCGACGAGACCGGCCGAGGCGAGGCCCTGGGCCAGGTCGGCGCTTCCGTGGACGTGGATCTCCCCGCCCTCGGTCTCCTTCAGCGCGGCGACCGCGTCGAGGTCGCGCAGCACCTGCACCTGTCCCTCGCCCCAGGGTGCGGTGTCGCCCTCGATGGTGGTGGACACGACGTACTTCGGCATCGCGTTGTAGGTCGCGAACTCCTCCATCGACGGCCACACCGGGGCGAACTCGTCGTAGGACCGGCGACCCAGCAGCAGGGCGCTGGCCTCCTGGGTCTCGCGGCCCTTGACGTCGTAGGCCGCGGGGTCGAACTCGACGTCCTTGAAGGTCCAGCCGGCGTGGGGGTGCTCGCCCCCGCCGGGTGCCTCCATGACGCCGTCGAGGGAGAGGAAGGTGGTGACGACGATGGGTCGCACGGGTCGGGTCTCTTCTCTGTGGGGTGTGGTGGCCGCTCAGGCGGCGACGAGGTCGTCGATCTGGTTGATGGCCTGCGTCGAGCCCTCGACGGCGCCCATGTCGAGCACCTTCTGCAGCGACTCGGTGTCGGCGTAGGTCCCGACGTAGGTGGCGCGGGTGCGTCCGTCGGCCTCGGTGAAGGAGAACGCGTTGGACGAGACCGGCATGTCGGGGTTGGGGGTGAAGTCCTCGTCGAGGGCGAAGCCGTCGTCGAAGGTGAAGCCGGCCGGGCCGTCGACGCCGGTGACGGTCCAGTAGGCGTAGAAGCGCTCGCCCTCGGGACTGGTCATGTAGTAGTTCATCCGGCCGCCCTCGCTGAGGTCGTGGTCGACGAACGTCGAGGGGTAGCCGGGCGGGCCCCAGACCCGCTCGAGCTGGCGCGGGTCGGCGTACACCGCCCAGACACGCTCGATCGGGGCGGCGAACTCCGCGTGGATGGTGAGGGTGCGGGCGTCGAGGTCGTGGGTGACGTGGGTGACGGGCATGTCGATCAGTCCTTCTGGTTGTCGGTGTGGGTGGCGGTGGCTTCCTCGGCGAAGAGCTCGTCCATGCGTGAGATGCGACCGCGCCAGAGCGCCTCGAGGTCGGTGAGCATCGCGCCCACCGAGCGGACCGCGGCCACGTCGCCGCTGGCCAGGGCCTCGCGACCCTGCCGACGCTTGGTCAGCAGGCCAGCGCGCTCCAGCACGGCGACGTGCTTCTGGACGGCGGCGAAGCTCATGTCGTAGCTCTGCGCCAGGGTCGAGACCGAGTGCTCGCCGGCCAGCACGCGACGCAGGATGTCGCGCCGGGTCCGGTCGGCGAGCGCGTGGAACCAGGCATCCGCCCGGTCCTCGTCCTCGGTCTCGTTCATGGCCCTAACGTACAACCATGTGGTTGTACGTTGTCAAGGGACCTGCGGAGACAGAGGTAGTCCCCTACGAAGTGGCGCACCATTTCGCAGGGGACTACGTCGAGACGGCTGGAGGTCAGCGGCCGCTGGCCTCGTCGATCAGCGCGGCGAGCGCGGCGGGCTGGGTGAACATCGGCCAGTGCCCGGAGTCGATGTCGGCGAGCTCGAGCGCCGTCGCCGCGGAGAGCTCGGGCACGTCGCCGGCGTCGATCCACTCCTGGGCCTCGGCGGGGCTGAACTCGGGGCAGATCAGCGTCAGCGGTACGCCGTGGCGACGCTCGCTGGTCCAGTGCACGACGCCGCGGGTGACCCCGACCGGCACCGGGAGCATCCTCGCGAGCAGCGACTCCTTGAGCTCGTCGGACATGTCGTCCGAGTCCGGGCCCTCGAACTTCTCCCACCCCGGGAAGGGCATGACGCCGTCGACCGGCTCGAAGAAGTCGGCGTACGCCTCGCCCTCGGTGGAGGGGAAGCCGCCGATCAGCGCGACGCCCGTGACCGCGTCGGGACGCTGGTCCGCCGCGACCCACGCCAGCGTGCACGCAGCCGAGTGGCCGACCACGAGCGGCGAGCCGTCGGCGCCGTCGACCGCGGCGAGCACGGCCGCCACCTGGTCGTCGTACGTCGCCGAGGTGGCGCCGTCGCCCTGCCCGGGCAGCGTCACCGGGATGCCGCGGTGGCCGAGCGTCTCCAGCTCGGGGAGCACGTCGTCCCAGGCCGAGCCGTCGAGCCAGAGTCCGGCGATCAGCACGATGTCCATCAGGGGTCTCCTCGGAGGGTCGGTGGAGGGGCTGTCCCCACGCTAACGAGCATTCCGGACGCTCCACGACCGGTTCTGGTGGGACGATCGGCGGATGAGCGAGATCAGCCCCACCGCGCGGGCCCTGCGCGCGCTGGACATCCTGCAGGGACGCCCGGGGATCACCGCCACCGAGCTGGCCGAGCGCCTGGGCGTCACCGAGCGCGCCGCGCGCCGCTACGTCGCGATCCTGCGCGAGGCCGACATCCCCGTCGAGTCGACCCGCGGCCCCTACGGCGGCTACACGCTGGGTCGCGGGCTCCGGCTGCCGCCGCTGGTCTTCTCCGCGACCGAGGCGCTCGGCCTGGTGATGGCCGCCCTCGACTCGCAGCACGCGGTCGCCGACCCGTCGGATCCCGTGGGCTCCGCGCTCGGCAAGATCCTGCGCGTGCTGCCGACCAACGTCGCGCGCCAGGCGACGACGATGCGCGAGACCGCTCGCACCGTGCCCGAGCGGTCGCCCTCCCGTCCGGACCCGGAGGTCACCAGCGCGCTCGTCGCGGCGGTTGCTGCCCAGCAGCAGGTGCGCCTCGGCTATCGCACGGCGGCCGGCAACGCCCGGACGTTCGAGGTCGACCCGTGGTCGGTGGTGGTGCGCTACGGCCGGTGGTACCTGCTCTGCCTCTCCCACCACGCCGGCGAGCTGCGCACCTTCCGCATCGACCGGATCAGCGAGGTCGCCGCGCTCGACGGCACGTTCGAGGTGCCGGCCGATCTCGACCCGGCGGCCGCGCTCGAGGCCAACCTCGGCAAGGGCTGGGAGCACGAGACCCACGTCGTGTTCGACGCCCCCTTCGAGCAGGTCCGACCGTGGATCCGCCCCACGCTCGGCGAGCTCCGCGCGAGGGGTGACGATCGCTGCGAGCTGGTGGGCAGCACCAGCAACGCAGCGGCGTACGCGGGGGAGTGGCTGGCCGGCGTGCCGTTCCCCTTCACCGTGGTGGGCGGCGACGAGCTGCGTGCGGCCACGCGCGAGATCGGCGAGCGACTGCTGCGCGCGGTCGAGTGAGTCGAGTGCCGAGCCTCGCGGATCAGCGGACGATGCCGACTTCCTTGCCGAGCGTCCACCCGTCGGAGATGGGGAGGTAGTCGCCGCTCCAGAACTTGCCCGGGTCGTACCACGTCGCGCGGCGGTCGTCGCGCAGGATGCCCATCTCGATGTAGCAGGTGGCCACGATCTCCGCGCAGAACGCGGCCTCCGGGGTGACCCGCTTGCCGCGCTTCCTGCGGGGCACGTAGGCGTCGCGGCCACGCAGCCACCGGGCACCGAGCTTGGTGAGGCTGGGGAAGGACACGCCGTCGAGGCGGGCGACCGCGCGGAGCATGCCGTCCTCCTCGTCGCGGCCGATCTCCGGCTCGAGCTGGCGCAGCCACGCGTCCTGCTTGTAGTCGCCCTGCCAGCGGGCGACGGCCTCGCGCAGGTCGTGGAGCTGGACCCCTCGGTGGTGGTCGCCGGTCCACATGTCGACCTGCTTCTTGCCGAGCTCGGCGTGGAAGATCAGCGGCGGCAGGTCGTCGACGACGACCGCCATGCCGACGTGGTTGACCGGCGAGTTGGTGACGGCCCGGATCGCCCGGTCGGGCGCGCGGCGGCCACGGAAGAGCCAGATGTCCCCGCTGCGGGTGAGGTCCACCGCCTCGTCGAGGCTCAGCGCCGATGCCATGGGCGGAAGTCTGCCTTAGGCTCGCCCCCATGCGCGCGTGGAAGCTGCTCGGACTGGCCGGCATCCTGGCCGGGGTCGCCACCGGCGCCGCGGTCGCGCGCGACGAGCGCGTACGCCGCCACTACGACGCGGGCGAGATCCGCGAGCGGCTGCACAAGCGGCACGACGAGGCCGTCGCCCGCGAGACTCCCACCGCTCCCGGCGACCAGGGCTGAGGATGTCGAGGCCGGCCTCCGGCCCCGACGTGTGGTAGTCCAGTGGCAAACGGTCGTACATCGGACCTCGCGACGACCACCTGCCACCGGACTACCCCGACAGGCCAGCCACCTGCCACTGGACTACCGCGGCCGGGAGTCGGGAGGTCAGGCGCCGAGCGCCAGGCGTACGGCGATCGCGAGCATCACGAGCCCGATGAGGACGTCGAGCACCTGCCACGCGCCGGGCCTGGCCAGGCGCGGGGCGGCCAGCCGGGCGCCGTACCCCAGGCCGGCGAACCACAGCAGGCTCGCCACGCAGGCCCCCAGCGCGAACCACCAGCGACCCGGGTCGCCGTGGGTGCCGGCGATCGAGCCCAGCAGCAGGACGGTGTCGAGGTAGACGTGCGGGTTGAGCCAGGTCAGGGCGACCGCCTTCGCGACCACCCGCCACGCGACTCGACCACGCCGTCGCCGACCGCCAGCGCCTGCGGCCGTCGGGCGCGCAGCAGGGAGCTGACGCCGTACGCCGTCAGGAACGCGACGCCGAGCCAGCGGATCACCTCGACCGCCCAGGCGGCGCGATCGACCACCACCCCGATGCCGGCGACGCCCGCGAGGATCAGCACCACGTCGGAGAGCGCGCAGATCGCCACCACGAGCGCGACGTGGCTGCGTCGGAGGCCCTGGCGGAGCACGAAGGCGTTCTGCGCGCCGATGGCGACGATCAGCGTCAGGCCGGTCACCAGCCCGGCCGCGAGGTCTCCCACGCCGACAACCTAGGAGGCTGCGTCGCCCTCGCGGCACCCTGACCGATCCCTGACACATGTCAGGGTCGGGTGCGGGTGATGTCCCATGGCAGGCGTGACGCGTGCCCTGACACACTCGACGACATGACTGAAGAGGCCTCCGGGGAGGCGACGCCGGGCGTCGCGGCGAGCGCACACGACCTGGTCAAGGTCTACGGCAAGGGCGACGCCGAGGTCCGCGCGCTCGACGGCGTCACGGTCGACCTGATGGCGGGGGAGTTCACCGCCGTGATGGGTCCCTCGGGATCGGGCAAGTCCACGCTGATGCACTGCCTGGCCGCGCTGGACGCCCCGAGCGGCGGCGAGGCGGTCGTCGACGGCACGTCGCTGGGCCGGCTCAAGGACAAGGACCTCACCACCCTGCGCCGCGAGCGCGTCGGCTTCGTCTTCCAGTCGTTCAACCTGGTGCCGACCCTCACCGCCGAGGAGAACATCCTGCTGCCGCTGAGCCTCGCCGGCCGCAAGCCCGACCGTGCGTGGTTCGACCAGGTCGTCGACGCCGTCGGCCTGCGCCCGCGGCTGGGCCACCGGCCGAGCGAGATGTCGGGCGGGCAGCAGCAGCGCGTCGCGTGCGCCCGCGCGCTGGTCAGCAAGCCGTCGATCGTCTTCGCCGACGAGCCCACCGGCAACCTCGACTCGACCAGCTCCGCGGAGGTCCTCGGGTTCCTGCGGCGCAGCGTCGACGAGTTCGGCCAGACCGTGGTGATGGTGACGCACGACCCGGTCGCGGCGTCCTACACCGACCGCATCGTGTTCCTCGCCGACGGCACGATCGTCGACGAGCTCCGCAACCCCGACCGCGACGCCATCCTCGAGAAGATGGCCAGCCTGCAGGACATCGCCGCCAACAGGTCGGCCGGCTGATGTTCCGCCTGACCTGGCGCAACCTGCTGGCCCGCAAGGTGCGCCTGCTGATGAGCACGCTCGCGATCGTGCTCGGCATCGGCTTCCTGGCCGGGGTGATGACCTTCAGCACCGGCCTCAACGCCACGTTCGACAACATCGTCTACGGCTCGACCTCCGATGCCGTCGTACGTCCCGCGGGCGACGTGCAGGGCACCAGCTCCGGAGTGAGCACGGACCAGGTCGTCACGCCTGCCGACGTCGACAAGCTGGCCGCACTGCCCGAGGTGGAGAGCGCGGTGGGTTCGGTCGACGGCGTCGGCTCCTACCTGCTCACCAAGTCCGGCAGGGCGCTCACCGGCACGGGCGCGCCGACGCTGGCGTTCAACTACGCGCCCAGCGAGAACATGGCCGGTGAGCAGATCCTGGAGCTCAACCAGGGCCGCTGGCCCGAGCAGGCCGACCAGATCACGCTCGACACCTCCACGGCCGAGCGCGGCGGCTACACAGTGGGCGACACGGTCACCATGTTCGTCCCCACGGGGGATCCCCGTCAGACCTTCACCCTCGTCGGCACTGCGGACTTCAACGGCGGCGGCACCGCGGGCGCCTCGCTGGTGCTGCTCACCACGCCGGAGGCGCAGAAGATCTTCCTCGACGGCGAGGACGCCTTCACCAGCGTCTCCCTGACCGGTGCGGACGGCGTCTCGCAGACGCAGCTCGCCACGGCGGCGGACACCGTCGTGCCCGAGGGCTTCACGGCGGTCACCGGCGACAAGGTGGCCCAGGAGACGCAAGAGCAGATCGGCCAGTTCCTCGACGTCATCTCCTACTTCCTCGTCACCTTCGCCGTGATCGCGATCGTGGTCGGCGCCTTCATCATCTTCAACACCTTCTCGATCCTCGTCTCGCAGCGCGTGCGCGAGTCGGCGCTGCTGCGGGCGCTCGGAGCCAGCAAGGGCCAGGTCACCCGCTCTGTGCTGGTCGAGGCCTTCATCATGGGCGTGATCGGCAGCGGGATCGGCGTGCTGCTCGGGCTGGGCGTGGCACGGGTCGTGGCGTGGGTCTTCCGCACGCTCTTCGGCCTCGACGTCTCCGGCGAGGTGCTGACCCTCACTCCGTGGACGGTCGTTGCCGGCTTCGCCGTCGGTGTCGTCGTCACCATGGTCGCGGGCTTCGTGCCGGCCTGGCGGGCCGCGAAGGTGCCGCCGGTCGCGGCGATGCGCGACGACCTCGTGGTGCAGGAGAAGGGCATGGCGCGCCGCCTCGCGCTCGGCGCCGTCGCCATGGTCGTCGGCACGGCGCTGGTGGTGCTCGGCCTCGTCGGCGCACCCGGCACCGACGCCATCTGGATCGGCGCCGGCGCGGTGATCTGGGTCGTCACGACCGCGGTGCTCGCCCCGGTCATCGGCTACCCGGTGCTCGTCGTCTGCCGCGCCGTCTTCGGTGCGGTCTTCCGGACGCCCGGCCGGCTCGCCGGCGAGAACGCCCTGCGCAACCCACGGCGTACGGGCGCCACTGCCTCCGCGCTGATGATCGGCCTCGCGGTCGTGTCCGCCGTCGGCGTCCTGGCCTCGTCGCTGAGCGCGACCCAGGACGCGATCGTCGACGACCAGTTCAAGAGCGACTTCCTCGTGCAGACCCCGACCTTCCAGGGCTTCAACCCCGAGTTCGGCGACCAGATGCAGGACGTCCCCGGCGTCGACCTGGTCTCGCGCCAGCAGGGCACCCCGGTCAGCGTGGAGGTCGACGGCTCGCCGGACCAGACCTTCGCCTCCGGCGTCGACCCGGCCTTCTTCCAGATCTACGACCTCACGATGCTCGACGGCACCGACCAGATCTCGGGTGACCAGGCGGTGCTGAGCGACAGCCGCGCGGCGGACCTGGGGGCGAGGCCGGGCGACACCATCGACGTCCAGTTCCCGGGTGGCAGGACGATCCCGCTGGAGGTGAGGGGCGTCTTCGAGGGCACCCCGACCACCAGCGGGCTTACCGTGCCGCTGTCGGTGCTCGAGCAGGCCGGGATCAAGCGCAGCGACTCCCAGCTGAGCATCACGATCGATCCCGGCGCCGACCGGGCGGCGGTCAAGAAGGACCTCGAGGCCGTGGTGAAGGACCTGCCGGTGCTGGCCGTGCAGGACAAGGTCGAGTTCAAGGAGCTCATCAGCGGCCAGGTCAACCTGCTGCTCGGGATGATCTACGGCCTGCTCGGCCTGGCGGTCGTGATCGCGGTGATCGGCATCGTCAACACCCTCGGACTCAGCGTCCTCGAGCGCACCCGTGAGATCGGGCTCCTGCGCGCGGTCGGTCTCTCGCGCCGCAAGCTGCGGTGGATGATCACGCTCGAGTCGGTGGCGATCGCCGTCCTCGGCGCGGTGCTCGGCATGGCCCTGGGCCTGGTCATCGGGGTCGTGCTGCGCGAGTCGCTGAAGGACGACCTCACCGAGCTCTCCCTGCCGCTCGGCAACCTGGCTCTCTTCTTGGTGGTCGCGGTGATCTTCGGCGTCCTGGCCGCCATCGTGCCGGCGATCCGTGCCTCGCGGATGAAGGTGCTCGACGCGATCGCCACGGAGTGACGGACTACCCCGCGGGAGGGTCGGGGGGAGACATCCGCGGGTCGCGGTGGCACCGTGGAGCGGTGAGTGAACAACAACAGAAGACACCACAGAACACGCACGGCACGCGATCCGACACCGGCTTCCTCGGCCAGCCCGGTGTGCTGGCGAACCTCTTCGGCGTCGAGCTGTGGGAGCGGTTCAGCTTCTACGGCATGCAGGGCATCCTGCTCATCTACCTCTACTACTCCGCCGCCCGCGGTGGGCTCGGCATCGACGAGGGCGTGGCGACCGGCATCGTCGGCGCGTACGGCGGTGCGGTCTACCTCTCCACGATCCTCGGCGCGTGGCTCGCCGACCGGGTGCTCGGTCCGGAGCGGACGCTGTTCTACTCGGCCGTCTGCGTCATGCTCGGCCACATCGCGCTCGCGCTGCTGCCCGGCCTCGGCGGCGTCGGGGTCGGCCTGGTGCTGATCGCGCTGGGCTCCGGCGGCGTGAAGGCCAACGCGACCTCACTGGTCGGCTCGCTCTACGACGAGCACGACGCTCGCCGCGACGCGGGCTTCTCGCTGTTCTACATGGGCATCAACATCGGCGCGTTCTTCGGCCCGCTGCTGACCGGCCTGCTGCAGAAGGAGGTCGGCTTCCACTGGGGCTTCGGCGCCGCCGCGGTCGGCATGGCGCTCGGCCTGACGCAGTACGCGATCTATCGCGGCAAGCTGCCCGAGGAGACCCACCACGTCGCCAACCCGCTTCCCGCGGGACGCGGCAAGGCGTACGCCGGTGGTGCGGTCGTGGTGCTCGCCGTCGTCCTCGTGCTCGTGCTGGCCGGCGTGATCACCGCCGGCCGCCTGTCCAACATCGTCATCGGCATCAGCCTCGTCGCGGCGATCGCCTACTTCGCGGTGATCCTCACCGACAAGGAGGTCACCGGCGTCGAGCGCAGCAGGATCTTCGCCTTCATGCCGCTCTTCGTGTGCAACGTGGTGTTCTGGTCGCTCTACCAGCAGCAGTTCACCGTCGTGACGATCTACGCCGACAAGCGCCTGGACCGCGACCTGTTCGGCTGGGAGATGCCGGTGTCGTGGGTCAACAGCATCAACCCGATCTTCATCATCGTGCTGGCCGGCGTCTTCGCCGCGGTGTGGACCAAGCTCGGCGACCGGCAGCCGGTGACGCCGCTCAAGTTCGGCGCCGGCACGACGCTGATGGGCGTGGCCTTCTTCGCGTTCCTGCCCATGCCCGGCGGCCAGAACACCGCGCCGCTCCTGGGCCTGGTCGGCATCCTGCTGCTCTTCACGCTCGCCGAGCTGCTGATCTCCCCGGTGGGGCTGAGCGCGACGACCAAGCTGGCGCCCAAGAAGTTCACCACGCAGATGGTGGGGCTCTACTTCCTCTCCATCGCCCTCGGCACCGCCCTCGCCGGCACGCTGGCCGGCTACTACGACGAGAACGCGGAGACGCCGTTCTTCGTCTGGGTCGGGCTCGCCTCGGTGGTCACCGGCATCGTCGTGATGGCCGCGTCGAAGCCGATCCACAAGCTGATGGCGGGCGTCGACTGAGGACGGGCACGTGATCGGGGCGCTGGGCTGGGGAGCGCTGGCCGCCGGCTCGCTTGTGGTCGGCGCCGCCCTGGCGCTGGTGCGGTCGTGGTCGGACCGCGTCGTCGGGCTGGTGCTCGGCTTCGGTGCCGGCGCACTGATCGCCAGCGTGTCCTTCGAGCTCGCCGAGGAGGGCCTGAGGATCGGCAGCGCGTGGTCCGTCGCCGCCGGGCTGACGATCGGCGCCGCCACCTTCTACCTCGCCAACCGGTGGGTCGAGTCGCGCTCCACCGGTGGCGGGGCGACGCTGGCGCTCGGAGCGTTCCTCGACGGCATCCCCGAGCAGGCCGTGCTCGGCATCGGTCTCGCCCAGGGGCACGGCGTCAGCGCCGCACTGCTCGTGGCGATCTTCGTCTCCAACCTGCCCGAGGGCATCGGGTCGGCCGCCGACATGCGCTCGTCGGGTCGCAACTCGGGCCAGGTGCTGCGGCTCTGGTTCGGGGTCGCCGTCGCGTGCGCGCTCGCCACGGTCGGCGGCTACCTCGCCGCCGACGCCGTGCCCGCCGAGGGTCGCGCCGTGGTCGACGGCTTCGCTGCCGGCGCGCTGCTCACGATGCTGATCGACTCGATGGTCCCCGAGGCCAAGGAGAAGGCGAAGGACCTCGCCGGGCTGGCGACCGTCGCCGGGTTCGCCCTGGCCGCCGGGCTCTCGCTGCTGGGCTAGTAGCCGCCCTCGGGCGGCACCATCTCCCCCCGCACCCCGAGCAGCCGCACCGGTCGGGCGTCGTCCAGGGCGAGGTAGAGCTCGAAGGCGGTCTGCGCGACCACCTCGACGTCGTACGTCGGCGCGGCGAGCTTGCGCACCTTGGTGAACGTGAAGAACGGCGCGAAGCGGATCTTGAGGTGCACCCGCGCCACCTGCCGGTCCTCACGACGGCAGTCGTCGACGACCCGCGTGGCCAGCTCGACGAGCGCGGCACGGACCTCCTCGGGCGTGACGAGATCGGACTGGTACGTCGTCTCGCGGCCGTGGGCACGGGCGACCCAGGGCGTGTCGTCGGGCCGGGACCGACCACCTCCGCGGCCGAGACGGCCGAGGTGGGGGCCGTTCGTGGGTCCGAACGCCGCCACGAGCTCGGACTCCTCCGCGCCCGCGAGGTCGGCGACCGTCCGGATGCCGATCGCATCGAGCCGCCCGCCGATCTTCGAGCCCACGCCCCACAACGCGGTGGTCGGGCGCTCACCCATGACCTCCATCCAGTTGTCACGGGTGAGCAGGAAGGTCCCCTGCGGCTTGCCGAAGTCGGTCGCGATCTTGGCGCGGACCAGGGTGTCGCCGATCCCGACCGAGCAGTGCAGCCCGGTCGCCTCGAGCACGGCAGCCTGGATCCCTCGCGCCGCGGCGAGCGGGTCGCCGGTCTCGACCCCGACGAACGCCTCGTCCCACCCCAGGACCTCGACCACCGCACCCGGCGTCGCGCGCAGGGTCTCCATCACCTGCGCCGACGCCGCCTCGTAGACCGGGAAGTCGACCGGGAGGAAGACCGCGTCGGGGCACCGTCGCACCGCGAGCTTCAGCGCCAGCCCGCTGCGTACGCCGTGCTCGCGCGCCTCGTAGGACGCCGTCGAGACGACGGCCCGCTCGGTCGGGTCGCCCCGCCCACCGACCACGACGGGGAGGCCGACCAGCTCGGGTCGGCGCAGCAGCTCGACCGCGACGAGGAACTGGTCCATGTCGACGTGGAGCACCCAGGGCTGGGACACCTGCCCATTGTGACCGGCCCCGCCGACAGCGGGCGGCTGTGGAAAACCGGATGCGGCCAGCGCGGTCGGTCGTCTACTGTCGGGTCCGGCGAGATCAGCGGCGGGGCCGGAGTTCTGGACCTCGTTCCGCGTGTCGTACCTCGCCACTGCCCTGCGAAGGCAAACAGCATCCGAGCTGCTCTCTCACCACCGGTGGTGGCCGGCGACGAGGCACGGCAGCGCGCCCTGAGGCGGATCCGGTCAGCACGACGGTTCCGGTCCCCGCGTGCCGTCGTGGTCGCCGGCCACCACCTCGCAGCACCCATCCACCACGTGCCTCGAAGGAGGTCCGCCCATGTCCCTCGATCCGACGAGCCTCAAGCTCCGCTTCCTGCCCAGCCACACCGTGCAGCCGTGGGAGGCCTGCCTCGAGCGCCGCGACGGTGAGCCCACACGGGTGCTCGCCCCGGGCCGCCACCTCGCGCGGCGCCGGGCGACGCACCAGACCGTCGACCTGCGCGAGCGGATCGACCTGGTGCCCGCGCAGGAGGTGCTGACCGCCGACGGCGTGACGGTGAAGGTGTCCGCCGTGTTCGCCTGGACGGTCGAGGACCCGGTCGTGTTCACCGAGCGGGTGCAGGACCCGGTCGGCGCGGTCTACCTCGCTGTCCAGCTCGGCCTCCGCGACGTCCTCGTCGAGCACGAGGCGGAGGCGCTGGTCCGGGCGCCGCGGACGCGGCTGGCCGACGGCGTGCGCGAGCGCGTCGCGGCTGCCGCTGCCCAGGTCGGTGTCCGGCTGATCGACGTCGTCGTCAAGGACGTCGTGCTGCCCCACGACCTGCGCGAGGCCTACGCCGAGCTGGTGGTCGGTCGGCACCGGGCGCAGGCCCAGCTCGAGGCGGCGCGCGCCGAGACCGCGGCGCTGCGCTCGCTGGCCAACGGCGCCAAGCTGCTCGACGACCACCCCTCGCTCGCGCAGCTGCGGCTGGTCCAGGCGCTGCCGCCCGGCTCGCGCGTCGAGCTGGTGCAGCCCGGCCGCGAGCCGCGAGCGGCGGACTGACGCCGGCTTTGCACTCTCCCTGCCCAGGGTGGCGGCGAACGACATCGGATGTGGCCTTTCGGCTGTCGTACGCCGCCAGGGTCGCGGCAGCTCCGCCGAGGGTGGCGGCACATCGCACGCTGGAGACCCCCGCGGCGCGATCTGCCGCCACCCTTGCGGGCGAACCCGGCCGTACGTCGTCGGCGTACGGTCGAGCGCATGACCACCGGCGATCAGACCGAGCCCGACCCCTACGCCGAGCACCCGGAGGAGTCCGCGTTCCCCGGAGCGGGGGAACGGGTCGACGACGCCGACCGGCAGCGCGCCCTCGACGCCGAGCCCAGTGGCAACGCCACCGTCGGCGACACGGTCGACACCGACGACGTCGACTCGAGCGCCGAGGAGGGGACGTCCGGCGAGGAGGTCGCCGACCAGGCGCGGGGCGCCTACCGCCCGGACTGAGGCCACATTGTCGACGTTCACTCACACGGGTTACGAGTGAACGTCGAGTCAGGCCAGGAAGTCGCCCAGCCCCTCGAGCAGCCGGTCTACGTCCCGGTCGTCGTTGTAGGCAGCGAGCCCGATGCGCAGGCCCGAGTCGACGGGGAGGCCGAGCGCGCGGAAGGTCTCGACGGCGTAGAACGTGCCGGCCGGGACGAGCACGTCACGCGCGGCGAGGTGCTCGTACGCCTCGACAGGCTCCCGGTCGCGCAGCGTCAGGAACAGCGTCGAGGTCCGCTCGACCGCGCGCGAGTGCAGGGTGAGGTGGTCACCGAGCGCGGCCAGGCCGTCCTCGATCCGGGTCCGGAGGCGCAGCTCGTGCTCGGCGATCTCGGCGGTCACCGCGACGAGCCGCTCGCGGCGGTTGCCCTCGGCCGGGGACCACGAGGCGATGAAGTCGACGGCCGCGGTCGTGCCGGCCAGCAGCTCGTAGGGCAGGGTGCCGAGCTCGAACCGCTCCGGCACGGCGTTCGACGAGGGCACCAGCTTGTCCGGCCACAGCGTCTCCAGGAGCGCGGGGTCGGCGACCAGTGCGCCGCAGTGCGGGCCGAAGAACTTGTAGGGCGAGCACACGACGAGGTCCGCGCCCATCGCCGTGATGTCCGGGGCGGCGTGGGCGGCGTGGTGCACCGCGTCGACGTACACCAGCGCGCCGACCTCGTGCGCCCGTGCGGCGACGGTCGCGACGGGCGGGCGGGTGCCGAGCAGGTTGGAGGCGGCGGTCAACGCGACCAGCCGGGTCCGGGGACCGATCACGTCGAGCGAGGACAGGTCGAGCTCGCCGGTCGCGGGGTCGAGCCGCAGCCACTTCACCGCGATCCCGGCGCGCTCGGCGGCCTGCACCCACGGGCGGACGTCGGAGTCGTGGTCGAGCTCGCAGACGACGACCTCGTCGCCGGTCTGCCAAGTCTTCGCGAGCGTGCGGGAGAAGTCGTACGTCAGCGCGGTGGCACTGCGGCCGTGCACCACGCCGCCCGGGTCGGCGCCGAGCAGGTCGGCCACGGCGGAGCGGAAGCCGCTGACCACGGCCTCGGCGTTGCGCTGGCTCACCGTCGCAGCGCCGCGCTGCGACAGCGGGGCGGTCAACGTCTGGGCGATCGCCTCGCCCACGACGGCCGGCGTCTGGGTGCCGCCGGGGTTGTCGAAGTGTGCGATGCCCGAGGCGAGGGAGGGAAAGCCGGAGCGGAAGACGGCGACGTCGAAGACCATGCCCGCCACGCTAGTTCGCGATGTGCACGACCGCGTCGCCGGAGTTCACCAGAGGGGCCTCGGTGCGACCGATCACGATGCCGTCGCGGTTGGCGTAGACCGCGCGCAGGGTCTTGCCGAAGGAGTCGAAGAGGGTGCCGAGCCGCTCGCCGTCGCTGACCTTCTGCCCGAGCGCGACGTCGAGGTGCAGGATGCCGGTGCGTCGCGCACGGACCCAGCCGCTGGCCCGGCACTCGAGGCTGGGCTCGACGGACGGCTCGTCGACCGGCTCGGTCATGCCCAGCGCGGCCAGCACCCGGCGTACGCCGATCACGCCGGCGTCGACGGCGTAGGCGTCGAAGCGGAGGGGCTCGCCGGCCTCGTAGAGCAGCACCTTCGCGCCCTGCTCGCGAGCCGCGTGGCGCAGCGACCCGTCGCGGATCTTGGCGTGCAGCATGACCGGCGCCCCGAAGGCGGCGGCCAGGTCGCGCGTGCCGGGGTCGTCGAGGTCGGCACGGATCTGCGGGAGGTTGCTGCGCCGGTCGGAGCCGGTGTGCAGGTCGATGCCGACCTCGCACCCCGCCACGATCTCGCGCATGAACAGGTGGGCGATCCGGCTCGCGAGCGACCCGCGGGCCGAGCCGGGGAAGGAGCGGTTGAGGTCGCGGCGGTCGGGCAGGTAGCGGTCGCCGGTCATGAAGCCGAGCACGTTGACGACCGGCACCGCGACGAGGGTGCCGCAGAAGGTCTTCGGGTCGAGCCCGGCCATCACCTGCCGCACGACCTCGACGCCGGCGACCTCGTCACCGTGGATCGCCGCGTCGATCCACACCGAGGGTCCGTCCTCGCGACCGTGCACCACGCGCACCGGAAGGGTGACGTCGGCGCCGGTCACGAGACGGGTGATCGGCAGCTCGAGCGCGCGCACCGAGCCGGCGCGGATGCGCACGCCGCCGATCGCGAAGGACTCGCGCGCCACTAGGAGAGGCCTCGGCGAGTGGGCGCGGCATCGGTCGAGGTCACGAGCGTCAGGGTAGTCGCCCGTCTCCGTGCCGACCGGCCCCGGACCACCCGATCGGCCAGCCCCCATGGCCCGAAATGACTACTTGTCCTCGATCCCGCGGCGACCGCCCGTGCCACGTCCTACCGTCTCGTCGTCGGTCCACGGGGGCCGCAGGGGGGATCACGCATGTCCACGTCAACAGCATCGGCGCTTCGCCGTGTCGTGCACGGTGGGGTGGCGGTCGCGGTCGTCGCCGTCGCGCTCCAGGGTTCGCCGGCATCCGCCGCACCCTCAGCGCCGGAGATCACCGCGCCGACCGGCACCAGCGGTCCCACGATCGAGATCTCCTGGACCGCGGGCTCCACAGCCGCAGGCTACGAGGTACAGGTCGACAACGACCCCTCCTTCGGCAGCCCCGAGTGGAGCACGGCGACCGTCAGCACGGTGTCGGTGCCGACGCGGATGTTCGCGGCGGGCTCGCAGTACGTCCGGGTGCGGGCCAAGGACGCCACCAACGCGTGGAGCGACTGGGCGAGCAGCTCCTTCACGGTCGCCGCGCTGGCCGGCCCGAGCCTCACCAGCCCTCCCGACGGCGCGATCCTCGCCCAGCCGCACGAGCCGTCCGTGCTCACCTGGACGCCGGTTCCCGGTGCTGTCAGCTACACCGTCGAGATCGACACCGAGGACGGGTTCATCGACTCGGCCACGACGACGACCAAGGCCAACAGCTTCGTCGTCACGACCAACCAGGCGCCGTACGTCGGCTACTACTGGCGCGTCCGCGCCAACCTCTCCGACGGTGTCGCGAGCGACTACTCGGCCACCCGCTCCTACCGGGTCCTGCCCATCGGCACGCCGCGGGTCAGCGGTCCGCCCGACGACGAGGACATCACGGACGTGGTGCTCGACTGGGAGCCGGTCGACGGAGCGAAGTACTACGAGCTGGAGGTCGACGACGACGTCAACTTCGGCAGCAAGGTGACCGGCATCCCGTCGCGGATCTTCGGCACCCGGTTCTCCCCGAGGACCACCTTCCTCAATGATCAGTACTTCTGGCGGGTCCGTGCGCGCGACCTCGACGACAACCCCACCGAGTGGGTGCGGCTGGCCCCGGAGGTGCACTACGCCTTCGACCGGGTCTGGCGCGACGTCCCCCAGCCGGTCTACCCCGCTGGCCCGGCCGGATCCACGCAGTTCGTGGGCAACGACCTCTACTACGAGTGGACGCCGGTCCCGCACGCCTCCCACTACGACCTGTGGGTCAGCACCGATCCGAACTTCACGACCACGAATGCGACGGCACGGTGCGAGATCGCCGGAACCACCTACACGCCGGGCGAGATCAGTGATCCGTGCATGCCAATGGCGGAGGGCGTCGTCTACTACTGGAAGGTGCGGCCGATGGACGCACCCTCCGGTGAGGTCGGCATCTTCTCGCCGACCCAGAAGTTCGTCTACGAGGACCAGGACGCCATCACCATCACCTCCCCGGCCAACGGTGCAGTGGTCGACGTACCGACGCTGGACTGGGCGCCGGTGCCCGAGACCGATCAGTACGAGGTGTCGCTCTACGATCGCTCCGGCACGCGGCTGCTGCAGGAGCGGACCTACTCCACGTCCTACACCGCAGCCTTCGAGCTGCGCCCCGAGCAGGGCCCCTTCCGCTGGCGGATCCGGGCCATCGACGTCGCCGGTCGCACCGGCCTCGAGTACGCCGTGCGCACCTTCGACATGTCGCCCACAGCCCCGTCCGGCGGCTCGAGCATCGAGCTCTCCAACGGTGCGCCGACCTACGACGCGCCCGCGCTGAGCTGGACGCCGGTCACCAACGCGTCCTACTACCGCATCGAGATCGGTGACGCGGTCGCCGGCACGTGGTTCGCCAGCAGCTACAGCCCGATCCTGTCGCGGACCTACCGCTACCCGGCCGCGACCGACCACGGCTCCGCGCTCCTCGCCGACGGCACCTATCGCTGGCGGGTCACGGCCTACTCGGCGACCAACGCACCCATCACGACGAGCCCCGTCGGTCAGTTCCAGGTGCTGGCGCTCGGTCCGGTCACCGGCCAGCGGCTGGCCCTCACCGGGTTGGCGCTCGACCGGGGCCAGGCGTGCACGGAGACCCTCACGAACGGGCCGGACCGGCTGTGCGACGCCCTCCCCGCGACGCCGGTGCTCGACTGGAACCCGGTGCCCTATGCGGCGGAGTACCGCGTGCACGTCTCCAAGGACGGCGACTTCACCTCCGGAGCGATCGCCTCCAGCCCACCGCGGACCACGAACACACGGTGGACGCCGCGCTTCGGCTACCCGCAGCGGGCCCTGCAGGACAGCCAGGCGCAGACCCCCTACTTCTGGTTCATCCAGCCGTGCAAGACGGCCTCGCTCTGCGGGCCGGACCCGCGCTCGACCGTGAACCCGGCGCGGCACGCGTTCCGCAAGACGTCGCCGGCCGTCGAGCTGCTCACCCCGGTGGACAACAACGGGGCCGAGGACAACCTCGCCGGCACCGAGGTGACCTTCACCTGGCGCGACTACCTCGACACCAACCAGGCCACGACCGCCGCGGCCACCGGCGAGAAGAGCTACCAGTCCGCCAAGTCGTACGAGATCCAGCTCTCGCTGCAACCGACGTTCTCGTCCACCCTCGAGACGGCCATCGTCGATCAGCCGACCTACACCTCGGCCGAGATGCTCTATCCCGAGGGACCGGTCTACTGGAGGGTCCGTGCGATCGACGCCAACGACAACCGCCTCGGCTGGTCGTCGGTCCGCAAGCTCGTCAAGGCCAGCCCGAGGCCCACGCTGACCTCGCCGGTCACGCCCACAGCCGGCCAGACCCCGGTCGTCAGCGGTGCGGTGCCGTTCCGCTGGCAGGCGATGCCCTATGCCGGGTCCTACGACATCCAGGTCGCCGCGAACAACGACACGAACTTCTCCGCGACCAACCTCCGCGTCGCCCGCTCCACCAAGCGGTCCGCCTACGCGAGCGGAGCCGGCGGGCAGGCGACCCTCCAGGCCTCGGAGGTCCCCTACGTCTGGCGCGTGCGCCGCGTTGATGCGTACGGCAACGCCGGCCCCTGGTCGGCACCCGCTTCCTTCCTGGTCTCGCTGCCGGCGCCTGGGCTGCTCGCGCCCGGATCCGACGCGATGGTCGGTCCTCGCGCGGTCGTGATGCGCTGGGTGCCCGAGGCCACCGCCACGAAGTACCGCGTCGAGTACCGCCGGACCGGGACGACCTCCCTCACCTCCGCGGTCACGCCGGCGCCGTCGTTCTCGCCGACGACGGCCCTCGTCGTGGGCGCGTCCTACGAATGGCGCGTCGCCTCGCTCGACGTCGACAGCAGGGCCTCCGATGCCGGTGCCTGGCGGACCTTCACCGTCGGTGGCCCCCCGACCGCGACGGCGCCCGCCCGGATCCAGGGAACGGCGGAGTTCGACACCACGCTGACGGCCCTGTCACCGACCTGGAGCACGCCCGGCGTCACCGAGACCTATGCCTGGCGCCGCAACGGCCAGGCGATCCCGGGTGCCACCTCGCAGACCTACACGGTCGCCTCGCTCGACGTCGGCGCCTCCCTCACGGTCGTCGTCACAGGTGTCTCGGCGGAGTACGGCACCGGCACATCCACCAGCGCGGCCGTCGTCGGCCGGGCCGCGGGCGGACCTGTGGCGCTCACCCCGCCGACGGTGTCCGGCAGCGGACAGGTCGGCTCCGTGCTGACCTCCACCGCCACCCAGTGGGACCGCTCCGACGTGCAGACCTCGCTGCAGTGGATGCGCAACAGCGCTCCGATCAGCGGCGCCACCTCGGCGACGTACACCGTGATCCCCGGCGACCTCAACGCTGCCATCTCGCTGACCGTCACCGGCAGCTCCCCGGGACGGACGCCGACCGTGGTGACCAGCAACGCCGTCACCGCGGTGCAGGGGAGCGCCGCGACGGCCTCCACGCCACCGTCCATCGACGGAGCGGCGAAGGTGGGTGCCACGCTCGCCGCCACCGCGCCCACGTGGAACCAGTCCGGTGTGCAGAACATCGTGCAGTGGTTGCGCAACGGCCAGGTGATCAGCGGCGCCACCACGATGAGCTACACGGTCGTGGCTGCCGACGTGGATGCCGCCATCAGCGTGCGGTTCGTCGGCAGGCTCCAGGGCCGCGCGGACGGCACCGCGACCAGTGCCCCGGTCACCGGCCTGGCTGGGGATGCGCCGACCGTCGTCTCTGCGCCGAGCATCTCCGGCAGCGCGAAGGTCGGTCGGACGCTGACCGGCTCGGCCCCCACGTGGAACCTCAGCGGTGTGCAGCACCTCGCGCAGTGGCTGCGCGACGGCCAGCCGATCACCGGCGCCACCGCGGCGACGTACGTCGTCCGTGCCACCGACGTCGACGCCTCGATCTCAGTGCGTTGGACCGGCAGGCTGCCCGGGAGGGCAGACGGGGTCGCGACCAGTGCCGCCACGACCGGACTGGTCGGCGACGCACCGACGGCATCGACGCTCGCCGCGCCTGCAGGCTCGGGCCAGGTCGGCACCGTGCTGACCGCGCCCTCGGTCGTGTGGTCCCCGGCCGAGGTCCAGGAGTCGCACCAGTGGCTGCGCGACGGCCAGCCCATCCCGGGTGAGACGGGCACCAGCTACCTCGTCACCGGCTCCGACGTCGGCAAGCCCCTTGCCGTGCGCGTCGTCGCCATCGCGCCGGGACGCGAACGCGGCGAGGCTGTCTCCCGGACGATCGTGGCGACCCCGACCCCGACCCCGACCCCGACCCCGACCCCGACCCCGACCCCGACCCCGACGCCGACCCCGACGCCGACCGCGACGCCGACCGCGACGCCGACGCCGACCCCGCAGCCGGGCCCGACGACGCCGACGGGGCAGGCCACGCAGTCGCGGACCACGGTCAAGGCCCCGAAGAAGGCCGTGGCCGGCAAGCGAGCCTCGGTGGCGATCACCGTCTCGACAACGGTCCCCGCGCCCACGGGCACAGTGAAGCTCTACGTCGGGTCGAAGGTCGTCGGTACCGCCACGCTCAAGGCATCGGCCAAGGGGGTGGTGAAGATCCGGCTGCCCAAGCTCAAGAAGGGGCGCTACACCCTGCGCGCCGAGTACTCCGGCTCCGGCTCCGTGCTGGGATCGAAGTCGGCCAAGGTGGCCCTGGTCGTCCGCTGAGGCGGGCGGGCCACTACCGGCCCCAGTTCTTCTTGCGCACCGACCGGCGGGGTCGTCCACCGGCGTAGGACCTCGACGAGTCGACGAGGTAGCCGCGCTCGAGGGCCTCGCGGCCGATCAGCATCCGGAAGCCCATCTCGTCGCGGTTGCTGAGCGTCATCACCGTGGTGACGGTGCGCCCGGCGAGCGTGACGTCGAGCGCGACGGCGTACCTCTTCTCGACCTGGCCGTTGCTCGATCGCACCTCGCGCACGTCGAGGACGGGCAGGCTGAGCTCCACGTGGTCGTCGTCGGACTTCTGCCAGGGGTGGATCGAGAAGCGCACCCAGTCGTGCCCGTCGCGGTCGAACACCTCGAGGTCGAAGGCGTGGATGGACGACGAGCGGGCGCCGGTGTCGATCTTGGCCTTCACCCACGCCACGTCGGCCTGCGGGAGCGCCACCCACTCGCGCCAGCCGACGACGGTGGGCGGGCCGTCCGGCGCGGACGGCTCCGGTGCGTCGGGCGCGCTCGGGGTGGTGGACACCGGCCCATCTTCTCAGGTGGGCTCGACGGGACGGGTGGTTGGATGGGTGACCATGAAGCTCGCCATCCTGTCTCGGGCCCCGCGCTCCTACAGCACCCAGCGCCTGCGGACGGCCGCCGTGGACCGCGGCCACGACGTGAAGGTGCTCAACACGCTGCGGTTCGGCATCGACCTCTCCGGGCCGGAGCCCGACCTGCTCTTCCGCGGCAAGCAGCTCTCGACGTACGACGCCGTGCTGCCGCGCATCGGCAACTCGGTCACCTACTTCGGCACCGCGGTCGTGCGCCAGTTCGAGCAGATGGACGTCTACACGCCCAACACCAGCTACGGCATCGCGAACAGCCGCGACAAGCTGCGCGCGACGCAGATCCTTTCGCGCCACGAGATCCCGATGCCGGCGACCACCTTCGTGCGCGACCGCGCCGACGTGATCCCGGCGATCGAGCGGGTCGGCGGTGCGCCCGTCGTGATCAAGCTGCTCGAGGGCACCCAGGGCATCGGCGTGATCCTGGCGCCGACGATCAAGGTCGCCGAGGCGATCATCGAGACGCTGCAGAGCACCCGGCAGAACGTCCTCATCCAGCGCTTCGTCAAGGAGAGCAAGGGTCGCGACATCCGCGCGCTGGTCGTCGGCGACCGGGTCGTCGCGGCGATGCGGCGGGTGGCGCAGGGCGATGAGTTCCGCTCCAACGTGCACCGGGGCGGCAGCGTCGAGCCCGTCGAGCTCGACGAGGAGTTCGAGCGCGTGGCCGTGCGGTCCGCGCAGATCATGGGCCTGCGCGTCGCCGGCGTCGACATGCTCGAGGGGCGCAAGGGCCCGCAGGTGATGGAGGTGAACTCCTCGCCCGGCCTGGAGGGCATCGAGGCCGCGACCAAGCTCGACGTCGCCGGCGCGATCATCGACTACATCGACAACCAGGTCGCCTTCCCCGAGATCGACGTACGCCAGCGGCTGACCGTCTCGACCGGCTACGGCGTGGCCGAGATCGTCGTGCACACCGGCTCCGACATGGTGGGCAAGAAGCTCGGTGACTCCGGGCTCGACGAGCGCGACATCACGGTGCTGACCCTCCACCGCGGCCCGCAGGTCATCCCCAACCCGCGCAACAAGACCGTGCTCGAGGGCGAGGACCGGCTGCTGTGCTTCGGCAAGCTCGAGGAGATGCGCTCGATGATCCCCGACCGCAAGCAGAAGCGCGTGCGGCGCCTGATGAAGAAGCACCTGCCGCCCGAGACCCCCTGACGTCCGGCTCGGCGATCCGCCTCAGCCGCGCGGACGCGTGCGCCAGAGCCAGGCGATCCCGACGAACGGCAGGACCAGCGGCAGCCAGCCGTACCCGCTGCCGTAGTCGGACCACACGGTCGCGTCGGGGAAGAGCGCCGAGTCGAAGACGGTCAGCGTGCCGACGGTGAGCACGCCCACCAGCTCGAACCCGACGGCCATCCACGCCAGCCGTCGCGGGGACGGACCGACCTCGGCGAGGCCGAGGGTGGCGGCGATGTAGACCAGCCCGGCGACCGCGGAGAGCGAGTACGCCAGCGGCGCCTCGTCGGCCTTGGTCAGCAGCTGCACGAGCGAGCGGGCGGTCGCGGCGAGCGCGAAGACGCCGTAGACCGCGACCAGGACCCGACCGGCGCCGGTGCGGGTGGAGCTCATGTCGGCCACACCTGCTCGACCCGGACGACGACGAAGGCCTGCGCCAGGCCGGCGACGAGCAGGACCGCGGTCGCGCCCCGTGAGCGCTCGGCCAGCGACCAGACGAAGCCGATCGGCAGGAGCACCAGCCCGGCGACGAGATAGCCGAAGAGCGTCACCAGGGCACCGCCGTGCAGGTCGACCCCGCCCACCTGCACCGCCGCGATCACCAGCAGCACCAGGGTCGCGGCCTCGATCGCGCCGGCGAAGCCGAGCAGTCCCCAGTCCGGCGTGCGGTCGAGCACGACGTAGACCAGCACCACCGCCGCGAACGCGAGCGAGGCGACGATCAGCGCAAGGGGGAACCAGCCGTCCACAGGGGTCGATTCTCGCAGAGGGTCCGCGTCCGGCCCGACCTCAGCCCTCGCTCGCAGGCGCGTGGGGGAACTCCTCCATCGCGTGGTCGGCGATCTTCTTCATCATCCAGCCGTCCACACCGCCGCCGATGACGCCACCGGCGACCGGGATGCCGCGGCCGAAGCGGGCGAGCACCTTCTCGCTGACCCCGCGCAGGAGGCGGAAGCCGACGGCCTTGTTGACGACCATCAGTGCAGCCGGCGGCAGGCCCTTGAGGGCGTACGACGTCACGGCGCCGGTGGCCGACGACATGCCGGTCTTCTTGAGGACGTCGTCGGCGTCGGAGCCCACGAGGGTGAGCAGGATCGCGGTCCGCACGCGAGGCTCGTGGACGTCGTAGCCGCGCAGCGTGGCGATCGCGCCCACCAACCGCACGGCCTGGAGGTAGAACTCGGCGACGTTGACCGGGAGGGAGACGGGCATCGTGACGAACCCGCCGAGGCCGGTGACGAAACCGCCGACACCGCCGGTGAGGGTGGAGCGACGGGCCAGCGCGGCGATCGCCTTCTCGCGGTCCCCGTCCGCCTTGGCGAGGGCCTGGTCGGCCACTGCGGTCACGGGGGACAGCGGGCCGCGGCCCTTGATCCCCACGTCGACCAGCAGGTCGACGAGCTTGTCGACCGTGCCCGGGTCCGGTCGGGGGTCGTCGGCCGCCTCGAGCGCCGAGCGCTTGTCCTTGGTGCCCCCGGTGACGAGGTCCTTGATGCCCATGTGCTCCAGCCTAGGCGGGGCAGGACAAGAGGTCAGGCGAGCGCGCGCTGCGCGGCGAAGAGGTCGGCCTGGATGTCCCTGATGCCGCGGGTCTCGCCCGGGGCCACCCACTGCACGAAGGACACCCGGAAGACCGAGATCGCCGCGTCGGCCGCGAGCTCGGCGGCCGGGTCGGTGACCCCCCGGTCGCGCAGTGCCTGGGCGACCGCGGACGCGAGCGCGCCCATCTTGAGCGACTCGCGCTCGCGCAGGCCGTCCTCGGTCTCGATCGCCTGCTGTCGTCGGCGCGACCAGGGTCGGCGCTCGTCGGTGAAGAAGGCGCCCGATCCGGCGACCGCGGCCTCGGCGAGCTCACGGGGACTTGCCCCGTCGGGTGCCTCGGCGACCGCGTCGACGAACGCGTGCAGCAGCACGTCCTGGCCGTCGAAGAGCACCTCGCGCTTGTCGGCGAAGTGGCGGTAGAAGGTGCGCTCGGTCAGGTCGGCGCGGCCGGCGATCTCGGCGACGGTCGTCGCCTCGAAGCCCTGCTCCACGAAGAGGTCGAGCGCGGCGAGCTGGAGCCGCTGCTTCGCGCCCGGTTCCCAACGTGCCATGTGGTCGATCCTACGTGATGTCAGTCCCTGACATCTTGGTGCTACGGTGATGACAGAACATGACATCACTCATCAGGAGGAGGAGCACCATGAAGGTCTTCGTCACCGGCGCATCCGGGTGGATCGGCTCGGCCGTCGTGCCCGAGCTGCTGGCCGTGGGCCACGACGTCATCGGACTCGTCCGCTCCGACGAGGCGGCCGCTGCCGTCTTCGCCGCGGGCGCCGAGCCCCTGCGCGGCTCGCTCGACGACCTCGCCTCGCTGCGCGCCGGCGCCGAGCGGGCCGACGCCGTCGTCCACCTCGCCAACAAGCACGACTGGTCGGACATGGCCGAGTCCAACCGCGCCGAGCGCGCCGCGGTCGAGACGCTGCTCGACGTGCTCGCCGGATCGGACCGCGCCCTCGCCCTCGCCTCGGGCACGGCGTTCGCGCCGGGCCGGGTCGTCACCGAGGACGACGCCAACCCGGCCGCCGGTCCCGACGCACCCCGCGGCGGGACCGAGGCGCTCGCCCTCGAGGCCGTCGACCGTGGTGTGCGCAGCATCTCGCTCCGCTTCGCCCCGACCGTCCACGGCGCCGGCGGCGAGCACGGCTTCATCCCGCAGGTCGTCGACGCGGCCCGGCGCAACGGCGCCGCCGGCTTCGTCGGCGACGGCGCCAACCGCTGGTCGGCCGTCCACCGGGCCGACGCGGCCCGGCTCGTCGCCAGGGCGATCAGCACCGCGCCGGCCGGGTCCCGCCTGCACGTCGTCGGCGAGGAGGGCCTCGCCACCCGCGACGTCGCGGCCGCCATCGGCGAGGCGCTCGGCGTACCGACCGTGTCGGTCGACCCGGCCGACGCCCCGGCGCACTTCGGCTGGATCGCCGGCTTCTGGGGCCTCGACATCCCCGCCTCCAGCGCCCTCACCCGCCAGCGCTTCGACTGGACGCCGACGCACCCGACGTTGCTCGAGGACATCGCGTCCGGCGCCTACACGGAGTGACCCGGGCGAGCGAACTCAACGCACACAAGGGTGAGACGGGCGTCACATCTTCGTAGCGTCGAGGGACCGGTCGTACTCGGCGGCCGGCGTCCCGGTTCGAGAGGATCGTCATGTCCCACCTCATCCGCCCCCTGCGACGGCTCACGGTCGCGGCCCTGCTCACCGTCGGGCTGCTCGCGCCGGTCCCGGCCTCGGCGTCGACCGGCCCGACACCGACCGCCTGCCCCGCCTCGGTCGCCGAGGTCGCCGACTGCTGGACCGGTCAGGACGCCACTGGCGCGTTCTACGCCATGGCCGTCCCGCACCAGTGGAACGGTGACCTCGTCGTCCACGCGCACGGAGGTCCCGACCTCGCCGACCCCACCGACGCGTCGCGGAGCCTCGACGACCTCGACCGCTGGTCGGTGATGCCGCGCGAGGGCTACGCCTGGGTGGGCTCGGCCTACCGCCGTGGTGGCTTCGGCACCCGGATGGCGGTCGCCGACACCGAGGGAGCGCGGCTCGCCTTCGAGGCGGCCTTCGGCGAGCCGGAGCGCACCTTCGCGCACGGGCAGTCGTGGGGTGGCGACGTCGCGGCCAAGCTGGTCGAGGTGCACCCGACGTCGTACGACGGCGTGCTGCTGACCAACGGCGTGCTCGCCGGGGCGTCGCGCGGCTACGACTACCGCGTCGACCTTCGCGTGGTCTACCAGTACTACTGCGGCAACCACCCGCGACCGAGCGAGCCGCAGTACCCGCTCTGGCAGGGTCTGCGCGCCGACTCGACGATGACCTCGACCGGGCTCCGCGCGCGGCTCCAGGAGTGCACCGGCATCGAGTCCGCGCCTGCTGATCGCACCCCGCTGCAGCAGCGCAACCTCGACGACATCCTCGCCGTGACCCACGTGCCCGAGCGGACCCTGTCGTCGCACCTGAGCTTCGCGACGTTCACCTTCCGCGACATCGTGACCAAGCGCCTCGGTGGTCGCAACCCGTTCGGCAACCTGGGCGTGCGCTACTCCGGCAGCCACGACGACCGGGCGCTCAACCGCGGCGTCGAGCGATTCGTCCCGAACCTGCGCGCGAAGCGGGACCTCACCTGGGACAGCGACCTCACCGGCGCGGTCCGGGTCCCCACGGTGACGCTCCACGCGATCGACGACCCGACGGCGTTCGTCGAGCACGAGTCGGCCTACCGTGCCACCCGCCAGGGTGCCGGCACCGCGGACGACCTCGTGCAGGTCTTCACCGCCGAGTCCGAGCACAGCTCGCTGAGCAACAGCGGGTACGCCGCCGCGATGCACGCGCTCGACACGTGGGTCACCACGGGCGAGAAGCCGACGCCCGCCTCGGTCGCCGCCTCCTGCCCCGACTACGACGCCACCTACGCCACCGGCTGCTTCATCGACCCGGCCTTCACGCCGTCGTCGTACGACTCGCGGGTGAACGCGCGGCCTCTCGGTCGCCACTGGCCCACGATGCCCGCCTGGCTCGAGCGAGCCTGGTCGCACGTGCCGGGGATCGGCATCGCGCCGTGAGGTCCGGGCGGGTCAGATCGACGAGCGGAAGCCCCGCAGCCGGAGCGAGTTGGTCACCACGAAGACGCTGGAGAACGCCATCGCGGCGCCGGCGAGCATCGGGTTGAGGAGCCCGGCCGCCGCCAGGGGGAGGGCGGCGACGTTGTAGGCGAAGGCCCAGAACAGGTTGCCCTTGATCGTGCCGAGCGTGCGGCGCGAGAGCCGGATCGCGTCGACCGCGACGCGCAGGTCGCCGCGCACGAGCGTCAGGTCGCTCGCCTCGATCGCCACGTCGGTCCCGGTGCCCATCGCCAGCCCCAGGTCGGCCTGGGCGAGCGCGGCGGCGTCGTTGACGCCGTCGCCGACCATCGCCACGACGAGGCCCGTCTCCTGCAGGCGCCTGACCTCGGCGACCTTGTCGGCCGGCAGTACGTCGGCCACGACCGTGGTGATCCCGACCTGGGCCGCGACGTGGCGGGCCGAGCGCTCGTTGTCCCCGGTCAGCAGGATCGGTTCGAGCCCGAG
This sequence comes from Nocardioides hwasunensis, assembly GCF_014779665.1. Classification (GTDB taxonomy): domain Bacteria; phylum Actinomycetota; class Actinomycetes; order Propionibacteriales; family Nocardioidaceae; genus Nocardioides; species Nocardioides hwasunensis. Next base: position 14,088 of record NZ_JACXYY010000007.1, on the reverse strand, counting down.
CGCGCGGAGCCCGTGGACCGCCTCGGCGGAGGTCGGCTTGATCGTGTCGCCGACGACGACCACGCCCCGCGCCTTCCCGTCCCAGCCCACGGCGACGGCGGTGAAGCCCTCGTCCTGCGCCTGGTCGACGGCCTCGGCCAGCTCGGCCGGCAGGTGCTGTGACCCTTCGTCACGCCTCGTCCCTCGGCTGCTCAGGACAGGCCAGCTCTGCAGGAGGCTCGGCCGACCCACGACGACCGCGTGGCCGTCGACGACGCCCTCGACGCCGAGGCCCTCGCGGTTGGTGAAGCCCTCCACCGGCGATACCTGAGGACGTGGCGTACGGATCTCCGAGCCGATCCCGACCGTGGCGTCCTCAGGTATCGAGGCGGCGGCGATGGCCCGGCCGATCGGGTGCTCGGACGCCGACTCGAGCGCGGCGGCAAGGCGACGTACGTCGTCAGCCGACTCGCCCTCGGCGGCCACGACCGCGTGGACGGTCATGTCGCCGGTGGTGACGGTGCCGGTCTTGTCGAGCACGATCGTGTCGACGCGACGGGTGGACTCGAGGACCTCGGGGCCCTTGATGAGGATGCCGAGCTGCGCGCCGCGGCCGGTGCCGACCATCAGCGCGGTCGGCGTGGCCAGGCCCAGGGCGCAGGGGCAGGCGATGATCAGCACCGCGACGGCCGCGGTGAAGGCGGCCGTCGCGCCGCCACCGGCGCCGAGCCAGAAGCCGAGCGTGGCGACGGCGAGGGCGATGACGATCGGCACGAAGACGCCGGAGATCCGGTCGGCGAGGCGCTGCACCTCGGCCTTGCCGTTCTGCGCGTCCTCGACGAGGCGGGCCATCTGGGCGAGCTGGGTGTCGGCACCGACCCGGGTCGCCCGCACGACGAGCCGGCCGCCTGCGTTGACGGTGGCACCGACCACGTCGTCGCCCGGGCCGACCTCGACCGGCACGGACTCGCCGGTGAGCATCGACGCGTCGACGGCACTGGTCCCCGAGACGACCTCGCCGTCGGTGGCGATCTTCTCGCCGGGGCGGACGACGAACTCGTCGCCGACGACGAGCTGGTCGACGGGGATCCGGACCTCGCTGCCGTCGCGCAGCACGGCCACGTCTCGCGCGCCGAGTGACATCAGGGCGCGGAGGGCCGCCCCGGCCTGGCGCTTCGAGCGGTGCTCGAGCCAGCGCCCTGCGAGCAGGAACGTCGTCACGCCGGCTGCGGCCTCGAGGTAGATGTTGCCCGCGCCGTCGGTCCGGTCGATCGAGATCCGGAACGGGTGCGTCATGCCGGGTTCGCCGGCCGTGCCGAGGAAGAGCGCCCACAGCGACCAGCCGAAGGCGGCCAGCACGCCGACCGAGACGAGGGTGTCCATCGTCGTCGCACCGTGGCGCAGGTTGGTCCACGCGGCGCGGTGGAACGGCCACGCGCCCCACACCACCACGGGCGCGGCGAGCACGAGCGAGGCCCACTGCCAGTAGGTGAACTGCCACGCCGTGACCATGCCGAGCGCGATCACCGGGGTGCTCAGCAGCGCGCTGACGACCAGGCGCTGCCGCAGCGGATCGGCCTCCGACGCCTCGGCGGCCGGCTCGGCGGACGGGCCTGACGAAGGGGGCGTCGGGAGGGCGGCGGCGTAGCCGGCTGCCTCCACCGTCGCCAGCAGGTCGTCGGTGGAGACGGTGCCGGGGTAGGAGACCTTCGCCTTCTCGGTGGCGTAGTTGACCGTCGCGGTGACGCCCTCGAGCTTGTTGAGCTTGCGCTCGATGCGGTTCGCGCAGGACGCGCAGGTCATGCCGGTGATGGCCAGCTCGACGTCAGTGCTCATGGGTCCCGCCCTCCTCGTGGTCACCCGACGGCGCGCCGGCCGACTCGACGGTGAACGCCGCCGTGCGGACCTCGCTGCGGTGCTGGAAGTCGAGGAAGAGGCGGTACGTCCCCGCGGTCGGGAACGCGGTGGCGAAGTCGATCCCCGGACCGGGCTGGCCCTCCTCGGGGTGGACGTGGAGGTAGCCGAGGTCGCCCGAGCGGATCGCGACCAGGTGGCCGAAGGCGCCGAGGTAGGGCTCGAGGTCGGTGACCGGCTCGCCGTCGAGCTCGATCGTCGTGGTGAGGACGGTGCCCACGCCGGGCGCGGTGTCGCCGTCGAGGGTCATGGTGTAGGTGCCCTCGTCGGTCTCGACCGTCACGGTGCGGGTGTCTGCAGGGAGCTCTTCCGGCTCGAAGTCACCCGTGACCGACAGGTCGTCGGCGAGCGTGATGCCGTCCCAGCCCGCGGGCGTGAGGTCGGCGATCACGCGCCACACGCCGGGCGTCAGCCGCACGTCGACCGACCAGGTGCCGGTCGCCCGGTCGAGCGTCGGGTGCACGTGCTGGAACCCGGTCAGGTCGCGGCGTACGACGATGAGGTGCAGGTCCTTGGTGTGCGTCTCGGTGTAGTCGAGCAGCGGCCGGCCGCCGGAGGTGAGGACCTGGAAGTCGAGCCGTGCGCGGCCCGGCTGCATGCTCCGGTCGGCCAGCGCGAGCGTGTAGCCGTCCGCCTGCGCGGTGAGCCCGGAGACGTCGGCGACCTTGGACGTGTGGGCACCGTGGCCGCCCTCGCTCGCGTGACCGTCGGCGTGGGCTGCGGCGGGTGCGGCCTCGATCGGTCCGACGAGCCGGCCCCCGCCCCACGCGACCGCGAAGGCGGCGGCGAGGACGGTGACGAACGCGGCGACGCGCAACGGCGTACTCATGACAGGGCGTAACCGGCTTCCTCGACGGCTGCCCGGACAGCGGCGGGATCGAGGGGCGCGGCGCTGGTGACGGTGACGGCTCCGGTCTCGACGACGACGTCGACGCTGTCGACGCCCGCGATCTCGGAGATCTCCTCGGTGACCGAGGCGGCGCAGTGGCCGCAGGTCATGCCGGTGACGGTGTAGGTCTCGGTGGTCATGAAGGTGTCCTCCCTATGACCTCACGAGGCGGGCGATCGCCTCGGAGGCCTCCTTGAGCTTCTGCTCCTGCTCGGCCCCGCCCTGGCGGGCGGCGTCGACGACGCAGTGGGCCATGTGGTCGTCGAGCAGCGACAGCGCGAGGGCTTGGAGGGCCTTCGTGGCGGCGGAGACCTGGGTGAGGATGTCGATGCAGTACTTCTCCTCCTCGACCATCCGCTGGATCCCGCGCACCTGGCCCTCGATCCGGCGCAGTCTCTTGAGGTGCGCCTGGACCGCTGCGTCGTTGCCCTCGAGGTGGCCGTGCTGCTCGCTCATGACGAGAACAATACCCCTAGGGGGTATGAAGTCCACCTTTTCGGTCACCCCATGGGGTGGAATTCGACGCGTTCTTCCGCGTGCGGCGCACGGTGGTGCTGGCACTACCTCCGCACGCCCCTACAGTGGCAAGGACGGTCCTCAGGGCGTAAGAAGCGCACGGCCGCACCTGAGTGGGAACACATGATTCGAGGACCTCACATGATCATCCGAGTAGCCATGCTCGGCGGAGACGAGCTCGTCAGACGCGGCCTGGAGGGCATGCTCCGCACCCTCGGCGGCTTCGAGCTCGGCACCGTCAAGGACCGTCAGCGCCAGCCCATCGACGTCGCGCTCGTCGAGACGTACGGCACCTCGCCGCAGGACCGCACGCTCGCCAAGGCCCTGGCCGACCCCTACATCCACCGGGTCGCGGTCTACACCTGGAACCACCACCCGGGCCTGGCCAACGAGATGCTGCGCCCCGGTGTCAGCGGATACCTCGGCAAGGGCCTCTCCGCGATCCAGCTCGGTCGGGCGCTGCACGCGATCCACACGGGGCAGACGGTGGTCGCGCCAGGTCTCCTCGGTCACGAGGTGGCCGATCCGGCGCAGCCGAGCGAGGTCGACATGCTGACCACTCGCGAGCGCGAGACGCTCGGCCTGATCGCCACCGGCAAGAGCAACGCCGACATCGCAAGCACGATGGAGATCTCGCTCAACTCGGTGAAGTCCTACATCCGCAGCGCCTACCGCAAGACAGGCGTGCAGAGCCGCAGCCAGGCCGTCCTGTGGGCTGTCCAGCACGGTCTGGGCTCCGACGTGCTCAAGCGCGTCGACCCGGTCCCGACCACGGTGCCGAGCCGACCGGCCCAGGTCACGACGGGCTGACCGCGTCGGCCGGGACCGGTCGTACGCCGCCGGGGCGGGTCCACTCGGCCCGGCTGATCAGCACCTCACGCAGCACGTCGGGCCGGTCGGTGATGATCCCGTCGACGCCTGCGTCCAGGAGCGTCCGCATCGTCGCGGGCTCGTCGACGGTCCACACGACGACCCGGATGCCCATCTCGTGGGCGCGCGCGATGACGCGCTCGGAGTGGATCGGCATCCGGCCGAGCTTGATCGGCACGTGGGCGAAGACGCCGCTGCCGGGCCGCACGCCGACAGGACGTACGCCGCCTCGTGAGCACGCGACCAGCGCCGTGAGCGAGCGCCAGCCGAGGGCCGTCGTCACCCCGGGTGCCTCGTCCTGCAGGCGCCGCAGCCAGCGGCTCCAGGCGCCGGCCACGCAGATGCGCTCGGCCCAGCCCGGGTTGGCCCTCAGCAGCCGCGCCATGGCGCCGATCGACGCCTCGTCCTTGAGGTCGATCGCGAACCGGGCCTGGGGGAAGGTCGCCATCGCCTCGATGAGCGTGGGGATCTGGTCGGTGCCCCCGACGCGCAGCCGGCGCAGGTCGGCGAGGTCGAGGTCGGCGACCCTGCCCGGGTGGCCGGTGACCCGCTTGAGGGTCGCGTCGTGGAAGCAGACGACGTGCCCGTCGCGGGTGGTGTGCACGTCGGTCTCGAGGTAGGTCAGGCCCAGGGACGTGGCACGTCCGAAGGCGGCGAGGGTGTTCTCGGGTGCGAGCGCCATGCCGCCGCGGTGCGCGATGGCGAGCGGTCCGGTGTGGTCGCCGTAGCTGGTCACGCGCCCCAGCATGAGCCGCTGGCGACCGGTCTGTCGCGCTCGGAGGGCGCGGTGCAGCGAGTGTTCATCCAGGCTTCTCCGCGGCGTCCGTGGGCCGACACGGCGTTCACCTGCCGGTCGCCGGGCGGGGTAGTCCAGTGGCACGTGGCTGCCCCGGAGCCCGTCCGACGACCATCTGCCACTGGACTACCCCCCGGCGGTGGCGGAGGCCCAGCTGACCGCGGCGACGTGGCCGACGGGCGCGTCGAGGTCGGCCCAGTGCTCACCGGAGAGGTCGGCCAGGACGACCGAGGTCATGGGGGCGAGGAGCCCGGTGCCGCGCTGCTTGAGCACGGCCTCCTTGCGGGACCACGCCCGCGCTTGATCGACGTCGGTCTCGGCCGACTCACCGGGTGCGAGGACGAGCGAGGCGTCCCAGCCGCGGGCCACGTCGGCGACTGACTCCACGTCGATCCCGACGGGCACGTCCGCGAGGACGGTGAGCAGGTGCGGACCCGAGCGCGAGAGGGAGACGTGGTGGGCGACGCCGTAGGCGCGCAGCCACGGGCGCCCGTGCCTCGACGAGCCGCACCGAGGACACAGGCGCCCGCTGTTCACGACGTCCGGCGTCACCCCGAGGTGGCCGGCGGCGTGGAGCGCGAGGGCGCGCTTGCTGGTGGTGCCGGCGGCGTGCCAGCGGACGTCGTACGGCACCGGGGTCGCGGCGCTCAGCTGCGGTAGCCGCCGAGCAGCTCGGCCAGGCGCAGGTGCGGCTGGGCCTCGTCCTGGCGGCCCTGGCGCTGCAGGGCGCGACCGACGAGCAGGTGGGCGTAGGGCTCGTTGGGGTCGTGCTCCAGCAGCTCGGTGGCGACGCGGATCGTGCCGTTGAGCTGGGCGGAGTGGAAGAGCGAGCGCGCCAGCAGGAGGCGTACGTCGGTCAGCTCGTGCACCACGTCGCCGGGGTCGTCGAGCAGCTCGGCCAGCAGCACGGCCGCCTCGCGGTAGGCGCGCTCCTCGAAGAGCGCCTGGGCCCGCACCCAGCGGTCGTGGACGGTGTCCTCGAGCAGGCCCGCATGTCCGCGCAGCAGGTCCTCGAAGGGGGTGAAGTCGGTCATCGTCGCTCCTCTCGGGTGGTTCTCCTCCGAGCGTGCGCCCGGACGCCGGTGCAACGCGGGAGGGTGCCCGGCGATTCCACGGACACCTCGGAGGAATACTGGAGGTCGCACGCTCGTTGGAGGTGGTACAACCTTCAACCACACCGTGTCATCTATGCAGGAGGACACCATGCAGTTCGGCATCTTCAGCGTCGGCGACGTCACGCCCGACCCGACCACCGGCACGGTGCTGTCGGAGGGCGAGCGGATCGCGCTCATGACCGACGTGGCACTCAAGGCCGAGGAGGTCGGGCTCGACGTCTTCGCGACCGGCGAGCACCACAACCCTCCGTTCGTCGTGTCCTCGCCGACGACCCACCTGGGCTACATCGCCGCGAAGACCGACAAGCTGCTGCTCTCGACGAGCACCACCCTGATCACCACCAACGACCCGGTGAAGATCGCCGAGGACTACGCCTTCCTCCAGCACCTCTCCGGTGGCCGCGTCGACCTGATGATGGGGCGCGGCAACACCGGCCCGGTCTACCCGTGGTTCGGCAAGGACATCCGCGACGGCATCAAGCTCGCGGTCGAGAACTACCACCTGCTCCGCAAGCTCTGGCGCGAGCCGGTCGTCAACTGGCAGGGCCAGTTCCGCACCCCGCTGCAGGGCTACACCTCGACGCCGGCACCGCTCGACGGCACGCCGCCGTTCGTGTGGCACGGCTCGATCCGCAGCACCGAGATCGCCGAGCAGGCCGCCTACTACGGCGACGGCTTCTTCCACAACCACATCTTCTGGAACAAGGAGCACACCGAGCAGATGGTGGCGCTCTACCGCCGTCGCTTCGAGTTCTACGGGCACGGCGCGGCCGACCAGGCCTACGTCGGGCTCGGCGGGCAGGTCTTCATGGGTGCCACCGAGGCGGAGGCCAAGCGCGTGTTCCGGCCCTACTTCGACAACGCCCCGGTCTACGGCCACGGACCGTCGCTGGAGGACTTCACGAAGATGACGCCGCTGACCGTCGGCACCCCGGAGCAGGTCATCGAGCGCACACTGGGCTTCGCCGACTACGTCGGCGACTACCAGCGCCAGCTCTTCCTGATCGACCACGCCGGCCTCCCGGCCTCCCTGGTGATGGAGCAGCTGGAGATGCTCGGCACGGAGGTCGTGCCGGTGCTGCGCGCGGAGTTCGAGCGCCGTCGTCCGGCCCACGTGCCGAGCGACCCGCCCACCCACGCCTCGCTCGTCGCAGCCGGTCCGGACGCGCCCTTCCACCTCGTGGAGCCCGCGCTCGAGCGGGTCAAGCAGATGCAGGCCGAGCAGGCCGCCGCGTCCGCTGCGGAGCCGGTCGAGGTCCGGGCATGACCCGACGCATCGTCGTGGTGACGGCGGGACTCACCGTCCCGTCGTCCACCCGACTGCTGGCCGACCAGCTCGCCGAGGCCACCCAGGCGCAGGCCACCGCTCGCGGCGAGGCGCTCGCCGTCGACTTCGTCGAGCTGCGCGAGGTCGCCGCCGAGCTGGCCGCGTTCATGGTCACCGGTGGCGTCCCCACCCCGCGGCTGACCGAGCTGCGGGAGCTGGTTGCGTCCGCCGACGGGCTCGTCGCGGTGACCCCGGTCTTCAACGGCGGCTACAGCGGTCTGTTCAAGATGTTCTTCGACGCCCTCGACAAGGACTCGCTGACCGGTACGCCGGTCCTCGTCGCCGCCACGGCCGGGTCGGCCCGGCACTCGTTGGTCCTCGACCACGCGATGCGACCGCTCTTCGCCTACCTCCGCGCGGTCGTCGTGCCCACCGGGGTCTTCGCGGCCACGGAGGACTTCGGCAGCCACGGTCTCTCCGAGCGCATCAGCCGCGCCGCCGCCGAGCTCGCGGCGCTGGTGCTGAGCCAGGACGGCTACGGCGTCGGCGGGTTCGTGCCCGACCTCGCCGCGCGGCCCCGGCGCACGTCCGGCACGCAGGTCGAGGCCGACGTGACCCCCTTCGGTGAGCTCCTGCGCGGGCACGCCGGGGACAACGCTCCCTGACACACCCCGTCAGGAACCCACGAGATCGGCGTCCACCCGGCTCGGTCGACAACGCCGGCGCCGGCCCGTCGTGGCTAGCGTGGGGGCCATGTCCGTCGCCGCCGGCACCGTCCGCACCGTGCTGCTCGGCGACAGTCACCTGGCCCGGCTGCGGCGGCAGGCGTCGCGACTCCCGGGCGAGGTCGCGAACCGCGCGGTCGGCGGGTCGTCGTCGCGGGACCTGCTCGCTCAGGTGTCTGCCGCCGGTGTGCTCGCCACCGACCGCGTGGTCGTCTCGGTGGGCAGCAACGACGCGGCACCGTGGAAGCAGGTGCCGGTGGCCGAGTTCGCCGAACTGCTCTCCGCCGGCCTCGCGTCGCTGCCCGATCCGCGGTCCGCGGTGTACGTCGCCCCGCCGGGTGTCGTCGAGGACCGGCTGGAGCGCGCGAACGACCGCACCAACGACCTCATGGACACCTACCGCGACGCGGCCGTGCGCGGCTGCGAGGAGCAGGGCGTGCGCGTGCTGCGCGCCGACCTGGTCGTCATGTCGCTGGGTGCGGCTGCGTTCGCAGCCGACGGGCTGCACCTGAGCGGGGTGGGCTACCGCGCGCTCCTCGAGGAGCTGCGAGAGCTGCTGTGACCCGCGCGACGGTGTCGTGCCGCGCCGGACGGGTCAGGCCTCCCAGGCCGGACCGGCGCCGCCGAGTCGCTCCACTAGCCTGCGGCCGACGAACCCGGCGTTGGTGCGGCGTACGTCGTCGGGCACGGCGGGCAGGTTCTCCTCCCAGTCGAGCACGCACGACCCGCGCAGCTGCGGCATCCGCGCGGGACGACCGAAGAAGAACGGGTGCAGGTGCGCGCCCCCGTCCCCGTAGCGACCCACGTGGCACCGACCCACGCTCGGGAGGGCCTCGACGGCGGCGGTGATCGCCACCATCAGCCGGCCCATCTCCGAGGCGAGGTCGTCGGGCAGGTCGGCGAGGTCGTGGTGGGCGCGCGGCTTGAGGATCAACGTGATCGGCAGCTGCATGCCGACGTCGGAGACGACCCACCGCTCGTTGCTCCACACGACGCGTGCCTCCTGCTCCGGCGTCGGTGGCCGGAGGCAGTCGCAGTCGGCCGGGTCCTCTCCCCGGCGCGCGGGCTCGACGTCGGCCAGCGGCTCGAGGGGCTTGATCCGCAGGCCGTCGAGCTCGAACGGGAAGATGTCCCAGCCGGGCATCGACTCGATCGCCACCGCCAGGCGACCCTCGGCGTCGGTCGCCGCGGCGACCCGGTCGTAGAAGTCCTCGATCGACTCAGGCTCGCCCATGAGCCGCAGTCTTCCACCGCCCACACCCCTTGTGGGGTTGTCCGCGGCGGATCGGCGAGGGAACGTCGAGGACATGAGCGACAACAAGATCACTGTGGAACGGACCATCCAGGCCTCCAGCGCGGACGTGTTCGACGTGCTCAGCAACCCTGAGCGACACGTCGAGCTCGACGGCTCGGGCTTCGTCGTCAGCGACGACCGCTCGAACCGGATCCAGGGCACCGGCGACGTGTTCACCATGAACATGACCGGTGACCACATGGGAGGCGACTACCAGACCGAGAACCACGTCACCGGCTACTCGCCGAACCAGCTCCTCGCCTGGCAGACCGCGCCGGCCGGCCAGGAGCCCCCCGGCTGGCAGTGGGTGTGGGAGCTGGAGTCGGAGGGCTCCGACTCGACCCTCGTGCGCCACACCTACGACTGGAGCAACGTCACCGACCCCGACCTGCTGTCGAAGGTCAGCTTCCCGCTCGTGAGCGAGGCCCAGCTCGAGTCGACCCTCGACAACCTGAGCCAGGCGGTCACCGGGTCCTGACGCGTCCCGGCCCGTCCCGCGATCACCAGGCGGCGGGCCGGTAGTCCTTCAGGAAGCAGCCGTAGAGGTCCTGTCCCTGCTCGCCGAGGGCGATCGGGTCGTAGACCCGCGCCGCGCCGTCGACCAGGTCGAGCGGTGCGTGCCAGCCCTCGGCAGCGATCCGCAGCTTCTCGTGGTGCGGACGCTCGTCGGTGATCCAGCCGGTGTCGACGGCCGTCATCAGGATGCGGTCGGTCTCGAACATCTCCGCCGACGAGGTCCGCGTCATCATGTTGAGCGCGGCCTTGGCCATGTTGGTGTGCGGGTGGCCGGCGCCCTTGTAGCGGCGGCCGCCGAACTGGCCCTCCATCGCCGAGACGTTGACGACGTACGCACGTCGTGCGCCGTTCTGCACGGCTGCGCGCAGCGCGGGCCGCAGCCGGGAGTTGATGAGGAACGGCGCGATCGAGTTGCAGAACTGCACCTCGAGCAGCTCCAGGGGGTCGACCTCGTCGAGCACCTGGGTCCACGAGTTGTTGTCCTGGATGTCGGGGATCAGGCCACCGGCGTCGATCGCGGTGCCGGCCAGGTGCGACTCGAGCGAGGCGCTGCCCGCCTTGAGGGCGAGGGCAGTCAGCGACGCCGCGTTGTGGGCGGCGACCGCGTGCTCGGCGGACTCGCCGTCGTGGTGGGCGACCGCGGTCGAGGACAGCGCCCCGGCGATCGCGGCGGGGTGCGCCTCGGAGATCCGGTCGAAGGTCACCATCTCCGGCAGAGCCGCGACCCCCAAGGACTCAGCGGTCGGCAGCGGAGCGTCCTCGCCGTCGATCAGGTGTGCATACGCCCCCGGCAGCCGTCGTACGGTCTGGCAGGCGTTGTTGACGATGATGTCGAGCGGTCCGTCGGCCGCGACGTCGTCGGTCAGGGAGATCACCTGGGTCGGGTCGCGCAGGTCGATGCCGACGACCTTGAGGCGGTGCAGCCAGTCGGCCGAGTCCTCCATCGCCGCGAACCGGCGCACGGCGTCCTTCGGGAAGCGGGTCGTGATCGTGGTGTGGGCGCCGTCGCGCAGGAGCCGCAGCGCGATGTACATCCCGATCTTCGCGCGGCCGCCGGTGAGCAGCGCGCGCTTGCCGGTGAGGTCGGTGCGCTGGTCACGCTTGGCGTGGCTCATCGCCGCGCACGTCGGGCACAGCCAGTGGTAGAACGCGTCGACGAGCGTGAAGTCCTGCTTGCAGATGTAGCACCCGCGTGGGGTGATCAGCTCGCCCGCGAAGGCGCCCGCAGTGGTGGACGTCAGCGGGATGCCGGCGGTCTCGTCGTCGATCCGCATCGGTGATCCGGTCGCGGTCCGCGCGATGATCTCGCGGTCGTGAGCCTGCTCCGCGGCGCGCTTCACCGACTTGCGCTCGGCCTTGATGGACTTGTACATGTGCGAGGCCGCCCGCTTGACCGCGATGTGGTCGGGGTGGTCGCCCGGCAGGTGGTGGAGGGTCTGCAGCACGCGCAGGGTCGTCGCCAGGTCGCCGGGGTCGATGCCTGCCGGCTCAGGCTGCTGTTCGGTCACCGGAGAAGCCTACGAGCACGCCTCGACGACGCCGCGTGGGGCACCGGTGCCGGGGCGGGCGGTCTCGCACGCGGCGCGGATGGCCCGCAACGACCCATCCCGGTAGTCCGTAGTGACTAGGTCGACGGTACTTCTGGACGAATGTGTCCCGGTTTTCGGTGCGACATCTCCACGGGTCGGTAACAGTTCTGCCCGCCTGGGTAATCAGGCTGCCGCCGCACGTGTGGCGGACCCTTCTCTCCACAAGGTTGATCAATGAGTTTTCTGCGTCGTCCCGGCTCGCGCCGGGTCAGCGATCGGACGAGCCGCGCTCGTGGCACCCACCGGATCGGTGCCGGCCTGTTGGGGGGTCTGGTCGCGCTCGGCACCCTCACGTCGGTGGCCGGACCCGCTGCGGCGGCGGACCCGGGCGCGGCGGTCATCAGCGACGCCGGGTGCACCACCTCCACCCTCGGGCGCAACGACGACGGGTCCTCGCCCGGGCAGGCGTTGCCGTTCGAGCTCAACTTCTTCGGTACCCGCTACCGCACCGTGTTCGTGAACAACAACGGAAACCTCACCTTCAACGCCGGGATGAGCACGTACACGCCGTTCCAGGTCACCGCGAGCACGCCTCCGATCATCGCGGCGTTCCTCGCCGACGTCGACACCACCAACGCGGCCTCCGGGATCACCGCCTGGGGGACGACGACGTTCGACGGCCGCCCGACGTTCTGTGCCAACTGGCGCAATGTCGGCTACTACAAGCAGAAGGCGGACAGGACCAACGACTTCCAGCTGCTGCTGGTCGACCGCTCCAACGTCGGCGCCCCCGGCGACTTCGACATCGTCCTTAACTACAACCGGGTGACCTGGGAGTTCGGCGACGCCTCCAGCGGGATCTCGGCCGGCGCGGGCTTCAGCGCCGGGGACGGCGACGCCGGCCACTTCTACGACAGGCCCGGCTCCCGGGTCAACGGGGCCTTCCTCGACAGCAACGCGAACGGGCTCGCCCGGACCAGCACGAACTCGACGGTCGTCGGCCGGCACGTCTACCCCGTCCGCGACGGTGGCGTCGCAGGCGTGACGCCTCCGGACGTCGTGATCTCGGTGGCTCCGCCGACCGCGACCAACAACCCGTCGCCGACGATCACCTACACCTCGCGCCCCGCCTCGGAGAGCACGACCTTCGAGTGCCGGCTGCAGCCGCGGGGTGCGGCCACCGCATCCTTCCAGGCGTGCCCGCCCGGCGGCTTCGAGACCGGCACCCTGCCCGAGGGCACCTACACCGTCGACGTGCGCGCCACCGACGTCTACGGGCTCACCGACCCGACCCCGGCGAGCACCACCTTCACGGTCGACACGACCGCGCCCGGCGGCACGCAGGTGTCAGGCCCGTCGGGGGTGCTGACCGAGCGTCAGGCGCAGTTCACCTTCGCCTCGCCGGGTGACGCCGACGTCGCCGGTCACCAGTGCCGGATCTCTCCGGCACCTGCTGGTGGAGCTGTCGGGTGGTCGACGTGCACGAGTCCGGTGACGTTCGGTGACCTGGTCGATGGTGAGTACACGCTCGACATCCGTGCGGTGGATGCGGCCGGCAACACCGGCCCGATGTCGTCGCGGTCGTTCGAGGTGGATGCCACGCCGCCTGGTGGGGTGGAGTCGACGGGGACGTCGGGTCCGGTGAACCAGAGCACGGCGACCTTCTCGTGGCCCGGGATCGACGATGCGGTGTCCTACGAGTGCCGCATCGCGCCGGTGCCTGCTGGTGGGGTTGCCGGGTGGACGACGTGCACGAGCCCGGTGAGCTTCGAGGATCTCGCCGATGGTGACTACACGGTGCGGGTGCGTGCGGTCGACGCTGCGGGCAACCGTGGCGAGGCCACGGTCCACGAGTTCACCGTCGACACGGCGCCGCCCGCGGCGCTGGACCCGGCGACGCCTGGCAGTGGTCCGACGGGGACGACGTCGGACACGAGCCCGACGTTCTCGTGGACCGGTCCGCAGGACGCGGCGTCGTACGAGTGCCGGATCACGCCGGCTCCTGCCGGGACGTCCGGCGGGTGGTCGACGTGCACGAGTCCGGTGACGTTCGGTGACCTGGTCGATGGTGAGTACACGCTCGACATCCGTGCGGTGGATGCGGCCGGCAACACCGGCCCGATGACCTCGCGGTCGTTCGAGGTGGATGCCACGCCGCCTGGTGGGGTGGAGTCGACGGGGACGTCGGGTCCGGTGAACCAGAGCACGGCGACCTTCTCGTGGCCCGGGATCGACGATGCGGTGTCCTACGAGTGCCGCATCGCGCCGGTGCCTGCTGGTGGGGTTGCCGGGTGGACGACGTGCACGAGCCCGGTGAGCTTCGAGGATCTCGCCGATGGTGACTACACGGTGCGGGTGCGTGCGGTCGACGCTGCGGGCAACCGTGGCGAGGCCACGGTCCACGAGTTCACCGTCGACACGGCGCCGCCCGCGGCGCTGGACCCGGCGACGCCTGGCAGTGGTCCGACGGGGACGACGTCGGACACGAGCCCGACGTTCTCGTGGACCGGTCCGCAGGACGCGGCGTCGTACGAGTGCCGGATCACGCCGGCTCCTGCCGGGACGTCCGGCGGGTGGTCGACGTGCACGAGTCCGGTGACGTTCGGTGACCTGGTCGATGGTGAGTACACGCTCGACATCCGTGCGGTGGATGCGGCCGGCAACACCGGCCCGATGAC
>NZ_JACXYY010000006.1 GCF_014779665.1 Nocardioides hwasunensis | reverse complement strand
AACAAACCCAACCCCCACACCACAAAGATGCACCAGGCCAGACACACGTTGACGTCAACGGGGCAAAACAAACTAATTCGTCGACTAATCAAACACACTGTTGAGTTCTCAAAAATCAGACGCACCCACATCGTGATCCGGTGAGGATCTCGGTTGCGTGAGGCAACTGGTGAAACCTAGCGAGTGACTTTCTGACGAAGCAAATCCTCGCCTGTGTCACTGCGACCCGGTGGTGTCACCGTGACCGATGACCGCTTCGGGTTGTCCTGCCCGGGGCCGGGAGCCCGACCTGACCGGTCTTGCTCCCCGCCGCTCCCTGGCGACAAAGAGAACAGTATGCGTACTCATGACATCGCGCAAATCGAGATGGTGTGACCGCGAGCACATCGACGTTTTCGCAGGTCAGAGGCCTGTTGTGACAGGTGGGGCGTCAGGGACGGGCGCGTCGGCCCGCTCCTGGCGCCCCACCTCGAGGTCATCTGCCGGTCATCGAGCGGCCCCGTTCAGGACACCTCGACGCCGGCGAACTTCTTCTTCCCGCGACGCAGCACGAGCCACGAGCCGCCCACGAGGTCGTCGTCCGTGGGCTGGAGCTCGGGGTCCTCGACCCGCACGTTGTTGAGGTAGGCGCCTCCCTCGGCCACCGTGCGCCGCGCCTCCCCCTTGCTCTTCGCCAGCCCCGAGGTCACCAACAGGTCGAGGATCCCAGGCAGGTCGCCGACGGGCAGCGTCGTACCCCCGGCCTCGCGCAGCGCCGAGGCCAACGTGTCGGGCTTGATCGAGGCCAGGTCCCCTCCGCCGAAGAGGGCGGCCGCGGCGGCCTTGGCCTGCTCGACCTCGTCGGCACCGTGCACCAGGGCGGTCACCTCGTCGGCCAGGCGCTTCTGCCCCGCCCGCAGGAACGGCTTCTCGGCGGTCTGCGCCTCCAGGTCCTCGATCTCCTCGCGCGTGAGGAAGGTGAAGATCCGCAGCAGCTCGCCGACCTTCTCGTCCTCGGCGTTGAGCCAGAACTGGTGGAAGGCGTAGGGCGAGAGCATCTCCGGGTCGAGCCAGAGCGCTCCTCCCTCGGTCTTGCCGTACTTCGTGCCGTCGGTCTTGGTGATCAGAGGGGTGGCGAACCCGAAGGCGTTCTCCCCCGTCACCCGGCGGACCAGCTCTGCCCCGCCGGTGATGTTGCCCCACTGGTCGGAGCCACCGAACTGGAGCGTGACGCCGCGTTCGCGGAAGAGGTTGAGGTAGTCCATGGACTGGAGCAACACGTAGGAGAACTCGGTGTAGCTGATCCCGGAGTCGAGACGTCGCTTCACCGTGTCGCGCGCCAGCATCCGGTTGACCGGGAAGTGCTTGCCGATGTCGCGCAGGAAGTCGATCGTCGAGAGCGAGGCGGTCCAGTCGTAGTTGTTCACGGTCGTGGCCGCGTTGTCGCCCTCGAACGACACGAACCGCGACACCTGCTGGCGCACGCGCTCGGTCCACTCCTTCACCGTGTCGGCGGAGTTGAGCGTGCGCTCGCCGGAGTCGCGCGGATCCCCGATCATCCCGGTCGCCCCGCCCACCAGGATGAAGGGCGTGTGGCCGGCGTCCTGGAGCCGTCGTGCGGTGACCAGCTGCACCAGGTTGCCCATGTGCAGGCTCGGCGCAGTCGGGTCGAAGCCCACATAGAACTTGACGCTCCCCTCGCCCAGCGACGCCCGGAGCGCGTCGCGGTCGGTGGAGTGCGCGACCAGGCCGCGCCACTCCAGCTCGTCGAGGATGTTCGGGGTCGTCACGTGGGGTCCTTCGGGTGAGGTCGATTGGTGGTCGCGCACTAGCCTAGGGCGAGCACGGAGGAGGACCGCACGGTGATCGCAGGTAGGTACACCCTCGGACGGGAGATCGGTCGAGGCGGTTCGGGCACCGTCCACCTGGCCCACGACGAGGTGCTCGGCCGCACCGTGGCCGTCAAGCGGATCGGGGTGATGCCCGGCTCGGAGAACGCACACCTCGAGCGCGTCGGACGCGAGGCACGGCTGGCGGCCGCGCTCAACCACCCCCACGTGGTCTCGGTCTTCGACCTCGTCGCGGAGGGCGAGGTCCACTGGCTGGTGATGGAGTACGTCGACGGCGACCCGCTCAGCGAGACCGTCCGCAGCTCGGGGCCGCTGGAGGCCACCGAGGCTGCCGCGCTGCTCGCGCAGGCGGCGGACGCGCTGACCGACGCCCACGCCGCCGGCATCGTCCACCGGGACGTGAAGCCGAGCAACATCCTGGTGGCCCACGGGGTCGCCAAGCTCGGGGACTTCGGCATCGCGCGGTCAGCCGACGACGCCTCCCTCACCCAGACCGGGCTCGTCACCGGCTCCCCCGCCTATCTCGCCCCCGAGGTGGCCTCGGGGTCCTCCGCCACGCCGGCGAGCGACGTCTGGTCGCTCGGAGCCACGCTCTTCCACGCGGTCACCGGCCACGCGCCGTACGAGGTCGGCGACAACCTCATCGGTGCGCTCTACAAGATCGTCCACGAAGACCCGCCGCAGCTTCCCGACGGGCACCCGATGGCCGGCCTGCTGACGGTGATGATGAACCGTGACCCCGAGCAGCGCTGGCCGATGCGGAAGGTCCGCGACGAGCTGGCCAGGATCGCCCGCGGACAGCGGTCGACGGTCACCGCGGTCCCCGTCGCCGCGGTCCCGCCCCCGGACCCGACCGGGTCGATGCCGGTCGTCGCCACCGCATCGACCACACCGGCACGCTCGCGCAGACGCGGCTGGGCGTGGATCGCGGCCTTCGCGGTGCTCGCGGTCGGCGCCATCGTGACGGCGTACGTCTGGGCCGGACGCGGGACGCCCGAGGCGGCGCCCGACCGGGGCGCGGAGAGTCCCCGGGCCTCGGAGACCTCGGAGGCCGGGACCAGCACCAGTCCTCCACCGCTGTCCGCGGAGGACACCCGCGAGCAGATGGACGCCTTCATCACCTCCTACCTCGCGACGGTCACCAGCGACGCCCGGGCCGGCTTCGAGCAGCTCACTCCCGAGTTCCAGGAGGCCAGTGGCGGCTTCGGCGGCTACAACAGCTGGTGGAGCAAGGTCCGTTCGGCGACCCTCACGCAGGTCGCGAGCGACCCCTCGGACCTCACCGTGGGCTACACGGTCGACTACGTCATGAAGTCCGGCGCGCGGAACACCGACCGGATCCGCCTCCAGCTGCAGCGCTTCGACGACCGCTACCTGATCGCCGGCGAGGGCTGACCCGCCCGGTCTCAGCGGCCGAGCTCGTGGCGCTGCGCCCAGAGTGCGGCCTGGGTGCGGTCGGCGACGCCGATGCGCTGGTAGACCGACGTGAGGTGCGCCTTCACCGTGCGCTCGGTGATGCCCAGGCGCTGGGCGATCTGCTTGTTGAGCAGGCCCTCCACCACCAGACGCAGGACCTCGGCCTCCCGGGGCGAGAGGTCAGCCGCGCCACCGGGACCCGAGCCCGGTCCCTCACCACCGCGGGAACCCCGCGAGAGCAGCCGGCGGGCGGCACGCGGGTCGAGCGGCGACTCACCACGGGCCACCGCGCGAATGCCGTCGAGGAGCACCTCGGGCTCGGCGTCCTTCAGGAGGTAGCCCACCGCGCCCGCCTCGATGGCGGCGTCGATGCGGGCGTGGTCGGAGAACGACGTCAGCACGAGGACCTCGGTGCCCACCTGCTCGGCGACGATCGACCTCGTCGCCTCGACGCCGTCGAGCACCGGCATCTGGAGGTCCATCACGGCGACGTCGGGTCGGTGCTCGCGCACCAGCTCGACCGCCTCGCTGCCGTCGCGGGCGACGCCGACGACGGCGAGGTCGTCGGTCGACTCCAGCAGCCCCGCCAGCCCACGACGTACGACAGCGTGGTCGTCGGCCAGCACCACTCGGATGGGGCGGATCGGGTGTGTCATGTCAGGGGGACCTCCATCCGCACCATCGTGCCCGAGCCCGGTGCGGACTCGACCTCGAGCGTGCCGCCGTGCTCGCGGACCAGGCTTCCGGCCGCGCGCAGACCGAACCGGTCGTTGCCCGGCACGGCCCCGGGGTCGAAACCCGCTCCGTCGTCGACGACCTCGAGCACGAGCGCTGCTCCCTGACGGTGGACGGTGAGGGACATCCGTCCCGCACCCGCGTGCCTCGCCACGTTGCGGACCGACTCCTGGGCCACGCGCCAGACCAGGGCGACGGCCGAGCGCGGAGCGTCCGCGTCCCCGCTGACGTCGACGTCGACCGCGACGCCGCTCGCCACGAGCGGGGCGACGAGGTCGTGGAGGGCCGCCTCGATGCCGGCGGTGTGCAGGTCGGGCGGATAGATCTCGACCAGCAGGGACCGGAGCGCGCGCATGCTCACCCGCAGCGACCGCCCGACCTCCTCGAGCTCCACGCGGTGGTCGCCCTCGGCGCGGGCGGCGAGGGTCGACAGGGCCATCGACGACCCGGCCAGGTCCTGGACGACGCCGTCGTGCAGGTCGCGAGCGATGCGCAGCCGCTCGTCGTCGGAGGCGCGCACGGCGGCCTCGAGGAGCCGCTCACGCTCGCGTGCGGCACGGGCGATGCGACGGGACAGGAGCCACACGAGCGGGGTGCTCAGGGCGACGAGCGCGAGCAGGGAGGCGATCGTGATCGGCAGGAAGCGGTCGAGGATCTGCGCACGGCTCTCGCGGATCTGGTCGACGCCCAGGTAGGCCTCGAAGAGCAGCGGCTGGCCCTCGGGCGACTCGATGCGGGTGTAGACCTCGAGCAGGTCGCCCCCGAACTCCCGCTCGAACCGGTTCTCCGGCTTCGCGAGGTCGGACAGCTCCGCGTCGGTCCCGCCGTGCTCCAGGACCTCGAGCTCGTCGTCGTCGAGCGGGTAGACCGCGCCGATGAGCTCGGTGCGGTCGCTGTAGAGCACGGTGCCGTCGCGGTCCCACACCTTGACCCGCAGCACGTCGCCCACCAGCAGGCGGTCGAGCGCGGTGCGGTCGAGCCGGTCGATGGCGGCCGGGTCGCCGTCCACCAGGCCCGCCGGGATCGCCGGCTGGGCCACCGACTGGCCGAGCACCCACGTGAGCGACCGGGCGTCCCCCACGGCCTCCTCGTCGGCGGCCGAGCGGCTGAGCGCGCTGGTCGCGACGAGCACCACCACGAGCACGAGGAATCCCGTGGCCAGGAACTGCACCACGGGATTCGTCAGCCAGCGCATGGGGTCCTGTCTCCGGTGAGGTCAGTAGTTGACCACACCCCGGCACACCTTCCCCCGATGCACCGCACGGAAGGCGATGGTGTCCGTGCCCGCGAGGTCGACGACCGTGCGCTCGACCTCGAAGGAGCCGCTGCGGCCGGTCGTGGTGCCGGCACCGCGGTCGCTCACGGAGCCGTTGTGACGCAGGGTCCAGCGCCACCGCTGACCGGCGACGTTGCTGTCCACCTCCCCCTCGACCTCGAGGCGTCCGTCGTCAGGCTTGACCTTGAGCTTCCAGGTCGCGCCCGCGCCGCAGCGGCCGGTGCGGACGACCTCGTCGTCATCGCCGCCGTGTCCGCCGTGGTCGTCGCCCGCCGGGTCGTCGTCGCCGCCGCTGCGTGGCGCAGCCGCGCCGACCTGGTGTGCGGATGCCGCGGTGGCACCGGTGCCGACCAGGCCGGTGGTCAGGCCGGCGAGGGCGACGGCGACCGCGAGCGAGCGGGCGAATGAGCGGGTGGTGGTCACGGATCCTCCTGGGTGGGTGGGCCCAGCGTGGCCGACCAGACCCCGGTGGGACAGATGTCCGATGGTGCTAGTACCTCTCGGTGCCGGCTTCCACGCTGCTCGGGTCCGCGGTCGCGGCGAGCCGTTGCAGCTCCGCCACGTGGCCAGCGAACGCTGTCCGGCCCGACCCGGTGATGCTGGCCCAGGTGCGGACGCGACCGTGGCCCGCGGGCTTGGCGAGCACCACGTAGCCGGCGTCGACCAGGACCTTGAGGTGCTTGCTCAGCACGGAGTCGGCCACCCCGAGCGACTCCCGCAAGGTGGCGAACTCGGCCCGGTCGACCGCGACGAGCAGCGCACAGATCTGCAGGCGGTTGGGTGCGTGCACGACCTCGTCGAAGCGCGGGACGCTCACGCCGCCGCCCGTCGTCGCAGGTCGGCGCGGTTCACGGCGTCGTACACGGGTCCGAGCACGACGGTCGCGACCAGGGCGGACGCAGCGAGCAGGAGCACGCTCGTGGCGGCGAGGTCGCCGACGAGCACCACGATGAGCACCGGCACCATGATGCCCGCGGCGAAGACCGCGAGGGCCAGGCCGCTGCGGAGGCTGTCGGGGAAGCGGGCCACGACCCCCGCGTGGCTGGCGTAGGCGTGCACCAGCCAGCCGGCCCCGACCGCGACGGCGAGCGAGGAGAGGACCGCCAGCGGACTGGCGAGGAGACCGTGGGCCGCGACCATCTGCGCGACGAGGAGCCCCAGGGCGGGGTAGTACCAGCGCGGTGTACGCAGGCGAGCGGCGACCTCGCGGCGCGACTCCGCGACGGCGTCGAGCGAGCGGCGAGCATCGTGACCGGAGACGTTTTCCATGACGGAAAGACTAGTCGTCACTTTCCGTCTCGGCAAGTCACTGGTGACGGGCGACGGGCTCTGGAGTCACCGGATATCCGGTGACCACCCCGCTTGTCACACCAGATCTCGGGTACGAAGCGGGAGTCTCACCGGATATCCGGTGACTCCAGCCCGGCGCCGAGCGAGCTCAGGCGTCGGCCTGGAGACGGAGCCCAGCGAGCAGGAGGTCGAGGCCGGCGCGGAACTGTTCCGTGTCGTCGTGGCCGGCGAACTCGTCGGCGATGTGGTGCACGAAGGGGAACTCGGCCGGGTCCAGCGAGCGCCACTGGTCGGCGAAGCGCTCGATGTGCTCGTCGCGCTCGACCGAGCCGTCGACGACCTCCTGCGGCGGCTTCTGGCCGAGGTCGGCGGCGATGCCGACGACGAACCCCATGACGGCCGACACGGCGTGGAACGACTGGCGCGGGGTCAGGTCGAGGCGCAGCACCTGCTGGCCGAGCCGTTCGTAGAGGGCCAGGGCGTTGGGCTGCACCCCGGTGTCGCGCATGAAGTAGGCGCCGAGCCAGGGCCGGACGGTGATCGCGCCGAAGAGGGCCACCGCGATCGCGCGGAGATCGTCGATCGGGTCCTCGGAGCCGTGGAAGTCCTCGGTGTCGACGAGGACTTGGGCGACGACGTGGTCGCTGGCGCGGTCCAACAGCTCGTCCTTGTTGGCGACGTACCAGTAGATGCTCGCCGCTCCCCCACCGAGCCGCGCGGCGAGCGCGCGGAAGGTCAGCGCGGAGTCGCCCGCCTCGTCGAGCAGCGCGACGGCCTCCGAGATCACCGCCTCCATGGAGTGCGCGGCACGACGGCGACCGCCGCCTCGTCCTGCTCTCTCGCCAGCCATGTGACCCATCCCATCACGTCGTCATCCGTCGACTTCTTGCGCAATCATCGAACAGTGTTCTATGTTTCGAACGTTGTACGACAACCGTACAGCGTTCGATCCTCGGATCGACACTCCAGACACTCACCAAGGAGGTGCCCGCCATGACTGCTCTCACCGTCCAGCCCGCGCCGGCCCGTACGTACTCCTCCCTCCGGGCGGCGTGGATCCCGCTCTTCGCGCTCTGCCTGGCCTTCTTCGTGGAGATGGTCGACAACACGATCCTCACGATCGCGCTGCCGACCATCGGCCGCGACCTCGGCAGCGGCACCACCGCCCTCCAGTGGGTGACCGGCGCCTACTCGCTCACCTTCGGCGGCCTGCTGCTGACCGCCGGCTCGATGGCCGACCGCATCGGCCGCCGCCGCGTCCTGCTCTGGGGCCTGAGCGCCTTCGGCGTGATCAGCCTCGCCGTGGTGCTCGTCGAGAGCGCCGGCGAGCTCATCGCGCTGCGCGCGGCACTCGGCCTGGCCGCGGCGGCCATGGCGCCCATCACGAACTCGCTCGTCTTCCGGCTCTTCGACGACCAGGCGCTGCGGATGCGCGCGATGACCCTGATGATCGTCGTCGGGATGAGCGGCTTCATCCTCGGCCCGGTGATCGGCGGCTCGGTGCTCACGCACGTGCGCTGGGAGTGGCTGCTCGTCGTCAACGCCCCGATCGCGCTCATCGCCTGGATCGGCGTACGGATCGGTGTTGCAGCCGACCGCCCGGAGGACCTCACCACCGACCGCCTCGACCTCCCGGGCGCCTTCTTCAGCATCACCACGATCGGCCTCGCCTGCTACACGCTCACCAGCGGCATCGAGCACGGTTGGCTCTCGCTCGTCACCCTCGGGTCGGCCGTCGGCGCGCTGCTCGCGCTGGCCGCGTTCGTGCGGCACGAGCGTCGTACGGCCGAGCCGATGCTCGATCTGAAGCTCTTCTCGAACGGCACCGTCCGCGGTGCGGCGATCGCCCAGGTCGGTACGTCGGTCGCGATGGCCGGCGTGATGTTCGGCCTGATCCTGCACTACCAGTACGCCTACGGCTGGAGCCCGATGAAGGCAGGTCTGGCGAACCTCCCCCTGATCGTCACGATGATCCTCGCGACCCCGATCTCAGAGGGCCTCGGCAAGCGCTTCGGCCACCGCATCGCGTGCCTCGTCGGCGCGGGCCTGCTCGCCGGCTCGCTGGCCGGCCTCTCGTGGGGTGTCGACCACGGCTATGTCGCCATCGCGGCCTCCGTCGTGGTCATGACCGTCGGCCTGCGCACCGTCATGACGATCTGCGCCGTCGCCCTGGTCGACGCGATGCCCGCCAACCGCACCTCGATCGGCGCCGCCCTGAACGACACCGCCCAGGAGGTCGGCACCAGCGTCGGCACCGCCGTCGTCGGGACTCTGATTGCCGCCCTCGTCACCGCGACGCTGCCGGCCGGCACGTGGAGCAGCGACCTGGTCGCGTCGTTCTTCCACGGCGAGCGGGTGACGTACGCCGCCCTCGCCGTGATCGTCGGGCTGGTCGCCGGCGCGGGCGCCTTGACACTGACCGACTCACGGTCCGTCGACGAGGCGCACTGATCGCACTGGTGGTGCCTCAGGCGCGCGAGCGGGCCAGCAGGTAGACGAAGTACGGCCCGCCCACGAGTGCGACCACCAGGCCGGCCGGGAGCTCGGCCGGCGCCAGGGCCGTACGTCCGATCGCGTCGGCCGAGGCGAGCAGGGCAGCCCCGATGAGCACGGCCACCGGCACCACGCGCGCGTTGCGGCCGCCGACCAGGCCCCGGGCGGCGTGCGGTGCGACCAGCCCGACGAAGCCCACGACGCCGACCGCGGTCACGCTCAGGGCCGTGAGGACCGCGGCGGCAAGCAGCACCGTGAGTCGCACCTTCTCCATCCCGATCCCGACCAGGCGCGGCGTGTCCTCGTCGAGCGCGAGCAGGTCGAGCTCACGGCGCGCGACCATCGCCAGGGGCAGCACGACCGCGAGCGCGACGGCCACCGGCACCACCTGGCCCCAGGACCGGCCGTACGTCGTCCCGGACAGCCAGGTGAAGATCTCCGGGGTGTCGTAGGGGCTGGCCCGCAGCAGCAGGAAGGTGGACACGCCCCCGGCGAGCGCCGAGACGCCGACCCCGACGAGCACGAGACGGTCGGAGTCGAGCCCGTGGCGCCACGAGACGGCGTAGACGACCGCGAAGGCGATCAGCGCACCGACGACGGCCGCGACCACCAGCGCCGTACGGCTGCCGGAGCCCAGCGTCACGACGACCACCGCCCCGACACCCGCTCCCCCGGCGATGCCGAGGATGCCGGGCTCGGCCAGCGGGTTGCGGCACGTCGCCTGCACCAGGCAGCCCGCGACAGCCAGGCCCGCGCCACCGAGCACGGCGGCGACCACCCGCGGTGCGCGCTCGTCCATCACGAACGCGAGCAGTGGCGGCGCATCACCCCGGGCCCACACCAGGACGTCCCCGCTGCGGAGCCGGGTGTAGCCGAGCATCAGTCCGGCCAGGACCGCGGTGACCACCACGGCTGCCACGACGACGAGGACCATGACGAAGCGGGCGCGACCGTGCACCCCGATCCGGGCCGACGCCGGTCGACGTGTCGGTCCGGAGTCACGCGCGCCGCGGGCCAGCACCACGAGGACGACGGCGCCGAGGAGCGTCGTGGTGACGCCGGTCGGGATCGCGATCGCCCGGTCGGCACCGAGGGCGGACCGCATGACCAGGTCGGCGCCGACCACCATCAGCGCGCCGACCAGCCCGGACGCGAGGACCAGCACGCCGTGGCGGAGCACCCCCGGGATCGCGCGGCCCAGGAGACGAGCCGCCGCGGGTGCGCAGAGTCCGACGAAGCCGATGGGGCCGGCGAGCGTCACCGCGGTCGCGGCGAGCAGCACGCCCAGGAGGACGGCGGCGATCCGGGTGGTGCGGACGGGCACCCCCAGCACCGACGCGGTGTCGTCGCCGAGGCCGAGCAGGTCGAGCCGCCGTGAGGCGAGGAGCGCGAGGAGGGTGGCGAGCACGATCACCGGCGCGGCCTGGAGGAAGGCTCGCAGGTCGAGCTGGTTCAGCGAGCCGTTGCCCCAGGCGAACAGGCCCGTGGTCTCGGTGCGGAACAGGATGAGGAGCGCCGCGGTCGCCGAGCCGAGCGCCATCGCCGTGGCCGAGCCGGCCAGGATCAGCCGTGTCGTCGACGTCCCGGCGCCGCCGGCGAGGACGAGCACGAGGGTCGCCGCCAGGAGGCCGCCTGCGAAGGCGACCAGGGTGGATCCCCACAGCGGCACCGCGATGCGGAAGGCCGCGACGGCCGTCACCGCGAAGAACGCGCCGGCCGTCACCGCGAGGGTGTCGGGCGAGGCCAGCGCGTTGCGCGAGACCGACTGCAGCAGCGTGCCGGCGACGCCGAGGGCGAACCCGACGGCCAGGCCGGCCGCCAGCCGCGGCAGCCGCGACCCGATCAGGATGTCGCGGGTGCCCGCGTCGTCGGGCGAGGGTGCGACGAGGAGGCCGACGAGGTCGCGCAGGCCTACCCCCGACGTGCCCTGGGTGAGGTGCCACCCGGAGACGAGCGCCAGCCCGGCGAGGAGCCCGAGGAGGACGCCGGTGCTCCCGAGCCGGGACCCGAGCCCCAGCCGGGGCACGACGTCACCGGCGCTCGCCGGCACGTCCCCCGGGAGGACGGGTCCGGCGCTGGCCGGCCGACGCTCGTCGAGGCTCATCGCTCGCTCGTCACCATCGCCCGCTGCGCCGTCAGCCGGCCAGCGTGTCGACGTAGGCGTCGATCACCTGCATCGACGACCGGGGGCCGCCGAAGGTCCAGATGCCCTCGGGGAAGGCGCGGTAACGCCCGTCCACGACGGCCGGGAGCTGCTTCCACACACGGCTCTTGGCCAGCTCGTCGAACACGTCGCCGGAGGAGTCCTCGGTGCCGGTGTGCAGCAGGTTGGCGTCGCCGACCTTCGTCATCCCCTCGATGTCGGTCTGGCCGAGGCCGTAGAACTCGTCGACGTCGCCGGTCCACACGTTGGTCAGCCCCAGCTCCTCGCCGAGGTCGCCGACGAGCGACCCCTTGCCGAAGGGGCGGATGGCGACGTTGCCGCCGTCGACCCAGCCGTCGAAGTAGACGAAGTCGGTGGTCGGCAGGTCGGCGTCGGCCATCGCCTGCTTGCCCTCGGCCAGCTTGGCATCGAACTCCTCCAGCACGGCGTCGGCGCGCTCGGTGCGGCCGGTCGCCTCGGCGATCAGCGAGAAGGTGTCCTTCATCTTCTTCACCGACCCGGAGGCGTCGGCGCCGATCGTGGCCAGGACCGGGACGTCGTACTTCTCGAGCTTCTTGAGGACCGGGTCGTCCTCGGTGTAGACCTCGGTGATGACCAGGTCGGGGTCGGAGGAGAAGATCGCGTCGAGGTTGGGCTCACCGCGCACGCCGACGTCGGCGACGCCGTCCGGCAGCTCCTCGGCCGAGACCCAGGTCGAGTAGCCCTCGACGTCGGCGACGCCGACGGGGGTGAGGCAGAGGCTCAGGACGTCCTCGATCTGCTGCCACTCGAGCACGACCACCCGCTCCGCGGGCTGCTCGAGGTCGACCGTGCGGCCGAGGTCGTCGGTCACCGAGACCGGGCCCTCCGCCGGCGCCACGTCGGCGCACCCGTCACCCGCCGCAGCGGTGGTGGCCGGAGCCCCGGACGTCGCTCCGCGGTCGGCGTCGGAGATGTCGGAGGTGCCGCAGGCGGCGGTGGCCAGGGCCACGGCCGCGAGGGCGGCGGTGAGCTGGCCGGGCTTCATCGTCTTCTTCATGCTTCCTCACTGGTGGGGCGGTTGGCGCGGGACTGGGGACTGGGGTCTGGGCTGGGCGCGGGACGCGTGGCGGCCGACGGCCTCGACGCGGATCCGGTCGCTGACGGGATCGACGCTGGTGCGGACGTCGATCTCGTAGACCTCGGTGAGCACGTCGTCGCGCAGCACCTCGATCGGCGTCCCGCTGGCACGGACCCGGCCGCGCTGGAGCAGGACGAGGTCGTCGGCGACCGACGCGGCGTGGTTGAGGTCGTGGAGGACGACACCGAGGGCGGTGCCGAGGTCGTCAGCCAGCTCGCGCACCAGGTCGAGGATCTCGACCTGGTAGCGCAGGTCGAGGTGGTTGGTCGGCTCGTCGAGCAGGAGCACGCCGGTGTCCTGGGCCAGGCACGTGGCCAGCCAGACGCGCTGCAGCTCGCCGCCGGAGAGCTCGTCGACCGGGCGGTCTGCCATCGCGACAGTGCCGGTGGCCTCCATCGCGCGGGTCACCGCGTCGCGGTCGGCGTCGGCGAGGCCGGCGAAGCGGGAGCGGTGCGGGTGGCGTCCGAAGGTCACCACGTCGCGCACGCTCAGGCCAGAGGGGTGGGGGCGCGACTGGCTGAGCAGCGTGACGCGGCGGGCGAACGCCCGGGCGTTGAGCGGGGCGGCGTCGTCGCCGTCGAGGCGGACCGATCCCGAGGTCATCGGGTGCAGGCGCGCGAGGGACCGCAGCACCGTGCTCTTGCCGCTGCCGTTGGGGCCGATCAGCGCCGTCACCCGACCCGGGCGGAGCGACAGCGACACCTCGTGCACCACGGGGTGGTCGCGGTAGCCGAGGACGAGGTCCTGGCCGTGCAGGGCGGGCGCCGCAGTGGTGGTCACGGCCGACCACTCTACGACATAGGTAAGGCTTGCCTAACACCGCATCGAGGGTGGGTCACCCTGCTCAGTAGGGCGGGTGGGGCTCGAACCCACGACCCAAGGATTATGAGTCCTCTGCTCTGACCGACTGAGCTACCGCCCCGTGCGCCGCGCAGCCTAGCGGGACCGATGTGTGGATTCCGCGACGCAGGGTTGCCTTGACGTAGTAGAAGTGTCGTCGGCGATCAGCGAGCACTGACGATCGGGGGATCACCGTGGGACAGGCAGCGGAGGGGCGACCCGTGCCGGGTCGGCTGCGCCTCGACGAGCCCACGCGCGAGCACCTCGAGATGCTCGCACAGGGCGCTGCGGCGCTCGCCCAGTTCAACCTCGCAGCGATCAGCATCCGCGACGGCGACGAGCTCGAGGTCGTCGCTGCCTACGGTCCGGGCGTCGCCGGTGCCATGGTCGGCAAGCGTCTGCCGGTCGCGGTCCTGGAGGCCGAGCTGGCGCAGGCCGACGACTGGGGGCCGTGGCGCTTCGTCCCGCACGAGCGCGAGACGCCGGAGATGGTCGACTACAGCTACGTCCACGCCAGCGCGACCGCAGTCGGCCCGGACGCGTGGCACCCACGCGACCTCCTGGCCGCACCGCTGCTCGACGACGACGGCGAGCTGCGCGGACTGCTGTCGGTCGACATGCCGCTCGACGGACGCCGACCCGACCGGCGACGTCGCGCGCTGCTCGACAGCTGCGCGGCGGTGACCCGGCGCACGGCACTGACCGCTCTCGAGCGCCTCGAGCTCGCCGAGCGCGTACGACTCGCGGCCCAGGCGCGCGACATCGTGCGCCGGGCCCTGGGTGAGCCCTCGCTCGACCTCGTCGTGGAGGCGTCACGCTCGGCGATCACGACCTGCTTCGACGCCGTGGGCATGTGGTTCACCGCCTTCGACGCGCAGGGCGGCACCTCGTCGGCGTGGTACGCCGAGGGCGCGGACGAGGGCGTGGAGCCGACGCTCTACGCGGTCGACGACGTCGTGATCGCGATCGCGGACCGCGCGTGGGCCGACAGCCGGGTGGTGCCCTTCTCGGCAGCGCGGCCCGACGTGTCCGGGCTCCCCGCCGCCGACCGCGACCGGCTGTTGGACCTCCTCGGCCGCATCGGCATCGGGTCGGTGCTCCTGGTGCCCCTCGGGGTCGGTCCGGACTGCCTCGGCTTCCTCGCGCTCGCCCGGGCGTCCCGCAACAAGCCGTGGACCACCGTCGAGCTGGCCACCGCGGTCGACATCGGCCACGACCTCGGCCACGCCGTGGCGCACGCGCGACAGGTCGACCAGCTCCGCCGGATCGACACCTACCGCACGCAGATGGTCAACACGCTCGCGCACGAGCTGCGCAACCCGCTGTTCACGGTGTCGGCCAACCTGGAGATGCTCGGGGACTCCGACCTCGACCGCGGCGACCGCACGTCGGTGACCTCGGCCTCCCGGGCGGTCGACCGACTGGGCGGCGTGCTCGACGACATGCTGACGATGGCCCGGGTCGCCGACCCGGACGCCGCCTTCGAGCCGGAGCGGGTCAACCTGGTCGAGGTCCTCGCCGCGGTCGAGGAGGACTGCGCCCCGGTCGCCCGGGCCAAGTCCGTCTCCTACGTCGTCCACCCCCCGGAGGAGCCGTTCGGGGTCTCCGGTCGGCCGGACGAGCTGCTGCGGCTGTTGAGCAACCTCTCGAGCAACGCGGTGAAGTACACCGACGCCGGCGGTCGCGTCGACGTACGCCTGACGCGGTCCGGAGGGGACGTCGCGATGAGCGTCACGGACACGGGCATCGGCATCTCCGAGGAGGACCAGGACCAGCTCTTCCGCGAGTTCTACCGCTCGACGAACCCCGACGCGCTCGAGCGCCCCGGCACGGGGCTGGGGCTCGCGATCGTGGAGCGGATCGTGCGACGCCACTCGGGTCGCGTCGAGCTCACCTCCACGCCGGGCGAGGGCACGACCGTCACCGTGACGCTCCCGACCGCCTGATCACGCCCGAGCACCGACGTCCGGGTCGACGTCCAGATCGGCGTCCAGCGCGACCTCCATCTCGAGCATCCGCTCCACCACCCGGAACCCGAGACCGGTGTTGGTGCGGTGCATGGCGGCGTTGTCCGGGTCCGTCCAGGTGTGGACGAGGGTGACGTGCTCGGGGAGATCGGCGTAGTTGGCCGCCTTGAGGGCCGCGCCGAGCCGGCGGCCGCGGTGCTCGGGCATGACGAGGGTGTCGTCCTGCCAGCCGTAGTCGGCACCGTGCGGCACGAACATCAGGGAGTAGCCGCCGAACAGGCCGTCGGTCCGGCGACGGGCAGCCGCCACGCGGACGTCGTAGGACCGCATGAGGCGCTCCTCGGAGTCGACGAGCCGGGTGTCGTCGAGCACCGCGGCCTCGACGTCGAGGTCGCCGGTCGGGACGTCGGCGTTCATCTGGTTGCGCATCGCGAGGTAGGCCGTGCGGTGCTCGTCCGGGCACCTCCCGCGCCAGCGGACCACCTCGTAGGCCGGGTCGACCAGCGCCGCGGCCACGGGCAGGTGCGCGACCAGGTGGTCCTCGCGATGCATCTCGACCGCCCCGACGGCCCCCGCGAAGTCCTGGCCCGGCCCCGCCACGTCGAGGTCGAGCGTCACCTCTCCCCCGATCCGGCTCCGACCCGCGTCGCGCGCCCGGACCACGACCGCGTCCCACAGCGCGCGGCCGATCCCCCGACGTCGGTGCCCGGGCAGCACCGCCACCTCGGTCCAGGCCACCTCGGTGTTCTCGCTGAGGGGCAGCTCGAGCTCCGCGGTGCCCACCACCTCGCCGTCCACGACGGCCTGCAACCAGGAGCGCGCGAAGTGCTGGCTCGGCGCGGTGGCGACCACCTCGAACGCCTCCAGGGTGGTGGTCAGCGCGTGCGGCCGGTCGGCCCGCACCGCCGTGACCAGTGCCTCGTGCCACGCGCGACGAGCGGCGGGATCGGTCGGGTCGAGCTCAGTGATCTGCACCTGCGCATGCCACCCCACCGGTCGGGGTCCACGCAAATGCAAATCCCGTTTCGACTTACTGTTGCGCGCCGGGCATGCAACAGTGTGGCGTCTCGGATCGGCTCGGGTGGTACGGGAGGACCCTTCGGTGGCCAAGAACAGAGCAGCGCTGCTGTCCCCCTCGCAGCGTCACCTCGTGACGCGGTTCGGCTACGGCGTCGACGCCACCCTCGCCGCGGACGTACGCCGTGCCGGCGGGGCCCAGGCATGGTTCGAGCAGCAGCTCACCCGGCCCGGCTCCTTCCCGGACGCCGAGGCGGACCGGACGCGCCGCTGGTGGCCCGACCTGGACCGTGGGCCGATGGAGCTGTGGAAGCGCCAGGTGCAGGAGATCCGCGGTGGCTGGCAGGTCATGGAGGACTACGGCCGCTGGCTGCTCGTGCGCCGCATCCACACCCGCCGGCCCGTGCTCGAGAAGATGACCGAGTTCTGGGAGGGCATGCTCCACGTGCCGGTCAGCGGCGACGCGCAGTTCACCTGGCGGGTCGACTACGGCGACACCGTCCGCACGCACGCCCTCGGCCGCTTCGACCAGCTGCTGGCCGCGACCACCACGCACCCGGCGATGCTCATCTTCCTCTCCGCCGCGCAGTCGACCAAGCGGGCGCCGAACGAGAACCTCGGTCGCGAGCTCCTCGAGCTGCACACCCTGGGCACGGGAAGCTACAACGAGGACGACGTCAAGGCGTCCGCCCGGATCCTCACCGGCTACCACGTCGACATGTGGGAGACCTGGAAGGCGTCCTACGTCAAGGAGGACCACTGGACCGGCAGGGTGAAGGTCAAGGGCTTCACCCACAAGAACCGCAAGGGTGACGGTCGCGAGGTCACCCGGGAGTACCTCCGCTACCTGGCCCACCACCCGCTGACCGCGCACCACGTCGCCGAGCGGCTGGCGACGAAGTTCGTCCGCGACGACCCGCCACCGGCGCTGGTCAACCGCCTCGCCAAGGTCTACCTCAGCAACGACACCGCCATCGTGCCGGTGCTGCGGGCGCTCGTCGCCAGCAAGGAGTTCCGCGCCTCGGCCGGGAAGAAGCTGCGCGACCCGAGCGAGGACGTGGTGGCGACGTACCGCGCCCTCGGCGTACGCATCGACAAGCCCCGCTCCGAGGACTCCGGTGTCCACGCGATGCTCTGGCAGGCATCCGGCCTCGGCCTCTCACCCCACGCCTGGCCGCGGCCCGACGGGACGCCGGTGTCCAACGACATCTGGGCCTCCCCCGCGCGGGCACTCGGCTCGATGGGCATGCACTGGTCGATGGCCGGTGGCTGGTGGCCGACCAAGGACCTGCACTACCGCAAGCCCAGCGCGTGGGTGCCGGCCAAGAAGAAGATCCGCTTCGCCGACCTCGTCGACGAGGTCAGCCGCGACCTGCTCCACCGGCCCGCGACCAGGAGCCTCGTGCAGACCGCGAGCCTGGCCACGGGCTGCCGCAGCAAGGAAAAGATCGACCGCGAGCACGACCTCTACCAGTGGGGCTTTCCCCGGTTGCTCGCCGCTGTCCTCGACTCCCCCGACCACCTGGCGTGCTGACATGACCGACAACGAGTTCGTCTCCACCAGCTCCTGCGGCTGCCCCGACTACGACGAGGCCCGGCTCGCGCTGAGCCGCCGCGCGCTCCTCGGCGGCACGGCGCTCGCCAGCGGCGCCCTCGCCCTCGGGCCCGGCCTGAGCGGCACCGGCCCTCGGGCGTACGCCGTCACCGGACGCGCCTCGACGCGGCTGTCCTCACCTCTCGGCTCCGTGCTCGTGCTGCTCTCGTTGCGCGGCGCGGCCGACGGCCTGTCGCTGGTCGTGCCCCACGCCGACCCGAGCTACTACGCCGCGCGTCCGCGCATCGGCATCCCGCAGGCCTCGCTCCTCGTCCCGGACGCGATGTTCGGGCTGCACCCCGCGCTCGAGCCGCTCGTGCCGATGTGGAACGCCGGCTCGCTGGCCGCCGTGCACGCCACCGGCATGGCGACGCCGAACCGTTCGCACTTCGCCGCGATGGAGGCCATCGAGGACGCGGCGCCGGGATCGAACGAGCGCAACGGATGGCTCAACCGGCTCCTCGGTGAGCTCCCGGGCGCCTCCCCGCTCCAGGGCACCGCGATGGGCAACCAGGTCCCGACGTCGCTCTTCGGCACGAACCCGGCCTTCGTCGTCGGCCGCGTCGACAACGCCAAGCTGGCCGGCGCCGAGGAGGACGGCCGTCGCCTGGCCTCGCTCAAGCACGCGTGGAAGGGCAGCGGCCCGATGAGCAGGGCGGTCCGTGACGCGATCGCCGGCGCCGAGACGTTCGGCGCGGCCCGCGACACCCCGGTGGGCACGCCCGCCACGGCGTACCCCGGCAGCGACCTGGGCAAGGCGCTCTCCGACGTCTCGCGCATCGTGCGCTCCGGCGTCGGCGCCGAGGTGATCACCGTCGACCAGGGTGACTGGGACATGCACACCGACGCGGGCACGCTCGAGTGGGGCGAGATGAAGAACAACGCCGGCGACCTGGCGCGCTCGATCGCCGCCTTCTTCGCCGACCTCGGCCCCCTGGCCGACCGGGTCACCCTGGTGACGCTGAGCGAGTTCGGCCGTCGGGTGAAGGAGAACGACGACTACGGCACCGACCACGGCTTCGGCAACGTCATGTTCGTCGCCGGCGCCGGCGTGCGGGGCGGGCGGTACTACGGCTCGTGGCCCGGCCTGCAGAACACGCTCGACGGCGACCTGCTGGTCACCACCGACTACCGCAGCGTGCTCACCGAGGTCGTCACCAAGCGTTTCGGCGTCTCGGTCGCCCAGGTCTTCCCGGGCTTCGCGCCGCAGTCCGTCGGCGTGATGGCCTGACGCACCCCGACTGGGCTCAGGCCGCGACCTGGACGGGGTGGCGGACCACGGCGTCGAAGAAGTAGCCCTGGCTGTTCGCTGCCGCGACGAGGGGCTGGGTGCGGCCCGCCTCGTCGCTCGCCCGGGCGAGCAGCTGGCGTGCTCCCGGGCGCAGGCGTGGGCAGCGCACCGACCACTGGGTCCAGCCCTGGTCCTGGTGGGATCTGCGGTTCAGCACGGCGGGACGCCACGACCGACCGTCGTCGAGGCTGACCGAGACGCGCGTGATGCGTCCCGCACCGCTCCAGGACCGGCCGGTCAGCGTGGTCGGACGTGACGGCAGCGTCGCACCGGCGGCGAGCTCCCAGGCCGAGCGCACCGGGTTGACGGTCAGCGGTGGGGAGTCGGCGGGCCACTGCGGCCCCGTCATCCGATACCAGGTGGTGTTCCACGGCGAGGTGAGCTCGCTGCGGGAGACCTCGAGCGACCCCAGCCACTTGATGCTGGCGATGCCGACCCACCCGGGCAGGACCAGTCGCAGCGGGAACCCGTGGTCGGGCAGCAGCTCCTCGCCGTTCATCCCCCAGGCCAGCAGCGCGTCGTCGAGCGCCTTGGCGAGGGGGAACGGGCGACGCACGCGACCGTAGTCCGTACCGCCTGTGACGTAGGGGTCGTCGAGGCCGGTCGCCTGGACCGAGACCGCGTCCGGGGACAGCCCGAGACGGACGAGCACGTCGCGGAGCCTGACCCCGGACCACCGCACCGTCCCCACCGAGCCCAGGGCCCACGGGGTCCCGGAGACGGTCTCGCCCTGCTGCTCGGTGAAGAACCGTCGACCGTTGCCGGTGCACTCGTGCACGGCCGTCAGCTCGTGACGCGGCAGCCGGCGCAGGTCGTCGAGGGTCAGGCTCAGGGCCTCGCTCTCGGTGCGCGCCGTGGCCAGTCCGTCGCCGTGCACCCGCAGGGCATAGGTCGACGGACTGAGGGTGGGCGTGCGGGTGTGGTTGCGCACGAAGAGGCGCGCCTGCGGCGTGAGGTAGCGCCGGGGGTCGACCGAGCTCCACGACATCTCGGCGTTGGTGCCGTGGTCGACGAACCACTCCGGCGGGGTCGGCTTCAGGATGAACGGCGGCTGGGCGCTCGCACGTCTCGCGGACCACGGTGCGACGGGGACGAGGGCGGAGGCACCGACGACGGCTGCACCGGCGAGGAGGCCGCGACGGGTGGGAGCGAGGGACGTCATCCAGCGACCATATATGAGTAACTGATTCATTTCACTACACAATGCCGGCCCTGTCGCGCGGGGAAGACACGTGAGCGGTCGGGTGCCATGCTCGGGTCATGAGCGACGACCGGCCGGGGCCTGCTTCCTACGAACCGCTCCCGGAGGACTGGGAGACCGCGCTGTTCGTGGTCGCCCACCCCGACGACATCGAGTACGGCGCCGCCGCCGCGGTGGCTCGCTGGACCGGGCAGGGCAAGCGGATCGTCTACTGCATGGTGACCAGCGGCGAGGCCGGGATCGACGGCATCCATCCCGACGAGTGCGGACCGCTGCGCGAGGCCGAGGAGATCGCCTCCGCGGCCGCTGTGGGTGTCGACGAGGTCGTCTTCCTGCGCCTGCCCGACGGGATCCTGGAGTACGGCGTCGCCCTCAGGCGGGCGATCGCGCGGGTCGTGCGCGAGCAGCGTCCCGACATCGCGCTCACCATCAACTTCCGCGAGACCTTCGGTGGCACCAGCCTCAACCAGGCCGACCACATCGCGGTCGGCAAGGCCCTGCTCGACGGCGTACGCGACGCGGGCAACCGCTGGGTCTTCCCCGAGCAGCTCGCCGACGGCCTGGAGCCGTGGGGCGGCGTGCGAGCCGTCTGGGCCGGTGGTTCACCGCAGTCGTCCCACGCCGTCGACGTCACCGAGACCTTCGACGCGGGCGTCGCCTCGCTCAAGGAGCACCGGGCCTACATCGAGGGACTCGGCTGGGAGGGCTGGGACCCGGAGGAGTTCCTCGACGGCATCCTGCGTGGCGGTGGCCAGGGCCTCGGCGTCACGCACGCGGCGACGTTCGAGGTCTTCGGGCTCGGCTGGGGCTGACGCGCCTACCGCCCGAAGAGCGAGCGCCGCGCCCTGCCCTTCGTCCTCGTCCGGTCACCCTTCCCCCGCTCCTGACGAGTCGCGCCGCCGAACCGCGCGCCGACCAGGGGCGGCTGAGGTGCCGGGTCCGCCACCTCGTGCGTCAGGTCCACCTCGTCCTGCGCGCGCTCGACGGCCTCGGGATCGAGCTCCGTCGTGACAGACGAGAGGTCGTGGCCGGCGAGGACGGCGCGGACCTCGTCGATGATCGCCAGCAGGTCCTCGTCCGCTGCCGTCGTCGCGGAAGCCAGCAGCGCATGCCGGCCCAGGGAGGCCCCGATCACGGAGCCGTGCTCGAAGCGCAGCCGCATGAAGCCGGTGGTGTGCTGGTCCTCCAGCGAGCGCAGGATCGCGAGCATCCGGTTGCCGACCTCGGCCAGGTGGTGCAGGTCCTGCCGATCCCCCGCGGCCGCCACGACCCGCGCGCCGGCCGTCACCACAAAGCTCCAGCGCACACCTGGGACGCCCAAGACCCGGTCGAGGCAGTGGTCGACCGCGGCGGAGGCGTCCACCGCACCGACGACCAGGAAGCTCGGCACGGTGCGCGGCTCGAGCGGTGCGACGGCCGCCCGGTAGGTGCCTTCGCCGGCGGGCGTCCAGGTGACGCCGACCGTCAGCCGACGGAGGCCGATCGCCTCCATCGAGCGCAGGTCACCCGCTCCGACGAGCTCGCCCATGCGTCGCGCGAGACGCCAGGTGTAGGGAAGCGCGGCGGCGAGCGCACCCGAGGCACCGTCGTCACCCGCCACCGTGCCGTCCGGACGTACGACGAACCCGGACGGGCCGGCGCTGCTCGTCTGCTCTGCGGTCATCCGACCACCCTGTCCCAGTCGAGGCGCCGTCGCGTCCGGCGTAACGCACAGTTCACACGCGGACGACGAAGCGTTACGTGACGGCAACCGGGGATCGCCGTGTCCGGACATCCGGTGGTTGAGCCGCACACCCGCGGGGTAGGAAGGCGACGGCGCGGTGAGGCGTGACCCTCCCGCGCCACGGGGGTGCGTGCGGTGACGCACGGGCCATCTGTCCATCAGGGCCGGGTCCGTCCGGCCGCGACGAAGGAGAACCATCCGCATGTCGATCCTCGAGCGCCTCACCGGCGCCGCCGCCGTCGCGGCCCTGGCCCTGTCGTCGGTCTCGGTCGCCGCGCCGGCGCAGGCAGCACCCGGTGACGCGACGCTCACCTTCGCGCCGACGGTGGTGCTGGCGCCGGAGTCCTGCGTCGACCACGCGTTCACCTACGCGGTGGAGCTCCCGGAGGGCACCACGAGCTGGCAGCTCACCATCGAGCTCCTCGACGCGAGCGGGGCGAACCACCACCGCGAGAGCTTCGGCACGCTCAACCAGACGCCGCCCTCGGGCTCCGGTGCCATCCAGCTCTGCTCCGTCCACGAACCCGCCGGCACCTACTCGATCGCCACGACGGTGGACTACACGGTCGGCACGTCCGCGACGGTCTTCGGCACCAAGCAGGTCGCCGGCACCGTCGACGTCGTCGGGAGGGCCACGACCAAGGTCAGCCTCAAGGCGAAGCGCACGGGAGCCGAGGTCACCGCCACCGCGAAGGTCGGCGTCACCACCGGGGGCACCACCGAGGCGATCGGCGCGGGCAACAAGGTCACGTTCTTGAAGAAGGTCGGGAAGAGGTGGAAGGCGCTCCGCAAGGGCTCGACCAACGCCGCCGGTGTCGCCAAGGCGCGGTTCCGTGCGAAGAAGGGCGACACGATCCGCGCAGTCTTCTACGGCGCGGGCGACGTCCTCGTCGGCGGCTCCACCACTCCGGTCCCGCCTGGATCCTCCAAGCCGGTCCGCGTGACGTGACGCGCCAGCCGTGACGACGAAGGGCCCGAGGCGTGACGCCTCGGGCCCTTCTGCCGCTCCCCCGGTTGGACTCGAACCAACAACCCTCCGATTAACAGTCGAATGCTCTGCCAATTGAGCTACAGGGGATCGCTTGAGCAGCGAGGCGCAACATTAGCAAGCCCCTCGCCGCTGGTGGAAATCAGGGCAGACCCACGTCGCGCTGCATCGTCTCGAGGGCCTCGAGCGCCGCTGCGCGGACGGCTGGGTCGTCCGGGTCGACGCCCTCGTCGTACTCGTTGACCCACTGCACACCGCCCGCGCCGGAGGGCGCCCGGCGGGCGATCACCCGCATCCCGCGGCGCGTGCCGAGGCTGACGCGCCGCTGGAGGACGATGCTCGCCGTGACCCGCTCGCGCACCAGCTCCAGCAGCCGACCCGGCTCCTCCAGCGTCACGGTGTGCACGGGCCGCAGCTCCCCCCAGGAGCCGACCTCGGACAGGGTGAACAGGTCGGTGTCGCGATCCCAGTGGGCAGCCTCGACCTGCTCCCACGGCACCCGCCTGGTCTCGCCCTCCGCGACGACGTAGAAGGCGTCCCGGGTGCCGGCGACGACGGTGCCGTCGGCGGCGGTGGCAGCGGCCAGCACCCGCTCGCCCGCCGCGACCGCGACGGACGGCGCGGACGTACGCCCCCACCTCACGCCTGCGCCCCGGTCTGGCCGACCGCGCCCTCGCGCAGCCTGCGCCGGTGCTGCTCGAGCGTGACGAGCTCGCCGAACATCCGGTTGTAGTCGAGGGCGTGCTCGACCGGGTTGGTGCGCTGGAGGCGGGCCTTGACGTCGGCGATGCGGCGGGACGTGGTGAGCTCCTGGAGGCGGTAGACGTAGGCCACGGCGAACGTCGGGTTGGGGTCGGAGGTGCCGCGGACCGGCTCGACGCCGAGCTCGGTGATCGCGGCGACGACGGCCGGGTCGATGGTGGCGGCGGCGCTGCGGACCTTGTTGGACCAGCCCGGGTCGTCGGCACCGGCCGCCGGACCGCCGGCGGCCGTGACGGCCTCCCAGACACCCTGGAAGGTCGGGTGGGTGAAGTCGTTCGTCGTGACGTGGGTGGTCGTGCGTCCGACACCGGAGGGGTGCTGGATGACCAGCTTCAGCAGCTCGCGCTCGATCAGGAAACGCGGGTCGGACAGGCTCGGGAGGGCCGGACGTGCCGGGGCCGGCGACTCGGCCACCTCGCTGGTGCGGGACGTGCGCCGCTCCTCGAGCCGCGGCGCGGGACGGTTCGCCGCGCGCCGCACCTCGCCGCGCACCTCGTCGACGTCCACGCCGACCATGTGCGCGAGCTCGCGGGAGAACGACTCGACCTTGGTCTTGTCGCGGATGCTCGCCACCAGCCCGGCAGCGTCGCGCAGCGCGTCGACGCGGCCGTCGGCGCGGTCGAGGTCGTGGCGGGCGAGGATGTTGTCGAGCGCGAAGCGGTAGAGCGGCTGACGCCTGGCCACCAGCTCGCGGACCGCCTCGTCGCCCTCCTGGAGCCGGAGGTCGCAGGGGTCCATGCCGTCGGGCGCGACGGCGACGTAGGTCTGGGACGCGAACACCTGGTCGGTCTCCAGCACCTTCATGGCCGCCTTCTGCCCGGCCGAGTCACCGTCGAAGGTGAAGATCACCTCGCCCCCGGCCGAGTCGTGGTCACCCATGAAGCGGCGCAGGACCTTGGCGTGGTCCTGGCCGAACGCCGTGCCGCAGGAGGCCACCGCGGTCTTCACACCGGCGAGGTGGCAGGCCATCACGTCGGTGTAGCCCTCGACCACGACGGCCTGCTGGCTGTCCTTCATCGCCGAGCGGGCCAGGTCGATGCCGTAGAGGACGTGGCTCTTCTTGTAGATCGCGGTCTCGGAGGTGTTGAGGTACTTGGCCTCGATGCGGTCGTCGTCGAAGATCCGGCGCGCACCGAAGCCGATCGTGTCGCCGTTGGCCTCCCGGATCGGCCAGACGAGCCGGCCGCGGAACCGGTCGTAGTGGGAGCGTCCGTGCGCCACGAGCCCCGCGGCGACGGACTCCTCGTCGGTGATGCGGCGGGCACGCAGGTGCCGGGTGAGCGCCTCCCCGTCGCGTGGCGCGAAGCCGACGCCGAACAGCTCTGCGGCAGCCTGGTCGAAGCCGCGCTGGTGGAGGAACTGGCGCGCGACGACCGCGTCGGCGGACGCGAGCTGCTCGGCGTAGAACTCCTGGGCCACCCGGTGCGCCTCGATGAGCCGCCCCCGCGCCGGCCCGCGAGGTCGCACGGGCTCGTCGTCGCCGTCCTCGCGGCGCAGCTGCACGCCGTACTTCTCCGCGAGCCGCTCGACGGTCTCGGTGAAGGTGAGCCCGTCGACCTTCATCAGGAAGGAGATGACGTCGCCGCCCTCTCCGCACCCGAAGCAGTGGAAGAAGGCCCGGGAGGGGTTGACGTTGAACGACGGGGTCTTCTCGTCGTGGAAGGGGCACAACCCCTTGAGCGTGCCCCCTCCGGCGCGCTTGAGCGTGACGTAGCCGGAGATGACGTCGTCGATCCGAGCCTTCTCGCGCACCTCGGCGATGTCGTCGTCGCGAATCCGGCCTGCCACGCACCGGAGTCTACGGGCGTGGACCCACGCTCGCCCGGCCGTCTCCACACCCGCCCCACCCGTGCCGGGCGCCATCGGTCCGCGCACCCCTGGGGGTTAGCCGGGCTGGTGTGCGTCCGACGAGTTTGGGAGGGTCGTGGCATGACCTCTCAGCACAACGGGCCGGAGAGTCAGACTCTCGGGGCTCTCGTCCACCAGCTGTCGGAGCAGATCCCCGAGCTCGTACGCTCCGAGATCAGGCTCGCCCAGGCCGAGGTCGCCCAGAAGGGCAAGCGGGTGGGCGTCGGGATCGGCATGTTCAGCGTCGCCGGACTGCTGGCCTTCTTCGCGGTCGCCGCGCTGGTGACCACGGCGATCCTCGGACTCGCCCACGTCGTCGACGCCTGGCTGGCGGCCCTGATCGTGGCTGTCGTCCTGCTGGCCGGGGCCGGAGTCGCCGGCCTGATGGGCAAGAACAAGGTCGCGGAGGCGACGCCCCCGGCGCCCGAGCGGGCGATCGACGGCATCAAGGAAGACATCGCGACCGTGAAGGGGAACCACCGTGGCTGACCAGAGCAGCAAGACACCCGAGGAGCTCGAGGCCGAGGTCGCGCTGCACCGCGAGCAGCTCGCCGCGACCGTCGACGACCTCACCGCGAAGCTCGACGTCAAGTCGCACGCCCAGCAGGCGGTGGCCGACCTCAAGGACTCCGCGACCACCGACTCCGGCTCGCCGCGCCCCGAGGTGCTGGCCGCCGTCGGGTCACTGGTCGCGATGGCCGTCGTGCTCGTCGTGTGGCGCGTGCGCCGCCGCGACTGACCGCCACGACCGACCCACCCGGATCCAGGACAGGGAGACCCCCATGAAGAAGCTCACGCTGCTCATCGCCGCCGGCGCCGGCTACGTGCTCGGCACCCGCGCCGGTCGCGAGCGCTACGAACAGATCAAGAAGGCCGTCCTGCGCGTCAAGGACGACCCGCGCGTGCAGGAGAAGGCCCACCAGGCCGCCGACGTGGCCCGGGAGAAGGCAGCCGAGGCCGCCCCGGTCGTCAAGGACAAGGTGCAGGCCGCAGCCGGCGCCGCGGCGGACAAGGTCAAGCCGTCCGGCAACGGCGATCACCGAGCCGACCTCGAGGACAAGCTGAACCCGGACAACGTGGCCCTGCAGGACAACCCCTACCCGCAGGGCGACCTCCCCTAGTCCTCAGCCTCCCCGGACCCGGAGGGCTGCGTGCCGGGTGACCGCACTGGCGTCGGTCAGCGAGGCGACCTGGTCGATGACCACGCGCCTCCGCTCGCCGTCGTCGCCTGCGGACTCCCAGTCGCCGACGAACACCGGGTCGAGCGCGTCGGCACCGCGCGCCCAGAGGCCCTCGACGAGCTCGGCGACCAGCTCGCGCTGGCGTGCCATCAGCGTGACCCGGTCGTCGGCCTGCATGACGTAGTGGGCGGCGATGCCCTTGAGGATCCCGATCTCCACCTCGGTCCGGCTCGGGACGACCAGGTCGGCGCGGTGCCGCGTCTGCGGCTCGTCACCGCTCGCGGCGAAGGTCGCCTGCTGCACGCTCCCGCAGAAGCGACCGATGAGGTCGCTGGTGAGGTTCTTGATCGCGGCCAGGCTCCGCCTGCTGCCGTCATAGGGAGTCTGGGGCCAGCTGCCGACCGCTCGCAGGCCGGCGAGCGCGGTGTCGAGCGCGTCGTCGTCGGTGCCGGGCAGGTACCACGAGCGCACCGTCTCCCAGAGCGCGTCGCGGTCGAGACGGGTCAGGTCGAGCCGCCCCGCCACGATGCCGTCCTCGACGTCGTGCACGGAGTAGGCCACGTCGTCGGCGAGGTCCATCACCTGCGCCTCCACGCAGCGACGACGACCCTCGACGCCGGCTCGGAGCCAGTCGAAGACCGGCCGGTCGTCGTCGTAGACGCCGAACTTCACCACGACCCGCGGCGTGCCGTCGGCATGCACGCCGTGCGGGCCGGTGGCCTCCGAGCGGGGCCAGGGGTACTTGGTGCAGGCGTCGAGCGTGGCCCGGGTGAGGTTCAGTCCCACGGACCGGCCCGCGTGGTCGAAGGTCTTCGACTCCAGCCGCGTCAGCAGCCGCAGGGTCTGCGCGTTGCCCTCGAACCCCCCGCAGTCGGCGCTGAGCTCGGCCAGCACCCGCTCCCCGTTGTGGCCGAACGGCGGGTGGCCCAGGTCGTGGGCCAGCGCGGCGGTCTCGGCGATGTCGGGGTGCGTGCCGATCGCGCGGGCCAGGTCGCGGGCGATCTGGGCGACCTCGAGGCTGTGGGTGAGGCGGTTGCGCACGAAGTCGTCGGTCTGCGGGCCGACCACCTGCGTCTTGGCGGCCAGGCGGCGGGAGGCGGCCGCGTGGACGACGCGTGCCCGGTCGCGCTCGAACGCGAGCCGCACGGGCGCGTCGACCCGCTTGGGCGGCTCGGCGACGACGCGCTCGCGCGCCGGGTCGTCGTACAGGTCCTCGATGCTCATCGGCCGGTCAGCCTAGCGAGCGCCGGGGACACCTTGGCGACCGACGTACGCTCGTGGCAACAGGCCGGTCATCGCGTCCACCGTCGGTGCGCCGATCCGGCCGAGAGGCGGACGTCATGACGACGCCCCACCCCACCCCGCAGCCGGCCCGCGGACCGCTCCGGCTCCGGATGTCGCAGCACCCGGGACGCGACACCCTCGACGGCGGCTGGTGGCCGCGCAGTCGTGACCTCCCGGTCGAGATGGCCGACCTGGTCGACCACTTCCCCAGCGAGCTGGGCCGGGTGACGCGAGCTCTCGTCTCGCCCCCGGACTGGGACCTGCGCGCACGCGCGGTCGCCGTGTCGGGGCGTTACGTCAAGGTGGGCTCGTTCCCCCGCGACGACACGCACCTGGTGCTGCTCACCACCTCGCACCGGAAGCTGCTGCGGGTGCTGGTCGTCCCCCCGTCCCTGAGCGACGACCAGGGCGAGGAGGCCCTGCTGGCGGCCGCGACCCACGGCAACGCGCACTCGGCCGAGGAGCTGCTCGACACCGTGACCGAGCACCCCGACGTCGATCCGCGGGACCACTGGCCCCGCTGAGCCGTCACGTCGGCGGAGCGCCTCGTCAGTAGACGGTGACGTGCACGTGGTCGTAGTGGTTGGCCGTGACCGACCCGCGGTTGGACATGCCGCGCCAGCCCTCGCCGGACCGCTCGACGGACCAGATCTGCTGGGAGTAGATGATGTACTCGATGCCCAGCGTGGCGTAGTTGGCGCGGAGGAACTCAGCCACCGCCCAGCCGGTCTCGCCGCTCACCATGATGTCGATCGCGCGTCCCTGGCCGTGCTCGCCGTCGCCGCGCCACGTACCGTAGCTGGTGATCTCGGGCCAGTTGGCGCAGACCACGTCGTGGATGTCGTAGAGCGCGGGGCGGCCGGCGCTGATGCTCGAGCCGTTGGCACAGGTGCCGCCGAGCGAGGGGCCCGGCTCGGGCTTGTCCGCGGCGAGGTAGTCGGAGGTGACCCACCGGGACTGGCCGTCGATGACGACCTGCGTGCGACCGTCCTGCTCGCGGCCGGTGACGGACAGCTGCTTGATGGCCGCGATCTCGCCGAGCTTCTCGGCCTTCTCGCCGGGGCCGGACCAGAGGTTGAGCGCCTCGGTGGTCCACAGCTGGTCGTCGACCTTCTTCGCGAGGCGTCGCGCCTGTTGGTCGACGTCGATG
Source organism: Nocardioides hwasunensis (assembly GCF_014779665.1). Classification (GTDB taxonomy): domain Bacteria; phylum Actinomycetota; class Actinomycetes; order Propionibacteriales; family Nocardioidaceae; genus Nocardioides; species Nocardioides hwasunensis. The sequence goes on along the minus strand of NZ_JACXYY010000006.1, from coordinate 346,558 downwards.
TCCTTGCGCGCGGCGGCCTCGGCCTTCGCCGCGGTGCGGATCTGGGAGCGCGAGACCGGGACGTCGCTGCGCCGGCTCAGCGCGGTGGCGTTCAGCAGCGCCTGGGCGCTGGGGGCGTCGGCCTTCAGCGCAGACGAGGGCGGCGAGGACGGCGACGAGGATGCGAGCAGGCTCGTCTCGGAGCTGGTGGGCTCGGCTGCGAGCACACCCATCGTCACCGCGGACATCGTGGCCACGACGGCGATCGGGGCGGACACCAGGACGGATCGAGGGATGCGTGAGACACGGGGGGTAGCAGGGGTTTCCCGCTTGTGGCGATGCTGAGCCACAGCGCTGATTCCTTTGCGGTTGCTGTCGGGGGACTGCGCCGGACCACGAGCGAATCGGGGAAGGATGCTCGTGCCCACGCCGGCGCGATCATCGAGTGAAGCACAGGATTTGCGACCTGTCCCAATTGTCCACGGTTAAATCAGGCGTGTTCCGGCTCACGAGCCACCGATCACGCGGCGGACGTCAGGGCCGACCTGTCAGGCGCCCGTCAGCCGCCGGTGGTCTCGTCGGCGTCCTCGCGCAGCTGGGCTCCCCGACCGTCGGTGTCGTCGAGCCACCCGTCGGGCAGCACGACCTTCTTGCGCGGTGCGCCCTGGCGCCCGCGCGGGGTGCCGAGCTCGCGCTCGGGGAACGGGGCGTCGTCGTCCAGCCCGTCGAGCAGCGCGTCGAGGCTCGCCAGCGAGTCCACGAGCGCGAGCTGGTGGCGCAGCTCGCCGCCGGCGGGGAAGCCCTTGAGGTACCAGGTGATGTGCTTGCGGAACTCCTTGCAGCCCCGCTCCTGCCCCATGTGCTCGGAGAGCAGCTCGGCATGACGACGCATCATCGCCTTGACCTCGCCCAGCGTGGGCAGCGTGGCCACGTCCTCGCCGTGGAAGGCCGCCGCGAGGTCGCGGAAGAGCCACGGACGCCCCAGGCAGCCGCGACCGACGACCACTCCGGCGGCGCCGGTGTGCTCGACCATCCGCAGGGCGTCGGAGGCCTCCCAGATGTCGCCGTTGCCGAGCACCGGGATGTCCACGTGGTCGACGAGCGCGGCGATGGCGTCCCAGTCGGCCTCGCCGGAATAGGCCTGCTGCACGGTGCGACCGTGCAGGGCGATCGCCGCGACACCCGTCTCCTGGGCGATCCGGCCCGCGTCGAGGTAGGTCAGGTGCTCGTCGTCGAGGCCCTTGCGGGTCTTCATCGTCACCGGCACGTCGTACGGCGCTGCGGCCGCGACTGCGGAGGTGAGGATCTCGCCGAGGAGGCCGCGCTTCCACGGCAGCGCTCCCCCGCCGCCCTTGCGGGTCACCTTCGGGACCGGGCAGCCGAAGTTGAGGTCGACGTGGGCCACGCCGTGGTCGGCGCAGAGGATCTCCACCGCCTTGGCGATGTAGACCGGGTCGGTGCCGTACAGCTGGACCGAGCGCACCGTCTCGAGCTCGTCGAAGACGAGCATCTTCTTCGTGACCTCGTCACCCTCCACGAGGCCGCGGCTCGTGATCATCTCGGAGACGTAGAGCCCGGCGCCCTGCTCGGCGCACAGGCGTCGGTAGGCGGCGTTGGTGATGCCCGCCATCGGCGCCAGGACCACCGGCGTCTCGACGCGCAGCGACCCCAGGCTCAGCGAGGCGGGCACGACGGTCATGTCGCCATTGTCGATCTCGTGCCGAGCCGTGCCCAAATCGCACCGGCGGGGAGAGGTCACGACCGGAGGAAGCGGACGTGCACGCCCTGCTCGTCCTGCTCGACCCGGGCGCGGACGCCGTACACGCGGTGCACGACCTCCTCCGTGATCACCTCCTGCGGCGGGCCGGCCTCGACCACGCGCCCGCCGGACAGGACGACGACCTCGTCGCAGTAGGAGGTGGCCAGGTTGAGGTCGTGCAGCGCCATCACCGTCGTGGTCGGCGCCGCGACCACGAGCTCGAGCAGCTCGAGCTGGTGGCGTACGTCGAGATGGTTGGTCGGCTCGTCCAGCAGCAGCTCGCTCGGCTCCTGCGCGAGCGCACGGGCGATCTGCACCCGCTGACGCTCCCCACCGGAGAGGGAGGCGTAGCGCCGCTCGAGCAGGTGGTCGGTGCGCATCGCGACCGACGCCTCCTGCACCACCGTGCGGTCGCGGGCGGACTCCGGCGACCACGGGGCGCGGTGCGGCAACCGGCCGAGGGCGATCACGTCGCGCACGGTCGGGTCCGCATCGGTGACCGACTCCTGGTCGACGACCGCCAGCCGTCGGGCGACCACCCGCCGCGTCAGCGTGCTGATGTCGGCCCCGTCGAGGAGCACGCAGCCGGTCGTGGTCGGACGGAGCCCGGCCAGCAGGCGGAGCAGGGACGACTTCCCGCTGCCGTTGGGACCGAGCAGCCCGACGGTGGCGCCCGGCGCCACGGCGAGCGAGACGCCGTCCACGATCACCTGGTCACGCACGCCCCAGGACACCCGGTCGGTGACGATGCCCGTCCCGCGACTCACGACACACCCTGCTGGCGGCGACGCAGCAGGAGCAGGACGAAGGCCGGCACCCCGACGAGGGCGGTGCCGACCCCGATCGGCAGCTCCTGCGGGGCGATCACGACCCGCGAGCCGATCTCGACCCACACCAGGAAGACCGCGCCGAGCAGCGCGGCCGTGGGGACCAGCACCCGGTGGCGCGAACCCACGACCGCGCGGGCCGCATGCGGCAGCACCAGGCCGACGAACCCGATCGCTCCCGAGGTCGACACGATGACCGCCGTCATGAGCGCCGTCACCAGGAGCAGGACCAGGCGCACCCGGGCGACCGGGACGCCCAGCGACGCCGCGGCGTCCTGTCCGAACGTGAACGCGTCCAAGGTGCCCGCGGCCGCGAGGCAGACGGCCACCCCCACTGCGACGACGCTGCCGCACACCGCGACGTCGGTCCACGAGGCCGTGCTCAGCGAGCCCAGCAGCCAGAACAGCACACCGCGCGTCTGCTCCGCGTCGGCCGCGGTGTAGACGATGAACGACGTCAGCGCCGCGAACAGCTGCGTCGCGGCCACGCCGGCCAGGATCATCCGGTCGGTGCTGCCGCCGGTGAGGTGTGCGAGCAGCAGCACCAGCCCGAACGCGACCACGGCACCGATGAAGGCCCCTCCGGCCAGCCCCACGGCTCCGGCACCCACGCCGGTCAGCACGACCAGCACGGCGCCCGTGGACGCGCCCGACGAGACGCCCAGCACGAAGGGGTCCGCCAGCGGGTTGCGCAGCAGCGACTGGAGCACGACCCCGCACAGCGCCAGCCCGGCGCCGCAGATCGCCGCGAGCACGGCGCGCGGCAGCCGGAGGTCCCAGATGATGCCCTCCCGGAGCGCGGAGAGCCCCGAGTCGGGTCCACCGAGGCGGGCGAGCATCACCGCCAGGGCGTCTCGCGTGCCGAGGTCCGAGGGTCCGATCGTCGTGCCGACCGCGATGGACAGCACGAGCGCCGCGACGGCAGCCGGCGCGAGGACGGCCGCGGAGCGCGACCGGATCCGCATCAGTCCGTCAGTCCGAGGTCGCGCAGGCCCGCGGCGACCTTCTCGACAGCGTCGACCGTGCGCAGCGACGGGTTGAGCTCGGCCCCGGCCAGGTGGATGTAGCGCCCCTCCCGGACCGCGGTCATCTTGCTGGTCACCGGGTGCGACTCGAGGAAGTCGATCTTCGCCGCCGCGGTCTCGGCCGTCTGGCTCTTGCGCGTCAGGTCGCCGATCACCAGCACGTCGGGGTCCGCAGAGGCCACGACCTCCCAGTTGATCTGGGGCCACTCGTCGGTCTGGTCGACGAAGACGTTGTCGATCCCGAGCGCGCGCGACACGATCCCGGGCCCGCCGCAGCAGCCGGCGAGGTAGGGCGACTCGGAGTTGGCGAACCAGTAGGCGGCCGTGACGGCGGCTCCCACGTCCAGCGCGGCCTCGTCCATCCGTCGACCGAGGTCGGCGACCAGCTCCTCGCCCTCCTCCTCGGTGCCGGTGAGCTCGGCGAGCTGGCGGATCTCGGTGTAGATGTCGGCCATCTCCAGCGTGCCCTCCCGGGCGCCGTCGCTGTTGCCGCTCTCCTGCTTGCCGCACTCGGCGGCCGAGAGGTAGGACGGCAGGCCGTACTCGTCCTCGAGCTGCGCCGAGGTGGCCACGCCGCCCTCCCCGAGGGTGCCGGTGAAGGACGCCGTGACCAGGTCCGGCTCCTGGGCCAGCACGGTCTCGAGAGACGGTGAGTTCTCGGAGAGGCGCTCGACCTTGTCGTTCTCCTCAGCCAGGGACGGCAGGATGGGGTCGGTCCAGGTCGCCGCGCCGGCCATCCGGTCCGCGAGACCGAGGGAGAGCAGGATCTCGGTCGAGCCCTGGTTGAGCGAGACGATCCGCTCGGGCCGGTCCTCGAGGGTCACGTCGCCGAAGCAGGTCTCGACCGTGCGCGGGAACCCGTCGGCCGCGGGGGCCGCGGCCTCGCCCTCGCTGGCCCCGCAGCCGGCGAGGAACGGCGCGGCCAGGGTCGCGGCGAGGAGGAGGGTGGTGAGGTGGGCAGGGCGCATGGGCGCTCCCTTTCGCATCGTGGGCCCGTTCGCGAGACCCGGTGGACGCGCCGACGGGAGTCGGCGGTTGCCAGCAGGTCTTCGGACTCGGGTTCAACCGGCCGGGACGCCTTCCCGGGCACGTGGCCCAGTGACATCGATGTCCCGCCCGTCACCCTCACCGCTGCGCGTCAGCTCCGGATTCGCACCGGATTCCCTGGCGCCCCAGGTGGGGAGCACGACTGGCACGCGCAGCCTAGCGGCGCGCGGTCCAGCCCTTTCCTGACGGTCCTGTCCGTGGACGACGAGCCCGCGTCACCACCACATGAACGACTCGTGAGCGAAGGAGATGTCGCCACCGACGTCGGAGGCGCGCTGGCAGGCCCGGTCCAGGTCGCACCGCACCAGCACCGCGCCGCGCGGCGTGGTCAGCTGGAAGACGAAGCGCCGGTTGCCCTGCCAGGCGGCGGTCTGCTCGTGCCGGGTGCCGAGCGACCAGTTGTCCTGGGTGATCCTCTCGCCGTAGGCGATGGAGTCGAGCAGCCTGCCGTCGCTCATCCGACGTACGTCGAGGACGGCGGGGCTGTCGAAGCTCGACCGGGAGATCCGGAGCCCGACCGCGGTGGCGCCGTCGGGTGAGACGGCCAGCGGCGAGAACGGCTCCGCCCACGCCGGCGCGGCCGGTGCCGAGATGGACGTGGGCCCGAAGAGCCGACCGGTGGTGCGCACGAACACGAGGTCGTCGCGCAGCGAGACCCAGGTCGCGTTCTTGGCGATCTCCGTGCGGGACGTGCGCGGCACCCAGTCCACGACCCGGAGCCGGTCGAACCTGTTCTCCGACCAGGTCGCCACGTGGCCGGCGTCGGCGTCGAACGGGGTGAAGAACGAACCGCTGTAGCGACTCGCCAGCGTCTTGCCCGCGAGGGTCTGCACGGACGTGGTGCTGCCTCCTCGGTCGTACGTCGTCGCGAGCAGCTGCCTGCCGTCGCGGGCGAGCAGCCAGCCGATCGAGGAGTCGCCGTAGGACGTGGTGCGCGTCCGGCGGAGCTCCTGCGGCGCCCGCCCGGGACGTACGGCGACCACGCGACTGAGGTAGCCCTTGCGGACGGCGACGAGCCATCCACTGCGGCTCGTGCCCAGCAGCTGGCGCTGGTCGCGGTCGACCGGGGTCCGCACCGAGACCCGCCCACCGTCGGCCGGGTGGATCACCCCGTCCTGCATGAAGTCGATCCGGGCGTCAGGACCGCGCGGCAGACGCGCCGCGACGATCGTGCGTGGTGCGTCGTCGGCGCGCGCCGCTGGCTCACGCGAGGGCGCCGCCGAGGCGATGCACGCAGGGAGCGCGAGGCCCGCGACGAGGGTGAGGGCCAGGAGCCGGGCGCGAGCTGTCATGACGTCCCCCGAGGTGAGAAGTGGACCACCGGCCCACAGTCCCACACCTCAGGGGCGGCGGCGCCTCAGCAGCCGACGAGCTTCTCGGCGAACCAGCGGGTGATGCCGTCGAGGCTGACGCGCTCCTGCGACATCGTGTCGCGCTCGCGGACGGTGACCGCGTCGTCGTCGAGGGTCTCGAAGTCGACCGTCACGCAGTAGGGAGTGCCGATCTCGTCCTGGCGGCGGTAGCGGCGACCGATCGCTCCGGAGTCGTCGAAGTCGACGTTCCAGTTCTCGCGCAGCTCGGCGGCGAGCGCCTTGGCCTTGGGCGAGAGGTCGGCGTTGCGGCTCAGCGGCAGCACCGCGACCTTCACCGGCGCCAGGCGCGGGTCGAGCTTGAGCACGACGCGCTTGTCGACCCCGCCCTTGGTGTTGGGCGCCTCGTCCTCGGTGTAGGCGTCGATGAGGAACGCCATCAGCGAGCGGGTCAGGCCGGCGGCCGGCTCGATGACGTAGGGCAGGTAGCGCTCGTCGGCGGCCTGGTCGTAGTAGGACAGGTCCTTGCCGGAGAACTCGCTGTGCTGCTTGAGGTCGAAGTCGGTGCGGTTGGCGATGCCCTCGAGCTCCTCGAAGTCACGCCCCGAGAACCCGAAGCGGTACTCGATGTCGGTCGTGCCCTTGGAGTAGTGCGACAGCTTCTCCTGCGGGTGCTCGTAGTGGCGCAGGTTGTCGGGGTTGATGCCGAGGTCGACGTACCAGCGGGTGCGCTCCTCGATCCAGTAGCGGAACCACTCGTCGTCCTCACCCGGCTTGACGAAGAACTCCATCTCCATCTGCTCGAACTCGCGGGTGCGGAAGATGAAGTTGCCCGGCGTGATCTCGTTGCGGAAGCTCTTGCCCATCTGCGCGATGCCGAAGGGCGGCTTCTGGCGGCTCGAGGTCACCACGTTGGCGAAGTTGAGGAAGATGCCCTGCGCGGTCTCCGGGCGCAGGTAGTGCAGGCCGGACTCGTCCTCGATCACGCCGAGGTAGGTCTTGAGCATCATGTTGAAGTTGCGCGGCTCGGTCCATGCGTTGCGGGTGCCGCAGTTGGGGCACGCGACCGACTCGTTGATGTCGACCGTGTCGGGGTCGTCGATGCCCTTCTTGGCCGCGTAGTCCTCCTGGAGGTGGTCCTCGCGGAAGCGCTTGTGGCACGACTGGCACTCGGTGAGCGGGTCGCTGAACGTGCTCAGGTGGCCGCTCGCCTCCCACGTGCGGGTGGGGAGGATGACGCTGGAGTCGAGGCCGACGACGTCGTCGCGCCGGGTGACCATGAACCGCCACCACTGACGCTTGATGTTCTCCTTGAGCTCGACGCCGAGCGGGCCGTAGTCCCAGGCGGACTTCGTGCCGCCGTAGATCTCGCCGCACGGGTAGACGAAGCCTCGGCGCTTGGCCAGGGAGACGACGTTGTCGAGAGCGGTCGGAGCGGGCTTGGCCACGGTGGTGTTTCCTTCAGCGTCGAGCAGATGAGCGAGAGCGCTCAGCCTATCGACCCGTCGAGACGGGCTCGTCCCTCGCCCTCCTCAGGACGGCGCCGGGGTATGGCCTCGTTGAGGTCGGTCCCCTCCTCGACGACCTCGTAGGCGCTTGGCTCGTCCAGGGCGTGGACCATCAGCGGCTGGATGTGCATCTTGCCCTCGTACGACCCCAGGGCACGGCGGTAGGAGCCGACGTTCTCCCACCGCGTGGTGAGCACCCACAGCGCCGGGTCGTCGACGTTGCGGCCGACGCCGCCGGTGACGAAGCCCGGCTTGGCCTCGAGGATGGCGAGCGCGCGCAGCAGGCCCTCGCGCAGCTCGGCCTCGGCTGCCGGGTCGGCTCCGGACGGGGTGGACGGCGTACGGAGGCGGGTGACGACGAGCACAGGCCCGAGGCTAGTCCCCTACGAAGTGGTGATCGTCGAGGCGGCCCAGAACGTAGGGGACTACCAGATGATTTGACAATGATTCTCAACTGCCATGAGAATCGTTCTCATGTTGTCCGTCGCCCGCTCCGTCGCCCTCAGCGCCAGCCTCCTGACCGCCACCGCCCTCCTTGCCGGATGCGGTCAGTCCGATGCCTCGTCCGGGAATGGTCGCTCGGCCGTCGCGTCGTTCTACCCGCTGGCGTGGGTGACCGAGCGGGTGGCGGGTGACGGCTGGACGATCGAGAACCTGACCCAGCCGGGCCAGGAGCCCCACGACCTCGACCTCAACATCGCCCAGACCGCGGCGCTCGAGAGTGCCGACCTCGTCGTGCTCGAGGACGGCTTCCAGCCCGCCGTCGACGCGGCGGCGAAGAACACCGACGCGCCCGTCCTCGACGCGGCGTCGGTCATCGACCTGCTGCCGGCCGACCACAGCGAGGACGAGCACGCCGACGACCACACGGACGACCACGGCGACGAGGGCGCCCACGAGGGCGAGGAGGGCCACGACCACGGGGACGTCGACCCGCACTTCTGGCTCGACCCGCTGCTCGTGGCCGACTTCGCCGACGCCGTGGCCGACGAGCTCGCCGAGATCGACCCCGATGGCGCGTCGACCTACGCCGACAACGCGGCGTCGCTGCGCAGCGACCTCGAGTCGGTCGACCAGGAGCTCACCGACGGCCTCGCGACCTGCGAGCGCACCGCGACCGTCGTCAGCCACGACGCCTTCGCCTACCTGACCCGCTACGGCCTCGACTTCGACCCCATCGCCGGGCTCTCCCCCGACGCCGAGCCCACGGCGGCCGACCTGGCCCACCTCCAGGAGCTCATCGAGACCGAGGGCGTGACCACCGTCTTCTCCGAGCGGCTGGTCAGCCCGAAGATGGCCGAGACCCTCGCCCAGGACATGGGCGTGACCAGCGCGGTCCTCGACCCGATCGAGGGGCTCTCGGACGCCACGTCCGGCGAGGACTACCTTTCCCTCATGCGTGAGAACCTCGCCGCCCTGCAGCAGGCCAACGGCTGCTCGTGAGCACCGCCGACCCCGCGCCCGTCGTCCTCGAGCAGGTCTCCGTCTCGATCGGGGGCCGGCCGATCCTGCGCGACGTCGACCTGAGCGTCGGCACGGGCGACACGGTGACGCTCCTGGGGCCCAACGGTTCGGGCAAGTCGACGCTGGTCCGGGCCGTCACCGGCCTGCTCCCCCATACCCGCGGCACGGTCCGGCTGTTCGGCACGCCGATCCAGGACTTCACCGACTGGCAGCGGATCGGCTTCGTGCCGCAGCGCTCGACCGCCACCGGGGGCGTGCCCGCCACGGTCCGCGAGGTCGTCGCGTCCGGTCGTGTCGGGCGGCGCAAGCTGCTGCGGCCGACCAGCAGGGCCGACCGCCGGGCGGTCGAGTCGGCGCTCGAGGTGGTCGGCCTCGCCGACCGGTCGTCGTACGGCGTCTCGCAGCTCTCGGGCGGCCAGCAGCAGCGCGTGCTCATCGCGCGGGCGCTGGCGGGCGAGCCGGAGCTGCTGGTGCTCGACGAGCCCACTGCCGGCGTCGACCTGCCCCACCAGCAGGCACTCGCCGACGCGCTGGGACGGCTCAAGGCGCAGGGAGCCACGATCCTGCTGGTCGCGCACGAGATCGGTCCGATGATGCGGCTGATCGACCGGTCGGTCGTGATGCGGGACGGCCTGGTCGCCTACGACGGCCCGCCCCTGACCCAGGAGGTCGCCGCGCACACCCACCACGCCCACGACCACGACGACCACCACGATCACGGTGTGCCCGGCGGTCACGACCACGCGCCCCACGTCTCCTCGCCCCTCGACTTCGAGCGGGGGCACCACCGATGACGTTCGTCGACCTCTTCTCCCTCGGCTTCATGCAGCGCGCGCTCGTCGCTGCCCTGCTCACCGGGCTCGCCGCTCCCGCGATCGGTACCTTCCTCGTGCAGCGACGGCTCGCGCTGCTCGGCGACGGCATCGGGCACGTGGCCGTCACCGGTGTCGCCCTGGGCCTGCTGACCGGCACCTCGCCGACGTGGACCGCGATCGTCGTCGCGGTGCTGGGCGCGGTGCTGATGGAGCTGATCCGCGAGCGCGGGCACACCAACGGCGACGTCGCGCTGGCCCTGCTCTTCTACGGCGGGCTCGCGGGCGGGGTGCTGATCACCGGCATCGCGGGGCAGGGCGCCGCGACGCTCCAGGCCTACCTCTTCGGCTCGCTCAACGCGATCTCCTCCGCCGACGTGTGGTTCACCGCCGCGCTGACCGTGGTCGTGCTGGTGGTCGCGCTCGGCCTGTCGCCGCAGCTCTTCGCCGTGGCCAGCGACCAGGACTTCGCGCGAGTGGCCGGGCTGCGTGTCCGGACCTACAACCTGCTCATCGCCGTGCTGGCCGCGGTCAGCATCACCGTGGCGATGCGCACGGTGGGGCTGCTGCTGGTCTCGGCCCTCATGGTCGTCCCCGTGGCGACCTCCCAGCAGCTCGCCCGCTCGTTCAAGGTGACCCTGTTCGGCGCGATGGCGGTCGGCTGCTTCGCGTCGGTCGGCGGGCTCCTGCTCAGCGCCGCGCTGTCGTTCCGGGTCTCGGTCTACCCCGGACCGACCATCGTGATGGTCGCGCTGGCGATGTTCGCAGCGACCTGGCCGCTCGGGGTGTGGCTGCGTCGCCGCAGCCGGCTGATGACCCCCTTCCCCGAGGTCACCGCGACCCCGCACCGCTCACCGGTCGAGCACCCGCACGCGCACGGCGACGACTGCGGCCACCCGGCGGTGCCGCACGGCGACCACGTGGACTACGTCCACGACGGCCACCGGCACGCCCCGCACGGAGAGCACTATGACGAGCACTGAGGCGCAGGACGACACCGCGGCGCGCTCGACGGTTCGACCCACGCGACAGCGACGGGCGGTCGCCGCCGCCCTCGCCGGGCTCGACGACTTCCGGAGCGCGCAGGAGATCCACGACCTGATCTCGCAGCAGGGTGGGTCCGTCGGGCTGGCCACGGTCTACCGCACGCTCGCCGCGCTGGCCGAGGCCGGGGAGGTCGACATGCTGCGCAACGAGGACGGTGAGGCGGTGTGGCGCAGCTGCTCCGACGCGCACCACCACCACCTCGTGTGCCGCACCTGCGGGGCGACGGTGGAGGTCGAGGGGCCGGCCGTCGAGCGCTGGACCAGCGCGATAGCCCGGGAGCACGGCTACGCCGACCTCAGCCACACCCTGGAGATCTTCGGGACCTGTCCGCGCTGCGTGTGACGACTAGGTCGCCGGGACGTTGGGGATCGCGCCGCCGTAGCGCCGGTCCCGGCTGGCGTAGGTCTCGACGGCCGCCCACAGGTGCCGGCGGTCGACGTCGGGCCACAGCACGTCGGTGAAGACCAGCTCGCTGTAGGCCGCCTGCCAGAGCATGTAGTTCGACAGCCGCTGCTCCCCCGAGGTGCGCCAGACGAGATCCGCGTCGGGCAGCTCGGGCACGTAGAGGTGGCGGGCGAAGACCTTCTCGTCGACCTTGTCGGGATCGAGCCGGCCCGCGGCCACCTCGCGCGCGATCGAGCGGGCAGCATCGGCGAGCTCGGCGCGGCCCCCGTAGTTGACGCACATGGTCAGGGTGAGCACGTCGTTGTCGCGGGTCATCTCCTCGGCGACCTGGAGCTCCTTGATCACCGACTTCCACAGTCGCGGCGCTCGCCCGGCCCAGCGCACGCGGACGCCGAGCGCGTGCATCTCGTCGCGTCGGCGACGGATCACGTCGCGGTTGAAGCCCATCAGGAAGCGCACCTCGTCGGTCGAGCGCGACCAGTTCTCGGTGGAGAACGCATAGGCGGAGATGGCCTGCACGCCGATCTCGATGGCCCCCTCGACCACGTCGAAGAGCGTGCTCTCACCCTCCTCGTGGCCCTTGGTGCGCGGCAGCCCGCGCTGCTTGGCCCAGCGCCCGTTGCCGTCCATGATGATCGCGACGTGCTCGGGCACGAGGTCCTTCGGGACCGGCGGCGGCGTGGCACCGGACGGGTGCGGGCTCGGCGGCTTCACCTCTCGCTTCACGGTGCAGAGCCTAAGGCGTGCCTCGACCGTGGGAGTCAGGCACAGATGCCGAAGACCTCATCGGAGCCGCCGCCTCCTCCGGTGCCGTGCCCCTTGCCGCCGCCCTTGCCGCCTGCCTTCTTGGCGCTGACCGAGCTGTCACCGATGAGGCTGGCCGGGAGCACCTCGTCGTGGTTGAGCAGGTCCCAGATCTCGTACGCCTCGGGCGTCCAGAAGACCTTGCCGCTGAGCTCGGAGTCGACCGGGAAGTAGTCCGTCGGCAGCGTGACGAACTGGACCTTGTCGAGCCCGATGTCGCGCAGCTGGAGGGCGATCCGCGCGATGTCGAGCACCGAGCCGAGCTCCTCGTCGGTGCGCAACGACTTCGTCGCGGCGTCGAGGAAGCGGACGACCCGGTCGGGACGGGCCAGCGTGCCGGCCGACTGCACCTTGCTCACCAACGCACCGATGAACTCCTGCTGCCGGCGGATGCGCGAGATGTCGTTCTGGTCCTGCTGCTCGCCGACGTAGCGGGCACGGAAGTAGTCCAGCGCCTGGTCGCCCCTGAGCACGGACGGATCGCCCGCCGGCACGAAGATCTGGCGCTCCTCGTCGACGATGTCCTCGGGCACGCACACCGGGACCCCGCCGACGGCCTCGACCATCTGGCCGAACCCGTTGAAGTCGACGACGGCATAGTGGTCGAGCAGGATGTCGGTCGTCTGCTCGAACTGGTCGGCCGTGCAGTACTCCTTCCCCACCGTGAAGGCCGCGTTCCACATCACCCGGGTCGCGGCGGGCGTGTCACCGTCGTTGCAGGCGGGCCGGTCGACGATCGAGTCGCGTGGGATCGAGACGGCGTACGCCCGGCTGCGGTCGGCGGAGAGGTGGACGAGGATCGTGGTGTCCGACCCGCCGGCGCCCTCCTCGCCATCGATGCGGTTGCCCTCGCCGTCGCGGGAGTCGTCGCCCATCACGAGGATGTTGAGCGGCTTGCCGTTGCCGGTGTACTGCCGCTCGGGACGGCCCGGCCCCAGCTCCGCGAGCGAGCCCGTCTCGATGTTCCCGTCGAGGTGCCGGACGAAGAGCCAGGTGCCCACGCCGGTGACCAGTGCGAGCACGAGTGCGCTGACCAGCACGACCTTGAGGACCGTACGGCGACGGGTGCGCCGGGTCGGCTGCGCAGGCGTCGGCGTCGTCTCGTCCGTCATGCTGGCTCGCTTCGTCGGCGGGAGGTGCTGCTTCCGCACCCTATGACGCTCCCGGCACCCGGATTGTTGCCTCGGCGGACCGGAGCCCGCCGCCGTCGTGCGGGACGTCATGGCCGGTGCTCGTCCGGGCGACCATGCGCCATGACGTCCTCAGCCGAGGCGCTCGAGCAGGCGCAGGACCGTGCCGACACCGCGCGACGTGGCCGGAGGACGACCGTCCCGTTGCGCTGGTGGCTGAGCGCGTCCGTCGCTCCCTCGTCGTCGACGGCGCCGAGAAGCTGGGTGCGGTCGGGGCAGACGCCTCAGCGCTCGACGTAGGCCATCGAGCGCAGCCCGCGCTCGAGGTGCCAGGCGAGGTAGGCCGAGACCAGGCCGCTGGCCTCGCGCAGGTGGCGCGGGTCGGCGGCGTGCACGACGGGCCAGTCGCCGACGAGCAGGGCGCCGAGCACGCGGACGGTCTCGTGCGCGGGCGTCGCGGAGCCCGGCAGCTTGTCGGCGGCACACATCACACCGCCGGCGGACGGGTTGAAGAACCGGTGCGGTCCCTCGACGCCGCACTGCACGCAGTGGTCGAACGACGGCGCGTAGCCGGCGACCGACAGCGAGCGCAGCAGGTAGGAGTCGAGCACCTGCTTGGCCGGGTGCTCACCACCCGCCATCGCGCGCAGACCGCCGACGAGGAGCAGGAACTGCTGGACCGCCGGCTCCTTCTCCTCCGTCACGAGCCGCTCGGCCGTCTCGAGCATCACCGTGCCGGCCGTGTAGCGGTCGTAGTCGAGCCCGAGTCGCGCGTGGAACGGATCGAGCGTCTCGGCCTGGGTGATCACGTCGAGGCTGCGCCCCTCGGCGAGCTGCAGGTCGACGTGGGTGAACGGCTCGACCCGCGAGCCCCAGCGCGACGTCGTGCGCCGCACCCCCTTCGCGACGGCGCGCACCCGCCCGTGCTGACGCGTCAGCAGGGTGATGATGCGGTCGGCCTCACCCAGCTTGTGGGTGCGCAGCACGATCGCCTCGTCGCGATAGAGGGGCACGTGGTCATTCTCCCCCACCGACCCCGACCCGGCCGGTACGCCGTCAGCGTTTCCGGGCGCGGACCCGGGCCGTCTCGGCGGCACCGGCCGGCACCGCCCAGCACTCGCGCGCGAAGTCGACGGCCGACACGGTCAGCCGCTCCGGTCGGAAGCGCCACTCCAGGATCGAGGACGCCCGCTCGAACCTGGCGTGGGGCAGCTCGGCGGCCAGCATGTCGGCGTCGACGAACGGGTGGATCGGGTCGGTCGGGTGACCGACGATGAAGACCGGCGCGGTGATCCGGCGGCGCTGGCTCGACGACGGCGCGAGCCGGCCGTAGATCACCCCGTGGAGGGTCGCCGCGATCGAGTCCGCGCGGTGGTCGACGGTGTCGAGCGCGACTCCCGCCCAGAACGGCACCAGGCCACGGGGCACCGACCGGGCCACCCGCTGGAGGGTGTTGGCGGTGAAGGGGAGGTAGCGCGCGGTGAGCATGATCGGGAAGAACGCGACGATGCCGGCCACCAGCGCGTTGTTGAGCACCGGCATCTCGACGATCAGCCCCCGGACGCGCTCCGGTGCGATCACCGCGACCTCCAGCGCGACGTTGGCACCCAGCGACGGTCCGCCGATCACGGCCTGCTCGGCGCCGAGGTGGTCGAGCAGCGCGACGACCTGCTCGCCGAACGCGGTCGTCGAGTAGACGAGCGGATCTGCGGGCTGGTCGGAGCGCCCGTGCCCGAGCAGGTCGAGCGTCACGACGTGCAGCCCCTGCGCGGCCATCGCCCGGGCCAGGTGCTGGTGCATGCGCCGAGGCATGAGCAGGCCGTGCAGCAGCACGACCCACTGCTCGCCCGAGCCGTACTCGGTGTACTCGAGCCGGTCGCGCCCGCCGTCGGACTCGACGAAGAGCTGTCCGATGCGCTCGCTGACCAGCATGCCCCTCAGGGTAGTCCGCATCAATCTTCCGGCGGATCAGGTCCTCGGACCGGAGATCTGATGCGGACTACCGAGCGGAGGGAGGGATCAGGCCCGGTTGACGGCGCTGATCACGGCCTTCAGGGAGGCCGTCACGATGTTGGGGTCGACCCCGACGCCCCAGAGCACCTTCTCGCCCACGGCGCACTCGACGTAGGCCGCGGCCTGGGCGTCACCACCGGAGGACAGCGCGTGCTCGGCGTAGTCCAGCACGCGTACGTCGTGCCCGACGGTCGCGATCGCGTCGACGAACGCGGCGATCGGGCCGTTGCCCTCACCGGTGAGCTCGCGCCGCTCGCCGTCGACGTAGACCCCGACGGTGAGCTGGTCCTTCTCGCCCGCGGCGCTCGAGGTGTGGACCGAGTTGAGCTTGAGCGGGACCTCGCGGTCGAGGTACTCGGCGCGGAAGACCGACCAGATCTGCTCGGGCGTGATCTCGCCGCCCTCGGCGTCGGTGTGCTGCTGCACGACCCGGCTGAACTCGATCTGCGCGCGGCGCGGCAGGTCGAGCTTGTGCTCGGACTTGAGGACGTAGGCGACGCCGCCCTTGCCGGACTGGCTGTTCACCCGGATCACGGCCTCGTAGGTGCGGCCGACGTCCTTGGGGTCGATGGGGAGGTACGGCGCCTCCCACGCGATGTCGCGCACGTCGATGCCCTGGTCGGCCGCCTGCTTCTCGAGGTCCTCGAGACCCTTCTTGATGGCGTCCTGGTGGGAGCCGGAGAAGGCGGTGTAGACCAGGTCGCCCGCGTAGGGGTGGCGCGGGTGCACCGGCAGGTTGGTGCAGTACTCGACCGTGCGGCGGATCTCGTCGATGTCGCTGAAGTCGACCTGCGGGTCGATGCCCTGGCTGAAGAGGTTCATCCCCAGCGTCACCAGGTCCACATTGCCGGTGCGCTCGCCGTGGCCGAACAGGCATCCCTCGACGCGGTCTGCGCCGGCCATCAGGCCCAGCTCGGTGGCCGCGACCGCGGTGCCGCGGTCGTTGTGCGGGTGCAGGCTGATCGCGGAGTGCTCGCGACGGGTCAGGCCTCGACCGAAGTACTCGATCTGGTCGGCGTAGGTGTTGGGCGTCGACATCTCGACCGTGGCGGGCAGGTTGAGGATGATCTCGCGGCCGGCCTCGGGCTGCCACACGTCGGAGACCGCCTCGCACACGTTGAGCGCGAAGTCGGTGTCGGACTGGGTGAAGATCTCGGGGCTGTACTGGTAGCCGAAGTCGTCGGTGCCCACGATGTCGCCGAGCAGCTCCTCGGCGTACTTCATCACCATCTCGGTGCCTCGGACCGCGATGGTGCGGCACTCGTCGGGGGTGACGTGGAAGACCACGCGCTGGAAGAGGGGCGCCGTCGCGTTGTAGAGGTGGACCGTGGCACGGGGGGCGCCGACCAACGACTCGACGGTGCGCTCGATCAGGTCCTCGCGGGCCTGGGTCAGCACCGAGATCTGTACGTCGTCGGGGATCCGGTCCTCCTCGACGAGCTTGCGCACGAAGTCGAAGTCGGTCTGGCTGGCGCTGGGGAAGCCGACCTCGATCTCCTTGTAGCCCATCTGCACCAGCAGGTCGAACATGGTGAGCTTGCGGGCGGGCGTCATCGGGTCGATCAGCGCCTGGTTGCCGTCGCGCAGGTCGGTGGAGAGCCAGCGCGGTGCGCGCTCGACCTTCTTCGTCGGCCACGTGCGGTCGGGCACGTCGACGGGCACGAACGGGGTGTAGCGGGCGAACGGCATCGGGCTCGTCGCCTGCTGGTTGGCGGTGTTGCTCAGGTGGGTCATGGTGTTCCTCGGGGAGTCGGTCTGCGATGGGCGACCGGCGCGCGCCACACTCCGCAACGAGGAAGCCGGCGTCAGGCCTCGTTGCGGCAGCGAAGGAGGAGGCTGCGCATCATGACGGGACCAGAGTAACCCTCGCCCGGAGGCTGTGCTGCAGCACCTCCCGCGGACTGAGACGGCTCAGACCCGGGCGCGCACCCCGAAGGCGACGGCGGTCAGCTCGAACGGCCCGTCTCCGAGGTCGTCGCGCAGCATCGACTCCATGCGCCGACGGTGGTGGTCGTCGAGCGCCGCCACGGCCTCGCCCACCGGGCCGACGCCGTGGAGGTGGGGCTCCCACCACTCGTCGAAGCTGGGGTGGGCGACGGTGACCGACAGCTCCGTGCCCTCCACGTCGCGGAGCCCGGCGCGCGCCATCAGCTCCTCGGTCGCACCGCGACGCGCACCCGCGGACGCGCCCTCGTCGGGTCGGGTGGGGTCGACGACGTCGAGCCCGCGCCACACGGGCTCCATCGGGGGCCCGCCGACCGTGCAGGTCCCACACCGTCGCGGCGACCCGGCCTCCGGGCCTGGTCACGCGCGCCATCTCGGCGAGCCCGGCGACCGGGTCCGACATGAAGTGCACGACCAGGTTGGCCGCCGCGACGTCGAAGGTGTCGTCGGCGAACGGCAGCTCCTCGGCCGGCGCCCGGCGTACGTCGACGCCCGGGTGGCGCTCGCGGCATGCCTCGACGAACGGTGCCGTCGGGTCGGCCGCCGCGACCCGGTCGGACCCCAGCCGATCGACCAGGACGCCCGTCAGGGCGCCCGGACCGCAGCCGACGTCGACCGCCCGGGCACCCGGTCCGAGACCGAGCCAGTCGGCGAAGACGACCGCGAGCGGACCTGAGTAGCGACCCATGAACCGGTCGTACGCCTCACCCGCCACCTCGAACGTCACGACCCACGACGCTACTCGCCTCGTAGGCTCTCGTCATGCCCACTGTGCTGGTGGTCCACCACTCCCCCACGGCGTCGGTCGCCACGCTGACCGACGCCGTGGTCGCGGGTGCCTCCGACGACACGATCGAGGGCGTCACGGTCGTGGTCCGCCCGGCGCTCGAGGCCGACGCCGAGGACGTGCTGACCGCGGACGCCCTCGTGCTCGGCACCCCCGCGAACTTCGGCTACATGAGCGGCGCCCTCAAGCACTTCTTCGACTCGGTCTTCCTCCGGGTCGGTGGTGCCCTCGCCGACGATGGCGCGGCTTCCGCGGCAGGGGGCGGCCGCACGCCCTACGGCCTCTACGTCCACGGCCGCTACGACACGACCGGCGCCGTGCGCTCGGTGGAGTCGATCGCCGGCGCGCTGCCCTGGCGCGCAGCCGCACCGGTGCTCGAGGTGCTCGGCGAGGTGGGCGAGGCGGACCGGGAGTCGGCGTACGAGCTGGGTGCGAGGCTCGCCGCCCTGGTGATGCCGTGACGGCGCTCCTGCGGTCCGCGGCCGCCGCCTGCGCGCTGCTCGTGACGCTGACCGCGTGCACGGCGTCGCCGAGTCCCGAGCCCGGCGACGAGCCGTCGCCGTCCTCCACCCCGACCGTGACCGTGCCGCCCGATCCCGGTCCGACGCCCGCGGTCGGCGAGTGCCACGACCTGACGTTCGGCCAGGCGCTCGCCGTGGTCGGGCGTACGTCGTCGGTCGCCTGCCGCAAGGACCACACGGCCCAGACCTACTTCGTCGGTCGGCTCGACCTCACCACGAAGTCCGGATCCACCCGACGCGTGGACTCCCAGGCCGCGCAGCGTCAGATGCGACGGGCCTGCACGCGGCGGCTCCCGCGCCACCTCGCTCGTACGCCGTTGCAGATGCGGCTCAACATGGCCCAGGCGGTGTGGTTCACGCCGACGCCCGAGCACGCCGCGGACGGCGCCGACTGGTTCCGCTGCGACGTGGTCGTCGTGGCCGCTCCGCGCACGCTCCTGCTGCTGCCGCGGTGGACGAAGAACTGGGGCGAGGCGCCCGCGATCGCGATGTGCGCCACGGCTGCGCCGGGAACGCGGGCGTTCAAGCGGGTCACCTGCGGCTCGAAGCACACGTGGCGGGCCACGACAACCGTCGACATCCCCGGCGAGAGACTCCCGAAGGCCGCCGCGATCGCCGAGCGGATGGACCCCGCCTGCCGTGACGCAGCCAGGTCGCAGGCGGACGACCCCCTGGAGTTCACCTGGTCGCAGGAGAGCCCGACCGCGGAGCAGTGGGACGCCGGACAGCGCTACGGGATCTGCTGGGTCCCGGCCTGAGCCGGGCTCACCCGACCACCCTCATCGCGCCGGCGGCGCCGGGATCGCCGGGCACCTCACGTCGGAGCGATCGCCCGATCGACGCTTCGGCAGACGCCCGCTGGCGAGATAGGCGGCGATGCGGTCGTCGACGCAGGCGATCCCGCTGAGGCTGCCGGCGTGGGTGGTGCCGCCGACCCCCTCGATCAGGGAAGCCCCACCGAACCGCCGTCGCACCTCCAGTGCTCCGGCGAACGGGGTGGCTCCGTCGAAGGTCTCGCTGATCAGCAGCGCCTGCTGGTCCGAGGTGGCCACGTCGACCGGCGTGCCGGGCGCGGCCGGCCAGGTGCGGCACGGGCCGTTGTACCAGGCGTTGGGCCACGTGAAGAAGTGGCGCGAGCGGTCCTGGCCCGCATAGTCGGCCAGCAGCGCGTCGAGGTCCGTCGGCCAGGGCGCATCGGTGCAGAGCGTGGCCAGGTAGGTCGCGTAGCCGTTGTCGCCGCGCCGGGTCGTGGGGTAGCCGGAGGTGTAGGCCTTGCGCAGCCTGCGCGCGGTCCCCTTCGTGGCCACCTCGGACAGCATCGACGCGACGTCGGGCCACGAGGAGCGGGAGTAGCCCGCGGAGAGCGTGAGGTCGGCGACCTCCGGACCGCCGACGCCGTTGACCGGCTTCCGCGTCACCCTCTGCAGCACCCGGTAGTAGGTCTTCTCCACCCGCGCACCGGTGCGCCCGAGCCGGTAGGTCCGGTTGGCGCGGGCGGCCCACGTCCAGAACTGCCCCATCGCCTTCTCGAAGGCCCGGTTCTGCTGCTGCTGGGAGTCGAACCAGACGCCCCGGGGGTCGAGCACGCCGTCGAGCACGAGCTTGTCGATCCGGTCGGGGTGCAGCGTCGCGTAGACCTGCGCGAGGTAGGTGCCGTAGGAGAACCCGTAGAAGCTGACCTGCTCCGCGCCGAGGGCCTCGCGCAGCACCTCGAGGTCGGCGACCGTGTCGGTCGTCCTCATGTGCGGCAGCAGGGCCGCTGCGCGCGACGCGCCGCAGTCGGCGGCGTACGTCTCGCTCTTCGCGAGCCACTGGTCGAGGATCGCGTCGGACGTCGGGTAGTACGACGGCGGCCGGGTGCCGATCTCGGCGATCCGGACGTCGCACGTCAGGGCCGGCCGGCTCGCGCCGACGCCGCGCGGGTCGACCCCGATCCAGTCGTAGGTGCGAGCGACCGTGCCCGGGACGAACTGGCCGTAGGCGGCGAGGAAGGTGCCGCTGCCTCCAGGTCCTCCGGGGTTGGTGAACATCACGCCCCGGTACGTCCGACCCGTGTGTGCCACCCGCGAGACCGCGAGCCGGATCGTCGGGCCCGTGGGGTCGGCATGGTCGAGCGGGACGGTGAGCATCCCGCACCGGGCGCCCGAGGAGCGCAGGAAGGCGTCGCGGCACCTGCCCCAGGCGATCGGCGAGGCCCGGAACGCCGCGGGCTCCGACGCCTCGGCCGAGACCGCCGCCGTCGACGTGACGAGGGGGGCCGCGAGGAGGGCGGCGCCCAGGGACAGCGCCGTCGCGACGAGGAGGGAGCGAGGCGGTCGCATGTGCATGGCACATGCGACCACAGGACGGCTCGTGAGTCACCCCAGGGGCGACCCCGCCTCAGAACCCCAGCTTGCGCAGCTGGCGCGGGTCGCGCTGCCAGTCCTTGGCGATCTTCACCTGGAGGTCGAGGTAGACCGGCGTGCCCAGCAGCGCCTCGATCTGCTTGCGGGCCGCCGTGCCGACCGCACGCAGCCGCGAGCCCTTGTGGCCGATCATGATCCCCTTCTGCGAGTCCCGCTCGACGTAGAGGTTGGCGACGATGTCGAGCAGCGGCTTGTCGTCGGGCCGGCCCTCGCGCAGGCCCATCTCCTCCACCACCACGGCGATCGAGTGGGGCAGCTCGTCACGCACGCCCTCCAACGCCGCCTCGCGGATCAGGTCGGCCGCCAGCGCCTCCTCCGGGGCGTCGGTGAGGTCGCCGTCGGGGTAGAGCGGAGGGCCCTCCGGCATCTGGCCGACGAGCAGGTCGGCCAGGAGCTGGACCTGGTCGCCGGACACCGCCGAGACGGGCACGATCTCGGCCCACTCGGTGGAGGTCTCCTCGCCGAGCGCGGCGATGTCGAGCAGGTGCTGGCCCAGCTGCTCGGGGGTGACCAGGTCGGTCTTGGTGGCCACCGCGATGCGGACCGTGCGCCGCACCTTGGCCAGCTCCGTGACCAGGAAGCGGTCACCGGGCCCGATCTTCTCGTTGGCCGGGAAGCACACCGCGACCACGTCGACCTCGGCCCACGTGGTCCGCACCAGGTCGTTGAGCCGCTCCCCCAGCAGGGTCCGCGGACGGTGCAGTCCCGGGGTGTCGACCAGGATCAGCTGCGCGT
Source organism: Nocardioides hwasunensis (assembly GCF_014779665.1). GTDB lineage: Bacteria > Actinomycetota > Actinomycetes > Propionibacteriales > Nocardioidaceae > Nocardioides > Nocardioides hwasunensis. The sequence goes on along the minus strand of NZ_JACXYY010000006.1, from coordinate 325,036 downwards.
CGTCGCGATGGACGATGCCGCGCACCACGTTGCGGGTGGTCTGCGGCTTGGACGAGGTGATGACGATCTTCTGCCCGACCAGCGCGTTGGTCAGCGTCGACTTGCCCGCGTTCGGCCGCCCGACGAACGAGGCGAAGCCGCTCCGGAAGCCCTCGGGCGCCTGGTAGAACGCGCCGGCGGGGGCGACGCCGGACAGGTCGAAGTCGCCGTCGAGCTCGTCGTCCTCGTCCAGGTCCTCGTCCAGGTCCTCGTCCAGGTCCGCGTCGACGTCCTGGTCGACGACGTCCTCGTGCCGGCCGTGCTCGTCATGCTCAGTCATCGCTCGCCTCTCGTGCCGCGTCGTAGTCGGCCCAGATCTGCTCGTCGCTCTTGCCGGCGGCCTTGCCGGCGCGCCAGATCGGTCCGGGGTCGACGGCGCGCGGCTGTCGCGCGGCCGTCGCGCGCCAGTAGCCCATCACGTCGTAGTGGCTCGTGGGCAGTCCGACCCCACGCATCAGGTGCTTGCGGATCGCCCGCATCTGCGCGGACTCGCCGGCCATCCAGAAGTAGCCCTCGCCCTCGGGCCAGTCGATGCCCTCCACGACCTGCGCCAGGGCGCTCTGACCCGGTGCGGGTGGCGAGAGCCAGGTGATGTTCGCCGTGTCGGGCAGGTAGCCGGACAGGACCCTCACGTCCTGGTCGGGCACCTCAGCCATGACGTACGTCGTCAGGTCGGGGTGCTCCTCGACGATGCGCGCCATCGCGGGCATCGCGGTCAGGTCGCCGACGAGCAGCAGCCAGGTGGCGCCGACCGGAGGCAGGAACGACGCCTTCGGCTCGGTGATCGTCACGGTGTCGCCGACACAGTCACGCATCGCCCACTCGGTCACGAGCCCGACGTCGTGCACCACCACGTCGAGGGTCAGCTCACCGCCGGAGAACGCGCGAACGGTGTAGTAGCGGCTCTGGAACTGCCCGGGCACGACCAGGCCGACCCACTCGTCGGAGATCCCCGTCGAGGCGAACCCGTCGAGCCCGTCGAGGACCAGCCTCACCAGGTGGTCCGACAGCGACTCCCGGCGTCGTACGGTCGCCTGGAACTGCGCTGCGCGGGTGCTCACCACCCCACGGTATCGGCCGTCAGGGCTTCCAGTCCGGGCGCATCGGGAACCCGGAGCGACCGTCGTCGTGGTTGCGCGTGGCCAGGACCTGGTGCAGCTCGATCTCGTCGCGCTCGAAGCCGACGCGCGAGCCGGCGATGTAGAGGCCCCACACCCGGGCGGTGCCCTCGCCGACCTCGGCGACGCACTCGTCCCAGTGCTCGACGAGGTTGCGGTTCCAGTCGCGCAGCGTCGAGGCGTAGTGCAGGCGCAGGTTCTCGCTGTGCTGGACCTCGAGGTCCTGGTCCTGCGCAGCGGCGATGATCGTGCCGGAGCCGATCAGCTCACCGTCGGGGAAGACGTAGCGGTCGATGAACGCGCCGGTCTCCTGCTGCCTGTTGTGTCGGCGGGTGATCGAGTGGTTGAGCAGCCGGCCCCCGGGCGCGAGCCGGTCGCGCAGGTGCCCGAAGTAGGACGGGTAGTTGCGCACGCCGATGTGCTCGGTGAGGCCGATCGAGCTGATCGCGTCGAAGCCGGTCTCGACGACGTCGCGGTAGTCGCTGTGGCGCACCTCGACGAGGTCGCCGAGGCCCTCGCGGTCGATGGCCCCCTTGGCCCACTCGGCCTGCTCGAGCGACAGGGTCACGCCCAGCGCCTTGACGCCGTACTCGCGCGCGGCGTGCCGGACCATCGAGCCCCAGCCGCAGCCCACGTCGAGCAGTGTCATGCCCGGCTTGAGGTCGAGCTTGCGGCAGACCAGGTCGAACTTGGCGAACTGCGCCTCCTCCAGCGTCGCGTCGGGCGTCTCGTAGAGGGCGCACGTGTAGGCCATCGACGGGCCGAGCACCATCTCGTAGAAGCGGTTGGACACGTCGTAGTGGTGCGAGATCACCTCGGCGTCGCGCACGAGCGAGTGCCGCAGTCCCTCGACGGCGCGGCGCCAGCGCGGCAGGTGCTCCTGAGGCGGCGGCGCCGGCGGGCGCAGGTGCGACAGGCCGAGGCTGCGGGCGATCGCGATCCCCTCCGCCGGGGTGGGCATCCGGAACTTGGTGTGGTCCTTGAGCAGCACCATCGCGGCGTAGGGGTCGGCGGGGTGCACGCCCTCGAGGTCGAGGTCGCCGCTGACGTAGGCGCGCGCCAGGCCCAGGTCGCCGGGTGCCGTCATCAGGTAGGCGAGCCCTCGCTCGGTGCGCAGGTGGAGGCCGATGGGAGCGTCGGGCGGGCCCGCGCTGCTGCCGTCGTAGGCGGTGAAGCGGACGGGCAGGCCTCCCCTCACGAGCCGGTCCATGGCCTCGGCGATGGAGATCCTGCCGCCCTGGTTGAAGCTGGAGCCGAAGCTCATCGTCGTTGCACCACCTTGTCGAAGAGGGATGTGAGTCGGTCGTCCGGGTCGTGGAGCGCCTTCACGCGGGTCAGGTTCGAGACGTCGTAGAGGCGGTCGAACTCGTCACGGTCGTAGAACGCCTCGGAGTAGAGGCTCTTGTGGCCGCCGAGGTCGGAGACCTTCGCCTCGATCGCGCGGTTGCGAGGAGACGTGGGCGCGTCGGGCCCCACGTTGACCACGCCCCAGAACCCGACGTTGACGTAGGTCGTGCCGGCGGTCAGCGGGTAGCCCGGCCACGGGCGGTCGGCGCCCTCGCGTCGCACCCGGAGCGGGCAGAGCCACACCGGCCGCATCCCGACCTCGTGGTCGAACCAGTCGAGGAACTCCGGGAGCCGGTCCACCGGGACCTCGACGTCCTGCACGACCCGCTCGCCCTGCGGCCTGCCGGCGCGGCGGTCGAGGCGGTCGCCGATGCCGAAGCGGCGGTCGAGCGCGACGAGCTTCCAGTAGACGTCGGAGCGGCGCAGGCGACGCGGCCAGACGCGGCGTACGAGGGGGTGCTGGGCACCGAACGCGCGCGAGCACCAGAACCAGTCGGTGTCCCAGCGCCAGAGGTAGTCGTGGACGGTGAGTCGGTCGGTCGTGCGCTGCTGGAGCGAGCGGTAGAAGACCTGCTGACCGGTGTAGTCGCTCGTCGGGCCGGGCTCGTCGGTCCAGCGCGCGAGCGTCAGGTAGAGCTCGTCGGGAGTGAAGGCGACACCGTCGAGCCCGTCGACCCGCTGGCCGTCCCACTCCCCCGACTCCATGATCCCGGCGACGGCCTCGGACAGCGACGAGGCGTCGTCGAAGCGGACGTGCCGCAGGGCGACGTACGCCGGGACCGGCTCGAGCTCGATGCGCAGCCGCGTGGCGTAGCCGAGCGAGCCGTAGGAGTTGGGGAAGGCGTCGAACAGCTCGTCGCCGGGCTTGGTCGTGACGATCTCGCCGGAGCCGGTCATCACGTCCATCTCGAGGACCGACTCGTGCGGGAGACCGCTGCGGAAGCTCGTCGACTCGATGCCGAGCCCGCTCACCGCGCCGCCCAGGGTGATGGTCCTGAGCTGGGGCACGACCAGCGGGATGCGGCCGTGGGCCAGGGTCACCTCGACGAGGTCCTCGTAGGTGCACATGCCCTGCACCTCGGCGACGTCGCCGTCGACCTCGATCACCCCCGCGAGACCGGAGACGTCGAGCCCGGGACCTGGCTGGGCACGGCCGCGGAACAGGTTGCTGGTCCGCTTGGCCAGCCGCACCGGGGCCCCCGGGGGAAGGGCTGCGTAGGACCTCTCGAGCCTCGCCACCCCCGCGGCGTGCTCCTCCCAACCGACCGGCACTCGCACATCGCCACGCTAGCGAGTGTCGCGGGCGAGCGCGAGGAACTATCTCGTACGTCACATTGGTTGCCCTGGGCAACCAATGTGGTCAGACCGTGCGGGTCGACTGCCGGGTGTGGATGGTGCCCTCGACGTCACCGATCAGCACGGGCACACCCGGGCCGGCGAAGTCGCTCGTGGCCTTGACGTCGACGAAGTCGCCGTCCGTGAGCACCACCGCCGCCTCGAGGCCGCGGGAGCCCGACGAGATCGCCATCGCCACGCAGACCTCGAGCCCCGACAGCCTCAGGTGGGGCAGGCGGATGCTGGCAGCGGCGTACGTCCGACCGTCGAGGTCGCGGACCGCGGCACCCTCACGGGCCCGGGCACGGGTGCGGGTGGCGCGGGCGAGGGTCACCAGCTTCGTGTCCTCGGCCGTCAGGTCGGCTGACAGGTCGGTCATGGCGAGAGTGTAGGTGCCTCACCGAGGGCGCGGAACTCCCGCGACGGGTGAGATCGACGGCGGTCGTCAGCGGCCCGCGGAGCCCACCGAGGCGCCGTCGTCGGCATCCTCGGACTCGGCCTGCAGGACCGAGACGAGCACGGTCTCGATCTTGTTGCGACGCCCCGTGGCCCGCTCGGCCTCGAGCCGCAGGCCGTGGCACTCCACGACGGAGCCCGGGATCGGGACCTTGCCGAGGTGCTTGGCCATCAGCCCGCCGACGCTGTCGACGTCGTCGTCCTCCACGGCGAAGCCGACGATCTCGTCGAGGTCGTCGACGGGATAGCGCGAGGACACCCGCACCGCGCCCTCGAGGTGCTCGACCTCGTCCTCGTCGGCGTCGTACTCGTCGGTGATCTCACCGACGATCTCCTCCAGCACGTCCTCGATCGTGATGAGCCCGGCGGTGCCGCCGTACTCGTCGACGACGACGGCGATGTGCTGCCTCCTGGCCTGGAGCTCGGTGAGCAGGGCGTCGACCGGCTTGGAGTCGGGGACGTAGTGGACCGGGCGCATGACCTCGTCGACGCGCTGGGTGAACTCCACGTCGGGCGCCTCGAAGTCACGACGGACGAGGTCCTTGAGGTAGGCCATGCCGACGATGTCGTCGAGGTTCTCCTCGATCACCGGGATGCGGGAGTAGCCGCTGCGGAGGAAGAGCGAGAGCGTCTGGCGGATGTTCTTGTGGCGCTCGATGTAGACGACGTCGGGACGCGGCACCATCACCTCGCGGGTGATGGTGTCGCCCAGCTCGAAGACCGAGTGGATCATCCGGCGCTCGCCCGACTCGATGACGGCGGAGGCCTCGGCCATGTCGACCAGCTCGCGCAGCTCGGTCTCGGTGGAGAACGGTCCCTCGCTGAATCCCCTGCCGGGGGTGATCGCGTTGCCGAGCAGGATCAGCAGCGCGGGGATCGGGCCGAGGATCGTGGTGACCAGCGAGAGCGGTCCCGCGGACGCGAGGGCCACGGTGACGTCGTGCTGACGGCCGAGGGTGCGCGGGGCGACACCGATCACGACGAACGAGACGACCAGCATCACGCCGATCGTGGTGAGCACGCTGGGCACGAGCGCGTCGTGGTAGGCGTCGCGGGCCCACGTGCTGACCAGCACGATCGCGCTGATCTCGCACAGCAGGCGCAGCAGCAGTGCCGTGTTGAGGTAGCGCGGCGGGTCGTCGAGGATCATCACCAGGCGGGTGGCACCGGCCCGGCCCTCGGCCTTCAGCTCCTCGGCGCGGGCGCGCGAGAAGCCGTTGAGGGCGGCGTCGGCGGCGGAGAAGAGGCCGGCCAGGAGGACCAGCAGCGCGGCCGATCCGAGCTGCCAGATGTCGGCGGTCACGTCGTCGCCCCGATCAGGCGGTCTCGGGTGCGGCGCGCCACTTGTCGAGCAGCTCGCCCTGGAGGCCGAACATCACCGCGTGCTCCTCGGGCTCGGCATGGTCGTAGCCGAGCAGGTGGAGGATGCCGTGCACGGTGAGCAGGTCGATCTCGGCCTCCCGGCCGTGACCTGCCTCCTCGCCCTGCCGTTCGGCGACCGCCGGCGACAGCACCAGGTCGCCGAGGACGCCCTCCTCGGGCTCCTCGTTGATCCTGCCGGGGCGCAGCTCGTCCATCGGGAAGGCGAGGACGTCGGTGGGGCCGTCCTTCTCCATCCACTTTCCGTTGAGCTCGGCGATGGTGTCCTCGTCGACGCCCTTGATGCACAGCTCGGCCTGCGGGTGGACGCGCATCTCGTCCATCACGAAGCGCGCCAGCCGGGAGAGGCGACGCACGTCGAGCTCGGTGCCCGACTCGTTGAGCACCTCGATGCTCATCGCGGCCCCCGGTCGCTCGACTTCGGACCGGTGCGCGGACGCTGCGCCTGCGGGGCCTCGGCGCTGGCGTCGAAGACCTCGTAGGCCTCGACGATGCGGCCGACCAGCCGGTGGCGTACGACGTCGGTGCCGGTGAGGCGGCAGAAGGTGATGTCCTCGACGCCGTCGAGGATGCCCTCGACCACCCGCAGGCCGGACTTGGTGCCCGACGGCAGGTCGACCTGGCTGGTGTCACCGGTGACGACGATGCGCGAGCCGAAGCCGAGGCGGGTGAGGAACATCTTCATCTGCTCGGGCGTGGTGTTCTGCGCCTCGTCGAGGATGATGAACGAGTCGTTGAGCGAGCGACCTCGCAGGAACGCCAGCGGGGCGACCTCGATGGTGCCGGCCGCCAGCAGCTTGGGGATCGTCTCGGGGTCGACCATGTCGTGCAGCGCGTCGTAGAGCGGGCGCAGGTAGGGGTCGATCTTCTCGCTCAGCGTGCCGGGCAGGAAGCCGAGCCGCTCCCCCGCCTCGACGGCCGGGCGGCTCAGGATGATCCGGTTGACCTCCTTGGCCTGGAGCGCCTGCACCGCCTTCGCCATCGCGAGGTAGGTCTTGCCGGTGCCGGCCGGGCCGATGCCGAAGGTGATCGTGGACTTGTCGATCGACTCGACGTAGCGCTTCTGGTTCAGCGTCTTGGGCCGGATGGTGCGTCCGCGGTTGGACAGGATGTTCAGGCTCAGCACGTCGGCCGGGCGCTCCTGCGTCTCGGTCTGCAGCATCTGGACGATCCGCTCGACCGTCTCGCCGGTCACGCCCTGGCCGGTGCGCACGAGCGTGACGACCTCGTCGAGGAGACGCTCGGCCATCGCGACCTCGGCGGAGTCGCCGGCGAGGGTGATGCGGTTGCCCCGGACGTGGACGTCTGCCTTGAAGGCCCGCTCGATGACCCGGAGGTGCTCGTCGCCCGGCCCCAGGACCGAGACCATGTCGATGCTGTTGGGGACGACGACCGTGTGGGTCGGCTTCTCCTGCGGGGTGGTGGTGTCAGTCATGGATGCCCGTGACGGGCGGCCTTCCGGGTCGGTGGCAGAGCCCCTCCATGCTACCGAGCGGTCGGCGTGCGGCCCACCCGGTTGTCGTCGCCTCTCCCCCGTCCCCTCCCTGGGGGTGGCGGCACATCGCAGCTCCGGCGGACGCGAGCGGGCCGTCTGCCGCCACCCTGGCGGCGTACGACACCGACGCACGCCGATCTCATGTCGTACGCCGCCACCCTGGCCGGGCAGATCCCGGGGGGCCGGGATCGGGTGAGGCGTCAGATCAGGGACTCGGTCATCCGCGAGGAGCCGCCGAGCACGTGGAGGTGGGTGTGGAAGACCGTCTGCCCGGCGCCGGCGCCGGTGTTGGCGATCAAGCGGTAGTCGTCGTTGCCCGACGCCTTGGCCACCTCGTCGGCCAGCCCCACCAGGTGGCCGATCACGGCCGGGTCCGCCGCGGCGGACGCGGCGGCGTTCTCGTGGTGGACGACGGGGATCACCAGCGCGTGGAAGGGCGCCTGGGGGTTGAGGTCCCTGATCGCGACGGCGTGGTCGTTGCGGGCCAGCACGTCGGCCGGGACCTCGCCGGCGACGATCTTGCAGAAGATGCAGTCGGACGAGTCGCTCATCGGGCCAGCCTAGGGCGCCACGTCCGGCGTGGAAGCGGACGCCATGGTCCGTGACCATCGCCGACGCACCCGCCACAGCGCGCAGGGCTGGGTCGAGCCGCGCCGCGCCCCGCCGCAGGCGGGCAACGAGGCGGGCGGATCGGCCTCCTCCACGACCTCCGTCCGGCCGTCGTGCTCGACCACGACCTCGGGAGCCCACAGGCGCCGGTCGACCTCCCACCCGTTGACGAAGATCTCGCAGTCGCAGAAGCCACCCCGATCACCCAGCCGGCACTCGAGCCCCAGGGCTCGGGGAGCGCACCCGTCGCGATAGCGCGTCGCGAAGCGCAGGGTCGTGCGACAGCCGAACTCCGCCAGCATCCGATGCACGAAGCACCGCAGGCACTCACCCGGTCGCGGGTCAGTGAGGTCGGTGGCGAGGCCCTGCAGCCACGACTCGACCTCGGTGTCGATGGAGGACATGGCGCCATCGTGACGGCCCCCGCCGACAGCGGCCCTCGAGGCCCGCCGGCGGCGTGTGAGGCGGCCGATCGCCGCCTCCGCCCCACTACCGTGACGGCCATGACCTTCCCCCTCTCGGTACGACGCTGGGCGGGCGCGACCGCCGTCGTCGTCGCGAGCAGCCTCGCCCTCGCCGGGTGCAGCGACAGCTCCGACGACCCGACGCCCGCGTCCGGTGGGACGAACGAGCCCCCGCGGTCCGGGGAGCCCGCTCCCACCGACGAGCCGACGTCGGACGCGCCGTCCGCCTCGGAGTCGCCGTCGTCGTCGGCACGGGCCGGCACCACGGTGCCGATCTACTTCGCCGGGGACGGTCCCGGCGGGCGGCCCATGCTCTTCCGCGAGTTCCAGCGCGTGACGGGCGACCCGCTGACCGAGGCGGCGAGGATCGTCGCCGGAGGCGGCGGGGCCGACGACCCCGACTACCGCACGCTCTGGCCCCAGGTGGAGATCGCCTCGGTGACCGCCACCGACGGCGTCCTGCTCGTGGAGGTGCCGTCAGACGGATTCACCGAGCGCCCCGACGGCATGACGGGGCGGCAGGCCAGGCTCGCGGTGCAGCAGCTCGTCTACTCGCTGCAGGGCGTCCAGCAGGAGCGCGTCCCGGTGCGGATCGAGCGACCCGACACCGATGCGCGGCTGTTCGGCCTCTCCACCGCCAGGAACTTCACCGCGGCCAGCCCGCTGCGCACGCTCAACCACGTCAGCATCACCTCGCCCGCCGAGGGTGACACGGTCACCGGCACGACGGTGAGGGTGACCGGCGTGGCCAACTCCTTCGAGGCCTCCGGTCCGTGCCGACTGCTCCAGGGCGATCGCGAGCTCGCCCTCGTCCCCTACCAGCTCGAGGGCTGGACCGAGGACCGGCTCTTCCCGTTCGAGGTCGAGATCCCGCTGAAGGGCGCCACGGGCGAGCTCGTCGTCCGGTGCGAGACCGACGATCCCAGCGGCGGGGCGGAGGGCAACGGGCCGTCGATCGACACGAAGTCCATCACCGTCCGCTAGGTGTCAACCGGGTCGCCTCGCCACGCGTCCCCTTGCGTGACCATCCAGACCACACCTCGACGAGGGAGGGTGCCGGTGCCCGAGCACCTCAGCCTCGTCGGTGCCGACGCGGACGAGGCCGTCGAGCAGCTGTACGCCGCCCACTGGCGCCAGCTCGTCCGGCTCTCCGTGCTGCTCGTGCACGACCAGGGGGCGGCCGAGGACGTCGTCCAGGACGCGTTCGTCGCGATGCACGGCAAGTGGACCCGGCTGCGCGACCCCGACAAGGCCCTCGCCTACCTGCGCCAGGCCGTGGTGAACCGCTCGCGCTCGGCGTTGCGGCACCGGGCCGTCGTCGAGCGGCACGTCCGCACGACCCCGCCCGGCGAGGGCGTGGTCGACGGACCGAGCCTGGGCGGGGCCCGGCGCGACGCGGTGCGCGACGCCTTGTGCCAGCTCTCCGAGCGGCAGCGCGAGGTGCTCGTGCTGCGCTACTACCTGGACTGGTCCGAGGCACAGATCGCCGAGGCGATCGGGGTCTCGCGAGGCGCCGTGAAGTCACATGCGTCCCGAGGCAGCGCCGCCCTGCGCGAGCTGCTCGGCGACTGGTGGGAGGACCCGTCGTGAACGACCAGCTGATCAGTGACCTCCTCCTCGACGTCGCCGACGACATCGAGCCGGACGACCGGCTCGACGCCATCCGGGCCGCCACCCGATCCGCCCCCCGATCCACCACCGCGTCGAGCGGACGTCGTACGCGGCGGGGGTGGTGGGCGGCCGGAGGCTTCGGTCTCGTCGCCGCCTCCGTGGTGGCGGCACTCGCACTCACCACCGGTGGCTCCTCGGAGCCGGTCGGCCCGGCCCCGGCCGGCCCGACGACCTCCGACACGACAGCGACGGACGACGAGGCGCCGTCCGAGCCGGTGGCGGTCTACTTCGTGGGCGACACGGCGGACGGCCCGAGGCTCTACCGGGAGTTCCAACCGGCCGTATCCGCCGCCCCGGCCGTGTCCGCCATCGATGCCGCCCTCCGGGGTGACTCCCTCGACCCCGACTACCGCTCCGCCTGGCCGGCCGGCGTGGTCCTGCGACAGTGGATCCCGGGCCCGGACGTCATCACTGTCATCCTCGACGGCGCCCCCGCCGGGCGTCCCGCAGGAATGAGCGAGGGGGACGCGCGCCTGGCGCTGGAGCAGCTCGTCCGCACGGCGCAGGCCGTCCAGGGCCAAGGCAAGGTGCCGGTCGACGTGCAGGTCGAGGGACAGGTGACCGACACCGTCCTCGGCGTCCGGACCACGGCACCGCTGACCGGCTCTCCCGACGCCGACGTGCTCGCACCCGTCTCGCTCTCGGACCCGTCGGAGGGTCTCGTCGTCGCCGGCGACGAGACCATCCGGGTGCGCGGTCGCGGGTCGAGCCCGGACGGCAGCGTGCAGGTGCTCGTGCAGCGCTGGGAGAGCACCGCGACGGTGGCTGACCGCACGATCCGAAGCACGCTCTCCCCCGACCGGCTGACGCCGTTCGCGGAGACCTTCGCCCTCCCGAACCTGCCGCCCGGCGACTACGACGTCATCGCGCGCGTGCGCAACGCCGACGGGACCGTCGACTCCGACACCCGACGGATCACCGTGACGGACTGACTCGCCGGGCAACCGATGCGGGACTGGTGGCCGGCGGTGGACGCTTGTCGCACGGCATGCCGTGCGTCAGGCGGCCCATGGTCCGCTCGAGCCGCGCCGAGGACGGGGCCGAGGACGCCGCCGGACGCAGGCCGGCGAGCGGCGTCAGGCCCAGCGCTCGGTGCGCGAGAGCAGCGCGGCGACGGCGACCACGCCGGCGGTGGACGTCCGCAGCACCTCGTCGCCGAGCCGGACCGTGAGGGCACCGGCGCCCTCGAGGAGAGCGAGCTCGTCGGGGGTGATGCCGCCCTCGGGCCCGACCACGACCACGATCCGACCGGAGGCGGGCACGTCGAGCGCGCTCAGGGGGGCGGTCGCGTCCTCGTGGAGCACCACGGCGAGGTCGGCCTCGCGCACGACGTCGGTCAGGGAGTCGGTCGTGGCGAGCGGCGTCACCGTGGGCAGCCACGAGCGGCGCGACTGCTTGCCCGCCTCGCGGGCGGTGGCCTGCCACTTCGCGAGCGACTTCGCAGCGCGCTCGCCCTTCCAGACAGCGACGGAGCGCGACGCCGCCCACGGGACGATGCGGTCCACCCCGACCTCGGTGAGCACCTCGACCGCGAGCTCGCCGCGATCGCCCTTCGGGAGCGCCTGGACGACCGTGATCGCGGGATGAGGACGCTCCGAGACGTCGACCGAGACGACGCGCACGGTGAAGAGCCGCTTGCCCGTGGAGGCGACCTCACCGGTGACGGAGGTCCCCCGGCCGTCGGTCAGCACGACGTGCTCGCCCTCGCGCAGCCGGCGTACGGCCACGGCGTGGTGGGCCTCGTCGCCGGTCACCTCGACGACCGAGCCGACCACCACGCCGGCCAGCGACTCGACCAGGTGGACAGGGAGGGACATCAGCCCTGGAAGGCGTCGCGCAGCCGGCCGAACATGCCCTTGTGGGGTGCCTCGACCTGGCCGTCGGGCTGCTCCTCGCCGCGGATCGCGGCGAGCTCGCGCAGCAGCTCCTCCTGGCGCGCGTCGAGCCGGGTCGGGGTGTCGACGACCACGCTGACGATGAGGTCGCCGCGACCGCCGCGCAGGCTCGGCACGCCGAACCCGCGGATGACCTGCTCGCTGCCGGACTGGGTGCCGGGGCGGACCTCGATGTCGTAGGTCGTGACCGGCTTCTCCGCCGCGTCGGTGTCGGCCGACTGCGGGAGATCGGCCTCGAGCAGCGGCAGCGTCAGGTGCGTGCCGAGCGCGGCCGCGGTCATCGGCAGGGAGACCGTGGTGTGCAGGTCGTTGCCGTCGCGGGTGAAGGTCTTGTGGGGCTCGACGTGGATCTCGACGTAGAGGTCGCCGGCGGGACCGCCGCCCGCGCCGACCTCGCCCTGCCCGGTGAGCTGCACGCGGGTGCCGTGGTCGACGCCGGCCGGGATCTTCACGGTGAGCGTGCGGCGCGAGCGCACGCGACCGTCGCCGGAGCACTCGCGGCACGGGTCGGGGATGACCGAGCCGTAGCCGCGGCACGCGGCGCAGGGACGCAGGGTGCGGATCTCGCCCAGGAACGAGCGCTGGACCACCGCGACCTCGCCCTGCCCGTGGCACGTCTCGCAGGTCATCGGCGAGGTGCCGGGGGCCGTGCCCTCGCCCTCGCACGCCTCGCACCGCAGGGCGGTGTCGACCTTGATGTCGCGGGTGACGCCGAAGCCCGCCTCGGCCAGCGTCGTGTCGAGCCGGATCAGCGCGTCCTGGCCGCGTCGCGCGCGCGAGCGCGGACCGCGCGTCTGCCCGCCACCGGCGGCGCCGCCCCCGAAGAAGGCGTCCATGATGTCGGTGAACGAGAAGCCCTGGCCGGCACCGCCGAAGCCCTGGCTGAACGCGTCGCCGCCACGGTCGTACGCCGCCTTCTTGCCCGGGTCGCTCAGCACCTCGTAGGCGCGTGAGACGTCCTTGAAGCGCTCCTGGGTCTCCGGGTCGGGGTTGACGTCGGGGTGGAGCTGACGGGCCAACCTGCGGTAGGCCTTCTTGATCTCGTCGGCGCTCGCCTCGCGCGAGACGCCGAGGATCTCGTAGGGGTCCTGGGTCACTGGTTTCCTTCATCGAGGATCCGGGAGACGTAGCGCGCGACCGCGCGCACGGCTGCCATGGATCCGGGGTAGTCCATGCGGGTCGGTCCGACCACGCCGAGGGAGCCGAGGTGGAGCTCCTGCGGGCCGTAGCCGGTGGCCACCACGCTGGTGGCCGCGAGCTCGGAGTAGGGGCCCTCGTGCCCGATGCGGACGGTGAGGGCGTCGATGCCCGACTCCCCCAGCAGCTTGAGCAGCACGACGTGCTCCTCCAGCGCCTCGAGGAGGGGGCGGACGGCGGTGTCGAAGTCGCCGTAGCGGGCCAGGTTGGCGGTGCCGCCGACCGCGAGCCGCTCGTCGCTGCGGTGGTCGGACATCGCCTCGGTGAGCACGCCCACGACGGAGCGCAGCCAGTCGGCCAGCTCGGGCCGGGCCGCGTCGGGCAGCTCGCCGAGCGCCGTGGTGGCCGCGGCGATCTGGACGCCCGCGGTCGCCTGGTTGACCGCGACGCGGACCTCGGCGAGCTCGGTGTCGGCGATCTCCTCGTCGAGCTCGACGAGCCGCTGCTCGACCCGCCCGGTGCTGAGGATGAGGATCACCATCACCCGCGTCGGCGTCAGCAGCACCAGCTCGATGTGGCGGACGGTGGAGCGCGAGAGCGAGGGGTACTGCACGATCGCGACCTGCCGGGTGAGCTGGCTGAGCAGCCGCACCGACTTCTGCACGACGTCGTCGAGGTCGACGGCCCCGTCGAGCAGGGTCGAGATGGCCCGGCGCTCGGCCGTGCTCATCGGCTTGAGGGTGGCGAGCTTGTCGACGAAGAGCCGGTAGCCCTTGTCCGTCGGAACCCGCCCGGCACTGGTGTGGGGCTGGTGGATGTAGCCCTCGTCCTCGAGCGCGGCCATGTCGTTGCGCACGGTCGCCGGGGACACGCCCAGCCCGTGGCGCTCGACCAGTGCCTTGGATCCCACCGGCTCCTCGGTGGCGACGTAGTCTTCCACGATCGCGCGCAGCACGTCGAGCTTGCGGTCGTCGACCATGAGCCCTCCTCTGCACGTCTCTCTGGCACTCGTTCGCCTCGAGTGCCAAGACTACTCGTTCGCCGTAGGGTCGCGGACATGGCCGACTCGTCCCCCGACTCCCCACCCCGGTTCACCGAGGTCGCGCCGCGGGTGTGGGTGGCGCACTACGAGTGGATGCACGTCAACATCACCCTGATCGGCGGCTCCGACGGGCTGCTGATGGTCGACACGCACGGCTCGGCCGCCGAGGCACGCCGGGTGGCCGACGACGTACGCCGCCTGGGCGCGGGGCCGCTCACCGGACTCGTCAACACCCACGAGCACTGGGACCACCACTTCGGCAACGCCACGATGGTCGAGCAGTTCGGCGAGATGCCGATCCACGCCACCGACTGGGCGCGCGACCACATCGAGGAGTCGGCGGCGCGGACCCACGAGCTCTACCGCGCCGGCGACCACCCGCGCCGCGAGGAGATCCTCGAGACCACGCTGCGCCTCCCCGACCGCACCTTCTCCTCGGCCGTCCAGATCGACCTGGGCGACCGGGCCGTCGAGCTCATCCATCCCGGCCGGGGGCACACGGCCGGCGACCTCGTCGTACGCGTCCCGGACGCCGACGTGCTGCTCGGCGGCGACCTGGTCGAGGAGTCCGACCCGCCGTTCATCGGCGACGACTCGTGGCCGATGGAGTGGCCGATGACCCTCGACCTCGTGCTCGGGCTGATGACCGACCGCACGGTCGTGGTGCCCGGACACGGCCAGGTCGTCGACCAGGACTTCGTGCAGGACCAGCGCACCGAGCTCGGGACGATCGCGGAGACGATCCGCGACCTCGCCGGCCGTGGCGTGCCCGAGTCCGAGGCGCTGGAGCAGGGCGAGTGGCCATGGGACCCGGCGTTGCTGACCAGCGCGGTCCGCCTCGGCTACGCGCACCTGCCGCGGTCCCAGAAACGGCTCCCGCTGGTCTGATCCGCCCGGGACGGGTTAGGGTTGCCTTACCTAATCACTCGTGGAGGCGTGATGAACCCGGCCGAAGCCGCCCTGCTGGCCCGCAGCGTGCTGTCCTGCCCCGAGGCGATCACCCTGTGGGTGGGCCAGGCACGCGAGGCGATCGCCGACGAGGTCTACGACGTCACCTGCGACATGCACGGAGCGCCCGTGTTCAGCGCTGGCGACGACTCGGCCCTGCTCGCCGCGGCGCACGGCGGGGCCGTGGGCATGGTCGAGATCGCCAGCGGCCTCGGCGACCCGACCTCGGCGCACCGGGACCTCAGCCTCGTGCTGCAGGGCACCCTCACGCAGCGCGACACCGGCTGCCGGTGCTGCGGCGACCCGCGCTCGCTCGTCGCCCTCGAGCTGACCTCGGTCGACCTGCTCAGTGACGACGCCACCGTGACCGTGGACGTCTCGCGGTTCCGTGACCACCGCCACGTGCTCAATCCCGGCTACCTCCAGCGCACGGTCGAGCACGCCAACACCGCGCACGAGCCGGAGCTGCGCAGTGCGATGGCCTCCACCTTCGGGATCCCGCTCCAGTCGATGCTCGCCGCGAGCCTGATGGGCGTCGACCCGTGCGGCGTCGACGTGGCCTGGCTCGATGCCGAGGGCGCACACCCGCACCGCCTCGACTTCGTGCGACCGGTCAGCTCGCCCCAGGAGCTCGGCGCCGCACTCCGCTCGCACCTCCACGCCGGCATGTGCTGACCCCGTCCGCCCGCACTCCCACCCACAGGGGGCTGGCCGCCGGCTCCCCCACTGGGTAGGACTGGAGGATGACCAACAACAGCGCGTCCCAGTCCGAGCACGGCGAGACCCCGCAGGCCGGCAGCAGCACGAGCGAGGCCGACTCCGACCACTCCGGCGACACCGCGTCTCCCGACTCCGCGACCATCAGCGGGATCTCCGACGACCAGCTGCCCGACGACCTCCAGCCCGGCGACGACAACCCGCTCGCCGAGCCCCTCGACCCCGACGACGAGGAGACCAAGAGCCAGGAGGAGCTCGAGATGGACGCCACCCAGGAGGACCTGGGCAACGACGACGGCGCCAGCACGGCCCCCGACCAGGACGAGGTCTGATCGCCTCGATCCCGGCGCGTCAGCCCGGAGTCGGCGCCATCGCCACCTAGCGTTGACCGGTGCCCCAGGATCGCTACGGAACCGACGTCCTCAACTCCGACTGGCGAGCGCCGAGGAACGGGCGTGCCACGGAGGTGCCGACCGAGCTCGGGATGGTCGTCGAGGAGGTCACCACCGACTGGTGCGGTGAGGTGGTCGCGATCGACCGCGACATCGACACGCTGACGCTGGAGGACCGGCGCGGCAAGCGACGTACGTTCCCGCTCGGCCCCGGCTTCCTGCTGGAGGGCAAGCCGGTGATCCTCACCCGACCCGTCCGCGGCGGAGCACCGGCCGCCCCCACGCGTACGGCGTCCGGGTCGGTCGCCGTGCCCGGTGCCCGCGCTCGCGTCGCCCGCGCCAGTCGGATCTTCGTCGAGGGCCGCCACGACGCCGAGCTGGTCGAGAAGGTGTGGGGCGACGACCTGCGGATCGAGGGCGTCGTCGTGGAGTACCTCGGTGGCGTCGACGACCTCGCCGAGCACCTGCGCGACTTCAAGCCCGGCCCGCAGCGCCGCGTCGGCGTGCTGGTCGACCACCTGGTCCCCGGGTCGAAGGAGGCGCGGATCGCCCAGGGGATCGCGCGCTCCCCCATCGGCAAGCACGTGCTGGTGGTGGGACACCCCTTCATCGACATCTGGCAGGCGGTCAAGCCGGACCGGCTCGGCATCGCCCGGTGGCCCCACGTGCCCAAGGGCATCGACTGGAAGACCGGCACCTGTCAGCAGCTGGGCTGGCCGCACCGCAACCAGGCCGACATCGCCCGCGCGTGGAAGCACGTCCTCGGGCGGGTGTCCTCCTTTGCCGACCTCGAGCCCGAGCTCCTCGGCCGGGTCGAGGAGCTCATCGACTTCACCACCGCGCCCTGACGGGCCTCTGCTTCAGTCGACGAGGTCGCGCACGAGCGCGTCGGCGAGCAGCCGGCCGCGCTGGGTGAGCACGAGGCGCTCGGTGGCGAGCTCGACCAGCCCGTCGGCGACCATCCGGGCGACGTGGGAGCGACCGGTGGCCTCGAGGGCGGTGACGGGGAGGCCGTCGACGAGCCGGATCTCCAGCAGGATCCGCTCGACCCGCTGGTCGCGGTAGCCGAGCACCTCGCGCGCCTGGGCCGGGGAGACGCCACGCGCCATCCGCTCGGCGTAGGCCGCGGGGTGCTTGACGTTCCACCACCGCACCCCGCCGACGTGGGAGTGCGCGCCGGGCCCGACGCCCCACCAGTGACCGCCGGTCCAGTAGAGGAGGTTGTGGCGGCACCGGTGCTCGGAGGACGTGGCCCAGTTGGAGACCTCGTACCAGCTCAACCCGGCGGCGCCGAGCCGCTCGTCGGCGAGGAGGTACTTGTCGGCGAGGTCGTCCTCGTCGGGCATCGCCAGCTCGCCGCGCCTGACCTGACGGCCCATGGCGGTGCCCTCCTCGACGATGAGCGAGTACGCCGACACGTGGTCGGGCCCACACGCGAGGGCCGCGTCGAGGGAGGTCTCCCAGTCGGCGAGGGACTCCCCCGGCGTGCCGTAGATCAGGTCCAGGCTGACGTCGTCGAACCCGGCCTGGCGGGCCCAGTCGACGACCGCGGGCACGCGCATCGGGTCGTGCGTGCGGTCGAGGGTGCGCAGCACGTGGTCGACGGCGGACTGCATGCCGAAGCTGATGCGGTTGAAGCCGGCGGTGCGCAGCTCTTCGAGGTCCCACGCGGCGACGCTGTCGGGGTTGGCCTCGGTGGTGATCTCGACGTCGTCGGCCAGGCCGAACTCCGCGGCGGCGCTCGCGACGATCGAGCCGAGGTCGGCGGCCCTGAGCAGCGTCGGGGTGCCGCCGCCGAAGAAGATCGTCTCGATCTTCACGTCGCGGTGGCCCAGCACCTCACGCGCGAACCGGATCTCCTTGATCGCCGCCTCGGCGTACGACGACCGGCTGGCGCCGACCTCGTCGCCGAGCTCGTGAGCGGTGTAGGTGTTGAAGTCGCAGTAGCCGCAGCGGACCGTGCAGAACGGCACGTGGACGTAGAGCCCGAAGGGCCTGCTCCCGAACTCCGCCCACGCCTCGTCCGGGAGGAGTCCGTCCTCGGGCGCGAGGTCGCCATCGGGTTGAGCGGGGGGCACGCCGGTATCCAACCACGCGTGGCCCGCGGGCCGGGACGCCCGATCAGATGGGCACGTTGAGCGTCGCGGTGTAGCCCTCGCTCGCGCTGCCCTTCACGGTGGCCATCTGCAGGGAGTAGCCGTCGCTGAAGATCCCGTCGGTGTCGAGGCTGACCCGGGCGAGGTTGGTCACCGAGTCCTCGTAGCCCTCGGTGGCGTACACCTCCTCGCACACGTCCTGCGGGAAGGCCAGCTGCGAGGTGCGCAGCTTGTTCGACGCGCTGGTCGCGGCGTCGAGCGACTCGTAGACCTCGAAGTGCACGTGCGGCCATCGACCCGAGTAGCAGGCGGGGAAGATCGAGGTGAACTCCACCCAGCCGTCCGCGTCGGTCTCCTGGACCCCGCGCAGGTAGTTCTCGTCGGCGGCGTCGCCGTCGTACATCGAGTAGCTGCCGGCCCGGTCGCAGTGCCAGGCATAGATGGCGGCCCCGGAGAGGATCTGGACGTCGTCGCCGGTCAGGTCGTAGACCTTGAGCCGCAGGGTGAGGGGCACGCCCTCGGCGACCCCGGAGGCCGAGCCGAAGCTGGTGGTGATGTCGGAGCGCACCACCCCGCTCTCCGAGAGCACGTCGGGGCCGTTGGTGCCGTCGCCGGGGAAGGGGCCGGCCGTCTCCTCGGGGATCTCGCCGTCGGCCACCTCGACCGACGAGTCACCGCCCATCCCACCGGGGGGCGCGCCGCCCGGGCCGCCGCTCGGCGGCCCGCCCTGCGCATCGCTCGCGCTGGCGGACGTGCCGTCGCTGGAGCACCCGGCGACGGTCGCCACGCCGAGGCCGCCGAGCATCCCGAGCACGCCGCGCCGGCCCCACCGGGAGAAGCCGCGGCGCTCGAGGGTGCCGAGGTCGTGCTGGAGGCCGAGGTCGTGCTCGTGCACCTCGTCAGCGGCGTGGCGGTGGGGGTGGTCGTCTGCGGTCATGACGTGCTCCTGGGCGGGTCGGGAGATGCGAATGGGTGCCAGTGGTCTCCCACTGGCACCCATTCACCCGGTGCGTCCTGTGCGGCTCCTGTGAGCCGCCCAGCAACTCGATCTGACCTTCGTCCAGGCCTGGCGGCTCAGGCGTAGAGCTCCTCGAGGACCGCCTTGTTGTTGTCCTGGACCACGGTGCGCTTCACCTTCATCGACGGGGTCAGCTCGCCGGACTCGATCGTGAGGTCGTGGTCGAGGAGCTTCCACTTCTTGACCGTCTCCCACCGGTTGAGGTGGCTGTTGAGGTCGTCGACGTAGCCCTGGACCATCGCGTGCACGGCGTCGGACTGCACGATCTCGGTGTAGGACGCGCCGCTCATCCCGTTCTCCTCTGCCCAGCCCGCCATCGCATCGGGATCGAGGGTGACGAGGGCGACGCAGTAGTTGCGGTCCTCACCGAACACCATGAACTGGCTGGCGTAGGGGCACACCGCCTTGAACTTCGACTCGATCGCGGGCGGGGCGATGTACTTGCCGCCGGAGGTCTTGAAGAGCTCCTTGATGCGCCCGGTGATGACCAGGTGACCGTCCTCGTCGAGGGCGCCCTTGTCACCGGTGTGCAGCCAGCCGTCGGAGGTCAGCGTCCTGGCCGTCTCCTCCGGGAGGTTGTGGTAGCCGTCCATCACACCGGGACCCTTGATCATGATCTCGTCGTTGTCGCCGAGCTTGACCTCGCTGCCCGGGATGACCGGGCCGACGGTGCCGAACTTGTTGCGGTCAGGGTGGTTGACGAAGGAGCCCGCCGACGTCTCGGTGAGGCCGTAGCCCTCCAGGATCGTGATGCCGGCGGCGCCGAACCACTCGGCGATGTCGCTGTTGAGCGCCGCGGCGCCGGAGATGAAGAAGCGGACGTTGCCGCCGAAGCGGTCGCGGATCTTGGAGAAGACCAGCTTGTCGAAGAGCCCGTGCTGCACCCTGAGGCTCAGCGGGACCGACTTCCCCGCGCGCTTGAGGCGCTCGACCTCCAGGCCGACCTTGAAGGCGTTCTTGAAGATCTTCTCCTTGGCACCGCCCTCGGCCGCCTGCATGGTGACGATGCGGCCGTGGGCCTTCTCGAAGATGCGGGGGGCCGCCCCCATGAAGGTCGGCTTCACCACGCCGAGGTTGTCCACGATCTTGTCCACGCGACCGTCGATCGCCGCGGCGAACCCGCACGCCATCTGCGTCGACATCAGCACCTTGCCGAAGGAGTGCGCCATCGGCAGCCAGCGGAACTCGAGATCGCTCTCGGAGAGGATCCCCTGCACGCGGATCGCCTCGCCCTCGTAGACCCACGACGAGTGCCGCAACCGCACCCCCTTGGGGCGGCCGGTGGTCCCGGAGGTGTAGATCAGGGTCGCGAGCTGGTCGGGCGCGATCGCCTGCGAGGTGGTGCGCACCACGTCGGGCTCCGCAGCCAGCTTCTCCGCCCCCAGCGCGGCGAGGTCGTCGAGCGAGATGATCCAGTCCCCGTCGGTCTTCCCGGTGAAGGTGACGACCTTGCTCACGTGGGGCAGCTCGGCGCGGTGCACGGTCAGCTTGGCGACCTGCTCGTCGTCCTCGGCGAAGACGACGCGGCTCTCGGAGTCGGCGAGGATGTACGTCGTGTCCTCGGCGTTGGTGGTCGGGTAGACCGTGGTGGTGGCACCGGCGGCACACATGATGGCGAGGTCGGCCAGGATCCACTCGTAGCGCGTCCCGGATGCGATGCCCACCCGCTGCTCGGGCTCGACGCCCAGCGCGATCAGTCCCGCGGCGAGCGCCTCGACCTTGTCGCCGGCCTGCTTCCAGGTGACGGACTCCCACGCCTCGCCGCGCGGGAAGCGGAAGGCCTCGCTGTCGGCGGAGGCAGCGACACGGTCGAAGAACTGGACGGCCACGTTGGGCGGCATCGTGTCGAGGAAGGAGGTGTCGACGGTGATCGGCATCTGTTACCTACTCATTCGATCTGGTTCCGGGGAGCGTGGCGCGGCGCGCCACGTGGCGGGAAGCTCGGAGACTTGGGCTGTAACCTAGGTCACGTGGTCTACCGGGTGGTAGCAATCCGGGCGTTTTGAGCGCTCCACTCGCGCAGGTTGCGACTTTCGACCCATCTGCCGGGCTCGTTCGTCCGACACTGTCTAGTCCTGGCTGGTCCTGGCTGGTCCTGGCTAGTCCTGGACGGCCTTGGCGACGGCGATGCAGCGGGTGATCCAGTCCCGCTCCTCGGCGTCGAGACCGCGACCGGCCGCCCGCGCGTCCTGCGCGGTCCAGGACGCGTTGACGATCATCCGCACGACGACCCAGTCGCGCGCCCGGTCCTCGTCGAGGTCGCCGGCGTCGACCAGCGCGTGGAAGCGACGACGGAGCCCGTCGCGGACCGACCCGACCGCCAGCGGCCCGTCGAGCTCGTCCATCCGGTTCCAGAGCATCGGCGCCGGCTCGTAGTGCCGGTCGCCGGCCATCGGCTTGGGGTCGATCGCCAGCCACTCCCCGGCGTCGTCGGCCATCACGTTGGCGTAGTGGAGGTCGCCGTGCACCACCACGGGCGGCACGTCGTCGGCGAGCAGGTCGCGACCGAGCGAGAGCGCCTGGTCGACGTACCTCCGCGGGATCGGGACGTCGCGCCCCAGGTCACGGAGGTCGCGCAGCCACTGCTCGACGTACGACGTGACCGTGGCGAGCTGCGGCAGCGCCGCGATGTGCAGCCGCTCGTAGAGCCCGCCCACGACCTCGCACGCCTCCACGTCCCACAGGTCGCCGAGGTCGGGCCCGGCCAGCCAGTCCAGCAGGAGCGCACGCCGGCGAGGGTCGGCCCGCCGCAGCCGTACGGCACCTCGCCCTCCCCAGTGCTGCAACGTGAGTGCCTCGTGGAGCGACTCCTCGTCCCCGTCGAAGCCGACCTTGAGCCCGCCGGCCACGCCGTCCGCGTCCACCACCGGCACGACCAGCGAGACGTGGCCGTGCAGCGACCCGGCGGTCGGGGTGAGGTGCCACTCCTCGAGCAGCTCCTCGGCGAGACGGGGCAGCCGGTCGAGCCAGGCCGACCAGTCGTCGCCGAGGCCGCGCTGGGCCAGCAGTCCTGCAGGGATGGTGACGGGCACGCGGCGAGCCTAGGGTGACGGACATGACTCCGCGCGAGCAGCCGTGGGTGGCCGAGCCCGAGCAGACCGGCCGCATCCTGGTCCTGAGCGACAACCCGATCGCCCGGGCGATCGCGGTCATCGCCTCCGCGGTCGGCCGCACCGTGCTGGTCGAGTCGGCCGACGACGGCGGGCCAGGCCTGGAGCCGCAGCCGGGGGACGCGGTGGTGCTCTGCGACCACGACGCGCCGGACGCGCCCGCCGTGCTGCGCGCCGCACTCGCC
Source organism: Nocardioides hwasunensis (assembly GCF_014779665.1). Classification (GTDB taxonomy): domain Bacteria; phylum Actinomycetota; class Actinomycetes; order Propionibacteriales; family Nocardioidaceae; genus Nocardioides; species Nocardioides hwasunensis. The sequence continues at coordinate 302,582 of NZ_JACXYY010000006.1, read as the reverse complement.
TCCGAGGCCGTCTACGTCGCGATGATGGCAAGCCGTCGCCGGGCCGAGGGCCTGGTCGCGGAGCTGAGCGCAGAGGGCGTCGACACGGGCACGCTGCACGTGCCGGCCGGCCACAACCTCGGCGGCAAGGCGCCTGGCGAGATCGCGCTCTCCGTGGTCGCCGAGATCGTCGCCGAGTCCTACGGCCGGCCCGGCGGCCCGATGCGGGGCTGATCGGTAGGTCGAAGCTCGCTCGTCGCTGGTGCGAGTGAACTTGGAGTCAGCAGCGCCCTAGAACGGCAGGTCGCGAGCACCTGGCGGCACGACGAGCAGCCCCAGGACCTGCCGGTCCTGCCCGACGGCCACCCGGCCCTGCCACTCGCCGGCCTCGCAGACCAGCGTGGTGACACCGACCACGGTGCCCAGAGCCGTGTCGCGCGGCACCTCTCGGCCGCCGGGCATCTCGACGACGGTGTCCTCGCAGCGCACCAGGTTGCCGGTGTCGGCGACCACCCTCGCCCACAGGTCGAGGACCACGTCGCGGGACAGCACCCGGGCCACGTCGTCGGGCATCTGCGCGCGGAGAGCGTCGTAGTCGCCCTGGTCGACGAGCGCGAAGACCCGCTCGGTGATCGGCCCGACGTCCTCGGTCCCCACGGACCTCATCTGCTCCCCCGTCCTCGGGTCCCTCGCGGAGCCGAACCTCTTGAACGCCGCCTGCCGCGTGGTGCCGAGCACGCCTCCGATGTCGGCCCAGCTGTGCCCCGCCGCGTGTGCCTCACGCACCCGGTCGGCCAGCGCGCGCTCGGCGAGTGCCAAGGTCGTGGCCGCCGTGCGCAGGCGTCCGAGCGGCTCACCCCGCTCAGGCACCGCCGGTCCGGGACTGGGATCCCGCGGCGCGAGCGGCGGGGATGATCGCACCGGCCATGATGAAGCCGACCGACCACCACACCGCCCCGTCGCCCACGGCGTACATCACGTATCCGAGCACGAGCGCGCACGCGCCGGCCAGGGCGTACTGACGCGACGAGGTGCGGCCGTTGCCCTCCGCCGGGCCCGGTGTCGCGTAGGAGCCCGCGAAGAGCATCACCCACAGCGACAGCGCGAGGACCGCGCCGACCACGAAGTAGGCCCAGCCTCCCCCGGAGGCGAACCCCACGACGAGCGTGATGACGGCGGCGGTGAGCAGGTGACCGAGCACGGGCGACATGGCTCCACGATGCGACACCGCGGCGACGTCTGTCAACTTTTGGTTGACGCTCGCGACGGTTGGTCCCTGAGGTACTCCCCCGGCGTCATGCCGGTCACGGTCCGGAAGTCGTGGGTGAAGTGCGCCTGGTCGGTGTAGCCGAGGTCCCCAGCCATCTGGGCGAGGCTGGTCGCGCCGGCCTTGAGCGCCTCGACAGCGTCGTGGAGGCGCCGACGCTGCACCAACCACTTCGGGCTGATCCCGAGCCGCTGCTCCACGAGCCGCTGCAGGCTGCGCTCGGTGAGGCCGACCTCGGCGGCCATCTCGCCCACCCGGGTCACCTCGGGATGCTCGCGCAGCCAGGCCACGAGCCGGTTGACCAGCAGCCCCTGCTCGTCGACCGGGAGGAACGTGGTGAACCACGCCTCGAGGTGCGCGATCGCCCGCAGGTGCGAGCCGGGGTCGTGCGGGCCGGCGTCCATCGCGGCGCGCACGGCGTCGACGAGCCGTCCGTCGGGCAGCACCTCGGCGAGGTCGGTCCAGGTGTCGGTGAGGCCGGCCACCGGGCGACCGAGCAGCAGCCGACCGGCGGCGGGCATGAGCATCGTCCCGACGGCGTACCCCTCCCCCTCGAGGGTCACGCTGGACCGGCCCCTGGTCACGCCGTAGAGGCGGGCGTAGGTGTCGCTGACCACGACGAGGCAGACCGGGTGCTGGAGCGTGCTCTGCGTGGACGGCTCGGCCAGCGACCAGACCGGGATCCAGTAGCGGTCGACGAGGTCGGCGAGGTGGGCGCTGGGCGAGTATCGGTGGATCGGCGGCGAGGGCCGACTGACCCCGGTCAGGTGGGCACGGTCCACCGGATCGCTGGGACGAGGACCGGCCATGTGTCGGATTATCACAAGCGCCACCGACAGGAGCGCTGCGAGAGTCACGGTCATGACCACGAGTGCAGAGAGCTTCACCGCGCGAGCCGACGCGTTCGCCGCCATCCTCGACGGAGCCGAGGGGCGCTGGGACGCACCCACACCGTGCGACGACTGGACCGTCCGCGACGTCGTCGTCCACGCGATCGAGACCGAGCGGGAGTTCCTCGAGCGCCAGGACCTCTCCCCCGGTCCCTCGCCCGACCAGTCCGACCCACCTGCCGCGTGGCGCAAGCACGCATCGGCCGTGGCCGAGGTGCTCTCCGCGGACGGCGTCGCCGAGCGGGAGTACGACGGCTACTTCGGCCGCACCACGATCGCGGCCACGATGGCCGACTTCTACGGCTGGGACCTCGTCGTGCACGGCTCCGACATCGCCCGCGCCACCGGCCAGCAGTGGTCGGTCAGCGAGAAGGAGGCGGCAGCCCTGCACGCCACCGCCGACGGCTGGGGCGACGCCCTCTACTCGGAGGGGGTCTGCGCGGAGGCGGTCCCGGTGCCCGACGACGCCTCGGCCTCGGACCGGCTGCTGGCCCGGCTCGGCCGCGACCCGGGCTGGGCGCCGGCCGCCTGATCTCCCACCCGACCGGCGGCAGCGATCTCGTCCGCCACCATCGCCATCGTCGTGCGGGCGCGCACCGGGTCCTCGGTGAGGAAGTAGTGGTCGACCCCTGGCGTGACGTGGTGCACGACGCGTACGCCGGCCTCGCTCAGTCGGCCGGCGTACGCGTCGCCCTCGGCGCGGAGCACGTCGCGCTCCGCGGTCAGGACGACCGCGGGTGGCAGCCCGGCGAGGTCGGCGGCCAGGAGCGGTGAGGCGTACGCCTCGCGCCGGGTGACGGGATCCGGCAGGTAGACGCGGCGCACCAGCCGGCGCAGGTCCGGCGAGATCATGCCGCGGTCGCCGTCGCGTGGCTCCGCCGACAGGTCGAGCGCCGGGATGCCCAGCACCTGCAGCGTCGGGGTGAACGAGCCGGTGTCGCGGGCCTGCAGGGCGACCGAGGCGGCCATGCCTCCGCCGGAGCTGAAGCCGCCCACCGAGACCGGGGCGCCGTCGGCGGCCAGCGCGGCCGCCACGTCGTGGGCCTGGTGCTGCGCCACGGGGTAGGTCACGCGCGGGGCCACCTCGAAGTCGACGTTCGCGACCACGACACCGGCGGTCGCGGCGAGGTAGCGGCACCACCAGTCGTCCATCTGCGGGTGGCGCATCAGCCACGCCCCGCCGTGGAGGTGCACGTGGACCGGCCGGGCCTCCCCCGTCGGTCCGTAGAGGTGCACCGGGATCCGCCCGTGCCGCGTGCGGACGTGGATCCGCCTCGGTGCGGCCAGGTCCTGGCCGGCGAAGCGCAGGTGGTCGCCGTAGCGCACGGTGAAGGGCGCGCTCGCGCGGATCGCCTCGACCCGGAGCCGGTCAGCCAGTCGCATGCCGGGGCTTCGCGGCCGCGTCGGCAGCCGGATTGGTCGGCGGATCGCCTCAGCCGCGCTCGAGGGTGACGACGGCGATGGCGCATCGCCCGGCGACCTCGTCAGGACCCACGACCAGGCAGCCGCGCTGCTCGCCCGTGACGACGTACGCCGCCTGGTCGGCGGCGAGCGGCAGGGCCGAGCCCCGACCGAGCTCGAGGACGGTCACGAACGGGGACACGACCATCGGGTCGACGACCACGTTGAGTGCCACCACCGCACCCTCGGGCACCGAGGCGAGGACGGCGGCGTCGCCGGAGAAGGCGAACGGGCGTGCGGGCTCGACGACGTGCGACTCGCCGTCGACGGACAGGTCGAGGACCGGGCCGTCGACCACGGTGAGCAGCCGGTGCCGCCCCGCGAACGTCGAGAACGGTCCGTCGCCCGCGACCTCGGCCAGGCTGATCCGCCACGCCCCGTCGTCGGCCCACGCCAGCTCACGCGTCGTACCGCCTCCGTTGGCCCACGGCTGCGGGGTCACGTCGGCCGCGCGGACGAGCGTCACTTCTTGCCGGACTTCTCCGCCGGCTGCGTGGTCGCGAGCGCGGCGACGAAGGCCTCCGGCGGCACCTCCACGGAGCCGATGTTCTTCATCCGCTTCTTGCCGGCCTTCTGCTTCTCGAGCAGCTTGCGCTTGCGGCTGATGTCACCGCCGTAGCACTTGGCGAGGACGTCCTTGCGGATCGCGCGGATGGTCTCGCGGGCGATGACGCGCGCTCCGATGGCGGCCTGGATCGGCACCTCGAACTGCTGGCGCGGGATGAGGTCCTTGAGCTTGCCGGCCATCATCACGCCGTAGGAGTAGGCGGCGTCGCGGTGCACGATCGCGCTGAACGCGTCGACGGGCTCGCCCTGGAGCAGGATGTCGACCTTGACCAGGTCGGCGGCCTGCTCCCCGGAGCGCTCGTAGTCGAGCGAGGCGTAGCCCTTGGTGCGCGACTTCAGCTGGTCGAAGAAGTCGAAGACGATCTCGCCCATCGGAAGCGTGTAGCGCATCTCGACGCGGTCCTCGGAGAGGTAGTCCATGCCCTGCAGGTTGCCGCGCTTGAGTTGGCACAGCTCCATGATCGTGCCGATGTAGTCCGACGGCGCGAGGATCGTCGCCTTGACGACGGGCTCGCGGACCTCGGCGACCTTGCCGTCGGGGTACTCGCTCGGGTTGGTCACCTCGACCTCGGTGCCGTCGTCGAGGGCGACCTCGTAGACCACGTTGGGCGCGGTCGAGATGAGGTCGAGGTTGAACTCGCGCTCGAGGCGGTCGCGGGTGATCTCCATGTGGAGCAGGCCGAGGAAGCCGCAGCGGAAGCCGAAGCCCAGCGCGCCGGAGGTCTCCGGCTCGTAGGTCAGCGCCGCGTCGTTGAGCTGGAGCTTCTCCAGGGCGTCGCGCAGCGTCGGGTAGTCGTCGCCGTCGATCGGGTAGAGGCCGGCGTAGACCATCGGGTTGGGGTGCTTGTAGCCGCCGAGCGACTCGGTCGCGCCGCGGTGCTGCGAGGTGACCGTGTCACCGACGCGCGACTGGCGGACGTCCTTCACGCCGGTGATCAGGTAGCCGACCTCGCCGACGCCGATCTCGCCGGCCTTCACGGGCTCGGGGCTGATCACGCCCACCTCGAGCATCTCGTGGACCGCGTTGGTCGACATCATCTTGATCCGGTCGCGGTGGCTGAGCTTGCCGTCGACGACCCGGACGTAGGTCACCACGCCGCGGTAGGTGTCGTAGACGGAGTCGAAGATCAGCGCGCGCGCCGGCGCGTCCGCGTCGCCGACCGGCGCCGGGGTCTGCTTCACGATCTCGTTGAGCAGTGCCTCGACCCCGACGCCCGTCTTGGCGCTGGTGAGCAGCACCTCCTCGGGCTCGCAGCCGACCAGGCCGGCGAGCTCGGCGGCGTACTTCTCGACGTTGGCGCTGGGCAGGTCGATCTTGTTGAGCACCGGGATGATGTGGAGGTCGGCGCCCATCGCGAGGTAGAGGTTGGCGAGCGTCTGCGCCTCGATGCCCTGTGCCGCGTCGACCAGCAGGACGGCGGCCTCGCAGGCCTCGAGGCTGCGGGAGACCTCGTAGGTGAAGTCGACGTGGCCCGGGGTGTCGATCATGTTGAGCACGTAGGTGCCGGGCTCGGCACCCGCGGCGTTGTCGGCCGGGACGGTCCACGGCATCCGCACCGCCTGGGACTTGATCGTGATGCCGCGCTCGCGCTCGATGTCCATCCGGTCGAGGTACTGCGCGCGCGACGCCCGCTCGTCCACGACGCCGGTGAGCTGCAGCATGCGGTCGGCCAGGGTCGACTTGCCGTGGTCGATGTGCGCGATGATGCAGAAGTTGCGGATGATCGACGGGTCGGTCGAGCCTGGCTGCGGCGCGTTCTTGAGGCTCACGGACTACTTTCGGCTGTACGACGGCGGGGTCGGATCATTCTTCCACGCTGACCACGCCCCACCGAACCGGCGACGAGCCTGCCCGCCGTGCCCGCTAGCGTGCGCCTCTGTGACCTCCCGGACCGATGCGCTGCGACTGCCGCTGGTCCCGGCGGGCGCGTTCGTCCTGGTCTGGTCGTCGGGCTACATCTCGGGCCCCGCCGCCGTGCACGCCGCCGCGCCGTTCTCCGTGCTGGGCTGGCGCTTCGTGGTCGCCGCGGTCCTGGCTGCCGGTCTCGCACTGGCCCTGCGGCGTCCGACGCGGATGGACCGCGCGGTCCTGGGCCGTGTGGCTCTCGTCGGGCTGGTGATGAACGCCCTGATGTTCGGGATGATGTACGTCGCCTTCGACCTGGGTCTCGGCGCCACCCTCGCGTCGCTGTTCCACGCGCTCAGCCCGGTGCTGACCGCCATCCTCGCCGCGGTCCTGCTCGGGGAGCGGATCTCGGCGCTGCAGGTGGGCGGGTTCGTCGTCGGCGTCCTCGGCGTGCTGCTCGTCCTCGGCGCCGACCTCGGCCACGCCGGCGGCCCGATCGCGGTGGGCATCGGCTGCCTCAGCATGCTCACCCTCAGCCTCGGCACCCTCGGTCAGCGATGGATCGGCGCGCAGCCCGACCTGCTGTGGTCGGCGGCGGTGCAGTTCGCGGTGTCGGCGCCCCCGATGCTCGTGCTGGGGTGGACGACCGAGGGCGCGTGGCCCGTCACCGACACCGGGCGGGCGGTCGCGGCCGTCCTGTTCCTCGCGATCGTCAACTCGATCATCGGGCTCGTGCTGCTGTCGCTGCTCGTCCTGCGCGGTGGGTCGGGTGCGGCGGCCAGCCTGTTCTTCCTCAGCCCGCCGGTGACCGCGGTCCCCGCCTGGCTGGTGCTCGACGAGACCCTCTCGGTGGCCCAGCTGGTCGGGCTCGCGGTCGCGGTGGTCGGCGTCGGCGCCGCGACGCGCACGCGTCGTACGCCCGAGGCTCCCGCGGCCGCACCGCCACCCCCGGCCTGAGCCGGGGTAGTCCAGTGACAGGCGGCTGTCGCGGCGGCGATCTCACGACCATCTGCCACTGGACTACCCCGAGGTGGGGACCCAGTAGCGGCGCTTGATCCCCCGCACGTCCTCGAGCTCCCCGCCCGCCGCCTCGATCACCCTGGTCGAGCCGACGTTGTCGTCGTCGCAGGTGACCAGCGCGGGGTCGATCCCGAGGCCGACGGCCCACGGCAGGGCGGCCCGCAACATCGCGGTCGCGTGCCCCTCGCGGCGACGGGTCGGGCGTACGTCGTAGCCGATGTGCCCGCCGACGTCGAGGAGGAAGTCGTTGAGCCGGTGCCGGATCGCGAGCCGGCCCAGGTAGGTCTCGCCGTCGATCCACCAGAGCGTCGTGCAGGGCACGTGCCACTCGGGGCGCGGGTTGTCCTCCTGCGCGTCGACCCGCACGGCCCCGACGAAGGTCGCGAACACCCCCGGGTCCTGCCAGCCCGGTGCGTTGACGTCGATCCAGGCGGCCGTCTGGCTCAGCTCCACACCCTCCGCGACGAACTCGTCCATCGCCTCGAGGAAAGACTCACGCACGGACGGGGTCGGCAGGACGAGCTCGGGCATGACGCCAGTCTCGCCCGCGCAGGGTCGCACCTCCACCCGATATCTGAGGACGTGGTGGACGGGATCGGAGCCGGTTGACGTACGTCACGTCCCCAGATATCCGTTCGTGGGCCGCAGGACCAGTGCGGGAGGATGCCGCCATGTCTCGCCGTCCGCCGATCGCGCCCTACCCCGTCCCGCACGACGCGACCGCCCGGCGCCTGGAGTGGGAGTTCCTCCCGCCGAACCTGCGCGCATGGATCGAGCGCAAGTGCGGCTCGCCGGTGGTCAGGGCGATCTCGCAGACGACCGGCTTCACTCCCGGGTTCGCCTCCGTGCTGGTGTGCGAGGACGGGTCGCGTCACTTCGCCAAGGCGGCGTCGGTCAAGGCCCAGCGCGTGTTCGCCGACTCCTACCGCGAGGAGGCGCGCAAGCTCGCCGCCCTCCCCGCGTCGGTGCCCGCGCCGCGCCTCCTGTGGCACCTCGACGACGACTGGGTCGTCCTCGGCACGGAGTACGTCGACGGGCGTCCGCCACAGCGTCCGTGGCAGGCCGACGAGCTCGACGCCGTCCTGGACGCGCTCGAGCAGGCCGCCGAGGCGCTCACCCCTCCCCCGGCCGGTCTCGCGCTCGACACCGCCGCGGACGACTTCGCGCCGCTCCTGGAGCACTGGGCCGCGCTTCGCGACCACCGGACCGACCTCGACCCGACCCACCTCGCCGAGGCCGAGGCGCTCGCCCGGCGCTACGCCGAGGTGGTCGGCGGCGACACCCTCGTGCACACCGACATCCGCTCGGACAACGTCCTCATCGGCGCCGACGGTCGCGCCGTGGTCTGCGACTGGAACTGGCCGGTGCGCGGCGCCGCGTGGTTCGACTCGTTCGCCGCCCTGATCGCTCCCCGGGGCGAGGGCATCGACGTCGACCGGGTGATCGCGGAGCGCCGCCTGCTGCGCGACGTCGACGCCGAGGCGCTCGACATCAACCTCGCGCTCTACGTCGGCTACTTCCTCACCCAGTGCGAGCTGCCGGTCCCGCCGACCTCGCCCCACATCCGCGACCACCAGCGCTGGCAGGGCGAGGTGTGCTGGGACTGGCTCGCGGAGCGGCGGGGCTGGTCGTGACGGCGCCGCGCGCGGTCGGTGTACGCCTCGCCTACGACGAGGTGCCCGCCCCCGTGCGCGACTGGGTCGAGCGGACCCTCGGCTCCGCGGTGGTGGGGACCGCCGAGCAGGTCGGCGGGATGTCGCCCGGGTGCGCCACCCGGCTCACCTGCGCCGACGGCACCCGGGCGTTCGTCAAGGCGGTCGGCGCCGAGCTCAACCCCGACACCCCGGACCTGTTGCGCCGCGAGGTCGGCGTCCTGCAGCACCTCGGCGAGCACGGGCTCTGGGCGCGGCTGCTGGCGTCGTACGACGACGGGGCCTGGGTGGCCCTCCTGATCGAGGACGTCGAGGGCCGGCACCCCGACTTCACCGACCCCGCCGAGCTCGAGGCGGTGCTCGTCGGGACCGATCGCCTCTCCGCAGCTCTCCAAGAGCGCGGGGCGCCCGACGGCGTCGACCTGGTCGACGTCGGCCACCGGTTCCGGGTCTGGGCGGACTCGCTGGCGGGGCTGCCCGACGCGCCGCCGGAGGTGCCGGTGCCGGACTGGTTGCGCGACGACCCCGACGGCTGGGCGGCGGTGCTGCGCGAGCACGCCGACCGGCCGATGGAGCACGTCGTCCACTGGGACATCCGTGTCGACAACCTGCTGCGCCGTCCGGGTGGCGACGTGGTGTTCGTGGACTGGGGCATGGCAGCGCGCGGGCCCGCATGGGCCGATCCCCTGCTGGTGCGGCTCGAGCGGATGGAGGAGCCGTGGTTCGACACCTCGATCGCCGACTCCCCCGCGCTTCGCGAGGTCGGCGACGACGTGGTCACCGCGTTCCTGGCGGGCTTCGGTGCCCACCTGGCCGAGCGCTCCGTCACCGCCGTCGACGTCAACCTGCCGACGCTGCGGGACTTCCGCCGGACCGAGTCGCGTCGCATGCTGGGGGCGGTCGCCCGCCGCACCGGCCGCTGAGCGTGAGCGAGCGGTGCGTGGCGCAGGATCCGCGGCCCGAGATCGTGCCTCGCTCACCGCTCCAGCACGATTTGGGCGCCCGCCGCGCCGGACGGTAGTGTTCATCCCTGCATGTCCGGCACCCGACCCTCACTCTCGCGAGCGGGGGGTTGCCAGGCAGCCGACAAGCACAGACTTCTGTCCTGACCAGTTCGAGCATCCGAGGATCCACACGTGGCGAACATCAAGTCCCAGATCAAGCGCAACAAGCAGAACGAGAAGGCGCGCCAGCGCAACCAGGCCGTGAAGTCGCGCCTGAAGACCGCCGTGCGCCGTTTCCGCGAGCTGTCCGAGGGCGACGACAAGGCCGCGGCGACCGCCGCCGGCCGCGACGCCATGAAGGCGCTCGACAAGGCCGCCTCGAAGGGCGTCATCCACGCCAACCAGGCCGCGAACCGCAAGTCGTCGATCGCCAAGAAGACCGCCGCTCTCTGAGTCCGGTCCTCCCGCCGAGCACCCGCCCACGTGGCGGGTGTTTCGCATTTCAGGGCGCCGTTCCCGCAGTGCCGACGTCATGGCGGGCGGCCGCTCCCGCGACCGGCGCCCATGACGTACCGAGCTGGCGTCATGGCGACCGGCTGCGCCGACGACCACCGGCCATGACGCTCCGGGCGGGCGTCGTGGCGCGGTCGCCGTGCCGCCCGACGACCGAGCGGGTCAGCGGGCCTCGCGCAGGCCGGCGACGGTGAGCACCAGCCGCTCGAGCGTGTAGGACGCGTCGTGAGCCTGCCCCTTGATGTCGGCGTCGGCCACGGCGACCGCTCGCACGGCTTGCGCGATGCCCTCGGTGCTCCACGAGCGTGACTGGTCGCGGACGGTGCGCACCTTCCAGGGAGGTACGCCGAGGTCGCGGGCGAGGTCGGCGTCGCGCGCTCCGCGGGAGGCGCCGAGGTAGCGGGCCAGGCTCCGGGCCGAGGCCGCCATGGCCGAGGTCACCAGGACCGGCGAGGTCCCGGAGTCCAGGGCCCAGCGCAGCTCCTCCAGCGCCACGGCACGCCGACCGGCGAAGGCGGCGTCGGCGACGGTGAACGACTTGGCCTCGGCCCGGCCACCGAAGTAGCGCTGGACCTTCTCGACGGTCAGCGGCTCGCCGTGGAAGTCATGGGTGAGCTGGTCGGCCGCCGCCGCGAGCGAGCGCAGGTCGGTGCCCACGGCCTGCACCAGGAAGGTCGCCGCGTCGGCGTCGATCTTCGCGCCGTGCGAGGCGACCTCGGCGCTCACGAAGCCCGGCATCTCGCTGGCGCGGACCTCCTCCGACTTCACCTCGGTGACCGGACCGAGCTTGCGCAGCTTGGTCAGCACCCCACTGCCCTTCTGGCCGCCGGAGTGCACCAGCACGAGTGCGACGTCCTCGGCCGGAGCCGCACAGTAGGCGAGCAGGCCGTCCACGGACTCGTCGGGCAGGTCCTCGAGACCGCGCACGACCACGCACCGGATCGAGGAGAACAGCGAGGGCGCGGACATCTCGCCCAGCGAGGCCAGGGTCAGGTCGGAGGCCGGGGAGTCGGCGAGCTCCGCCTCGGCGTCGTGGGCCCGGACCGCCTCGCGCACGGACGTCACCGTGCGCGCGGAGAGGTATTCCTCCTTGCCCGTCACGAGGACGACGTGGCCGAGGACCTGCGCGGCGGTGGGGGTGCGTGCCATGGTGCGCCCACTCTATCGACGGGTGACGACACCGACCTCGCCGTCCCGCACGACCACCGCCACGTCGCCGGAGAGGTCCGTGCGCCACACCCGGGCACCCGAGCCGGCCAGCGCCGCCAGCAGGTCGGCGGCCGGGTGGCCGTAGTCGTTGTCCTCCCCCACCGAGACCAGTGCCAGCCGCGCGCCGAGGGAGGTGAGCCAGTCCACGTCCTGGTGCCGGCTGCCGTGGTGGGGCACCTTGAGCACGTCGACCTGCAGCCCGGCCAGGTCGCGTGACATCGCGCGCTGGGCCGACGGCTCGACGTCGCCGGTCAGCAGCGCACGGATCCCCTCGACCTCCGCCACCAGCACGACGCTGGCGTTGTTGGGCTCGCTCTCGCCGGCGCCACCGCCGCCGGCGCCGGGCCGGGGCCAGACCGTCTGCAGGGTCACCTGCCCGAACCGCCGCGTCTCGCCGTACGCCGCGATGCCGGGGTCGCGTCCGGCTGCCTCCTCGACCACCCGGACGCCACCGGCCGGCTCGAGCAGGCCGGTGGACTCGATGGCCCCCACGTCGCGACCCTCGAGCAGCCCGGCCATCCCGTCCACGTGATCGGCGTGGAAGTGCGTCAGCACCACCAGCGGCACCGAGGTGACGCGCAGCCGGTCGAGGCAGGCGTCCATCAGCGCCGGGTCCGGGCCGACGTCGACGACGACCGCCGACCGCGGCCCGGACCTGAGCACGAGCCCGTCGCCCTGGCCCACGTCGCACATCGCGAGCGCCCAGCCGTCCGGCGGCCATCCCGGCGAGGGCGGGCGGACCAGCATCACCACGACGAGGAGCCCGGTGCAGGCGAGCGTCGATCCGGGCCGGCCGAGGACCCGCGGCGCCAGCGGGACCGAGAGCAGGCACAGCGCGGTGAGTCCGACCATCGCCAGCGGGCCCGTGCCCCAGTCGACCGCCGCGGTCGGGATGTCCGCGCCCCAGCGCGCGACCGCGATGATCCAGCCGGCCGACCACGCCGCGGGTGCCGCCACCACGACACCGATGGGCGCCCAGAGCAGGCCGATGAGCCCGCCGGAGAGACCGAGCACGGTGGCCGGGGCCACGGCAGGCGCCGCCAGCAGGTTCGCGCCGACCGCCACCAGGCTCACCTGCCCCGAGAGGCCGGCGACGACCGGCGTGCACGCCACCTGCGCCGCCAGCGGCACCGACACCGCCTCGGCCACCCAGCGCGGGGTCCACCGCATCAGGGCGTCGCGCCACACCGGCGCGAGCAGCAGGATGCCGGCCGTCGCCATCGCCGAGAGCGCGAAGCCCGCGGTGGTCGCCAGCCGGGGCCACAGGAGCAGCAGGACGAGCACCGCCACCCCCAGGCAGCGGGTGCCCCGCGACCGGCCGTTGGTCCCCATGCCGATGAGGGCCACGGTGCCCATCGCGGCAGCGCGTACGACGCTGGGCTCGGTGCGTGCGGTCAGCACGAAGCCGGCGATCCCCAGGGCCGCGAGCACGTGCAGCAGCCGCCCCCGCACACCGAGCGAGCGACCGAGGATGATCACCGCGCCGACCACGATCGTCAGGTTCGACCCGCTCACCGCGAGGAGGTGGGTCAGGCCGGTCGTGCGGAAATCGTCGGCGAGGTCGCTCGCCATCCCGCCGTCGTCGCCGACCACCAGCGCCGGCACCAGCTCGCGGGCGTCCACGTCACGTCCGGCGACCGCGGCCCGCACCGACCGGCGTACGGCTGTGGCGGCGTCCCACCACACGTCGGGCTCGGCCACCACCCGCGGGTCGCCCATCGGTCGGACCAGTGCTGCGACGCCGTCGTCGGCCGGGACGAGCCTGGCCGTCGTCTCGAGCGTCGTGCCGAGCGGCAGGCGCGGCCAGTCCTCCCCCGCCATCAGCACCACCGGCGCGTCGAGCGTCCACGCCGTGCCGCGTCCCTCGACCCGCGAGACCGTCGCCCGCGCGATCTGCAGGTCTCCGTACTGCCCTGCCACGACGCGTACGTCCGAGGTGGTCGCGAGCCGCAGCGTGACGACCGCGCCGTCGTCGGCCAGGCGCGCGAGCGGCGAGGTCGCCACCACCGTCTGCTGCAGCGCGGCGACGCCCGCGACCGCGACGAGGGCGGCGAGGGGCCCGAGCCAGGCGAGGGCCATCGTCCGTCCCAGCATCAGCCCGACGCAGGCGACGACCAGCACCAGCACCGTCGCCAGGGCGACCCGCCCCGGGAGCAGCAGGACGAGGAGGGCACCGATCCAGGCGCCCACACCGAGGGCGACCGCGCGCAGGTCGGGCACGGCTCGGTCGGATCAGATCGTCACGAGGGGGGCGATCTCCTCGAGGGTGGCCGGGCCGATGCCCTTCACCTCGAGCAGCTCGTCCACCGACGTGAAACCGCCGTTGGCGTCCCGCCACGACAAGATCGCGGCAGCGGTGACCGGACCGACGCCCGGAAGGGTGTCCAGCGCCGCCTCGTCGGCGGTGTTGAGGTTCACCAGGGAGCCACCCGCGGGCGACGCGTCCGGCGTCGAGCCGACGCCGCCTGCGACGCCGGGGGCGGGTGCCACCCCGACCAGGATCTGCTCGCCGTCGACGATCGGCCGGGCCAGGTTGAGCGCGGTGAGGTCGACCCCGCGCCGGGCTCCCCCGGCCGCCTCGAGGGCGTCGACCACCCGTGACCCCGCCGGCAGCACCGCGATCCCGGGGCGGCGTACCTCGCCGGCGACGTCGACGATCAGCTCGCCGGTGGGGTCGGGCGTCGAGCCGTCGGGCTCCGCCCGGTCCACCTCCGTGAGCGGCTCGGGTGACTCCTCGGGCGAGGTGAGCGCGCCTGCGGGGTCGAGCGGCACCACCTCCGCCTGGTCGCGGACCGCCCACCACGACGCCAGTCCCACGGCGACGGCCGCCACCACCGCGACGACCGCGAGGTGCACCGGGCCGAGCCGGAGGCCGCCGATCCGCATCCGCCGCGAGGCGTGCCGCCCGGGGACCGGGACCACCACGGGTGGCGGCACCGGCGCCTCGTCGTCGGGTCGCGGTCGGACCCGGGTGTGCCCGTCGAGGTCGGGCGCCGTGCTCCCCTCCCACACCGCGGCGAGCTCGGCGCTCAGCGTCGCCAGCCGTCGCGACACCGCCTCGGCGTGCTCGGAGGACGACGGCGATCGGCGCATGTCCCCACGCTAGGAACGTCCTACGGGCCTCCGAAAGACCGGAACGCCCATCTGTGGACAGCCGCGCGCCGGTGTGGGTCCACCAGGGGCGTCAGGGCGAGGCGGGCGGACGCGGCGAGACGCAGACCGCGACCATGCCCGGGCCCACGTGGGCGCCGAGCACGGCGCCGAGCTCGCCGCACATCACCTCGCGGCCCTCGAGGCCGTCGGCGAGGCGTTCGGTGAGCGCGGTCGCGAGCTCCTCGGCGCGCTCGGCGTTGGCGAGGTGGGCGACGCTGACGTCGACCGACTCCTCGCCGGCGGCCTCGACCGCGAGCTCGGCCAGCCGGGCGAGGGCACGCGAGGCCGTACGCACGCGCTCGCGCGGCACCACCCGACCGTCGGCGATCTCCAGGAGCGGCTTCACCGAGAGCGCACTGCCGAAGATCGCGGCGGCGGCGCCGATGCGCCCGCCCCGGCGGAGGTACTCCAGGGTGTCGACGTAGAACAGCGACGAGGCGGCCTCGCCGCGGGCCAGGGCCGCATTGGCGGCGTCCTCGCCGGACCCACCCGCGTCCAGCACGTCGGCCGCGGTCAGGGCTGCGAAGCCGGTCGCGATCCCGACCTGGCCGGAGTCGACCACGTGCACCGGCAGGTCGACCTCGAGCGCGGCGAGCTGCGCGGACTCGAAGGTCCCGCTCATCTCGCCGGACAGGTGCACCGAGACGATCTCCTCGACCCCGTCGGCCCCGAGGGAGCGGTAGAGGTCGGCGAAGAGCGCCGGCGCCGGCCGTGAGGTGCTGACCGGCACGAAGTCACGCAGCGCCTCCGCGACCACCTCGGGCGTCGCGCCACCAGGTCCCTCGTCGAGCACGCGCGCCCCGATCACCACCTGCAGCGGCACGACGCGGATGCCGCGAGCCTCCGCCAGCTCGGCGGGCAGGCTCGCGGTCGAGTCGGTGACGACCACCACACGAGGCATGTCGAGACCCTAACGGCAGGCGGAAGCGTCACACGACGATGTTGACCAGCTTCGGCGCACGCACGATCACCTTGCGCACGACCGCGCCGCCGATTGCGCGCTGCACGGCCTCGTCGGCCAGGGCGGCGGCCTCCAGGTCGGTCTCGGAGATGTCGGGCGACACCTCCAGCCGGCCCTTGACCTTGCCCTTGACCTGGACGACCGCGGTGACGGTGTCCTCGACCAGCAGCGCCTCGTCGACGACCGGCCAGCCCGCCCGGGCGACCGTCGGCTGGTGGCCCAGCCGCTCCCACATCTCCTCGGCGGTGTAGGGCGCGACCAGCGACAGCAGGATCGCGACGGCCTCGGTGGCCTCGCGCACCGCCGGGTCGGCCGGACCGCACCCGGAGTCGATGGCCTTGCGGGTCGCGTTGACCAGCTCCATCACCCGGGCCACCACCACGTTGAAGCGGTAGGTCTCGACCAGCCCCGCCGCGTCGTGCACGGTGCGTGCGGTCGTCCGCCGCAGCGCGACGTCGCCGGTCGTGACGTCCACGTCGGGCGCCGAGGTGACGTCGCCCGACAGTCGCCAGGCCCGCTGCAGGAAGCGCAGCGACCCCGCGGGGCTCATGTCGGCCCAGTCGATGTCGTCCTCCGGCGGACCGGCGAAGACCAGGGTCAGCCGCACCGCGTCCACGCCGAAGGCGCCGAGCTGGTCCCCCAGGTCGACGCCGTTGCCCAGCGACTTGCTCATCTTCTTGCCCTGGTTGATCACGAAGCCCTGGTTCAGCTGGGCCGACCACGGCTCGCGGAAGTCGACCAGGCCCATGTCGTTCAGCACCTTGGTGAAGAACCGGCCGTAGAGCAGGTGCAGCACGGCGTGCTCGACCCCACCGACGTACAGGTTGATCGGCATCCAGGCGTTGACCTTCGCGCTGTCGAACGCCTGGGTGTCGTCGTGCGGGGAGCAGTAGCGGAACATGTACCAGGACGAGTCGACGAACGTGTCCATGGTGTCGGTGTCGCGCGTCGCCGGGCCGCCGCAGGTCGGGCAGGCGACGTTGACCCAGTCGGTCGCCCCGCCCAGTGGAGAGGTGCCCTTGGGCTTCAGGTCGGCGCCCTTCAGCATCGGCAGCGTGACCGGCAGCTGGTCCTCGGGCACCGGGACCTCGCCGTCCACCGGGCAGTGGATGATCGGGATCGGAGCGCCCCAGTAGCGCTGGCGGCTCAGCAGCCAGTCGCGCAGGCGGAAGTTGACCGCACCGGAGCCACGACCGTCGGCCTCCAGCCGCTCGATGATCGAGCGGATGCCAGACGCCTTGTCGCTCAGCCCGTCCAGCGGACCGCTGTTGACGTACGCCCCGTCCCCCGAGGTCGCGACGCCCGACTCCTCCGGGTCCTCCGCGCCGGGTACGTCGATGACGCGCCGCACCGGCAGGCCCATCTCGCGGGCGAAGTCCAGGTCGCGCTGGTCGTGGGCGGGCACCGCCATGATCGCGCCCGTGCCGTAGTCGGCCAGGACGTAGTCGCTCGCCCAGACCGGGACCTGCTCGCCGGAGACCGGGTTGGTCGCGGTGATGCCCAGGTCGACGCCGGTCTTGGGTCGGTCGGTGGCCAGGCGGTCGATGTCGGAGGCCTTGCGGACCTCGACCAGGTAGTCCTCCAGCGCCTGCGCACGGTCGGGGTGCACGATGTCGGCGGCCAGCGCGGCGTCGGCCGCCACGACCATGAAGGTGGCGCCGTACAGCGTGTCGGGCCGGGTCGTGTAGACCTCGATGTCGCGCTCACCCGACGCGGTGTGCAGCGCGAAGGTGACGTGGGCGCCCTCCGAGCGGCCGATCCAGTTGCGCTGCGCGGTGACGACGCGGTCGGGCCACGTCGACTCCAGCTCGTCCAGGCCGTCCAGCAGCTCCTGGGCGTAGTCGGTGATCTTGAAGTACCACTGGGTCAGCTCCTTCTTGGTCACCTCCGCCCCGCAGCGCTCGCACGCACCGTTGACGACCTGCTCGTTGGCCAGCACGGTCTGGTCGTTGGGGCACCAGTTGACCGGGCTGTTCTTGCGATAGGCCAGCCCGCGCTTGAAGAACTCCAGGAACAGCCACTGCGTCCAGCGGTAGTACTCCGGGTCGCTGGTGTTGAAGGTGCGCGTCCAGTCGAACGACGCGGCGTACTTCCGGCACGACTCGATCGAGCGCGCGATGTTGGCGCGCGTGTAGGTGTCGGGGTGCTCGTCGTTGCGGATGGCGGCGTTCTCCGCCGGCAGGCCGAAGGAGTCGAAGCCCATCGGGTTGAGCACCTCGTAGCCGCGCTGCCACCAGTAGCGCGCCACCACGTCGTGCAGCGCGAAGACCTCGGCGTGACCCATGTGCAGGTCACCGCTCGGGTAGGGGAACATCGTCAGCGCGTAGCGCTTCTCGCGCGGGCTGTCGTCGTCGGCCCGGAACGGCTGGAGCTCCTCCCACACGCGCTGCCACTTGGCCTCGGTGGCCTCGATGTCGTACGTCGCCGTCTCGCCGTGGCCGGACTCGGGGGTGCTCTGCTCGGGGTTCATCTCTCTCGCTCCTGGTAGGTCCTGCTCCCGACATGAAAAAACCCCTCACGCATGGAGGGGTGGCCGCGGTGACTGCCTGGACGGTGAGTCAGCGCGGCTGTCGAAGAAGCAGGATCTGCGACCGCATGGCCACATGCTACCGCGCTCGGGCCGGACCTGGGGGTCCGGCCCGAGCAGGACGCTCACTTCACGAACTGCGCGGTGAGCGGCGGGCTCCACCACTCGCCCTGGTAGGCATTCCACGCGCCGATCGCGTGGATGACGCCGGCGATCACCGGCGGCGCGGCGAGCACCGGCAGGAACACGAAGAAGCCGATGCCCAGGGTGAGGACGCCGAGCACGACGTAGAGGACGCCGACGACCAGCCACCAGATGAACATGGTGATCTGCACGTTGATCGAGTTGGCGGCGTGCGCGCGCACGAACGGGCCGCGGTCCTTGTAGAGGACGAACACCACGATCGAGGCCACGAAGCCCAGGAACCCGACCGAGAAGATCATCGCGGCGAGGGCGCCGGCGTGGCTGAGCGCGCCCCAGGTGCGCTCCTCGTCGGGCGAGATGCCGGCGCCGCCGGTCGGCTGGGGCCTGGCGTAGCCGCCGTCTCCCTGCGCCCGCTGGGCGCGCTCGGCCTCGTAGGCCTGGTAGGCGGGGTCCATCGGGTTCTGCGGGTAGTTCGGGTACTGGTCGGACATCTCACTCACTCCTCGTGGGCCGGGTGCCCTGCGTGTGCCTCAAGCCAAGCACGTCGCCGCCGTCGTTTCATCCCGTTCCGGGGTCGAGCCAGGGTCGCGTCAGGGGTGCTTCCGGGCCACCACGGCGGGCTCGCGAAGCTGGTTGACGATCTGCGGCGCGACCGTCAGACTCACTCCCCAAGAACTCTTGGGGAGGTACGACGTTGACCGGAGAGCTCACCGACCCGCGCGCGGTCTCCGCGCTGCGCTCGGTCGCCCACCCGGTGCGGCTGCGCATCCTGTCGCTGCTGACCGCGGAGGCGATGAGCGCGGCCGAGGTGGCCCGCACCCTCGCGCTCACGCACGCCAACGCGTCGTACCACCTGCGGGTGCTGCACGAGGCCGGCGAGCTGGTCGTGGAGAGCGAGGACAAGATCCGCGGCGGGATGGCCAAGCGCTACCGCTACCGCGTGGGCGGCGATCCCGATCGTCCGGGCACTCCGCGCTCCTCCACCGAGGACCGGATCGCGTGGCAGACCGCGACCCACAGCGAGATCGTCCGTCGTCTGGCCAGCGCCACCCGCGGACCCGGGACGTCGGCGGACATCGAGACCTGGGTCGCGCCCGAGGTCTGGAGCGAGGCCATGGACGCCGTGTCGGCCGCGATGAACCTGCTGCACGAACGAGCCGTGCCGCCCGGCACCGAGGGGGCGATCCACGTGAGCGCCTCGAGCCAGGGATTCGTCATGACGGAGACCTCGTGAGCTGGTCCGCCTCCCTCGCTCCGCTCGCCGAGCGCAACTTCGCCTGGTACTTCTCCTCGCGCCTGGTCAACACCCTCGGCGCGATGATGGCCAACATCGCGCTGACCTTCGCCGTGCTCGACATCGACGGCCGCGCGATCGCGATCGGTCAGGTGCTGGCCGCGCACACGATCCCGATGATCCTGCTGCTGCTGTGGGGCGGCGTGATCTCGGACCGCTTCCCGCGCGCGGTGGTCCTGCAGGTCTCCAACGTGCTCTCGGCGCTCTCCCAGGGGGCGATCGCGGTGCTGGTGCTCACCGGGACCGCGGAGCTCTGGATGATCATCGTGCTGGCCGCCGCCCACGGTGCCGTCTCGGCCGTCTCGATGCCCGCGATGGCCGGGCTCGTGCCCCAGCTCGTCCCGCGCGAGGCCCTCCAGCAGGCCAACGCCCTGCTGTCGCTGACCCGCAACGGTCTGACCGTCCTCGGCCCCTCCCTCGGTGCCTTCATCGTGGTGACCTCCGGTCCGGGCTGGGCGCTCGCCGTCGATGCCCTCACCTGGGTCGCCGCCGCGGTCCTGCTCGCGCCGGTGAGGATCCCGCCGAAGCCGGCGAAGGCCGAGGCCACCTCGACCTGGCAGGACCTCCGCGAGGGCTGGACGTTCTTCCGCAGCGTCACCTGGCTGTGGGTCGTCGTGCTCGGCTTCGGCGGTCTCAACATGATCCACAACGGAGCCCTGTTCACGCTCGGTCCTGTGGTGGCCGAGGACACGATCGGCCGTCAGGCCTGGGGGTTCGTGCTGTCCGCCGAGGCCCTCGGGCTGCTCGTGATGGCGGTGGTCCTGCTGCGCTTCCGGCTCGAGCGCCCCCTGCTGTGGGGCATGGCCTCGATCTCGGCGATGGCCCTGCCGATGCTGATGCTCGGCATCGAACCGGTCGTCGTCGCCCTCGTGGCCGCCGCCTTCGTCGGCGGGATGGGCATCGAGGTGTTCTCGATGGGCTGGGCACTCGCGATGCAGGAGAACATCGACGACGACATGCTGGCCCGCGCCTACTCCTACGACATGCTCGGCTCCTTCATCGCCATGCCGATCGGCCAGCTGCTGTGGGGCCCGCTCGGCGAGCTCCTCGGCAACGAGGAGGTGCTCGTCGCCTCCGGGGTGGCGTACGTCGCCATCTGCGGGCTCGTCCTCTGCTCCCGCTCGGTGCGCACCCTCCAGCGAGCCCCCCACGCCCCGGCGCAGGACATGACGACCGCCACGCCGTAGGGTCCCGCCATGGGAGTCCTCGACCAGTTCCGTCTCGACGACAGGGTCGTCATCGTCACCGGCGCCTCGAGCGGACTGGGCGTCGCCTTCGCCCACTGCTTCGCCGAGGCGGGGGCAGACGTGGTGCTCGGTGCGCGGCGCGTCGACAGGCTCGAGCGGGTCGCCGACTCCGTGCGATCGACCGGCCGTCGCGTGCACACGGTCGAGACCGACGTGGCCGACCCCGAGCAGTGCCAGCGGCTCGTCGACGAGGCGATGGCGAAGTTCGGCCGGGTCGACGTGCTCGTCAACAACGCCGGTGTCGGCACCGCGGTGCCGGCCACGCGCGAGACCCCGGACCAGTTCCGCTCGGTCGTGGACGTCAACCTCAACGGCTGCTACTGGATGGCGCAGGCCTGCGGAAGGGTGATGCAGCCCGGGTCGAGCATCATTAACATCTCCTCCATCCTCGGCATCACCACCGGCGGACTCCCGCAGGCGGCGTACGCCGCCTCCAAGGCCGGCCTCGGTGGTCTCACCCGAGATCTCGCCCAGCAGTGGACCGGCCGCAAGGGCATCCGGGTCAACGCGCTGGCGCCGGGCTTCTTCGCCTCCGAGATGACCGACTCCTACCCCGACGGCTACCTCGACACGGTCATGGCGCGCGTGCCCGCGGGGCGCAAGGGCGACCCGCGCGAGCTGGCCGCGACCGCGGTCTGGCTGGCCTCGGACGCCGCCGGCTACGTCACCGGGCAGATGATCCCGGTCGACGGCGGCCTGACCATCGCCTGAGCCATGTCGCACGGGGACTACAAGGCGTTCTTCGCCGCCGCGTTCGCCGGCGACGTCGACCTCGTCGAGCACCACCTCGACGCCGGCGTGGACGTCGACTTCATCCATCCCGAGCTGCAGTCCACCGCTCTCGTCGCGGCTGTCGAGGAGGGCCGCGAGGACGTCGCCCTCCTCCTGCTCGACCGGGGTGCGTCGCCGACGCTGCCCAGCCCGCTGGAGGCGATGACGCCCCTGCAGGCCGCACGCGCGGCCGGACTGGAGCGCGTGGTGGAGCGGCTCAGCCCGCGCTGAGGATCTCGGCGACCGCGGCGACCAGGCCGGCGATGTCGTCGTCGCTGGCCACCAGCGGCGGCGCGAACCGGACCGTGGAGCCGTGGGTGTCCTTGGCCAGGATCCCCCGCACCATCAGCGCCTCGGACATCTCACGACCCGACATCAGCGTGGGGTCGATGTCGATCCCCGCCCACGCACCCCGCACGCGTACGTCGGACAGGCCCCGGCCGATGAGGGGCTCGAACCCGGTCCGCAGCAGCTCACCGATCTCGGCCGAACGGGCCTGGAAGGTGCCCTCCTCGAGCATCGCGACGACCTCGGTCCCGATCGCCGCAGCCAGCGGGTTCCCCCCGAAGGTCGAACCGTGCGAACCCGGCGTGATCACGTCCATCACGTCACGGTCGGCCGCGATCGCCGACACCGGGTAGATCCCCCCACCGAGGGCCTTGCCCAGGATGTAGATGTCAGGCACCACGTCCTCGTGGTCACACGCGAACGTCCGCCCCGACCGCGCGAGACCCGACTGGATCTCATCAGCCACCATCAGCACGTTCCGCTCGGTGCACAGCGCCCGCAGGTCGCGCAGGAACCCCTCCGGCGGCATCACCACACCACCCTCACCCTGGATCGGCTCGAACAGCACCGCCACCGTCGTGTCGTCGATCGCCGCGGCCACCGAGGAGACATCGCCGTACTTCACGCTGCGGAACCCACTCGTGAACGGCCCGTAGCCAGAGGTCGCGACGTCGTCGTCGGAGAAGCTCACGATCGTCGTCGTACGGCCGTGGAAGTTGCCCTCCATCGTGATGATCGACGCCTGCCCGGCCGGCACACCCTTGACCTCATAGCCCCACTTGCGGCTCACCTTGATCGCCGTCTCGACGGCCTCAGCACCCGAGTTCATCGGCAAGATCATGTCCTTGCCCGTCAACCGGGTCAGCGCCTGCGCGAAACCGCTCAACCTGTCGTTGAAGAACGCCCGGCTCGTCAACGTCAGATGACCCAGCTGCTCACGCGCCACCGCCACCAACCGCTCGTTGGAATGACCGAAGTTCAACGCCGAGTACCCCGCCAGACAGTCCAGGTAGCGCTTGCCGTCCACATCGACCACCCACGCACCCTCACCCTCCGACAGCACCACCGGCAACGGGTGGTAGTTGTGCGCCGCACAGCGCTCGGTGGCCTCGATGTGGGCGGCGGTGCCCTCGAGCGCGGTGTCCGAGCCGGTGCTGGTGGAGACGTCGTTCGCGGTCATGGGCACATGGTGCCACCGGTCACCGGAATCGTGGAGCCGACGAGGGCCGAGCCCTTCTCGGGCGGTCCTTCGACACGTGTCCGCGATGCCGCCCCTCGACCGCCGATCCGAGGACAACATCTCGGACACGTGTGGCATGTGGAGCGACAGAACGACAGAACGACAGAACGACAGAAGGTCCGGCGCAGAGCGCCGGACCTTCTGGTTGGTGGAGCTGAGGGGACTCGAACCCCTGACCCTCTGCATGCCATGCAGATGCGCTACCAGCTGCGCCACAGCCCCAACATCGCCCTTCCGTGGAGCCGGAAGGACAACGCCGAGAACACTAGCCGACGCCCGCGCGGAGGTGAAATCGGGGTCCGGCGTCAGGTGAGGAGTCGCCAGATGAGCCAGATGCCGAGCACCGCCGCTGCCACGCCGGCGAGCAGCGGGACGAGCATCAGGGCGGCCGCGCCGACGACGTACGCCGGGCTCGGCGGCTCGCGCATGGGCTCCTTGTCGAGCTCGCGGACCAGCAGCCGGAAGTTCTTGCGGTTGGCCCGGTGGGCGACGTCGAGGAGGTCGCCGACCCCGGGCACGAGCCCGAGCAGCGCGTCCACGACGAGGTTGAGGCCCATGAGCGCGAGGACCGGCATCGGCACGCGCGCCCGGATGGCGTCGCGCACCAGGATGCCGGACAGTGCGCTGCCGAGCGCGTCGCCGATCCCCGGCACCAGGCCGATCAGCGCGTCGAGCCCCACCCCGACCCGGGTGCCCGGGACCGTGACCGCGTCGTCCATGATCCGGGCCACCTGCCGGCTCAGGCGTACGTCGACCTCGCGGGCGCGCTCGCTCACGAGGTCACGCGGTTCCAGGCCCTCAGCCGCCAGCGCGCCTCGGCCGGCGTCCAGGTGCCGGCCGCGTGCTCGAGCTCGACCCATCCGCAGTTGTCGAGCACCCCCAGCGTCTGGTCGACGCCGGGCGGCCAGCCCAGGAAGGCGGGCACCGCGACGCGGATCGCGGCACCGTGGGAGACCACGATGCCGGTCTCGCCGTCGGCCAGCCCCTCGGCGTACGACGTCAGGGCGGGCAGGAAGCGCGCCAGCACGTCGGCGTCGGACTCCCGGCCCGGGATGGCCGCGATGTCGCCGGCGACGAGCGCGGCGTGCTCGACGGGGTGCTGATCGGCGTACTCCTCCAGCGTCAGGCCGGTGCGGTGGGTGCCGACGGCGAACTCACGGAGCCGGTCGTCGAGCACCGGGTCGAGACCGGCCTCATCGGCGACGCGGCGTGCGGTGCCGGCTGCGCGGGCCAGGTCGGAGGACCAGAGTGCGACCGGCCGCATCGCGGCCAGCGCAGGCGCCACGGCCTTCGCCTGCGCCTCACCCTCGTCGTCGAGCGGGACGTCGGCGTGCCCCTGCGCGCGCAGGGACCGGTTCCACGCCGTCCTCCCGTGGCGCAGGAGGACGAGCCGACGGGTCACCGTCGGCTCACGTGAGCGTCAGCGGGATGAGCGGGCAGTCGCTCCACAGGCGCTCGAGGGCGTAGAAGGAGCGCTCCTCCTCGTGCTGGACGTGCACGACGATCTCGCCGTAGTCGAGCAGCACCCAGCGTCCCTCCTTGTGGCCCTCGCGACGGATGGGCTTGGCGCCGGACTCGCGCAGCTTGTCCTCCACCTCGTCGACGATGGCGCCGACCGCGCGCTCGTTGCTGGCGCTCGCCAGCACGAAGGCGTCGGTGATCGCGAGCTGGTCGCTGACGTCGAAGGCGAGGACCTGCTCGGCCTTCTTGTCGTGGGCGGCCTGCGCCGCGACGGCGACGAGCTCGATGGCGTGGTCGGTGGCAGTCATGCGGTGTCCTTGCTGGTTGCAGGTGATGCGTAGAGGTCGTGCTTGGCGATGTACTGCACGACGCCGTCGGGCACGAGGTACCAGACGGGTTCGCCACGGCGCTTGCGTGAGCGACAGTCGGTCGACGAGATCGCGAGCGCCGGGATCTCGACCATGGTGACCCTGTCAGAGGGGATGTTCGCCAGGGCCTCGGGGTCCATGGCGTAGCCCGGCCGGGTGACCCCGACGAAGTTGGCGAGCTCGAAGAGCTCGTCGGCGTCACGCCAGGTGAAGATGTCGGCGAGCGCGTCCGCGCCGGTGATGAAGAACAGCTCCGCGTCGGGCATCTCGGCCTTGAGGTCGCGCAGCGTGTCGATGGTGTAGGTCTTGCCCTCGCGGTCGATGTCGACGCGGGAGACGTTGAAGCGGGGGTTGGCCGCCGTCGCCACGACGGTCATCAGGTAGCGGTGCTCGGCCTCCGTGACGTCGCGGTCGCTCTTCTGCCAGGGGTCGCCCGTCGGCACGAAGACGACCTCGTCGAGGTCGAACCAGGCCTGGACCTCGGAGGCGGCGACGAGGTGGCCGTGGTGGATCGGGTCGAACGTGCCACCCATCACCCCGACGCGACGTCCGACCGCAGGGTCAGTCACGGAGATCGGCCGGCTCAGCTGTGCTCGCGCCCGCCGCCGAACGAGACCACGGCCATGAGCAGCACGAGGAGCAGGATCAGCATGCCGCCCCCCACGAGGTAGGGGGTGGCAGAGCCCTCGGCTTCCGCCTCGGCGGCCAGGATGGTCAGGGTGTTCAGCATGGGCTCGATCCTATCGCCTGCGCTCGGGAGACCTCACCGCACGTGGCCCTC
The DNA here is from genome assembly GCF_014779665.1 of Nocardioides hwasunensis. Taxonomy (GTDB): domain Bacteria; phylum Actinomycetota; class Actinomycetes; order Propionibacteriales; family Nocardioidaceae; genus Nocardioides; species Nocardioides hwasunensis. The sequence continues at coordinate 276,999 of NZ_JACXYY010000006.1, read as the reverse complement.
GCCGACCACGACGTACTTGCTCGAGGTCATCTCGGGCAGGCCCATCGGCCCCCGGGCGTGCAGCTTCTGGGTCGAGATGCCGATCTCGGCGCCGAACCCGAACTCGCCGCCGTCGGTGAAGCGGGTGGACGCGTTGACCATGACCGCCGCCGAGTCGACCGCCGCGACGAAGCGCCGGATGGTGGCCTGGTCGCGCGCCAGGATCGCCTCGGTGTGGCCCGAGGAGAAGCGACGGATGTGGTCGATCGCGCCCTCGACGTCGGCCACGACGGCCGCGGAGATCTCCAGGCCGAGGAACTCGGCCGCGTGGTCCTCGTCGGTCACCGGCACGACGTCGTCGTACTCCGCGAAGGCACTGTCTCCGTGGACGAGCACTCCCGCCGCCTGCAGGGCCTCCACGACCAGCGGCAGGAACTCGTCGGCGACGTCCTCGTGCACGAGCAGGGACTCGGCCGCGTTGCACACGCTCGTGCGGTGGGTCTTGGAGTTCATCACGATCGCGAGCGCCTGCTGCAGGTCGGCCGAGGCGTCGACGTAGACGTGGCAGTTGCCGACGCCGGTCTCGATCACCGGCACCGTCGACTCCTCGACGACGCTGCGGATGAGGCCGGCGCCACCACGCGGGATGAGCACGTCGACGAGCCCGCGGGCGCGCATCAGCGCCTTCACGCTGTCGTGGGTGTCGCCGGGCACGAGCTGTACGACGTCCTCCGGCAGTCCGCCGGCCGCCAGCGCGCCGCGCATCGTCTCGACGATCGCGGCGTTGCTCGATCGTGCGCTGGACGAGCCGCGCAGGAGCACGGCGTTGCCCGCCTTGAGGCAGATCCCGGCCGCGTCGGCGGTGACGTTGGGGCGCGCCTCGTAGATCATCCCGACGACGCCGAACGGCACGCGGACCTGGCGCAGCTCGAGCCCGTTGGCGAGCGTGCTGCCGCGCAGCACCTCCCCCACCGGGTCCGGCAGCCCGGCCACGTCGCGCAGCCCCTGCGCCATCCCCTCGAGGCGGTCGTGGTCGAGGCGCAGCCGGTCGACGATGTTGGCCGGCGTGCCGCCGGACTCCGCACGCACGACGTCCTCGGCGTTGGCGGCCAGGATCGCCGACGCGTCGGACAGCAGGGCGTCGGCCATCGCGTGCAGGGCTGCGTCCTTCGTCGCCCGGGTCGCCGTGGCCAGCTCGTGGCTCGCGGCCCTGGCCCGGACGGCCACCTCGCGGACGGACTCCTCGGTGCTCATGCAGATGAGGGTAGGCCGGGTGGCAACCAAGTCGCCGTGGTGCGCGTCTAGTGGACATGACCCCTCGTGCCCTCATCTCGACACTGGCCGGCCTCGGGCTCGCCACCGCAGGACTCGCAGCCGCCGTCGCGGCTCCCGCCGCCTCGTCGGCACCCGCCGCCTCCCACCCGCGTGCCGCCGCCCAGGGCGCGATCGAGCTCTTCGCCCCCGACCGCCTCGAGGCCTTCTCGGAGGGCGGCAAGGTCTACCCCTCGCTCGGTCTGCGGGTGGTGGCGACGGGCTCCGACGTCGAGATCTGGTCGCACCGCGCGTCCTACGACCAGCCGATCACGTCGGAGCTGCGGACCTCGGCCGGGACGACGCCGCTGCCGGCGGGATCGCTGAAGGACTTCTCCGGGCTCAAGGGCTTCATCGTCCTGGACATCCGGAAGCCGGGCAGCAGCAAGCCCCTGGTGCACCGCACGGTCACGACGTGCCTCAACAGCACCGGCGAGCGGGTGCAGCCGGCGGCCGCACCGACCTCGCCCTACCCCCGCTACTGCCCCTACAACCCCTACACGGTGGGTTCGGTGATGGGCGTGCAGCAGGGATGGGCCTCCAGCGTGTTCGAGTCCTCCGGGCTGCGGCCCTTCGACCTCGACCCGGGCCGCTACGTCGTCGAGAGCCGGGTCGCGCGCAAGTTCTGGCCGGCCTTCGGCCTCACCGAGGAGACCGCCAGCGCGACCACCCGGCTCACGGTCACCGACGCCTGCGTCGAGGGGTGCGAGGGCATGGAGGGCAGGCCCGCCCCCACCACGGGCCACCACGCGCGTACGCCCGGCACCCGTCCCACCCAGCGGTCCGCGGGGCGGGTGGCCGGACCGGTCCCCGACCTGCGCTCGCTGCCGGCCTTCGGCATCCAGCTCAACGGCAAGGGCACCACGCTCCGCTTCTCGGCGACCGTGTGGAACGCCGGTGACAGCCCGCTGGTGATCGACGGCTTCCGCCGCAAGGGCGCCGAGATCATGGACGCCTACCAGTACTTCTTCGACACCGACGGCAACCAGACCGGCTACCAGCAGGTCGGGACCATGGAGTTCCACCACGCCAACCACAACCACTGGCACTTTGAGGACTTCGCCCGCTACGACCTGCTCGACGCCCAGAAGAACTACGTGTCCAAGTCGCGCAAGCAGTCGTTCTGCCTCGCCAACACCGACGCGGTCGACTACACCGTGCCCGGCGCCGACTGGCAGCCGGAGAACACCGACCTCGCCACCGCGTGCGGCGACGAGGGCGCCCTTTCGATCCGGGAGGTGCTGGCGGCCGGCTCCGGCGACACCTACGCGCAGTACCGCGCCGGGCAGGCCTTCAAGATCGGCGACCTCCCCAACGGGGTCTACTACATCCGCGTCGAGGGCAACCCCGAGCGCAACCTCACCGAGTCCGACACCACCAACAACGTGGCCGACCGCCGGATCCGCATCGGCGGGCAGGGCGCGAAGCGATGGGTGAGGGCCGCGCCCGTCGGTGACATCGTCGAGCCGGACGGCTTCTACCGGACCCACGTGGGCTGACGCGACCAGGTCGTCGGGGACCGCGTCCGCGTGTCGTGGTCCCCTGCGTTCTCGCGCGTGCGCACCCACCGGCTCCAGATGCGCGACGCCCCGGCAGGTCATCCTGCCGGGGCGTCGTGGTCGTGCGAGGCTGCTCAGCCCTTGCGAGCCGTGATCTGCTCGGTGGCGGCGGGCAGGACGGCGTGGAGGTCGCCGACCACCCCGAAGTCGACGAGCTCGAAGATCGGCGCCTCCGGGTCCTTGTTGACCGCGACGATGGTCTTCGAGGTCTGCATGCCCGCGCGGTGCTGGATCGCACCCGAGATGCCGTTGGCGACGTAGAGCTGCGGCGAGACCGTCTTGCCGGTCTGGCCGACCTGGAACGCGTGCGGCATCCAGCCCGAGTCGACCGCGGCACGCGAGGCGCCCACGGCCGCACCGATGCTGTCCGCGAAGCCCTCGACCGGCTCGAAGTTCCCAGCGGTGCCACGACCGCCGGAGACCACGATCGCGGCCTCGGTCAGGTCCGGGCGACCGGTCGACTGGCGCGGCTGGGTGGCCACGATCTGCGCACCCTTCGCGGCGTCCGACACGGTCGCGGCGAACGCCTCGACCGCACCGGCACCCTCGGACTCCTCCGGAGCGGCAGAGTTCGGCTTGACGGTGATGATCGGGGTGCCGGTGGTGACCTTCGCCTGGACGGTGAAGTTGCCCGCGAACACGCTCTGCGTGGTCACACCACCGTCCGCGACGTCGACGGCGTCGGTGATCAGACCCGAGCCGATCTTGATCGCGAGGCGGGCGCCGACCTCCTTGTTCTCGAACGACGAGGGCAGCAGGACCGCGGCAGGGCCGGTCTTCTCGACCAGCTGCTGCAGCGCCTCGGCCTTCGGCGCGACGAGGAATCCCTTGATCTGCGCGTCGTCGATCACGTAGACCTTCGCCGCGCCGTACTTCTTCACCTTCTCCGCCACGGCGTCACCCTGGTCGGGCGAGCCGAAGAACACCGCCGACGGCTCGCCCAGGCGGCGCGCGATCGTCAGCAGCTCGAAGGTCGGCTTCTTGACCTCGCCGTCGGCGTGGTCGATGACAACAAGAACCTCAGACATGTCTGTTTCTCCCCAGTCTCAGCAGCCGGCTCAGATGAACTTCTTCGAAGCGAGGAACTCGACCAGCGCGCCGGCGCCCGAGCCGTCCTCGTCGGTGACGATCTCGCCGGCGGTGCGCGGCGGGCGGGCCTCGGTCGACTCGACCTGCGAGTAGGCGACCGACAGACCGACCTCGCCGGCGTCGACACCCAGGTCGGACAGCGACCAGGTCTCCAGCGGCTTCTTCTTCGCGGCCATGATGCCCTTGAAAGAGGGGTAGCGGGCCTCGCCCGACTGGTCGGTCACGCTCAGCACGATCGGCAGGGTCGCGCCGATGACCTCGGTCGACCCCTCGTTGTCGCGCTTGATGCGGACCTGGTCGCCCTGCGACTCCACCACCGAGGCCAGCGTGACCTGCGGGAGGCCGAGGCGCTCGGCGACCATGGCCGGCACGACCGACCCGGAGGCGTCGGTCGAGGCCATGCCGCAGATCACCAGATCAGCACCGGCGTCGGCCTTGATCTTCTCGATCGCCTTGGCCAGGACCAGCGAGGTCGCGAGGTAGTCCGAACCCGCGATGGCCTCGTCGCTGACGTGGACGCCGGAGTCGGCACCCATCTGCAGGGCCTTGCGGACCGCGTCGACGGCCTTCTCCGGGCCCACGGTCAGCGCGGTGACGGTGATCTCCTCACCCTCGCGCTTCTCGCGGAACTGGAGCGCCTGCTCCACGGCGTACTCGTCGAGCTCGGACAACAGGCCGTCGACCCCGACGCGGTCGACGGTGTTGTCGTCCTCGAACTTGCGGTCGGCCGTGGCGTCCGGCACGTGCTTCACACAGACAACAATGTTCATGGCGTGTGGCCTTGCGGCCCCTCCTGTGCATTGGGATGTGCTGGCGAGGTTACAAGTCGCTCACCCCGGACCGGAACGGCGACCGGGGTGTGGTCGCTCACAGTGACACTGTCACGGTCGGTCGCGGTCCCCCGACGTCACCGCTTGACCACCCGGAACCACTGGACGCGCCTCTCGCGCAGGTGCCGGCCGTCCCCGGCGTACGTCACCGTGACGCGGTAGCGGCCACGGGGGAGCGTGCCGAGCCGGGTCTCCACGCCCCCGTCCGGGGCCAGCACCTGCGAGTCGACGGTGGTGCCGCGGGTGCCGGCCCGCTTGAGGACGACCCGCACCCGACCGGTGGGCCGGCTGCCGTACTCGCCGGCGGCCCGCACCCGGACCGAGGTCGGGATCCGGGCGCCGCGCCCCGTGACCCGCACCTCGAGCCGGGTGCGCACCCGGTCGACCGTCCACGCCTGCGCGGACGAGGTGCTGCCCTGCTGGCTGTCCGGGAGCTGGGGGACGAAGGTGGCGGTGACCGTGTGCTGCCCGACGTCCGCGGCAGGGAGCACCAGCGTGGCGTTGCCCGTGGCGGCGACGTTGGCCCGGAAGGCCACCCCGTCGACCGAGAAGTAGACGGCGCCCACCGCAGGCTCCGCGGTCGAGGTCACCGAGGCCGCGGCGGTGACGGTCTGGCCGTAGGTCGAGCGCGTGCTGCTGAGCACCAGCGAGGTCGACGTCGTCGAGACGGCCGCGGCGGCGGGCGGCGCCAGCCCGGCCGCGCCCGTCGTGAGGACGACGAGGGAGCCGGCGAGCAGGCGCCGTGTGCTCACGGCTTGATGATCCGGTCGAGGACCCGGCCGACCACGAGCCACGCCACCGCTCCGAGACCCCAGTTGAAGAGCGCGTTCTTCACGTCGGCGCCCTGCCCGCGGAACTGCTTGATCCCGTCGACCCGGGAGAACACACCGAGGTCGGCGAGGTTCGCAGCATCGAGGACGAAGCCGACCAGGGCGTTGGACCGGTTGGCGTCCAGGGCGACCAGCAGGGCACCGACCGCCAGCACCAGCGCGGCGAGCGCGCACGCCAGCCACAGGAGCTGGGCCACGGTCGCCCGGATCTTCGTTCCCACAGTGCCGTTCTCCTTCGTCGTCTCCGGTGGTTGCCTGGACCTGCGGGCTCAGCGACCGACGAAGGTCGCCTTGCCCGGTCCGTTCTCAACGAACGAGGTCATGCCGCGGGTACGGTCCTCGGTCGCGAAGACCGCCGCGAACTGCTGACGCTCGATCTCCAGACCGGTGGCGAGGTCGACCTCGCTCCCCCGGTCGATGCACTCCTTGGCCGCGCGGATCGCGAGCGCGGCCGCGCCGCTGAACTGGGCGGCGTAGGCCACCGACTCCTCGAGCACCCGGTCGGCGGGGACGACCCGGTCGACCAGGCCGATGCGCAGCGCCTCGTCGGCCTTGACGAAGCGCCCGGTGAAGATCAGGTCCTTCGCCGTGGGCACCCCGACCAGCCGGGTGAGGCGCTGGGTGCCGCCGGCACCCGGGATGATCCCGAGCAGCACCTCGGGCTGGCCGAGGACCGCGTCCTCGGCGGCAAACCGCAGGTCTGCGGCCAGCGCGAGCTCGCAGCCGCCACCCAGGGCGTACCCGTTGATCGCCGCGACCACGGGCTTGGGGATCCCGGCGATCGCCGCGGTGGCCGAGGTGGCGGACGTGGCCACCTTGACCATCTCCGCGTAGGAGAGGTCGGCCATCTCCTTGACGTCGTTGCCGGCGGCGAACACGCGCTCGCCGCCCCAGAGGACGACGGCGCGGACGTCGTCGCGCTCGGTGAGCTCGGCCGCGGCCTCGCGCAGGTCGGCCTGCACCTGGACGCTGATCGCGTTCATCTTGGGGCGGTCCAGGCGCAGGACGGCGACTCCGTCGGTGACCTCGATCGAGACGAACTCCATGGTGGCTCCTCAGCGGCGGTTGCGGCGTGGTCGGCTGGACGGGTCTGCGTGCCGCATTGTGCCGTGCGCGGATCCCTCCACCACAATGACCCGCGTGACGCCCCCCGAGACGACTGTGTGGAAGCACGACGGCGAGACCATGGAGGTCTGGCCCGGCCGCAACCAACCGCTCGGTGCGACGTGGTCGGAGGAGTCGACGAACTTCGCCGTCTACGCACCAGCCGCCGAGGCGGTGTGGGTCTGCGTCTTCGACGACGAGGGCACCGAGGTCCGCCACCGGCTCACCGAGCACTCGCTGGGCGTGTGGCACGGTGCGCTGCCGGGCCTGCGCCCGGGGACCCGCTACGGCTACCGCGCCCACGGACCGTGGGACCCCGCCGCCGGTCTGCGCTTCAACGCCGCCAAGCTGCTGCTCGACCCCTATGCGAGGGCCGTCTCGGGCGACCTCGTCGTCGACGCCGCGATCTACGGCTACACCAAGGGCGACCCGGCGACCATCAGCGACCTGGACTCGGCGGCGTACGTCCCGCGGAGCGTCGTCGTGCATGACGACTTCGACTGGGAGGGCGACACCTCCCCCGCCCGGCGCTGGCGTGACACGGTCATCTACGAGATGCACGTCAAGGGCATGACCGCGCTGCACGACCGGGTGCCCGAGGCACTCCGCGGCACGTACGCCGGCCTCGCCACGCCCGCGGTGACCGACTACCTCCGCGACCTCGGCGTCACGGCGGTCGAGCTGCTGCCGATCCACCAGTTCTTCTCCGAGCCGCCGCTGGCCGAGAAGGGGCTGGTGAACTACTGGGGCTACAACTCCCTCGGCTTCTTCGCCCCGCACAACGCCTACTCCCACGCCGGCGACCGGGGCCAGCAGGTCACCGAGTTCAAGCAGATGGTGAAGGCCTTCCACGCCGCCGGCCTCGAGGTGATCCTCGACGTGGTCTACAACCACACCGCCGAGGCCGGCCCGCGCGGCCCGACGCTGTGCTTCCGCGGCCTCGACGACCGTGGCTACTACCAGCGCGTCGTGCCGCCGGCGCCCGAGGAGGGCGAGGAGCCGGAGCCGGTCACCTACTGGGACGTCACCGGTTGCGGCAACACCGTCGACTCGACCCACACCCAGAGCCTGCGGCTGATCCTCGACTCGCTGCGCTACTGGGTCAACGAGATGCACGTCGACGGCTTCCGCTTCGACCTGATGAGTGCCATCACCCGCACCGACCAGGTCGTCGACATGGGCAGCCACCTGCTCACCGCCATCGGGCAGGACCCGGTGCTGCGGCACGTGAAGCTGATCGCCGAGCCCTGGGACGCGTCGATGGACGGCTACCGCGTCGGCGAGTTCCCGCCGCCGTGGGTCGAGTGGAACGACCAGTTCCGCGACACGATGCGCGACTTCTGGCGCGGCCACTCCGGCGGCGTGCGCACGGTCGCCACGCGGCTGGCCGGGTCGAGCGACCTCTACGCCGACGACGGCCGCTCCCCCTACGCGTCGGTCAACTTCATCACCGCGCACGACGGCTTCACCCTGCGCGACCTCGTGTCCTACAACGAGAAGCACAACGAGGCCAACGGCGAGGACAACCGCGACGGCACCGACAACAACCGGTCGTGGAACCACGGCGTCGAGGGCGAGACCGACGACGAGGCCATCATCGCCGTACGCCGTCGCCAGGCCGCGAACCTGATGGCGACCCTGTGCTTCTCCAGCGGCGTGCCGATGCTCACCGCCGGCGACGAGCGCGGCCGGACCCAGCGTGGCAACAACAACGCCTACGGCCAGGACAACGAGACCTCGTGGATCGACTGGCGTCCCGACGACGCCTGGCTCGACGTCTACGAGATCACCAAGACCGCCCTGCGGCTGCGTCGCGAGCACCCGGCACTGCGCCAGCGGCACTGGTTCGAGGGCCGGCCGACCATCAAGGGCGGGATCAAGGACCTCGTCTGGGTGCACCCCGACGGCCGCGAGATGACGACCGACGACTGGCACGACAGCTCCATCCGCACGGTCGGGATGTTCCTCAACGGCGCGCCCCTGCGCTCGCCGGGCCCGCGCGGGGAGCAGGTCCGCGACACGTCCTTCATGATCTGGCTCAACGCAGGGGGCCACGACGTCGAGCTGACGCTGCCCGAGAACCACTGGGTCCACAGCGGCGAGGTCGTGCTGTCGACCAACCGGGACGTCGCCGTGGGCACCCCGGTCGCCGCCGGCGGCACGATGTCGCTCCAGGCGCACTCGGTGCTGGTGCTGCGGGAGACCTGAGCGGCCGGTCGCCCTGCTCAGACGGGCTCGGCGACCCACTCCGCCGGGTCGCCGGCGTCGAGGTCGGTGATCCCGAGGCTCTCGAACGCACCCAGAACGACGAGGCGGCGTACGGCGGCGAAGGTGAGGACGTGGGCGATCATCCCGCCGTAGGTGAAGACCCTCGGCGGGTCGCAGGTCACGTCGAGGAAGGTGTCGTCGAGGCGGCCCTCGTCGACCGTCGTACGCACCTGGGCGAGGAACGCCGGGCCTTCCTCGCCCAGCTCGCGGCGCAGGCTCGTGATCGACTTGCCGCGCTCCTGCTCCCAGTCGTAGGAGCGCTGCGAGACGGCCGCGTTCCACTGGGCGAGCTGGCCCACGAGCCGGCCGAGGACCGACCGGATCGACATGTCGTCGTCGATCGTGCCGATCGGCACCTCGATGGGGGCGTCGAGCTGCTCGTCGTGGAGTCGGGCGGCCCGTTCGAGCATCTCGCCGGTCAGCCAGAGGTGGTGCTCGATCATGCGCGTCATCAGGTCCATCGGGGTCACCTTTCGTGACGTCGGCAGCCGGAGGCTGCCGGGCGGGTGGAAGTGCACGCCGCTCGGGCCCTCGATCTGGGTCCGGGTGGGGTGCTGACGCCAGCGGCTCGGGGCGACGCCGTACTCCCGTGCGAACGCCCGGGTGAACGCCTCGTGCGAGCCGTAGCCCGCGGCGAACGCGACATCCACCACCGGCCGGTCGCCCGTCACGAGGTGGTACGCCGCCCGCTCCAGCAGCAGCCGTCGGCGCAGCCGCTCCGGAGGCTCGCCGCCCACCGCCGAGACCACCCGGTCGAGGTGGAAGCGGGAGAGGTGGAGGCGCTCCGCGCGCTTGATCGCACCTGCGCAGTCTGCACCCGGGACGCCGTCGGCCGCCCGGCTCTGGGACCATGTCCCCATGGCCAGCAGCGTTCCGTCCCGTCGTCAGGAGAAGGGTCGCGGCCACCTCCTCGACATGAACGCGCCGCGCACCATCGTCCAGGATCCCGAGAAGGACGCCCGCGACCTCGCCCAGGTGCAGCGGTGGGTGATGTCCGTGCTCGCCGTGACCACGATCCTGCACCTCGTCGTGGGCCTGGTCGTGGCCGCCGTGATGCTGGACGACGCACCGACCTCCTCGAAGGTCGGGCTCAACGTGATCGCGGGGGTCTTCGGCTCCTTCGCGGTCGCCGCGTTCTGCGCGATCCACGGCAGGCGCGTCCTGTCGCCCTGGCTGGTGCTGGGCGTCCTCCCGACGTTGGTCGGGCTCTGGCTGACCTTCGGCTGAGCCGGGCCCGTCAGGCGGGCTCGGCCACCAGGCCCAGCTCGGCGACCGAGGCGAGCGAGTCGTTGCGGGGCACGACCCGCACCGTGTAGCCGAACGCACCGGAGTTCTGCAGCGAGACCGTGGCGTCGAAGCGGTGCCGGTTGCCGTCGTAGGACTCCCCCACCGTCATCGACGTGGCCGCGGTGGCGGTCAGCACGTCGTCCGCCCCGATCCGGCCGTGCACGACCTGGACCGTGACGTCGTCAGGCGAGAGCGAGCCCAGGGCGACCCAGGCGCGCACGGCGAGCGTGGCGCCGACCTCGGCCTGGTCGCCGACACCCTCGGAGTCGATGTGCTCGACCCGGACGCCGGGCCAGGCCGCGCGGACGGTCTGCTTCCAGCCCGACAGCTGGCGGGCGCCGGCGTAGTCGCTGTTGAGGGCGCGCGCCGTGTGGGCGGCCGGGGCGTAGAGCTCGCGGACGTAGTCGCGGACCTGTCGCGTGGCGAGCACCTTCGGGCCCAGCGACTTCAGCGTGTGGCGCACCATCTCCAGCCAGCGCGGCGGCACGCCCTCGTGGTTGGTCTCGTAGAAGCGCGGTGCGACCTCGTTCTCGAGAAGGGCGTAGAGCGCGTTGGCCTCGAGGTCGTCGCGGCGGTCGGTGTCGTCGATGCCGTCGGCCGACGGGATCGCCCAGCCGTTGTTGCCGTCGTACCACTCGTCCCACCAGCCGTCGAGGATCGAGAGGTTCAGACCGCCGTTGAGCGCGGCCTTCATGCCGGACGTGCCGCACGCCTCGTAGGGGCGCAGCGGGTTGTTGAGCCACACGTCGCAGCCGGGGTAGAGCGGCTGCGCCATCGCGATGTCGTAGTTGGGCAGGAACGCGATGCGGTGCCGGATCTCCGGGTCGTCGGCGAAGCGCACCATCTCCTGGATCAGCCGCTTGCCGGTCTCGTCGGCCGGGTGCGCCTTGCCGGCGATGACCAGCTGGATCGGGCGCTCGGGGTCGAGCAGCAGCTTCTTGAGGCGGTCGGGGTCGCGCAGCATGAGCGTGAGCCGCTTGTAGGTCGGCACGCGACGCGCGAAGCCGATGGTCAGCACGTCGGGGTCGAGCGCGGTGTCGATCCAGGTGGTCTCGGCGGGCGCGAAGCCGCGCTTCGACGCCGAGCGGCGCATCCGGTCGCGTGCGTCGTCGATGAAGCGCGTGCGCAGGGTGCGCTTGAGGTCCCAGATCTCGCGGTCGCCGATCTGGTCGACCAGCGGCCAGAGGGCGTCGGTGTCGTCGCCGTCGATGTCGGCGCCGCGGCTCGCGGCGAGCTCGATGACCTCGCGCGCGATCCAGGTCGGGCCGTGGACGCCGTTGGTGATCGAGCTGATCGGCACCTCGGCCTCGTCGAACGCCGGCCACAGGCCGTTGAACATCCCGCGCGACACGTGGCCGTGCAGCTGGGAGACGCCGTTGGCGCGCTGGGCCAGCCGGAAGCCCATGACCGCCATGTTGAACACGCCGGCGTCGCCGCCGTCGTAGTCCTCCGCGCCGAGCGCGAGCACGCGCTCGACCGGGACGCCCGGGGTCGGCGAGCTCCCACCGAAGTACTGGGACACGAGCTCGCGCGGGAAGCGGTCGATGCCCGCAGGCACCGGGGTGTGGGTGGTGAACACCGTGCCGGCACGCGTGACCTCGAGTGCGGTGTCGAAGTCCACGCGGGGGCCCTGCTCGTCGACGGTGAGCTCGCGGATCCGCTCGATGCCGAGGAAGCCGGCGTGACCCTCGTTGGCGTGGAAGACCTCCGGGGCCGGGGCCCCGGTGATGCGCGACCACACCCGCAGCGCGCGGACGCCGCCGACGCCGAGCAGCAGCTCCTGGCGCAGCCGGTGCTCGGAGTTCCCGCCGTAGAGCCGGTCGGTCACGTCGCGGTAGTGGGCGCTGTTCTCCTCGATGTCGGTGTCGAGCAGCAGCAGCGGGACGCGGCCGACGTGGGCCACGAGGATGCGGGCCACCAGGTCGGGGCCGTCGGGCAGGGCGAGCGACACGGTGGCGCGCGACCCGTCGGCCTCGCGGAGCACGGTCAGCGGCAGCTCGTCGGGGTCGAGCACGGGATAGCTCTCCTGCTGCCACCCGTCACGGTCCAGCGCCTGCTTGAAGTAGCCGTGGCGGTAGAACAGGCCGACGCCGACCAGCGGGATGCCGAGGTCGGAGGACGCCTTCAGGTGGTCGCCGGCGAGGATGCCGAGGCCGCCGGAGTACTGCGGCAGCACCGAGGTGATGCCGAACTCCGAGGAGAAGTACGCGATCGCGCGGGGTGCGTCGGCACCGGCCTTGCGGGCGTACCAGCGGTCCTCGGAGAGGTAGCGCTGGAGGTCGGCGTGGGCGGCGTCGAGGCGGTTGCGGAAGTCGCCGTCCTCGGCCAGCTCGTCGAGCCGCTGGCGACCGACCGCGCCGAGGAAGCGCACCGGGTCACCGGAGACCTCGCGCCACAGGTCGGGGTCGATCGCTGCGAAGACGTCCTGGGTGGGCGGGTGCCAGGACCAGCGGAGGTTGCCGGCCAGGACGGATAGCGCTCCCAGCGGCTCGGGCAGGACGGGACGGACCGTGAATCGTCTGAACGCTCGCACGCTTCCCGACCGTAGGGCATTTCTTGGATCGATCCAACAATTCGGTCGCAGGGGTGAGACCAGACCCCGTCCGGCTTGCGTCGCCCCCGGGTGTTCGCAAGTGTGGGTGCATGGTTGGACGCATACCCGTCATGGACGTCTCCCCCGTCGTCGACCTCGGTCGGCAGTCGGCGAAGGCCACCGTGGGCGAGCCCATGCCGGTCCGCGCGACGGTCTTCCGGGAGGGCCACGACCAGCTCGCGGTCGAGGTGGTGGCGATCGATCCGAGGGGGTCGCGGCGGCAGCCGGTGCGGATGCAGCCCTACGGCGAGGAGCCCAACCGCTACGTCGCGCACGTCACTCCCGACGTGGAGGGCGAGTGGACCTTCGAGATCCAGTCGTGGTCCGACCCGGTCGCGACGTGGCAGCACGACGCGGGCATCAAGATCCCGGCCGGTGTCGACGTGGAGCTGATGTTCACCGAGGCACGGCTGCTGCTCGAGCGGGTCGCCGCCGGCACCGGCGAGGACAAGCTCGACAAGACCTCCGCAGCGCTGGTGAGCGGTGCGGTCGCCGCGGCGTCCGACACCGAGCGCCCCGTCGGCGCCCGCCTCGCAGCGCTCCAGGACCCCGACCTCGACGCCGTGCTGCTGGCCCACCCGCTGCGCGAGCTCACCTCGACCAGCGGACCCTTCCGCTTCCGCGCCGACCGGGTGCGGGCGCTGTTCGGCAGCTGGTACGAGTTCTTCCCGCGCTCCGAGGGCGCCGTGCGCGACGAGCTGACCGGCAAGGTCACCACCGGCACGTTCCTCACCGCGACCGAGCGTCTCGACCGCGTGGCGGAGATGGGGTTCGACGTCGTCTACCTGCCCCCGATCCACCCGATCGGCGAGGTCAACCGCAAGGGTCCCAACAACACGCTCACGCCCGGCCCCGACGACACCGGCTCGCCGTGGGCCATCGGCAGCAAGGACGGTGGCCACGACGCGATCCATCCCGATCTCGGCACGTTCGACGACTTCGACGCGTTCGTGGCGCGAGCGGGTGAGCTCGGCCTCGAGGTCGCCCTCGACCTCGCCCTGCAGGCCGCGCCCGACCACCCGTGGGTGACCACCCACCCGCAGTTCTTCACCACGCGCGCCGACGGCACGATCGCCTACGCCGAGAACCCGCCCAAGAAGTACCAGGACATCTACCCGATCAACTTCGACAACGACCCCGCGGGCATCTGCCGCGAGGTGCTGCGGGTCGTGCGGCTCTGGATGTCGCACGGTGTGCGGATCTTCCGCGTCGACAACCCCCACACCAAGCCGCTCGCCTTCTGGGAGTGGCTGCTCGCCGAGGTGCGGCGCACCGATCCCGACGTCCTCTTCCTCTCCGAGGCCTTCACCAAGCCGGCGATGATGCACGGCCTGGGCGCGGTCGGCTACCACCAGAGCTACACCTACTTCACCTGGCGCACCGGCAAGCGCGAGATCGAGGACTACCTCCTCGAGGTGTCGTCCGAGTCCGACCACCTGATGCGACCGAACTTCTTCGTCAACACCCCCGACATCCTCCACGCCTACCTGCAGTACGGCGGTCCGGCGGCCTTCAAGGTGCGTGCCGCGCTCGCCGCGACCGGGTCCCCGAGCTGGGGCGTCTACGCCGGCTACGAGCTGTTCGAGCACGTCGCGGTCAAGCCCGGCTCGGAGGAGTACCTCGACTCGGAGAAGTACCAGATCCGCATCCGCGACTGGAAGAAGCACGACGCGGACGGCACCACCCTGGCGCCCTACCTCACCCGCCTCAACGAGATCCGCCGCCAGCACCCCGCGCTGCAGCTGCTGCGCAACATCACCATCCACGAGAGCGAAGACGACCACGTCCTGGTGTTCTCCAAGCGGGCGGGCGACGACGTCGTCATCAGCGTGATCAACCTCGATCCGCACGGCACCAGGGAGACGATGCTCCACCTCGACATGGCCGCTCTCGGCCTGGGCTGGCACGACTCGTTCGTCGCCCACGACGAGATCACCGGCGCCGACTGGAGCTGGAGCCAGCACAACTACGTCCGGCTCGACCCGGGCTACGAACCCGCCCACATCATCACCGTGAGGAGCACCCGTTGACCGAGCAGCCCATGCCGACGGACGCCGGAGCCGCCACGGCGGTCCTCAACGCCGAGCCGGACTGGTTCAGGACAGCGGTCTTCTACGAGGTGCTGGTCCGGTCCTTCCGCGACTCCAACGGCGACGGCACCGGTGACTTCCAAGGCCTGATCGAGAAGCTCGACTACCTCGAGTGGCTCGGCGTCGACTGCCTGTGGGTGCCGCCGTTCTTCACCTCGCCCCTCCGCGACGGCGGCTACGACGTCGCCGACTACAACAACATCCTTCCCGAGTGCGGCACGGTCGACGACTTCCATGAGTTCCTCGACGCCTGCCACCAGCGCGGCATCCGGGTGATCATCGACTTCGTCATGAACCACACGAGTGACGCACACCCGTGGTTCCAGGCCAGCCGCAGCGACCCCGACGGCCCCTACGGCGACTTCTACGTCTGGTCCGACAACGACGAGCTCTACCAGGACGCGCGGGTCATCTTCGTCGACACCGAGCCGTCGAACTGGACGTGGGACCCGGTGCGCCAGCAGTACTTCTGGCACCGGTTCTTCCACCACCAGCCCGACCTCAACTTCGACAACCCCCTGGTCCACGACGCGATGCTGGAGGCGATGGCCTTCTGGCTCGACATGGGCCTCGACGGCTTCCGCCTCGACGCCGTGCCCTACCTCTACGAGCGCCCGGGGACCAACGGCGAGAACCTTCCCGAGACCCACGAGTTCCTCAAGAAGTGCCGCCGCTTCGTCGACGAGAACTACCCCGGGCGGGTGCTGCTGTGCGAGGCGAACCAGTGGCCCGCCGACGTCGTCGAGTACTTCGGGCCCGAGCAGACCGAGGACGGCCGCTGGGTCGGCACCGAGTGCCACATGGCCTTCCACTTCCCGGTCATGCCGCGCATCTTCATGGCCGTGCGCCGGGAGTCCCGCTTCCCGATCTCGGAGATCCTCGAGCAGACCCCGCGGATCCCCGACGGCTGCCAGTGGGGCATCTTCCTGCGCAACCACGACGAGCTCACCCTCGAGATGGTCACCGACGAGGACCGCGACTACATGTGGTCCGAGTACGCCCACGACCCCCGCATGAAGGCCAACATCGGCATCCGCCGTCGCCTCGCGCCGCTGCTCGACAACGACGTCAACCGGATGGAGCTGTTCACCGCGCTCCTGCTCTCGCTGCCCGGCTCCCCCGTCCTCTACTACGGCGACGAGATCGGGATGGGCGACAACATCTGGCTCGGCGACCGCGACGGAGTGCGTACGCCGATGCAGTGGACGCCCGACCGCAACGCGGGGTTCTCCGCCGCGACCCCCGGCAAGCTCCACCTGCCCGCGATCCAGGACCCGGTCTACGGCTACCAGTCGGTCAACGTGGAGGCGCAGCTGGAGAACACCTCCTCCCTGCTGCACTGGACCCGCCGGCTCGTGCACGCCCGACGGCGGCACCCGGCGTTCGGCCTCGGCGAGTTCACCGACCTCGGCGGGTCGAACGGCAGCGTGCTGTCCTACATCCGCGAGCACTCCCCCGACGGCGCGGAGGCCGACGGACGCGACATCATCCTCTGCGTCAACAACCTCTCGCGGTTCCCGCAGCCGGTCGAGCTCGACCTGCGCCAGTGGGAGGGGATGGTGCCGATCGAGCTGCTCGGTGGCGTCCCGTTCCCCGCGATCGGCGAGCTCCCCTACCTGCTGACGCTCGGCGGCTACGGCTTCCTGTGGCTGAGGCTGACCGACCCGACGACCGGGATGGAGCAGCAGTGAACGACGACATCCGACGCTGGGTCGGCGAGGCGCGCTGGTTCGGCGGCAAGGGGCGCGAGTGGACCCTGGGCGACGTACGCCGGGTGGGCGAGCTGCCCGACGCCCCCGCCGGCCTCCGCGTGAGGATCGAGCTCGCCGAGATCAGCTACGCCGACGGAGGGACCGAGCTCTACCAGCTGCCACTCGCCTACTACGCCGAGCCGCAGGACCGGCTCGGGCACGCCCTGGTCGGTGAGTGGCACGACGACGACCTCGGCCGGGCGTGGGTCTACGACGCGCTCCACGACCGCGAGTCGATGGCGCTGTGGCTGCGGGCGTTCGCCGCTCCCCCGTCGAGCACCGCCCGTGGGCTGCTCGACTTCCACACCCTCCCCGGGCACGAGCTCGACCTGGAGGCCCACTCGACGCTCTTCTCCGGCGAGCAGTCGAACTCCTCGGTGGCGTTCGGCGAGGACGCGCTGATGAAGGTGTTCCGCAAGGTGACCCCCGGGGTGAACCCCGACATCGCCATCCACCAGGTCCTCACCGAGGCCGCCTCGACCCACGTCGCCGCCCTCTACGGCTGGCTCGACCTGGTCGACGAGGAGACCAACACGACCATCCAGCTCGCGATGCTGCAGCAGTTCCTGCGCACCGCCAGCGACGGGTGGGACCTGGCCCTGGCCAGCGTGCGCAACCTCTTCGCCGAGGCCGACCTGCACGCCGACGAGGTCGGCGGCGACTTCGCCGGCGAGGCGGCTCGCCTCGGCGCCGCGCTGGCCGAGGTGCACGCCGACCTGGCCGCCCACTTCCCGGTCGAGCGACGCGACGCAGCCGCGATCGACGACCTCGCCGAGGCGATGGAGGCGCGCCTCGACGAGGCGCTCGTCGTGGTGCCCGACCTGGCTCCGTACGCCGACGGCCTCCGCGAGCGGTTCGCCGCGCTCCGCGGCCTCGACGCCGTCGAGGTCCAGCAGGTCCACGGCGACCTGCACCTGGGCCAGACGCTGCGCACCGTGCGGGGCTGGAAGATCGTCGACTTCGAGGGCGAGCCGGCCAAGCCCCTCGCCGTACGCCTCGAGCCCGACTCGGTCTGGCGCGACGTCGCCGGCATGCTCCGCTCGTTCGACTACGCACCGCGCGTGGTCGCCCTGAGCGGAGGGTCGCTCGAGCTGGACGCCGAGGCCGAGCAGCGCTCCTACCGGGCCGCGGAGTGGGCGCAGCGCAACCGCACCGCCTTCCTCGACGCCTACACCGAGGAGCGCGGCGAGGTCGTCGGCACGGCGTCCGCCACGCTGCTCGACGCCTACCTCGCGGACAAGGTCGTCTACGAGGCGGTCTACGAGGCGCGCAACCGTCCGGGATGGCTGTCCATCCCCCTGTCCGCACTGGAAGAGTCCTCATGAGCACACAGCCCGGCACCGACCACGCACCCGGCGAGCTCGACCTGCACCTGATCGGCGAGGGCCGGCACGAGGAGCTCTGGACGGTGCTCGGGGCCCAGGTCACCGGCGACGGGGGCACCTCGTTCCGCGTCTGGGCGCCGAACGCGATGGAGGTCCAGGTCGCCGGCGAGTGGGCGGGCTGGGACGGAGCGGCGCACCCGATGACCCGTCTCGACGGCTCGGGCGTCTGGCACGCCTACGTCGAGGGCGCCGACGTGGGCGCGCAGTACAAGTACCGCATCCGGGGCGCGGACGGGCAGTGGGCCGACCGCGCCGACCCGCTCGCCCAGTACGCCGAGAAGCCGCCGAGCTCGGCGTCGGTGGTCTGGAAGTCCGAGCACGAGTGGGGCGACGACGCCTGGATCGAGGCCCGCCGGACCAGGCAGCCGGTCGACGAGGCGATGTCGACCTACGAGGTGCACCTGGCCTCGTGGCGCAAGCACTACTCCGGCGAGCTCTACTCGTGGGACGAGATCGCCGACGCGCTCGTGCCCTACGTCGCCGACCTGGGCTTCACCCACGTGGAGTTCATGCCCGTCATGCAGCACCCGTTCGGTGGGTCCTGGGGCTACCACGTGACCTCCTACTTCGCCCCCGACTCCCGCTTCGGCGACCCCGACGGCCTGAAGCGGCTGATCGACCGACTCCACCAGGCCGGCGTCGGTGTGATCCTCGACTGGGTGCCCGGCCACTTCGCCACCGACGAGTGGGCGCTGGCCCGCTTCGACGGGACCCCGCTCTACGAGGACCCCAACCCGCAGCGCGGATGGCACAAGGAGTGGGGCTCCCACATCTTCAACTTCGGCCGGCACGAGGTGCGCAACTTCCTCTACGCCAACGCGGTCTTCTGGCTCGAGGAGTACCACGCCGACGGCCTGCGCGTGGACGGCGTCGCCTCGATGATCTACCTCGACTACGCCCGTGAGCAGGGCGAGTGGTCGCCCAACAAGCACGGCGGTCGCGAGAACCTCGAGGCCGTCCAGTTCCTCCAGGAGATGAACGCCACCGTCTACAAGCGCGTGCCCGGCATCGTCACCATCGCCGAGGAGTCCACCGCCTGGCCGGGCGTCACGGGGCCGACCAGCGACGGCGGCCTCGGGTTCGGCTTCAAGTGGAACATGGGCTGGATGCACGACACGCTCGACTACGTCGCCAAGGACCCGCTCTACCGCAGCCACCACCACGGCGAGATGACCTTCTCGCTGGTCTACGCCTTCGCGGAGAACTACGTCCTGCCCATCAGCCACGACGAGGTCGTGCACGGCAAGGGCTCCTTGCTGCGCAAGATGCCTGGCGACCGCTGGCAGCAGCTGGCCAACCTGCGCGCCTACCTCGCCTACATGTGGGCCCACCCCGGCAAGCAGCTGCTCTTCATGGGGTGCGAGCTCGGTCAGGAGTCGGAGTGGGCCGAGAGCCGCGAGCTCGACTGGTGGCTCCTCGAGCACCCCGAGCACGCCGGCGTCCACGCGATGGTGCGCGACATGAACGCCGCCTACACCGACACCGGCGCCCTCTGGGGCCGCGACAACGACCCCGCGGGATTCGCCTGGATCGACGCCAACGACGCCGGTCGCAACACGTTCTCCTTCGTCCGCAAGGCTCCCGGCCACCCCGACCTGGTCTGCGTGGCCAACTTCGCCGGCACCCCTCACGAGGGCTACCGCCTCGGCCTGCCGTCGGCAGGCACGTGGTCGGAGGTGCTCAACACCGACGCGGGGACCTACTCCGGATCCGGGGTCGGCAACCTCGGCTCGATCACCGCCACGGCGGGCGACCACCACGAGCAGCCGGCCCACGCCGACATCGTCGTACCGCCCCTGGCGACCGTCTGGTTCCGCAAGGACGCCTGAGGGCGTGTGAGCGCTCGCTAGGGTTGCCGGGTGACCAACCCGATCTCCGTGTCCTCCGGCGACGGCGTCGCCCGGCTCGAGTGGGACGGCGACGTCAACACCGACGAGCTGCGGCGTGAGGTCGCCTCGGCCCTGACCGAGCACCCCCGCGTCGAGGCGCTGGTCGCGGTCGACGACACCGCCGGACACCGCGCGGCCACGTGGGCAGGTCTCCACCGCGAGGGCGTACGTCGCGGGCTCGGGCCCGGCGGGGAGCCGCGGGACCGGTTCGTGTTCGCACGCCTCGTGACCGACGCCCCCGTGACCGAGCCGGGAGGCTTCCGCTCCCTGCTCAACTCCTTCCTCCCCCGCAAGCGAGCGATCGCGCAGATGCTCGTGCGCGACCCCGAGGCTCGGGTGCTGCTGTGCCAGCTCACCTACAAGCGCGACTGGGACCTGCCGGGGGGCGTGGTCGAGGTGGGCGAGTCCCCCAGGCTGGCGGTCGAGCGCGAGGTCACCGAGGAGCTCGGCCTCACGGTCGCGGCCGGCGAGCTGGTCCTCGCCGACTGGCTGCCCCCGTGGGGCGGGTGGGACGACGCGGTGTGCCTGGTCTTCGACGGCGGCACGCTCGATCCTGCCGTCCTCGACCAGGTGGTCAAGCAGGAGCGGGAGATCCGCGACGTTCGCTTCTGCAGCCTCGAGGAGGTCGACGAGCTCGCAGCCGACTTCACCGCCCGACGTGTCCGATCGGCCGTCGGCGGCGACCAGCGGTATACGGAGTCCGGTCGCTGAGGCAGGATGCCTCCATGACCTGGGTCTACGACTTCGCAGAAGGCAACAAGGACCAGAAGGACCTGCTCGGCGGCAAGGGCGCCAACCTCGCCGAGATGACGAACCTCGGCCTGCCGGTCCCGCCGGGGTTCACGATCTCGACCGAGACCTGCCGGGCCTACCTGGCCGAGGGCGACGGCGGTGTGGGCGTCGAGCCCGAGGGCCTGGCCGAGGAGGTCACCGAGCACCTCGCCTCGCTCGAGGAGGCGATGGGCAAGAAGCTCGGCGACGCCGACGACCCGCTCCTGGTGTCGGTGCGCTCGGGCGCCAAGTTCTCGATGCCCGGGATGATGGAGACGGTCCTCAACGTCGGCCTCAACGACACCTCCGTCGGGGGCCTGGCCGCCCGCAGCGAGTCCGAGCGCTTCGCGCAGGACTCCTACCGGCGGCTGCTGCAGATGTTCGGCGGCACGGTGCTGCACGTCGACTCCGGCCTGTTCTCCGACGCGCTCGACGAGGTGAAGCGGGCCAAGGGCACCGACAACGACCTCGACCTCGACGCCGAGGACCTCAAGGGAGTCGTCGCGAGCTTCAAGACCATCATCAAGGACCAGACCGGTCGCGACTTCCCGCAGGACCCGCGCGAGCAGATGGACCTGGCGATCCGCGCGGTCTTCGACTCGTGGAACACCGACCGGGCGCGGCTCTACCGCCGCCAGGAGCGGATCCCGGAGGACCTCGGGACCGCGGTCAACGTGCAGGCGATGGTGTTCGGCAACTTCGGCATGGACTCCGGCTCGGGCGTCGCCTTCACCCGCGACCCGGCCAGCGGCTCGCAGGGACAGTACGGCGACTACCTCCAGAACGCCCAGGGCGAGGACGTCGTCGCCGGCATCCGCAACACCGTCTCCCTCGCCGACATGGCCGAGATCGACCGTCGCTCGCACGACGACCTGATGGACATCATGACGCGGCTCGAGCGGCACTACCGCGACATGTGCGACATCGAGTTCACCGTCGAGCGCGGCAAGCTCTGGATGCTCCAGACCCGTGTCGGCAAGCGCACGCCCGAGGCCGCGTTCCGCATCGCCGTCCACATGGTCGACGAGGGCCTCATCGAGATGGACGAGGCCGTCCTGCGCGTCACCGGTGAGCAGCTCGCCCTGCTCATGTTCCCCCGCTTCGACGAGGAGTCCGAGCGCACCCTGCTCGCCACGGGCATGAACGCCTCTCCAGGCGCGGCCGTCGGCAAGGCCGTCTTCGACTCCGACACTGCCGTGGAGTGGGCGGCGAGGGGCGAGGACGTCATCCTGGTGCGCAAGGAGACCAACCCCGACGACCTGCGCGGGATGGTGGCCGCCCGCGGCATCCTCACCAGCCGGGGCGGCAAGACCTCCCACGCCGCCGTCGTGGCCCGCGGCATGGGCCGCACCTGCGTCTGCGGCGCCGAGTCGCTCGACGTCGACGTCAAGGCCCGGAGGTTCACCGTCCGCGACGGCGAGACGATCAGCGAGGGCGACGTGATCTCGATCGACGGCAGCACGGGCGAGGTCTTCTCCGGCGCCGTCCCGGTCGCCGACTCCGTCGTCGTACGCCACTTCGAGGGCGAGAAGCTCGACGACGACCTCGCTCTCGCGGTCTCCCGCATCATGGCCCACGCCGACGGCGCGCGCCGGCTGCGGGTGCGCACCAACGCCGACACCCCCGACGACGCCGCCCGGGCCCGCCGCTTCGGCGCCCAGGGCATCGGCCTGTGCCGCACCGAGCACATGTTCCTCGGCGAGCGCCGCGAGCTGGTCGAGAAGCTGATCGTCGCCGAGGACGAGGCCGGTGTCGAGGCAGCCCTCGACGCCCTCCTCCCCCTCCAGCGCCAGGACTTCACCGAGATCCTCGAGGCCATGGACGGCCTGCCCGTCACCATCCGGCTGCTCGACCCGCCCCTGCACGAGTTCCTCCCCGACCTCACCGACCTGAGCGTCGAGGTCGCCCTCGCCGAGGAGCGCGGCGAGGTCGACGAGCACCGGGCCACGCTGCTGACCCACGTGCGCCGACTCCACGAGAGCAACCCGATGCTCGGCCTGCGCGGCGTCCGCCTCGGCATCCAGATCCCCGGGCTGTTCCGCATGCAGGGTCGAGCGATCGCCGAGGCAGCGGCCGACCGGATGGCCGAGCACGGCAACCCGCGGCCCGAGATCATGGTGCCGCTCGTCGCCAGCGTCCGGGAGCTCGAGATCGTCCGGGCCGAGCTCGACCAGCAGATCGCCGAGGTCGAGGAGGACCGCGGGATCAAGCTCGACATCGCGATCGGCACGATGATCGAGCTGCCGCGAGCAGCGTTCCTCGCCGACCGGATCGCGCGCGACGCCGACTTCTTCTCCTTCGGCACCAACGACCTGACCCAGATGGCGTGGGGCTTCTCGCGCGACGACGTGGAGTCGTCGTTCTTCTCGCGCTACTTCGAGCACGGCATCTTCGACGTGTCACCGTTCGAGTCGCTCGACCAGCGAGGCGTGGGCGGCATGGTCGAGATGGGTACGACGAAGGGGCGCGAGACCAAGCCCGACCTCAAGGTCGGCGTGTGCGGCGAGCACGGCGGCGACCCGAGGTCGGTCCACTTCTTCGACGAGGTCGGGCTGAACTACGTCTCGTGCTCGCCCTTCCGGGTGCCGGTCGCCCGGCTCGAGGCCGGCCGCTCGGTCCTCGGCAAGCGCTAGAAGAGTGCCGAGGCCAGGTTGCGACGGCCCGCCAGCACGCGCGGGTCGTCGTTGCCGACCGCGGCGAAGAGGGCGAGCAGGTGGTCGCGCGCCTTGTCCCGGTCCTTGTCGCTCGTGCGAGCGACGAGGTTGACCAGGCGGGTGAACGCGTCCTCGACGTGACCGCCGAGCATGTCGAGGTCGGCGACCATCGTCTGCGCGTCGACGTCGTCGGGGCTCGCGGCGGCCGCCGCACGCGCCTCGTTGAGGTCCACACCCTGGGTGCGCTGCATCACCTTGGCGATGGCCAGACCACCGGCGGCCTCGACGTCGGCGGGGTTGGCGTCGACGAGCTTCTGGTATTCAGCGACGGCACCGTCGATGTCGCCCGACGCCAGTGCGTCCTGGGCGGGCGCGTAGCGCGGGTCGACGGCCTCCTCCTCGCCCTCCGCGACAGGCGCGGCGCTCGAGCGTGGCTGGTGACGACCGGTGACTCCCTGCGCCGTCAGCTGCTGCGCGAGCTGGGCGAACAGGGTCGAGAGCTCCTCGCCGGACAGCGCGCCGGGGATCGGCTGGGTCGCGGGTCGGCCGTCGAGGACGACCATCATCAGGGGCACCTGCGGGATCTGCATCGCCTGTGCGATCTCGGGCTGGGCGTCGACGTCGACGAGAGCGGCCAGCAGCCGACCCTCCTGGCGCTCGGCCTCGGCCGCGACGTCGGCGGCGTACTGCTCGCTGCCGGGTGCCTGCTGGGCGGAGTGGAACACGATCACCACGGGCGCGGTCATCGACTCCTGCAGGACCTGCTGGAAGTTCTCCTGCGTGATCGTCACCGAGTAGGACCCGCTCGCCGCTCCCCCGCCCGCAGGAGCTGCCGGTCGGGGTGCGGGCTGCTGCGGGGCGGGCTGGCCGAGCCCGGAGAGGTCGATGGCACCTGGACGGCTGAACGGCTGCTGCGTCATGGGCACAATCCTAGAGAGACCTCCCACGCTCGGCACCACGGGTCGGTAGCCTCGGCTGCATGACATCTCGCGGCGGCGCACTCCTGGTGCGCCACCGTCGCAACCTGGTGCTGCTGGCACGGTTCGGGGCGGTCGGGGCGACCGGTGTCCTCGTGAACATGCTGACGCTGATCCTGCTGCGCAAGGTCGGCCCCCACTTCGACGACGCGGTCGTCGGGCTCGTCGCCACCGACTTCAACATCCGGTGGTACCACGTCTACTCGACCGTGGCCTTCCTCGTCGCCAACCTGTCCAACTTCCAGCTGAACCGCACCTGGACCTTCCAGAGCTCACGAGCGGCCGGCTGGTGGCGCGAGTACTGGCCGTTCCTCGTCGTCGGCCTCGGCGGACAGGTGATCGGGCTGGCCCTGCTCACGCTGCTGATGCACCCGCACTCGCCGGTGAGCCTGCCCACCGACGTCTTCGACGACTCGACCGGCCTGCGCAACCGGCTCTACTGGTCCCAGCTGATCGTCATCGTCCTGGTCACCCCGTTGTCGTTCGTGCTCAACAAGCTGTGGACCTTCGCGGCGGTCCGCGGCGGTCGGCCCGACCTGGCCGACCCGCTGCGCGAGGAGCAGGTCCTGACGAGCGAGGACCTCACCTGAGCTTGTCCGAACCCTGAGTCCTCCGGCCTGTCATCGTTGCCTTGACGCGTGGTAGAAAGTGCCCCGTACTTCGACGGGAGGGCGGCGCGCGATGACGACAGCGGGGTCGTACGACTTCACCGGCTACCAGGTGCTCGTCGTCGGCGGCACCCGCGGGGAAGGTCACGCGATCGCGTCCTCGTTCGCGGCCTCCGGAGCCGCCGTCACGGTGACCGGCACCATGATGCTGCGGTCCCTCTACGACACCGACCTCTCCGCGTTCGACTACGAGTCGGTCAACCTGGCGCGCCAGGAGTCCATCGACCACCTGGCCGCCATGGTCGACCACATCGACGTGCTCGTGCTGGCCGCGACCTGCCACCTCCCCCACTCCCTGCCTGCCGGTGAGCGCGCGTTCGTCGCCGAAGCCGCTCGCTCCGGCCTCCTCGGCCCGACGTTCCTCACCACCCGGCTGCGCCTCAAGCTCGGCCAGAGCCCGGCGCTGGGCGGCGGGTGCGTCGTCAACACCGGCGCCGTTCGTGCGTGGCTGGAGCTCTCGTCGACGCCGGAGGCCGCTCAGGCCGAGCTCGTGGACGCCACGGCACGCGCGGGCGAGAACTGGGCAGGGCTGGGCGTGCGGGTCAACTCCGTCTCTCCGGTGCCGCGCTCGGTGCTCCCCCGTCAGTACGCCCCGTCGTGGGCGCCGGCCGGCGGGAGCCGCGCGGCCGGCGGGACGCTCGTGCGCACCCAGCAGCAGCGCACGAGCGACGCCGTCGCCGACGCGGTGCTCTTCTTGGCCAGCAGCTCGGCGTCGCGGATCACCGGCCAGACCCTGCGCCTCGGCTGACGCCGCACGACCCGGGCTAGTACTTCTGGGGGGTTCTGGGCCGGACCGCGTGGGAAGCCGTCCGGATCCCGCGGTCGTCATCTACGTTTCTCCTACACAGAGCAACAAGATCGCAACAGAAGGCCACATCGGCGCCGCCTCGGGCTCCGTCGCTTCCCGTGCCGAATCGGAAGGAAGCACCCACGTGACGACCGAACGGATCCCCCACCCGGGCCGCTGGGCGACCCAGCCGGCATGGCCCGGACGGGCATCCCGCCTCCGCCGCCAGCAGGTCATGGCCGGCACCCACGGCGGCGGAACGCCCGTGCAGGAGCTCTGGGCCTCGCTCACCGAGGTGCTGAGCACGCTGGACTCCCCCGCGTCGGCGATGCTGTGCACGCTGGACGGCTTCCCGGTGGCCAGCCACGGCTACGTCCGCGCCGACCTCGTCCACGTCGCCCGGCTCACCGGCCGGATGTTCCTCGAGCGCAGGCAGGACGTCAACGCCGCGTCGCCCCGCCACGCCGGCGCCGAGTCGGGCGTCGAGACGGTCGAGCACACGACCGGTCCGACCCAGTCCGTGATCGCCTCGATCAGCGCGGGGCAGGACCGCTACCTGCTCTCGGTCGCCGCGGACGACGTCAGCATGCCCGTCCTCGAGGCCTGGACGCGTGAGGCCGCCGACCAGCTGCGGACCGTGCTGCTGACTCAGTCCTGAGCGAGCAGCTCCTCAGCCGCCGAGTAGGGATCCTGCTCGCCCGCCGCGACGCGGCGGGCCAGGTCGTCGAGGTCGGCCCCGCGACCCGGCTGGTCCCAGCGCTCGCGCAGGGCGGCGAGGGCGATCGCCTCCACCTCGCGCCGCGCGCGGAGCGTCCGACGGCGGGCCAGCTCTCCCGACTCGGCGAGCCAGTCGGCGTGACGATCCACCTCGGCCAGCAGGGCGTCGATGCCCTCCCCGGTGCTGGCGACCGTCCGGACGACCGGAGGGAGCCAGACGCCGTCGTGTCGCTCCGCCATGGCGAGCATGGTGCGGAGCTCGCGCCGCGTGCGGTCGGCGCCGTCGCGATCGGCCTTGTTGACGACGTACACGTCGCCGATCTCGAGGATCCCGGCCTTGGCCGCCTGGATGCCGTCGCCCATGCCCGGTGCCACGAGGACCAGGGTCGTGTCGGCGAGCCCGGCCACCTCGACCTCGCTCTGGCCGACACCGACGGTCTCGACGACCACCACGTCGCACCCGGCCGCATCCAGCACGCGCACCGCCTGCGGGGTCGACCAGGCGAGGCCGCCCAGGTGACCGCGCGCGCCCATGGAGCGGATGAAGACCTCGCGGTCGAGGGCGTGGTCGCCCATGCGGACCCGGTCGCCGAGGAGCGCACCGCCGGAGAAGGGCGAGGACGGGTCGATCGCCAGCACGCCGACCCTCTTGCCCGCGCGACGCATGCCGGCGACCAGGGCGTTGGTGGAGGTCGACTTGCCGACCCCCGGGGGTCCGGTGATCCCGAGGACGTGAGCGCCCCCGGCGTGCTCGCGCAGCGCCGTCATCACCTCGCGCAGCATCGGTGAGCCATCCTCGACGAGCGTGATGAGGCGGGCCACCGAGGCAGGATCGCCCTCGCGGGCACGCGCGACCAGCTCGGGGACCCTGCGGGCGGCCCGACGGGTCATGCGTGCCTCGCGCCCGTGATCACGCGGGGACGCGGATGATCAGAGCGTCGCCCTGACCGCCGCCGCCGCACAGGGCAGCCGCACCCACGCCGCCCCCGCGGCGCTTGAGCTCGAGGGCGAGCGTCAGCACGATGCGAGCACCGGACATGCCGACGGGGTGACCGAGCGCGATCGCTCCGCCGTTGACGTTGACCTTGTCCTCGCCGACGCCGAGCTGGCGTGCCGACTCGATGCCGACGGCGGCGAAGGCCTCGTTGAGCTCGAAGAGATCGATGTCGGAGACGGCGATGCCCTCCTTCTCCGCGGCCTTGGCGATCGCGTTGGCCGGCTGGAGCTGGAGCGAGGAGTCCGGACCGGCCACCTGGCCGTGCGCACCGATCTCGGCGATCCAGGTCAGGCCGAGCTCCTCGGCCTTCGCCTTGCTCATCACGACGACCGCGCACGCACCGTCGGAGATCTGCGAGGCAGACCCCGCGGTGATGGTGCCGCCCTGGGACACCGGACGCAGGCCGGCGAGGGTCTCGACGGTGGTGTCGCCGCGCACCCCCTCGTCCTCGGCGACCGTGACGTCGCCCTTGCGGGTCGAGATCGTGACCGGCACGACCTCGTCGTCGAAGAGCCCGTTCTTCCACGCGAGCGCAGCGCGCTGGTGCGACTGGGCCGCGAAAGCGTCCTGCTCCTCGCGGCTGAGGTCGGCGCCCGCGGCGTTGGTGCCGTCGGTGAGGTTGATCATGGCCTGCTTCGTCGACTGGTCGAACAGGGCGTCGTAGGCCATCGAGTCGACCAGCGCGGTGTCGCCGTACTTGAAGCCCTCACGGCTCTTCGGCAGCAGGTGCGGCGCCTGCGTCATCGACTCCATGCCGCCGGCGACGACGATCTCGTGCTCCCCGGCGCGGATCAGCTGGTCCGCCATCGCGATCGCGTTGATGCCGGAGAGGCAGACCTTGTTGATGGTGATCGAGGGGAGGCTCATCGGCAGGCCCGCGGCGATGCCGGCGGAACGCGCGGGGTTCTGGCCCGCGCCGGCGAGGATGACCTGACCCATGATCAGGTAGTCGACCTGGTCGCCCGTGACACCGGCCTTGTCCAGCGCGCCCTTGATGGCGACCCCGCCGAGGTCGGCGGCGGACTGGTCCTTGAGGCCTCCGAGCAGGCGTCCGATCGGGGTGCGAGCGCCGGCGACTATCACGGAAGTGGACATGGTTTCCTCCAGGCGTACGGGGTCGGGCCGGCATCTGTCTGCCGATTCGGACGATACCCACCGACGGCATCCGACCGGCAGGGTGAACGTCCATTCACCTGTGAGGCACACGTCACAGCGCACCGCCCGAGTCCCCAAATTGTGGGAGTCGTGAGGCGCGTGGACCGGGTGGACGCAGCCCAGGTGATGGGCTCCTCCTGTCACGGCCTCGGGGCCGCCCGTCGACCCGAGGAGCACCTC
Source organism: Nocardioides hwasunensis (assembly GCF_014779665.1). GTDB lineage: Bacteria > Actinomycetota > Actinomycetes > Propionibacteriales > Nocardioidaceae > Nocardioides > Nocardioides hwasunensis. Next base: position 248,128 of record NZ_JACXYY010000006.1, on the reverse strand, counting down.
CATGGCACCAGCCCGCCGCATCCTGACCGCCGCCGTCGCTCTCGCGACCACCGCACTGCTGGCCGTGGTGGTGACGGCACCGCCGGCCTCCGCCCGTGCGACGAGCCTCGCCGGGCTGTGGACGTTCGACGAGGGCAGCGGCCAGGTGGCCAACGACTGGTCGCTCAACGGCAACCGGGCCCAGCTCGGGTCCACGCCCGACGTGGACGCCGCGGACCCGTCCTGGGTGCAGCTGCCCCGCCTGCTCTTCCTCAAGCAGGCGGGTCTCCGCTTCTCCGGCGCCCAGCGCGTCACGGTCCCCAACGCGCCGTCGCTCGAGCCCGCGGGAGTCACGCTGGCCGTGCGGGTGCGCGGCACCGCCGGCGGTGGGTACCGCTACATCGCCTCGAAGGGCTCGCTGGCCTGCGACACCGCGTCCTACGGTCTCTACACCGGGGCCGACGGTGGCGCCCGCTTCTACGTCTCCGACGGCACCACCTACACCCTGTCCAACGACGTCGGAGCACAGGTCTGGGACGGGGCGTGGCACACGATCGTCGGCGCCTACGACGGTCAGTCGGTCCGGCTGTGGGTCGACGGACGTCAGGTCGGCGCGCCGGTCCCGTCGTCGATCTCGATCCGCTACGGCCTGCCCGACGGTCAGGACCTCCTGCTCGGCGACTACGCCGGGTCGTGCGGGAACCCGCTCGGCTTCGTGGGCGACATCGACGCTGCGGCGGTCCTCGGGCGCTACCAGTCGAACCCGAACGTCCTCTGACCTCTCGAGTGGCGGCGGTCACACCTCCTCGCGCGGTGCGACTCCGGAGTGCACGATGTGCGCCATGAGCACCCCGGACCTGCCCGAAGACCTCCAGCACCTCTTCACCGCGATCGACCACGTCGGCATCGCCGTGCCCGACCTCGACGAGGCGATGGCGTTCTACCGCGACGCCTACGGCATGCGCGTCCTCCACGAGGAGGTCAACGAGGAGCAGGGCGTCCGCGAGGCGATGGTCGGCGTCGGCGACTCCGGCTCGTGCATCCAGCTGCTCGCGCCCCTCACTCCCGAGTCGACCATCGCCAAGTTCCTCGACCGTAACGGCCAGGGCATCCAGCAGCTCGCCTTCCGGGTCGACGACGTCGAGCACGTGGCCGAGGTGCTGCGCGGGCGCGGCCTGCGCCTGCTGTACGACGCCCCGCGGCGCGGCACCTCCGAGAGCCGGGTCAACTTCATCCACCCCAAGGACGCCGGCGGCGTGCTGGTCGAGCTCGTCGAGCCCGCCCGGCACGGCCACTGAGCCGGCCGGGGGCGACGTACGTCACACCTCGCACCACGCGGGGTTAGTGACCGCTAACTTGAGCCCACCGCGACCGCTGCCCCTTCAGGAGACGCCCGTGCAGAACATCCTCGACGCCATCCAGTCCGGCACCGCCACCTCGGAGGACTTCGCGTCCCTCGAGCTGCCCGAGTCCTATCGCGCGGCCTTCGTGAAGAAGGACGAGGTCGACATGTTCGAGGGGGTGGCCTCGAAGGACAAGGACCCCCGCAGGTCGATCCACGTCGACCAGGTCCCGCTGCCCGAGCTCGGACCGGGCGAGGCGTTCGTGGCCGTGATGGCCTCGGCGATCAACTACAACACGGTGTGGACCTCGATCTTCGAGCCGGTCTCCACCTTCGGATTCCTCGAGCGCTACGGCCGCAACTCCGAGCTCACCAAGCGCCACGACCTGCCCTACCACGTGGTCGGCTCCGACCTGTCCGGCGTCGTCCTCAAGACCGGCCCCGGCGTCACGAGGTGGAAGCCGGGCGACCGCGTCGTGGCCCACTGCCTCTCCGTCGAGCTCGAGGGTCCCGATGGCCACGGCGACACGATGCTCGACACCGAGCAGCGGATCTGGGGCTTCGAGACCAACTTCGGCGGCCTGGCCGACGTGGCGATGGTCAAGGCCAACCAGCTGATGCCCAAGCCCGAGCACCTGACGTGGGAGGAGGCCGCCTCCCCCGGCCTCGTGAACTGCACGGCGTACCGCCAGCTCGTCAGCAAGAACGGCGGCGACATGAAGCAGGGCGACAACGTCCTCATCTGGGGCGCCTCCGGCGGACTCGGCGGGTTCGCCACCCAGTACGCCCTCAACGGCGGCGCCACCCCGGTCTGCGTGGTCTCCAACGAGGAGAAGGCCGCCATCGCCCGCAGCATGGGCGCGGAGCTGATCATCAACCGCTCCGAGGAGGGCTACAAGTTCTGGAACGACGACAACACGCAGCAGGACCCGAAGGAGTGGAAGCGCTTCGGCGCCCGCATCCGTGAGCTCACCGGCGGCGAGGACATCGACATCGTCTTCGAGCACCCGGGCCGCGAGACCTTCGGCGCCTCGGTCTTCGTCACCCGCAAGGGCGGCACCATCACCACCTGCGCCTCCACCTCGGGCTACATGCACGAGTACGACAACCGCTACCTGTGGATGAACCTCAAGCGCATCATCTCCAGCCACTTCGCCAACTACCGGGAGTCGTGGGAGGCCAACCGCCTCATCGCCAAGGGCAAGATCCACCCGACCCTGTCGCGGACCTACACCCTCGACGAGGTCGGGCAGGCCTCGCTCGACGTCCACCAGAACGCCCACCAGGGCAAGGTCGGCGTGCTGTGCCTGGCGCCCGAGCCGGGTCTCGGTGTCCTCGACGGGGAGATGCGCGCGCGCCACGAGACCGCGATCAACCGGTTCCGCGGGGTCTGAACCACCGGCTACACCTCCTCACACCCCGGCTCGCGCCAACAAACACCGAGTGCCCGCGAGCCGGGGTGTGATGTTTGAGGGGCATCGGCAACACTGGGGCTGCACAGCACGAGCAGTCCGCACGACCTGAGAGAGGGTGCCCCGCATGAGCTCCGACAAGGGCCTGTCCATCTTCGACGAGCCGGAGTCCTCCGACGACGGAGGCGAGGAGACCCAGGTGCTGCCGGTGGTCCCGCAGGACGCTCCGCAGCAGGCCCAGCCCGCCGCGAGACCTGCTGATGCGAGCGCCGACACCGCGACCAGGCCCGTCGAGCAGACCGCACCCCCCGCGAGCCCCTCGCCGATGGCCGCCCCCGCTCCGGCCGCACCGGCCGACGCCACCCGGAAGAACCCGGTGATCCCGCCTGCCGCCCCGAGGTCCACGCAGACGTCCGCACCCGCGCCGAGGCCGACGTCGGCGCCGATGCCGGCCGCGACCCCGGCCCCTGCCGAGCCGCTGCCGGTCGTGCGCCGCGGTGGCTACGACAAGGCCGCCGTCGAGCAGCGGGTCGGCCAGCTGCAGACCGAGAAGTCCGGGCTGGCCACCAGCCTGGCCAGCAGCGAGCAGCGCGTCATCGAGCTCGAGACCGAGCTGGAGCGGGCGCGCGCCGAGCTGCACGAGAACGCCAACCCGACGTACGCCGGACTCGGTGGGCGCGCCACCTCCATGCTCAAGCTGGCCGAGGACGAGGCCGCCGACGTGCGCGAGGCCTCCCACCGCGAGGCCGCGGAGATCCGCCAGCGCGCCGATCGCGACGCGACCAGCATCCGTGCCGATGCCGCCCGTGAGGCCGACGACATGCGGCTGGTGCAGCTCAAGGAGCTCGACGAGATGCGCGCGCGCCTGACCGCCGACGCCGAGACCGAGCGCTCGCTGGCCAAGGCCGAGGCCGAGGACCTCCTCGCCTCCGCCCGCCGTGAGGCCGACCAGCTGCGGCTCGCCGCCCAGCAGGAGACCAACGAGCTGCGCGTGACCACGACCCGCGAGGCCGAGCAGGCCCGTGCGGCCGCCGACCGCGAGGTGCAGGAGGCCCGCCGGATCCTCGCCGTGGAGAAGGAGCGGCTCGCACGCGAGGCCGCCGAGCACCACAGCAGCGCCACCGCCGAGACCCAGCGGCTGGTCACCGAGGCCGAGGGCCGGGCCACGGCCGCCGAGCAGCGCGCGCGGGAGGCCACCTCCCAGGCCAACACGCACCGTCAGCAGGCGCAGAGCGAGGCCGAGGGCCTGCTCACCCGGGCCCGCCGCGAGGCCGAGCAGGTCGTCGCCTCCGCCCGGACCCAGGCCGACTCCATCACCGCCACGAAGGCAGCCGAGGCCGAGCGCGAGCTGGCCAACATCCAGGCCGAGGTCGACCGCGTCACCCGGCGTCGCGACGCCATCACCGCCCAGCTCGGCGCCCTGCGCGACGTCGTCGCAGGATTCGGCGAGGACGAGTCCTGAGCGACGCGCCGCCCGACGAGGCCGGGGAGGCCGGGGAGGCCGGCGACGAGGCCGTCGCCGCCGAGGCGGTCGAGGCCGCGGAGCGCGCGGAGTCGGCTGCCGAGCGGGCCGACACCGCGGCGGAGATCGCCCAGGAGGCCGCCGAGGAGACCGTCGAGTCTGCCGCCGCCCTGGCCGAGCAGATCGACAACGCCACCGACCTGGTGGTGAGCCCGTCCGCGCCGTCCTACCCCGCCCCGCCCCCGGAGCACCTGGTCCCTGCGGTGACCCTGCTGCGCCACTCCCCGTTCAACATCGGCTTCTTCGGAGCGCTCGGGGTGCTGGTCGCGGTGTTCTTGATGAACCAGCTCTTCAGCATCTCCTCCATCCTGGTGCTGCTGGTGCTGGCCATGTTCTTGGCAGTCGGCCTCAACCCGGTCGTCGAGTGGTTCATGCGCCGCGGCGTACGACGTGGCATCTCGGTGGTGCTCGTGCTGTCGGTCGTCCTCGGCGTGCTGTGGCTCTTCGTCAGCGCCGTCGCACCGGTGATCAGCGAGCAGATCGCGCTCATCACCCGCAACGCGCCCGGCTGGTTCGGCGAGCTCCAGCGCAACGACTCCATCCAGCAGCTCGACGAGCGCTACGACGTCATCGACCGGCTGCAGGCCTACGTCACCGACGCCGACTTCACCCAGCGGGTCTTCGGCGGCGCGCTCGGCTTCGGCCTCGCCGTCCTCTCGGTGCTCACCAACACCTTCATCGTGCTGGTGCTGATGATCTACTTCCTGGCCTCGCTGCCGAGCATCAAGCACGCCGGCTACAGCCTCGCCCCTGCCTCGCGCCGGCCGCGCGTGAGCGAGCTGGGCGACAAGATCATCCGCAGCACCGGCGCCTACGTCTCGGGCGCGTTCCTCGTCGCGACGTGCGCGGGCATCAGCACGCTGCTCTTCACCTGGGTCGTGGGCCTGGGCGACTACAGCTTCGCGCTGGCCTTCATCGTCGGGCTGCTCAGCCTCATCCCGATCCTGGGCGCCATCGTCAGCGGCGTGATCATGACGCTGCTGGCCCTGACGGTCTCCCCCACCGTCGCCGTGGTCGCCGCCATCTACTACATCGCCTACCAGCAGCTCGAGTCCTACCTCATCTCCCCGCGGATCATGAAGCGGGCGGTCGACATCCCGGGCGCCATCACGGTGATCGCCGCGCTCGTCGGCGGCTCGCTGATGGGGATCGTCGGAGCGCTGCTGGCGGTGCCGGTCGCGGCGGCCCTCCTGGTGCTGCACCGCGAGGTGTTCCTCACCCGACAGGACGCTCGCTGACGGTCTCCGGCAGGGGCTCGACCGCCAGCGGCGCCCGCCCCTCCCCCAGCTTGACCACGACCACTCCGGCCAGCACGAGCAGGCCGCCGGCGAGCTGGACCGGTCGCGGGAGCTCACCGAGCAGCAGCCACGCCCACACCACCGCCGCCAGCACCTCGCCGAGCGCGACGAACGAGGCCAGCCTGCTGCCGAGCCGCCGCCCGGCGGCGATCCCGGTGACGTAGGAGAAGGCGGCGGTCACCAGGCCGAGCGCCACCACGGGGACCCACCACACGACGGTGCGTCCGTCGTAGACCGCGTCTGCCGTCGAGGCGTGGAACGGCAGCACGCCGCTGGCGCCCGCCGCCAGGAGGATCGCCCCGCCCACCAGCAGGCCACCCGCAGCGAGGGTGATGCCGGGCAGTCCGTTGTCCTCGTCGGCGGAGATGATGAAGTACGTCGTGACGCCCAGCATGGCGCCGAGCGCCCACAGGACGCCGACGGTGCTGAGCTCCGCGCCAGAGGCGACGTCGAGCACGAGCACCAGCCCGGCCGCGGCGATCGCCGCACCCACCACCGTGAGGCGGGCGGGGCGGTGACCGTGGCGCAGCCACAGCCACATCACGACGGCGACCGGTGCGGTGTACTCGAGCAGCAGCGCGACGCTCACCTGCAGGTAGGTCACGGCGTAGAAGAAGCACAGCTGTGCTCCGGCCACGGCACCCAGGCCGTAGATCCCGATCAGGCCCGCGTTGGCACGCACCAGGTGCCACCGCCCGCGCAGGGCCAGCACCCCCGGAACCAGCAACACGAGAGCCGCCAGGCCGATCCGGAGACCGACCGTCGCGCCCGCGCTCCACCCGGTGTCGAGCAGTCCGCGGGCCAGGGCGCCGGACAGCCCGAACGACGTCGCCGACGCCACGGCCAGGGTCAGGCCGACGGACGTCCGAGAGCGGGCCGTGTCATGAGTCAAGAGCGTCACGGTCATGACGCTAGGCGTGGTTCGTGTAATGTGTCAACATGCTTTTCACGGATGACACCGATGCGGCGCTGCAGGCAGCGGTCGCCGTGGTCAACTCCACCGACGAGCCCGGTCAGCCGCTCGGCTCGGTGGAGGACCTCACCGCCTTCGTGGAGGGCTGGAGGTTCACCGGTCGGCACGAGCGGACCTCGGCCGAGCTCGACGCCGTACGCCGCCTGCGTCCTGCGCTGCGCACCCTGCTGCTCGCCGAGCGCGACGAGGCGGCCGAGCTGGTCAACGACATGCTCGCCCGGGCGCGGGCCCTCCCCCAGCTGCGCCGCCACGACACCTGGGACTGGCACCTGCACGCCGTCGACCCCGACCGGCCGCTCGACCAGCGGCTCGTGGTCGAGACGGCGATGGCGATGGTCGACGTGATCCGCTCGGACGAGATGTCGCGCCTGGCCTGGTGCGCGGCCGACGACTGCGACGACGTGGTGCTCGACCTGTCCCGCAACCGCTCGCGTCGCTACTGCTCGACGACCTGCGGCAACCGCGAGGCGGTGGCCGCCTACCGGGCGCGCCAGCGGGCCTGAGCGGACCTCACGACGGCGACGACTGGGGCAGGAAGCGGCGCAGCACCTCGAGGAAGACCTCCGGCTGCTCCGAGTGCACCCAGTGGCCCGCGTCCTTGACCAGCACCCGTCGGTTGCGCGGGAAACGTCGGTCCATCTCGCCGGCGTGCGCGTCGTCGATGTAGTCCGATCGCGCACCGCCGACCCACAGCACCGGACCGTCGTACGTCGCCTCGCCGAGCGCCTCGCGCGGCCAGCCGACCAGGTCGTCCATCCGCGCACCCAGCAGGTCGAGGTTCACCTGCCAGTGCCAGCCGTCGTCGGTGCGGCGGAGGTTCTGCAGGAGGAAGCTGCGCACGACCGGGTTGGGCACGGCCTCGCGCAGCGCCTCCTCGGCCTGGCCGCGGCTCTCCAGAGCGGTGAGGTCCAGCCCGCGCATCGTCTCGATGTAGCCCACGAACTCCCGCCCACTGTCGTAGGCCACGGGCGCGACGTCGACCACGGCGAGCCGCTCGACGAGGTCGGGACGGCGCAGAGCCAGGCACATCGCGATCTTGCCGCCCATCGAGTGCCCGACGAGGGCGACGGCCCCGCCCCCGTCCGCCTGCGCCTCGAGCTCCGCGGCGACGAGGTCGGCGAGCTCGAGGTAGTCGAAGCTCTCCGTCCACGGCGAGCGCCCGTGGTTGGGCATGTCGAGGAGCAGCACCCGGTGGTCGGTGCTCAGCGCCTTGGCGATCTGCGTCCAGTTCTTCCCCTGGCCGAACAGACCGTGGCAGAACGCGACGACCGGTCCGCGCTCGCCCAGGACCGTGGTGTGCAGTCGCTCCATCGCCACAGGGTACGGACGCAAAGAACAGGCCGCCCACCACCCCCCGATGGTGTGCGGCCTGCTCTGAGAAGCGGCCGGTGGGCCGCGGGACCATCCCCTCGTGCGGTCCCGTCGCCCTCGGCGTACGAGAAGGCTCCCGCGAAACCACCGGTGACAGCATCCGTAGTCCTACCTATCTGGCCTACGTCGCGGGATAGATTCATTCCGTGCTGTCCCCGTGCCTCGGTCGAGACGACGTCCAGCGCGCGCTGGGCGAGGCCCTGGAGGAGTCGCGGTGGGTCACCGTCGTGGGGCCGCCCGGCAGCGGGAAGACCCTCGTCGTGCGCCACGCGATCGCCGGTGCGGCGGCCGTGTCGTGGGTCGACGCCCGCAGCCTGCACGGCCTCGACGACGTGCTCGCTGCGGCGCTGGCGAGCCTCGACGCCGAGACCGCGCCGGGTGACTCCCTCAGCGGGGCGCTCGGCCGTGCGGTCGACGGGCAGGACTGCCTGCTCGTCCTCGACGGGCTCGACCTCGACGCGACCGGCGCCGGCCCGGTGCTCCAGGCGATGCTGGACCGGACGACGCACGCGCGTGTGGTGGTGACCGCGCGCACGACCGCCGGTCAGCCCCACGAGTCCGTCGTCCGCGTCGGGCCGCTGCCGGTGCCGCACGTCCTGGCACCGCTCGAGGGCCCCGCCGTCGAGCTGTTCCTGCGCCGGATCCGGTCCGCGGGCGGACAGCGGGTCGACCTGGTGACGCAGGCGCACGAGGTGCACCGACTCCTCAGCGCCACCGGTGGCCTGCCGCTGCTGATCGAGCAGGTCGCCGTGCAGTCGGCACTGGTGGGCCTCAGCAACGCGATGTCCACCGTCAGCCTCGACCAGGCCGTCGACTCCGCGCACGACCTGCTCGACGACGCGAGCGCGACCGCCCTGCGTCGCATCGGCGTGCTCGACTTCCCCGTCGGGCTCGAGGTGCTCGCCCGGGTGCTCGACGTCCCTGTCCCGGAGGCGGCCGAGCTCGCCGGCGACCTGGTCCGCCGCAGCCTGCTCGAGGTCGACCAGCGCGGCCAGTTCGACATGCTCTCCCCCATCCGCGGCCGGGCGCGCGCGCTGGCGCGTCCCGAGGACCGCGCCTGCGTCGACGCCGGGCTGCTCACCTGGGCGCAGGCCCATGCACCCGCGCACGACAACTACGGAGCCGCCGACGCCGCATGGCTGCGAGACCTGCCCGCCATGCGGCACGCGGTGCTGACGGCGTGCGCGCGGCCGGAGACGCGGGCCGAGGGCTACTCGGTGGCCAACCGGATCTTCTCCTCCCTCTACACCTCGATGCGGGCGCGCGAGGCGGTCGAGATCCTCGAGGGCGCGCTCGCCAGCGGTGACGGTCCCTCGGACATCGGCGCCCAGGTCGCCCGCCGCGCCGGCATCGCGGCCTCGGAGGTGCGCGGTACCTACGAGGGGCTGTGGCTGCTCGACCGCGCCGACCAGCACGCCTCCGCCGCGCCGCGCCCCGAGGAGCAGCTCGCCAAGACCGCGTCGATCCGCGCCGAGATGCACCTCGACGCGGGCGACCTGGAGAGTGCCGAGAGCGAGGCACGGCGCGCGATCAGCCTCGATCCCGAGGGATCGATCAGCCGCCAGGCCACGCGCACCCTTGCCGACCTCTATGCGTCCCAGGGTCGCTTCGCGGAGGCCACCCAGGCCGCCGCCGACGCGATGCCGGCGCGCATCTCACGTGACGAGCGGTGGATCGACCTGTCCGCGCGCACGGTCCTGGCGCGGATCGCCCTCGAGCAGGGCCGCACCGCGGAGGCCGTGGCGGGCGCCCGCGCCGTGGTGCTCGAGGCACGCGAGCTCGCCGAGGACCGGGTCGGCCTGCTCGCCGAGACGCTGCTGCGGGGCATCGACCCGACCTGGCCGGGGTCCGACGTGGTGCGCGAGACGCTGCCCTGGGCGGTCCGTCTCCCCGTGCTGGCGCAGGACGGGCGTGACCTGCTCCTGCGCGGCGAGGCCCGCCAGGCGGCCGGCCTCGCTGCCGACGTCGTGGCGTTGGCCGACTCTGCCCGCCTGGGTCGCGACGCCGTCGAGGCTCGGCTGCTGCTCGGTCGTGCGCTCGTGCAGCTCGGCGACCTCGACCAGGCGACCACGACGTACCTCACCGCCCTGGACAGCTGTCGCGTCATGAGGCTGCCGTTGCGTGCGGCCGACGTCCTGGACGGTCTGGCGGCGGTCGCCCGGGCGCGCGAGCTCCCCGAGGCCCGTTCCCTCGCCGCGGCCGCGTTCGCCCTGCGGGCCCCGCGGATGGCCGTGCGATGGGGCTACTCCGCCGACTTCGACGTCGTCGCGGCGAGCCGTGCTCCCGAGGCATGGATCGACGGCGACGACCTGTCCGCCGACGCGGTCGGGCTCGTCACCGCCGTCTTCACGCGTCCGACCTCTGCGCCCGCGTCGGTGCTCGACACCCTGACCGCGGCCGAGCGACAGGTCGCCGAGCGAGTGGCGCACGGACTGACCAGCCGGCAGATCGCCGAGGAGCTCTTCGTGTCACCACGCACGGTCGATGCCCACCTCACCCACATCTACCGCAAGCTCGACATCAACACCCGCGCCCGCCTCGCGGCCCTCGTCGTCGATCACCGCTGAGCGCGACCACCGCTCGCGTGGGCCGACTGTCGGGGGGTCGCGGCAGGATGAGCGCATGAGCCGGACCATCCAGGTGACCTTCGACGCCCACGACCCCGAGAGGCTCTCGCGCTTCTGGGCCGACGCGATGGGCTACGTCAACCCCCCGCCGCCCGGGCGCGAGCTCGCGGCCGGCCAGGACCCGTTCGACGCGTGGCACGACTTCCTCCGTGAGGCGGGCGTGCCCGAGTCGCAGTGGAACTCGGCCTCGGCCGCCGAGGACCCCGACGGCGTCGGGCCTCGACTGTTCTTCCAGCAGGTGGCCGAGGACAAGGTCGCGAAGAACCGCGTCCACCTCGACCTGCGCGCCGCGCCCGGGCTCCAGGGCGAGGAGCGGATGGCCGCCCTCGAGGCCGAGAGCGAGCGGCTCGTGGCGATCGGGGCCACCCGCGTCGCGCGGCACGAGCCGGCGCCACCGATGACGCACGGCCACCTCGTGATGGCCGACCCCGAGGGCAACGAGTTCTGCCTGGACTGAGGCGCCGTCAGCGCGCGCTGTAGTCCCGGAAGCCGCGGCCGGTCTTGCGACCGAGGTAGCCGGCGGTGACCAGGTGCTCGAGCAGCGGAGCGGGCGCGAAGCCCGGCTCGCGGAACTCGAGGTAGAGCTCCCTCTGGATGGCCAGCGAGACGTCGTTGCCGACCACGTCGAGCAGCTCGAAGGGGCCCATCGGCAGCGCACAGCCCTGCTTCATCGCGGTGTCGATGTCGTCGGCGGTCGCGTAGTGCGCCTCGAGCATCTTCACCGCGTCGTTGAGGTAGGGGAAGAGGAGCGCGTTGACGATGAACCCTGCCCGGTCACCGCACCGCACCGCCACCTTGCCGACCCGGTCGCAGAGGGCGAGCACGGTCTCGGTGACGGACTCGTCCGTCGCCACCGTCGAGACCACCTCGACCAGCTTCATGATCGCGGCGGGGTTGAAGAAGTGCATGCCGATGACGTCCTGGGGCCGCTTGGTGGCGGTCGCCATCGAGATGATCGGCAGCGACGACGTGGTCGTGGCCAGGATCGCGCCGGTGCCGCCCCGGCCCCCCGTGCAGATCTCGTCGAGGTTCTCGAACAGCGTCGTCTTGATCGCGAGGTCCTCGGCGATCGCCTCGACGACCAGGTCGACGTCGGCGAGGTCGTCGAGCGAGGTCGTGCCGCGCAGCCGACCCAGCACCTCGGCCTTCTGCTCCTCGGTCGCGCGGCCCCGCTGGATCTGCTTGTCGAAGCTGCGGGTGATCGTGGCGACCACACCGTCGACCTTGTCCTGGCCCCGACCGGCGAAGAGCACGTCGTAGCCCGCCTTGGCGAAGACCTCGACGATGCCCGAGGCCATCGTGCCGGTGCCGACGACACCCACGAGCGAGATGTCGTGGCGCAGCTGCGGCTTGTCGTCCTCCCCGGGGGTCTGGGCGTCGGCGACCACGACGGGCGAGTCCGGGGCCTCGTAGGTGTAGAAGCCACGCCCCGACTTGCGGCCCAGCAGCCCGGCCGTGACGTACTGCTTGAGGATCGGCGCCGGTGCGTGCAGCCGGTCACGTCCCTGCTTGTACATCGTGTCGAGGATCTCGTAGGCCGTGTCGAGACCGATCAGGTCGAGCAGCGCGAGCGGTCCCATCGGGTAGCCGCAGCCGAAGCGCATGGCGGCGTCGATGTCCTCGCGCGAGGCGTACCGGCCCTCGTACATCGAGACCGCGTGGTTGAGGTAGCCGAAGAGCAGGGTGTTGGCGATGAAGCCGGCCTTGTCGCCGCAGACCACGGGATTCTTCCCGAGGCTGACGAGGAGCGCGTGCACGTCGGCCAGCACGTCGGGCTCGGTCACGACGGTGCGGATGATCTCGACGAGGTCCTGCACGGGCGCGGGGTTGAAGAAGTGCACGCCGACCACCCGGCCGGGACTCGAGTTGGCGGTGGAGATCTCGGTGACGCTGAGCGAGGAGGTGTTGGTCGCGAGGACCGCGTCGGGACCGACGATGCCGTCGAGCGTGCGGAAGATCGACTTCTTGACCTCGAGCGACTCGACGACGGCCTCGACCACCAGGTCGGCCGACGCGAGCTCGGCCATCTCGGTGGTGAGCGTGATCCGGCCCAGGATCTCGGCCTGCTCGGCCGCAGTGATCTTCTCGCGCTTCACCGCACGCGCCGTCGAGTGCTCCAGGTGCTGGCGGCCGCGGTCCACCCCGGCGACGTTGACCTCGACCCCGATCACCGTGTGCCCGTTGCGGGCGAACACCTCGGCGATGCCGGCGCCCATCGTGCCGAGGCCGATCACGCCGACAGTGCCGAACTCGCGAGTAGCGTCAGTCATGTCCCGCATGCTCCCACGCTGACGTGCCCCCTGGGATGTGGTACCCGTCACGTCTCGGGCCGCTGCGATCAGCCCTGCGGACGCACCACCACGACCTCGTCGCCCGGGCGGATCGAGCCCGACCGGACGATCTTGGCGCAGAGCCCGCGCAGGCGCCGCGGCTTGCCCGCGGGGCCGTTGACGAAGCTCATCGCGTCCTTGCCGAAGCGCGCGATGAACTTGGCGCAGCCGTTGTGCGGCTGGTCGGTCACCACGATCACCGCGCCGCCGGCTCCACCGATGCGCAGCTCGGTCCACGCCGGCAGGTTGTCGTGGGAGAGGTCGAGGTCGACGAACAGCTGGTCGCCGGCGAGCCGCTCGCGCTCGGGGTCGCGGGCGAGGAACTCCGCGAGCGGGTGGCTCATCACGTTGAGCTGCATGTCGGGGTGCGCCGAGCCGTCCGGCGTACGCCGGCTGCCGCGCGCCGCCCAGCTGTCCCCGACGAGACCGTCGGCCACGTCGAGGTGTCCCACCTCCAGCACCTCGCGCTCCCCCGTGGCCGGACGTCGGACCACCGCGCGCAGCACCCCGACGTCGCGGGGCCGGGAGTCGAGGACCGGCAGGAACGCCGTCAGCTCGGCGGTGGTGCGGTGCGAGCGCAGCACGCGGCGCATCCAGACCCGACGACCGTGCCGGCCCAGGCCGAGGCGCTCCTCGGCCTCGGAGATGGCGAGCTGGGTGGCGGTGCGCGGCTCGTCGTCGGCGAGCTCGACGAACCCGTGGCGCGCGTAGAAGGGCGCGTTCCATGCGATGTCGGCGTACGTCGTCAGGGTGAGCGAGCCGTGCCCCTTCACGGCCGCCCGTTCGGCCGCGGCCTCGAGCAGCGCGGCACCCACACCCCGGCGTGCGTGGTCGGGGTGCACCGAGAGCTGGTCGAGGTGCGCGTGGGACTCGAGGAAGCGCACGTGGGCGAACCCGACCGCCGGATCGCCCGCGACCAGCACGAAGCCGGGCTGGGCAGCGCGGTCCTCGCCGCTGCTCGCCGGCGCCGCCAGCGGGTCGCCGGCGAGGTCACCGAGGACGGCCTCGAACACGGGGACGCCGGAGTCCTCGATCGCGGCCAGCAGCGGCAGGTCGCGCGCACGCGCCGGGCGTACGTCGTGGTGGGTCGCGGGCTCGCTCACACGGCCACTGTAGATTCGCCCGTCGTGAGGATCGTCGTCGCACGCTGCCAGGTGGACTACGCCGGACGGCTCTCGGCCCATCTGCCGCTCGCCACCCGTGTCCTGATGCTCAAGTCGGACGGCTCGGTGCTGATCCACTCCGACGGCGGCTCCTACAAGCCGCTCAACTGGATGTCGCCACCGTGCACGGTGCGCGAGGGTGTCGCGGAGGACGGTCGCGCGGAGTGGCTGGTCTCGGCGACCAAGTCCGACGACACCCTGCGCATCCTCATCGACGAGGTCCTGCACGACACCTCGCACGACCTCGGCGTCGACCCCGGCCTGCAGAAGGACGGGGTGGAGAAGCACCTCCAGGAGCTGCTCGCCGAGCACCCCGCGACCCTCGCGGAAGGCCTCACCCTCGTCCGCCGCGAGTTCATGACCGCCATCGGCCCGGTCGACCTGATGTGCCGCGACGCCGGCGGCCTGTCGGTCGCGGTGGAGATCAAGCGGCGGGGCGAGATCGACGGCGTCGAGCAGCTCACCCGCTACCTCGACCTGCTCAACCGGGACCCCGCGCTGACCCGCAAGGGAGCGGTCCGCGGGATCTTCGCCGCGCAGGAGATCAAGCCGCAGGCCCGGGTGCTGGCCACCGACCGCGGCATCGCGTGCGCCCTCGTCGACTACGACGCGCTGCGCGGCATGGACGACGCCGAGCACCGCCTCTTCTGACGGCACTCGCTCCGCCCGGGGGTTCGTCAGGGCTCTGCAGTAATCGGTCCCGCGCACGTGCTCGATCCCCGCTACGGTCGACGTGGTGGCCATCTCGGGTCCACCACCTGACGGAAGCGAGATCGCTCATGCGACGCCACGACCGACCCACGACCCGCCTCTCTCGCCCGCACCGACGCACCGGGGTGCTCTCGGCGCTGGCCCTCGCCGCAGCCCTGTCCGCACCCCTCGCTTCAGCGTCGAGCTCGAGCGCCGCTCCGGACGGGGCGGCGTCCGCCCCGGCGCCGGTCGCCAGCACGCAGCTGGCCGGGTTCCCGGTGAGCGAGGCCCAGTTCAACGAGATGTTCCCCTCGCGCATCGCCTTCTACACCTACTCCGGTCTGCTCGACGCGGCCGGGAAGTTCCCCGCCTTCACCGGCACCGGCGACGACACCCAGCGCCTCCGCGAGGCGGCCGCGTTCCTCGCCAACATCGACCACGAGTCGGGTCAGCTGCGCTACGTCGAGGAGATCGACCAGTCCAACTGGCCGCTCTACTGCGACACCACCCAGCCCTACGGCTGCCCCGCCGGCCAATCGGCGTACCACGGTCGCGGGCCGATCCAGCTGAGCTGGAACTTCAACTACAAGGCCGCCGGCGACGCGCTCGGCATCGACCTGCTCAACAACCCCGACCTGGTCAAGAACGACGCGTCCGTCGCCTGGCAGACCGGCGTCTGGTACTGGATGACGCAGTCCGGACCCAACAACATGCCTGCCCACGACGCCATCAGCGCCCAGGGGTTCGGCGGCACGATCCGCAGCATCAACGGGTCCCTCGAGTGCGACGGCGGCAACCCCGGCCAGGTCCAGAGCCGCGTCGACACCTACCTCCGGTTCGCCCAGATCCTCGGCGTCGACCCGGGCGGCAACCTCTACTGCTGAGGTCCCGGACTGGTCGGGGCGGGCGCTAGTCTCGCCCGGTGAGCAACGCCGTGCCCGAGCGCATCTTCCACATCGCCACGGCCTCCGAGTGGAGGACCGCGCTCGGCACCGGCACCTACGCCACCTCGACCGTCGGTCGGACGCTCGAGGAGGAGGGCTTCATCCACGCCAGCAGGCGTGACCAGGTGCCGGGCGTGTTCGAGCGCTACTACCGGTCACTGGCCGAGGACCTGGTGCTGCTCACGATCGACCCGACCCGGCTCACGTCGGAGGTGCGGATGGACCCGGTGGGCGACGACACCTATCCGCACGTCTACGGGCCCATCGAGCCGCGGGCGGTGGTCGATGCCGTGCCGCTGAGCCGCACCGGGCAGCCCGAGACGGTGATGTCGCTGTGGATCAAGGGGATGGCCCGCCGCATGGGCATCGCGCTGGCCGTCATGCTGGTCATCGCGGCCGTGCTGTGGGCCGTCGCTCTCCAGCGCTGACCGGGACGTCATGGCCACGGGGCGTCCGAGCAACCGACCGCCATGACGCTACGTCGTGACGTCATGGTGCGCGGTCGGTCCTACGGACGACCACCGCCCAGGACGTGGCCGGGCCGGGCTCAAGCAGCCTTCGTGGCACCCTTCTTGCCGGACTTCTTCGAGCCGGTCGTGACCTCGACCTTCACCAGCCTGCGCTTCTTCACGGTGTAGCCCGAGGGCAGCGTGCCCTCCTTGAGCATCCGGATGGGGCAGCGCTTGCAGCGGGTGGTGGAGACGCAGCACTTCTTCTTGGGCAGCTTGGCGACCTTCGCCTTGCCCTTCTTCGCAGCACTCTTGGATCCCACGACCGGCAGCGTACACGACGGTTAGGCAAGGCTTACCTGTTCGTCACCGGTCGAGATCGGCGCCGGCCCACGAGCGCGCGACCCAACCGCCCTCATGACCCTCGAGCGCCACCACCGCGCAGTTGCCGAGCGGCTGGTCGAGCGCGTGGTCCGGCACCAGATTCGTCGCCAGCATCGGTACGGCCGAGCAGATCGCGCCGCCGTGGCTGATCACCAGCACGGCCTCCCCTCGATGCGTGTCGGCGATCTCGTCGAGCACCCGGGCCACCCGGCCGACCACCTCCGCGCCGCTCTCGCCGCCACGGATCCGGGCCTCGAGGTCGCCGGCGAGCCACGAGCCGAACGCCGCGCGAAACGGGTCGGGGTCACCCGTCTCACCCGCATGGTCACCGACGCTGATCTCGCGCAGGCCCTCGCGCACGACGACGGCGACGCCCAGGACGCCGGCCGCGATCTCGGCCGTCTGCACCGCCCGGGACATCGAGCTGCACCACACCGCGGCGATCCGCTCTCCGGCGACCGACGTCCCCAGCTCGCGCGACTGCTCCCTGCCCACCGTGCTGAGCCAGCCGCCGTCGTCGCTGAGCAGCTCGGTCTCGTAGTCGGCTGCACCGTGCCGCGCCACGAGCACGCGCGCCGCACACTGCAGGTCAGCCACCGGCCAGGTCCGCGACGTCGTCGGCACACCCCCACGCCATCGTGACCCCGGCGCCGCCGTGGCCGTAGCAGTGGATCACCTCGCCCACCCGCTCCAGCCGGACCGACGGCCGCGCCGGTCGCAGTCCCACCTTGTGCCGCACCACCCGAGCTCCCTCGATCTCGGGCACGAGCGCGGTCGCCCGGTGCAGGATCTCGTCGGCGACGGCGGGATCGGGCGTACGGCTCCACTCCCCCTCGACGTCCGTCCCGCCGACCACGATCTCGGATCCGCGCGGCACGACGTAGATCGGGCCGCCACCGCCCGCGCCGCTGTCGAGGGTCCAGCGCTCGAGCCCGACCTGCTCGAGCACCACGACCTGGCCGCGCACGGGCGTGACCGACGGGTCGGCACCGAAGTGGCGCGCCCCGAGTCCGGTCGCGTTGACGACCAGGCTGCCGTCGTCGGGCAGCGCGGAGAGGTTCATCCGGGTGAGCGTGCCGCCCAGCTCCTCGATCCGGGCGACGAGCCAGCGCAGGTGGACCGGCATGTCGAGCACCGGGCTGACGAACGTCCAGCCGTCGGCGTACCCCGGCGGCAGCGAGGTCTCCCGGTCGAGCTCAGGCACCGCGTCGCGCCACCACGGGTCTGGCTGCGGGTCGGCCAGGACCTCGGTGCCGGTGAGCATCCGGACGCCGGAGGCCTCGTCGGCGGCCAGCTGCTCCAGCGCGGCGTACGACGTCGCGGACCACGCGGTCACGCGGTCCTCGGGCAGTGCCCGGTAGGGGTACCAGAGCGCCGCCGCGACCGCGGAGGTGGTCTCGAGCGGCAGGTCGCGGGCGACCACGTCGACCCGGTGCCCCGCCTCGAGCAGGCGCACCGCGCACGTCAGGCCGACCACGCCGGCGCCGACCACGATCACGCGTCGTGCACTGGAGGACATGGGCTGCAGTGTGCCAGTCCCGCCGACTCGGCTCAGTCCAGATCGTTGGC
The DNA here is from genome assembly GCF_014779665.1 of Nocardioides hwasunensis. Lineage (GTDB taxonomy): Bacteria > Actinomycetota > Actinomycetes > Propionibacteriales > Nocardioidaceae > Nocardioides > Nocardioides hwasunensis. The sequence continues at coordinate 230,075 of NZ_JACXYY010000006.1, read as the reverse complement.
CGAGCGGATCACGTCGACGATGCCGTCCATGATCTGGGTGAGGCCGTAGTCCTTGGGCGTGTAGACCGCGGCGACGCCGAGCTCGCGCAGCCGCTTGCCGTCGGAGTCGGGGATGATCCCGCCGACGATGACCGGCACGTCCTCGATGCCTGCCTCGCGCAGCCCGTCGAGCACGTCGGGCACCAGCTCCATGTGCGAGCCGGACAGGATCGAGAGGCCGATGCAGTGCACGTCCTCGGCGACGGCCGCGGCGACGATCTGGTCAGGGGTGAGCCGGATGCCCTGGTAGATCACCTCGAAGCCGGCGTCGCGGGCCCGGACCGCGACCTGCTCGGCACCGTTGGAGTGCCCGTCGAGGCCCGGCTTGCCGACCAGCAGCCGCAGCCGCCCGCCGAGCTCCTCACCGGTGGCCCGGACGCGCTCGCGGACGGCCGCGAGCTCGGCGCCGGCCTCGGCGACCACGGCCCCGGCGACCCCCGTCGGGCCGCGGTACTCCCCGAAGACGCCGCGCAGGGTGGCTGCCCACTCCCCCGTCGTCGCGCCGGCGCGAGCCGCGACGAGGGTCGGGGCCATCAGGTTGGCGTCGGTCTTCGCGGCCGCGGCCAGCGCCTCGAGCGCCGCGCCGACCTCGGTCTCGTCACGCTGCGCCTTCCAGGCCTCGACGCTGGTGCGCGCGGTCCGCTCCGCCTCGGGGTCGGCGGCCATGATCGCGCCGTCCAGGTCGGCGGTGAGCGGAGAGGGCTCGGTCGTCTCGTAGGCGTTGACGCCGACGATGACCTCCTCGCCCGACTCGATGCGGGCCCGGCGAGCGGCGTGGGAGGAGACCAGCTCGGACTTCATGTAGTCGACGGCCGCGATCGCACCGCCCATCGCCTGCACCCGGTCGATCTCGGCCCGCGCACCCTCGACCAGCTCGGCGACCTTGGCCTCGATCACGTGCGAGCCGTCGAAGATGTCGTCGTACTCCAGCAGGTCGGACTCGAAGGCGAGGACCTGCTGCAGGCGCAGCGACCACTGCTGGTCCCACGGTCGCGGGAGGCCGAGGGCCTCGTTCCACGCCGGCAGCTGGAGCGCGCGGGCCCGGGCGTTCTTCGACAACGTCACGCCGAGCATCTCCAGCACGATGCGCTGGACGTTGTTCTCCGGCTGGGCCTCGGTGAGCCCGAGCGAGTTCACCTGCACGCCGTAGCGGAAGCGGCGCATCTTCTCGTCCTGGACGCCGTAGCGCTCGGCGGTGATCTCGTCCCAGAGCCGGACGAAGGCCCGCATCTTGCAGGTCTCCTCCACGAAGCGGACGCCGGCGTTGACGAAGAACGAGATCCGGCCGACGACCTTCTCGAAGTCGTCGTCGGAGACCTGGCCGGCGTCCTTGACCTGGTCGAGCACGGCGATCGCGGTGCTCAGCGCGTAGGCGAGCTCCTGCGTCGGCGTCGCCCCGGCCTCCTGCAGGTGATAGCTGCAGATGTTGATCGGGTTCCACTTCGGGATCTGGTGCACCGTGTAGGCGATCATGTCGGCGATCAGCCGCATCGACGCCTCGGGCGGGAAGGCGTACGTCCCGCGCGAGAGGTACTCCTTGATGATGTCGTTCTGGGTGGTCCCGGCCAGCTGGGCGGCGACCTCCTCGGGGGCGACGTCGCCCCCCGGAACGGCTCCAGCCTGCTCCTCGGCGACGACCTGGTACATCGCCAGCATCCACATCGCGACCGCGTTGATCGTCATCGAGGTGTTCATCTCGGTGAGCGGGATGCCGTCGAACAGCTTGCGCATCTCCCCCAGGTGCGGGACGGGTACGCCGACCTTGCCGACCTCGCCCCTACTGAGCGGGCTGTCGGGGTCGTAGCCGGTCTGCGTGGGCAGGTCGAAGGCCACGCTGAGGCCGGTCTGCCCCTTGGCCAGGTTGGTGCGGTAGAGCGCGTTGGACGCCTCGGCCGTGGAGTGGCCGGCGTACGTGCGCATCACCCAGGGCCGGTCCTTGGCGGGGCGGTCGTGCTGCGCCGGAGCATCCGTCATGGGGTCAATGTAGGACGCGGTTAACGATCAGTCACCGGTGCGAGGTGTGACAACAACCTCAGGGTCGACCACTGGACGCGCGCCCGTCCTCAGGCGGTGGCGGCGACCCGCTCGACCTCGATCGCGTGCGCCAGCCGCGTCAGGTGGGCCATCCGGCGCACGGCGGGACCGGGGTTGCGGACCGTGAGGTGGTGCCCCGAGAGCCAGGCGGCGCGCGTGGCGACGGCGAGCAGGCGCAGGGCGGTGGCGTCGATGGTGGTCACGTCGGTCATGTCGATGACGACGTCGTCGTCGAACGCCTCGAGGCGCTCGTAGATCGCGTTGCGGACCTCCCACGTGCTGCGCACGTCGAAGGAGCCCTGCAGGACCAGGGTGTGACCGTCCGAGATGATGTCCACCGGGTGCCCCTTCCCGACGTCCCCCGACGCCGCGAGCGTGACTGCTGTCACTCCTACTGACGTTGTTGTACCCCGAACGGTTGCATCCACGCCTCATCTTTTCCGGCGAGTCCTCGCCAGTAGGCTCCGAGCATGGTCAACCTGACGCGCATCTACACCCGTACCGGCGACGCCGGTCGGACCCGGCTCGGCGACATGAGCGAGACCTCGAAGACCGACCTGCGGCTCGAGGCCTACGCGTGCGTCGACGAGGGCAACGCCCACATCGGCGTCGCCCTGGCCCATGCGGCGGTCGACGGGAGCCTCGACGACGACGTCGTCGCGGTGCTCACCCGCGTGCAGAACGACCTCTTCGACGTCGGCGCCGACTTCTCCACCCCCGTCGTCCCGGACCCGAAGTACCCGCCGCTGCGCGTCGAGCAGGACTACGTGGACCGGCTCGAGGCGTGGTGCGACCACTACAACGAGGAGCTGCCGGCGCTGCGCTCCTTCATCCTCAACGGCGGCACCCTGGGTGGCGCCCACCTCCACGTCGCGCGCACCGTCGTGCGCCGTGCCGAGCGGGCCGGGTGGGCGGCGTGGGCCGAGCACGAGGACTCGATGAACCTGCTCGCGATCACCTACCTCAACCGGCTCTCCGACCTCCTCTTCATCCTCGCCCGTCACGCGAACCGCGCCGACGGCGACGTGCTCTGGGTGCCCGGCGGCGAGCGCTGACACCGACACCCGCCACGCCTGTGGAGGACGCCCGCCGGCTGTCGGCGTCGGGTGCCACGATGGGCGCGGCATGGACATCCGACACGCACTCACCGACGCCTACCTGAGCGGGTTCTTCGACGCCGGGACGCTGGTCCGCGCCCGGGACTACGCCGACGCGGTGGAGGAGCTCGACGTGGTCCACGAGACCGACGGCAGCCTCACGGCCACCGCCCTGGTCCGCGGCACCGCTCCGCAGCCCTACCACGTGCAGTTCCACGCGGAGGTCGACGTCGAGGACGACTGGGTGTTCAGCGCGTGCACGTGCCCCGTCGCACGGATGTGCAAGCACGGCGCCGCCGTGGCCCACCGCCTGCGCGGCGCCACCACCGACGAGCCGGCCGGGGCGTCGCCGTGGCGCCGACGGCTCGACCGCCTCGGCGACGAGCTCGAGGCGCGGGCGCGGGCCACGCTCGCCGGCCAGCGCCTGGGCCTGGAGCTCGTCCGGCGACCCGCCACCCGGTGGTCGCGCGGGGCCGCCGGCGACCTGACCATGCGGCCGGTCCGGCCCGGCGCCCGGCGGGGCTGGGCGCGCAGCGGCGCGGAGTGGAGCGACCTCACCGGCCCCGTCGCGACGTCGCGGTTCGTGCCCGCGCAGGCCGAGGCGCTGCAGGTGCTGCACCGCGGGCTGGTCTCCCGCCACACCTACCTGGTGGCGGGAGCGGCTCCGATGCTCGACGACTACGGCGACCGGCTGGTGCCGGCGCTCCGGTCAGCGGTGGCGGCCGGGGTCACCCTCGTCGCCGGTGCCGGGATCACCTCGGTCGAGCTCAGCGCCGGGCCGGCCGAGGTCGTGGTGGACCTCAGCGAGGTCGACGGACTGCCGACCCTCGCCGCCTGGATCCGCCTCGGCGAGCGTCGCAGCCGCGGTGACACCGTCGTCCCGATCGGCCGTCCGGTCACCTCCGTGGCACTCGTGGACGGCGACCACGTGCTGCTGGCGGAGCTGTCCGAGCCGTGTCCGGAGTCCGTGCTGGAGCTGGTGCTCGGGAGCCCGGTCGTCGCCGAGGCCGAGGACCGCGAGGCGTTCGTGGAGGCCGTCGCGCCGCTGACCCGCCGGGTGCGGGTGGAGTCGTCCGACGGCTCGCTGGAGCTGCCGCCCCCGGTCCGGCCGCGGCTCGAGCTCGTCGTCACGTGGCGCTCCTCGACGCTCGCCGACCTCGGGTGGAGGTGGGCCTACGGCGACCAGCGCTGCCCCCTCACCGCCACCGACGTGCTGGGTGGACTCCGCGACCTCGACCGGGAGCGCGAGGTCGCGGCACCCGTGCCGGCCGCCCTGCTGGAGAGCACGTCCGTCGCCGGAGGGGACGCGCTCGCCCTGGCCCTGCACGACCTCCCCCACCTCCGCACGCTCGACGACGTCGACGTCGAGGAGGTCGCGCCCCCCGACTTCCGGGAGTCGACCTCCGACCCCGAGGTCGCGTTCACGCTCGCCGAGGTGCAGCCCGACCACACCGACTGGCTCGACCTGGAGGTGCAGGTCAGCGTCGACGGCGAGCAGGTGCCGCTGCCCGCCGTGCTGGCGGCGGTCACGCGCGGCGAGGAGTTCCTGGTCCTGCCCAGCGGGCTCTACGTCTCGCTGGACCGCGCGGAGTTCACCCGGCTCCACGAGCTCGTGGCGCTGGCCGCCCAGCTGCGCGAGCGCGACGGCGACCGCCTCAGCGTCGGCACGTCGGACCTCGGCGTGTGGGCCGAGCTGGGCGAGCTCGGGGTGGTCGACGGACAGGCCGCCACCTGGGTCGAGCGCGCGACCGCCCTGCGCGACCTGACCGACCTGCCCCGGCCCGACCCCGTCGGCCTGGTCACCTCCCTGCGCCCCTACCAGCTCGACGGGTTCTGGTGGCTGGCGTTCCTCCACGAGCACGGGCTGGGCGGGATCCTCGCCGATGACATGGGGCTCGGCAAGACGCTGCAGGTCCTGGCGCTCGTGCAGCACGCCCGGGCCGGCGGCGCCGCGGACCCGTTCCTGGTGGTCGCACCGACGAGCGTCGTGTCCGCGTGGCGCCAGCAGGCGATCACCCACACCCCCGGCCTGCGCGTGGGCGTCGTACGCCGCCGCACCGACGACGTGGCGGCGATCGCCGCGTCCCACGACGTCGTGGTCACCACCTACGCCATGCTCCGCCTCGAGCGCGACCAGCTCACCGCCCGCCGGTGGGGTGGCCTGGTCCTCGACGAGGCGCAGCAGGTGAAGAACCACCAGGGCAAGACCTACGCCGCGGCGCGCTCCATCGATGCCGACTTCCGCCTGGCGGTGACGGGCACCCCCTTCGAGAACCGGCTGATGGAGCTGTGGTCGCTGCTCTCCCTGACCGCGCCGGGCCTCTACCCCACCCCCCGGCGGTTCCGGGAGGTCGTGGTCACGCCGGTGGAGAAGGACGGCGACGAGCTGGCGCTGGAGCGTCTGCGCACCCGGATCCGCCCGTTCCTCCTGCGCCGCACCAAGGACCTGGTCGCCTCCGAGCTCCCACCGCGCCAGGAGCAGGTCCTCGACGTCGACCTCGCGCCTCGCCACCGCCGGATCTACGACACCCACCTGGCCAAGGAGCGACAGAAGATCCTCGGGCTCGTCGAGGACTTCGACCGCAACCGGGTCGCGATCTTCAGCGCGCTGACGCGACTGCGCCAGCTCGCCCTCGACCCGGCCCTCGTCGACGGTGACCACCTGCAGGTCGGCTCGGCGAAGACCGACCTGCTCACCGAGCACCTGGCCGAGATCACCGCGGAGGGCCACCGTGCGCTGGTGTTCAGCACCTTCACGAGCTTCCTGCGCCGGGTGCGTGACCGCCTGACCGAGGAGGGCATCGCGACCGTCTACCTCGACGGCACGACCCGTGACCGCGACGCGGTGATCGAGGCGTTCCGCGCCGGGGAGGCGCCGGTCTTCCTGATCAGCCTCAAGGCCGGCGGCACCGGGCTCACCCTCACCGAGGCCGACTACGTCTTCCTGCTCGACCCCTGGTGGAACCCGGCCGCGGAGGCGCAGGCCGTCGACCGCGCCCACCGCATCGGGCAGACCAAACACGTGCACGTCTACCGGCTGGTGGCCACCGACACCATCGAGGAGAAGGTGATGGCGCTCAAGGCCCGCAAGGCCGAGCTGTTCGCCAAGGTGGTTGACGGCGGCGGCGCGAGTGCGACCGGCATCACGGCTGCCGACATCCGAAGCCTGTTCGACGACTGACCTTGACATGTGACTATTTGGTCACCTATTTTCGCACCATGGACGAGGTGTTCAAGGCACTGGCGGACCCGACCCGTCGGGCACTGCTGGACGCGCTCTTCGAGGAGGACGGCCAGACCCTCACAGCTCTCGAGGGGCGGCTCTCGATGACCCGGTTCGGCGTCATGAAGCACCTGAAGGTGCTCGAGGAGGCCGGCGTGGTCACGACCCGCAAGCAGGGCCGCGAGAAGCTGCACTTCCTCAACCCCGTCCCGATCCGCCTCGTCCACGACCGGTGGGTGAGCAAGTACGCCGAGCCCTGGGCGGCCACGCTCAGCGGGCTCAAGAGCTATCTGGAGGATGAGGACATGAGTGACGTGAAGACCGTCTCCTGGCACGAGGGCACCGCCCCCGTCGCCGCCGGCACCGCCGTGTTCGAGGTCTACATCAAGACCACGCCCGAGCGGCTGTGGGAGGCCATCACCGACCCGCAGCAGCGGGCGATCTACAGCTTCGGCGTGCAGACCTCGAGCGACTGGACCCCCGGTTCCGACTACACCGCCGGGGTCCCCGGAGTCGTCGACATCTCGTCGGGCACCAACATCGAGGTCGATCCGCCGCGCCTGCTCGTGCAGAGCTTCGACGCGCTCTGGAGCGACGAGGTGAAGGCCCAGGGCACCACGCGGGTCACCTGGCAGATCGTGCCCGTCGGCACGTCGTGCCGACTGACCGTCATCCACGACGGCCTGCCCGACCAGGCCAACCCCGAGCTCTACGGCGGCTGGCCGATGATCCTGTCCGGCCTGAAGACCCTGCTCGAGACGGGCGACAGCCTCGACACCCCCGGCTCCCTGATGTACTCCCGGACCTGACGCGCGGGCCTCACACCCGGTCGGGACGTGCGCACCACGCGAGCCATCCGGTCGCCAGCCCGATCATCGCCATCCCCGCGACGCCGGTCGGGGCAAAGATGTGCCCGACGTGCACAAGGAGGGCGCCGGGCACCAGCAGGAGCCCGGGAGCCGCGGCGATGCCCAGACGTCGGATCGCATCGGCCGCGACGACGACGGCGCACGCGATCAGCGCCAGCGAGCCCACCTCGCCGAGCCGTCCGCCGATGACGAAGAGGAAGCGCACCTCGTCGGGCCTCGCAGCACCCTCCCCCAGCCGCCAGGTGACGTAGCCGGCCCCGATCCCGCTGATCACGTCGAGTGCGGAGTACGCCGTCGCGTAGACGTACGCCGTCAGGACCACGCACCACGCCACGGGATCCCGCCGTCCGCGCACGAGCGCCGCGAGGGCCACCCCGACCAGCGGGAAGACGAACAGCCCGGCGACGTGCAGCATCGTCCAGCGCGGCGCCGAGGCGTGGGTCAGCGAGTGCGGGTGGAACAACCCGGCGACCGCGAGCACGAGGGCGGGCAGTGCGCAGAGGACGGCTCGTCGCGAGGTGGTCACCCTGTGACGCTAACCCGCGGCGTGTCCTGCGACCGTCTTCCGCGCACCCTGCTCCCGGGCGGACGGCACCACCAGCGCCGCCGGCATCAGCAGCACGGCGACCACCAGCAGCGCCTTGAGGGTGCCGACCTCGTCACCGACGAAGCCGAGGAACGGCGGGCCGGCCAGGAACGCGGCGTAGCCGATCGTCGAGACCACGCTCACCCGCGACGCGGCGCGCACCGGGTCGTCCGCAGCGGCGCTCATGCCGACCGGGAAGCCGAGCGAGGCGCCCACACCCCACAGCACGATGCCGGTCACGACGAGCACGGGCTGCTCGGCGAAGACGATCAGGAGCACGCCGGCGCCGGCCAGCGCCATCGTCGCCCACAGCACCGTGACCCGCCCGAACCGGTCGATGAGGCCCGTGCCGGCGAACCTGCCCGCGGTCATGGCCAGCACGAAGACCGCGAACCCGGCGACCCCCTGCGCGTGCGAGACGTCGTGCCCGTCGACCAGGGCGACGGCGAGCCAGTCGTTGGCGGTGCCCTCGGTCATCGCGAGCGCCAGCACCATCACGCCGATCATCAGGGTGCGAGGCTCGAGCCAGGCCCGGGCGGCGGAGACCTTCTGCTCCTCGTGCGCCTCGGCCACCGGCAAGAACGAGGGCGAGGTCGTCCAGACCAGGACGACGGCGAGAGCGACGATGCCGATGAGGTGCGCCGACGCCGGAACACCGAGCTCGATCAGGAGCACGCCGAGCAACGCACCGACGACGGTGCCGCCGCTGAAGCCGGCGTGGAAGCGCGGCATGATCGTGCGCGCGAGGCCGCGCTCGACCTCGGCACCCTCGACGTTCATCGCGACGTCCCACACCCCGATGCCGAGGCCGTAGACCAGCAGGCCCGCCACCGTCAGCGGCAGGACGTGGCCGAGTCCGAGCGCAGCGGTCAGCATGCCGAGCGTGGCCGCGGCGGCACCGACGCGCACGATGCGCACGGTGCCCCAGGCGTTGATCAGCGCGCCCGTCGTCGGCAGGGCGACGACCGAACCGACCGCGATGCTCAGCAGGACCAGGCCGAGCTGGCCGTTGCTCAGCTCGAAGCTCGACCGCACCTCCGGGATCCTCGACACCCAGCTGGCGAAGACCAGGCCGTTGAGGAAGAACGACAGCCCCACGGCGTTGCGGGCGGCGGTCATGGTGGCCACGGCACTCCTTGCGGACGGTCTCGCCCCGGCAGGCGAAACGTTTCGATCGAATCGATTCGATGGTAGCCTCTCCCCTGTGTCCGGTCCAATCCGTCAGCCCAGTCGCACCCCGACGCTGGCCGACGTCGCGGCAGCCGCAGGGGTCTCGCTCTCGACGGCGTCCCTCGCCTTCTCCGGCAACAAGCCGGTCTCGGAGGCGACCCGCGGGAGGGTGCTGTCGGCGGCCGGGTCCCTCGGCTACACCGGACCCAACCCGCTCGCGCGCAACCTGCGCCAGGGCCGCAGCGGTGTGGTCGGCATCGCGGTCGGCCCGCTGAGCACGGCGTTCCGCGACCCGGCGGCGCTGCCGATGATGGACGCGGTCTCGCAGGTCCTCGAGGACGAGGGCCTGGGCCTGCTCCTGATGGGCGACAGCGCCGAGCACGCCCGGCTCCCCCTCGACGCGGTGATCTACCAGATCTGCGGCCAGGAGACCTGGGCGGCGTACGACGACCTGGTGGCACGCGGCGTGCCGCTCGTCGTCGTCGAGGGCCCCGCCTGGCCCGGCGCGACGTTCATCGACATCGACCACCGCCGTGGCGCCGCCGAGGTGGCCACCCACCTCCACGACCTCGGTCACCGACGGGTCGCCACCTTGACGCTGCAGGAGTCTCACCCGCAGCGCGAGCGCGAGGCGGGCCTGCGCGAGGTGTTCCCCGACGCGGTGAGGATCGGCCGGTGCGTGAGCGACCTGACCGCTGCCCAGGAGCTCACGTCGGCCTTCCTCTCCGAGCCGACCGACGTCACCGCCGTCGTGTGCCAGAGCGACGTGCAGGCGGCGGCCGTGGTGATCGAGGCGCGACGGCGCGGGCTCACCGTGCCCGACGACCTGAGCGTCGCCGGGTTCGACGGTGTGCCCACGCCCTGGCTCGACCTGGAGCTCACGACCGTCGTCCAGCCCTTCGCCGAGAAGGGCCGCGCCACCGCGACGGCTGCCCTGCACCGCATCGAGGGCGAGGCCGTGGACGACGTGGTGCTCCCGGTGACGCTCCACGTGGGCGCCTCGACCGGCCGGGTCTCCACCTGACAAGCACTCACACGTGTCCGAGCAATCGCCCCCCGCTCATCATCGCGCGGGCGAGACCGCAGACACGTGTCCGAGCGATCGCCCCCCGCCCAGCGTCGCGGGGGCGACATCCCAGACACGTGGGCCTGCTAGCGCCGGTTCCAGTCGGTGCCGGGCGGTCCTGACTCGAGCCACGACTGGAAGCCCGTGAGCGAGGCCTCGCTCATCGCGATCTCCAGCGGCTCACCGGCGTAGTGGCACGAGGCCACGAGGTGTCCGTCGTAGAGCGACATCTCCTCCGCTCCGGCCGGCGCGCGCCGACCGGAGTACTCCAGCAGGTCGCGGGCCCAGACCCGCTTGGGGCGCGGCGAGAGGGAGAAGATCCGGAACCACTCCAGCGACTGCCCGGAGTAGCGGCCGATGCCGAGGAGCCAGCCACGACCGGGGTGCTCGGAGCGTGCTCGGTAGCTCAGCTCGAAGGTGCCGCCGTGGCGGGCGAGCAGACGACGTCGCACGATGAGGGCTATGCCGTAGAGCAGGGCGAGAAGGAGGACCAGCCCGACCCCGTCGAGCGCCCACGCCCAGACCGGCATCCACACCCTCCCTGCGACGCGGAGCGCCGGCGACGAAACATGACCCTGAAATCAGGTGTGCGCACGAACCCCGGGAGGTTCGTGCGCACACCCTAGCGGTCGCGTGGGAAGCCCGGTCAGGAGGCCCGTTCGGCAGCCCGGACGCGCGCCTCGGCGCGGCGTACCTTCTCCCGCGCCTCGTCGTCGTTCTCCCCCGCCTCCTTGCAGCGCTCGAGCTCCCGGCGGGCGTGCTCGAGATCGATCTCGTGCGACATCTCGGCCCGCTCGGCGAGGATCGAGACGCGGTTGTCGGCGACGGACAGGAAGCCGGCGTCGACCGCCGCGATCCAGGTCTCGCCGTCCGCCGTCTGCACGTCCACGACGCCCTCGATGATCGAGGACAGCAGCGGAGCGTGGTTCGGCAGGATGCCGACGTCGCCCTCGGTCGTGCGGGCGATGACCATGGTGGCCTGGCCCGACCAGACGAGCCGGTCGGCAGCGACCAGCTCGACCTGGAGGACCTTGTCGGTCGACTGAGCCATCAGAGGCTCTTCTGGATCTCGGCCCACTTCTGCTCGACGTCGTCCAGACCGCCGCACATGAAGAAGGCCTGCTCGGCCACGTGGTCGTACTCGCCGTCAGCGATCTTGTTGAACGCCTCGATGGTGTCAGCCACCGGGACGGTCGAACCCTCGATGCCGGTGAACTGCTTGGCGACGTAGGTGTTCTGGGACAGGAAGCGCTGGATGCGGCGGGCCCGGGAGACGATGATCTTGTCCTCCTCGGAGAGCTCGTCGACACCGAGGATCGCGATGATGTCCTGGAGCTCCTTGTTGCGTTGCAGGATCTGCTTGATCCGCACGGCGCAGCGGTAGTGCTCGTCACCGATGTACTGCGGGTCGAGGATCCGCGACGTCGACGTCAGCGGGTCCACGGCCGGGTAGATGCCGAGCGAGGCGATCTCGCGCGACAGCTCCGTCGTCGCGTCGAGGTGCGCGAACGTCGTGGCCGGGGCCGGGTCGGTGTAGTCGTCGGCAGGCACGTAGATGGCCTGCAGCGAGGTGATGGAGTGACCACGCGTCGAGGTGATGCGCTCCTGCAGCTGGCCCATCTCGTCGGCCAGGTTGGGCTGGTAGCCCACGGCGGACGGCATGCGGCCGAGCAGCGTGGAGACCTCGGAGCCGGCCTGGGTGAAGCGGAAGATGTTGTCGATGAAGAGCAGCACGTCCTGCTTCTGCACGTCGCGGAAGTACTCCGCCATCGTCAGGGCCGACAAGGCGACGCGCAGGCGCGTGCCCGGCGGCTCGTCCATCTGGCCGAAGACGAGGGCGGTCTGGCCGAGGACGCCGGCCTCCTCCATCTCGACGATCAGGTCGTTGCCCTCACGGGTGCGCTCGCCGACACCGGCGAACACCGACACACCACCGTGGTCCTTGGCGACTCGCGCGATCATCTCCTGGATGAGCACGGTCTTGCCGACGCCGGCACCACCGAACAGGCCGATCTTGCCGCCCTGGACGTAGGGGGTGAGCAGGTCGATGACCTTGATGCCGGTCTCGAACATCTGGGTCTTGGACTCCAGCTGGTCGAACGCCGGCGCCTTGCGGTGGATGCCCCAGCGCTCGGCGGGCTCGAAGGTCTCGCCCTCGGCGAGGTTGAGCACGTCGCCGGTCGTGTTGAACACCTTGCCGAGCGTCGCGTCGCCCACCGGCACGGTGATGGACTCACCCGTGTCGGTGACCTGGCCGCCGCGGACCAGGCCGTCGGTCGGCTTCATCGAGATGGCACGGACCATGCCGTCACCGATGTGCTGGGCCACCTCGAGGATGATCGACTTGGTCTCGCCGCTCAGAGCGAAGTCGCAGGTGAGGGCGTTGTAGATGGGGGGCATCGAGTCGGTCGGGAACTCGATGTCCACGACGGGGCCGATGACCCGGGCGATGCGGCCGACCGCGCCGCCACCCGTGGTGGTCGTCTCTTCAACAGTGGCAGTCATGTTCACTCACTCCCGGCTTGTGCGTCGGCAAGGGCGTTGACGCCACCGACGATCTCGCTGATTTCCTGGGTAATGCCAGCCTGGCGTGCCTGGTTGGCGATGCGCTTGTACTTCTTGATGAGCTCGTCGGCGTTGTCGGTCGCGGACTTCATCGCCTTCTGACGCGCGGCCAGCTCGGAGGCGGCCGCCTGCAGCAGGGCGAAGAAGATCCGGCTCTGGACGTAGCGCGGGAGCAGGGAGTCGAGCACCTCCGAGGGGGACGGCTCGAACTCGTAGAGCGGCAGCAGGTCGTTCTGCTCGGGAGGCTCGGTGCCCTCGACGACCTCCAGCGGGAGGAGTCGTACGGCGGTGGGCTCCTGGCTGAGCATCGAGCGGAACCGCGTGTAGACCACGTGGACCTCGTCGACCGCCCGTGCCTCCTCACCGGTCTCGGCGAGGAAGGCCTCGATCAGCGTGGCACCGATCTCGGCCGCCACGTCGTAGGTCGGCTGGTCGGAGAAGCCGGTCCACGACTGCGCCACCGCACGCTGGCGGAACTTGAAGTAGGCCTCGCCCTTGCGACCGCTGGTGTAGAGGTCGACGTCCTTGCCCTCACCCTTGAGCTTCTCGACGAGGCGCTCGGCCTCCTTGAGCACGCTCGAGGAGTAGGCGCCCGCGAGACCGCGGTCGGAGGTGACGATGAGGATCGCGGCCCGCTTCGGGTTCTCCGGCTCGAGCGTCAGCGCGTGGTCGACGTTGGAGAACGTCGCCACCGCCGACACCGCGCGGGTGAGCTCACGGGCGTACGGCGCTGCCGCCTGGGCCCGCTGCTGCGCCTTGATGATGCGGGACGCAGCGATGAGCTCCATGGCACGCGTGATCTTCTTCATCGACTCCGTCGACCTGATCCGCGCGCGGTACTCGCGTACCGAGAGAGCCATGGGTCAGCCCCGCTTCTGCTTGACGATCTGCTCCTGCTCGACGTCCTCGTCCTCGAGGGCGACGTGCTCTTCCTTGCCGGCCTTGATGCTCTGGCCGTCGGAGGTCTCGAACTGGTCGAGGAAGGAGTCGTAGGCCGACGCGAGCTGGTCCTCGGTGGAGTCCTCGAACTTCAGGCTCTCGCGGATGCCGGCGAGGATGCCCTCGTGGCTGCGACGCAGGTAGTCGAGGAACTCGTTCTCGAAGCGCAGCACGTCGTCGGTCGGGACCTTGTCGAGGCGACCCGAGGTGCCGGTCCACAGGGAGACGGTCATCTCCTCGACCGGGTACGGCGAGTACTGCGGCTGCTTGAGGAGGGCCATCAGGCGCTGGCCGCGGTCGAGCTGCTGGCGCGAGGCGGCGTCGAGGTCGGAGGCGAACATCGCGAACGCCTCCATGGCGCGGAACTGCGCCAGGTCAACCTTCAGCGAGCCCGTGACCTGCTTCATCGCCTTCGTCATCGCCGAGCCACCCACGCGCGAGACCGAGACACCCACGTCGATGGCGGGGCGCTGGTTGGCCGCGAACAGGTCGGACTGGAGGAAGATCTGGCCGTCGGTGATCGAGATGACGTTGGTCGGGATGAACGCCGAGACGTCGTTGGCCTTGGTCTCGATGATCGGCAGGCCGGTCATCGAGCCCTTGCCCATGTCGTCGGAGAGCTTGGCGCAGCGCTCGAGCAGCCGGCTGTGCAGGTAGAAGACGTCACCCGGGTAGGCCTCGCGACCCGGCGGGCGGCGCAGCAGCAGGGACACGGCGCGGTAGGCCTCGGCCTGCTTGGTCAGGTCGTCGAAGACGATCAGGACGTGCTTGCCGTCGTACATCCAGTGCTGGCCGATGGCCGAGCCGGTGTAGGGGGCGAGGTACTTGAAGCCGGCCGAGTCGGACGCCGGGGAGGCCACGATGGTGGTGTACTCCAGGGCACCGGCCTCCTCGAGAGCACCACGCACGGAGGCGATGGTCGAGCCCTTCTGGCCGATGGCGACGTAGATGCAGCGCACCTGCTTGTCCGGGTCGCCGGACTCCCAGTTGGCCTTCTGGTTGATGATCGTGTCGATCGCGATCGTCGTCTTGCCGGTCGCGCGGTCGCCGATGATGAGCTGGCGCTGACCACGGCCGATCGGCGTCAGGGCGTCGATGGCCTTGATGCCGGTGGCGAGGGGCTCGTGCACCGACTTGCGCACCATCACGCCGGGCGCCTGGAGCTCGAGGGCACGACGCTCGTCGGAGGCGATGTCGCCCAGGCCGTCGATCGGGGTGCCGAGCGGGTCGACGACGCGGCCGAGGTAGCCCTCGCCCACGGGGACCGAGAGGATCTCGCCCGTGCGACGCACGACCTGACCCTCCTCGATCTTGTCGAAGTCACCCAGCACGACGACGCCGACCTCGCGGGTGTCGAGGTTGAGGGCGAGGCCGAGCGTGCCGTCCTCGAACTCGAGCAGCTCGTTGGCCATGACCGACGGCAGGCCGCTGACGCGGGCGATGCCGTCCGCGGCCTCGGCCACGGTGCCGACCTCTTCCTTGCTGGCCGACTCGGGCTTGTAGTCCGACACGAAGCGCTGAAGAGCGTCGCGGATCTCGTCCGGACGGATGGACAGCTCCGTCATTTCATCTCACCTGTTCTCTGCTGTGGCCCATTTGCCTGGGGCTCGAAAAGTTCATGGATGGTGGTCACGACTCAGCCGGCGAGCCTGCGACCGGCCTCGTCGAGGCGGGACGAGACGGTGCCGTCGATGACGTCGTCACCGATCTCGACGCGGATGCCACCGATGACGTCGGGGTCGACGATGACGTTCAGGTGCACCTGTCGACCATAGGTGCGCTCGAGGGCGGCGGCCAACCGGTCCCGCTCGGGCTGCGCGAGCGGCTGCGCGACACGGACGGTCGCCACACCCTGCCCACGGACCTCCGCGGCCACCTTCTGGTAGCTGGCCAGGGCCACCGTCACCGTGCGGTGGCTGCCCGAGAGCGACTGCTGCACGAGCGCGACGGTCGCCGGGAGGACCCTGTCGCCGAGCAGGCCGACGATGAGCCCGGACTTGTCGTCGCGGCTGCGGGCCGGGTCGGAGAGCGCGTCGCGCAGCTCCGGGTTGGCCTGCACGAGACGTCCCACCGCGAAGATCTCGTCCTCGAGGCGGGCGACGTCGCCGCCGGTCGAGCGGACCGCCGCGACGACCCCCAGCTCCTCGAGTGCGTCGGGCAGGTCGCGCCCGGCGCTCCAGCGCTGGGAGACCGCCGCCGTCACCACGTCGAGCGCCTCGGCCGTGACCTTGCCGGCGAGCACGCCGCGGAGCAGGTCCGCCTTGGCCTCGCCGGGCAGGGACGCGTCAGTGGCGACCCGGCGCAGGCCGGGCTCGGAGCGGACCAGGTCGGAGATCCCGAACAGGTCCTGAGCCACCGCGCCCAGGTCGCCGGAGCCCGGGAGGGCCGCGGCGGCTGCGGCGTAGGCGTCTGCGGACGCTCCTCGCAACATCAGTTGACGCTCCCGGACGTGGTGCCGTTGGCCTCGAGCTCGGAGAGGAAGCGGTCGACGACGCGGCTCTGACGAGCCTCGTCGTCGAGGCTCTCGCCCACGATGCGACCGGCCAGGCCGGTCGCGAGGGCGCCCACCTCGGCCCGCAGGGAGGTGACCGCCTGCTGGCGCTCGGCCTCGATCTGCGTCTTGCCGTGCTCGACGATGCGGGTGGACTCGGCCTGGGCCTGCTCCCGCATCTCGGCGATGATCGCGGCACCCTGCTCGCGTGCTTCCTCACGGATGCGCGCGGCCTCGTGCCGGGCGTCGGCGAGCTGCTTCTCGAGCTCGGCGAGCTTGGCGTCGGCCTCGGCCTGCTTGGACTCGGCCGCGCTGAGGCCGCCCTCGATCGCCGCGGTGCGCTCGGCGTACGTCTTCTCGAACATCGGGACGACGAACTTCGTGATGAGCACAGCGAGGATCGCGAAGACGATGAAGGCGAGGATGACCTCTGACCAGACCGGCAGCACCGGGCTGTGGGTCTCGCCCTCCGCCGCCGCCAGGACGATGTGGTCCATGAGTCGAACTCCTACGGTCTAGAGCTGGGTGCGACGGGCCGTCAGAGAGGCAGGACGAACGCGAGCGCGACGGTGATGATGAAGAGCGCCTCGGCAAGGACGAAGCCAAGGATGGCGATCGACTGCAGACGGCTCTGCGCCTCGGGCTGGCGGGCGACACCGGAGATGAACGCGGCGAAGATGAGGCCGATGCCTACGCCGGGACCGATGGCGGACAGGCCGAGACCGACCAGGTTGATGGAGCCTTCCACGGCTTTTCCTTTCGTCGGCGACGCGTCTCTCGCGCCGCTGTTTGGCGAAACTTGTGGGGTTGGTGCGGATCAGTGCTCGTCGGCGAGCGCTTCACCGATGTACATGGAGGTCAGGAGGGTGAAGACGTAGGCCTGGAGGAACATCACCAGCATCTCGAGGAAGCTGACGCCGATGCCCAGACCGAAGGACAGCACGCCGACGCCGCCGTAGAGCAGGTTGCCGCTGGAGAGCAGCGCCCAGCCGCCGGTGGCGAACAGGATCAGCAGCAGGTGACCGGCGAACATGTTGCCGAACAGTCGCAGCGTCAGCGTGACGGGCCGGATGATGATGTTGGAGAAGAACTCCAGCGGCACCAGCAGCAGCAGGATCGGGCCCTTGACGCCGCTGGGCATCGTCGCGTGCTTGAGGTAGCCGAGCGGGCCGTGCTTCCAGACGCCGGCGCCGACGTAGACCAGCCACGTGAGCAGCGCCAGGGGCACGATGAAGCCGATGCGCGAGAAGCTCGGGAACTGCAGGAACGGGATGAGGCCGTAGTAGTTGTTGACCAGGATGAAGGTGAACAACGAGAAGAGGTAGGGCACGAACTTCATGTAGTGCTCGGACCCGATGTTGTCGCGGGCGATGCCGTTGCGCACGAAGCCGTAGACCATCTCACCGGCGAACTGCAGACGACCCGGCACCAACGCGGCCTTGCGCGAGGCGAGGTAGAAGAAGCCGAAGATCAGCACCGCGGAGAACACCAGCAGCACCATCGGCTTGGTGACGTCGCCGAAGATCGGCGGCAGCTCGAAGCTTCCGGGGCCCGGGGGGTGGAAGCCCGAACCGCCCTCTGCTGCCACAGGCTGGGTGATGCTCACTCCGACTCCTCGCTGCTCGTCTGGTTGCTGCTGGTGCTGCCGTCGCGCGCGTCCGCTGCCTCGGTCTGACGCCGGAGCTGCACGATCATCATGTAGGTGCCGAGACCGCCACCGGCCAGGATCCCCACCGCCACCAGGAAGCGGGTGCCCAGCCACTGGTCAAGCAGCCAGCCGACGAACCCGTAGAACAGCACTCCGGCCACCAGGTAGCTGGGGGCACTGCTGCGCGAGGGGTTGGAGGGCGAGGCACCGGACTCGGCCATGGCGCTGCGGACTTTAGCAGTCGTGGTCATCGCCCCTCACCACCGGTGGGGAGGTCGAAGTAGGGCACCCGCTGCCGGGCCGTCAGGACCAGGTGGGAGGCCGTCCAGACCAGGGTCGCGAGGACCATGGACGCAGCCAGCCACCCGCGCGAGGCGACGCTGGCGAACAGGTCGCCCCGGGTGATCGCGAGGAAGACCAGCAGCACGATCGCCAGCTGCGTCAGGTAGGTCACCAGCGCGACCAGCAACGACGCGGTCGGCATGGCGCTCGCGACGACGTGGAGGGAGGCGGTGCCGAAGGAGACGACCAGCGTGACCAGGGCGGCGCCCACGGCTGCTGCGGCGGCCGGCTCGGCGCCGTGGACCAGCGCGGCGACGCCGGTCATCACCACTCCCGACAGGGCGGTGAGCCCCGCTGCCCGACCGACGACCTGCACGCCCGGCACGAGGCTGCGGCGCGTGCTCACGCTGCTCTCGGTCGTCATGGCGGCGGCCGTTCTGTGGAGGGGCTTGCGGGGGTGGCGAGGGCCGCTGGCGGCCCTCTGTCGCTGCTCGTGAAAACTATCACAAAGTCGCCGAGGGCCTCCATCCGGGGGTCAGGCGACCGTCTCCCCGGTGCCCTCGGCAGGCTCCACGACACCGTGTTCCGGCGCGCCGGTCAAGTCCTCGCCGGGTTCGTCCTCCGCGCGCCCCTCGATCGCGGCGTTCTCCGGGAGCCCGGTGTTGCCCAGCCCGGTCTTGCGAGGACGGTGCACCTTGGGCAGGACGAAGGTGAGGGTCACCGTCAGCGCCAGCATCGAGCCGACGCTCCACCACACCCAGGGGTCGCTGAAGAGGCTGACGATCACCGCTCCCGTGGCGATGGTGAAGGCCCACATCCACATGATGAGCACCGCCCGGCGCTGGGAGTGCCCGATCTCCAGCAGGCGGTGGTGGAGGTGCTGCTTGTCCGCACTCATCGGCGAGCGGCCGGCACGCGTGCGACGTACGACGGCGAGCACGAGGTCGACGATCGGGACCATCAGCAACGAGATCGGCAGCAGCACCGGCAGCACGGTCACGAAGAGGCTGTTGCCCTCGGTGCTGGGCATCCCGGCGAACTGGCCGGTCAGGGTCAGTGCGCTGGCGGAGAGCACCAGCCCGATGAGCATGGAGCCCGAGTCGCCCATGAACAGCCGGGCCGGGTGGAAGTTGTGCGGCAGGAAGCCCGCGCACGCGCCGGCGAGCGCGGCGCTGAGCAGGGCGCCGGTCGTGGCGAGCGTGAGGTTGTTCTGGTCGGAGACCATGTAGCAGTAGAAGAAGAAGGCCGCCGCGCCGATCCCCACGACGCCGGCCGCGAGGCCGTCGAGCCCGTCGACGAAGTTGACGGCGTTCATCGTGCCGATGACCACGAAGAGCGTGAGCAGCGCACCCTGGGCGTCGTCGAGGGAGAACTGCGTGCCGTCGGCGCCCGGGAAGTAGTAGAAGCGCACGCCCATGGCGACGAGCAGTCCCGCGGCGAGCACCTGTCCCCCCAGCTTGGTGAGGGCGTCGAGGTCGAAGATGTCGTCGATGACGCCCACCGCGCAGACGAGCGCACCGGCCAGGAGCACCACCCCCGCGTCGTCGAAGACGAAGTACTCGCTGCGGGAGAGGAACGGGAGCTGCTGGGCGACCAGGTAGGCCGCCGACAGGCCGCCGAGCATCGCCAGGCCGCCGAGGTACGGGATCGGCTCGGCGTGCACGTCGCGGTCGCGGACCTGCGCGACCGCACCGGTGCGCAGGGCGATCTCCCGGGCGACGACGGTGAGCAGGTAGGTCACCGACAGCGCGACGAGGAAGACGAGCAGGTATTCCCGCACGGGCCGCCGTCAGCCCTCGTCCTCGAGCACCACGCCGTGCTCCTCGATGGCACTGTTGAGCGTCTCGAGCGAGAGCGCGCCGAGGCGCAGCAGCCGGCCCTCCGGCACGGTGCAGTCGATGATCGTGGAGGCCTCGCCACCCGGCGAGGTGCCGGCGTCGACGATCACGGCGACCGCGTCACCCAGCATCTCCTCGGCCTGGTCGGCGTCGGTCGCTGCTGCGCGACCGGTGAGGTTGGCCGAGCTGACCGCGAGGGGCCCGGTGCGCTCGAGGACGGCGAGGGCGACCTCGTCGTCGGGCATCCGGACCGCGACCGTGCCGCGGGTCTCCCCCAGGTCCCACATGAGCGAGGTCTGCTGGCGGCACACGAGGGTGAGCGGGCCCGGCCAGAACTCCTCGACCAGGGTGCGTGCCCACGGCGGGACGCCCTCTGCGAGCGCGTCGAGGGTCGTGGCAGCGGAGACCAGCACGGGCGGCGGCATGTCGCGACCGCGGCCCTTGGCCTCGAGCAGCGCACGCACCGCGTCGTGAGAGAACGCGTCGGCGGCGATGCCGTAGACGGTGTCGGTGGGGATGACCACCAGGTCTCCGCGTCGTACGGCGCCGGCGGCGGCGGTCACTGCCGCCTCCCGCTCCTCCTCGGTCGAGGTCCTGAACCTGTCCACGTCGCTCATCGTGCCAGTCCTGCGGTCAGGTAGCGCGCCCGACCCGCGAGGTCGCGGTGGTCGGTGACGTCGAGCCAGCGGCCCGTCGCGGCGAAGACGGCCGGCGCCGACTCCCCCTGGACGTCGGCGTGCTCGGCCCCCACCACTCCCCCGGGCCGCAGCAGGAGCGCCGCGCGCTGCTCCAGCACGCGCATCGCGTCGAGGCCGTCCTGTCCGGAGAACAACGCCAGGTGCGGGTCGTGGTCGCGGGCCTCGGCGGCCACGGACTCCCAGGCCTCGAGCGGGATGTAGGGCGGATTGCACACGACGACGTCGACCGTGCCGGCGAGGTCGTCGAACGCGGTGGCCAGGTCGCCGTGGCGCAGGTCGACGCCGGTGCCGGCCAGGTTGCGCTCGGCCCAGGCCAGGGCGCCCTCGTCGAGCTCGACCGCGTGCACGTCGGCGTGCGGCACCTCGTCGACGACCGCCCTCGCGATGGCTCCGGAGCCGGTGCAGAGGTCCACCACGACCGGGGCGGCCAGGCGGGAGGCCTGCTCGATCGCCCAGCCGGCCAGCAGCTCGGTCTCGGGCCGCGGCACGAACACGCCGGGGCCCACGGCCAGCTCGACGTGCCGGAAGGCCGCGCTGCCGGTCAGGTGCTGCAGCGGCTCACGGGCCGCGCGGCGCGCCACCAGGTCGGCGTACTGCTCGTGCTCGGGCTCCCCCAGGCCCTCGACCAGCGGCAGCCTGCCGAGGGGCACGCCGAGGACGTGAGCCAGGAGCAGGTCGGCGTCGCGCTCCGGGGAGGCGACGCCTGCGGCACGCAGCCGGTCGGCGGCGGCCCGGCGGGCGGTCCGCGGGTCGCTCACGACTCGAGGGCCTCGAGCCGGGCGGCCATGTCGGTCTCGACGCACGAGTCGAGCACCGGCTGGAGGTCGCCGTCGAGCACCTGGTCGAGGTTGTAGGACTTGTAGCCCGTGCGGTGGTCGGAGATGCGGTTCTCCGGGTAGTTGTAGGTGCGGATCCGCTCGGAGCGGTCGACCGTGCGCACCTGCGACCTCCGCGCGTCGCTGGCCTCGGCGTCCGCGGCGTCCTGGGCTGCCTGCAGCAGGCGCCCCCGGAGGATGCGCATCGCCTGCTCCTTGTTCTGCAGCTGGCTCTTCTCGTTCTGGCAGCTTGCCACCATGCCGGTCGGCAGGTGGGTGATCCGGACGGCGGAGTCGGTGGTGTTGACGCTCTGGCCGCCGGGGCCGCTGGAGCGGTAGACGTCGATGCGCAGGTCGTTGTCGTTGATCTCGACGTCGACCTGCTCGGCCTCCGGCATCACCAGGACGCCGGCCGCGGAGGTGTGCACGCGCCCCTGGGACTCGGTGACGGGCACCCGCTGCACGCGGTGCACGCCACCCTCGAACTTGAGCAGGGCGTACGGCGCCTGGCCGGGCTCGACGGTGCCCTTCGCCTTGACGGCGGCGGTGACGGACTTGTAGCCGCCGAGGTCGGACTCGGTGGCGTCGAGGACCTCGACGCTCCAGCCCCGCGTCTCGGCGTAGCGGGAGTACATCCGCAGCAGGTCGCCGGCGAACAGCGCCGACTCCTCACCGCCCTCCCCCGACTTGATCTCCAGCAGCGCGTCCTTGCCGTCCGCGGCATCTCGCGGCACGAGCAACCGGCGCAGGCGCTCGCTCGCGACCTCGCGGCGGTGCGACAGGTCCTCGGCCTCCTCGGCGAAGGCCGGGTCGTCGGACGCCAGCTCGCGGGCCGCCTCGACGTCGTCGCCCAGCTGCAGCCACTCCTGCCACGTGGTGACGACCGCGGTCAGCTCGGCGTACCTCTGGTTGAGCTGCTTGGCCAGGCGCTGGTCGGCGTGGGTCTCGGGGAGCGCCAGTCGCTGCTCGAGCTCGGCGTGCTCGGCACGCATGCCCTCGACGGCTTCGAACATCTCGGCTCTCCTGCTGCTTCTCGGCACCACCCACACGGACAGACGACAAGGCGCCGGCCACCCGCACGGAGCGGGCGACCGGCGCCTGACGTGGACTACTTGCTCTCGGCCGTCTCGGTCGAGGCAGCAGCCTTCTTGCCGTAGCGGGACTCGAACCGGGCGACGCGGCCGCCGGTGTCGAGGATCTTCTGCTTGCCGGTGTAGAACGGGTGGCACTGCGAGCACACGTCGGCGTGGATCGAGCCGGAGGTCGCGGTGCTGCGGGTGGTGAACGACGCGCCGCAGGTGCAGGTGACGGCGGTCTCGACGTAGTCGGGGTGCGTGTCCTTCTTCATGGTGTCCTCTCGATTGCTCCGGGTCGCCTGCGCGGATCGCATCTGACGTGAACCGGAACCGGCGCAAAGTGTGCCACCGGTCTGAACAACGGCGCCAATCCGGGGATTCCCGGAGGTCGCCGACGGCTCAGCGGGAGCCGATGACCTTCGCCACTGCCTGCGGGGAGTCGGCGGCGGCGAGCTGCTTGCGCAGGTCGCCGACCACCGCGCCCTCGGCGGGCGCGAGCAGCTTCTCCTCGTGCCGGGTCCCCGACGAGGTCACGTCGACGGCGGGCACGATGCCCTTCGCCGCCCGGTCCGCGCTGAGGACCAGCTCGAGGTTCTCGGTGCCGGCGATCTCCTCGAGGAAGAACTCGTCGGTCGCCGACCCGGTGCCGACCGCGACCGTGGCCAGCACGGTCAGCGACCCCGCGTCCTCGATCTTGCGGGCGGCGCCGAAGAACTCCTTGGTCGGGTGCACCGCGGAGGCGTCCACCAGGCCCGCGAGCACGCGGCCGTTGGCCGGCGCGGCCAGGTTGTAGGCGCGACCGAGCCGGGTGAGCGAGTCGAGCAGCACGACCACGTCGTGGCCGAGCTCGACCAGTCGCTTGGCGCGCTCGATGGCGAGCTCGGCGACCAGGGTGTGGTCGGCGGGCTGGCGGTCGAAGGTCGAGGCGACGACCTCGCCCTTGACCGCGCGCTGGAAGTCGGTGACCTCCTCCGGGCGGGCGTCCACGAGCACCACCATGACGTGGCACTCGGGGTTGTTCGTCGTCACCGAGCGGGCGATGGACTGGAGCAGCGACGTCGCCCCCGTGCGCGGCGGGGTGAGCACGAGACCGCGCTGGCCCTTGCCGACGGGCGCGGCGATGTCGATGATCTTGCCGGTCAGGTCGTCGTCGCCCGTGGCCAGGCGCAGGCGCTGGTGCGGGTGCACCGGCACCGCGTCCGCGAACTCCGGGCGCTCCTTGGCCCCGTCGGCCTCGGTGCCGTTGACGCTGTCGATGCGGACCATCGGGTTGAACTTCTCGCGCCGCTCGCCCTCACGCGGCTGGCGGACCTGCCCGACCACCGCGTCCCCGCGGCGCAGGTGGTACTTCCGGACCATCGACAGCGACAGGTAGACGTCCTCGGGACCGGGCAGGTAGCCCGACGTCCGCACGAACGCGCAGTTGTCGAGCACGTCGAGGATGCCCGCGGCCGGCACCAGCACGTCGTCCTCGAGGATCGTGGTGTCGGGCTCGTTGCGGCTGCCCGGGCGCACGGTCGTGCGGTCGCGACCACGCCGACGACGGTTGCGACGGCTGCCGCCCTCGCCGTCCTCGTCGTCGTCCTGCTGGTTCTGGCTCTGCTGGGCCTGGTTCTGGTTCTGGTTCTGGTTCTGGTTCTGCTGGCCGCCCTGCTGGTTCTGGCCCTGCTTGTTCTGCTGGGCCTGCTTGCGGTCCTGACGGTCCTGGCGGTCCTGCTTGCCGGACTGCTGGTCCGACGGCTGCTTGTCCTGCTGCTGCTGGTCGGAGCGGTCCTGCGCGTCCTGGGCGACTGCGTTCTGGGCCCCAGCACTCTGGTCGCGCTTGCCGGACCGCTGCTTCTGGTCCTGCTTCTGGTCCTGCTTGCCCTCGCCCGCCTGGTCGGCCTTCTCGGCCTGGCGCTGCTTGCGGGTGCGGGTGCGGACCGTCGTCTGGGGGGCAGGCGCGTCGTCCGCGGTCGGCAGCGCGGGCTGCTCGGGCTGCTCGGTCCGCTCAGGGGCCGGCGCGGCAGCGCGGGGCGCCTCGGCCTGCGGGGCCTCCGACCTCGGGGCCTCCGCCTGCGGAGCGGACTCTGCCTTGGGGGCGCCCGACTGCACCGCCTTGATCGCCTCGACGAGCTGGGCCTTCTTCATCGAGCCGGCGCCGGCGACGCCGAGGCCGGCGGCCATCGACTTGAGGTCGGCCAGCAGCATCGAGCTCAGGCCGCCCGACTTGGCGGCCTTCTTGGCAGGCTTCGAGGGAGTCTCGGTCACGTGGATCCTTCGCACGTTGCGTCGCCTGCGAGGCCGAACGAGCGACCCACGAGGCGGATGGTGGTCGGCCCGGGCACGCAGGCCTCGAGCGGAGCACGAGGCCCGGGACGGGCAGGGGTACGCCGAACGGCGCGCGGTCAGGTTAGCAGGACGGCGCCGCTGGGCTCGATGGCGAGGTCGTGGCACACCCAGGCGTCGGGACAGGCCGAGGTCACCGCGGAGGTGTCGCTCGAGCCGAAGGCCAGCACCGTGGGCCCGGCGCCGGAGACCACGGCCGGGACGCCGTCGGCACGCAGGCGGCGTACGAGCGCGAGCGTCTCGGGCATCGCTGGCTCGCGCTGCTCCTGGTGCAGCCAGTCGCGCGTGGCCGCGAGCAGGTGCTCGGGCTGCCCGGCGAGCGCCGCGACGAGCAGGGCCGCACGGCCGGCGTTGGCCGCGGCGTCGGCGTGCGGGACGACCTCGGGGAGCAGCCCGCGGGCGACCTTGGTCTCGACACCGGTGGGGGGCACGAACGCGACCGCGGTGATCCGCGGGTCGACGCCGACGCGCACGGCGTACCAGTGCTCGTCCTCCCGGCCAGAGACGACGAACCCGCCGTAGAACGCGGGCGCCACGTTGTCGGGGTGTCCCTCGAGGTCGGCGGCGAGGTCGAAGAGCGCCTCGTCGGAGGCGAGCAGCTGTCCCCCGGCGACGAGCGCCCGGGCCAGCACCACTCCGGCGACGATCGCGGCCGAGGACGAGCCCAGACCCCGGGCGTGCGGGATGACGTTGGCGCACGAGACGCGGAGGCCGGGCGGCTGCTCCCCCATCAGCTCGAAGGCCGCACGCATCGAGCGCACGACGAGGTGCGACTCGTCGCGGGGCACGCCGTCCGCGCCGGCGCCCGTCACCTCGACGACCAGGCCCTCGGGCAGCACCTCCGCCTCGAGCTCGTCCCGCAGCGAGAGGGCCAGGCCGAGGGAGTCGAAGCCGGGGCCGAGGTTGGCCGAGGTCGCCGGGACCGAGACCCGGACCGGGCCGTCGACGAACTGGGTCATCGGACGAGGCCGGCCGCCGCGGCGGCGGCCTCGACGTCGGCGTCCACGACGTTGTCCACGATGTCGGTGAACGACTCGAGCGCGGTGGCGGTGTCCTTGAGCCCGTGGCCCGTCACGGTGATGACGACCGTCCTGCCGGCATAGCTCTCCCCCGCTGCCAGCTCGGCCAGCAGGCCGGCGACGCCGGCCGCCGACGCCGGCTCGACGAACACCCCGTCACGTCGGGCGAGCTCGACCTGGGCGGCGAGGATCTGGGCGTCGGAGACCGCCGCGAAGCGGCCCTCGGACTCCTTGGCCGCCATCTCGGCGAGGTGCCACGAGGCCGGGTTGCCGACGCGGATCGCGGTCGCCTTGGTCTCGGGGTCGGGGAAGGGCTCGCCGGTCACCAGCGGGGCGGCGCCCTCGGCCTGGAAGCCCCGCATGACCGGACGCCTCGTCGCGCGGCCGAGCTCGGCGTACTGCTGGTAGCCGAGCCAGTAGGCCGCGATGTTGCCGGCGTTGCCGACGGGCAGGAGGTGGTAGTCAGGGGCGTCGCCGAGGAAGTCGACCACCTCGAAGGAGGCGGTCTTCTGGCCCTGGAGCCGGACCGGGTTGACCGAGTTCACCAGTGCCACCGGGTAGTCCCGGGCCAGCCCGCGCGCGAGGTCGAGGCAGTGGTCGAAGTTGCCGCGCACCATGATGATCTGCGCACCGTGCACGACCGCCTGAGCCATCTTGCCGGCGGCGATCTTGCCCTCGGGGATCAGCACGAGCGGCTTGAGCCCGGCCTTGGCGGCATAGGCCGCCATCGACGCCGAGGTGTTGCCGGTCGAGGCGCAGACCACCGCCTGCGCGCCCTCGTGCTTCGCGACCGAGATCGCCGCGGTCATCCCGCGATCCTTGAACGACCCGGTGGGGTTGTTGGCCTCGACCTTGAGCCACACCTGGCCGCCGGTGACGCCGGTGAGCCACTCCGAGTGCACCAGCGGGGTGCCGCCCTCGCGGAGGGTGACCGCCTCGAGGCCCTCGGGGATCTCCAGCAGGTCGCGGTACTCCTCGATGACGCCGCGCCACTGGCCGTTGGTGGTGGACGTGGTGCTCACTCCTCGCCTCCCTCGACGCGCATCACCGAGGTGACCTCGCGGACGATCTCCATCTCGCGCAGCTGCTGCACCGTCGCGCTCAGCGCGGCGTCGGAGGCGGCGTGGGAGACGACGACGAGCTGGGCGTCGGCCCCGCGGCCCTCCTGCCTGACTGTCTGGATCGACACGTCGTGGTCGGCGAAGGCGTTGGCGACCGCCGCGAGCACGCCCGCGCGGTCGTCGACGTCGATCGCGACGTGGTAGCGGGTGCGGGTCTCGCCCATCGGCTGCACCGCGCGGTCGGCGTACGCCGACTCACCCGCGCCGCGGGTGCCTGCGAGGCGGTTGCGGGCCACGGTGACGAGGTCGCCGAGCACGGCGCTCGCCGTCGGGGACCCACCGGCTCCGGGGCCGTAGAACATCAGCTGACCGGCCGCCTCGGACTCGACGAAGACCGCGTTGTAGGCCTCGCGGACGCTGGCCAGCGGGTGCGAGCGCGGGATCATGGCGGGGTGGACGCGGGCGGCGACCTGGTCGCCGTTCGGGCCGGGCCGGAGCTCGCAGATGGCGAGCAGCTTGACCACCGCGCCCATGTCGCGGGCGCTGGCGACGTCGGCCGCGGTGACCTCGGAGATGCCCTCGCGATAGACGTCGGAGGCCGTGACGCGCGAGTGGAAGGCGAGGCTGGCCAGGATCGCGGCCTTGGCGGCGGCGTCGAAGCCCTCCACGTCGGCGGTCGGGTCGGCCTCGGCGTAGCCCAGCTCCTGGGCCTCCTCGAGGGCCTCGGAGAAGCCGCTGCCCGCGGTGTCCATCTTGTCGAGGATGAAGTTGGTGGTGCCGTTGACGATGCCGAGCACCCGGGTGACCTTGTCGCCGGCGAGCGACTCGCGCAGCGGTCGCACGATCGGGATGGCACCGGCCACGGCCGCCTCGTAGTAGAGGTCGCGCTCGGCCTTCGCCGCGGCCTCGAAGAGGGTCGGCCCGTCCTCGGCCAGGAGCGCCTTGTTGGCGGTGACGACGCTGGCGCCGTTGTCGAGCGCGGAGAGGATCAGCGAGCGCGCGGGCTCGATGCCGCCGATGACCTCGACGACCACGTCGACGTCGTCGCGAGCCACCAGCCCGGAGGCGTCGGTGGTCAGCAGCCCCTCGGGGACCTCGACGTCGCGCGGGGCGTCGAGCCGGCGTACGGCGACACCCACCAGGTCGACCGGGCCACCCACCCGTGCGGCCAGGTCGTCGCGCTGCTCGGTGAGCAGCCGCACCACCTGCGAGCCGACCGCGCCACAGCCCAGGACAGCGACACGGAGCCGCTTGTCACCCTCACTCATCAGAGAACACCCACATCGGTCGCCAACAGGTCGGCGACAGTCTCTCGTCGCAGCACGGTGAAAGTCTTCCCGTCCCGAACTCCGATCACCGGAGGACGCAACGCATGGTTGTAGTTCGACGCCATGGATCTGCAGTAGGCACCGGTCCCAGGCACCGCGACGAGGTCGCCGGGACGTACGTCGCCGGGCAGGAACTCGTCCTTGACGACGATGTCGCCGGCCTCGCAGTGCTTGCCCACGACCCGAGCGAGCGTCGGCTCGGCGTCGGACCCGCGCGAGGCGATGGTCGCGGAGTAGTCGGCGTCGTAGAGGGCGGTGCGGATGTTGTCGCTCATGCCGCCGTCGACCGAGACGTAGGACCGCACCAGCCCGCCGTCGAGGGCGACCTCCTTGACGGTGCCCACCTCGTAGACGGTGCACATGGCCGGTCCGACGATCGCGCGACCGGGCTCGATGGACAGCGCCGGCTCCGCGATGCCCAGTGCCCGGCACTCGTGCTCGACGATCTTCGACATCTCGGTGGCCAGCCGGGAGGGGTCCGAGGGGTCGTCCTGGGTCGTGTAGGCGATGCCGAAGCCCCCGCCGAGGTCCATCTCGGGCATCTCGACGCCCACCTCCTCGCTCACCTGCGCGTGCAGGGCGAGCACCCGACGGGCCGCGACCTCGAATCCGGAGGTGTCGAAGATCTGGCTGCCGATGTGGGAGTGCAGGCCCAGCAGGCGCAGGCCCGGGGCGGCGTGCACGCGGCGTACGGCCTCGAGCGCGTCGCCGCTGGCGATGGAGAAGCCGAACTTCTGGTCCTCGTGGGCGGTGGCGATGTATTCGTGGGTGTGCGCCTCGACGCCGGCGGTCACCCGCACCATCACGCCGACGGTGCGGCCCAGCTCACGGGCCACCGCGGCCAGGCGCTCGATCTCGTGGAAGGAGTCGACGATGATCCGCCCGACGCCGAGCTCGACGGCCCGCTCGAGCTCGCCCAGGGTCTTGTTGTTGCCGTGGAAGCCGACCCGCTCCATGGGGAAGCCGGCCCGCTCGGCGACGGTCAGCTCGCCGCCCGAGCACACGTCGAGCGAGAGACCGTCCTCCGCGAGCCACCGCGCCACGGTGGTGCAGAGGAAGGCCTTGCCGGCATAGAAGACGGCGTAGTCGGAGAACGCGTCGCGGAAGGCGCGGGCCCGGTCGCGGAAGTCGGCCTCGTCGAGGACGTACGCCGGCGAGCCGTGCTCACGCACCAGGTCGGGCAGCGGCACTCCCCCGACGCTGAGCACGCCGCCCTCCTTGGCCGCGGTCTGCGACCAGAGGTGGGCGACGAGCGCGTTGGGGTCGGCCGGCTCACGCAGCCAGTGCGGGCCACCGGGCCTGGTCGAGCGCAGCGCACCGTCGGCGTGCGCCCAGCCGGAGGGGTGGGCGGTCGGCACGGCTGCCTCACATCCTCTCGGGGGCGGAGACGCCGAGCAGGCGCAGGCCGTTGGCGATCACCGTCTGCGTCGCGTGCACCAGGACCAGCCGGGCCTCGTTGGCCGGCGTGACCGGCTCGTCCCCCTGCGGCAGCATGCGGCACTCCTTGGTGTCGTACCACTTGTTGAAGACGGACGCGGTGTCCTCGAGGTAGCGCGCGACGCGGTGCGGCTCGCGCAGGTCGGTCGCGCTCGCGACCACCCGGGGGAACTCGGCCAGGGCGCGCAGCAGGTCGCCGTCGCGCTCGTGGGCGAGCAGCGCCGGGTCGAATCCGTCGCCCGGCAGCTTCATCCCCAGGTCGGTGGCGTTGCCGATCATCCGACAGGTGCGCGCGTGGGCGTACTGGACGTAGTAGACCGGGTTGTCGTTGGACGCCTTGGCCCACAGCTCGAGGTCGATGTCGATGGTCGTGTCGTTGGTGTAGCGCGCGAGGACGTAGCGCGAGGCGTCCACGCCGATCGCCTCGACGAGGTCGTTCATCGAGATGACCGTGCCGTTGCGCTTCGACATCCGCAGCGGCTGACCGTCACGCAGCAGGTTGACCATCTGGCCGATGAGGATCTCGAGGTTCTTGCCCGGCTCGTCACCGAAGGCCGCGCACATCGCCATCATCCGGCCGACGTAGCCGTGGTGGTCGGCGCCGAGCAGGATGAAGCAGCGGTCGAAGCCGCGCTCGCGCTTGTCGAGGTAGTAGCCGAGGTCGCCGGAGATGTAGGCCGGGGTGCCGTTGGACCGGACGATCACGCGGTCCTTGTCGTCGCCGTACTTCTCGGTGCGCAGCCACAGCGCACCGTCCTCGGTGTAGGTGTTGCCCATCGCGGTGAGCCGCTCGATGGCCTTGTCGACGGCGCCGGAGTCGTGCAGCGACTTCTCGTGGAAGTAGACGTCGAAGTCGACCCCGAAGTCGTGCAGGTCGGACTTGATCTCCTCGAACATCAGGTCGACGCCGACCTGGCGGAAGACCTCCTGCGCCTCGTCGTCGGGCAGGTCGGTGACGTCGGGGCGCTGGGTGACGACCTGGTCGGCGATCTCGCTGATGTAGTCGCCGCCGTAGCCGTCCTCGGGGACCTCGCGACCGCGGGCCGAGGCCAGCAGGGAGCTCGAGAAGCGATCGAGCTGCGCACCGTGGTCGTTGAAGTAGTACTCCCGGGTGACCTCGGCGCCGGAGAACTGCAGGATCCGCACCAGCGCGTCGCCGACGGCGGCCCAGCGGGTGCCACCGAGGTGGAGCGGGCCGGTGGGGTTGGCCGAGACGAACTCGACGTTGATCTTCTCCCCAGCCAGGGTCGTGGCGGATCCGTACGCCGCCCCGGCCGCGACGATGTCGGCCGCGACCTGGCCCTGGGCGCCGGCCTCGACGCTCACGTTGAGGAAGCCCGGACCTGCCACCTCGACGCCACTGACACCGTCGGAGACGCGCAGCCTGTCGGCGACGAGCTCGGCGAGCGCGCGCGGGTTGGTGCCAGCCTTCTTCGCCAGCTGCATCGCGACGTTCGTGGCGTAGTCGCCGTGACCCTTCTGCCGGGGTCGCTCCACCGTGACCTCGGTCGGCACGCCGTCAGGAAGCGTGATCGCGCCGTCGGCCACGAGGGCCGTCAGCGCGTCGACGATGGTCTCGGAGAGCTGCTGGGGGTTCACCGTCCAAGCCTATCGGCGGCAGGTGCCGCCGACCGAACCGGTTTCACGCCGTGGGTCTGCCCTAGGGTTCGGCCTGTGACGACGCACCCGACCTACGACCAGCTGATCGACCTGCCTGCCTACGTCGAGCAGCCCGTGCCCATGCCCTTCGAGGACATCAACGGCCACCTCAACGTCCGCCACTACGTCGGCATCGCCAGCGAGGGGCTCGACGAGTCGCTGGTCGAGGTCGGCATCCCGCAGATGTGGCCGCTGACCCACCAGCAGGCGTGCTTCACCGCCGAGCACCACGTCACCTACCTCAACGAGCTGCGCACCGGCGACACCATGTCGGCGCGGGTGCGGCTGCTGGGGCGCTCGGAGCGCGCGGCACACGCACTCGTCTACCTGCTCGACGAGACCGAGCGGGAGGTCGCCTGCGTGGTCGAGGAGATCTTCCTCCACATCGACCTCTCCACGCGGCGTACGGCACCGTGGCCGGCCGAGGTCGCGGAGAAGATGGACGCCCGCATCGCCGAGCACGCGGGCCTCCCCTTCGCCGCCCACACCTCCGGCTCGCTCGCCCTGCGCTGAGGCGGATTCACGGCCACGTCGGCCGACCGGTAGTCTTCACCGCGCACTGACCCGGGTCGCCCCGGGACAGCGTTGGCCTCCGTAGCTCAGGGGATAGAGCACTGGTTTCCGGTACCAGGTGCCGCAGGTTCGAATCCTGCCGGAGGCGCCCCCGATCCGCTTGTCACTCCACCCGAGGATCCGCCCGGCGCGTCGACCATCGTCGGCGTGACCATGTGGCGCTCGTCTCGTTGAGCCGAGGACGAACGACCTCGGGAGGGACATCAGATGCACCACACGCACCACCGCCGCCGCTCGACGGCCGTCGGCCTCGCGCTCAGCACCGCGCTCGCACTGTCGGCCGGTCTCGCGGCTCCAGCGCAGGCCGCCGGCGGCTCCAGCGCCCAGGCTCGGGCCGGCCTCACGAACTTCGGCTACCGCGGCGACGTCTACGGCGTGAAGCTGGTGACCGACAGCGTCGAGGCGCTCGACCTCAAGGACGCCCACGCCCAGCAGCTCTGCACCCGCGCCGTCGGGCAGGTCGTGGAGAGGAGCAGCGTCGCGTCGGTGCCGGACAACCCGCTCATCACCGTCTCGGCCAGCACCAGCCGCACCGAGACCTACGCCGAGGGCGACCGGCACGGCGTACGCGGCACCAACACGATCGGCGACATCAGCATCGGCGGCACCGTCGGCCCCCTGACCACGCCGAAGCTGGTGATCAAGGGCCTGCAGACCACGGCCGACGCGTTCAACACGCCGCAGGGCTACGGCCACGCGGAGACCTTCACCTTCGCGAGCATCTCCCTCGAGCTGCTCGACGACACGGTCACGCAGAACCTGCCGCCCGAGCTGCAGCAGCTCCTCGCGCCGCTCGACCAGGTGACCGACACCGTCTTCACCGGCACCCAGCAGGCCGCCCAGCAGGTCTTCCAGGTCCTCGGTGACGCCACGGCGCCGATCGAGATCCCCGGCCTGGGCAGCATCGCGCTGGGCTACGAGAACGGTCGCGCCAACGCCCACAACGCGCAGTCGCAGGCGTCCGCGCTCCGCATCGACGTCACCGCCGGCGGCCGCCGCCAGCTCGTCGAGCTCGGCACGGCCCGGGTGCGGATGGGCGGACCGGCGCCCGTCGGCGTGTTCCGCTCCGGCGGCACCGCGATGGACTACCAGGCCCTCGACGGGGCCCTGACGTTCGGCGGCGTGCAGCACAAGGCGCTCCCGTGCCAGGGCTCGCGCGGCAGGACCCAGACCTACCAGGTGCCCGGTGCGAGCCAGCTCGTGCCGGTGCCGGTCCTGCTCGAGGGCGTGACCTACCAGGTCAATGGCGACCAGCGTCGGGCGAAGAAGGTGGCCAAGGGCTGGTCCCGCACCGCGATCCGGTCGGTGAGCATCCCCTCGGCCCAGCTCGTCATCACCGACGTCAGCTCGCGGGCCGCGATGCGGCAGAAGACCGGCAAGCGCGTGGGGTCGAAGGTCTCCACCGCGGTCGGCTCCATCACCGTCGGCGGGCAGGCGATCGAGGTCCCGGCACCCGGCGGGGTGGTCGAGCTGCCCAACGGGGTCGGCGAGATCCAGCGCCAGCTGGTCGACACGGGCTACCGCGGCTCACAGGTGATCGGCCTCCGGATCAAGCTCTACTCCGAGGCCGTCGTCATCGACCTCGCCCGGACGTCCGGGCGCATCTACGCGCACTGAGACCCGCTGCCCCCTCCCGCCAGGGGCGCGGCGTGGTTACAGTCGCGGCAGTGACGTCGGGCCGGCCATGGGGTTCGGCCCGACGTCGCGTTCGTCAGCAGCGCTCGAGAGCGGCGTCCGGACGTGCGTCGCGGCCCAGCCTGCGGGCCTGGGCGACATCGGGGAACACCACGCTCGCCGCGCCGACGTAGCCCACCCGTCCCTGCACCACGCAGGTGCTGATCTTCGACGGGTCGACCTGGGCGACCGCCTGGGCGAGCTGGAAGAGCTCGGCCGGCGAGGCATTGGTGTCGGTGTGCTGCATCACGGTCATCACGCCGCGCTCGATGAAACCGGGCTCGTCGGCCTGCGCGCGGATGCTGGCGTGGATGCCGCGCAGCGTGCGCTGCTGGTTGGCCGACCGGTCGAAGTCACCGCCGACGAGGCCCTTGCGGATGCGTGAGAAGGCCATCGCGTCGTAGCCCCGGAGGCGGATCCGTCCCTTCGCGAACCCCTCCTTCTTCAGGTTCGGGTCGGAGAACCGGCGCGGGTTGGTCACGGTGATGCCGCCGATGTCGTCGATCATGTCCTCGAAGAACGGGAACCGGGTGACCATGACGTAGTCGGGCTCGATGCCGACCAGGTTGCGCATCGCCCCCGCCATGCCGCGCGGACCGCCGAAGTAGAGCGCGGAGTTGATCTTCTCACGGCCGTGGCCGGGGATCGCGACCCACGAGTCGCGGGGTACGCCGATGGCGGTCGCCGACCCCGTGCGGGTGTTGATGCCGACCATCTGGAGCGCGTCGCCGCGGGCACGGGTCATCGACTCCCCGGGGCGGGCGTCCGAGCCGACGGCGAGGATCCACACGACGTCCTTCGGACCGACCGCGACGCCCTGCGCGTGCCGGATCTTGACCAGGCTCACCTCCGTGGACTGGACCGCCGACTGCGGCACCACGAGGGCCGTGACGGCCAGCACGGCCGCGAGGCCGATCGCCCGGGCCGCTCGGCGCAGGCGTCGTACGGAGGGAGGGGTCATCGCTGGGATCCCTTCGCGACGTCGTAGCCGAAGATCCGCCAGGCACCGTCGCGGCGGACGAGGAAGAGGCGACCGCGCACGGTCGTGGTGCCGACCAGCTCGCCGTCGGTGTCGAACTTCAGGACGAAGGCGGCCGTCGCCGTGCGGGCGCGACCGTCGGTGGCGAGGATGTCGAGCGAGATCGTCCGGTGCCGGGCCGTCACCGCGTCGATCCGCGAGCCGCGCGTCTGGTTGGTGAGCAGCGCCTTGTCGGCACGCGCCCGCTTCTCCGCCGCCTTCGTGAAGCCCGGGAACGCCGCCGGGAAGCTGCTGCGGGGATAGGAGCCGCCGAGGTAGGAGGCCTCCCACCACTGGTCGACGACCTCGCCGACCTGCCGGCGCACGGCCTTGCGGCGGGCCTCGGGCAGGCGACCGAAGACGCGGTGGATCTTGGTCTTGGTCGTCACCGGATGCGAGGTGAGCCTCACCTGGGCGGCGTCCTGGCTCGGCCGCACCGGCGAGGCGGACGGCTCGGAGCCGGATCGGCAGCCACCCGCGACGAGCGGGACGAGCAGGGCGAGCACGAGCGAGGCACAGCGGATGACCCACGTGCTGCGGCCCGGTGCGGGGCTTGGCATGACGACTCCAAGGCGGGTGCAGGACTGGTTGGAACGACGTTCTCGACCGGCGCTTCGGCCGTGTGGGCCACACCATGCCTCAAACCGCGAGCCCGCCCCTGCATTTGCGTGCGTGTGCGACTAGCCTTGTCAGCGCCCTAGTTAGGCACCGTTGTCAAACCCTTGCGCGAAGAGATCTGGAAGAGGCGAAAGAAGCGTGGCGCAGTCCCCGAACGGGAAGTCCGGCAACCAGTCCTCGGTTGCACCGTCATCTGACCTGGGAGCCAACGAGTGGCTCGTGGAGGAGATGAAGGAGCAGTACGACAAGGACCCCGCGAGCGTGGGCCCGGAGTGGGTGAAGTACTTCGGTGACGGCAGGGCCCCGGCCGCTCCTGCGCAGGCGGCCAGCCCCGCCAGCACCGCGACCGCGACCACGGCACCGGAGAAGGCACCGGAGAAGGCGCCCGCCCGGACCGCCTCGCCCGCACCCCGAGCGGCCACCGCCGCGCCCGCCAAGACCGCCGCCGCCCCGGCCAAGACCTCCGCGCCGGCCAAGACCTCCGCCCCGGCCAAGACCTCCGCGCCTGCCGGCCAGACCTCGAAGCCCTCCAAGGCCGCCGAGCCCGCCGAGCCCGCCGAGGCGCCGAGCGACGAGCCGACGTACACCGTGCTGCGGGGGGCCCCGGCCCGCACCGCGGCCAACATGGACGCCTCGCTGTCCGTGCCCACGGCCACGTCGGTGCGCTCGGTGCCGGTCAAGCTGCTGTGGGACAACCGCACCGTCATCAACAACCACCTCGCCCGTGCCCGTGGGGGCAAGGTCTCGTTCACCCACATCATCGGCTACGCGCTGGTCAAGGCGCTGCGGTCGATGCCGGAGATGAACGTCGGCTTCGAGGTCGTCGACGGCAAGCCCAACCTGATCACGCCGGCCCACATCAATCTCGGCCTCGCGATCGACATGCAGAAGCCCGACGGCACCCGCCAGCTGCTCGTGCCGAGCATCAAGGGTGCGGAGGCGATGGACTTCGCCGCCTTCTGGACCGCCTACGAGGAGATGGTCCGCAAGGCCCGCGACGGCAAGCTCGCCGTCACCGACTTCCAGGGCACCACGATCTCGCTGACCAACCCCGGCGGCATCGGCACCGTGCACTCCGTGCCGCGGCTGATGGCCGGCCAGGGCGCGATCATCGGCGTCGGCGCCATGGAGTACTCCCCCGAGTGGCAGGGCGCCTCCGAGGAGGCCATCAACCGCAACGCCATCAGCAAGGCGATGACGCTGACCTCGACCTACGACCACCGGGTCATCCAGGGCGCGCAGTCGGGTGAGTTCCTCAAGCGCGTGCACGGCCTGCTGATCGGCGAGAACGACTTCTACGACGAGATCTTCCGCTCGCTGCGCATCCCCTACGAGCCGATCCGCTGGGCGCGCGACGTCGTCGCCAGCCACGACGACGACATCGTCAAGCAGGCCCGGATCCTCGAGCTGATCCACGCCTACCGGGTCCGCGGCCACCTGATGGCCGACACCGACCCGCTCGAGTACCGCCAGCGCAGCCACCCCGACCTCGAGATCGAGTCGCACGGCCTCACCCTCTGGGACCTCGACCGCGAGTTCGCGACGGGCTCCTTCGGCGGCGAGGGACGCCGCTTCATGAAGCTGCGCAACATCCTCGGGATCCTGCGCGACTCCTACTGCCGCACGACCGGCATCGAGTACATGCACATCATGGATCCCGAGCAGCGCAAGTGGATCCAGGAGCGCGTCGAGCTGCCGCACGTCAAGCCGCCCCGCGAGGAGCAGCTGCGGATCCTGCTCAAGCTCAACCAGGCCGAGGCGTTCGAGACCTTCCTGCAGACCAAGTTCGTCGGCCAGAAGCGGTTCAGCCTCGAGGGAGGCGAGACCACCGTCCCGCTGATCGACGAGCTCTGCGAGGCCGCCGCCGAGACCGGCCTCGACGAGGTCACCATCGGCATGGCCCACCGCGGCCGCCTCAACATGCTCGCGAACATCGTGGGCAAGAAGTACAGCCAGATCTTCCGGGAGTTCGAGGGCAACATCGACCCCCGCACGGTCCAGGGCTCCGGCGACGTGAAGTACCACCTCGGCGCCGAGGGCGAGTTCCTCGCCGGTTCGGGCGACAAGATCAAGGTCTCCATGGCCGCGAACCCCTCGCACCTCGAGGCGGTCAACCCGGTCCTGGAGGGCATCGCCCGCGCCAAGCAGGACATCCTCGACCAGGGTGAGAAGTTCCCGGTCCTCCCGCTGCTGGTCCACGGCGACGCCGCGTTCGCCGGCCAGGGCGTGGTCGCCGAGACGCTGAACCTGTCCCAGCTGCGCGGCTACCGCACCGGCGGCACCGTGCACGTGGTCATCAACAACCAGGTCGGGTTCACCACCGCGCCCGGCTCGTCGCGCTCGTCGCTCTACGCCACCGACGTGGCTCGGATGGTCCAGGCGCCGATCTTCCACGTCAACGGCGACGACCCCGAGGCCTGCATCCGCGTGGCCCGGCTCGCGTTCGACTACCGCCAGGCGTTCAACAAGGACGTCGTCATCGACCTCGTCTGCTACCGCCGCCGCGGTCACAACGAGGGCGACGACCCGTCGTACACCCAGCCCCTCATGTACGACCTCATCGAGCAGAAGCGCTCGGTGCGCAAGCTCTACACCGAGTCGCTCATCGGTCGTGGCGACATCACGATCGAGGAGGCCGAGCAGGTCCTCAAGGACTACCAGCAGCAGCTGGAGCGGGTCTTCACCGAGGTGCGCGAGGCCAGCTCCGAGGCGCCGACCGAGTGGACGACCGTCCCCGACTACCCGGACAAGCCCGCCGGCGACACCTCGACCGCGGTGAGCCTCGAGGTCCTCAAGCGGATCGCCGACAGCTACGTCACCCCGCCGGAGGGCTTCACCGTCCACCCGAAGGTGATGCCGCAGCTGCAGCGTCGCTCGGCCGCGATCACCGAGGGCCCGATCGACTGGGGCACCGGCGAGATCCTGGCCTTCGGCTCCCTGCTGATGGACGGCCGACCGGTGCGGCTGGCCGGCCAGGACTCGCGCCGTGGCACGTTCGTCTCCCGGTTCGCCACGATCATCGACCGGGTCAACGCCGACGAGTGGACTCCGCTGACCAACCTCACCGAGGACCAGGCCAAGTTCCACGTCTACGACTCGCTGCTCTCGGAGTACGCCGCGCTCGGCTTCGAGTACGGCTACTCCGTCGCGCGGCCGGAGGCGCTGGTCCTCTGGGAGGCCCAGTTCGGCGACTTCGTCAACGGCGCGCAGACCGTGATCGACGAGTTCATCTCCGCCGGCGAGACGAAGTGGCGCCAGCAGTCCGGCGTCGTGCTGCTGCTCCCTCACGGCTACGAGGGCCAGGGACCCGACCACTCCTCGGCCCGCATCGAGCGCTTCCTGACGATGTCCGCCGAGGACGCCATGGTCGTCGCGCAGCCGTCGACGCCCGCGTCGTACTTCCACCTGCTGCGTCGCCACTCGCTCGGCGAGGAGCACCGCCCGCTGATCGTCTTCACCCCGAAGTCGATGCTCAAGCGCAAGGAGGCGGCCTCGCGGCCCGACGACTTCACCGGGTCGTCGACGTTCCGCCCGTTCATCGGTGACGACGACGCGGACGCCTCGCAGGTCGAGACGCTCATCATGTGCTCGGGTCGCGTCACCTGGGACCTGATGGTCGAGCGTGCCAAGCGGGAGGACGGGGCGAAGTTCGCGATCGGTCGCGTCGAGCGGCTCTACCCGAACCCGCTCGAGGAGATCAGGGCCGAGGTCGCGAAGTACCCCAACCTCAAGGCGATCCGCTGGGTGCAGGACGAGCCCCGCAACATGGGCCCGTGGCCGCACTACCAGCTCAACGTGTGGCCCGAGCTGGACCGCCCGGTCGAGCCGATCACCCGGCCGGCGTCCGCGTCGCCGTCGGTCGGCACGGTGAAGCGACACGTCGAGGAGCAGAAGACACTCATCGACGCCGCCTTCGCCTCACCCGACGGCCGCGGCACGGACTACTGAGGGGCACGGTGTACTTCACCGACCGCGGCATCGAGGAGCTCGAGCGGCGCCGGGGTGACGAGGAGGTCACCCTGGCGTGGCTGGCCGAGCAGCTGCAGGCCTTCGTCGACGCGCACCCCGACTTCGAGGTGCCGGTCGAGCGCCTGGCCACCTGGCTGGCGCGGCTCGACGACCCGGAGGACTGAACCGGCTCCCGCCGTCGACCTCGTGGGCCTACGATCACGAGATGGCCACCGAGCCCGGCGCCGAGTCGCGGGCGGATCGCAAGGAGCGCACACGCCGCGCGATCCTCGACGCCGCACTGGCGCTGGCGGCCGACTCGAGCCTCGTCGCCGTCTCGTTGCGACAGGTGGCCCGGCAGGTCGGCGTGGTGCCGACGGCGTTCTACCGGCACTTCGGCTCGCTCGAGGCGCTCGGGCTCGCACTCGTCGACGAGAGCTTCCGGTCGCTGCGCTCGATGTTGCTCGACGTGTGGCGCCACGCGCCGGAGTACCGCGACTTCATCGACGGGTCGTTGCCGATCGTGGCCCAGCACGTCCGAGACGATCGCGCCCACTACGCCTTCATCGCCCGCGAGCGGGTCGCCGGCCCGCCACGCGTGCGCCAGGCGATCCGTCACGAGATCGAGCTGATCACCCGTGAGCTGTCGACCGACATCGCCCGCAGCGGTGCCGCCGGTCAGTACTCCAGCGCCGATATCCGGCTGCTCGCCGACCTGGTCGTCTCCTTCGTGGTGACCACGGCCGAGCGGCTCGTCGAGGACCCCGCGGCCGAGGCGCGCACCCTCGACGAGGCACGCACCCAGCTGCGGATGCTGCTGGTCGGCGCGGTGAACTGGCGCTCGCGCGAGGACTGACCCGCTTCTCGTCGGCCGGCTCAGGTGCCGGGCCGCGGCACCACCGGGCGTACGGTCACGTCGGGGATCGTGGCGTCGGGCGGCAGGTCGATGACGTGGAGGATCGTGTCGACGACCGTGTCGGTGCTGATCCAGCGCGACGAGTCGTAGGTGCGGCCCTCCTGCTCGTGCACCTTCTCCTGCATCGGGGTGGCGGTGCGGCTCGGGTAGACGGTGCTCACCCGGACACCGTGGTCGACCTCCTCGGCACGGAGCGCGTCGGCGAACCCGCGCAGGCCGAACTTCGAGGCGGCGTACGCCGACCACTCGGCGTTGGCGGTGAGGCCCGCCGAGGAGTTCACGAAGAGGATCGTGCCGCGCCCGGTGCGCACGTGCGGCAGGAGCTCGCGGGTGAGGACCGCCGGCGCGGTGAGGTTGACGGTCAGCTGCTCCTCCCACTGGGCGAGCCGCAGCCGGTCCACTCGACCGAGCTCGACGACACCGGCCACGTGGACCACCGAGTCGAGCCCACCGTCGACCTGCCGGCCGATGCCGTTGAGGGTGCCGGGATCGCCGAGATCGGCCACGAGGACCTGCGCCCTCGGGAAGGTGTCGGCCAGGTCGGTCGCGCGTGACTCGCTGCGCGCCACCAGGACCAGGTCGTCGCCACGGTCCGCGAGCCGGTGCGCCAGGGTCAGGCCGATGCCCGACCCGGCACCGGTGATCACGTGCCTCATCGGGTGAAGACCACCTTGCCGAACACGTCGCCCTCGGCCATGGCCGCGAAGCCGTCGCGGGCCTGCTCCATCGGCAGGGTGCGGTCCAGCAGCGGGCGGGCGCCGGTGGCGTCGAGGAACTTCACCAGGCCGTCGAGCTCGTGGCGGGTCCCCATCGTCGAGCCGATCACCGCGAGCTGGAGGAAGAAGATGCGGGTGAGCTCGGCATCGTCGAGCTTCGGGCCCGAGGTCGTGCCGCTGATGACGATGCGGCCGCCCGGACGCAGCGACCGGATCGAGTGGCTCCAGGTCGCACGGCCGACGGTCTCCATGACGGCGTCGACCTTCACCGGCAACCGGGCGCCGGACTCGAACACCTCGTGCGCACCGATCTCGAGCGCCCGCGCGCGCTTGGCCTCGTCGCGGCTGGTGGCGAGCACCTTCAGGCCGGCGGCCCGGCCGAGGGTGATCAGTGCTGTCGCCACGCCACCGCCCGCGCCCTGCACGAGCACGGTCTCGCCGGGCTTGAGCCCGCCCTGCGTGAAGAGCATGCGATAGGCGGTCAGCCAGGCGGTCGGCAGGCACGCGGCCTCCTCGAACGACAGCGACGCCGGCTTCGGGACCAGGTTGCGCCGCGGCACGATCACCTGGTCGGCGAGCGTGCCCTGGTGCTTCTCCGAGAGGAGGGAGCGACGGGGGTCGTAGGTCTCGTCGCCACCCCACGCCGGGTCGCCGATCACGGCGTGCACGACGACCTCGTTGCCGTCCTCGTCGAGACCCGCCGCATCGCAGCCGAGGATCATCGGCAGCGCTTCCTCGCGCAGGCCGACGCCGCGCAGGGACCACAGGTCGTGATGGTTCAGGCTGGCGGCCTTGACGCTCACCGTCGCCCACCCGTCGGGGGCCACCGGGTCCGGCCGCTCCCCCACCACGAGGCTGCTCAGCGGGTCGTCGGAGGAGAAGGACTCGGCGTAGACGGCGAACATGGATCGACCCTAGCGAGTGGTCGTCGAAACCCTGTTGCACGTCCTCGCCGCGGACGTTTGGCTGGCGAGATGACGATCGACGTACGCCCGTCCGAGGACGCCGCCCGGTTCCTGGCCACCGACCAGCTGGTGTGGTTCGGCGAGGTCGGCGACGCCGACGAGGAACACCTGCGGCTGGGACTCCCGCTCGACCAACGGTTCACGGTGGACCTGCCGGACGGCCCCGACGACCTGCACAGCGGGATCTACGGCGTCCGGCCGCTCGAGATGTCGCTCCCGGGCCGCGCGGTCGTCCCGGTCGCCGGCCTCACGTGGGTCGGCGTCCACCCGGACGTGCGTCGGCGCGGCGTGCTGGGCGCGATGATGACCGACCACCTCGAGCGGACGCGCGAGGCTGGGCTCGCGCTCTCGGCGCTGCACGCGAGCGAGCCGGCGATCTACGGCCGTTTCGGCTATGGCAACGCGGCCGTCCAGCTCCAGGTGCACCTCGGCCGCGGCACCACCCTCACCGCGCCCCACCTCGAGGACGACGTCGCCGGCATCACGACCCACCTCGTCGACAGCAACACACCTGGTGCGACCGACCGGTTGCGAGCGTGCTTCACGGACGCCGCTCCCGACGCACCGGGCACGATCGTGGCGTCGGCGGACTTCTTCCGCCTCCACGGCTCCGAGTCCCCCGCCGAGCTCCGCGACAAGGAGCGGCGCCGCTTCCTCTTCGCCCGCCGCGACGGGCACGACGTCGGCGCCGTCGCCTTCCGCCGCGAGCACGCGTGGAACGACGGGCGCCCAGCGGGCAAGGTCACCGCCGGCCTGCTCTGCGGTGGTGCCGCGGCCCGCCTCGCACTGCTCCGCCGCCTCGTCGACCTCGACCTGATGGCCACCACGAGGGTCGAGGCGTTCGCACCCGACGACCCGGTGCTCGCCTGGGCGGGCGGCCCGCGCGCCACCGGTGACATCAAGACGTGGGACAGCACGTGGATGCGAGTCGTGGACCTCGCCGCGGCCTGGCCCCTGCGTGCCTACGAGGACGACTGCGACGTCGTCGTGGAGGTCACCGACCGCCACGCGCCGTGGAACGCTGGTCGCTGGCGGCTGGTCGCCTCCGGAGGATCCGCCACGGCCTCACGCACCGACGCGCCGGCCGAGGTCAGGCTCGACACGGCCGTCCTCGGCGCCGGTTACCTCGGCCGCAACGTGGTGAACCTGCTTCGCGCGGGCGTCGTGCAGGAGCACCGACCGGGCGCGTACGCCGAGCTGGCCCGTGCGCTCCGGACGGCTCGGGAGCCAGAGCCGTCGCTGGGGTTCTGAGGTGCGGCGATCCGCCGCGAATGAGGAATGCGGCAGGAGACGATGGCCAGCATCACCCGGTTGTCCCGTGCTCGTCCTCTCGACCGCCCACGTCACACGCAGGGGAACGCCCGCACGTGGTAGCGCTGGACACCCCCAGACGCTGAAGGACATGAGGGCGAGTGGCACGATGCTTCCGTCCTTCGACGATTGACCAGGTGCACGATGTTCTTCCGCCGCAGGCGACACGATGAGCCACCCCGCGTGGTGACGTTCCGTCCGTCGCGCGCCAGCCAGCAGCAGGAGAACACGCGGCTCCGCTACATCGCGGTCCTGCCCTCGCTGTTGATGATCGGCGGTGCTACCGCGGGGGTGCTGTCCGCCGACGACCGGAGCGACGCGCTGCTGGCGTACGGCGGGCTGCTCGCCGTGGCCGGCCTGATCGCCGCGCCGATCGTCGTGGTGCTGTCGGTCCGCAACCGGATGCTGCTCACCAACAGCTCCCTCACCGTGACGCCCGAGGCCGTGACGCACGTCGACCGCCGTGGCCGGTCGACCACGTTCGACCGCAGCGACCCCACCCTGACCTCGCTGCTGTCGTGGGTCGAGCCGACCGCCCTCCCGTCCGGAGGAGTGTTTCCGCCCAAGACGCTGCAGTTGTTCATCGCCGACAGCACCCGTCAGGTCCGAATAGCCGGAAGTGACTGGGAAACGGGCGACCTCAGGGTGGTGGCGGAGGCCGCCAACGGTCAGGTCTCGGACGTCGTGAGCACGGCGCGGCAGGTGAACGAGGCGATACCGGGTGCGATGAGCTTTCGCGAG
This sequence comes from Nocardioides hwasunensis, assembly GCF_014779665.1. Taxonomy (GTDB): domain Bacteria; phylum Actinomycetota; class Actinomycetes; order Propionibacteriales; family Nocardioidaceae; genus Nocardioides; species Nocardioides hwasunensis. The sequence goes on along the minus strand of NZ_JACXYY010000006.1, from coordinate 186,327 downwards.
CTCCATCCCCTGACGTTCGCGCTGGGGGTCGGCTTCGGATCTGTCGCTCTCCTCTGCGTGGCGATCGTCCTGATCGCGCTCGTGCAGGGTTGAGCGCGACGTGGCTCCTGTTGACCACGGGCGGGAGATCTGGGTGTGACGGCGACGGGACCTACCCCGCTTCGCACGCGGCCGGCGGCTGTGCCAATGAGCGGACGGCGCGAGCTCACATGATCCCGCCACGTGTCGGGGGACGTCGGGACATCCCTATGTGCGAGCGGATCGCTGGGCACAAGCCCACCGGGGGTTCAGGTCGTCCGAGCCGCGATGAGGCAGGCGCACTCCTTGGGTGAGGCGGTGCTGCTGTCCACGACAAGGTCGCAGGCGACACCATGGTGAACCGCTGTCGCCTGCCCGACTGACGAGGGCGAGGCTCGCGTGCGGCGACCGCCTGCCACGTGAGAGCCGTCTACCGCTTCGGTGCTACCACCTTGAATCGCACGGCAGGTGACGTGGACGAGTCGAACGTCGTCGTCTTCGATACCTTCACTGTTGCTGTGTAGTTGCCAGTCTTCTTCAGGACGAGGCTGGTCACCATGTGTCCGGCGTTGACCGACAACTTCTGTGTGATCTTCTGTGGCCCGGCGATGACAAGGAAGACCGTGCCGGACAGGGGCGTGCCGTCAGTGGCGGTCACGGTGACGGTGAAGGTCCGCCTCTTCTTCGCCACGCTCTTCTTGGCGGTGGACACCTTCGCAACGGAGGTGACCGGACTCGCCGGCGTAGGGGCGGGCGGAGTCGTGGTCACAGGAGGAGCAGCCACGATGAAGCTGGTCGACCCCTCACTGGAGGCGTAGGTCTCGCGGTCGCTGGGGATGCCGTACGGGTCTGGTACGTACTCGACTCGAACCGTGTGTGCGCCTGGCGAAGGAGTCGGGAACGACTCTCCGCTGCAGTTCAGGGTCAAGCCGACGCGTACGCCGTCGAGGTAGGTAGTGCACTCACCCTTGGTGATCTGGCCGCCGGCGTAGGTGATAGTCGGAGTCGCCGTCCAGTAGCCGGCGAGGGTTGGGTGAGGGGCGACGGCAACCGTGGTGGTTGTGGCGATGAGCGCTGATGCGGGACTGACGGAAACCGCCAGGGAAGTTACGAGGACCGCCGCAGCGGCAAGGACCACACGGAGAATGCCGGCGCGCAACATCAGACGTCTCTCTTCTCGAACGGAACGAGTGCCGACGCTAGAGGATGACAACCACCCAGAGAACGAGAACCTGGATTTCTTGAGGCGACCTCGAGAGACTCGCCGACCGCGTACGCTCCCGACGAAGCGTCGCTCGAGCATGCGACGACTGCTGCATTCCGCCGCCTTCGCCCGGGGACGCCGGTCATGTCGCTCTGTGAAGATCCGGAACATAGGGGCGAGCTCAGCGGATACTGCCTAAGTGCCCCTAGCCCAGACAACGCGCGCTTGCATCTTCTGCGGATCCACGCCTGTTTCGAGAGAACACGTCTGGCCACAGTGGCTGACCCGCGAAGTCGCACACCCAGAGTTGCACGAGAGGAAGGACGAGCCAACGCGACCTCTGATGCGGTGGCGCACCGACCGCGTCGGATTCGAGTTGGACGGCGAGCCGATCCTGTTCGAGTGGCTTCGCGACTGGGACGACGACAAAGGCCAGGGCGGGTCGGCCGCCGACCACGTCGTGAAGGCAGCGTGCAGAAGTTGCAACTCAGGCTGGATGTCTCGACTCGAGGGCGCAGTCCAGCCACTACTTCGCCGGCAGATGTTCCACCGCGAAGACGTCCTTTCGCCCGAGGAAACACACGTGCTTGCCCGCTGGCTCATGAAGATGACTGCGGTCGTCGAGATGGACGATCCAAAGAGTGCTGCGCTGACCGCCGCAAGCCGAGAAGCAATCGCTGCCGAAGATCTTGAGACAGATCTCTGGAGGGTGACATCAGTGTGGGTGCCAGAGGAGCACTACGGGTGGTCACACCTAAGGAACCTGCTGGAGTACTGGAGGATAGGGCAGCCGTCCGGTGAAGCGGTGTTGCAACTCATCCAAGCGGGACATGCCGGGTACATCGTGGAGTACCAGAGTGGGCAGATTGCCACGTTCCGCAGCACGGGCTTCACCCGCCGGTTGGAGATGTTCCCTTCCTCGAGCTCCCGCCGTCGGCCGCGCATATCGCAACGTCGATGGGACCTGATTTGGCTCGGGAAGTACAACCACACGTTGAGGGTGCGCGGAGCCCCATGATCGGGCAGTCGGCGTGCCTGCCGTCCTGTGTCCGTACGGGATCTTCGCCAAGTGGCAACGACCGAGCATCCACGTCGCGTAGAGGCGCTCGACTGTGGGTGGGTCATTTCGCCGCCATTGCGCCCTGAGGCTTGATAGAACCCTGATATCGCCTTGGTAGATCTTTCGAACACTAGTTCGATAACATCGGGTATGGCCGAACCCACCACACTCCCCCAGCCGCCCGATGCGGCGGGTGGAGCCTCGGCGCGCGAGCTGCTGGAGCTGGCGTCGCAGGCGCTGCGGGCGCGCCGCATGGGCGAGGTGGCCGAGATCGAGCTCGCGATCCAGTGGGCGGTGATCCATGGCCAGCCGCGCGACGACCGCGACCCGATGGTCGAGCCGGCCGGCAATGGCACTCCGGCGCTCCGCGAGCACGCGATCCCCGAGCTGGCCATGGCGCGGGAGACGCACCCCCTCACCACTCGAGCCCTCATCGCCGACGGCCTCGACCTCGCCCACCGCCTGCCGCTCACGTGGGCGGTCGTCCGGGCCGGCGAGTGCGAGCCGTGGGTCGCTCGCAAGGTCGCGACCATCACCCGGGGCGTCACCGCGGAGTCGATCGGCACGGTCGACCGCGCGGTGTCCCGAGCCATTCGCGGTCACGCCCCCTCCACCGTCCTGGAGATCGCTCGCGCCAAGGCAATCGAGGCAGACCCCGAGGGCCACGCGGCCGCACGCGAGCAGGCGCGCCGCGCCCGCTACGTCACGCTCTCCCGTGCCGACGAGCACGGCTACCGCTGCGTGATCGCCAAGGTCACCGCTGGCGATGCCGCGTGGATCGACGCGATGGTCGAGCGGGTCGCCCAGATCCTCCGCACCACGCTCGGCGCAGACCACAACCACGACGAGCTCCGCTCGGTCGCGCTGGGCTGGCTCGCCCGCCCGGTCGAGCTGCTCAAGCTGCTCCTCGAGCACACCGAGATCGGCACCGACGACGAGACCGGCGAGGTCGTCCGCCCCGCGTGGATGCCCGAGGACGCCTTGGCCACCGTCGAGAGGTTCTGCACCCTCCCCGCCCGACGACTCGCCAGGCTCCGCAACCGCGGCCAGCTCTTCGTGCACGTCTCCGAGGCTGTCCTCCGCGCCGGTCGGGGCGTCGCGCGGGTCGAGGGTGTCGGCCCCGTCGACGTACGCCAGCTGCACGAGGTCCTCGGCAACGCCGAGGTCACCGTCACCCCGGTCCTCGACCTCCGCGGACGCCGCCGCGTCGACGCCTACGAGCATCCCGAGGACGTCAAGGACCACGTCTGGCTCCAGACCGGGGGCGACTGCTTCCCCTTCACCCCGCGCACCGCGGTCCGCGACGGCGTCGACTTCGACCACGCGGTCCCCTACCGCTCTCCCGACACCGGCGGCTCACCCGGCCAGACCGGCCCGCACAACTCCGGCCCGCTTCGACGCCAGCACCACCGCACCAAGACGTTCGGCGGATATTCCTCGCGCGTCGTGGGCCCGGGCCGTCATCTCTGGCGTACGCCGTCAGGGCTCGCCTACCTCGTCGACCACACCGGGACGAGCAGGATCGACGCCGAGCAGGCCGAGACCATGGCCGACAGCGTTCAGGACGGGGTGGAGATCTACGTCGGCCACTCTCTCGCCTACGAGCCGGCCTGAGCGGATCAGGCGCGCGCGACCCCGTCGGCGCGAGCGGCGGCAGCGACCGCCTCCCGCACCGCACCCGGCACGCGGGTGTCGAAGGGCGACGGGATGACGAGGTCCTCGCGGAGGTCGTCGACCACGAGCTCGGCGAGCGCCGTGGCGGCGGCGACCTTCATGCCCTCGGTGATGGCGCTGGCGTGCACGTCGAAGGCACCGCGGAAGATCCCCGGGAAGGCGAGCACGTTGTTGATCTGGTTGGGGAAGTCCGAGCGACCTGTGGCGACGACCCGGGCGTACTTGTGCGCGAGGTCGGGGTGCACCTCGGGCGTCGGGTTGGCGAGGCCGAAGATGATGGCGTCGTCGGCCATCGAGGCCACGACCTCCTCGGGCACCTGGCCGCCGGAGACGCCGATGTAGACGTCCGCCCCCGCCATCACGTCGGCGAGGCTGCCACTGCGGCCAGTGCGGTCGGCGGTGTCGCGGGCCAACGCCGCCTTGACCTCCGTGAGGTCCGACCGCGACGAGTGGAGCACTCCCTTGCGATCGAGGACGGCCACGTCGCGCACGCCGGCCTCCAGCAGGATCCGGGCGACGGCGACGCCGGCGGCACCGGCCCCCTGGACCACGACGCGGACGGTCGCGGCGTCGCGGCCGGTGAGCCGGAGCGCGTTCGTCAGCGCGGCGAGCGCGACGACGGCGGTGCCGTGCTGGTCGTCGTGGAACACCGGGATGTCGAGGCGCTCCTTGAGCCGCGCCTCGATCTCGAAGCAGCGAGGGGCAGAGATGTCCTCGAGGTTGATCCCGCCGAAGCTGGGCGCCAACCGGACCACCGTCTCGATGATCTCCTCGACGTCGGTGGTGTCGAGGCAGATCGGCACGGCGTCGACGCCCCCGAACTGCTTGAAGAGCACCGACTTGCCCTCCATGACCGGCATGGCCGCGGCCGGGCCGATGTCACCGAGGCCGAGGACCGCGGTGCCGTCTGTGACGATCGCAACCGTGTTGGGCACCCACGTGTAGTGCCGCGTCATCGACGGGTCGGCCGCGATGGCCTCGCAGACCCGCGCCACACCGGGCGTGTAGGCGAGCGAGAGCTCGTCGGGGCCGGTGAGGGCGACCGTCGAGACGGTCTCCATCTTGCCGCCGACGTGCAGGTCGAACACGGGATCGCCGGAGTGCGGGTGCGAAGCCATGCGGGCGATACTGGCACAGCTCAGCGCGCCCGGAGCCGCCGTCCCAGACGTGGCATGGGCCACACCCGCAGGCGTACGACGGCCAGCACCCGGTCGTCCGCCACCACCCCGCGGTGCCGGGAGTCGACGCCCTCCTCGGGGTTGTCGCTCAGCAGCCACCACCCCTCGTCACCGGTCCGCGTACGACGTCGCTCGACGGCGCGCTTGACCGCCACCGTCCCGTCTGCGAACCGGGCGACGACGAGGTCTGCGGGCCGGGGCGCGGCGCCGTTGCGGACGAGCAGCAGGTCGCCCTCCTGCAGCGTCGGGAGCATCGAGCGACCGCGGACGCGGGCCGTGCCGAAAGGGGCGGCCGGACGCCCACCCCGACGGGCGAGACCCCGCTGTCGACGCCGTTGCACGCGGAGTAGTGTCGCAGGCGGACGAACCTTCCCGATCGAGAGGAACCCGATGCTTCGCCACCTGCTTGCCCCGACTGTCGAGGTCTCCGCCCACTGCGACCTGCCCTGCGGTGTCTACGACCCCGCCCAGGCACGCATCGAGGCCGAGTCGATCAAGGCGGTCATCGCCAAGGTCGCCGACAACGACGACCCCGACTTCCGCACCCGCGCGATCCTGATCAAGGAGCAGCGCTCGGAGCTGGTCAAGCACCACCTGTGGGTGCTGTGGACCGACTACTTCAAGCCCCCGCACTTCGAGAAGTACCCCCAGCTGCACACCCTCGTCAACGAGGCCACCAAGCTGGCCGGCGCCTCCGGCACCAAGGGCGAGCTCGACGCGGCGAAGGCCGACGAGCTGCTCGCCAAGATCGACGAGATCGCCGAGATCTTCTGGGAGACGAAGAAGGCCTGAGCACGCTCAGTCCGACTGCGACACCCCGACCGGGCCCGGTTGCCACCACACGTGGCGGCCGGGCCCGATGTCATGCCCGCCCCGCCCGCCGGCGTCCGATCCACGCGAACCCCAGCGTCGCGAGCCCGAGGTAGACCAGCACCAGGAGCTCGTGCCCGGCCGCTGCGTCGACCTGCAGCCCGGTCTGCCAGCTCCCGGAGGACACGAGGGCACGGTTGACCGTCAGGAAGACCAGATGGGCCGCCACGCACGTCCACACCGACCCGGTCGCGGCGCGTGCACTCACCAGCATCGTGCCGAAGCATGCGAGCAGGACCAGGTAGGCCACCGGATCCTGACCCTCGGGGGCGAGCCCCGGCCGGCCCAGGTCGAGGCCGACGACGCCGCCTGCGAGAGCAGCGAGGGAGATCCCGCACGCGGGTGCGGCGAGGAACAGCACCGTGGTCACCACTCCGGCGAGAGCCGCCCGGGTCCGCGTGGCGAGCTCGCCATAGACCGCGCCGCGCAGGGTCAGCTCCTCGGGAAGCGCCTCGAGGGCAGCGGCCACGACCAGGTTGCCCACGAGGAACAGCGCGAGCTGGCCGCCGTCGACGACGTCGACCTGTAGGTGGCCCGCCAGCGCGAGCGCGCCGAACGAGGCTCCTGCGGCGGCCCCGGTGACAGCCCCGCCCAGCGCGACACCCTGGAGCGGCCGCACGAGAGCCAGTCGCCGACGCGCCGGACGCACGAACCAGAGCAGTGCGGGAAGCACGACGAGGCTCATCACCACGGCGGGCGCCACCTTGGCGCCGAGACCGTCCGCCACGCCTGCGGCGCTGACCACGCCCGCAGCCGTGGCGGCAGCAGCGAGGCCGACGACGAGAAGACCCCAGGCACACGCGACGGTTCGCAGCGACCCAATACGACTGTATTGCCTCATGCCGACGACGTTAGCGTGAACCCATGAGCAGCTCAACACCGCGCGAGGCGATCGCCGATGCGCTCGTCTCCCTCGTGGCCGACGAGGGCTTCGAGGCGGTGAGCGTGCGGAAGGTCGCCGAGCGGGCGAGGGTCAGCGCGGGGCTGGTGCAGCACTACTACGCGTCGAAGCAGGTGATGCTGACGGCGGCGATGGAACGCGTGGACGCCCGCTTCGCCGAGCGCCTGAGCCTCCTGCTCCGCAACGACGAGGCACCGGCCGTCGAGCAGCTGAGGGCCCTGGCGGCGCAGCTGCTTCCGCTCGACGACGATCGTGCCGTCGAGGCGCGGGTGTGGGTCGCCGTCGCTGCGCGCTCCACCGTGGACCCGGTGATCCGCCGCACCCACTCTGCTTCGTGGCGCCTGCTCGAGGAGGCGCTCACCTCCCTCGTCTCCGACGCGGTGGGGTCGTCGGCCCCTGCGCGAGCGTGCGCGGACGCAGCCGCACTCCTGCTCGCGACGCTCGACGGGCTGGCCGTGGCACTCGTCTCCGAACAGGGACGCGTGTCGGTCGAGCAGGCCGAGCGCCTGGCAGCCCGTCAGGTGGACGTGGCGCTCGCCCTCGCCGGCGAGCGACCCTGAGGTCACAGCGCGACGGCGGCCGGGCCCGGTTAGTGTGTGCCCCAGCACATCGGCCTCGACGGACGGGACTTGGACGCAGATGGCAGATCACACGGGGAGCGCCCGCGCCGACGTCGAGCTCCGGCTGCCCGCGGAGGGCGCGTACGCCACGGTCGTGCGCACCACCGCCGCCGGCCTGGCCGCGCGACTGGACTTCACGATCGACGACATCGAGGACCTGCGCATCGCGATCGGTGAGGCGACAGCCCTCGCGATCCCGGCCGCGGACCCCGGCACCGACCTCGTCGCCGGCTTCTTCATCGGACAGGGCTCGATGACGGTCGCGCTCGAGACCGAGGCGAGGGACGACCCAGATCTCGACACCGAGAGCTTCGCGTGGCAGGTGCTCGACACGATGGCGCAGGACGCGTCGGCGGGTTCCGAGGACGGACACTTCCGGGTCCGCTTCACGGTGACGTCGTCCGTCGCTGCGGGAATGACGGGTGCCGAGCTCTGACATGAGCGACATCACGGGGGACGAGGCGGTGGGGACCGCCGAGGACACGGAGTACGACGACGTACCCCGGGGCCTGGAGCAGGTGCGCGCGCGCAGCGCGGAGCTGTTCGGGGTGTTGCGCGACGACAGCGCGTCCGAGGCGTCCCGCTCGGTGGCGCGCGACGACCTCGTGCACCTGCACCTCTCGCTGGTCGAGCACTGCGCCCGGCGCTTCCGCAACCGCGGGGAGCCGTTCGAGGACCTGGTGCAGGTCGGCACGATCGGCCTCATCAAGGCGGTGGACCGCTTCGAGACCGACCGTGGAGTCGAGTTCTCGACCTATGCCACGCCGACCGTCATCGGCGAGATCAAGCGCCACTTCCGCGACAAGGGCTGGGCGATCCGGGTGCCCCGCCGGCTCCAGGAGCTGCGGATGCAGATCGGCGGTGCGACCGGCGAGCTGACCCAGAAGCTGGGCCGCTCCCCCACGCCCCGCGAGCTCGCCGAGGTCATCGGCTGCTCGGTGGAGGAGATCATGGAGGGCATCGAGTCCTCCCACGCCTATGCCACGCTCTCGCTCGACGCCTCCGACGACAGCGACGACGGTCCGCCGGCGATGCTCGCCACGCTCGGTGTCGAGGACGCCAACATCGAGCACGTCGAGGTCCGGGAGTCGATCAAGCCGCTGCTCGAGGGCCTCGGCGAGCGTGAGAAGCGCATCCTGCTGCTGCGCTTCTTCAAGAACATGACGCAGTCGCAGATCGCCGAGGAGATCGGCGTCTCGCAGATGCACGTCTCCCGCCTGCTGACCCGCACCCTCGCGCAGCTGCGCACCTCGCTCGAGGCCGAGTAGCGATCCGCAGGGGCGCGCGGTCAGGCGTAGGTCCCGTCGGCCGTCTCGAGCGCCTTCGTCGACGCCGGGTGCACCAGGCCGACGATGACCACGACGGCCACCGCCGCCATGCTGACGGGCAGCAGCAGGCCGCCCACGTCGCGGAAGTTCCAGGCCAGCCCGAGCTGGATGAGCTGGGCCATCACCACGGGGCCGCGCGCCCAGCGGCGTACCTGCCGCAGCGACCAGGCGCACCACGCGAGCCCGGCTGCCGCGGCGACGAAGAACAGGGTGGTCGTCACGCCCATGGTGAGGCGGGTCGAGCGCAGGTTCGCCAGCTCGAGCACGCCGAGCAGGACCAGGACCAGCGCCTCGACGGCGACCAGCGAGGCGGCCACCACGAGTGGGGGTGGCGGGGTAGGGTTGCTGGTCGGGGGATCAACCGAAGGCGTAACGGGCACTTGGCAAGAGTAGTTGTGACCGACACGACCACCGCGAGGGGTTGTGTGAACGTTCAAGTCTTGCGAGTCTTGACGCTGCCCGTGCGGTCACAGCACTGCGCGGCGCCCGGGCCCAGCTGAACGTCCGCAACAGCACCCGCCTGTGAACTGAGAAAGAGGGAATCCCCCACCCATGGATTGGCGCAGTCGCTCAGCTTGCCTCGACGAGGACCCTGAGCTGTTCTTCCCGATCGGCAACACCGGGCCCGCGATCCTCCAGATCGAGGAGGCCAAGCAGGTGTGCCGACGTTGCGACGTGCGCGAGCAGTGCCTGGCCTGGGCCTTGGAGGCCGGACAGGACCACGGTGTCTGGGGTGGCCTGAGCGAGGACGAGCGTCGCGCGCTGAAGCGCCGCAACGCCCGCGCCCGCATCCGCACCGCCTGATCAGCGCCGCCTGATCAGCGCCGCCTGATCAGCGCCGCCTGATCAGCGCCGCCTGAGGCGTCCTGGTCGGTCAGTCGATCGGCAGGTCGGCCTGCACCCGGGTGCCGTGCGACCCGGGACCGATGTCCAGCACGCCGCCCAGCTCCGACTCGACGAGCGTGCGCACGATGGACAGGCCCAGCTGGGTCGAGCCGTCCAGGTCGAAGTCGTCGGGGAGCCCACGTCCGTCATCCTCGACGACCACGTGGAGCCGCCCGACGATGCGGCGCGCGGTGACCACCACACGTCCGGTCGTTGCCTCGGGCGCGTCGGCGTAGCCGTGCTCGACGGCGTTCTGCAGCACCTCGGTGAGCACCATCGCCAGCGGGGTGGCCGCCTCCGACGGCAGCTTGCCGAACGAGCCCTCGCGCACGACCCGCACCGGCACCTCCACACCGCTCACGTCCGCGACCATCGCGCCGAGACGGTCGGCGATGTCGTCGAAGTCCACGCTCTCCTCGACCGCCTGGCTCAGGGTCTCGTGCACGATCGCGATCGACCCGACCCGGCGCACGGCCTCCTCGAGCGCCGACTTGGCGTCCTCGGCCTGCGTGCGCCGTGCCTGCAGCCGCAGCAGCGCCGCGACGGTCTGGAGGTTGTTCTTCACCCGGTGGTGGATCTCGCGGATCGTCACGTCCTTGGTGACCAGCTCGCGGTCGCGCCGGCGCAGCTCGGTGACGTCGCGGATCAGCAGCAGCGCGCCGCTGCGGTCCCCCTGGAGGCGCAGCGGGATGCTGCGGACGATGAGGGTGACCTCCTCGGTGCCGACCTCGGTGGCGCGACCGTCCCGACCCCCGAGCACCGCGCTGAGCGTCTCCTCGTCGGGACGCCTGCGTGCCGGGACCAGGTCGCGGGTGAGGTCGGTGAGCACCACTCCCGCCAGGTCTCCCTGGAGCCCGAGACGTCGGTAGGCCGAGAGCCCGTTGGGGCTGGCGTAGACCACCCGTCCGGCCGGGTCGAGACGGACGAAGCCGTCCCCGACCCGGGGTGAGTCGGCGTGGTCGCTGCGCTGCCCCGGGAGTGGGAACCAGCCCGAGGCGATCATCTGGGTGAGCTCGGCGGCGGTCTGCAGATAGCTCAGCTCGAGCCTGCTGGGAGTGCGTACGCCGAGCAGGTTGGTGTTGCGCGCGATGGTGGCGATCACCCGGCCCGCGCGGCGTACGGGGATGACCTCGACCCGCACCGGCACGTCGTCGCGCCACTCGGGGTCGCCCTCGCGCACCAGCCGCCCGGTCTCGAAGGCGGTGTCGAGCATCCGGCGGCGCCCGACGGGGATGAACGTGCCCAGCACGTCGTCCACGAGAGCGGTGGGACCGGTCGTCGGACGCATCTGGCCACCGGCCCAGTAGCCCTTGCCCTCGCGGTCCGGGAGCCACAGCACCAGGTCGGCGAAGGAGAGGTCGGCCAGGATCTGCCAGTCCGCCATCAGCAGCTGCAGCCACGTGACGTCGTCCTCGACGAGGTCGGTGTGGGCTCTCACGAGCTCGCTGAGGGACGGCACCCGGTCAGCCTAGTGAGAGCGTGTCGGAGGCGGCTGGCAGGATGGGTCGCATGTCGCTCGGGTACTGGGACCAGGTGCAGAGAGCCGGGTTCGAGGTCCCCTCGGACCGCCCGCTCGACGACCTCACGGCCGAGCTCACGACGATGCTCGGGTCCACCCGACCGGAGGTGCGCGACGGAACGGCCTATCCCGCCCTGGCGACCTGGATCGAGCGCGGCGTCTACGACGATCTGCTCGCCGGACTGGGCGACGGGATGGTCGCCGGGCTGTCGGTCGGCCTGGGCGAGAGCGGCACCGACACCGTCTTCCGGCGCAGCTTCAGCGCGCTGATCGTGGCCGAGTGCCTCGAGCGCACCAACCAGCACCACCTGCTGCCGGGCGCCAAGGTCCTCGACTGGGGCGATCGGATCGCGGTGTGGTTCCTCAGCGAGGTCGACACCCGTGGCTTCGTGCCCGGCAAGGGCTGGGCGCACACCCTCGCCCACGGCGCCGACACGATCGGCGCGCTCGCCGAGTCCCCGCACCTGGCCGGGCCCGAGCACGCCGTGCTGCTCGACGTGCTCGCCGAGCGCGTGGTGCAGCAGCCCGCCGAGGCCCCGCTCACCTCGGGCGAGCCCGATCGCATCGCGGCCGCGGCGATGCGCGTGCTGCGCCGCAACACGCTGAGCGTCGAGGCCCTCGAGCCGTGGGTGCATCGCATCGGCGCGGCCGCCGACGCCTACGGCCTCGTCCAGGGCGACCCGTTCGGTCCGGCCTCGACGCCGCAGGCCTTCCTCCGTGCGCTCTTCGTCCACCTCTCGCTCGCGCCGGACCCGCCGACGGTCCGTCCCGACCTGCTGCTGGTCGTCATCGACGCGCTGCGGATGACCAACGCTCCCTACCTGCAAGCCCCTACTCGCAGGTAATTCCCGCTAGCCTGCGGGACATGAGCGAGCCTCACGAGATCACCGGTCACAGCGGCGAGCTGGCGGTGCACGTCGCCCGCGCCCACGGCGTGGAGACGATGTTCACCCTCTCCGGCGCCCACGTCTTCCCGATGTACGACGGTGCGGTGAGGACGCAGCAGGAGGGCCAGGGACCGGCGGTGCGCCTGCTGGACGTCCGCCACGAGCAGACCGCCGCCTTCGCCGCCGAGGCCACCGGCAAGCTGACCCGCGTCCCCGGCCTCGCGGTCCTCACCGCCGGCCCGGGCGTCACCAACGGCATCAGTGCGATCGCGCAGGCCCAGTTCGCCGGGTCGCCGATGGTCGTCGTCGGCGGGCGGGCCCCGCAGAACCGCTGGGGCACCGGGTCGCTGCAGGAGCTCGACCAGCCGCCGATCATCGCGCCGGTCGCCAAGGCGGCGAGGACGCTGATGACCGCCGGCGACGTCGCCGCCGGGATGGACGAGGCGTTCACCCTGGCCCGCTCCAGCCACCGCGGCCCGGTCTTCGTGGACGTGCCGATGGACGAGTTCTTCAACTCGTCCTCGGGCACGGTCGGCTCCGGCGCGGGCACACGTGTCGAGCCCGACCACGACGCGATCGAGGCCGTCGCCCGGCTGCTCGCCCAGGCCCGGCGGCCGGTCCTGATCCTCGGCACCGACGTGTGGGCCGACGGCGCCGAGGTGGCAGCGCTGCGCTTCGTGGAGGACCTCGGCATCCCCACCCTGACCAACGGCATGGGCCGTGGCGTGATCCCCGGCGGCCACCCCTCGCTCGTCACCAAGGCCCGGGGCGCTGCGCTGTCCGGCGCCGACCTCGTCGTGGTGGTCGGCACGCCGCTCGACTTCCGGCTCGGCTACGGAGTCTTCGGCGGACCGGACAAGAACCCCGACGGCGCGTTCGCGCGGGTCGTCCACGTCGCCGACTCCCCCGCCCAGGTCTCCGGGCACGCCGATCTCGCCGGGTCGGTCGCGGGTGACCTGACGACCGTCCTCGACGGCCTGCAGGCCGCGATCGAGCGCGGCGACAAGCCCGACTGGCGTGCCTGGGCAGACGGGCTCCGCGACCACGTGCGGGCGGCCGTGGAGCGGGACGCGCAGCTCCTGACCGCCGAGGCCGACCCCATTCACCCGGCCCGCATCTACGGCGAGCTGGTCCCCCGGTTGGCCGACGACTCGGTCGTCATCGGCGACGGTGGCGACTTCGTCTCCTTCGCCGGCAAGTACGTCGAGCCCCAGCGACCCGGCGGCTGGCTCGACCCGGGCCCCTACGGCTGCCTCGGCGCCGGACTCGGCGCCGCCATCGCCGCGCGGATCGCCCGGCCCAGCGCCCAGGTCACCCTGCTCCTCGGTGACGGTGCCGCCGGCTTCTCGCTGATGGACGTCGACACCCTCGTCCGCCACGACCTGCCGGTCGTCATGGTCATGGGCAACAACTCCGCCTGGGGCCTGGAGAAGGGCCCGATGCAGATGCTCTACGGCTACGACGTCGTCGCCGACCTCGCCCAGCGCACGCCGTACGACGACGTGGTCACGGCGCTCGGCGGAGCCGGTGAGACCGTCACGGACCCGAAGCAGATCGGCCCGGCGCTGGACCGTGCCTACGCCTCCGGCGTGCCCTACCTCGTCAACGTGATCACCGACGTCGAGGCGGCCTACCCACGCAACACCTTCGGCATCTGAGGAGGCACCAGGTGGACATCCGGCGCATCCGGCCGGCCGAGCACGCCACCGCCGGTGACGTGTGCGTGGCGGCGTACGAGCCGTTCCTCGGCGGCGCCGAGGACGACTACCGCGACCGGTTGCGCGACGTGGGCACGCGCGACGCGGAGGCCGAGGTCTGGGTAGCGGTCGAGGACGGTCGGGTGCTCGGCCTGGTCACGTCCTGCATGCCGGGCTCGCCGTGGCGCGAGATCGGCCGTGACGACGAGGGCGAGTTCCGGATGCTCGCCGTCGACCCCGTCGCCCGCGGGCTCGGCGTCGGCACCGCACTGGCCCGGCTCTGCGAGGACCGGGCGCGCGAGCACGGAGCCGTCGGGATGGCGCTGTCCTCGCTGGCGGAGATGACCACGGCACACCGCATCTACGAGCGGCTCGGCTACGTCCGCGACCACGAGCGAGACTGGACCCCGATGCCCGGCGTCGAGCTGCTGGCCTTCTCGAAGCAGCTCTAGCAGGCGCGACCCGTCGTCGGGTCGGTCGCGTCGTCGAAGCAGAGGATCCCGCCGGGAATGGCGGCCATCTCCGAGCGCGAGACCATCTGCCAGGACCAGGCCCGCCAGCTGCCGTCGTCCGCGGCCACCACGGTGACCAGCGAGCCGTCCGTGGTCAGCCAGGTGCGGTGGGTCTCGTCGTCGGTCAGCGGCACCTCTCCGACCGGTGCGAGCGCCTGGAGCTGGTCGCCGCGTTGGTACAGCACCTGAAGGTAGCCCGGGTCCGACGCCGAGCGGACCACGAAGGACGCGCCGTCGCCGAAGACACCGGTGGGGCGGGTGGTGAGGACAACCGGATCGCGGACCTCGAGCGAGTGGTTGATGGTGCGTGCGTCCGATCCCTCGACGACGAGTGCGGGGTCGGCCCCGGCCTCCAGGCGTGCGGTGAGCGTGTACCCGTCGTCCCACGTGAACTCCTCGCCCATCCCGAAGCTCTCCGTCGCGGCGGGGCCGACGACGGGGAGGCGGTCGCTCGAATCGTCGTCGCACGCCCGGACCTCGAACATCAGCTCCCGGCAGCCGGCGGCCTCGCGGCGCAGGACGCCGTCGGGACCGAGTCGCCACTCCCAGGCCTCGAGCTCGACCTCCAGGGGAGACGTCCAGAACTCCCCGGCTCGCGCGAACGACTCCACCGAGCGTCCCGAGAACAGGCTTCCGTCGTCGATCCAGTACTGGAAGGTACGCACCAGGTCGTAGTACTCGGTCTCGCTCCCGGGCACCTGCACCTGGCCCCGCAGGAGAAGGTCGGGGTCCTCGGGCGCGGCCTGGACCAGCAGACCGTCGCGCAGGTCGAAGACGACCGGGAACCCGCCCGAGGGATCGACGCCCGGGTCGAACACGACCAGCTCTTCGTCGCCGTCGTCGTCTGCGTCGATCACCCCCTCGGCGGTCATCCCGATGTTCGTCGAAGCCACCTGCATGACGCCCCAGGCCTCCTCCCCCGTGCTGCTCAGTGTCGTCTGCAACCGCACTCGGCCGTCGTGCTCCTCGGCCTCCTCGGCGAGGAACTCGACCTTCTCCTTGGTGCCGTCGCCATCGAGGTCGACCCGAGCCGGCGTCGACTCGGGGCTCTTCGACCAGTCGCGGCCGACGTCGGCCGGCAGGGTGACCTGCGGCTCGTCGGGCTTCGGGGCGAGGTCGTCGGACCGCGGGTCCGAGCCGATCCCCCGGAACGCTACGCCGAGGATCAGCATGACCACTGCGGCGGTGGCCAGCAGCACCCACGGCGACTGCCACCGCGGACGCAGCGGCACCACCGGGGCGAGGGGCGCGAGGTGCTCGGGCTGCACCTGCTCGGCGCGGGCCGACAGGGCGGCACGGAGTCGCTCTTCCATCATGCTGGTCTCGTGGGTGCTCATCGCTCCTCCTTCCCTGCGGTCGTGCCGCTCATGGCCTTCTCCAGCGCCACCAGCGCGCGGCTGGCGGTCGACTTCACGGTCCCCGTGCTGATCTCGAGCGTCCGGGCGATCTCGGCCTCGGAGAGGTTCGACCAGTACCTCAGCACC
Organism: Nocardioides hwasunensis; assembly: GCF_014779665.1. Classification (GTDB taxonomy): domain Bacteria; phylum Actinomycetota; class Actinomycetes; order Propionibacteriales; family Nocardioidaceae; genus Nocardioides; species Nocardioides hwasunensis. The sequence continues at coordinate 170,490 of NZ_JACXYY010000006.1, read as the reverse complement.
AGCACCTCGCGCTGGCGGGGCGCCAGGGTGTGCAGCGCGACGATGACCTCGCGGTGCTCCTCGGCGAGCACCGCGGCGTCCTCCGGCCCGGGTGGGGCGACGTCGTCGGGTGGTGCGTACGCCCGTGCCGTACGCCGCCGGCGCAGCGCAGAGCGTGCGGTGTTGAGCACCGACACCCGCAGGTAGGCCAGCGTCTTGGACGGGTCCCGGACCGCGTCGGGACGACGGGCGAGCGCGGCGAACGCGTCCTGCACGACGTCCTCGGCTGCCCCGAAGTCGTCGACCAGCAGCACAGCCATGCGGACCAGCTGCAGGCGGTGGGCGGCGTAGAGGTCGGTGATGTCCACTGCCGGCTCCGTGCCCGACCCCGTCGCCAACCGGTCCTCCGCGTTCCTCGTGCCCATGTCTGGTAGACGTGCTCGCGTCCCTCAGGTTGCCCCATCCACCTCGAGATCTTCGAGAAGGGGTGCGGCACGCTCCAGCGCGGCGTCGAGCATCTCGGGTCGGCGGGCGTACCACGCGAGGTGGGTGGCGGCCACCTCCTCGGCGGTCACCGTCCGGCCGTCGATCGTCCAGTGGTGGGTCGCAGGGACGTCGAGCCCGTGCGCGACCACGACGGCCGGCAGCAGTGGCGCCCGGACCGACGCCAGGAGCGGACGGTCGACCCCGGGAGCCCGGGCCTCGAGCCCCAGGGCGTGGCGCAGCCGGGCGGCCGCCGGTACCAGCACGGCGTTGCCGGGGTGGTTGATCGTCCGCATCGCATCCGCGGTCGGGATGTCGAACAGGTCGCTCACGACGACGGTGTCGTGCAGCTGCTCGCGCCTGACGAGCTCGGCGACCGAGGCTGCCGCGACCGTCCGGACGGCCTCCGTGGTGAGCTCGATCGGCTCCCGGGCGGGCCGACCCCGTCGCTCGTCGTCGGCGGCCAGCACGGTGCGGACGTCGTGGTAAGGCACCAGTGGCGGGTCGGGGCGGTCCAGACCCGGCGGGTGCACCAGCAGGTGGAACGGGTGGAGGCCCGAGTAGCGCAGGCTCGGCACCAGGGCCGCACGGGCGCTGCCCGGCAGTGCCGCATGGAGCTGGCGGGTGCCGACCGGGAGGCCGCGGTAGTCGTCGACCGTCGGCTGGCTCACCAGCAGGTCGGTGCGCGCGATCAGCTCGAGCAGCGGCGCGACGTCCGCAGGAGTGAGCTCGTGCAGTGCCGGGACCCGCTGGGTGCGGACGTCGCCGGCATCGAGCAGCAGGCGGAACGACTCCGCCTGGCAGTTGCCCACCACGACGAGCAGCGGCCGGTCCTCACCCACCGGACCACCCGCCCAGCCACGACTCGAGGGTCACGTCGTCGTTCCACGCCAGCAGGTCGGTGTCGAGCGGTCGGCCGACGGGCGCGAGCTCGGGACGGTCCCATCGGGCGGCGCGGCGCAGGAGGCGCAGGTCCTCCAGCACCGCTGCGCCGTCGGCGACCTCGTGGCTGCCGACCTCTCCGTCCAGGCTCGCGACGAGCCGCGTCCACGCGCGCTGATCGCCGTACAACCCGTGCCGGACGGTGAGGTGGGTCCGTGCAGTCGTCGGTGTCGGTTCCTCCGACCGCAGCACCCGCGGGTCGCTGCCGGCCAGCGCCCGGTGCTGCTCGCCGAGCCGGACCACGGCGCACGGGAACGCGGCCAGCAGGGAGTCGAGCGTCACCAGCATCTCGGTGGGTGCCATCGTCGGGGCGAGGGTCGCGACGAGCTCGGCCGGCCCGCGGCGCAGCCCGCGCCACGTCGTGCCCGCGGCCGAGGTCCGGTCGGCGACGGCGACGGTCTCGTCCAGTCGGGCGGCAGGGTTCCGGTCCCGACCGCCCGCGTCCGGTCCGTCGTGCCACGCGACGGCGTCGGCGCGGTGGGCCAGCAGACCACCGGCCGTCCAGGATCGGTGCGCGAGCTCCCAGTCCTCGCCGCCGTAGGCCCGGAAGGTCTCGTCGAAGCCGCCGACCTCGTCGTACCACCACCGGCTGCACGCGAGGACCGCCCCGATGAGGAACCGGTGACCGGTCGCGTCGACGTCGAGGAGGTTGCGGGTCTCGGCGTACGCCGTGCGCAGCCACTCCGGCTCGGGCAGCTCCTCCCCCGTCCCGGAGAGGTCGGCGTGGCGCCGGCGGCCGACGACCAGCGCCTCCGGCAGCGCCTCGGGCAGCGCGACGATGCGCTCGACGAGCTCGGGCTCCGGGGTCGTGTCGGCGTCGAGCAGGACGAGGACGTCACCGGTGCTGGCCGCGACGCCGAGGTTGCGCACCGCGGCGACCCGGAACCCGTCGTCCTCCTGGCGCACCAGCCGCACGCCGTCCGGCACGACCGGCGCGTGCCTGGAGCCGTCGTCGGCGACGACGACCTCGTCGGGTGCGCGTGTCTGGCGCCGCAGGGCTGCGAGCGTCCGGTCGAGCTGCGCCTGCTGCTCGAAGTGGGCCACGACGACGGACACCGTACGTCGCGGCGCGTCGGTCGGCGCGAGGTCCCAGCGGTTGCCGACGACGCTGGTGCCGAAGGGCGGCGTCGTCATCCGGCCACCGACGCCCACCACGACCGGTAGGCGGCGGCAGTGTCCTCGAGCCGCGGACCGAGGTCGGTCCCGGGCTCGATCCACGTGGACCCGGGGCGGCGGATCGCCTCCTGGAGACGCGGCACCAGCGTGGAGTCGTCGAAGAGGGTGAGGGTCCCGGGCCGGAGCGTCGCCATCTCGCGGGCGTACGCGCTGTCCCGGACGAGCGGACGGCGACCCGCCGCGATCCACGAGTTCACGCTCCCCGACGCCGAGATGTTGCGGTGGGCGGCGACGGGTACGCCGACCCGGCGCAGGGCGCCGCGCACCTCGTCCTCGGGCACGCGTCCCGCGACCTCGACGGGGACACCGCGGTCGTGGCTCGTGCTCATCAGCTGGTCGATCTCCTCCGCGTGACCCGTCGCCGCACCACCCAGCACCAGCACCGACACCGGGAGCCCGCCGCGACGCAGTGCTGCGGCAGCCCTCGCCACCTGGCGGTGTCCCTTGCCGGGGTAGATGAAGCCGAAGACTCCGAGCACGTGGGCGTCCGTGTCGCCCAGGACCTCCGGCCCCGGCGCGACAGAGCCCTGGATCGGCAGCGGGATGACCGCGCCGTGCGCGTCGGCGACGCACCACCGCCTGATCAGCGCGTGCTCGTGCCACGAGTTCGTGGCCCACGCGCGGCTGGCCCGCACGATGCGCTCGTAGGCCGCCGTGCGCTCCCGGAAGCGCGGCCCGTCGGTCGGCTGCGGGACGTCGTGCAGCGTCACCGTCAGCCGCACGCGCCGGGCGAGCAGCTCGACCAGCTCGGCCGCGGCCGTGGGGTCGGGCGAGATCAGCCGGTCGGTCACGTGCAGGTGCGCGAGCCCACCGTCGGTCAGCAGGCGAGCGTCGCGGGCGACCAGCGCGCCGGCCGCCCCCGCCACCTCAGCGGCATAGCGCGTGACCCCGTGCGTGTCGGGCCCGATCAGCAGGTGCTGGGGCACCTGGGTCGCGGTCCGGGTGCGGGTGGTGGAGGTCGTCACCACGACATCCTGCCCGGCCCGGGCCCGGTCGAGCCTCCCCCCAAAGGCATGCCCGTCCCAACAGGACTGTGGAAGGCTTCCCCGCATGGAACGTCCCGAGCCGGCCAGCCTGACCTTCCGCGTCACCGAGGACGACACCGCCGCCGCCGTCGGCAGTGGCTCGCTGCCCGTCCTCGGCACGCCCCGGCTCCTGGCCTGGTTCGAGGCCGCGACGTGCGCCTGCCTCGAGCCGCTGCTGGACAGCGGATCGACCAGTGTCGGCACCCGCGTGCAGGTCGAGCACCTCGCCGCCAGCGTGGTCGGCGCCGAGGTGGAGGTGAGCGCCTCCAGCGCGTACGTCGACGGGAGGCTCCACCGGTTCACGGTGAGCGCCCGCGACACGGACTCCGGCAAGGTGCTCGCGGCCGGTGAGATCACCCGGGTCGTGGTCGACGCCGAGCGGTTCATGTCCCGGCTCTGAGGTCCCGGACATGCAAAAGTCCCCGCCTCTGGCGGGGACTTCGGCGGCGTGATGCGTCAGAGACGGATCAGGCGTTGGGGCGCTTGCCGTGGTTCGCGCCCTTCTTCTTGCGCGCGCGGCGCTTGCGTCCGGTCTTGCCCATGGTGGTCCTCCTGGAGTCGGTGCTCGGAGCAGTGTCTCAAACTCGCGCGGGTGCGGCGAATCGGGTGAGGGTGCGGCTCAGGCCCCGCCCTCGGCGATCTGGATCCGCACCTCTCGGAGCTGGAGGCGTACGCGGTCGCGCAGCGCCTCCGGTGCCGCCTCCGAGCACGAGCGGGCGACGAGCTGCTTGACCGCCCGCTGGAGGTCGTAGCGCTCGAGGCAGGGCCCGCACTCGCGCAGGTGCATCTCGACGACGGCGCAGTCGGCCTGGTCGAGCTCGTTGTCGAGGAGGTAGACGATGCGCTCGATGTAGTCGACGCAGTCGTCGCGTCCGTGCTCGTGTGCGCTCACGACCCGCTCCCCTCGGAACCGCCCGGGAGGGACGAGGCGGGCAGGAGGTCGTTGGCGCGGACGTAGCCGGCGAGCATGTCGCGCAGCTGACGGCGCCCACGGTGCAGGCGGGACATCACGGTGCCGATCGGGGTGTCCATGATCTCGGCGATCTCCTTGTAGGGGAATCCCTCGACATCGGCGAGGTAGACCGCGAGGCGGAACTCCTCGGGGAGGCGTTGCAGGGCGTCCTTCACCTCGGAGTCGGGCAGGTGCTCCAGCGCCTCCATCTCCGCCGAGCGCAGGCCGGTCGAGGAGTGCGACTCCGCCCGCGCGAGCTGCCAGTCCTCGACGTCCTCGGACATCGACTGCTGCGGCTGGCGCTGCTTCTTGCGGTAGGAGTTGATGTAGGTGTTGGTGAGGATCCGGTAGAGCCAGGCCTTGAGGTTCGTGCCGGGCTTGAACTGGTGGAAGGCGCTGTAGGCCTTCGCGAAGGTCTCCTGCACCAGGTCCTCGGCGTCGGCGGGGTTGCGGGTCATCCGCATCGCCGCGCCGTAGAGCTGGTCGAGGTAGGGCAGTGCGTCGCGCTCGAAGCGCGCGGAGCGGTCGTCGGAGGTCTCGTCCTCCACGACGATCTCCACGTCGTCGGTGGAGAGCGTCTCGTCGTTCAGCGATTCAGTCATCGCCTCCCACAGTACCGCCGGGGAGGCGGTCGACGTAGGGCGCTCCGTGGGCCGTGGTCGTTCGAGGGTCAGTGACTTCACACCGTCCCCAACACCTCACCCCACGCGGGGATTCCCGACGACTTCACGCACCAGCCACTCCAGCGTCGACTCCACGACGATCCCCATCGCCTCAGCCTGGTCGACCTCGCCCCGGGCCGGCACCTTGAGGCTGTGGTCACCGCCCGGGACGACGACCATGTCCACGCCCGGCAGGTCGCCCGGGAACTCCTCGGGACGGCCCATCGCGTCGCGCTCCCCCTGCACCACCAGCGTGGGCAGACCCACGCCCTGGAGCTCGGGCAGCCGGGTGGGCTCGGTGCGCCCGGGCTGGTGGAGCGGGAAGGACAGGGCCAGGCAGCCGGTCGCGCCGAGGGACCGTGCGGTGCGAGCCGCCGACCGGGCGCCCGCCGAGCGGCCGCCGACCACGAGCGGCGTACGCACCCGCATCACGTCGGCGGCGCACCGCAGCGCCGCGTCGAGCGTCGGCGGCGCGGTCGCGACCTTGCGGCCCGCGAGCCGCCACGGCTGCTCGAAGAGCACGACGGAGACCCCCTGCGCGGGGAGCGCGTCGGCGAGCGCCCACAGGTCGCGCGCCTCGACACCGCCGCCGGCGCCGTGGCTGAGCAGCAGCGTCGCCATCGGGCTGGTCGCGCGCCGGGTGTGCAGGCGTCCCTCGCCGTGGGGCGTCGCGACGGAGCGGACGGTGGCCTTCTTCACGAGGTCTGACCTTCCTCGGCCACTGCCAGTGGCTCGACGAGCTCGGGTCCGTTGTTGCGCACGTTGCTGACGAGGGTGGGCACGGCGTACGCCTCGAGCCGACCGGGCGCCGCGGGCACCAGGAGGGAGGTGTCACCGGGCGTGGTCGGGTCGAGCCACTCGTGCCACCGCTCCCGCTCGACCATCAGCGGCATCCGCTCGTGGATGTGGCCGAGCGAGTCCTCGGCCTGGGTGGTGAGGACCGTGCAGGTCCACCGGAACCGGTCGGGGTCGTCGTCGTCCTTCGACGGGTCGCGCCAGATCTCGTAGAGCCCCGCCATCGCCAGGATCCCGCCGTCGGCGGGTCGGATGAAGAAGGGCTGCTTGACCGGCTTGCCCCGGGCGTTGGTCTGCGAGGTCGCGTACCACTCGAAGTAGCCGTCAGCAGGCAGCAGCGCCCGGCGGGCGGCGAACGCCTTGCGGTAGGCGGGCTTCTCGGCGACCGTCTCCATCCGCGCGTTGATCATCCGGTTGCCGATGGAGGGGTCCTTGGCCCACGACGGCACCAGGCCCCAGGTGAGGACGCGCAGCTGGCGCTGCGGCGGCTCGTGCGACTCGCGCGAGGGCGGACGCTCGACGACGGCGTAGACCTCCTTGGTGGGCGCCACGTTGTAGTCGGGTGCCAGTGGGGCCGCGACCCGGCTCTCGACGACCTCGAACTCCTCGACGAGGTCGTCGGCTTCTCGCGACGACGCGTAGCGGCCACACATGCCTCCACCCTAGGTGCACGGCAGGAGGCTCAGCCGCGGGCCAGCTCGTCGAGCAGCATGCCGGCACCCGCGTCGGTGGCCGGCAGACCCTCGATCCAGCAGCGCGCCTCCCCGAGCAGCGTCCCCAGCACCTGCGCGCGCCGGGCGAGACGGTCGTCGCGCCGGGTCAGGATCGCCACCCGGTGGACGCCGATCCGGGCGATCGTCTCCTCGCGCGCGAACGCCGTACGGCTCAGCTCCCCCGCACGCGCCAGGCGCATCGCCCGGGTGAAGTGGTCGACCGGCTCCTCGGACGGGTCTCCCGGTGGCAGTGCGAGCACCACGAGGGCGTGTCCGTCGGCACCGTCGGCACCGGGGAGGCGGTAGAGCTCGGAGAGCCGGCTGCGCAGGTGGGCCTGGCTGGACAGGCCGGTCAGCGGGTCCTCGCACGAGAGCTGGTGGAGGTAGCCGAGCGTGCTCTCGCTCCAGGCGACGACGGTCGCGGTCACCACGTCGTACGACGGATCGGTGCCGGCCACGCGGCGCCAGGTCTCACGCAGCCCCTCGAGCGTCTCCTGCACCGAGGCCCCGTCGCGGGCCAGGTCCTGGCCCGCGACGGAGCATGTGTCCAGGACGAGCTGATCGTCCGATCCCGAGACGAGCGCCTCCCCCACGGCCTCGAACCGGTGCGGCAACCCCGACCGCTCGACGGTCGGCCCGGCGTCACTCGTCTCGGGATCGGCCGCCGCAGGTCGACGCCCGTGCATGGCGAGCCTCCTCACGGCACCCCCTCCCGATCTCGTCCTGTTCACCGGTGGGACGGCGCCGACTGCCGACCATGACGCGGACCAGACCACTTTCTTCCCACGATTCCGCTTTCGTGTCTTGCCCGGACGTCACGGCGCTCACGGGGCTACAGTCGCTGGAGTCCGGGAGCCGTCGTCGGCACCCGGGGAAAGCGTCGCGACGGATGAGCAGCGCCACCAGCATCGAAGCGCCGTCAGACGCCGAGCTGATCTCGGCGGTCCGCGGTGGGGACGTCGACGCCTACGGCACGCTCTTCGAGCGCCACGTGGCAGCCGCCCGCAGGCTCGCCCGACAGCTGGTGCCACCGGCGGACGCCGACGACCTCGTGTCCGAGGCGTTCGTGAAGGTGCTGGGGGTGCTGCAGCGTGGCGGCGGGCCGGACGCCGCGTTCCGCGCCTACCTGCTGACCTCCGTCCGCAGGCTCCAGGTCGACCGGTTCCGCGCCGGCTCCCGGCTGCACACCACCGACGACATGGAGGCCTTCGACCCGGGCGTGCCCTTCCGGGACACGGCCGTCGACGGCTTCGAGAACGCCACCGCGGCACGTGCCTTCGCCTCTCTCCCCGAGCGCTGGCAGCTCGTGCTCTGGCACACGGAGGTCGAGGGCGACAAGCCGTCCGACATCGCCACGCTGCTCGGGATGAGTCCCAACTCGGTCGCGGCCCTCGCCTACCGCGCGCGCGAGGGCCTGCGCCAGGCCTTCCTCACCGAGCACGTCGCCGAGCTCGAGGGCGACCGCTGCCGGTGGACCCACAGCCAGCTCGGTGCGCACGTGCGCGGCGCCACCTCGCGTCGTGACGCCGCGAAGGTGCAGGCGCACCTCGACGAGTGCCGATCGTGCACCGCGATCTACCTCGAGCTCACCGAGGTCAACTCCCACCTCGGCGGGCTGCTCGCCCCGCTCCTGCTGGGCGCGGTCGGCACGGCCTACCTCGGGACGTCGATCGCAGCGGGGTCGGTCCCCTTCGGCGTCGGCGCGGTCGCGGGCCGGGTGCGCGACCTCGTCGTCGGCAACAGCACCGTCGCAGCCGTGGCCGGGGTGGCCGCAACGGTCGTCGTGGTCGGTGGGGCGGTCGCGGTCGGCCTCCACGACCCGCCGCGCACGATCGCAGATCCCCCACCAGCCGGGTCGAGCCTGAGCGCGCCTGCCACGACCGCACCGGACGGCCGGAGCGAGCCCGACGGCTCCAGCCGGCTCGACGCCCGCGAACGCGCAGCCGTCGGCGACCTGGTCAGCGACGACGAGGACCTGTCGGTGCCGCCGACGTTGCCGAGCCTGACGCCCAGCACCGTCCCGGATCCCAGCCAGACGCCCGAGCCCACGCCCGAGCCCACCCCCGAGCCCAGCGAGACGCCCGAGCCCACCTCGAGCCCCACCTCGACGCCCACCTCGACGCCCACCGGGACGCCGACCACGCAGCCGACCGGGACGCCGACCACGCAGCCGACCGGGACACCCGGCCCCACCGAGACGCCCCAGCCCACCGAGACGCCGCAGCCCACCGAGACTCCCGCCCCGACCGCCGAGCCCACCCCGACCGAGACGCCCGAGCCGACCGAGACGCCCGAGCCGACCGAGGAGCCCACGCCGACCGAGACCCCGGACCCGACCCCGGACCCGACCCCGGACCCGACCCCGGACCCGACCCCGGACCCCGTGGTCGTCGACACCTCGATCACCGGCAGCCTGACCGGGTCCGCGCCGTTCTACCGGGTGACGCTGCGGCCGTCGGGCCTGGCCGCCGGAACCACGGCCACCGTGCAGGTCGTGGTCAGCCGCTTCTTCGTCGGACTCGACGTCGACCGACGCTGCGCCAGCGCCCCGACCGGACTCCTGTGCACCGTGACGGCCACCGACACCGCGCCACTGGGGATGACCCTCACGGCGCTCCCCGGCACCTCCGTGACCGCGACGGTCACCGCCGGCACCGACGACCCGGACCTCACCAACAACACCTGGCGGACCGTCCTGCGCTGACACCGCACGCGTGGCGTTCGCGCACCCCTGCGGGCGGCGCGCCGTCATCGCCGATCGTGTAGACAGAGGGCATGACGATCACCCGGTTGCTTGCCCGTCCCATGCTGGCCTCGATCTTCGTCGCCGGCGGCATCAACGCCATCCGCAACACCGAGGGCCATGCCACGAAGGCGAAGAAGGTGACGGACAAGGTCGTGCCTGCGGCGCAGAAGGCCGCACCCGCCCTGCCGATCCCCACCGACCCGGCCACCCTCGTACGGATCAATGCGGGCGCCCAGATCCTCGCCGCCGCCGCGCTGGCCACCGGTCGCGCCCCCCGGCTCAGCGCCGGCGTGCTGGCCGCGTCCCTCGTGCCCACGACCCTCGCGGGCCACGCGTTCTGGGACGAGACCGACCCGCAGGCCAAGGCCACCCAGCGCCTCCAGTTCTTCAAGAACACCTCGGTCCTCGGGGGGCTCCTGCTCGCCGCCGTCGACACCGAGGGCAAGCCCGGCCTGGCCTGGCGGGCCCGCCGCGCCGCCAAGGACGTACGCCGCGAGGCCAAGCAGGTCGCCAAGGACGCCCGCCGCGAGGCGAAGCTGGCCAGGGCCCAGCTCACCTAAGCGGGGCCTGTCACGCGCAGTCCTCGATAGGCTGCGCGGGTGACTGACCTGCTCGCTGATCCCTGGCCCGCGCCGCGACCGTCGGACCCCGTCGACCGGGTCGTCTCGCTCCCGGGCAGCAAGTCGCTGACCAACCGGGCGCTCGTGCTCGCGGCGATCGCCGACGGTCCCAGCGTCGTACGCCGTCCGCTGCGCTCCCGCGACACGCTGCTCATGGCCTCGGCGCTGAGGTCCCTCGGCACCTCGGTGGAGGACACCGCTGACGGCCACTGGGCCGTGGCGCCCGGCACCTGGGACAGCGACGCCGACGTGGACTGCGGTCTCGCCGGCACCGTCATGCGGTTCGTGCCGCCGGTCGTCGGCTTGGCGCACGGCACGGTGCGCTTCGACGGCGACCCCCACATGCGTCTGCGTCCGATCGGCCAGATCCTCGCCGCCCTCGGCACGCTGGGCATGACGATCGACGACGGGGGACGCGGCGCGCTGCCGTTCGCCGTCCACGGCGCGGGCTCGGTGCCGGGCGGGACGGTGACGATCGACGCGAGCGCCTCGTCGCAGTTCGTCTCCGCACTGCTGCTCGCCGGCGCGCGCTACGACCACGGCGTCGACGTGCGACACGTCGGCAAGCCGGTGCCGTCGCTGCCCCACATCGAGATGACCGTGCAGATGCTGCGCCAGCACGGGGTCGAGGTCGACGACCACGACGCCGACCGGTGGGCCGTCGCCCCGGGGCCGGTGAAGGCCGTCGACCACGACATCGAGCCCGACCTGTCCAACGCCGCGCCGTTCCTCGCGCTCGGCGCCGCCACCGGCGGCCGGGTCACGGTCACGGACTGGCCGGCCCGGACCACCCAGCCCGGCGACGAGCTGCGCGAGATCCTCTCCCTCATGGGCTGTGAGGTGAGCCTCGCCGAGGGGCGGCTCACCGTCGTCGGCCCCGAGCGCCTGACCGGGGTCGACCTCGACCTGCACGACGTCGGCGAGCTGACCCCGGCCGTCGCGGCGCTCTGCGCGCTGGCCGACTCCCCCTCCCACCTGCGCGGCATCGCCCACATCCGCGGCCACGAGACCGACCGCATCACGGCCCTGGCCACCGAACTCGGCCGCCTCGGCGCCGAGGTCACCGAGCGCGAGGACGGCCTGACCATCCACCCCGCCGCCCTGCACGGCGGCACGTTCCGGACCTACGCCGACCACCGCATGGCGCACGCCGGCGTCATCCTCGGCCTCGCCGTCGACGACGTGCTCGTCGAGGACGTCGCCACCACCTCCAAGACGTTCCCCGACTTCGCCACCGCGTGGACCCGCGCCGTGCACGGATCGCCCTCGTGACCACGGGTCGCTACTCCGAGCACGACCACGAGCACTACGAGCGACCGCGCCGGCGCACCCGGCCGCGCACCAAGGACCGTCCGACCTACGACGACGCGGTCGACGGCCGCGTGGTCACCGTCGATCGCGGACGCTTCACGCTGCTCGTCGACGGGCACCGGGTGATGGCGATGAAGTCGCGCCCGCTCGGCCGCAAGGGCGTCGTCGTGGGCGACCACGTGCGGGTCGTCGGCGACACGAGCGGGGTCGACGGCTCGCTGGCCCGGATCGTCGAGGTGGTCGAGCGCAGCACCACGCTGCGCCGCACGGCCGACGACGACGACCCGGTCGAGCGCGTCATCGTGTCCAACGCCGACCAGCTGGTCGTGGTGGCCGCGCTGGCCGACCCCGAGCCCCGTCCGCGCCTGATCGACCGCGCCCTCGTGGCGGCGTACGACGCCGGGATGGCGCCGCTGCTGTGCCTCACGAAGGCCGACCTGGCCGACCCCGAGACGCTGCTGTCGACCTACCGCTCCCTCGGGGTCCCCTGGGTCGTCACCCAACTCAGGGGCGAGGGCGCCGGCGACCTGACCGAGCTGCGGGCACGACTGCGGGGGCGCACCAGCGTCCTGGTCGGGCACAGCGGCGTCGGCAAGTCGACGCTGGTCAACGCGCTCGTGCCAGACGCGGGCCGCGAGGTCGGCATCGTCAACGCCGTCACCGGCCGCGGTCGGCACACCTCGACCAGCGCCTACCTCCTCGAGCTGCCGGGTGCGGACGGCTGGATCATCGACACACCGGGCATCCGGTCGTTCGGGCTGGCCCACGTGCGTCCGGAGGACCTCATCGAGGCGTTCCCCGACCTCGACGAGATGACCGAGACCTGCCCGCGCGGCTGCTCGCACGGCGAGGGCGAGCCCGAGTGCGCGCTCGACGAGGCGGTCGAGGCCGGCGAGGCCGACCCCGACCGGGTGGAGTCCTTCCGGCGGCTGCTCGCCGCCCGCGAGGGTGCCAGCGACTGGTGAGCCGCTCAGCCCCAGACGGCTCGGGCGCCGGAGTCGCCGGCGAGGAAGAGCAGCACGAGCAGGGCGATCGAGCCGACCACGAGCAGGACGATCGCCGGGATCGCCAGCCTGGTCTCGCGCGCGCCCCTGCCGGAGGCGAGGGCCGACACGCCGCCCAGCGCCCAGGCGCCGAACCCGGCCACCAGCACGTAGGCGAGCGACACGTTCCGCAGCAGCTCGCCGCGCTCCTCGTGCTCCCCGATGATCTGCTCCAGCTCGGGCCGCGACTCCAGCAGGCTCTCGCCGGCAGCGGCGGCGAGCACCGCGGCTCCGGCGGTGACGACAGCGAGCACCACCAGCGGCCACCGCAGCAGCCAGCGCCACTTCGGCACGAACGCGTAGGCGAGCCCGGTGAGGGCGGCGAGCGGTCCGAGGACGACGACTGCGTGCACGATGAGCGGGTGCAGCGGCACACCGTTGAGTTCCATGGCTGCACAGTAGGGGCGGTTGCTGGCAATAACCTGTGAACATGCCCATCACCGGCTCCACTGACCACACCGACGACCTGCGCCTGGCCCACGTCCTGGCCGACGACGCCGACTCGCTCACCCAGTCACGCTTCAAGGCCCTCGACCTGCACGTGATGAGCAAGCCCGACCTGACCCCGGTCACCGACGCCGACCGGGCGGTCGAGGAGGGCATCCGCCGCACCCTGTCGCGCGTCCGCTCGCGCGACGCCGTGGTCGGCGAGGAGGAGGGCACGACCGGGCACAGCCAGCGCCGCTGGATCGTCGACCCGATCGACGGCACCAAGAACTTCGTCCGGGGCGTGCCGGTGTGGGCCACGCTGATCGCGCTCGCCGTCGACGACGAGGTCGTGCTCGGCGTCGTCTCCGCCCCGCAGCTGCAGCGCCGCTGGTGGGCCTCGAGCGGCAACGGCGCCTGGACCGGACGCTCGCTGCTCAAGGCGACGAAGTGCGAGGTCTCCGACGTACGCCGCCTCGAGGACGCCTCGCTGAGCTACTCCTCGCTCTCGGGCTGGGACGAGCGCGGCCGCCTCGACGACTTCGTGTCGCTGACCCGACGCTGCTGGCGCACCCGCGCCTACGGCGACTTCTGGTCCTACATGCTGCTCGCCGAGGGCGCCGTCGACCTCGCCGCCGAGCCCGAGCTGGAGCTCTACGACATGGCAGCGCTCGACGTGATCGTGCGCGAGGCCGGCGGCCGGTTCACCTCGCTCGACGGCACCGACGGGCCGTGGGGAGGCAACGCGCTGGCGTCCAACGGCCACCTCCACGACGCCGCGCTGTCCTTCCTCGGCGGGATGGGCGACGACGAGGCCGACCCCGACGTGCCGCGCCGCGGGCCGGGCTCGGTGAGCAACCTCCGTGACCGCCAGGCACCGCCCGTCGCCGACTGAGAGCACGTCCTTCGGCCCTGTCCCTCGGGGCCTGGCTTGGCTACGGTGACTGCACCAGTCGCCGGACGAGAGGTTGCGGACCATGAGGATCCAGGACGTCATCCAGGGCAAGGACAGCCGCGCGGTGGTGACCATCGGTCCCGACGCCACCGTGCGCGAGCTCATCAGCCTGCTGGCCGAGCACAACGTCGGCGCGCTGGTCGTCAGCGACGACGGCGAGCGCGTCACCGGGATCGTCAGCGAGCGCGACGTCGTGCGCCGCCTCCACGCCGACACGGGGGTGCTCGACACCGCGGTGCGGGAGATCATGACCGCCGAGGTGCGCACCTGCGACGGCGGTGACGAGCTCACCGACCTCATGCAGACGATGACCCAGCACCGCATCCGGCACGTCCCGGTGGTGGCCGAGGGAAGGCTGACCGGCATCATCTCCATCGGTGACGTGGTCAAGAACCGGATCGAGGAGCTCGAGTTCGAGCGCGACCAGCTCGACAGCTACGTCCACCAGACCTGACGACACACCCGAGAGACTCCAAGGAGCAACTGTGAGCGAGAAGCCTGACGTCGACCCCCACATGGGTGACGCGCCCGCCGACCTAGAGGTCACCGACCTCGTCGAGGGCGAGGGCGCCGAGGCCACCTCCGGCTCGACCGTCTCCGTCCACTACGTCGGCGTCGCCCACTCCACGGGCGAGGAGTTCGACGCGTCCTACAACCGCGGCACGCCGCTCCAGTTCCGGCTGGGCATCGGCCAGGTCATCTCCGGCTGGGACACCGGCGTGCAGGGCATGAAGGTCGGCGGTCGTCGCCGGCTCGTCATCCCGCCGCACCTGGGCTACGGCGACCGCGGCGCAGGCGGCGCCATCAAGCCCGGCGAGACGCTGATCTTCGTGGTGGACCTGCTCGAGGTCCGCTGACGCCTCACCCCTGGGCGTCGTGGACCAGGATCGCGACCTGCACCCGGTTCTCGACGCCCAGCTTGGTGAAGAGCCGCCCGACATGCGTCTTCACCGTCGGCACGCCCATGAAGAGGTCGGCGGCGATCTCGGCGTTGCTGAGCCCGCGCGCCACCCCGTCGGCCACGTCGCGCTCCCGCTCGGTAAGCCCGGCCAGCGACTGCTGCGCCGCCCGGGCCCGGTCCTGCGCCTCGGATCCCTGGTCGTCGCGCGTGACGGCTGCGATGAGCTGCGCGGTGACGCTCGGCGAGAGCATCGGCTGTCCCGACGCGACCGTGCGGATGGCCTCCACCAGTCGGGCCGGCGGCGTGTCCTTGAGCAGGAAGCCGGCGGCACCGGTGCGCAGCGCCTTGAGCACCATGTCGTCGGTGTCGAAGGTCGTGAGCACGATGATCTTCAGGGAGGGATGGGCCGCGAGCAGCTCCTCGGTCGCGCTGAGCCCGTCGCGCACGGGCATCCGGATGTCCATCAGCACGACGTCGGCCCGGGCGTCGGGCACGACCCGCAGGGCCTCCTCGCCGTCACCTGCCTCGGCGACGACGGTGATGCCCGAGGTCCCGCCGAGCATCATGCCCAGGGCGGTGCGCACCATGGGGTCGTCGTCGACGACGGCCAGGCGGATCTGGTCGGGTGCGGGCGACTGGTGGCCCTCGGGGTCGGATCCGGTCGTCACGAGTCCCACGGTATCCATGCGCGGACGGCGTACCCACCGGTGGCGTCCACCCCGTGGCTGATGCGGCCCCCCGCGAGCGCCGCACGCTCGGCGAGGCCGAGGAGCCCGAGCCCGGACGCCGGCAGCGACGACGGTCGGGCCGGTCCCACGGGTGCGGCGTTGCGCACGGCGATCACGAGCCCGTCCTCCGGCGTGCCGTGGAGGTCGACCGTGACGTGGGTGCCGGGGGCGTGCTTGCGCACGTTGGTCAGCGCCTCCTGCACGATGCGGTACGCCGTCCGGCCGGTCGCGGCGGGCATCTCGCCCTCGACGCGGTTCGCGAGGCGTACGCGCATCCCGCCGGAGGCCTCCTCCTCCACCAGCGCGGCCAGGTCCTCGATCCCCGGCTGGGGTCGCTCGGGTCCGGCGTCCGCCGGCTGCGTCGGGTCGCGCAGCACCCCGAGGACCGCCCGGAGGTCGCTGAGCGCCCGGTGGGCGTTCTCCTCGATGGAGCGGGCGGCGGTGGCGCGGTCCTCGTCGGACAGGTCCGTGCGATAGCTCAGCGTGCTCGCGTTCATCGCGACGAGCGAGATCCGGTGGGCCAGCACGTCGTGCATCTCGCGGGCGATGCGGGTGCGCTCCGCGGCCTGCGCCTGCGCCACGCGCGCGCGCTGCTCCCGCTCCGCGGTCTCGGCACGGTCGCGGTAGGAGCCGACCAGCTCGCGCTGGGACCCCATGGCGTAGCCGGTGGCGATCACGATGCCGGAGACCAGCATGCCGAACGCGAGCGTGGCCCAGACCGGCAGCGTCGAGTCGTCGATCCCGATCCTCTGCTGCACGAGGGTGGCCACCAGGCTGAGCGGCACGATGATCGCCAGCACGCGCCATCGTCGGTGCGAGGCGACTGAGCCCATGACCCACGACGAGGGCCCTGAGCTGATGACCGAGACGGAGGAGAAGACCGTCAGCACCACGGCCACCGGTCCCGGGGCCCGGTGGCGCCAACGGATGAGGACGAACGACACCAGGCCCAGCAGCGGGTCGCCGATCAGCAGCCACATGACCGCCGCGTCGGACGTCGGGCGCTCCGAGGCACTCACCACGATGACCGCCCACGTCACGGCGCCGATCGTCAGGGCGAGGGCGTAGCGCCACGTCGAGCCCCACCGACTCGGTCGCACGACCTCGGCTGCCGCGTCGTCCTGGGCTGGTGGCATGGACCGAGGTTAGGGCTACCCCCGGCGGGGACGCGTCCGACCCAGGTGTCGCCCCGACACCGACCCCGATACCGGAGTCGGATGCCGCCGAGCCCTGCGCACGATGTCCGGAGGACCGCTGGACGGCGAGGCTGGAGCCATGATCACAGTCGAGAACCTCACCAAGCGCTACGGCGGGTTCACCGCCGTCGACGACATCTCGTTCCAGGTGCGTCCGGGCAGCGTCGTCGGCTTCCTGGGGCCGAACGGTGCCGGCAAGTCCACCGCGATGCGGATGATGACCGGGCTCACCCCGGCCACGTCGGGCCGGGCCACGATCCTGGGCCAGACCTATCGCGAGCTGCACAACCCCGGCCGCCAGGTCGGCGTCATGCTCGATGCCTCCGCCCAGCACCCCGGTCGCACCGGTCGCGAGATCCTGCGGGTCGCCGCGGTCTCC
This sequence comes from Nocardioides hwasunensis, assembly GCF_014779665.1. Classification (GTDB taxonomy): domain Bacteria; phylum Actinomycetota; class Actinomycetes; order Propionibacteriales; family Nocardioidaceae; genus Nocardioides; species Nocardioides hwasunensis. The sequence goes on along the minus strand of NZ_JACXYY010000006.1, from coordinate 153,458 downwards.
GTCGGCGTGTCGAAGGAGCGGGTCGAGGAGGTGCTCGCGCTGGTCGGCCTCACCGGCGAGGAGGCCGGGCGGCGGGTGCGCAACTACTCGCTCGGCATGCGCCAGCGACTCGGCATCGCCGCCGCCCTGCTGGGCGAGCCGCAGGTGCTGATCCTCGACGAGCCGGCCAACGGTCTCGACCCGCAGGGCATCCACTGGATGCGCGGGCTCCTCCGCCGCTTCGCGGACGGCGGCGGCACAGTCCTGCTCTCCAGCCACCTGCTCCACGAGGTCCAGATCGTCGCCGACGACCTGGTCATGATCGGCCGCGGCCGCATCGTCGCGATGGGCTCGAAGGACGAGCTGCTCAGCCGGGGCGGCACCACGGTCCGCTCGACCGACGACGACCGCCTGGCAGGGCTCCTGGACAAGGCCGGCGTCCCCGTATCCCGCACGGGGGCCGGGCTCACCGTCGACGCCGAGGCCGAGGTCGTCGGCCGCATCGCCGCCGAGGACCGGGTCGTCCTCCTCGAGCTGCGGTCCGGCGGCTCCGAGGGCCTGGAGGAGATGTTCCTCGACCTCACGGCCGCCACCTCACGTGAAGGAGACGCAGCATGAGCACCCACAGCAGCACCGACACCACCACCGCACCGGTCGTCGGCGGTGACCCGTCGACCGACCAGCACCGTCCGGCCACGGCCCTCGAGGGTCGCCCCGGCGTCCCGTTCAGCCGCACCCTCCAGGCCGAGCTCCGCAAGATCGTCGACACCCGCGCCGGCCTCTGGATGGTCGTGGTGATGGTCGGGCTCGCAGCGGTCGTCCTGGCCGCGGCCGTCATCTGGGGATCCGCCGACGACTCCTCGTTCAACGGGCTCCTGCAGCTGGCCACGCTGCCGCTCGCCACCGTGCTGCCGATCCTGGGCATCATGGCTGCGACCGCCGAGTGGTCGCAGCGCACCGGACTGGTCACGTTCGCGCTCGAGCCGCGTCGCGGCCGGGTCGTGCTCGCCAAGGCCGTCGCGTCCATGCTGTTCGCGGTCCTCGTCCTCGTGGTCGCGGTCGCCGCCTCCGCCTTCGTCAACGTGGTCGCCGGCACCGGCGAGTGGGACCTGACCGCAGCCGTCGCGGGCGGGCTGTTCCTCGCGATGATGCTCTACGTCCTCCAGGGCGTGGCGTTCGGCCTGGTCTTCCTCAACACGCCGATCTCGATCGTCGCGGTGCTCGTCCTGCCCAGCATCTGGGGGATCGCGACCCAGCTGATCGGCCGACTCGAGACGATCGGCGAGTGGGTCAACCTGGACCGCGTCATGGTGCCGCTGTTCGCCGGCGAGATGGGCGGCCAGGAGTGGGCCCAGCTCGCCACCGGCGTCGCGGCCTGGGTGCTGCTGCCGCTGGCGATCGGCACCTACCGGGTGCTCAACCGCGAGGTGAAGTAGCCGCCCGGTGGACCAGACGTGAGGTGGAGCAGGTCGGGGGACCCTTCACCTCATCCGTCGCCACCTCACCAGGGGACGTCGATCTCGATCTCCCCCGTGGCGACACGGGCCGCCAGCCCGCCCAGCGTGACCACGTCACCGGGGACGAGCTGGCGGCCCCGTCGCGTCTCGACCTCGTCGTTGACGAGCACAGCGCCGTCGGCGATCACCGGCTTGGCCTCGGCGCCGGTCTCGACGAGGTTCGCGAGCTTGAGGAACTGGCCGAGCCGGATCGAGTCGTCACGGATCGGTACGTCGACGGGCTCAGGGGAGTTCGCGGGCACGGGCCCTAGTGAACCAGCACCGAGAACGTGTGGATCAGCACACCCACGAGGCCGCCGACGATGGTGCCGTTGATGCGGATGAACTGGAGGTCCTTGCCCACGTGCAGCTCGATGCGCCTGGCGGCCTCCTTGCCGTCCCACCGCTCGATGGTCGAGGTGATCACCGTCGTCACCTCCGCGCCGTAGCGCTCGACCATGAAGACCGTGAGGTCGGCGGCAGTGCGGTCGAGCCGTTCGCGCAGCGGGGCGTCCTGACGCAACCGCTCGGAGAACAGGTCGAGCTCGGCCAGCAGCCGCTGGCGCACCGCACCCTCGCGGTCCTCGATGGACGCGAGCAGCGCCGAGCGCATCGCCTTCCACAGCGAGACCGCGGTCGCCGCCACCTGCGGGTGCTCGAGCAGGCGCTCCTTGAACGACTCGGCCCGCTCCTGGGTCTCCCGGTCGTGCAGCAGGTCGGTGGCGAGCTGGCCCAGCATCGAGTCGAGCGCCTCGCGGGCGCGGTGGTGCGGGTCGTCGCGGATGTCCTCGAGCCACGCCAGCGCCTGCACGTGCATGCGCGAGGTGACCGCCTCGTTGAGCCGCGGCGGCGTCCACCACGGCGCCCGCTCCTCCAGGACGGAGGAGAACGTCTCGGGGTTCTCGACCAGCCAACGGTGCATCTCGTCGACCGCCAGGTCGACCACCCCGTGGTGCAGGTCGTCGCGGAGCACCTCCATGAGCGTGGTGCCGAGCAGGGGTGCGATCGGCTCCTCGCGGAAGCGCGGCACCAGCGCCTGGGTCACCAGGTCGACGATGTGGTCGTCGCGGACCTTGCCGAGCGCGATGGCGGCGACGTCGGAGGCCTCGTCGACCACCCGACGGGCGTTGGCCGGCTCGGCGAGCCAGTCCCCCACCCGCGCCGAGATCGTCGCGGCGGCGACCCGCTCGCGGATGATGTCCTCCTGGAGGAAGTTCTCCCCCACGAACTCCTCGAGGCCCTTGCCGAGCTCGTCCTTCCGCTTCGGCACCAGCGCCGTGTGCGGGATGGGCAGGCCGAGGGGGTGCTTGAAGAGCGCGGTCACCGCGAACCAGTCGGCGATGGCGCCGACCATCGACGCCTCGGCGCCCGCGTTGACGAAACCCCAGGCCCCGTCGCGGCCCAGCGTGGCGACGTACACGACCGCGGCGAGCGCCAGCAGCCCGACGGCCACCGTCCGCATCCGGCGCAGGCCGCGGCGTCGCTCCTCGTCCGCGCCCGGGTCGGGGGTGATGAGCGAGACGGTGGGCCTCTGGGTCGCAGCCGTGGTGGACATGCCGCCCATCCTCTCCCACCGGCCCCGCACCGGGCGTGCCAGAATGCCGCGCATGCCTCGCACCGTGGTCACCTTCGGGACGTTCGACGTGTTCCACGTCGGGCACCTGCGCGTGCTCGAGCGCGCAGCGGCCCTGGGCGACCGGCTCGTGGTCGGGGTGTCCGCCGACGCACTCAACGAGCGGAAGAAGGGGCGGGCCCCGATCTTCAGCCAGCGTGAGCGACTCGCGATCGTGGCGGCGCTCAAGGTGGTCGACGAGGTGTTCGTCGAGGAGAGCCTGGAGCAGAAGCGCGACTACCTCGTCGAGCACGCCGCCGACGTCCTCGTGATGGGCGACGACTGGGCGGGCAAGTTCGACGAGTTCGGCGACGTGTGCGAGGTCGTCTACCTCGAGCGGACACCTGCCATCTCCACCACCGCGATCATCGAGCACATCGCGGATCTGTGACTGCCGACCCGGCAACAGGTTTCAGTGTCCTGTCGCTGGGTTAGTGTCACTCCGAGCTGACCACCAAGAGGGGAACCAGAGGCCAACCATGCGCAGAGCACTCACCACCGCCGTGGCCATCGCACTGATGGGGGGCGCGGCCCTGTCTGCGCCCGCCGTCGCCGCCGATGGCCAGCGGCCGATCAACCCGCGGACCGCCGACCTCTCCGCGTCCGGCGGCCCGTCGGACCTCGCACCCCAGGCGCCGCTGCCCGAGGTCGACCAGCTGGCCGCGGGCGACGCGCTCACCACCGCGCGACGGGTGTTCTCGGGCAAGGCCCGCGCGAACGACCCCTCCGCGACCCTCGCGCTGCGCGACCTGTGGGTCAAGAGGTCCGAGCTGAGCGGCCGGGACCTGGCCCAGGCCGAGAACCTCCTCGCCCGGCCGACCGACGGCCCCACCGACCCCGACGGATTCGGCTACACCGTCCCCGAGGCGGCCCCGGTGTGCAACACCCGCATCTGCCTGCACTACGTCCCCACCACCGCCGACGCCCCGCCGTCGGTCGACTGGGTCAACCAGAACCTCGCCGTCGTCGACTCGATCTGGACCCAGGAGGTCGACCAGCTCGGCTACCGCGCGCCGCTCACCGACGGCGCCAAGGGCGGCGGCCCGCAGCTCGACGTCTACCTCAAGGACCTCGGCGGCCAGGGCATCTACGGCTACTGCGCGCCCGAGACCCGGGTCAAGAACCGCACCGCCTCGGGCTACTGCGTCCTCGACAACGACTTCTCCCAGGCGCAGTTCCCCAGCGCCACCCCGGCCGACAACCTCCTGGTCACCGCGGGCCACGAGTTCTTCCACGCCATCCAGTTCGGCTACGACTACGCCGAGGACCGCTGGATGATGGAGTCCACGGCGACGTGGATGGAGGAGCGGGTCGCCACCCACGTCAACGACAACCGTCAGTACTTCCCGACCAGCCCGATCTACGCGCCCCAGGTGCCGCTCGACCTGTTCAGCAGCCAGTACACCTTCCAGTACGGCAGCTGGGTCTGGTGGGAGTACCTGTCCAACAAGTACGGCACCGGCATCGTGAAGAAGGCCTGGGACCAGGCCGGATCGCTCAAGAAGGACGGCGGCAAGAACAGCGTCGAGGCGCTGCAGAAGGTCCTGAAGAAGAAGGGCGGCTTCACCAAGAACTTCGCCAGGTTCGCCGCCGGCAACCTGACCCCCGCCGCGAACTACCCCGAGGGCGCCGAGTACGCCTTCCCGAAGTTCGCCAACGGCAAGGTGCTGACCAAGCGCAAGCGCTCGAAGAAGTTCGGCACCAAGATCTTCCACCTCGCCTCGGCCTCCTACGGCTTCGCCCCGAAGGGCCTCAACGGCAAGAAGTGGAAGCTCGCGATCAAGGTCAACGGTCCGGCCAAGCGGACCTCGCCGGCCGCCGTGGTCGTCGTGCACATGAAGAACGGCAAGCGCCAGGTCAAGACGGTCAAGCTCAACCGCAACGGTGACGGTCGCCTCCGCGTCGGCTTCAACGGCAAGAAGGTCGCCGTCGTCTCGGTGACGCTCGTCAACGGCTCGACCCGCTACAAGTGCAACCGTGGCACGACCTACGCCTGCCAGGGCAAGCCGCTGGACGACAAGATGCGCTTCTCGGTGACGGGCCGCGTCACCAAGCGCTGACAGGAGCGATGAGCTAGGGCCTGAGCCCCAGCAGGGCGTGGAGCGCGGCGACGCACTCCTCGACCAGCTCAGCCAACGAGACCGGGCGCTCGCCGGTCGGCACTGCCGACCAGGTGAGCGCCCGGTCCTCCGTGTAGGCCCACCACGCGCGCACGACGTCGCGCTGACGACCGGGCACCTCGATCGCGGCGCTCACCCGGTCGGTGCTGCCGTCGCGGACCGACTCCATCACCTCGCTGACCCGCGGGTCGGCCACGCCGTGGCCGTGGACGAGGGCGAGGTAGAAGTCGCGCCGGCGATCGATCTGCTCGATCATCAGTCGGACCACCATCTCGACCTGCTGCGCTCCGTCCAACGTCTCGTCGGGCGCGGTGTTGCGCAGGATGCGCCGCCCCGCGGCCGCGATGCAGTCGAGGTAGAAGTCGGTCTTGGTCGGGAAGTAGTGGAAGAGCAAGCCGCGCGAGATGCCTGCCTCAGCCGCGATGTCGTCCATCGAGAGGTCCTGGATCGGCTTCTCGACGATCTTCGACAGCCCGATGCCGACCAGCTGCCGCCGTCGGTCCTGGGCGCTCAGCCGGCGGCGTACGGGCGGTTCGGACACACTGTTGAGCATTGCTCAACAGTGTGCCAAGGTCAATCCATGGACTTCTCGCTCTCCCCCCGCGCCGCCGACCTCCGCGACCGGGTCCGCGCGTTCGTCACGTCCGAGGTCGAGCCGGTCGAGGCCGAGACCCACCGGCGCATCACCCGCCTGCGCGAGTCCGACGGCGACCAGTGGACGCCCGACCCGGTGATCGCCGAGCTCCAGGCCAAGGCCCGGGAGCAGGGGCTGTGGAACCTCTTCCTGCCCGCCGCGCACGCCGGGAGCTATGCCGCCGACTTCGGCACCGACGGGGGCGAGGGCCTGACCAACGTCGACTACGCACCGGTGGCCGAGGCGATGGGTCGCTCGTTCCTGGCTCCCCTGGTCTTCAACTCGAACGCGCCGGACACCGGCAACATGGAGGTGCTGCTGCGCTACGGCACCGCCGAGCAGCGCGAGCAGTGGCTCGAGCCGCTGCTGCGCGCCGAGATCCGCAGCGCCTTCTGCATGACCGAGCCTGCCGTGGCGTCCTCCGACGCGACCAACATGGCCGCGACCGCCCGCCTCGAGGGCGACGAGGTCGTCATCAACGGGCGCAAGTGGTGGTCGACCGGCGTCGGCAACCCCGACTGCAGGATCTTCGTCTTCATGGGCCTCTCGGACCCCGACGCCGACCGGCACTCGCGGCACACGATGGTGCTGGTCCCGCGCGACACCCCCGGGGTGAAGGTCGAGCGGATGCTCACCACGATGGGCTACTACGACGAGCCGCTGGGCCACGGCGAGGTGTCCTTCGACGACGTCCGCGTGCCGGCGGCCAACGTGCTGCTCGGGCCCGGTCGCGCGTTCGAGATCGCCCAGGGCCGGCTCGGTCCCGGTCGCGTGCACCACTGCATGCGCGCGATCGGCCTGGCCGAGCGCGCCCTCGAGCTGGCCTGCGCCCGGGCACTCTCGCGCACCGCCTTCGGCAAGCCGCTCGCCAGCCTCGGCGGCAACCGCGAGCGCATCGCCGATGCCCGGATCGCGATCAACCGCTCCCGCCTGCTGGTGATGCACGCCGCCTGGCTCCTCGACCAGGGCATGAGCCGCGAGGCCTACTCCGCGGTCAGCGAGATCAAGGTCGAGGTGCCCCTCATGGCCCTCGACGTCATCGACATGGCGATCCAGCTGCACGGCGGTGGCGGCATGTCCGACGACTTCCCCCTGGCCAACGCCTGGGTCGGCGCGCGGTCCCTCCGGCTGGCCGACGGTCCCGACGAGGTGCACCGCAACGTGATCGCGAAGATCGAGCTCGGGAAGCACACGGCGTGAGCACCATCGGCGGAGCCCGGGTCCTCGTCACCGGGGCGGCCTCGGGGCTGGGCGCCGCGCTCGTCGACGCGTTCCGCGCGCGCGGCGACGAGGTGCTCGCCACCGACCGGGTGGCGGCCGACGGCATCGACCTGGTCCTCGACATCACCTCCGACGACGACTGGGCCGCGGCCCTGACGGCCGTCCGCGACCGGTGGGGCGGCCTCGACGTGCTGGTCAACAACGCCGGCGTCGCCGGAGGCGGCCGCGTCGACGTCTGCACCCTGGACGAGTGGCAGTGGATCACCGACATCAACCTCTTCGGGGTCGTCCGCGGCACCCGGGCCTTCGTGCCGATGCTCAAGGAGCAGCGCTCCGGGCACCTGGTCAACGTCGCCTCGCTCGCCGGCCTCGTCCACCCGGGAGGGATGGGCTCCTACAACGCGGTGAAGGCGGCGGTCGTCGCGTTCACCGAGACCTGCGGCCACGAGCTGGCGTCGTACGGCGTCCGGGCGAGCGTGGTGTGCCCGTCCTACTTCCGGACCAACCTCATGGACTCGATGCAGGGCAGCGACGAGCTCGTCGGGCAGGTGGTCGGCGCACTGGTCGCGCGCTCCACGATCACCGCCGGCGACATCGCGGCCGCGGTGCTCGCAGGGATGGACGCCGGCGACGAGGTCATCGTGCCCGACGAGCCGGCGCGGCATGCCTACTACCTCAAGTGGGCGGACCGACCCGCCTACGACGCCGTCATGCGCGACCAGGCGGCCAAGCTGCAGTCGGCCGACGGAGCGACGCCGTGACGGCCGTGCCGGGCGCCCGGCCGGTGCGGGACGAGGACGCCTTCGACGTGGACCGCGTGGTCGAGTGGCTCCGCGCGAACGCCGCCACGCCCGACGGCCTCGACGGCGATCCGGACGTCCGGCAGTTCACGGGCGGCGCCTCGAACCTGACCTACCTGCTGCGCTTCCGGTCAGGTCGTGACCTCATCGTCCGCCGCGCGCCGAGGGGCACCAAGGCCAGGGGGGCGCACGACATGCGCCGCGAGTACGTCATCCAGGCGGCGCTGGCGCCCGTCTTCGCCCACGTCGCGACGATGGTCGCCTTCTGCGACGACCCCGACGTCGTGGGCGGCGACTTCTACGCGATGGACCGCGTCCCCGGGGTGATCCCGCGCAGCGAGTGGCCGGTCGACGTGCCGCTGTCGCCCAAGCAGGCGCGTGCACTGTGCCTGAACGCCGTCGACGTGCTGGCCGAGCTGCACGGCATCGACCCGGTGGCCGCGGGGCTCGACGACCTCGGCAAGGGCCTCGGCTACGTCCGCCGACAGGTCGAGGGCTGGTCGACGCGCTATCGCAACGCGCGCACCGACGACGTGCCCGACCTCGAGTCGGTGATGGCCTGGCTCGACGAGCGCCAGCCCGACGACGTCGGCGTCTGCGTGATCCACAACGACTACAAGCTCGACAACCTGGTGCTGTCGGACGACGACGTCACGCGCGTCGTCGGCGTCCTCGACTGGGAGATGGCGACGCTCGGAGACCCGCTGATGGACCTGGCCGGGTCGATGGCCTACTGGGTGCAGGCCGACGATCCCGAGGAGCTCCAGATGGTGCGGCGGGTGCCGACCCACCTGCCCGGGATGCTGACCCGCGACGAGTTCGTGGCGGCGTACGCCGAGCGCACCGGTCGCACCGTGACGGCCGAGCAGTGGCGGTTCTACGAGGTCTTCGGGCTGTTCCGCACGGCGGTCATCGCCCAGCAGATCTACTACCGCTGGTTCCACGGCCAGACGAGCAACGAGACCTACGCGCTCTTCGGCACGGCCGTGCAGGTCATGGGTCGCCGGATCGACACCATCATCGGGGCGGGCGCGTGAGCAGCATCCTCCTGGTGCGGCACGGGCAGGCGTCCTTCGGTGCGGCCGACTACGACGAGCTCTCCCCCACCGGCCACGAGCAGGCGCGGGTGCTCGGAGCGGCACTGGCCTCGCGCGGGGTCGCCCCGGACGTGGTGGTGGCGGGTGGGATGAAGCGGCACTCCCAGACCGCGACCGGTGTGCTCGACGGCTCCGGGTGGACGACTGAGGTCGCGGTCGACGCCGGATGGGACGAGTTCGACCACGTCCAGGTGCTCGCCGTCCACGACCGTCCGACGAGCGTCGAGGGCGAGACCGGGCGGGTCGCCTTCCAGCGCTGGTTCGAGGAGGCCACGCTGAGCTGGACGTCGGGCGGGCACGACGGGGCCTACGACGAGCCGTTCGCCGCCTTCACCGACCGCGTCGGGGCCTCGCTGGCCCGGCTCACCGACTCGTTGCCGCGCAAGGGATCCGCCGTGGTCGTCACGAGCGGTGGTCCGATCGCCTGGGCGGTCGCCACGCTGCTGGCCGACGACCCGGCCGTCCGCACCGGGCTCTGGCTCCGGCTGAACCCCGTCTCGGTCAACTCCGGCGTCTCGACCGTCGTGCGCGGCTCACGTGGCACCACGCTCGTCTCGTTCAACGCCCACGACCACCTCTCCGCCGACCTGCTCACCTACCGCTAGGAACCACCGATGCCCGACCAGCGCACGATCCTGATCACCGGAGCGAGCAGTGGCCTCGGCGCCGAGATGGCGCGACAGTTCGCGGCCCTCGGCTACGACCTCGCCCTATGCGCCCGGCGCACGGACCGCCTCGACGCGCTCGCGTCCGAGATCGGTGCGGCGCACCCGGACGTGACCGTCTCGGTGAAGGCGCTCGACGTCAACGACCACGACGCCGTCTTCCGCGTCTTCGACGAGTTCCACGCCGAGCTCGGACACCTCGACAAGGTCGTCGTCAACGCCGGGCTCGGCAAGGGCCAGCCGCTCGGCACCGGTCGCTTCGACGCGAACCTCGAGACCGCGCAGACCAACTTCATCGGAGCGCTGGCGCAGACCGAGGCCGCCGCCGCGATCTTCCGCAGGCAGGACGCCGGTCAGCTCGTGATGGTCTCGTCGATCTCCGCGCTGCGCGGGATGCCGAGGAACATCACGACCTACGCCGCCACCAAGGCCGCGGTCGCCCACCTCGCCGAGGGCTTCCGCGCCGACGTGCACGGCAGCCCGATCAAGGTCACCGTGCTCTACCCCGGCTACATCGCCTCCGAGATGTCCGGCACCGCGGCGCGGACGCCGCTCATGTCCTCGACGGAGAAGGGCGTGCGCGCGATGGTCGATGCGATCGAGAAGCAGAAGGCCTCGGCGCGCGTCCCCGCCTGGCCCTGGGCGCCACTCGGGTTCGTGACCAAGCACGTGCCGACGGCGGTGCTGCGGAGGATGGCCTGAGGCTCAGCCGCTGACGATCGCGAGCCGGAGGTCGGCCCCGCCGGCGAAGGTGCCGGTCAGGGCCGGCCCCTTCTTCAGCCCATCCGGCGAGCCGCCGAGGCGGCGCACGACCGTCAGCTCGAAGCCGCCGCCGGTGACCGTGGTGCGATCCGTCCCGTCCGCCACCGACACCGGCACGCCGGGGTCGTGACGGGGGACGGTCGGCACACCCTCGCCCCGGGCCGTCGCGTCGGCGTCGCGACCGACCTCGGTGCCGTCGACCCGCCTCACCCGGAGATCGGCCTGACGGCCGCCCGACCGGATCGTGTCGAGCACGGTCGCGACGAAGACCGGGTCCGCACAGGCGTCGTAGACGTGGCGCGTGCCGAGCACGGAGTGCTCCATCGTGCCGATCAGGCCCATGCCCCCACCGTAGCCACCGACGGGACCGCCGGGCCTCGGGGCTCAGGCGGTGGCGACGCTCATGCTCCAGGTCACGCCGAAGCGGTCGGTGAGCATGCCGAAGCCAGGACTCCACGCGGACGCGGCGAGGGGTTCGACGACGGTGCTGCCCTCGACGAGGCCGTCCCAGTAGCCCTGCGCCTCGTCGAGGGTGTCGGCGGCGACGGAGACGAACAGCGCCTGGTCGGTGAGGGTGGTGTTGTCCTCGCGTCGGGTCGAGGTGCCGCCCACGATCGTGCCGCCGGACTCGCCGGGGACGTCGTAGCCCATGATCCGGAACCCTGCGTCGGACGCGACGAGGCCGAACACCACTCGGTCGGAGCCCGGCACCTCGGCCGGCATGCCGAAGTCGGCGTACGTCTGGATGACCGCGTGCCCGCCGAACACGGACCGGTAGTGCTCGAGCGCCGCGCGTGCGTCACCGCGGAAGTTCAGGTGAGGGGTCGTCTGGATGGTCATTGCTGCTCCTCCTGGGGTGCGCGGCCCTGGTGGCCGCGTCAGGAGCGACTCTGCCGGTCGTGTAGGTCAGGGTGTGTCCTAGACTGCACCTAGTCTGGGGAGATGACGTCGACGACCTCGCGACTGCTGCAGCTGCTGTCGCTGCTCCAGACCCGGCGCGACTGGCCGGGCTCCCTGCTCGCCCAGCGCCTGCAGACCAGCGACCGCACGGTGCGACGCGACATCGACCGCCTCCGCGAGATGGGCTATCGCATCGAGGCGACGATGGGTCCCGACGGTGGCTACCGGCTGGGCGCCGGGACGGAGCTCCCTCCGCTGCTCTTCGACGACGACCAGACCGTCGCGGTCGCCATCGCCCTGCAGACCGCGCCGGCCGCCGGCGTCGGGATCGAGGAAGGCGCCCTCCGCGCGCTGGCCACCGTGCGGCAGGTCATGCCGTCGCGCCTGCGCCATCGGCTCGACGCGCTCGAGGTCACCGCCATCACCCGCGGCGCCGGCAGCGGAACCCCTGCGCGGGTCTCCTCCGAGGTGCTCGTCTCGCTCAGCGGCGCGATCCGCGCCCGGGAGGTGCTGCGCTTCGACTACGCCGCTCGTGACGCCGCCCCGGACGCCGAGCCGACCTCGCCACCACGTCGCGCGGAGCCGCACCACATCGTCACCTCCGACGGCCGCTGGTACCTCCTCGCCTGGGACCTCGACCGGGAGGACTGGCGTCTCTTCAGCGCCGACCGGGTCACACCGCGTACGCCGACGGGCCCGCGCTTCACGCCCCGCGAGGTCCCGGGCGGTGACGTGCACGAGTTCGTCTCGGCACGCTTCAAGGGCCGCGACGTCAACGAGTGGCCCTGCCGGGGCACGGTGATCCTCGACCTCCCGGCCCGGGAGGTCCTGCCCTTCGCCGGCGACGGGACGGTGCGCGTGGTCGACGAGGAGCGGTGCAGCCTCGAGGTCGGCTCCTGGTCCTGGGGCTCGCTCGCCGCCTCGCTCGGCCGCTTCGAGGTGGCCATGGAGGTGGTGGGGCCGCCCGAGCTCACCGCCGCGTTCGCGGTGCTCGCCGAGCGCTACGCCGCGACCGCGCGCGGCTGACCGGCGCCCGGACCGGCGGCCTCTAGGCGGTCGTCTCCTCGGTCGCCTCGGGTGGATCCTCGTCGAGGGTGAGGGCGGCGCCGTTGATGCACCATCGTCGACCGGTCGGCGTGGGCCCGTCACCGAACACGTGTCCCAGGTGCCCACCGCAGCTGGAGCAGCTCGCCTCGCGTCGCGGGACCAGCAGCTTGAAGTCGGTCCGGATCGACACGGCATCACGCGTGGCCGGATCCGAGAAGCTGGGCCAGCCCGTCCCGGAGTCGAACTGGTCGCCTGCTCGGAACAGCTCGGTGCCGCAGCCCGCGCACCTGTAGACGCCCTCGGCACCGGCCGTCGGGTGGACGTACGGACTGCTCCCCGGCGCCTCGGTGCCGGCCCGGCGAAGCACGCGGTACGCCTCGGCACCCAGCTGCGCCCGCCACTCCGCGTCCGTGCGCATCACCGGTGGCTGTGGGCGGGAGCGACGCGTGAACATGCGACGAGCCTAGAGACCGGGTCCCCACCTCGTGCCCCACGTCAGGTGACGGCGGCCCGGTTCCGCGGCACAGGTTCACACGTGTCCGAGATGTCGCCCCCGAGGTCGCTCTCTGAGGGCAACATCTCGGACACGTGTTGCCGGATCCGCCCCTCGACCCGGCGCCTGAGGGCAACATCTCGGACACGTGTCCGAAGTTGCGACCGAGCGTCGACTCTCACCGCAGGCGTCAACAGAGACGACAAGAGACGACAAGGTCGAAGTCCGCTCGCAGCAGGTACGAGCGGACTTCGACCTTGATGCGACGTGAGTCTCGCTCAGGGCTCGAGGTCCTCCGGCGGCTCGGGCTCGCGGGTGACGTGCATGGCGGCCTCCTCGGCGGAGGCGCCGGCGCCGTCGATGCCGACGTCGTAGGCGACCTCCTGCTTGTCGAGGTCCTCCCCCAGCCCCTCGTCGGGTGCGACCAGGCGACCGGTGCGCTCGTCGGCCTCGTCGAGGCCGAGCTGCTCGTCGAGGGCGTTCTCGTCCTCGCGGTCGGGGTCCGCGTCCTTGGCGGCCTCGGCGTACGGGTCGGGCTCGGGCTCCTCCTCGGCCAGCTTCTCGTCGAGGGACTCCCCCTGGAGGCGCTCGGCCTCGGTCGGGTAGTCGTCGTAGCCCTTGGGGGCCCGGTCCGGCGGCGAGTAGCCGCGGTCCAGCACATCGGTGAGGTCACCGTCGTCGAGCGTGTCCTCGGGCTGGAGCTGGTCCTCGTCGTCCACCGACATGTCGAGGTAGGTCTCGCGATCCTCAGTCATGCCTACAGGCGTACCTGACCCGCCGGGGCGGGACAAGGCCCGAGGGGGTGATCAGCCGAGCTCGCGCTCCAGCGCGTCGGTGAGCAGCGCGACCAGGGCCTCGGTCTGGATGTTGGCCGAGGAGCCGACGTCCGCGTCCGACCCGTCGAGCGCCCGGGCGGCGAGACCGGCCTTGGAGTCGATCAGCTCGGCGATCCGGGTGTCGATCGTCTGGGCGGCGATGATGCGCCACGCGGTGACCGGGTCGCTCTGCCCGATGCGGTGCACGCGGTCGATCGCCTGCGTCTGCTCGGCGTCGGTCCACGAGAGCTCGGAGAGCACCACGTTGGAGGCGACCTGGAGGTTGACACCGACGCCGGCCGCGGCCAGCGAGCAGACGATGACCTGCACGTCGGGGTCGTTGACGAAGCCCTCGATCGCCTTCTCGCGCGCCTTCGGCGTCTGGTCGCCACGGATCGAGGTGTGCTTGAGCCCCCGGCGCGTGAAGGTCTCCTCGGCGATGTCCATCACGTCGACGTGGCGGGCGAAGAAGACGACCTTGCCGACGTTGCGGGCGAGCTGGGCGGCGTAGTCGGCGGAGAGTCCGGCCTTGGCGCGACCGATGCGGCGGAACATCGAGAAGACGTTCTCCCCGCCGGTGCCCTTGTCCATCTCCTCGCGCTCCCACGTCGCCACGCGGCGGACGAGCTCGTGGTCGATGCCGTCGACGACGGAGCCCGTACGCCGGGTCTCCAGCGCCGCCTTGTAGCGCTGCACGAGCCGGCGGGCCAGGTCCTCCTCGGCCGCGCGGATCGAGCGGGTGTCCTCGTCGTCGAGCTCGACGGGGATGTCGGCGATGCGGCGTGCCGGGATGTCCTCGGCCACGTCGACCTTGCGCCGTCGCACGATGCCCATGTCGATCACGGCCTTGCGCGCCGCGGGGTAGAACGGCGGGTCGGCCGGCGTCAGGTCGGTCTCCTCCAGCGCCTCCATCAGGCGCGCCATCGGCTTGTGGTCGTCGATCCAGCCGAGGAACTGCCAGATCGCGCGGAAGTCCTCGATGTCGTTGATCAGCGGGGTGCCGGTCAGCGCCATCAGCAGCGGCCGCGCGGTGCGCGAGCGCAGCCGCTCGGAGAGCTCGAGCACGTGGCGCGAGCGCTGCGAGGTCTTGTTCTTGATGAAGTGCGCCTCGTCGACGACCATGCCGCGGAAGCCGAAGTCGCCCAGCCAGCCGACGTGGCGGTCGAGGATCTCGTAGTTGACGATGACGACGTCGGCGAAGGCGTCGACCCGGTCGCCGTCACCGTGGATGACCGTCGCGCGGCGGCGCGGCGTCCAGCGCTCGGTCTCGCGGGCCCAGTTGGTCTTGACGACGTTGGGGCACACCACGAGCAGGGGGAAGGCGTTGGCCGCCTGCGCGGCGAGGAGCGCTTGGGCGGTCTTGCCGAGGCCCGGCTCGTCGGCGAGCAGGAAGGTGCGGTGACCCTCGGCCGCCGAGGCGATCATCGCGGCCTGGTGGGGCATCAGCTCGAGCTTGCCGGGCGCGTCGAGGGTGGTCGGCTCGGGCAGCTCCATGCAGGAGGAGGACCCACCGAGCTCGAAGGAGCGGAAGAGCGGCCCGAGCAGCTCCCAGGTGGTGAGGCGCCCGTGGGTGCTGCGGCGCTCGCGGCCGATCCCGAAGTCGGGCACGAGGAACGGGTTGGCCAGCTGGTGCTGGACCACGGACTGCGGGATGACCCGGCGCTCGCCCAGGCCCGGGCCGGCCTCGTCGTCGGGCTTGGGCTCCTCCGGCGCCACCTCGACGCCGGCCTTGCGGAGCATCTCCAGGCGCAGGTCGCGCGCACTGTCGGTGACGACGGACTCCTCCGAGAGCAGGCCGAAGAGGGAGGGGTCGCGGGTCGCGGTCTTGGCGAGGATCGTCGCGATGCCGTCGAGACGCTTGAGCTCGTCGGCCTTCTGCGGGTCGCTCAGCTCGGTCGAGGCCTTGACGTCCTGCCGGTGCTCGCGCACCAGGAGCGCGACGACCTGGAACCGGACGCGCTGGCCCGGGGCCAACGGACCGCGCTGCACCGCGGACTCGAGCTCGCGCACCGCACGCGCCAGGACGGGGACGATGCCCTCGTTGTCCTTGTGGCGGGCTTGTGCAGGGGTGCGGCGACCGCCGCGTGAGCGCTGGCGCTGGGCCAAGGGGTCCTCCCGGACTCGGATACGCGTCGCGGAGCAGGCGAGCCTGTGGCGAGGCCCTGACCTGCACGCCGCGGCGTCAGGTGTGGAGCGGGCGTCTGGGTCGTGGCCGGTGGATCGGGGGGATCAGCGGCGGCACGGCGTCGGGACGCTGCGACCACTGTAGCCCCCGGGCGCCGTCCGCCGGTAAACAACCCCGGATCAGCGTGGCGGGCGGTGGTCGACGATGCGACGCATCTTGCCGACCGAGCGCTCGATGGACGCCACGTCGACGACCTCGACGGCGACGCTGACCCCGATCGAGTCCTTGATCCGCTGACCGAGCTCCGCCTGCGCCGCGGCGGCCTCGGCCGGCGTCGTGTGCTCGCGCTGCTCCACGCGCACGGTGAGGGTGTCGAGGTTGCCGCTGCGGTCGAGGTGGCACTGGAAGTGGGGCGAGAGGGCCGGGATGGCGAGGACGACCTCCTCGATCTGGGTCGGGAACAGGTTGACCCCGCGCAGGATGATCATGTCGTCGGTGCGACCGGTGATCTTCTCCATCCGCCGCATCGTCCGCGCGGTGCCGGGCAGCAACCGGGTCAGGTCGCGGGTGCGGTAGCGGATGACCGGCATCGCCTGCTTGGTGAGGGTGGTGAGGACCAGCTCGCCCTCCTCGCCGTCGGGCAGCACCTCACCGGTCACCGGGTCGATCACCTCCGGATAGAAGTGGTCCTCCCACACGTGCAGGCCGTCCTTGGTCTCCACGCACTCGCTCGCGACGCCGGGGCCGATCACCTCGGACAAGCCGTAGATGTCGACCGCGTGCATGTCGGTGCGCTCCTCCATCTCGCGGCGCATGTCGTTGGTCCACGGCTCGGCCCCGAAGATGCCGACCTTGAGAGAGGTGGAGCGCGGGTCGACGCCCTGCGCCTCGAGCTCGTCGATGATCGAGAGCATGTAGGACGGCGTCACCATGATCACGTCGGGCTCGAAGTCGAGGATCAGCTGGACCTGGCGCTGCGTCATGCCGCCGGAGACCGGTACGACGGTGCACCCGAGACGCTCGGCACCGGCATGCGCGCCGAGGCCACCGGTGAAGAGGCCGTAGCCGTAGGCGTTGTGCAGCACCATTCCCTTCCGGCCGCCGGCCGCGCGGATCGAGCGGGCGACGACGTCGGCCCACATGTCGAGGTCGTCGCGGGTGTAGCCGACCACGGTCGGCTTGCCGGTCGTGCCACTGGAGGCGTGGAGGCGTACGACGTCCTCGCGAGGCACCGCGAACATGCCGAACGGGTAGTGGTCTCGCAGCGTCGCCTTGGTCGTGAACGGGAGTCGGGCGAGGTCGGCCAGCGTCTCGATGTCGTCCGGGCCCACCCCGGCCTCGTCGAAGGCCTGCCGGTAGTGCGCGACGTGGTCGTGGGCGTGGCGCACCGACCACCGGAGCCGCTCGAGCTGGAGCGCGCGCAGCTCCTCGACGGGCGCCGTCTCGATGGGGTCGAGGTCACCGGGCTGGGGAGCGAGGTCGTGCACGTGGTCCTCCGGGTCCGAGGTCAGTCGTGAGAACGTTCAGCCATGGCAGAACGCGCACGCCGGGGCCGGCCGGGCCACGACCAGGCATCGGTGCTCCGCGTCGCCATCGAGCTCTTCAACAAGCAAGGCTACGACGCCACCAGCGTCGGTGACCTCGCCCGCGAGCTGGGGCTGACGAAGTCGGCGATCTACCACCACGTCCCCAGCAAGGAGCACTTGCTCGAGCGGGCGCTCGACGAAGCCCTCGGGGAGCTCTCGTCCGCCCTCGACGCGGTGCGCGCCGAGGCGTCGTACTCCCCCGATGAGCGGCTGCGCGAGGCCGTCCGCTCCAGCGTCGTGGTGCTGGCCCAGCACCTGCCCGCAGTGACGTTGCTGCTGCGTGTGCGGGGCAACACCCCGACCGAGCAGGACGCCCTCGCCCGCCGGCGCGACATCGACCAGCGTCTCGCCGAGATGGTCCAGGAGGCCGCCGGGGCCGGCGCGATCCGCGACGACATCGACCCACACCTGATCAGCCGGCTGATCTTCGGCATGGTCAACTCGCTGACCGAGTGGCTGCGCGACGAGGGCGACGCGGACGTGCTCGCCGACGCGGTCACCACGCTGGCCTTCGACGGGCTTTCGCGACACCGCTGACTCGTCTAGGTTTTCCCCGACCACCACCAGCGATCGTCGGGGGACGAAGGTGCGACGCTTCCACGCCATGTTGCGCTCGTGCCTGCCCCCGGGACTGGCGCTCGTCGTCGCGACAGGGATGTTGGCCCTCGTGGCGCCCCCGGCGCACGCCGGCACGGTCCACGCCGCGGTCGACCTGGTGCGCTCGGAGAGACCTGGGACGCTCCGGCTCGCCGGATGGGCCTTCGACGACGCCGCACCCAGCAGCCCGCTGGCAGTCCACGTGTATGTGGGCGGGCCGGCCGGATCCGGTGCGCCCGGGTACGTGGTCGGGTCGACTGATCAACCCCGGCAGGACGTGGCGGACGTGTACGGGGTCGGCCCGAACCAGGGGATCGACCGGACGGTGGCCGTCTCGCAGCACGGGCCCCAAGCCGTCTACGTCTACTTCCTCGGACCGACGCAGACAGTGGACCTCCCCCAGGGAGTCGTCACGATCGCCGACGTCCCACCGGAGACGGCGATCACCGCGGGCCCACCGGTCGAGGGCACCGACACCTCGGTGGCCTTCGCCTTCCGCGCCGACGAGCCGAGCACGTTCCGGTGCCGTCTCGACCAGGCTGCGTGGGAGCCCTGCACCAGCCCCGCTGCCCACACCGTCGCGGTCGGCGCGCACACGTTCGAGGTCGTCGCGACGAATGCCGCCGGCACCGTCGATCCGAGCCCAGCGGCGTACGCGTTCACCGTCGTCGCGCCGGCACCTCCGCCGCCGCCGGCCCCGCCGTCACCACCACCGCCGCCCCCGGCAGAACCGCGCATCACCGTCACGCTGAAGGCCCTGAAGAAGTCGCGGCTGCGCATCGACGTCGACCCGAACCTCAACCCGTCGAACTACCGCCTGACCATCCAGCGCAAGCGTGGCAGGTCGTGGCGCCCGGTCAGCTACACCCAGACGCTGGGGCCGAAGGACCGGATGACCGTCACGCTAACGCGTGGGAGGTACCGCGTGGTGGTGCCCCGCCAGCACGGCATGGCCGGGACCAGCGCGACCATCCGGTTGAAGCGCTAGCTCCGCGTCAGCGCGACGTGATCGTCCGGCTGCGACCGCGGAACTCGGCGACGACCTCGCCTGCCTCGGGGTCGTCGGCGCGGACCGTGACGTCGTAGATCCCGGACCGCCCACGGCGCGACACCTCACGGGCGTCGGCGTGGAGGGTCTGGCCGAGCCGCCCCGGCACCAGGAAGTCGACCCCGAAGCCGGCGGCGACGGTGACCGGCCCGTGGGAGTTGCAGGCCAGCGCGAACGCCGAGTCGCCCAGGCTCGCGATCAACCCGCCGTGACAGAGGTCGTGACCGTTGACCATGTCGGGCCGCACGAGCATCGACACCCGCGCGCGGCCGGGACCGAGGAAGTCGACCTGCATCCCGAGCATGGCGCTGGCGGCGTCGGCGGCCCACATCGCACGAGCCTCGGGGTGGTCGGCCTCAGGCATCGAAGTCGACCGTGACGTCGTCGCTCACGGGATAGGTCTGGCAGGTCAGCACGAACTGCTGCTCGACCTCGGCGGGCTCGAGGGCGTAGTTGCGCACCATCTCCACCTCGCCACCGGTGACCTTCGCCCGGCAGGTGCCGCACACGCCGCCCTTGCAGGCGAAGGGCAGGTCGCTGCGCACGGCCTGGGCGGAGTCGAGCAACGTCGTGTCGCGCGGCATCGGGGTGGTCGTCGTACGTCCGTCGAGCACGACGGTGACGTCGCTGGTCACTCCGTCGACGACGCGGTCGGCGTGACGCAACGTGGGCGGCGGCTCGTCGACGAAGAACAGCTCGAAGTGCACCTTCTCGCCTGGCACGCCGAGCTCCTCGAGCACGGTGCGGGAGTCCTGGATCAGCCCGAGCGGACCACACAGCCACACGTGGTCGAGGGCCGCCAGCGGCACCTTGATCGGCAGCAGTCGGCGCAGCCGGTCCGCGTCGAGCCGGCCGGAGAAGAGCTCGACGTCGCGCGGCTCGCGGGAGAGCACGTGGACGAGGTCGAAGCGCGGGCCGTGGAGGTTCTTGAGGTCGCTGAGCTCCTCGGCGAACATCACCGACGTCGTCTCGCGGTTGCCGTAGAGCATCGTCACCGAGCTCGCCGGGTTGGCCAGGACGGAGGCGGCGATCGAGAGCATCGGCGTGATGCCGGAGCCGGCCGCGATGCAGAGATGGCGCCCGGCCATCGCCGGGTCGGCACGGAAGCTGCCCGACGGCTCGGCGACCTCGACTGCCTCGCCCGGGTGCACCTGGTGGATCAACCAGGAGGAGAACAGGCCACCGGGGATCTCGCGCACGCCGATGCGGGGCGCGGCACCGGCCGGCGCGCAGATGGAGTAGGTGCGGCGGTGCTCGACACCGTCGACGACGCGGCGCAGGGTGAGCGACTCCCCCGGCTCGAAGGCGAACAGCTCGCGCAGGTCGTCGGGCACGTCGAACGTGACGGCGGCGGCGTCGTCGGTGAGCGGCTCGACGTCGCGCACGGTGAGCCGGTGGAAGGTGGGGGCGGCCACGGGGTCAGATCTCCTTCACGTGGTCGAAGGGCTCGAGGCACGAGGTGCAGCGGTACTGCGCCTTGCAGGCCGTCGAGCCGAACTCCGAGACGAGCTCGGTGGCGGGCGAGTCGCACTGCGGGCACCGCACCTGTCGGGCCATCGGCTGCAGCGTGAGCGGGATCGGTCCGTCGCTCGACGGCGCGGGTCCGGGCGGCGAGATGCCGGCCTCGGCCAGCGCGGCCCGACCCTCCGCCGTGATCCAGTCGGTCGTCCAGGGCGGATCGAGGCTGACCCGCACCTCGACGCGGTCGAACCCGGCACCTGAGAGCTCGCGGACGAGGTCGTCGCGCATCGCGGCCATCGCCGGGCATCCGGAATAGGTCGGGGTGATGTCGACGACCACGTGCGAGTCGCCCACCACGTCGACGTCGCGGAGCACGCCGAGGTCGGCGAGGGTCAGCATCGGCAGCTCGGGGTCGGTGACCCGCCCGGCGGCGGCCCTGGCCTGCTTCAACGTCGTACGGCTCAGCAACCTCACCACTGCCCCCTCGGGTGGGCGCGGGCGACGGACTGCATCTCCGCGAGCATCCGGCCCAGCGGCTCGCCGTGCGTGCCGTCGCGGCCGGTGCGGCCGAGCACCCCGGCGCGGCGCGGCGCCTCCGAGCGCGGCACGTCGGCGGCGGCCAGCACCTGGTCGAGCACCGCCTCCGCGGCCTCGCGGACGCCCGCCGGGTCGACGCCGACACCGGACGCAGCGGCGGCGGCCTCGACCGGGTGGGTGTCGAACAGCTCGGGCCACAGTGGCCACAAGAGGTCGAGCGCGGCGACGAGCCGGGCACGGGACTCGTCGGTGCCGCGCGCGAGCGTGACGAACCAGCGGGCGGCGTAGTCGCGGTGGTAGGCGAGCTCCTTGACGCCCTTGGTGGCGACGGCGGCGAGCACGTGGTCGCGGCTCTCGCGCAGCCGCTCCCAGATCGCGAGCCGCCAGACCGAGAAGAGCAGCACCCGCACGGTCGCCTCGGCGAAGTCACCGTTGTCGAGCTCGGCGAGACGGACGTTGCGGAAGGCGTGGGACTCGCGGAAGTAGGCCAGTGCGTCCTCCGGCGGTGCGGGCGAGCCCTCAGGCAGCACCGGCACGACCGACCCGTCGGCCTTGGCCGCGCGGGCGAGCAGGAGCCGCGCCTGGCCGAGCAGGTCGAGGGAGATGTTGGACAGCGCGATGTCGTCCTCGAGGTCGGGCGCGCGGCTGGTCCACTCCGAGACCCGGTGGGACATGACGAGCGCGTCGTCGCCCAGCATCAGCGCGTACACCGCGAGCGTGGGGCCGTCGACGCCCTCGGGGATCGTGGTGTCGACGCCCGCGAGGGGGTCCTCGAAGTCGGTCCCGAAGGCCCAGTGGGCGTCGTTGACGAGCAGGCCGGCGTAGGCGCTGTCGTGCTCGTCCTCTGCAGGTGTCTGGATGTGGTCAGTCATCAGCCCTGTCCGGTGATTGTCGGAGGGAACGGGGTCCCCGCGGCGTTGTTCTGGAGGAGCGCAGCGGGGGAAGAAGAACGTCGTGGGGTGCTCTCACATGTGGGGGACGTCGGCGGGGATGTCGTAGAAGGTCGGGTGGCGGTAGACCTTGTCGCCGCTCGGGGCGAACATCGGGTCCTTCTCGTCGGGGCTCGACGCGGTGATCGCGTCGGCGCGGACGACCCAGATGCTCACGCCCTCGTTGCGCCGGGTGTAGACGTCGCGCGCGTGCAGCAGCGCCATCCGGTCGTCTGCGGCGTGCAGCGAGCCGACGTGGACGTGGTTGAGCCCGCGCTTGCCGCGCACGAAGACCTCGTAGAGGGGCCACTCCCGCTCGACGGGTGCGATCCCGACACCGCTGGCCACGCCCTCGAGCGGGACGGCGCCGTGCCCGCCCTCGGCGGTGAACCCGCGGCCGGTCGGCTCGTCGCTCATGCGGTGGCTCCGTCCTGGCGGGAGGCGTACGCCATCGCTGCCTCCCTCACCCACGCGCCGTCCTCGTGGGCGCGTCGGCGGTGCTCCATCCGCTGCGCGTTGCAGGGGCCGTTGCCCCTCACACCCTCCATGAACTCCTCCCAGTCGGGCTGGCCGAAGTCGTGGTGGCCGCGCTCCTCGTTCCAGACGAGCTCCGGGTCGGGCAGGGTCACGCCGAGCGCCTTCGCCTGTGGGACCGACATGTCGACGAACTTCTGACGCAGCTCGTCGTTGGTGTTGCGCTTGATGCCCCACGCCATCGACTGCGCGGTGTTGGGCGAGTCGGCGTCGGGCGGGCCGAACATCATCAGCGCCGGCCACCAGAACCGGTCGACCGACTCCTGCACCATCGCGCGCTGCTCGTCGGTGCCGCGCATCATCGTGGTGAGCAGCTCGTAGCCCTGGCGCTGGTGGAAGGACTCCTCCTTGCAGACACGGATCATCGCGCGGCCGTAGGGGCCGTAGGACGTGCGGCACAGCGGGACCTGGTTGCAGATCGCGGCACCGTCGACCAGCCACCCGATGGTGCCGACGTCGGCGTAGGACAACGTGGGGTAGTTGAAGATCGAGGAGTACTTCTGCTTGCCCGCGAGCAGCAGCTCGGTGAGCTCGAGCCGGGAGACGCCGAGGGTCTCGGCCGCGGAGTAGAGGTAGAGCCCGTGCCCGGCCTCGTCCTGCACCTTGGCCAGCAGGATCGCCTTGCGGCGCAGGCTCGGCGCGCGCGCGATCCAGTTGCCCTCGGGCTGCATGCCGATGATCTCGCTGTGCGCGTGCTGGGCGATCTGGCGCACCAACGTCCTCCGGTAGCCCTCGGGCATCCAGTCGCGCGGCTCGATCCGGTCGTTGCGGGCGATCGTCGCCTCGAACCGGCGCTCCAGCGCCTCGTCGGACTCGCGGTCCGGCGCGGTCTCCGTCAGCGTCATCAGGGCCTCCGAACGAATGGGCTGAGCGATTTACTGACCGATCGGTCTGGTATTAGTGTGTCACCAGTCACCCTGACACGCAATCCGCCCGTGCGACCAGTGGAGGAACACCGTGAGCCGACTGCTCGAGAGCTATGCCGCAGGCCGCTGGTACGCCGCCCCCGCCGAGGGCCACCCGCTCCTCGACGCAGGCACGGGCGAGGAGGTCGCGCGCATCTCGAGCGCCGGTCTGGACCTCGGGGCGATGGCCCACCACGCCCGGTCGGTCGGCGGCCCGGCGATCCGCGAGCTGACCTTCCACGAGCGCGCCCTCCTGCTCAAGGAGCTGGCCACCCACCTCACCGGGCTCAAGGACGAGCTCTACGAGCTGTCCCTGGCGACCGGCGCGACGCGCCGTGACTCGATGATCGACATCGACGGTGGCTTCGGCACGATGTTCAGCTTCTCGTCGAAGGGTCGCCGCGAGCTGCCCAACGACACGGTGGTGTGCGACGGCGACCTCGAGCAGCTCGGCCGCACCGGCGTCTTCCTGGGCCAGCACGTCTACACCTCGCGCCCGGGTGTCGCGGTGCAGGTCAACGCCTTCAACTTCCCGGTGTGGGGCATGCTCGAGAAGCTCGCGCCGGCCTTCATCGCCGGACTCCCCTCCCTCGTGAAGCCCGCCAGCCAGACGGCGTACCTGACCGAGCTCGTGGTGCGGCGGATCATCGAGTCGGGGATCCTGCCCGAGGGCTCGCTGCAGCTGCTGTCCGGCTCGGCGGGCGACCTCCTCGACCACCTCGGCGTGCAGGACTCGGTGGCGTTCACCGGATCGGCCCACACCGCCGGCATCCTGCGTCAGCACCCGTCGGTGCTCCACGGCGGCGTGCAGCTCCAGGTCGAGGCCGACTCGCTCAACTGCTCCGTGCTCGGTCCCGACGTCACCTCGAGCGACCCGGAGTGGGACCTCTTCGTCAGGGGCGTCGTCACCGAGATGACGGCCAAGGCGGGCCAGAAGTGCACGGCCATCCGCCGCGTCATCGTGCCGTCGGCCGTCGCCGACGAGATGACCGATGCGATCGCCACCAGGCTCGCGGCGATCACCGTCGGGGATCCCGGCGACGAGTCGACCCGGATGGGTCCGCTCGCCTCCCTCGGTCAGCGCGAGGAGGTCCGCAAGGCCGTCGAGGCGCTGCGCTCGTCGTGCGAGGTGGTCCTCGACGAGACCTCGGTGGACGCCTCGGACCGAGGTGCGTTCATGACCCCGGTGCTGCTGAGGGCCCGCGCCGGCGCGGTCGAGCCGCACGACGTGGAGCCCTTCGGCCCGGTGTCGACCGTGATGTCGTACGACACCCTCGACGAGGCCGTCACCCTGGCCGCCCGCGGCAAGGGCTCGCTCGTCGGCTCGGTGGTCACCCACGACCCGGCCGTCGCTCGCACGCTCGTGCTCGGCCTCGCCCCGTGGCACGGACGCATCCTGGTCCTCGACCGCGACGACGCGCCGGAGTCGACCGGCCACGGCTCGCCCCTGCCGATGCTGGTGCACGGCGGACCCGGTCGCGCCGGCGGCGGCGAGGAGCTCGGCGGCGTGCGCGGCGTGCTCCACCACATGCAGCGCTCGGCGATCCAGGCCTCCCCCGACATGCTGACCGCGATCACCGGCCGCTGGACGCGCGGCTCGCAGCGCACGATCACCCCGGAGCACCCGTTCCGCCACTCTCTGGCGACGCTCCAGGTCGGCGACACCATCGCGTCCGAGCCACGGGTCGTCTCGCTCGAGGACATCGACCACTTCGCCGACTTCACCGGTGACACCTTCTACGCCCACACCGATCCCGAGGCCGCCGCGCAGAACCCGCTCTTCGGCGGCATCGTCGCCCACGGCTACCTCATCGTGTCGATGGCCGCCGGGCTCTTCGTCGACCCCGCGCCCGGCCCGGTGCTGGCCAACTTCGGCGTCGACCACCTGCGCTTCCTCACCCCCGTCAAGGCCGGTGACTCGATCCGCGTGACGCTCACGGTCAAGCAGATCACCCCGCGCTCCTCCGCCGACTACGGAGAGGTCCGCTGGGACGCGCTCGTCACCAACGGCGACGACGAGCCCGTCGCGACCTACGACGTGCTGACCCTGGTGGCCAAGGAGGCCTGAGCCTGCGGCTCAGCCGTCGGCGAGGTCGGCGTAGCCTCCGCCGTTGACGACGTCGGTGAAGCCGAGCTCCTCCATCTGCTCGACCGCACCGGTGGCGCGGCGACCGGTGGCGCAGTAGACCACGTAGGGGTCTTCGCGAGGCAGCTCGCCGAGGCGATCGGCGAAGTCGTCGGCCTGCACGTCGAGATTGGTCGCCCCGTCGAGGTGGCCGGCGGCGAACTCCTCAGGGGTCCTGACGTCGATCACCGTCGCCCCGTCGGCGATGCGTCCGAGTGCGTCGCTCGACGAGACCGGTGCAGCACCGCTCGCGGACGAGTCGGACGAGGACGCCGGCGCGGGCTCGCCGTCGGAGCCGCAGGCGCTGGCGCCGAGAGCCAGCAGTGCCGTCAGCGACAGGGCGACCAGGGGGCGGGAGATCACCGTTCGACCCTAGCCCGCGTAGGGAACCTCGCTGCGCCAGTCGCCCTCGTCGGTCGCGACCGCCGCCCAGAGCGCCTCGGCGACCCCGTCGGGCGTGAACGCGCCGTCCTTCGCCAGGGCGCCGCGCACGGTCACCGAGACCGCGCGGATGCCGTCGGGAGACAGGGTCTTGTCGAGGCTGTGCACCAGGTTGCGCACGCCGGCCTTCTGCACCCCGAGCGATGCGGCGCCCTCCCACGGCTCGTCGGCCGCCATGCTCCCGGTGACGCTCACGCGCCCGCCCGCGGACATGAAGGGTCGCGCGGCCTGGACGACGGTCAGCAGCGCGCCGACACCGAGCCGGACGTCCTCGAGCAGCTCGTCGACGCTCAGCTGCAGCGGATCCTTCTCCCGGAAGGCGCTCGGGTTGAAGTGGAGCACGTCGATCCGGCCAGCGTGCTCGCCGAAGCGGCGTACGGCGGCGCGCGCGGCCGGCTCGTCGGTGACGTCGACGACCGTGTGACCGCACGCGGCACCACGCCCCTCGACGTCGGCTGCGAGGTCGTCGAGCACGCCCTGGTCCTGGCCCATCAGCGCGACGTCGTAGCCCTCGTCGGCGAACTTCCTCGCCACCGATCCGCTCACACCCGGCCCGGCACCCACGATCACGACGACTGGTCTGCTCATGGGTCGTTCGTACCGCACGCTCAGGTCGTGTGGGGGTGCTCGCCGGTGGGGTCGTCGGGGATGGCGTTGGGTCCCTGGGCGCCCTCCTGGACGTCCCCGGACTCCTGCTCCGGCTGCCCGGCCACCGAGTCCTCGGCGCTGATGGCCTGCGGCTCATCGCCCGCGACGGCCATCTCGGAGACCTGGCCCTCGGGCTCCTCCTCGTGGTCGTTCGCGTCGCGGTCGTGCTCGTCGTGTGCCATGGGTCGCCTCTCGTCGTGGTCGGTCCACACAAGCAGCCACGGCAGCCGGCGCGGCTCACCTCCGCGGGTGGTGGACGTGCACGGGCGGCTGGCTACGGTCGCGGCATGACTCGATTCGGATACACCCTGATGACCGAGCAGAGCGGCCCGCGGCAGCTGGTCTCGTACGCCGTCGCCGCCGAGCGGACCGGTTTCGACTTCGAGGTGATGAGTGACCACTTCTCCCCCTGGCTCACCGAGCAGGGCCATGCCCCGCACGCCTGGACGACGCTCGGGGCGGTCGCGCAGGCGACCGAGCGCGTCGACCTGATGACCTACGTGACGTGCCCGACGCTGCGCTACCACCCGGCCGTCGTGGCGCAGAAGGCCGCGACGCTGCAGCTGCTCGCCGAGGGGCGGTTCATCCTCGGGCTCGGCAGCGGCGAGAACCTCAACGAGCACGTGGTCGGCGCCGGCTGGCCCGCGATCGCCGAGCGGCAGGACATGCTCGCCGAGGCGATCGAGGTCATCCGCGCGTTGCACACCGGTGAGCTCGTCGACCACCGCGGCGAGTTCTTCCAGGTGGACTCCGCCCGCATCTGGGACCTGCCCGACGAGGGCGTCGACATCGGGGTCGCGGTCGCCGGCGAGCGCGGCATCGAGCGGTTCGCGCCCCTGGCCGACCACCTCGTCGCCGTCGAGCCGAAGGCCGAGATCGTCGAGCAGTGGAACGCCGTCGAGGATGCGCCCTCGATCGGCTCCGGGGCCCGCGCCATCGGCCAGATCCCGATCTGCTGGGACCCCGACGAGGACGCAGCGATCGCCCGAGCGCACGAGCAGTTCCGCTGGTTCGCCGGTGGCTGGTCGGTCAACGCCGACCTGCCGACTCCCGCCGGGTTCTCCGGCGCGACCCAGTTCGTCCGCCCCGAGGACGTCGCGGACTCGATCCCCTGCGGGCCCGACCTCGACAGGATCGTCGAGGCCGTCTCGGACTACTGGGGGGCCGGGTTCACCGACGTCGCGCTCGTGCAGGTCGGCGACGAGGGCCAGGACCGGTTCCTCGCCGAGGCGGCCGGACCGCTGCTCGAGAAGCTGCGCGCGGCCGCCCCGTGAGCGACCCGTCCCGGACGGCCGTCCTGCTCGACGTCGACGGCACGCTCGTCGACTCGACCTACCACCACGCGGTCGCCTGGTTCCGCGCGTTCAGCAGGCACGGCACGCCGCCGCCGATGTGGGAGGTCCATCGCGCGATCGGCATGGGCGGAGACAAGCTCGTCGCGCACATCACCGACGAGGAGACCGAGGAGCGGATCGGTGACGCGCTGCGAGAGGCCTGGCGCGAGGAGTACCTCCCCCTCCGCGAGGAGATCGTCGCCCTGCCCGGCGCGGCCGACCTGGTGGCCGAGGTGCGCGACCACGGCGGCAGGGTCGCGATCGCCTCGTCCGGCGACCCGCAGTTCGCGCGGGAGGCGATCGAGCTCCTCGGCATCGGCAAGCACGTCGACGTGCTGCTGACCTCCGACGACGTCGACGCCTCCAAGCCCGCCCCCGACCTGCTCCAGCTGACGCTCGATCGGCTCGGTGACGTCGACCGGGCGGTCCTCGTCGGCGACACGGTCTACGACGTGGAGTCCGCGCGCCGTGCCGGCCTCCCGTGCCTGGCGGTGCGCACCGGCGGCTTCGGGCAGGAGGAGCTCAAGACGGCTGGGGCGGTGAAGGTCAGCGCCTCCGTGGCCGGGCTGTGCTCCGGGGCCTGGCTCGACCACGTCGCGGCACGAGCGGGCTGAGTCTCGCCGATCAGCTGATCGCGGTGAAGCGACCCCGCCGGTGCCGCGGCTGCTCGATCTCGTCGACGATCGCGATCGCGAGATCGTCGGCCGAGATCGTGGACGTGCCGTCGGCGTCCTTGAGGAGCACGTCGCCACCGAGGACGTACGCGCCCTTCGAGGCCGTGCCGAGCCACGAGCCGAAGTCCTGCGGCGGGCTGACGTAGAAGAAGTCGAGGCCCTCGGGGCTCTCCTGCAGCAGCGCGAGGACGTCGAGCCCGGTCTGCACCTCCGGCTTCACCTCGTCCGGCATGTGCTCCTCGGTCACGTCCCACAGGCGGGGACCGCCCTCCTCGACCAGGAGCGAGGAGGCGCCCCCGATGAACCCCAGGCGGGTCGGCGTGCCGTCGAGGCGCGCGACGAGGTCGGTCACGACGCCCTCGAGCCTGCCGGCCATGTCGCCGCGCGGCGAGAGCGCGCTGACCACGACGTCGCGTCCCGCGAGCACGCGGTCGAGCACGTCGGTGTCCAGGGCCGAGCCCACGACGTGGTCGACGCCGTCGACCGGGGTCTCCGGAGCGGTGCGGCTCACCGAGGTCACGTCGTGACCCCGCTTGTGGGCCTCGGCGACGAGGGCGGCGCCGGCGTAGCCGGTGCCTCCGAGAACAGTGATGCGTGCCATGACGTGCTTCCTTCCGGGATGGGTGTGGGTCAGCGCCAGCCGAGGTCGGGTGCGACCTCGGTGAGCAGCGACTCGAGGAGGTGGGCGTTGTAGTCCACGCCGAGCTGGTTGGGCACCGTGAGCAGCAGGGTGTCGGCGGCGGCGATCGCCTCGTCGTCGGCCAGCTCCTTGACCAGGATGTCCGGCTCGGCGGCGTACGTCTTGCCGAAGACGGCCCGCAGGTTGGCCTCGATCTGGCCGAACTGGTCCGAGCTGGATCCCTCGTGCCCGAAGTACATCCGGTCGAGGTCGGTGGTGATCGGCATGATCGAGCGGCTGACCGAGACGCGTGGCTCGCCCTCGTGGCCGGCCTCCTTCCACGCCTCGCGGAAGATCTCGATCTGCTTGCGCTGCTGGACGTGGAACGGCTCGCCGGTCTCGTCGGCCTTGAGCGTCGAGCTCATCAGGTGCATGCCCTTCTCGGCCGTCCAGCGCGCGGTCGCGTCGGACGCGGCGCCCCACCAGATGCGATCGCGCAGCCCGGGCGAGTGCGGCTCGGGGCGCAGCAGGCCCGGCGGGTTCGGGAACATCGGTCGCGGGTTGGGCTGGGCGAAGCCCTCGCCCTCGAGGACCTGGAGGAAGACCTCGGTGTGGCGACGGGCCATGTCGGCCTGGTCCTCCCCTCGGCCGGGGCGTAGCCGAAGTAGCGCCAGCCGTCGACGACCTGCTCCGGTGATCCCCGGCTGATGCCGAGCTGGAGCCGGCCGCCGGAGATCAGGTCGGCGGAGCCGGCGTCCTCGGCCATGTAGAGCGGGTTCTCGTAGCGCATGTCGATCACGCCGGTGCCGATCTCGATCCGGCTCGTGCGCGCGCCCACGGCGGCGAGCAGGGGGAACGGCGAGGCGAGCTGGCGCGCGAAGTGGTGCACGCGGAAGTAGGCCCCGTCGGCGCCGAGCTCCTCGGCCGCGACGGCGAGGTCGATCGACTGCAGCAACGTGTCGGAGGCCGAGCGGACCGCCGACTGCGGCGAGTCGGTCCAGTGGCCGAAGTTCAGGAACCCGATCTTCTTCATGACTCGTTCAACGCTCAACTACTCCGTTTGTTCCCGGCGGTCGCCGCTGAACCCGGCCCCCTCGACCGGCGGCCGTCCGGGCGCCGCCAGCGACAGCACCGCCCGGGCGATCTCGGGGCGTTCCTCGAGGTGGTCCTCGAGCCGCTGGAGCTCCTCGGCCGCCTGGCTCTCGGGGTCGTCGCCGACGAGGTCGACCGAGCCGACGAGGAAGATCTTCTCCGGTCCGACGTACTCCAGGTGCAGGCTGTTGACGCTCTGCACCTCGGGCCGCTCCCGCAGCCAGCCGATGACGGTCTCGTAGGCGCGGGGGTCGGCGATCTGGCCGACGAGGAAGGCCATGTTGCGGCGCAGCAGGTAGATCGCGACCCAGCCGAGCAGCAGCCCGACGAGGATGGAGCCGATCGCGTCCCACACCGGCTGACCGGTCGCCTGGTGCAGGGCGAGACCGCTCACCGCGATCACGATGCCGACGAGCGCCGCGGCGTCCTCGAAGAAGACACCGCGCAGCGTGGGGTTGGAGGTCTGGTCGAGGAACGTCGCCCGGCTGACCTTCGCGGTCAGCGCCCCGCGGCGCACCTCCCGACGGGCCTGGGTGAAGGAGATGCCCTCGAGCACGAACGCGGCACCGAGGACGAGGTAGGCCCACAGGTAGTCGGCCTCCTGCTCCTCCGCGCCGAGCGACTGGATCCCGTGGATCACCGAGACCGCGGCCCCGACGGCGAAGAGCCCGAAGGCCGCGATCATCGACCAGACGTAGGCCTCCCGGCCGTAGCCGAGCGGGTGGGTGCGGTCGGGCGCCTTCTCCGAGCGGCGCTCGGCCACGACGAGGAAGACCTCGTTGCCGGCGTCGGCCCAGGAGTGCGCTGCCTCGGCCACCATCGACGCCGAGCCGGTGAGCGCGGCGGCGAGGCTCTTGAGGATGGCGAGGATCGTGTTGGCGGCCAGCGCGACGAGGACGGTGAGCACCTCACCACCCTGTCACTCCGGCCCTTGACGCGCGACCGTCTCCGGTGTGCAATATATTGCATGCCGATCCCTCTCGACGCGGCACCGATCCGCACCGGACTGCTGCGCGACACCGTGCACGACCGACTCCGCGACGCGATCGTCGACGGCACGCTGGCTCCGGGTGAGGTCGTCCGCGACACCGAGCTAGCCACCTGGCTCGGCGTGAGTCGTACGCCGGTGCGTGAGGCGCTGCTGCGACTCGGGGAGACTGGGCTGGTCCGCGCGGCCCCCGGTCGTTCCACCGTCGTCGCCGAGATCGACCTGGGCGAGGTGCGCGCCGCCCACGCCGTCGTCGCCTCGATGCACCGGCTCGCGGTGGGCGAGGCCGTCTCCAGACTCACCTCCGCCGACCTCGACCGGATGCGCACGGCCAACGAACGCTTCGCCGCCGCGATCGACGACCGGGACACGGCTGCGGCCCTCAGCGCCGACGACGACTTCCACGCCGTGGCCGTCGACGCCTCCGGCAACCGGGCTCTCGCGACCGTGCTCGACCAGTTCAGCCCGGTCGTGCGTCGCCTCGAGCGGCGCCGCTTCGCCTCCCACGCCGGCGCCGAGTCCGTGGGCCTGCACGACCGGCTCGTCGACGCGTGTGCGGCCGGCGACGCCGACGCGGCCGCGGAGGTGGCCTTCCAGACCTGGCAGAACCTCGCCGCGCTGATCCCCGAGTCCCCCGAGTCCCCCGAGTCCGACACCACCACCCCGCAGGAGATCGCGTGATCCTCGACCAGTTCGAGCGCTACCCGCTCACGTTCGGCCCGTCCCCCGTCCACGAGCTGAAGCGACTGACCCAGCACCTCGGTGGCGCCACCGTCTGGGCCAAGCGCGAGGACGTCAGCAGCCCCCTGGCCTACGGCGGCAACAAGGTCCGCAAGCTGGAGTACATCGTCCCCGACGTGCTCGCCAGCGGCGCCGACACGCTCGTGTCCATCGGCGGCTTCCAGTCCAACCACACGCGCCAGGTCGCAGCGGTCGCCGCGCACCTCGGCCTCAAGTGCCGCCTGGTGCAGGAGAAGTGGGTGCCGTGGGACGACCCCACCAACACCCAGGTCGGCAACATCCTGCTCAGCCGGATGATGGGCGCCGACTCCCGCCTCGACCCGGCCGGCTTCGACATCGGCATCCGCGACTCGTGGAAGGACGCGCTCCGTGAGGTCGAGGAGTCGGGCGGCACGCCGTACGCCATCCCGGCCGGCGCGAGCGAGCACCGCCTCGGTGGGCTCGGGTTCGCCAACTGGGCCTTCGAGGTCGCCGAGCAGGAGAAGGAGCTGGGCGTCACGTTCGACACGATCGTGGTCTGCACGGTGACCGGCTCGACGCACGCCGGCATGATCGCCGGCTTCGCCGCGCTGGAGGACCTCACCGGCGTCCGCCGTCGCGTGCTCGGCATCGACGCGAGCGCCACGCTGGAGAAGACCCGCGACCAGGTCGCCCGGATCGCCCGCCACACCGCCGAGCTGATCGAGCTCGGCCGCGACCTGCGCGACGACGAGATCACGGTGCTCGAGGGCTGGGCCGGGGAGCTCTACGGACTCCCGGTCGACTCGACGATGGAGGCGATGGCGCTCGGCGCGCAGCTCGAGGCGATGATCACCGACCCCGTCTACGAGGGGAAGTCGCTCGCCGGCCTCATCGACCTCGTGGGCCAGGGTGAGATCCCGCGCGACTCCCACGTGCTCTACGCCCACCTCGGCGGGCAGCCGGCGATCAACGCCTACCACTCCCTCTGGCCCGCCCAGGGCTGAGCGGCGGGGGCTCCCCGTCCGCCGTCACCTGATCCGGACACGTGTCCGAGAGGTCGCCCTCGGCTGGCGTGCCCGGGCGACGTCGCGGACACGTGTCCGTGACGTCGCCCTCGATCCGCCGTTCCGAGGGCGATTCCTCGGACACGTGTGGACGTGGTGGCGCCAGCGTCGCGCCGATGACCAACGACTGGAGCGCAGCCCTCGACTGGGCCGGGGGCAACCTCTCGGACACGTGTCCGCCTTGTTGCCCGCGAAGCTCCCATCCGGGGGCGACGTCTCGGACACGTGTCCAGCCCGCCCGCCGCCTCGGAGCACGTGTTCGAGAGACCACAGGACCAGCCCGACCGCGCGCGGTCAGCCCAGCGCGAAGTCCACCGCGGCGAGTGCGTGCAGGCGGGTCGTGGCGAAGACCGGCACCTCGACGTCGTCGGCGCCGATCAGCAGCTCGATCTCGGTGCAGCCGAGGATCACGCCCTCGGCGCCGGCGGTCGCCAGGCGCGCCACCACGTCGACGTACGCCGACCGCGACCCGTCGCGCACGACGCCGTGGACGAGCTCGTCGTAGATCACCCGGTGCACCAGCTCGAGGTCGTCGCCGGTCGGCACGAGCACCTCGATGCCTTGGGCCTCCAGCCGCTCGCGCACGAAGGGCTGCTCCATGGTGAAGCGGGTGCCGAGCAGCGCCACCCGGGAGAGGCCGGCGTCGTGGATCGCGGCCGCGGTGACGTCGACGATGTGCAGCAGCGGGATCGATGCAGCCGCCTCGATGGCACCTGCGACCTTGTGCATCGTGTTGGTGCAGAGCACCAGGCAGTCGGCACCGGCGGCCTCGAGGGCGCGCGCCTCGGCGGCGAGCAGCTCGCCCGCAGCGTCCCAGTCCCCGGTGGCCTGCATGGCCTCCACCTCGGCGAAGTCGACCGACGACATCAGCACCTTCGCCGAGTGGTAGCCGCCCAGCCGCTCGCGGACGGCCTCGTTGACGACCTGGTAGTAGAGCGCCGAGCTCTCCCAGCTCATCCCGCCCAGCAGCCCGATCGTGCGCATCGCCTCACCCATGACGCCATTCAACCGAGCGCGTGGGCAGAGGTCCGTCTCGGGTCGGTCCTCGAGCAGCGCATCGTGCGCCGCGAGCGACGTGGTGGCGACCAGCTCGACATGCGAGGGAGCGACCAGCGTTCTAGCGTGGACCCATGGCCGCGCCTCTCACCTCCTCCGACGGGCTCACCGTCCACCCGGCGACCCAGGCACGCTTCGACGACGTGCGCACGATGGTGGGCCCGAAGAAGCCGACGTCCAACGTGTGCTGGTGCCTGAGCCACCGCATCCCGGCCAAGGACAACCGCGAGCTCGCCGGTCCCGCGCGCGCCGACTTCGTGGAGGCACTGACCCGCAGGCGCACCAAGCCCGGTGTGCTCGCCTACGACGGCGACGAGGTCGTCGGGTGGGCCGCGGTCGCCCCGCGGGCCGACCTCCCCTTCGCCCGCTCCACGAAGATCCCGCACGTCGACGAGCAGGACGCGTGGTCGGTCTGGTGCATCCGGGTGCGGCCCGGTCACCGCGGTCGGGGCATCTCGCACGTCCTGCTCGAGGGCGCGGTGGCGTACGCCGTCCAGCGCGGGGCGCCGGTCATCGAGGGCTACCCCGTCGACAACCGGGGCGAGAAGGTCGACCTCACCATGGCCTACGTCGGCACCCGCAAGCTCTTCGAGGACGCCGGCTTCGAGCTCGCGAGCAGCACCGAGGCGACCTCGGCCGGCTTCCCGCGCGTCGTCATGCGCCGCGACGCCTGATCCCTGCGCGCCGACTCGCCGCGCGGCACGCTCCTTGGTACCTTTAGTCACGTAATTCAGTGCACTAAAAGGACGGAGTGGGGCCATAACGCCGCTGGGGTCGAACGAGGGTGACTGTCGGGTCGTGGTGGTCGGCGCCGGAGCCGGCGGCACGCTGGTCGCCACCCACCTGGTGACCGCGCTCTCCTCACGCTTCCGCGTCGAGCTGGTCGACCCGGCCCCCACCACGGGGCGCGGCCAGGCGTACTCGACCACCGACGACCGCCACCTCCTCAACGTCCCCGCCTCGGGCATGAGCGCCTTCCCGCGCGACCCCGAGCACTTCCTGCGCTGGCTGCGCAACCACCACGACCCGAAGTTCCAGCCCCACGACTTCGCCCCACGCGCCGTCTTCGGCCGCTACATCGAGGGCCTGCTGACCACGGCCACCGAGTTCCCCGGCAACGCCCGGGTCGTACGCCGCCGCGCGGAGGTCGTCGACATCACGAGCGTCGGCACCGGGTTCGCCATGGAGCTCTCCGACGGCGACCGGCTCGAGGCCCGCGCCGTCGTGCTGGCGACCAGCAGCCAGCCCGGCACCGGCTGGGCGCCCGCCGAGCTCGTCGCGGACGCCCGCCTGGTCACCGACCCGTGGACGCAGCCCGTCCCCGACGTCGGCGACGTGCTGATGCTCGGGTCCGGTCTCACCATGGTCGACCTCGCGATCAGCGCCGACCGCCCCGACCGCACCGTCCACGTCGTCTCGCGCACCGACGCGGTGCCGCGCCCGCACGTGCTGCCCACCACTCCCCCGGTCCCACCGCCACCGGGCATCACCCGCACCCAGGGACTCGACGACCTGCGCACCATCGTGTCGGCACACGTCGAGGAGACGGTGCGGTCCACGGGCGACTGGCGCGCGGCGGTCGACGGCCTGCGTCCGGTGACCGCGCAGCTCTGGCGCGGGCTGTCCGAGGCCGACAAGCGTCGCTTCATCGCCGAGGACGCGCGGAGCTGGGACGTCCATCGCCACCGGATGGCGCCCGCGACCGCACGCCGCTTCGACGCCATCTCCTCCGCGGGCCGACTGCGGCGCCACCGCGGCACGATCGCGGGGGTCCGGGCGGACGCCCACGCGCTGCACGTCACCCTCGACGACGGCACGACCCTGCGGGTCGCCGCCGTCGTGAACTGCACCGGACCGGTCGGCTCGATCGCCTCCGACCCACTCCTGAGCCGGCTCGCCCAGACCGGGCTCGTCCGCCCCGGCCCTGCCGGGCTGGGCATCGACACGACCGACGACGGTCGCATCGTCGGCACGCTGCCCGACACCGTGCCGTTCCTCGCCGTCGGCTCCCTGCGCAAGGGCAACATGTGGGAGTCCACGGCGATGCCCGAGATCCGCGAGCAGGCCTACGACGTAGCCCGCGTCGTGAGCCGCTCGATGCACGGCGAGTCGCGCCGGCGCCCGGTCGACCCCTACGGCCTCACCCTGTCCACCAGCCAGGACGCCGCCGACCGCTACAACGGCGCGCTCGGTCGACTGCTCCGCCTCCAGGACGGCGTCGAGGAGGGGCTGGCCGAGGCCGTCGCCGCCGACGAGGGTTTCGTCCAGGCGCACGCCGCGCTGGCCCTGCTCGGCCACGAGTGGGGCACCAACACCCACTGGCAGGCCTCGCTCCGTGCCGCCCACCGGGCCGCGGCCGAGCGCCACCTCGACGACCGCGAGAGCTCCTTCCTCGACGCCGTCACCACCCGGCTGCGCACCGACGAGGCGACCGGCGCGTCCGCCCTCCTGCGCCACGTGCGCCTCTTCCCGCGCGACGCTCTCGCCGTCAGCGTCGCGGTGCCGACGGTCGCCTTCGGCGGCCTCACCAGCGGCTCGCAGACCGCAGCGCTCGTCGAGTCGCTCGGCCGCTCCTACGGCGACGACTGGTGGTACGCCGGCCAGCTCGCCTTCGTGCGCCAGGACCAGGAGCGCTGGGCCGAGGCCGAGGAGCTGTCGTCGTACGCCCTGTCGGTCGAGCCGTCCTCCGGCCACGCCGTGCACGCTCGGGCCCACGTGTTCTACGAGACCGGAGACCACGCCACCGGTCTGGCCTGGCTCGACGAGTGGATCCGCTCCCGCGGCCCCGAGGCCAACCACCGCTCGCACTTCTCCTGGCACGCCGCGCTCCACGAGCTGATGCAGGACGACGTCGAGGCCGTACGCCGTCGCTACCACCGCGAGCTCGCCCCTTCCGTGGTCAGCGGCAGCCGCGTGGTGGTCGACAGCGGCGCGCTGCTGTGGCGCGGCCGCGTCACCGGCGCCTGGACCGACGACCTGCCGGTCTCCGACGTGCGCGCCCACGCACCGTCGGAGTGGCTGAGCACCCCGCCGACCGCGTTCGCGGCGATGCACGGAGCCGTGCTGCTCGCCGCCGACGGCGACGCCTCGGCGCTGAGCGTCCTGGCCGAGGAGTCCTCGCGCAGCCAGGACGTCGTGTTCCGCGACGTCGTCGCGCCGCTGTGCCGGGGCCTGGTCTCGGTCGTCGAGGAGCGCTGGAACGCTGCCGCAGCCACCCTCACCACGGTGGTGGCCACGATGGCGCCGCTCGGCGGGAGCAAGGCGCAGCGCGAGGTCGTCGAGGACACGCTGGTCCACGCGCTCGCGATGGCCGGGCGCACCACCGAGGCCGCGACGCTGCTCGACGCGCGCCTGTCGCGCCGCTCCTCGGCGCTCGACGCCCGCCGTCTGGCGACCGTGACCGAGGCCCTGCCCGCCCACGCGGACGCCGCGTCGCGACGGTGACCCGGTGATGGCGGGCTCGGCGTTCAGCTCGGTCGCGTTCACCACGCTGGCCACGCTGGCGATCGTCGAGCTGCACGTCGAGCTCGTCGCCGGAGCGGCCGCCTGGCTCGCCGCCTGGTGGCTGCTGCGCGAGGACGCCACCTGACCCGACGGGTCGGCCGGCCCGCCGCGTCGTGCGGGGCGGCGTGCTTGGGTAGGTGACGACCACCCACGAGAGGAACCCTTGTGAGCTCCATCAGCAAGATCACCCGAGCGATCACCCACCCCGTCGGCACCGCGCGCGCCGTCACCGACGCCTCGCTCGGCGTCGCCCGGGTCGGCCTGCGGACGGCATCGGGCGTGATCGGCTGGGCGGTCGAGCGCGCGACCGGAGGATCCCCGACGCGGCCGTCGACCCCGTGGGCTCCCGACGAAGACGTGACCGGAGCCCCTGCCGCGGAGACCGGCGCCCCGTCGCCCAGCGAGCCCGACGTGCCAGCGGCTGCCAAGAAGCCGTCGCCCCGGAAGGCGCCCGCCCCGGGGACGGCACCCGCCGCGAAGAAGGCGCCCGCTGCGAAGAAGGCGCCCGCTGCGAAGAAGGCGCCCGCTGCGAAGAAGGCGCCGGCCAAGAAGGCTGCGTCGACGCCGTCGGGCAAGCTGCCCGCCCGGAAGTCCTCCGACAGCAAGGCGTCGACGCGGCGTGCTCCGTCGAAGCAGGCCGCCGTGCTGGCGCCCGCACTCGGCCTCACCGAGGACGAGGTCACCCACCAGGGCGACGGCACCGGACCCGCCTGAGCTACCTCCGGACCTCCCGCAGCCACTCGATCGGGTCGCCCTCGTCGACGACGACGCCGTGGTGGCGCAACGCGTGTCGCGCCACCTGGCGCCGGGCGGCCGCATAGGTCACGACGTGGGCGAAGACGCTGCCCATCACGAAGCTCTCCGGGGGGTCGCACAGCGCGTCGACGAGCCGGTCGTCCCAGGCTCCCCGGCTGTCGAGGTCGCGCACCCGGGCCAGCCAGCGTGGCGCGACGGCGTCGTGGCGCTCCAGCAGGGCCGCGGCACTGCGGTCGCCACCGGCCGGGAGGTCCTCCCCGTCGATCGCGGCCAGCCACACCTCCTTGCTCGCCACCAGGTGCTCCAGCAGCTGGGCGAGCGACTCGTCGGGACCGTCGAAGCCGAGCACCGCCAGGCCGGGCACGACCGACGACTCGTACGCCGTCTCCGGCACGTCCCTGGCGAGGTCCAGCAGGTGCCGGGTGTCGTCGAGGTCGTGGCGGACGAGGTGCTCGGTGATCGGGTTCATGGCCTGCTCCGAGGACGTGACCCACAACGACATGGGCGGGTGGAAGTGGATGCCGTTGGGCGCCGGCAGCCAGTGATCGTCCGCCGGTGTGCTCGGCGGGTGTCCGTACGCCCGGGCGTAGGCCCGCGCGAAACCCTCGACCGACTCGTAGCCGGCCTCGAAGGCGGCGGCGGTGACGCTGTCGCCGCCGGCGATCCGCCACGCCGCCCGCTCGAGCATGACCCGGCGCCGCATCGCCACCGGCGGCTCGCCGGACTCGCGCCGCACGCGCCGGTTGAAGTGGTGCGGGGACGAGAAGGCGCCGCTGGCCATGTCCGTCAAGGTGGCGTGGTCCTCGTCGAGCACCGCGTCGAGCAGCTCACGCAGGCGGTCGCGTCCGGGCTCCGTCATGGTCCCAGTCTGCGGTACGAGCGGCCGCTGCCGCCCGACCGGAATTGCTCCGTGGCGCCGCTCAGGGCACCTCGAACCGCACCGTCTTGACCGGGTTGTCGAACTCGGTCGTGCGCAGCGAGACCTGCGCCTCCCAGGTGCCGCCGGTCGGCATCACCAGGTCACCGGCGTAGATGCCGGGGCCGAGGTTGCGCAGCTCGATCTCTCCCAGGTCGACCTCGGCGGTCGACAGGCTGATCCGGGGCGCCTCGTAGCCCTCGGCGGGCGCGCCGTCGGGGTCGGTCATGGTGATGGTGACGGTCGCCGGTCCGACGCCGAGGGGGTCCAGGCCCACCTCCGCGATGATGCCGCCGAGCCAGACCGACTCCCCCGACGCGTCGCCGGGGGCCGCGGACGCGGACGGGGTGGCGTCGGGCTCCGGGCTGCGATCGACGAGGAAGCCGGTCACGAGCAGCACCGCCACCAGCACGCCGGCCTCAGCCAGCGACGTACGCACCAGGACCGAGGCGGTGCCCCGGCGCTCGGCCCGCCTCGTCGCGTCGCGAAGGCGCGGGAGCAGCGAGAAGCGGTTCCAGGCAGCGATCGCCACGGCGACGAGGACGACGACCACCTTGACGAGGAGCAGCCCGCCGTAGCCGCTGTCGACGAGCTCGCCCCACGACCCGGCGATCCGCCAGGCGAGCACCGTGCCGGTGACGACCAGGAGGGCGAGGACACCCGAGGCGCAGGCCGAGAAGCGGGCCAGCACGAGCGCACCGGAGTCGTCACGCGCGGCGAGGTCGGCCAGGACCAGCCCGATCGCCACCAGTCCCCCGAGCCAGAGGGCTCCGGCGAGGAGGTGGAGCACGTCGACGCCGATCACGAGCGCCTGCGGGGTGGCCGCCCGCGTGTGGCCGGTCACGGAGGGAGCGGCGAGGGACAGCGCACACCCGGCGAGCACCAGGGCGGTGCGCCGCCGGTCAGGCGCCGCGCGCGGCATGGCGCCGACCGCCAGGGCCAGGCCGAGCACCACCATCGCGGGCACGACGTACTCGCCGGCGGCCAGCGCCGACCACGTGGAGGCCCGACCGAGCGCTGAGGGCGGCAGACCGAGCTGGTAGAGCGCGATCATCGGGACGCCGACCCAGCAGGCGAGGGCCCCCACGACCGCCGCCGCACGCGCCGCGGTGCGCAACCGTCGCCGGGAGCCGTCGTGGGCGCGGTCCGCGGGCAGGAAGAGCACCGAGAACGCCGCCAGCCCTGCGGCGAGCAGCAGCCCGACGTAGCCGAGCCATCGGGCCACGCCGAGATGCAGCGGAGCGTTCGTGCTGGCGTCCGTGCTGACCGTGGGCACGTCGACCACGTCGCTGGGGGCACCGACCGAGAAGCTCAGGGAGCCGCTGATCGGGTGACCGTCCGCGGAGACGAGGCGCCACACCACCACCAGCGTCCCCTCGTCGACCTCACCGTCGAGGTCGACCACCAGCTGCGCCTTGCGCACCGAGGCCGTCGCGGCGACCTCCGCGCCGGTGGCGTCGAAGACCTGGATGCCGGCCGGGACGCCGATGACCGCCTCGTCGAAGGTGAAGGTCACCTGCTCCGGCGCCGTGTCCAGCACGGCCCCCTCGACCGGGTCGGTGCCGACCAGGGTCGCGTGCGCGGCGGCCGGGGAGGCGGAGCCGAGGACGAGCAGCGCCGCCAGCGGAAGCAGGAGCGCGACGACCACCGCCGGCGAGAGCACGCGGGACAGGGCGCGCACGGCGCCACCGCGCCGTGGGGTGCGTCCGATCATGCGCGCCGACGTCGCAGCAGCAGGACCGCGCCGCTGGCCACACAGCCCGCGGCCAGGACCCCGATCGCGCCGACGGTCATCTGACCGGCGTCGGGCGAGCTCGCGGCGCTCGTCGCGTCGGAGCCCGAGGCGTCAGCAGCGGTCACCACGATGACCGGGGCGGGCATGTCGAGCGCCTCGCGGCTCGCGTCGTCCTCGGCGACCTCGGTCCAGGCCGACTCCCCCTCCTCGCAACGCTGCACGACCGGGAACACCAGCTCGGCCCCCACCTCGTCGGGCAGCCGCACGGAGAACACGACCTGGTCTCGCAGCGCATCCGGGAGCGGGGCGTCGGTGCGGAAGGTGATGCTGTCGCTCGCCACGTCGGCCGCCCAGCGGTCGGTGGTCTCGACGTCGGCGTCGCTCACCTGCGCCGGCAGCCGCACGGCGAGCTCGGTGGTCGCGGAGCCCTCGCAGCCGTGCGGCACCTCCATGCGCACCTCTGCCCTGGCTCCCGCGGCGGTGGTGGTGGGCGTGATGGTCACGTGGGCGGCGACCGGACCCGCTGCGAGTGCGACCGCGCCCATCGCGATCGCCGGGACGACCGCACGCACGGTCGCGCGGGTGCGGTTCATCAGGACTCCTGGCGTGGTCGGGTGACCGTCCTCACACAACCAGCATGCGGAACTGTTGTCAAGGATGTGAACTGCCACTACCGTGATTCAGGTCACCGAATCAAGATCTTACGTGTGAACCAACGAAGGGAAACTTCCATGCCCAACATCACCGTCGAGCTGCTCAAGGGCCGCTCGGTCGAGCAGCGTCGCGAGTTCGCGAAGGCCGTGGCCGACAGTGCCGTGGACATCCTCGGCGCCCGCCGCCAGGACGTCCGCATGGTCTTCAGCGAGATCACTCCCGACATCGTGGCCAACGGTGGGGTGCTCGCCAGCGAGGACGACAGCCGCGCGGGCGTGGTGGCCGCGCTCGCCGAGGACTGACGGCCGCTCCGCACCTCGCACCGACGACGGCGAGGGCCCGGGGGGATCTCCCCCCGGGCCCTCGCCGTTTCACGTTCCTCCGCTCAGCGCCTGCGCACCCTGATGGTGAGCTGCTCGCGGGTGGACTCCACCGTGGCACTGCCCTGGTAGGTCACGACCAGGCGGATCCGCTTGCCCTTCGCCTTCGGCAGCTGGACGAAGACGCGGCCGTCCTTCAACGTGCCGGCGATCTTCTTCCCACCCTTGATCTTGAAGGTCACGTCACCCGTGACGCGTACCCCGTCGGGCGCCCGCAGCACGGCCCGGACGGTCGCGCGCTTGCCCTTCTTCACCTTGTTCGGCGCCTTCACGCTCATCCGCGGCACGACCTTGTCGACGACGACCTCCACGACGGACGACGAGGCCTTGTGGGCGCCGTCCCCGACGTAGCGGAGCGTGAGCCGGTGCGTCCCGGGCACCAGGCCCTGGGCCGCGAGGTCCAGCCGCGCCTGGCCGGCCGCGAGCGTGCCCGCCGCGACCAGGTCGGTGCCGCTGACGAGCTCGACGCGACCCGTGGCCGCCGCGGGAGCGACGCTGACCACGAGCGAACCCGCCTTGCCGTAGGTGAAGGACGCCGAGGCACCCGCGACCGCGGAGTTGAGCGGTCCGGTCTCGCCGTTGCCTCCACCGGTGCCGCCGCCCCCGCCACCGCCGCCTGTCGGCTTGACGGTGATGGTGACCGTGGCGGGCGCCGAGGTGTCCGTGCCGTCACTCGCCGTGTAGGTGAACGTGTCCTTGCCCACGAAGCCCGCATCGGGGGTGTAGGTGAAGGATCCGTCCGCCCTCAGCACGACCGAGCCGTTGACGGGCTGGCTGGTCGCCGTGGCGGTCAGCTGGTCCCCGTCCGCGTCCGTGTCGTTGCCGAGCACACCGGGCGCCGCCAGGGTGAGCGGCTCACCGGACACCGTCGTGAACGCGTCGTCGACGGCGACGGGCTCGGCGTTGGGCTCGGCGGCGGCCTTCTCCACGGTGATGGTGACCGTGGTGGGCGCGGACTTCGACGTTCCGTCGTTGGCGCGATAGGTGAAGGTGTCGGTGCCTGAGAACCCGGTGACCGGCGTGTAGGTGAACGAGCCGTTCGCGGCCAGCGCCACCTCCCCGTTGCCCGGCTGCGTGACGTCGCCGGCGGTGAGGGTGTCGCCCTCGGCGTCGGTGTCGTTGGCCAGGACGCCCGGAGCCGGGACGCTCAACGCCACGCCTTCGGCCGTCGTGTAGGCGTCCGCCACGCCGACCGGTGCGGCGTTCGACGTGCCGTTGTAGATCGCCAGGACGTCTGCGGCGCTCAGCTCGTAGCCGTAGATCCGGAAGTCGTCCTGCTGCTCGGTGGGACGCGGGTCGTTCCAGCTGCCGTTGCCGAGGAAGTTGGCGGCTGTGCCGCCCTGCGCGATCTCACCGATGGTGACCGGGACATCGTTGCTGGTGGCCTGAAGCGCCCCGTTGAGGTAGATCTT
Source organism: Nocardioides hwasunensis (assembly GCF_014779665.1). Classification (GTDB taxonomy): domain Bacteria; phylum Actinomycetota; class Actinomycetes; order Propionibacteriales; family Nocardioidaceae; genus Nocardioides; species Nocardioides hwasunensis. The sequence goes on along the minus strand of NZ_JACXYY010000006.1, from coordinate 109,995 downwards.
CACGGTCGTGCCCGTGCCGTTGGGCGTACGTCCCAGGGTGACCGCGACGTGCGTCCACTGGCCCAGCGGGAGGTCGGCGTTGCCGGGCAGCATCGTCCGGTACTGGACGCCCTCGTTCTTGCGCAGGGTGACGCCGAAGCCGCGCGTGCCGTTCTCCATCCTCGACTGCAGGAGCAGGAAGTTCGCCGTGCTCTTGCCGATCTGGACGTGGGTGGTCCAGTTGGGCAGGTTGGTCGGGCGGATCCAGGTGGAGACGGTGACCTGCTCGTCCATGCCGAACGTGACGTCGTTGGGCAGGTTGACGTGTCCAGCACCGGGCAGGTTGACCCCTGCGCCGTACTTCGCCGAAGCCACCCACCCGGCGTTGCCCTGGAGCGTGGCATTGCCGATGGCCGGGTCCGAGCCCGAGTTGGCAGCGGTGGTGCCACTGCCCTCGTCGAACTTGTAGTGGACCGGGATGCCCTCACCCACCGGCGGACGCGCCACCGTGTGGGTCACCTTGGCCGAGGAGTCCCGGAACCCGGTTCCGGCCAGGAAGCGGACCTCGAGCTCGTGCTGCCGCGGGGGCAGCGTGAGGGCCGGGAAGGACACCGCACCGTCGGTCACCGTGGCCTGGGCACCCTCACGGGAGCCGTTGACCCAGAGCTCGGCCGTGCCGGACACGTTGGCGTTGGCGGAGTCCTTGACCGTGGCCGACACCGTGATGGGGGTGTTGAACGGCGACGGGGACGCAGGCGAGACGCTGACCGTGGTGGTCGTGTCGAGCTGGTTGCCGTCGGCGTAGAGACCGGCGACGTCAGCTGCGCTCAGCGACGTGGTGTAGAGACGGACGTCGTCCATCAGGCCGTCGAACGACGGGTCGTTGTAGCCGTTGCGACCCAGCCAGTTGTTCGTCGTCGGACCGACGTCGGTCATCGTGAGGGTCAGGTTGTTGCGGGTCGCGACCTGAGCGCCGTTGAGGTAGAGCGTGCCCGTGGTGCCCTGCCGCGTGAAGACGACGTGGTTCCACTGGTTGGCCGTGACGTCGCGGGTCGGGTTGGTGGCGTAGACCCGCTCCTGCAGCGCGTCACCCTTCTTCTTGAAGGTCGCAGCCAGTCCGGTGTTGCCGGCGGCCTGGGTCTGCATCTGGATCTGGAAGAAGCTGCCGGCGTCGCCGAGGCCGTCGCCGATGTGGAACAGGTTGATCCAGTTCCCCTTGGTGTCGGGACGGACCCAGAACGCGGTCGTGAAGTCGGCCTCGTTCTGCAGCAGGTTGTCGGGCAGGTCGACCGTGTTGGCGTTGGATCCACCCTTCATGTCGAGCGCACCGCCGACCTTGCCGGTCGGGCTCCACCCGGTGGTGCCGACCAGGTCGGCAGCGCCGACCGTGACGTCCGTGCCCGAGTTGGCGGCCTTGGTGCCGGTGCCCTCGTCGAGCTTGTAGTGGACGGCCGGTTCGGAGGCGCCGGCCCGCGTGGGCACGATCACCAGGTTGTCGAGCACGAGGTTGGCCGCTGCTCCCCCACCCTTGATCGACAGCGGCATCCGGCGCGACGTGGCCGTGAACGTCCCGACGTAGGTGCCGAAGGCCCCGGTCGAGGACGTCTCCGCGCCGGCCGACAGGGCGGCGTCGAGGGTGCCGATCGACAGGTTGGCCGTGCCCGGGGCGGTGCCGGCTGCCCGGCTGTCACGGGCGTAGCGGATCGACAGGCGGTACTCCTGCCCGACGTCGAGACCCTGCACCGGACGCGACAGGTCGCCGTTGGCTCCGACCGACAGGACGTAGCCGGTCTGGCCGAGGCCCCGCAGGCCGGGCGTCTGCGCCCGGACGAGCTGCACGGCACTGGCGATCTCCCACGGAGCCATCCGGCCGCTGCCGGCTGCCACGTCGGCGGTGTTCGGGTAGGTGCCCGACTGCCAGCCGGACGGCAGGCGCGGGTACTCGAACTGGTCGACGACCTTGGGGGCCGCCGAGTCCATCTTCACCTGCGGGTCGATCTGCACGATGTTGGCGACCGAGGGGGTGCCGTTGGCGTCCCAGACGAACACCATGTAGGAGCCGGGAGGCGCGAAGTTGGCGTTGCTGGGCGAGTTGACCGTGAGGGTGTTGCCGTTCTTGCTGAACGTCAGGTCCTGGAAGTTCTGGTCGTTGTTGAAGCCGTGGGTGACCGAACCGTTGCGGACCAGGGTGACGCGGCTGACGTTGCTCGCCGTCGACATCGTGAACGAGCCGTTGTAGCCGACCTTCTTCGGGGCGTTGGTGACCACCGGACGCACCGCGGGCTGGTTGCCGTCGAAGAGGTACGCCGGGGAGTAGTACTCCACGTCCGTGTAGTTGCGCGGCCCCGGGGCACCGCCGCCGCCGATCATGATCCGGCCGTCGGGCAGGAGCAGCGCGATCGAGTGGTAGAGGCGAGCACGCTCGTGGGGCACCTTGACCTCGGTCCACTGCTGGCCGCTCGGCTTGGTGGGGTCCCAGATCTCGGCGTTGGTCACGTAGCCGCCGTTGCCGTTGTTGGCGCGCGAGCCGCCGGTGACGATGACGTTGCCGTCGGGCATGACCGTCGAGGTCGGCCAGTGGCGGGCGTACGTCATCGGGTCGGTCGCGGCGAGCGTCGGGTTGGCACCGTTGATGTCGACCGTGAAGCCGGCTCGGGCGCCGTCGCCGCCACCACCGTTGGACCAAGCGCCACCGCCGACCTGCAGGATCTTGCCGGGGCGGTACATCGTCGCGGTGGACGTGGCGCCGACCGGGTTGCCCAGGTTGCCCTGGTTGCCGACCGTGCCGCTGCCGAGGCCGCCGCGCATCGCGATCGCTCCGTTGCCGTTGTCGGCGTCGGGGTCGAGCTCGAACATCTGCGTGCCGGTGATGGTGAAGAGCTTGCCGTTGGTCGGGTTGACGAAGGCGCGCGGGTACCACCAGCGGTTCTCAGTGTCCACCGCTCCGTTGGGCTCGCCGTAGGCCTGCGCGCTGGCCGCGCCGGTGAGCAGCTTCCACGAGCTGCCCTGGTGGGGGGTGTACCGCTCGGGCGTGATGACACCCGGGCCGCCGGGGCCACCCTCGAGCGCGCCGCCCTGCACGACGATCGAGCCGTCGGGCATGGTGGTGCCGGTGGGGTACCAGCGCGGGAAGTTCATCGGGGCCTCGTTGCGCAGCCCCGAGTTGGTCGTGTAGCTGGTGACGCCGATGGCGGACTCGTTGGGCGCGTTGCCGCCGAGGCCGTCGTCACCGCCGACCGTCATGGTCGCCCTGCGGTGCGGCATCTGCACCTGCATCGAGCAGAAGAGGTCGGTGTAGGTGACGTTCGGGATCACGCCCGACACGACGTTGGCGATCGTCCGCGGCACCTGCGGGTCCCAGACGTCGATCTCCATCTGGCCGCCCTGCGTGACGCAGTTGTTGCCGCTCCAGGCGTAGGGGTCGTTGGGGGTGCAGCTCGCCACCGAGCCGAACGACTGGACCTTGCCGTCGGAGGTGAGCGCGGCGTTGATGGGCATCAGCGGCCACGGCGTCACCCCGCTCCAGGAGCCCTGCTGGTCCTTGACCGGCGGGGCGCAGTCGGCCTCGAGGAAGCCGGCCGAGTAGGCCAGGCCGTTCTTCATCATCGTCCGGATGAACGGCTCGGAGTAGGCCGATCCCTCGTGACCGAGGCCGGAGTACCAGGAACGACCGGAGTCGATGGTCTGGCACCAGGTCACCGGGTGGGTGGTTCCGTTGTGGCCCAGGCTCTGCACCGACGACTCGTCGATCGAGAGGAGGGTCTTGACGTTGGGGGCCGGGTTGACGACCCAGTCGTACCACTCGTCGCTGCGGGTGATCTCCGCCGGCAGGCCGGTGGTGAGGGGGTGCGAGGTGGCCGCGTTGACGACGCGGCCGGGACGAACGGCCGGGTTCTCCGGGTGGCCCTCGGACATGGCACCGACGAGCCTGAGGTAGAACGGGTTGACGTCGTGCTCGCTCTGACCGACCGACCAGCCGGCGTAGTGCTGGCCGAAGTAGCCGCCGCCGCCCCTGATGTAGGCCTCGAGCGCGGTGCGCTGGGCCTCGTTGAAGAGCACGCCGCCGGTCTGCATGAAGGCCACCGCGTCCTTGGTGGCGAGGTTGGCTGCGGTGAAGGCCGACGGGTCGTCGGTCTCCTGGATGTTGATCACCTGGCCGTACTCCGTCGCGAGCTCCGTCGCGAGTTCGCGGATCGCCTGGCGTCCCTGGACGTGGGAGGCGTGGAAGTTCGGCTTGTAGAACAGCAGCAGGTTGAAGGTGCCGTCCGGGACGGAGCCGGGCGCGGCGGCGGCCGCGGCGGTGGCCGGGGCCGGGCCGGCGGCCTGGGCCGTGCCGGCAGCGGCGAGGGGCAGCGCGACGGCCATGGCGGCCGTCACGGCCACGAGGTGGGTGGACGCGCGGCGCAGGCGACTGACCTGGCGCCGCCGTGCAGATCTGCGGAGCAGTTTCATCTTCGATTCCCTAGGGGCTCGGCGGGGCGGAGCTCGGCGGGCGGCGGGTGCGGTCAGCGCTCACGAGACATCGAGGAAGGTATGACGGCCATCACACAGAGTCAAGAACTCTGTCCAGAATTGTGAACTATGTATCAAAGACGTTCAGATACGTGAAAACAGGCCTGGGCGGCCGATCCCCCGCACGGGGTCGACCGCCCAGACCTGGTCTGGGGGTGGGGCCGGATGGCCCGTCTCCGGTGCTCAGCCGGTCGGCTCAGCGACGTACGCGCGCGCTCCCGCCACCGGCCAGGGCACGCACCTCCGCGGCTGTCGCCATGGACGTGTCACCGGGTGTCGTCATCGCCAGCGCGCCGTGGGCGGCGCCCAGCTCGAGGCACTGCTGGAGGGGTTCGCCCTCGAGCAGGCCGTAGACGAGTCCGGAGGCGAAGCCGTCGCCGCCGCCGACCCGGTCGAAGATGCCGAGGTGGTCGCGGGGGGTCGAGGCGAGCACGCCCGTGTCCGGCGACCAGGCGATGGCCTGCCAGTCGTTGTCGCTGGCCGAGTGGACCGTGCGCAGCGTCGTGGCGATCACCTTGAACCACGGCATCTTCTCCGCGACCGTTCCGACCATCACCTCGAAGCTGTCCATCGGCAGCGAGCTCAGGTTCTCGTCGACGTGTGCGACCTCGAAGCCGAGCGCGGCGGTGAAGTCCTCCTCGTTGCCGATCATCACGTCGACGTGCCCGGCGAGCCGGGTGTTGACGTCGCGGGCGAACTCGGGGCCACCGATGCCGGCCCAGAGGCTCGGGCGGTAGTTGAGGTCGAAGGAGACCACGGTGCCGTGCTTCTGCGCGGCCGCCATCGCCTCCTCGGCCACCGCTGCGGCGTTCTCGGACAGTGCGGCGTAGATCCCACCGGTGTGGAGCCACCTGACGCCACGGCGGCCGAAGAGGTCGTCCCAGTCGATGGTGCCGGGCTTCATCTGGGCGATGGCGGTGTTGGCGCGGTCGGAGACGCCGACCGCGCCGCGGACGCCGTAGCCGCGCTCGGTGAAGTTGAGGCCGTTGCGCACCGTGCGCCCGATGCCGTCGTAGGACTCCCAGCGGATCAGCGAGGTGTCCACACCACCCTGCATGACCAGGTTCTCGACCAGGTGGCCGATCTCGTTGTCGGCCAGCGCGGTGATTACTCCGGCGCGCTTGCCGAAGACCTTCCGCATGCCGCGGGCGACGTTGTACTCACCGCCACCCTCCCAGGCCTCGAACCGACGGGCGGTGCGGATGCGCCCCTCCCCCGGGTCCAGGCGCAGCATCACCTCCCCGAGCGCGACGATGTCGAGCTCGCACTCCTCGACGGGTCGGGTCTCGATGGTCATGCAGTCGCTCCTTGCAGGTCTGGTGCGTAGAGGGCGGTGGACGCAGCGCACTTCGCGGCCACGTCGTCCCAGCGACCTGCCTTGAGCAGGTCGCCGGCCACCATCCAGCTGCCGCCGACGGCGGCGACGGACGGGTGGGCCAGGTAGGTCGGGGCGGTGTCCACGGTGATCCCGCCGGTGGGCATGAAGCGCACCTGCGGGAAGGCGGCGGCGAGCGCCTTGATCGTCGACAGTCCCCCGTTGGCCTCGGCCGGGAAGAACTTCACGGTGTCGAGGCCCAGGTCGAGGGCGAGCATGATCTCGCTCGGCGTCGCGACGCCCGGGATCACCGGCACGCCGGCGTCCTGGCAGCGTCGTACGACGGCCGCGCTGAGCCCCGGGGACACGACGAACCGCGCCCCGGCCTCGATCGCCTCGTCGACCTGGCGCTCGGTCAGCACGGTGCCGGCGCCGACGACCAGGTCGTCGTTGAGGGCGAGCCGGCGCAGCACCGCCGCGGCCTCGGGCGTGCGGAAGGTCGCCTCGGCGACCGGCAGCCCGCCCTGCACGAGGGCCGCGCCGAGGGCGTCGGCCTTGGCTGGGTCGTCCAGGACGACCACCGGCACGATGCGGTGGCCGCCCAGGACGTCAGTGGGATTCACGGTAGGAACAGACCCCTCGATCAACGGAGCTCGGCGATGACGGTCTTGAGCTCGGTGTAGTCGTCGAGGCCGAACGAGCCCAGCTCGCGACCCCAACCGGACTGCTTGAAGCCGCCACGGGGCAGCGTCACGTCGTCGGCGTGCCAGGTGTTGAGCCACACCGTGCCGGCCCGCAGCTTGCTGCCGACGCGGTGGGCGGTGCCGAGGTCCTTGGACCACACGCCGGCGGCGAGGCCGTAGACGGTGTTGTTGGCGGCGGCGACGACCTCCTCCTCGGTGTCGAACGGGATGGCCGTGATGACGGGGCCGAAGATCTCGTCGGTCTGGACGGCCATGTCCTCGGTGACGCCCGTGATGAGGGTCGGCGAGAAGAAGTAGCCCTTCTCGGCCGCACGCTCGGGGCTGCCCGCGACGATGTTGGCGCCGTCCTTGACCGCGCCGGCCACGTAGCCCATGACCTTTTCGTGCTGCTCCTGCGAGACGAGCGGGCCCATCGTGGTGCTGGGGTCGAAGCCGTCGCCGACCTTGATCGCCTTGGCCGCCGCGGCGACGCCCTCGATGACCTGGTCGAAGACGTCGCGCTGGACGTAGAGGCGCGAGCCGTTGACGCAGCACTGGCCCTCGTTGAAGTAGCCGGCGAGCGCGGCGCCCGCGATGGCCGCCTCGAGGTCGGCGTCGTTGAAGATGATGTTGGGCGCCTTGCCGCCGAGCTCGAGCGAGACCTTCTTGAGGTTCTTCGAGGCGCCGGCCGCGATCTTCTTGCCGACCTCGGTGGAGCCGGTGAAGGCGACCTTGTCGACGTCGAAGTGGTCGACGAGCGCGGCACCGGCGTCGCCGAAGCCGGGCAGCACGTTGACGACACCGGCGGGCACGCCGGCCTCAAGCAGGAGCTGGCCGAGGTAGAGCGCGGTCAGGGGGGTCTGCTCAGCGGGCTTGAGGACGACGGTGTTGCCGGCGGTGATCGACGGGATCACCTTGAAGGCCGCCATGGTGAGCGGGAAGTTCCACGGCACGATGCCGGCGACGACGCCGATGGCCTCACGACGGGTGTAGGCGTGGAACTCACGACCCGGCACCGACATCGGGATGGTCGTGCCCTCCATCTTGGTGGCCCAGCCGGCGAAGTAGCGGAACAGCTCGGCGGCCACGCCGGCGTCGCCGCGGGCGGACGCGAGGCTCTTGCCGTTGTCGAGGGACTCGAGCTGGGCGAACTCCTCGATGCGCTCGTCGATCAGGTCGCCGATGCGCCAGAGCAGGTGCGAGCGGTCGCGCGGCGTCATCTTCGACCAGGGCGAGCCGGACTCGAAGGCGTTGCGGGCGGCCACGACGGCGCGGTCCGCGTCGACGGCCGAGGCCTGGGCGACCGTGGCGAGGACCTCCTCGGTGGCGGGGTTGATCGTGTCGAAGGTCTTGCCGTCCTTCGCGTCGACCCACTCGCCGTCGATGAGCAGCTGGCGCGGGGAGGAGAGGAACGAGGAGACGGCGGGCAGGAGCTGGGAGTTCTCGGACATGAGAAGCCTTCCGGTGCGAGATTGCGTGCGGGGTTCTGGTGTGGCGGGGGGATCGGCCAGGCGCGACTACTTGATGATCGCCACCTTCGAACGGTCGAGGGTCAGCGCGACGGCGGCGACGATGATCGCGCCGTAGAGGATCTGCTCCCAGGCCGACGGGACGCCGACGATCGGCAGGCCGACACGCAGGAGCGTGACCACGAGGGCACCCGCGAGGCTGCGCCAGAGCGAGCCGTGGCCGCCCGTGATCGCGGTGCCGCCGACCACGATGGCCGCGACGGCGGGCAGCAGCAGGTTGTCGGCCATGGTCGGGCTGCCGCTGAAGTTGCGGGAGGCGAGCATGACCGCCGCGAGGCCGGCGCAGGCGCCGGAGACCGTGAAGGCAGCGACCTTGACCTTGTCGACCGGCGTGCCGGCGAGCCGCGCTGCGGACTCGGAGTAGCCGATGGCCTTGACGAAGCTCTCGAGGGGCGTGAGCTTGAGGATCAGGGACACGACCGCGACGACGAGCAGCGCGACGAAGAACGACATCGGCACGTAGCCGGCGACGTAGAGGTTGAGCCACTTGGTCGAGTCGCGGTCGACGACGCGGATCGGGCCGGCGTCGGAGATGACGAGAGCGATCGCGGAGAAGATGCTCAGACCACCGAGCGTCACGACGAACGACGGGATCCGGAGCAGCACGTGGGCGAGGCCCTGGACGGCTCCGATCGCACCCGCAGCAGCGATCACGGCCAGGATCGTGAGCCCCCCCATGTCCGGCAGCCACATCGCGAAGAGCACGGTGGACAGCGAGCAGAGCGCCGCGATCGACAGGTCGATGCCTCCGCACAGCACCACGAGCGTGGCACCTGCTGCCAGCACGACGAGCGGCGCCGACGTGCGGACGGCCGCGGTGAGGCTGCGCTGCGTCAGGAAGTCGGGATCGGCGATCGTGAGCGCGGTGAGCAGCGCCACGAGGGCGATGACCGGCATGAACGACGTGACGCGCTGGCCCAGGGTGGGCCCGCCCTTGACGACGGCCGGCTCGGCCGCCGGGTTGGACGCGGGGTCGGCGATGACGGGGGTGCTCATGTCAGACCATCTCCTTCACCAGGTCGAGGGGCGTCGGCTTGCCACCGGAGGGGCAGGCCACTTCCTTGGTCGCCCGGCCGTCGTTCATCACGATGATCCGGTCGGACATGCCGATGGCCTCCTCGAGGCTGTCGGCGAGCAGCACGGTGGCCACGCCGCTGTTGGCGAGCTCGCGCATGAGGCGGTAGACCTCCGAGCGCGCGCCGATGTCGAGGCCGCGCGTGGGGTGGTCGAGCAGGAGCAGCCGGATGTCGCCGGCCACCAGCCAGCGAGCCAGGACGACCTTCTGCTGGTTGCCGCCGGACAGCCGGCCGATCTGCGTGCCGCGGTGCGGGGTGCGGATCGAGAGCCGCTCGATCCACTTGTCGACGAGGGTCGCCTGCTTCTGCGGCACCACCATCGGTCCGGCGCAGCGGGACTTCTGCTTGGTGAGCGTCATGTTGTCGGCGACCGACATCGGCCCGACCATGCCCTCGATCTTGCGCTCCGCCGGGACGTAGCCGATCCCGGACGCGACCGCGGCACGCGTGCCGGACAGGTCGAGCTTCGCGCCGTCGAGGGTGACCTCGCCGGCCAGGGTCGGCTCGGCCCCGAAGAGGGCACGGCACACGTCCTCGCGCCCGGAGCCGTGCACGCCGACGATGCCGACGATCTCGCCTGCGCGCACGTCGAGGTCGACGTCGCGGAAGGTCTTGCCGGACATGCCCTTGACGACCAGCCGCGGCTCGCTGTCGGCGACGGACCGCTCGGACAGGCCCTCGTGGTAGTGGTCGTCGGACCCGGTGGAGCCGATCATCAGGCGGTGCAGGTCGGAGGGGACCGCGCCGGCCGTGGGCGTCTCGCCGACCGACTGGCCGCCGCGCAGCACGGCGACGCGGTCGCAGACGTCGAGCACCTCGTCGAGGCGGTGCGAGACGAAGACGACCGAGGCGAACTCGCGCAGCCGACGCACCTGGCTGAAGAGCGTCTCGATCTCCTTCGACTCCAGCACCGAGGTCGGCTCGTCGAGGATGATCACGGGCGGGTGGGAGGTGCGCTCCTCGATGCGGAGCACCTTGGCGATCTCCACCATCTGGCGCTCGGCGAACGACAGCGAGTCGGTGCGCGCGAGGGGATCGATGTGCGAGCCGATCTTGTCGAGCTGCTCCTGCGCCAGCTTGCGCATCGTGTCCCAGCGGTAGATGCCGCGCCGGACGCCCGGGCCCTCGCTGCCGAGCACGATGTTCTCGGCGGCGGTGAGGTTCGGGACGAGCGACTGCTCCTGGAACACCATGCCGATGCCGTGGTCGGCGGCCTCGACGACGCTGCGCAGCCTCACCTTCTCGCCGCGCACCCAGATCTCGCCCGCGTCGGGCCGGACCAGGCCGACCAGGGCCTTGAGCAGGGTGGACTTGCCGGCGCCGTTCTCGCCGGCGAGGCCGAGCACCTCGTTCTGGCGCACGACCAGGTCGACGCCGTCGAGGGCCTTGACGCCCGGATAGTGCTTGACCAGGCCGCGCACCTCGAGGGCGTTGACCGGTGCGGAGGCGTCCGTCTCGGGGTGGGGCTGCAGGTTGGTGGTCATTTCGTCACCTGGTTCCTACGACGCTGGGGAAGGACCGCGGCCGAGACGGCGGCGACCACGATGAGGCCCTGCACACCGCCCTGCCAGTAGGGGCTGACGCCGATCTGGACCAGGCCGTTCTGGAGGACGATGACGAGGAGCACGCCGACGGCGGAGTGGAGCACTCCCCCGCGACCGCCGGTGAGCAGGGTGCCGCCCACGACGGCCGCCGTGATCGCTGCGAAGTCGTAGCCCTTGCCCGCCTGGACCAGGCCCGCGCTGAGCTGGCTGGTCACCATCACGCCCGCCAGGGCGTAGAACGACCCGGCCAGGGTGAACACGGCGACCTTGTAGGGGGCCACCTTGACCCCGGAGAGCGCGAGCACCTCCTCGGCACCGCCGATGGCGTAGGCGTAGCGGCCCAGGCGCGAGTAGCGCTGGATGAGCCAGCCGACGAGCACGCACCCGAGAGCGATCCACGTCAGGTAGGCCAGGCCCAGGAAGCGGTTCACGGCCCAGCCGCGCAGCATCGCGTCGGAGATGTTGGGCTGGACGCCCGAGAACATCAGGGTCGCGATGCCGAGCCCGACGGCCGAGACGCCGAGCGTGGTCATGAAGGACGGCACCTTGAGGCTGACGAGGGCCATCCCGCTGAGGCAGCCGAGGGCCGCACCCAGCAGGACCGCGACCAGGACCCCGAGAAGTCCCAGGTCGTTGTCGTTGCGGTTGTTGGCCACCAGGAGGGCGACCGCGATGGCGGAGGCCCCCATCACTCCCGGCACCGAGAGGTCGATCGACCCCATCATCAGCACGAAGGAGATGCCGCAGGTCGCGACGGCGAGCACCGCCGCCGCGTCCATGACGTTCTGCAGGTTGGCGATCGTGCGGAAGTCGGGGCTCAGCAGCGAGAAGATGCCGATGATGACCACCAGGGCGATCGGGGGACCTGCGTCCCCGAGCGACACCCCCCGCCGAGGCTGGGGGCGTGGCGCGCGCACGACCTCGTCGTCGGCCTTGGCGGGGGATGTCATGGTCACGAAATCGCGCCCTGCGAACGGCTGAACACGTTGTCGCACTCGAAGTCGGCCTCGTCGACCACCGGGGAGGTGAAGTCGCCGACGTTGTCGTCGGTGATGAGGAACTGCTCGGCGAACCAGGCGCGGTCGTCGTCGGAGATGTCCTCGGCGGCGAGCTCGCCGGTGGCGACGCAGTAGCCGATCGCCAGGCCGATGCCACCCTGCCACGGGCCGTCGGAGGAGACGGTCGCGGTCATGGTGCCGTCCTCGATGGCGGTCAGCGCGTCCGGGACGGCGTCGATGCCGACGACGGCCACGTCGTCACGGCCGGCCTGCTCGAGGGCGGCCAGCGCGCCGAGCGCCATGTCGTCGTTGGCGGCCCAGATGCCCTTGATCTTGTCACCGTGCTTGGTGAGCAGCGTCTTGGTGACCGACAGCGCCTCGTCGCGCGAGAAGTTGGCGGTCTGCTGGTCGAGCAGCTCGACGTCGCCGTTCTCCTCCAGCGACTCCTCCAGACCGGCGTAGCGGTCCTTCGCGGCGCCGGTGTCCAGGATGCCCTGGAGGGCGATGATGCCGCCGGAGCCGCCGATGGCCTCGGCGAGCGCGTCGCCGATCTGCTTGCCCGACTCGACACCGTTGTAGGTGATGTGGCTCAGCCACTGGTCGTAGTCGGCGACGTTGACGTCGGCCGGCTTGTTCCACTGGGTGACGAGGAACGCTCCGGCTTCCTGGGCACCCTCGACGATCGGCAGGGTGTCGGAGTCGCCGTTGGGCAGGATGTTCATGACGAGGCAGTCGGTGTTGCCGGCGAGCAGCTGGCTGATCTGCTCCTGCTGCTTGGTCGAGTCGGCGTCGTAGGTCAGGCGCTGCTGCTCGAGGCCGACCTGCTCGGCGAAGGCGTCGCCGCCGTCGAGCCAGGACGCCTCGTAGGGGTTGGACTCGTTGCGCACCTGGCCCACCAGGGTGACGTCCTCGGGCGCGCAGGCGGAGGCCTCGGAGCCGCCGCCACCGCCGCCGCCGCTTGCCTCTTCGCTGCAGCCGGCGAGAGCGGCGGCAGCCAGGGTCAGGCCGAGCACGACTGCGGTCGGTCGAGAGGTGAACTTCATGGTCGATCCTCATTCTCTTTCGGTGCCGGTGTCCGGCGGTGGGACTGACTGGGTCAGGTGGTGCCCCGAGGTGATGGATTCCTTGCGGTGGTGCGGTGGTGCGGTGGTGCGGTGGTGCGGGTGGAGAGGATGGTGCAGGTCTAGCGAGCCATCCAGCCGCCGTCGACGACCAGCACGTGGCCGTTGACGTAGTCGGCGGCGGAGGAGGAGAGGAACACCGCGGCGCCGGCGATGTCGTCGGCGGAGCCCCAGCGTCCGGCCGGGATCCGCTCGAGGATCGAGCGCGAGCGGTCGGGGTCCTCGCGCAGCGCCGTGGTGTTGTCGGTCGAGATGTAGCCCGGCGCGATCGCGTTCACCTGCACACCGTGCGGTCCCCACTCGTTGGCCAGGGCCTTGGTCACGCCCGCGACGGCGTGCTTGCTGGCGGCGTACGACGCCACCCGGATGCCGCCTTGGAAGGTGAGGAGGCTGGCGATGCTCACGATCTTGCCGTGCCCGCGCTCGACCATGGTGCGGCCGACCTGCTGGCTGAGCAGGAAGACGCCGTTGAGGTTGACGTCGAGGACGCGCTGCCAGTCCTCGCGTGCGAGGTCGACGGTGTCCTGGCGGTCGATGACGCCCGCGTTGTTGATCACGATGTCGACCTGTCGCGAGGCGGCGAGCTCGCCGCCGACACGCTCGACGGCGTCGAGGTCGCCCATGTCGAGGTCGACCACGTCGACCTTGCCACCGAGGTCGACGACGGCCTCACGGGTCGCGTCGTTGCTCCCGGGGCGACCGACCAGGACGAGCTCGGCCCCGGCCCGCGAGAGCCCGAGGGCGATCGCCAGGCCGATGCCGCGGCTCGCGCCGGTGACGACCGCGCTGCGGCCGGTCAGGTCGAAGGGCGAGGACGTCACAGGTCCTCCACCGCGACGGGCGCGAGGTCGGTGTAGCAGTTGTTCTCGCCGGCCATCGCCCAGATGAAGGCGTAGGAACCGGTCCCGGCGCCCGCGTGGATCGACCACGGCGGGGCGATGACGGCCTCGCGGTTCTTCATGACGAGGTGGCGGGTCTGGCCCGGCTGCCCCATGAAGTGGAAGACGCGGTCGTCCTCGGCCAGGTCGACGTAGCAGTAGATCTCGGTGCGGCGCGCGTGGAGGTGCGGCGGGAAGGTGTTCCACACCGACCCGTTGGCGATGACGGTGACCCCGAACTGGAGGACGGAGGTCTCGACGTCCTGCCCCCACACGTAGCGGAAGAGGTTGCGCTCGTTCGCGGCGTCGGACGAGCCGAGCGCGACGGGCTCGACCTCCTGGTGCTTGAGCAGCGCCGAGGGGTAGGTCGCGTGGGCGGAGGCGGAGACGAAGTAGAAGGCGGCGTCGGCGCCGGCGAAGGTGACCTCGCTCCCCCGTCCGACGTAGAGGCCGTCGAGGTGCTCGAGCTCGAACTTCTCGTCGCCGACCAGGACGTGGCCGGCACCGCCGACGTTGATGATGCCGAGCTCGCGGCGCTCGAGGTGGCTCTCGGTGCCGAGGACGTCGGTGTACGCCGGCAGCTCGAGCTGGCCGGAGCCGGGGACCGCGCCACCGATGACCATGCGGTCCTCGTGGGTGTACGTCGCGTTCACCTCGCCCTCGACGAACAGGTCCTGGACCAGGAAGGTCTCACGCAGGTCGGCCGTGGTGGCGGTCTCCGCACTGGTCGGAGACGTGGAATAGCGAACCTGCATGGTGGTGACACTCCTCGGCGTTATGAACTGCGTTCGTCTATGTGAACTGAGTTCGACGATATACGTGACGGCCGTCACCGGTCAAGCACCTGAATGCTGTCCAGATATGCGAACCCGCGCTACGCTACTTTCGTACGGGGGTACGTCCTGGTGCCTTCATGACTCCGAACCGAGGAGAACGGCCATGGCTCAACAGACCGGACTAGCCACCAAGGGCGGTTCCGCGCTCAAGGACGTCAGCGGCACGGGCCCCGCCGGACCGGTGAAGTCGGCCGCCCGTGCGCTCGACCTCCTCGACGAGATCGCGGCCAACGGACCCGGGACCCAGCTCCAGCTGTCCACGCGGCTGAGCATCCCCAAGAGCAGCCTGCACGCCCTGCTGCGCACCATGACTGACCGCGGCTGGCTGCAGACCGACCCGACGGGCAGCGTCTACCAGCTCGGCATCCACTCGCTCGTGGTGAGCTCGGCCTACCTCGACGGCGACCCGGTGCTCGCCCGCGCGCAGTCGGTGCTCGACGAGGTCGCCACGGCCACGGAGGAGACCGTGCACCTCGGACGTCTCGACGGCCACGACGTCATCTACACCGCCAAGCGTGAGTCGATGCACCCGCTGCGCATGCACTCCGCCGTCGGTCGCCGCCTGCCGGCCTACGCCACCTCGCTCGGCCGTGCGCTGCTCGCCGAGCTGCCCGAGGCGATGCGCGTCGACATGGTGCCCGACCACATCACCGCGATCACCCCCAACACGACCACCAAGAAGGAGGCGGTGCTCGAGATCATCGACCGCGCCGTCGTCCAGGGATACGCCACCGAGAGCGAGGAGTCCTGCATGGGCGTGCGCTGCTTCGGCGTCGCGCTCCCGTTCAGCCACGCGGCGGTCGACGCCCTCAGCGTCGCGGTGCCGATCAGCCGCCTCGACAACGGCCGCGAGGACCTCATCATCGAGACCCTCCTCAGCGTCAAGGCCCGCCTCGCCGCCGTGCACGGCAACAGCATGGTGCGCTGAGCGACCTCAGCCCGCCGCCAGCCGTTCCATCACCGCGCGCAGGGGCGGCCACGTGTCACGCCCCCGTCGGACCACGGCGAACGCGCGCAGCGTCACCGCGGTGTCGCGCAGGCGTACGACGCTCACGCCGCGGCGCGCGGTCCGCCCGCGCGGCAGCAGGGCGACTCCCCCGCCGGCGACGATGAGGTCGTCGACCAGCTCGAGCGAGTCGATGCGGTGCACCACCCGCGGCACGAAGCCGGCCCGGGAGGCGAGCGTGCGCAGGGCGTCCTCGTCGGCGGTGTTGCGCGAGTTCACGATCCAGTCGCGATCGGCGAGGTCCGCCAGGGACAGCCGCCGGTCCCGCGTCGGCACCCCGACCCCCCACTCCAGTCCCCACAGCGACGTGACCTCGTGGTCGTCGCGCCACTCCGCCGGCGCCAGGTCGTAGTCGTAGACCAGGGCCAGGTCGACCTCGTCGCGCGCCAGCAGCTCGAAGGCCTCGAGCGGCTCGTGCTCGAGGATGCGCACCTCGATGCCCGGCCGGCTGCGGCGGAGGTCGTCGACGGCCGGCAGCAGCGAGCGGCGGATCGCCGAGGCGAAACCGGCGACACGCAGGATCCCCGCTGGCTCCGAGGTCGGGTCCAGGTCGAGCCGCGCGGCCTCGACGGCGGCGAGGATCGTGACAGCGTGCTCGGCGAGCCGCCGCCCGGCCGGGGTGAGCCGGACGCGCCTCCCGACGGGCTCGAGCAGCGGAGTCCCGACGTCGCGCGCGAGCGCAGCGATGCCCTGGGAGACGCTGGACGTCGTGGTGCCCAACGCCTCGGCGACCTCGTGCATCGATCCGAGACGTGACAGCTCGAGCAACATCCGCAGGCGCCTGACGTCCATCCCGCCATTGTGTCGATCAGGTGAACGAAACGTCCAGAAAAGTCACGTGGACACGAACAGTCGCGATGTCCTTCACTGGCCCCATGACTCGCTCCCTTGCCCGCACCGGCGCCTCGATGGCGGTGGCGTCGATGCTCTGCGTCCAGCTCGGGCTCGCCGTCTCCGTCGGCCTCGTCGACGACATCGGCTCCAGCGGTGCCGCCTGGCTGCGACTCTTCTGGGCGGGCATCCTCCTGGTCCTGCTCGTCCGGCCCCGGCTCCGCCGCTACAGCCGGGAGGCGCTCCTGGCCGGCACCGCGCTCGGCGTCGTCACCGCCGGCGTCACCCTCCTCTTCATGGAGGCCGTGGCACGGCTCCCGCTCGGCACCGCCAGCGCCCTGGAGTTCCTCGGCCCGCTGACCATCGCCGTGGCCCGCAGCCGCGGCACCGGTCGGGCGTGGGCGCTGCTCGCGGCCGGCGGCGTCCTGTGCCTGACGCAACCCTGGACCGGGCATGCCGACCCGGTGGGCGTGGCCTGCGCACTGGGCGCGGCGGTCTGCTGGGCGGCCTACATCCTGCTGACGCAGCGCGTGGGCGACGCGGTGAGCGGCCTGGGCGGGTTGGCCATCTCGATGCCCGTCGCGGGCGTGGTCGCCACGCTCGTCGCCGGTCCGGGCGTGGTCGACCACCTGACCCCGGAGCTGCTGGTCTACGGCCTCGGCCTCGCGATCCTGTTGCCGGTGGTGCCGTTCACCCTCGAGCTCCTGGCCCTGCGTCGCCTCACGACCGGCGCCTTCGGCACGCTGATGGCGCTCGAGCCCGCCTTCGCGCTGGCCATCGGGTTCCTGGCCCTGAGCCAGGTGCCCAACGGCGTGGCTGTCGCCGGCATCCTGCTGGTGGTCGCCGCCGGCATCGGGGCTGAGCGCAGCGGCACCCGGTCGGACGCCTCCCAGCCCGATCCAGACCCCGGCGAGCTGCAGGACGTCGTCGTCCGGGCCTGATCACAGCCGGGGGTCGACCGGCTCGGACTCCAGGGCGAGCACGGCGAACACCGACTGGTGGACCTTCCAGAGCGGCGCGTGGCCGACGAAGGCCGTGAGCGCCTCCAGCCCCAGCCCGTGCTCGCGCAGGGCGAGCTGTCGCTTCTTGCCGAGGTGGCGCTGGCGCAGGACGTCGAGCGAGTCGGTGTAGTCGGGCCCGTAGATGATCCGCAGGTACTCCCGGCCGCGCACCTTGATGCCCGGTTGCACGCGCCCCTCGGTCAGGTGCGCCGGCTTGACGACCATGCCCTCGCCGCCGGCGGCGGTGAGGTCGAGCCACCACTCGGTCGCCGCCGCCCGCTCCTCGGGGGACGACAGCTCGACGAAGCGGTGCCGGGTCGGGGTGATGAGGTCTCCTCCGAGCCTGGCCAGCTCGGCGAGGTGCCACTCGTGCGACTCGGTCAGCGCAGGCACGCGCCCCTCGACCGCCAGGACCTGGAAGGGCGCCAGCGTCACCCCGTCGAGCCCGTCGGTGGGACGGACGTACGCCGCATAGGCGTCGCGGAAGGCGACCGCGTGGTCCAGCCGTCGCATCGACGCCTCCCTCAGTGACGCGACGTCGAGACCGCGCGCAGCCGCCCGGTCGAGCACGTCGACCACCTCGGGGAGGACGTGCCGCGCGGCCGCGCCCACCGAGGCGTACTGCGACGTGATCAGCCCCGTCGCCTTCGCCGACCACGGCAACAGCTCGCAGTCGAGCGCCAGCCAGTCGGTGTCCAGCGACGCGAACAGCGGTGCCGCCGTGTCGCGGAGCCGCTCGACCAGCGGGGCCGTGTCGGCGAAGAACGGCCGACCGGTGCGGGTGTGCACCACGCCGGTCGACCCGTCGGTGATCCCGAAGCGGCGGGCGGCGGTGCCGGCGTCCCGGGCGATGATCGCGATCGCGCGCGAGCCCATGTGCTTCTCCTCGCACACCACCCGCGTGACGCCCCACGAGGCGTACTCCTCGAACGCCTGCTCCGGGTGCTCGAGATAGCCCTCGAGGCGCGACGTCGCGACAGGCGACATCGTCGGCGGGAGGTAGACCAGCCAGCGCGGGTCGACGGCGAACCGGCTCATCACCTCCAGCGCCGCGGCGGCGTTCTCCTCCGGGATCTTCACCTTGCCGGCGTGCGTGGTCTCCAGCCACCGCGTGCCGGCGACGTCGTCGATGCGCAGCACGGTGGCGGCGCGGTCGTCGACGGGCACGAGCGGTCGCACCGGCTCGTACCACTCCTGCTCCGCCTCCACCGCGACGAGCTCGCGCTCGGGATAGCGCAGCGCGGTGAGGCTGCCGCCGAAGACGACGCCGGTGTCGAGGCAGATCGTGTTGTTGACCCACTCCGCCGCGGGCACGGGGGTGTGGCCGTAGACGACCATCGCCTCGCCGCGGTACTCCTGCGCCCACGGGTAGCGCACGGGCAGGCCGTAGTCGTCGGTCTCGCCGGTCGTGTCGCCGTAGAGGGCGAACGCGCGCACCCGTCCCGACGACCGGCCGTGGTAGCTCTCCTTGAGCCCCGCGTGCGCGACGACGAGCCGGCCGCCGTCGAGGACGAAGTGGCTGATCAGTCCGTCCATGAAGGTCAGGGCCCGGTCGCGGAAGTCCTCCGGCTCGTCGGCCAGCTGCGCCAGTGACTCGGCGAGCCCGTGCGCCACCTTCACCTGGGCGCCGCGCAGCGCGCGGACCAGCTTGGCCTCGTGGTTGCCCGACACGCACAGCGCGGTGCCGGCCTCGACCATGCCCATCACGAGCCGGAGCACGCCGGGGGTGTCTGGTCCGCGGTCGACCAGGTCGCCGACGAAGACGGCCTGCCGCCCCTCGGGGTGGCTCGCGCCGACAGCGAGCCCGTCGTCGTAGGCCAGCGTCCAGCCGAGCTCGACCAGCAGCGTGCGCAGCTCCGAGGCGCACCCGTGGACGTCGCCGATGATGTCGAACGGGCCGTGCACGTCGCTCCGGTCGTTCCACGGACGCTCGCGTGCGATCTCGACGTGGTCGATCTCGTCGCTCCCCCGCAGCACGTGCACCCGGCGGAAGCCCTCCTTGGTGAGCCGGCGCATCGACTTCCTGAGGTCGCGCGCCTGCCGGGCGACGACGTGCCGTCCGAAGTCGCGGTCGGGGCGCTGCTCGTTGCGCTCGTGGGCCAGCGACTCGGGGACGTCGAGGACGATGGCGTCGACCAGCACGTCGTGGCTCTTCGCCAGCCTCACCAGGGCCGCGCGCGCCGGGGGCTGCACGCTCGTGGCGTCCACGACGGTCAGCAGGCCTCTGCGCAGCCGCGTGCCGACGATGTAGTGCAGGACGTCGAAGGCGTCCGTCGTGGCGGACTGGTCGTTCTCGTCGTCGGCCACCAGCCCGCGGCAGAAGTCGCTCGAGACGATCTCGGTGGCCCTGAAGTGCCGGCGCGCGAAGGTCGACTTGCCGCTGCCGGAGACGCCGACGAGGACGACGAGTCCCATCGCGGGCAGCGTCAGCCGCCGGACGTCCGCTGACTCAGTCATCGTCGTCCTCCGTCCTGGTGAAGATCGCCATCTGCGTGGGCTGTCCGAGCGCGTCGTCGTGGTCGCCGATGCCGCGCCGCTCGACCCGGTAGCCGAACGTCGCCGCGACCCGGTCGGACCAGTCGGCGAACTCCTGCCTGCTCCACTCGAACCGATGGTCGGGGTGCCGCAGGCCGACGAGGTCTGCGTAGAGCGGGTTGTAGTCGGCGTTGGGGGTGGTCACCACCACCGCCCCTGGAGAGGCCGCGCCGAAGACGACCCGCTCGAGCGCCTCGAGCCGGGGCGGGTCGACGTGCTCCACCACCTCCATCAGGACGGCGGCGTCATAGCCGGCGAACCGGTCGTCCTCGTAGGTCAGCGCGCTCTGGAACAGGGTGATCCGCTCGGCCTGCCGCTCCCCCATCCGGTCCAGCCGCAGCCGGCGTGCGGCGTGCTGCAGCGACCGGGTGGACACGTCGGTCCCGGCCACGCGGGTCACGTCGGCCTGCTCGACCAGCCGGTCGAGCAGCTGGCCCGGCCCGCAACCGAGGTCGATCACCGACCGGGCGCCGAGCTCGCCGAGGACGGCGAGGACCGTGTCGTGGCGCTGCGTGTTGAGCGGCACGCGCGCGTCCTCCGGCTGCCGCACCTCCTCCTCGGCCGCAGGCTCCACCTCCTCCTCGACCTCGTCGCCGAGCTCGGCCAGACGGGCCAGCGCGGTGCGGGTGAGCTGACCGCGACGGCCGAGGTATCGGCGGGCGATGAGGGCTGCGTCGGGATGGGTGGCCAGCCACCCGTCACCCGAGCGCAGCAGCTTGTCGACCTCATCGACGCCCTGCCAGTAGTGCTTGGACTCGTCGAGCACCGGCAGCAGCACGTGGAGCTGGTTGAGCGCGTCGGCGAGGCGTACGACGCCCGTCAGCCGCAGGCGGACGTAGCGCGAGTCACCCCACTCGGGAAAGCCCTCGTCGAGCGGGATCGGCTCCGCGTCGACCGTCCAGCCCAGGGGCTCGAAGACCCGGCGCGCGATGTCGGCGCCACCCCGGCACGGGATCACGGGCAGGCCGATCTCGAGCGGGATGGCGGAGTCGGCGAGCTCCTGACGAGACCGGCACGTGCCGCTGCGCGCGGTGCTGAACACGTCGGCCATCGCCACGCCGAGCAGCGACGAGGCGGCGTACGACCGGTCGTTGACGTACTGCGACAGGCTGAAGTCGGGCGCGTTCCTCGCGCGCGAGCGTGCCAGGCGCACCGGGTCGACGCTGAGCACCAGCGCAGCCGTGCAGCGCTCCTCGGTGGCCTCGGGGTAGAGCACGGTCACCGTCCCGAAGGACTGGCCGAACTCCTGCACGCGATCCGGGTGCTTGTGCAGGAGGTGGCCCAGGTCCGTGGCGGGCCGGTGGGTGGTGGTGACGGTGAGGAGCACGGCGCGAGTCTGCCCGATGCCTCGCACCCGGCCCCACCGCTTTTGGCTCGGCGCGAGGTCAGCCCGCGGACACCGCGGCCTTGAACGCCGTCGCGGGCTTGAACGCCGGCGAGGCGCCCGCCGCGATCTCCATCGCCTCACCGGTCTGCGGGTTGCGTCCGGTCCGGGCGGCGCGCTCGCGCCGCTCGAACGAGCCGAAGCCCGGCAGCGTGACGCGCTCCCCGCCGGCGACGCTCCGGGTGATGGCGGTCAGGACGGCGGTCACGGCGGCGTCCGCCTGGGCTGTGCTCAGCCCGGACGTGGTGGCGACGTCCTCGACGAGGTCCTTGCGGTTCATGGGTGCTCCTCTGTGTCGTGTCCCGGGCGGAGTTGCCCGTCGCCTCGAGTGTGCCATACTTGAGAACGATTCTCGTTTTCAAGGAGGACGCATGAAGCACGACATCCACCCCACCTGCGGCCACGTGGCCTTCCGCGATCGCTCGACCGGTCGCCTGTTCGAGCGGCGTTACGGACGTCGCGCATGAGGACCTCGCTCGTGGTGGTCACCGGCGTCGACCCGGTGGCGATGGACTCCACGCTGATGACGCTCGCCTGGGACCTGCCCCGGGCGGTGTCGGTGCGACACCGCATCGACCCGCACTCACAGGTGCTCACCCGGACGGCCAGCGACGTGACCGGCGTGCTCGAGCAGGCGCAGGTCCAGCTCGAGCACGCGTGCGTCCACTGCGCACTGCGGGAGGACATCCTGCCGACCCTCGAGCGACTGGCGCGTGTCCCCCAGTGGAGCACGATCGTGGCCGGCCTGCCGACGGGCACCGAGGCCGGTCGGCTGGCCACCGTCCTCGGCCGCGACAGCAGGCTGGCCCGCCACCTCCGGCTGAGCAGCGTGGTCGCCGCCCTCTCGTCGGACGGACTGGTGCGCGACCTGCTCAGCAACGACCTGCTGCGCGAGCGCGACGTCCACTCCAACCCCGGTGACGACCGCGGCGTCGGCGAGGTCGCGTGCGCGCAGGTCGAGCTCGCCGACCACGTGGTCCTCGACGCCGACCCCGGCCGCGAGGGGACCGACCTGCTGCGCGCGCTCGCGCGGCCGGGCGTGCCCCTGGTCCTGGGGGTCGACCAGGTCGACTCGCACGAGATGTCGACCGGGCGGCACCAACACGTCCTCACCCGGGGCTGGTGCTCGCCGGTCCTCGAGACCGAGCTGCCTGCGCTGGGCGAGAGCCTGGCCTGGCGACTCCGCCTGGGCTCACCGCGCCCGTTCCACCCCGACCGCCTGCTCGACCAGATCGAACGGCTGGGCAGCGGACCGTTCCGGGCACGCGGCACGTTCTGGCTGCCGACCCGGCCGGCCGGCCAGCTCGAGTGGTCGGGAGCCGGCGGACAGCTGAGCATCGGCGCGTACGGACCCTGGGGTCGGCGTACGCCGACCACCCGGCTGCAGTTCACCGGCCTCGGCACACCACCCGCCGAGCTCACGCGCGCCTTCGAGGACATCCTGCTCTCCCCCGCCGAGGCGGCCGGGGCGCCCCAGAGCTG
This sequence comes from Nocardioides hwasunensis, assembly GCF_014779665.1. Classification (GTDB taxonomy): domain Bacteria; phylum Actinomycetota; class Actinomycetes; order Propionibacteriales; family Nocardioidaceae; genus Nocardioides; species Nocardioides hwasunensis. The sequence continues at coordinate 87,285 of NZ_JACXYY010000006.1, read as the reverse complement.
GCGGGTCCTCGAGGACGGGCTCGAGCCCTGGCTCGGCGACATCCGCGACGTCGCCTGACCGCCCCTCTCCTCGTCCACGCACGACATCGCACCCCACCCAGGAGGGCCCATGGCAGTCCCGAAGCGACGCACGTCGCGCAGCAACACCCGTCACCGCCGCTCGCAGTGGAAGGCAGCGGCACCCGACCTCGTGGCCGTCACCGTCGACGGCGAGGTGCACCGCGTCCCTCGACGCCTGGTCCGCGCCGTGCACCGCGGGCTGATCAGCCCCGCGTCCGGCAGGGCCGGGAGGACGTCGTGAAGGTGCGCAACTCGCTGCGGTCGGCGAAGAAGCAGCCCGGCTCCCAGGTCGTGCGCCGCCGCGGTCGGACCTACGTCATCGACAAGCGCAACCCCCGGCTCAAGACCCGTCAGGGCTGAGCCCGCCTCCACCGCATACGTCGGCCGGGCCGGGGTCTCGCGCATCACCTTCCGTCGGCTCGCGCACGCGAGCGAGGTGCCGGGCATCGGCAAGTCGTCGTCCTGACAACAGCCCGCCGGGTGCCCGGCGCAGTTCGCGAGGGCGAGAGCACAATGGCCGGCATGACTCGAGGACGTCGCATCCAGATCACCACCGACGACGGCACCGCGGAGGCGTACGCGACGGGGCCGGCCACCCAGGACGGACCCCTGCCCGGGGTGCTTCTCTTCATGGACGCGATCGGCCTGCGACCGCGCATCGAGGAGATGGCCGACCGCATCGCAGACTGGGGCTACGCCGTGCTGGCGCCGAACGTCTTCTACCGGCACGGAACAGCGGCGGACATCGCCCCCACGACCGACCTCCGCCTCCCCGGCGAGCGCGAGAAGTTCTTCCCCACGGTCATGCCGCTCGTCGCCTCGCACACCCCGGACGAGGCGGCGCGGGACCTCCCTGCGTACGTCGCGGCCCTGGCCGGCCAGCCCGATGTCGACGCGAGCGTCCTGGGGGTCACCGGCTACTGCATGGGCGCCCGGCTCGCGCTGCGCGCCGCTGCCCAGCTCCCCGACCAGGTCCGGGCCGTCGGCATGTTCCACGGAGGCGGCATCGTCACCGACGCCGACGACAGCCCCCACCTCGTCGTGCCGCGCTTGCACGCCGAGGTCGTCGCGGGGCACGCCGACCACGACGGCTCGATGCCTCCCGAGGCCATCGCTGCCTTCGACACCGCACTGCGCGAGGCCGGTGTCAGGGCGACCACCGCCGTCTATCCCGGCGCGCCCCACGGCTACACGATGGCGGACACCTCGATGTACGACGAGGCGGCCACCGAGCGGCACTTCACCGAGCTGCGGGAGCTGTTCGCGCGCGCCCTGCGCTGAGCTGACGCCACGAGGATCGCCGACGTCGGCGGCCGGAGGCGGGCACCCTGTCCGGCCGATCCGCTCAGTGCTGCTGCCGGGCGCCTGGCCGGGGCGCCAGCTGGGATGCGAGCAGGTCCACCAGCGCGGACTCGGCATCGGCGCGAGTGATCGTCTGGTCGAGCGCGGCCTCCGACACCGCGTCAGCCGCCCCCAGGAAGGCCACGGCCGCGGCGTCGGTCCACGCAGCCGGAGCGGCACTCCGGTCGAAGGCGCGCCGGCAGATCTCGACGTAGGCGGCGTCGGAGCCTCGCTTGACCTCCGCCATGGCCGGCGTCCCGGACAGCGCGGCCACGACGCCACCGATCTCCGCGCCGTGATCGAGGACGCAGGCGACGTGGCACCGCGCCACCGTCGCGACCTGGGCGTCGAGGCTCGTGGGCGTGGCGTCGAGAGCCTCGACCAGCAAGGCGGTCTGGCGACGGTCGTAGTCCTCGTAGAGCGCGACCAGGACCCCCGCCCTGGACCCGAAGTGGTCGTAGACCACCGGCTTCGAGACGCCGGCGGCCACGGCGAGGTGTCCCAGGGTGAGGGCGTCCGCGCCTTCCTCCACCACGATCCGGCGAGCCACCTCGACGAGCTGGTCGCGCCGGTCGCTCTTGGTCATGCGTCGTCGCGTCACCATCGCGAGGATGATGGCACAGCATCGTGCCCGGACCCGGCCGACGGACCGTGCGACCGTCCCGCCCACCGACAGCTCATCCGGCTGCGGCCGGATCGGATGGGGTGATCCTGCCGAGGCGGTTCCGCGTGGGCGTGGTGACGGACGTGACGAGCTCCGCGACGGCGCGGTCAAGGGCCGCTTCGCGCACGGCCGGGTCCCGGTTCTCGGAGTCGTGGAGGAAGACGGTCGAACCGGGCACGGCACCGCAGTACTCGATGACCCCGTGCTCGAGCTGGTTGCGCATCGACTTCTCGTATCCGTGACGCTGGTAGAGCCCGTCATCCGCGCCGGCCACCGCCACGAGGTGGATGGTCAGGTCCCCCAAGCGCGGCGAGATGCCGGTGTCGGGGTCGTTGTCGAAGGCCCATCCGTTGACGAAGACCCGATCCACCCACCCCTTGAGCATGGCCGGCATCGACCACCAGTAGACCGGGAACACCAGCACCAGGTGGGCGGCACGGTCGATGCGCGCCTGCTCCGCCACGACGTCCGCCGTCGCCGCTCCCGTCCACGACCGGTAGTGCCTGTGGTCGTCCGGGGAGAACACGGGGTCGAACCCCTCGCCGTGGAGATCGGCCACCTCGACGCCCCCGAGCTCGGCCAGTCGTTCAGCGGCGCGACCCGCGACCGTCCAGGTGAGCGAGTCGGGGTCAGGGTGGGCGACGACGACGAGGGTGCGCGGTGCGGTGGTCATGACGTCAACCTACCATTGGTAGGTAAGGATCATGGGGCCAGAAGCCGGATCGTGTCGTGCAGGTCGTTCGAGCCGGCCAGCGCGAGAGATGTCCGCCAGACCTCGGCCCCGAGCCGCGGGTCACGACTGGTGTCCACCGGGCTGGTCACGACCGGGCGTCCGGTGCGAGTTCGGCGAGGACCCACGTAGCTCCCGCTGCGCAGGGAGTCGTCCAGTGCAGCCCTGACCATCGACCAGGCTCCGCGGTCCTTGCCCTGCGCGATCCGGCCGAAGGGCGATGCTGCTGCCCGCACCGCGAGCGGAGACCCGCCGATGTCGTGACGCCGTGGCGTCATGGCCTCGATGCAGCCTCCCGGGTGGGTGACGATCGAGCGCACCGACGAGCCGGCGGCGCGCAGCTGTCGGTCGAGCTCGAAGCCGAAGATCTCGACGACGTGCTTGGACTGGACGTAGGCCGATCGCGCAGAGAAGTCGTCCGCGGACTGCAGGTCCTCGAGCACGAAGGGCCGGTGTCGCGTGGCATAGCTGCCGCAGGACACGAAAGAGCTGCCAGGGGTGCGCGCGAGCGCGGGGAACGCGGACGCCAGGAGCGCCACGTGACCGAGATGGTTGGTCGCCAGCACCATCTCGTGGCCATCGACGGACAGCTGCCGCTCGTCGGCGGGCTGAACCACTCCGGCGTTCGCGATCACGGCGTCGAGGCGGGGCAGGCTCCCGAGCTCGCGCCCTGCCGCGCGGGCGGACCCCAGGTCGGAGGTGTCGAGCAACAACGTGGTGACCCGCGCCGCACCCGCTCGTGGAGCCGTCGTCCCCGCCGGCGAGGACAGTGCCTGTGCGGCACGCCGGAGCCGCTCCTCACTGCGCCCGAGCAGGACGACGCGTGCGCCCGCGGCGACCAGCTGCTCTGCGGCGAAGAACCCGATGCCGGAGGTGGCGCCGGTGATCGCGACGACGCGGTCGGATGCGCGGGGAAGCGAGCTCGGGTTCCATGGCGTTTCTTTCGATGACTGAAGCATATCGCGCATGCTATCTTTCAGGCACTGAAAGGTTCACGGAGGGTGGGTCGACGTGCCGACGGATCTCGAGCGGGCAGTTCTGGGTCTGCACGACCTCGCGACGACCACCACCGCGAGCGCGGAGCACGTGCTCGGAACCCATGGGCTGTCGCTCACCTCGGGCCTGGCTCTGTGGTGGCTGGACCCCGAGGCCGATCCCCTGACGATGGGCGAGATCGCGACGGGGATGCGTTGCAGTGCGGCCAACGTGACCTACGTGCTCGACCGCCTCGACAGCGCCGGGCTGGTGCGCAGGAGTACTGCCTCCTCCGACAAGCGCCGGCGCGTGGTCGCCCTCACGCGGCAGGGTGTGCAGGTCCGATCCGACATGATCGCCACGGTGCTGCGTGACTCACCACTTGCGCGCCTCTCGGCGAGCGAGCTCCGCTCACTCCTGCACGTGCTGGCCACAGCCTCGGCCCAGTCGCACTGAGGCGCCGGGCGGGCGCTCAGCAGGCCGAGCCGGGACCGCAGCAGCGAGCGCACTCCTCCGACAGCGACAGAACCCCGGACCCATGAGGGTCCGGGGTTCTGACGTCGTGCTGGTGGTAGCGGGGGCAGGATTTGAACCTGCGACCTCTGGAAGAGATCGGCCGCTACGGAGTGACGCGGAGGATCGCGGATCTAGCTGGATTCACGCGGGTACACCTTGCGGTGCGCCTCGGATTCTACTGGACCACAGTGATCATGCTCGGACTGTAAGTGGCGGGTAAAAGGCGGCTTATCGAGTCCCGAGCGGCCGACCTTGGCTCCGTAGAGCGACCACTTCTCAGTCAAGGGTCTTGAGTTCGAACCTTGCTCAGACGCCAACGATGAACCGCAACGTGAGCGGTGAAGCGACGCCGCTGCTCACGCGCGTCGCACTGGAGGACCTTCGGCCGGTGCATCCGCTATCGATTTCGGATCTCGTCCCACGGCGCCCCCTGCAGACCGGAAGTGAGCCACACCAGAACAGCCGGTGGGCAGCCGCATAGAGAGCTGCCCGCCGATCACCTGAACCGAGTCTGGCCAGACACCGGTCCTAGGGGAATCGTCTAGTAGCCGCGTACCGTCCGGGGCCGCGCCATTGCTCCGTCGGGTCCCTCACGGACGTCAGTGTCCTTGCAAGTTGGTCTCGTGACGCCCGGAGGCGCCCTGTGGGTCGGCTGGGACCCCTAGCTCGGCGGAGGTGCGTTGAAAGTGAACCGGTTGCCTTCCGGGTCTCGCATCTCCACCCACTCGAAACCGCCCGACTCCTGACGGCCGTCGTTGGTCGCGCCTAGGGACACGGCCCGTTCAGCGTCAACATCAAGGTCGTATGAAGTGAGCGCAACGACCATGCGATCGCTGTTGCCGTGCGGACTCGAACGCACGAAAAGCCACTTAGCCTGCGGTTCGGGTGGCGAGAACTGCGCGTAGTCCTTGCTCGCACCGTCGTCCAGGGGGAACTCCAACAACTCGGACCAGAAGCCTCCTAGGGCCACTGCGTCTTCGCACATGAACTCCAGCATCGAGAACTCGTTTCGGCTCATGGCCCGAGTGAAGCCCGCTTGAGCCCTCGCGACCAGATCCTTTCGGATGCTTTGTACCCCGCGCGAGCTTGCTGCTGCAGTGCCCTCCCGGACCCGTGCCAAGGTCCTCGACCGCGGCTCGTTGGGCGTCTTCGACGAGCTGGCGGTAGATCGCATCCGAGATCCTGCGCTTGAGACATCGGAGTGCTTCGAGTGACTTCTTGCCCTCGGCTCGCTTGCGCCGGTAGTAGTCGCGGCCGTCGGTGTCGAGGCGGAGCTGGCTGACAGCAGCGATGTGGATCATGTGGTTCATCCGCCGGTTCCCGGCTCGCGAGAGCCGGTGCCGGTTCTGCTCACCCGACGACGCGTCGAGGGGTGCGGTGCCGGTCCAAGACGCGAACCTGTTGCGGTCGGCGAACCGGGTGACGTCCCCGACGTCAGTGAGCACTCGCGCGGCGATGACGGGTCCGACGCCGTGCAGGTCCATCAGGTGTGAGCCGCGGGCCAGGACGATGGCCTTCAACTCTGCGGTGGCCTTCTTGATCTTCGCCTCGACCGCGACCAGCTCGGCGAGCTCCTCGGCGGCGATCCGACGTCGGGTCTTGCCCGCGATGTCACGCGGCCGGACCGACGCGAGCATCGCCTTGGCCTGGCCGGTGGTGATATTGAGCTTCGCCTGCCCTGGCAGGAGTTCTGCCAAGAGGGCCTGCAACCGGTCGACGGTCTGGACCCGCCGACGGGTGAGTGCTTCACGGCGATCACACAGCATCCGCAGCGCCTCGAGTTCCCCGTCGAGCTGCAGGGACGCGAGCCTCCCGGAGCGGCAGGCGGTCGCCAGGACGCGTCCCCAGGTGACGACGCGACGTTCCTGCTCGGCGGGGTCGAGGAGCACGAACGCCGGGTGGGTGACGGCCACGACCGAGGTGAGGGTCGCGGCGTGCGGGTCGTGGACCATGACCGCCCCGGTCTTAGCGTCGACCCACTGACGCAACCGAGCTGCGTCGCCCGGCAGCGCTAGCGTGCCGGCCGGGCGCGGCGTCAGGATCCGGCGGCGATAGACGAGTTGGTCACCGGCCGAGCGCCACACCCACGCCGCACCGATCGGTACCCACTCCACGAGAGCCTGGCCCCCGACCGGCACGAACGCGCCCATCAGGCACGCCGCGATCGGTGGCATCGCGAAAACGACCGCTCCGAGATACAACCCGACCAACAGGGCCGCCGCCGCAGTGCCGACCAGCGCGAGCTGCATCGCGGAGAGCCCCAACAGGACCCCGCGTCGAGCAAGGCGCGAGAACTTGATCGGCGTCAGCGCCGACTCGGACGCGCGAGGAACGGGGACGCTCACTTGCGGGACCGTCCGTCCGGATCGTCCGCCAAGCTCGTGTCCGCGACGTGCGGCGGTGCCGACGGCGACGACCCGCCACCAGCCGAGGCCGCTCGTGCCGCTGCCGCCGCGACGTACTCACCGAGACGCGGCCCTGCAGTGGCCGACTCCTTCGCCAGCATGGCGGCGCCTCCGACCGCGCCACCTCCAACCGCGCCACCAGCAGCTACGCCCGAGCCGCTCCCGGCCTCCCCGCCCGACGAACCACCAGCAGCCCCACCAGACGATCCACCAGGGCCGCCACCCAACGCCGGACCGGCGCCCTGACCCCCGAGACCGCCCTGCGCACCACCACCACTTCCCCCACCACCACGAGTGAGAATCGACGCCGGGCTGGTACCCGCGCGCCCGAGAGATGGCATGGCCGGCACCCGAGCCGGGCGGCTCAGCGCTGACTTGGCCTCCTGCTCGGCCGACATCGCGTGGTACATGTCGAAGCCCATGAAGGCGATCGCCTTATACGTGATGTAGGGCGCGAAGCCCGCGAGCAGCATCAGCACCACGCCCGCGATCGGCTGGCTCACCGACTCCAGGTCCGCTTCGATGGGCGCCGATACCTGCGCGGTCGCGAGCAGGAATATCACCACTAGCACGACTTTGGACAGGATCATCGCGATCACGAACGACGCCCACCGCGAGACCCACGAGCGTGTGTGGTCCCAGCTCGCGCCGGCCAGGGCGATTGGCGCGAACACGATCGCAATGAGCAGCAGCGCCTTGCGGATCAGCAGGCTGAACCAGACGATAAGGGCGCCCATGATTGCAAGGCTGGCCAGGAAGATCGTGAGGATCGACCCCGCACCAGGCGCTGTGACTTGGATGGCCGCCAGGCCGCCGGCGAGGACCGCGATCCGGCCGCCCATCTCGTCCATGTTCGTCCCGGCTGCGCTGACGATCCCGACGCAGAGGAGATCGGTGATCTGCAGCAACCCTTGAACACGTAGGGCCAGCGCTTCTGTCTTCCCGCACCCTGCTGGCGCAAGGACCAGGAGGTCGAGGCCGAGGTGCTCGCGGATGGCGAATTGCGCTTGTGTGGGCTCGACCATTTTTCACACGGTCGCGATCTCGCTCAGGAGCGAGTCGATGCTGGTGATGGCACGCGCTTCTGGTTCACCTATGAGTGGCACTACCACCAGCGCCGCGCGCACCTTATGTTTTGAACTCGACCGACAGAAGGCTGCCACGTCGTCCGCCGTACGCACGCCGCCAGGCCCGGAGAGACTGCAGCTTGCCCTGCCCGTGTCCTTCAGCAATCTCCCACCCCGCAACCCCAACCCCTTCGAGTCAACTGGCACGCTCAGCGCCGCTCGTGAACTCGCCCGACAGCTCGCAGCCGCGCGGGGGGCCGTGAACACCACGCCCGCAGTCCTGGACCAGCTGACCGCCCCCCACCGGAACCGGCTTGTGGAGCACTGGCGACAGGTCGCGCGAGCAGCCGCGCTGGCGGAGGCGGACCTCGACGGGATGGGTGAGCAGGCCATCACCCATCCACAGGCAGGCGCACTGGTGGGTGACGTCGCGACGATCGTCCAGGCGCTCGTTGTGCTCGACCGGCGCTACCACCGCGTCCACGGGTGGACGTCGATACCTCAGGCCGCGAGCCTGGGCTGGTCGGCCTTGGCTGCTGCCCTGGACACCAACCTCAAGACGCCCGACTACAGCCTCGACGCCACCGGCTGGCGCCCCCGAGTTCGGCCGATGCGAGGTGACGTCCCGGCCGGCCTGTTGGGCGTGCTCATGGCCGAGCACAACGTCCTCGCCGGGCTCGGCGGATTCCCGCACGCGCTGCGTCTCCGGTCGGTCGTCGACTCCCAACGCGTGCTGTCGACTCGCCTGTCCGCACTCGTCGGCCGCACGGATCCGACCGAGGTCCCGTTCTGGAAAGCGCGCGCCACCACCTACGCCGAGATCCAGCGCCAGCTGCGAGACATCGGCGGCATCTGGGGTGGCGGCGAACGGGCCGCAGCCGAGGCCGGTCACGTCGTGGCACGCCTGCGCAACGCCGACGCCGGCACGGTGATCGAACCGCGCGCACTAAAAGCGTTCAGGACGCTCGCCGATGGTGTCGACGAACGGATCGCCTCGATCGTCGAGGAAGGAATCGAGCGCGGCGACTTCGTCCAGAGAATGAAGTTGCCCCGGCTGGTCGCCAGCTCCGGGTCCCTCGTCCAACCCGTGCGCGTGCGCTACCGACCGGTCCCCGATTCCAACGACGTGCCACTCGTCCGCGTCATTCGCCAGCAGCTTGCTCCCAATACTGCGCAGGTGCCCCTGGGGCCGGACGCCTCCCGAGTCGAACTGGTAGCCGCCCTGTCCCAACGGAATCCGATTCTCGAGCCCTCAGCACAGGCGTTGGACCTCTAGCCCAGGTCGCCGCCGTTCTCACGAGGTGCAAGCGACTCGAGGATCTCCGCTGTCACCGGGTTCACGGCTTCGTCGGGCTCGATGTAGTGCTTTTTGGTGATCTCGGACGAGGTGTGGCCGAGCATCTCTGCCGCCAGGTCCGCGCCACCCGCCCGGTCGATCACGGTGGCGACGGTGCGGCGGAAGGAGTGCGGGGTCACGCCACTGATGCCGGCCCCGTCCAGAACCGCGCGCAGGCGTCGGCGAATGTTGTTGGTGGTCAGCGGGGTTCCGTTGCGGCTGACGAAGATCAGGTGCTCTGGGTCGTCTGACTCGATCTTCGACAACCGTCGACGGAGTGCCGCAGCGGTGAAGGAGGGTACGGACACGGTGCGGGTCGACTTGGAGGTCTTGGGAAACGGCTGACGATGCGTGGGCTTGCCTCGCGGAGACACGATCGTTCCGCAGATCCTGACGGTCGCCGGCGTCGTGGTGACGTTGATGTCGCATCGGCGGACGGCCAGCACCTCCCCGATACGCCCGGAGGTGCCCAGCATGACCTCGATGACGTCCTCGAGCTGCCCGTCGGGCGGAGGCCCCACCACGCCAGGGCCGCGGCGCCACGTCCGCGCCGATCGACGGATGCGTTCGATCTGCGCGTTGTCGAGGGACATCACCTGCGTCGTGGGCTTGCGGAGACGCGCAATGTCCCGGACCGGGTTCTGGCGCATGGCGTCGTAGCGCACTGCCAGGCCGAAGGCGAGACTCAGGACGGTCCGCGCCTGCTTGGCCATGCTGTAGCTCTTGGTCTTGGCCAGCGTCTTGATGAACTGGTCGACCTTGCGGACGCTGATCTCACGCAGCGCATAGTTCTCGAATGCGGGAAGGACGAGTTGCACCATGTTGCGCTCGTAGAGGTCCCGGGTGCTGGGCGCGAGACCGCCTTCGAGGTCGAGGTCCGCCAGCCACACGTCGACAAGGTGTCGGAACGTGCTGGACGGATTGAGGTCGCCCTGTCCGAGCGCTTGCGCCGCCCGCTCCGCGAGCATCTCCTTGAGCTTGCGCTCAGCGGCGCGAGAGCTGCCCGCCGTCGCCTGTACGCGGCGTAGTTGGCCGTCGTAGTCCCTGAACCGCGTCGAGGCGCACCCGCGGCCGTCGGGCAGGGTCTCGAGGTGGATCTCGCCGAACGTGCCGATCGGTGTCCGTGGCCGCGGCATCTCAGGTCACCCCCCGCTGGGGCCGTGACCCGGTTCGCTCTCGCGCTGGCTCTCCAGCCAAGCCAGGACGTCGGAGGTCGCGTAGCGCACACGACCGCCGACCTTGATCGCGCACGGGCCCTTGCCGTCCGTGCGCCAGTCCCGGATGGTCGTCACCGGGACGTGGAGGTACTCGGCGAGCTCCTCGATGCTCAGCAGGGGTTCGAGGGTGCTCAGAGTGGTGCTCAGCGTGGTGCTGGTGGTGGTCTCCATGCCGAACAGGTGTGCCGGGGACATCGCACGCTTCCGCGGCGGTCCACACCGCTCCATGACGAACTCCGGAGTACGGGGTTTGTGGCAACTCGCCGCCGGGTTTCTGGCGGGTTTGTGGCGGGGTGATCAATTCTCAAATGCTTTCAGGCTCGGAGATCAGTGATCTCCGAGCCTGAAAACTTGTAGCGGGGGCAGGATTTGAACCTGCGACCTCTGGGGAACGCCGTACCCATGACACCGGCTAACACTTGGGAGCACATTCGTGCAGTTCAGACGCCTTCTTCGCGACGATCGGCCCTTGACCTGAACACCCGCCAACACCCTGATTCCCCACGAATATCGGGGGTTTGTGGGGAATGAAGTCGGATCGGCGAACCCTGCAAGCAACGAGCTCTCACAGCCGCGAAGCGCCGTGCTGCACACCCAGCCGAGCGTGGCCCAGCATGCCGGGGGCACTCAACCCACTACTACCGGATCGCGGGGTAGGCGAGGACTGCTCACGCGTTTGCGACGACACCTGGCCGAACACCAGACCACCCCCGCTCAGGACCGACCCAGCAAGAGCAGGACCACTCCCCCCAGGATCATCCGCCAGAAAATAGTTGGGCGGGCGATAGCAACTTTCAGGGGGTACGCGACCGACTATCTGAGTGAGGGCAGATCGCTTTGGCCACGCGGAACTCCCGCACCGTCACCTGGCCCCAGCGTCGGCACCCATCTCTGGGACCGGCCCTTGCGCATGCCAACTGGTCTAGACTAGTGCTTAACTTCTGAAGTTTCTTCCGAGTGGCGATGGGTCTGCCCCGATCGCAAACGTGCAGGTCAGCCCGCACATGCAGGCGAGTGACGGCACTGGCGACCCGAGACCGTCAGAAAATAGTTGGCGAACCGATGCTGCCAAACGGAGGGTCTGATGCGGACTGTATTGGTGAGGGCCAAGCACTTTTCGTCACCGCGCGTCCTCCGGTAGCCAGTCCTCATCACTTGGATACCCGTGGTTGACGGGCCACTCTTCGGCCCCCATCCAGACCGCTCTTCGCGCACCACCAGACCGACCCCACTCCGGGAGTCGGTCTCTTTGTCATGCCCGCACAAGGCCCCGAAAGGACCACCTGTGACCACATCAACCATCACCCGAACCATGCTCAGCCCCGACGAGGCTGCCGAGTACCTGCTCACCACAAGGGGTGTATTGAGCAACTGGCGGTACAAGGGAGTTGGCCCCCGCTTTGTGCGGCTCAACTCCAAGATCGTGTATCGGCTCTCCGACCTGGAGGAGTACGTGTCGGAGCGCATCGTGGAGACCGTCGACTCGGTGGGCCGATGACCCATGACCCCGCACCACTCGATGCGATCCACACTTGGCTAGAACGGTTCATCGTTCCGACCGAACCTCACGACTTGGACGCCCTCACCCTGTGGGCGGCACATACGCACTTCCTCGACCAGATCGACAGCTCAGCACGACTCGTCCTCATGTCGGCACTTCCTGAGTCCGGCAAGACCACGGCACTTGAACACTTGGAGCGTCTGACAGCCAACCCACACCTCATGGCCAACGCACCCACGGCACCGCTCATGGCACGACTGGCGACGGGACAGACTCTGCTGATCGATGAGGCTGACATGCACGTAGCGTCAGGTCGCGGGAGCCATGGCGACCTCTACGGCATCGTCAACGCTGGCTATCGACGAGGCGGCAGTTACGTGGTCCTGGAGCAGCCGCCAGGTGGCGGGGCATGGGTACCCACGCACCTACCCGTCTACGGGGCGGTGGCCCTAGCGGGAATCAGTCCAAGTCTACCGACGGCGTTCGCATCCCGATGCGTCTTCGTGCACCTGAGCCCCGATGTGCGCGGAGAAGCCGAAGAGACGTTGTGGGGCCGACTCACCCACGGCGCTACGGCGTTGGGCGATCAGCTCACCGCGTGGGCTAAAGCCACAACGCTTCCGAGCCCCGAGACCGTCACGCTCCCGACCGAAGCAAGAGGAAGAACCAGAGAGCTGTACGGACCGCTCATGGCTGTCTCACTGGCAGCCGGCGGAACCTGGCCCGACCGCTGCACCCACCTAGTTGAACAAGCACTGGCCGACCGTGAGGCCGACCGAGCCGACGCCACCGAGTACCTCCCCCCGCACATCCTCATCATCCGAGACATCTACGGCATCTGGCATCTGGCAGACCCCGACTGTTCGGGCTTCGCACGGACTGGCGATCTGCTCAAGGGGCTGCACGAATACGGCCCCGACGCCTGGGGCCACTTGCAGGGTTCACGACCAGCCCTCACCCCACAGCGACTCGGCAACATGCTCAGGAAACACGGCATCCGGCCCACCCAACTCAGCACAGGCGAACGCGAACGAGGCTACGAGGTCAACGCATTCCGCAAAGCATGGGAAGCGTTGGACCTGCCACCGATCGAGCGATCACTCAGCATCACCGATGTACCTACGTAGTAGGGATACGACGTTCACTCCCGAACTCCCGTAGGGAGGCAGGAGCACTCACCACGGCTCACTTCCACGGCACCGAAAGATGGGGACCCCCGAAGGGGGTATCGGCGCTCCGTAGGCACGGACGCCACTGCCCCGAACCGTGCGAAATCGACGCGCCTCACCGCGCGTCTCGCTTCGGGATGGCCCGTCAGTCCAGCCGATCCGAGCCGTTCCAGCCGTTCCATTCGTTCGTAGCGACCTACGCGACGAACGAACCATTAGACATTCATAGGAGCACTATCTTGAGCACCACCCTGGCGAAGAAGGCGACTAAGACGCCTTCACTGGCCGAAGCTGCTGCCGCATCCAGGCAGGCACTCACTGACGCCTACGCGAACGAGTCCCGCACGGCTGACGAACGCGAAGAGGCTGCCGGCGTACCCGAGACCATCCGGCGCGCTTGGGCGAACGGCAACAGCACCTTCACAGCCGCTGACCTGACCAACGCAGAGAACAACGTCTCGCGCACCGTCGCACTTCACGAGGCCGCCAAGCGAGGCATCAAGACCGCACGAGCAAGGTTGGTCAACGAGGTACCCGACCTGGCGCAGGCCGTCTGTGACGCCTTGGGCGGTTCGATCCTCGGCATCCCGATTACGGCTACGGCTGTGATGCCTGAGGCACCCGACAGCCTGCCTGCCCTGTTCGCCGTGCAGACCACTCCCTCAATCCCCCACGCCGACCGGAGCGGAGGCCTGGCGGGCAAGGTGGAAGTGATCCTGTTCCGTCAGACCTACGTTCGACCGCTCGACGGATTCGCGGGCGGACTAGCAGGAAACGGGGTGGCCCTCAAGAGTGCCCCGCGTGAGCGCACGTCCTACCCCACCGAAGAGCTGGCGATCGACACGACGACTCTCGACGTGATGCACGCTTGGCCCGAGGTTCCGGTCATCACCCACGAGCCCACATCGGCCCACCTTGACGCCGCAGGAAAGCAGATCGCCGGATTCGTGACGTCAGCCGGTCAGCGTTGGAACGCGCCCAAGTCTGCGATGACCGGTTCGCAGTTCTCTGGCAGCACTGGCGACCAGCAGCGCTCAGTGCTCGCAGCGGTCCACCACATCGGCACCCCGACGCACTCGGTCGCCGACGACGGAACCAGGACAACGACCATCAGCATGGAACTGAATCTGTACTCGGGTCACGCCGGCGTCGACACCAACCGCCTTCCTGCCGAAGCCACCGAAGCGCTGGAGAACGCCGCTGGTAGCCAGTGCATCGGGCATCTGGGACGGCTGACCTCTGTCAAGGCGATGGGAAGCAAGCCCTTCGTGACCGCTTCCCGGTTCGGTCGCTCACTCCAACTTGATCTGACGTTCACGAACCGGATCAGCTAAGCCTCACCCAAAGACGGGAAGGGCTCCCCGCTCGGTCTGCTCAGCCAGGGGAGCCCTTCCTGCCGTCTATCGACCCAGAAACTCTTGATGGTGGCGTAAATATTCTGGGCCGCTAGACGGGATGCCGCTTCAGGATGCGGGCTACCATAAAGGCTTCTGATGGTGGCAACTTGCACTCTGCTATGACAGGCCGGTCATCCTCAGCAACGCAGTGGGCCATACCCCCACCCGACGCGGGCTGCGGGCATCCAGTCCTAGGACCCGCTTCCGCTTCCAGAGGGGTCGTCCTGGTAGATCACCTCGTACCAGGTCGTGGCGATGTCGTCCGCGTCCCCACAGCGACCCTCAAGTTCGGCTTCGTGCCACGAGGTAAAGAGTTCGGGCGGCGCTCCATCTTCGACTAGATCACGAATGTCGTCGACATAAGCGGAGCAAGCGACCACCGCAACCGGTTCCGGTTCGAGCCACTCAGCAACGGCGCTAACTCCCGCACCGAGGCCGCCGATCGCCGCGATCGCCGCGATGATCAATGTGAGGATCGTGACGAGGTCCAGACCATGTGAGGGCTGGCTCGGTGGCTGGTTGGGTGGCTGCCTGGGTGGCTGGATAAGTGCCTGAGCGTGAGGCGCAGCGATATTGCCCGAACTGGCTACGGGGACCAGCACGCCCGACGTCGGCGCGCCAGAGCGGATGATGTCGCCCTCGGCACTGCTGATAAGTGATTCGCCACGTCGCGGCGCTCTCATCGTGAATCCCGATCGGGCCGGCCCGAAGCATCGGAATGTTGTGCAAGATAGTCCCAGTAGTAGGTGTGCTCTAGATGGCCTCGAAGAGCATCACCTAGATCGCCCGCTTCCGCCGAGTAGCCCATGCTCAACAGTTCGGATCGGATTGACAGAAGTCGATCTAGGTAGTCCGTAACTCGCCGCTCGCTGTGCCTTACGGGTTCTCGAGCCGCCTCAACCGTCTGCTGGAGCGCACGGTATTGCTCTTGCAAGGGGGCATACGCCTCCAGCATGTCGATGTCAGGTAGGTCGACACTGATGAGGTCCATCTCGTCCCTCAAGTCCTGAAGACCCTCCTCAACTTCCAACAGCGCGGCACGCGCATGCGCGTCACTACCGATCGAGTTGGGCAGCGCCAAGAGCGTGTCGAAAGCCCACTCCCTAAGCGACGCCATTCGCAGATCGTCTGCCTCCCAGAGCGGCGCGTGAACCCGGACTGATCCCGGTCGCTCGGACTGGGCGACCACCCTGCGCAGGGCCACAAATCCCGCTACGACTGCGACCGCAGCGAAGACTAGGGCAGCGATGACACTCGCGTCTTGAGGACCGGGGGTGTCATCCGTCAGCTCTCGGACCACCAATGTGACGCCAACGAGCAGGCCGACAGACAAGCTGACGAGACTCACGGCGAGGGCAAAGGGATGCACACGAGATCCAGGCGACACCGCTGCAGCCTAGCGATTCACGCAGGGCTGTTCTGCCAAGACGGCTAGAAGCCGTACGTAGCATGCTCCTATGCAGAGTCAGTTTGAGTTGGCCGACGACGACCCGCGCCACGGTACCGCCAACGGTTACGGGAACCTCGGCTGCCGCTGCGACGCTTGTCGCGAGGCGCACCGAGTCCGCCATGCCGAGTACATGGCGCGCGTGCGGCGGTCTGGCGAGCTGGCAGACGCAGGCGATCACGGCTCGTCCTACCGCTACGACGTCGGATGCCGCTGCGACGAATGTAGGGAAGCGCACAACGCCAAGTCCCGCGTGACCAAGGCTCGCCTTCGGGCTCAGCGGCCCTCCTGACTCCCCGAGCAGTCGGTCAGCGCATCAGTCACCTTTTGGACCGCGCTCGGGATCGCCTCATGTTCCCAGACTCGGACTGAGACCCATCCCGCATCGCGCAATATCTCATCGACCTGGATGTCTCTGGCTACATTCCGATTGACCTTCGCGGACCAGTACTGCGCGTTCGCCTTGGGCGCGCGATAGTGCTCGGGGCATCCATGCCAGAAACATCCGTCGACGAAGACGGCCACGCGCTTGGATCGAAAGACGATGTCCGCGGTTCGCCGAATCTGAGGCAACGGCCGCGCATTGAGGCGGTAGCGCAGACCTTGCGCGTGTAGCGCCCGGCGCAGGGCCATCTCCGGACCGGTGTCGCGTGAGCGATTGGCTCGCATTGCAGTCCGCGTGCTTGGCGAACTGGCCCACGATTCAGGTGCCACCCGGCAACCGTAGTCTCCGCATCACTCTAGAGATTGGAGGGGATGACGATGAGAAGCGAGGGATCGGGCTCGATAGCTGCAACTCGCTCGTTGTACGTCATCAAGAGGTCTCGCAAACTTCCCCTAATGCCGAGACTCGTGAGGCCGCCCATCTCCTCAACATTCGTACCGACGAAGTCTTCAACAGCTTGAACAGACATCCGTTCGCCACCCATCTGCATGCTGACCTGTTGCCGCGTGCCAACTAGGTAGTAGCTGGGGACAAGGATCAGTGGTCGGAACCCGTCTCGAATGTTCTGCTTGCACTTTTCGAAGAGCGGAAAGCCCGCGACCATCGTTACGTGGATTGCAGTGTCGCCGACTGTGAAGTCACCGGCCCGGTCGGTCTGCTGATCAGCCACCGTGTAGCCCATATTTTCTACGTCTTGGCTCGGGAATCGCAGGCAGAGTTTGGCCCCCACCAGATGTTGCGCAACGGCACCCGCGAGATTGCCTCCCCGACGGCGCGCGACGTCCAGAAGCGCCGCGATGCTCGCGCTCATCGGCAACTGGGGATCAAGATCCGCTCTCAAGCCTTGCTGGTTGAAGTACTCGACCTGAAGTCGCGCCACAAACCACTCTTGGATTCTGACCCGCGCTCGCTCCTGCGACAGGCTGCCGACGCGGTGGTAACCACTGTTCTCGGCAGCGCGGTTCAGGACGGCTGCCAACTGACGAGCCAAGGGCGCGCTCCCGCGCGATGTCCGACCACCCTCAGAGGTAAACGGGCGAAACTCCCCGCGGTTCGACAGGATTGTTTCGATCCGCCGCCCGCCGAGTCCTCGCACCTGGGAGTCTGCGAGGAAGTCGGCCTCCGTCATGGGGAGCCCGACTGTCGCCATGTGCTCCGTCAGCATCAATCCGACCGTCATCACATTCGTGTTCACCCGGCCAGCCCGTGTGCGCTTGTCCTCGAACCAATCCCCGATCGGAACAAGCATTCGCTCTGCGACGATCTCGCCAGCCTTGTACGAGTTTCCGTACATGGGAATCTCAGCGTCGCCCTCAGGCATCCATCTCGCCCTCAGGATCGGCGTGTTCGTAGAGCACTGAGCCCACAAGTCCTTCCACTGAAATGGCGGCAGGATCGGGCTCAGCACGCCCCTCAACCTCGGCGAGCCGCACGGCTGACAGGTACGCCAAGCGCACGGCCTGGATCACCAGTACTCGCCGAAGCCCGTCCGATACCTCGCCACGCTCATGTGCCACCGCAGCCAGCCGAGCGATCGTCTCGGCGCGGCGGGCAATCCTGACGTCGGGGTGGCCTCGCTCAGCTCGCGTCTCGTCGCTTACGAGTGCGAAACGGTGGGAGGTTGGCAGCTCGACGGGGTCGGACAGTGGCGGAATCTTCTCGTTCAAGATGGCCTTGAACTTGCTCCGCTCAATGGCGGCCAAGTAGGCGCTGTATTCAATAGCGTTGAGCTGATCCCGCGATTCACGATCGGACGCCGGCGACTGCTCCATCTCCCAGAGCGGCCACAGTTCCAGCTCAGCCACCTCGAATACATCCAGAATGCGCATTGCCACTGCATCCGTGCGCTGGTTGGTGAGGTGACGGCGGACCCGAGTTCGAAGCCGCTCGTTGGTCTGACCGACGTAGATCGGCTCACCGTCATAGTCGTAGAACGCGTACACGCCCCACTTGGCGTTAGACCACGCGCGCCCCTGAGTGTCCTCAGCATCCAGAGCAACCTTCAGCAGGCGACGAAACTCTTGGACGATGGGCGCTGGGATGTCGCCGCGGGCTGGACGCGCCACGGCGTGCGAAATCGAAGCCTTGCTCTGGCTGGACATCGACCTGTCACACGGCCTTCAGGTCGCGTGCGTCGGACTTGGCGGCAAGGTCGCCGCGAACGAGGGGAACTAGATAGTTCTCCGCAAGCCAACCCACGACGGGAACGCACACAGCGTCACCGAAGCCGAACAGAACCTGATTGGCCCGGATGCCGTCGATGTCGTACTCGCCCGCACCCATGAGACGCGCGTATTCGCGCGGAGTCATCCATCGCACGCTGACCTTGCCATGACCAGCCCGCACCACGGCTTGCTTCGAGGAACCGCCGCGAGCTGTTCGCAGACATCCTGAGATGTCGTCCGGTCGTACCTCCCACACAGCCACGCCGTTGCGCGTGCGACGGTACGCCGTGCGGTAGGTGGTGGACTTCTGCCTCTTGAGGGCTGTGAGGCGCTCAGCCTGAAACTCGGACATCGAGCTGATGAAGCGTTCGGTTCGCTCGTCGTCCCACCATTCGACTCCGGTGCGCTCGACGTAGTCGCCAAGGCCGCTGGTCAGCGGGGCCGGGGGCGCAGGCAACGCCGCGCGATGCATCTTCAGCGCAGGGTCTCCGTACGGGATCTGAAGCCAGTCGGGGCGGAGTTCGCTGTTCGGATCCACCACATCATCCGGAGGAGTCTTAGCGCCGACCAGGAAGAGGCGCGGCCGAGACTGCGGCACAAAACGTCGAGCGTCGAGCGTGAGCACGTCGACGGAGTAGCCCAAGCGGTTCAACTCTCGGATGGCCGCAACAAGGTCGTCGCCGTTGTGTGAGGTCGCCAAACCAACAACGTTCTCAAGAGCCACCACTCCCGGCCTGTCGTCCTCGCCCATCTCGTCCAAGATGCGCGTGAACTCCCAAAAGGTGCCCGACTGGACGCCCTTCAGACCCTTGCGGTTCCCGGCCAAAGACAGGTCCGTGCAGGGGAACGACGCCCAGGCCAAGTCCACCTTCGGCATGTGCTCGCTCTTGACCTTACCGATGTCCTTGAGCGCAAAGTGGGACGCAGCGGCCTCTCCGAACTGCTTGGCGTACATCTGGTACTTGTCAGCCTCGATGTCATTAGCGAAGACCACATCGACCTGAGCAGACTCAAGTCCCATCCGAACCAAACCGATGCCTGCGAAGAACTCGGCGGCGGTGATTGAACCGGACGGTGTCGGGAGCGAAGTCAGCACACGCCCAGCCTAGTTTGGTCGTACGACTGTCACACGAGGCTCGCCGTTCTTCTCAAGCCTCAGCATCAGCCCGGAGCGCACGCTCCTGGAACTGTCTAGAGGCGGCGGCGACCTCGACGTCTGAGCGACGCAACCAAAGCTTGCTGGCCTTGATCACTCCTGGAAGCGTCCCCGCAGCGACTCTCTGCCTCACAGCGCTCGCAGTGATCCCTAGCGCCGCCGCAGCAACCGCGGAGCCCACCCAGACTTGGCCGTCGTCCGGAGGGTCGAACTTCGTCGACCGCCGCTCCCGCCTGTCACGTCGCTTCGCTGCAGTCCGTCTCTTGCGCCGCCAAACCGTTCCGGCAGCCCGCACTGAACTCAACTCTAGGGACGGCACCCCCCTGGGGACCTCGCGTACCTGAATGCTCCCAGACTGGATGAGACGTGCCAGAGTCGGCTCACTGCAACCCACGACTTCGCATGCTTGGGCCCAAGTGAGCCAGTCCGACTCCGCGCTCATGTACGCCTCTAGTGAGGCTTTGGACACCACCAGCGGTCGCGTCTGCGAAGCTGCCAACTGACCTCTTCGAACCCGCCTGCGAATCGTGCTCTCACTTGCACCGCTGGCTGCCACCGCCTCCTTCATGGTCAGCCAGGTCTCGCGCACGTCAGGAACGCTAGTGGGATCACGAATCCCAGTCGACAACTCCAACCCGTGAGGCCGCACGCTGTCAGAACGGCGCACCCTAGGCTGCCTCCATGGCGTCAGTAGTTACGGCACTCTTGACGGGCGTACTGGTGTTGCTGGGTGTGCTGGTTACCCAGCAATCGATTACGAGACGGGAACATCGCGCCCGTGCGTGGGAGCGCCGCGCAAACGCATACGTCGGCCTCATGCGGTGGCGGCTCGATCCGCCAGACGACACCAACATCAACAACCCTGAGCAGATGGACGACATGCACGACGCTTGGCTTCAGCGGGCGTACCCGCTCCTCGCGGAAGCGAGTCTGTTCGGGGGACCTCGCGTGCGTGCCATTCTTGAACAGGAGCGATACCTCTTCCAAGCGGCTCGTCGGCTTGCTTCGACAAAGCCCGGTGACTTGGCCGAACTCTCGCGAGACGACCTGGCGGTTGCGTCAGCCGATCCGAGGCACTGGCGTCGAACCCGAGCATCGAACTCCGCGTGATTGGTACTGGCGCTCCGCTCTACGTGACCTAGTTCCGGCCCACCGCGACGGTGCCGGCGTCGTAACGAACACCGGCACGTCCGCACCCTCAGCTACAGAGATTCAGCGGACGCCAGCACACGCTCATCGGGCCGCAACAGTTCCAACATCTCAGGACGACGCTCAGCCAATGCCGCGTGCAGTTCCCAAGTGATCTGGCGTAGAGCTGGGGGCACGGGTGACTCGAACGGGACATCTTCTGCGAACATGCCCATCGAGTTGCCGCGCGTCAGCGCGTGATGCATAGCGTCTAGCGATGGGTCGAAGTGTGCGCCGCCGTCCTGGTTGGCGGTCACCAACACCAAGTCAGACCGCGTGAAGGAGTTGTTGTGCATGTTTCGTAGGACCGGTTGTTTCCACCACGCATCGAACTGCCAACCCCTGCCCGACCTCCGTACCTCAATCTTGTGCGTCAGACGATGAACTTGCAGGCGCAGAGGAAGACTCTTGGCAGGGAACGCCGGCTGGAAATTGTTCAACCGGGGAACATATAAACCATCACAACCGCGGGGGTCGAAGTCCATTCTGGTCAACGTGAGACTCGACTTCTGAGGCATGTAGTCCTCCGGCGCGAAGTCCGCGCAAGTGCTCGTGAACACGGCTTGATCCAGCACCCCCGCCTGCGCCAGCAGGGCATGCGATCGGCGCTTCGGGTTGTGGTGCAGGAGGACCCTGAGCCGCGTGGCCATGGTCAGGTGTTCAAGGTGGTCGCCCAAGTCATACCTAGCGGCAGATCGCACAAGTAGGGCGATCTGTTCCTGGCAAGCGCGCCGTACCTCTTCCGCAGATCGCTCAGTTCGCATGCTGCTCATTGTCCCGACACGACGGCGAACCAAACCATCCATTGCACGGCAACACGCCGACGCTCCCGGCGCGCGCGGCACTTTTGAACCGTTACTACTATTCCCCACAAACTGTGAGAGGATGGTCGTCAGCGACCACCACACGGAGGACCCACGACATGGCACGACCAGCAGCACTGCCCTACACCCTCGGCAAGATCACTGTTGTTCCGCACCCGACCATGCCGAAGACGTCACAGGCGCGCGGGTACTACCGCGACGACAACAACACCCGTCGCGAGGTGACAGTCAGCGTCAAGTCGAAGTCGGAGGAGACCATCCGGCGCGCGCTGCAAGCCAAGGTGGATGCCGCCGAGAAGGAGTTCCGGGGCGGGGACACCGTGCTCAACGACAAGACGAGCGTGTCTCAGGCCGCTGACGTGTGGCTGGACTGGAAGGACCGTGAGGGCAAGAGCACCAACACGATGCGCGACTATCGCGGGTACGTGAAGAACTCCGTCAAGGGCAGCAGTCTCGCCAACCTCACCATCGGACGGGCCAACGACGTGGCGCGCATCGAGGCATGGTTGACGACCATCGCGGACGAGCGCGGCCCGGCGGCTGCCAAGGGCTCGCGCAAGGTGCTGAGCGGCATCCTCGCGCTTGCGGAGCGTCGTGGCGCTATCCCGTCGAGCGTGATGCACCGTGTCCGCACTCCGGGGGTGAAGCCCGGTAGCGCCGGTGACAGGAAGTGCAGCAACGAGGACTGCGACTACGACTGCGGCAAGCGGCATCTCGACACCCGACGCGCGTTCACTCCGGAAGAAGCCCTCTTGGTGCAGGAGACTGCCGACACGGCCAAGGCCGACGTGGGCGACCTCTCTGCATTCCTCTTCGGGACCGGCGTGCGCATCCACGAGGCGCTGCACTGCGTCTCTTGGACAGACCTCGACCTCGACGCGGCCACCGTTCACGTCCGAGGAACCAAGACCGATCAGGCTGACCGCGTGCTCGCAATGTCGCCAGACCTCGCTGAGCGACTGCGTACCCGAGCTGAGAACTACGGGACTAAAGGACTGGTCTTCGGCGTGACCTACTTCGCGACCAAGGCAGGCCAGCCCCGCGACCGCAACAACGTCTCCAAGGCACTGCGACGAGTGTTCGCGACAGCCGGTGTGCAGTGGGCAGGTACCCACACCTTCCGGCGCACCGTCGCGTCATGGATGGATGAGCACGGCTGTGCCCTGGCCGAGATTGCCAACCAACTCGGCCACGCAGACACCAACGTCACGGCTGGCTACTTGGGCCGTAAGACGCAGCCCACACGGGCGGCGAGCGTCATGGTGCTGCCGAGCAACAGCCCGAGACTGCGCGCCGTCTGAGTTCGAAGTGGGGAATTAGTGGGGAACAGCCCCACCAAGCAACAAGGCCTGATCTGCGTTTCCGCAGGTCAGGCCTTGTTTTTTGTAGCGGGGGCAGGATTTGAACCTGCGACCTCTGGGTTATGAGCCCAGCGAGCTACCGAGCTGCTCCACCCCGCGTCGGTGAACAGAACACTACAGGGGCGGTCGGGGCAGACCCAAATCGGGGTCAGTCGGCCAGTGCGACAGCCTCCTCGATCAGCTGGCGGGCCTCCTCCATCAGCTCGGCCCACCGCACGGTGTTGCCGTTGCGCTGCGCTTGGTCGGCCTGCGTGAACCTGTCCTCGGCCTGCTGGAGCAGGTCGCGGATCTGCTGCTGGGTATTGCCCGACGGGGGGTTGGTCGACGGCTCGCCCGAGGGCGTCTCGGTCGGCTCGGCGGTCGGGGACTCGGTCGGCGTCTCGGTCGACCCGCCGTCCCCACCGTCACCGCCGTCGGAGGACCCGCCGTTCGACGAGGCGTCCAGCGCGTCGCCGATCGCGGCCGTCAGCGTGGTGCCGATGCCGACGTTGCCCTTGTAGGACACCAGGACGAACGTCAGGACCGGGAACGCCGACTCGTTCTGCCGTCGGGTGTAGAGCGGCTGGACGTACATGAAGCTGTCGGCCACCGGCAGGGTGAGCAGGTTGCCGTAGATGATGTCGGCGTCACCGTTGGTGTAGGGCAGCAGCTTGTCGCGGACCTCGTCGTCGGTGCTGAGCGTGTTCGCGATCAGGCGCGGTCCGTCGGTGCCCTCGTCAGGCAGCTCCTTGACCGAGATCTTGCCGTAGTCGTCCGACGTGGCGTCGCTGTTGACCTCCATGAAGGAGGCCAGCTTGTCGCGCTTGGGCCACACGTAGACCGAGGTGAGCGACCAGGTCTGGTTGCCGTCGTTGTCGGTGAACAGCCGGTAGGGCGGCTGCCGCTTGTCCGTGGCCTGCGGGTCCTTCGGCGCCTCCCAGCGCTCGGAGCCCTCGAGCCATGCCTGCGCCTCGGTGATGTGGTAGCGCTGGTACTGGTAGCGCTGGGCCTTGAACAGGTCCTCCGGGTAGCGCAGGTGCGGCATCAGCGAGTCCGGGATGGCGTCCTTCGGCTGCACGGTGCCGGGGAAGACCTCCGACCAGGCCTTGAGGATCGGGTCCTCGTCGTCCCACGCGTAGAGCGTCACCGTGCCGTCGTAGGCGTCGACGGTCGCCTTCACCGAGTTGCGCAGGTAGTTGACCTCGTCGGTCGGCAGCGTGGCGAACGCGTTGTCGTCCTGCAGCGCGTCCTCGGTCATCGTCTCGAAGGACGCCCGCTGTGAGCCGGGGTACTTGTCGGTGGTGGTGTAGCCGTCGAGGATCCACTGGATGCGCCCGTCGATGACGGCCGGGAAGGGATCGGAGTCGACGGTCAGCCACGGAGCGACCTTCTCGACCATCTCGCGCGGCTTGCGGTCGTAGAGGATCTTGGAGTCCGCGTGCACCCGCCCCGAGAGGATCAGGTTGGGCTCGGAGTACTTCACGGCGTAGAGCAGCTTGTTGAAGATGTTGCCGATCGGCACCCCACCCTGGCCGGTGTAGGTCGTGGCCCGGTCCTCCTCGTCCGCCGCGTCCGTCGTGGTGGAGTCGGTGGTGAGGTCGAGCTCGATCGGCGAGGCGTTGGGACGCGAGCCCACGATGCTGTACGTCGGGCTCATCTCGCCGTAGTAGACGCGCGACTCGTAGCCGTCGGACATGCTCGACAGTGCATTCTGGTTGGCCTCCTGACCCTCGGCCCACTGGACGCTGGTGGACTGGCGCTCGTCGTCCTCGGGACGCTGGTTGGCGTACGCCGCGATGATCCCGTTGCCGTGGGTGTAGACGGTGTGCAGGTTGGCCCACGTCTGGTTGTCCTGCGCGATGCCGTCCTGGTCGAGCTCGCGCACGCCGAGCACGATCGCGCGGTCGATGCCGCCGAGGTTGTAGCGGTCGACGTCGAGCACGTCGCCGACCGAGTAGTACGGACGGACCTGCTGCTGCAGCTGGAAGGTCTGGCTGACGACCTTCGGGTCCACCAGGGGCACCGAGGAGGTGATGCCGTCCACAGCCTGGAGCCGTCCGTCCTGGCCCAGCGGCGTGCCCGTGAAGCGCTCCTCCTCGATCTGGTCGAGCATGAACGCCTGGCGCGTCGCCTCGATGTTCTTCGCGAGGTAGGGACCCTCGCGATCGGGCACGTTGGGGTTGACCCGCAGCGCCTGGACGAGGGTCGGCACGATCAGGCCGAGGATGATCGCCGACAGCGCGAACAGCGCGACGCCGACCGAGGGCAGCAGCCAGGTGCGGCGCCAGATGTTGGCGAGGAACAGGATCGCGCAGACGATCGCGATGCCGGCCAGGATCTCCTTGGCCGGGAGCACCGCCTTGTCGTCGGTGTAGCCCATGCCGGTGAAGATCGAGCCGGTGGTGGTGACCAGGTCGAAGCGGTCGAGCCAGTAGTCGACCGCCTTGAAGATGACGAACATCGCCAGCAGCGACGACACCTGGATCTGGGCGGCGCTGGTGAGCCGCTCGCCGGGTCGCGCGGAGAGCCGGATGCCACCGAAGAGGTAGTTCATCAAGATGGTGGCCAGCAGGCCGATCACCGCGAGGGCCATCGCGTAGTCGACGAGGTAGTGCCAGAACGGCAGCTCGAAGACGTAGAACCCGACGTCCTTGCCGAAGTAGGGGTCCTTGGTGCCGAACGACTGGCTGTGCTGCCACAGCGAGTAGCTGCGCCACTGACCCGTCGCGGAGGCTCCCGCGAAGAGACCCATGATCACGGCCGCCGCCGCGATGACCCAGCCCATCCGCGGCACGAGCACCTCGCGGTAGCGGTCCATGCCGTCGTCGGGCATGCCCGGCATGCCCGGCCACAGGACCGGGCGGAAGCGGTAGGCCATCGCGAGGGTCACCGCGACGGTGGCCGCCATCAGGCCGGCGAACACGAGGAACAGCCCGATCCGGGTGAGCAGCAGGGTCGTGAACACCTCGCGGTAGCCGACCGAGCCGAACCACAGGCGCTCGGTCCAGAAGGACGCGAAGCCGCTGAGCAGCATGAAGAGGAGGATCAGGATGATCGCGGTGATGACGAGCGCGCCGGGCCGGCGCGACGGCGCCGCGGACCGTGGTCCACCCGAGCCGCCGGGACCGCCCTGGCCACCGCCTCCTCCCTGCCCGCCGGGCCGCTGGGGGCCGTCGGGTCCGGTCGGTCCGCCTGGTCTGTTGAAAGGAGAGCTCATGCCTGTCCCTGCTCGGGTGTGTCGGGGGGTGTGTCGTCGTGGTTCTGGGAGTTCGGGGGGGTGTCGTGCAGCGTCGCGTGGAGGAGCTCGAGGAGCCCGGGGACCAGCTCGGTGCCGTTGACGACCGACTGCTCGTCGTCGTGCGCGCGCAGCCGGAGGGCGCAGTACGACGCACCGGCGCGGGTCACGCCGGCCACCATCCGGACCTCCTGGCGGTCGGGGTGCTCGCGTGCGAACAGCTCGGCGGCCTTCGGGTCGTCGGGGATGTCGTCGTCGACGTCGGGCGGCAGCACGAGGCGCTCGATGACGGCCGCGCAGCCGCTGACGCTGTCGGGCCACGCGATCGTGTGGAGCGCCTCCTCGAGCGCCTGCCCGGGGGGCAGGCCCTCCTGCTCGATCGAGGTGAAGGAGCCGTCGTCGCCGGGACCGTCGATCGACATCGCGGCGGCCAGCGCCGGCTCCTGGGCGACCAGGCTCGCGGTGTCGACGAGCGCGTAGAGCCGGGCCGGCTGGTCCCAGCCGTCCTGGGCGACGTGCGCCTCGATCTCCAGCACGGCCGCAGCGAGGGCCGGGTCCTCGGGCAGGACGGTGGCGTCGGCGGCCATCTCGCCGGGCAGGTCGTCGGGTCGCTCGGTCATGAGTCGGTGTCCTCGCAGGTGGGGAGTGCGGCGTCGTGGTCGTCGACCCAGTCGGCGAGGGTCTGGACGGCGTTGCGCATCGTGGTCGCCTTCGCGAGCCGCATCGTGCCGGTGTCCACTCCCCCGACGCCGTTGCAGTTGTCGGCGGGGACGAAGAAGAGCTCGGCACCGGCGTCGCGGGCCGCGGCGACCTTCTGCTGGATGCCGCCGATCGGGCCGACCTTGCCGTCCGGCGTGATCGTGCCGGTGCCGGCGATGTCGGCGCCGTCGGTCATGGAGCCGGGAGTGAGGGTGTCGTAGATCGCGAGCGACATCATCAACCCGGCGCTGGGGCCGCCGATGTTGTCGGCGATGTCGACCTTCACCTGGAACGGGAAGTCGTAGCCGACGCCCGGGGTGATGCCGACCCGCGGCTTGCCGTCGACCTGCTCGGGCGTGATCTCGACGCTCATCCGCTTGCCGTCGCGGCGCACCACGAAGGTGATCGGGTCGCCTGCCTTCACGCCGGAGACGGCGTCGACCACGTCCTGCGGCTCGGTGATGGTCGTGCCGCCGACCTCGAGCAGGACGTCACGCACCTCCAGGACCTTCGCCGCCGGGAGGTCGGGGGTGACGTCGAGGACCTCGACGACCGGGTCGACCTCCTCCCCCAGCTCGGTGAGCGCCGCGGCGAACGCGGTGTCCTGCGAGGACACCATCGCCACGGCGGACTGACGGTCGCTCGACTCGTCGGTCTCGTCGGGGGCGTAGATCGAGGACCGCGGCCACACGGCCGCGTCGGGGTCGAAGTAGGCCCTGAGCAGGGTGGGCAGGGTGACGCGCTCCTGGGGCTGACTGACGTACACCGTCGTCATCCTCATCTCGCCGTCGTCGTAGTAGGCCCGGTGCCCCGTGACCTGGACGGTCTCCTGGTCGCCGTTCTTGGCGAGGATGTCGACCGTCGGTCCGGGGTAGTAGGTGACGTAGGGAAGCGGCACGAATGCGGCGGTCCCCCACAGCACGGCCAGCAGGCACAGCGCGAGAATCCCCGCCCTGGTCCGCTGACTCATGGGCGCAACTCTCTCAAACGACCGCAACAACGGAGAATGCAGGCTGTGGCCGGGGCGTCCCGGCCACGTCGTGGCTCAGGAGGCGCGGCGGGTCGCGTCGCCGTCGCGGCCGACCCCGTGGCTGGGGCGTACGGCGATGCCGGTGCTGCGGTCACGCGGCTGCTGCTCGGTGCGGGTCGGCGTACGCCGCCTGCTGGCCGGCAGGTCCTTGGCGAGTGCCTTGCCGAGCTTCTCGACCGCGACGTCGCGGTCGACCTCGCCGCGCCCGTCGCGGCCCACCCACGAGACCCAGGCCATCGCCAGGGCCGTCGCGACGACGGCGGGCACGAGCCACAGCAGGATCTCCACACCACGAGGGTAGGCGCACCTCGACGGTTGAGCGCCGAGCGCAGCGAGCGTGTCGAAACCCCGTGCGGACGACCTACGGCGTGCCGACCCACTCCTCGGTCCGGTCGTCGAAGACCTGGTGCTTCCAAATCGGCACCTCTGCCTTGAGGGTGTCGATGAGGGCTCGCGACGCGGCGAACGCGTCGCCGCGGTGGGCCGCGGTCGTGGCGACGACGACGGCGAGGTCGCCGATCACCAGCTGGCCGACGCGGTGGACGGCTGCCACGCCGCGGACGTCGTGCTCGTCGGCGACCCGGCGGCACACGTCCTCCAGCCTGGCCAGCGCTGTCGGGTGCGCGGAGTAGTCCAGCGCGGTGACGCCCTTGCCGCCGTCGTGGTCGCGCACCTGCCCGACGAACAGCGTGAGCCCGCCGGCCCCGGGGTCGCCGAGGGACGCCACCACCTCCGCCACGTCGAGGGGGGTGTCGCGGATGTCCACGAGGCGCACGGGATCGGGGACGAGGTCGCTCACGAGGGCGAGTGTAGGCGTGCGGCCGGGCGGCGAGGCTGGGCGCGGTGGGTACCGTTGCTCCCATGAGTGACACCCCCGGAGACTCCGGACCGTCCGGTCAGGGCCCCGACGACAACAACCCCTTCAAAGGCACGCCCTTCGAGCAGATCTTCTCGCAGATGGGCGGCTTCGGCGCGGGTGGCGGGCAGATGCCCGACCTCAACGCCCTGATGGCGCAGATGCAGGGCCTCTTCGCGCCGCACGACGGTCCCGTCAACTGGGAGACCGTGACCGACCTGGCGCGCCGCGCCGCCGCGCAGGAGCCCGACCCGACCGTGAGCGCCGCGCAGTCCGGCGCCGTCGCCGACGCCGTGCGGCTCGCCGACCACTGGCTCGACACCACCACCGAGTTCCCCTCCGGCGTGACCACCACCGCGGCCTGGTCGCGGGCGGAGTGGATCGTGGAGACCATCGACGTGTGGAAGGTGCTCGTCGAGCCGATCGCCGGCTCCGCCACCGCCGCCCTCGGCCAGGCGATGCCCGAGGAGATGCGCCAGCTCGCCGGACCCCTCATGGCGATGCTCGGCAAGGCCAGCGGCGCGATGGTCGCCTCCCAGGTCGGCAGCGGTCTCGGTGCGCTCGCCGGCGACGTGCTGAGCGCCTCCGACATCGGCCTCCCGCTCGGCCCGATCGGCAAGGCGGCGCTGCTGCCGACCAACGTCGACGCCTTCGCCGCGGACCTGCCCGACGTCACCGCCGACGACGTCCTCCTCTACCTCGCGCTGCGCGAGGCCGCGCACCAGCGCCTGTTCGCGGGCGTCCCGTGGCTGCGCGACCACCTGATCGGCGCCGTCGCCGAGTACGGCGCGGGCATGGACTTCGACACCTCCGGCATGGAGTCCAAGCTGCGCGACATCGACATGACCAACCCCGAGGCGATGCAGGACGCGCTCGCCGGGGGCCTGTTCGACCCCGAGCCCTCGCCGGCGCAGAAGGCCGCGCTGGAGAAGCTCGAGATCACGCTCGCGCTCGTCGAGGGCTGGGTCGACGAGGTCGTGAGCCAGGCCACCGCCGAGCGGATGCCCGCCGCCGCCAAGCTGCAGGAGACCGTACGCCGCCGGCGCGCCGCGGGCGGCCCGGCCGAGCAGACCTTCGCCACCCTGGTCGGCCTCGAGCTGCGCCCCCGACGGCTGCGCGACGCCTCGACCCTCTGGGGATCGCTGCGGACCCGTCAGGGCGCCGAGGCCCGCGACGGCGTGTGGATGTCGCCGCACCTCCTGCCCAGCGCGGCAGATCTCGACGACCCCCTGGGCTTCCGCGAGGGGTCGGACGCACCGAGCGAGCTCTCGGAGGAGCAGTTCGACGCCGAGCTGCGCGACCTGCTCGACGGGCCCGGGTCCGGCGACTCCCCCCGACCGGCCGAGTGAACCCGGACCTCCACGCCAGCGCCGTCGCGGTGCTGGCCGGCTGGACGCCGCCGTCCCCCGGTCAGGAAGCCCTCCGCGAGCGCTACCTGACGCACCTCGCGGCCCATTCCGACGGCCTCGCCAAGGCCTGCTTCCCCGATCACCTGACGGCGGGCGCCATCGTCGTCTCCCCCGGCGCCGACGCCGTCCTGCTCAACCACCACCGCAAGGCCGGGGCGTGGCTCGCGTTCGGCGGCCACCTCGAGCCCGGCGACGCCTCGCTCGCGGACGGCGCGCGACGTGAGCTCGTCGAGGAGTCGGGGCTGACGGTCTTCGACTTCGACCCCGAGCCGCTGTCGCTCGACGCGCACGCCGTCGAGTTCTGCTCCGAGCGCGGCACCGTGCACCACCTCGACGTGCGCTTCCTCGCCGTCGCCGACCCCGACGGCTCCCACGCGACGAGCGACGAGTCGCTCGACGTGCGCTGGTGGCCGGTGGACGCGCTGCCGGAGACGTTCGAGGACATGTACGCCCTCATCGACGTCGCGGTGGCGCGGGTCCGCGACCGCTGAGGCCTGCGACGAGCCCCGGGGACGCTCAGTCGAGCGGCTCGTCCGCGCCGCCGGGTGGGGGCTCGAGCCGCGCCCCGGCCGAGTAGCCCTCGAGGTAGCCCTTGGCCTTCTCGGCCCGCGGGAACCGGTCGACCCACGCCCAGAACTCGGGGGTGTGGTTGGCCTCCAGCAGGTGCGCGAGCTCGTGGACCATGACGTAGTCGACCACCCAGGCGGGCATCTGCTGCAGGCGGTCGCTGAGCCGGATCGTGCGGTCGCCCGGCGTGCAGGACCCCCAGCGGGCGTTCTGGTTGGTCACCCACCGCACGGACGTCGGCACGGCCAGGCCCCCGAAGTAGAGGTCGTTGAGCTTGGCCGCGCGGGCGACCAGCTCGTCGTCGGAGCGCAGCCTGCGCTTCTCCTGGCGCTCGATCCTCGCGACCATGTCGGCCACCCAGGTGGCCTCGTCACGCTTGCTCATCGACGCGGGGATGAGCACGATGATGCGCTCGCCGTCACGGTAGGCCGACACCGTGCGACGGCGGCGACGTGAGCGGCGGACCTCCACGTCGGGCGTGCTCATGAGGCCGAATCTAGCCGTCCCCACCCACACTGTGGTGCTCCAACGCGCGGCTCACAGGCGCGCTGAGGCCCACTCCAGCAACCGGTCGCGCTCCCAGGTGTTGACGATCCGGTCGGGGTCGATGCCCGCCTCGGTGGCCCGCGCGGCGCCGAAGTCGAGCATGTCGAGCTGGCCCGGCGCGTGTGCGTCGGAGTCGATCGAGAACAGGCAGCCGAGGTCGCGGGCGAGCTCGAGCAGCTTCGTCGGCGGGTCACGCCGCTCGGGGCGCGAGTTGATCTCGACGGCCACTCCCTTCTCTGCGCACGCGCCGAAGACCGCCTTCGCGTCGAACTGGCTCTGGCCACGGGTGCCACGGTTGCCGGTCACCAGGCGGCCGGTGCAGTGGCCGAGCACGTTGGTGTGGGGGTTGCGGACCGCGCCGAGCATCCGCTTCGTCATCGGCGCCGCGTCCATCTTGAGCTTGGAGTGCACCGAGGCCACCCGGAGGTCGAGCCGGTCGAGCATCTCGGGCGTCTGGTCGAGCGAGCCGTCGTCGAGGATGTCGACCTCGATCCCCTTGAGCAGCGTGAACGCGCCGTCGAGGTGCTCATTGACCGCCTCGACGACGCCGAGCTGGCGGGTGAGCCGCTCGGGACTGAGCCCGTTGGCGACCCGCAGCCGGGGGCTGTGGTCGGTCAGCACGAGGTAGTCGTGGCCGAGCTCCATGGCCGTCATCGCCATCTCCTCCAGCGGCGAGCCGCCGTCGGACCAGTCGGAGTGGGAGTGCAGGTCGCCCCGCAGCCGCGCGCGCAGCTCCTCGCCGCCCGTCGCGAGCGGCCCGGCCGTCTTCTCGAGCTCGACCAGACGTTCGGGGACGACACCGTTCGCCGCGTCGGTGATGACCGCGGCCGTGCTGGGCCCGATCCCACTCAGCTCGGTGAGCGTCCCGGCCTCCACCCGCTGGCGTACCTCCTCCTCGGGCAGCGGCAAGATGGTGCGCGCGGCGTTGCGGAACGCCTCGATGCGGCGGGTCTCCTCACGCTGGCGCTCCATGAGGAACGCGATCCGGCGCAGGGTCGCGACCGGGCCGCGGGCCTCCCCTGACGGTGTCGTCGGGCTCACCTGGTCCTCCTCCACAAGCCACGAGGTGTCGTACGCGCTGGTCACCCGCAGCGTACGGCGATCCGCGGGCGGTCGACCGTCCCCACCTCGTCCACAGGTCTGTCCACAGGGGTGGAGGTCGATCCGACGCTCAGTGACCCCGGAACTCCGGCGTGCGCTTCTCCTGCGCGGCACGGATGCCCTCCTGCAGGTCGGCCGTGGCCAGGGTGACCGGCTGGGCCAGTGCCTCCCACTGGAGCGCCGCATCGAAGTCGGCGTGGCCGCCGTCGGCGAGCGCGATCTTGGTCAGCCGGCTGGCGATCGGCGCGGTCGCGGCGATGCCGGCCGCGGTCGCGAGCACCTCGTCGAGGAAGCCGTCGGGGTCGACCACCCGCGAGACCATGCCCAGCCGCAACGCCTCGTCGGCCTCGACCACCCGGCCCGTCAGGAGCAGGTCGCGCGCGTGTGCGGGCCCCACGACCTGGGGCAGCAGCCAGGTGCCGGCCATCCCCGCGTGCATGCCGAGCTTGTTGAACGGCATGCCCAGCTTGGCGCCCGCTGCGGCGTAGCGGATGTCGCACGCCAGCGCGAGGCACAGACCGGCGCCGATGGCCGGGCCGTTGACCGCGGCGATCGTGGGCACCTCGAGCTGCCGGATCGAGAGCCATGCCCGGTAGAACGGCAGCATCCGCCGGCGGAGGTGGTCGACGCTCGCGTCGGGCTCGCTGGCGATCCACGACGTGTTGCCGCCGGAGCAGAAGGCGCTTCCCTCGCCCGTGACGACCACGGCACGCAGCGTCGTGTCGGCGGCGAGCTGATCGATCGCCGCGGCCCACGAGGAGGTCATCTCGTCGCTCATCGCGTTGCGCATCCCCGGGTTGTCGAGGGTGAGCAGCGCGACCCCCTCGGAGGGGCGCTCGAGTCGCAGGTGGCCGAGGTTCGCAGAGGTGTCTGGAGGGGTCTGGGACATGCAGCGAGGGTACTGATCGCGCTGAGCGTGAATTCATCGGGTTTCACGCTCAGCGCGTGTGGTGCGTGAGCGTGACCCACGCGTGGCGTAGGGTCGGGCGCGGAGCGCTGGCGACCGCCAGGTTCCCCGGCGGGCTTCCCCGATCATTCTCCCGTCGCGACGACCAAGAAGTAACGAAGCAAGGAGGCCGTCATGGCGGAGACCTGGAGCGGTGAGTTCTACTGCGTCAAGTGCAAGGAGAAGCGCGAGGCGGAGGGCGAGATCAAGGTCAACGACAAGGGCACCAAGATGGCCAAGGGCGTCTGCCCGGTCTGCGGTACCAACCTGAACCGCATCCTCGGCAAGGCGTGAGCCTTCGGCTCTCGAGCTGACAGCAGCGGCGTCACCCCTCGGGTGGCGCCGCTGCTCTGCATTTCGGGCCAGCCGTGAACGGTACGGCCTGTCACCCCTCTAGAGTCGCCTGCGTGAGCGGACGTCCGGACCAGCGCGTCGGCTGGCCATCCTGGGTCTACCGGGAGGGCACCGATCCCGACCAGCGCTTCAGCCTCGCCAACGAGCGCACCTTCCTGGCGTGGGTGCGCACCTCGATGGCCCTGCTCGCCGGCGGGGTGGCGCTCGACGCGGTCGACCTCGACGGTCCGCGCGGCCTCCAGACGGCGCTCGCCGTCACGCTCGTGCTGCTCGGGCTGCTGGGCGCCGCCGCGTCCTGGGTGCGCTGGGCCGCGGCCGAGCGCGCGATGCGCCTGGGCCGCCCGCTGCCGGGCACGATCGCGCTGGCGTGGTTCTCGCTCGCGCTGGTGGTGGTCGCCGCACTGCTCGTGGTGCTGGTCCTGTGACAGGCGCCCCGGTCGGCCTGGAGGACCAGTACGAGCGCACGCTCCTGGCCTGGCGGCGTACGGCACTCTCGCTCGTCGCAGTGGGCCTGCTGGTCGCCCACTTCTCGGTCGTCGGCACCGGGCAGGTGGCGCTCCTCGTGCTGCTGGTCGGCCTCGGCGGGGTGCTGGGGTTCGTGTGGCTGGGCCGGGCCCGCCTGGTCGCGGTCACCGGGCTCGCCATGGTCGCCGGGCTGGGTCTGCTCGGCGCGCTGGCACTGCGCGGCATCCTGCTGCGCTGACCCACCGCGGCCATCGTCGGACCTCAGAGGTCGGCGGCGACCCGGAATCCGAGGTTGCCCGCGGTCGAGTCGGCCGCATGCGACTGGCGGGCCGAGACGCGATAGCGCCGGCAGTACGACGCGTGGCAGAGGTAGGAGCCACCGCGGCTGACGCCGTCGGGATCGGTGTCGGACCAGGCGCCGGCACACCACTCCCAGACGTTGCCGGTCGTGCCGTGGAGCCCGAGCCCGTTGGCCGGGAAGGCCGCGACCGGGCTGGTGCCGCGCCAGCCGTCGGCGCCGGTGTCGTCGCTGGGGAACGTCCCCTGCCACACGTTCATCCGGTGCTCGCCGCCCGGCTCGAGCTCGGACCCCCACGGGAACGGCTGGCCCACCAGTCCGCCGCGCGCGCCGTGCTCCCACTCGTCCTCGGTCGGGAGCCGCCCGCCCCACCAGGCGGCGTACGCCTCGGCGTCGCGCCGCGACACGTGCACCACCGGGTGGTCCGCCCGATCGGCCACGTCGGACCGCGGGCCCTCCGGGTGCGCCCAGTCCGCGCCGTGCACCTCGCGCCACCACGGCGCAGCGGCGACCCCGCGGGTGGGCGGGAAGTCGTCGGGCAGCAGGCCGCCGAAGACGAACGACCAGCCGAAGGCCTCGGCATCGGTGCGGTGCCCGGTCGCAGCGACGAACGCCGCGAACTCGTCGTTCGTCACCGCGCAGGTGCCGATGAGGTACGGCGCGAGCGTGACCTCACGCACCGGCCACTCCTCGGGGTGGTCGGGGTCGTCACTGCCCACCGAGACGGTGGCACCGGCCAGGTGCACCAGCCCCTCACGCGGGTCGCCGGCACGTCGTACGCCGGTGGGCGGGGAGGCCGGTCGGGCCTCGCCACCCGGCCCCGACGGGGAGCAGCAGCCGCTCACTGGTGGACCATCACCCCGCGCTCCCGGCCCTCGACCGTGCCGGGGTCGACCACCTCGTCGAGGTCGAAGCGGACCCGGTGGATGAGGCCCTCGAAGGTGTTGCGCACCGGGAGGTAGTCGTCGACGACCGGGGTGCCACGGTCCACGCCGACGTTGAAGGTCTCGTCGAAGGAGAAGTAGTAGGCGGTGGTCACCGGGATCCGACCGGTGCCGACGGAGACGCCGTCGACCTGCAGCGTCACGTCCGCCCCGCTGCCCACCGGCCCCCCGTCGTAGTCGAAGCGCACGACCAGGTCGTGGCGCCCAGGCGTCATCGGCTTGCCGCCACGCACGACCGTGAGGTCGCGTCCCACGAAGTTGTAGGCGTAGTGCGGGACGCCGTTGACGACGTAGAGCGACCACCCGCCGAAGCGCCCGCCCTGGGCCGCCACGACACCGTTGGTGCCCGTCACGACCTCGAGGTCCGCGGTGATCACGTGGGAGCGGTTCTTCACGTTGGGCGCCGCCTCCTCGGTGAGCCGGCCGACGCGCGGCCCGAAGGAGAGCGACGAGCGCCCGAGGTGCAGGTCGAGGCGGCCGGCGACGTCGGGGTTCTCGCGCTCGGTGACCCGGTCGTCGAGCGGCAGCACGTGGTAGCGCGCCGCCTCCTGCATGAAGAGCTCCTGCATCTCGCGCAGCTTGTCGGGGTGCTCGGCCGCGACGTCGTGCGCCTGGCTCCAGTCGCCGCTGGTGTGGTCGTAGAGCTCCCAGACGTCCTCGTCGAACGGCGGCTTGTCGTCCCCCACCATCTCCCACGGGATGCTGTGCTGGGTGACGGCGGTCCAGCCCTCGTGGAAGATGCCGCGGTTGCCGATCATCTCGAAGTACTGGGTGCTGCGGCGGTCGGGCGCCTCCGCCTCGTCGAAGGAGTAGGCGAGGCTGGTGCCCTCGATCGGCTGCTGCTCCACGCCGCCGAAGACGTCCGGCGCGGGGACCCCGGCGGCCTCCAGGATCGTCGGCAGCACGTCGATCACGTGGTGCCACTGGTGCCGGATCTCGCCGCGGGCGGCGATCCCGTTGCCCCAGCGCACGATCATCCCGTCGCGGGTGCCGCCGAGGTGGGCGAGCTGCTTGGTCCAGGGGTAGGGCGTGTTCATCGCCAGCGCCCAGCCGACGGGATAGATGGCGTACGTCGTCGGGTCGCCGAGCGTGTCGAGCCGGGCGGCCATGTCGGCGGTCTCGTCCTGGATGCCGTGGCCGACGAGGTGCTCGCGGAAGGTGCCGCGCGGACCGCCCTCGCCCGAGGCCCCGTTGTCGCCGAGCAGGTAGAAGATCAGCGTGTCCTCGAGCACGCCCATCTCGTCGAGGGCGTCGACGAGGCGACCGACCTGTGCGTCGGTGTGCTCGGCGAAGCCGGCGTAGGTCTCCATGAACCTGGCGGCGACGCGCTTGGCGTCGTCGTCGAGCTCGTCCCAGTGGGGGACGCCCTCGGCCCACGGCGCGAGGTCCGTCGACTCCGGCACGATGCCGAGCTCCTTCTGCCGGGCGAGGGTCGCCTCCCGCTGGGCGTCCCAGCCGTCGTCGAACCTCCCGGCGTACTTGTCGCGCCACTCGGGCGCCACGTGGAACGGCGCGTGGGTGGCGCCGAAGGCGACGTAGGTGAAGAACGGGCGGTCGGGGGTGATCGCCTGCTGGTTCTCGATCCACGAGATCGCCCGCTCGGCCAGGTCCTCGGAGAGGTGGTAGCCGTCCTCGGGCAGCTTGTCGGGCTCGAAGGCGTAGCGGCCCTGGTAGAGCTGCGGGTACCAGTGGTTCATCTCCGCGCCCATGAAGCCGTAGAAGTAGTCGAAGCCCTCCCCCATCGGCCAGCGCGGGAACGGACCCGACGGGCTGACCTCGACCGGTGGCGTCTGGTGCCACTTGCCGACGGCTGCGGTGCAGTAGCCGTTGCCGCTGAGGATCTGCGCGATCGTGGCAGCGCTCGGGGGCCGGTAGCCGTGGTAGCCCGGCTCGGGCGTCGACATCTCCGAGGTGACGCCCATGCCGACCGAGTGATGGTTGCGACCGGTCATCAGCGCCTGCCGCGTCGGCGAGCACAGCGACGTGACGTGGAACCTGCTGTAGCGCAGGCCCTCGTCGGCCAGGCGCTGCGCGGTCGGCATCTCGCACGGCCCGCCGTAGGGCGAGGAGGCGCCGAACCCCATGTCGTCGATGAGGACGACCACCACGTTGGGCGACTTCGGCGGTGTCTCGACCGGGCGGATCGGGCGCGCCGTCGTGTCGACGTCGAGGGGCAGGCGGGTCCGGTCCGGCTCCGTGCGTCCGGGCCGGCTGGGGGTGTCGTCACTCAACGCTCAGATCCTCTTTCTTCCGTGGTGGTGGGGCGATTGTGGTGCCGGTGGCGGGTGATCCGGGGCGCGACGCGCGCTGCGACGACGTCCGGCGCCCGGCGATCTCCGCGGCCGCCGACATCGCGAGGGCACCGAGCGGCTCGAAGCGGTCGTCCGTCAGCCGCTCGCTCGGCCCCCAGAGGCTGACCACCGCGACCGGACGGCCGGTCACGTCGAGGACGGGAGCCGAGACCCCCCACGCCGAGCTCTCAAACTCACCGCGGCACACCGCGAAGCCCCGCTCGCGGGTGAGGGCCAGCTCCTTCTCCAGTGCGGCGTACGTCGTGATGGTGGTGGAGGTGTGCCGGGGCAGCCGGGTGCCGCGCGGCTGCCGCAGCAGCACGCGGACGTCCTCGGCGTCGGAGTAGGCGAGCAGCACCTTGCCCGTCGAGGTCGCGTGCATCGACACCTCGCGGTCGCGCCAGCCGGCCGCCACCACCGCGTCGGCGGTCACCTCGGCGACATAGGTCAGCACCCCGTTGCGGACGACCGCGAGCGCCGCGGTCTCCCCCGCGCGCTGGGACAGCTCGTGCAGCACGACCCGCGCCATCCGGGCCAGCGCCACGCCGCCCGCCTGCCCGGCCAGGTCGAGGAACCCGAACCCGAGCGAGTAGACGCCGCTCCGGTCGTCGCGGCTCACCAGGCGCTGCTCCTCGAGCGTGGTCAGGATCCGCCAGGTGGTGGTGCGGTTGAGCCCGACCGCCTCGGCCAGCGCCGTGGCTGTCCCGTCCTGGCCGGTGGCGAGCGCCACGGCACGCAGGAGCGCGGCGGCGCGCTCCACCGACTGCACCCGCGGGGAACCGGGACGGGCGGGAGAATCCGACATCTCCTCTGTTTTCCCTTCAGTTCATTGATTCTCGCCAGCTTCACGCCTATGTTGCGTCTACCACAATCCCGTTCGCATTGCGCAACAAGGGGCTCACAAAGTGAACCAGAACTCACCCGGCCACTGGAACATCTCACGACGCCAGCTGCTCCGCTACTCCGGAGTCAGCGCGGCCGCCATCGGAGGCAGCAGCTTCCTCGTGGCGTGCGGCGGGGACGACGGCGGAGGCGGCGGTGGCGGTGGCGGTGGCCCGCAGAGCTCGGGCGGACGGCTGGTCCACGGCGCCACCGGCGGCGGCGCCAAGGACACCCTCGACCCGCACCAGCCGGTGACCGCGGCCGACATCGCCCGGTGCCTCAACCTCTACGAGCCGCTGCTGATCTGGGACAACAACTACGAGCTCCAGCCGGCCCTGGCCGAGTCCGTCGAGCCGTCGAAGGACGCCATCACCTGGACGGTCAAGATGCGCTCCGGCGCCACCTTCCACAACGGCGCCCCGGTCACGGCCGAGGATGCCTGGCTCAGCATCCGCCGCGTCGCGGACCCCAAGGCGCCGCTGTCCGCCGGTGGCCAGCTGTCGCAGATCATCGACTTCCAGTCCTCGAAGGTCGTCGACGACGCGACGCTGCAGATCGTGCTGAAGACCCCCTACGCGATCCTCGACTCGCTCCTGGCCGAGTACACCCTCGGCATCATCCCCGGCGGGGAGTTCGACCCGAGCAAGCCGGTCGGCACGGCCGCGTTCGCCTACCAGTCGTTCGAGGCGGGCAAGACCAGCACCTTCACCCGCTTCGACGACTACTGGGGCGAGTCGGCGTTCCTCGACGAGCTGGTCATCCAGGACTTCGCCGACGACAACGCCAAGGTCAACGCCCTGCAGGCCGGTCAGATCCAGACCCTCGACAACCTGCCCTACAACCTGGTCGACACCATCAAGGGCGCCGGCGCCGGCGTGCTCACCGCCGAGGGCGGGCAGTGGGTCCCGTTCACGATGCGCGTGGACCAGGCACCGTTCAACGACGTCAAGGTCCGCCAGGCCATGCGCCTGATCGTCGACCGCCAGGCGATGATCGACCAGACGCTCAGCGGCTACGGCTCGCTCGGCAACGACATGTACGCCCCGCTCGACGTGGCCTACGCCAAGGACCTCCCCCAGCGCGAGCAGGACCTCGACCAGGCCAAGTCGCTGCTGGCCTCGGCCGGTGTCTCCGACCTCCAGGTCGAGCTGTTCACCGGTGACGACATCGGCTCGGTGGCTGTTCCCGCGGCGAACCTGTTCGCCGAGCAGGCCAAGGCGGCCGGCGTCGACGTGAAGGTCACCAAGAAGACGCCGTTCTACGACGACGACTACCTGTCCTACACGTTCGCCCAGGACTTCTGGAACACGCGCAACTACATCCCCCAGGCCGTCGTGGGCACGTTCCCGCCCGACCAGGGCGGCACCTACAACGAGACGCACTGGGACAACGCCGACCACCGCGACCTGGTCAACGCCGCGGCCAAGGAGGTCGACGAGACCAAGCGCGCCTCGCTGCTCCACGACGCGCAGGAGATCGAGTACAACGAGGGCGGCTACATCATCTGGGGCTTCCGCCAGCAGGTGGACGCCTACGGCTCGACCGTGCAGGGCCTCGAGCCGAGCAAGTACCTCCCGCTCGGCAACTACGGGTTCCGCAAGGTCTCCCTCTGACATGACACAGGAAGCGACTCTCCCTGATCCGCTCGCGGAGGTCGCACCTCCTCGGGGACGCTCCGGCGGGGCGGCGTGGGGCATCTGGCTCGCGCGCCGCCTCGGCCTGGCCGTGCTGACGCTGTGGCTCGTCTCGATCGTGGTCTTCCTGGCCACCGCCGCGCTCGGCGACCCGGTCCGCGCGATCCTCGGCCGCGACTACGGCACGAACGTCGCCCGTCGCGAGCAGCTCGAGGCCCAGCTCGGCATCGGCGACTCGATCATCACCCGCTACTTCGACTGGCTCGGCGGCCTCCTCACCGGCGACTTCGGCACCTCGCTGGCCAACCAGCAGCCGGTCTGGGGCCAGATCTCCAGCAGCGTCGTCAACTCGCTGGTGCTCGTGCTGCTCTCGGCCCTGGCCATGGTGCCGCTCGCCTTCGGCATCGCGATGATCTCCTCGCACTACCGACGCAAGCGCCCCGACACCGTCATCCAGACGATCCTGCTGGCCCTGGCCGGTGTGCCGGAGTTCGTGACCGGCATCCTGCTGGTGTCCGTCTTCTCCACGACGGTCTTCAAGATCTTCCCCGCGGTCACGCTCGTGGCGCCGGGCGGCGCCCCGTGGGACGAGCCCAAGAGCATGGTGCTGCCGGTCCTCACACTGGTCATCGCGGTCACGCCGTACGTCTCCCGCATCGTCCGGGCCACGCTGCTGGAGGTGCTCGACAGCGACTACGTCGAGCTGGCCCGGCTCAAGGGCATCCCCGAGCCGGTGGTGATGCGCAAGCACGCCCTGCTCAACGCGATCGTGCCCGGCATCCAGGTGGTCTCGCTCCAGCTGGCCTGGCTGGCCGGTGGCGTGGTCCTGGTCGAGACGCTGTTCCAGTACCCCGGCGTGGGCCGCCAGCTCGTCGACTCGGTCCGCAACCACGACGTGGCGATGGTGCAGGCGCTCAGCATGATCATCGCCGGCGTCTACATCGTGGTGAACCTCGTCGCCGACGTCCTGTCCATCCTGCTGACGCCCCGAGCGAGGACGGCGATCTCGTCATGAGTGCCACGACTCCCCCCGACACCACCGCAGCCGGGCCCGCGACGGCTCCCCCTCCCTCGTCGTTCTTCCGCCGCGCGCTGCGGCAGAAGCGGTTCGTGTTCGGCCTCGCCGGCACCGTCCTGGTGGTGCTGTTCGCGATCCTCGCGCCCTTCTTCGCCCCCTACGGCGAGAAGCAGACCGCCGGCCCGCCCTACTCCAAGGACGGCGTGTTCGGCACCGACTACATCGGCCAGGACGTGCTGAGCCGGGTGATGCACGGTGGCCAGGAGGTGCTGACCATCTCGGTGCTGGCCACGGTGCTCGGCATGGTGCTCGGCATCCTCATCGGCGTCGTCGCGGCCTACGCCGGCGGCTGGTGGGACGAGATCATCATGCGGCTCAACGACGTGCTGCTGGCGTTCCCCCAGATCCTGCTCTCCCTGGTCGTGCTCACCGCCCTGCAGAACCCGTCGGCCTGGGTGATCATCGTGCTCGTCGCCGCCGGGCACGCACCCCGCGTGGCACGGGTCGCGCGCGGCGTCGCGCTCGGCATCGTCTCCCGTGACTTCGTCGTCGCGGCCGAGGCGCTGGGCGAGAAGCGCTCGCGGGTGATCGTGGCCGAGGTGCTGCCCAACATGACCGGCCCGCTGCTGGCCGAGGCGGGCCTGCGGCTCACCTACTCGATCGGCATCGTCGCCGCCCTCGGCTTCCTCGGCTTCGCCGCCGACCCGGGTGCGGCCAACTGGGGCCAGATGATGAACGAGAACCGGCTCGGCCTCCAGACCCAGCCGTGGGCGGTCCTGGCGCCGGTCATGGTCATCGCGATCTTCACCATCGCGACCAACCTGATGGCAGACGGCCTGGCCCAGGCCAGCCAGCGAGGGGACGACTGATGACCAGCGCGACCGACAGCGACCAGGCCGACCACCAGGTGCGCACGACCGGCGGCCTGGTCATCGAGGACCTCGGAGTCAGCCTCACCGGCAAGGACGTCGACGTCGTCGACGACATCGACCTGGTGCTCAAGCCGGGTGAGGTCGTCGGTCTGGTCGGCGAGTCCGGCTCCGGCAAGACCACGGTCGGCACCTCGCTCCTCAACTACTCCCGAGCCGGGGCCCACATCTCGTCCGGCAAGGTGCTGCTCGAGGACCGCGACGTGCTCCAGCTGCCGTGGAAGGAGGTCCGCAAGCTGCGCGGCGAGGAGATCGCCTACGTCCCGCAGGACCCGGCCTCCGCGCTCAACCCGAGCATCCGGATCGGCAAGCAGCTCGTCGAGCTCCAGCAGCTGCGCGGCATCGGCACGTCCGAGTCGCGCCTCGCCGCGGCTCGCGCCGGCCTGGAGGAGGTGGGCCTGCCCAGCGACGACGAGTTCCTCAGGCGCTACGCCCACCAGCTCTCCGGAGGTCAGGTGCAGCGCGTCGCGCTGGCCATGGCGTTCCTGCCGAAGCCCAAGGTGCTGGTCCTCGACGAGCCGACCACCGGGCTCGACGTCACCACCCAGAAGATGGTGCTCGACACCATGGCGGCCCTGTGCCGCACCTACGGCGTCAGCGCTCTCTACGTCACCCACGACCTCGCCGTCGTGGCCAACATCGCCGACCGCGTCGCGGTGATGTACGCCGGCCAGATCGCCGAGCTGGGCCCGCGCGACACCATCTTCGCCAACCCCTCGCACCCCTACACCCGGGCGCTGCTCGACTCGATCCCCCACCTGAGCCAGGCCCGCGCCCTCAAGGGCATCCCGGGTCGTACGCCCTCGCCCGGGCGACGTCCGGGCGGGTGCCGGTTCAACGACCGCTGCTCCTTCGCCGTCGACCGGTGCCGTGACGAGGTGCCGGCGCTGCGCGAGATCGCGCCGGAGCACGAGGTCCGCTGCCACCGGGTCGGCGAGATCGGCACGTGGGACATCAACATCGGGACCGTGCCCGACGCCGATCCCGACAAGCCGCGCGACGTGATCCTCTCGGTCGACGGCCTCAACGTCTTCTACGGCCGCAAGCAGGTCGTCCACGACGTCACCTTCGACCTGGCCAAGGGCGAGGTGGTGGCGCTGGTCGGCGAGTCCGGCAGCGGCAAGACCACGATCTCGCGCTCGGTCGGCGGGCTGCACAAGGACTGGACCGGCACGCTGACCTTCGAGGGCCGACCGCTCGCGACGAGCGCTCGCAAGCGCACCTCCGACGACCGCCGCCGGATGCAGTACATCTTCCAGAACCCCTACCTCTCGCTGAACCCGCGCCTGACCATCGAGCAGATCATCAAGCGTCCGATGGAGCTGTTCGGCCTGGCGAAGGGCAAGGAGGCCACCGAGCGGGTGGTGGAGCTGATGGGCCAGGTCGCCCTCGGCTCGCAGATGCTGCACTACCAGGCCAGCCGGCTCTCCGGCGGCGAGCGGCAGCGCGTCGCCATCGCCCGGGCGCTGGCCGCCGAGCCCGACGTGATGATCTGCGACGAGATCACCTCGGCGCTCGACGTCTCGGTGCAGGGCTCGATCGTCGAGCTGCTCGAGGGCCTGCGCCTCGAGCGCGGCATCAGCATGCTCTTCGTGACCCACAACCTCGCCCTGGTCCGCTCGATCGCCGCGCGCGTGGAGATCCTCCAGGCGGGCAAGGTGGTCGAGGAGGGCTCAGTCGTGCGGGTCATGGACACGCCCCAGCAGGACTACACCAAGACGCTGCTCGGCAACAGCCCGAGGATCGACTAGACACCCATGCCGACCGCCTCACCCGCGGGGTCGGCCGAGGGCTCCCGGCTCTCGAGCCTGCGGTTCACCGACCCCCAGCACGAGCCGGGGTGGCGCCACGTCGTGGTGCCGGCCCCCAGTGGTCGTGAGCTGCCCGCAGCCCCGCGCCCGCTGTCCGTCGAGGTGGCGGGCGCCGGGCGGATGCACTCGCTCGAGGAGTGGCAGGCGGCCACGTCGACCACCTCGCTGCTCGTGCTCGAGCAGGACCGGATCGTGCACGAGTCCTACGCCGACGGGCTGGGCCGCGACACGCTGTTCCTCGGCGCCTCGATGACGAAGTCGGTGCTGGCGCACCTGGTCGGACGGGCGGTCACCGACGGCGTGCTGCACCTCGACGACCCGGTGACCAGCCACGTGCCGGAGCTGGGCGGCTCCGGCTACGACGGTCCCACGGTCCAGGACGTGCTGACCATGACCAGCGGCGTCGACTGGGTCGAGGACCACCGCGATCCCGCGGGCCCGGCGTCGCGCCTCCTCGCGGCCTTCGGCGACGGCGGGGACTCACGTGCGCTGCTGCGGACCATCGGTCCCGACGTCGCGCCCGGGCGTCGATGGGTCTACAACACCGCCGACTCGCAGGTGCTCGACTGGGTGCGTGAGCGCGCCACCGGACGCTCGTACGCCGACGACGCGGCGCTGCTGTGGCACGACCTCGGCTGCACCCACGACGCGGTCGTCGCCGTGGACGGTCACGGCGCAGCGCTCGCCGGCGGTGGACTGGCCGCGACCTCGCGCGACTGGGCGAGGATCGCGCTGCTCGCCGTCGACGGCACCACCCACGACGGCACCCGCGTGCTGGACGTCGGCTGGGTCGACGCCGCCGCGCGAGCGGCGTACGCCTTCACCGCGACCGGTCGCCTGCCCAGCTCGATCACCACCCACGCCGGCTTCGGTCTGCACTGGTGGCCGCTCGACGATGACGGCGCCCGGGTCACCGCCGACGGCAGCCGCGGCCAGTTCGCCGCCGCCGACCGCTCCACCGGTGCGGTGGTGGTGAAGACCTCGCTGTGGCCCTACGACGA
The DNA here is from genome assembly GCF_014779665.1 of Nocardioides hwasunensis. Classification (GTDB taxonomy): domain Bacteria; phylum Actinomycetota; class Actinomycetes; order Propionibacteriales; family Nocardioidaceae; genus Nocardioides; species Nocardioides hwasunensis. The sequence continues at coordinate 42,326 of NZ_JACXYY010000006.1, read as the reverse complement.
CGCCCTCGCCGACCGCCAGGCCCGCGACCTCAGCTACCTCGGCATCCACACCCTCCTCGACCAGCTGACACCCCAGTGAAACCCCACCAGAAGGAGCAATTCTCGTGAACCGCAACGTGATGATCACCTGTGCCCTGACCGGAGCCGGCGACACCGTCGGGCGCTCCGAGCACGTGCCGGTGACCCCGGAGCAGATCGCGGAGTCCGGGATCGCCGCGGCTCGCGCCGGCGCCACGATCATCCACATCCACGTCCGCGACCCCGAGACCGGCGTCGGCTCGCGGGACGTGGCCCTCTACCGCGAGGTCGTCGAACGCATCCGCGCCTCCGACGTCGACGTCATCATCAACACCACGGCCGGGATGGGCGGCGACCTGGTGCTCGACCCGACGGACCCGACCACGTTCGTCGAGGGCACGGACCTGGTGCGCGGGGTGGACCGGCTCCCCCACGTCGAGGAGCTGCTCCCCGACATCTGCACCCTCGACTGCGGCAGCCTCAACTTCGGCGAGGGCAGCCTGGTCTACGTCAGCACCCCCGACATGCTCCGCGAGGGTGCGAAGCGGATCCAGGAGCTCGGCGTGCGCGTCGAGATGGAGATCTTCGACACCGGCCACCTGTGGTTCGCCAACACCCTGGTCGAGGAGGGTCTGATCGACGCCCCCGCGATGTACCAGCTCTGCATGGGCATCCCCTACGGCGCCCCGGCCGACCCGGCCACGCTCGCCGCGATGGTCGCGCGGATCCCGGAGGGCGCGGTGTGGGCGTCGTTCGCGCTCGGTCCGATGCAGATGCCGTGGGTGGCCCAGTCGGTCCTGCTCGGTGGCCACGTCCGTGTCGGTCTCGAGGACAACCTCTACCTGTCCAAGGGCGTCAAGGCGACCAACGCGCAGCTGGTCGAACGGGCGCGGGCCATCGTGGAGAACATGGGCGCGAAGGTCGCCACGCCGGACGAGGGACGCGAGATCCTCCAGCTGAAGGCGCGGTCCTGACATGGCCACCTCGTCTCGGCCCGCACCTGCCGACGTACGCACCGTGGTCTGCGTCGGCGCCGGCGTCATCGGCGGCGGCTGGGTGGCCTACTTCCTGGCCCGTGGCTACGACGTCGTCGCGTGGGATCCCGCGCCCGACGGCGAGGAGCGGCTGCGCCACCTCGTCCGCGCGGCGTGGCCCGCGCTGACCGAGCTCGGCCTGGCCGAGGGGGCGAGCCTGGACAACCTCACCTTCGAGCCCGACCTCGCCGTGGCGTGCGCGCAGGCCGACTTCGTCCAGGAGAGCGCTCCCGAGGACCTCGAGCTCAAGCGGACGCTGCTCGCCGACATCGACGCCGCGACCCCCGAGGGGGTGGTGATCTCCTCGTCCACCTCGGGCTACGGGATGAGCGACATGCAGGGCAAGTGCGCCCACCCCGACCGCACCGTGGTCGGCCACCCGTTCAACCCGCCCTACCTCATCCCGCTCGTCGAGGTGGTCGGCGGCACGAGCACCTCGGACGAGGTCGTGGCGTGGACCTCGGAGTTCTTCAAGCTGGCCGGCAAGTCGGTGATCACGATGGACCACGAGGTGCCCGGGTTCATCGCCAACCGGCTCCAGGAGGCCCTGTGGCGCGAGGCCCTGCACATGGTCGCGGCCGGGGAGGCCACCGTCGAGCAGATCGACCTGTCCATCACCGACGGCCCCGGTCTGCGCTGGCCGGTCTTCGGGCCGATGCTCACCTTCCACCTCGCGGGCGGGCAGGGCGGCATGGCGCACATGCTCGACCACTTCGGCCCCTCGCTGCTCTCCCCCTGGACCCGACTGGTCGCCGCCGACCTCACCCCCGAGCTCCGTGACGCCGTCGTCGACGGCTGCGAGCGGGAGGCCGACGGCAGGAGCATCGACGACCTCGTCGCCGAGCGCGACCGCGGCGTCGTCGCCGTGCTCCGCGCCCTCGGCAGGGCGTGAGTCGCCGATGAGCGAGCGCGACCCGCTGGTCTGGCGCGAGCCGGTCCAGGACGCCTGGATCGACTACAACGGCCACCTCTCCGAGCCCTACTACGTCCTCGTCTTCGGCCACGGGACCGACAACGTCATGGACGCGGTCGGGATCGGGCCCGACTACCGCGCGGAGCGCGACGCCTCGCTCTACACCGTCGAGGCGCACGTGCGCTACCTCGACGAGGTCTCCGCAGGCGCCGACCTCGAGGTGCGGTCCACGGTCATCGGCGCGAGCGGCAAGCTCCTGTGGATCTGGCACGAGCTGTGGGTCGAGGACCGGCTCCGCGCCACCGAGGAGGTCCTCGGCGTGCACGTCGTGGGCGGGAGCTCGGCGCCGTTCCCCGACGCCGTCGCCGAGCGCGCCCGGTCCCTCCTCGTCGCGCCACCGGAGGAGGCGAGCGGGCGGATCCGGCCGATCGGCGTCGCCAGCGGGTGATCCAGCTTCGGGCTGTGGACAACGGCCCACGTACGCCGTCGCGGTGGCAGCGTCGGCGGCATGCAGCCCGTGAGAGCCCAGCTCGACTGTCCTGACGTGTGGCGCGCACCGGTCTCCGCCGCCCTGACCGCCGCCGGTGTGGTCATCGACGCCGGGGCACCCGTGGGCATCGGGGTCTGCTCCGGTCGCCTCGTCTCGCCGACGGTGGACGACTGGAGCGTGTCCTCGCTCCCCCACCTGCTGGTCGCCGTCTGGCCCTGGGCCGTCGACGTCGGCCCGTGGGTGGCGCCGGGGGTCGGGCCGTGCGCCCGGTGCGTGGCGGCCTCCGTGCTCGACGAGGGCCAACCTGCCGTCTCGGATCGAGCGCCGCTGCCGCTGCTGGTGCAGGCGGCCGGTGCGGTCGCGCGCGACGTGGCCACGTGGGTGCGGGGCGAGTCGCCGCACACGTGGCTGACGTCGTGGCGCTTCGACCACGAGCCCCAGCCCCGCCTGCGGCGATGGCAGCGCCACCCCTACTGCGGGTGCGCGTGGTTCGAGACGGGCTGAGCCGGCGGGCTCACCACCACTCGCTGTCGAGCTTGCTCTCCATCGCGCGCAGGTGGGTGCGCGAGCAGGCGTCGCAGAAGACCTGCTTGCGACCGCGCTCGACGGCGGTGGTCCAGGTCAGGGTCTCGGGCTCCGGGGCCTGGGCGCCGCAGAAGTCGCACGTGACGAGCTCGCTCACGACCTCGAGGCTAGCCCTCGGGGTGCCAGCCCGAAATGGCCGACGAGCCGGCACGTCGTCACGGTGACGACGTACCGGCTCGTGGTGTGGTGCTCACCCGCGATCAGGGTGAGGGCTTCTGGGGACCTGCCCCAGAAGGTCAGAGCGCGCGGGCGAGAGCGAGACGCGCCTGTGCCGCGGCCTGCTCGGCCTTGCGGCTCATCCGACGGGCGAGCGCCAGCTGGTGGCCCCGTCGCAGGTGATGCGCCTCTCCCAGGCGCGCGGACATTTGCGCGCGTGCGAGTTCCTCATGCATGAGATTCATGTCGGTGCTTCCGTTTCGGTAGGTCTTCATGGGTGTTGTTTTCCTGTGTTTCCTCGAGGTGGAGTTGAGTTCGCGGTGACGCCTACGCGGCGGCCCCGCCCTTCCGGTCCTGCTCGGCCTGTGCGGCGACCTGCTCGGACTTGCGGGGCCGGCCTCGCGGCCGCTTGCGCGGGATCACCACGCCCTGGAGGAAGAGCTCGCCTCCCCAGACGCCCCACGGCTCACGCCGCTCGAGGGCTCCGTCGAGGCACAGCGCCTGCACGGGGCAGTCGATGCAGAGCGCCTTGGCGTGCTCCACGTCCGCGGGGGACTCGGCAAACCACAGCTCTGCGTCGAAGACGCGGCAGGGCAGCAACTCCTCATCCACTCCGGCGGCTGCGTCGTGCAGGGCTCCGAGGGGGGCCTGGGCCTCCATCGGGGACTTCACGTCGGCAGCTCGGTTGCGGTCGAGAACGCTGATGGTCATGTGTTCACCTCCTACTCGATGACCTGATCGCGGGTTTGATGACGCTGGACAAACAGAAAGGCCGCGGATCCCGGGGTTCGGGTTCCGCGGCCTGGAGGCTGCCGATGCTGGTGAGTGACCTAGCTCGACGGACTCCAGGCAGGTGAACCCGGGAAATCGCCCTTGATGCGCACGATGGCGGCGGCGTCGCCCTGGACAGCCAGCCGAACGGCACCGAGTGCGCGCACGTGAGCGCAGGGGCGACCGAGGGTGGACATGCCGAAGGACGGCGTCCAAGCCGTCATCGTCTTCGTGTAGTTCTCCATGCTGGCCACCTCCTTCGGGGCGTCGGGCGCGGATCGTTGTCAGCGATCTGAGTGCGCGTGCGGTTGTGAGAGGAACGTTAGACCGCGACTCGTGTCAGGGGCAAACGATTTTATGGGTATTACCGGAAATTTCTTTCGACCTTGCTCTCGAGGCTGGTCAGGACGCCTCGGCGGCGACCAGGGCGAGCACCTCGTCGCCGTACTTGGCGATCTTGCCCGGGCCGACGCCGCTGATCGCGCGCAGGCCCCTCTCGTCGGTGGGGACGTGCTCGGCGATGAGCTGGAGCGTCGCGTCGGTGAAGACCACGAACGCCGGCACGCTGTCGTCGGACGCCCGCGCCAGCCGCCACTCGCGCAGCTTCTCGAAGAGCGCCTCGTCGTAGGACGCCGGGCAGTCGGCGCACCGCCCGGTCTTCTTCTCGCGGGAGTTCGACAGGGGCTTGCCGCACTCGCGGCAGTGCATCGCGGCCCGGTTGCGCTTGCTCCGCTCCCTGTGGCTCGCCGAGACGCCGGGCGTGCCGTCGAGGAGGGTGGCCAGGAAGGGTGAGCTGCCGCGGTTGGGCCGGCCGCCGGGCTCGCGCGCGGTCGCCCACGACACGCTGAGCTCGTCGCGCGCGCGGGTCATCGCGACGTAGAGCAGGCGCCGCTCCTCCTCGACCTCGGTCGGCGTCTTGGCCTGCGAGATCGGCATCATCTTCTCGTGCATGCCGGCGACGAACACCGCGTCCCACTCGAGGCCCTTGGCGGAGTGGATGGTGGCCAGGGTGACGGCGTCGGCGACGGGGGCGTGCTGCTCGCTGGCCCGCCGGTCGAGGTCGTCGACGAAGTCGCCCACGCTCGCCTGGGGTCGTTCGCGACCGAAGTCGGCGGCCAGGTCGACGAGCGCCTGGAGGGACTCCCAGCGGTTGCGCACCTCTCCCCTGCCCTCGGGAGGCTCGGTGGTGTGTCCCATCTGCGACAGGACCGCCAGGACCGACTCGGCGACCGGCCCGGGCGCCTCACCCCCACGAGCCGCGCCGCGGACGAGGGTGATCGCCTGGCGCACCTCGGCACGGTCGAAGAAGCGTGCGGCGCCGCGGACGACGTAGGGCAGGCCGCGGGCGGCCAGCGCCTCCTCGAACCGCTCGGACTGGGCATTGATCCGCAGCAGCACCGCCATCCGGCTCGCGGGCGTGCCCTGCGCCCGGAGGGCGCCGATCCGCTCGGCGACCGCATCGGCCTCAGCCACCTCGTCGGCGGCCTCGCGGTAGGTGATGCGGGCACCGGCGGGGCGCTGGGCGACGAGGTCGACGCCCTTGCTCGAGGTGCCGGCCAGGAGCGTGTTGGCGGCGGCCACGACCTCGGGCGTGGAGCGGTAGTTGCGGACCAGCTCGACGCTGGTCGCGGCTGGGAACTTCTGGGTGAACTCACGGAGGTAGCGGGCATCGGCGCCGGCGAAGGAGTAGATCGTCTGGGCCGGGTCGCCCACCACGCAGAGCTCGTCGCGACCGCCGAGCCACAGGTCGAGCAGGGCGTGCTGGAGCGGCGAGACGTCTTGGAACTCGTCGACGACGAACCACTTGTACTGCCTGCGCACCTGTGCGGCGACGGCCTCGTTGTCGGCCAGCAGCCCCGCGCCGAAGAGCAGGACGTCCTCCATGTCCATGCGGCCCTGGCCGCGCTTGACCTCCTCGTAGGCGTCGAAGGCGCGGGCGACCACCTCGGGCTCGAGCCCGGAGACGGCCCGGCCGCGCCGCCGCGCGAGGTCGGCGTAGGTGTCGGGGCTGACGTTGGAGACCTTGGCCCACTCGATCTCGCTGGCGAGGTCACGCAGGGTCGCCTGGTCGACGCTCAGCCGCTGGCGGCGCGCGGCGAGGGCGATCATGCCGAGCTTGGAGTCGGTGAGCTCGGGCAGGTCGCGCTGGTGGACCCGCGGCCAGAAGAACCGCAGCTGGCGCAGCGCGGCGGAGTGGAACGTGCGCGCCTGGACGCCGGGGGCCCCCAGCGCCCGCAGTCGCTCGCGCATCTCGCCGGCCGCGCGGGTGGTGAAGGACAGCGCCAGCACCTCGGTCGGCGCGTAGACGCCCTCGGCGACGCCGTGGGCGATCCGGTGGGTGACCGCGCGGGTCTTGCCGGTGCCCGCGCCGGCCAGCACCCGGACCGGCCCGCGGAGCGCCTCGGCGACCTGGCGCTGCTCGGGGTCGAGCGCTTCGAGCAACGGAACAACTCCTGCGAGATCGTGGTTGAAGAGGGTGTCCACCACCCACTTCTTCAGCCTAGACGGCAGAGGGGACACTGGTTCCCATGACCTTCACGATGTTCAGCACCCCCTGGTGCGGCTACTGCCATCGCCTCAAGAGCCAGCTCGACCGCGAGGGCATCGAGTTCACGATGGTCGACATCGAGGCCGAGCCCGAGCACGTCTTCACCGTCGAGCAGGCCAACGGCGGCAACCAGACCGTCCCGACCCTGCTCTTCGCCGACGGCAGCACGCTCACCAATCCGTCCGTGGCACAGGTCAAGGAGAAGCTGGCTGCCCTCTCATGAGGCTGCCCGTGGACCCGCCGGCCACCGGGGTTAGCCTGACGTCGTGTCACTGCTGAACTCGATCGACCGTCCCCACGTCCTCACCGCGATCGAGACGTGGGACAAGGCGGGCGGCGCCAACTACATGCTGGTCCGCGGCGGCGTCTCGACGCACGTGCTCCTGCACGGGGGCCGCGAGTACGACGCCGCAGCGATCATGGGCATCGCCCACGGGCTGGCGACCGGTCGCACGCTGACGCCCGCCGACATCCCCGGAGGTGGCGCCGGCGCCAGCAAGGCACTGGTCCGGCTCGGCTTCCAGGTCCGTGACGACTCCCCGCCCAGCGAGCGGGTGCCGGGCACCCGCGCCCGCACGCCGCGTACGTCGTCGGGCTCGCGATCGCCGGCCCGCAACACCGGCACACCGCGTCCGACGCGCGTGGCTGCCACCGACCGGCCGGTCACCCTGTGCCCCCGCTGCTTCATCGCCGTTCCCGCGACCGGCATCTGCGACAACTGCGACTGAGCAGGCTCAGTCCCAGCCGGGACCGTCGAGCGGGCGACCGAACCACGTCTCGATGAGCGACGACGAGATCGAGATGCCGCGCGGGACGACGAGCTCGCCCGACCGGCCGGCCGCCTCGAACTCGGTCCGCGTCCACCAGCGGGCCTCGGCGATCTCGGCACCGTCGACGTCGATCTCGGTGCTGATGGCCTTGCCGGTGAAGCCGAGCATCAGGCTCGCGGGCAGCGGCCAGGGCTGGCTGCCGAAGTAGGACACCTCTCCCACCCGCACGCCGACCTCCTCGTCGACCTCACGTCGTACGGAGTCCTCCAGGGTCTCCCCCGGCTCGCAGAACCCGGCGAGCGTCGACCAGCGACCCTCCGGCCATGCTGCGTTGCGACCGAGCAGGATCGCCTCGTCGTCGCCCTCGCCGTGCGTGATCGCCATGATCACCGCCGGGTCGGTGCGCGGGAACTGTGCCCGGTCGCACTGGGTGCAGCGCAGCTCGTGCCCGGCAGAGCGGCTCACCAGCGTGCCGCCGCAGCGGGGACAGAACTTCGTCGCGTGGTGCCACTCGGCCAGCCCGACGGCGTGCATGAGGAGCGGCGCCTGGTCGGCCGCGTGGTCGGCCACGACGGTCAGCACCGAGCGGAGCGGCACCCACTCGTCCGGCTCGCCCGGCGCTTCCTCGGGCGCCACGATCACCGCGAGGTGCACGACACCGTCGGCGTCACCGAGCAGGACCACGGTGCCGTCCGGGGCCGCAGCAGGAGTGACCCACTCGACCGCGCCGTTCCGTGGCCGGAGCCGGTTGCCGGCGACCACCAGGACCCGGGTCGCCTCGTCCGCCATCCGCTCGTCGAGCCAGTCGGCGTCGGTGCGACGCAGGCCCAGGCGGTTGTGCGCGTGGTCGGACAGGGCGACGTGCGGGAGGGGACGTTCGGAGGTCACCAGGTCAGGCTAGTGGTGGCGTCACCGCTGCGGGCGGGCCCTAGGCTGGCGCGGTGAGCACGCACATCGGCGCCGAGTCCGGCGACATCGCCCCCACCGTCCTCCTGCCCGGCGACCCGCTGCGTGCGAAGTGGATCGCGGACAACTTCCTCGACGACGCGCGCTGCTACAGCGAGGTGCGCGGGATGTACGGCTTCACCGGCACGTGGCGCGGGCAACCCGTCTCCGTGCAGGGCTCGGGCATGGGGCAGCCCTCGATGGCGATCTACGTCCACGAGCTCTTCACCGACTACGACGTGCAGTCGATCGTGCGCGTCGGCTCGTGCGGCGCGGTCACCGAGGACGTGGGCGTGCGCGACATCATCATCGCCTCCGGCGCCTGCACCGACTCCTCGATGAACCGGATCACCTTCCACGGCCTCGACTACGCCCCGGTCGCCGACTTCGGGCTGCTCCGTGGCGCCGTCGAGGCAGCCGAGGCGCGCGAGGGCGGCTCGCCCTTCCACGTCGGCCTGATCTTCTCCAGCGACTCGTTCTACGCCTCCCGCCCCGAGCTGCTGGGCGAGATGGTGAAGTACGGCGTCCTCGCCGTCGAGATGGAGGCCAGCGGGCTCTACACCCTCGCCGCCAAGCACGGGCGGCGCGCGCTGACGATCTGCACGGTCTCCGACCACGTCGTGACCGGTGAGGAGACGACCTCGCAGGAGCGCGAGCAGACCTTCGGCGAGATGATCGAGATCGCGCTCACCGCCGCTCTCGCCTGACACCCTCGTCGTCGGGCGGTGAGTGGCGCAGGTTTTGTCCGCCCGGAAGATGTCTCACTCACCGCTGGTCCGCCGAGCGGTGAGTGACGCAGGTTTTGTCCGCCCGGAAGATGTCTCACTCACCGCTGTTCCGCCGAGCGGTGAGTGACGCAGGAAATCGGCGCTCGAAAGATGTCCCACTCACCGCTGGTCCGCCGAGCGGTGAGTGACGTGGGCGGTGGTTCACCCACCTTCCGTGCGCCTCAGATGTGGCCTGGGCACCGCTGCTGCGCGTGTAGGCGTACGACGCGCCGCGGGTGGTGGCCGACCCACACGCCTGCGCTCCCGCATGTGGGTGAACCACCGCCCACGCGCACGTCGCAATCAACATGTGGGCGCACCGCCGGGCGTCAGAGGTCGAGGAGCTGCTCGAGCTGGTCGCGGTCGGGGAGGTCGGCCGGCTCGACGGTGCGGCCCGAGCGGACGTAGTGGAACGCCGCCCGGACCCGGTCGAGGGGCGTGCCGGTGAGCTCGGACCAGGCAAGGCGGTAGAGGGCGAGCTGGAGGGGGTCGGCGAGCTCCTGGCGCCCCGTCTTCCAGTCGACGACGAGGAAGTCCGCCGCGGAGCCGGCGGGCTCGGCGTAGACGGCGTCGATGCGACCACGGACCACCTGTCCGGCGAGGACGAGCGCGAAGGGCGCCTCGACGGCGTGCGGCGCTCGGTCGCCGAAGGGGCCGTCCTCGAAGCGCTTGACCACCTCGCCCAGGTCCGCGTCGTCGTCGATGCCGGCGTCGGCGCGGCCCGGGAGCTCGTCGGGCTCGATCAGCGCCTGCTGGCCGAACCGCTCCTCGACCCACGCGTGGAACGCCGTCCCGAAGCGCGCTGCCGGGGCGGGCGGGCGCGGCATCGGCCGGGCGAGGTCGTGGGCGAACGCGTCCGGGTCGTCGCGCAGCCGGGCCACCGACGTCGCTGAGAGGCTGCTCGGCAGCGGGAGGTCGATCGTGGTGGCGCGCTCGGCGCGGGCCTCGGAGATCAGCTGGGCCAGGTCCTCGTCCCACTCCGCGACCCGGGCGGCCTCGACCATGTCGAGCCCCTCGTCGGGTGCCGTGCGGTCGACGGTGCGGACCAGCTCGGCGGCCGCCAGCCGGCGAGCGGCCTCCTCCCCCGGTCCGGGCACGGGCCACGGTCGCGAGGGGTCGACCTCGTCGTTGGGGTTGGGTGACTTCGGCGCCGGCTTCTCGATCCAGTGCTCGACCGGCTCGCCCCACTCCTCGAGCTGGTCGCGCACGACGGCCTGGTAGGTCGAGGGACCGAACGGCGTGGACCGCTGCCCCCAGACGTACGACGTCACGGCGAGGTGGTGGGCGGCGCGGGTGAAGGCGACGTAGCCGAGGCGCAGCTCCTCCTCGGCGTCGTGGGCCTTGGTCTCCGCGCGATAGGCGTCCAGCGCGGCCTTGTCGTGACCGAGGAGCTGCGGCTGGTCGGCGCGATCGCCGCGCAGCGGCGCCGGCAGCACGGCGGGTGAGGACGTCCACAGCGTGCGTGAGCGGTTGCTCGGGAAGCGGGTCTCCCCCACGCCGACGCAGAAGACCGACGACCACTCCAGACCCTTCGCGCGGTGGACGGTCAGCAGCTTCACCGAGTCGGCGGCCGTGGGGGTGGCCACGTCGAGCCCGTTGCCCTGGTCGTCCTCGGCCGTGAGGTAGGCGAGCAGCGCGGGCAGGGTCACGTCACCGTCGACGGACTGGAACTCCGCGACGGCCTTGACGAACAGGTCGAGGTTGTCGCGGCGCGCGGGCGCGGCCGGTGAGGTCGCCGAGGCGAGCTCGACGTCGACGCCGGTGGTGTCGATGATGCGGCGGACCACGTCGAGGAGCGGGTCGCCGACGTGTGCGCGGAGGCGACGCAGCTCGGCGGCCAGCAGCCCGAACCGGTCGAGCGCCTCCGGCGAGTACGCCGCCTCGCCCGGCGACTCGACCGCGTCGCTCAACGCAGGGAGCTCGGAGGCGTCGACGCCGTCGGCGATCTGCAGGAGCTGGTCAGCGACCGTCGCGACCTCCTTGCGGCCGCGGACCCCGGCGATCTCCGCGGCGCGCTGCGCGAGCAGTCGGAGGTCGCGTGGCCCGATCGCCCAGCGCGGTCCCGTGAGGAGGGTCAGCATCGAGGAGTTGGCGGTGACGTCGTGCAGGAGCGTCAGCGTGGCGACGACCTCGGCGACCTCGGGCAGCCGGATCAGACCGGACAGCCCGACGATCTCGACCGGGATGCCCGCGGAGGTGAGGGTGTCGTAGACCTCCTCGCCCTGGGCGTTGTCGCGGCTCAGGACGCCGATGTCGGACCAGCTGGTGCCGGCCTCGTGGACGCCTCGGACCTCCTCGGCGAGCCAGCCGAGCTCGTCGGTCGCGCGCTCGAAGACGTGCGTCTCGACCTGCCCGTCGCCGGCGACCTCGGCTGCCCGGAGGCGGGCCACCTTGTCGCCGTAGGCGGCGAGCAACGGCTCGGCGAGGCGGTTGGCGACGTCGAGGATGCGCCGGTCGGAGCGGCGGTTGACCGTGAGCGGGAGCCGGCCGGGCTCGCCGTCGGCGGCCGGGAAGGTGTCGGCGAAGTTGAGGATGTTGGACACCGACGCGCCACGCCAGCCGTAGATCGCCTGGTTGGGGTCGCCGACCGCCATCACCGGGTGTCCGAGGCCGTGGTCGTCGTCCGGGCCGGAGAACAGCCGCGCCAGCATCGTGGCCTGCGCGACGGACGTGTCCTGGTACTCGTCCAGGAGCACGACCTTGAAGCGTGCCCGCTCGAGCTCCCCCACCTCGGGCTGGTCGTCGACGAGCCGGGCGGCGAGAGCGATCTGGTCGCCGAAGTCCATCAGGCCCAGGTCGGCCTTGAGCCGACGGTAGCCCTGGACCAGCTGCAGCAGCTCGGCTCGTCGGTCGATGGCGTTGATCGCCTTGGCCGGCGGGTCGAGGTAGGTCTTGCGCGCCTTGCCGGCCTGTTCCTCCTCGAGCGCGCGGACGAACCCGCGGCGCGCCTCCTCGTCCACCCGGCGTACGTCGTCGGCGCCGACGAGGTGCTCGCTCATCGCGCCGTCGAGGGCGAGGAGGTTCTGGATGGCGGTGGCGGGGTGATCGGTCAGCAGCTCGATGTGGCCGGTGAAGCGCTCGATGACGCGAGAGCCGAGCTGGTAGCGCGAGGCGTCGGAGACCACCCGGGTGTCGGGCTCGTGGCCGATCCGGAGGCCGTGGTCGGTGAGCAGGTTGGCGGCATAGGCGTGGTAGGTCGCGACGGTGGGCTCGAGGACGTCCTCCCCCTCGGCGACCACCGAGCGGTCGAGCAGGCCGGCGGCCCCGAGAGCCGAGGTGACGCGGTGGCGCAGCTCGGCTGCCGCCTTGGTGGTGAAGGTCAGACCGAGCACCTCCTCCGGGCGCACCCGTCCGGTGGCGACCAGCCACACGACGCGCTGCGCCATGAGGGTGGTCTTGCCGCTGCCGGCGCCCGCCACGACGACCGTCGGTCGCAGCGGTGCGGTGATGGCGGCCCACTGCTCGTCGCTCGCGGCGTGCCGGGCACCCATCAGCGCCTGGAGGTCCGCAGGGGTCTCGAGCCGGACCGGCTGGAAGGACGGCTCGGGTCGGTCGGCGAGGGTCTCCTCGGTCACTGGACGGTCACGCTCCCTGCGCCCTTCGCCGGGCAGATGGCGACGAACGGGCAGTCGCGGCAGTGCGGACCGGCCGTGGCCGGGAAGTTCTCGGCACGCACCAGCTCGGCGGCGCGGGCCAGGCCGGCACGCAGCACGGTGCGCTCCGGACCGTCGGCGGAGTGGGCCGGCTGGGCCTGGATCTTGGCGCCGGCCGAGTCGTCGTCGATGCCGAGCTGCACGAGCTCGGCGCCGCCCGAGCCGACGGCACGGCCGGCCACCTCGTCGAGGGCGCCGGCGTCGACGGCGTACTGGTAGAGGGCGAGCTGGAGGTTGCCGGCGACCGAGGGGCCCGACGGCGCGGTGCGGGCGCTCTTGAAGTCGACGACCACGACGCGGCCGGCGTCGTCGATCTCGAGCCGGTCGGCGAAGCCGGTGAGCATCACCGGCCGGCCGTCGACGTCGACGACGCTCTGGAACCGCTGCTCGGCCCCGAGGACCTCGCGCGGGTTGTCGAGGTGCCAGCGGACGAAGCGGCCCACGGCCTTGCGGATCCGGGCGAGCTCGCGCTGGCGCGACCACGGCGTGCGGAAGGCGAGCCGGTCCCAGATCGCCTCGACCTCGGCCATCAGCGGGTCGACCTCGGCCGGCAGCTCACCGGTCGCCACGCGCTCCGCGAGCGCGTGCAGGACCTGGCCGAGGTTGGCGGACTGGTGGACCGCGGAGACGCCGCCCGCCTCGCGCTCGAAGAACCACTGCGCCGGACAGACGAGGATCGAGTCGAGCATGCTGGCCGAGATCGGCACCGGACGCTCGGGGTCGCGGATCGGCTCGACGGACCGGGTGGCGCTGCGGGTGCCCCACCACGTGGCGGGGTCAGCGCTGGGCACGAGCTGGCGACCGTCGACCTCCTCCGCTGCCAGCGCCGCGAGACGTCGGGCGGCAGCCTCGCGCAACGCCGGCGTGGACGACGGGTCGGCCGCGTGGCGTCGCAGCTCGGCGACCAGGCCGCCCAGCGACAGCGGCCGAGGAGGGCGACCGTCCTGGTGCTCGATCGTCACGCCGAGCTCCTCGAGGAACCGAGAGGGCTGGTCGCCGTCGTCGTCGGGGGACTCGACCGCGGTCACCACGAGGCGGCGCCGGGCGCGGGTGCAGGCGACGTAGAAGAGGCGGCGCTCCTCCATCAGCAGCGCGCGCGAGGTCACCGGCGGCACCAGGTCGGGAAGGCCGGAGGTGTCGACGCCGATCCGGTCGGCACCGAGCAGCGTGGTGCGGCGGCGCAGGTCGGGCCACCCCTCCTGCTGGACGTGGGCCACGACGACGAGGTCCCACTCGAGCCCCTTGGACCGGTGGGCGGTGAGCAGTCGGACCGACTGCCCTCGCACCCCGCGCTCGGCGAGGGTGTCGGCCGGCAGCTGCTGCTCGACGAGGCTGGCGAAGAACGCAGCGACGCCGACGTGGTCGCGCTGGTCGACCGCGCGGGCGGCGAGCTCGAAGAGCGCGACGATCGCGTCGAGGTCGCGGTGGGCCCGCCGGGCACCGGCTCCGCCGACATCGACCTGGCGGCGCAGGCGCTGCGGCCAGCCGGTGCTCGACCACAGGTGCCAGAGGACGTCCTCGACGCCGTCCTTGTCGGCGAGCATCCGGGCGCCGTCGTGCAGCAGGGTGGCCAGGGAGACGGCGCGCTCGACGTCCGGTCCTTCGAGGTCGTCGAGGAAGCCCTCCTCGACCACGGCGAGCCGGAGCAGCTCACGGGAGGTGCGACGGGCGTCGGGGTCGGACTGCTCCTTCTCGCGGCCGCGCAGGCGCCGCACCAGCGCACGCAGGTCGGAGGCGTCGAGGCCGCCGAGCGGCGAGAGCAGGAGCGACTCGATGCGCCCGGGATCGAGGTGGCCTGGCGAGTCGGGATCGTCGTTGTCGAGGTTGACCACCGCGCGCAGCGCGTCGAGCAGCGGCACCACGGCGGGGTCGTGCACCAGCGCGAGGTCGTCGGAGGCGACCTCGACGGGCACCCCCGCGGCGGCGAGTGCCCGGCGCAGCGGTGGGATGCTGGTGCGCCCCGACCTGACCAGCACCGCCATCCGGTCCCACTCGATGCCGTCCTCGAGGTGTGCGCGACGCAGCAGGTCGGCGAGGCGCTCGGCCTCGGCGCGCTCGGTGTCGTAGGTGACGACCTCGATCCGGCCCTCGCCCTGCGGGCCGGGCACGGCCTCGGGCGACAGGAAGGCCGCGCGCGCCTCGGCGTCGATGCTGCCGGTCAACGACAGCCGGCTGGCCACCCGACCGGCCCCGAGCAGGATCCGGGGACCGAACCGTCGGGTGCGCCGCAGCACCACGACCGGCGCCGGCGCCCCGGCGCCGGTGGGGAAGCTGGCCGGGAAGTCGAGGATGCCACGCACGTCGGCACCGCGGAAGCCGTAGATCGACTGGTGCGGGTCGCCGACCACCGTCAGGTCGCGGCCGTCGCCGGCGATCGCCCTGAGCAGCGCCACCTGGCCGGGGTCGGTGTCCTGGTACTCGTCGACGAAGACGTGGGAGTAGCGGGCCCGCAGCTCGTCGCGGTGCGTCTCGGCCTCGATGACCGCGCGGCGGATGAGGTCGGAGTAGTCGGTGGCGCCGAGGTTGTCGAGGACCGTCAGGTATTGCTCGAGGAAGAGCCCGGCCGCGACGAGCTCGGGCAGGTCGTGCTCGATGCCGAGGCTGCGCAGCCCGGCCGGGTCGAGACCCTTCTCCCTGGCCCGCGCGAGCACCGCCTGCACCTCACGGACGAACCCGCGGGTGCCGACCGCGCGACGCAGCGCGGCAGGCCACACGACCGACTCGGGGTTGTCGCGCAGCAGCTCGCGCAGCACGACGTCGGCCTCCGGCGCGGACAGCAACCGGATGGCACCTTCGTAGAGCTCGGCGGGTGCGTACTTCCGGACCAGCGCGTAGGCGAAGGAGTGGAACGTCGAGCACGCGGCGGCCGACGTCGTGCGGGCGACGCGCGCGGTGACGCGGTCACGCAGCTGCTCGGCGGCCTTGCGGGAGAAGGTGAGTGCGAGCACCGAGTCGGGCGAGGCACCACGGTGCTCGATGCGGTCGACGATCGCCTCGACCAGCGTGGTCGTCTTGCCGGTGCCGGGGCCGGCGAGCACGAGCAGCGGGCCGCCCTCGTGGTCGACGACGCGCTGCTGGTGCTCGTCGAGCTCGGGCACCACGACCTCGCGGTCCGGGCTGACGAGCCGGTAGCGCGTGGTCGGGGAGCTCATGGGCACACCCCATCACGAAGCACCGACACCGCGCGCCGTACGGCACGCGGTGTCGGTGGTGGAGCGGAGCCCAGGCGTCAGGAGACCTCGACGATGGCGGCGACGGGGCCACCGCCCTCGGGGCCCTGGTGGGCCGCGGAGACCGAGACGAAGACCGCCGGGTCGCCGGTGACGGCCGCGGTGACGCCGCCGACGGTGGCCTTGATCTGGCGGTGCCAGTGGACGTCGGAGTCGTCGAGCATCGCGTTGCGACGGCCGCGGACCATGCCGTCCTGGCTCGCCTCGCACTTGAGGAACACGTTGACGAGCTTGCCGTCGAGGTCGCTGGTGCGCGGGCGCTCGGGCAGGTCGAGGCCCGCGGTGCGGATGGCCTCCCAGATGCCGTCGGAGTCGAGGGCGTCCTTCATCACCGAGTGGCCGATGCGGTACTTGCCGCCGACGCCCTTGGCGTTGCCCACGACGACGATCTGAGCCTGGTCGAGCTCGACGCCCGAGGAGCACGAGGCGACCGCCGAGAAGAGGTCGCGGTTGTGCATCACGTCGGCGTCCGTGGGCATCTCGATCTCACCGAGGGCGACGGCGATGCCGAGGCCGGTGACACCGTTGGAGAGGTCCATCGACTCGTGGGTGTGCTCGGTCCACACGCTCTTGCCGCGCGCCTTGGCGTCGCGGATGGTGTGGATCGTCAGCAGCGGGGTCTTGGTCTGGACGTAGTGCACGTCGGCCGGGTCGGTGATCCCGGCGCGCTCCATGGCGACCTTCACGCCCGCGGCGACCTTCTCGATCATCGCGACGTAGCCGATCTCCTCGGGCAGGATCGGCTCGCTCATCGCGAAGCCGGCGGTCAGCCGCATCTCCTCGCGCGACGGGTCGTCTTCGGCCACGTCGGTGGTCGCGAAGATGGTGGCGTGGGGACTGATCACGCCGTCGGTGCCGCCCGACCACACGATCGGCACGCCCTTGACCTGCTCGGGGTCGGCGCCCTTGGCGATCAGGGCCTCGCGGAACGCGCGGTCGGCGATGATGCGGGTGTAGTCGTTGACGCCACCGTTGCCCTCGGTCTTGCCGATGATCGCGAAGACCCGGTCGGCGGCGATGACGCCCTCGTCGATGAGCTTGGTCAGCTCGGAGGCGTCGGCCACGGAGTGGATCGGGACCTTGCGTACTTCGATGGCGCTGGGCATTCGAGGGTTCCTTTCGGTGGAGTTACTCAGGTACGACGACGGTGCCGGCGTCACCGGCGACGGCGGCGGTGATCTGGTCGAGGCTGGTGATGACGCCGCGCGAGCCGGTCGCCTCGACGAAGCGGCAGATCGCGTCGACCTTGGGGCCCATCGAGCCGGACGCGAAGTGACCGTCGGCGGCGTGCCCGCGGAGCTCCGCGACGCTCACCGTGCCGAGCGGTCGCGCGTCGGGTGTGCCCCAGCCGATGACGGCGTTGGGCACGTCGGTCGCGATGACGAGCACGTCGGCCTCGGTGGTCTGGGCGAGCAGCGCGGCGCCGAGGTCCTTGTCGATGACGGCCTCCACTCCGCCGAGCGATCCGTCGGGACGGCGTACGACCGGGATGCCGCCACCGCCGTTGGCGACGACGACGAAGCCGGCCTCGATGAGCGCGAGCACCGCGGGTGCGTCGAGGATCTCCAGCGGCTCGGGTGAGGCGACGACGCGGCGCCAGCCCTTCTCGCCACGGTCCTCCCAGGTCTCGCCGTGGCTCATCAGCAGGCGCGCGTCCGCCTCGGGCAGGTGGCGACCGATGGGCTTGGTGGGCGTGGTGAAGCCCGCATCGTCGGCGTCGACCAGGGTGCGGGTCACCACCGCGGCGCTGCGGCGCTGCACGGACCGGGTGGCGAGCTCGTGGTCGAGGGCGTCCATGAGGACGAAGCCGAGGGTGGCCTGCGTCTGCGCGCCGCACCAGTCCAGCGGGACCGGGGGCACGACGGCCGCGGCCAGCTCGTTCTTCACCAGCAGGTTGCCGACCTGGGGACCGTTGCCGTGGGTGATGACGACCTCGTGGTCGTGCTCCAGCAGGCCTGCGACGGCGGCCATGGCGACACCGGCGGCCGCGATCTGGTCCTCCGGGCGCGCCCGTCCGTCGGCGTTGGTCATGGCGTTTCCGCCGAGCGCGAGCAGGACCCTCATGTCGCAACCGTAGTGATCACGGCCACCTCACCCCATCGGCAACAGTTGTCAGTCCGAGACTGGGAGAGGGGCAGGTCTTGACGATAGCCGTCGCGTGAGGCGTACGACCCGCGAGGCTGCGCGAGACACGTGTCCGCGATGTTGCCCTGGATCCGGGCCAGAGAGGGCCACTTCTCGGACACGTGTCGCGACCGAGTTCGCCGATACTGGCCCGGTGGGAATCCGCAACTACCTCGTCGAAGGCGTCTCCTGCGCGGGCAAGACGACGGTGGCCACCGAGCTCGAGCGCCGGGGGCACCACGTCGTCCACGGCGACCGGGCGCTGGCCTACCAGGGCGACCCGGTCACCGGCGAGCCGCTTCCCGGCCACGTCCACGAGCACCACGTCTGGGACGTGGCCGAGGTCCGCCGGATCATTGCCGATCACAGCACCCCGGCGACGTACTTCTGCGGCGGGTCCCGGAACTTCGAGCGCTTCATCGACCTCTTCGACGAGGTCTTCGTGCTGGAGCTGGACGCAGCGACGCTGGCCGAGCGCCTCGCCGCCAGACCCGCCGACGAGTGGGGCGGCGACCCGGAGGAGGCGGCGATGGTGCTGCGGCTCCACGCGTCGCGCGAGGACATCCCTGCCGACGCCGTCCCGATCGACTCGACGCGGCCGCTCGCCGAGGTGGTCGACGAGATCGAGCGCAGCCGCTAGCGGCCGCCGGCCACCCGCAGCGTCGTGCCGGTGACGTAGGACGCCTCGTCGCACAGCAGCCACGCCACGGCGTTCGCCACCTCGTCCGGCAACCCGGCGCGACCGATCGGGACGAGCGGTCCGACCCGCTGGACACGTCCGGGCTCACCCGCGTCGGCGTGGATGGAGGTCTCGATGATGCCGGGCGCGACGCCGACCACGCGGACGCCGTCGCCCGCGACCTCCTGCGCGAGCCCGAGGGTCAGCGCGTCGACACCGGCCTTGGCGGCGGCGTACTGGACGTACTCCCCCGGCGAGCCGAGGGTCGCGGCGCCGGAGCTGATGTTGACCAGCACGCCGCCGGAGCCGCCGTACGAGCGCCCGAGTGCTTGGACCGCTGCCCGCGCCACCAGCAGCGCCGACGTGAGGTTGAGGTCCACCGTCGCGCGTACGACGTCGGACGGGGTGGCGGCGAGCGGGCCGAGGTGCAGCGTCGCGCCGGCGTTGTTGACCACGCCGGTCAGCTCGCCGGCTTCGGCGAAGAGCGCTTCGATCCCGGCGTCCGTGGTGAGGTCGCCACGGACCGTGGTGCACGAGACGTCGAGCTCACGACACGCGGACGCCGTACGAGAAGCCGCCGCGTCGTCGCGGGCGTAGCCGAGCACGAGGTCGTGGCCGTCCGCGGCTAGCCGCCGGGCGACCGCCGCGCCGATGCCGCGGGTGCCGCCGGTGACGAGGGTACGCATGAGAGGTGTCTACCTCACACGAAGGCGAAGTAGCGCAGGTAGACCCAGCCCCACGCGACGAGCAGGGTCATCACGGTCACCTGGATGCCGTACTTGGTGAAGCCCCAGAAGCTGATGGGCTCGCCGGCCTTGGCCGCGATGCCGAGCACCACGACGTTGGCGCCCGCCGCCACCGCGGTCGCGTTGCCGCCCAGGTCGGCGCCGAAGACGAAGGCCCACCACAGGGGGCTGTCGGCACCGGTGGCGGTGGTGCTGGCCACCATCTCCTCGACCACGGGCACGGTGGCCGTGGTGTAGGGGATGTTGTCGACGAAGGCACCGACCACACCCGAGCCGAAGAGCAGCGCGGTGGCGCCCAGCAGCTCGCGTCCGCCCATCGCCTCGGCCGCCCACTCGCTGATCGCGCCGATCACGCCGACCTGCACGAGTGCGCCGACGAGCACGAAGAGCGCCATGAAGAACGCGAGGGTGGCCCACTCCACCTCCTCGAGGAACTCCTCGGGCTCGGTGCGCGAGACCAGGACCATGGCGCCGGCACCCATCATCGCCACGACGGACGGGTCGAGGTGGAGGACGGCGTGCAGGGTGAAGGCGACCATCACCAGCAGCAGCACGACCAGGCAGCGGCGCAGCATCCGCACGTTGGTGATCGCGTCGGCCGGGCGCAGGTCGTCGAGGCCGTGCACGTCGCCCATCTGCTGGAGGTCCTTGCGGAAGAGCCAGCGTGCCATCACCACGAACAGCGCCAGCAAGATGACGGTCAGCGGCAGCGAGTGGACGAGGAAGTCGGTGAACGTCAGCCCGGCGCGGCTCGCGATGATGATGTTGGGCGGGTCGCCGATGAGCGTGGACATCCCACCGATGTTGGAGGCGAGGATGAGCGAGATCAGGTACGGCGCGGACGGCAGGCCGAGCCGGCGACAGACCGACAGCGTCACCGGAGCCACGAGCAGGACGCAGGTGACGTTGTCGAGGATCGGTGCCACTGCGGCCCCGACCAGCACCAGCAGGACGAGCAGCTTGTAGGGGTGTCCGCCCGACTTCCGCGCGGCCCAGAGCGCCAGGAACTCGAAGAGGCCGGTCTGCTTGAGCACGCCGACGATGATCATCATCCCGAACAGCAGGAAGATGACGTTCCAGTCGACACCGGTGTGCTCGTCGAAGAACGCCGTCTCGGCGTCGACCAGACCGATGACCACCATGCCGGCGACACCGCCCAGCGCGGCGGCGACCCGGTGGACGCGCTCGGTCGCGATGAGGGCGTACGCGACGATGAAGACCGCCAGGGCGGCCGAGGTGAGGATCACGCGATCCGCCTCCGCACGCCGAAGGCGCGGGCAGATCCGGAGTAGTCGTCCATGTTCTCGGCCCAGGTGGCGAGCCGGCCGTAGCGGCTCACCGAGCGCAGCCGCTCCTCGACGGTGGTGACCTGGCCGATCGCGGCCACGACGAGCACCTGGTCGCCGGTGCGCAGCACGCTGCGGGACTCGGGGACGATGACGTCCTTGCCGCGGGTCACGATGGCCACGCCCGAGCCCTCGGGGAGCCGCAGCTCGCCGATCTCGACGCCGGTCAGGCGCGAGCCGGGCTCGACCTCGAAGCGCAGCATCGTGGCGTCGAGCCGGTCGAGGCTCGCGAAGCCGATCGAGACCTTGTGCACGAAGCTGCCCTTCTCCTGCCAGCGGGGCTGACGTCCGCGACCGACGGCCAGGCCGACGGCGAAGCCGATCGCGGAGGCGAGCAGCGCGACCGAGACGGCGACCTGCAGGAGGTAGGGCGTCTCGCTCATGCGGCTCCTCCGGTCAGGCGCGCCTCGACCTCGGTCACGGCCAGGGCCGTGGCCTCGGTGCCGCAGGGCAGCCGGCGGGTCACCTGGGCCGGCCAGCGCTCCTCGAGGGACTCGAGCTCGTCGACGAGCGTGCGCACCTCGAGCTGCTGGACGGCCGAGCCCACCGTCTCCTCCGCGACGCGTACGACGGTCGTCGTGGGGACCCAGGGCGTGCCGGACTCCACCTCGTGGACCTCCAGGGTCAGGTCGGCCAGGGCGATCACGTCGACGCCGTCGCTCGTGCGCGCGCGCACGACCAGCGGGAGCACGCGGGCTCCGGTCGGCACCGACTCGAACGACTCGAGCACGGGCGCGCGCGGCACGAAGCCGAAGCGGCGCGAGCGCACGACCAGGCCCTGGCGGACCACCAGCACCATCTCGCCGGGACCGACCCGGCGTACGCACGCGAAGGTGGCCACCAGCAGGCCGGGGCCGATGATCACCAGCCACACGACCCACGCCGCACCGGTCGGGTCGACCGTCGTGTTCTCGTCAGGCGGCGGCATGGCTCAAGTCAACGGGTCGTGGGTCCACCAGAACATGGGTGCCTGACCCCATCTGGCCGGGATGGGAGGCTGGCCCCATGCCGCAGCCCGTGCGCCGTCCGCTCCACCTCCCGCTGTTCTGGACGATCTGTCTGATCAACGGCGTGGTGTTCGTGGTCGGCGTCCTGGTCCTGGTGCTCTCGCCCGCGAGCGTCTCCGCGGATCCCCTGCCCTCGGAGCTCGCCGTGATCGGGCTGGGGCTGGTGGTGATCCTGGCCATGAACGCTCTCCTGCTGCGCTGGGCGCTGGCTCCGCTGCACCGGCTGATCCAGCGGCTCGGCGACATCGAGCACCTCGAGCCGACCCGCCTGCCCGAGGAGGGGTCCGGCCCGGTCCGGGGCATGGCGCAGAGCGTCAACGGCCTGCTGACGCGCCTGGCCGAGGAGCGCCGCGACGGTGACGCACGGGCCCTCGCCGCGCAGGAGGCCGAGCGACACCGCATCGCGCAGGAGCTCCACGACGAGGTCGGGCAGAGCCTGACGGTGGTGCTGCTCGGGCTCAAGCAGGTCGAGCAGCGCGCGCCCGCCGACCTGGTCGAGGACCTGCGCGCCGTGCGGGAGAGCACCCGCGCCGGCCTCGACGACGTACGCCGGGTGGCGCGTCGGCTGCGCCCGGGCGTGCTGGAGGACCTCGGCCTGACCAGTGCCCTGGCCGCGCTCGCCACCGACTTCGCCGACCACAGCCCCGCGCCCGTGCGGCGCTCGTTCGCGCCCGGGCTGCCCGCCCTCAGCCCGGAGGCCGAGGTCGTCGTCTACCGCGTGGCCCAGGAGGCGCTGACCAACGCCGCCCGCCACGCCGACGCCCACGAGGTCGAGGTCTCGCTGCAGAGGGTGGGCGCGACCGTCGTCCTGGAGGTGCGCGACGACGGTCGCGGCTTCGCCGACCTGACGGAGGGATCGGGGCTGATGGGCATGCGCGAGCGCGCGGCGCTGGTGCGCGCCGAGCTGTCGGTGATCAGCCAGCCCCGCCACGGGACGACGGTGCGCCTCAAGGTCCCGGTCGACGTCGGCGCGGAGGTGGTCGCATGATCCGGATCCTGCTGGCCGACGACCACACGCTCGTGCGTCGTGGCGTCCGCCTGATCCTCGAGCAGGAGCCCGACCTGCGGGTCGTGGCCGAGGCCGCCGACGGCGTGGAGGCCGTGGAGCGCGTCCGCGACACCGAGGTCGACCTCGTCGTGCTCGACATCGCGATGCCGCGGATGACCGGGCTGCAGGCGGCCGGCGAGATCGCGCGACGCCGCAACCCGCCGCGGATCCTGATGCTCTCGATGCACGACAACGAGCAGTACTTCTTCGGTGCCCTCAAGGCCGGGGCCAGCGGCTACGTCCTCAAGTCGGTCGCCGACGAGGACCTCGTCGACGCCTGCCGCGCCGCGATGCGGGGCGAGACGTTCCTCTACCCCGGGGCGGAGAGCACGCTGGTGCGCGACTACCTCGACCGGCTCCGTCGCGGGGAGCGGGTGCCGGCCTCGGTGCTGACGGCGCGTGAGGACCAGGTCATCAAGCTCATCGCCGAGGGCCGGTCGTCGCGCGAGATCGCCAAGGAGCTGCACATCGCGCTCAAGACCGTCGAGGGCCACCGCGCCAACATCCTCGGCAAGCTCGGCATGCGCGACCGCGTCGAGCTGACGAGGTACGCCATCCGGGCCGGCCTGATCGAGCCCTGAGGCTCACCCGACCGGCGTGAGGGCGGAGGTCACCTCGACCACGTCCTCGCCGTACTCCTCGTCGACCCAGGCCTGGATCGAGCCGTCGTCGTGGATCACCGGCAGGTCGACGCGGTTGGAGATGGTCCCGAACTGCGGCGTCAGGTTGCCAGGCAGGTCTCGCAGCTCGTCGGCGACCTCGCGGAGCCGGGCGGAGGTGTTGTAGAGCTCGTAGACGCAGAGCGGGCCTCCCCAGACCTCGCGGACCGCGGCCTCGGCTCGCGCGAGGTCGTCGGTGACCCCGACGTTGAGGATCGTGTAGCGCGGGTCGTTCATCGCCTGCTCGAGCTCGAGCGTGTCCCGCTCGAGGTCGCCGTCCACCAGGCGCTGCCAGTCCGGCCAACGCGGGTTGATCGACTGGTCTGCCCAGATCAGGCCGTAGTCCGGCAGCTGCTCCGCAACACGGTTCGCATCCCCCTTCGCTCCGTTGGTCGTGGTGGCCGGATCGACCACGACCCAGCCGCCGTCGGGCTCGTCGCACGAGGTGACGAAGTCGTCGTCCTGCGTGCGGGGCCAGTCGTCGTCCGTGGCGGGCCGGGCCGCGGTCACGGTGAGCGTCGTGCCATCCCAGTCGCCGACGACCACGAAGCCACCCCAGCGCACGCCGCCGGCCGCGTCGGCCTCGGGATGGTCGGCCCACTCCCAGCCGGCGACGTCGGGGCCGTCGCACTGCGGAGGAGACGACTGCATGACCATGCCGAGGCACATCACCGGGCCCCCGCCCTCGTCGAGCACTGTCGTCACGGTGCGGACCGGACCGTCGGCGGGCAGCACGGCCGTGGGCGAGGACGCCGGCCTCGCCGGTCCTGCGCTGCTGTCGGCCCCACCGCAACCCGTCGCCCCGGCCGCGATCAGCAGCCCGAGCACCATCCCCCGGTTCATCCCGGAAGCATCGACGCACCGGCGGCGCCGGGCAACGGTCGTTGCCGGATCGTGACGGAGCGACGACCGCTCAGGGCAGGCTCCACCAGCCGACGGGTCAGGCCGTCGTGATCTCGTAGTGGATCATCCCCGAGCGCGTCGCGACGCGGTCGTAGAGCGCGCGTGCGGTCGCGTTGGACTCCGCGGTCAGCCAGTAGACCTTCGCCGACCCGTGCGCCTCGGCCCACTGGCGGACGTGATCCACCAGCGCGCCGCCGACCCCGGTGCGTCGCCCGTCGGGTGCGACGAAGAGGTCCTCGAGGTAGCAGTAGGTGGTCGTCGTCCACGTCGCGGCGTGGGTCAGCCAGTGGACGATGCCGACAGCTTCCCCATCGTCGTCGCGGGCGATCGCGCCGTGGATGCCCGAGCCCGGGTCGACGATCCGGGCGAACGTCGCCGCCGTCGTCTCCTCGGCGAGGGAAGCCTCGTAGAACGTCAGGTAGCCGTCCCAGAGGGTGCCCCACTCGGCACGGTCGTCGGGCGTGACGGGAGCGATGGAGACCACGCCACGGATCCTATCCGTCGGACCGCTCGCCACCGCTCCGCCCGAGCAGGGCGGACAGGACCTGCGTGCCGACGGGCAGCCCGTGGTCGTCGTAGTAGTCGAACATCGTCGACAGCCAGGGGTGCGTCTTCGGGTCCGGGACCCGCCGCACCTCCACGCCGGCCTCGTCGGCCAGCTCGCGCACCGTGGCGACGCGTGTCGCCAGCTCGTACGTCGCGCCCGTGTGGCCGGGCTGCGTGAGCACCACGGCCGCGGCCCGGCCGAGGTCGGCGAGGTCGAGGAAGCCGAACTGCGCGTCGGGCGAGTAGGGGACGTCGAGGGGACCGGAGAGGTCGAGGTTCTGCAGGTAGGCGCCCGGCTGCAGGATCGTCCAGTCGAGACCGCTGCGCCGGAGCAGGTCCTCGCTCACGGCCTTGCCCAGGTGGTGCGGCATCGCGGGGGCGTAGGGCGAGGCGACCGAGTGGTAGACGACCCGTCGCACGCCGCCGTCGCTGAGGGCTGCGAGCGCCTCGGCGACGTGGGCCGGCTCGTCGGGGTGCAGGTTGGGTGCGATGACGTAGGCCGCCTCGCAGCCGGCGACGGCCGCCGCCAGGTCGGACCAGTCGGCCCGACCCAGCGGCAGCGCGTCCACGTTCCTCGCGGCCAGCGCGGCACACACCGCGCGGCCGGTCTTGCCGTGCCCGCCGAGGACTGCGACTCGCACCAGGGCGCTCAGATCCGGTCGACGTCGGCGAACGCCGCGCCGTCGGCGAGGGAGGAGTAGCCCGGACCGCGGTCGAAGAACGCGTCGTCGTCGCGGCTCCAGGCCGCACGGCCACCCCGCTCGGCGACGGTCGCGTCAGCGTCGAAGCCGAGGTCGCCGGCGTCGGTCGAGCCGGTGAGCACGACGCCGTAGTCGCGCAGCGCCGCCTCGGCCGAGACCTTGCCCCAGACCACGTCGCGCACGACCGACTCGGGCTCGCGGGCCAGCGGGTCGCCCCAGCCGCCGCCACCCGTCGTACG
Organism: Nocardioides hwasunensis; assembly: GCF_014779665.1. Classification (GTDB taxonomy): domain Bacteria; phylum Actinomycetota; class Actinomycetes; order Propionibacteriales; family Nocardioidaceae; genus Nocardioides; species Nocardioides hwasunensis. The sequence goes on along the minus strand of NZ_JACXYY010000006.1, from coordinate 16,448 downwards.
GATGCGCACGAGCTGGCCGGCCTTGATCTCCTCGGCGTCGGCGAGGGCGTCGACCTCGCGCTCGTCGGGGCCACCGGGGTCGATGACGACCTGGAACGGCATGCCGGCCTTGCCGCCGCGCACGCCCCAGCAGGCCAGGATCGAGCGGTCGGCGATGGACATGAAGTGCGCGTCCTTGAGCATCCGGATGTGCTTCTCGTAGCCGAGGCCGCCGCGGAACTCCCCCGCCCCGCCGGAGTCCTGGGCCAGGCCCAGGCGCTCGACGATGAACGGGAAGCGCGACTCGGTGAACTCGGTCGGCAGGTTGCGCGAGTCCGGCACGACGTGGATGGTGTCCTCGCCGTCGGCGTAGTAGCGACCGCCGGAGCCGCCGCCGAGCACCTCGCGCATGAGGTAGTCGTTGCCCTCGAGGTCCTTGCCGTAGACGCCGGTGTAGCGGATCGTCTCCTGGTCGGCGGGCATCTTGCCGTCGACGGCCTTGGCCACCACGCCGGCGAGCACGCCGAGCAGGCGCAGGATGACGAAGGTGCGCGCGTTGGTCGGACCGGGGTGGATCGGCGTGAGCAGCGTGCCCTTCTCGGGGAAGCGCATCTCGATCAGCGGCACGATGCCCTCGTTGACGTCGAGCTCGGCCATCCGCTCCGGCGTGTCGGCGAGGTTGCGCAGGATCGGCGCGAGCCACTTCTTGAGGAAGTTGCCGCCCACGTAGTCGCCGCAGTGGTTGATCGGCCCCTTGGCCTGCGCGCTCGTGCCGGTGAAGTCGATGATCAGGCGCGGGCCGGCGGGGCGACCCATCTCCGGGTCCGCCGGTGCGTCGCTGACCTTGGTCAGGGTGATCCGCTGGGTGTGCAGCTGCGGCTCGTCGACGCCGTCGTGCTCGGCGTAGTCCTCCCAGACATAGGTGCCGTCGGGGATCTTGGAGAGGATCTCGCGACGGTAGGTCTCGGTGGTCGCGTCGAGGATCGCGTCGAAGGACGTCTCGATCGCCTCGCGGCCGTAGCGCTCGAAGAGCTCACCGAGCCGGCGCGCGCCCATCAGGCAGGCCGAGCACTCGGCGTCGAGGTCGGCAGCCAGGCTGTCGGGCATCCGGGAGTTGCGGGTCATGATCCGCAGCGCCGACCTGTTGGGTACGCCGGCGTCCCAGAGCTTGATCGGCGGGACGGCCAGGCCCTCCTCGTAGACGGTGGTCGCGTTGCTGGGCATGGAGCCCGGCACCGCACCGCCGATGTCGTCGTGGTGGCCGAAGGCCTGCACGAAGGCGACGACCTCGCCCTCGTGGAAGACCGGAACGGTGACGCAGAGGTCGGGCAGGTGGCCGATGCCGCCCTCCGACTCGTAGACGTCGTTGTGGAAGAAGACGTCGCCCTCGCGCATCTCCTCGATCGGGAAGTCGCGCACGATCGGGTGCACCAGCGCGCTGTAGGAGCGACCGGTGAGCTTGCGGAGCTCGCGGTCGTGGATCCCGGCGCGGAAGTCGTGGGCGTCGCGGATCATCGGCGAGCGACTGGTGCGACCGATCGCGGTCTCCACCTCCATCTCGACGCTGGCCAGGGTGCCCTGGACGATCTCGACGAGGATCGGGTCGACGCTCGAGCCCTCGGCCGTGAGGCGGCCGCCGTGGGAGTAGGCGGTCGGCAGCCCGGCCGGGTTGACCGGCCTGGCGGTGACGTAGGCGGGGTCGACCGTGGTGTCGAAGGTGCTGCTCATCGGGCGCTCTCCTGGTTGCTCGACCTGCGGATCACGAGGTTGGCCCAGTCGTCGACGACGACCTCGAAGCCGGGGTGGACGGGGATGGTGGAGCCGAACTCCTCCACGATCGCGGGACCGCTGAACGTGTCGCCCGCGCCGAGGTCGGTGCGCCAGACGACCGGGGTGTCGACGTAGCCCTGCTCCGGGTCGAAGCAGACCTCGCGGCGCCCGCGGACCGCGCGGTCCAGCGCGTCGCCGTCGGCCTTGTCCAGCGTCGGGATCTCCGGACGGGTGATCGGGCCGATGCCGGTGACGCGGAGGTTGACCCACTCGACCTGCTGATCGCGGTCACCGCGGAAGTCGTAGCCGTAGAGCTGACGGTGCTCGGCGTGGAAGGTCTCGGCCACCTGCTCGACGTACGCCGCGTCGACGACGCCCTCGGGCGCGGCGACGCGCACCTCGTAGGCCTGACCGACGTAGCGGACGTCGATCGTGCGCTGGAACTGGTGGTCGGCGGCGGCGAAGCCCTCCTTGTCGAGCGCCTCGCGGGCCCGGTCGGTGAGGGAGTCGAGGATCGACTGCACGGCCGCGTGGTCGAGCGCCGACTCCTTCGCGACGTGGGTCTGGACGTAGTCGTTCTTCACGTCGACGGTCAGCAGGCCGAAGGCGCTGACGTTGCCCGGGTTGGGGGGTACGACGACACCTGCCAGGTCGAGGATGTCGACGAGCCGGCAGGCCAGCAGCGAGCCGGAGCCGCCGAACGTCGTCAGCATGAAGTCACGGACGTCGAGGCCGCGCTTGACGCTGACCTGGCGCAGGGCGTTGGCCTGGTTCCACGCGGAGATCTCGAGGATGCCGGTGGCGCACCGCTCGAAGTCGAGGCCGAGCTGGTCGGCGAGGTCGGAGATGCCCTTCCGGGCCGCCTCCACGTCGAGCGGGATCTCGCCGCCGAGCAGGTGGGGAGGGATCCGGCCGAGGGAGACGTGCGCGTCGGTGATGGTCGGCTGGGTGCCGCCCTTGCCGTAGCAGAGCGGGCCGGGATCGGCGCCGGCCGAGTGCGGGCCGACCTTGAGCGTGCCCTCGGGCGAGAGCCAGGCGATCGAGCCGCCGCCGGCTCCGACGGTGACGACGTCGATCATCGGGATCTTGCTGGGGTAGGCACCGACGGTGCCCTCGGTGGTGAGGGTCGGCTCGCCGTCGAGGACGACGGACACGTCGGTCGACGTGCCTCCGCCGTCGCAGGTGAGGATCTTCGGGAAGCCCGCGACCTTGGCGATCAGCGCGGCACCGAGGGCACCGGCCGCCGGGCCGGACAGCACGGTGGTGATGGGCTGGTGCACGACCTCGTCGGCCGACAGCACGCCGCCGTTGGACTTCATCACGTAGAACGGGATCTCGCTGCCGGTGAAGTTCACCAGCCGCTCGGAGATGTTGGTGACGTAGCGGCTGACGTTGGGCTTCACGGCCGCGTCGACCAGCGTGGTCATCGAGCGCTCGTACTCGCGGTACTCGCGCAGCACCTCGCTCGAGATGGAGACGATCGCCTCGGGGTGCTCGCGGCGCAGGATCTCGCGCAGCCGCAGCTCGTGCTCGTCGTTGGCGTAGGCGTGGAGCAGGCACACGGCGATCGTGGTGATGCCCTGGTCCTTGAACCAGCGGGCGGTCGCGACCGCGCCCTCCTCGTCGAAGGGGCGGATCTCGGCGCCGGTGAAGTCGAGCCGGCCGCCGACGGTGCGCACGCGGTCGGCGGGCACGATCCGGTCGGGCTTGACCCAGAAGTAGGAGTTGCCGTAGCCGTCGGGCACCGACTGGCGGGCGATCTCGAGCATGAACTCGTAGCCCTCGGTGGTGATGAAGCCCAGCGCCTCGACCTTGCCCTCGAGGAGCTTGTTGGTGGCCACCGTGGTGCCGTGCGAGACGGCGGTGATGTCGCCGCCCTCACCGCCGACGATGCCGAGGATCTTCTCGATGCCCGAGATGAATCCGTCGGCCGGGTTGCCCGGTGTGCTGGGGGTCTTGGTCGTGACCAGCTCCCCCGACTCCTCGTCGAAGGCGACCACATCGGTGAACGTGCCACCGGTGTCGATGCCGATCCTGATCCGCCGCTGGGGTCGCTCTGGCGTCCGCTCCGTCATGAGGACGATTCAACTGCGCGGACGTGGCAGGGGCCACGGCAGAGATTGCCGACGAAACACCCATCTGTCGGCAATAACTGTCGTGCCCCGGACAAGGGTGAAGGGCCCTTGGCGGTATGAGCGCCAAGGGCCCTTCGGTTGACCGGTGGTGGTGATGCTCCCGGTCGATCGCTCCCTCTGTCCGGTCCCAGTCACCTCATCACCCGGTGCCTGCGGTGCTTCCCCAGCGGACTGGTTCTGCGCCGTGCGGACCCTCCTTCCGGAGCCATCCCGCCTCCCCTTGCGGGGCTGCGTAGGGAGAGTTCTACGCCTGCCAGCACGCCTCGCACAAGGGTTTCGCCAGCGGATTCGACACCTCTTTTCAGCCACGGCGTGTCGTCCCCAGAACGGGTCGCTCTATCCCCAGGCCAGGGCAGTTCTGCACAGGCTCGTGCACAGCTTCCTGCACAGGCCGGTCGGCCGGCCGCCCCGTCAGCCGGCGATGTAGGCGTCGGTCATCGAGCCGTCCGGCTCGACGTCGAGGAGGATCACGTGGCCCCAGAACAGGTCGCCGTCGGCGTAGTAGGGCGTGGTCGACCCATCGGCCGCGACACCGAGGTCGATGAGTCGGATCCGCCGGACGAACGTCTCGGCGGTCACCGGCTCGTCACCGCGGTCGTCCGCGTCGGCCTGCTGGCGCCAGTCCTCGGCCAGGTCGACGAGGGTGCTCGCGGCGTACGCCCGCCAGCGCGCGTCGGTGCCGGTCGCGTCGGCGGCGTACGCGATCAGCCGGGCCAGGGCGCTCGTGCAGGTCTCGCCGCCTTCGTCCGAGTCGACATCGACGTCGAGGCTGACGCGCACCCGACCGCCGGGCCAGTCCACCACGCCGACGAAGTGCCCGAACGACCGCTCGAGGGTGAAGTCGCCGAGGTCGGTCGACAGCACGACCGGCTGCAGCCAGCGCGCGAGCCGCTCGTCGAGCGCGGGGACGTGCACGTCGCGCTCGACCACCTCGACGAGCGCGAAGTGGCCCGACAGGTCGGGCACCGGCTGGCCCCACCTCGCGTACTCGGCGGGGTCGGGGTCCGCCCGCCGGACGCGGACGACGTACTGGGTGTGCGCCTGGAGGTCGTGGATCCATCCCCCACGCTGGTCGTCGGTGGCGAGCCACGACAGCCGGCCCTCGTCGGTCACCACGCCGCCGCGTTCGTCGACGAACGCGATGACGTCCGCCGACGGCGTCCACAGCGCGGCGTCGCCCGCCTTGCCCGCGCCACCGACCGTCGTGCCTGTGAGCACGGTGATCTCGACGACCTCAGCCGCGTGCCGACGGTCGAACGCCGCGCGCTCCTCCTGCTCGCCCATGGGGCGGAGCCTACGGAGCGAGGAGCTGCTCGAGCGCCGCGGCCACCTCGAGCAGCTGCCGGTCCGCGCCGTGCCGGGCGACCAGCTGCACGCCGACGGGCAGGCCCTCGGGCGTGGTGCCGGCCGGGACGGAGATGGCCGGGCAGCCGGTGACGCTGATGAAGTAGGCCGAGCGCATCCAGGCGAGGTAGTCGGGCATCTCCTCGCCGTTGATGGTCTCGGGGAACTCGTGCTCCACCGGGAACGGCGGCACCTGCGAGGTCGGCAGCAGCAGCACGTCGGCGTCGGCGAAGAAGAGCCGCATCGTCTCGGACAGGGCCGTGCGCTGGCGGTAGCCGCGGGCCACGTCGGCGCCGGTGAGCGGCTCGCCGGCACGGATGTTGGCCTCCAGCGACGGCTTGAACGACGTCGGGTGCTCGGCGAGCAGCGCGCCGAGCTTGGCCTGGAAGTGCCACGCCCGCAAGGTGCGGAAGGTGTCGTCGGCCAGCGAGAGGTCGGGGTGGGACTCGGTCACGGCGGCACCGGCGTCGGAGAGCCGCGCCGCCGTCGCGCGTACGACGTCCGCGACGCGGTGGTCGACCGCGAAGGCCCCGCCGAGGTCGACGCTCGTCGCGATCCGGAGCCCGGCCAGCGGGGCCGGCGCCACCGGCGGGGCGAACCTCGCCCCGGCATCGCCGAGCGCGTGCGGGGCGCGCGGGTCGGGCCCGGCGATGACGGACAGCAGCAGGGCGAGGTCACCGACGTTGCGGGCCATCGGTCCGCCGACCGAGGTGGTCTCCCACTGGTTGTAGAGCGGCCACTCGGGCACCCGGCCGAGCGACGGACGCATCCCGACCACGCCGCAGAACGACGCCGGGTTGCGCAGGGAGCCACCCATGTCGGAGCCGTCTGCCAGCGGCACCATGCCGGTGGCGAGCGCGCACGCCGCTCCCCCGCTGGACCCCCCGGCCGAGCGGCTGGGGTCGACGGGGTTGCGCGTCACGCCGAAGACGGTGTTGAAGGTGTGCGAGCCGGAGGCGAACTCCGGCACGTTGGTCTTGCCGACGAAGACCACGCCGGCACCGCGGACCCGCTCGACGAGCAGCTCGTCGTGGTCCGCGACCGCGTCGGCGAACAGCGGGGAGCCGTAGGTCGTGCGCCAGCCGTCGAGCGCGTGGGTGTCCTTCACCGCGAAGGGCAGGCCGTGCAGCGGACCGGTCTCCTCGCCCGAGGCCTGTGCCTGGTCGGCGACGGCCGCGGCCGCACGGGCACGCTCCTCGTCGAGGGACACGATGGCGTTGAGCTCGGGGTTGCGCTCCTCGATCCGGTCGAGGTGCAGCTCGAGCAGCTCGCGCGCCGAGATCTCGCCGGCGCGCACGGCGCCCGCCTGGTCACGCGCGGTGCTGTCGACCGAGAGGTCGGTCACCGGCGGCGTCCGAACAGCCCACCGACCACGACACCGAGCACCACGAGCCCCGCGCCGACGGCCACGCCGGTGAGGAACTCCTGGTGCGAGCCCGAGCCCGAGCCCGCAGAGGACTTCGCCGGCGCGGTGAAGACCTGTCCCGCGGCCGGAGCCTCGGCAGCACCGGTCGAGGAGAGCGCGCTCACCCCCGTGCTCGGGGCCTGGGTCGCCGGTGCCGGGGCGCCGCCGCCCGCGATCGCCGAGTCGACGTTGCCGAAGAACTCGCCGGCCATCCGTCGCGAGACGCTGGTGAGCATCCGCTGCCCGACGCCGCCGATCATGCCGCCGACGACCGCGTCGGCGTCGTACGACACCCGCGTCGAGTCGCCCTCGGGCGTGAAGCGGACGTTGACCGTCGCGCCGATGGTGCCGGGCGCGCCCGCGCCGTCGAGCTTCATCACCAGCGACTCGTGCTCGACGAGGTCGGTGAGCAGGCAGGAGCCGGCGTAGGTCCCCTTGATCGACGCGACGCCCGCGGTGACGGTCATGGCGTAGGCGTTCTCGCCGGTCGCCTCGAGCCGCTCGCAGCCGGGGATGGTGCGGACCAGGACGGCCGGGTCGAGCAGCGCGTCCCACGCCTGGGCGACGGGGGCGGCCAGCGTGTTCTCGCCGGTGAACTTCATGTGTGGGTCTCCTTCTGGCTCGATATCTGGGGACGTCCTGGTAGGTCGGACGTGGTGTCGACCTACCGGTCCGTCCCTAGGTACCAGTGGGTGCGGGGGCTGCAGCAGCAGTGGGCGTGGCCTCGGGCGCGTGCGCGAGACGCAGGTCGAACAGCTCGGACGGCGAGATGGGCATCGCGGTGATGGGGAAGCCCTCCGCGTCCTCGATGGCGGCGGCGAAGACGGCGGCCGACGGGATCACGCCTGCCTCGCCCGCGCCCTTGATGCCGAGCGGGTTGAGCGGTGACGGGGTCTCGAGGTGGTCGATGTCGATCGTGGTCGGGACCTCGGTGACGTAGGGCATCAGGAAGTCCATGAACGAGGCGTTGAGCAGCTGCCCCGACTCGTCGTAGGCCATCCGCTCGTAGAGCGCTCCACCGACACCCTGCGCGACGCCGCCGTGGATCTGGCCCTCGACGATCATGGGATTGATCAGGTGACCGCAGTCGTGGACCACGGCGTACTTGAGGATCGTGATCTCTGCGGTGTCGGGGTCGGTCTCCACGATCACGGCGTGCATGCCGTTGGCGAACGTCGAGCGCTCGGGCGAGTAGAAGTCCTTGCCCTCGAGCCCGGGCTCGTCGTCCTCGTCGACCGGCGGCTTGCCGGGGTCGCCGACGGAGAACTGGGTGGCGGCCTTCGACGCCTCGTCGAAGGCGTAGCGCAAGGGGTTCGAGAGGACGGCGACGGTGCCGAGGTCGATCGAGGCATCGGTGCCCTTCACCGAGACGACGCCGTCCTTGATCTCGAGGTCGTCCTCGGCCGCCTCCAGCGCCTCCGCCGCGATCCGCAGCGCCTTCTCCTTGGCGCGCAGTGCGGCCAGGTGGATCGCCGAGCCGCTCATCACAGCCGCGCGGGACGCGAAGGTGCCCACCGCGTACGGCATCTTGCGGGTGTCTCCGGTGGTGATCTCGACGTTCTCGAAGCGCACGCCGAGGGTGTCGGCGACGATCTGCGCGAACGCCGTCTGGTGGCCCTGACCCTGGGTGGTGAGCCCAGTGGCGACCTTGACCTTGCCGGAGGTCTCGATGTGCACGTGGGCACCCTCGTAGGGACCGACGCCGGTGCCCTCGACGTAGCAGGCCAGGCCGATGCCGACCCGCCTGCCCTGGGAGGCCATCTCGGCGCGGAAGTCCTCGAACTCGTCCCAGCCGACCAGCTCCTTGAGCTTGGCGAGGGAGGCCGGGTAGTCGCCGGAGTCGTAGGTCAGCTCGCGGCCGTCCTGGAAGATCAGGCCGTGCTCGTAGGGGAACTCGTCGGGCTGGATGAAGTTGGTGCTGCGCACCTCGGTGCGGTCCTTGCCGAGGTAGGCCGCGATCGCGTCCATCGTCCGCTCCATCACGAAGCAGCCCTGCGGCCGTCCGGCACCGCGGTAGGGCGTGACGATGACCGTGTTGGTGTAGAGCGACTCGAAGGAGACCCGGTAGTTGAGCGGCTTGTAGGGGCCGAGCAGCTGGGTCGAGGTGATGATCGGGACGATCAGCCCGTACGGCGTGTAGGCGCCGTGGTCGTGCCAGAACTCGACGTTGAGTCCGAGCAGCCGGCCGTCGTCGTCGAAGCCGACCTCGACGTGGTGCTGCTGCGCGCGCTCGTGCGCCGAGGAGATGAAGTGCTCGCGACGGTCCTCGGTGAACTTCACCGGCCGGCCCAGCGTCATCGCCGCCAGCGGGACGAGCAGCTCCTCGGGCCACGGGTGGTTGATCTTCACGCCGAAGCCGCCGCCGACGTCGGGGGTGATCACGTCGACCTTCGCGAGGTCGAGGCCGAGCTTGGCGGCCACGCAGCCGCGCACACCGGTGCTGGTCTGCGTCGAGCTCCACACCGTGAGGCGGCTCGTGTCGGGGTCCCACCGGGCGACGGTGCCGCGGCCCTCCATGGGCGTACAGGCCGAGCGCTCGATGTCGAGCTCGAGCGTGATGGTGTGCGGGGCGTCGGCGATCGCGGCACGGGCGTCGCCGTTCTCCTGCGTCATCCGGGCACCGACGTTGTCGGGCACGTCGTCGTGCACCGTGCGCTGCGCGGCGCGGGCGGCGGGGATGCCGACGACGGGCTCGAGGTACTCGTAGTCGACGCGGATCCGCGAGACGGCGTCCTCGGCGACGTAGCGGTCGACGGCGACGACGAAGGCGATCGCCTCGCCGACGTAGTTGACCTCGTCCCTGGCCAGCGCGTACTGGGTGCGGCCGTGGGTGAGCGCCGGGTGCGGGATCAGCAGCGGGAGTGGCTCGGCCATCGGGCCGGTGAGGTCGTCCCACGTCCAGACGGCCACCACGCCCTCGAGGTCGAGCACGTCGGAGACGTCGATGTCGAGGATCCGGGCGTGGGCGTGCGGCGAGCGCAGCACCGCGGAGTGCAGCAGCCGCGGGTCGTCGGTGAGCAGGTCGTCGACGTAGCGACCCTGGCCGCGCAGGAAGCGCTGGTCCTCGACGCGCGCCACCTTCGTGCCGAACAGCTTGGTCGTCATGCCGACTCCCCCCGCTCGCGCTCGATCTCGGCCGCGCGGAGCACGGACTTGACGATGTTCTGGTAGCCCGTGCAACGGCAGAGGTTGCCGGCGATCATCTCGCGCGCCTCCTCCTCGGTCGGGTCGGGGTTGTCGCGCAGCCCGGCGGTGATCGTGGTCAGGAACCCCGGCGTGCAGAAGCCGCACTGGAGACCGTGGCAGTCGGAGAACCCCTGCTGCACCGGGCTCAACCGTCCCTGCGCGGAGCCGTCGGACTCGGTGAGCCCCTCGACCGTGGTGATCTCCGCGTCGACCGCGGACACCGCGAACATCAGGCAGGCGCGCATCGGCGAGCCGTCGACCAGGATCGTGCAGGCGCCGCAGACGCCGTGCTCGCAACCGACGTGGGTGCCGGTGAGGCCGAGGTCGTGGCGGAGCGCGTCGGAGAGCAGGCGCCGCGCGGGCACCCGCACCTCGTGGACGGTGCCGTTGACGTGCAGCCGGACGTCGTGGAGCTCCTCTGTCTGGCTTGTCATGAGTCCATCCTCTGTCGGGCCCTCTCACGGGCGTGGTCGGTCGCGGCCGCGAGCACCTTCGGCACCAGCACCTTGACCAGGTGGGCGCGGTAGGCGGCGGTCGCGTGGATGTCGTCGGCCGGGTCGAGCTCGGCGAGCGCCGCGGCTGCGGGATCACCTGCGGTGTCCTGGACGGCGTCGGTCACGTCGACGACGACCGGCACGTCGCTGACCGAGACGAAGCCGATGCGGGCACTCGCCACGGCGTCACCGTCGAGCTGCACGTGGGCGGCGACCCCGACCAGGGCGTAGTCGCCATGTCGGCGGGCGATCTCCTGGAACCCGACCCCCGCACCGGCGGCGAGCGCCGGGAAGAACGCCCCGACCGCGAGCTCGTCGTGGGCCAGCGTCGACTCGAGCGGACCGGCGAACAGCTCGGCGGCCGGGATCGTACGACGACCACGCACCGACGCGACGTCGACCGATCCCTCCAGCAGCCGCAGCACCATCGGCATCTCGGCTGCGGCGTCGGCGTGCACGATCGAGCCGACAGTGGTGCCACGGTTGCGGATCGTGGGGTGCGCCACGTGGGACAGCGCCATCGCGAGCAGCGGCTGCACCTCGGCGGCCTCGCTCGACGCGAGCACCTCGGCGTGGCGGGCGAGCGCCCCGATGCGGACACCGGACTCGTCCACCTGGACCGAGCCGAGGTCGGGCAGGGCGTTGATGTCGATGAGCATCGCCGGTGCGGCCAGGCGCATGGACAGCAGCGGGACCAGGGACTGGCCGCCGGCCAGCACCTTCGCCCCCTGCTCCCCGGCGAGTGCTGTGAGGGCTTCGTCGAGGGTGGACGGACGCAGGTAGGCGAAAGGTGCTGGCTTCACGGAACTACTTGGCCTCGCCCTCGGTCTTGTGTGCGCCCTCGTCACCGACGGCGAGGATCGCGCCCTCGTCGTCCAGACCGGCAGCGCCGGCCACGGCCTTGGCGAGGTGGTAGCCGAGCACGATGATCAGCGTGCCCATGGCGATGCCGCCCAGGGGGAAGTCGGAGGTGATGTTGAAGAAGGCGTTGTCGGCCAGGCCGATGCCCATCGTGAGTCCTGCAGCCACCGGGACGAGGTTGGCAGGGTTGGCAAAATTCACCTTGTTCTCGACCCAGATCTTGGCGCCGAGCAGGCCGATCATCCCGTAGAGCACGAGCGTGATGCCGCCGAGCACGCCACTGGGCGTGGTGGCCACGAGGGCGCCGAACTTCGGCACGAAGCCGAACAGGATCGCCACGACGGCCGCGACGAAGTAGGCGGCCGTGGAGTAGACCCGGGTGGCGGCCATGACGCCGATGTTCTCGGCGTACGTCGTGGTGGGCGAGCCACCGACGAAGGACGCGAGCGTGGTGCCGACACCGTCGGCGGCGACCGCGCGACCCATGTAGGGGTCGAGGTCGGTGCCGGTCATGCCCGAGACCGCCTTGACGTGGCCCATGTTCTCGGCGACCAGCGCGATGACGGCCGGGATCGCCAGCAGGGTGAAGGTGATCGAGAGGTTGGGCAGGTGCCAACCGACCTCGGCGAGGTTGTTGGCGCCGCCGAACGGGCTCTGGTTGCCCACGAGGCCGTCGACGGTGTGCGGCGGGAAGCCGAACCAGTCGGCGGACTTGACGCCGCTCCAGTCGACGCGCTTGCCCTCGACGCCCCCGACGCCGATGGCGTCGAAGACGAGCGAGACGACGAAGCCGAAGATGAGGCCGAGGAAGATCGCGATGCGACCGAAGAAGCCGCGGAGGCCGACAGCCATCAGGATCACCGCGAACATGGTGATCAGCGCGACCCACCGGTCGGCCGGCATGTAGATGCCGGTGGCGACGCGGGCGAGGTTGAAGCCGATCAGCATGACCACCGCGCCGGTGACGACCGGGGGCAGGAGGTTGTTGACGAAGCCGGGGCCGGCGAAGTGGATGGCGACACCCACCAGCGCCAGCACGATGCCGGACACCATGATCGCGCCGGTGACGTCGGCCGGGCCGCCGCCCTGGGCGTAGATCGCCGAGGCGCCGCCGACGAAAGCGGCGCTGGTGCCGAGGTAGCTGGGCACCTTGCCCTTGACGATCAGCAGGAAGCAGATCGTCGCGATGCCGCTCATCATGATCGCGAGGTTGGCGTTGAGGCCCATCACGATCGGGAAGACGAAGGTGGCGCCGAACATGGCGACCACGTGCTGGGCGCCGAGCCCGACCGTCTTGCCCCACGCCAGCCGCTGGTGCGGGGCTACGGCCTCTCCGGGTCCGGGATCGACCACGTCCCACTTGAACATCGACATCGCTGGCCTCCAGATTCGCAGGGGTGTGTACCCGAGAATCCACAAACTAGTGCGCCACATCACACACCCTCACTGGCGACATCTGCCGAAGGAACGCCGAGGTCGATGACAAGTTCTTCGGCGGGTCCACCAGTCGCCGTTATCTCGGTGCATGGCGACGCCTCTCACCGTCGAGGACTGGCCGCCGGCGCCGGTCCGCACCGCCCGCCTCGTCCTCCGGGCGCCGCAGGCACGCGACCGCGCGACGTTCGTCGACCTGGGGTCCGACGCCGAGGTCGACCGCCACCTCGGCGGCCCGCGCGAGCGCGATGTGCTCGAAGCGGAGCTGCCCGAGGTGCCGGCCGATCGTCCGGCCCAGTTCGTCGTCGAGCACGACGGAGTCCTCGTGGGCTGGATCGGTCTGAGCCGTCTCGAGCCGGACCGACCCGGACGGCTCCGCGCCGTCGACGACACCGACGTGGCACCTCTCGAGCTCAGCTGTGTCACGCCGGTCAGGGCGTGAGGTCACGGGTACGCCACCGAGTCCTGCGCCGCGCCACGGCCGACGACGTACCCGCGCAGCAGCACATCGCCGAGGCGGCGTACTCCCCCTACGTCGCCCGCATGGGCGGCCTGCGCCCCGGCCCGATGGAGACCGACCACGCCGGCGCCGTCGAGGACTCCGAGGCGTGGGTGGCGCTCGAGGACGGCGCGCCGTGCCGCCCTCGCACCACGGCCACGGCCGCACCCTGCTCGACCTGGCCGAGCACGGGTTCACGCGCGTGTTCTACGAGAAGCGTCTTGAGCCTGCCGCCCCGGCCCGCCTGACCCGCCGGTTGAGCAGCGAGCGCCTGCGCCGCCGGTTGGGCAGCGAGCGCCAGCGAGCGTGTCGAAACCAAGGCCGCCGCCCGCCCACCCACCGTTGGTCGAGGACGCCGCGCAGCGACCGTGACGAGACCTCTCAACCCGCTGGACGCGCGACCATGACCCAGACCGGCGGCCCCGCACCGTCACCATCGACCACGCCGTCGAGCCGCTCGACGATCACGAAGCCGTGCCGCTCGTAGAGCCGTACGTTGCTCGGCTGGGAGGTCTCGAGCATCACCGTGCTGCCCGCCAGGTCGGCGAGGCCGGCACGCAGGAGGGCGCTGCCCCGGCCGCTCCCCTGCGCAGCCGGCAGGACGCCCATGGTGGCGAGCGTCCACTCAGCGGCCGGCCGACGGCCGGCCATCCGTTCCTCGTGGGCCGCCAGCCGCGCGACCCGGTCACCGTGGGCGGCCAGGATGCGCTCGGTCTGCTCGGGTGACGGATCGGCCAGGTCCGCCGGCACGAAGACGGCCACCGCGTCGAGCTCGTCGCTCACCCAGATCCGCCCGCCGTGTCGCGTGGCGTGATCGAGGTAGATCGCCTGCAGCGCCGCGAGCCGGCCGATGTGGTCGTCGTCCGGGATCGTCCAGCGCGTCCACGGGTGGTCGGCGAAGGCGTCGCGCAGCACCTCCCCGAGGCGCGGGAGCTCACCCGTCCCGGCCCGCCTGACGTGGACCGGCAACGGCACGGAGGTGTCGGAGGAGGTCACGGCACCCCACCCTATGAAGGGCCGGGTGCGGCAGCTGTCACGAGGCCGCCGCAGGTGAGCCGCCGGTTGAGCAGCGCGCGCCAGCCCGCCGCCGGTTGAGCGACGAGCGCCGCTCCGGTCCGCCGGTTGAGCAGCGAGCGCCAGCGAGCGTGTCGAAAGCAAGGCCCCAGAACCGGGTTCTGTCAGCGTGCACCTGTTCGAAAATACTTCTCCACGGATGAGTCCGGGCAGGTCAGAGTGTCGGTGGTCTCTGGGATGATGGACGCATGTCCACCGCCGCTCCGGCTCCGTCGCACACGGATCCTCGTGTCGCGTCGGACCGCGCTGTGTCAGACCGCGCCGTGTTGGACAGGGCGGCTGCGGCGATCGCCGCCCGCCGTCGTGCTGAGGTCGACATCCTCGGCTCCGCGCTCGCGTGGGCCCACGCCCACATCGCCGCACCCGACACCGACCCCGAGTCGGTGGCGGGTTGGCGGGCCGACTCCCCAGCCGCTCCCGGTTCGAAGGCCGCGTTGTTCGGGGAGCAGGCGATCCCGATCGCTGGGCCCGGCACCCCGCTGGTCGCGGAGTTCGCGGTCCACGAGCTCGCGGCCGCACTCGACCTCTCCCACGAGGCCACGTTGGCGTTGCTCGGTGACGTCCTCGACCTCGCCCACCGCCTCCCACGCCTGTGGGCACTGGTAAGGCAGCTACGCGTCCCGGTGCGGCTCGGCCGCGAAGCAGCCCGCGAGTCCCGCGACCTCGACCCGGCCGCAGCCGGACACGCCGACCGGCTCCTGACCTGGCAGCCCCACCGGTTGAACCCCCACCGGGTCGGAGTCCTGGTCCACGAAGCCCGCCTCTACGCCGACCCCGACCGCGCGATCGCCGACCACGACGCAGCCCTCGCCGCACGACGCGTCGACGTGGACCACGACCGCGGTGCACCCGGGGTCAGCGAGGTGTACATGAGCCTCGACACCGCTGATGCCCTCGCGTTCGACCACACCGTGTCCACGATGGCCACCACCATGCGGGTCCTCGGCCACCCCGGTGACCTCGACGTACGCCGCGCCCACGCCGTCGGAGTCCTCGCCAACCCCCAGGCCACGCTCGACCTCCTCACCGCGACCGACCTCTCCGACCCCGACCGGACACTGGATCCCGACCACGACCCAGCCGTGGTGGTCGCCGAAGACGTCGCACACTCCACCGCGAACCCGTTCCGCCACCCAAGCAAGACGGGGAGCGAGAAGATCAACGCCCACTCGGGTGGGGTGGTCCTCGAGTTCCGGATCACCGACCGCGACTTGCTTGACGACAGGCGTGGTGTCGCTGTCTCGCCAAAGCTCGGACCCGTCCTCCTCGGCCGCCTCCGCACCTGGCTGCTGGCAGCCGGCACCGTGACGATCAACCCCGTCGTCGACCTCGACCCACGAGCCCACCCGCCCGTCGATGAGCACGACCCACCCGCCCGGATGGCCGCCATGGTCCGCCACCGCGACCCCACCTGCGTCTACCCCGCCTGCACCAGACCCTCCACCCAAGCCGACCTCGACCACATCGACGAGTACATCCCCCTCGACCAAGGCGGACCACCCGGCCAAACCCGCCCCGCGAACCTCGCACCCCTGTGCCGCCGACACCACCGCGCCAAGACCTTCGGACACTTCACCTACCGCCGCCTGCCCGGCGGCGCCTACAAGTGGACCCTCCCCACCGGACGGACCACCACCACCGAGGCACCCACACCCAGACCCGAACCACCACCGGGCCCAGCACCATCACCACCAGCACCGCGCGGCCACCACCGACGAACCTGAACCGCCCCGGGATGTCCGGAGAGCTGATTCGTTGGAAGGATCACTCTCATGGCACGTCCCTCGAAGTACCCGCCCGAGTTGCGTGAGCGCGCGGTGCGGATGGTGTTGGAGTCGCGTGCGGACTATCCGCACGAGGCGGCTGCGATCAGGTCGATCGCTGCGAAGCTCGGGATCACCTCGACCGAGTCGGTGCGCAAGTGGGTCCGGCAGGCCGAGATCGACGGTGGTGTCCGGGCCGGGAAGACCAGCGAGGAGCTGGCTGAGATCAAGTCGCTGAAGCGGGAGAACGCCGAGCTGCGGCGGGCGAACGAGATCTTGAAGAGCGCCTCGGCTTTCTTCGCGGCGGAGCTCGACCGCCCCAACAGGTATTGATCGATTTCATCGACACCCACAAGGCCGACTACGGGGTCGAGCCGATCTGTCGTGTGCTCGCTGAGCATGGGATCAAGATCGCCCCGTCGACCTACTACGAGGCTAGGTCCAGGCGTCTTTCGCGACGTGCTCGGCGTGACGCCGAGATCGTGGCGGTGATCGCGGCCGAGC
>NZ_JACXYY010000005.1 GCF_014779665.1 Nocardioides hwasunensis | reverse complement strand
AGTCCGCACGCGACTCCAACACCATCCGCACCGCGCGCTCACGCAACTCGGGCGGGTACTTCGAGGGACGTGCCATGAGAGTGATCCTTCCAACGAATCAGCTCTCCGGACATCCCGGGGCGGTTCACTTCGAGGGACGTGCCATGAGAGTGATCCTTCCAACGAATCAGCTCTCCGGACATCCCGGGGCGGTTCAGATCGCCCGGTCGGGGTCGGCGAGGTCGGTCGCGGTGAGGAGGTCGAGCGTGGCTTGGGGGTCGGCGAGGACTCCGACGGCGTGGGCGCGGCGTACGTCGAGGTCACCGGGGTGGCCGAGGACCCGCATGGTGGTGGCCATCGTGGACACGGTGTGGTCGAACGCGAGGGCATCAGCGGTGTCGAGGCTCATGTAGACCTCGCTGACGCCGGGGGCGCCGCGGTCGTGGTCGACGTCGACGCGTCGTGCGGCGAGGGCTGCGTCGTGGTCGGCGATCGCGCGGTCGGGGTCGGCGTAGAGGCGGGCTTCGTGGACCAGGACCCCGACCCGGTGGGGGTTCAACCGGTGGGGCTGCCAGGTCAGGAGCCGGTCGGCGTGCCCGGCCGCCGTGACGTCGAGGTCGCGGGACTCCCGGGCCGCGTCGCGAGCCACCCGGACCGGGACCCGCAGTGTCTTGACGAGGGTCCACAGGCGTGGGAGGCGGTGGGCGAGGTCGAGGACGTCACCGAGCAGCGCGAGGGTGGCCTCGTGGGAGACCTCGAGGGTCGCGGCGAGCTCGTGGACCGCGAACTCCGCGACCAGTGGGGTGCCGGGCCCGGCGATCGGGACCGCCTGCTCCCCGAACAAGGAGTGGATGGTCTCGGGCAGCCACCCGGCTGCGTCATCGTCCGAGGTGACCACGTGGGCGTGGGCCCACTCCAACGCAGCATCGAGCACCTCGACCTCAGCCTGCCGGCGGGCGGTGATCGCCGTAGCCGCCCGGTCCAGCACAGCTCGCTCGAGCACCACACGGGAGTCCGTGTGCGACGGTGCGGGGGCGGTGGTGGACATGGGTCCATCCTCCCAGTGACCACCGACACCGTGACCTGCGCGAATGGATCTGTGGAGACATGTTTCCGAACAGGTGCACACCTCTGCTGACGGTGTCGGTCGGGCCGGGGGGCCTTGGTTTCGACACGCTCGCTGGCGCTCGCTGCTCAACCGGCGGACCGGGCGCGACCCGGGGCGGGCGGGTCTCGTGACGGTCGCCGCGCGACCTCCTCGACCAACGAAGGACGGACGGCGGGGGCCTTGGTTTCGACACGCTCGCTGGCGCTCGCTGCTCAACCAGCGAGGGTCGAGGGTCGCGTTAATCACAGGACGCGCAGCGGGCTGTCGGGAGAGGATGTCCGACGATGTTCGCCGCACTGATCCGCTACGCCAGCCCACCCTCGGTCCTCGCCCGACGGCTGTCGACCCAGTCGCTCCTCTTCGCCTCCGGAGAGGGCACGTTCCTGGCCGGCTCCGCGGTCTTCTTCACGATGGTCGTGGGCCTGTCGCTGGCCGAGGTGGGCATCGGGCTCACGATCGCGGCCGTCGCGAGCTTCTGCGTGGCGGTGCCGGCCGGCAAGCTCGTGGACCACTTCGGCCCCAAGCGGATGTGGTCGCTGAGCGCGATCATCCAGGGGGCGCTGTTCTTGGTGTGGCCCTTCATCGACAGCTTCCCGGAGTACGTCGCGCTGGCCGTGGTCATGGAGGTCGCGGGCACGCTCGGCGGCGCGGCCCACGGGGCCTACGTCATCGACGTGCTGCCGCCCTCGGAGCGGGTGGAGTCGCGCGCCTACATGTACTCCGCGCTCAACGTCGGCTTCAGCCTGGGCGCGTTCCTGGGTGCGGGAGCGATCGCCTTCGGCACCGACGTGCTGCGATGGACGCCCGTGCTCACCGCCGCCCTCTACCTGGTCAACAGCGCGGCGATCCTGCGGCTGCCCGACGCGACGCACGACGTGCGCGGCGACGAGCCGCGGGCCAAGCCGGAGGGCATCCCCGCGATCCGCAACAAGAGCTGGATCGCGGTCACGTTCTTCACCGGCGTCATGTGGACCAACCAGGTCCTGCTGCACACGGTCATCCCGGTCTGGCTGGTCACCGAGACCGACGCACCCAAGGTGCTGGTGGCCGTGCTGTTCGCGACCAACACGGTCATGTGCATCGTGCTCCCCCGCGTCGCCTCGCGCGGCATCCGCGACGTCTCCACCGCCCTGCGCGCCGTCCGCTTCTCGACGGTCTTCTTCGTGCTGACCTGCCTCATCACCCTCGCCACCCACGAGACGGTCGGCTGGGTGACGATCGTGATGTTCTTCCTCGGACACATCGTGCTCACCTGGGCCGAGCTGTTCCTGTCGGCCTCGGGCTGGACCTTCGAGGCCGAGCTGATGGACCCCCGTCGTCGCGGCGACTACCAGGGGGTCTCCGAGCTCGGCGGCACGCTGGGCCGGTTCTGGGCGCCTGCGGTCTACGGCTTCCTCGCGATGCACTGGGGCGCCTACGGCTGGCTCACGATCGCCGCGATCGTCACCTCGGCCGCGGTCGGGCTGCACTACGCCGCCCACGCCGGACGCCGATTCCTCGAGGCCCACGTGCCGCCCGACGTGCTCGCCGACGCACGGGTGGACCGCCCGGCCCCGGAAGCCTCGGCGCTCGCGGGACCCGCCTCGATGCTCGAGCCCGAGGCTCCCCTGCCAGAATCCACCGGTGACCTCACCCGCTGACTGGTTCGCCGGCGCCCGGCCGCGCACCCTCCCCGCCGCCGTCGCGCCGGTCCTCGCCGGCACCGGCGTCGCAGCGTACGTCGACCCGGCCCCGCTCGCGGACCTCGAGTGGTGGAAGGCGCTGCTCGCCCTCGTGGTCAGCCTCGCCCTGCAGGTGGGCGTCAACTACGCCAACGACTACTCCGACGGCATCCGCGGCACCGACGCCGACCGAGTCGGCCCGATGCGCCTCGTGGGATCCGGCGCGGCGACGCCGCGCGCGGTGAAGGCCGCCGCCTTCGCCGCCTTCGGGGTCGCGGGCGTGGCCGGGCTGGTCCTCGCCGCCACGACCGCGTGGTGGCTGGTCGCGGTCGGTCTCGTCTGCGTCGTCGCCGCGTGGTTCTACACCGGCGGCGACAATCCCTACGGCTACCTCGGGCTCGGCGAGGTGATGGTGTTCGTCTTCTTCGGGCTGGTCGCGGTCGTCGGCACGACGTACGTCCTGACGCAGACGTGGGAGTGGCCGGCCCTCTACGCCGGCATCGGCATCGGCGCGCTCGCCTGCGCCATCCTGGTCGCCAACAACCTGCGCGACATCCCGACCGACACCGTCGCCGGCAAGCGCACCCTGGCCGTACGCCTCGGCGACGAGCGCACCCGCTACCTCTACGCCTTCCTCGTCCTGGTCGCGGCCGCCGCGGTGGTCGCCGTCGCCGCCGCCACCACGTGGTGGGCGCTGGTCGGGCTCGCCTTCCTGGCCCGGATCGCCGCGCCGGCGCGGTCGGTGCTGCAGGGCGCGACGGGCCCCGCGCTCATCCCGGTCCTCGCCGCCACCGGCGCCTCCGAGCTCATCTGGTCGGTGCTGGTCGCCGCCCCCCTGCTCGTCCTGGCCTGACCCGTCCTGACCCGAGGACGCGATAACCCGTGGCCGCGCACGCAGCGGCTGGCTAGCGTCTCGGCCGTGGACTACAACTTCGCCCGCCTCGACTTCTCCGACGACTCCGAGGAGGCGGTGGCCCGTCGCCGGGGGTGGATCGGCGCGACGCAGCGGGGCTTCCGTGAGCCGCGTCCCGACGACGAGCTCGTGCAGCGCTGGACCACCCACTACCGCACCGACCACGTCAACGTCAGCGGTGCGTGGCTGCCCGAGGGAGCGTTCGGCGCCGGAGCGATGCCGGTCGCGACCTACGCCAGCCTCGACAAGACCCTCAACGCCGGTCGCGGGCTGCTGCCGCTGCGGATGATCACCGACGTGACCACGAGCGCCACCCACCGCCGGCGCGGCCTGCTGCGGCGCCTGCTCGAGGACGACCTCGCCGACGCCGTCGCGCAGGGCGTCCCGGTGGCGGCGCTGACGGCGTCCGAGGCCACGATCTACGGCCGCTGGGGCTTCGGCCCGGCGACGTTCAACCAGAGCGTCGAGCTCGACACGTCCGCCGGCTTCGCCCTGCGCCCCTACGACGACAGCGGTCGCGTCGAGATGATCGAGCCGGCCGACGCCTGGCCGCACGTGAAGGCCGTCTTCGACGCCTTCCACGCCCGCCAGCGCGGGTCGGTCGAGTGGCCGGCGCAGTACGAGGACATCCACACCGGGGCCTACGACTTCGAGGCGGGCGGCGCCAACACCAAGATCCGCGCCGCGGTCCACCTCGACGCCGACGAGACCGTGGACGGCTTCGTCGTCTACTCGTGGGGCGAGGACTACACGCTCAAGGTCGCCGAGATGATCGCCCTCGACCCGGCGACGCAGCTCAGCCTCTGGTCGTTCCTGGCCCACACCGACCGGGTGCAGAAGGTGAGCTTCACCCTGGCCCATCCCGCCGACCCGTTGCAGTGGGCGCTCGTCGACGTCGACCGCCTCAAGCACACCGCCAGCCGGCACTTCCTGTGGCTGCGCCTCCTCGACGTGCCGCGCGCGCTGACGGCGCGACCGTGGGCGGCGGACGGCACCGTCGTGATCGAGGTGGACGACCAGCAGGGTCACGCCGCCGGGCGCTTCCGCGTCTCCACCGCGGACGGCGTCGCCGAGGTCGGGCTCACCGACCGGGCCGCCGACGTCCGGCTCGACGCCGAGACGCTCGGTGCGCTCTACCTCAGCGGCGTCCGCGTGGCCCCGCTGCACCGCGCCGGTCGCGTCGCCGGCTCCGCCGAGGACGTACGCCGCTTCGCCGCGATGGCCGACCTCGACGAGCCGCCCTACAACCTCACGGGGTTCTGAGCGACAGCTCGCGCCCCATCAGGCCGCCGAGCCGGGCCGCCTCGTCCGCGAGCCCCGGGACGTCGCAGGTCGCGTCCACCGTGTCGCCGTCGAGCCGCCAGGTGCCGGCGACGACGCCGTCGACCACCACCGGGTGGGCGCCGCGGGTCATCGACGTGCGGTGCTCCGCGGGCACGACCCAGGTGTCCTTCGTCCCCGGCCCCATCACCCAGTCGTCCTTGCCGGGCAGGAGCACTGCGGAGGGCTCGGGACGCGTGTCGGCCAGCTCGTCGGCGTCGTCGGTGCGGAGCCAGCGGCGCTCGCCATCGACCTCGACCTCGGTGAGCCGGTCGGCCACCTCGGACCACCACCGCGTCAACCGGGAGCGGCCGGCGCTGAGGCCGCCTCCCAGCCAGTGCTCGACGTGGTCCGGGGTCGTGGGCCCGTAGCCGGAGACGTAGTCGAGGACGGCCCAGGGTCCCGCCTCCTCGAGCGGCCAGACCCCGGCCCAGCCGGGCGCGACGGCCGGGTCCTGGAGCATCAGCGAGCCGTCCGGCGACGGCGCGAGCGCGATGTCGCCCTGCCAGGCGAAGGGCTTGAGGAGGGTGATGTTGGGCTCGGCGAACTCACGGGCGAGGTGGTCCCAGCGCCCGCCGGACACCGCGTCCGCGATCGCCTGCGAATGCACGGGACCGGCGGCGACGACGTCCCGGACGAGCGCACGCAGGTCGGGCCACTCGTCGGCCGGCAGCCGGTAGTGCTCGACCCAGCTCGTCAGCGCCCACTGGCGTCCGGCCGAGCGCAGGGCCAGGTAGGCCCCGGCGGTCTCCGGCGCCATCACCTGCACGGAGCCGCGGAACGAGAAGGTGTGCATCAGCCGGCCGTCGGCCAGGGCGCGGCCCACCTCCCCCGGCTCGCCCGCGGCGGCGAGCCGACGGCGTACGGCGAGGTCGGGGTCACTCCCGTTGACGGAGACGGCGGCGAGGGTGCGCACCACCTCGACGGCGTCGCCGGCCCCGCTCCCGCCGGTCAGGTGCTGGCGGCGCAGGCGCCAGGTGAGCGCCTGGCTGCGTGACACCGACAGCGCGGACATCAGCCCTCCGTCAGTCCTCGTCCTCGCGGGCCTTGCGCTCCTCGAAGGCCTTCGAGGCCTTGGCCGCGCGACTCTCCACGCGTCGCGCGAACTCCTCGCGCTGGCGGTCGAGCACGAAGAACGAGGCCACCCCGGAGATCAGGAACGCCAGCACGATCGCCCAGAAGAGGTGGTAGCGACCGTCGAAGAGCAGCGCCATGACGCCGACGACGATGCCGAACGAGGCGGCGAACAGCAGGATCCGCATGACGGTGTAGACGACGAACTCCCTCACGGGGACCCAGCCTAGGGTCTGCCGACTACATTGGAGGAATGCTGAAGGTCCTGCTGGTGGTCGCCGTGATCGCCTTCGTCGTGTGGACGTTGGTCAGGTTGTCCCTGCGCCGTCTCGACGGCGGGACCGGCGGGTCGTCAGAGCCTCGGGTGATCGGCCCGGACGACGACCCGGACTTCCTGCGCGACCTCGACCGTCGCAAGGACGTCGACGACGGCTGATCGCTGCACCAGCGAGTGCTCCGCCCCCGTGCTCTTGGCGTACGAGTGCTGGCTGGAGCTGCTGAAGAAGTTGATCCCGATGAAGTTGAACCACAGCGTCGCCACTCCCACGAGCGCGAGGTAGGCCGCGTTGCGCCCCCGCCAGCCGGCGGTCGCGCGGGCGTGCAGGTAGGCCGCGTAGACCACCCACGTGATGAAGGCCCAGACCTCCTTGGGGTCCCAGTTCCAGTAGGCGCCCCAGGCCTGGTGGGCCCAGATCGGACCGGTGATCAGCACCGCGAAGGTCCACACCGGGAAGCCGAACGCGTGCATCCGGTAGGACAGCCGGTCGAGCTTGGGCAGGTCGGGCACCCGCGCGAGGTAGCCCCTGTCCGAGGTCGACCTGCTCTTGACCAGGTAGAGCACCGAGAGCAGCGCACCGATCGTGAACGCGCCGGTCGAGATGACCGCCGAGACGACGTGGATGACCAGCCAGTAGGAGTTGAGGGCGTCGGGCAGCGGCAGCACGGCGTCGTCGAGGGCGAGGAAGCCCGCCATCAGCGCGGCGACGACGAACGTGGTGACCAGAGGGCCCAGCCACTCGGTGCCCCACACCTTGGTGGCGACGAGGAAGACGAGCGCGACCACGAACGTGCCGGAGATCGTGAACTCGTACATGTTGCCCCACGGGACCCGGTTGGGGTCGGCCGCCAGGCCGCGCGCGACGAGGGCCACGAAGTGGACGACCACGGCGAAGACCGTCAGCACCAGGCCGAGGCGGCCCGCCACGGCCGTGCGCCGGTCGCCCACCTCCTCGTCGGGCGCCACTGCGCGCAGCCCGGCGAGCTCGACGAAGTAGGCGAGCATGGCCAGGAAGTAGAGCACCGCGGCGCCGATGACGCTCTGGTAGCTGAAGACTTCCCACTGTGCGTCGGTCACGACGACTCCTTCTCGGATCCCCGGAGGGACCCCACGATGTCTGCGAGCTCGGTGCTCTCACCGGGCACGGCCCCGTTCGAGCGGTCGAGGCGGGCGACCTCGACGAGGGTGGTGCCGTCGTCCCGCCGGCGGGCCCGGACCCAGACGCGGCGCGGCCGGATGAACAGTGACCCGAGCAGCCCGATCAGGGCCGCGACGACGCCGGTCAGCGCCACCATCGAGCCGGGCGTGCGGCTGACCTGGATCTTGTTCCAGCGCTGGAGCCCGTCGAAGGTCACGCTGCCCAGCCCGTCGGGGAGGGTGACCGTGTCGCCGGGGCGCAGGTCCATCCGGAACGGCTGCCCGTCCTTCTTCATCACCTGCGTGGTCCTGCTCTTGTCGAGCACGTAGACCGAGGAGCCGCTGCCGTCGTCGAGGCCGACGTCGCCGGTGTAGACGAAGAGGGAGACGAGCGGGTCGTAGGCGTCGCCGAACACCGAGGCCGGCATGCTGAGGTTGCCCTCGGCGTCGCGGCTCATCGCGAACGTCGGGTAGAAGGTGCCCTCCAGCCCGAGCTGGTCGGGCTGGGCGTCGGGCGCCTTGATGACGCCGAACGACTCGAAGGTCTGGGCGTTGGTCGGCAGGAACACCGTCGGTCCCGACTGCACGACGTTGCCGTCGCCGTCCTTGATCGTGATGACCGGCGCGTAGCCGTGGCCGATGAGGAAGACGTCGGTGCCGCCGATGGTGAGCGGGTGGTTGACCTTGAGGTCGTACTCCTGCGTCTCCGCGCCGGGCTCGGTCGTGTAGTCGAGGTGTGCGACGAAGTCGCGCGCCATGCCGGTGCGCCGGCCATCGGTGATCCAGCTGACGTCGAAGTCGGTGATCTTGAAGGTGAACGGCTCCATCACCGACGGGTCGAAGAGGCTGCCCGGGGCGAAGTCGTCGTACTGGGTGAGGTTGTTGGAGAAGCCGTAGTCCTCGCCGTTGAACATGATCACGCCGCCCTTGTAGCCGAAGAGGCTGCCGGTGGCGACGCCGACAAGGACGACGATCACGGCGAGGTGGAAGACCAGGTTGCCGGCCTCGCGGAGATGGCCGCGCTCGGCCGAGACGGCGTCGGATCCCTCGAGCCGCACGACCCGGAACCGACGCCTCCTGATGACCTTCGCCGCGCGGGTGAGCACGACCTCGGGGTCCTCGTCGCAGGTGTACGACGTCGACTCGGGCAACCGCTGCAGGTGGCGGGGCGCCCTCGGGGGCTTGGCCCGCAGGGCGCGCGCGTAGACGAACAGGCGCGGGATGATGCAGCCGACCAGCGAGATCATCAGCAGGATGTAGATCGCCGAGAACCACACCGAGCCGTAGACGGAGAACAGGTCGAGCCGGTCCCAGATCGGCGCCAGCCGCGGGTGGTTGTCGCGCCACTGCGACACCGCGAGGGAGTCGATGTTCTCCTGCGGGATCACCGAGCCCGGGATGGCGGCGAGGGCGAGCAGGAGCAGCAGCACCAGCGCCGTACGCATCGAGGTGACCTGGCGCCAGCTCCACCGGGCGAGCTCGCGCGCCGTCAGGTCCATCGGCAGCGCGGTGGCCTGGCGGTCGTCGGACGGCCGGTGCTTGAGGTCGGTCACACCGGCACCGAGAACCCGTCGACGAGGGTGCCCTGGAGCCACTGCACGGCCCAGTCCCACCAGCCGGTGACCAGCAGGACCCCGACGGCGATCATCATCACGCCGCCGATGCGCATGATCAGCACCTGGTGGCGACGGATGGCGGTGAACGCACGGATCATCCGGCGGTAGGCCACGGCCGCGGCGATGAAGGGCAGGCCGAGCCCGAGGGCGTAGACGGCCGAGAGGACCGCACCCCGGGTGGCGGTCGCCTCGTTGACCGAGAGGATGTTGATCGCGGCCAGGGTCGGGCCCACGCACGGAGCCCAGCCGAGCCCGAAGAGGAAGCCCAGCAGCGGGGCGGCGGCGAGGCCGACCGCGGGCACCCGGTGGATGCGCCAGTCGCGCTGCAGGAAGCCGATGCCGCCCAGGAACGCGACCCCCAGCAGGATCGTGATGACACCGAGCACGACGTTGAGCTGGCGGGTGTGGACGAAGAGCCAGGCGCCGGCCGCCCCGGTGAGGCTGCCGAGCAGCACGAAGACCACCGCGAAGCCCAGGACGAAGAGCACGGCCCCGAGGACCATGCGGCTGCGGCGGGCGCCCTCGAGGTCGGCGCCCGAGAGGCCGGTGGCGTAGGACAGGTAGCCCGGCAGCAGCGGGATCACGCAGGGGCTGAAGAACGAGACCAGCCCGGCGACCAGGGCCACCGGAAGGGCGAGGACCAGCGACCCGGACAGGGCGGTGGACTGGAACCAGTCACTCATTCCGCGGCCTTCTCGACCAGCGAGAGGAGTGTCTGCGTGGTCGGGATCCGACCCTGGACCGAGGCGGCGACACGACCCTCGGCGTCGAGGACGACCGTGCTCGGGATCGACCGCGGGTTGAGCGTGCCGGCGAAGGAGAGGAGGGCCGAGCCGTCGGGCGAGTAGATCGACGGGTAGGTCACGTCGAGGTTGCGCGCGAACGCGAGGCCCTTCGCGGCGGACGAGTCACGGATGTTGAGCCCGAGGAAGGTCGCCTGGTCGCCGAGCTCGGCGGCCGCCTCGTTGAGGTCGGGCTGCTCCACCCGGCACGGCGGGCACTCCGACCACCACACGTTGACCACGACCGGCTTGCCCCGCATCTCGGCGACGTCGACCGGGTTGCCCTCGAGGTCCTCGCCGGTGAGCTCCAGGGGCTTGCCGCGATCCTGGGCAGCGACCTCCACCGGCACGCCCGCGCCGGTGATGTAGCCCTTGTCGCCGGTGCCGCCCAGGTTGGAGCAGCCCGCCAGCACGAGCACGCACACGAGCGCCCCGAGCGCGGCACGGGCGAGCCTCACGGACGCTCCTCGTCGGGAGCACCGCCGGCGGAGAACGGGGCGGAGCGGTCGCCGACCGGGATCAGGTCGCCGGCCGGCTCGGAGTAGCGCACCTGCACCATCCGGTCGCCGTCGAAGACCACGCTGGTCAGGGAGCACAGCGTGCACTGCCGGTGCTTGGGGTGGTGGAGGTAGCTGCGCTTCTCCAGGAACAGGCGGGTCGTCCAGATCGGCAGCTGGTGGGAGACGACCACGGCCTCGTGGCCGCGCGCCGCGTCGCGGGCGTCGTGCAGCGCCGCGACCATCCGGCCGGCGATCTCGTCGTAGGGCTCGCCCCACGACGGCTTCCGCGGGTTGTACATGTGGCGCAGCAGCGCGGGTCGCTTGAGGAACGTCGCGGCGCCGCTGCCGAAGTTCACGCCCTGGAACTTGTTGCTCGACTCGATGACCCGCCGGTCGAGCTCGGGGGTCAGGCCCAGTCGCTTCGCCAGCGGCGCGATGGTCTCCTGGGCGCGCTCGAGCGGCGAGGTGCGCAGGTGGACGATGTCGCGCCCGCCGATCGTCTCCGCGACCCGCTCGGCCATCCGGCGGCCCAGGTCGGAGAGGTGGAAGCCGTCGAGCCGGCCGTAGAGCACGCCGCCGGGGTTGTGCACCTCACCGTGGCGCAGGAGGTGCACGATCGTCTGCTCGCCCATGTCAGTGTCCCCCCGCCCGGGCGGCCGCGAGGGCCGCGGCCGGGAGCGCGTCGACGATGGTGGACACCGCACGGTCGTCGTGGGCCGCGGAGACGAACCACGCCTCGTAGGCCGACGGCGGCAGGTAGACGCCCCGGTCGAGCATCGCGTGGAAGAACTCGGCGTACGCCGTGGTGTCCTGCGTGCTCGCCTCGGCGAAGTCGTGGACGGCGCCGTCGCGGAAGAACACCGAGAACATCGTGCCTGCGGTCTGCACGACGTGGGGCACGCCCGCGGCCGAGAGGTGCGCGGTGACCGCCTCGCGGATCGTCTCGGCCGTGCGGTCGAGCTGGGCGTAGACCTCCGGTGTCGCGAGGCGCAGCGTGGCGAGGCCGGCGGTCGTGGCGACCGGGTTCCCCGAGAGCGTGCCGGCCTGGTAGACGGGGCCCTCGGGCGCGAGATGGGCCATCAGGTCGGCCCGGCCACCGAAGGCCGCAGCCGGGAACCCGCCGCCCATGACCTTGCCGAAGGTCATCAGGTCGGGCACCCAGCCCTCGATCGCGCCGTCGAGTCCCCAGCCGCCCTGCTCGGTGGCGCGGAACCCGGTCATCACCTCGTCGCTGATGAACAGCGCACCGTGCGCGCGGCAGGTCTCGGAGAGGAAGGAGTTGAAGCCCGGTGCGGGCGGGACCACGCCCATGTTGCCGGGCGAGGCCTCGGTGATCAGACACGCGATCCGGGACCCGTGGGCGGCGAAGGCCGCCGACACCGCCTCGCGGTCGTTGTAGGGCAGCACCAGCGTCTCGGCCGCCGACGAGGCGGGGACGCCGCTGGTGCCGGGCACCGCGAGCGTCGCGACGCCGGAGCCGGCCTCGGCGAGCAGCGGGTCGACGTGTCCGTGGTAGCAGCCGGCGAACTTCACCACGAGGTCGCGACCCGTCGCCCCGCGCGCCAGGCGGATCGCCGACATCGTGGCCTCGGTGCCGGAGGAGACGAAGCGCACCCGGTCGACCGGCGTGCGCGCGACGATCTCCTCGGCGAGCTCCACCTCGGGCTGGGTGGGAGTGCCGTACGACGTGCCGCGTGCGACCGCGCCGGCCACCGCCGCCTGGACGTCGGGGTGCGCGTGACCGAGCAGCATCGGACCCCACGAGCAGATGAGGTCGACGTAGTCGTTGCCGTCGGCGTCGGTCAGCCAGGCGCCCGACGCCGAGGTGATGAAGCGCGGCGTGCCACCGACCGCGTTGAACGCCCGGACGGGTGAGTTCACGCCGCCCGGGGTCACGGCTCGAGCACGCTCGAAGAGCGCCTCGCTCGCCGCCGTCGTCGAGGTGGTCGTCGTCGCGGAGGTCACCCGGTCATTGTCACGCAGACGTGCAAGCCTCACCCACTCGGCGTACGCCCGGGGTCCGGGGCTGTGCACTGGCCCACACGTGAACCGCCGCGTAACGTGGGCCGAAGTTTCGTCGTTGACGAGGTGTGAGGCGCCCCGCACGGGGCATGATCGGCACCTGTTCCGACTCCAGGGGGAAGTAGTCCAATGTCCAGCTTCGGCCGGCTCCATCGAGTGACCGCGATCATCCCGCTCGCCGTCCTCTCGGCGGCCTGGACCGCGAGCCTCGCGGGCGTGGGGGTCCAGACCGCCACCGCCGACTCCGACGGCTCGCACACGCTCCCCGACGGCACCAGCCTGCCCGCCGCGGTCATCGAGGCGCCGGCCAGCGTCGGCGACGACGCGCTCGAGCGGGCCGCCGCCGTCACGCCCGGCGAGCCCACCGACATCCCGCAGGCCGCCCTCGCCGCCTACCAGCGCGCCGCGTCGGTGATCGACAAGGCCGACTCGGGCTGCCAGCTGCCGTGGGAGCTCATCGGCGCCGTCGGCCGCGTGGAGTCCGACCACGGGCGCTTCGGCGGCAACACCCTCGACGAGCAGGGCGTGGCACGACCGGGCATCTACGGTGTCGCGCTCGACGGCAAGAACCACACCCAGCTGATCCCCGACACCGACGGCGGGGAGTACGACAACGACACCCGCTTCGACCGGGCGGTCGGCCCGATGCAGTTCATCCCCTCGACCTGGGCGGTCGTCGGCGTGGACGGCGACAACGACGGCACCCGCAACCCTCAGGACATCGACGACGCCTCGCTCGCGACGGCGGTCTACCTCTGCTCGGGCGACGACGACCTCTCCCAGGAGCAGGGCCAGCGCGCCGCGGTCTACCGCTACAACCACTCCAACGCCTACGTCGACCTGGTCCTCGAGATCATGCGGGCCTACCAGGACGGCGACTTCAGCGCCGTCCCGACCTCGACGCCCAGCTCGGTGGTGCTCCCGGAGACGTCCATGGCGCCGCCGAAGCCCGGCGGCGGCCAGGGCGACCGGGGCGGCACGAGCGACGGGACGAACGGCGGCAAGGGCGGGAAGGGCGGCAAGGACGGGGGCAAGGGCGACAGCACGCCGAGCGCGACGCCCACCCCGACCGGCAAGCCCACCCCGACGAGCAAGCCCACCCCGACCCAGACGCCCACCCCGACCCAGACTCCGACGCCCACCACGACGCCGACGGCCACGCCGACCACTCCGGTGCCGACGAGCCTGCCCACCGTCGTGCCCACGCTGCCGGTCCCGACCGCGGTGCCGTCGACCCTCACGTGGGTGCAGGCGCAGACCCAGTGCCTGGCGTCGGGCATCTCCGCGCTCGACCTCCCGGCGCTCAACGCCTGCATCGACGGCCTGCTCAGCCCCTGACGCGGGCGGCGAGCCGCCTCAGCGGCGGACGAGCCGCGCGGCCTCGGAGGCCCAGTAGGTCAGCACCACGTCGGCCCCGGCGCGGCGGATCGAGGTGAGGGTCTCCAGGATCGCGGCCTCGCGGTCGATCCAGCCGTTGGCCGCGGCGGCCTCGACCATGGAGTACTCGCCGGAGATGTTGTAGGCCGCGACCGGTACGTCGACGGCGTCGCGCACCCGACGGATCACGTCGAGGTAGGCCAGGGCCGGCTTCACCATCACGATGTCGGCGCCCTGCTCGACGTCGAGGAGCACCTCGCGCACGCCCTCCACCGCGTTGGCGGGGTCCTGCTGGTAGGTCTTGCGGTCCCCGACGAGCGAGGAGTCGACGGCCTCGCGGAACGGCCCGAAGAACGCCGAGGCGTACTTCGCGGAGTAGGCGAGGATCGAGACGTGGCTGTGCTCGGCGGCGTCGAGCGCCTGCCGCACCACGGCGACCTGACCGTCCATCATGCCGCTGGGCCCGACCATGTCGACACCTGCCGCGGCCTGCGCGAGCGCCATCTCGGCGTACGCCGCCAGCGTCTGGTCGTTGTCGACCTCGCCGTCGGGCGTGAGCAGCCCGCAGTGCCCGTGGTCGGTGAACTCGTCGAGGCAGAGGTCGGACATGACCGTCAGCTGGTCGCCCACCTCGGCGACCACGTCGGTGATCGCGAGGTTGAGCACGCCGGCGGGGTCGATGCCGCCGGACCCGGTGGCGTCCTTGTGCTCGGGGATGCCGAAGAGCATCACCCCGCCGAGGCCGAGCTCGGCAGCCTCGCTGACGGCCGCCTTGAGCGAGTCGCGGGAGTGCTGCACGACCCCCGGCATGGACGCGATCGGCCGGGGTTCGTCGAGGCCCTCGCGCACGAAGACCGGCAGCACCAGCGAGCTCGGCACCACATGGGTCTCGGCGACCATCCGCCGCAGCGCGGGTGTGCGCCGGAGTCGGCGGGGCCGCACGAGCGGGGTCTCGATCTGCTGCTCCTCGGTCACGCGCTCATCCTTCCCCAGCCGTGGTGACTACTTGGCGCGGGCCTTGCGGCGACCGGACGCGGTGCGCTCGCTCGGGCGGGTGACCGGCTCGCCGGCCTCCAGCATCGCCAGGCGCCGGGAGGCACCGAAGTCGGCCAGCGCGTCCACCAGGACCTCCACGTCGGGCGACGGGGCGAGGACGTCGACCCGCAGGCCGTGCTCCTCGGCGGTCTTGGCGGTGGCGGGGCCGATGACGGCGATGATCGTCGACGGGTGCGGCTTGCCGGCGATGCCGACGAGGTTGCGCACGGTCGAGGACGAGGTGAAGACGACGGCGTCGAACTTGCCGGTCTTGATCGCGTCGCGCACCGGCGCCGGCGGAGGGGTGGCCCGCACGGTGCGGTAGGCGGTGACGTCGTCGCACTCCCAGCCGAGGTCGATCAGGCCGGCCACCAGGTTCTCCGTGGCGATGTCGGCGCGCGGGAGGAAGACCCGGTTGATCGGGTCGAGCACCTCGTCGTAGGGCGGCCAGTCGGCGAGCAGGCCGGCGGCGGACTGCTCACCGGACGGCACCAGGTCGGCACGCAGGCCCCAGGCGGCGATCGCCTGGGCGGTCTTGTCGCCGACCGCCGCGATCTTGAGCCCGGAGAAGGCGCGCGCGTCGAGGCCGTACTCCTCGAACTTCTCGCGCACGGCCTTCACGGCGTTGACCGAGGTGAAGGCGATCCACTCGTAGCGGCCCTCGACGAGCCCGCGCACGGCCTTGTCCATCTGGAGCGGGTTGCGCGGCGGCTCGACGGAGATGGTCGGCACCTCCTCGGGCACCGCGCCGTACTCGCGGAGGCGACGCGACAGCGAGCCGGCCTGCTCCTTGGTGCGGGGCACGAGGGCACGCCAGCCGAAGAGCGGCTTGGTCTCGAACCACGACAGCGTCTGGCGCAGGTCGACGACGTCGCCGATCACGATAATCGCGGGCGGGGCGATGCGGGCGGAGCGGACGTCGGCCGCGACGGTGGCCAGGGTGGAGACGAGGGTCTGCTGCTCGGTCGTGGTGCCGACGCGGGTGATCGCGACGGGCGTCTGGGGCGAGCGGCCGGCCTCGACCAGCGCGCCGGCCGTCTCGCCGATGCTGCCGACGCCGGAGAGCAGGACGAGCGTGCGGTCGTCGGCGTAGGCGCTCCAGTCGACCTTGTCGCCGCAGGTGACGACAGCCATCTCCTTGTGGCGCTTGTCGGTCAGCGGGATGCCGGCATAGGCCGGGACCGCGCTCACCGAGGAGACACCCGGCACGACGTCGAAACCGACGCCGGCCTTCACGCAGGCCTGCGCCTCCTCGGGGCCGGAGGCGTAGAGGAATGGGTCGCCGGTCATCAGCCGGACCACGCGCTGCTTCTTGCCGTGGCGGACGACGACCTTGGCGCGGGCCGCGTGGGTCAGGGGCTGGCCGTCCTCGCCGAAGCCGCCGTCGACGATCTCCGGGCCGCCCTCGACGTCACCGTCGGGGCCCTCGACGAGGCCGAGGAGGGTGCGGACCATGTCGGCGTGGTCGGGGGCCTCGGTGACGACGACCTCGGCGGACCTGATCAGCTCCACGGCGCGCACCGTCAGCAGGCCCGGGTCACCGGGTCCGCTGCCGACGAACGACACCCAGCCCGGAGCGGGGCTCGCCACCTTGGCTCCGGACGTGCTGGCCTGCGGGGTCTGTACTCGCGTCATGCGTGCTGGTTCCTCACTGGTGGTCCTGCGAAGGTGCTGTCGTGATGGGTGATGCCGTCATCAGGTCTGCTGCTCCCTCGTCGAGCATCAGGCTCGCGAGGCGTGTGCCGAGGGCCGCGGCGTCGGCGACCGGGCCGGTGGCGCTCATCCGCACCGAGAGCCCGCCGTCCTCGGACAGCGCGACCGCGCGGAGCCACAGCTCCTCGCCGTCGTCGCCCTCGACGACGTCGGCGAGGGCACCCAGCGGGGCCGAGCAACCGGCCTCGAGGGTGGAGAGGACCGCGCGCTCGGCGGTGACCGCGGCGCGGGTGGAGGGGTCCTCGAGCCGCGCCAGCGCGGCGACGAGCTCGGCGTCGGCCGTGCGGCACTCGACGGCGAGCGCACCCTGACCGGGCGCGGGGAGCATCTGGAGCGGGTCGAGCACCTCGGTGACCTCGTCGAGGCGACCCAGGCGGGCCAGCCCGGCACGGGCGAGGACGACCGCGTCGACCTCGCCGTCGCGGACCTTGCGGATCCGGGTGCCGACGTTGCCGCGGATGCCCTGGAGCTCGAGGCCCAGGCCGAGCGCGTGGAGCTGGCTGACGCGGCGCGGCGAGCCGGTGCCCAGCCTGCTGCCGACCGGGAGCTCGCCCAGCGTCAGCCCGTCGCGGGCGACGACCACGTCGCGCGGGTCCTCGCGCGGCGGCACCGCGGCCAGCGTGATGCCGTCGGCGGGGGTGGTGGGGAGGTCCTTGAGCGAGTGGACGGCGACGTCGACCCGGCCGTCGAGGAGGGCGTCGCGCAGGGCGCTGACGAAGACTCCGGTGCCGCCCATCGTGGCGAGCGGCGCGCGGTTGACGTCACCCTCGGTCGAGACCTCGACGAGCTCCACCTCGCGGCCGAGGCGCCCGCGGATCATGTCGGCGACGTGGCCGGACTGGGTGGTGGCGAGCGCCGAGGCGCGGGTGCCGAGGCGGATGGTGCTGCTCATGGCTTGCCGTCCGCTCGGGTGACGCGGTCCACGGCCTGCGGGTCGAGGCGGAACAGCTCGGCGAGGGCCGCGGTGTAGGACACCGCCGGCTCGGCGTCGGCGAGCTCCTTGACCCGGACCGTCGGCTCGTGGAGCAGCTTGTCGGCGACACGTCGCACGGTCTGCAGCACCTCGGCGCGGGTGGCCTCGTCGAGGTCGGGGAGGCGGGTGGCGAGCCGTGCCATCTCGTTGTCGACGACGTGGGTGGCCATCGACCGGAGGGCGACGACGGTGGGCGTCACGCTCGCCTGCCGGCGTACGGCGAGGAAGGCGGCGATCTCCTGCCCGACGATCGTGCGCACGTCGTCGACGCCTGCGGTCGCCTCGAGGCCGCGCAGCTCGTCGGCGAGCCCGGCGAGGTTGATCAGCTGGACGCCGGGCAGGTCGGCCAGGGTCGGCTCGACGTCGTGGGGCAGCGCGAGGTCGATGACCGTCAGCGGCCGGTCGCTGCCGACGCGGGCCGCGGCCACGTCGGCCAGACGCACCAGCGGCTCGGGCGCGCCGGTGCAGGAGACGACGAGGTCGGCGTCGGCCAGCTCCGCGGCCAGCCGGTCGAGCGGCAGCGACGTGGCGGCGTACTCGTCGGCGAGGCGCTGGGCACGCCCCGCGGAGCGGTTGAGCACGGAGATGCTCGCCGCGCCGCCGCGCGAGAGGTGGGCCACCGCCAGTGAGGCCATCGCGCCCGCGCCGACGACGAGGGTGCGCGCCCCCGCGACGGGGACGACGCTGCGCTCGAGCGCGGTGCTGACCAGCGACGGAGCCGCCCGGTCGATGTCGGTCTCGGCGTGGGCGCGCTTGCCGACGCGCAGCGCCTGCTGGAACAGGGTGTTGAGGGCAGGGCCGACCGTGCCGTGCTCCTGCCCGACCCGCAGCGCGTCGCGGGTCTGGCCGAGGATCTGGCCCTCGCCGACGACCATCGAGTCCAAGCCGGCGGCCACCTGGAAGAGGTGGGAGACCGCGCCCTCGTCGTAGTGGACGTAGAGGTGGGGCAGCAGCGCCTCGGTGGACTGCCCGGCACGCGCGACGAGGAGGCCGGAGAGGTCCTCGACGCTGCCGTGGAAGCGGTCGACCTCGGCGTAGACCTCGAGGCGGTTGCAGGTGACGATGGCGGTCGCCTCGGTGACGTGCTCGCCGCCCACCACGTCGGCGATCAGCTTGACGGTGCCGTCCGCGTCGAGGGCGAGCCGCTCGAGCAGGTCGACCGGTGCGGACTTGTGGGAGATCCCCACGACGAGGACGCTCACGAGACGTCCTCCGACCCTGCGACCGCCTTGCGCTGCTCGTGGTAGGCGAGGATCTGGAGCTCGATCGAGAGGTCCACCTTGCGCACGTCGACTCCCTCCGGCGCCGTCAGCACCGTCGGCGCGAAGTTGAGGATGCTGGTGATGCCGGCGGCGACCATCCGGTCGGCGACCGACTGCGCGGCGACGGCCGGCGTCGCGATGACGCCGATGGACACGTCGTGCTCGGTCACGATGGCCTCGAGGTCCTCGAAGCTCCTGACCTCGAGCCCGGCGACGACGTCGGTGTGCCGGTCGGGGTCGGCGTCGAGCAGCGCGACGACCCGGAAGCCGCGGCTGCGGAACCCGGAGTAGTTGGCGAGCGCGTGGCCGAGGTTGCCGATGCCGACGATGACCACGGGCCAGTCCTGCGTCACGCCGATCTCGCGCGCGATCTGGTAGCGGAGGTACTCCACGTCGTAGCCGACGCCGCGGGTGCCGTAGCTGCCGAGGTAGGAGAGGTCCTTGCGGAGCTTGGCGCTGTTGACCCCCGCCGTCGCGGCGAGCTCCTCGCTCGAGCAGGTGGTCGTGCCGTCCTCGGCCAGGCCGGTCAGGGCACGCAGGTACACGGGAAGCCTGGCGACGGTCGCCTCGGGGATGTCCCGGGCAGAGTCGGGGGTCCGTGCGGTCACAGCTTGCTCTTTCCAGTCCCCGCGAACCTCGCGTGGACTCCGTCACTGTAGGAGTTTGTGAACGGGAGAACAAAACGGCAGACGGCCGGGCTAGCACACGTGAGAAGACCCACCCGAGGTGGGGTCCCCTCGACTTGCACTTCGGGTCGGCGACGACGTAAAGGAGGGCTCCTCAGGGTGCGTCGAACGCGGTGGCGGTACGTGCCGTCGGCAAGCGCGAGCGCGACACGTCGCCGGCGGTCGGGCTGCGAGCGCACACCCTCGCCCGCCGGTTGAGCAGGTCGCGCAGCGACCGTGTCGAAACCAAGGGCTACCGCCGCCGGCCCGACCTCTCGACAGATCCCGTTCACCGACGGCCGTTGTCGGTGGTCGCCGATACAATCGAACAAATGATCGACCCACCGGCAGGCGCACCCGAGGCAGAGGCAGACGACCTCTCCGCCTCAGCGCTGCTCGCGGTGGCACGGGAACGGAAGGCCGCCGAGGACCGGGCCGCGGCCGACCTGCTGGAGGTCGCCGCCCGGTGGGCCGACCTCCACCCACCCGAGTCCATCCACTCCGCCGCCGCGTTCACGGTGCCGGGGTGTGAGCACGAGGAGCCCATCGCCGGTGACGGGTGCCCGGTCGTCGCGGAGTTCTGCGTCGCGGAGCTCGGTGCCGTTCTCGGGATCTCCACTCTGTCTGCGAAGAAGCTCATCGGCCACGCCCTCGAGCTGCGCCACCGTCTCCCCCGCCTCTGGGCACAAGTCCGCGCCGGCGCAGTGCCTGCCTGGCGGGCACGGTCGGTCGCCGAAGCCACCATCCACACCAGCCCTGCCCTGACTGTCGAGGCAGCTGGGTGGGTCGACGCCCAGGTCGCCGCCGTCGCCGCACGCATCGGCCCCGCCCAGCTCGACCGGCTCGTCGCCGAGACCATCACCCGCTTCGACCTCGCCGCCCCGGACCCGGCCGCCGATCCCGAGGACGGCTACCTCCACGTCGACCCGAGGCATGTGACCGTGCACGGCCAAGACGTCCACTTCGCCGGCACCGTCCGCATCGAGGCCGAGGTCGACCTCGCCGACAGCCTCGACGTCGACCGAGCCCTCGCCCACGGCGCCGCCACCCAGAAGGCCCTCGGGTCCGAGGAGTCCCTCGACGTCCGACGCGCCAAGGCACTCGGTGACCTCGCCCGCACCCAGACTGCTCTCGACCTCTTCCACCAGAGCGGTGGGTCAGCGAAGTCCGACACCATCAGCACCGACGCTGACGATCGGGACGGCCTCCCGGCCGCGCGGCAGGTCGTCCTCTTCGCCCACTTCGACGCCCACACAGCCGGCGACACCACCGTGTTCGGTCCCACCGGCCAGATGGAACACGCCCGACGCCTCGCCCTCCTCGACCAGATCCAGGCCTGGTGCGCCGACTCCCGCACCGAGGTGACCGTCACGCCCGTCATCGACCTCCACCACCAGCTCAACACCCCGGCGTACAAGATCCCCGACCGCATCCGCGACCACGTCACCCTCCGCGACCGCACCTGCGTGTTCAGCTGGTGCGCCCGACCCGCGCGAGCCTGCGACATCGACCACATCGTCGCCTTCGACCACGAAGCAGATGCCGACGGCAGACCTCAGACCGGACCCACCGAGACCGGCAACCTCGCCGCCCTCTGTCGGTTCCACCACCGACTCAAGACCCACACCGGTTGGCGCTACCGCATGGTCGAACCCGGAGTCTTCGAGTGGACCAGCCCCCACGAGCATCGCTACCGACGCGACCACACCGGCACCACCCGCATCGACGAACCACCCGACTGACCGGGTCTCGCGACAGCACTCCGTCCTTCCCCGATCGACGACAGCGAGCCGACTCTGTCCTGCCTCGACCAACGATGCCGCGGGGCGCCCTCCTCCACTGGCACGAACCTCACACCAGTCGCCAGGAATGGGCGACATCCCATGTCGGCCGCGGCATGATGCGGACATGTCCGTGCGAAGTCTCGTCCTTGGGTTCGTGGCGCTCATTGCAATCCTGGCCCTGGCAGGAAACGTCGGCGGGATCGGATCCGCTGAGCTGCTGATCTGGCTCGCGCTCGTCGCAGCCTGGATCGGTGTGTGGGTGTCGAGTCGACGCACGGCAGACGCCGACGCCTGACGGCGGCCCCTGCTGCCGCTGGCGGCGCCAACCGCGAGATCGCTCAGCCCAGCAGCTCGCGCAGCATCCGGTCCGAGGCGAGCAGCGCGTCACGGTCGTACGTCGACGAGCTCGCCAGCAGCTCGTCGGCACCCGTGCTCTCCCCCAGTGCCTCGAGCCGGCGGCGCACCGTCGCGGGGCTGCCGGCGACGGCGCGGTCGAGCGAGGCCTCGACCCGACGGCGTACCTGGTCGGGCCACTCGGTGCCACGGACAGAGGCGACGCTGTCCAGCGGCGGGAACTCACCCGTCTGTCGGGAGACGGCCATGGCCCACGCCTCCGGCAGGGCGAGATCTCGCGCGGTCGCGTCGTCGTCGGCGACGAGGGCGTCCAGCGAGATCGTCACGCGCGGCTCGCTGCCGAGGTGCGGACGGAACTCACGGCGGTACCGCGCCAGCGCGTCCGACAGGTCTTCGGAGTCGAGGACCGGGCCGCCCACGACCACCGGCAGGCCGAGCCGGGCGGCGACCTCCAGGCCGCGCCCCGTGGCGAGGAGGTGCATCGGCACCGGCCGACCGGCGGCGGGCCGGGCGGTGATCTCGGCGGCGCCCTCGAGGTAGGAGCGCAGCTCGACGAGGTCGTCCTCGAACGTGTCGCCGTCCTCGTGGTCGCGGCGCAGGGCACGTCGCACCGGCGGCGTGAAGCCGAGCGAGCGACCGAGACCGAGGTCGACGCGCCCCGGGTTCAGGGCATCGAGCACGAGGAACTGCTCGGCGACGACCAACGGCTGGTGCAGCGGGAGCATCACGCCGCCCGAGCCGATGCGGACGTGCGAGGTGCGGGCGCCGATCGCGGCGAGCAGGACCGCCGGCGTACCCGACGCGATCCCGGGGACGGCGTGGTGCTCGGCCACCCAGAACCGCTCGTAGCCGACCTGCTCGGCGTGCACGGCCCGGGCGATCGTCGCCTCGAGCGCTTCGGCGTCCGAGGCGCCGAGTCGGGTCCGGGAGCGGTCGAGGAGGGAGAGCTTCACCTCTGTCCCAACGCCTCGACGGCCGATCAGCATCCCGGCGAGGACGTCATGGGCGCCGGTCGTTGGGACGACCGCGGGCCATGACGCTGGCGACGTACGTCATGGCCGGCGGCTGCCGGCGCGACCGCGGGCCATGACGTCCGCTCAGCCCAGTGCCGCCCGCAAGCGCGCCTCGTCCACCCGCCAGAAGTCGTGCTGCCTGCCGTCGACGAAGGTCACCGGGACCTCCTCGCGGAAGCGGTCCTCGAGGTCGTCGTCGGTGGTGATGTCGACCTCCGCGAAGGACTCCCCCAGGTCCTCGCACACCCGCGCGACGACCGCGCGGGCGTCGTCGCACAGGTGGCAGCCCGGCCGGGAGTAGAGGGTGACGCGAGCAGTCACGGGGCCATCACTCCAGCAGCCCCAGCGCGCGGCGCCGCTCCAGCCCGCGGAGCCGGCCCTTCTGCACCTTGCCGGTGACGGTGACCGGCAGCTCGTCGACGACCTCGATGCGCGTCGGCTGCTTGAAGCGCGCCAGCCGCACGACGGTGTGCGCCCGGACCACCTCCTCGAGGTGCTCGCGGAAGTGCGACGGGACGACGTAGGCCACCACGGCCTCACCGGTCTCCTCGTCGGGCACGCCGATGACGGCGGCGTCGGCGACGCCGTCGACCTCGCGGACCACGTCCTCCACCTCGGTCGGGTAGACGTTGAAGCCGCTGACGATGACCAGCTCCTTGACCCGGTCCACCAGGAAGAGGTCGCCGCTGGCGTCGAGGAAGCCGACGTCGCCGGTGGCGAACCACCCGTCCTCGCCCGGGCCGTCGGCGCCGTCGGGCCAGTAGCCGCTGAAGAGGTTGTCGCCGCGGACCTGGATCTGGCCGGGGTCCTCGCCCTCGACCTGCCCCCACGTCTCGTCGACGAGCCGCAGCTCGATGCCCGGCAGCGCGGCGCCGACCGAGCCGGGCTGGAGGGCACGGCTGCACAGCGTGCTCGTCACGACGGGCGAGGCCTCGGTGAGGCCGTAGCCCTGGTGCACCGGGATGTCGGTGATCGCGGTGAACTGCTCGATGATCTCCGGCTCGAGCGGCGCCGACCCCGACAGCACCAGCCGGACCGGGCCGAGCCGTTCCCTGAGGTGCTCGTCGGGCAGCCAGTGGCCGAAGACCGCGGGTGCGATGGGCACGACGCTGCACGCCTCGTCGTCGATCAGGTCGAGGACCGCCTGCGGCTCGAAGCGCTCGACGAGCAGCAGCCGGGCGCGGTGGCGCAGCACGCCGCCGAGGACGGCGTTGAGGCCGTAGACGTGGAAGAGCGGGAGCACGCCGAGCACGACGTCGTCGCCGTGCATCATCGGCGGCTCGACGGCGGCGACCTGCTCGATGTTGGCCAGGAGCGCACGGTGGGTGAGCATCGCCGCGCGCGGGCGGCCGGACGTGCCGCTGGTGTAGAGCAGGGCGGCGAGCTTCTCGGGGTCCGGCAGCGGCGGCACGGGGCGTACGACGTCCGCGCGCAGGTCGGCGAACGCGACCTCGCCCTCCCCCGGCTCGGCTCCGGTGACGACCACGACCGGCCGAGCCTCCGCGTCGAGCTCGGCGAGCGCGCCGCGGACCATCTCCACGGCGGTCTCGTCGACGACGACCAGCCGGGTGCCGGAGTCGACGACCATGCGGGCGACCTCCCCGAGCGTCGAGCGGGGATTGACCGGCACTGCGACGACCTGCGCGCGCAGCACGCCGAGATAGGTCGTGACGAACTCGATCCGGTTGCCGACGACGATCATCACCCGCTGCCCGGCGCGGATGCCCCGGGCGCCGAGCCCGGTCGCGATCCGGGCCACCTCGTCCTCGAGGCTGGCCCACGTGAGCGAGCGGCCGCCGCTCTCGACCATGGCCTGACGCTCGGGCACGTCCGCGGCACCCTCGGCCACGAACGCGGAGATGTCGTTGCGCGGCATGGGCGAATCTTTCCACAGCCGTGCGCGCGACAGGAGGCGGGAGATCGGCGGACCGGGCGCCGCTAGGGTGGCCCGGGTGACCCCGCCGGATCGCCCCAGACGCCTGAACCTGCAGCAACGATCGGCACTCGCGGGTGAGGCCTCAGCAGCCTCTGCGGACGTCGAGAGCGCGCTGACGACACCCAGCGACCCGACCGCGGCGGCCTTCTTCGACGTCGACAACACCGTGATGCAGGGCGCCAGCATCTTCCACCTCGCCCGCGGCCTGCACCGGCGCGAGTTCTTCACGACGCGCGAGATCGCGTCGGCTGCCTGGAAGCAGGCCTACTTCCGCCTCGTCGGGGTCGAGGACCCCGAGCACGTGGCAGAGGCCCGCGCCTCCGCCCTCTCCTTCATCGCCGGGCACACCACGTCCGAGCTGCAGGAGCTCACCGAGGAGATCTTCGACGAGGGCATGGCGCACCGGATCTGGCCGGGCACCCGAGCCCTGGCCCAGCTCCACCTCGACGAGGGCCAACGGGTCTGGCTGGTGACGGCCGCGCCCGTCGAGATCGCGAGCACCATCGCCCGTCGGCTCGGCCTCACCGGGGCGATGGGCACCGTCGCCGAGCACGTCGACGGCGTCTACACCGGCCGCCTCGTCGGCGACATGCTGCACGGCCCCGCCAAGGCCGAGGCGGTCAAGGCGCTCGCGGCCCGCGAGGGTCTCGAGCTGGCCCGCTGCTCGGCGTACTCCGACTCCTTCAACGACCTGCCGATGCTGTCCCTGGTCGGTGACCCGTGCGCGATCAACCCCGACGCCCGGCTGCGGGCGCACGCGCGAGCCCAGGGCTGGCGCGTGCGTGACTACCGCACCGGCCGCAAGGCGGCGCGCGCCGGGCTGATGGCCGCGGCAGTCGCCGGCGCGGTCTCGGGTGCAGTGGCCGCGGGTACGACCGTGAGGGCGCGCAACCGGCGCTCCTGACCGCTCAGCAACTCCTGGTTACTCACGGGTTCACACGTGCTCGGCTGGCGCCTATCGTGGAGGATGCAGCAGCAACTGGGAGGGGCTACCGCATGCCACGGCAGGTGCCCGAGCGCACGCTCGGAGAGGGGCTCGAGGCGCTTCGGCGCGCCGTGCTCGCTGCCCTGGCGCCCGCCGACCTGCTCCTCGTGGCCGAGGCCACGACCGTCGGCTCCTCCGGCCCCGGTCGTCCGGGCGGCACCGGCGCGTCGGGGACGGGTGCCACCCCGGGCCCCTACGGCGACGAGGGCGACGCCGCCTCCTCCGAGGCCGACGCGGCCGAGCGCGAGCGGCTGATCGCCCTGGTCGAGCTGGCGCGCGCGGGCGACAAGGAGGCCTTCGGGCTCCTCTACGACCACTACCAGCCGTCGGTCTACCGCTTCCTCTACTACCGCACCCGCTCGCAGTCGCTGGCCGAGGACCTGACGGCCGACACGTTCTTCCGGGCGCTGCGGAGCATGAACAGCTTCCGTTGGCAGGGCAAGGACTTCGGCGCCTGGCTGATGACGATCGCGCGCAACCTCACGACCGATCACTTCAAGGCCGGTCGCACCCGCCTCGAGATGACGACCGAGGACATGTCGCCGCACGACGACGCCACCGACGGCCCGGAGGACGCCGTCATCGCCGACCTCACCCACGAGATCCTGCTCCAGGCGCTCACCGAGCTGCCGAGCGAGCAGCGCGACTGCCTGGTGATGCGCTTCCTCCAGGGACTCTCGATCGCGGAGACCGCCAAGATCCTCGACCGTTCGGACGGAGCGGTGAAGCAGCTGCAGCTGCGCGGCGTGCGCAACCTGGCCAAGCTGATGCCCGAGGGGTTGAGGGACTGATGAGCGCCCCCACGACCTCACCCGTAACCCGCACCACGTCCTGCTCGTTCGTCTGTGTGGGAGGACCCACCAGCAGTGAGACAGGACCAGCGCGATGACACCCGCCTTCCCGGCACGCCGGCGTGCCGACGAGTTCGAGGCACTCCTCTCCGGTGACCACGACGCGCCGCTGACCGGCCGGGACGCCGCACGGTTCGCCGGCCTCCTCGAGGTGGTCGCGGACCTGCACGCGCTGCCCGAGGCGGCCCCGCGCGCG
Organism: Nocardioides hwasunensis; assembly: GCF_014779665.1. GTDB lineage: Bacteria > Actinomycetota > Actinomycetes > Propionibacteriales > Nocardioidaceae > Nocardioides > Nocardioides hwasunensis. The sequence goes on along the minus strand of NZ_JACXYY010000005.1, from coordinate 404,372 downwards.
GAGTTCACCGGCGACCTGCGCGAGCGGCTGATGATCGAGGCCGACACCGCCCTGGTCCGCCAGCCCACCACCCCGTCGCGCCTGGCGATGCCGACCCGGTCGCGCACGCGCGATCGCCGGATCGCGGTGCTGCTCGGCGGCGCGGCACTCCTCGGGGCGACCGCCACGGTCACCGTCGCGGCGCAGAGCTCCCTGCCGGGTGAGTCGCTCTACGGCGTCAAGCGAGGCATGGAGGCCGCCGAGGTCCGCCTGGCCGACGGCGACGCCGCTCGCGGCCGGGTCCAGCTCGCGCTGGCCGACAAGCGGCTCACCGAGCTCGAGCAGCTCGCCCGGGGCGAGGGCAACGCACGTCTCATCCCCGAGACGCTCGACGACTTCACCGCGGATGCGAGCGACGGGGTGCGCAACATCGTGGCGTCGTACGACGGCGGCGGCGCGCAGCAGGACGTCCAGCACGCCCGCGACTTCACCGCCACGAGCATGGAGCGCCTCGACGCCCTCCAGCCCGAGCTCCCGGCGAGCGCCCGCGACCAGCTGCTGGCGGCCGGACGCACGCTGTCCGACCTCGACCTCGAGGTCTCCTTCGTCTGCGCCCCCTGCCAGGGCGGCATCACCTCGGTTCCCGACTTCCTGCTCAGCAGCGCACCCGCCGACCTGATGAGCGGCCTCGACGTCGATGCCCAGACCCTCGAGGCCGCCGCGCCGATCTCCGGGCAGGACCTCTCGGGCATCACGATCCCCCCGCAGCTCCAGCCACCGAAGGGCGCCCCGACGTCCCTCCCGACCCAGCTGCCCACGCAGCTGCCCACCACGCTCCCGACGGACCCGACCTCGCAGCCCACGGCGACCCCGACGAGCTCGCCGACGACACCCGTCAAGACCGACCCGACCAAGCCGGTGAAGGACACCACCGACACGGTCACCAACACGGTCACCAACACCACGAGCACGGTGACCACCACCATCGACCAGGTCACCGGTGGGGCGCTCGGCGGTCTCACCACGGGGCTCGACGACGCGACGGGCGGCCTCATCGGCGACCTCACCGGCACCGCCAACGGAGTGACCGGCAACCTGCTCGGCAACGCGACCGGCGGCCTGCTGCACTGAGCCACGACCTGCTTAGCCGAAGACCCCTTCGCGGTCGCGCAGCAGGTCGAAGAGCGTGTGCTGGATGGTCTCGCGCACCTGGTCGGTCACGTTGAAGACCAGCATCGGGTCCTCAGCCTCGGTCGCGTCGTAGGCGTCGGTGCGGATCGGCTCTCCGAACTCGAGGATCCACTTCGAGGGCAGCGGCACCAGGCCCAACGGCCCGAGCCAGGGGAAGAACGGCGTGATCGGGATGTAGGGCACGCCGAGCAGCCGCGCCAGCGACGGCACGTTGCCGACGAGGGGATAGATCTCCTCCGCGCCCACGACCGAGAGCGGGATGATGGGCACGCCGGTGCGCAGCGCCGCCGAGACGAAGCCGCCCCGGCCGAAGCGCTGGAGCTTGTAGCGCTCGCTGAACGGCTTGCCGATGCCCTTGAACCCCTCGGGCCAGACACCGACCAGGTCGCCGCCGGAGAGCATCCGCTCGGCGTCCTCCACGCAGGCCAGGGTGGCGCCGCTCTTGCGGGCCAGCGAGCTCACCACGGGCATCTTGAAGACCAGGTCGGCACCCAGGGGGCGCAGGAACCGGCCCGCGTGGTCGTGCACGGCGAGCATCGTCATCAGGCCGTCGACCGGCACGGTGCCGGAGTGGTTGGACACCACGAGGGCACCGCCCTCGGCGGGGATGTTGTCGAGGCCGCGGACCTCCAGGCGGAACCACTTCTCCGCGACCGGTCGCAGCGCGGCCATGAAGAAGCGCTCGGTGAGCTCGCGGTCGAAGCCGTAGTCGTCGATCTCGAAGTCGCCCTCGAGACGACGGCGCGCGAACGCCATCAGCTCGGCGAGCCGGCGCTCCCAGTCGGCGCCGAAGACCTCGTGCGCGGCGCCCTGGAACGCCGAGAGCCAGTCACCCACCGGGATCCCGGTCGTCGGCGCGGCCTCGGCGATCCGCTCGGCGCGCGGTGTCGCCGTACGCCCGGCGGCGGTCTGCTCGGTGGCGGGCTGCTCGGCGACGGGCTGCTCGGCCGGCTCGACCGCCCGCGGTGCGTCGGGCCCGGGAGCGGCGGGCTTGCGGGGAGCGGGCCTGCGGGGCGACCTCTTCGCGGCGGGCGCGAGGTTGCGGGCCGCGGAGGACGGCCGGGCGCTGCCCGTGCCGCGGCCCGGCCGGCCGCCGGTGCCGATGGGGATCACGACCGCGTCGCGGGCCTCCTCAGCCATGACCGGCTGCCACTCGCTCGGGCGCCTCGGTGGTCGGTGCCATCTCGCGGCAGAAGTCGGCGAACGCCTCGGCGGTGGTGAACCTCGGCTCGAAGCCGAGCACGTCGCGCATCCGGGTGGTGTCCACACCACGACCGTAGGTCAGGAACCCCAGCTGCTCGGGCGAGAAGTCCGAGAGGCGGGCCTGCCGCATGGTCGCGCCGAGCCTGCCGACCGCGAAGCGCGGCATCGAGACCGACGGCTTGCCCAGGCGGCGTACGGCCTGGGTGAGGGTGAGCATCCCGTCGCCGGCGACGTTGAAGGTGCCGGGGATGCCGGTGATCGCGGCGTGCCGGAGCACCCGCAGCAGGTCGTCCTCGTGGAGGAACTGCAGGCGCGGGTCGAAGCCGAGCGCGCGCGGGATCACCGGGAGGCGGAAGTAGTTGGTCAGCGGGCTGTCGACGTGGGGGCCCACGACGTTGGCCGCGCGGATCATCGTCACCGCGACGTCGGGGCGGCGGCGCGCGAAGCCGCGCACGTAGCCCTCGATCTCGTAGACGTCCTTGGCATAGCCCGACGCGGGCAGCCGCTTGGGGCCCATGTCCTCGGTGAACATCGCGGGGTCGCGCGGGCTCGAGCCGTAGACGGTGGTCGTCGACTTCACGACCAGGCGCTCGACCGTCGTCGACTTCTGGCACGCAGCGAGCAGCTGCATGGAGCCGATGACGTTGAGCTCCTTCATCGTCCCGCGCCCACCGGCCGAACCCGGTGTGGCGATCACGCTCATGTGGACGACGGTGTCGACGTCCTCCTTGGCGAGGACCTTCGCGATGACCGGGTTGCGGATGTCGGCGCGGACGAAGGAGACGTCCCCGATGTCACCGCGTGGCGGGACCACGTCGACCCCGATGACTCGCTCGATGGACGGGTCGCTGGCCGCGGCGCGCGCGAATCGTCGTCCGATGTCCCGGGAGATCCCGGTGACCAGCACGACCCGTCCCATGGTCGAGGGGGTGTTACTTGCCGAGCTTGCGGCGCTGCACGCGCGTCTTCTTGAGCAGCTTGCGGTGCTTCTTCTTGGCCATGCGCTTGCGCCGCTTCTTGATGACAGAACCCACGGTGAGACCTTTCCGTTCAGCCGACGCTCGTCGGCCGGTCCGCACACCCTACTTCCCGGGCGTGTGGACCGAGGAATCGTCTCCCCGCAGCTCGGTCCAGCCGGTCAGCCAGCGTCGTAGAAGCTCTTGCGGAGGTACTCGTTGACGTCGTCCTCGGTGACCCGGAACGAACGGCCGACGCGCACCGCGGGCAGCTCGCCGCCGTGGACGAGCCGGTAGACCGTCATCTTCGAGACCCGCATCCGCGACGCGACCTCGGCAATGGTCAGGAACTGCGCCTCCGACATGTCGCCAGGGATGTTCTCAGCCATGATGTGCACCGATCCTTCTGAGCGGCGACGGCGCCGGCTTCCCCACCGGCGTCACAGGCGTGCCGCTCCGCCTGACAATAGGGCTCGTGTGACGCGTGGGGAAGAGGAATGACAGAGAAACTTGTGGGACTGTCGGCGCGTCGAGTTGATTCAGTGCCCTGCGCCGCTCACGGCAATGGATCGAGCCCGTGCAGCGGGAAGACCTCGGTGCGCGTCGCGTTGATCGCACGGTCCAGCCAGGCGTCGGGGTCGTAGCCCGAGGACCAGTCGCGATAGGCCGGCGTCCGGCCGTCGGTCATCCGGTGCGGCGCGGTCGCGCCCAGCACCTCCTCGACGTACGCCCGCCACGCCGGAGGCGTCTCGACCGACGGGTCGAGGGGCTTGCCGGAGGCGATCGCGAGCAGGTGCGACCAGGCGCGGGGCACCACGTCGACGACGGAGTAGCCACCTCCCCCGGTGACGACCCAGCGGCCGCCGGCCACCTCGTGGGCGAGCTCGTGCAGCGCGAGGTACGCCGCGCGCTGACCGTCGACGCTCAGCATCATGTGGGCGAGCGGGTCGTTCATGTGGGAGTCGCAGCCGTGCTGGGTGACGAGCACCTCGGGCCCGAACTCGCGGAGCACCGGCGGCACCACCGCGTGGAAGGCCCGCAACCAGCCCGCGTCGGAGGTGCCGGGCGGCAGCGCCACGTTGACCGCCGAGCCCTCGGCGGAGGGGCCACCGGTGTCGGTCGGGAAGCCGGTGCCCGGGAAGAGCATCTGGCCGGTCTCGTGCAGGGAGATCGTGAGGACCCGCGGGTCGTCCCAGAAGACCTTCTCGACACCGTCTCCGTGGTGGACGTCGATGTCGACGTAGGCCACCCGCTCGGCACCGTCGGCGAGCAGCTGCTTGATGCCCACCGCGACGTCGTTGTAGATGCAGAAGCCGCTGGCGCGCTCGGGCATCGCGTGGTGCAGCCCGCCGGCGATGTTGACCGAGTGCAGCGACTCCCCGCTCCACACCTGGCGGAACGCCTCGAGGCTCGCGCCCACCACGTGCGCGCTGGCGGTGTGCATGTCGGCGAAGCACGGGTCGTCGTCGGTGCCGAGGCCGCGCGAGGAGTCCTCGAAGCCGGGCGTCGAGCCGCCCTTCATCACCGCGTCCAGCAGACCCTGCTCGTGCACGGTGAGGATCTGCTCGTCGGTGGCGATCGGAGCGTCGACGCGCTTGACCCCGTCGAGGATGCCGAGCTCGTCGGCCAGCCGCATCGTGAGGTCGACGCGGATCGGCGACATCGGGTGGGTGGGCCCGAAGTTGTAGTCGGTGAGCGTCTGGTCGAAGACGACCGACGTGGGCCCCGCGCACTCCATGTGGCGGACGTTACCCCCGCCCGGAGCCTCGTCCGTCGTGCGGACGGTGTTGAACATGTTCAAAACAATGCTACCTTCGGGTCGTCATCGTTTTGAACGTGTTCAACTCAAGGAGAAGCCATGGACTGGATCGCTGCCTCGTACGTCACCTACCTCGCCGTCACGGTTCCCCTGACCATCTGGGTCGCCGGCACGCTCTCGCGCAACGGTCGCGTCTTCCTGGAGGACGTCTTCGGCGACAACGCCGCTCTCGCCGACGCCATCAACAAGCTCCTGGTGGTCGGCTTCTACCTGCTCAACGTCGGCTTCGTGCTGCTCTACCTCCGCACCGGCGACCGGGTCGTGGACCTGCCGGGCCTGATGGAGGTCGTGAGCCTGAAGGTCGGCGTCGTGATGCTGGTGCTCGGCCTGGTCCACTTCACCAACGTCTACGTCTTCAACTCGATCCGCCGCCGGGTGCGGATGGAGAGCTACCGCACCCCGCCGCTCGCGCCCCAGCGAGTCGTCACCAGCGACCTGCCCTCCTACCAGGGGTGAGGGCATGCAGCTGACGGTCCTCTACGACGACCGCTGCCCGATGTGCCGCGCCTTCAGCACCTGGCTGGCGCGGCAGCCGCTCCTCGTCGCGCTCAACCAGGTCCCGGCCGGCTCGGAGACGGCGCGGCACCGCTTCCCCGGCCTCGACCACGATCGGACCCTGGTGGAGATCACCGTCGTCAGTGACGGCGGGGAGGTGTGGGAGGGCGCCCACGCCTGGGTGATGTGCCTGTGGGCGACGGCCGCCCACCGCGGGCACGCGGAGCTGCTGGCCCGACCCGGGCGGCTCCCGATGGCGCGGGCCGCGGCCCACGTGGCCGCCGGGATCCGCAGCGTCACGACGGACCCGGGTCGTCGTACGGACGCCGGGGCGTGCACCGATGCGTGCTGCGCTCCGGGCGGGGTCTCCTAGGGTGGCGCCCGTGCCCGAGAAGCGAACCGCCAAGGCCGAGCAGACGAGGTCCGGCATCGTCGACGCCGCGATGACCCTCTTCCGCTCCGGTGGCTACGACGCGACCACGATGCGGGCGATCGCAGACGAGGCCGGGGTCTCGCTCGGCAACGCCTACTACTACTTCTCCGGCAAGGAGGAGCTGGTCCAGGCGTTCTACGACCAGCTCCAGGTCGAGCACGCCACGGCCGCCGAGCCGGCGTACGAACAGGCGGCGTTCGCGGATCGGCTGCGCGGGGTGATGGAGGCGTTCCTCGACGTGGCCGAGCCCTTCCACGACTTCGGCGGGCAGTTCTTCCGCAACGCGGCCGACCCGCGCTCGCCGCTCTCGCCGTTCTCGGAGGAGTCGTCGCCGGCGCGGGAGGCCAGCACGGCCCTGTTCCGCCGGACGGTCGAGGGCTCGGACCTCAAGGTCGCACCCGCCCTGCGCGAGGAGCTGCCCGACCTGCTCTGGCTGCTGCACATGGGCATGGTGCTGTTCTGGGTGCACGACGACAGCGAGCGGCAGCGACGCACCCGTACCCTCGTCGCGGGAGTCGTGCCGCTGGTGGACCGGTCGGTGCGCCTGACCCGGCTGCCACTGGTGCGCGGACTGGTCGACGATGCGCTGGGGCTGGTGCGCCGGCTGCGCGAGACCTGAGGAGACCGGACGGCCACGTCGCCCGGTGCCCGGCGGTGCTCGACCGTGGTGACGCGCACGCGGCCGTCGCCTCCGGATGACGCGAGCCGGAGCACCCGCACAGATGGTGGAGTCCCTGTGCCGTCAGGCGACTCGGGGACTCCATCATCTCGGTGACACCGAGCAGGATCCGGTGGGTCGGCAGGTCTCAGGAACCCTCGGCCAGCTCGCGCGAGCGGTTGCGCGCAGCCTCCATGGCGGCGAGGAAGGCCGCACGGACGCGGTGGATCTCGAGCTCGCGGAGCGCCGACGCCGTCGTGCCGCCTGGCGAGGTGACCTGCTCGCGCAGCACCACCGGGTGGTCGCCGGTCTCGCGCAGCATCGCCGCCGAGCCGATCAGGGTCTGGACGACGAGATCGGTGGAGGTCGAGCGGGGCAGGCCGAGGTGCACGCCGGCCTCCACCATCGACTCGACGACGAAGAAGATGTAGGCCGGGCCCGACCCGGAGATCGCGGTGACGGCGTCCATCTGCTTCTCCGGGATCCGGAGCACCTTGCCGGTCGAGGCCATCAGCGACTCGACCTCGGCGAGGTGCTCCTCGGCGCAGTGCGAGCCGGGCGAGATCGCGGCCATCCCCTCGTCGACGAGGGCCGGCGTGTTGGGCATGACCCGGACGACGGCGACGCCCTCGGGCACCCGCGCCTCGATGAAGGCGGTGGTGATCCCCGCCGCGAGGGAGACGACGAGCTGTCCGGCGCGGAGGTCCGGGGCGATCTCGCCGAGCACCTCGTCCATGTCCTGCGGCTTGACCACGAGCGCGACGGTGTCGGCCTTGGCGGCCGCCTCGCGGTTCGAGAGGACGGACACGCCGTAGCGCTCCTCGAGCTCCTGGGCGCGCTCGGCCCGCTTCTCGCCGACCATCAGCTGGTCGACGCGGCGCCCGGCGCGGACGAGCCCGGACAGCAGGGCCTCCCCCATCACGCCGGCGCCGATGATCGCTGTGCTCATGAGGTCAATCTAGTCCGTGGCTCACTTCTTGCTGACCAGCGAGCGCGCGAAGAAGGCGAGGTTCTGGGGCTTCTCGGCCAGGCGGCGCATCAGGTAGCCGTACCACTCGGTGCCGTAGGGGATGTAGACGCGCATCGTCTCGCCGGCGGCAGCGAGGCGCTTCTGCTCCTCAGGCCGGATGCCGTAGAGCATCTGGAACTCGTAGGTCCCCGGCTGGCGGCCGAAGCGACTGGCCAGCGACGAGGCGATCTGGATCATCCGCGGGTCGTGGGTGGCGATCATCGGGTAGCCCTGGCCGCCGAGCAGCACCTTCAGGCACCGGACGTAGGACCGGTCGACGTCGACCCGGTCCTGGAAGGCGACCTCCTCGGGCTCCATGTAGGCGCCCTTGCACAGCCGCACGCGCGAGCCCTCGTGGGCCAGAGCGCGGCAGTCGGCCTCGGTGCGGTGCAGCATGGCCTGGAGCACCGCTCCGGTCTCGGGGAAGTCCTTGCGGAGCTCGCGCAGGATCGCCAGCGTGGAGTCGGTGGTGGTGTGGTCCTCCATGTCGAGGGTCACCGTCGTGCCCGCGTTGCGGGCAGCGCGGCAGATGTCGCGGGCATTCTCCAAGGCGACCTTGTGACCGTTGTCGGGCAGGAACTGGCCGATCGCGCTGAGCTTGACCGACACCTCGGCCTTGGGGGCGAGCCCGCGGGCGGCGAGCTCGGCCAGCAGCTCCTTGTAGGCGGCGACGGTGGCGTCGGCCTGCGCGGCGTCGGCGGTGTCCTCGCCGAGGTAGTCCAGCGTCGTGCGCAGCCCGTCGTCCACCAGCTCGGCGGTGGCACCCACGGCGTCGGCGGTGCTCTCGCCCGGGACGTAGCTGGTCACGATCCCGCTGGACACCGGCATCGTCGAGACGAGCTTCTTGACGCCCTGGCTGCGGGCGAGGAGGAGGATCGGCTGGCGGAGCAACGACATGGCCACGAGGCTACGCCCGGCCCCGCGGCTGACATATCTGAGGACGTGGCGCACGCGAATCGGGCGAGATCACGTGCACCACGTCCTCAGACATCAGGGCGTGCGTCGTCGGAGGGTGGCGGCACCCAGTCCGAGGGCGGCGAGCGCGAAGCACAGCACGACCACGACGTCGCGCCAGACCTCTGCGACGTCGGCCGCTGCGCCCAGCTCCTGCATGGCGTCGACGGCGTACGACAGGGGCAGGGCGTCGCTGACCGCCGCGAGCACCCCGGGCATCGAGGCCCGTGGCACGAAGAGCCCGCAGAGCAGGATCTGCGGCAGCACGAAGGCCGGCATGAACTGGACCGCCTGGAACTCCGTCGTCGCGAACGCGCTCACCAGCAGCCCGAGCGCCGTGCCGAGGACCGCGTCCACGACGGCGACGACGCCGAGCAGCCACACCGGTCCCGCGACGTCGAGGCCGAGCAGGCCGACGCTGACCGCGACGGCGAGCGCGGACTGCACCGCGGCGAGCAGGCCGAAGGCGAGGGCGTAGCCGAGGAGGAAGTCGAGCCTGCCCATCGGCATCGTCAGCAGCCGCTCGAGGGTGCCCGACGACCGCTCGCGCAAGGTCGTCACGCTGGTCACCAGGAACATCACGATGAACGGGAACGTCGCCAGCAGTCCCGGCCCGAACCGGTCGAAGAGGTCTCCCGTCAGGTCCGCGAACATCCACCAGAGCAGGCTGATCAGCAGGCACGGGACGACGAGCAGCATCGCGAGCGTCCGGTGGTCGCGACGGACCTGCGTCAGCACGCGGCCGGCCACGGCGAGGGTCACGCGGGCGCTCATCGCTCTCCCTCCACGAGGTGCAGGAAGGCGGCCTCGATGTCGGTGGTCCCGGTGTTGGCACGGATCTCGTCGGGTGACCCGTCGGCGATGATCCGGCCCTCGCGCATCAGGAGCAGCCGGTGGCAGCGCTCGGCCTCGTCCATGACGTGGCTGGACACGAGCACGGCGGACCCAGCCTCGGCGATCCGGTGGAACAGCTCCCACAGGTCGCGGCGCAGCACAGGGTCGAGGCCCACGGTGGGTTCGTCGAGGACCAGCAGCTCGGGCTCGCCCAGGAGGGCGACCGCGAGGCCCGCCCGGCTGCGCTGGCCCCCGGACAGCCGTCCGACGACCTGGTCCCGGTGGTCGCCGAGCGACACCGCGTCGATCACCCGGTCGACCGAGGACCGGTCGACGCCCAGGACCCGGGCGAAGAAGGCGAGGTTCTCGCCCACCGTCAGGTCGTCGTACACGCTCGCCGCCTGCGTGACGTAGCCGACCCGGGTGCGCAGCTCGCCGCTCCCCGCAGGTGCGCCGAGCACCTCGACGCTGCCGGACCTGACCCGCTGGGCGCCGACGAGGCAGCGCAGGAGCGTGGTCTTGCCGCACCCGCTCGGCCCGAGCAGCCCGGTGACGCCGGCCGGCACGTCGAGCGAGATGCCGGGCAGCACGTCCCGGCCGCCACGGACGACGACGAGGTCCCGCACCTCCACGACGTTTTTCATCATGTGTTGAATTGTGCGCCGGGTCGTGCGGAGGGTCAACCCCTCGAGACGGTCAGTCACCCAGCGGGGCGAGCAGCTCCCTCCTGCCCTCGAACGCGACGAGCAGCAGGTCGGCCATCCGGAAGCGACCGGCCTTCGCCCCCAGGCTCGGCCGGAAGCCGGTGCTGCGCACGATCGAGTGCGTGCTCCCCTCCATCGCCCGGTGGAACGTCTCCGCGACGAGCCGGGCACCGACGCCGCTCAGCGTGCCGTCGTTGAGCTCGGCCTCGCGCAGGACGTAGAACCACAGCGGGGTGTCGGCGAGGAACGCGTCGCGCTGCGCAGCGGTGAGCGTGTCGAGCTGCGCGGAGCTGCGACCGCCCGCTCCGTCGCGCAGCTGCGCCTTGGTCAGCGTGGCGACGGGTACGCCGTTGGCGCGGAGCAGGGCGGCCATCTGCTGGCCGCTCGCGAGCTGGAGCATCCGAGCGCGCACGAGGTTGCGGAAGGCGAGGTTGGCCCGGATCGTGCCCTCGTCCGACGCGCTCCCGGCGAACGAGCCGGCCGGCAGCAGGCCCAGCGGATCGACCAGCCGCGTGTCGATGCGGCGCGCGAGGTTGAACTCCCCCGCCGGCGGCTTGAGGTCGGGCCGTCCGACCTGGGCGAAGCGGTAGAGGCGACGCCAGTCGGCGATCCAGTTCGACGGCAGGGTCGGGTCGCCGCCGAGACCGCCGCTGGTGCCGGAGAAGAAGAAGAGCAGGTCGAGGGTGCCCGACCCGCTCGGGAACCGGGCGTTCCAGTCGTAGGCCTCGCGCACCATCGAGTGGCCGAGCCGGAAGGCGCCGACGGAGAACTCGACCGGCATCGTCGGCATGCTCAGCGGGTCGGCCCCGGGCTCGACGACCTTGCGCCCGTTGTCGAAGACGTCCTTGACGACCGCGCCGTCGCAGATCCGCGGCAGGTAGTCGTGGCGCAGCATCCACTGGTAGTGCAGCACCACTCGGCGGCGCGCCTTCTCGAACCGTTCGCCCGCCGGCGTACCGGCCCCGAGCCCGGCCACGACCCGGTTGTGGAAGCGGATCATCGCGGCGTGCGTCTGCGCGACGACGAGGTTCTCGTCGTTGCGACGATCGGGGATGTTCGCCCTGGCGCGCCCGGCCGCGTCACCCCCGACACGGGGCACGTCGAACCCGGCGCGCGCCTTGTCGCCACCGACCTTGGTCGTCCTCCCGACCTTGAGCCGGGTGCGGTCGGACTCGTAGAAGCCGGACGACACGGAGTCGAGCGGGCCGGCTCCGTAGAGGCTGTCGAGGTCGAGCGTGGGCGAGCGGCCTTGGAGCAGGTCGGCGGGTGAGACGGCGTCCCCGAAGGCGACGCTCGTGGCGTCGAAGGTCAGGTCGTGGTCGACGAACTGACCGAGGTAGGTGTAGCCCGACGGGATCGCGCCGTCGCTCTCGGAGCCGCCGGTCATGGCCTGTGCGACCTTGCGGAGCGTCGCCTCCGGGAGACGTACGCCCGTCGGACCGACGCGCGAGAACCGGAAGGTCGGCGCAGCTGCGCGTGCCGCCACGCTGGTCTGCGAGGTGTTCGCACGGGCGGTGAGCGCGGGAGTCGGACCGTCGCCGACGACCCCCTCGCCCTCGATGAAGAACGCGTCCCGCCCGTGTCGCGGTGTCGGTTGCTCTGCTGCTGGCGCCATGACGATCCCTCCCGGATCCACCCGTCGACTGGAGGCACCACGATCGACCCGGACGTACGCCGTCCGCATCGGTGATCCTGCTGAGGTCTAGTCCGGCGGCTCCTGGTGCCGGTCGCGCCCGGACCAGGTCAGGGCAGCTCGCCGGTCAGGTAGTGCTGGAGCACCGGACCCACCCGGGCGACCACGTCCTCGGCCGGCATGTCCGCCATCGGCGGGAGGGCGATGACGTAGCGGGCGACGACCAGCCCGACGACCTGGCTGGCGACCAGGGGGATGCGCACCTCGGGACGGTCGGAGACGAGGCCGGCGAGGACCGGCCCGACCACGACCGGGATGAAGGCGTCGCGGACGAGCCCGCCGGTGTCGTCGCCGACGAGCGAGCGCACCATCGCGAGCAGCCCGGGCTGGATCTCCGGGTCGTCCCAGACGCCGAGGAAGGTCCGCAGGAGCCGCTCCCCGGCACCGTCGGGGCCGGCCGCCACGACCGGGGCCAGCACCTCGCGCGGGTCGACGGGGATCTCGAGGGCGGCGACGAAGAGGTCGTCCTTGGTGCCGAAGTAGTGGTGCACGAGCGCCGGGTCGACGCCGGCGGCGGCCGCGACGGCACGGATGGTGGTGGCGCGGAAGCCCTTCTCGGCGAACGACGCCCGCGCGGCGGTGAGCACCTCGGCGCGGGTGTCCGGCGCGCCGGGCCGTCGGCCACGACCGGTCGGCGGGCTCACCGCGACCTCACCGCGACGGGACGCGCAGGTGCTCGCGCGCGAACTCCAGCGACGCCCTCAGGTCGGCCTCCCGCTCGGCGCGGTCGGCGGCGCGGCGCGTGTTGATCTCGAGCACGACGTGGCCGGAGAACCCCTGGCCGGCGAGGTGCTCGAGGAAGGCCTGCGCGCCCATCACCCCCCGACCGGGCACGAGGTGCTCGTCCTTGGCCGAGCCGGTGCCGTCGGTGAGGTGGACGTGGCGCAGCCGATCACCCATCCGGTCGGCCATCTCGATCACGTCCGAGCGCGCGATCGCGGCGTGGGACAGGTCGATGGTCATGTGGGAGTAGTCCTCGTCGCTGGGGTCCCAGCCGGGGAGGTACATCTCCATGCCACGGCGCGAGGAGGCGCGCCAGGGATACATGTTCTCGACGGCGAAGGCGATGCCGGTGCGGGCCTCGAGCGACGCGATCCCCTCGACGAAGCCGGCGGCGTAGTCCTTCTGCCAGCGGAACGGCGGGTGCACCACGACGACGTCGGCGCCCACCTCGTGCGCCATCTCCGCCGACCGCTCGAGCTTCCCCCACGGGTCGGTGCCCCAGACGCGCTGGGTGAAGAGCAGGCACGGGGAGTGGACGGCGCAGATCGGGATCTCGTGGTGCTCGCTGAGCTTCTTCACCGCGTCGACCTGCTGGCTCAGCGAGTCGATGCCGACCATCACCTCGACCGCGTCGTAGCCCAGCGACGCCGCCCAGGCGAAGCCGTGGGCGGTCGACTCGGGATAGATCGAGGCCGTGGACAGCCCGACGACCGGGGTCCCCGAGGAGGACGAGCGGGATGCCATCGTCAGCGCAGCCTCGTGATGACGGAGATCTGGTCGAGTCGCTCGAGGATGACGCCCTCGCGCAGCGCCCACGGGCAGATCTCCAGCTCGGAGAGGTCGAAGATGTCCATGCACGCCTCGGCGACCAGCGCGCCCGGCACGATCTGGTGCGTGCGGCTCGGCGAGACGCCGGGCAGGGCGGCGAGCTCGTCGGGCGCGAGCTCCATCAGCTTGGGGATCCAGCCGGACAGCGTCTCGAGCTCCAGCACGCGGGGCACCAGCGGGCCGTCGCCGCTCGGCGCGGCTCCGCAGATGCGCGCCAGCGACCGGAAGGTCTTCGAGGTGGCTGCCGCCTTGTCCGGCACGCCGGGCCGGAGCAGGTGGCCGGCGTCGCGGGCGATCTCGGCGCGGATCTGCTTGCGCAGCTCGCGGATGTCGTCGTCGGACGGACGGTCTCCGCCAAACCACATGCGGGCCATCCGCGCGGCGCCGAGCGGGAGCGACCACGCCACGTCGGGAGCCTCGTCGGTGCCGCCGGCGATCTCCAGGGAGCCGCCGCCGATGTCGAAGAGCACCAGCCGGCCGGCCGACCAGCCGAACCAGCGGCGTACGGCCAGGAAGGTGAGGCGCGCCTCGTCCTCGCCCGACAGCACCTCCAGCGTGACGCCGCTGTGCTCGGCGACGTGCGCCAGCACCTCGTGCGAGTTGACCGCGTCCCGCACCGCGGAGGTGGCGAAGCCGAGCATCTCCTGGCAGCCCTTGTCCTCGGCGATCTCGGTGGCCGAGGCGCAGAAGTCGGTGAGCGCCGCGATCCCCTTCGCGGTCACCGCGCCCTCGTCGTCGAGGTGCTCGGCCAGGCGCAGCGGCTGCTTGTGGGAGGAGGCCGGGAGCGGCGCCGCGCCACCGTGCGCATCCACGACCAGCAGGTGACCGGTGTTGGATCCGATGTCGAGGACGCCCAGGCGCATACGGCCCAAACTACTGCCCAGGGTTTCGACACGCTCGCTGCGCTCGCTGCTCAACCAGCGGGAACTAGGCTGATCGAGTGCCCGAAGTAGACCTGGTCTTCCCCCGCGCGTTCGTCGAGTTCGCCGATCCCGCCGACGACACCCAGGTGTTCCGCTGCGACCTGACGTGGCTCACGTCGTCCTACATGTGCATCTTCGGCCAGGGGTGCGCGGGGATCTACGCCGACGCCCCCGACGTCGGGTGCTGCACGCTCGGCGCGCACTTCGCCGACAAGGACGACGAGGTGCGGGTGGCCGGCTTCGTCGCCCAGCTCACCCCCGACGACTGGCAGCTCCACCCCGGTCGTGCGGTGCGCAAGAAGGACTGGATCGAGACCGACGACGACGGCGAGCGCAAGACCCTCGCCGTCGAGGTCGACGGGCAGCAGGCGTGCGTCTTCCACAACCGCACCGACTTCGCCAACGCCGACGGCCACGTCGGCGCCGGCTGCGCCCTGCACGGGCTGGCCCTGCGTCAGGGTCGCAACCCGCTGGAGACCAAGCCCGACGTGTGCTGGCAGCTGCCGATCCGCCGGCAGTACCGCTCGGTCGAGCGGCAGGACGGGACGTCCTACACCGAGGTCTCCATCGGCGAGTACGACCGCCGCGGCTGGGGTCCGGGCGGCCACGACCTCGACTGGTACTGCTCGGGCAACACCGAGGCCCACGTCGCCGTCGAGCCGGTCTGGGTCACCCACGAGCCCGAGCTGGTCGAGCTGATGGGACGCGAGGCGTACGTCGAGCTGTCGCGCCACTGCGACGCCCACGTCCGGTCGCGTTCGGCCCTCGCCCTGCACCCGGCGGACCCGTCCGCTCGCTAGTTCCTGCCGGCTTTCTGTCGCGTCGCCACCGTCGTGCGACCGTTTTCACCGATCTTTTGACCGTCGTCCGACAAAAGGCGCGAGACCAGGCGTTGAAAGCACCTGTGACGTGCATTACGTTCGTGTAGTGGCCACCCCCTCCACGTCCTCGGAGCTCGCAGACCCCTCCGGCAGCGGCGTCACCTCGTCCCCCTCCGGCTCTCTCGGCATCTGGTTCGTCGGCGCCCGCGGCTCGCTGGCGACCACGGCCACCATCGGCCTCGGCGCCCTCGCCGCCCGACTGACCGACGAGACCGGGTGCGTGAGCGCCCACCCCGACCTGGACGCGCGGGGGCTGGCGGCCTACGCCGACATCGTCGTGGGCGGCCACGACGTCGGCACCGTCCCGCTGGCCAAGCAGGCCGAGCGCCTCGTCGCCGGAGGCGTGGTGCCCGGCATCCTCGTGCAGCAGCTCGGCGACGAGCTCGCAGCCACCGAGGCCCGGCTGCGTCTCGGGACCCACCAGGACGACACGAGCGACCAGCGCGCCGAGGTCGAGCGGCTGGCCGGCGACATCCGCGAGTTCGCCGCCGCGGTCGACCGGGTCGTGGTGGTCGACGTCTCCAGCACCGAGGCCCCGCACGACGCGGGTCCCGACGCCGCCACCTGGGCGGACCTCGAGGCCGCGTGGGCCGCGGGCCGCGCCCCCTTGGCGTCGAGCTCGGTCTACGCCTGCGCCGCCCTGCTCGCCGGAGCGCCTTTCGTCGCCTTCACGCCGAGCCCGGGCATGGACGTGCCCGCCCTCCGCGAGCTCGCGGACGAGCGGGGTGTGCCCTACGCCGGCAGTGACGGGAAGACCGGCGAGACGCTCGTGAAGTCCGCCCTGGCACCGATGTTCGCGACCCGGTCCCTCGCCGTGCGGTCGTGGACCTCGATCAACCTGCTCGGCGGCGGTGACGGCTCCACGCTGTCGGACCCGGCCGCGCGCTCCAGCAAGACCGAGACCAAGCGGTCCGGCCTGGAGTCGATGCTCGGCCACGCCGTCCCCGGTCCCATGCACATCGACTACGTCGAGGACCTCGGCGACTGGAAGACCGCCTGGGACCACGTCCGCTTCGACGGCTTCCTCGGCACCCGGATGACGATGCAGTTCACCTGGGAGGGCTGCGACTCGGCCCTCGCGGCGCCGCTCGTGCTCGACCTGGCGCGGCTGGCCGGACGCGCGCAGGCGGCCGGCGAGACCGGACCGCTCGCGGCGCTCGGGTTCTTCTTCAAGCAGCCCGTGGGCTCGACCGAGCACCGGCTCTCGCAGCAGTGGGAGGACCTCCTCGCCTGGTCGCACACCTGCGCGGACCGGGTGTCGGCGTGAGGATCGGCGACCTGGTGGAGCTGACCCGCGCGCCCGCGGCCTTCTCCATCCCCGGTGACGCGTGGTCCGGCGTCGCCCACGCCGGCCCGGGTGCGTCGCGGCGCCAGTGGCTCATGCCGGTGGCCTCGACCTGCCTCTACTGGTCCGGGATGGCCTTCAACGACTGGTGCGACCGGCGCGTGGACGCCGAGGAGCGCCCCGAGCGCCCGATCCCGTCGGGACGGGTCAGCCCGGGCGCCGCGCTGGGTGTCGCCGCCGGGCTCGGCGCGACGGGTCTCGGCCTGGCCGCACTGGTGGGCGGTCGCTCGGCGCTCGCCGTCGGCGCACCGCTCGCCCTGATGGTCGTCGCCTACGACGCCCTCGCCAAGGACGCCGCCGTCGGTCCGCTGACGATGGCCTCGACGCGCGGTCTCGACGTGCTGCTCGGTGCCCACGCCTCCCCCGCGACCGCATGGCAGCCCGCCCTGGCGATGACGGCCCACACCGCCGGCCTCACCTGGCTCAGCCGCGGGGAGGTCCACGGCACCCGACCGGAGGTCGCCGCCGCCGTCACCGCCGGCACGCTCACCGTCGCGGCGGCCACCGCGCACGCCGCCTGGCACGACCCCGCCGCGACCCGCGCGACCCGTGTGGCCGGTGTGGGCCTGTCCGGTGCCTACGCCGTCGTCGTCGGCCGGGCGCAGGCCCGGGCGGCCCAGCAGCCGACCGCCGAGGCCGCGCGCAGCGCCACCCGGACCGGCATCGGCGGCTTCTCGCTCCTGCAGGGTGCGTGGCTCGCCCGCCGCGGCCGGCTCCTCGCGGCGGCGACCGTCGTCGGCGCCGGCCCGGCCTACCGGGCGCTCTCGCGCCGCTGGAGCCCGACGTGAGCGGCCGGACCGACGCGATCCGGCTCGGCTACGGCACCAACGGCTTCTCCGGGCACCGGCTCCCCGAGGCGTGCGCGGTCATCGCCGGGCTCGGCTACGACGGCGTCGCCCTCACCCTCGACCAGCCGCACCTCGACCCGTTCGCCGACGACGCCGGCGCCCAGACGACCCGGGCCGCCAAGGCGCTGGCCGACCACGGGCTGGCCGTGGTCATCGAGACCGGGTCGCGCTTCGTCCTCGACCCGTGGCGCAAGCACGAGCCGACGCTCGTCAGCGACGGTGATCGAGGTCCGCGCACCGAGCTGCTGCTGCGCGCGGTGCGGATCGCCGCCGAGCTCGGCGCCGAGGCGATGTCGTGCTGGTCGGGGGTGCTGCCCGAGGGCGCCACGGCCGACGACGGCTGGCGACGCCTCACCGACGGCCTCGGACCGGTCCTCGACCTCGCCCACGAGCGCGGGGTCATCGTCTGCTTCGAGCCCGAGCCGGGCATGCACGTCGACACCGTCGACGAGGCCCTCGAGCTGCGCCGCCGCCTCGGCGAGCCCGAGCACCTGCGGCTCACGGTCGACCTGGGCCACCTCGTGTGCAACGAGCCGCGCAGTCCCGCAGCCTCGATCGCCCTGGCCGGCGAGCTGATCGGCAACGTGCAGGTCGACGACATGGTGCGCGACGTCCACGAGCACCTCGAGCTGGGCCACGGCACCCTCGACCTCGACGCCACCCTCGGTGCCCTCCTGGCGGTCGGCTTCACCGGGCTGGCCAGTGTCGAGCTGCCGCGCCACTCCCACGCGGCGCCCACCGTGGCCGCACGCCAGATCGAGGCGCTGCGCGCCTCGCTCGACCGGCTCGCGACCACGACCAAGGAGACCGCCCGATGACCGAGATCAGCCCCCTGGCCGAGCCGGACACGATCCGGGCCGCGCTCGACGACGCCGGGCGCGAGCGCTGGACGCGGATGACCACCGAGGTGGGCGAGGACCCGACCCGGCTCGGCCGCGTGTTCCCGGCCGCCGCCCGCCAGACCGGCCGCGGCCCGCTCCCCGGCACCGACGGCGTGCTGATCGAGGACGCCGTGCGCGTCGACCTCGTCCGCTCGGCCGCCAGCACGCTCGACGCGGCGGCCCTCCTCGACGAGCTCCGCGAGGTCTACCGCTACGGCGACAGCGACGAGAAGCGGGCCGTGCTCCACGCGCTCAACGGTGCACCCGCCGACGTCGACGGCAGCGACGTGCTGCTCGACGCCCTGCGCACCAACGACACCCGCCTCGTCGCCGCGGCCATGGGCCCGCACAGCGACCGGCTCGACGACGACGCCTGGCGCCAGGGCGTGCTCAAGTGCCTGTTCACCGAGGTCCCGGTGTCCGCCGTCACGGGCCTCGCCGCGCGCGCCGACCGGGAGCTGGCCGAGATGGTCACCCGCTACCAGCGCGAGCGCGAGGCCGCCGGCCGCGTCGTACCCCCCGACGTGCAGGTCGTCCTCGACGCCTGCGCACCCACCGACCCCACCCCCAGGGACTCCTGATGCGCATCTTCGACCCCCACATCCACATGACCTCGCGCACGACCGACGACTACGAGGCGATGTACGCCGGCGGCGTGCGGGCCGTGGTCGAGCCGGCGTTCTGGCTCGGCCAGCCGCGCACCAGCCTCGGGTCGTTCACCGACTACTTCGACGCCATCATCGGCTGGGAGCGGTTCCGGGCGGCGCAGTTCGGGATCAGCCACCACTGCACGATCGCGCTGAATCCCAAGGAGGCCAACGACCCGCGCTGCGCCGAGGTGCTCGACGTGCTCCCCCGCTACCTCGCCAAGGACGGCGTGGTCGCGGTCGGCGAGGTCGGCTTCGACTCGATGACCCGCGCCGAGGAGGACGCCTTCGTCCGACAGCTCGAGCTCGCCGTGGAGTTCGAGCTGCCCGCGATGGTGCACACCCCGCACCGCGACAAGGAGCAGGGCACCCGGCGCACCCTCGAGCTCGTCGAGGCCTCCGGGCTGGCGCCGGGCATGGTCGTGGTCGACCACCTCAACGAGGTCACCGTCGACCAGGTCGACGCCGCCGGGTGCTGGATGGGGTTCTCGATCTATCCCGACACCAAGATGGACGAGCACCGGATGGTCGCCATCCTCCAGCGTCGCGGGCTCGACCGGGTGCTGGTCAACTCCGCCGCCGACTGGGGCCGCAGCGACCCGATGAAGACCGTGCGGACCGGGGAGGCGATGCTCGCCGCCGGCTTCAGCGACGACGACGTCGACCGGGTGCTCTGGCGCAACCCGGTGGAGTTCTTCGGCCAGAGCGGCCGGCTGCTCCTCGACCAGGACGAGGCCGTCGACACGACGGCGACCTTCGAGGGCAACTCGGTCCTGCGCGGATCGCGGGACTGACGCGGTGAGGCTCCGCCACCCCGACGGCACCGTCGTGCACCTCGGCTACGGCACCAACGTGCTGCCCGCCGAGGACGTCGAGGGCCTGATCGACCAGGTCAGCTCCTACGGCGACCGGCTCCGGCGCCACCTCGACACCGACCGCATCGGACTGGGCATGTGGCTCCCGGCCGCTGCCGCCCGCCGCCTGGCCGCAGACCCCGACTCCCTCCACCGGCTGCGCGACACCGCCGCCGAGCACGGCGTGGAGATGGTCACCCTCAACGCCTTCCCCTACGCCGCGTTCCAGGACGAGGTCGTCAAGAAGCGCGTCTACCACCCGACCTGGGCCGAGCAGGCCCGGCTCGACTACACCCTCGACGTCGCCCGGGTGCTCGCCGCGCTGCTCCCCGAGGACGCCGTGCGCGGCAGCATCTCCACGCTGCCACTGGCCTGGCGGGCACCGTGGCTGGCCGACCGGCAGGCCCACGCCGAGCTCCAGCTCAAGGCGCTCGCCGAGGGACTGGCCGAGATCGAGGCCGAGACCGGGCGCACCGTCCGCGTCGCCTTCGAGCCCGAGCCCGGCTGCGTCATCGAGACGATCGCCGAGGCCGTCGAGCGCCTCGAGGCCGCCGACCGCGAGCGCCTCGGCGTGTGCCTGGACCTGTGCCACCTCGCCGTCGGCTTCGAGGACGCTGCTGGAGCCCTCGAGCGGCTCGACGCGGCGGGCCTCGACGTGGTCAAGGTGCAGCCGGCGGCCGCCCTCGTCGTCGACGACCCGGCCGACCCCGACGCGCGTGCCGCGCTCACGGCGTACTCCGAGGACCGCTTCCTGCACCAGGTGCGCCAGCAGGTGGGCCACCGGCTCGCATCGCGCGACGACCTCCCCGACGCGCTCGAGGGCCGTCGGCCGCTCGACGTCCGCTCACCCTGGCGGGTCCACTTCCACGTCCCGGTCCACGCCGACCCCGCGCCCCCGCTGCGCAACAGCCGCGAGGAGCTGCGCTCCTCGCTGGCCGCGCTGCTCGGTGGCGACGTCGCCCGCACCGACCACCTCGAGGTCGAGACCTACACCTGGTCGGTCCTCCCCGACGGCGCACCCGCCGACGACGAGGCGCTGGCGGCCGGTCTGGCCGCCGAGCTCGACTGGGTGCACCGCGAGCTGGTCGCCCTCGGCCTGACCCCGCTCGACTGACCCCTCACCCATCCCTCCTTCTCGGACCCTCAGGACAGGACGCCACCGTGGCCCACTCACCGCTGCTCGTCATCGACGTCGTCGGCCTCACGCCCGACCTGCTCACCCACATGCCCCGCCTGCGGCGCCTCGCCGACCAGGGCTCACAGGCCACGCTGGAGCCGGTCCTGCCAGCCGTCACCTGCTCGGTCCAGTCGACGTTCCTCACCGGCGAACCGCCCCGGGGGCACGGCATCGTCGGCAACGGGTGGTACTTCCGCGAGCTCGGCGAGGTCTTCCTCTGGCGCCAGCACAACAAGCTCGTCGAGGGCGAGAAGGTGTGGGAGACGCTGCGCCGCGAGCACCCCGACTACACCGTCGCCAACGTCTGCTGGTGGTACGCCATGGGCGCCACGACCGACTACACCGTCACCCCGCGGCCGATCTACTACGCCGACGGCAAGAAGGCCCCGGACTGCTACACCCGTCCGCCGGAGCTGCACGACGAGCTCGTCGGCGCGCTCGGCGAGTTCCCGCTGTTCACCTACTGGGGCCCGACCGCCTCGATCGTCTCCAGCGAGTGGATCATCGCGGCGACCCGGCGGCTGATGCCGCGCAGCGACCTCACGCTCTGCTACGTCCCGCACCTCGACTACGACCTCCAGCGCTTCGGTCCCGACTCCGCCGAGGCCGCGCAGGCCGCTCGCGACGTCGACGGTGCGCTCGCCCCGCTGCTCGACGACGCCGAGCGCGCCGGCGTCACGGTGCTCGTGCTCTCGGAGTACGGCATCACCGCGGCCGACCAGCCGGTGGACGTCAACCGGATGCTGCGCCGCCAGGGGCTGCTCGAGGTCTACACCCAAGACGGCATGGAGTACCTCGATCCCTGGACCTCGCGCGCGTTCGCGGTCGCCGACCACCAGGTCGCGCACGTCTACGTCGACGACGACGCCGACCTCGAGACGGTGCGCGGCCTCTGCGCCGACCTGCCCGGCGTCGACCAGGTGCTCGACCGCGAGGCACAGGCGGCGTACGGCATCGACCACGAGCGTGCCGGCGACCTGGTGCTGGTCGCCGACGAGACCGCGTGGTTCACCTACTACTACTGGCTCGACGACGAGCGCGCGCCCGACTTCGCGCGCGGCGTGGAGATCCACCGCAAGCCCGGCTACGACCCGGCCGAGCTGTTCTTCGACCCCGACGACCGCGCGGTCAAGCTCAAGGCCGGCCTCACGCTGGCCAGGAAGATGGCCGGGCTGCGCTACGCGATGAAGGTCGTGCCGCTCGATCCGGCACCCGTCCGCGGCACGCACGGCCGGTTGCCGAAGGACCCCGCCGGCGGTCCGGTCGTGCTCTGCAGCACTCCGGACACGGTCTCGGGGTCGGTGCCCGCGACCGACGTGCGCGACCTCATCCTGAGGCTCGCCCGCACCTCTTGACGTCAAGAAAACCTGACCCCGGTGTCGGACGCGGGACGTGGACGACCCAGAATCTCTGCATGCGCCTGGACCACGTCAGCTTCGCCGCCGGACCTGATGGACTCGCCAGCACCGCTCAGCGCCTCGGGGGGCTGCTCGGCACGGACTTCGTCGACGGCGGCGTGCACCCACGCTTCGGCACCCGCAACATGATCCTCCCGCTGTCGGACGGCACCTACATGGAGGTCGTCGAGGTGCTCGACCACCCGGCGAGCGACAAGGCCCCGTTCGGCCAGGCCGTCCGCGCGCGATCCGCGCTCGGCGGCGGCTGGATGGGCTGGGTCGTCTCCGTCGACGACATCGAGCCGATCGAGGCACGCCTGGGCCGCGAGTCGGTCAAGGGCAACCGCCACCGTCCCGACGGCACCGAGCTGCTGTGGCGCCAGATCGGCGTCAACGGCCTGCTCTCCGACCCGCAGCTGCCCTTCTTCGTCCAGTGGCAGTCGGACCCCGGGATGCACCCGAGCAGCGGCTCGACCGGTGACTTCTCCCTGGCCTGTCTGGAGATCGCCGGCGACCCGCAGCGGGTCAGCGAGTGGCTCGGCGAGACCGTCGAGTCCCCGCTGGAGGACGTGAAGGTCGAGTGGGTCGCCCCCAACGGCACCCCGGGCATCGTCGCGGTGCAGCTCCAGACGCCGAACGGCCTCGTGCGCCTCTGATCGGGTGAGACCCCGGCCGAGCCCGAACATCTGGAACACCCCCGAGCTCTACGAGCTCGAGAACCGTGCCGCCGACCCGCACGACCGCATCGCCACCGCGATGCGGGAGATCGGGGACTGGGCCGGTCGCACCGTGCTCGACGTCGGCTGCGGGAGCGGCTTCCACCTGCCGCTGTGGGCTGCGAGCGCCGCCCGGGTCGTCGGCGTGGAGCCGCACCCTCCCCTGGTCGCGCTCGCCCGTCGGCGTACGCGCTCGCTCGCGCACGTCTCCGTCCTCGAGGGCGGCGCCCAGTCCCTGCCCGTCCCGGACGCGTCGGTCGACGTCGCCCACGCCCGCTGGGCCTACTTCTTCGGCCCGGGCTCGGAGCCGGGGCTGCGCGAGCTCGACCGCGTCGTACGCCGCGGTGGCACCGCGTTCGTGATCGACAACGACCCGACGCGCTCGACGTTCGGGCGCTGGTTCCGCCGGGGCTTCCCCGAGGTCGACCCGGTGGCGGTGGAGCGGTTCTGGTCGATGCACGGCTGGCGGCGCCGGCCGGTCGAGATGGGCTGGTCCTTCGGCTCGCGCGAGGACCTCGAGTCGGTCGTCCGCATCGAGCTGCCGCCCGAGGCCGCGGAGGAGGCGCTGGCCTCCCACACCGGCACGACGGTCGACTACGCCGTCAACCTCTGGTGGCGCCACTACTGAGCGGCGAACCTCGCCATCGTGCTGCCGGACCACGTCTGGGTGACCCGGACGTCCTGCTCGGCTCCGGCGCGCTCGCACACGCCCGTCGACACCGTGCAGCGCACGACCTGCACGGTCTGGTCGTAGCCCCGCACCTGCCCGTCGCCGCCCCAGGGGTCTGCGACCGGCAGCACGAAGCTGTCGTCGCTCTCCCACGCCGCGCGATACATCCAGGCCTCGCCCCAGGACGCGACGAGGTCGCGCGGCACGTCGACCTCGTCCCACTCGCCGTCCCGGACATCCCAGACCCGGGGCAGGTCGGAGGTGAGCAGGTGGTGGCCGTCGGGCGAGACCGACAAGGTGCGCTGGATCGTGCTGTCCGCGCACCCGTGGCCGATCGGGCTCCAGGCGGCGTCCTCGATGACGTAGCCGGTCACGCAGGTGCCGGTGGGGTCGGTGGTGTCGTCGTAGACGAGGAGCGCATCCGCCGGGACATGGGTGTCGCGGTAGCCGTCCGGAGGGTCGATCTCGACGGTGCTGCCGTCGTCGCCGAGGAGGTACGGGGTTCCGACGCCTCGGTCGAACGGGGCACCCTCGTAGATCAGCCCCTCGTCGGTGAAGCCGGCCATCCGCAGGTTGGTGTAGTAGCCGTCGGTCCCGTCGGCCCGCGGCTGGTGCGGCACCTCGGTGGTGGTCATGGTGTCGAGGTCGACGACCCACCTGCCGAGCGCGGCACGATGACCGTCCGGTGAGACCACCACGCGGGCGTCACCCATGCCGTGGTCCCAGGTCTCGGAGGGGAGCCTGCGCAGCGTGCCGTCACGCGACAGCACTGCCACGGCGATGTCGCTCTCGCCCGCGCCGAGGAAGACCAGCCAACCCCCGGCCACCTCCTGCGGGGCCATCGACCGGTTGACCTCCTCCGGAACGGCGAACACCTCGCCGCTCGACCACAGACCGCCCCGGCCGAAGAACGGCAGCGCGGCAGCCTGGCCCTCGGGCAGCGAGCGCGCCCACTCCAGGCCGGCCTGGCTGCCACGACCGGAGTCGGCGACCTGGGTGTCGGCGGTTCCGGGAGCGACGTGGGGCAGGGCGAGAACGCCGCCGACCACCGCTGCGACGCCGAGGGCCAGTCCACCGAGGTCGCGTCGGCGTCGCCGCGCCCGGCCACCCGCGAGAGCGGTGCGGGCCAGGCCGGGCGGCACCGTGGTGTCGTCGACGGCGGACGTGAGCTGGGTGCGGAGCTGGGTGTCGAGCGTCATCGGGAGGCCCCTGAGTAGTCGCGGGTGTCGGCGGACAGGCCGCGCATGACGGCCAGGGCGCGCGAGGCGTGGAACTTCACCGCGCCGGCGCTGCAGCCGAGCGCCTCTGCGATCTGCGCCTCGGAGAGGTCGTCGTAGTAGCGCAGCACCATCACGGCGCGCTGCCGCGGGGAGAGCCGTGCGAGCAGGGCGAAGACCTGGTCGCGGTCCTCGGGCCCGGCCTGGTGCACGGGCACGTCGGGCACCTCGTCGGTCACCACCTCACCGCGCCGGGTGCGCTGGCGGGTGCGGTCGATCGCGGCCCGGGTCATGATCGAGCGGACGTAGGCCTCCTGGGAGCCCCGGCGCTCGATGCGCGCCCAGGCGACGTACGCCTTCTCGAGCGCGGTCTGCACGAGATCCTCGGCAGCGTGCTGGTCACCCGCGGTGAGCAGTCGCGCCGTCCGCAGCAGGGCTGCGGAGCGGGCGTCCACGAAGGCGACGAAGTCGTCGTCTCGTCGGGCCACGGCCCCTCCTCGTTCGTCGTCGGTCCTCTGCCCGAAAGGACGACGGCGGGGCCGGGCCGGTTGACGTCGGGGTCAGCTGGACTCGCGGATCGCCAGGGTCGGCTCGAGCAGGACACCCCACGTCTCGACCGGCTGGTGGGTGAGCAGCAGCCGCAGGGTGCGCACGATCTCCACCGCGACGTCCTCGAGCGGTTGGCGCACGGACGTCAGGCCCACCGGGTAGACCTGCGCGACCTGGGAGTCGTCGAAGCCCACCACCGCGATGTCGCGGCCCGGGGCGAGCTGGCGGATCCAGAGCGTGTGCATCACGCCCATCGCGAGCGTGTCGGACGCGCAGACGAACGCCGTCGGGCGTGACTCGTCGAGCAGCACGGCTGCCGCCTCGGCGCCGCTGTGGACGACGTCCTCCACGCGGGAGGCGAGGCCGGTGGTCGAGAGGCCGTTGTCGTGCATCGTCCTCAGCCAGCCCGCACGCCGGTCCTCGCCGATCGGGGAGTCCTTGCGCCAGCCGATCCACGCGATGCGCGTGTGCCCGCGGTCGATGAGGTGCTGGGTGGCGAGGCGGGTGCCGGCCGCGCCGTCGACGTCGACCCAGATGTGGCGCGGCTCCTCGTCGTCCCAGGGCCGGCCGAAGGCCACGAACGGTGCGCGCTGCTGGCTGAGCCAGGCGGCCTGCGGGTTGCCGAGGTAGGTGTCGGTGACCACGAAGGCGTCGACCGCGGTCGAGCGGAGCAGGTTGTCGTATCCGCCCACGGGGTCCTCGTCGTCACCCGGGAAGAGCAGGACGTGGTAGCCGGCCTCCTCGCTCGCCTCGACGAGCGAGTGCACGAACCGGTCCATGGCCGCGTTGGCCGTGCCCTCCTGGACCGGGGCGAAGCGCAGGCCGATCAGCTGGGACGTGCGGGTGCGGAGGTTGCGGGCTGCGCGGTTGGGCGAGTAGCCGAGCTCGGCGATCGTCTGCCGGACGCGCTCGAGGGTGTCGGGGCGCAGCAGGTCGGGGTTGTTGACCGCGTTGGAGACCGTCTGGCGCGAGACGCCGGCGCGCTCGGCGACGTCGGCGAGGGTCGGTGGCGTGACCGGCAGCTGGCTGCCGGGCCGGCTCTCGATGCGCGCCATTCCCCCGTGCCCCCTTGATCGATCCAAGTGCGAGCACTATAAGCCCGTGTCCGCGGCTCAAACGGGTGAAGGGCCCTCGCGAGTATGAGTCGCAAGGGCCCTTCGGGCGACCGGATCATGTGACGACCTCCGGTCGATGGCTCCTCCTCGACGGTCCCCACGCCTGCGTCACCCAGTCGCGGCGGCCGGCCCGCCGAAGCGAGCTGACCGGATGGACCCTCGTCTCCGAGTCATCCCGCCTCCCGTTGCCGGGCGGCGTGGGAGAAGTTCTACGCGCTCGGACGAGGGCCGCGCAAGGGGGTTCCCGACGCGACCTCGCGTCCACCGGTTCGTCCACCGATCCGGGCCTCCCGTCCCCAGCAGGACCCACACTCATCCACAGGCTCGGATCTCGATCCACAAGAACTCGGCCGTCCTGTGGAGATGCGGTCTGGACCGGCCGCGTCGTCGGTGATCGGGTGTTGGTGGGCGGTTGGATGATCGTGTCGTGACACACGCAGATGCACGCCCGTG
Organism: Nocardioides hwasunensis; assembly: GCF_014779665.1. Classification (GTDB taxonomy): domain Bacteria; phylum Actinomycetota; class Actinomycetes; order Propionibacteriales; family Nocardioidaceae; genus Nocardioides; species Nocardioides hwasunensis. The sequence continues at coordinate 377,220 of NZ_JACXYY010000005.1, read as the reverse complement.
CCCGACACCGGTCCGGGCGGCCGTCGTCCTCGTCGGCCTGCTCGCGGCGACCGCGTGCTCGGTCGGCCCCGGCGGCACGCCCGACGTCCGCCCCGGGCCCTCGACGCCTGTGGCGCCCCCGTCCACCGAGGTGCCGGACACGCCCGACCCCGGACCGACGCCACTGCTCAGTGCCGTCGACGCCGCAGCGGACGACCCGGCCGCCGCCCGTGCGGAGGTGCGAGAGCTGCTGGCACGAGGCGCCGACACCACGATCCGCTCGGGGGAGGTCACGACGGCGCAGGAGCTGGCGCGCTCTCGCGGCCTGGACTCCCTGGCCCGCCTGCTGGCCCGCGCCGACGACCCGGTGCCCCGGCCCCGCGACGCGCTCCTTCGCGCCGCTGCGAGCGGCGACGCCGACGGCGCGGCACTGGCGGTCCGGGCAGGTGCCCCGCTCGAGGCGCGTGATGCGCGCAGGCGTACGCCCCTCCTGCTCGCGGTCATCGACGACCGTCTCGAGGTGGCCGACCTCCTCGCCCGACTCGGCGCCGACCCCGACGCGGTCGACGCACAGCAGGACACCCCGTGGCTGGTCACCGGAGTGACCGGGTCGGTCGCGATGGGCCAGCTGCTCCTGCCGCTCGACCCCGACGTCACGCTGCGCAACCGCTACGGAGGCGTCTCGATCATCCCTGCCTCCGAGCGGGGCCACGTCGCCTACGTGCGCTGGGCACTGCAGCACACCGACATCGACGTCGACCACGTCAACGACCTCGGCTGGACCGCCCTGCTCGAGGCGGTGGTGCTCGGCGAGGGGACCGAGCGCTGGCAGCGGATCGTGACGATCCTGCTGCGCCACGGTGCCGACCGCTCGATCCCGGACCGCGACGGCGTCACGGCGCTGGCTCATGCGCGCGCCCGGGGGTACGACGAGATCGCGGCCCTCCTCTCCCGGTGAGCGTCCGCCCGGGTGTCGGTGGCCTCGCCTAGCGTGGCCGCCATGTCGACCAAGACCGCCAGGCAGCGTTCCACCTACCGCTGCACCGAGTGTGGCTGGGAGACGGTCAAGTGGGTCGGGCGCTGCGGCGAGTGCCAGGCCTGGGGCTCGGTCGCCGAGGCGGGAGCACCCACGCTGCGCGCCGCCGCCGGGCCGGTGTCGACCCCCGCCATCCCGATCGGGCAGGTCCCGATCACCGAGTCCGTCGCGCGGCCCAGTGGCGTCCCGGAGCTCGACCGGGTGCTCGGCGGCGGCCTGGTGCCCGGCGCGGCGATCCTGCTGGCCGGTGAGCCCGGCGTCGGCAAGAGCACCCTGCTCCTCGAGGTCGCCGCGCAGACCGCCCGCACCCGCCAGCGCACCCTCTACGTCACCGGTGAGGAGTCGGCCGCCCAGGTGAGGATCCGCGCCGACCGCACCGGCGGCGTCCACGACGAGCTGTTCCTCGCCGCGGAGACCGACCTGGGGGCGGTGCTGACCCACATCGAGGAGGTCCGTCCCACGCTGATCGTGGTCGACTCGATCCAGACCATCGGCGCCTCCGGCATCGACGGTGTCCCCGGCGGCGTCACCCAGGTCAAGGAGGTCGCTGCCGCCCTGATCCGGGTCGCCAAGACCCGCAACATCACCACGATGATCGTCGGCCACGTCACCAAGGACGGCTCGATCGCCGGCCCGCGGGTGCTCGAGCACCTCGTCGACGTGGTCCTGCACTTCGAGGGCGAGCGCAACTCCCGCTTCCGGATGGTCCGCGCCATGAAGAACCGCTACGGCCCCGTCGACGAGGTCGGCTGCTTCGACCTCTCCTCCGACGGCATCCAGGCCGTCACCGACCCGACCGGCCTCTTCGTGGAGCACCACTCCCAAGACGTCGCCGGCACGTGCGTCGCCGTCACCATGGAGGGGCGCCGCCCCCTGCTCGCCGAGGTGCAGGCCCTGCTCACGCCGTCGCCGCTGGAGCGGCCGCGTCGGACGGTCTCGGGCGTGGAGTCCTCCCGGGTCGACATGGTGCTCGCGGTGCTCCAGCGCCATGCCCGCCTGCGCATCACCGGCAGCGACACGTTCGTCGCGACCGTCGGCGGCGCCCGGCTGCACGACCCGGCCGCCGACCTGGCGATCGCCGTCGCCGTGGCCAGCTCCCACCTCAGCGTGCCCGCACCGCGCGGCGCCGTCGCGATCGGCGAGATCGGCCTGGCCGGCGAGCTGCGCCGCGTGCGCGACCTGCCCCAGCGCGTGGCCGAGGCCGCCCGGCTGGGCTTCAAGGTCGCCGTCGTCCCCCGCGGTCGGGTGCTCGCCGGCGAGCGCGGCATCCCCTCGCACCGCACGGTCGACGGGCTGCGGGTGGTCGAGGTGGACGACGTCTTCGGCGCCCTGCTGACCCTCGACCTGACGCCTCCGCTCTAGACCGCGCCGCACCCGTCACCGCGGCTGCCACCGCACGGTGCCGGGACCGGCAGGTCACGGCTTCCTCACGCCTTGACCGCGCGAGCGTCCAGACCGGGCCCGCGCCCTACACTTCACCGGGGGCGCACGGGGGCGCCACGGACAGAGCACGCGGAGGACCCGGTGGCAGAGCGCAACGACGAGCAGCTCAGGCTGCGCGCGACCTTGGCCTCGATCGCACCCGGTACGCCGCTGCGCGACGGTCTCGAGCGGATCCTCCGCGGCCGCACAGGTGCCCTCATCGTGCTCGGCCAGGACCGGCTGGTCGAGTCGATCTCGACCGGCGGCTTCACCCTCGACGTGCCCTTCACCGCGACCGGGCTGCGCGAGTTGGCCAAGATGGACGGCGCGATCGTCATCGACAAGGACATCACCCGCATCCACCGGGCCGCGGTGCACCTGATGCCGGACCACACGATCCCGTCCGAGGAGACCGGCACGCGGCACCGCACCGCCGAGCGCGTCGCCAAGCAGACCGGCCACCCGGTCGTGTCGGTCTCCCAGTCGATGCAGATCATCGCGGCCTACGTCGGCCAGATCCGCCACGTGCTCGAGGACTCCGGCAAGATCCTGTCCCGCGCCAACCAGGCCCTGGCCACCCTCGAGCGCTACAAGCTCCGTCTCGACGAGGTCTCCGCGACGCTGTCCGCGCTCGAGATCGAGGACCTCGTCACCGTGCGCGACGTCGCCGTGGTCGCTCAGCGCCTCGAGATGGTCATCCGGATCGCCCGCGAGATCGAGGACTACGTCCTCGAGCTCGGCACCGACGGACGACTGCTGTCCCTCCAGCTCGAGGAGCTCGTCACCGGAGTCGACGCCGAGCGCGAGCTCGTGGTCCGCGACTACCTTCCCTCCGGCAGGCGTCGTCAGGCCAGCCCCGAGTCCCACCTCGCCGAGCTCGAGGGCCTCTCCCCCACCGAGCTCGTCGACCCTGCTGCCGTCGCGCGCGCCATCGGCCTCGGTGGGGCCGAGCACCTCGACGCCGCCGTCGCACCCCGCGGCTACCGCCTGCTCGCCAAGGTGCCGCGCCTCCCGGTCGCGGTCGTCGACCGGCTCGTCGACCACTTCGGCGGCCTCCAGCAGCTGCTCTCCGCCGGGATCGACGACCTCCAGGCCGTCGACGGCGTCGGCGAGCTCCGCGCCCGCTCCGTGCGCGAGGGCCTCTCCCGCCTCGCCGAGTCGAGCATCACCGAGCGCTACATCTGAGTACCCGCAGCCGCGAGCGACGCAACGGCTCGGGGCGTGGGCGGACCGGGCCAGCCCGGGACCGCAACCGCCGCACGTGTCCGAGAAGTGGCCCTCCACCCGCTTGGCCGCCTACAACGGCCACACGTGTCCGCGATCTCGCCCCTCGAGGGCACCGCGCGGGGCGACATCTGACACACGTGTCCGAGATGTCGCCCGCGCTCACGTCGTACGCCCACCATCGCCACACGTGTTCGCGATCTCGCCCCACGATCGCGCTGCGCGGGGCGACGTCTGACACACGTGTCCGAGATGTCGCCCTCGCTCTCGTCGTACGCCCACCATCGCCACGCGTGTCCGAGATGTCGCCCGTCGATGGCGCTGCGCGGGCCGACGTCTGACACACATGTCCGAGATGTGGCCCGCGCTCTCGTCGTACGCCCACCATCGCCACACGTGTCCGCGATCTCGCCCCTCGATCGCGCTGCGCGGGGCGACGCCTGACACACGTGTCCGAGAAGTGGCCCCCGACCCGCTCGACCAAGGGCCACATCTCGGACACGTGTCCGCGATGTGGCCCCGAGGCGAGCAGGCCGTACCACCCGGACAGCGGTCAGTGGGACACGAGCAGAGCGCCGAGAACCTGTCTCACGCACCGCTCGATCCCGAGGTGGTCCGCCGATTTTCCGAGCCCGGCAGGATGTCGCCGCCCTCGGGCGCAGCGTTCGACGACACGCGTTGCAGCGGAGGCCGGGCCACGCTCGCGACGCAGGACGGTGGGTGGACCACCGCCCGAGCGCCTCAGCCCGCGCTGTTGCCGCCGCCCTGGTTGTTCTTGCTCTTGTCCTTGTTCTTGTTCTTCCCGCCCTGCGGCTGCGGGTCGACGGTCTGGGTGACCACCGGGGGCGTCGGGGGGACGAGCTCGAACTGGACGTCGGTCTCGTTGCCACCGAGCGCGGCCGCCTGGACGTGGTAGAAGCCCGGCATCGCCCACTTGGTGCGGGCGGTGCAGCCGTCGTCGGAGCGCTTCGCCGACCAGGTCACCACGACGGGGGCGTCGACGGCCTGACGGATCACCACGTCCTGGGCCGGGATCGACGCCGGGCACTGGCGGCTGCTCCAGATGTCGTCGCTGCCGGAGGTGATGGTCACCGTCATCGTCTCGGCCGAGGCCTGCCAGGTGCAGGCCTCGGAGATGGCGGTGCGGAGGTTGATCGTCAGCGCGATGTCGGATCCGCCGGGCGCCGAGGTGATCGCCGGCGTGGCGACGATGTCGGAGTCGACGCACGGGCCCGTGGGCTCGGCCAGGACCGGCTCGGGCGGCGGAGCGGGCTCCTGCTGCTGCTGGTTCTTCTTGCCCTTGCCGCCCTTCTTGCCCGTCGGCGCCTGGGCGGTCGGGCCGGCCGTCGGCGCGGGCGTCGTCTCGACGCTCGCCCCGGCCTGGGTCGCGGTGCCACCGGCAGGGTCCTGGGCGTCGGACGAGCCACCCAGCCAGCGCGCGAGGACGACGACGAGCACGAGCGGGACGCCGAGCACGACGAGGCGCCGGATCCAGTAGACCCGGGCCGGCAACGGCCTGCGAGGTCGTCTGGTCGTCGGCATGGCCCCAGGCTAGGGAGCGGGCGGCCCGTCTCGGCGGAGGCGCACCGGCTCACCTACGATCGCCGCGATGGACTCCTATCCCCGCGTGCTGCACGACGCCGTGATCGACTGGTACGACAACCACGCGCGCGAGCTGCCCTGGCGCGGGCTCGAGGCCACGCCGTGGTCGGTGATGGTCAGCGAGCTCATGCTGCAGCAGACCCCGGTGGCCCGGGTGCTGCCCGTCCACGCCCTCTGGCTCGAGCGCTGGCCGACGCCGGCCGACCTCGCCGGGGAGTCCACCGGCGAGGCGGTGCGGATGTGGGGCCGGCTGGGCTATCCCCGCCGCGCACTGCGGCTGCACGCCGCCGCGATCGCGATCGTCGAGCGGCACGGCGGCGAGGTGCCCGCGTCGTACGACGACCTGCTCGCGCTCCCGGGCGTCGGCGACTACACCGCCTCGGCCATCGCCAGCTTCGCCTTCGGCCAGCGCCACGTCGTCCTCGACACCAACGTCCGCCGGGTGCTGACCCGAGTCGTGACGGGCGAGGAGTTCCCCGCGCCCGCCGTGACCCGCGCCGAGCGGGACGTCGCGACCGCGCTGCTGCCGGACGACCCGGCCACCGCCGCGACGTGGGCCGTCGCGACGATGGAGCTGGGTGCGCTCGTCTGCACCGCGCGCCAGCCCGCGTGCCACGCCTGCCCGGTCGCCGAGGCGTGCGCCTGGCGCGGCGCCGGGTTCCCGGCGTACGACGGCCCGCCCCGTCGCGGACAGGCGTGGGCCGGCACCGACCGGCAGTGCCGCGGCCGGATCATGGCCCTCGTGCGTGAGAACGACGCGGTCACGGCCGCGCAGGTCGAAGCCGCGTGGCCGACGACCGACCAGCGCGAGCGCTGCCTGGCCGGGCTGGTCGACGACGGCCTCCTGACGCAGACCACCCCGGGGCGCTGGGCGCTCCCGGGGTGATCGGCTGACTGCCAGGCTGGTCGTCAGGCGGGGTCGCGAGGGATGTCCACCGGACCCTCGGAGTCGTCGGGACCCTCGAGGTTGCCCTCGTCGTCACGCTGCGGCTCGAGCGCCAGGTCGGCGGTCTCGAGCGGCGGCATGTCGGGCACCGCGGAGTTCTTCTGGCCCTTGAAGACGAACTTCGCTGCCGGGCCCTCTCCCTCGACGTCGACCAGGATGATCTGACCGGGGCCGACCTCGCCGAAGAGCATCTTCTCGGCGAGCACGTCCTCGATCTCGCGCTGCACCGTGCGACGCAGCGGGCGCGCGCCGAGCACCGGGTCGAACCCGCGCTCGGCGAGCAGCGCCTTGGCGCCCTGCGTGAGCTCGAGCGACATGTCGCGGTCCTTCATCCGCAGCTCGACCGCGTCGATCATGTTGTCGACCATCGCGACGATCTGCTCCTGCGACAGCGGCGGGAACACGACGATCTCGTCGACACGGTTGAGGAACTCGGGGCGGAAGTGCTGCTTGAGCTCCTCCGAGACCTTGCTCTTCATCCGCTCGTAGGAGCCGGCCGGGTCCGCGCCGACCGCGCCGAAGCCGAGGTTGACGCTCTTGGCGATGTCACGCGAGCCGAGGTTGGTGGTCATGATGATGACGGTGTTCTTGAAGTCGACCACGCGACCCTGGGAGTCGGTCAGGCGACCTTCCTCGAGGATCTGCAACAGGCTGTTGAAGATGTCGGGGTGAGCCTTCTCGACCTCGTCGAAGAGCACCACGGAGAACGGCTTGCGGCGCACCTTCTCGGTGAGCTGCCCGCCCTCCTCGTAACCGACGTATCCGGGCGGCGAACCGAAGAGCCGCGACACGGTGTGCTTCTCGGAGAACTCGCTCATGTCGAGCTGGATGAGGGCGTCCTCGTCGCCGAAGAGGAACTCGGCGAGCGTCTTCGACAGCCACGTCTTGCCGACGCCCGAGGGGCCGGCGAAGATGAACGACCCACCGGGACGCTTCGGGTCCTTGAGGCCCGCACGCGTGCGCCGGATGGCGCGGGAGAGGGCCTTGACGGCCTCCTCCTGGCCGATGACGCGCTTGTGGAGCTCGTCCTCCATCTTGAGCAGCCGGGTCGACTCCTCCTCGGAGAGCTTGACGATCGGGATGCCCGTGGCCACGGCCAGGACCTCGGCGATCAGCTCCTCGTCGACCTCGGCGATCTCGTCGAGGTCACCGGCACGCCACTGCTTCTCGCGCTCGGACCTGCGGGCGGAGAGCTGCTTCTCCTCGTCGCGCAGGCGCGCGGCGGCCTCGAAGTCCTGCCCGTCGATCGCGGCCTCCTTGCGCTGGCGCACGTCACCGATCTTCTCGTCGTACTCGCGCAGGTCCGGCGGCGCGGTCATCCGGCGGATGCGCAGGCGCGAACCGGCCTCGTCGATGAGGTCGATGGCCTTGTCCGGCAGGAACCGGTCGGAGATGTAGCGGTCGGCCAGCGTCGCGGCGGAGACCAGGGCCTCGTCGGTGATCGTGACGCGGTGGTGGGCCTCGTAGCGGTCGCGCAGGCCCTTGAGCATCTCGATCGTGTGCGCGATCGAGGGCTCCTGCACCTGGATGGGCTGGAAGCGGCGCTCGAGCGCGGCGTCCTTCTCGAGGTACTTGCGGTACTCGTCGAGCGTGGTCGCGCCGATGGTCTGGAGCTCGCCGCGGGCCAGCATCGGCTTGAGGATGCTGGCGGCGTCGATCGCGCCCTCGGCCGCGCCGGCGCCGACGAGGGTGTGGATCTCGTCGATGAACAGCACGATGTCGCCGCGGGTGCGGATCTCCTTGAGCACCTTCTTGAGGCGCTCCTCGAAGTCACCGCGGTAGCGCGAGCCGGCCACCAGCGCGCCCAGGTCGAGCGTGTAGATCTGCTTGTCCTTCAGCGTCTCGGGCACGTTGCCCTTGACGATGTCCTGCGCGAGGCCGGCCACGATGGTGGTCTTGCCGACGCCGGGCTCGCCGATGAGGACGGGGTTGTTCTTCGTGCGGCGCGACAGGATCTGCATCACGCGCTCGATCTCCTGCTCGCGCCCGATGACTGGGTCGAGCTTGCCCTCGCGGGCGGCCTGGGTGAGGTTCTGGCCGAACTGGTCGAGGACGAGCGAGCTCGAGGGCGCCTCGCCGCCCGAGCCCGAGGTCTGGGCGCCGGCCGCGGCCGACTCCTTGCCCTGGAAGCCGCTGAGCAGCTGGATGACCTGCTGGCGCACCCGGTTGAGGTCGGCGCCGAGCTTCTGCAGCACCTGGGCGGCGACGCCCTCGCCCTCACGGATCAGGCCGAGCAGGATGTGCTCGGTGCCGATGTAGGAGTGGCCGAGCTGGAGCGCCTCGCGCAGCGAGAGCTCAAGCACCTTCTTGGCGCGGGGGGTGAACGGGATGTGGCCGGACGGGGCCTGCTGGCCCTGGCCGATGATCTCCTCGACCTGGGCGCGCACGGCCTCCAGGGAGATGTCGAGGGACTCGAGGGCCTTGGCCGCCACGCCCTCGCCCTCGTGGATGAGGCCGAGCAGGATGTGCTCGGTCCCGATGTAGTTGTGGGAGAGCATGCGGGCCTCTTCCTGGGCCAGCACGACAACTCGCCGGGCTCGGTCGGTGAACCGCTCGAACATGTGCGCTCCTCTACGTCTGCGTGGTCCGCCTGTCCCCCGCCGGAGCGGGAGCACGGACACTGGGCTCAACGCCCGACCTCAGCCTACGTGTTCCCCACGCAACATCGGAGGCGTCCGCTGACAGCGAACGCCCCGCACCCTCTCGGGGACGTGGCGCTCAGCCGTACGGGGGGTCAGTGCGCGGCGTCGTAGGCCTGCTGCACGTCAGCGGAGATGCGCCCGCGCTCGGAGACCTCCATGCCCTGGGCCTTGGCCCACTCGCGGACGTCCTTGGAGTTCGAGGCGGTGCCTGCCGAACCGTTGCTCGCCCTGCGCGTACGACGTCCACCACCGGTGACCTTGCGGGCGTGGCCCACGTAGCCGCTCACCGCCTCGCGGAGCGCGGCTGCGTTGGCGTCGTTGAGATCGATCTCGTACGACGTCCCGTCGAGGCCGAACGTGACCGTCTCGGTGGCCTCGGTCCCGTCGAGGTCGTCCACGAGAATGATGTTGACCTTCTGAGCCATGACGGTATTCCTTTTCATTCGCACGTGCGGATGAAAAGGAGTGTGGCAGGAATGCGACAATTCGACAAAAGGAGTCAGGAATACCCTGACGCAACAATTCGGCAAACGCGGGAAGAACCGTCTCGCGGCCGCCCCTCAGGCAATTCGAACCGGTGCGCGAGGATTGCGCCGCGAATTGCTCAGTGGACGCGGACCTCGAAGTCCTGCCGCGGGCACAACGCCCTCATCTCGTCGTCGAGGGTGTCGCTGCGCGTCTGGATCACGACCCCGCCACCCCAGTCGCGCACGAGGTCACAGAGCGCGGACGGGTCGAAGCTGTCCAGGCCGTAGGCGTACGGCCTGGGCATCTCGTCGCTGCGATCCACCGGAAGCTGCAGCAGCCAGTAGTTGACGAAGGTGTTGTCGCCGGGCTCCGGCGACCACCGCGACACCACGACCTTGCGGTCAGGATCCTCGAACCGCAGCAGCGTGTCGACAGCCGGGTCGAGCGCGCTCGAGCGGTCGCTCAACGAGATCGACACGACCGGCAGCATCGAGGACAGGCGATAGTCGGGCGTGCCGTGGGCGACCGGGTACCGCTCCCCGGTGACCGGCCGAGGATCTGCCGGCGGCACCTGCAGCAACAGCGTCCCGGCCAGCGCGACCGATCCGAGCACGAGAGTTCCCTGTTGGATGCGGCGCAGACCGGCCACCGCGAGGCCTCCGCGCACGGAGAGCAGCACCAGCAGCGGGGCGAGCAGCGCGAGCGTCCACGCGAACTTCTGGGGGTAGTAGCCCCACGGCCCCCCGGCCGCGCCGGCCCGCTGCCCCATCAGGTAGTGGGTGCCGACGGCTCCTGCCAGGCCCACCACGACCGCGCCGACGAGATCGATGCGCACCGTGGACCACGTCGACAGCAGCACGAGCACACCGAACGGAACCAGCCAGAACACCGGCGGGAGGTTCTGACCGAACGGCGGGAACAGGCCCTCCGCGGCCAGGCCGCCGGACGCGGCCGCGAAATCGGCTCGGGTGACGAAGCCGGCGTACGCCACCAGCAGGGCCAGGGGCGACAACCAGGCCAGCATCGCGAGACCGCGCAGGTCGAGGTGCGCGCGCCACCGCCAGCAGACCACGGCGACGCCGAGTGCGGCCGGCGCCAGCACGAGCGGCGCCCAGGACGCGAGCAGACCCGTCCCGATGAGCGCCAGCAGGCCGGAGGAGGTCACCGGGAAGCGATCGGACGACGTCCACGCCGCCCAGGCCGCCAGGATCAGGATCGCCGCGGGCAGTGAGTTCCAGAAGCCGTAGAGGAAGACCTGACCGGCGAGCGACCAGGTCCAGGGGATCGCCGCCGCCACCAGGGTGAGGACGGCACGGGACCACCGACGTGACGATGGGACGCCGGCAGCCACCACCAGGCCCGCGAGCAGGCTCGTGGCTCCCACCAGCAGGAGCAGCACCTCGGAGGCGCGGTAGAGGTCGTGCTCCAGCAGTGCGGTCCGGTCGACCCCTGAGCGGCCGGGCGCCATGAAGAAGGCCACCACCTCGTTGGCCAGCGGTGCCGGGTTGCGGTGCGAGACCGGGACCAGGCCGCCGTCCTCGACGATGAAGCGCGCGGACACCAGGTTCCACACGCTGTCGTTGTTCATCATCCAGGCGAGCTTGGGGCTGCCGGACAGCCAGCGCACCACGGGCACCGCGACGACCTGCACCAGCGAGAGCGCCACCAGCACCGCACCCAGCACCAGGTCGGACCGATCCACGGCGAAGGCCGTGCTGCGGCGCAGCCAGAGCACGACCAGCGCGACGGCCGCGGCCACGGCCGGGAGCACCGGCAGCCACGTGACGGGTACCCCGATCACCGGCGCGACCCGCATGCTCACCGCCACCAGCGCGAGGGCTCCCGACAGCACGGTCGCGAACGCCAGGGCGGTGGTGAGCCAGCAGCGCAGGGCGAGGGTCGAGACGGCGACCGCGACGAGCACCAGCGCCGCCGGGCTGCCACCGCCGACGACGATCGCGCACGAGGCGAGCAGCGCGATGACACCCAGGCCGACGGCCACGGCCGGTCGACGGCGCTGTCCGGTGCCGAGCCCCGGACCCGGAGCATCGGACGTCGAGGGGTGCCCGTCCTCGCGGACGTGCGCCTGCTCGGCATGGGGAACGCTCGCCGACACCTCGAATACCCTCCGTGGTCCGTGGCCAAAGCGCCGATGCTACGCGTCGCGCGCCCGTCCCTCGGGCCACGGGCTAGGAATTGCGTTCGAACACCAGACGCAGACCCTGCAGCGTCAGCCACGGCGAATGCACCGTGAAACACCGGCACTCGTCGACGAGCAGAGGTGCCAGGTGGCCGGTGGCGATCACCGTGACCTCATCCGCAGCCACATCGAGCTCGGCGATCATGCGGCCCACGAGTCCCTCGACCTGGGCGGCGACGCCGAACACCAGGCCGCTCTGGAGCGCCTCGACGGTGTTCTTCGCGATGACCGATCGGGGCCGGGCGAGCTCGACCTTGCGCAGCTGCGCGCCCCGTCGCCCGAGCGCCTCGAGCGAGATCTCGAGGCCGGGCGAGATCGCACCACCGACGTACTGCCCCTGGGCGTTGACCACGTCGAACGTCGTCGCGGTGCCGAAGTCGACCACGATGGCCGGGCCGCCGTGGAGCGTCGCGGCGGCCAGCGAGTTCACGATCCGGTCCGCGCCGACCTCGCGGGGGTTGTCCATCAGCACCGGCAGGCCCGTCCTCACGCCGGGCTCGACGATGACCGCCGGCACGTCGCCGAGCTCGCGGGCGATCATCTCGCGCCACTCGTGCAGGACGGCGGGGACGGTCGAGCAGAGGGCGATCCCGTCGACGTCGTCGACCCGCTCGGCGAGCAGCCCGAGCATCAGCACCGACCACTCGTCGGCGGTGCGCCCCTCCAGCGAGCTGACCCTCCAGTGGTCGGTCACCTCCTCCCCGTCCAGCAGGCCGAGGAAGGTGTGCGTGTTGCGGATGTCGACCGCGAGCAGCGTCATAGCAGCACCTTCATCGAGGTCCGGGGTCCCCGCGGCGTTGTTCGGGGGAGCGAAGCGGAGGAGAAGAACGTCATGGGGGGGACAGGTCCATGCCGAGGTCGAGGACGATCACCGAGTGGGTCAGCGCCCCGACCGAGACGAAGTCGACGCCGGTGGCGCCGATGCGACCGGCCCGCTCGAGGGTGATCCCGCCGCTCGCCTCGAGCGGCACCCGCCCGCCCGTCCGTCGTACGGCCTCGGTCATCAGCTCGTCGGTCATGTTGTCGAGCAGGATCCGCTCCGGGGGCTCGGGCAGCGCCAGCAGCTCCTCGAGCTGCTCGAGCGTGGTCACCTCGACCTCGACCGGCAGGCCCGGGAAGCGGTCGCGGATCGCCTCCAGCGCGGGCAGCACTCCCCCGGCGGCGACGACGTGGTTGTCCTTGACCATCGCCATGTCCTGGAGGCTGGTGCGGTGGTTGACCCCACCGCCGCAGCGCACGGCGTACTTCTGCAGCGCGCGCAGACCCGGCAGCGTCTTGCGGGTGTCGAGGACGCGGGTCGGCGATCCCTCGAGCGCCTCGACCCACCGCGACGTCGCGGTGGCGATGCCCGACAAGTGCGAGGCCAGGTTGAGGGCGGTGCGCTCGGCGACCAGCATCCGCTGGGTCAGGCCGGTGATCCGCATGACGACGTCGCCCTGCGCGACGCGGGTGCCCTCGGCCACCCGGTCGGTGATCGTGGCGTCGGCGCCGAGCATGAAGAAGGCGAGCGCGCCGACGCCCAGGCCGGCGACGACACCGGGCTCGCGCGCGGCGAGGACCGCCTCGCCACGGGCGGTGAGGTCGATCGTCGACGAGCTGGTCGGATCGTCCATCGACGGGTCGGGCAGGTCCTCGGCGACCGCACGGCGGACGATCTCCCAGACGTGGTCGGGGTCCAGACCGGCTGCGGTGAGCTCGTCGAGCAGCTCGGTGGGTACGTCGTCGAGGGTGCTCATGCCGGGACCTCCGTGGTGCTCGGGTCGGTCGAGGGTGCGTGGTGCCAGACGTTGTGGACGACGCCGTCGACGAGCCACGAGTCGACGTGGCCGGCCTTCGTGTCGTCGCGGTCGGGGAAGTCCTCGCGCCAGTGGGAGCCGCGGGTCTCGGTGCGCAGCGCGGCGGCCCCGGCGAGCGCGGTGCTGATCGCGACCAGGTTGGTGGTCTCCCAGGCAGCGGGGCCGACCTCGGCGTCGCCCGGCTCGATCGCGGCGAGGAGGTCCAGCGCCTCGGCCAGCCCGTCGGCCTGCCGCAGCACGCCCACCCGGCTGGTCATCACCTCCTGCAGCGCGCGACGACGCTCCCCCGACACCAGCCCCGCTGGCCGCTCGTCACCAGCCGGCTCGGCCCAGTCGCGGAGCTCGGCGGGCAGCACCTCGGCGATCCGGCGGGAGAAGACCAGCCCCTCGAGCAGCGAGTTCGAGGCGAGACGGTTGGCGCCGTGGACACCGGAGCAGGCGACCTCTCCGGTGGCGTAGAGGCCGGCCACCGTCGTACGGCCCCAGAGGTCGGTGACCACGCCGCCCGACGCGTAGTGCTGGGCCGGGGCCACCGGGATCAGCTGCGTCACCGGATCGACCCCGTGCTCGCGGCAGACCCGGAGGATGGTGGGGAACCGTCGCTCCCAGAACTCCGCGCCCAGGTGGCGTGCGTCGAGCCACATGTGCGGCCGGCCGGTCTCGATCATCCGCCGGGTGATGGCCTTGGCCACGACGTCGCGCGGGGCGAGGTCGGCGAGCTCGTGCTGGCCCCGCATGAAGCGGTCGCCCTCGAAGTCCACCAGGAAGGCGCCCTCGCCGCGGACCGCCTCGGAGATCAGCGGCTGCTGGCCCTGGGAGTCGGGACCGAGCCACATCACGGTGGGGTGGAACTGGACGAACTCCAGGTCGCGCACCCGCGCGCCGGCGCGCATCGCGAGCGCCATGCCGTCGCCGGTGGACACGCTGGGGTTGGTCGACTGGCTGAAGACCTGGCCGAGCCCACCGGAGGCGAGCACCACGGCCCGGCAGAGCACGGCGCCGACGCCGTCGTGCTGGCCCTCGCCGAGCACGTGCAGCGTCAGCCCGGCCACCCCTCCGTCGCTCGCGCGGAGGAGGTCGACGGCGAGCGCGTGCTGGATGACCTCGATCGCGGGCGCCCGCTCGACAGCGGCGATCAGCGCCCGCTGGATCTCGGCCCCGGTCGCGTCGCCGCCCGCGTGGGCGATGCGGTCGCGGTGGTGGCCGCCCTCGCGGGTCAGGGACAGCTCGCCGTCGGGGTGCAGGTCGAACTGGGTGCCCAGCGCGATGAGCTCGCGGACCGCCTCGGGTCCCTCGGTCACCAGCACGCGCACAGCCTCGACGTCGCAGGCACCGGCGCCCGCGACGAGCGTGTCGCGCTCGTGCTGCTCGGGGGTGTCGCCCGGGCCGAGGGCCGCGGCGATGCCGCCCTGCGCCCACTGGGTGGAGCCGGCCGCGAGGACGTCCTTGGTCACGACGAGCAGGTGGAGCGAGGGATCAGCCGCATGGATCCGCAGAGCGGCGGTGAGCCCGGCGATGCCGGAGCCCACGACCACGACGTCGGCGCGGGTGGTCCAACCGGGTGCGGGTGCGCGGAGGCGACCCGGGACCGGCCGGTGGTCTGTCATCCGGGCAGGCTATCGAGCGACCAGGTCGCCGCGGCTCAGGGTCTCGTCGCCGAACGTCTCGGCCGGGTCGTGGCCGGTGGCCATGATCGCGTTGTCGGCGTCGACGAATACCACGTGCGGCTGGTGCTCCCTCGCCTCGGCAGTCTCCATCTGCCCGTAGCCGATGAGGATCACGGTGTCGCCCGGGTGCACCAGCCGGGCGGCCGCGCCGTTGATGCCGATGACGCCCGAGCCGCGCTCGCCGGCGATCGTGTACGTCTCGAGGCGGGCGCCGTTGGTGACGTCGACGATGTGCACGAGCTCGCCGGCCAGCAGGTCGGCAGCGTCGAGCAGGTCCTCGTCGACGGTCACCGACCCGACGTAGTGCAGGTCGGCCTGGGTCACGGTCGCCCGGTGGATCTTGGACTTCATCATCGTGCGCAGCATCCGTCTCAGCCGTTCCTCTCAGGGTGTGGTCGGGGCCGCGGTCGCGGTCCCCGCCGGCGCGACGACCCGGTCGAACCGGACCGCCACGTTGTCGATGAGCCTCGTCGACCCGACCCGCGCGGCCACGAGGACCCGACCCTCGCCCGTCTCGGGCGCCTCGCCGAGGTCGACGTCGGTCAGCGCGAGATAGTCGAGCTCGAGGCCGGGCTCGACGTTGAGGACCGACATCGCGGCCCAGCGTGCGGCAGGGACGCCGTACGCCGCCCGCTCCTGCGCGGCCCGGAGCGCGCGGCTGAGTGCCGCGGCGGTCCGGCGCTGGTCGGCGTCGAGGTAGCGGTTGCGGCTGGACAGCGCGAGGCCGTCGGCCTCGCGGACGGTCTCCGCGCCGATGATCTCGATGCCCATGCAGAGGTCGCGCACCATCCGCCGGATCAGCGCGAGCTGCTGGTAGTCCTTCTGCCCGAAGACGGCGACGTCGGGGCGGACGAGCCCGAAGAGCTTGGCGACGACGGTGAGCACGCCGTCGAAGTGACCCGGCCGGGAGGCGCCGTCGAGGATCGTGGCGAGGGTGCCGGGTGCGACGGTGACGCTCTCGTGGACCGAGTCGTGGCTGAAGCCGCCGGGATACATCTCCTCGACGCTCGGCGCGAAGACGACGTCGACGCCCTCGACGGCGCACACCTCGAGGTCGGCGTCGAGGGTGCGCGGGTAGCGGTCGAGGTCCTCGCCGGCCGCGAACTGCATCGGGTTGACGAAGATGCTCACCACGACCGGACCGGACGTGGCGTCACGGGCGGTGCGCATCAGGCTGGCGTGGCCCTCGTGGAGGGCGCCCATCGTCGGCACGAAGGCGATCCGGTCGCCCGAGCGCCGGGCGTCGGCGAGCAGGGCGGCCAGCTCCTCGCGGGTGCTCGCGAGGGCCGGGGTGGTCGTCATCGACGTACATCGTCCCGGTGTGCGCCGGCCCCGGCGGCCTCGGCGGCGGTGAGCACCCGGAGGATCTTCGAGGCGCGGATCGGCAGGAGCCGACCGTCGGTGACGGCGCGGTCGAGCGTGGCGTGCGCCATCGCGACGTACGACGGCAGCGTCTGCGGCGCGGTGGCGGCCAGGTCGGCGACGTGTGCGCGCACGGTCTCGACGTCGCCGCGGACGATCGGGCCGGTGAGGGCGGCGTCGCCGTCCTCGAGGGCGTTGTCGAGCGCGGCCGTCAACAGCGGGCGGAGCGTGGCGGCAGGGTCGTCGGCACCGGCTGCGGACAGGATCTCCATCGCCTCGGCGACGAGGGTGACGAGGTGGTTGGCGCCGTGTGCGAGGCCGGCGTGGTAGAGCGTGCGACGCTCCTCGGGGACCCACATGGGGCGCCCTCCGAGGTCGGCGACGAGGGATTCGGTGAGCTCGCGGTCGGGCTCGTCGGCGGTGATGCCGAAGACGCAGCCGGAGAGCCGCGGGAGGTCGACGTCGGTGCCGGTGAAGGTCATCGCCGGATGCATCGCGATCGTGCGGGCGCCGACCTCGCGGGCCGGCTCGAGCACGGCGAGGCCGTGGCGACCGCTGGTGTGCACGACGACCTGGCCCGCACGGATCGCGCCGCTGTCGCTGAGCACGCGGACGACGTTGCCGAGCATGTCGTCGGGGACGGTCAGCAGGAGCAGGTCGCTCGCGCGTGCCACGTCGGTCGGCTTGGCGACCGCGACACCGGGGAGCAGCGACTCGATGCGCCTGCGGGAGGCGTCGGACTCGCCGGCCGCTGCCACGACCTGGTGCCCGGCGGAGCGGAGTGCGGAGGCCAGGACGGCACCGACACGACCGGCGCCGACGACACCGATGGAGAGCTTCTGCATGACGACCTCTTCGTTTCAGTCCCTCGCGGGTACCGATCTACTGCGATCACCATCGAGCCTACGCCCGCGCACACAGCTGCGGAACCGAGCGCGAGCGTGACGCATCCCACTCGCCCGCTGGGGGTGGTCCAGTGGCAGATGGTCGCCCCGCCGGGGTAGTCCAGTGGCAAGTGGTCGTCCCAGAGGACATCCGGCAGCCATCTGCCACTGGACTACCCCGGGTCAGGCGCGCAGGTGGAGCTTCGCGTGGTCGGGATCGTCGACGACGAACGGCCGGGGCGCGCGCGGCAGCCAGGTGTGCGTCACGTGGTCGACCACGTGCACTCCGTCGGGTGAGGCGATCTCGACGACGCCGTCTGGCACCTCGCCGTCGTGCAGCGCGTTCCAGACCAGCCACTCGCGGCGCTTGCGACGGTTGCGGATCGAGGTGGCGAACGACTCGGGGTTGGTCCAGTGGGCGAACTCGTCGCCGTCGAGCCACTTGAGCTCGACGCACAGCCCCTGCGGCAGCGCGAACATCTCGATGTGGTCGGGCGTCGTGCGGATCTCCCACTCCGGCGCCTTGGCATAGACGTAGTCGGGGCTCACCGGGAAGCCCCACTCCTCGATGTTGCGCAGGCCGAGGTCGAGGTAGGCCTTCTGGTCGGACTCGATGTAGAGCCCGTGCCGCGGGAAGCGGATCACCGCCTCAGCCATCCCGACCTGCCAGGACAGGTCGGCCATCGACACCTCGCCCTCGGTGGTGAGGACCATGTCGCCGTCCCACTTCCACGAGTAGCGGGTGCGCACGTGCGAGAAGCACCAGTTGTAGAAGTAGGCCAGGGAGTGCACCGAGCGCTCGTTGACAGCGAGGTGCTCGGCGCCCGCGCGGGCCACCGCGAAGGGGTACTCCTTCAGCGTGAACCTGTCGGCCAGGCCGTGCTCGGCGGCGACGCGCAGCGCCTCCTCGCCGGTGCCGTCGTCGGAGCCGTTGTCGACCAGCAGCACGTGGTCGCAGGCGCGCAGCAGGGGCGGGAGCACGAACCGCAGTCCGGGCGCCTCGTTCTTGACCCGCAGCACCGCGGTCGCACCGCGGCGCAGTGCCCCCGGTCCCCCGCGTGACTCGGCCCAGGGCCAGACGATGTCGAAGTCCTCGTGCCCCTCGAGGTTGGTCAGGCCCTGACCGCCGCCGACCGGGACGCTCACTGCTGGTCGTCCCGCTCGCGCCCGAGCGCCCTGCGCACCCCGCGGCGCACGGACGGCGGGATGGCGGCGCGTACGTCGTGGGGGACCCGGTCGGCGAGCGACCTCGAGGGCTCCTCCGGCTGCGCCTCGGCCAGCGCCCGACGCCGCGCCTGGAGGCGCGAGTGCTCGGCGCTCG
Source organism: Nocardioides hwasunensis (assembly GCF_014779665.1). GTDB lineage: Bacteria > Actinomycetota > Actinomycetes > Propionibacteriales > Nocardioidaceae > Nocardioides > Nocardioides hwasunensis. The sequence continues at coordinate 358,671 of NZ_JACXYY010000005.1, read as the reverse complement.
AGCGGCTGATGGCCGCGGCCTCCTCGTAGAGGTCGACGTACTCCTCACGGAGCTGGTCGAAGGTCGCCTGGCGCTCGGTGGTGTCGCCGCCCTCGTCGGCGAGCTTGTTGAGCTCCTCCCACGTCTGGCCGGTGAGCTCGTGCAGCCGCTTCGGCAGGGCGAGGTCGTCGAGGGTCGAGGTAACCCGGCGCAGGGTGGGGTCGATGAAGCGGTGGACCTCGCGGATCTGGTCGCTGCGGGTGTGGACGATCGTCTGCAGGTCGAGCGCGTGACCCAGTGCCGTCGTGGTCCTCACCCAGTCGCTCAGCAGGTCCTCGTAGCGGACGAAGACGCGGCCGCCGTCACCCTCCGCCGGCCGCGTGGCGCGCTCGGTGTGGAGCAGCATGTTGACCCAGCTGGCCGCGAGGTGGGCCGAGCCGAGCTTGTTGGCGTAGTACTTCTGCTTGGAGCCGACGACCTCGGCCGGCGCCCGGAGCATGGTGGCGAAGACCGGGGTCGCGCCGGTGCGGATCGCGGCCACGCGCCACAGCCCGAGGAACCAGCTCAGCCGCGGGTCCTTGATCACCAGCTCGGGATGCTCGGCGAAGTGCGGCTCGAGCCACTCGCTCACCCGGATCCGGGCCGGCTCGCGGCTGCAGATGCGACCGGTGTCGAACCAGGCGCTCGGGCGTGAGTCGCTGACCTGGACCAGTGCCTCGCTGAGCCACTCGTCGTGGACGTCGACGACCCACTGCGGCTCGCTGAAGCCGCGCGGGTTGGACTCGTCGGGCGGGACCTCCGGCAGCGGCACGTGCATGCCCAGCTTGGACACGATGCCGGCCAGCGTGCTGGTGCCGCTGCGGCCGGCGCCGGCGACGAAGAGGACCTTCCGCGGCACTCCGTCGGGGTTCATCTCGTCGATCGCTCTGGGCTGCTCGGTCACGGCGGGCAGCCTACCGGCGGCTAGGGTCGCGACCCATGAGACGCCTGTTCGGTCGCGCGCCGCTCCTCGGCGTGGTGATCCCGGCCTGGGGCGTGGAGGACTACCTCGACGACTGCGTCCGGTCGCTGCTGGCGCAGACCCACCGGCGGTGGGAGGCGGTCATCGTCGACGACGGGTCGAGCGACCGGACCGGCGAGATCGCCGACGAGTGGGCCCGCCGCGACACCCGCATCACCGTCGTGCACTCCGTCAACGGCGGCCTGGGCGCGGCCCGCAACCTCGGCGTGCAGCACGTGCGCGGCGACCACCTCGCCTTCCTCGACTCCGACGACGTCCTCCCCCCGACGGCGTACGCCGACCTGGTCGGGGCGCTCGCGGACTCGGGCTCCGACTTCGCGACCGGCTCGATCGTGCGCTGGGAGGGCGACCAGCTGGTCGAACCGCCGTGGATGCGCCGGCTGCACCGTCCCCTCCGGGGAGCGCGCATCGAGGACCGGCCGGAGATCCTCGGCGACGTCTTCGCGTGGAACAAGGTCTGGCGACGCTCGTTCTGGGACGAGGCCGGCCTGACCTGGCCCGAGGGCACCCGCTACGAGGACCAGCCGACCACGACCCGGTCCTTCCTCGACGCGACCTTCGACGTGCTCGACGAGGTCGTCTACCACTGGCGCATCCGCCCGGGGTCGATCACCCAGACCCGCGCCTCGTCGGTGCAGGACCTCGCCGACCGCTGGGAGACCAAGCGGACGAGCCTCGCCTCCGTCCGGGCGCACGGCTCGGTCGAGGTGGAGCAGGTCTTCGTCGACCGGGTGCTCGCCGGTGACCTGTGGCGCTACTTACTGCTGGTGCCGGGCTGCACGCCCGAGTGGTGGCGGCTGCTGCGCTCCGGCGTGCTCGAGCTCTGGGGGACGCGCACCCTCGTCGGGAGCGGGCTCCCGCCGGTGCACCGGCTGGCGGGTTGGCTGGTGGCCGAGGACCGACGCGCCGAGGTCACCTCGCTCATGGAGTGGGTCGCCACCCTCGACGGACCGGTCCCGCGCGTCCAGGACGTCGCGACCGGCGCCTGGCGGCTGTCGATCCCGCACACGGTGCTCGACGAGACCACCGTGGCTCCCGAGGCCCTGGCACTGCGGGACCACGAGGTCTGACCCGCGACACGGCGGACCGGACAGTCAGCGAGCCTCGAGACCACGCTGATGAACGTGATCTCGAGGCTCGTCGCTGCTGCTGCTCGTGCCCCGACCTTGCGGGAGGTCAGAGCAGGTCGTTGGACTCCAGGAACTCCTTGGCCACGTCCTCCGGCTTGGCCCGGTCGACGGCGATCTTGCCGTTGAGCTCGGTGAGGTTCTCGGTGGTGAGGGCGGCCATCAGCGGGTTGAGGATGTCGGCGACGTCGGGGTTGTCGGCGAGGAAGTCGGCCGAGACCGCGGGCACGAGGTTCTGGGCGGGCTGGATCTGCTTGTCGTCGTCGAGCACGACGAGGCCCTGGGACTCCAGGGTGCCGTCGGTGGTCGAGGTCTCGCCCAGCTGCGACTCGCCGTCGATGACGGACTTGTAGGTCTGGGCGGAGGCGTAGCCGAGCTCGAGGACCTTGGTCACGTCGATGCCGTAGTCGTCGGACAGGCCGCCCTCGCAGTCGAGGCGTCCCTTGCAGTCGGGCGCCGCGGCGAGCACGACGCTCTTGCCCTCGAGGTCGGACAGCGTGCTCAGGCCCTCGGAGTCGGCGTAGTCCTGGGTGACGAAGAAGGCGTTGGTGTCGGTGGCCGGGGAGATGTCGAGCAGCTCGATGCCGGCGTCCTTCAGCAGGGTGGCGCCGTCGTCGGCGAGCTGCTGGCCGTCACCGGCCTCGAAGGGCTTGGCGCTGTCGCCGTTGGCCTGGGTGTTGAGGAAGTTGACGATGCCACCGACGTACTCGGGGACGATGTCGACGTCTCCGGGGAAGGTCGGCATGTAGGCGTCACGCGAGTCGACGAGCTTGGTCTCGACCGTGTAGCCGGCGTTCTCCAGGAGCTGCTGGTACATCGAGGCGACGAGCGTGGCCTCGGGGAAGTTCTGGCCCGCGACGGTGACCGAACCCTTGTCGCCACCCGACGAGCTCGGGCTGTCGGAGGCGTTGTCGCTGGAGAGGTCGTCACCGGCGCAGCCGGTGAGCGTGAGCGCGGTGGCGGCGAGGACCGCGGCGAGCGTGCGAACGATGGGCATGGTGGTCCTTCTGTGTCCCGCAGCGAGAGCTGCGCGTGTCCGGAAAAGCGACGTCAGCCGACGGTTTCGGCGTGCTCGTCCACCGTAGACCCGGTGACCGACAATGCGTCAGTGTGCCCACCTGAAGGGGTGCTCCGACGGGTGCTGTCGACCGCCCTCTGGGTGAACGCGGCGAGCAGCTCGAGCACGAGCGCGACCGCCGCCACGACGAGCGCCCCGGCGATGCCCTTGCCGTAGTTGGAGCGGAAGAACCCGTCGGTGATGATCTGCCCGAGCCCGGGTCCCGCGACGAGCGCCGCGATCGTGGCGGTCGCCCACACCTGCACCAGCGCCAGCCGGAGCCCGGAGACCACGAGCGGCAGGCCGAGCGGCAGCTCGACGCGCCAGAACTGCTGCCACCCCGTCATGCCCATGCCCCTCGCCGCCTCCCGCACCTCGGGTGCGACCTCGCGCATGGCGACGTAGGAGTTGGTGATGATGGGCGGCAGCGCGAACAGGGTCAGGGCGATGAGGGTGGCGAGACCGGCGCGGCCGTAGGGGCCGAGCTGCGCGGCACCGGGCCACGGCGCGACCACGAGCAGGGCCAGCAGCGCGAAGGTCGGGATGGCACGGCCGACGTTGGAGATGTTGATCGCGAGGAAGCCGCCGCGGCCGAGGTGCCCCAGCCACAGCGCGATCGGCAGCCCGACGACCATCGCCATCAGCAGCGCGGTGACGGTGAGCAGCAGCTGCTGGCCGAGCAGGGCGGCGATGCCGTCGCTGCCCGACCAGTTGGCGCCGGCGGACAGGTAGGTCCACATGTCGCTGAAGACCCTCATGCGGGGCCCCCGCGGCGTTGTTCGGTGGAGGAGCGGAGCGGGGGAGGCGAAGAACGTCGTGGGGTGTTCATGCGCGCGCTCCCCTCGTCCACGGGGTCATGACCCTCTGGGCCAGCACCAGCAGTCCGTCCAGCACGAACGCGAGCAGCACGCACAGCAGGGACGCCGTGAAGAGCTCGGCGCGGAAGTCGGTCAGCACGCCGTCCTTGATCAGGTTGCCGAGACCGCCGTAGGCCACGAGGGACCCGACGGTCGTCAGGGCCACGGTCGACACCGTGGCGACCCGGAGACCGGCCATCATCACCGGCAGCGCGAGCGGCAGCTCCACCTTGAGCAGCAGCTGACCGCGGCCGTAGCCGAGACCGGTGGCCGACTCGCGCACCTCGTCGGGCACCGACCGCAGGCCCTCCAGCAGGCTGCGCACCAGGATCGTCAGGGCGTACAGCGCGAGGCCGATCACCACGGTCGTGGCGGTCAGCCCGGTGAACGGCACCAGCAGCGGGAACAGCGCGAGCGAGGGCACCGTGTAGATCCCCGTGGTGGCCGCGAGGATCGTCGACTCCAGCCGTGGCAGCCGCCGCGCGGCCAGCGCGAGCGGGAAGGCGATCAGGAGCCCGAGGACCACCGAGACGACGGTGATCCCGATGTGCTGGATCGTCGCGTCGACGATCTCCTGCTGCCGATCCGAGACGTAGGCCGGACAGATCCAGTCGTTGACGAGCTGGCTGTAGCAGCTCGGGTCGTCGGCGACTCCCAGTAAGGTCACCGCATGGACGCTACACGGGGCAGCGACTCGGCCGTCGACGCGATGATCCGGCTCGAGGGCGTGGGCAAGACCTACCCGGACGGGACCGTGGCCGTCCACGAGCTCGACCTCGAGGTCTCCCGCGGCGAGATGGTCTGCCTCGTCGGTCCGTCCGGGTGCGGCAAGTCGACGACGCTGAAGATGATCAACCGGCTGATCGAGCCCACGACCGGGCGGATCTGGCTCGACGGCGAGGACGTGACCGGCGCCGACCCGGTCGAGCTGCGCCGCGGCATCGGCTACGTCATCCAGCAGATCGGCCTGTTCCCGCACCAGCGCATCGAGCAGAACGTGATGACCGTCCCGCTGCTCTACGGCGAGTCGAAGTCGGTCGCCCGCGAGCGCGCCCACGAGCTGCTCGCCACGGTCGGGCTGGAGCCCGAGCAGTACGCCCGTCGCTACCCGCACGAGCTCTCGGGCGGCCAGCGGCAGCGGGTCGGCGTGGCCCGGGCGCTGGCCGCCAACCCGCCGGTCCTGCTGATGGACGAGCCGTTCGGAGCCGTCGACCCGGTCGTGCGCCACCGGCTGCAGGACGAGTTCCGCCGGCTCCAGGCCGAGCTCGGCAAGACCGTGGTGCTGGTGACCCACGACATCGACGAGGCGATCCGGATGGGCGACCGGGTGGCCGTGTTCGCCACCGGCGGCCGCCTGGCCCAGTACGCCACCCCGTCGGAGCTGCTCGCGCACCCGGCCGACGAGCAGGTCGCCGACTTCGTGGGCGCCGGGGGCCTGCGCACGCTCACCGTCACCCGGCTCCGCGAGGAGCACCTCGAGCCGCTCGACGGCATCTCCACCGGCGACCTGGGCGCGGCGATCGACATCGACTCCTCCCTCGAGGACGCCCTCGCCGCGATGCTGCGCGACGACAAGCCGATGGTGGGCGTGCGCCGCGGCCCGACGTTCCTCGGCGTGCTCACCCCGGCGGGTGTGCACCAGGCGCTGCGCGAGTCGCTCCGCTGACTCTGGAGTCTCCGGATATCCGGTGACCACCTCGCTTGTCGGCCGAGATCTGGGGGTCGAGGCGGGAGTCTCGGGTGCAAAGGGTGCCGGACCTACCGGACCGGCACGTCCCGGTGCCAGGACTCGGTGACGTACTTCGTGCCCCAGCCCATCGAGCGGTAGAGGCTGTCGGCCCCGGTGGGCGAGTCGGCGTCGACCTCGAGGCCGACACGGTCGCGGCCGCGGGAGGCGGCGTCGGCGATGATCGTGCGCAGCAGACCGGTGGCGACCCCGCGACCGCGGGCGGACTCGAGGACGCCGAGGTAGGAGACGTACGACCCGTCGGGACCGGTGGCGGACTCGCTCACCGTGCCGACGAGCGCGCCGGCGGCCTCGCCGTCCTCGAGCTCGGCGAGCCACCAGTGGTCCCACCGGTGGCCCGGGTCCTCCCGGAGCCGGTGGACGAACTCCTGCAGGGTCTCCTCGGCGGAGTTGAAGTGGTCGGTGAACGCGCCCTCGAGCACGTCGTGGACGGCCCGCAGGTCGGCGACGTCGGGCATGCCGTCCCCCTGCCGCTCGACCCGCCGGAACACGACGCCCTTGCGCTCCCAGCGCGACGGGTCCGGCACCAGCTCGGCCTCCTCCGCCTCCACGGAGCGGCTCATCTGCCACCAGGTGCGCACCCGGTCGAAGCCGGCGTCGGCCAGCCAGCGGTGCTGACGCTCGTCGTCGGCGAAGGAGCCGGAGTCGATCTGCTGGGTCGCCAGGCCGCGGGCCTCGCCGACCGCCCTCGCCTGCGCGTCGGCCCACGCGAAGAGCGTGCTGCTGCAGGCGTCCGCGGCGCGCTCGTCGATGTCGCGGTCGACCACGTGCACGAAGAGCATCCGTCCCTCGGCCCGGTCGTGGACGCTGCCCCACGCCTGGATCCGATCGCCGGCATCGCGGACCACGACGTTCTCCCGCATCGCCACGCCGTGCTCGGAGATCTCGACCAGCACGTCGTCCGCACCCGCGCCGGCCCAGCCCCGGCCCGCGCGCTCGTGGGCGCGGAGCAGCTCGGTCAGCCGGTCGACGGTGGCCTCGTCGGCAGCGTCCGGCGTGTCGGCGTACCACCCGTCGGGAAGTCCCGGGTCCTCGGGCAGCGCGTCGGAGGGGTCGCTCTCGAACCGGTTGTCCTCGGGAATCACGTCAGGTCATTCTTCCGCACGCTGCCCGCCGGACGTCGGGCGGTGCGTGGGACAGGTGCGTGAGGCAGGTTCCGTGCGTCGAGAAGGTGTCTCGCTCACCGCTCGCGGGGGCGGCGGCGGGAGTCAGGCGCTCTTGTGCGTCCGCGTGGCGGCCGCGCGGAGCGAGACCACCTCGGCGCGGAGCACGTCGAGCTCGGCCTCGAGCTCGGCGACCAGCACGATCGCCTCGGCGGCACGGCCCTCGGCATCGTCGCGCCCGCTCTGGGCGAGGTCGCGACCCCGCTCTGCGGCATCGGCGCGACGCGCCTCCTGGCCGCGCTTGAGGGTCTGCTCGGCGGCGTTCTTCTGCGCTGAGGAGAGCGCACGCTCGAGGACGTCGATGGCCTCCTCGCGGTCGGCGATCTTGCGCCGCATGTCGGCGGCGAACGCCGCGGACTCGGTCGTACGACGCTCGGTGAGCGCGCGGTACTCCTGGGCCTGCTCGGCGCGGTCCCGCGCGGCGTCTCGCCGGGCCTGCATCAGCTCGGAGTGGGTGATCCGGGTCGCGGCAGCACCGAGCAGCACCGCGAGGACCGCGGCGGCGGTGGTCAGGACGGCGGATCCCGACACCACAGCGGCGACCACGACGACTCCAGCGACCACCAGGAGGGTGACCGCGACGGCCAGCCGGGTGCTCCGCTGGCGGCGACGTGCCGGCGTACGGGACGCCTGTGACTGCTGTGACTGCTGGGAAGGCATGCGGCCAGACTAGGGCCGCGGCTCGCCGCCGTCGGCGCGACACGCACGCTCGAGCGCGAGCGAGGCGAGCATCACCACGCCCGCGCCGAGGGCCGCCACCACGGACCGGACGATCCAGCGGTCGGAGTACTGCGACTGGTCGCCGAGCCAGCTCACCGCGTAGCCGGCGTACCCGCCCGCCACGAGCGCACCTCCCAGGGCGCAGGCCCGGGCCAGCACGAGCCGGTTGACGGCCTGGTGCACCTCGAGACGCTCGCCGCGGACCTGGACGGTCTGCCAGGTGTGCCACGCCAGGAACGACATGATGCCGGCGACGAGCACCAGGGCGAGCGACTGGGTCCACGAGACGAGCGGCGGGCCACCGGCGATCCGCGTCATGAGCGGGTGGATCCCCCAGCCGAGCACGAGGCCGGTCACCGAGCAGGCCGTGAGGGCTCGGGCCGAGGTGGGGTGCAGGGTGCCGCGTGGCTCCGGAGGCTCGTCCTCCGGCCCGGTCCCGCTCATCCGGGTGCCGCTCGGGGGATGGTCACTCGACCTCGAGGGCCAGGTCCTCGCGCCTGCGCACGCCGGAGCCGTCGACGTCGGCGAGCAGGTCGGCGATCGGGCCCCGCTCCGGGAAGACCGCGTCGGGCTCGAGGTCGTGCCAGGGCTGGAGCACGAAGGCCCGCTGGTGGGCGCGCGGGTGGGGCAGTCGCAGGAAGTCCTCGTTGGAGCGACGGTCGCCGACGACGATCAGGTCGACGTCGAGCGTGCGCGGCGCGTTGCGGACCTCGCTGCGCTCACGCTCGTAGGCGTCCTCGATCGCCAGGGCGCGCTCCATCAGGCGGGCCGCCGGCAGGGTGGTGTCGGCCAGGACGACGGCGTTGAGGTAGGGCTTGGCCTCCTCGGGCGAGTCGACCGGCTCGGTCTCGTAGACGGGCGAGACGCCGGTGACGAAGAAGTCCGGGGTGTCGGCGAGTGCGTCGACGGCTCCCTGGAGCGACGAGAGCCGCTCCCCCAGGTTGGACCCCAGCGCGACCACCACCCGGCGGATCGGGTGCATCTCACCGGTGAGGGAGTCGGCGTCCACGATGTTGGGGTTGGGGGTCTCAGTCATGAGCGTTGCCTCGCGTTCTGGTGATCGTCAGCGCGACGTCCGAGTACGTCGCGTCGATGGGGGCATCAGGTTTGTGGAGCGTGACTCGCGCCCATTCAACACGAGTGTCCAACAGGCACACATCCGCGATGCGTTGCGCGACGGTTTCTATCAGGTCGACCGGCTCGCGCTCCACGGCGGCCTTCACGTCGGTCGTCAGCGAGCCGTAGTTGACCGTGTCCGCCAGGTCGTCCGAGGCGGCCGCGGGTCGGGTGTCGATGCCGAGGACCAGGTCGACCACGAAGGTCTGCCCCTCGCGCCGCTCGAACTCGAAGACGCCGTGGTGGGCCCAGCACTCGATCCCCGACACGGAGAGCTCATCGGTCACTGACCGCTCCCATCGCTGCTGCCACCGCGAGCGCGTCGCGGGTGGCTCGTACGTCGTGCACGCGGAGACAGTCGACGCCCCGGTCGGCCAGCAGCGCGACCAGCGCCACGTGCGCGTGCTCACGGTCCTCGATCGAGCGCGGACGGCCGTCGCGGGCCAGCAGGGAGCCGAGGAACGACTTGCGGCTCGCGCCGACCAGCAGCGGGCAGCCCAGCCCGTGCAGCACGTCGAGCGCGGCGAGCAGCTCCCAGTTGTGCCGCGGCTCCTTGGCGAAGCCCAGGCCCGGGTCGAGCAGCACCCGCTCGCGGCCGATCCCGGCGGCCTCGATCGCCTCGAGCCGCTCGCCCAGCTCGCGGCGCACGGTGTCGACGACACCGTCCGGCGAGTAGTCGGTGAAGTCCCGCATCCGGTCGGCGTGGGCGCGCCAGTGCATGGCGACGTAGGTGGCGCCACTGCCGGCGACGACGTCGAGGATGCGGGGGTCGGCGAGTCCGCCGGAGACGTCGTTGACGATCCGGGCGCCGGCCGCGAGGGCCGCCTCGGCGACCTCGGCGCGCATCGTGTCGACCGACACCAGGGCACCGCCTTCGGCGAGCTCGCGGATCACCGGGACGACGCGGTCGAGCTCCTCGGCGACGAGGGGACGGGTGGCGCCGGGCCGGGTGGACTCGCCGCCGATGTCGAGCAGGTCGGCACCCTGCGCCAGCAGCTCGCGCCCGTGGGCGACGGCCGCGTCGGTGGTGTCGTAGAGGCCGCCGTCGGAGAAGGAGTCGGGGGTGACGTTGACGATGCCCATCACCCGGGGGGGACGCGGCGCGGCGCCCTCGCTCACCTGGATCCCGCGTGGATCAGCGACATCGCCTCGGCGCGGGTGGCCTGGTCGGTCAGCATCGTGCCGCGCACCGCGGAGGTGATCGTGCGGGCCCCGGCCTTGCGCACCCCGCGCATGGTCATGCAGAGGTGCTCGGCCTCGATCACCACGATGGCACCGCGTGCCTCGAGGATCTCCATGAGCGCGTCGGCGACCTGGGTGGTCAGCCGCTCCTGGACCTGCGGACGCTTGGCGTAGACGTCGACGAGCCGGGCGAGCTTGGACAGACCGGTGATCTTGCCGCTCTCGGCCGGGATGTAGCCGACGTGGGCGACGCCGGTGAAGGGCACGAGGTGGTGCTCGCACATCGACCACAGCTCGATGTCGCGGACCAGCACCATCTCGTCGTGGCCGAGGTCGAAGGTGGTGGTGAGCATCTCCGCCGCGGTCTGGCGCATGCCCTGCGTCAGCTCGGCGTACGCCCGAGCCACCCGCGCCGGCGTCTCGAGCAGCCCCTCGCGGTCGGGGTCCTCGCCGATGGCGGCGAGCAGCTCGCGGACCGCAGCCTCGGCCCGCGCGTGGTCGAACGGCGGCACCTCCTCGGGCGCCACCTCCGGCGTGGAGATCCGGTCGGTCACGGCGCGTCCGGGCGTGGCGGGGCCGGGGTGTCCGTGCCCGGGTCGGGAGTGCCGTGCATGTCACCACCAGCACCGGGCGGCGTGAGGATCACGTTGCCCTCGGCCTCCTGGGCGGCCGCCTCCGCGTTGACGCGGTCGCGGATCTCCTGCGGGATGTCGACCGGCGGGATGGACGACGGGACCCGCTCGGGCGAACCGGTCCACGCGGGGCGGTTGGGACGCCGGGTGAGGGGCTCGAAGATCGTCGCGATCTCCGCCTTGTCGAGCGTCTCCTTGTCGAGCAGCGCGAGCACCAGCGCGTCGAGGACGTCGCGGTTGGTCTCCAGGATCTCGAACGCCTCCTGGTGCGCGTGGCCCAGCAGCTTCTTGACCTCCCCGTCGACCGCGGCGGCGGTCTCCTCGGAGTAGTTGCGCGTGTGGCCCATGTCGCGGCCCAGGAAGGGCTCGGAGTTGCTGTCCCCGAGCTTGACCGCGCCGAGGCGCTCGGTCATGCCGTACTGGGTCACCATCGCGCGTGCCAGCCCGGTGGCCTTCTCGATGTCGTTGCCCGCACCGGAGGTGACGTCGTGGAAGATCAGCGCCTCCGCCGCCATCCCGCCGAGCATGTAGGCGAGGGAGTCGAGCATCTCGCTGCGGGTCTGGGAGTACTTGTCGCGGTCGGGCAGCACCATGGTGTAGCCCAGCGCGCGACCGCGCGGCAGGATCGTGACCTTGTGCACCGGGTCGGTGCCGGGCAGGGCCGCGGCGACCAGGGCGTGGCCGCCCTCGTGGTAGGCGGTGATGAGCTTCTCGCGCTCGCTCATCAGGCGCGTACGCCGCTGCGGACCGGCGATGACGCGGTCGATGGCCTCGTCGAGCGAGGCGTCGGTGATGAGCTTCTCGTTGCTGCGGGCGGTGAGCAGCGCGGCCTCGTTGAGCACGTTGGCCAGGTCGGCACCGGTGAAGCCCGGCGTGCGACGCGCGATGCTGAGCAGGTCGATGTCCTGCGCGATCGGCTTGCCGCGCGAGTGGACCTTGAGGATCTGGTGACGGCCGTTGAGGTCCGGCGCGTCGACCTGGATCTGGCGGTCGAAGCGGCCCGGTCGCAGCAGCGCGGGGTCGAGCACGTCGGGCCGGTTGGTGGCGGCGATGAGGATGACGCCGCCGCGCACGTCGAAGCCATCCATCTCGACCAGCAGCTGGTTGAGGGTCTGCTCGCGCTCGTCGTGGCCGCCGCCCATGCCGGCGCCGCGGTGGCGACCGACGGCGTCGATCTCGTCGATGAAGACGATCGCCGGCGCGTTCTCCTTGGCCTGCTCGAACAGGTCGCGCACGCGCGAGGCGCCCACACCGACGAACATCTCGACGAAGTCGGAGCCGGAGATCGAGTAGAAGGGGGTGCCGGCCTCGCCGGCAACGGCGCGGGCCAGCAGCGTCTTGCCGGTGCCGGGCGGGCCGTAGAGCAGGACGCCCTTGGGGATCTTGGCGCCGACGGCCTGGAACTTGGCCGGGTCGGTGAGGAACTCCTTGATCTCGCCGAGCTCCTCGATCGCCTCCTCGCAGCCGGCGACGTCGCTGAACGTCGTCTTCGGCATGTCCTTGCTGATCAGCTTGGCCTTGGACTTGCCGAACTGCATGACGCCGCGACCACCGCCGCCCTGGGCCTGGTTCATCAAGAAGATGAACAGCAAGATGATCAGCGCGAACGGCAGGAGCGTGGCCAGCAGCGAGCCGAGGAAGCTGGGCTGGGGGAACTCGGAGTTGGAGTCCTTGATCTTGCCTGCCGCGACCTGCTCGTCGACGGCGGCCAGGATGCCTTCTTGCTGACCGTCGATGTAGTAGGCGACGACCTTGTCGCCGTCCTCGCGCACGCCCTTGTCGAGGGTGGCCCGGATCTCCTGGTCGACACCGTTGAACTCGATCTCGTCGACCTGGCCGTCGGCGATGTACTTCGAGAGGGTCGAGGTCTTGACCTCGTCGTAGCCATCACTGGGTGCGAGGAACTGGATCGCCAGCAGCACCGCGAAGGCGGACAGGACGATCCACAGCCAGGGGCCCTTGAATATGCGCTTCACAGGCAACTTTCGAGTGTGTCGACAGATGAATGACGCGACGCTACACGCCGCTCGGACACCATTGTTTCAGGCGGGGTGAAGCCTGGCGACGCCGCGGGCGGGGTCGACCGGCGGATCAGGAGTAGACGTGGGGCGCGAGGGTGCCGATGTCACGCAGGTTGCGGTAGCGCTCGCGGTAGTCCAGGCCGTAGCCGACGACGAACTCGTTGGGGATGTCCCAGCCGACGTACTTGGGCTCGACGGGCATCGACAGCGCCTCCGGCTTGCGCAGCAGCGTGGCGATCTCGACGCTGGCGGGGCTGCGGCTGGACAGGTTGTTGACCAGCCAGCTCAGCGTCAGGCCGGTGTCGATGATCTCGTCGACGATCAGCACGTCGCGACCGCTGATGTCGGTGTCGAGGTCCTTGAGGATCCGCACGACACCGCTCGACTTCGTGCCCGAGCCGTAGGAGCTGACCGCCATCCAGTCCATCTCCAGGTGGCGCGGCATCGCGCGCGCCAGGTCGGCCATGACCATCACCGCCCCGCGCAGGACGCCGACCACCAGCAGGTCACGCCCCTCGTAGTCCTCGGTGATCTGCAGGGCCATCTCGCCCAGCCGCTGCTGGATCTGGGCCTCGCTGAAGAGGACGTTGACCAGGTCGTGCTCCACGTGGGACGTGTCCATGGCTGCAGCCTAGGGCGCGCCGTCAGGGCCGGGCAGTCCGAGGGGTGCCGACCGAGCGGCGCCGGCCCGGTCACGCGAGTCGATCAGCCCCGCCATCGCCCGGGTGAGCTCGGCGAGGGTGAAGGGCTTCGACATGAAGTCGTCCGCCCCGGACGCGAACGCCCGGTCCCGGGTCTGCCGGTCGGCGTGGGCGGTCAGGATGAGCACGGGCAGGTCCCCGAGCTCGGGGTGCTCGCGGACCAGGGAGCACAGCTGGCCACCGTTCATGCCCGGCATGCTCCAGTCGAGGACGGCCGCGTCGGGTCGTACGTCCTCCGCGGCGGCGATGGCCTCGCGGGGGTCGGCGACGCTGTGGACCTCGTATCCCGCGCGACGCAGCATGAGGGTGACCAGGTCCCTGACATCAGGCTCGTCGTCGACGACCAGCACTCGGTGCATCTCTTCCCCCTCGAGGTGTGGGTACCTGCTCAACCCCGTACCCACCCACGAGGTCACGCCCATCTGGCGGGCCGCATCATTTCAGGAGGGCGACGTCAGGACGCGGGCGGGGCCTCGATCGCGAGCTGCCCGTCACGGCGCACCGCCCGCCGCGGGCCGGGGAGGTCGACCCAGCGCTGCCCGCGCCAGGCGACCAGCAGCCGGTCGACCTCGAGCACGTGCGCGCGGGTGAGCTCCGAGGCCGGCACGCCTGCGTCGAGTGCGGACCGGTGGATCACCCGGTGCCGCAGGGCGGCCGGCTCGGCGGCCAGGGTGTCGACGTCGAGCCCGTCGGGTCGCACGGCCCGTGCCAGCGCCTCGTCGGCCAGCGCCTCGAGCAGCGACGTGTCCTCGCGGAGCTGGTCGGCGGTGCGGGCCAGGGCCCGGGCGACGCCGGGGCCGAGCTCCTCCTCGAGCACCGGCAGCACCCGGTCGCGCACCCGGACGCGGGTGTAGCCGGGGTCGTGGTTGTGCGGGTCGTCCCAGGCGCCCAGGCCCTCGACCTGGCAGGCGGTCACGGTGTCGTCACGGCGTACGCCGAGCAGCGGGCGCGCGAAGACCCCGAACCCTCGGCGCATGCCCTGCAGCGAACGACCGCCCGAGCCGCGGGCGAGGCCGAGCAGGACGGTCTCGGCCTGGTCGTCGAGCGTGTGGCCGAGCAGCACCAGGCGGGCGTCGAGGTGGACCGCGACCTGCTCCAGGACGGCGTACCTCGCCTCCCGCGCAGCGGCCTCGGGCCCGAGGCCGGAGGCGATGTCGACCTCCACCCGGGCGGTGAGCGTCTCGTCGACACCGATCGCACCGAGCTGGGCGACCACGCGCTCCGCCTGCTCGGCCGAGCCGGGCTGGAGCCCGTGGTCGACGGTCACCCCCGCCACCCGCAGGCCGAGCTTGTGACCCTCGAAGACCGCGGCGGAGGCCAGGGCCAGCGAGTCGGCGCCACCACTGCAGGCGACCGCGACGACGTCCCCGGGACCCAGCCGGGAGAGCTCGGCCCGGACGGGCACCCGGACCGCGGCGACCGAGGGGTGGAGCGTCACAGCACGCGGGCGACCCACGCGTCGGGGTCGCTGATCTCGGCCTTCGAGGGAAGCGTCTCAGGGCCGGTCCAGATCGCGTTGAACTCCTCCATGCCGACCTTGTCGACGACGTGGCGCACGAAGACGGCGCCGTCACGGTACTGGGCCATCTTGGCGTCGAGGCCGAGGAGCCGTCGGAGCAGCTTGTCGAGCGAGCCGATGCCCTGGCGCCGTCGGTTGAACTTCTTGCGGATCTGCTTGACCGAGGGGATGACCGTCGGGCCGACGCCGTCCATCACCACGTCGGCGTGGCCCTCGAGCAGCGACATCACGCCGGTGACCCGGTCGAGGATCTCCTTCTGCTCGGGCGACGACACCAGGTCGAGGACGCTGCCGTTGCCGCCGCGGATGGCCTCGGCCCCGCGGCGCAGGCCGTCGAGGAGGGCGCTGGGCTCGATGGTGTCGGCGATGCCCTGCATCTGGGCGAGGAGGTGGTCACCGAGCCACGGGTTCGCGGTGAACTGCACCCGGTGGGTCTCCTCGTGCAGGCACACCCACAGCCGGAAGTCGCTCGGGTCGGCGCCGATCTCGCGCTCGACGTGCACGATGTTGGGGGCGACGAGGAGCAGGCGCCCGTGTGGGGCGAAGAACGGGTCGAACTGGCCCAGCACCTTCGAGCCGAGGAAGCCGAGCATCAGGCCGACCTCGGCGCCGGTGACGCGCGAGCCGATCGCCTCGGCGAACGGAGACGGCCGCCCCTTCTTCTCGGCGACCTTCGCGACGATGGGGTCGAGGATCGTGGCGAAGCCGTCGGCGTTGGCGCGCAGCCAGCCCGGCCGGTCGACCACCAGCACCGGTGCGGTGCCGGGACGCGTCTGCAGGCCCGTGTAGTCGCCGACGAGCGGCGTCGAGCGGGCGGCACCCTCCCGCAGCTCGAGCACGGCCGCGGCGGCCTCGTCGGGGGACACGTCCGGCCCCGGTCCGGCGATCCGGGACCCCACAGTCACGGCGAAGTCCCAGTCGACGAGGTTCATGTCACGACACTAGCCGGGAGCGAAGAATGAGCTCGCGGCGTGGGGCGGGAGGTGGAGCAAGCACGCGACCGGGCTCGCGACTGCGTGTCGAGACCCATCTCCCAGGGGTGGCCGTGGTCTCGGCACGGGCGCCAGGGCGCCCTGCTCAACCGGCGGCGGACGCCGAGCAGCGGCAGGCCGCGATCCTGGCGGCGGCCCGGTCGAGCGCCTCGCGGGCGTCGAGGGAGTCCTCCGGGGCCACCCGGTCGGCCGCGAGCACGAACGCCAGCGGCTGCCCGTCGCGGTCGACCGCGATGCCGGCGAGCGCGTGCACGCCGGTGAGCGTGCCGGTCTTGGCGCGCACGAGGCCGCGCGCGATCGCCGGCCCCCCGGCGAACCGGGAGGTCAGTGAGCCGGTGAAGCCCGCCACCGGCAGCCCGGTGACGATGCTCCGCATCACCTCCCCGTCGGGTCCCGAGGCGTGCTGGATCAGCTGCAGCAGCGTGGAGGTCGAGACCCGGTTGCGACGCGACAGGCCGGAGCCGTCGTACACCTCGTCGCCGCTCACGTCGACTCCGACGCCGCCGAGGGTCTCGAGCACGGCGGCCGCGCCGGCCTCGAAGGAGCCGGTGCCGGAGACCGCCAGGCCGACCTGGTGGGCGACCACCTCGGCACCCTCGTTGTCGCTGACGTCGATGATGCGCTCGGCGACCTCCGACAGCGGCGCGCTCTCGACCGAGGCCAGCTCCTCGGCGCTGCCGGCCGGGTCGGTGGGTGCGCCGACCCGCGTGGGCTGACCGACCACCTCCACGCCGGCGGCACGGAGGGCGTCCCCGAAGACTCGGGCGGCGGCCAGGGACGGGTCGTCGGAGCGGGAGAGGCCGTCGGGGGCGATCCCGCTGTCGACCATCAGCGCGGTGATCGGGCTGACGACGTCGTCGGGCACGTAGTCGCGGCGCCAGGCGGGGTTGTCGCTCGGCCCGCTGAAGAGGCCGTCGTCGAAGCGGACCCGGACCCAGGCCTGCTCGCCGAGGGCCGCGGCGGTCTCGAGGGCGAGCGTGGAGACGTCGGCACGGGCGGGGTACGTCGACTCCGCCTCGGCGACCGCGAGGGGCTGGCTGGCGAGCAGCGGGTCGCCGCCGCCCACGAGCACGACGTCGCGCGGACCCTCGCCGCGCACGACCCTCGTGGTGAACGTGTGGTCGGGGCCGAGCACCTGCAGCGCGGCGCCGAAGGTGAGCAGCTTGGTCGTCGAGGCGGGGAGGTAGCGCCCGTCACCGGAGGTCCAGACCTCCGAGCCGGGCGTCAGCGAGGTCACGGCGCCGACGACGTGAGGGCCGAGGTCGGGGTCGGTGAGCGCCTGCGCGACGGCCCGCTCCACCCGGTCGGGCACCACGGGCGCGGTCACGGCGAGCGGCTCGGCGTCGACCGCCGGCGCCGCCCAGGCGGGCAGGTCGAGACCGGCGGGCGGTGGCACCTGCTCGGGCTCGGTGACCGGGTCGGCGGCCAGCCACGGCAGGTAGCGCTGGCCCCACTCGAAGCGGTACGCACCGACCCCCGCTGCCAGCAGCGCGAGCACCAGGAGGGGTGGCAGCCAGTTGCGGAGGACGTGGCGTACCTCACGTCCCCGATCTTTCGACCCTCTTGCTTCGCGCATCGCGGCCATTGTGCGCGACACTGCCCCCAGGACTTCGCCTCGGGCTCCCGCTCGGGGCGGCAGAGTGACTGAGACGGCCCGAGTGCGTGCCGGGAGTGTGGAGGAAGACGTGGAGAGCTTCGACGTGCTGGTGGAGATCCCCAAGGGTGAGCGCAACAAGTACGAGGTCGACCACGAGTCGGGGCGGATCCGCCTCGACCGCATGCTCTTCACCTCGACCGCCTACCCGGCCGACTACGGCTACATCGAGAACACCCTCGGCCAGGACGGCGACCCGCTCGACGCGCTCGTGATCCTGCAGTCGCCGACCTTCCCGGGCTGCCTCATCGAGTGCCGCGCGATCGGGATGTTCCGGATGACCGACGAGGCCGGTGGCGACGACAAGGTCCTCTGCGTGCCGAGCCACGACCCGCGCCTGGAGCACCTCCGCGACATCAACCACGTCTCCAAGTACGACCGCCTCGAGATCCAGCACTTCTTCGAGGTCTACAAGGACCTCGAGCCCGGCAAGTCCGTCGAGGGCGCCGACTGGGTCGGCCGCACCGAGGCGGAGGCCGAGGTCCGTGCCTCCTTCGAGCGCTTCAAGGCCGAGGGCCACGGCAACGACGTCGACAACCTCGCCGACGACAGCCTCGGCGAGAACGCCTGACCTTCGGCGCTCGCCCCGCGCGGGCCGAGCCGCCGCTGTAACGCCGGGTTGGTGGCTCTTCCCCCCCTGTTGCAACGGGGTGGGTAGAGCCACTAACCCGGCGTTACAGCGTTTCCGGGCCTCAGGCGGCCCGGGCCTGCGACCCCGCGGCCGGCGCGGCCGCTTCCAGGGCCTCGGCCAGGATGTCGCTCACCCGTCCGACGGGGCGTACGTCCAGCTCGGCCAGCAGCTCGGCCGGTACGTCGTCGAGGTCGGGGCGGTTGCGCTCGGGCACGTAGACCGTGCCGAGCCCCGCGCGCTGGGCGGCCAGCAGCTTCTGCTTGAGCCCGCCGATCGGCAGCACCCGGCCCGAGAGCGACACCTCGCCGGTCATCCCGACGTCCGAGCGCACGGGACGCCCGGTGAGCAGCGAGACCAGCGCGGTGACCATCGTGACGCCTGCCGACGGGCCGTCCTTCGGGACCGCTCCGGCCGGGAAGTGGACGTGGATCGACTGGTCGAGTGCGGACGGCTCGATCCCGAGCTCGGTGGCGTGCGCCCGCACCCACGACAGGGCGATCGAGGCGGACTCCTTCATCACGTCGCCGAGCTGTCCGGTGACGGTGAGCCCGGCCGTGCCCTCGGCCGCGGACGTCTCGACGTAGAGCACGTCTCCGCCCAGGCCGGTCACGGCCAGGCCGGTGGCGACGCCGGGCACATCGGTGCGCTCGTGGCTGTCGGGCGTGAAGCGCGCCCGGCCCACCAGGTCCTTGAGGCCGGCCAGGTCGACGTCGAGCCGGTCGACCTCGCCGGTGGCGAGCTTCGTCGCCGCCTTGCGGAACGCCTTGGCCAGCAGCCGCTCGAGCTGGCGTACGCCGGCCTCGCGGGTGTAGTTGGCCGCGAGCTCGGCCAGTGCCTCGTCGGAGACGGTGACCTCCTCGGGCGTCAGCGCGGCTCGCTCCAGCTGGCGGGGCACGAGGAAGTCGCGCGCGATGGCGACCTTGTCGTCCTCGGTGTAGCCGTCGATGGTCACCAGCTCCATGCGGTCCAGCAGGGCCGAGGGGATCTGCTCCACGACGTTGGCGGTCGCGATGAACAGCACGTCGGACAGGTCGAGGTCGAGCTCGAGGTAGTGGTCGCGGAACGTGTGGTTCTGCGCGGGGTCGAGCACCTCGAGCAGCGCCGCGGCCGGGTCGCCGCGGTGGTCGGCGCCGACCTTGTCGACCTCGTCCAGCAGGACGACGGGGTTCATCGATCCGGCCTCCTTGATCGCGCGCACGATGCGACCGGGAAGGGCACCGACGTAGGTCCGGCGGTGGCCGCGGATCTCGGCCTCGTCGCGGACGCCACCCAGGGCGACCCGGACGAACTTCCGGCCCAGGGCGTGCGCGACCGACTCGCCGAGCGAGGTCTTGCCGACACCGGGCGGACCGGCCAGCAGCACGACGGCGCCGGAGCCGCGGCCGCCGATGACCTCGAGGCCGCGCTCGGCGCGGCGGGCGCGGACGGCGAGGTACTCGGTGATGCGGTCCTTGACCTCGTCGAGGCCGTGGTGGTCGGCGTCGAGCACCGCGCGGGCGGCGATGACGTCGTTCACGTCCTCGGTGCGCTCGTGCCACGGCAGCTCCAGGACGGTGTCGAGCCAGGTGCGGATGTAGCCGGCCTCCGGGGCCTGCTCGCTGGACCGCTCGAGCTTGTCGACCTCGCGCAGCGCGGCCTCGCGGACCGCGTCGGGCAGGTCGGCGCCCTCCACCCGGGCGCGGTAGTCGTCGGAGCCGTCCGGCTCTCCCTCGCCGAGCTCCTTGCGGATCGCCGCGAGCTGCTGGCGCAGCAGGAACTCCCGCTGGTTCTTCTCCAGCCCCTCGCGGACGTCCTGGCTGATCTTGTCGGTGACCTCGTCCTCGGCGTCGTAGGCGCGGGTCCACTCGACGAGCAGGCGCAGCCGGTCGCCCACGTCCGGCGTCTCGAGCACCTGGCGCCGCTGGTCGTCGGAGAGGTAGGGGGCGTAGCCGGACATGTCGGCGAGCACGTCGGGGTCGGCGATCCGCCGTACGTTGTCGATGATCTGCCAGGCCTCGCGACGCTCGAGGATGGAGACGACGAGGGCGCGGTAGTCCTCGGCGAGGGCGCGGAGCTCGTCGGTCACCGGCGTCTCCGGGACGGCCTCGGCCTCCACCCAGAGGGCGGCACCGGGACCGGTCACGCCGGCACCGATGGCGACCCGACGCTCGGCCCGGAGCACGGCGGCGGGCTTGCCGCCGGCGAACCGGCCGACCCGGTCGACCACGGCGACGACGCCGTGGGTGGCGTAGCGGTCCTCGAGTCGCGGTGCGACGAGCACGCGGGTGGGCTCGGACTCTGCGTCGGGGCCGGACTCCTTCGCGGAGTCCCTGGCCAGGCGCGCGGCGTCGATGGCCGCGCGGGCCGAGTCGTCGAGCTCGATGGGCACGACCATGCCGGGCAGCACGACCGTGTCGTGGAGGAACACCACGGGGAGCGAGAGGTTCTGCGTCATGTCCTCTCAACACACCTCGCGCCGGTCGGGATTCCGGATCGCGGTTCGCCCACCGCGAACGTCGGCGTCACAGTCGGGCGAGGTCGACCGGGTCGGTGACGGAGCCGAGCTTGTCGGGGTTGCGCACGAGGAACAGCCGCGTCACCACGCCGTCCTCGACGAGCATCGTGCCGACGCCGTCGCGGTGGCCGGCGATGACGAACTGGATCCCGGGCGACCCGTTGAGCCACACCGGCACCAGCTCGAGTGCGTCCGGGGTGACCGCGGTGAGGAAGCGCAGCACCTTGTCGCGCCCGAAGATCGGCCTGAGCGCGGCCTGCACCTTGCCGCCCCCGTCGGTCATCAGCACCACGTCGGGCGCCAGCACGTCCATCAACGACTGCAGGTCGCCCGTCTCGGTCGCCGCGCGGAACCGCTCGATCACCGCGTCGCGCTCCGCGACGCTCACCGCGGTCCGCGGGCGGCGCTCGGCCACGTGCGCCCGCGCGCGGCGGGCGATCTGGCGCACCGCCGGCTCGGACTTCTCGACCGCCTCGGCGATCTCGGCGTACGGCACGTCGAAGACCTCGCGCAGCACCAGCACCGCCCGCTCGACCGGCGGCAGCGTCTCCAGCACCAGCAGCATCGCGGTCGAGACGCTGTCGGCCAGCTCGACGTCCTGCGCCACGTCGGGCACGGTGAGCACCGGCTCGGGCAGCCAGGTGCCGACGTAGTCCTCGCGGCGCCGGGCGAGCGTGCGGAGCCGGTTGAGCGAGAGCCGGGTGGTCATCCGGACGAGGTAGGCGCGCGGGTCGCGCACCTCCCCCACCGCGACGCCGTCCCACCGGAGCCAGACCTCCTGCAGCACGTCCTCGGCATCGGCGGCCGAGCCGAGCATCTCGTAGGAGACCGTGAAGAGCAGGTTGCGGTGGGTGAGGAAGGGCTCGGTCACTGGCCGGCCGCCCCGGCCCGGGCGAGCGGCAGCTCGCAGACGTCGCTGAAGCCCTGCGAGGCCAGACCCATCGCCGAGTTGAAGCGCGAGCGCTCGTTCTCGACGGCGACCATCATGGTCAGCTCCACGACGGCCGCGTGACCGAGCCGGCGGTCGAGGGCGGAGACCATCTCGTCGGTGACCTCGGGCGGGGTCACCGACATCGCCTCGGCGTACGCCATCACGTCGCGCTCGAGGTCGGTGAACACCTCGGACTCGCGCCAGCGCGGCACCTCGCGGACCTTCGACTCGTCGAGGCCCTTGGCGTGCGCCATGAAGTAGCCGAAGTCGAGGCACCACGAGCAGCCGATGACGCCCGCGGCCGCCATCTCGGCGTACGTCTTCAGGTGCGGGTCGAGGGCCTTCCACCGCGCGACCTTCTGCTCGAAGCCGAAGATCGCCCGGGTCACGGGCCGGTGGTGCCAGAGCACGTAGGCGTTGTCGGGGACCTGGCCCCACATGCGCCTCGCCACACGGGTCATGATCGCGCCGTAGACCCCGTCGAGGCTGGCCTGCGGGACGCGGAAGCTGCTGGGCATGTCATCTCCTGGTCGATCGGGTGGATGACAGGGAGACACCGACCGCCGACGATCTGTGACAGGTGCCGGTCACGACACCGCCCGCACCGCGTGGAACCAGCCGATTCCTCCGCTCATCTCGAGTCGTACGTCGAGCGCGCCGGCCTCGGCGAGCCAGCGGACCGCGTCGGTCGAGGAGCACATCGGGCCGAGCACCCGGCCCAGCCGACCGGCGGCGTGGACCAGCTCGTAGCGTCGCTCGATCCCCCGGAAGTCGTCGGCGAAGATCGCACTGCCGCTCAGCGCGGCTCCCGGCTTGAGGACGCGGACCATCTCGGTGAGGGCTCGCTGTGGGTCGGGGAAGACGTGGAGGCCGGTGAAGGAGACGACCAGGTCGAACGTCCCGTCGGCGAAGGGCAGCCGGCCGACGTCGGCGAGCGAGGTCGTGACCTGGCCCGCCACTCCCCGGTCGCGGGCCGCCGCGAGGGTGCGCTCGAGCATCCGTGGCGAGATGTCGGCGGCGACGTAGTCGAGGTGCCCGTCGGGCCGCAGGCCGCGGAGGGCGACCCCTCCTCCGGCCGGCACGTCGAGGACGCGCGAGCCGTCGGGCAGCTCGCCGATCTCGCTGGCGGCGGCGCGGAGACGACGGATGTCGGTGCCGAGCCCGAGCCGCCAGAGCGGCGCGCCGAGCACCGGGTGCTCGATGAGGACCGGGTAGACCTTCGCCCAGAGCGGGTCCTGGCTCCACGCCCCGACGAGCCCTCGTGGCAGGCGCATGATCAGGCCGCCGGCCGGCCCGGGAGGCCCGCGAGGAAGGCCTCGACGGCGCGGGCGACCTCGAGGTGGATCTCGGCGGTGCGGACCGCGTCGGGGGTGGCCATGGCGTGGTCGGCGTCGGTCACCTCGAGCAGCCGGCAACCGGCGTCGGCCAGCTCGCGGGCGACGGCGCGGTCCCAGAGCTCGTCGGCCAGGCCACCGACGAGGAGCTGGCGGCCGGGGTTGGCCGCGATCGCCTCGGCCACCGCGGGGTCGACCAGCAGCGGGGTGAGCCAGATCGCGTCGAGCCCGCGCTCGGCGGCGTACGACGCGGCGCGGGTGCCGAGCGACTTGCCCACCACCAGCACGTGGTCGGCATCCTCTGCCGCGTGCGCCGCCGCGACGTGACGGCGTACCCATGGCTCGGGGTCCTCGGCGTCGCCGCGCGCAGTGGTGTCCCACCACAGCTGCTGGACGGTGAAGCCGTGCTGCAGCAGCGCGACCCGGGTGAAGTCGAGCAGGGGGTTGCTGGGCGAGTACGCGCGGCCGGGGGCCACCAGCGCGAGGCCCCGGCTGGCCCTCGACGGCTCGAAGCGAGTGGGCGACCCGCCGAAGGTCATCGGACCGGTCCCGTGTCGGTCCAGCCGAGCAGCTCGGGGCTGCGCAGCACCTCGTCGGGCACCCCGAACGCGTCCACGAGGTCGACGGCGAGCGGACGGACCTTGCGGCACAGCGCGTTGACCTCGCGGGTGAGGGCCTTCGAGCGGGTGCTGGACAGGCGCCCGTGCTCCATGAACCAGGCCCGGTCGGCCTCGATGGTGCTCAGCGCGTGGAGGTCGCAGAGCAGGTCGAGCGCGACCTTGAGGTCGCCGTCGGGGAGCGAGGCGGTCCTGGCGACGAACGCCTCGAGCACCAGCCGCTCGGTGTGGGCGCGGGCGGCGGCGATGACGTGGTCCTGCACGCGGGAGAAGACGGCGCCGGGATCCTCCCCCTGGCCGATGCCGTGCTTGAGCCGGCGGGCCACGCCGCCGATCATGTGCTCCTCGCGGAAGCGGAGCATGGCGAGCTGGTAGTTCGGGTCGAGCAGCCCGGCCTCCTGGTCCCACCTCTCGCCGCCGGGGAGCAGGTCGCGCACCGACTGGACGAGCTTGTGGACGGCGGTCCGCTCGACGACCGTGTCGACCGCCAGGCCGGCGACGAAGCGGGCCATGCCGAGCTGGTCCATCTCCTCGAACTCGCCGGCGTAGTCGGTCAGCAACCCCTTGGCCACGAGCTGGAGCAGCACGTGGTTGTCGCCCTCGAAGGTGGTGAAGACGTCGGTGTCGGCCTTGAGCGCGGCGAAGCGGTTCTCGCTGAGGTAGCCGGCGCCGCCGCAGGCCTCGCGGCACTCCTGGATGGTGCGGGTCGCGTGCCAGGTGCCGAGCGCCTTGGTGCCGGCGGCGCGTGACTCGAGCATCCGGCGGGCGTGCTCGTCGTCCTCCTCCCGGGAGAAGACGTCGTGCAGCTGGCCCGCCACGACCTCCTGGGCGAGGTGCAGCGCATAGGTGCGCGCGAGCAGCGGCAGCAACCGGCGCTGGTGCATGCCGTAGTCGAGGAGCACCTGCTCCCGGTCGGGCTCGGTCGCCTCGAACTGACGACGGCGCACGGCGTAGCGAACGGCGATGGTGAGGGCGACCTTGGCGGCGTTGATGCCGGCGCCGCCGACGCAGACACGGCCCTGGACGAGGGTGCCGAGCATGGTGAAGAAGCGCTTGTCGGCGTTGTCGATCGGCGAGAGGTAGCGGCCCTCGGGCGTCACCTCGGCGAACCGGTCGAGCAGGGCGGTCCGCGGCACCCGAAGACCGTCGAACCAGATCCGGCCGTTGTCGACGCCGTTGAGGCCCGTCTTGGGGCCGCAGTCCTCGACGCGGACGCCGTCGACGACCTGCCCGTCCTCACGGATCCGCACGACGAAGGCGTGCACGCCGTGCCGCTCGCGCGCCTCTGCCTCGCCGATGTCGAGCTGGGCGAACACGACGGCGAGCTCGGCGTGGGCCGCCGCGTTGCCGATGTAGTCCTTGCGGCTCGCGTCGTCGGGGGTGGCGATCACGAACTCCTGGGCCTCGACGTCGTACGTCGCGACGGTGCCGAGGGCCTGCACGTTGGAGCCGTGCCCGGTCTCGGTCATCGCGAAGCAGCCCATCGTGCGGCCGGCGACGACATCGGCGAGGTGGGCGTCGTGGTGGGGCTTCGTGCCGAGCTGGAGGATCGCGCCACCGAAGAGCCCGAACTGCACGCCGACCTTGACCAGGACCGAGAGGTCCCCGAACGCGAGGGTCTCGAAGGCGGCGACCGAGGCGCCGATGTCGCCGCCACCGCCGTACTCCTCGGGGAAGCCCATCCCCGTCTGGCCGGTGCCGGCCATCGTCACCACGACGTCCAAGACCCGCTCGCGGAAGTCGGCGGTGGTCATCTGCTCCGCGTCGAGCAGGACCTGCGCGTGCTCGACGAGGTCGGTGCGCACCAGGTCGCGGACCTCGCGGTAGGGCCCGTCGAGCAGCACGCGCACGGCGTCGACGTCGACGTCGGGCTGGCGGTAGCCGTCGGCCTCCGTCGTGGTCTCCGCCTCCGGCGCCTGCTCCTGTGCCGTCATGGCCCCAACGTAGCCATCCGGGTAGGTTCACGGCGATGAACGCGTCCGCCGCTGCCACTCCTCCAGGGGAGATGGCCTACAACTACGCGGTCGTCGGCGTGCAGAAGGGCGGTACGTCGACGCTGGCGGTCACGCTCAACCAGCACCGGCTGGTGTGCCAGCCACCCGACAAGGAGCGGCACTACTTCGACGACGAGACCGTCGACTGGTCGGCGCCGGACCACGCCCGCGACTACACCGCCCCGCGTCGGGCGCCGGTCCACCAGCTGCTCGGCGACGCCTCACCGACGTACCTCTACTGGCCGCACGCGCTCGAGCGGATGCGCGCCTACCAGCCCGACATGCCGCTGATCGCGGTCTTCCGGGACCCGCTCGAGCGACTGTTCTCCCACTGGGTGATGCTGCGCTCGCGCAACCTCGAGTGGCCCGACTGGCCCGACTTCCTCACCGAGTGGCCGCACACCTCGCTGCCCGACGAGGTGCCTTCGCCCGACGAGGTGCGCACCATGCGGTGGCGGCACATGACCGGCATCGCGCGCGGGTTCTACGGCGAGCAGCTGCAGCGCGGCTTCGAGCTGTTCCCGCGACAGCAGTGGCTGCTGCTCGAGCTGAGGCAGATGCTCGGCGACTTCTCGGCGACGGTCGAGCGGACCACCGACTTCCTCGGGCTGCCGCGCTTCGAGCAGGTGCCGCCCCTGCGGAACTGGCACGCCGGCGCCGAGCAGGTCCCCGGCACCGCCCCCACCGGTGACGACCTGGCCCGGGTCGCCGAGGTCTACGCCAGGGACCTCGCGCTGTTCGAGGAGCTCTCCGGGATCGACACCTCGGCCTGGCCGACCCGGCTCGTGCTCGACGGCGACCTCGATCCCGCCGAGCTGGCCGCCCGGTTCGCGCGAAAGGTGCGCTGAGCCTCGCGTCGGGGCTGGAGTCACCGGATATCCGGTGACCACCCCGCTTTGCACCCGAGATCTGGGGGGCGAAGCGGGAGACCTGGGTGCGAAGCCTCAGGGACGGGCGAAGAAGGTGGGCGCGCGCCAGGAGTACATCGACTCCTGGCTGACCGGGCGCCCGGTGCGCGGTGCGTGGATGATCTGCCCGTCGCCGATGTAGAGCGCGACGTGGTAGATCGAGCCCGGGCTGCTCGACGATCCCCAGAACACGAGGTCCCCGGGTGCGAGCTGGCTCGCGGAGATCTTCGTCGACTCGGAGTACTGGGCGACCGAGTAGTGCGGCAGCGACTTGCCCGCCTGCGCCCAGGCCACCGAGGTGAGGCCGGAGCAGTCCCAGGAGTCCGGGCCGGCCGCGCCCCAGCGGTAGGGCTTGCCGATCTGTGACTGCGCGAACGCGATGACGGCGGTGGCGTCGCCCGTGGCCGGGGGCGGCTCGGGGGTCGGGGTGGGCGCGCTCGTGGGCGTGCTGGTCGAGGTGGGGGTGGGCGTGGGGGTGGGCGTGGGCGTGGGGGTCGGCGTCTCGGTCGGGGTCGCCGTCGGCGTGCTGGTGGGCGTCGGGGTGGGTGTGCTGGTCGGGGTGGGCGTCGGAGTGGGCGTCGGTGTCGACTGCTGCTCCTGCTCCTGCTGCGCCTGGGCCTGGGCCTCCGCCTCTGCTTCGGCCTCCGCCTGGGCTGCGGCTGCTGCGGCGGCAGCTGCCTGCTCCTCGAGTGCCTGCTGGCGCTTGCCTGCCAGGCGGACGCTGATGCCCTTGAGCTCGGCGAGCTCGGCGATCAGGTCGGACTTCGTCGCCGCGATGGAGGCGCTCAGTGCGCCGGCGTCTGCTTCCGCGGCGGCGGCCTCGTCGCGGGCCGACTCGGCCTCCTGCTCGGCGGCCTCGGCCCGGTCGCTCGCCTGCGTCGCGGCGGTGGCGGTGGCTTCGGCGACGGCAGAGGAGGCGACGTACGAGCTGTACTGGTCGTCGAGCGCCTCCGAGGTGTTGCCCATCGTCACCGAGCGGTCGATGAGCGAGGAGATGCCGTCCGCCTCGACGACCGCAGCGAGGCCCTGGACCTGCGAGGCCTCCTCGTAGGACTGCACCACGGTGTCGGCGTACAGCTGGCGCTGCTCGGCGACGTCGGCCCGGGCGGCCTCGGCGGCGGCGTCGGCCTGCTCGGACTCCTCGCGCGCCTGTTCGGCGCGCCAGCGGGCGCCGTTCCACGCCTCGGCCGCCTGCCCGGCGGTGTCGCCCGCGGCGTCGAGGGCGAGGTTGGCCCGGATCAGGTCGGCCTGCACCGCGGCGACGTCACGTCCCTTGTCCGCGACGTGCTGCTCGGCTTCGGCGACATCCGCCTCGCTGGGGACCACCTGGTCGCTGGGGTCGTCCTTCGCGAACGCCACGCCGTGCCCGCCGACCGCGAGCCCGGCGACCAGCACGAGCGCGCTCGCCCACCGCGACGTCGTACGACGCGGGTCCGGCAGGTGCTGGGGTGCTGCGAAGGGCACGGGGGTTCCTCTTCGGGTGTCGGGCCCGTGCGACTTCCCCTTCGCACGGGCAACTCGAGGCACGTTAGTGAACTTTCGTCACACGGGGAACAGTTTTCCCAAGAATCTCAGAACTCGTCGGCGTGTCGGCTTGCGAACTACATCGATGTCATTCTCGTGCCTGGTCGGGGCTGGAGTCACCGGATATCCGGTGACCACCCCGGTGAGCACCCGAGATCTGGGCCACCAAGCGGGAAACTCAGGCGCGAAGCCGCTGTGGGGCGCGGTTGTCCACAGATGCACCGAGACAGGCGTACGGGCTCGGGCGCGAGGGCATCGGGCCTACATGACAAGCCCACGCATCGACCTCGACGGTGTCGTACGCCTGCGCCGCGACCTCCTCGCCAGCGGCATGACCGACAACCAGATCGACCGGCTGGTGCGAGCCAAGGCCCTCAAGCGGATCCGCTACGGGGCGTACGTCGACTACGCGGCGTGGGACGAGCTCACGCCCGAAGATCGGCACCGGCTGCTCACCCGCGCGGTCCTGGCGCGGGCTCACAGCGAGACGGCCGTGACCCACGTGTCGTCACTCGTCGAACGCGGGATACCGCTGTGGGGCTTCTCCCTGGACGTGGTCCACACGACCCGAACGGGTCCCGAGCGCGCCGGCCGCCAACAGCGTGACTGGGTCCCGCACCGCGGCGTGCTCGAACCTGACGACCTCGAGGAGCTGAACGGCGTGACGGTCAGCGTCGCCGCACGCTCGGCGTTCGAGGTGACGACCATCGCCGGTGTCGAGGCTGCACTCGTGGCGGTGAATCGGCTACTGCACGCGAAGGCCATGACGCTCGAGGACTTCAAGGAGCAGGCAGAGGTGCACCGCGACTGGCCCGGCAGCCTGACGACCAACCTCGTCCTTCATCTCGCCGACGGTCGCCTGGAGTCCGTGGGTGAGGACCGCTTCAGCTACTTGGCGCACGCCCAAGGCCTGGTGAAGCCCGAGCCGCAGGTCGAGATCTTCGACGAGGGCGGCCTCATGGTGGCTCGGGTCGACTTCGCGTGGCCGGATCTCGGGGTGTTCCTCGAGTTCGACGGGCGGATCAAGTACGAGCGCTACCGCAGGCCGGGCGAGACGCTCGAGGAGTTCCTCGTCCGCGAGAAGGAGCGCGAGGAGCTGGTCTGCCAGCTCACCGGCTGGACCTGCATCCGGATCGGCTGGGCCGCCCTGGCCCGCCCCGAACAGCTGGCGGCCAGGATCCGGCGCGTGATGGCATCCCGCAACAAGCTGGCGTCCTGACGCCCGGGTTCGCACCCGAGTCCCCCGCTTGGTGACCGAGATCTGGCGTGACAAGCGGGGTGGTCACCGGATATCCGGTGACTCCAGCCCAGACGGGCAGGGGCGTACGCCGCTCACTCGGCGTCGACGGGCACCTGACGCGTGGTGGAGGTCGGGTGCGAGGCGAGCCCGTGTCTGTCGAACTTCTGCCCGGAGGCGAGCCCGCCGAGCCAGAAGGAGAACAGGGCGATCACGACGCCAGCGAGGTCGTCGGCGATGTAGTGCCAGCCGAAGTAGAGGGTGGCGACCACGGTGATCGAGAAGTTGACCCAGAAGACGATCCGGATGAGCCGGTTGCGCAGCGTGTACTGCACCATCAGCGCGACGAGCAGGGTGATCGCGACGTGGAGCGACGCGAAGCCCGCCACCGACTGGACCGCGCCCTCCGCGCCGTCGCGGATCACGCCCTTGCGCCCGTAGAACAGGGCCTCCATCAGCGCGCTCGACCCGGTGTCGGGGAGGTCGGTGTAGAGGTAGCTGTACTGGAAGCCGGGGCCGAGCGTCGGGAGCGCGTAGTAGGAGGCCGTGCCGAGCGACCAGGCCAGGCACTGCGAGGTGGCGAACCAGTAGCCGAAGGTGATGTTGCGCGACCACACCAGCCAGGCCGCCAGGGCCAGCGGCACGAGCGGCAGGAACCAGAGGTAGATCGTGGAGAGGATGTGCGGCGCGATCGAGGTGCCGAAGATCGCGTGGAGGATCGTCGCGGGCTCGTGGCCGAACATCAGCGCGCGGTCGATGAGGTGCAGCTCGCGGTCGTACTTGTCCTCGCCCATGATGAAGGGCAGGAACGACTTGAGGTTCCGGTAGCAGACGTAGGTGACGTAGAAGGACACCAGCCCGAGCACCACCAGGATGATCCGCTCGCGGTCCCAGTGGGTGCGGATCCGTTCCCGCGCGATGTCGAGCATCAACGGCGGCTTCAGCCGGGAGTACCACAGCGTCCGCGGGAGCAGGTCGAGCAGGAACGCACCGAGGACCAGAAGCGGGAGGCGCAGCCACGACGGGCCGAGGAAGCCCTCGGGGTCGACGAGCGGCCGGTTCAGCGTGATCGCGGCCGTGACGGCCAGCACCCCCATGGTGCCTGCGACCCCGACGAGCAGGGCATAGGCAGGTCTGTACACAAGGAGTCAGTCTAGGGACGCGTCAAGCCTGGCCCACGATCGGCAGCACCGCGAGGCGGGTCACATCGACTCGCAGGGTGACCTCGTCGCCGGGCGCCACCCGGCTCCCCAGCGGGGCCACCGCGTCCACGGCCCCGATCCCGTCCCCCGCGACGACGAGGCGCACCTGCTCCGGCGTCACCCGCGCCGACTCCACCACCCCTCGCACCGGGCCCGCGGGGTCGAGGACCAGCGCCGAGCGCCGGAGGGCGACGGCGTACGACGACCCGAGTCCCGCCGCGGCCAGCACCCGGGTCGCTGCCTCGTCGCGCAGGACGCGGGCGTAGCCGAGGAAGAGCGCGGTGTCCTCGTCGACCGGCTCGCGCCAGACCTCGTCGATCGCACCGGACTGCACCACCCGGCCCGCGCG
The DNA here is from genome assembly GCF_014779665.1 of Nocardioides hwasunensis. GTDB lineage: Bacteria > Actinomycetota > Actinomycetes > Propionibacteriales > Nocardioidaceae > Nocardioides > Nocardioides hwasunensis. The sequence goes on along the minus strand of NZ_JACXYY010000005.1, from coordinate 327,962 downwards.
CATCACTGCGAGGCGGTCGGCGAGCGCGAACGCCTCCTCGTGGTCGTGGGTGACGAGCAGCGCGGTCGTCCCGGCCGCCTGCAGGATCGAGCGCAGGTCGCCGGCGAGCCGCTCGCGCAGCGTCGCGTCGAGGGCCGTCAGCGGCTCGTCGAGGAGGAGCAGCCGCGGCTCGACGGCCAGCGCGCGGGCCAGGGCGACCCGCTGGCGCTCGCCGCCGGACAGGGTGCCGGGCAGCCGCTCGGCGTACCCCGAGAGCCCGACCAGCTCCAGCAGCTCGGCGACCCGGGCCACCACCTGCGCGGACGGGACGCGACGGAGCCTGAGGGCGTAGGCGACGTTGCGGGCCACCGAGAGGTGGGTGAAGAGCTGGCCGTCCTGGAACATCAGCGCGAACCCGCGCTTGTGGGTCGGCGTGCCGGCCAGGTCGGCGCCGTCCCACGAGATCGAGCCCGCCGTGAGCGGCTCGAGGCCCGCGACGGCGCGGAGCAGGGTGGACTTGCCGCAGCCCGAGGGGCCGAGCACCGCGAGCACCTGCCCGGAGTCGAGGTCGAGCGAGACGTGGTCCACCGCAGTGGTGTCGCCGTAGCGGACGGTGGCGTCACTGGTCGCGAGCATGGTGGTCATCTCCTAGAACGCTCCCACGCCGGGCACACGCAGGCGCTCGACGGCGATCATCACGACGGCGGTGGCGACGGCGAGGACGACGGAGGCGGCGAGCGCCATGCCGTAGTTCATCTCCCCCGGGTGGCCGATCAGCCGGAAGATCACCACCGGCAGCGTCGGGCTGGTGTCGCGGGCGAGGAACGAGGTCGCTCCGAACTCGCCCAGCGACGCGGCGAAGGCGAACCCGCTCGCCGCGAGCATCGGCTTCCACACCACGGGCAGGTCGACGGTGAGCAGCGTGCGCCAGGCCGACGCGCCCAGCGAGGCGGCCGCCTGCCGCTGCCGGTCGTCGATGCCGCCGAGGACCGGCGTCAGCGTGCGGACCACGAGCGGGAGGGCGACCAGCGCCTGCGCCATCGGCACCAGGAGCGGCGAGTCACGCAGGTCCAGCGGAGGCTGGTCGAGGGTGATCAGGAAGCCGAAGCCGAGCGTCACCGCGCTGACCCCGAGCGGCAGCATGAAGAAGCCGTCGAGGGTCGAGCGCACCCGGCGCTCGGCCGCCGAGTGCGAGCGGCGGGTGACGATCACCGACACCGAGACGCCGATCAGCAGAGCCATCCAGGTCGCGTCGACGGCCGTGCGCAGGCTCGTCACCAGCGCGGTCGTCACCGGCACGAGCAGCGCCTGCCCGTCGCCGGCGGTGGTGAGCGCGCGGTAGTTGTCGAGGCCCCAGCCGTCGCCGACGCTCAGCGAGCCGAGCACCAGGGTGGCGATCGGCAGCAGCATCGCAGCCAGCACCAGCAGCGTCAGCGCGAGCGCCGGCAGGTCCCCCCGGCGTACGGTCCGCACCGGGGTCACCGCGCGCAGGGCGGTCGGGTCCGGGGTCGCGCGCAGCCGCGCCGCCACGGCGAGGAGCCCGACCACCACGACGATCTGCAGCACCGACAGCGCCGCGGCCGCCCGGAGGTCGAAGATCGTGGTGGTCAGCAGGTAGATCTCGGTCTCGACGCTGGAGTAGCGCACGCCGCCGAGGGTGAGCACGATGCCGAACGCGGTCGCGCAGAAGAGGAAGACGATGCTCGCGGCGCCGACGATCGCCGGTCGCAGCGCCGGCAGCGTGACGGTCCGCAGCACCTGCCGGGGCGAGGCCCCGAGCGCCGCGGCTGCCTGGCCGGGGCGCGGGTCGAGGGACTCCCAGGCCACGCCGACGGTGCGGATCACGACGGCGACGTTGAAGAAGACGAGGCCGCAGACGATGGCGACCGGCGTGCCGTCGAGCCCGAGGAAGCCGAGCGGCCCGCCCTCCCCCAGCAGCTGGCGGAAGGCGACGCCGACCACGACGGTCGGCAGCACGAACGGCACGAGCAGCGCCGCGCGTACGACGGTGCGGCCGGGGACCGCGAGCCGGTGCAGCACGAAGGCGGCCGGGACCCCGAGGCCCACGGCGACCAGCGTGGCCACGCCGGAGGTCCACACGGTGAACCACGCGACGCGGTGCACCCGCGGACGCGCGAGCACGTCGAGCACCGCCCCCGGGGCGAAGCGGCCGTCGGCGACGAAGCCCTCCGACACCATGCCGGCCACCGGCAGGACGAAGAGGACGCCGAGCACCAGCACCGGCCCGGCGGCCAGGAGGAGGAGGCCGGCGATGCGCCTCACCGTCGGGTCCCCGGGTGTCGACACGGGCGCCGGGGCGCCCTGCTCGACCGGCGGGCCCTCTCAGCCGGTTGAGCAGCGAGGAACGAGCGTGCCGAGACCCAGGAGCGTTCCCTCATCGGGAGATGACGTCGGTCCACTCGGTCAGCCACTGCTCGCGGTCGGCCGAGATCTCCTCGGGCGAGACCTCGTAGGGGTCGGTGGGCTGGGGCGCGAACGTCGCCCAGTCGTCGGGGATGGTCGCGCCGGGCATCACCGGGAAGACGTACATCGACTCCGGCAGCGCGCTCTGCACCTCGTCGCTGAGCAACCAGTCCACCAGCGCCTGAGCCCCCTGCGGGTTCTCGGCGCCGGCCAGCACACCGGCGTACTCCACCTGGCGGAAGCAGGTGTCGAGCAGCGCGGCGGTCGTCGTCCGGCCGCCCTTCACGGTGAAGGCGGGCGAGGAGTCGTAGGAGACGACGATGGGCCGGGTGCCGTTCTTCGCCGCGGCCGTGAAGTCGCCGTAGTAGGCGTCCTCCCAGCCGTCCACGATCTTCGCGCCGTTGGCCATCAGGTCGCTCCAGTAGTCCGGCCAGTCGTCGCCGTACTCCGCGACGGTGGCGAGGAGGAAGGCCATGCCGGGGCTGCTCGTCGACGCGCCGGGGGTGACCAGCAGGTCGGCGTACGCCGGGTCGGTGAGGTCGGCGAGCGTCCTCGGCGGGGCGAGGCCCTCCGCGTCGAACCACGAGGTGTCGACGTTGACGCACACGCTCGCGGAGTCGATCGGCGTGAGCCGGTCGCCGCCCTCGGGCAGGGCGTACTCCGCGGGCGGGGTGACGCTCGACGTGAGCTCGGCGAACGCGCCCTCGTCGAGCGGGCGGGAGGCGAAGGTGTTGTCGATGCCGAACGCCGCGTCGGCGATCGGGTTGTCGGCGGTCAGGCTGAGCTTGGTGGCCAGCGTGCCGGCATCCCCCGCGGCCCGGACCTCGAGGGTGTAGCCGCTCTCCTCCTCGAACGCCTTCACCAGCTTCTCCGGCAGGTGGAAGGACTCGTGCGTGGCGAGGACGACGGTGCCGCCGGGCTCGCCGGGCGACGTCGAGCTCTCGGCGGCGGTCGTGCCGCCGTCCCCGCCCCCGGCGAGGCTGCAGCCGGCGAGGACCAGTGCGGAGGTTGCTGCGAGGGCAGCGCGGACACGTACGTGCTTCATCTGGACTCCCTATCGCCGGTGCTAACCGGATCAGGTTCATAGGGTCTGCGGCTGGTCCGCACTCTCAGCACGCCTGCGCGTGCTCCCCTGTCTTGTGTGGGCCCAGCCTAGCCCGGCGCCTGCAGCGACCTACGCTGCGTCCATGCCGAGCCTCCGCCACCAGCTGCTGGCCGCCGTCGTCCCCCGGATCCGCGGATCGCGCGACATCGACGACGAGCAGGCCGAGCGCGACCGCGTCGAGCGCTGGCACCGCACCCTCGACCGCACCTTGCCGACCCGGGCCACTCCGGGGTTCGCGAGGCGCTGGGCGGTCACGGTCGAGGACCTCGGCTTCCCGTCGTACGTCCTCGAGCCGCGGCACCGGCGGGCGCGACGCACCCTGCACTACGTCCACGGCGGCGGCTTCATGGCGCCGATCGACGCCTTCCACGTCCGCTACGCCACCCGTCTGGCCGATCGGATCGGAGCACGGGTGGTGCTTCCGGACTACCCGCTCGCGCCGGAGCACACGTGGGCCGACTCCCACGACGCGCTCGTCGAGGATGCTGCGCGGTGGGCCGCTCGCGACGGCGGCGCCGTCCTGGCCGGCGACTCCGCGGGCGGCGGGCTCGCGCTCGCGATGGCGCTGTCGGTGCGCGATCGTGGCCTCACCGCGCCCACCCACCTGGTGATGCACGCCCCGTGGGTCGACCTGACGACCTCGACCGCGGAGGAGACGAGGGCCGCCGACGCGATCGACCCCTGGCTCTTCCACGGCAAGCTGCTCGCCTACGCCGAGTGGTGGGCGGGCTCCGCCGGCGACCTCGGCCGCCGCGAGGTGTCCCCCGCGCTCGCGGACCTCTCCGGCCTGCCGCGGGCGATGGTGCTCTACGGCACCCGCGACCTGCTGCACCCGGGCTGCCGCCTGCTCGCGCGCCGGGCCGCAGAGGCCGGGTGGGACCTCATCGCGGTCGAGGAGCCCGACCTGATCCACGTCTACGGACTGCTGCCCCTCACACCGGAGGGTCGGCGCGCGATGCGGCAGGTGGTCGGCTTCGTCGGCTGACCGACTGGTCTAGTCCGACAGGCCTCCGTGCTCCACAGGCCGGTAACAGGGCGGACGTTCCCCGGTGCCGCCCGCACCGACCGGGGTCTGATGCACGGGTGCGCACCGTGGGGGTGCGACACCTCGTCATCCGAAGGGTCAGCATGTCCAAGCCTTCCGGGCGGTGGTCACGCCTCGTGCGCCTCGCCTCCGCCACTGTCCTCGCCGCGACCGGTGCCGTCGCGCTCGTCCCGACCGCCGCCTCCGCGGCGACCGCCGCCATCGTGACCGACGCCGGTTGTCGTACGACGACCGTGGCGCGCGACGACGACGGCAGCCACCTCGCCGGTGCGCTGCCGGCGACGCTCAACTTCTACGGCAACCAGCTCTCGAACGTCTACGTCAACACCAACGGCAACCTGACGTTCGCCGCGCCCCTGACCTCCTTCACCGGGCAGATCTCCTCGTTCAGCACGCCGCTGATCGCCCCCTTCTTCGCCGACGTCGACACCCGACCCGCGGCGTCCGCACAGGTGACCTACGGCACGACGTCGTTCAACGGGCGTCGCGCCTTCTGCGCCACGTGGCCCGGCGTCGGCCGCTTCAACCAGCAGGCCGGCCTGCTCAACTCCTTCCAGGTGCTCCTCGTCGACCGCAGCGACGTCGCGACGGGCGACTTCGACATCGTGCTCAACTACGGCCAGGTCACGTGGGACACCGCGGGCAACGCGACGCCGGCCCAGGTCGGCTTCAGCGCAGGCAACGGCCGCAGCGAGGGCGTCTACGTCTTCCCCGGGTCGGGCACCGCCGGCTCGTTCCTCGACACGAACACCACCTCGGGGCTGGTGCGCCGCTCGCGCGAGTCCGACGTCGCGGGTCGCTACGTCTTCCGCTTCCGCGAGGGCCGGCCGGCCGGCATCGTGGCCCCCGACACGACCATCACCGCCAAGCCGGCCGCGCGCTCCACGTCCTCGTCGGCGAGCTTCGCCTACACCTCGACCGCCGCCTCCGGCGAGCACCTCCGCTTCGAGTGCCGGCTGACGTCGGGGACGGGCCCGCAGCCCGCCTTCGCGACGTGCCCGGACGGTGAGAAGTCCTATGCGGACCTCGCCGAGGGCACCTACACGTTCGAGGTGCGCTCCGTGGACGTGTTCTACAGCACCGACAGCACCCCCGCCTCCCACACCTTCACCGTCGACCGGACCGGTCCGACGACGGCGATCACCCAGAAGCCCGCCTCACGGACCAACGACGCCACGGCCTCCTTCGCCTGGTCGACGGCCGCCACCGACCTCGCGTCCTACGAGTGCGCGCTCACCACCGCCGGCGACGTGCCGGAGTGGACGACCTGCGTCAGCCCGGCATCCTTCGAGTCGCTGGCCGACGGGGACCGCACGTTCCGGGTCCGCGCGAGCGACGACCTGGGCAACGTCGGAGCGGTGACGTCGTACGACTTCACCGTCGACACCGTGAAGACCGGTGCCACGATCACCTCCGGCCCGGAGGGACGGATCCGCGCGACCACCGCTCGCCTCGAATACTCCTTCGACCCCTCCGACGACGTCGCCGCGGCACAGTGCCGCCTCTTCAGCGGCGAGCCGACATCCTTCACCGGGTGCGGTGCGGACGCCTACGACGCCACCGACCTCGTCGACGGCGACTGGACGTTCGAGGTCCGCGCGGTCGACCGGGCGGGCAACGTCGGTGACGCCGCGAGCCGGACCTTCACGGTCGACACCACGGGTCCCGCGACCAGGTTCACCGCGACGCCCTCGCAGCTCACCAACGACAACCAGCCGCTCTTCCGCTGGGTGTCCGACGACGCGCACGTGGCGTCCTACGAGTGCCGCCTGACCCGCGGCTCGGGTGGCGTCCTGCTCCGCGCCGAGGAGGCGTCGTGGGAGGCCTGTGAGTCCGACGGCGAGCCGCTGGTCCACCTCGGCGACGGCGACTGGACCTACGCGGTCCGCGCCACCGACGACCTGGGCAACCTCGGCGACGCGGTGTCGTACGACTTCACGATCGACACCACCGCCCCGGTCATCACCTTCACCGAGACGCCGGAGACGCGGTCCACCGACACCACGCCGACGCTCGCGTGGTCCGCCGACGAGGACGTCGACGGTTTCGAGTGCCGCCTCGAGTCCCGCCCCTCCCGCGAGCCCTCCGCCTGGGAGGACTGCACCTCGGGTGAGGAGCTCACCCCCCTCGGCGACGGCGACTGGCGCTACAGCGTCCGCACGACCGACCTCGTCGGCAACCCGAGCGAGGTGACGTCCACCGACTTCACGATCGACACCACCGGCCCGAGGATCGAGCTCGACCGGACGCCGGCACCGTTGAGCAACGACAACGCCCCGCGCTTCGCCTGGACGAGCGAGGACACCGATCTCGACTCGACCGAGTGCAGCCTCAGCCCGGCCGATGGTCCCGCGTCGGCGTGGTCGGCCTGCACCGACGACTACCAGGTCATCGGCGCGGGTCAGGGCTCGTACGTCTTCCGGGTCCGTGGCACCGACGACCTCGGCAACCTCGGCGAGACCACGTCGTACGCCTTCACCATCGACCGCACCCCCACGGACGTCGCCATCACCGGCGCCCCCGGCCCCCTGACCAACGATCCGGCGCCGGTGTTCGGCTACGAGTTCACCCCGCCCGACGACGTGGCGACGGTCCAGTGCCGCGTGCACGCCACCGGCGCGGGCGAGAGCACCGACTTCGAGGAGTGCGGCACCGACTCCCAGCAGGTCGCCAGCCTCGCCGACGGGTCCTGGACCTTCGAGGTCCGTGCGATCGACAAGGCCGGCAACCTGGGCGAGGCAGTGACGTACGACTTCACCGTCGACACCGAGGCACCGGCGGCACCGGTGCTGACGTCGAGGCCGAAGGCCCTGGGCAACGTCACGACGCCGTCGTTCGCGTGGACCAGCGACGCCGACGACCTCGACCACTTCGAGTGCCTGCTCGCTCCCGTGGCCGACCGGGCGGGCACGCTGGCCGCCTGCGACGCAGCGGGGCTCACCTCGACGACCCTCGCCGACGGCGGCTACCGCTTCACCGTGGTCGCCGTCGACCGGGCCGGCAACGCCAGCGAGCCGGCGACGTACGTCTTCACCATCCGGACGAGCCGCCCGGCCGCGCCGGTGCTCACGGCGAAACCGCAGGCCCTCGGCAACGTCTCGACGCCGACGTTCGCATGGACGAGCGACCTGGCCGACGTCGACCACTTCGAGTGCCTCGTGGCACCGAGGGGCGCCCAGTCGGGCTCGCCGGTCGCCTGCGACGCCGCGGGCTTCACCGCCGGCCAGCTCGCCGACGGTGAGCACCGCTTCACCGTGGTCGCCGTCGACGACGCAGGCAACGCCAGCGCGCCGACGACGTGGGACTTCACCGTCGACACGGTCGCACCCGGCACGAGCATCACCACCGCTCCCGACCCGGTGGTCGGCACGGGATCGGTGAGCTTCGGCTTCGCCGCCGACGAGGACGGGTCGACCTTCGAGTGCCGCCTGGTGGCGGCCGGCCAGACCGCCGCGTGGGAGGCCTGCGCCGGCGCGTCGAGGACGTTCACCGGCCTGACCGACGGCTCGTACACCTTCGAGGTGCGCGCGACCGACGCCGCCGGCAACACCGACGCCACCCCCGCCAGCCGCTCGGTGGCGGTCAACCTCGGCCTGCCCACGATCACCGCCGCGCTCACCAGCGAGCACCCGGTGAGCAAGGACGGCTGGTACCGCGGCGCGGTGACGATCACCTACACGTGTGCCGGCAACGGCAGTGCGGTCGTCTCGTGCCCCGCTCCCCGGGTGGTGCCGCGCGCCCAGAAGGGCCGGGTCTTCACGGGCACCGTCAGCACCGCCGACGGCGACACCGCCACGGTCCGCACGCCGATGTTCATCGACAAGGGCAAGCCCCGGGCACGGCTCGCCGGATTCGGGCGGAAGGACTACTCCTCGGTGCCGAAGAACGTGCGGTGCGTCGCCTCCGACCCGCGCTCGGGTCTCGCGCGCTGCTCGGTGAAGGTCACCAAGGTGACCCGCAAGGGTGGCCAGGCCTTCGTCGTGGCCCGCGCCACCGCCGTCGACAAGGCCGGCAACGTCCGGGTCGTGACCAAGCGGGCACGCCTCCGGGCGTCCTGACCGCGACCGCCGGACCAGGAGTCGGGGCCGGACGGAGTCACTCCGTCCGGCCCCGGCCGTCGTTTGTAGGCTGCGCGCCATGTCCGCGAGCCCGAGCGTCCGCCTGCTCACCGCCACCTTCGACGAGCTGCCGGCACGCACGGCGTACGACGTGTGGCGCCTGCGACAGCAGGTCTTCGTGGTCGAGCAGGACTGCGCCTACCCCGACCTCGACGGGCGCGACCTTGAGGACACGACCCGGCACGTCGTGCTGCTGGAGGACGACGGTGCCGGCGAGGTGGTGATCGGCACCCTGCGCATCCTCGACGACGGCGGGTGGGCGCGTGTCGGGCGCGTCGTGCTGGCCGCGTCGGCGCGAGGCCGCGGGCTCGCCGGGCCGATGATGTACGAGGCGATGGCGTGGTGCGGCGAGCGCGAGGTGCGCCTCGACGCGCAGACCCCGCTGGCCGCGTTCTACGGCGGCTACGGCTTCGAGGTCAGCGGGCCGGAGTTCGTCGAGGACGGCATCAACCACGTCCCGATGAGCCGCGCCCCTCGGGCACGACCATGAGCACCGGGCCGAGCACCTCCTCGCTGACCAGGCGCGACTGACGGTCCAGCCCGCCGATCACGGTCGGCGCGATCCACCAGCCGCCGTCACGGTCGAGGGTGTGGCCGCCGAGGGCCACGTCGCCGCCCTCGGCGCGGGCGAGGTCGACGTAGCGCAGCACCCGGTCGCGCGCGACCGGTGAGCGCAGCGGTCCGCACAGGGTGCCGGGGGCGGAGGGGTCGCCGACCGCCACGGACTCCATCGCCTCGACGGCCGCGCCCAGCGCCTCCATGTAGCGGTGCAGCGGCACGACCACCGTCGACGGCAGCCGGCAGGACTGACCGGCGTTGGCCGCGACCGTGACCGCGGCGGCCGAGACCACCGCACGGAGGTCGGCGTCGTCGGCCGCCCGGATGGTCAGCGGCGCGCCCACGTCGAGGCGGACCCGCTTGCGTGCCCGCTCGGCGGCATCGCGCACCCGCTCGCCGGCGTACGCCGACCCGGTGAAGGAGACCTCGTCGACGCGACGGTCCTGCGTCAGCGCGATGGCGACGTCGACGTCGCGGGTCGCGACCACGTTGAGCACCCCGCGGGGCAGGAACTCCAGCGCGATGCGCCCCAGCTCCAGCGCGGCACTGGCTGCCTCGGGGGCCGGCTTGAGCACGACGGTGCCGCCAGCGGTCAGGATCCGGCCGATCTCCTCGACCGCGACCGACAGGGGCGCGGTCGCCGGCGTCACCACGACCGTCACCCCGGGCTGCGGATGGCGCTCGCTCGCGAACTCCACCACTGCGGCGTCGAGGTGCGCCGTGCGCAGCGACACCGGCACGCCGGTCTCGGTCGCCATCAGCTCGACCAGGTCGTCGGCACGCGCCTTGAGCGCCCCGTGCAGCCCGGTGACCGCGTCGAACCGCATGCCCCGGTCGGTGCTCCAGCCCGTGGCGTGGAAGGCGTTCCACGCCGAGCCTGCGGCGTGGTCGACGTCCGCGAGACCTGCGTCGGGGACGTCCCACAGGTGCTCGCCGGTCGCCGGGCTGCGGGCCAGAAAGGTCCAGCCCTCGGCGGTCGTCCGCACGGCGCCGTCGATCGGCAGCCCGTCGGCGCCGGCGTGCTTGCTCATGGGCCAACTCCATCACGGCACCCCGTGCGTTGGCGATGCGTGCGCTCGGCGCGAGACCCGGCCGGCGCCGCGCCGCCCGACGTGCTGGCCCCAGCACGCCCTGGCCGCACGCCCTAGCCTCGAGGGATGCGCGACGACCTCGGTGCCGACGTTCCCCTGACTGCGGCCGCCACCCGTGTCGTCTCGCTGGTGCCCTCGCTGACCGAGGCGCTGGCCGCCACCGCACCGTCTCGGCTGGTGGGCGCCACCGACTGGTGCACGCACCCGGTCGACCTCGACGTGGCGCGGGTCCGCGGCACCAAGAACCCCGACCTGGCCGCGATCCGGTCGCTCGCACCGGACCTGGTGGTCGCCAACCAGGAGGAGAACCGGGAGCTCGACGTGCGTCGCCTCCGCGACACCGGTGTGAACGTCTGGGTGACGCGGATCGAGACCGTCGAGGAGTCCCTCGACTCGATGTCGCGCCTCTTCGGCGAGGCGCTCGGCCTGGCCGAGCCCACGTGGCTCACCTCGGCGCGCTCGCTGTGGGCTGCGCCGGCCGCCCCCCGGCTGCGGGTCGCGGTGCCGATCTGGCGCGACCCCTGGATGGTGGTCGGCTCCTCGACCTACACCGACGACCTGCTGCGCACGGCCGGGCTGACCAACGTGCTCGCCGGCCTCGAGGGGCGCTATCCGGCCGTCGACCTCGCGGACGTCGACGGCGCCGGCGCGGACGTCGTACTGCTGCCGGACGAGCCGTACGTCTTCACCGAGGACGACGGGCCTGAGGCCTTCAGCACCCCCACCCGGCTGGTCTCGGGCCGGCTGCTGACCTGGTACGGCCCCGCGATGGTCGAGGCGCACGCCCTGCTCACTACCCTGCAGCCATGACGCGCGACCCGATCTCGGAGGCCCACCGCCAGTGGGTCTCCCACGGCTGGCCCGGCGCCGCCGACGGGATGGCCATGGTGACGTCCGTCGTCCGCGCGCAGCAGCTGCTGATGGAGCGCATCGACGGCGTGCTGCGCCCGCGCGGGCTGACCTTCGCGCGCTACGAGGTGCTGCGGCTGCTGTCGTTCACCCGCGAGGCGGCGATGCCGATGTCGCGGCTCGGGTCACTGCTGCAGGTCCACCCGACGAGCGTCACCAGCGCCGTCGACCGGCTCGTCGCCCAGGGCTACGTCGAGCGCGTGCGCAGCGACGAGGACAAGCGGGTGGTGCGCGCGGTGCTGACCTCCGCCGGCCGAGACGCGGTCGAGGAGGCCACGGCGGCCCTCAACGGCGAGGTCTTCGAGGCACCCGGCCTGCCGGCGGGCGACGTACGCGCCCTGACCGACCGGCTCACCGCCCTGCGCGCGGGTCTCGGCGACACCTTCTAGTCCCCGCGCGGGCTTTGCGCCCGAGTCTCCCGCTTGGTGTGCGAGATCTGGTGTGACAAGCGGGGTGGTCACCGGATATCCGGTGACTCCCGACGACCCAGTGACTGGCGAGTAATTAGTTGGATGTCCTAGTATCTGGTCATGGCCGACCTCGCCCCCGCCCTGCACCGCCCGGAGAACCCCGTCCGGCTCGTGACCGCCTCGAGCCTGTTCGACGGCCACGACGCGTCGATCAACATCATGCGGCGCATCTTCATGAGCCAGGGCTGCGAGGTCATCCACCTCGGCCACAACCGCTCCGTGCAGGAGGTCGTGGACGCCGCGCTCGAGGAGGACGTGCAGGGTGTCGCCGTGTCGTCCTACCAGGGCGGCCACGTGGAGTACTTCGAGTACCTCGTGGAGTCGCTGCGCGCCGCCGGTGCCGGTCACGTGAAGGTCGTCGGGGGTGGAGGCGGCGTGATCGTGCCGTCGGAGATCCGCCGGCTGCGCGAGTCGGGCGTCACGATCTTCTCCCCCGAGGACGGCCAGAAGATGGGCCTGGTCGGCATGATCAACTCCGTGGTCGCCGACTGCGACGTCGACCTGTGGGCCGAGCAGGCGGTCACCGTCGACCAGGTGCTGACCGGCGACCGGTTCGCCGTCGCCCGCGCCCTCACCGGCGCCGAGGAGGGCCGCCTCGGCGACGAGCTGCTGGCCGAGGTCCGCGCCGCCGCGCGGCGCCGCGTGGTACCCGTGCTCGGCATCACCGGCACCGGCGGCTCGGGCAAGTCGTCGCTGACCGACGAGGTCGTACGCCGCTTCCGCACCGACCAGCAGGACAAGCTCAGGATCGCGGTGATCGCGGTCGACCCGACCCGCCGCAAGGGTGGCGGCGCGCTGCTCGGCGACCGGATCCGCGCCAACTCCCTGGACGGCGACCGGGTCTTCTTCCGCTCGCTGGCCACCCGCGGCTCGCACGAGGTGCCCGACCACCTCGCCGACGTGATCGACGTGATGAAGGCCGCCGGGCACGACCTGGTGATCGTGGAGACCCCCGGCATCGGCCAGGGTGACGCCGGGATCGTGCCGCTGGTCGACCACTCGCTCTACGTCATGACGCCGGAGTTCGGCGCCGCCTCCCAGCTGGAGAAGATCGACATGCTCGACTTCGCCGACACGGTGGCGATCAACAAGTTCGAGCGCCGCGGCGCCAAGGACGCCATGCGCGACGTGGGTCGCCAGCTCGTCCGCAACCGCGAGGCCTTCGGCCAGCAGCCGCACGACATGCCGGTCTTCGGCACCAGCGCCGCGACCTTCAACGACGACGGCGTCACCGCGCTCTACCAGCACCTGCGCGACGAGCTCGCCGAGGCCGGCCTCGAGGTCTCCGACGGCTCGCTGCCGCACGTCGACGTGCGCCACTCCTCCGGCATCCGGCAGGTCGTGCCGGCCGACCGAGTGCGCTACCTGGCCGAGATCACCGAGACCGTCCGGGGCTACCACGCGGAGACCGAGCGGCTCGTCGGCTCGGCCCAGCGGCTGCAGCGCGTCCAGGCGGTGGCCGCGGAGCTCCCGGGCAACGCGGACGTCGCCGGACTGCTCGAGTCCGCACGCAAGGACGTGCCGCACGAGGTCGCCGACCAGATCACCGGCTGGCCGGCGGTCGTGGAGTCCTACTCCGGCGACGAGCAGGTCGTCGTGGTGCGCGACAAGGAGATCCACACCCCACTGACCCGCGAGTCGCTCAGCGGCAACAAGGTGCCGCGGGTCGCGCTGCCCCGCTTCACCGACCACGGCGAGCTGGTGCGCTTCTGGCGGGGCGAGAACCTGCCGGGCTACTTCCCCTTCACCGCCGGCGTCTTCCCGTTCAAGCGCGACGGGGAGGACCCCGCGCGCATGTTCGCCGGCGAGGGCGACCCGGCGCGCACCAACCGCCGCTTCAAGATCCTCTCGAAGGACGGCGACGCCAAGCGCCTCTCGACCGCGTTCGACTCGGTGACCCTCTACGGTCGCGACCCCGACCCGCGGCCCGACGTCTACGGCAAGGTCGGCACCTCGGGCGTCTCAGTCGCCACCCTCGACGACATGAGGGTGCTCTACGACGGCTTCGACCTCGTCGCGCCCTCGACCTCGGTGAGCATGACGATCAACGGACCCGCGCCGACCGTGCTGGCGTTCTTCCTCAACACCGTCATCGACCAGCAGGTCGACGCGTTCCGCGAGCGGGAGGGCCGCGAGCCGAGCGAGGAGGAGCGCGCGACGCTGGCGGCGTACGCCGTCGCGAACGTCCGCGGCACCGTGCAGGCCGACATCCTCAAGGAGGACCAGGGCCAGAACACCTGCCTGTTCTCCACGGAGTTCAGCCTGCGCTGCATGGCCGACATCCAGGAGTGGTTCATCGAGCACGAGGTGCGCAACTTCTACTCGGTGTCGATCTCCGGCTACCACATCGCCGAGGCCGGGGCGAACCCCATCAGCCAGCTCGCCTTCACCCTCGCCAACGGCTTCACCTACGTCGAGGCCTACCTCGCGCGCGGCATGGACATCGACGACTTCGCGCCGAACCTGTCGTTCTTCTTCTCCAACGGCATGGACCCGGAGTACTCCGTGATCGGTCGCGTCGCGCGCCGCATCTGGGCGATCACGATGAAGGAGAAGTACGGCGCCAACGACCGGTCGCAGAAGCTGAAGTACCACGTCCAGACGAGCGGCCGCTCGCTGCACGCGCAGGAGATGGACTTCAACGACATCCGGACCACGCTGCAGGCCCTCATCGCGATCTACGACAACGCCAACAGCCTGCACACCAACGCCTACGACGAGGCGGTGACGACCCCGACCGAGGAGTCCGTGCGCCGCGCACTGGCGATCCAGCTGATCATCAACCGCGAGTGGGGCCTGGCGATGAACGAGAACCCGCTCCAGGGCTCCTTCATCATCGACGAGCTGACCGACCTCGTGGAGGCGGCCGTGCTCGAGGAGTTCGACCGGATCAACGAGCGCGGTGGCGTGCTCGGCGCGATGGAGACCGGCTACCAGCGCGGACGCATCCAGGACGAGTCGATGCTCTACGAGCACCGCAAGCACGACGGCTCGCTGCCGATCGTCGGCGTCAACACCTTCGTCAAGGAGTCGGCCGCCGACGCCCAGCCGCACGAGATCGAGCTCGCCCGCGCCACCGAGGCGGAGAAGGAGGGCCAGCTCTCGCGGGTGCGAGCCTTCCAGGCCGAGCACGGCGCCGAGGCGCAGGAGGCGCTCGCCCGGCTCAAGGACGCCGCCGTCAACGGCGACAACGTGTTCGCGGTGCTCATGGACGCCGCCCGCGTCTGCTCGCTGCAGCAGGTGACCGAGGCGTTCTTCGAGGTCGGCGGGCAGTACCGGCGCAACGTCTGAGCCTGGCGGACGAGCGGAGCGAGGACGCCCACGCGAAGAGGTTGAGGAAGCCCCACGACCGAGGAACGAGGTCGTGACGGGCGGCTCGAAACCTAGAGGCTCGACCTAGTCCGCGGCCGGCAGGTCGAACCGGAAGACCGACCCGGTGCCGGGTGGGGTGGCCAGGCACTCGATGGTGCCGCCGTGGCGGGTCACGATGGTCTGGCAGATCGAGAGCCCGATGCCGGTCCCGCCGAACTTCGCCCGCACCGCGTCGCTGCGGTGGAACCGCTGGAAGATGAGCGTCCGGTCCTCCTCGGGCACCCCCACCCCGTTGTCGTGGATCTCGACGACGACGCGTGCACCCTGCTGCTCGGCGCGGACCTCGATCCGCGCCGGCGTGCCGGGGGTGGCGTACTTGACGGCGTTGCCCACCAGGTTGCCGAAGAGCTGACGTACGGCGACGGGGTCGGCGTGCACGGCGGGCAGGTCGGACGACACGTCGAGGACGTCGTCGGGACCGAGGAGGCCGAGGGTCTGCGCCAGCACGCCTCGCTCACCGCCCAGGGCCACGTCCTCCGCCCTCAACCCGCCGGACTCCGCCAGCGCGTGCGCGAGCAGGTCGTCGATCAGGTCGCCCATCTGGTCGGCCGAGCGCTCCGCGCGACGCATCGAGTCGAGGGCGAGCGAGCCGGGCTCGATGTCCTCGGCGGCCAGCTCCAGCCACGAGCGGACCGAGCTCAGCGGACCTCGGAGGTCGTGCGCCGCTGTCGAGGCGAAGCCGGCGAGGGGCCGCAGTCCCTGCCGGTGGTAGGTCACGTCGCGCAGCACCAGCAGGACGGCCGAACGGCTGTCGTCCTCGCGTGCTCCCGACAGAGGGGTCCGGGTGACGGCGAGGACCATCTCCTCCCCGTCGGGCAGCGGCAGGACGACGTCGCCGACGCCGAGCTCGGCGCGCGACGCGCCGGCGTTGGCCGGAGCCGGGTCCAGCACGAGGCCGACGAGGACGGCCAGCGCGTCGGCGTCCCGGGCGCCGGGGCGCACCCGGTGGGCGAGCCACCGGCTCGCGCCGTTGCTGCGGTCCACCTTGCCTGCGGGGTCGAGGACGATGAGCCCCTCACCCATGCTCTCGGTCATCTCGGTGAGGAGCTGGGCCTGCTGGGCCGACGTGCGGCGCGCGCGCCGCGCTGCGGCGTACAGCTCGTCGATCCGGTCGCCCAGCGCGCCGACGGCGAGGCTGGTCAGCAGCACGGCCACCACGAAGACCTGCGACACGAGCGCCGCCTCGACCGGGTCGGAGAGCCGGGCGAAGGGACCGTGTCCCTCTAGGCTGAGCCAGAGCGCGACCGAACCGAGGGCCAGGGAGTGGACGGCGGCCGGGAAGGTCCGGAAGCGTGCCGCGGACCACACGCTGAAGGAGATGACGAGGAAGGCGAGGGGCAGCGGCTGCAGGAAGATCACGACGGTGCCCGCGAGGGAGACCACCCAGAGCAGCGCGAGCTCCTGGCGGTGCCCGCCCTGGGCCCGCTGCGGGATGGTCTGCGTGCGCCACTCCCAGGCCAGGTGACCGACGCCGCCGACCGAGAGCACCCCGGTGACGTGTCGCGCGAACCAGGCCACGGCGGTCCACACGTCGACCGTCATGTCACTGGTCCACAGGGCCAGGGTGCCGACCGCGGCGCCGGCCAGGCAGCCCAGGGCGACCGCGCAGCACACCGTGGCCAGGGTGCGCGGGGATCGCAGGCTGGCGGTGCCACCCGCGCCGAGGAGCGTGGGGCACCATCGTCGGACGAGCAGGCCCAGCAACCAGGTCTGCACCGCGATCGAGAGCGCCCCGAAGACCATCAGGGACGGCGTGCCGCCGGTCAGCCAGACGATCATGGCGTGCACGGCGACGAGGGGCACCAGCATCCGCCACTGGCGGTGCGGCGACTCCGCGAGCAGCCACAGTGCCGCTACCCCGGCCGCCGGCCAGACCAGGCTGACGCTCTGCCCGTGCACGACCGTCAGGCGCCCGAGGACCGTGAGCACGGCGTACGCAATCGTGAAGCCCCACACCGCCCGCACGGGGAGGGGCGCCGTCGTCATGGGCGACAGGGTAAGGCCCGTCGCCGCCCCTGGGACGGCAACGGTCCGAGCGTTGATCAGATGTTGATGGTGATGTCGGCGTCCTTGCGGAGCCCGGTCACCAGGCTCTGCGCTACCTTGCCGATCTCCTGCGACCTGGCCTGCTCCTCGACCTGGTCGTGCACCTGCTTGAACGGCGGGAACGCCTGGCCCTCCTGGCCCGACTGCTCCTGCTGCTTCTTGGCCGCGTCGTAGATCTCGCGCAGCTCCTTCTCCGTCGGCTCGATCGGGCCCTTCTCGTCGGTGACGAGCTGCTCGACCAGCACCTGGGTCTGGACCTGCGAGCGCGCGGTGTCGGCATCCATCCCCTGCGCGGCGACGGCCTTCAGCAGCTCGTCGCCGGACTTCATGCCGTTCTGCTCGGCGAGCTTCGTGAGCTCGGCCTCGACGTCGTCGTCGCTGACCTCGATGCCGCGGGAGGCGGCCTCCTGCGTCAGCAGCTCGGTGTCGACGAGGTCGTCGACGGTCGACTTCTTCAGCGCGTCCTCGTCGGGGGCCTCGCCACCCATCTGCGCCTGGGAGGCGGCCTGCGCGAAGCTTGCCTCGTAGACCGGGGTGAACTCGTCCTTGGTGATCTCCTCGCCGTTGACCTCCGCGACCACGTCCGGGATGCCGTCGAGGTCGGGCTTCGGGGCGGCGTCGGCGCCGTCCGAGGCATCCGGGGAGGCGTCGGCGGAGGGCGAGCCGCTCGCCGCGGAGTCGTCGGCCTTGGCGTCGCCGTCGCCCCCGCCACCACAGGCGGACAGGCCGAGCAGGGCGGCGGTCGCGAGGGCGGCCAGGGCGGTACGGGTCCGCCGGGTGCGGGGTCGGGGGGTGCGCATCAAGGAGTTCATCGCCATCGACGGTACGCACCGAACCTGAGCGTGGCGCTCAGGGTTCTCAGGAGGGGCCGGTGGCTCAGAGGTCCTCGAGCGAGTCGGGCACGACCAGCGCGTCCGGGTCCTGCCGCACCGGGAGCTGCGCGAGAGCTGTCCGCACGAGGGTCACGCGCGCGGCCACCGCCACCTTCCGCCCCATCTTCCCGGGCAGCTTGACGACCCCGTCGTCCCCCATGGTCTCCTCGACCGCGGCGGCGATCTGCTCGTCGGTGAACGTCGGCCGGGTCCCGGCGGGCACCTCCACGTCGGGTAGCGCGATCAGCACCGGCAGCACCTGGCTGCCGACGGCCTCGAGGAGGTGGTAGCGGTCGATCTTGCTCATCGCCTCCCACTTCTCCTCGCCCTTGGCCCGCTTGCCGATCTTGCCGCCGGCGACGATCTTCGCGGCGGCGGTGACGGCGACGGTCAGCTCGTGCTCGGTGAAGCGCATGGGCCCAAGGATGCCCGACGCCCCTGCACGACGGGTCGGACCCATCGGCATCATGGTCACCATGCGCCTGCCCGACCTGACCCCGGCCGAGATGAACGGCGCCCAGCGGGCCCTCCACGACCGGATCACCGATGGCCCCCGGGCCTCCGGCACCCAGCACTTCCCCCTCACCACCGCCGACGGCGCCCTCACCGGCCCCTTCGGCGTGATGGTCCACGCGCCGGCGATCGGGGCCCCGCTGCAGGAGCTCGGCGGCGCCGTGCGCTACGCCACCGGGCTCACCGAGCGGGTCCGCGAGCTCGCGATCCTGGCCGTCGCAACGGCGACCGGGAGCGACTTCGAGGCCTACGCCCACGCGCGCATCGGTCGCGCGGCGGGCCTGACCGACGGCGAGCTCGACGACCTGGCCGCGGGGGCCTTCACGTCCGCGGACCCCGCCGAGCAGGCGGCGTACAACCTCTGTCGCCGCCTCCTCGAGGACCGCTCCCGGCTCACCGACGAGGACTACGCCGGGCTCGTCGCCGAGCTGGGCAGCACCACGCTGACCGAGCTCGTCGTCCTGGTCGGCTACTACCGCACGCTCGCGCAGCTGTTGGACGTGTTCGAGGTCGGCGTGCCCGCGGAGTAGCGCTGTCAGCCGCGCTCGAGCGGACGCAGGTCGAGCCTCTCGCCTCCCGGCCCGAGGGGCAGGAGCACCAGCTCGCCGCGGGTGCCCGGCACCGTCCTGCAGGCGCCGGCGGGCACCTGGCAGGTCATCAGGGCCAGGACGTCGTCAGGTCCGATCTCCTCCCCCTCGCTCGGGCCGTCGACGGTGATCCCGAGCACCGTCCGCCGATCGAGCCAGCGGGTCAGGCTCCACCGGCGAGATCCCGTGTCGGGCACCACGTCCGCACCGGACGCGCCGGCGAGGACGTCGCGCAGGCCGTCGCCCTGCTCGATCCGCCAGGCGCCGTCCGGGCTCCGGAGCCGATCCTCGCCGCTCCCCGGCACCACCTCGTCGACGCCCAGCTCGCGCGCCTCGCCGCTGTCGAGGTCGTAGACGACGTCGCCACCGGTGGTCCTGGCGTAGACCTCGTCGTCGGTGATGGCGAGGATGGCGACCTCGGACTCGTCGAGGTCGCGCACCCGGTCGGCCGGGTCGGTGTCGAAGCCTTCCTCGGTCGTGGTGCTCGCGCCCGAGGTCAGGTCGTAGAGGCGCATCTCCGCCGCGCCGCTGTCGTGGTCGGTGGCCAGGACGGCGAGATGCGTGCCGTCGGGCGTGACCGCCACCCCCTCGTCGTCGACGTCCAGGCCGGTGTCGACCGCGTCGCCCCCGGACGCGTCGACGAAGAACAGGTCGGCGCCGACGAACCGTCCGTGGTCGCCCTCCGGGTCGAGCGGCACGAAGAACGCGCCGTCCCCGCCCAGCAGGAGCGCTCGCATCGGCGCGCCGGTCTCGAACGTCGAGCCGTCACCCAGGTGCACCGTCGAGCCGACGGCCCAGACGAGGCCGCCGGTGTCCACGGGATCGCCGCTGGTGCGCCAAGCGGCATCGTCGTCGACCTCGTCGGCCACCTTCGGCGAGCAGGCCGTCGCTGCACCGAGGAGCAGCACCGACATCGCCACAGCGATCCGTCCCCGTTGCCTCATCGCTGGATGGTGCCACGCGACGGGTCGCGGCACACCTCGTCAGTAGTGCGCGGTCATCACGTGCTTGATGCGCGTGTAGTCGTCGAAGCCGTAGCCGGAGAGGTCCTTGCCGTAGCCGGAGTGCCCGAAGCCGCCGTGCGGCATCTCGGAGACGAAGGGGATGTGGGTGTTGACCCACACGCAGCCGAAGTCGAGCTCGCGGGTCAGCCGGTCGGCGGTCCCGTGGTCGCGCGTCCACACGCTGCCGGCGAGGCCGTAGGGGACGCCGTTGGCCATCCGCACCGCCTCTGCCTCGTCGTCGTACGCCTGCACGGTGAGGACGGGGCCGAAGACCTCCTCCTGCACGATGCGGTCGTCCTGGCGCACGCCGGTGACCACGGTCGGCGCGAAGAAGAAGCCGGCGTCCCCGTGGCGGGAGCCGCCGGTGCGCACGTCGGCGTGAGCGGGGAGGTCGGCGAGGAACGCCTCGACCTTGGCGAGGTGGCCGGCGTTGTTGAGCGGGCCGTAGTCGGCCGCGTCGTCGGACGGCGGGCCGGGACGCGTGCCCTCGGCCTCCTTCACGAGCAGCTCGACCAGCTCGTCGTGGACACTGCGGTGCACGATCACGCGGGTCGCCGCGGTGCAGTCCTGGCCGGCGTTGAAGTACGCCGCGGCGGCGATCATCTCCGCGGCGCGGGGCAGGTCGGCGTCCGGGGTGACGACGACCGGGGCCTTGCCGCCGAGCTCGAGGTGGGCGCGCTTGAGGTTCTTCGCTGCCGAGGTGGCGACCTCGATGCCCGCGCGGACCGATCCGGTGATCGCGACCAGGCCGGGGGTCGGGTGCTCGACGAGGTGGCGCCCGGTGGTGGCGTCGCCGTTGACGACGTTGAGCACGCCGGCAGGGAGCACCTCGCCGGCGATCTCGGCGAGGAGCACGGTCGAGCGGGGGGTGGTGTCGCTGGGCTTGAGCACGATCGTGTTGCCGGCGGCGAGCGCGGGCGCGACCTTCCAGATGGCCATCGCGAAGGGGTAGTTCCACGGCGTCACCTGGCCGACCACGCCGATGGGCTCGCGGCGGATGGAGGACGTGTGACCTTCGAGGTACTCCCCCGCCGACTTGCCCTCGAGCAGCCGGGCGGCGCCGGCGAAGAAGCGCAGCTGGTCGACGCCCTGGTCGACCTCCTCGCTGGCGACGTAGCGGATCGGCTGGCCGGTGTCGCGCGCCTGGACCTCGGCGATCTCGTCGCGGCGCTCGGCGATCGCGGTCGCCAGGTCGAGCAGGTGGCCCTGGCGACGACCGGGGGTGAGCCGCTTCCACGTCTCGGACGCAGCTGCCGCGGCGGCGTAGGCCCGGTCGACCTCCTCGGCCGTCGAGACCGGCGAGCGGCCGTCGACCTGGCCCGTGGTGGGGTCGACGAGGTCGATGAACTCCGTCGTCGCGGAGTCGACGAGCGCGCCGTCGACGAAGTTCTGGATCGGGTCGGACATGAGGACTCCTGGGACTGGACGGGTCAGGCGACGTAGATCTTGCGGAGGGTCTCGTGGACGACCCAGGTGGTCTGCTCACCGGCACGGAGGCGTACGACGGTGCCCGGGGCGAGCTCGACCCGCTCGCCGTCCCCGAAGGTCACGGTGGCCGAGCCGGAGAGGACGACGAACACCTCGTCGACCTCCACGTCGGTGGCCGTGCCCGGGCTCATCTCCCACACGCCGATCTCGACGCCGGCGACCGCGGCGAGCGCCCGGGAGCCGGCAGCAGGGGAGCCGTCGACGACGGTGGCGGGGTCAAGGGGGGTCGTCGGCACGGCGGCCTCGACGTCGAGCACACGGAACATCTGACCATCGTCCCCACCCGCGGCCGGGAACGCCGCCCGCCGATCTGTCGTCATCCGGAGCCCCGGCCGGACAGTTCGTCCGGTGAGTCGAGCGACATCGAGTCGGCCACGAGGGCGACGTGCAGCGACACGCGCACATCGGGGTCGTCGAGGTCCGCGCAGAGCAGCGCCTCGATGCGGCCGAGCCGGTCGTAGAACGCGGCCCGCGACAGGTGCAGGCTGGCCGCCGCCTCGGTCTTGCTCGCCGGGTGGAGCAGCAGCGCGCGCAGGGCGGCGAGCAGCTCGGTGCGTGACCCGTCGGCGCGGTCGTGCTGCTTGAGCGGGGCGAGCTCGCGCTCCACGAAGAGCCGCACCCGGTCGTCCTCGCCGAGCAGCGCGAGCAGACCGCGCAGGTGGAGGTCGGCGAGCCGGTGCACGTCGGGGTCCTGGTCGCGGCGCGCCTGCGGGGCCGCGTCGGCGACCTGCCCCGCCTCCCGGACCGAGCGGGCGATGCCGGAGCGCTCCGCGACCGCGCGCCCCGCCGCCAGCACGACGTCGTGGTGCGCGAGCACCCGCGCGGCCAGGCGGTCGACCAGGTCGTCGGCATCGGCCGAGGCCGCGGCCGACACCACGACCCGCAGGTCGCGCTCGACCTGGCAGACCAGGGCGGGGAGCCGCAGCCCGTGCGCGGCCCGCACCGCGGTCGCCGCGACCTCGTCGAGGTCGGCGGGCGCGGACGGGCCGATCCGGGGGCGGACGACGAGCCCGACGAAGGTGCGCCGGCGGACCGGGAAGCCGGCCAGCTCGCAGCGACGCAGCACCTCGTCCGCGTCCGGGGCCTCACTCAGGCCCGTGAGCAGCTCGAGGTGCGTACGCCGCATGAGGGTGCCGCGGTCGCGGTCGTGCAGCCGGTGGAGGGCCAGGGCCGCGGCAGCGCGCTCGGCGACCGCCACCAGGCGCTGCGACGGCGCCTGCGGCGAGCCGATGACCAGCCGGCCCCAGGCCTCGTCGGCCGTGCCGAGGCGGGTCACCAGCCAGCCATTGGCCGCGTCCCACCCGGTGCGGCCGGAGACGTCCACCCGGCGCGAGCGCGCGGGCCAGCCGTCGATGAAGCCGCCCTCGTCACCGGGGGCCGGGAAGTAGTCGAGCGGTCGGTGCTGGGCGTTCTCGACCACGACGGGACCCTCAGCCAGCCGCTGCACGGCCTGGAGGATCTCCACCGGGCCGGCCTGGCTGAAGCTGAGCTCGGTGAAGGTCTCGTGCACCCGCTGGGCCTCGCGCAGCTCGGCGAGCTGGTGGTCGACGACGCGCTCGCCGATCTCCTGGGCGAGCGTGGCGAAGCGGGTCTCCTGACCGAGCACGACCAGCGGCAGGCCGTGCCGCTCGCAGGCGTCGACGAGGGCCTGCGGCAGGTCTCGCTCCCAGCGGCGGCCCAGCTCGATCACCACGCCCGCGCCGCCGACGTCGACCAGCTCGTCGACGAAGGCCGACAGGCCGGCCTCGTCGTCGTCGGCCGGGAGGCCGGTGCCCATGGTGAGCACCAGGTCGCCCGCGCGCAGCAGCTCGCGCACGTCGGGGCGCTCGGTGGCGTGCACCCAGCGGATCGGCCGGTCGGTGCCGGCGGCGCCGGCGACCACGCGCGGGCTCGCCCGCCGGAGGCTGGGCAGCGCCAGCGCCTCCTGGAGCGTCACCCCCGGCATCGTCTCGGCCACGCACCGATCGTACGCGGGAACGAGGTGACGAACTGTTCTGACCGGACGACCAAACCCTACGATCCGACACCCGCGCCGGCTCCGGCTGACGAGGACGATGGCGGCATGACTGACACCTCCTCGAGGGTCGCGGCCGACGCGACCGAGATCGTGCACTGGGTCGACGGTGCCGAGCTGACCGGCTCCCCCACCGGCTGGGCCGACGTGACCAACCCCGCGACCGGCCAGGTCACCGGGCGGGTGGCCCTGGCCAGCGAGGCCGACGCCGCGCACGTGATCGCCTCCGCCTCCCGCGCGGCCCGCTCGTGGGCCACCATGTCGCTGGCACGGCGCACGCAGGTGCTCTTCGGCTTCCGCGAGCTGCTCAACGCCCGCAAGGACGAGCTCGCCGCGATCATCACCGCCGAGCACGGCAAGGTGCACTCCGACGCGATGGGCGAGATCTCGCGCGGCCTCGAGGTCGTCGAGTTCGCCTGCGGCATCTCCCACCTGCTCAAGGGCGGGCACAGCGAGGAGGCCTCGACGGGCGTCGACGTGCACTCCAAGCGGGTGCCGCTCGGGGTCGTGGGGATCATCAGCCCCTTCAACTTCCCGGCCATGGTGCCGATGTGGTTCTTCCCGATCGCCATCGCCGCCGGCAACGCGGTGGTGCTCAAGCCCAGCGAGAAGGACCCCAGCGCCGCCAACTGGATCGCCGCGCTCTGGCGCGAGGCGGGCCTGCCGGACGGCGTCTTCAACGTCCTGCACGGCGACAAGACCGCGGTCGACGCGCTGCTGACCAGCCCCGACGTGGCGGCCATCAGCTTCGTCGGCTCGACCCCGATCGCGGAGTACGTCTACGAGACCGCGAGCAGGCACGGCAAGCGGGTGCAGGCGCTGGGTGGGGCGAAGAACCACATGGTCGTGCTGCCCGACGCCGACCTCGACCTGGCCGCCGACTCGGCGGTCAACGCCGGGTACGGCAGCGCCGGTGAGCGCTGCATGGCGATCAGCGTGCTGGTCGCGGTCGACCCGATCGGCGACGAGCTCGTCGCCCGGATCGCCGACCGCACCCGCACCCTCCTGATCGGCGACGGCACGAAGGGCGGCGACGAGCGCGAGGCCGACATGGGCCCGCTCGTCACGAAGGCCCACCGCGACAAGGTCAGCTCCTTCATCGACTCCGGCGAGGCGGCCGGCGCCAAGGTCGTCGTCGACGGCCGCGACGTCTCCGCGCGCGGCGGCGAGCAGGGCTTCTGGCTCGGCCCGACGCTCTTCGACGACGTCACCACCGACATGGACGTCTACACCGAGGAGATCTTCGGCCCCGTCCTGTCCGTGGTGCGCGTCAAGACCTACGAGGAGGCCGTCGCGCTCATCAACGCCAACGAGTACGGCAACGGCACCGCGGTCTTCACCAACGACGGCGGCGCCGCACGTCGCTTCGAGGCCGACGTGACCGTCGGCATGATCGGCGTCAACGTCCCCGTCCCGGTGCCGGTCGCCTACTACTCCTTCGGCGGCTGGAAGCGCTCGCTCTTCGGCGACACCCACGCCCACGGCACCGAGGGCGTGCACTTCTTCACCCGCGGCAAGGTCGTCACCACCCGGTGGATCGACCCGGCCAACCGCCCCGAGGGCGGCCTCGAGCTGGGGTTCCCGCGCAATGACTGAGACCACCGTGATGAACGGCATCGCCAGCGACCTCGCCACGACCCACGACGCCGAGCGGGCCTACGAGCTCGACCGCGCGCACGTCTTCCACTCCTGGTCGGCCCAGGCCGAGATCTCGCCGATGGTCATCACCCGCGCCGAGGGCTCCCACGTCTGGGACGGTGCCGGCAGTCGCTACCTCGACTTCACCTCCCAGCTGGTCTTCACCAACCTCGGCCACCAGCACCCGCGCATCGTCGCCGCGATCCAGGAGCAGGCCGGCCACCTCGCCACGGTCGCGCCGGCCGTCGCCAACGGCACCCGCTCGGAGGCCGCCCGGCTCATCTCCTCCCACACCCCGGGCGACCTCGGCCACGTCTTCTTCACCAACGGAGGCGCCGACGCCAACGAGCACGCCGTACGCATGGCACGGCTGCACACGGGCCGCCACAAGGTGCTCACCACCTACCGCAGCTATCACGGCGGCACGCACCTCGCGGTGAACATGACCGGCGACCCGCGGCGCTGGGCCTCCGACCACGCCTCCACCGGCACCGTGCACTTCTTCGGACCCTTCCTCTACCGCAGCGCCTTCCACGCCACCACCGAGGCCGAGGAGTGCCAGCGCGCACTCGAGCACCTCGAGCAGGTCGTCGCCCTCGAAGGAGCCTCGACCGTCGCCGCGATCGTCCTCGAGGCCATCCCCGGCACCGCCGGCATCATGATCCCGCCACCGGGATACCTCGCCGGCGTGCGCGAGATCTGCGACCGCCACGGCATCGTCCTGATCGCCGACGAGGTCATGTCCGGCTTCGGCCGGTCCGGTCGCTGGTTCGCCGTCGAGCACGGAGGCGTGACTCCTGACCTGCTCACCTTCGCCAAGGGCGTCAACAGCGGCTACGTCCCGCTCGGCGGCGTCGCCATCAGCGACGCCATCCACGAGACCTTCGCGCACCGGTCCTACCCCGGCGGCCTCACCTACTCCGGCCACCCGCTGGCCTGCGCCGCCGCCGTCGCGACCATCCGCACGATGGAGGACGAGGACGTCGTCGGCCGTGCCGCCCGCCTCGGCGAGGACGTGATCGGCCCCGGGCTGCGGGAGCTCGCGGAGAAGCACGAGCGCATCGGCGAGATCCGCGGCACCGGCGTCTTCTGGGCCGTCGAGCTCGTCAGCGATCGCGAGACCCGTGAGCCGCTCGCCCCCTACGGCGGGTCCAGCCCGGAGATGACCGCGATCGTCAAGGGATGCCAGGAGCGCGGCATGCTGCCCTTCGTGAACTTCAACCGGATCCACGTCGTGCCACCGCTCACCACGAGCGAGGACGAGGTCCGCGAGGGACTCGCCATCCTCGACGAGGCCCTGTCGGCCACGGCCTGAGCCGTGCCCTCCCACAGCACCGCCTACGAGCGCCACGCTCCCGACCCGCGGGTCGTGGAGCGGGCGCTCGCCGACAGCCGGCAGGCCGTCTTCTGGCTCGACGACGCCGACGCGCGGACGACGTACGACGTCCTCAGCGCCTCGACCACCGCCGACCTCACCGTCGTGGGCGGGGGCTACCTCGGGCTCTGGACCGCCGTCCACGCCCAGCGGCGCGACCCCGGCCGCCGGGTGGTGCTGCTCGAGGCGCACACCGTCGGCTGGGCGGCGTCCGGGCGCAACGGCGGCTTCTGCGAGGCCTCGATCACCCACGGCGAGGACAACGGGCGCTCGCGCTGGCCCGACGAGTACGACGTCCTCGACCGCCTCGGCGCTGCGAACCTCGACGGCTTCGAGGCCGACGTGCGCGACCTCGGGCTGGCGTGCGACTGGGAGCGCACCGGGATGATCTCCGTCGCGGTCGAGCAGCACCAGCTCGACTGGCTGCGCGGGGAGGAGCACGCGCTCGACGCCGCCCAGGTGCGCGCCGAGATCGACAGCCCGCTGTTCCTCGGCGGAGCGCTCGAGCCCGACAGCGTCGCCCTGGTGCATCCGGCCCGCCTGGTGCTGGAGCTCGCCCGCGTGGCCGCCGACCTGGGCGTGGAGATCCACGAGCACTCGGCGGCGACCGCGCTGCGACGTGCGTCGTCGGGCTCCGGAAGCTCCCGGATGGAGGTGCACACCGACCGGGCCGTGGTCACCTCCGAGCACGTCGTGCTCGCGACCAACGTGTTCTCGTCGCTGCTGCGCCGCAACCGGCTGATGACGGTGCCGGTCTACGACTACGTCCTGATGACCGAGCCGCTGAGCGACGAGCAGCTCGCGTCGATCGGGTGGGCGGGCCGGCAAGGACTCGGCGACCTCGCCAACCAGTTCCACTACTCGCGCCTGAGCCGGGACAACCGGATCCTGTGGGGCGGCTACGACGCGATCTACCCCGCGGGCGGGCGGGTGGCCGCGCGCCACGAGGACCGGCCCGAGAGCCACGCCCGGCTGGCCGCGCACTTCCTGGCGACCTTCCCGCAGCTCGAGGACGTGCGGTTCACCCACCGGTGGGCGGGAGCGATCGACACCTGCACGCAGTTCACCGCGTTCTACGGCCTGACCCACGGCGACCGGGTGGCGCACGCGGCGGGCTTCACCGGGCTCGGCGTCGGGGCGACGCGGTTCGCCGCCGACGTGCTGCTCGACCTGCTGGCCGGCACGCCGACCGAGCGCACCGGGCTCCAGATGGTGCGCCGGCGACCGGTGCCCTTCCCGCCGGAGCCGCTGGCGTCGGTCGGCATCAACCTGACGCGCTGGTCCCTCGACCGGGCCGACCATCGCGGTGGTCGCCGCAACGCCTTCCTGCGCACGCTCGACCGGGCCGGGCTGGGCTTCGACTCCTGACCCACTCCTGACCGACTCGGGCGGCTCGGTCAGGCGGCGGAGGTCCGCCCGAGCAGGCCGGCCCGCATCTCGGCCAGCGCCCGGGTCAGCACCCGCGAGACCTGGGCCTGGGTGAGCCCGACCTCCGCGGCGATCTGCCGCTGGGTCAGCTCGTCGCGGAAGCGGAGGCCCACGATCTCGCGGTCGCGCTGGGAGAGCCGGCCCACGACGGGGGCGAGCACGGCTCGTGCCTCTGCCTGCACGAGCCCACGGTCGTCACCCGCGAGCAGCTCACCGAGCGTGGTGTCGCCCTCCCCGACGGGGGTGTCCAGCGACGAGGGGGTGAAGCAGCCGTCGGCCGCCAACGCCTCCTCGATGTCGGCCAGCTCGGCACCGAGGTGCTCGGCCAGCTCGCTGGGTCGGGGAGAGCGACCCAGCCGCGCGGCGAGGTCGTCCCGGGCGTGCGTGATGCGCGCCTGGTTCTCCTGCACGCGGCGTGGGGGGCGGACCATCCAGCCGTGGTCGCGGAAGTAGCGGCGCAGCTCACCACGGACAGTGGGGGCGGCGTACGACATGAACTCGTGCCCGGCCTCGGGGTCGAAGCGGTGCGCTGCCTTGGTGAGCCCGAGGAGCGCGACCTGCTCGAGGTCGTCGAGGTCGATCCCCCGCCCGCGGTAGCGGGCCGCCATCGAGCGGGCGACCCGGACGTGGTCCTCGATGAGCTGGTCGGTCGTGCGCGCCTCGGTGCGGACCACACGGTCCGGGACGAGCCTCACGGGCACCATGGACGTGCTCCTCCTTCCCATTTCGCCGAGGTCCTGGCCGGGGGTCGTCAGCACCCCCGAAGATCAACGTGTCATATACGCAAGATCCACAAAAGCCGTAAAGCGAAGTGCCAGCCTCAGCGAGTCGCGCGCGCGAGGGTGTCCTTCGGGTACTCGTCGAACAGGCGGCGATAGTCCGCCGCGAAGCGTCCGGGGTTGAAGAAGCCGAAGCGCGCCGCGACGTCGCCGACCGAGCTCGAGGAGCCGTCGCGAAGGCTCTGCCGGGCCAGGTCCAGGCGGACCCTGCGCAGGTAGGACGCCGGTGTGCAGCCGAGGTGTCGGCGGAACGCGTACTGCAGCGTCCGGGGCGTCACGCGGCACGCGAGGGCCAGGTCGGCGAGGCTGAGGTCCTCGTGGGCACGCTCCTCGATCACGCGCACCGCGCGCCTGATCGTGGACGGCGTGGCGTCGCGCGCGTCGCGACCCGACTGCAGCGGGTCTCCGGCGCCCACCACGTCGTTGGGGAAGGTGTCCAGCAGCGTGTGGCCGAGCAGCCGTGCGGCCTCGCCTCGCCCGAGGGGCGACTCCTCGCCCGGGAAGAAGGTGGCGAGCTCGTCGACCGTCGCACGCCACCGGGCGCCCGCGACAGCCGAACGAGGGACGTACGAGCTGAAGCTGACCCGCTGCCGCGGGTGGTCCGGCACGAGGTCCTGCACCGCGGCACCCACGGCGTCGACGTCGAAGGTGGTGGTCCGCAGGGCGCAGCTGTCGACGCGGCCGCGGAACGGCATGTCGAGACCTGCGACCAGCACGGTGTCGCCGTCGCGGCCACGGTCCGTCACGTGGTCGCGGGTGTACTCCAGGTCGCCGGAGAGGACGTCGACCACCACCAGGCCGCGCATCGGGTCGGAGCCGAACTCGAACCGCGCGCCGATCGTGAGGTGGTCGAACGCGATGGCGGCGTGGTCGGTGCGGCGGTGCCGCACGGTGCCCGTGCGGCCGCGGAGGCGCAGCGTGGTGCCGTACGCGGACTCGAGCCAGTGGTGCGCCCGTTCCCCGTCACCCTCGAAGTCGAAGGCGTGGGGCAGGGACCGGCGGGCGGAGTCGGGCATCGAGGGCCTCACGAAGATCGTGACGAAGACCGCGGGCTCGAGTCCCCCACGACCCTAGCCCGACCACCCACGAGACCATGGCCGAATCGCCGCGGAGACCCCCTGTAAGGTGCTCGTGCTGATCGAACGCTCCGCCCTGTGTCCGCGGTCCCGACGTCATTGAAAGGTGATGACGCATGCCCGTGACACCCCCTCACCCCGGCGAGCCCGCGCAGCCCGCCGACGCTCTCCACGACGAGATCGCCCACCTCCACCACACGGGCCGGTCGCACCGTGCCGTCGGCATGGCCGTCGGACTGGCATCCGTCCGCTTCGCGTGCACCACGGCGCAGGCGCGTCGCCTGCTGGTCCGGGTCTCCCATCGCACGGGCACGGACGTGCAGACCGTGGCGCAGGTGCTCGTGAGCACGCACGACGGCACGGCCACGGCCGAGGACCGGCGGCTCCTCACGATCCTCCTGGACCACCTACCGCCCGCGGGCTGGCCAGCCGGGCCGTGGCCGCGAGATGATCTGGAGCGATGACCATCGACGCCACCGCCCTTGCCGACAGCCTTCGCACGCTCGTCCAGTCCCCCGCCGACGACGGCACCCTCTCCTCCTCGCTCAAGCTCGTCGTGGAGGCGTGCGTCGACCTCTTCGACGTCGACGGTGCGGGCATCCTGATCGCCGACGAGCAGGACGTGCTCTCCTACGCCGCCGCCAGCGCCGGCCCGGGCCGGCTGCTGGAGCGCATGGAGTCCGAGGCCGGTGAGGGGCCCTGCACGGAGTCGTTCTGGCAGGCGAAGGTCATCACCAGTCGCGACGTCACCACCGAGACCGTCCGCTGGCCGCGGCTGGCCGAGGCAATGGTGGGTCAGCCGGTCCGCGCGGTGCTCGGCACCCCCATCCAGCTCGGCGGCGTCACCGTCGGCACCCTCGACGTCTACCGCGAGCGGGTCCACGACTGGGACGACAGCGAGGTGACGGCGCTGGCCCGCTACTCCGAGGTCATCGCCACCACGCTCGCCGCCGCGCTCGAGGCCCACACGGCCGGCGAGCTGGCCAAGCAGCTGCAGTACGCCCTCGACTACCGGGTCGTGATCGAGCGCGCCGTCGGCTACCTGATGGCATCGATGGGCGCCGACGCCGTCACCGCGTTCCAGGCTCTCCGATCGACCGCGCGCAACCGGCGCACCAAGATCGGCACGATCGCCGAGCACCTCCTCGACACCGGTTCTCTTCCCGCCTGAGCGGCCCCGGGGCCCCCGGCGCAACCACGCCACTCACCCCTCGGGGGGAGCTGGCGAGATCCGCCGCGCGAGCCCCTTGTCGCGCGGCACGACGGGTGCGACGGTCGACGGAGACAGGAAGGCCGGACCGTGGGGCGTGAGGACTTCCAGCGTCGGCTCGCCGAGGCCGTGCGAGAGCTGCACGACCAGGTGGACCCGCCGCACACGCTGCAGCGGATGGTCGAGATCACTCCTGAGTTCTTCGACTCCTGCGACTTCGTCGGGGTCTCGCTCATCGAGCCCGACCGGATCCGGACGCCCGCCGCCACCAACGAGCTGCTGCGTCAGCTCGACGACTCGCAGTTCGAGCTGGAGCAGGGGCCGTGCTACGAGGCGATCCGCAACGACCCCGTGGTCATCATCGGAGACCTCGCCACCGACAGCCGGTGGCCGATCTGGGGACGTGCGATGGTGCTGGAGCTCGGGGTGCGTGCGAGCCTGAGCTTCCGGCTCTTCACCCGGCACGACCGCTCCTGGGGCGCCCTCAACCTCTACTCCCGCACGCCTCACGCGTTCTCCGAGGTCGACGTGCAGCACGGACAGGTGGTCGCCGCGATGTGTGCGGTCGCGCTGGCCAAGGCGATCAACGACCACCAGCTCGCCACGGCCCTCGAGTCCCGGACGGTCATCGGACAGGCCATGGGCATGCTGATGGAACGCTACGGCCTCGACGAGCACGCGGCCTTCGCCGCGATGCGACGCATCTCCTCGCAGGACAACCGCAAGCTGCGCGATCTCGCGGCCCAGATCGTCTCGGACCGCGACACGCCCATCGCTCCTGCCCCCGACCCCGCGTGAGGGACCGGGTGGCTCACGAACTGCCGTCCCCGGGCGCCGGCGCGGCGAGCTCCGCCTGCGCGCGCGTCGGCGCGGCCTCGGAGACGAGCATCCCGTGCTGGATCGCCCAGAGCACCGCCTGCGACCGCGAGCCGACGCCGATCTTGATGTAGGCGCCCCGGATGTAGGACTTCACCGAGTTGATGCTCAGGTGGCAGTGCAGGGCGATCTGGGCGTTGGACCGACCTGCGGCGATCAGCGCGAGGACCTCGGCCTCCCGGTGGGTCAGGTGCCACTCGCGCGCGACGGGCTGCTCCACCTCTCGCTGGCCCGACCAGGCGTCGACCACTGTGCGACCGCCCGCGATGTGCACCAGGTCCTGGAGCAGCCGGCGGGCCGGCAGCCACTTGCTCACGAATCCCACCGCACCTCGCGCCATCTCGGTCGACACCGCCTGCGCACTGCAGTCCCAGCCGAAGGCGACCATCCGGGGCGCGACCCGCGTCGGCGTCCCTCCCCCCGTCCCTGCCCTCCGGCGGGCTGCCGGCTCGTAGAGGACCAGGTCGGCCGGCGCGCCCGAACCACCCGCGTCGAAGGACACGACCGAGACCCGGGCGGCGTACGGCTCCAGCATCGTGCGGAGCCCGTGCACGACGAGCTCGCTGTCGTCGAGCAGCGCCAGCCTCAGCTGGCGCGCCACCCCGGTCGTCTCGCTGTCCATCGCCTCCCGTACCCCGCCCGGGGCCGATGCATGCTCGCGACGGACACCGGTCAGGCGAAGAGCGCCTGCGCCACCACGGCGACCTGGGTCTCGGCCACGCCGGCACGCTCGGCGGCGTTGCGGACCAGGATCAGCGCCTCGTCGGTCGTCACCCCGACATGGGCGGCGACCAGACCCACCGCCACGTCGACGAGGCGCTGCTCGCGCAGCCGCTCGGGGGCCTCCTCGGCGCGCCTGAGGGTCTCGAAGCCGAGGTCGGCGTTGGTCACCGCGCCCGCCTGCCAGGCGCCGAGCGCCTCCACCAGGCCGTCGATCCGGTCGTGGAAGGCGTGCGCCGTGGAGGCGTAGAGGTCGATGGTGAGCACCGCCCGGCCGTGCTCCACCACGGGGAGGGACACGGTGCTGGCGATGCCGGCGAAGGCCCGTTCACGAGCCATGTCGGCCCACCCCAGCTCGTCGAGGGCGTGCACCTCGCTCGATGCCTCGACCTCGGTCACCGTGGGCACGGGCGCTCGCGACGCCGCCTCGCTGTCGACGAGCGTGAACGTCAGGTCCTCGTCGAGGAGGGTGACGCTGAGCGCGACGCACTCGGGGACGGTGCGCACGGCCCAGCCCTCGATCACCCTCAGCAGCGCCTCCACGTCGTCCAGCGACGGGGTGACGTACTCGTCCAGGGCCTCTCTGCTCTGGGGCAACAGCTCCACGGCATCCCCTTTGCATCGGTGTGGCCTGATCGTTCGATGGTCCCTCCGCGGCTCCTGCGACACCACACCCGCCCGGGCGGGCGGAGACTGCACCCGGCCACCACCACCCGTGGGGGTGCTGGCCGATCCGGTGGCGCGGAGTACGAATGACGGGACGACCCAGACCAGCCCAGGAGCCAGCATGACCACGTCCGACCAGCAGCAGAGCCCTCACGACGATCCCCAGACCCACCTCGACACCGACCCCGCCAATAACCCCGACTTGCAGGACGATCCCGCCCACGAGACGGACGACGAGGGGTGGGGCTCCGAGGGCGGCGCGACCCCGGACGGCCCTGCCACGGACTCGTGAGCGCCCGGCTCGTCAGTAGGTGACCTCGGCCCCTCGCCGCGCGCCCCGGGTCAGCAGGCGTGCGGCGAGGAAGCCGCCGATCGCGCCGAAGAGGTGCCCCTGCCACGAGACACCCGGCTGGCCGGGCAGGACCCCGAGCAGCACCGTGCTGTAGAGCAGGAAGACCGCGACGCCGATGAGGATCTCGGTCGTGTGGCGGTTGAGGAATCCGCGCACCACCAGGTAGACGATCCAGCCGAAGACCAGCACCGAGGCACCGGCGTGGTTGCTGAGGGACGGCGCGAACAGCCACACGCCGACGCCGCCGACGAACCAGATGATCGCCGTTGCGAGCAGGCCGCGGGCGATGCCGGTGGCGAGGGTCAGGAAGCCGAGCACCAGGACCGGGACGGTGTTGCTGACGAGGTGGTCGAAGCCGAAGTGCAGCACCGGCGCGAAGACGATGCCGAGCAGGCCCTCCTCCGAGCGGGGCTGCACGCCGTAGCCGTCCAGCGCGTTGCCGGTCGCGAGGTCGACGACCTCGAGCACCCAGAGCAGCGCCACGAAGCCGCCGGTGAGCAGGGCGGCGCTCTTCCAGTCGGGCTCGCGGGTCGCGGTCTGCATGCCTGTCATGGTGACAGCCGGGGTGAAAGCCCGGACGTGGGCTCAGGTGCGGTCGGCGATCTCGGCGGGGAAGCCACCGGTCGACACGGTGCCCCACCGGGTGGGGGTGACCCGCAGCAGCGACTTGCCCTGGTCGAGCATCGCCTGCCGGTACTCCGCCCAGTCGGAGTGCTCGCCGGCGATGCTGCGGAAGTACTCCACGAACGCGTCCAGCGCGGCCTCGCCCTCGCTGGCGTCGAGCACCTCGGCCTCGCCGTCGACCTGCACCCACGCGTCGTCCCACTCGTCGGAGAGCACGACGACCGAGACCTCCGGGCGCCGCCGGGCGTTCCTCGTCTTCGCACGCTGGGGATAGGTCGCGATGACGATCCGCCCGGCGTCGTCGACCCCGCCGGACACCGGCGAGGCCTGCGGGGCGCCGTCGGCCCGCTTCGTCAGCAGCACCATCCGGTGCCGGGGCCGGACGAAGTCCAGGAGCTCGTCGAGCTCGACCGAGGTGTTCGTCGCGATGCGAGGTGCCATGCCCTGCAGGCTAGTCCGCACAGGTCCCTCCGGATATCTGAGGACGGCGCGTACGTCATCCAGGGCCTTGGCCGTACGTGGCGTCCTCAGATATCGGGGGCGGGTCAGCGGAGGGCGCTCCCGTCGGCGAGCATGTCGGGGCAGGTGCCGCCGGGCTCGGTGAGCAGCTCGAAGTGCCAGATCTCGTTGGCGAAGGTCTGGCACAGCCCGTACGCCGACCCGTGCTGGCCGACCCAGATGGCCCCGTCGGTGGGGCCGATGTCGATGGCGTCGCCGGTGACGTGGGCCGAGGTGTCGGGCGTCGCGACCCAGCGGTTCGCCTCCTCGGCACTGCCGTACTTCACCAGCGCGTCCTCGAAGAGCCGCTCCTGGTGGGCGCGGCTGCGCCAGCCGCTGGTGATGTGGAGGCGTACGCCGTCGCGCGCGGCGTCGGCGCGCGCGGACTCGAACGCCGCCCGCAGGTCGGGGTCGATCCGGTCGAGCTCCGGCTTGCCCGTCGGCCGGGAGAGATCCGGCGTCTCGCTGCTCGACAGCAGGGAGCCGACCGGGACGTCTGCGGCGCGGCAGCCGAGGGCGAGCAGGCCGAGCGCGAGGACGATGGCGGCGAGCGGACGGAGGGACGGGACGCGGTTCGTGGTCACACCGAGACGGTGTCAACGCAGGCGGGGTCGACACCTCCACCTGCGGTGCCGACCGGCCGTCCCCGAGGACAGCTGTCGTCCGCCTCCAGGACCGGGCGCGCACCGCACCGGCGGTCGACGTACCGCTACTTCGCGGCCGCGTCGGCCAGCAGGGGGGTGACGTTGTCGATGGCGTACTCGATGCCGAGGGTCGTGGCGATCGAGAAGGCGTTGCTCAGGTCGAGGTCGTCGATGAGGACCGCGCGGCCGTCCTCGACGGCGGGCAGGGCGTTGTAGAGCCTCTGCTTCGAGATCTCGGAGGCCTCGACGAAGATCGGGAAGCTCACCATCACGTCGGCGTCGAGGAGGTCGAGCTCCTCGTTGGAGACCGGCACGTAGAACGAGTCCGACTCGATCGCCGCGACGTCCTCGGATTGGGTGAGGCCGAGGTTCTCCATGAACTGCACGCGGGCGTCGCCCTCGGTGTAGACGCCCCAGCCGTCGCTGGAGTACGCCGACACGGTGGAGGAGAGGCCGTCGAGCTCGGGGTGCTCCTCGCGTGCGGTCGCGAACGCGTCGTCGACACCGTCGAGCAGCTCCTGGCCGAGCTCCTCCTTGCCGAGCGCCGCGGCGATCATCGTGACCTGCTGCTCGGTCGTGGTGAGGTAGGAGTCACCGCCCTCGGGGACGCCGATGACCGGTGCGATCTTGCTGAGCGCGTCGTAGCGGTCCTGGTCACCCGACGAGCGGACGTCGAGGATCAGGTCGGGCTCGAGGGCGCCGACCGCCTGGGTGTCGAGCTCGAGGGTGCCGAAGAGCTCCGGCGACTCGTCGTAGAGCCCCTGGGCCCACGGGCCGACGCCGTCGTCGTCCTCGCCGAAGCCGAGCCAGTCGGAGGCACCGATCGGCTGGACACCGAGGGCGAGCGCGGTCTCGGCGTCGCCCCACCCGAGGGCCACGACCTTCTGCGGGTCGCCCGGGACCTCGATCTCACCGAACTTGGTGTCGACGGTGCGCGGGCCCTCCGACGTCGACTCGCCGTCGGCCGCATCGGCGCCCGCGTCCTCGGCGGAGTTGGTGCACGCGGCCAGGCTCAGGGCGAGCGCGGCGGCGGCGAGGGCGGCCGCGGGGCGGCGCAGGGTGGTGATCATGGTCGGGGTGCCTCTCGGGAGCTCGGCAGGTCAGCCTGGGGCCCGTCTGGTCGATCGGGCTTAGGTGAGCCTAACCTTTGCCTATGCCCGTCGCCGAACCGTCCACCCTCGGGGGGGACGGACCGCTCGCCGCCGCCCCCGCCGCGGCGGTCGGCGTGGGTCCCGACGAGACCGAGCGCCCGCTGGGCACGCGGGTGCTGGCGCTCGCCGCCTGCCTCGCGGTCCTGCTCCTCGCGTGCGCGGTCAGCCTGGCCGTGGGCGCGCGGGCGATCCCCCTCGACGTCGTGTGGCGCACCGTCACCGGCTCCGGGGACGGTTCCTTCGACGCGACGGTGATCCTCGACGACCGGGTGCCACGCACGGTGGCGGCGCTCGCCGCCGGACTCGGACTCGGTGTCGCCGGGGCACTGATGCAGGCGGTGACACGCAACCCGCTGGCCGATCCCGGCATCCTCGGCGTCACCTCGGGCTCGGCATTCGCGATCGCGCTGGGGATCGCGCTCGGCGGTGTCGTCTCGCCGTCGACGTACCTCTGGCTGGCCTTCCTCGGCGCGCTGACGGCCACGGTCGTGGTCTACCTGATCGGCGCCGTCCACCGGGGCTCGGTCAGCATCGCCCGGCTCACCCTCGCCGGGGTCGCCCTCGCCGCGCTGCTCAACGGGGTCACCTCCGGCCTGGTCCTGACCAACCCGCGCTCCTTCGACGCGCTGCGCGCCTGGCAGGCCGGCTCGCTCAAGGACCGCGGCTGGGAGGTCGTCGCGCCCGCCGCGCCCTGGATCGTCGCGGGCGCGGTCGTCGCGCTCCTCCTGGGCCGCGCGCTGAACGCCGTCGCCCTCGGCGACGACCTCGCCGCCAGCCTCGGCGCCCGCGTGCTCCGCACCCGCACGATCGCGGTCGTGGCGGTCACCCTGCTCGCCGGCGGGGCGACCGCCATCGCCGGGCCGGTCACGTTCATCGGCCTGATGGTCCCCCACGTCGCCCGCCGGATCTCGGGGCCCGACCAGCGCTGGATCATGGCGTTCACGGTCCTGCTCGGACCGGTCCTGCTGGTCACCGCCGACATCGTCGGTCGACTGCTGCTGCCGGTCGGCGAGATCCCGGCCGGCATCGTCACCGCCTTCATCGGCGCGCCGGTGCTGGTGTTCCTGGTCCGCCGCTACCGGATGGCCGCCCTGTGAGCGCGTCGCTGGACCTGCCCGAGGCGCCTGCGTCGGCCGAGCAGGCACGCGCCGGCGCCGTACGTCGGACGCGCACCCGCGCCGGTGTCGTCTCGCTCTCCCTCGTCGCGGCCGTCGTCGTGCTCGGCCTGGTCGCCCTCGGCACCGGCAGCCTGAGGATGACGCCGCTCGAGGTGGTCGACAGCATCCGCGACCTCGGCGCCGGCTATCCGCGCTACGTCGTGCTGCACGAGCGGCTGCCGCGCATCCTCGCCGCCGCGGTGTTCGGCGCGGCGCTCGGCCTGGCAGGTGCGGTCTTCCAGAGCCTGACCCGCAACCCGCTCGGCTCGCCCGACGTGATCGGCTTCTCGACCGGCTCCTACACCGGCGCCCTGGTCGTGATCACGACCATCGGCACCTCGGCGTCCGCGGTGGCGGGGGGCGCCCTCGTCGGCGGCATCGGCACGGCGCTGCTCGTCTACGCCCTCGCCTGGCAGGGCGGCGTGGCCGGCTTCCGGCTGATCATCGTCGGCATCGCGGTCACCGCACTCCTCGCGTCGGTCAACACCTAC
Source organism: Nocardioides hwasunensis (assembly GCF_014779665.1). Taxonomy (GTDB): domain Bacteria; phylum Actinomycetota; class Actinomycetes; order Propionibacteriales; family Nocardioidaceae; genus Nocardioides; species Nocardioides hwasunensis. The sequence goes on along the minus strand of NZ_JACXYY010000005.1, from coordinate 289,682 downwards.
CTCCTTTTGCGCGCCAAGCTCGAGGTCGCCGTCGCGGCCGCCACCTGGGGCGCCGGCTCGCTCAACCTGCTCACCTGGGGAGACGTCGTCCCCGCGCTCGTCCTCATCGGCCTGCTCCTGCCCGTCGTCGCCGCGCTGAGCGGCCCACTGCGCCAGCTCGAGCTCGGCGACGACGCGGCCCGCGCGCACGGCGTACGCGTCGAGCCGGTGCGGCTGGCGCTGATCGTCACCGCCGTCGGGCTGACGGCCGCCGTCACCGCGGTCGCCGGACCGATCGCGTTCGTCGCCCTGTCGGCGCCGCAGGTCGCGCACCGGCTGTGCCGCTCGGCCGGCCTGCCGCTGACCGCCTCGGCGCTGACCGGGGCGTTCCTCCTCCTGCTCGCCGACTTCGCCGCGCAACACTGGATGCCGCAGGCCCTGCCCGTCGGCGTGGTCACGGTGGTCGTCGGCGGCGTCTACCTCCTGTGGCTGCTGGCCCACGAAGCCCGAAGGAAGGCCGCATGACCGAGATCTCCCCCACGGGCGAGGCCCGCACCAGCAGGCTCGCTGCGGAGGCGGTGACACTGGCCTACGACCGGCGAGTCGTCTCCACCGACCTCACCGTCGAGATCCCCGACGGCTCCTTCACCGTGATCATCGGCCCCAACGGGTGCGGCAAGTCCACCCTGCTCCGCTCGCTCGTCCGGCTGCTCAAGCCGTCGTCGGGCCAGGTCGTGCTGGACGGCAGGGCCGTCTCCGACTACCGCGCCAAGGAGGCGGCCCGGCTGGTGGGCCTGCTCCCCCAGACCTCGCAGGCGCCGGACGGCATCACGGTCGCCGACCTCGTCGGCCGCGGCCGCTATCCCCACCAGGGCCTGATCCGCCAGTGGTCACCGGCCGACAAGGAGGCCGTCGACCGGGCCATGGCCGCCACCGGCGTCGCCGACCTCGCCTCCCGCCCGGTCGACCAGCTCTCCGGTGGCCAGCGCCAGCGCGTGTGGGTCGCGATGGCCCTCGCGCAGGAGACGCCGCTGCTCCTGCTCGACGAGCCGACGACCTATCTCGACATCGCCCACCAGATCGACCTGCTCGATCTCCTCGCCCAGCTCAACCGGGCCGGCAGCACCCTCGTCGCCGTGCTCCACGACCTCAACCAGGCCACCCGCTACGCCACGCACCTCATCGTGATGAAGGACGGCGCGATCGCCGCCGAGGGCGCGCCGCGCGACGTCTTCACCCCCGAGCTCGTGCACGACGTCTTCGGGCTGCCCTGCGTCGTGATCGAGGACCCCGTCTCCGGCACGCCCCTCGTCGTGCCGACGTCGCTCGGGCACCGGGAGTAGCCCGTCATCTGCTGAGGTCGCGGCACATCGCACCCCCGAGCCACCCCGGCAGGCGATCTGCCGCCACCCTGGCGGCGTACGACGGCGGATCCCGCCTGCGAGATGTCGCAGGCCGCCACCCTCAGAGGACCAGCGAGGCCAGGTCGGCGACCGTCCGGCCCTCGAGGGTCGGCCAGGTGGTGAAGTCGCCCTCGGTCGGGAGGGCGGCGTCGTGGGGGATCGCGAGGCTGGCGGCGCCGGAGGCGACGGCCGAGCGCAGGCCGTTGGGCGAGTCCTCGACCGCGACGCACTGCTCGATGCGTACGCCGAGCAGCTCGGCCGCGCGGAGGTAGGGCTCCGGCGACGGCTTGGTCTGCGTGACGTCGTCTCCGCCGACGATCGCGCCGAAGGTCCCCTCGGGCGCGGCGGCGGCCACCAGTGCTGCCATCTCGTGCGAGGACGTCGTGGCGATCGCGCACAGCACCCCCTCGGCCCGCAGCGCGGCCAGCAGGCCCGGCACACCCGGACACCACGGGACCGTCGTGCGCAACGACTCGAGCACCCGCTGCTCGAGGTCGGCGACGAGCGGGCCGGCCTCCAGGTCGACGCCGGCGGCCTGCATGGCGACGGCGGTCGTCATCATGTCGGAGCCGACGAGCTCGAGGCCCTGCTCGTGCGACCACGTGCCGCCGTGGGCCTCGACCATCACGAACTGCTGCGCGATCCAGATCGGCTCGGAGTCGATGAGGGTGCCGTCCATGTCCCACAGGACGGCCGCAAGGGTGTCGGTCACGGCACGAGTGTGCCAGCCGGCCTCACATCACGATGACGCGCTCGCTGACCCGGTCGAAGGTGCTCGGCTCGAGGCCGGCGAGGTTGACCAGGTCCTCCGCGTGCTCGAACCGGCCGAGCTGCTGGCGGGCGTCGAAGACCTGCGCGGCCTCGGCGGGAGCGAGCCCGAGCCACTGGCCCATCACCTCGGCCGGGGCGCTGTTGACGTCGACCAGCCCGCCGTCGTCGTACTGCCGCGGCAGGTCGGGGCGGCCGATGCGCAGGTCGCGCGCCATCATCGGGTCGCGTCGCGCCAGCTCGCGCGCCTCGTGGCGCTTCTGCCGCCCGGCGTGCACACCGGCCACCGCGGCGGCGTTGGGGTCGAAGGGCGGCGGTCCGGCGGGGACGTAGGCACCCTTGGCCGGCCACGGGACCTTGGGTCCCATCACGAGCGCGTAGACCACGCACGCGATCCACGTCCCGAAGTAGATGAAGCCGCCGAGGTCCGACGTGGCGCTGTCGGACTCGCTGGAGCCGATGGTGGCGAAGCCGACCAGCCAGGCCGCGGAGAGGCCGATCGCCCACGCCCATGTCCTGCGCGTCCTCGCCTTGGCGGCGATGGCGATGGGTGGGACGAACGCCAGCAGGCCGATGGACAGCACCGGCAGGAGCCAGAGCCACTTCGGGGGCCTGCGGGTGGCGACGGGGCCGACGGGCGGGTACGGCTGCATGCGCAGATCGTAGGCGGAGCGCCACGAGGGCGCCCCGGGAAGCGATCTCCCGGGACGCCCCGTCGGGCCTGCTCGCGGGAGGTCAGCCCAGTGCAACCGCCATCTCGTTGGGCTCGTGGTCGAGCTCGACCGAGGCGGTCACCTCTCCGGTGGCCAGGTCGACCGCGTGCACCTGGTTGCTCGCGGGCTCGGCGACGTACGCCGTGCCCTCGTGGACGATCAGCGCCGGGTGCGGGTTCTGCCAGTCGGCCGGCCCCTCCCACGGCTCGACGACCGGGAAGTCCCGCGTGAGCTCGCCGGTGGCGGGGTCGAGGACGTGGATCGCGCCGTCGGTGCCGAGCAGGTAGGCCAGGTCGTCCGGGCCGCGGACGACGCCGCGCCAGGTGTACTCGACGCCCTTCGGCAGGCTGACGGGCTCGAGGGTGGCGGCCTCGGTGTCGATCAGCGCGACCTGGTCGAGGAGGTAGCCCTCGGCGTCGGGGTCGGTCTTGTAGTCGCCGACGACGAGCGGGCTGGTCTCCGAGACGTAGGCGTTGCCCATCCGGCCGTAGTCGTCGGGCGCCTGGAGCTTCTCGAAGGCGCCGTCCTTGAAGAGCAGCGCGCCGTCCTCGCAGCCGAAGACGACGGCCTCGCCGGCGGCCGTGCCCTCGCCGTGGATGCTCGGGCACTGGTCGCTGCTGGCGATCTCGTCGCCGGTGCCCTCGTCGGCCAGCGCGACCGCACCGGAGCGCGACTCCTCGTCGCCCACGGTGGTCACCAGGGTGCCGTCCTCGAGCACGATCGAGACACCGTGGTGCGCCTCGGGCGCGGTCCAGGTCTCGGACTCGGGGAGAGCTCCGTCGGCTGCGAGCAGCGCGTCGGTGTCGAAGATCGTCGTCTCGCCGGTCCCGTCGGCGAACAGGACCGTCTTCCCGCCGTGGCGCACGACGTGCCCGGCCGCCTCGGCGGGGAGGACGACGTCGGTCAGCTCGGGCGTCGCGGTGTCGAGCACCTGGAAGCCGGCGGTCGTGGTGACGAAGACGTGGCGCCCGTCGCCGGCGGCGTTGAGGCGGGTGAACTCCTCGGAGTCGAACTCGTCGACGACCTCGAGCGTGTCGGCGTCGAGGACGGCGACGCCACCCTCGTACGACACCGCGAGCCGGCTGCCCGCCTCGGCGGCCGCCTCGCTCGTGGTGGGTGTGCTGGTGGCCGCGGTGGTCTCCTCCGAGCCCGCCGAGGTGGCCGGGTCGGCCTCCCCGTCGGACCCGCAGGCCGTGAGGGCCAGGGCGAGGACCGCCACGGGGGCGGCGGCCCGCAGGCCCCGGATCTGTCGGTGCTGCATGGTGTTCCTTTCGGTCGAGGCCCTCACTGCGAGAGGCCTGCGGCGATGCGCTCGGTGTTGGCGCGTTGCATGTCCAGGTAGGTCTCGGCGCCACCGCCCGCGGCGGTGAGCGACTCGGTGAAGAGCTCGACGACCTCGACGTCGACGCCGGCCTCGTCGGCCAGCACCTGCACCAGTCGGTCGGGCTGGGAGGACTCGGCGAAGATCGTCGGCACCCCGGCGTCCTCGATCGCCCGAGCGAGGTCCTCGAGGTCCGCGGCGCTCGGCGAGGCGAGCGTGGTGCCGCCCGGGACGACGGCACCCACCACCCGGAAGCCGAACCGGTCGGCGAGGTAGCCGAAGACGTGGTGGTTGGTCACCAGGCTGCGCCGCTCCTCGGCTATCGCGGCGAAGGCGCTCTCCATGTCGGCGTCGAGGTTCTCCAGCTCGGCCCGGTAGGCCGCCGCCTGCTCCGCGACGACGGCACCGTCCAGGCCCTCGACGTCGGTGAGCTCGTCGGTCAGCGCATCGACGACGCCGGCCATCTGCGTCGGGTCGGTCCAGAAGTGCGGGTCCGGCGCACCGCCCTGCTCGGCGGAGTAGTCGAGCACCTCGACGTGGTCGCCCGCGACGAACGTCTCCACCCCGGCCTCGACGGCGCCGTCGAGGTGGCGCTGCAGTCCCTCCTCGAGCCCGAGGCCGTTGGAGACGACCAGGTCGGCGCCGCGCAGGAGGGCGGCCTCCTGGGCTGAGATCTCGAAGGAGTGCGGGTCGGCGTCGGGCTTCATCAGCACGGTCACCTCGGCCTCGTCGCCGACCACGGTGCGGACGACGTCGCCCAGGATGTTGGTGGTCACCACGACCTGCGGGCCGTCGGACGACGTGCTCCCCGAGCACCCGGCCAGGGCGAGGGTCGCGACGAGCAGCGTCGCAGCCGCGCGCCTCATCGGCCGGTCTCCGCGAAGAAGGCCGGCGCCGGCTGCGTCTCGAGGCGCCGGGCGATGCGGGCGCCGTCGGCGTAGTCGATCTCGAGGACGACCCCGTCTGCGGGCGCGTTGACGTAGGCCCGGCCCTGGTCCACCACCAGGCCGACCTGCGCGGCGTCGTCGCGCAGCGAGCCCGCCAGCAGCGGCCCGGTGGCGGCGAGCTGCTCGCCCGACCCGGCGGCGTACACCCGCACCCGGCCGGACCGGTCGAGGGCGACCACGTGGCCGTCGGCGTCGTCCGAGGCGGACACCGCCACGAGCGGCGTCCCGGTCTCGACCAGGTCCCAGCTGCGCTCGCGGGTGTCGAGCAGCCAGAAGCCGGTCCGGCCGGCGAGAGCGGCGACGGTCGGCCGTCCCTTGCGTGCGTCGAACGTCCTCGCGGGCGGTGCGACGAGCCCGTCGGGGTAGGCGATCCGTTCGACGGCCGGCTCCCCGTCGTCGTACGTCCAGAGCAGCGCGCCGTCCGCGCAGCCGACGACGAGCCCGACCACCGTCGTGATGGTGCCGCTGGCGTCGGCGCACTCCTCGCGGAAGCCGTCGACCGGTTCGCCGTCGGCGCCGACGAGCTCGACCTCACCGGCACCCCCGGACCCGTCGGGGACGCTGACGACGGCGCCGTCCGCGAACGGCGCGACGAGCCCTGCGTGAGGCTCGGCCTCCAACCGGAAGGTCTCCTCGACCGCGCCACGGGCCAGGGCCGCGTTGTCAAGCAGCACGGCCTCACCGGTCTCCTCGAAGAAGACGCCGGTGCCACCCGCCGTCGAGAGCGGACCGGTCGCAATGGTGGCCGGACCGGTGCCGGCCACCGTGCCGAGGGCGCGCGGCTCGGCGCGGTAGTAGTGGAAGTGGTCACCGTGGTCCCAGGTCCATGCGCCGCTGTCGACGACGTCGACGCCACCGGGCACCGTGGCGAGCACGTAGCGCCCGTCGGTCGCGACAGCCGATGGGGCGCCGACCTGGTCGAGGTCGCCCGCCTCCTCGGTGAGCAGGTCGAGCATCCCCACCGCACCGTCGGGTGCGATCGTGACGAGGTGGAGCTGGGGCTCGGCCACCTCCTGCGCCCCGGCCACCTCGCCGTGGTCGTCGCTGTCGAGGGACTCGGTCGACGGACCTGGGGCGGGGTCGGCGGAGCACGCCGTGCCGGTGACGAGGAGGAGGGTGCCCGCGAGGGCGGCTCGGGTGCGGATGGTCATGCCTTCCGGTCGGAGGTGGCGAGGACGGGCGCGCCGTGTGCGGCGCCCGAGGCCGGGACCTGGCGTCGCACACGCGTGAGAAGGGCGGCCGAAGCGGCAGAGAGGGCGGCGAGCATCACCGCGGAGAAGGCGATCGTCGATCCGGCGGCGGTGCCGGCGTGCCACGAGACGAGCAGGCCGAGGAGGACTGCCCCCACGCCGAGCAGCGCGGCGAGCGCCATCGTCGTGGGGATCCGGCGGGTCCACTGCCCGGCCGCGACCGCCGGGGCGAGCAGCAGGCCGATCACCAGCAGCGACCCGACGGCCTGGTAGGACGCGACCACCGCGAGGGTGACGAGGCCGACGAGCACCCCCTGGGCGAGCGCGGGACGCAGACCGAGGACGTGCGCGACCCGGGGATCGAAGGCCGAGGCGACGAAGGCCCGGTGGAAGGCGGCGGCCAGCACCAGCGTCACCGCAAGGGCGATCGCCAGCATGGTGATGTCGCCGGCCCGCAGGGCGAGCACGTCACCGAAGAGCATCACGGTCGCGTCGGTCGCGAAGCTGCCCGAGTGCGACACGATGATCACGCCCAGCGAGAGCATGGCGACGAAGAGCAGCCCGATCGCGGTGTCGTAGGACAACCGACCGCGGCGGTGCAGCGTGCCGATCGTGGCACTCATGACGACCGCGCTGGCCGCCCCGCCCAGCACCACGGGCAGGCCGAGCAGGGTCGCGAGCGCGACGCCCGGCAGCATCCCGTGGCCGATCGCCTCTCCGAGGAAGGCCATCCCGCGGATGACGACCCACGTGCCGACGACGCCGCAGACGACGGCCACGAGTGACCCGCCGATCAGGGCGCGCTGCATGAAGTCGTGGGCGAACGGGTCGAGGAGCATCACGGACCGGGACACTAAATGAAGATGAGAACGATTACCAATTGCGTATGATCACGGCATGTCCCCCACCTCGACACCCCTGGCCGCGCGCGGCCTCTGCTTCGCCCACGACCGCGAGGACGTCCTGCACGACGTGTCCGTGGCGCTGACCGCAGGCTCGGTGACCGTCGTCGCGGGCCCCAACGGCGCCGGGAAGTCGACGCTCGTCGAGCTGCTGGCCGGCGTACGACGACCGCGCGCCGGAACCGTCGAGCGGCGTGGCAGCACCGCGCTGGTCGTGCAGCGACCGGCGGTCCCGGACACCCTTCCGGTCACGGTCTCCGACGTGGTCGCGATGGGCACGTGGGGCCGCCGTCGACCGCGCGCCGAGGTGCGGCTCGCCGTGGCCGAGGCCGTCCAGCGGGTCGGACTGACCGGCCTCGAGCACCGGGCGCTGGCCGCCCTGTCCGGCGGGCAGCGACAGCGCGCACTCCTGGCCCAGGGCATCGTGCAGCGCGCCGACGTGCTGCTGCTCGACGAGCCGGCCGCCGGCCTCGACGCCGACAGCCGGGCGACGGCTCGCCGCATCCTGGCCGCCGAGGCGACCGAGCGCGGGGTCGCCGTCGTCTGCGTCACCCACGACGAGGAGGACATCGCGGCCGCCGACCACGTGGTCCGGCTGGTCGGCGGGCGCCGGGTCCGCTGAGGCGAGGCAGCCGCGGGCCTGCCATGCTGGTCCGCCACGAGCCCCACCCGACAGGAGACGCATGGGCGCGCACCACCACCGCCGTGCGGATCCGAGCGGGTCCCGGCTGCACCGCACGGCCGCCCTCGCGGTCGTCGCACCCCTCGCCCTGCTGACGCTGGTGGCGCTGGTCTGGCTCTGGCCCTCGTCGACCACCCTCGGCGCCACGGACGCGGGTGCCCCGGAGGTCCCGGGCCGTGTCACCGCCGCGGTGGTCGAGACCTGCCCGGACGGCGCGCCTGAGGAGGTCCAGCGGTGCGGCCGGGTGCGGGTGGTGCTGGAGACCGGCGAGGAGGTCACCGCACCCCTGCCCGGCGGGCTCGGCGAACCGGACGTCGAGGTCGGCCAGGACGTCCTGCTGCTGCGCAGCGAGTCGCCCGACGGCGTGACCTGGTCGGTCGTCGACCACCAGCGCGGCACCGGCCTGTGGCTCCTCGCCGCCGCCTTCGTGCTGGCGCTCGTCGCCTTCGGCCGCTGGCGCGGGGTGAGCGCGCTGGTGGGCCTCGGCGCGACCTTCGCGATCCTGACGCTCTTCGTCATTCCCGCCATCCTCGGCGGCGAGAACCCCTTGCTGGTGGCCGTCGTCGGGTCGTCAGCGGTCGTGCTGGTGGTGCTCTACCTGACCCACGGGCTCAGCCTCTCCACCACCGTGGCGGTGCTCGGCACGCTCGCGAGCCTGGCCCTGACCGGACTGCTGGCCGCGGTCGCGGTGGCGGGCCTGCACCTGACGGGGGTGACCGACGACCTGTCGGCCTCGGTCGGCCTCACCCAGGGCATCGACATGCGCGGGCTGCTGCTGGCCGGGATCGTGATCGGCTCGCTGGGCGTGCTGGACGACGTCACGGTGACCCAGGCGGCCACCGTCGACGAGCTCGCCCGCGCCAACCCGGCCTACGGCTTCCGCCAGCTCCACCGCGCCGGCAGCCGCGTCGGGCGGGCGCACGTCGCCTCGGTCGTCAACACCATCGTGCTGGCCTACGCCGGCTCGTCGCTGCCGTTGCTCGTGCTGATGGTGGCCGACAACGGCTCGCTCGCCGCGGTGGTGCCGAGCCAGGTCGTCGCGCAGGAGGTCGTGCGGAGCGCCGTGGCGACCATCGGGCTCATCGCGGCCGTGCCGATGACGACCGCCCTGGCCGCGTGGGCCTTCCGGCCTCGATCCCCGCTGACCGACTCGGTGGGCTAGAGCGCTCAGCGCTTCTTCCGCGAGCACGCCGCGCAGAGCCCGAACAGCTCGACGACGTGCGTGACGTCGGTGAAGCCGTGGTCGTCGGCGGCCTTGGTGGCCCAGCGCTCGACGGCGGGCCCGTCGACCTCGACGGTCACCCCGCAGCTGCGGCAGACCAGGTGGTGGTGGTGCTTCGGCCCGCACTGGCGGTAGAGGACCTCACCCTCGTCGGAGCGCAGCACGTCGAGCTCGCCGGCCTCGGTCATCGTCTGCAGCGTGCGGTAGACCGTGGCCAGGCCGACCCGGTCGCCGCTCGTGCGCAGGTCGTCGTACATCTGCTGCGCACTCACGAACGCGTCCTGCTCGGCCAGCCGGTCACGCAGCAGCCGCCGCTGGCGGGTGTCCCGACGGCCACCGCCAGTGGTGCCCGGACCGGGGATCTGCGCTGACATGCGGTGCATGCTACCGGCGGGCCGTGCGGGCCGGCCGGCGCACGAACAGCGAGACGCCCACCGCGAGCGCGGAGATCACGGCGCCGTACATCAGCGCGGCGTGCACGCCGTCGGCGGTGGCCGCCACCAGCGTCGCGCCCTCGTCGGTGCGGGACACCACCACCCGCGTCATCACCGTCACGAAGAGCGCCGTCCCGGCGGCACCGGCGAGCTGCTGGAGGGTCGAGACGATCGCGCTGCCGTGGGAGTAGAGGTGCGGCGGGAGCGAGCCGAGCGCCGAGGTCAGGAGCGGCGTGAACATGAAGGCCAGCCCGACGCACATCACGACGTGCAGCCCGATCACCGTCGAACGGTCGGACCCGGCACCGAGGGTCGTCATCCCCCACAGGGCGAGGCTGAGCGCGGCAGCACCGGGCGCGACCAGGGGCCGCGGCCCGACCTTGTCGAACAGGCGGCCCACCAGCGGCGCCAGCAGGCCCATGGTCATCCCGCCCGGCAGCAGCATCAGGCCGGTATCGAGCACCGAGAGCTCGAGCACGCCCTGGAGGTAGAGCGGCAGCAGGATCAGGGTGCCGAACAACGCCATCATGCTGACCGCCACCAGCGCCACGGCGATCGAGAAGGTGCGCACGGCGAAGGCCCGCAGGTCGAGCAGCGCCGCGTCGCCGAGCCGGAGCTGGCGCGCCACGAAGACGACGAGCGCCAGTGCGCCGACGACCAGGGGCGCCCAGACCGGGACCGGCGTGTGGCCGCTCGCGCTCTCGCCGATGCTGCTCAGGCCGTAGATCAGGCCACCGAAGGCCAGCGCCGACAGCACCACCGACACCACGTCGATCGGCACCCGCCGCGGCTCGGTCACGTTGCGCACCCAGCGCGAGCCCGCGGCCAGGGCCAGCAGCGCGAAGGGCAGCACGATCCAGAACATCCATCGCCACGAGAGCGAGTCGAGCACCAGGCCCGAGACCGTCGGCCCGATCGCGGGCGCGACGGAGATGACGATGGAGATCGTGCCCATCATCCGGCCGCGGCGCTCCTCCTCGACGACGTTGAGAACCGTCGTGATCAGCAGCGGCATCATCAGCGCGGTGCCGACGGCCTGGACCACGCGCCCGGTGACCAGCAGCGGGAACACCGGGGCCGTCGCGGCGATCAGCGTGCCCACGCTGAACGACGACATCGCGGCGATGAACACCGCCCGCAGCGGGACCCGCACCAGGAGCCAGCCGGTCACCGGGATGACGACGGCCATGGTCAGCATGAACGCGGTCGTCAGCCACTGGGCGGTGGTCGCCGGGACGTCGAACTCGCGCATCAGGTCGGGCAGCGCGACGCTCATGATCGTCTCATTGAGGATCACCACGAACGCGGACGCGACCAGCAGGCCGATGAGTCGCCCGTGCCCGCCTGCTCGGGCGGCCTCGACCTCGGCGGCGGTCGGGGTGTCGGTCGTGGTCACGGCGGATCAGTCCTCGTGCTCGGTGGTCGTCGCGGGAATTGTGTCAGTGACTGCCAACAAGGCGGAAACCGCCGACATTCCCTATCCTGGGCGGGTGAGCCAGCCCGCCCTCCGCGAACGCCGCCGCCAGCAGACCGAGCGCGAGATCTGCGACGCCGCTCTCGACCTCTTCGAGCGTCGGGGAGTCGACCAGACGACCGTCGACGACATCGCCGCCGCGGCCGGCGTCTCCGCGCGGACCTTCTTCCGCTACTTCGCGACCAAGGAGGCGGCGGCGCTCGTGTCGCACGTCGACCTCGACGACCGGGTGGAGCAGATGCTCGACGACCTCGCTCCCGGCCGCCCGCTGCTCGCCCAGCTCGAGGACATGTGGGGCGAGATCCTCACCGCCCTCGACGACGGACGGAGCGACGCCGGTCGCCTGGTCCTGCGCGTGCGGCGCCTGATGCTCGCCGAACCGGCGCTGCGCCAGGCGGCCGTCAGCATCGACGCCCAGCGGCTCGACGCGTTCGTGGCGCGTGCCACCGCGGCCCTCGACCTCGACGACGACCTCGGGACCCGGGTCACCGTCCAGGCGGCCGGCGTCGCCGTCCGGGTCGCGATGGACCGGTGGGCCGAGGCCCGCGACAGCGGCGACCGGATCGACCTGCTGGCGACGTACGCCGCCGCGTGCCGGCACCTCCACACGATGACCGCGCCCGGGCACCCCTGAGGGCGAACCGTCGTCCGGCCCGACGTGCCTACTGTCGAAGCATGACCACCGTGAGCCGCACCTTCGACGTCCACCCCGAGCCCGCCGTGGTGGTGGACTACCTCAAGGACTTCAGCAACGCCGAGGAGTGGGACCCCGGCACCGAGTCGTGCACGCGCAACGACTCCGGGCCCGTCCAGGTCGGGTCCACCTGGCACAACACCTCCAAGATCGCGGGCGTCAGCACCGAGCTCACCTACACGCTCGAGCAGCTGACCGCGGACACGATCGTGCTGGTAGGTCGCAACGACACCGCCACCTCCACCGACACCATCACTGTCGTGCCGAACCCCGACGGCTCCGGCAGCCGGGTGACCTACGAGGCCGTCATCGAGCTGAAGGGCGCGGCCAAGATCGCCGACCCGATCATGAAGATCGTCTTCGAGAAGATCGGCGGAGACACCGAGGACGACATGACGAACGTCCTCAACCGGCTGGCGTAGGGAGTCGCTCGGGCACGGTCCCCGGCCTCAGGACGGCGCGTCCAGCAGCGAGGTCGCGTTGTCCAGGGAGCGCTCGAGGTGGGCCCGCAGCAGCCGGGCTGCCGCGTCCGCGTCCCCGCCCACCAGGGCGGCGAGGATCTCGCGGTGCTCGGCGAGTGCCGCCCGGGCCCGTGCCGGCTGACTGGCCGATCGCGACCGCGCCAGGCTGATCCGGGCCGACACCGACTCCGCGGCCTCGATCAGCGCCGGGTTGGCGGCCAGACGCAGCAGGGTGCCGTGGAAGTCCTGGTCAGTGGGGTACGCCGCCGAGTCCTGCTCGTCGAGCAGTGTTGCGGCGTCGTCGAGCGCGGTGGCCAGCTCCTCCACGCCCGAGCGGTCCTCGAGCTCGGCGATGAGCCGAGCGGCGTGCGTCTCCAGAGCGATGCGCAGCTGGTAGAGGTCGGCGAGCTGGCCCGAGGTGAAGGCCGGCACGAACGCCCCGCGGTGCGGCACGAGGTGGAGCAGCCCCTCGCTCGTCAGCCGGCGCACCGCCTCGCGCAGGGGCCCGCGGCTGATGCCCAGCGCCTGCGAGAGGTGCACCTCGTTGAGCCGTTCGCCGGGCGAGAGCGAGCCGTCGAGGATCATCGTGCGCAGCACCGCCACGCTCCGGTCCGCGTAGGTGGCGTCGCCGTCGAGCGGTGCCGGCATCGATGCGCCTGCCACATGTGCCTCCTGCTCGCCCGCCGTCTGCGGCGAAACTACCGGATCGCCTCAGGCACGCGAGGAAGCAGCCCGGCGGCCGGCGTGGTCCCCCGCGAGCCGCCCGAGCCCGAGCGCGGTGAGCAGGCCGTTGCCCGAGGAGTAGCCCGCTCCACCGGACCGCCCGGAGATGCCGGCCGCGACACCACCACCGGCGTACAGCCCCTCGACGACCGAGCCGTCGGCGCGGAGCACCCGCCCGTCGGCGTCGACGCGCACGCCACCCTGGGTGTGGAACAGGGCCGGCTGCGAGCGGACCGCGCACAGCGGCGTGGCGAGCGCGCCGTAGCCCCAGTCGGTGCGACCCAGCTCGTCGTCGGACTCGCCACGAGCGGCGGCACCGGCGGCGTCGAGGGTGGCCCGCAGCGTGGCTGCGTCACAGCCGATCGCCTCGGCCAGGCCCTCTGCGGTCTCCGCCTCCCTGACCCCGGACATCTCGACGAGCTCGGCGAACTCCGGCTCCTTCGCGGCCACCCGTTCGCGGATCGCTGCGTCCATCACGACCCACGAGGTGGTGGTGCTCGCGGACACGACGGCGGCGAAGCCGGAGTAGCCGACCGACTCGTCGCCCATCCGGCGCCCGTCGGGGTCGACCAGGACCGCGCCCTGCTCGACCGTGGTCCACGAGGTGATCGAGCCGTGCGGGTCGGCGACGGCGGCGTAGCCCTGGAAGGCCTCCATGTTGGCGGTGGCTGCGCCCAGGTCCATCGCCCACGTCATCGCCTCGCCCGTCGAGCCCTCGGCTCCGAGGTAGGGCGCGTCGCCGACGTCGGGCAGGAAGCGGGCGCGCAGCGAGGAGGAGTTGCCAAAGCCGTTGGCGGCGAGGATCACCGCGCCGGCCCGGAGGTCGTAGGAACCGCAGCGCGGGCCGTCGACGTGCACCCCGACGACGGCGCCGTCCTCGACGAGCAGCTCGGTCACCGGGTTGTTGACGAGCACGTCCACACCCGCCCTGTCGGCGGCGGCGAGCAGGTCCTTCATCAGCGACGCGCCGCGCTTGTCGGCGGGCGCGTGGAGCCGCGGCACGCTGTGACCGACGTGCTTGTACTCGGTGATGACCTGCAGACCGATCGCGTGGTCCTCGACCAGCCACTCCACCAGCGACGCGGAGGTGCGCGACAGCAGCGCGGTGAGGTCCTCGGCCTCGTGCGGACCGGACTGGCGCAGGAGGTCAGCCTCCATGCGCGCCGGGTCGTCCTCGATGCCCGCCGCGCGCTGGTAGGTCGTGCCGGCGCCGGGGATGGAGCCGGTCGAGACGTAGGTGTTGCCCCGCGCGGTGTCCATCTTCTCCAGCACGACGACGCTCGCACCGGTGTCGGCCACGGCGAGACCGGCCGCGAGCCCGCACCCGCCGGAGCCGACGACGATGACGTCGACGTCGGTGGCTGCGCTCATCGGGCTCCCGCCTCGGGGATGGTTCTGAGCCGTTCCAGGATCTCTGCGGTGGTCGCGACGTCGGCGTACTTCTGGGCCATGTCGAACAGGTTCGCCTCGTGCACGACGGGGCTGCGGTCGTAGACCGCGTCGGACGGGACGCTCACCTTGAAGTTGTAGGAGAACGCGTCGGCGACGCTCGAGCGCACGCAGCCCGACGTGGTGCACCCGGTGACGACGAGCGTGTCGGCACCGGCCTCGACGAGGTAGCTCGCCAGCGGTGTCCCGAAGAACGCGCTGGGGTGCCGCTTCGGGACCAGCACGTCGCCCTCGACGGGTGCGACCTCCTCGACGAAGTCGTAGCCGCGGGCCGGCACGTCCATGATCCCGGGCACCTTGGCAGCCAGTGCACCGGTGTCGTACGCCTGCTTCGGGGCGACGTGGGGGTAGAGGATCGGCCAGCCCTTGGCACGGAAGAGGCCCACCAGGTCGGCGATGTGGGCCACGGCCGCGTGCCCGACCTCGCCGCAGGAGGTGGTGAACTCCTGGACGGACTCCTCGAAGGGTGCGGGCGTGGTGCCGATCGTGCGGTACTGCACGTCGATGATCAGCAGCGCGGGACGGCTGCCCATGCCGACGGGCCTGCCGAAGCCGGCGAGCTCGTAGCGGCGGCGCGTGGTGTCGTCGACGATGCCGGCGCCGCCCACCTCCCAGGGACGGTCACTGGTCGGGATGCTCATGCGGGGGTCTCGCCCTCCTGCTGGGTGATGGTGTGCAGCGCGGCGGCGCCGCTCTCGGTGCGGCTGAGGTAGCGCCCGGTCGGCGTGTCCGCGACGACGCCGTCGCGCATGGCGAAGCGACCGCCGACGACGGTGTGGACGACGCGCAGGTCGACCTCGGTGCCCTCCCAGGGCGAGTACGCCGCCGCCGAGTGCTGGGTCTCGGCGGTGACGGTGAAGCTGCCGTCGAGGTCCACCACCGCGAGGTCGGCGTCGGACCCGACCCGGATCGTGCCCTTGCGCGGGTAGAGGCCGAACAGCTGGGCCGCGCGGGTGGAGGTCGCCTGGACCATGCGCTCGAGCTCGATGCCGCGCCGCAGCCCCTCGGCCAGCCCGACGGGCAGGACCAGGCCGGTGCCGGGGAAGCCGGCGGAGGCTGCCCAGATGTCCTTCTCCTTGTTGCTCCGGTGTCGCGCGTTGTGGTCGGAGCCGATCGTGTCGACGGCCCCGGAGGCCACGCCCTCCCACAGCGCCTCGACGTCCTCCGCGTGCCGCAGCGGCGGGTTCACCTTGCCGTAGGTGCCGCAGTCGGCGGAGGTGTCGAGGGTGAGGTACTGGGTGCAGGTCTCGACGAAGAGGTTGTCGTAGTCGGTGCGCTGCAGCTGCATGGCCGCGAGCGCCATCTGGCTGGAGGTGTGCACGGCGTAGACCGACGCACCGGTCGCCTTCGCGAAGTAGGCCACCCGCTGCACGGCCTCGGCCTCGACGATCGGCGGGCGGGAGCGGTACCACGCCTCGAGCGGGCCGAGGGTCTCGTCCTTCGGCTGCTCGCGCAGCTTCCAGACCAGCTCGATGTTCTCCGGGTGGGGGCACACCAGGGCACCCGCGTCGGCGGACCGGCCGAGCAGGTCGTACATGTAGGCGTCGTCGTTGCCGGGGAGCCCGAGGTACTTCCCCTCGTCGCCGCGGAAGTTCATGAAGAACTTGAAGCTGGGCACGCCGAGCTCGGAGACGTACGACGGGATGTCGGCGACCTGCTCGCTGGTGCCGAGCACCAGGTGGAAGCCGAAGTCGCAGTGGCTGTTGCCCTCCATCGCGGCGCGCGAGTCGGCCTGCACCTGGTGGTAGTCGTCGGCGCTCATCAGGTAGACGAGCATCGAGGTGATGCCGCCGGCGACGGCCGAGGCCGTCTCGCGCTCACCGTCGTCGGGGTCGCGCGGGACACGGATGTCCTTGCCGAGGTGGACGTGCGGGTCGATCCCGCCGGGAAGGACGGCCAACCCGTCGAGGTCCACGCTCTCGCGCGCGAGCACCTGGGCACCCGGGGCGTGGAGCGCTGCGATCCGGCCGTCGTCGACGGCGACGTCGAGGGCCACCAGGCCCACGCCCTCCTGGAAGACCCGGCCGCCGCGCAGCACGAGGTCGTGGACGGGGGGCTCGGTCACGGTGTCGCTCATCGTTCCTCCTCGCTCGTGGCGTCGGCCTGCTCGTCCCGGTCGGCGTAGCGCGCGTCGAGGACGTCGAACTCCGGCTTGCGGACGAGCGACTGACGATCCTGCCAACTGATCATGAGCTCGCTCGCGCCGCTGGTGTCACCGTGGGCGGCGAGGTGGTCGAGCACCTCGCGCATGCCCTGCACCGCGCCGCGCATCGCGGCGTTGGCGTAGAGCGCCACGGAGAAGCCCAGCTCGGCCAGCTCCTCGCGGGACACGATCGGAGTGAGCCCGCCCTCGACCATGTTGGCCACGTGCGGGCCCTTGACCGAGGTGGTGATCTCGCGCATCTGCTCGATGCTGGTCGGCGCCTCGACGAAGAGCACGTCCGCGCCGG
The DNA here is from genome assembly GCF_014779665.1 of Nocardioides hwasunensis. GTDB lineage: Bacteria > Actinomycetota > Actinomycetes > Propionibacteriales > Nocardioidaceae > Nocardioides > Nocardioides hwasunensis. The sequence continues at coordinate 272,870 of NZ_JACXYY010000005.1, read as the reverse complement.
CCTCCCGGTAGGCATTGGCCCGCTCGCAGGCCGCGTCGACGCCCTCGATCGCCAGGGCGTCGGTGCGGGCGATGATCACCAGGTCGTCGTCCTCGCGGGAGTCGACGGCCGCCTTGATCTTGCCGACCATCTCGCCGGTCGTGACGACCTCCTTGCCGGCGAAGTGCCCGCACTTCTTCGGCATGACCTGGTCCTCGAGCTGGATGCCGGCGGCGCCGGCGCGCTCGAGCGCGCGCACCGTGCGGCGCACGTTGAGCGCGCTGCCGAAGCCGGTGTCGGCGTCCACCACGAGCGGGATCTTCACCGCGTCGGCCATCGCGGCGACGTGCGAGGTCAGCTCGGTGACCGACATCAGGCCGAGGTCGGGCATGCCGAGGAACGTGTTGGTCACGCCGGCGCCGGAGACGTAGGCCGCGTGGAAGCCGGCCTCCTCGATGACGCGGGCGGTCAGCGCGTTGGGCGCGCCGGGCAGGAGCAGTGGCAGGTCCTGGCCGGTCAGCAGGGCGCGGAGCCGGGCGGGGGCGTGGAACATCAGGCGGTCACCGTCTTCAGGTTCAGGCCCTTGGTCTCGCGCATCCGCAGGGCGGTCAGCAGGGTGATCACCGCGGTGCCCATGAGGAACCACGCGGGAGACAGCGGCGAGCCGGTGGCGTCCACGAGCCAGGTGCAGACGTAGGGCGCGGTGCCGCCGGCCAGCGCGGCACCGACGTTGAAGCCCAGCGCGATGCCGGTGAAGCGGACCCGCGTCGGGAACATCTCGGCGTACGCCGACAGCGCGACGCCCATGAGGGCGGAGTCGATGAGGCCGAGGACGACGTGGGCGAGGATGGCGCCGGCTGTGCCGGACTCGAGCAGCATGAAGCCGGGCAGCGGCAGCACGATCGCGGCGACGGACGCGCCGAGGAAGACCGGGCGACGACCGATGTGGTCCGAGAGCCGTCCGAAGAACGGCATGCACGCCACGGCGACCGCCAGGCAGAGCGTGGTCGACCAGAAGGCCGTGCGGGTCTCCATCCCCACCGAGCGCTGCAGGTGGATGTTCACGTAGACGTAGACGACGTAGTAGGCCGAGAAGAGCAGGATCGACAGGCCCACGCACGTCAGGGTCGCGCGCCAGTGGTCGCGCAGCAGCTCGACGATCGGGGCGCTCTCCTCCTCGATCTCGTCCTCGGCAGCCGTGAACGCAGGCGTCTCGCCGAGCTTGGCGCGGATGACGAGGCCGACCACGCCGAGCGGGATGGCGATGAGGAACGGGATCCGCCAGCCCCAGTCGTTCATCACGCCGTCGCCGAGGATCGTGAAGAGCAGCGTCACGACGAGCGAGGCGAGCAGGGAGCCGGCGAGCGCGCCCATCTGGACGAAGGCGCAGAGCAGGCCGCGCTTCTCGTTCGGGGCGTACTCCGCGACGAACGACGCCGCACCACCGAGCTCGCCGCCCGCCGCGATGCCCTGCATGCAGCGGGCGAGCACGAGGAGGGCCGCGGCACCGACGCCGATGGAGGCGTAGGTCGGCAGCACGCCGATCAGGCCGCTGGCGATCGCCATGAGCACGACCGTCGCGGCCAGCGCGTTCTTGCGGCCGTGCTTGTCGCCGAAGTGACCGAAGACGATGCCGCCGAGCGGGCGCAGGACGAACGCGAGCCCGAAGGTCGCGAGCGTCAGCAGCAGTGCGGCCGTGTCGTCGCCGGTGACGAAGAACTTCGCGGCGATGATCGTCGCGACGTAGCCGTAGACGCCGAAGTCGAAGTACTCGACGATCGAGCCGACGGCTCCGGCGAGCACGACGCGGGGCTGGACCTCCGCCTCGGGCGCCTCGGCGGCGTGCTGCGGCGGGGCGGGCATGTGGGGCGTGGCGCTCTGCGGGTCCACGGCGTCTCCTCGGGTGAGAGTGGTGCCCGGCCACCACCTGTCCGCGCCATCGGGCGGGGACGACCGGGGGCATGGTGGGCCGGGTCACACGACGGTAGAGCTCACTTCTGACAACTGTCAACAGTTGAGAGTCGCTCGTCAGAACGCATAGCGCACCATCAGGTATGGAGCCTCCTCATCGATCACCGCGATCAGCCGGTCCAGCCAGGTGCGCTTCCACGATGCGCGGTAGCGCAGGTTGCGCTGCCCGCTGTGGCTCTGCTTGTGCTCCTGGAGGTCGGGGCGCCACAGCAGGTCCTCGCCGCGCGGGTGCCACTGGAGGTTGACCTCGTGCAGTGCCTCGTTGTGGGTGAGCATGATGATCTCGCAGGCCAGCTGCGCCTTGGCCGCAGAGTCGAGGACGTCGTCGACCTCACGCAGGAGGGCGCGCCAGCCGTCGAGCCAACCCTCGAACACCACGACCGGACTGAGGTTGAGGTGGACCTCGTAGCCCGCGGCGACGAAGTCGTTGACGGCCGCGATGCGCTGCGAGACCGGGGTGGTGCGGAGGTCGAGCTGACGCGAGACGTCGTGCGGCATGAGGGAGAAGCGCACCCGCGTGCCCCCGCGCGGGTCGTACGTCAGCAGGTCGGGGTTGACGAACTTGGTGGCGAAGCTGGCCTTGGCACCGTCGAGCTCCGCAAATGCCGACACCAGGTCGGCGACGTTGTCCGAGATCAGGGCGTCGACCGAGCAGTCGCCGTTCTCGCCGATGTCGTAGACCCAGTCCACCGGGTCGCACTGGTTGGGCGCGGGCTTGGGTCCTTGCCGTGCCACGTGCCGCTGGAGGTAGCCGATGATCCTGTCGGTGTTGACGAAGACGGTGATGGGGTTGGCGTAGCCCTTGCGGCGCGGGACGTAGCAGTAGTTGCACGCCATCGCGCAGCCGTTGGCCGTCGACGGTGCGATGAAGTCCGCGGAGCGACCGTTGGGGCGTGCCGCGAGGCTCTTCTTGGAGCCCAGCACCAGCACCTCGCGCTTGTTGCGGACCCAGTCGGTGACCGTGCCGGGGTTGCCGTAGAGGCCGGGGATGTCCTGGTGAGCGGCCACCTCGACCCTTTCGGCATCGGGGAACCGGTCGAGCACCTGCCGTCCGCGCGGGAGGTCGGGCACGTCGGGCTCGTGGTAGATCCGGCGGATGTCGAGCATCCGCGCCGCGGGTGATCGGACCATCGAGTCACCTCACAGCGAGGCGACAGAGCCCGCGTCGACACGGTAGTTCGCCCCGTTGACGAAGCTGGCCCGGGCCGAGCACAGGAACGCGATGACGGCCGCGACCTCCTCGGGCTCGCCACGCCGACCCAGCTCCATGAAGGGTCGCTCCTCGTCGAGGAACGAGGAGATCGCCTCGTCGCGCGTGCCACCCTCCTCCTCGGCGCGCTGGTCCATCATCGCGTCGGTCATGGGGGTGCTGATGAAGGCCGGCGAGACGCTGTTGACCAGCACACCCTCGTCGGCGTAGGTCCGCGACAGCCCCTTCGCGAACGCGAGCAGGCCGGCCTTGGCCGCGCAGTAGGGCAGCTCGTCGTCGTAGGGCTGCATCGCGTCCTCGGAGTTCACGAAGACGATCCGTGCCCACCCCGTGCCTCGCAGCGCCGGCAGGAACGCGCGCGTCACGCGGATCGCCGAGAGGAGGTTGACCGTCAGCACCTCGGTGAACGCGGCGTCGTCGAGCTCGTGGAAGGCGCCCGTCGGGCCGGTGATGCCGGCACCGTTCACGAGGATGTCGATGTCACCCACGGCCGCCTCGACGTCTCGCGCCAGCTGGACGGCGGCGGCGTCGTCGACGAGGTCGGCGACGACCGTGTGCACACGCGCGCCGTCGGGCAGCCACGCGACGGCCTCGTCGAGCTCGTCCCGATCGGTGTCGGACAGCACGACCTCCACGCCGTCCTGGAGCAGGACGGCCGCGGTCGCCCGACCGATGCCACCTGCCCCGCCGGTGATGAGCGCCTTCTTGCCTGCGATGCCGAGGTCCATGGCTCGAGGTGATCATCCGGAGCCGGGAGGGGCCCACCCCCTCAGGGGTTGAACCGGCGTCGCGGCGCTCGTCTCCCCGGCAGTGCCACCCCTGGGGCGGTGGTCCGGGCCCGGGACGTTGCCTACCGTGGGGGCCGTCTTCGAGTGACCTCACCACTACCGGGTGGTGACTTCCACCCGTGCTGGGTGATCGAAGACTGCGGCCTGGCCCCGGAAGATGGCCAGGCCGCACCCCACGACTGCACTGCCACCGTACGCCCGGGCACCGACACTGCGGTCCCGTCAGGCGCGGGAGTGCTCCGTCAGGCGTCGTCGGGCGCGGACTCGAGCGCGGACTCGAGCGCGATGAGGGCGTTCTCGACGACCTCGGTCAGGGCGGGATGGATCCAGTACGTCGAGCGGGCCAGCCCCGCGACGGGCACGTCGTGGGCCATCGCCATCACAAGCGGCTGGACCAGGACCGAGGCCATCGGCGCGACCAGGTGGGCTCCGACGAGGCGGCCGGTCGAGCGTCGTCCGACCAGCTTGACGAAGCCGTTGGCCTCGGCGTCGTCGTCGAGGTCACCGGCCAGCGCCCAGCCGTACGCCACGTCGGCGACGTCGTGTCGCGCGACCACCACGTCGTCGCCGTGCTCGTCGCGCGCCTCGGCCTCGGTGAGGCCCACGCGGGCGATCTGCGGGTGGGTGAAGACGGCCTGGGGAACCGCGCGGTGGTCGCTGACGGCCAGGTCCGAGGGCCCGTCACCCGTGTGTCGCAGCGCTCGCAGCAGGTTGTGCTGGACCACGCGCGCGTCCTGGTTGGCGACGTGCTTGAGCGGCTGGTCGCTGCTGGCGTCGCCGAGCGACCACACGCCGTCGGCACTGGTGCGCTGGTGCTCGTCGACGACGATCCGGCCGCTGTCGTCGACGTCCACGCCCGCTCGCTCGAGGTCGAGCAGGTCCGAGTTCGGCTGACGGCCGATGGCCAGCAGCAGGACGTCGACCTCGGCCTCCTCGCCGTCGGCGAGGTGGAGGGTGATCGGGTCACCGCCCCCGCCGCTGACCTTCTCGAGCTCGGTGCCGAGGCGTACGTCCCACCGTCGCTCGACGGCAGAAGTGAAGTGCGCGGCGACGTCGGCGTCCTGGTCGTTCAGGAGGCTGTCGCCCCCCTCGACCTGCACGACCTCCGCGCCGTAGGAGGAGAACACGTGCGCCAGCTCCGACCCGACGTATCCACCGCCGACGACCCCGAGCCGGGCGGGGAACGCCTCGAGCCGCATGATCGTGTCGCTGGTCTCGAAGCCGGCCTCCTCGAGTCCGGGGATGTCGGGCACGACAGGACGCGTCCCGGTGGCCAGCACGACCTGGTCGCCGGTGACCTCGGTGATCTTGCCGTCCACGTCGATCGCGAGCGTGCGCGGACCGGTGAAGCTCGCGGTCCCCTGGTAGACGTCGATGTTGTCGGCCTCCTCGCGCCCCTCGAGCCCGTCGGCGGCGTCCGCGTCGACCTTGGCGATCACCCGGTCACGGATCGTCCTCCACTCGGCCGGGCCGACCCGTGTCGGGACGCCCAGGGCATCACCGCGACGAGCGGTGGTGGCGACGTCCGCGGGAAGGATGAACATCTTCGACGGGATGCACCCGCGGTTCAGGCAGGTGCCGCCGAACGGTCCCCGCTCCACGAGTGCGACGCGGAAGTCGTCGAACTGCTCGTCGACGATGATGTTGCCGGATCCGGCGCCGACGATGACGAGGTCGTAGTGCTGTGTGGTCACACAGCGAGGCTAGGCAGCCGACCCGGAACGCACCGGCCCCCTGGGGGTGAGGCACTCCCCCGGCGGCCTATCTGTGTCGGTGGAAACGCGTGTCGCCGTCGGGGAGGCGCTCGGCGGTGTAGGCGGGGTCGTGGGCGCGATGGTGGTGGTGGCTGCAGAAGAGGATGCCCTCGTCGAGGTCGGTGCGGCCGCCGCGCTGCCAGGGCTCGAGGTGGTGGGCCTCGCACCAGGTCGCGGGCACGTCGCAGCCCTCGCCGCGACAGGTCCGGTCGCGGATCGCCATGGCGATGCGCTGGCCGGCGCTGAACAAGCGGCGCGCGCGACCCAGGTCGAGCGGGCGGCTGCGGCCACCGAGGACCATCGGGAGGATCCTGGCGTTGCAGGCGAGCCGTCTGGCCTGGGCGGCGGTGATCCGGTCGCCGCCGGCGTCACTCCCGTCCGAGTCGTCGCCGGGCACGAGCCCGCCGCCGATCAGGTCAGCAGCCGCGAGGTCGGACTGCATCTTCTCGAGCGGGATCGTGATGACGATGGTGGTGGCGTCGCCGCCGTGGATCGGGAGCCGGCTCGGGTCGATGGCCTCGAGGAACGCGGCGAACGCCCTCCCCATCCGCCTGGGATAGGCGAGTCGGATGACCGGGTCGTGGGCGGTCGCCTGCGCGGTCGCCTCCTCCGCGGCTGCTCCCCCGGCGCGGTCAGCGTCCACGCGGGTGCTCGACACCTCGCGCCGCGGGTTGGCGTAGGCCTCGAGGTAGGTGGCGAACCTGGTGGCGACCGCGTCCGCCACGCGCGAGCTGATGCGGGTCGTGCCGTCCCCGAGTCGTCGCATGGTCAGGCGGGTCTGCTGCTCGGCGTTCGCCTCGAGCTCGGCGAGGCGGGCGGCCTCTGCGGCTTCGGCGATCTCGGGGGCCACGACGTCGAGGATCCGTCGCCCGACCCGGCCCAGCTCCTTCGGCCCGAGCTGGGCTGTCTGCTCGACCAGGAACGCCTCGGCTCGGGCTGTCGTTTCGACGTCGACGGACGCGGGCAGTGCCTCGAGGGCGCGACGGACCACGTGTGCCTGCGCCAGCGTCGCCGTGCCCTCCCGCATCGCCGCAGCCAGGACCGGGCGGCACCGATCCATCGCCTGCGCGAGCGCCAGGTCGGCTCGTGCGTCGGCGAACCGCGTCCGCGTGTGGTGGGCGAGCCACCCCGCTGCATCCTTCGCCGCGGTCGCTGCGGCCACGTCGCCGGCGTCGGCCAGCACCCGCAACCGCAGCTCCGCCAGCTGCGCCTCCGCTGCGACCAGCTCGCGCAGCGCGACCGCCTTGTCGTCGGCCGTCATGAACGACGGGTTCGCGTCGGCGACCGACTTCAGCACCGCGCGGACACCCACCGCAGCACCCACGATCGGGTGCTGCGCGGAGTGCTGGCGAGAGGTCATGGCACGAGCCTCGTGAGACCCACCGACACCTGAGCCGCACCTGCGGCCAAGGCTGTGGAGAACCCCGATCCAACGGCGCCTGTGGACGGTCGGTGGTCCGCTGGCGCAGGCGCAGCCCCACTCGCCCAGCCGAGTCGGAGGCCCGACGTGGGCACCTCGACCGCGACGGTATCGCCCACCCAGGCGCGGAGACCAGCGACGGCCTCGACCGCCTCGTCCTCCTCGGGGGGCGTCCCGAGCTCGTCCTCGGTGATCTCGACGTAGCCGATCGCCAGCAGGGTGGGGAGCTCGACCCCCGACCCGGCCACTCGATGGGCACCGCCATCCGAGCCGACCACGACTGCGCGTGTCACACCCTCGTCGTCCTCCCGGAGAGCAAGCAAGGAGCCGTCACCGGCCGCGTCGCCGATCGGTCGCAGCCGACGGGCGACGGCACTGTCGGCCGCGAACGCCACCGCTCAGACGAACGGCAGGAGCGACTCGAGCGAGTCCGTGGGCGTCTTGAGGGCGATGCCGGTGCCGATCGCGCCGAGCTTCCAGCCCGACCCGTCGCGGGACAGCTTCGCCATGACGAGCCCGGTCTCCCGGACCCCGAGGGTGATGGTGAACCGGGCCAGCTCGGTGCCGTCGTCGTCGACGAGGCGGCAGTAGGCGTTGCGGACGTATTCCAGGGAGTGGCCCTGATAGCTCGTGACCAGGAAGAGGATCGACTCGACCTTGGGGTAGACCCGATCCAGGTCGACCGTGATCACCTCGTCGTCGCCCTCGCCCTTCCCGGTGGTGTTGTCGCCGAGGTGGACCACCGATCCGTCCCGGGTCGCCAGGTGGTTGAAGAAGGCGAGGTCGAAGAACTGGCCGCCGGCGAACTGGACGGCCGAGGCGTCGAGGTCGATGGGCGCTGCACCGCTGCCGATGAAGCCGGCCGTCGGGGCGTGGTCCCAGCCGACGGCCATCTGCACCTTCGACAGCTCTTTCCCGCCCGCGGAGGCGAGCCTGACTTCCTGACCCTCGGTCAGCTCGATCACAGGTCGCTCCCGTCGGTCGTCGATGCTCCCGAACCTACCGCGACCGTCCACTCAGTCCTGACGAGCTCGCTTCGTACGCGCGGTGGCCGGTGCGGTGCGTGGGTCCTCGGGCCAGGCGTGCTTGGGGTAGCGCCCCCGCAGGTCGGCGCGCACGCCCGGGTAGCCGTTGTCCCAGAAGGACTCCAGGTCTGCGGTCACGGCCGCCGGGCGTCGCGCCGGCGAGAGCAGGTGCAGCAGCAGTGGGACCCGACCGTCGGCCAGGACCGGTGCCGCGGTCCAACCGAAGACCTCCTGCAGCCGCACGGCGAGCACCGGCTGCTCCTGGGAGTAGTCGACCCGCACGCGCGACCCGCTGGGCACCTCGACCTGCTCGGGGGCCAGGTCGTCGAGCCTGCCGGCCTCCGACCACGGCACCATCGCCCGCAGGGCAGCCGTCACGTCGATCCGACGCAGGTCCTGCGCCGAGCGCACCCGCGCCAGCTGCGTCCCGAGCCAGGTGTCGAGGTCCCGGGTGAGCGCCGCGTCGCCCACGTCGGGCCACGGGGCACCCAGCGCGCGGTGCAGGAAGTCCAGGCGGGCACGCAGCGCCGTGGCCGCCGGCGTCCACGAGAGGAGGGCGATGCCCTCGGTCGCGACGGCCTCCCGGATCGCGCCGCTCACGGCCTGGGCGGGTGGATCGCTGAGCGGCACCGAGCTGAGCTCGATCGCGCCGAGCAGCGTGCGGCGGCGAGCCAGCACCCGCCCACCGGTCCAGGTGACCTCGTCGACCTCGGTCCACGACGACCCCGCTGCCTCCAGCGCGAGGTCCTCGGTCAGGGGTGCCGCCGCCCGGATCCGGGCCTCCCGCTCCCCGGGCCGTCGCTGTGCGTCGCCGACCGCGAGCCACTCCAGCCCGGCCAGCGGGCCGGGGTCACGTGGATCGAGCGCGGCGCCCGTCCCCGACGCCATCAGGTAGCTCGACGTGCCGGAGCGCTTGCGCGCGATCCGGTCCGGGTGGGCCAGCGCCACCACCAGTCCGACCGCCACGTCATCGGTCAGCGCTCGAGCGGGGCTCGACGTCACCCCCCGACCACCGGCGGAGGACTGCCGAGCGACGACCTCCTCCAGCCGGGCGACCTGGCGGCGCCACGATCCCGCCCGCTGGTCACCGCGCAGCGAGCGGAGAGCAGCGACCAGGTCCCCGCCGGGAGCACGTACGTCCTCGCTCAGCAGGGCGACCACCTCCGCGGCCCGCCTCGCGCCGACCGGACCCGCCCCGTCGATGAGGGCACGCGCCAGCCTGGGATCGACCGGCACACCGGCGATCACCCGGCCGCGGGAGGTGGCGTTGCCGTCCTCGGTCATCGCACCCAGGTCCATCAGCACGTCCCGGGCCGTCGACAGGGCGTGCGCCGGCGGCTGGTCGAGCAGCGCCAGGTCACGGACGCCCGGGCCGCCCCAGCAGGCCACCTCGAGGGCGAAGGCCGTCAGGTCGGCGGTGGCGATCTCGGGCTCGGGGTGGGCGGCCAGGTGCGCGTGCTCGGCCTCGGACCAGCACCGCAGCACCGCACCCGGCCCCAGCCGTCCGGCCCGCCCGGCCCGTTGCTCGGCCGCCGCCCGGCTCACCGCGACGGTGACCAGGGACGCCAGTCCGCGACGGTGGTCGGTGCGCGGCTCGCGTGAGAACCCGGCGTCCACCACGACGCGTACGCCTGGCACCGTCAGCGACGACTCGGCGACCGCGGTCGAGACGATCACCCGTCGACGCGGGCCCTCGGCGAGCGCGCGATCCTGCGCGACGCCGGACAGACGGCCGTGCAGGGCGTGCACGGACGCGTCCACGCCGGCCAGGCGGCGTACGGTCGCCTCGACCTCGGCCACACCCGGCACGAACACCAGGACGTCCCCCTCGTGCTCGGCCAGCGCACGACGCACGGTCGCTGCCACGTGGTCGTGGAACGCCGGCGTGATGCCCCGGTCGTCGGTACGACGCGCTCCCGCGGGCAGCGGGCACCAGATCGTCTGCACCGGGTGCAGGGCACCGGGGACGCGGATCACCGGAGTGCCGTCGCCGAGCAGGGTGGCGGTCCGGTCGGCCTCGACGGTGGCCGACATCGCCAGCAGGGACAGGTCCTCGCGCAGATGGGTCCGGACGTCGACGAGCAGCGCCAGGGTCAGGTCCGCGTCGAGGTGGCGCTCGTGCACCTCGTCGAGCACGACGGCCCCGACACCGACCAGCTCGGGATCGTGCTGGATCCGGCGGAGCAGCAGGCCCGTCGTGACCACCTCGACCCGTGTGCGCCGGCCGGTGCGTCGCTCGCCGCGCACCGAGTACCCGACCGTCTCGCCGACCGGCTCGCCCAGCAGATGCGCCAGCCGACGTGCAGCGGCGCGGGCTGCGATGCGGCTGGGCTGTGTGACGACGACCCGCCCGTCGACCACCCCGGCCACCGCGGGCGGGACCAGGGTCGTCTTGCCGGTGCCCGGAGGCGCGTGGACCACCGCGACCCCGCGCGTGCCGAGCGCCTCGACGAGGGCCTCCAGGCCCGCCGCGACCGGGAGGTCGGGCGGTGCGGCGAGCAGGTCGCGCAACGGGTCGGACACGCGTGCAGTGTGCCTGACCCGGCTGCCCCGGAGCCGTCAGTCCACCCCGAACGACACCGCGGAGGCCGCGTCGCGGATGAGCGACGCCGCGAGGTCCACCACCTTCGCGACTCCGCGCCCCTCGTGGCGGCGCAGCACGATGCGGCGCTGGCCCAGCCCGGGGACGTCGAGGGTCTCGACGCCCTCCTGCATGATCCCCTCGAGCGCGAGCGACGGCAGCAGGGCCATGCCCTCGCCGGCGGCGACGAGGGCCAGCGCCGAGCGGGTCTCGGTGTAGCGGTGGACAGTCGGGATGGCGCTGCCGGTGCTGCGGCGGACGCGCTCGAGGGCGCTCGCGCCGGCACCGTCGGGGTCGACGCCGAGCCAGGGCAGGCCGAGGCGGACCAGGTCGATGGAGTCCTCGGTGGTGATGGTGCCGGCGGGGACCACGAGCTTCCAGGGCTCGTCGAGCAGCGGCGTCTCGGTGAGGCGGGCCGGCAGCTTGCGGGTCGTCTGCTCGGCGTCGATCTCGAGGATGACGATGTCGAGCTCGCCGGCGCGCAGCTTGCGGAGCGTCTCCTCCTCCGCCGACTCGACGATCTCGAAGTGCAGCCGCGGGTGGCGCTCGCGCCAGGCCGGGATCTGCGGCAGCAGCACCTGCGACAGGAAGCTGTGGAAGCCACCGACCCGCACCGTGCCACCGGGCTCGTCCTCGTCGTCGACGAGACGGGCCCTGGCCTCGGTCAGCACCTTCTCGACGTCCTCGGCGGCCTCGGCGAGGGCCAGCCCGTCGTCGGTCAGCACCGTGCCCGTCGACGTCCGCCGGACGAGCGGCCGGCCGACTTCTGCCTCCAGCCTGGCCAACTGCTGGGAAACGGCGGATGGCGTGACGCGCAGGTCGTCGGCGGCCGCGAGCACGCCGCCGGAGCGCGCCACGGCGAGCAGGAACCGCAGGCGCCGGGGATCGATCTCCACGTTAAGAAACTCTAAACCACTGGTGTAGAGATGTGCGTTTGATCTGAATGCTCGCGGTGCTTCACACTTCAACGGACAGCGGCTGTGGGAGCCGTCGAGGAGAAGCAGGAACAGCACGATGATCGCGGCAACACTGGGGTGGGTCGGCACGATGGGGACGTTCGCGGCCTACATCCTGCTCTGGCGGGGCAAGCTCGGCTCCGACTCGCTCACCTATGCACTGATGAACACCGTCGGAGGTCTCCTCGGCGGTGCTGCCAGCGCCTACTACGGCGCGTGGCCGAGCGTCGCGTCCAACGTCGTGTGGGCCGCCGTCGGCCTGCAGAGCATCGTGGTCGAGGTACGCCGCCGGGTCCGCAGCCGCCGCTCGCGCGCGCGGTCGGCGATCGAGGCGCTCTACGAGCCGCTGACCGACTGCCTGGTCTGACGCCCACGGAGGCGCCGGACCGGGCAGTCGGGTGTCAGCGGTAGGACGTCACGTCCACCCGGGTGAGGCCCTCCACCGGCTTGCTCGTCCCCGCCAGCACCGCGTCGAACGACCGGTCGCCCTGCAGGCGGCGGGCGAAGAAGGCCTCGATGTAGGTCGCGGCGACGGTGCGCTCGTCGTCCTCGCCGAGGGTCCTGGTCAGACCGCCGTCCCGGGTGTAGCACCGGCCCGGGCGTCCCTTCGGGTGCGACGCGTCGTCCTCTCCACCCGGCAGACCACTGCTCGCCGCCCATCGGGTGTTGAGGTTGTTGTGGTTGGCGCCGTGCACGGTGATGTGGATGTTGACCCGGTTGTGCGCCCGCCGGGCGAGCCGGTTGAACTCGTCGGCACCGGTCGCGTCGCAGGTGCCGCCCCACGTCATCAGCGGCACGTCGGTGACCTGCAGGCGCTTGAACGCGCGGTCCATGAACGGCGGTTCGGCGGCGGCCATGCCGAACACCGCGCGCAGGCGTACGCCGTCGGGCACGAGGTGGCGGTTCTTCTTCGCCGCGGCCCACATCATCCCGCGGCCGCCGCGGGAGTGACCCATCAGGCCGACGCGCTGGAAGTCCGCAGCATCTGCGAGGTCCGGCGTCACCGGCTGACCGGTCGTCGCGTCGGTCAGCGCGCCGACCAGCCGGCCGCTGCCCCGCTCGGTGAGCCTCTGCCACAGCCGCAGGTGGCGGAAGGCGACGAGGGCGCGGGCCCGGTCGGCCACCTCGCCGAGCTCACCGGCGTTGACGCCGTTGGCGCCGACGGAGACCACGAGCATCCCGCGGGCCGCCAGCGTCTGGCCGAGGTAGTCGTAGCCCTGGTCGCTGTGGATGCCCACGAAGCGCTCGCGACACGGCCAGCTCCCCTCGGCCTTGCCGCTCGTGTCGTTGGCGCAGGTCCAGAAGAGCCCGTGTGCGAGCACGACCACCGGCAGGTGGCGGCCGGCGGCGTCGACCGGCGCGTAGACCCGGCCGGTCAGCTCGATCGCCGCGCGGTCCTTCGTCACCGCGCCGTCGTCGGTGAAGCCGTGGAAGCCGGGCACGGTCATCGCCGCGTCACCGAGGTCGTAGTCGTAGACCGCGACCTCGATGCCGGCGTCGGAGCCCGTGCGGTCGACCGTGCCGACGGAAGCGGCGTAGGCCGTCGTGGTGGCGGTGAGCGACGAGGCGAGCAGGCCGACGACGGCGAGGGTCAGCCCGCGTCGCAGGAGCCCTGGCAGCAGGTGGTGGCGATTCATGCCTGCACGCTGGCCGAGGGATGTCAGGAACGTGTCAGGACGGTGTCACACATCCGTCAGCCGTGGGCTGCGGCAGCCGGACGGTCGCGACGGTCCGGACCCCGGGCTCGCTCTCGAGGGTGACGGTGCCGCCGTGGGCCTCGATGATCTGGCGCACGATCGCCAACCCGAGCCCGCTGCCGCCCGTGACCCGGCTGCGCGACGGGTCGACCCGCCGGAACCGGTCGAAGACGTGCGGCAGCTCCGCAGCCGAGATGCCCTCGCCGGTGTCGACGACCTCGATCACGCCGGGTCCGGCGTGCAGGGTGACGGTCCCGCCGCGCGTCGTGTGACGTAGGGCGTTGGCGACGAGGTTGGCGATCGCCTGGCGCAGCCGCACCGGGTCGGCGTCGACGACCGCGGCGCGGCCGGCCGATACGGAAAGCGTCACACCCCCGGTCCCGGCGACACCGCCGAAGGACTGCGCGATCCGCTCGACGAGCTCCCCGAGGTCGACGGGCTCGAGGTCGAGGACCAGCCCGCCGGCGTCGCCGACGGCGAGGTCGCGCAGGTCGTCGACCAACCGCTGCAGGAGCAGGGTCTCGTCGTGGAGGCTGTCGAGCAGCTCCCGGTCGGTGTCGACGAGCCCGTCCTGCGCGGCCTCGAGCCAACCGCGGACGTTGGCCAGCGGGGTGCGCAGCTCGTGGGAGACGTCGCTGGTCAGCCGGGTGCGGGCCTCGTCGTCGGCGGCGCGGCGCTCGGCCATCAGGTTGAAGGCCGAGCCGACCTCGCCGACCTCGTCCTGTCGTCGGACGGGCACCCGGACCGACAGGTCGCCCTCGCCGGCCCGGTGCGCGGCCTCGGCCATCCGTCGCAGGGGACGCACGATGCTGCCGGCCAGGAGCGCGCAGAGCAGCAGTGTCACCAGCAGCACGCCCCCCGCGAGCAGGCCGATCCGCTCCTGGCTGGCAGGCGAGAGGTCCCACAACACCTCGGGCGGGGCCGGGTCGGCGTCGAGGTAGAGCAGCGCGGGCGGTGCGACGAAGGGCCCGAGCACGTCGCGCCCGGCCCGGTCGAGGCACTGCGAGACGGTGTCGTGGCCGCGGCGGTAGGGCACGATCGCGGAGAAATCGTCGCGGACCGAGAGCACGCGCGGCAGCCCGGCCGCCCGCAGGCACCGGTCGGTCCGCCGCTGGACGCGGGTGATCACGGTCGTCAGCCTCTCGGGCGAGGCAGCGACCCGGCCGTCGACCTGGCCGGTGGTCGCGACGGCGTAGACCCGGCACCTCTCGCCGCGGTCGCACGGAGCTGGCACGAGCTGCTCGGCCGGCGTCGAGACGACGTCGAGCGGGTCGCGGAGGACCGGATCGACGTCCAGGACGTCGAGCGTGGCACGGGCAGCAGCGGGTGCGCGCGACTCGGTGCCGCCGTCGGAGTCGAGCAGCACGGCACCGGTGAGATCGGTGATGGTGACGGGGCGGCCGAGCTCGTCGGCGAGATCGGCGACGAGGTCGGCGGCGCCGCCCCAGCCGCGATGGGTGGCGGCGTGCTCGACGAGGGCGTCGTAGGCGCGGGCGTCCTCCTCGAGCGAGGCGGCCTGGCTCTCGCGGACCGCGACGGAGGTCGCCCGCACGGTCGCCCAGGTGGTCGCGGCGACCGCGACCAGCACGATCACCGCGGCCAGCGCGAACAGCCGGACGAACAGGCTGCGCCGCCACGGCACGCGGTCCGACGGCGCGGTCATGAGGGGGCCGAGGGGTCCGCGGCGGCGTACCCCACGCCGTGGACGGTGCGGATCAGCGCGGGGTCGAGCTTCTTGCGGAGGTTGGCCACGTGGACGTCGACGGTGCGGGGCGTGACGTACGCCGCGTCGCCGTGGCCGTGCAGCCGGGTGAGCAGCTGCGCGCGCGAGAACACCCGGCCCGGCTCGGCGGCGAGAGCCTCGAGGAGCAGCAGCTCGCCGGGCGTGCAGGTGACGACCTCGCCGTGCCAGCGGACCTCGTGCGTGGCCGGTGACACCGTCAGCGGGCCGAGCGCCACCGCGGAGCGGCCGGCCTCCGCGGCGTCGATGCGCCGGCGGCGCAGCAGCGAGCGGATGCGGGCCATCAGCTCGCGGGGGCTGTAGGGCTTGGTCAGGTAGTCGTCGGCGCCGAGGTCGAGGCCGTGGAGCAGGTCGTCCTCGGTCGCTCGTGCGGTCAGCATCAGGATCGGGACCGACTCCGTCGCCTCGTCGGCGCGCAGGATGCGGCACACGTCGAGGCCGTCCATGCCGGGCATCATCACGTCGAGCACGAGCAGGTCGGGGACCCGGCGGCGGACGACGTCGACGGCCTCGCGCCCGTCACCGACCACCGTCACGTCATGGCCCTCGGCGACCGCGTAGCGCCGGACCAGCTCGGCCTGCTTGGGGTCGTCCTCGGCGACCAGGATCCGTGCCACGCGCCCGACCTTAAGGGGCGAGGGAGGTCAGCGAACGCTCCAGGCAGTCCACGAAGACGTCGACGTGCGTCTCGTCCCAGACCAGCGGTGGGCGCACCTTGAGCACGGCGCCGTCACGACCGGTCAGCCCGGCGAGCACACCCCGGAGGACCAGCGCCTGCAGCAGCCGCCGTGCGGTCGGACGGTCGACGACGTCGACGCCGACCACCAGGCCCGTGCCCCGCACCTCGCCGAGCAGGTCGGAGTCCGCGGCGAGCGCGCGCAACCGCTCGACCAGGTGGCCGCCCGTGATCACCGCCCGCTCCGGCAGGCCGCGGTCCTCGAGGACGTCCAGCACCGCGTTGCCTGCAGCGGCCGCGGCCGGGGTGGCGGCGAAGGTCGAGAAGTACTCGTAGCGGCCGGCGAAGTGGTCGACGAGCTCACGTCGGGTGACCACCGCGCCCATCGGGTAGCCCGCACCCATCGGCTTGCCGAGCGTGACGAGGTCGGGCACGACGCCGGACTGCCGGAAGCGCCAGAGCCCCGGACCCGTGCGGCCGTAGCCGACCTGCACCTCGTCGGCGAGGTAGAGGGCACCGGCTGCGTGGGCACCGGCGAGCAGGCCCTCGAAGTACGACGCCGGCGCGTCGTGGACGCCTTCGCTGGTGAAGCCCGAGTCGGCGAGGAGCAGTGCCGGCGGGTGTCCGGCACCGGCGAGCATGCGGGCCGCGGCCTGCACCTGCTCGCCGGTCGCCGCGGCCGACAGGTCGGCCGGGCGGATCGGTGCGCGGAAGGTCCCGACGGCCGACGGCCGGTGCCCCGGCGGCCACTCGTTGGAGCTGAGGTCGGCCATCCACTTCGTGCTGCCGTGATAGCTGTGCTCGACGACCAGCGCGCCGGTGCCCCCGTTGAGCTCCGTGGCCAGGCGCCAGGCCACCTCGTTGGCCTCGGTGCCCGACGTCGTGAACAGCACGGTGTCGAGCCCGTCGGGCATGGTGGCGGCGAGCCGCTCGGCGAGCTCGACGACCTCGGGGTGGAGGTAGCGGGAGTGGGTGTTGACGGTGCGGAGCTGGCGCGAGACCCGCTGGGCCACCGTCGGGTCGGCGTGGCCGACGACCGCGACGTTGTTGTAGGCGTCGAGGTAGCGACGCCCGGAGGCGTCGGTCAGCCACGCACCCTCGCCGCGGACGATCTCGAGCGGCTCGTCGTAGAACAACGGGGCGACCGGGCCACCCATCGCGGCGACCCGCCGCTCGCGGACCTCGGACCAGGGGGCCGACGACGTCCCGGCCAGCCGGTGGAGGCGGGCGGCGAGCTCGGTGGGCGAGAGCCGCGCCAGCTCGGTCGTCGTCCGTGTGTCGGCGTCGTCGTACTGGGTGATGTAGTCGGTGTTGTCCGGGTGGGCCGCGGCGCGCTCGCGCGAGATGATCGCGCTGAGCGCGAGGCGCGCCAGGACCAGCTCGCCGAGCACGTCGACCTCGTCGGGCGTCAGGGGCCGGGAGCGCTGGTAGCCGCGGAGCGTCGCACCCGCGAGCTCCCAGAGCGAGCAGACCTGGGTCTCGCTGGTGTTGCGCAGCACCGAGGCCAGCGTCACCGCGAGGTCGGCGACGTCGGCTGTGTGGTGCATGTCGCCGAAGTCGATGACGCCGGTGACGGTGCCGTCGGTGACGAGGAGGTTCGTCAGGGTGACGTCGGCGTGGTGGATGCCGCCGGGGAGCGCGGGGCACCGCGCGAGTGCCGGCGTGACGCGGTCGACGAGAGCACGCAGCGGATCGCCCCGGGGCAGGTCGGCGGCCACCTGCGGAAGACGGCGTACGTCCCAGTCGAGGTCGCGGTGACCGGCGGCCGGGTGGAAGAAGCCCCGCAGCGCCCGGGCGACGCGTGCCGCTGCCGCGCCGACCTGCTCGGCGAGGTCCTCGGTGACGACCATGCCCTCCAGCTGCTCGCCGGGCACGACCGTGATGAGGCGCGCCAGGCAGTCACGACCCTCGTCGTCGGCGATCTCGACGACCGGGCCGAGGCCCGTGCCGTCCGCGACCCGCGGGATCGGCAGCGACGGGTCGACGGCGGCGACGTGGCGCGTCGCGGCGACCTCCATCTCGACCAGCGCCCGGTCCTCGGCGGGGTTGGAGACCTTGAGCACGTGCCCGTCGACCAGCACGTTGAGGTCGCGCTCGCTGGCGAGCGCTCGCACCGCTCCGGCGGGCACGCCCCACCGCTCGGGCACCAGTCGGCGGACGCGCTCGGGCGCGAGCCGCGGCGCGGGCTCGTCCATCACCGCGTGCACCATCGAGGCCCGCGTCAGTCGGAGGAGGAGAGCCGGAAGCCGACGCCGCGGACGTTCTCGACCTGCTCGGAGGCGCCGACCGCGTCGAGCCGGCCGCGGATCCGGCCGATGGCGGCGGAGAGGACCATCGGCGAGCCCTCCCAGTCGGTGCCCCACACCTTGTCCATGAGGGTCTCGCGCATGACGACGCGTCCACGCTGGGCGATGAGCAGGGAGAGCACGTCGAACTCCCGGCCGCGGGTGGTGATCTCCTCGCCGTCGAAGGTGATGTGGTGGTCGACGACCTCGAGGACCGGCTTGTCGGCGAGTCCCTGCGCGCTGGCGTCGTAGGTGCGGTGCACCCGACGCAGCACCGATCGGACCCGCGACTGCAGCTCGGCGATCGAGCACGGCTTGACCAGGTAGTCGTCGGCGCCGGCGTCGAGCCCCGCGACGACGTCGAGCTCGTCGCTGCGGGCCGACATGATGACCAGCCCGCCGTTGTAGCCCAGCGTGCGCAGCACCTGGCAGACCTCGACGCCGTCCATGTCCGGCAGCGTCAGGTCGAGGATCAGCAGGTCGGGCGGGGAGTCCTCGATGGCCGTGATGGCCGCCTGACCCGTCGCGACCATCGACGCCTCGAACCCCCCGGCACGGAACAGGTGCGCCAACGAGGTCGCGAGGTCCTCGTCATCCTCCACCATCAGCACGTGCACCCCCTGAGCATAGGAGCCCGAGGAGCACGGTTTCTTTACCTTTCCGCCACAAGAGATACACCGTCCGGCACGAGACCGTGACCGTTCGTCCCTGGTCCGCCTCCCGACCGAGACCGGTCAGGCATCGCTCACCTCGAGCAGGACCTTGCCGACCGCGCCGTCCTCGACCGCGGCGTGTGCGGCGGCGGTCTCCTTGAGCGGGTAGCGGTGCAGCGGCAGGCCACGGTCCTCGCCGATCCCGAAGGCGCCGTCCTCGAGGGCGGCGGTGATGTCCTCGGCCGCCGCGCGGAGTGCCGCCTGGCCGACGGTGTAGAGCAGCACCCACTGGAAGCGCGCGTTGGTCGAGAAGGTCTCGCGCACACCGAGGGTGATCTCGTTGCCGCCGTTGTTGGCGTAGATCGCGATCGTGCCGCGGGGGTTGATGACCTGGAGGTCGAGCCCGAGGTTCTGCGCGGGCGCCACCTCGACGACGAGGTCGACGCCGTCGGGAGCCAGGTCGCGGATCGCGGTGGCAGTGTCGCCGTCGCGGTAGTTCACCGTGTGGTGGGCGCCGGCGGCGGTGGCGAGGGTCGCCTTCTCCGCGCTGCTCACCGTGCTGATGACCGTCGCGCCGGCCCAGCGGGCGAGCTGGACGGCCGCGTTGCCCACGGCACCCGCGCCGCCGGCGACCAGCACCGTGAGGCCCGCCATCGCTCCGGGGGCGAGCCGGTCCGGTCCGTCCTCCGACGTCGTGAGCGCGCGGTGGGCGGTCACGGCGGGGACGCCCAGCGCCGCGCCGACGTCGTACGACGCCGAGTCGGGCAGCCTCGTGAGGCGCTCGAGCGGGAGGACGACCTGCTCCTGCGCCGTTCCGCCGGGACGCTGGTGCTGCGCCAGCATGGTCCACACCCGGTCGCCGACCGCGAGGTCCACCACGTCGGGACCGACGGCGTCGACCGCCCCGGCGCCGTCCTGGCCCGGCACGATCTCGGGGAAGGCGAGCTCGCCCATCCCGCCGGCGCGGAACTTCCAGTCGGTCGGGTTGACCCCCGCGCGCACGATCCGCACCCGGACCTCACCCGGCCCCGGCTCGGGGACCTCGCGCTCGACCACCTCCAGCACGGAGGTGTCGCCGCTCTCGGTGTAGACCACTGCTCGCATCGGGATGCCCTTCTCGTCGCTGTCGTGGCGTGGGGTCACGTCCACCTGGCGACAACGCACGACACCGCCGGACTATGCCGCCGGTCTCGACCCGGCTCGAATTGGGTGCGTCGCCAGGACCGCTCCTAGACTTCGGGGAGCAGAGGGTTTCACGCGTCTTGGAGGTGGGTTCGGCGCGTCGTTCCGACGCACCCAAGGACCACCCGTGACCCCTCTCGCCTCCTACCGCCGACTTCTCCAGCTCGCCGGCCCGACCTACGTCGTCGTGGCGTTCGTCGGCCGGCTGCCGCTCGCGATGAGCCAGCTCGGCACCCTCCTCCTCGTCGCCACGTCGAGCGGCAGCTACGGCCTCGGCGGGCTGAGCGCCGGTGCCCTCGCCGTCGCCAACGCCGTCGGCGCCCCGATCGCCGGCACCCTCGCCGACCGGGTCGGCCAGCGCGGCGTCGTCCTGGCCCAGTCGCTGCTCGGCGCCGCCGGGCTGGCGCTGCTCGTCGCCGTGGTCCACGCCGACGCGGGCGACGCCGCGGTGGTCCTGACGGCCGCGCTCACCGGGCTGGCGCTGCCCCAGGTCGGGCCGCTGGCCCGGGTGCGCTGGCGCCCGCTGACCCGGTCGACCGGCACCCACCAGCGCCGACTCGTCGACGCGGCGTTCTCCTACGAGGGCGCGGCCGACGAGGCCTCCTTCGCGATCGGCCCGGCGCTGGTCGGGCTGTCGGTCGCCGCGTTCTCCCCCTCGGGTGCCCTGCTGCTCGCGGCCGGGCTGCTCGCGGTCTTCGGGTCGGCCTTCGCCCTCGACCCCTCGGCCCGGCTCGCCCACGACGGGCTCCGGCCCGCCCTGACCGGGCGGCTCGTGGGAGCCGCCTTCCTCGTGCTCGTCGTGGCCCAGGTGACGATCGGCTCGCTCTTCGGGGCGACGCAGACCGGGGCCACGGTGCTCGCGACCGAGATGGGACGCCCCGGCCTCGCCGGCTTCGTGCACGCCACGCTCGGTGTCGGCAGCGCGGTCGCCGGGCTCGCGACGGCGTACGTCCCCGAGCGCGTCCCGCACGAGCGCCGCGCCCTGGTGGCGGCGGGCGCGCTGTTCGTCCTCTCGCTGCCGCTGCTCCTGGTCGACAGCCTCCTCGGCACGGCCGCGACGGTGCTGGTGCTCGGGCTCGCCGTCGCGCCCTACATGATCGCGGTGTTCTCCCTCGCCGAGCGCGTGGTGCCGCCGGCTCGCGTCGGCGCGGCGATGACGATGCTGGCCAGCGCGACGGGCCTGGGCTACGCCCTCGGCTCGAGCGTCGCCGGGCGGCTCGCCGACAAGTCCGGCGCGACGGCTGCCTTCGCCGTCACCGTCACGGCCACCGCGGTGGCGGTGGTGCTGATGACCACGCAGCAGCGTCGCCTCCGCGCGGCCACCCGGGCGGCCGCGCCGCCCGCCGCCGACGCGACGGACGCGCTCAGCGCCCTCTAGGTGTGCTGATCGGGCTCAGCACTCCACGACGTTGAGGGCGAGCCCGCCGCGGGCGGTCTCCTTGTACTTGTCCTTCATGTCGCGACCGGTCTCGCGCATCGTCTTGATCGCCTTGTCGAGCGAGACGAAGTGGGAGCCGTCGCCGCGCACGGCCATCCGGGCGGCGGTGATCGCCTTGATGGACGCGACGGCGTTGCGCTCGATGCAGGGGATCTGCACGAGGCCCCCGACGGGGTCGCAGGTGAGGCCGAGGTTGTGCTCGATGCCGATCTCGGCGGCGTTCTCGACCTGCTCAGGGGTGCCGCCGAGCACCTCGGCGAGGGCGCCGGCAGCCATCGAGCACGCGGACCCGACCTCGCCCTGGCAGCCGACCTCGGCACCGGAGATGGAGGCGTTCTCCTTGAAGAGCAGCCCGATCGCGGCGGCGGTGAGCAGGAAGCGGACGATGCCGTCGTCGTCCGAGCCGCGGACGAAGTGGTGGTAGTAGAGCAGCACCGCCGGGACGATCCCGGCCGCGCCGTTCGTCGGCGCCGTCACGATCCGCCCGCCGGCGGCGTTCTCCTCGTTGACCGCGAGGGCGTAGAGCGTCACCCACTCCATCGCCTCGAGCGGGTCGGCGACGCCGGCCGCCGCCTCGGTCTCCAGCCGGGCCTGCAGCTCGGCGGCGCGTCGACGCACCCTGAGGCCGCCCGGGAGCACGCCGCGGGTCGTGCGTCCGCGCTGGACGCACTCCTGCATCACGCCCCAGATCGCGAGCAGCTCCCGCCGGATCTCGTCCTCGGAGCGACGCACGAGCTCGTTGGCGAGCATCACGTCGCTGATCCGCAGCCCGGTCTCGCAGGTGATCGCGAGCAGCTCGTCGGCCGTGGTGAACGGGTGCGGCACCGGCGTCTGGTCGGGGACGAGCACGGGGTTGCCGACGTCGTCCTCGTCGAGCACGAAGCCGCCTCCGACGGAGTAGTACTCCCGGCGCCGCAGCTCGGCGCCGGAGGCGTCGCTGGCCTGGAAGACCATGCCGTTGGTGTGGAACTCCAGCCGCTTGCGGCGGTGCATCACGACGTCCTCGTCGGCGTCGAAGGCGATCCGGTGCGTGCCCGCGAGCAGCAGCTCGCCGGTGTCGCGCACGTGCTGCACCATCGGGTCGGCGGCGACCGGGTCGACGAGGTGCGGCTGCTCGCCCGCGAGGCCGAGCACGACCGCCTTCACGCTGCCGTGCCCGTGCCCGGTCGCGCCGAGCGACCCGAACAGCTCCACGCGCACGTGCGCGACCTCGTCGAGCAGGCCGTCCGCGGCCAGGCCGGACGAGAAGAGGTACGCCGCCCTCATCGGCCCGACGGTGTGCGAGCTCGACGGGCCGATGCCGACCTTGAACAGGTCGAACACGCTGATGGTCATCGCGTTTCCCTCCGCCGCGGACACTGAGGTCGGCAGACCTCGATCATGAGGTCGCGGAGCACGCAGCACAAGGTTTTCGTCGCGTTCAGCGCAACGGGTTGCTCAGGACGCAACACCTCGGGCGTGGACATCTCGTCCGAAAGGTCCTCGTGCGAGCCGACGACCGGCAACTGCCACCCTTGGTCCATGACCGTCTCCGCGCAGGACGTCGAGGACGCCGCAGCCCGTCTCTCAGGCGTCGTCGGACGTACGCCGCTGCACCGCTCGCCGCGGCTCTCCGCCCTGACCGGCCTCGACGTGTGGCTCAAGCGCGAGGACCTGCAGGAGGTCCGCTCCTACAAGGCCCGCGGTGCCTACAACCTCATCAGCCGACTGTCCGCCGACGAGCGTGCCGCGGGCGTCACCTGCGCGAGCGCGGGCAACCATGCGCAGGGCGTCGCCTTCGCCTGCGCCCGCACCGGGGTCCACGCGAGGATCCACCTCCCCCGCACCACACCGCGCCAGAAGCGTGCGCGGATCGCGCTGCTGGGTGGCGACTTCGTCGACGTGGTCGTCGACGGCGACACCTACGACGACGCTGCCGCGCTCTCCCACGCGTACGCCGTCGAGACGGGCGCGACGCCCGTGCCGGCCTTCGACGACGACCGCACGGTCGCCGGCCAGGGCACGGTGGCCGCCGAGCTGCTCGACCAGCTGCCGCAGCCGCCGGACGCCGTCGTCGTGCCCGTCGGCGGCGGGGGTCTTCTCGCGGGCGTGCTCGCGCTCCTCGCCGAGCGGTCGCCGACCACCACCGTCATCGGCGCCGAGCCCGCCGGAGCCGCCTCGATGGCCGCGGCCCTCGACGCCGGCGGTCCTGTCGACCTGCCCACTCTCGACGGATTCATCGACGGCGCCGCGGTCCGACGCGTCGGCACCACGACCTACGACGCCGTCCTCCGGCACCGGCCCCGGATGACCACCGTCCCCGAGGGCCTGGCGTGCGTGGAGATGCTCGACCTCTACCAGTCCGACGGCATCATCGCCGAGCCCGCCGGCGCGCTCGCCCCGGCAGCGCTGCGGCTGCCGCTCGACCTCGCCGCCGGCTCGAGCGTCGTGTGCGTGCTCTCCGGGGGCAACAACGACGTCAGCCGCTACGCCGAGGTCGTCGAGCGCGCGCTCGTGCACGAGGGGCTCAAGCACTACTTCCTCGTCGACTTCCCCCAGGAGCCCGGCGCCCTGCGGCGCTTCCTCGACGAGGTCCTGGGGCCCGACGACGACATCACGCTCTTCGAGTACGTCAAGCGGTCCAACCGCGAGACCGGGCCCGCCCTGGTCGGGCTGGAGCTCCAGCGGCGCGAGGACTACGAGCCGCTGCTGCGCCGGATGGCCGACTCAGCCCTCCGCGTCGAGCTCGTCGAGCCCAGCAGCCCGCTGTTCCGCTTCGTGCAGTAGCCCGCTCCCACCGTGGCGGCTGAGCCCGCCCCGGCACCCGGCTCAGCGGCCGAGCCCGAACACCCGCAGCTGCAGCATCAGCGAGAAGCGCTGCTCCGCGTCGTCCAGGTCGACCTCGCCGACCTCCGCGACCCGGCGCAGCCGGTAGCGGAAGGTGTTGGGGTGCACGAACATCTGCTCGGCCGCGACGCCCACGTCGCCGAGCGCGTCGAGCCAGGCGCGCAGCGTGCCGACGAGCTGCGAGCCGTGCTGGTCGTCGTAGGCCAGCAGACGGGCCAGTCCGCCGCGGACCTGCTCGCCCCGCTGGACGGCCTGGTCACGCAGGTCGAGCACCATCGCCTGTCCCTGCAGCTCCTCGAGCCGGCCCACACGATGGCCCCCGCCCCCCTCGGCGAGCACCCGGAGCACCCGGTCCACGCCGATCCGGCTGCGGGTGATGCCCTGGAGGTCCGCGGCCAGCGGACCCACGGCGGCGAGGGGGTGCACGCGGTCGTCCACGCGAGCGACGAAGTCGGCGAGCAGGCGGGCGGCCCGGCCCTCGGCCTCGTCGAGCGGCTCGGCGGCGGCGAGCAGTCCGTAGGTCGTGTCGCCGATCGCCGCGACGGCCGAGACCGGCTGCACCGCGGCCAGGTGCATCGCGAACGCGTCCGTCAGCCGCTGTCGCTCCTGCGCGACGGATGCGTCGTCCGGTCCGACATCGGACTGCTCCTCGCCGGGCGGCAGCACCAGGCGCAGGCCCAGCACGGTCAGCGGTCGTCCGGCGAGCCCGAGACGCACCAGGGCGTCGTGGGCGTTGGTGCCCCCGGCGAGCGAGGTGCTGAGCAGGTCGGCGCGGATCCGTCGGGCGGCGTCGGAGCCCGCCCGGTGGCGCAGCATGTGGAGCGCGACCAGCTTGGCCGAGTCCTGCAGGACCTCCAGGCGCGCGGCGTCCGGCCGCTCGCTGACCGCCGCCCACACGGAGCCGAGCACCTCGTCCCCGGCGCGCACGGCGATCGCGACGCGCGGCATCGTGAACCGGCCCTCCTCCGACGGCAGCGGCTCGATGAAGACCGGGTCGTCGCTGCGGTTGAGGGCGCGGAACACCCCGCGCTCCTGCAGGATCCGGGCGTAGCGCTCGGGCACCTGACGGCCCAGGATCGTCTCCACGCGGGAGGGATCGGCCTCGTCCTGCCGACCCGAGAAGGCCAGCACGCGCGAGCTGCGGTCCTCGATGGTGATCGGCGCGCCCATGAGGGCGGCGACGGCGTTGGCGACGGCGAACAGGTCACCCGACGGCAGGCCACCGAGGGAGTCCGGCGACTGCTGGCCGGCCGGCAGGTCGCCGGGTGTCAGCATCGAGCGGATCATCTCGGTGAGCTGGGCCCAGGAGGCACCCCGTGACAGTCCCAGGACGCACGCTCCCGTGCGCCCGGCCAGCTCGGTGACGTCCGCGTCGTGCTGCACCGGCGCGCGCAGCACCACTCCGGCCACGTCGTGGTCGGCGACGTGCGCGAGCAGCTCGCGCACCTCGTGGGGGTCGGAGACCCCCACGCCGAGCACGAGGGCGCGGGGCGGCAGCGACGGCGGGTCCGCGGCGTCCCAGATCGCCACGCCACCGACCTCGCCGGACTCGTCCGCCTGCCCGAGCACGAGGTCGAGGAAGGTGACGCCGAGGTCGTCGAGCACCCGGCGGAGGCTGAGCCGGGGCCGCGGCTGGTCGAGGTCCACGGAGGTCACCGTAGGCAGGTGGGCGCGAGCACGCCAGCGCTCACCCGGCGAACCACTCGCTCCAGGTCGTCACGTCCTCGAGGCGGTCCGGGTCGGGGCTCACGCCCAGCCCCGGTCCGTCCGGGACGGCGAGGTGCCCGTCGTCGAGGACGAACGGCTCGGTGATGTCGGTGGCGAAGTAGCGGCCCGAGGCCGACGTGTCGCCCGGCAGGGTGAAGCCCGGCAGCGCAGCGAGGGCGACGTTGGCCGCCCGCCCCAGGCCGGTCTCGAGCATGCCGCCACACCACACCGGGACCCCGGCCGCCGCGCACACGTCGTGGATGCGTCGGGCCTCGAGGTAGCCCCCGACCCGACCGGGCTTGACGTTGACGATGCGACAGGCCTCCAGCCGGATGGCCGCAGCCGCGTCGCGCGCGGAGGTGATCGACTCGTCGAGGCAGACCGGGGTGCGGATCAGCCGCGCCAGGTCCACGTGGCCGAGCAGGTCCTCCTCGTCGAGGGGCTGCTCGATCAGCAGCAGGTCGAACGGGTCCAGCCTCGCCAGGTGCGGCGCGTCACCCAGGGTGTACGCCGTGTTGGCGTCGACCTGCAGCAGCACGTCGTCTCCGAATCGCTCGCGCACCGCGCGCACCGGCTCGACGTCCCAGCCGGGCTCGATCTTGAGCTTGATCCGCAGGTAGCCCTCGGCGAGGTAGCCGTCGACGGCGTCGAGGAGCTCGGGCACCGAGTCCATGATGCCGACGGAGACACCGCAGGGGACGCGCTCGTGCACGGCACCGAGCTCGCGGCCCCAGGAGCGTCCCTCTCCGCGCAGCTCGGCGTCCAGGACGCCCATCTCCAGCGCGGCCTTCGCCATCCGGTGCCCCTTCACGGGCTCGAGCCGGCGCGCGACCTCGTGCGCCCCCAGGGGCACGCCGTCGAGGATCCGCGGCAGCAGGTAGCGGCGCATCACGTCGACGGCGCCGTCGACGTACTCGCTGGAGTAGAGCGGGGCCGACATGGCCACGCACTCGCCCCACCCCTCGGCGTCCTCGCCGACCACGCGGACGAGCAGCACGTCGCGTGCGGTCTCGGTCCCGAAGGACGTGCGGAACGGCGCCACCAGCGGCATGGCGATGCGTCGGAGCTCGACGCCGGTGATCTTCATGAGGTCCTCCTGACCACGTAGCACCCGGTGCGGTCGAAGCCCTCGACCCGGCCGCCCGCCTGCAGCATCTCGCCGAGCACCTCGCGCACCGACTCCCGCCACGACCGGGCCGTCGCGGGGTCCGTCACGCGCAGGCGCTCGACGTCGGTCGGCACCCGGACCAGGGCGAGCGGCCCCTCCGCGTCGATCCTCTCCGGGCGCCCGGAACGGTCGGGCCGCAGCACCTCGACCGCCCCGGCGGCGCTCGACCAGGGCACGTCGGCGCCGCGCAGCCGGCCGGCGCACGCGGCGGCGACCTCGGGGTCGCGCAGCCGCCAGCGGACCAGCAGCCGGTCGGTGTCGTCGGTGCCGTTGAGGTCGTCCTGCATCGGGCCGTAGAAGTTCGCGAGGTACTCCGACGGCTGCGCGCCCAGCTTGACGAGGTTGAACCAGGCGTTGCGGGCCACGAGCGGGTCGAAGGTCCAGGCGATCTCCTCGACGCCGCGTCCGAGCGCCCAGGCACGCTGGTGCAGCTTGAGGGCGAAGCCGATGCTCCGTCCGGTCGCCTCGGGGACGACGCCGGCGATGTGGCTGTGCAGCGCGTCCTCCGACGGCGCGTGGAAGAACCCCACGCACGCACCGACGAGCCGGCCGTGCTCCACCGCCCCGCCGACGTAGTTGCCGGCCTTGGTGAGCGCCCGGAGCATCTCGAGCGACACCGGCGGGTTCGCGGACCTGCCCCACACGTCGGCGAACAGCTCGACCACCCGCGCCAGGTCGGCCAGGTCGGTGAGGCTGCGCACGCTCACCCCGGCACCGCGCGCGGCCGCGTCGCACACCTGGCTGGCCTGCTCCAGGTCGTCGATGCTGATGGGTGGCACCAGGCCGAGATCGCTCACGACGGACATGCTGGTCTCGCTCCTGCCCTGCGTCATCGTCGTCCCCGACCATCGGCGGGGGACGGGTTCGTCCGATCGGCCAGCACGTCGCGGACCAGGGCGCGCAGCAGCTCCGTGCGTCCCACGAGGCGGTCGACCAGCACGTGCTCGTGCTCGGCGTGCGCCCCTCCGCCGACGGCACCCATGCCGTCGAGCGTCGGCGTGCCGACGCCGGCGGTGAAGTTGCCGTCCGACGCCCCGCCCACCGAGGCGGAGGGCGGAGCCGGACGGCCCATCGCCTCCGCCAGCGACCGGGCGCGCGCGAACAGCGCGGCGGACGACCTGGCCTCGAGCGGGGGACGGTTGGGCCCGCCCCGGACGTCGAGCCGGGCGCCCGGCAGCGTCGGGGTCAGCGCACGCACGGCGGCGTCCACCCGGTCCTGCTCGGCACGCGTGCACACGCGTACGTCGACCGCGACCGAGGCATGCGCCGGGACCGTGTTGGTGGTCGTGCCCGACCGCGCCGCCGTCGGCGTGACCGTCGTGCCCAGCCCGTCGTCGCCGAGACCGGCGAGCGCGAGCGACACGTGGGCCAGCTCGAGGGTGGCGTTGACGCCCCGCTCGGGCTCGAGGCCGGCGTGGGCGGCGAGCCCGGAGACCCGGACGTCGTACAGCGAGACGCCCTTGCGCTCGGTCTTGAAGGCACCGCCGTCGGCGGACGCCTCCAGCACCAGGGCCGCGTCGAGGCCGCGGGCCTCCTCCTCGATCAGCCCGCGCGAGCTGGGCGAGCCGATCTCCTCGTCGCCGGTGACCAGCACGGTCACCCCGTCGAGGCCGGCGGCCGCGTGCAGCGCCATCACGAGCCCGGCCTTCATGTCGAAGCAGCCGGGGCCGCGCAG
This sequence comes from Nocardioides hwasunensis, assembly GCF_014779665.1. GTDB lineage: Bacteria > Actinomycetota > Actinomycetes > Propionibacteriales > Nocardioidaceae > Nocardioides > Nocardioides hwasunensis. The sequence continues at coordinate 244,138 of NZ_JACXYY010000005.1, read as the reverse complement.
CACGCCGTCCGCGACGACGAGGGGCCGCCGCTCGAGCGTGCCCAGGGGCCACACGGTGTCGTGGTGGGCGAGCAGGAGCACGCGCGTCGGTGCCCCGCCCAGCCGCCAGCGCAGGTGCGTCCGACCGTCGAGCACGATCCGCTCCGGCGGTGTGCCGAGCCGGGCGGTGCCGACCGCGGACACCACGTCCGCCGAGCGGGCCACTGCGGCCAGGTCGTCCGAGGGTGACTCGCACTCGACGAGCTCGCGGATGTCGGCCAGGAGCTCGTCCAGCGCCACGCCCTCGCGCACGGCCCCGGTCGCGACCTCGGTCACGGCGACACCCGCGGGGTGGCGCGCACGCCGAAGTGCACGTAGGGCTCACCCGTCTCGAGCTCGTAGAACGTCACGGGCATCCAGGTCTCCCCGCCGCCCGGCCGGACCGCGAACCGCCCGGGGGCAGCCGGCACCAACTCGTGCTCGTCGGTCGGGTCGGGCTCCAGCTCGGCGAGCGGACCGAGGAGGGTGGTGCGCAGCACCGGCCCGTCGTCGCCCGCCACGACCTCCATGCGCACCGAGGACCGCTCGTAGGTGCCGAGGTAGGGCGTGATGTCGACCTCGGCGTCGGCGGGGGGCGCGAAGGGCTCCGGGAGGGTGACCCCGGCGACGCCCTCGAAGACCTCCTCGTAGAGGCGCTGGTAGAGGTCGCGCGCGTGGCCGCCGTTGGTGAGCAGCACGACGGCCAGCCCCTCGTCGGGCAGGACCCGCAGGAAGGCGTTCTGGCCGAGGGTGGTGCCGTCGTGGCCGATCAGGCGCCGGCCGTCCCAGCCGAACCGGATCCAGCCCAGTCCCCAGGAGTCGCCGAGCACCAGCGTGTCCGGCAGGTCGGCCTGGTGCGAGGCCATCGCCGCGGCGCTCTCCTCGCTCAGCACCCGGGTGCCGTCGGCGGCGAGCCCGCCGGTCAGGTGCAGCCGCGCGAACGCCAGCACGTCCTCGGCGTCGGAGCAGATCAACCCGGCCGGGCCGATGGAGCGCGGCAGCTGCCAGGCGGCGGCAGGCGTCGGCACTCCGTCGCGGTCGTCGTGCCCGACCGCGGCGGCGTGCATCAGCACGTCCTCGGCGAGCGTCGCGGTGTGCTCGAGCGCGAGCGGCTCAAAGAGCCGCTCGCGCATGGCCTGGTCCCACGTGAGCCCGGTCAGCTCCTCGATGATCCGGCCCAGCACGGAGTAGCCGGAGTTGCAGTAGGACCAGGTGACCCCGACCGGGTGGTTCTGCCCGGCACCGCCGAGCAGCCGGACGTAGGTCTCCAGGCAGTCGTCGCCGCGGCCGGTGTCGGTGAAGACGTCCCCGTCGATGCCGCTGGTGTGGGTGAGCAGGTGGCGGGTGGTGACCGCCGCGGTGATCTCGGGGTCGGCCAGCTCGAGGCCGGGCAGCACCTTCACGACCGGCGCGTCCAGGTCGAGCAGCCCCTCGTCGACCAGCTGCATGACCACGGTCGCGGTCCACACCTTGCTGATCGAGCCGATCTGGAAGAGCGCCTCGGCCGAGACCGGCGCCTGCGTGCGGACGTTGAGCACGCCGTGGGTCGCGGTGACCACGTCGTCGGTGCCGGCGGAGCCGTCCATCCGCAGGATGCCGAGCTGTGCGCCCGGCACGCCGTAGCGCTCGGCCAGGACGTGCAGCCGGCGCTCCCAGTGGGCCGCGTCGAGCGACGTGCGCCCGCCGCCGGTGGTGTGGGTGGTGACCCACTCGAGGGTGCGCCGGTTGAAGTCGAGCCGGTGCGAGGGCAGGCCGAGGAGCAGGAAGACGTGGCTGGCCCCGGGATAGACGACCAGCTCGGACTCCACCCCGCGCTCGACCAGCGAGGTGTGCCACTGCTGGGCCTGGTTGAGCGGGCAGGTGCGGTCCTCGGCACCGTGCAGCACCAGGGTCGGGGTCCGCACGTCGGCGACGCGGGTCAGCGGCGACATCGCGGCGTAGGCCTCCGGCTCCTCCCACGGCGTCCCGCCGAGCTCGTAGGCGCTCAGGCACAGGTCGTCGCTGGTGCCGTACATGCTCACCAGGTCGCTCACCGTGCCACCGGCCACGGCAGCGGCGAAGCGGTCGTCGTGCCCGGTCAGCCAGCACGCCATGAACCCGCCGTAGCTGTAGCCGGCGACGGCGAGCCGGTGCGGGTCGGCGAAGCCGTCGGCGACCAGCTGGTCGAGCGGCTCGAGGAAGTCCTTCGCGTCGGCCGTGCCCCACCCGCCGCGCACGCCGGCGAAGAACTCCTCGCCATAGCCGTCGCTGCCGCGCGGGTTGACCAGCAGCACCGCCCAGCCGCGCTCGACGAGCTCCTGGTGGTAGAGGTGGATCTCGTCCGCGGCGCCGTTCCAGGCGTTGTGCGGCCCACCGTGCACGTCGAGCAGCACCGGGCGGGTGCCCTGCTGCTCGGGGTCGTGCACCAGCCAGGCCTCGACCTCGATGCCGTCGGAGATCGTGAAGGTGCGCGCCTCCCGCGGGTGGTGCACCACGTCGGCGAGGGCGGCCCCGTGGTCGGTGAGGACGGTCTCGGCGCCGCTGGTGAGGTCGACGACCGCGATCTCGCCATAGCTGTCGGGGGTGGCGAGTGCGTACGCCGCCCGACCGGCGGCGACCGAGAGGCCGGACACCACGCGACCGGCGCCGTCGACGAGTGACCGGGCGTCGGACCCGTCGGCGGCGACCGACCACAGGTGGGTGCAGCCGCGCTCGCGCAGGCAGAACAGGACGCGCCCGTCGTGCTCGGCGGGGGTGCCGCCGGGGTAGGCCGGGGCGCCGCCCATCACGTTGCGGTCGAGGTCGGCACCGAGCTCGACCGCGTCGCCGCCGGCGAGCGGCAGGCGCAGCAGGCGCTGGTGCCCGACCGGGTCGCCCGGGTGGGCCACGACCAGCAGGGACTCCCCGTCGGCGGCGAAGGTGACGACCGAGGAGATGCCGTCGGCGAGGCCGACGAGCCGCGGCCGGGCGCCGACCTCGCCGGACGGCAGGACGTGCACCGGGACGCGGAACCGGTCACCGGTGCCGCGGGTGAAGGCGATCGTCTCGCCGTCGGGCGACCACGCCGGGCTGCCGACACCGTGCTCGCCGTCGGTGAGGACGCGCAGGCCGGTGCCGTCGGCGCCGACGACGTGGAGCTGGTGGCGCACCGCACCGTGCATGCCGACACCGTCGGCCTGGTAGTCGGTCCCCCTGGTCACCATCGGCGCGGTGCCAGGGACGTCGGTCCCGGCCGGATCCACGGGCGCGGTGAAGGCGAGCCGCTCGCCGTCCGGGCTCCACTGCGGGCCGCTCGCGCCGGAGGGGAGGTGGGCGAAGGCCTCGGCGTCGCCACCGGCGAGGGCCACCACGGCGACCCGGCCGTCGCGGAGGAACGCCAGTGTCGCGCCGTCGGGCGACCACGCCGGCGCGGTGTCCGACGGCCCGTGGGTGAGGCGGCGCGGGGGCGCGTCGCCGCTGGTGTCGGCCAGCCACAGCTGGTCCACGGCCCGGTCCGCGTCGCAGTCGAGCGTGCGCAGGACGTAGGCCACCTGCCGGCCGTCGGGCGACAGCGCGGGCTGCGAGGGGACGGCGAGGTCGAGCAGGTCGTCGATCCGCAGCCGCCTCGGGGCCTGCGCGGTCTCCGTCTCGGGGGTCTCGGGCGTGGTGGTCATCGGGGGTTCCTTCCGGGGACGGCGTCGAGCAGCTCGCGGGTGTAGGGGTGCTCGGGCTGCCCGAGCACAGTGGCGGTGGTGCCTTCCTCGACGATGCGGCCCGCGCGCATCACGGCGACCCGCGAGGCGACGTAGCGGACCACGGCGAGGTTGTGGGAGATGAAGAGCATCGAGAGGCCCAGCTCCTGCTGGAGCTCGCGGACCAGGTTGAGGACGGCCCCCTGGATGGAGACGTCGAGGGCCGAGGTGATCTCGTCGGCGATGATCACGTCGGGCCGCCCGGCGAGCGCCCGCGCGAGGGCGACCCGCTGACGCTGTCCACCGGAGAGCTTCCCCGGCCGGGCGTCGGGGCTCGTCGATCCGAGGTGCACGAGCTCGAGCAGTCGACGTACCTCCTCGCGGCGTCCCTGACGGGTCGCGGTGGTCTCGTCACGCGGCATCGCCTCGGCGATGCTGCTGCCGATGCTCATCCGGGGGTCGAGGGAGGAGTAGGGGTCCTGGAAGACCATCTGCAGCGGGCGTCGTCCGCGGCGCGGCAGCGGAGCCCCACCGAGCGTGATCGTGCCGGAGGTGGGCTCGACCAGTCCGACCGTGGCCCGCGCCAGGGTCGACTTGCCCGAGCCGGACTCCCCGACCAGTCCCACGACGGTGCCGGGCGGCACCGTCAGGCTGACCGCGTCGACCGCGGTGTGGCGCCCGTAGCGGACGCTGACGTCCTCGAAGCGCAGCTCGCTCATCGCTCCACCCTCCTGAGGTCGGGGCCCGCCAGCACCACGTCCGGCTCACCACCGGGGTGCCAGCAGGCGACGCGGCCACCGGCGGCGGTCCGCTCGAGCGGTGGCTCCTCCGATCGGCAGCGGACGTCGGCGAGCGGGCAGCGGTCGGCGTACGCACAGCCGGCCGGGGTGTCCGCGGGACCGACCGGTCGGCCCGGGATCGTCGCGAGGGGCTCGGAGACGTCGGTCGCCATGTCGGGCACGGCGGCGACGAGCGCCCGCGTGTAGGGGTGCTGCGCGGCCGTGGCGAGGTCGGCCGTGGCGAGGTCCTCGACGATCCGCCCGGCGTACATCACCAGGACGCGGTCGCACACCTCGCCCACGACGGTCACGTCGTGGCTGATCAGCACGAGCGCGAGGTCGTCGGCGTCCCGGATGGCGGAGAGCAGGTCGAGGACCTGCTGCTGCACCGTGACGTCGAGTGCGGTGGTCGGCTCGTCGGCGACGATCAGCGACGGCGAGCCCATCAGCCCCATGCCGATCATGGCGCGCTGCCGCATGCCGCCGGAGAACTCGTGGGGGTACTGGCGCACCCGGTCGGCGGCGTCGGACACGCGGACCGCGTCGAGCCGGTCGACCGCGCGCGCCATGGCCTCGGCACGGGTCATCCCCTGGTGCTCGGTGCCCACCTCGGCGAGCTGGCGGCCGATGCGCCGGGTCGGGTTGAACGACGACATCGGGTCCTGGAAGACCATCGCCAGCGACGTGCCGAGCAGCCGACGCTGGGCGGGGGTGGCCTCGGCGAGCAGGTCCTGGCCGAGCAGCCGCAGCCGCTCGGCCTCGACGGTGGCGTCGTCACCGAGCAGCCGGGTGACCGCGAGCGCGGTCAGCGACTTGCCCGACCCCGACTCCCCGACCACGCCGAGCGCCTCGCCGCGGTGGACCGAGAAGCTCACCCCGCGCACCGGGCGCAGCTGCCCGTCGCGGCCGGCGAAGCTGACCTTGAGGTCGCGCACCTCGAGGACGACGTCGGCGCTGGGTCGGCCCTCGCTGTGGTCGCGCTGCTCGTCCGGCTCGGGCGCGGCCTTCGTGGCCGGCCTGCGCACGCGCGGTCCGGTCAGCTCGGTCACGCCGAGCCCCTTGGCCACGGCCTCGCCGAACAGGTTGAAGGCGAGCCCGGCGACGAGCACCGCGAGGCCGGGCGCGAGGGCGGCGGCGGGGTTGACGTAGAGCGAGCCCACGCCGTCGTAGAGCAGTCGGCCCCAGTCGTACGACGGTGACTGCACGCCGAGGCCGAGGAAGGACAGGCCGGCGAAGGCGAGCAGGCTGCTGCCCGCACCGATGGTCGCGTTGACGACGAGTGGCTCGCGGAGGTTCGGCAGCACGTGCCGCACCAGGATGCGGAGGCGGCCGACACCGGCGACGCGGGCCGCGGCGACGTACTCCCGCCCGGCGAGGCCGGCGACGAGGGTCTGCGTGAGGCGGGCGAAGGTGGGGGCGCCCGCGAGCCCGATCGCGAGCACCGCGCCGGTCGCGCCGACGCCGAAGACGACGGCGAAGAACAGGGCGAGCAGCAGGCCGGGGAAGGCCACGGCGACGTTGACGCCCGCGGAGACCAGGCGGGCCGCGCGGCCGTTGCCGAGCAGGAAGGGTGCGGAGCCGAGCAGGAGGCCCACCCCGATGGCGATGCCGATGGCGGCGAAGGCGAGCAGGATCGAGAGCCGCCCGGCGACCAGCACCCGGGCGACGATGTCGCGGCCGAGGTTGTCGGTGCCGGCCCAGTGCTCACCGGACGGCGCTCCGAGGATGTTGCCGGTGTCGACGGCGTCCGCGGACTGGGTCCACAGGACCGGGCCGAGCACGGCCACGGCCAGGACCAGGGCCAGCAGCACGGCGGCCGTCGCACCCAGGGGCGTGGTCAGCACGCCTCGCCAGGCACGGGCTCGTGACGTCGGTGCGGACATGCTCAGTCCTCCCGGATCATCGAGCGCGGGTCGAGCAGGGCGAGGACCACGTCGACGACGTTGTTGACCACCAGGACACCGATGCCGTAGACGAGCACGATGGCCTGCACGAGCGGGTAGTCCTTGGCGAGGATCGAGGAGACGATGGTGCTGCCCAGACCCGGCCAGGCGAAGACGTTCTCCACCAGCACCGTCCCGGCCACCATCGAGCCCAGGAGCAGACCACCGATGGTCAGCGCGGAGGTCAGCGCGTTGGGAAGCGCGTGGCCCAGGTAGACCTTCCACGGCGCCAGACGCTTGGCGCGGGCGGTGCGGACGTAGTCGGCGTCGAGGACCTCCACGAGCTCGACGCGCACGATGCGCGCCAGGATCGCGGCCGGGCCCACCGCCAGCGAGACGACCGGCAAGACGTACGCCGACGCCGACTCGTTGCCGGCGACCGGCAGCCAGCCCAGGTGCACGCCGAAGACGTAGACCAGCCCCACGCCGAGGAGGAAGTCGGGCACCGTCGCGATGACGATGCTGGAGGTGGTGAAGCCGAGCTCGGTGCGGCGACCGTGCCCGCGACGGGTCAGCACACCGGCCAGGGTGCCGAGCGGCACCGCGATCGCGACGGCCAGCAGGAAGCCGAGCAGGCCCAGCAGGAGGGTCGCCGGGAGCCGCTGGCCCACGATGTCGGCCACCGGGAGCTGGGAGCCGAGCGAGGTGCCGAGGTCACCGGTGGACAACGACCGCAGGTAGTGGGCGTACTGGACCAGGATCGGGTCGTCGAGCCCGAGGCTGGCCCGACGCGCGGCCACCAGGTCCGCGGGCGCCGTCGGACCGAGCGCCCCGCGCACCGGGTCCCCGGGGATGAGGTGGATCATCGCGAACGACGCAGTCACCAGCACCCAGAGGGAGACGAGCAGGCGGCCCAGCCGGCGTACGGCGAACCGTGCCCAGGGCCGCTCCCACACCCGCGGGTGCGCCGCGTCGGCGCCGGGTCCCGCGCTGGTCGGGCCAGCCGGGGCGGCATGGCCGATCGGGGTCGTGGTGGCGGACACCGCTACTTGGCCACCATCCGGATGCTGAGCGGGACGAGCTGTCCCGGGGTCTCGAACTCGGCGTCCTTGGCGAAGGTGCGCACCGTGTTGTTGGCGAAGGGCACGATGTCGGCCTTCTGCACCAGCAGCGCCTCCGCGTCGAGCCAGGTGTCGCAGGAGTCGGTGCCGGTCATCCCCATCGCCTGGTCGACGCCGGCCTGGTAGTCGTCGTCGTCGATGGCGGAGAAGTTGGTGCCGTCCGGCGCGGCCGGACCGGAGAGGAACGGCACGAGCTGGTCGGGCGAGCCCACGTTGAGCGAGACCCACGCGACGTCCCAGTCGCCGGCCCCGAAGATCGTGCCGGTCAGCGTCGTCTCGTTCTGCGACTTCGCGGTGGCGTCGACGCCGATCGCCTTCCACTGCTGCACGGCCAGCTCCGCCGCCGCGTCACCGCTGCTGCCGAGGTTGTTCTGGTAGAGGAAGGTCACCTCGAGGCGCTGGCCGTCCTTCGTGCGGACGCCGTCGCCGCCCTCCTGCCAGCCGGCGGCGTCGAGCAGGCTCGCCGCCGCGTCCGGGTCGTGGGCGGGCAGTGCACCGGAGACGGAGTCGCCGGGGCAGGCGACCGGCTCGTTGACGGCCAGCGTGGTGGCCGGTCCGCCGCGACCCGACGTCACGACGTCGGCGAGCTCGGAGAGGTCGAGGGCCTGGGTGAGCGCCATCCGCACGTCCGGGTCACTGGTCACGCGACCGTCGGCGTGGTTGTACCACTGCTCGCCGACGAGGCCGGTGGTCTCGGCGGCGGACAGCCCGGACTTCTCCAGGCGGTCGCCGTCGGGACCGGCGATCTGGGCGGCGTTGAGGCCACCGGACAGGAGCAGGTTGGCGGCGGTGGTCTCGTTCTCGACGACCTTCACCACGACCTGCGCAGGCAGGCCCTTCTGGTCGGTGCCCGCACCGCCGGGACCCCACGTGTAGCCCTCGCGCAAGGTGTAGGTGTAGTGGTCACCGGGCGCGGCCTCGGTGAGCTCGTAGGGTCCCGTGCCGCTGGTGGCCTTCGCCAGCGACGAGCGGTCGTCCATGCCGGACGGGCACACGATCGGCAGGCTGCCCAGGCCGTTGAGCACGAACGGCGACGGGCTCGCCAGGGTCAGCGTGACCGTGCCGGTGGCATCGTCGCCCTTCGCCTTCGCGCCGACCGGCAAGAAGGTGCCCAGGAACGGGCTCTGGTTCTCCGGGTCCGCGACGAAGTTGAGGCTGTCGGCGACGTCGGTGGCGGTGAGGTCGGCCCCGTCGGCGCAGGTGATGTCGTCCGCGAGGGTCAGCGAGACGGTGGTGTCGTCGACCGTCCAGTCGGTGGCGAGCTGGGAGCCGATCTCCCCGGTCTTCCCGTCGACGCTGACCAGCGGGTCGTAGGCGAACTGGGTGACCGCGAACAGCGCGGAGCCCGCACCCATCAGCGGGTCGAGGTTGCCGGGGTCGGACGACAGCCCGAGGGTGAACGTGGCGCCGTCGACGTAGTCCGCCGGGGCGTCGGTCCCACCGGCACCGCCGCCTCCCCCACCGCCACCGCAGGCGGACAGCGTGGCCGCCGAGAGCGCCAGGACCAGTGCTGCCGGGCCGATCGGGGTGAGCTTCATGCCGGTCTCGCTTCCGTGCGGGAGGTGGGAGGTGGGTCAGGCGCCGGCGCGGCGGACAGCGCGGCCGAGGTGGAGGTAGAGGGCGTTGCCCTCCCCGTCGTCGCCGAGGAAGGCGTGCGGCATGTACATCCCGCGGTCGGGCTCGACCGGGATGAGCATGTCGTCGCGGTAGGCCACCAGCTCGGAGCGCTCGACCTGCCCGCCCATCTCGATGAACAGGCCCTTGGGGACCTGCTCGATCCAGATGCGACCGTCGTCGTCCTGGCTCACGGTGAGGTCGAAGACGTCGGCGGAGTAGGTGCCGACGAAGCGCCGGGCATCGATGCGCTCCGGCTCCGCGGGCGGCTGCGGGAGGCCGGGCAGGTGGACGTCGGTCACGCTGTCCAGCACCTGCCCGACGATGGCGTGGTAGAGCGAGATCATGTCGCCGCCGTTGGTCAGCAGGGCGATGGCGACGCCCTCTGCGGGGACCATCCGCAGGAACGCACCCTGGCCGACGGTGCTGCCGTCGTGGCCCACGATCGGACCGTCGGGGGTGTCGAACCGCTCGAACCCGAGCCCCCACGAGCTGCCCATCAGGCCCAGCTCGGGCAGGTCCACCTCGTGGGCCTGCATCCGCTCGGCGGTGCCGGCTGCCAGGACCCGGGTGCCGTCAGGGGCCACCCCGTCCTCGAGGTGCATGCGGGCGAAGGCGACGAGGTCGCGGGCGCTCATCGTCAGCGTCGAGCCGGCCGGGCTGTTGGAGCGGGCCATCGACCAGAAGGGGGCAGGCTCGAGGGTGCCCTCCTCTCCCGACTCGAGGTGCCCCATGGCGGCGCGGTGCATGATCGCCTCGTGCACGCTCGGCGCGGCGTGCCGCAGGCCGAGGGGGCCGATCAGGTGCTCGCGCAGCGCCTGGTCGTACGTCGTGTCGCGGACCACTTCGACCAGGCGGCCGAGCACGCAGTACCCGGCGTTGTTGTAGGAGAACTGCTCCCCCGGGGCGAACAGCTGCGGGGTGCCGCCGAGGGTGGCGACGTACTTCTCGACGCAGTCGTCCCCCACACCGGTGTCGGTGAAGATGTCGCCCTCGAAGCCCGCCGTGTGGTTGAGCAGCTGGCGCACGGTGATCGCCTCGGCCGCCGCCTCGTCGGCGATCGCGAACTCGGGCAGGTAGGTGCGGACGGTCGCGTCGAGGTCGACGAGCCCCTCGTCGACCAGCTGCAGGACCAGCGTGCTCGTCCACAGCTTGGTGATCGAGCCGATCTGGTAGACCGACTCCGGCGTGGCGGTGACGCCCGTTGCGAGGTTGAGCACGCCGTGCGCGCCCTCGACGACCTCGCCGTCCTTGAGGACCGCCCACGCCGCGGAGGGCACCCGGTGCTGCTCCAGCAGCTCGGGCAGGTGCTCGTCGAACCAGGTCCGGATGTGCTCCAGGTCACTCATGAGAGCCACGCTAGGAACTCCCCAGCCGTCGGTGTTCGTACGCTCGGCCAAGCAGACGGTGCGTTCCTTGTCGAGCCACACCAACTGCGGCGCCGAGGCCCGCCACACACTGCGACGCGTGGACCCCCTCACGACGACCGTCGACGACGGCTGCACGCTGGTGGCCGACGTCGCCCACGACGACGCGATGCTCCACCGGATCGTCGCCGTCCTGGGTCAGCACCACGTCGGAGCGTTCTCCTACCTGCCGCAGTCGGTGGCGAGGTCGAGCGCGGTGGGTGACCACGCGACGGCGCAGGTGCAGGTCGAGGTGATGGGCGGCGCCTGGCAGGTGGCACGTGTGCGCCGGCGCCTCCAGCGCGTCATCGGCGTGCTGGAGGTCCGCGAGCGCAGCGCACCACCCCAGACGGTCGTGCCCGGAGTGGTGCGCGAGGCAGCAGGTGGCTAGGACGCGCAGACCAGGTCCTCGACGGTGCCGCTCACCGCGGCCACCATCTCCAGGCTCGTGGGGAGCCCGGTGACGGCGACGGCCGCCCAGCGCCCGTCGTCGGTGATCAGGTTGCGGGTCTCGAAGCCCTGGATGTCGCCACCGTGGCCCCACCCGGTCACGCCGCACCCCAGCTCGCGCGAGGCCAGTCCGAGGCCGTAGCGCCAGCCCGGCTCGGCGTCGAAACCCGGAGCGCGGACGCCCTTCCTCATCTCGGCGAGCACGTCCCGCGGGAGCAGCTCCCCGCCCAGCAGTCCTTCCATGAACCGACCGAGGTCACCGGGCGTCGACACCAGCTGGCCGGCGGCCCAGCCGAGCGAGGGGTCCATGCGCGTGGCGTCGGTCCAGGGTGCGTCGGGCGCCTCGGCGAGGTAGCCGTGCGGGTGCGGCCCGCGCAGGCGCTGCTCGCCCACCCGCGGCCAGTAGGTGTCGGTCAGGCCCAACGGCTCGATGACGCGACGCGTGATCAGCTCCCCGATGGGACGACCCGTCACCTTCTGGGCCAGCATGCCGAGCACGACGTAGTTGGTGTTGCTGTAGGCCCACTTCGTGCCGGGACGGAACTCGCGTCGCTCGGCCAGAGCGGCGTCCAACAGCTCGTGCGGCTCGAAGTAGGTGTGCTTCACCGCGTCCATCGAGCCACCGGCCTCGATGACGAGCGAGTCGTAGTCGGGCAGGCCGCTCTGCTGCTGGAGCAGCTGGCGGACCGTGATGCGACGACCGTCGTTGCCCGAGCCGCGCACCAGGCCGGGCAGGTACGTCTCGACCGGGCGGTCGAGCTCGACGTCGCCCTCGGCGACGAGCTGGAGCACCACGGTCGCGGTGAACATCTTGGTGTTGCTGGCCACCCGCACCCGGGAGTCCGGGTCGATGGCCTGGTCCGTGCCGATCCTCGCGGTGCCGGCGACGTAGGTGCGGGTCCGGCCCCGGGAGTCCTTCACGGTCGCGATGGCACCGGGCAGCCCGGTCTCGGAGACGAGCTCGTCGAGGCGCTGCTGGACGCGGCCGGCCGCGTCCTTGGCGTGGACCGACGCGGACGCCGGGGTCCAGGTGTCGGCGGCGGCCACGCCGGTCGCCGGGACGAGCGTGGCGGTCACGCCGACGAGCGTGGTGGCCAGTGCTGCGGTGCGGAGTCCGGACCTGGTTCGGATGCGGGACATGGGAGCTCTCCTTCTGTGGTGGGGTCGGTGGCGCAGGTGGTTGGGACGACCGGATGCGCAGGTGCGTCAGTGCGCGACCGCGAGGCCGGGCGTCCCGCGGGTCCGTGCCGTGCCGACCGCCCGGCGGGTGATCGCGACGGCGGCGGCCAGCGACGCGACCACGGCGACGAGGAACACGGCGAGCGAGAGACCGGCGTACGTCGCCAGCGGGATCGCGGGCACGGCGGCACCGAGCATCGCGGCGGTCACCGCGAGGACGGCGGGCAGCACGGCGAGCGTCCCGAGGATCCAAGCCAGGCCGGCGGTGACCACGGCCTCGCTGAGCACCATCAGCAGCAGCTGACGGCGGGTCGCGCCGGTGCGGGCGAGCACCGAGAGCTCGTCACGGCGGTTGCGCGTGGACAGGGCCATCGCGTTGGCCGCGCCGAGGCCGACGAACAGCAGCAGGGCGAGCAGGAGGACCGAGGAGAGCCGCTGTCCGGCGGCATCCGGGCTGGTCGTCGACGCCACCCAGTCTGGCGCGGGCCGCACCACCGTCGAGGCGCCGAGGTCGCGCTCGGCGGCGGCGCGGGCCTCACCCGCCCGGCCGTCCCTGCTCTGCACGAGGACGGTGTCGACCGGTGCACCGGCGCCGGCCGCGGCCGTGGTGGCGGGGCCGACCAGGTACTGGCCGAGGCCCAGCCCGCGGTCGTGGAGCGCCACCACGGTGGCCTGCAGCTCCTGCCCGTCGACCCGCATCGCGACGCGGTCACCCACCGACGCACCCAGCTCGAAGGCGGCGTCGGTGCCCAGCGCGACGGAGCCGGGTGTGGCCAGCGCCGCCAGCTCCCCGGACGTCACGTCGGGGTCGAGCACGTCGCTCGCGGTGGCCGGGTCGACCACGCGCAGGCCGGCGGTCTCCCAGGCGAGCGCGTCCGGCAGGTCGGGGTCCGAGCGCACCTGCGCAGCCAGCGAGCCGAGCGGCGCCACGGCCGCGACGGACGGGTCGTCGGCGAGCCGGTCGAGGTCGGCCCGCTCGACGGTCGTCGTCGGGACGGCGACGAGGTCGGCGCCCACGGCGTCGGAGAGCTGCCGGTGGGCGGCCCGCTCCATCGCCTGGTCGACGCTGGAGGACATGGTGCCGACGGCGACCACGGCGGCGAGGGGTACGACGACCGCGGTCAGGCGGCGGGAGAAGCCGTGCACGTTCGTGAGGGCGAGGCGCGTGCTCGGCCGGCCCCCGGGTCGGGCCAGGGCCGCCGCCCTCCCGAAGACCGTGTGGACCACGGCCGGGCCGGCGCACGCGGCGGCGCCGACGAGCAGGAGCGCGGAGCTGGCCGCGGACGCGGCGCCGATGGTGCCGGGGACGAGCACCGGGCTCAGCGCGGCGGAGAGGCCGCCGACCGCGAGCGCGACGGCCGAGATCCGTCGCACGTCGCCGATCCGGTGGTCCTCGATCGCGCTGAGCCCCACGGTCTCGGCCGGGGCGGCCCGCAAGGACTCGCGCGTCGCCAGCCGCCCGGCGAGCAGGGCTGCGGGCACCAGCCCGGCGACGGCGACCAGGACGGGCAGTGGTGACACGGTGAGGGGGAAGCCCTGAGCGACCATGCCGGCGTCGACGAGCAGCGGCGTCAGCAGGTGCGCGCCCCCCAGGGCCGGCACCGCGCCGACGGGCACGGCGACGACGGCGAGGAGGGCGACCTCGCGGGAGACCAGCTGGCGCACCTGCTCCGCGGTCGCCCCCACGGTGCGCAGGAGGGCGATCTCCCGGCGGCGCTGGCGCAGGGTCAGGGCGACGGCCGACGTGACGACCATCAGCACGACGACCAGCGCCGTCCCGGCGAAGGAGGACGCGAGTGCCGTCAGCATCCCCGCGCCCGGGTGCTCGGCCGAGGCGCGGATGCCCGACTCCATGAGGACTCCGGTGAGCGAGACGACGGCGCCCGCCGCCGCCAGGACGAGCCCGGTGCCGGCCAGGTCGGCGCGGTGCTCACGGGCGGAGGAGGCGGCCATCGCCCAGGTGGAGGTCATCACGGCGCTCACCGGCCCAGTGCCAGGAGCCGGTCGGAGACCTGCTCGGCGGACGGCGCGGCCAGGCGGTCGGCGACCCGACCGTCGGCGAGGAGCACGACCTCTTCGGTGGCCGCGGCCACCGACGGGTCGTGGGTGACGATGACGAGCGTCTGCCCCAGCCGGCGGGCGACGCCGAGGAACAGGTCGAGCACCTGCTGGCCGGTGCGCGAGTCGAGCGCACCGGTGGGCTCGTCGGCGAGCACGACGGCGGGCCGGGTGACCAGCGCGCGGGCGATCGCCACGCGCTGGGCCTGCCCGCCGGACAGCTCGCCGGGACGGCGGTGCTCCGTGCCGGTCAGGCCGAGGAGGTCGAGGAGCTCGGCGGTCCAGGCCGCGTCGAGCCCGCGTCCGGCGAGGACCAGCGGCAGGGCGATGTTGGACAGGACGTCGAGGTGCGGGAGGAGGTTGTAGCCCTGGAAGACGAAGCCGACGTGCTCGCGGCGGAACCGCGTCAGCGCGTCCGCCGACATCGTGTCGAGGTCGTGCCCGCCGACGGCGACGGTGCCGCTGGTGGGCACGTCGAGACCCGCGGCGATGTTGAGCAGCGTGGACTTGCCGGAGCCCGACGGCCCCATGACAGCGGTGACCGAGGCGGCGACCAGCTCGAGGTCGACGCCGCGCAGGGCCTCGACGGGGACGCTGCCGGCGTACGTCCTGCGGACGGCGGTGAGCCGGACGGCGACCTGCCGGACCGCGGCGTGGTCGCTCGCCGAGGTGGAGGCGCACGGGGCGCCGGAGACGGTGGAGGAGTGGGTGGTGGACATGCCCGCAACGCTAGGAATCGCGGACCCCTGCGCACGAGAGCCGCAGGAGGGATCCCGGCAGGTTGCATCCTTCGATGCAGGCCCGCCGTCCGGGTGGTCAGCCGCCGACCTCGACCAGCCCGTTCTGGTAGGCCCAGACCGCCGCCTGGAGGCGGGAGCGGACGCCGAGCTTCGGCAGGATGCGCGCAAGGTGCGACTTGACCGTCGACGTCTCGACGACGAGCGCCTGGGCGATCTCGTCGTTCGACATGCCCTCGGCGAGGAGCAGGACGATGTCGCGCTCGCGCGCGGTCAGCAGCTCGTCGGCGCGGGCGGCGGTCACCGGCTGCGTACGACGCCTGCTGACGAGCTCCCCCACGACGCGCTTGGTCAGGCTGTCGGCGATGGTGCCGTGCCCGGCGGCGACCGAGCGCACGGCGTCGGCGACCGCGGCCGGCTCGGCATCCTTGAGGAGGAAGCCGGACACCCCGGCCTCGAGGGCCCCGAAGAGGTAGTCGTCGATGTCGAACGTCGTCAGGATCAGCACCGGGACGGGCGAGTCGGCGTCGGCTCCGCAGATCTGACGGGCCGCGGTGATGCCGTCCATCCGCGGCATCCGGATGTCGAGGCACACCACGTCGGGCCGGAGCTCGCGCGCGGCCTGCACGGCCTGCTCCCCGTCGGCCACCGCCGCGACGACCTCGATGTCGTCCTCCAGCCCGAGCATCGTGCTGAGGCCGGCGCGCACCAGCGGCTGGTCGTCGGCCACCACCACGCGGATCCGTCCCGTGCTCATCGTGCCTCCCGCTCGGCTCGGGCGCCGCCGTCGTCGGGCGAGGCCAGCAGTGGATCCTGGCGCACCGGGATCAGCAGCGTCACCAGCCAGGCGCCGTCGACCTCCTCGCACGTCAGCCGGCAGTCGGTGAGCTCGGCCCGCTCGCGCATCCCGACGAGGCCGAACCCCCCGCCCCGGGTGGTGACCGACCTGCCCGGCACGGGCATCCGGTTGGACACCGTGACCCGGACCTCGCGCACCGAGCGCGCGTCGACCTCGACGCGACACGGCTGGCCGGGCGCGTGCCGGGCGGCGTTGGTGAGGGCCTCCTGGACCGTCCGGTAGGCCGAGAGCTGGACCAGCGGCCCGACCTGCTCCCGGGGATCGGGACCCTCCGGCGCCCGGACGACCAGCTCCGCGGGCTCACCCCGCAGCGCCGCTGCGTCGACCAGGCCGGCGATGCCGTCGAACGACTCCTGGGGCACCCTCTCGTCATCGTCGCCGCGGTCCGTGGGGTCCGGCCGGAGCAGGCCGACGAGCCCGCGCATGTCACGCAGCATCGACGTGCTCTGCTCGCGGACCTGCGCCACGGCCAGCTTGGCGGCCTCGGGGTCGCGGTCGATCTGCTTGCCGATGGCCGCCGACATGACGGCGATGCCCGTGAGGTGGTGCGCCGCGATGTCGTGCAGCTCGCGCGCCATCGCCGTGCGCTCGCGCGCGACGGCGGCCTCCACCAGCGCGGCTCGTTCCCCGGCCTCGGCGCGCAGTCGGTCCGCACGGGCGGCGGTGCTGTCGCGTCTGGTCGCCACCACCAGACCGACGAGTGCGGGCAGGCCGATCGTGCCCACGCCCTGCAGCAGCGATGCACCGAGCGCCTGCGCCACGGGCGCGTCCGCCCGCACCTGGACGACCAGCTCGCCGCAGGCCACCAGCACCGCGGCCCCCGACAGCGCCACCCACGTGCGGGCGACGAAGGCGTCCGCGCTGGCCCGGAACGCAGCCACGATCACGGCCACGGAGGTGCACCCGATCGCCGGGCCGAGCCCGACGAGCCCGCCGATCGGCGCGGCGGCGGCCACCACGACCAGTGCCGCGTGGACGCGCCGGTCCGCGCCGGCCAGCGCGAGCGCCTGCAGGGTGACCAGCACCAGTCCGACCACCCAGGCGGCGTCGCCGATCGACGGAGCGCCCGCAAGCTCGGCGGGGGGCGCACCTGCCGCGGCCGCGGAGATCCCGGTCAGCAGCAGCGCGGCGAGCAGCCAGGAGCCGCCGGCCACGATGAGCCACGTGCGCCGACCTCCCATGGACCGAGAGGCTAGCGCGCGGCCAGGACCTCTCGGCCGGCGACGACCAGGCCCGACCTGTGCAGGTCGTCGGGGGTGTCGAGGTCCTCGCGCATCCCCGACGGTGCGTCGAGGAGCTCGGTGTATCCGAGGCCCCGGTGCCGCGACGCGGACTCCGGGCCGAACGCGATGCCGGGCCGCACGTCTGCACCGTGGAGGAGCGCCGTCGTCCCGACCCCGTCCCGATCCGGCACGAACACCGGTCGACAGGCGGCCTCCTGGCTCGTCACGACACGGTCGAGGTCGTACGACGCCAGCCGCGGCAGGTCCGCCACCATCAGCACCACCGGGGAGCGCGGTCGCCACTCGAGTGCCCGGTGCCGACCCAGCGACGCGGCCCGGACCAGGCCCAGCGGACGCGGCTCGAGGACGACGCGCGCCCCGACCCGTCGGGAGTCACGGGCGATCGCCGGGTCGCTCGTCACGACGACGACCTGCCCGATCGTGGTCGCGCCGAGCGCGGCGCGCACCGTGCTCGCCGCGAGCTGCAGGGCGACCTCCCGGGTGAGCCGCACGTCGAGGCCCAGGCGGGTCTTGGCGATCCGGGAGTCCTTGGCGAGCACCACCGCGGACGCACCTGCACCGGCAGCGGCGGCCATCAGGCAGACCGTTCGACCGCTGGCACCCGACCGTAGGTCGTCGTGCGCTCCCGCACCGGGCGAGCGATGCCTGCGGCGATGTCGGTGAGCTCGGCGATGGTCTTGGCCGAGCCGTGCTCGGAGCCGGCCATCCGGGAGATGGTCTCCTCCATCAGCGTCCCGCCCACGTCGTTCGCACCCGCTCGGAGCATCGCGCGGGTGCCCTCGACACCGAGCTTGACCCAGCTGGTCTGGATGTTGTCGATGCGGCCGTGGAGCATGATCCGGGCCATCGCGTGGACCGCGAGGTTGTCACGCAGGCTCGGGCCCGGCCGCGCCACACCCGCGAGGTAGATCGGCGAGGAGGTGTGCACGAACGGCAGCGGCACGAACTCGGTGAAGCCGCCGGTCTCGTCCTGGATCCGTGCCAGGACCCGCAGGTGCCCCACCCAGTGCCGCGGGTTGTCGACGTGGCCGTACATCATCGTCGAGGACGAGCGCAGCCCCACCCGGTGCGCGGTGGAGACCACCTCGATCCACGTCGCGGTGGGCAGCTTGCCCTTGGTGAGGATCCACCGGACCTCGTCGTCGAGGATCTCCGCGGCCGTGCCGGGGATCGACCCGAGACCGGACTCGCGCGCCTTGATGAGGAAGTCCTCGAACGACAGGCCGGTGCGGTTGGCGCCGTTGACGACCTCCATGGGACTGAAGGCGTGCACGTGCATCTGCGGCACCCGCGCCCTCACCGCCGCGGCGAGGTCGAAGTAGGCCGTGCCCGGCAGCTGCGGGTCGATGCCGCCTTGCATGCACACCTCGGACGCGCCGAGGCGCCAGGCCTCCTCGGCGCGGTCGGCGACCTGGTCCAGCGAGAGCGAGTAGGCGTCCGCGTCCGTGCGCCGCTGGGCGAACGCGCAGAACCGGCACCCGACGTAGCAGACGTTGGTGAAGTTGATGTTGCGGTTCACGACGTAGGTGACCTCCTCGCCCACCACGTCGCGACGCAGGTCGTCGGCCAGCCGGCACATCCGCTCGAGGAGCTCGCCTTCGGCGGTCATCAAGACGAGCGCCTGCTCGTCGGTGAGGCCCGCAGGGTCGGCCTCGGCGGCCCGGAGCGCGGCCCAGCCGTCACCGGCCTGTGCCACCGACGCAGTCGCGCCGGAGACCCTGTCCCGCAGCTCGTCCCAGTCGCCGTACACGCTGTCGAAGTCGGCGCGCCGGTCGTGCGTGCGGCCCTCGGTGTCGATGGAGGCGTGCAGGTCGGTGCGGCCGGCAGATCCCAGGCCGCCGGGCCCCGCACCGAGGTCCGGCTCCTGCCAGGGCAGCCCGCCGGGCCGGACGCCCGGGCGGGCGAGTCCGTCGGGGCCTGCGAGCGCCGCCACGTGCGGCAGGATCCGCGGATCGAGCCACGGCTCGCCGCGCTCGAGCGTGCCGACGACGTACTCCGGGTGCACCGTGAGCCGTGCCGCCAGCGCCAGGCCGGCCTGCTCGGTGGCCGCCCGCAGCCGCTCGAGCGAGGGCCAGGGACGCTCGGGGTTGACGTGGTCCGGCGTCACCGGCGACACACCTCCCCAGTCGTCGACCCCGGCGCGCAGCAGCAGGTGGCACTCCTCGGCGTCGGTGAGGTTCGGCGGTGCCTGGACCCGCGCCCGCGGGCCCAGCACGATGCGGGCGACGGCGAGCGTGGCGACGTAGTCATCCAGCGCGAGATCGTCGACGTGGCGCATCGCCGTGTCCGGCTTGGCGCGGAAGTTCTGGACGATCACCTCCTGGACGTGGCCGAACTGGCGGGCCCGCGAGCGGATCGCGAGCACGGTCTCCACGCGCTCGCGCGGGGTCTCGCCGATCCCCACCAGGACGCCGGTGGTGAACGGCACCGACAGCCGACCTGCGTCGTCGAGCACCCGCAGCCGGACCTCGGGGTCCTTGTCCGGCGAGCCGTGGTGGGCCTGGCCCTTCTCGGTGAACAGCCGGGTCGAGGTGGTCTCGAGCATCATCCCCATCGACGGGGAGACCGCCTTGAGCCGGTTCATCTCCTCCCACGTCATCACCCCGGGGTTGAGGTGCGGCAGCAGACCCGTCTCCTCCAGCACCCGCACGGCCATCGCGCGGATGTAGGAGATGGTGGAGTCGTAGCCCTGCTCGTCGAGCCACTCGCGGGCCTCGGGCCAGCGGTCCTCGGGCCGGTCTCCCAGGGTGAAGAGTGCCTCCAGGCAGCCCTGCTCGGCGCCGGCGCGCGCGATGTCGAGGATCTCGTCCGGCGACAGGTAGGGGGCACGTCCCTCGCGACGGCCCTGCGTGGGGGTCTCGACGAAGGTGCAGTAGTGGCAGCGGTCGCGGCACAGGCGGGTGACCGGCACGAAGACCTTGGGCGAGTACGTCACCACCCCGGCGCGGCCGGCAGCGACCAGGCCCGCGTCGCGGACCCGGCTCGCCACGACGAGCAGCCGCTCGAGGTCGTCACCGCGTGCGGCGAGCAGGGCGGTGGCCTCCTCGAGGTCGATCGCTGCTCCGCGCTCGGCCCGCACGAGCGCTCGGCGCACCTGCTGCTCGGTCGGCTCACCCTGCTGGCCGGTCATGGTCCTCAGGTTCCCAGACCGGCGACGCGGATCCCCGAGTGGGTCTTGTAGGTCTTGTTGATGGAGATCAGCACGGCCGTCAGCGGCTCCAGCTGGCGGGCCAGCCGGAGGCGGCCGGCGTCGACTCCGGTGCGCCCGGTCACGGCGGCGGCGAGGTCCATCACGACCTGCTTGGCCTCGGCGGAGTCACCGCAGACCAGCACGTCCTCGTCGTCGAGCAGGTCACGCTCGCCCCAGAGGGACACGGCCGAGACGTGGTGGAACGCACCGACGACGTGCGCCCCGGGGGCGAGGCGCTGCGCCGACTCGGCCGCGGACCCCTCGCCGCCGTCGACCACCCGTCCGTGGGGACCTGCCTTGTCGAAGGCGAGCGGGTTGACGCAGGAGACCACGACCGTGCCGTCGAGCGGCAGGCTCGCGACGAGCTCGTCGTGCCCGTCGTAGGGGATCGCCAGCACGACCACGTCGGCGCCCTCGCAGGCGGAGACGTTGTCGGCACCGGTCACGGTGCCTCCGGACGCCATCCGGTCGCGGACCTCCGCGGCCGCGGCCTCGCCCCTGTCGCGGGTGCGCGAGCCGAGCACCACGTCGTGCCCGGCCCGGGCGAACCGGTAGCCCAGTCCCTTGCCCTGCGGGCCGGTGCCGCCGATCACGGCGATGCGGTGGGTGGTCACGTGAGGTCCTCATGGGTCGTCGGTCCGGCGGGGCGTACGCCGACCGGTCGGGGGTGGTGGTGCGGGAACGGGCGGCGCGGGCTCAGGAGCTGACGCCCGCCGCGGCGAGCTCGTCGACCGGTGACAGGACGAAGCTCGGGTAGCCCTGCTCGGCCTCCTCGGCGAGGATCTTGCGATAGCGCGGGGCGCCGCCGAGGTAGACCATCACCCGTGGGCTCTCGTCACGGTCGAGGTTGATGTTGTGGCCGTTGAACCACGAGCGGGTCTTGGACAGCAGCAGCAGGGAGTTCACCTCCCGCACGTGCTCGAGCCACTGCAGCTCGGCCTCGGGGCGGCCCTCGAAGCGACCGATGCGGTGCTCGTCGATGTAGGCGGCGGTCTGGGTCATCCAGTTGACGACGTCCTCGATCCCGCGCGGGAAGTTGGCCGTCGCCGAGCCCGACTGCGGGCCGACGAGCACGAACATGTTGGGGAAGCCCGAGACCTGCACGCCGAGCGTGGTGAGGGGCCCGTCTCGCCAGTGGTCCTTGAGCTTGAGCCCGTCGACGCCGGTCACGTCGATGCGGTCGAACGGTCCGGTGACGGCGTCGAAGCCGGTGGCGTAGCAGATCACGTCGAGCTCGAGGTCGCGCACCTGCCCGTCGCCGGCATCGAGCCGGACCCCGGTCTCGGTGATCTCGAGGATGGGGTGCGCCATCAGGTCGACCAGCTCGACGTTGTCCTGGTTGAACACCTCGTAGAAGCCGGACTCGCCGGCCACCCGCTTGGTGCCGAAGCCGTGGTCCTTCGGGATCAGCATCTCGGCGACCTCGGGGTCCGCCACGCGCTGGCGGATCTTGCTCGCGACGAACTCCGAGAGCTCCTGGTTGGGACCCCACTCCATGATGCAGTCGCGGTAGTTGCCCATGTAGAGGCTCGCACCCTGGCCGTTGGCGTAGAGGTCCTCCCAGTGCCGCAGCCGCTCCTCGCGGCTGACATCGGTGGACAGCACCCGGTCGGGACGGTGGATGAACCCCGCCGGGGTGTCGCGGCACCAGGCGAAGATCTCGTCGTAGCGCGAGCGCAGGTCGGCCATCTCGTCCTCGGAGATCGGCGCGTTGCCGAGCGGTGAGCACCAGTTGGCGTCGCGCTGCAGCACGACCATGCTCTCGACCTTGTCGGCCACGTCGGTGATGACCTGCACCCCACTGGCTCCGGTGCCGATGACCGCCACCCGCTTGCCGGTGACGTCGTAGTCCTCCGGCCAGTCGAAGGTGTGGGTCTCCAGTCCGCGGAAGCTACCGCGACCGGCGACACGCGGGTAGGTAGGGACCGAGAGCAGACCCATCGCGCACAGCACGAACCGGGCGCGGATGACCGTGCCGTCCTCGAAGCCGACGTGCCAGCGCCACTCGTCCTCCGACCAGGTCGCCGACGCGACGCGGGCCTCGAAGGTGATGTGGCGCTCGAGGTCGAAGCGCTCGGCGACGTGCTCGAGGTAGGACAGGGTCTCGGGCTGGGGGGAGAACTTCTCCTTCCAGCTCCACTCCTGGAGCAGCTCGGGCGAGAACGAGTACTGGTAGGTGTAGGACTCGGAGTCGAAGCGACAGCCGGGATAGCGGTTCATGAACCAGGTCCCGCCGAGGCCGGAGTTGGCATCGACCACCCGCACGTCCGCGCCGAGCTCGAGCAGCTGGTGGAGCTGGTAGAGCCCGCACACACCCGCACCGATGATCAGGTAGTCGACCTCCGAGGCACGGCTGCCAGCGGGCTCTGTCATTCCCATCTCCTATCAATCAAGCGCTTGCTACACATTCACCGTACCTCACACCCCGGGCCGGGGGGAAGCGGTGCGGGCGTCCGGTCAGCCGCCGACGATCTCGGCGTAGCGACGCATGTCCCGCTCGTAGTGCTCGTCGCCGATGCGCGGGGACACGACGACCTCGTCGATCCCGATCCGCAGGGCCTCCTCGATGTAGGCCCGGTCGTCCTCCCAGTCCTTCTCGGTCGCTCCCTTGCTGCGACGACCGACCTTGAGGGACAGCTCGGACATGTCGCGACCGGCGGCGGCCATCATCGGCTCGAGCCGGTCGATGAACACCTTGATGTCCTCGTGGGTGCGGCTGTAACCGGCCCAGCCGTCGCCGAAGGCGACGATCCGCTCGAGGGTCGCGCGGCTGTTGCCGCCGACGATGATCGGCAGCCGCGGCTGCGCCGGCTTGGGGAAGCAGTAGAGCGGCTCGAAGGAGACGAACTCGCCGTCGTGCTGGCTGATCTCCTCCTCAGACCAGAGCGCGCGGATGGCGGCGAGGTAGTCGTTCATCCGCTCGCCGCGGCGCTCGAACGGGACGTCGAGGGCGGCGTACTCCTCCTCCGACCAGCCCACGCCCACCCCGAACTGGAAGCGTCCGCCGCTGAGCTGGTCGACGCTGGCGACCTGGCGGGCGGTGACGATCGGGTTGCGCTGCGGGACGACGAAGACGTAGGTGCCGATGCGCAAGGTGGTGGTCGCGGCCGCGATCGAGCCGGCCAGGACCAGCGGGTCGTGCACGCCCAGGGTCTTGTGGACCTCCTTGGCGCCGCCGCTCTCGTAGGGGTACTGCGAGCGGTACTCGGGGAAGAACACGACGTGCTCGGGCAGCCAGACGCCGTCGTAGCCGAGCTCCTCGATGAGCTGGGCCGCATCCATCGACCAGCGGCCGCTGCGGGCGCCCGAACCGGGGAAGAGCTCACTGATGCCGAGCTTGTGCTTCATGCCTGGACTCCTTGGTGTGCATCGACGATCTGGTCCTTGAGGACGTGCTTCATCACCTTCATGCTCGCGTTGCGCGGGAGGGCGTCGACCAGGAAGACGTGCACCGGCTTCTTGTAGCCGGCGAGCTGTCCACGGGCGAAGGTGCGCACCGCGTCCTCGGTCAGCGACGCCCCCGGCGCCACGACGACGGCGGCCGAGACGGCCTCGCCCCAGCGGTCGTCGGGCAGCCCGAAGACCGCTGCGTCGGCGACCTCGTCCATGAGGAGCAGGACACGCTCGACCTCGGCGGGATAGACGTTGGCGCCGCCGCTGATGATGAGGTCCTGTGCGCGGCCGGTGAGGTAGAAGTAGCCGGCCTCGTCGCGGTAGCCGAGGTCGCCGGTGAAGTACTCGCCGTCACGGAGCGCTGCCGCGGTCTTGTCGGGTTGGCCGTGGTAGCCGGAGAACATCGTGTCGGCGGCGATGACCAGCTCGCCCACCTCGCCGTCGGGCAGACTGGCACCGTCGGCGTCGACGACCCGCATCGAGGAGGTCGGCAGCGGGCGTCCCACGGACTCGAAGATGTTGCGCGCGCGGCCCAGGCCGCGCCAGTCGGTGCGGTTCGTGATGGTGATCGGCCCGACCACCTCGGTCATGCCGTACGTCTCCACGAGCCGGTCACCGATCAGCTCGACGAGGCCCTCGGCCAGCTCGGCCGGCAGCGGGCCGCCGGAGTGGAGCACGGACTGGAGCGTGTCGAGCGCCTGCGGGTGCGCCTGCAGCGCGGCCATGAGGCCGGGGATTAGGGGGGTCAGCCCCAGGGTGAAGGTCGAGCCGTTCTCCACCATGTGGCGCCCCCACTCCTCCGGCGTCGCGCCGGGGATGAACGACACGGTGCCGCCGGTGTAGAAGTGCGGGAAGATCACGCCCCACAGCCCCGAGACGAACGACCAGCCACCGGGGAACGCGGCGTGGCCCTGCAGCGGGAGCCGGTAGGCGTACGGCACCAGCTTGACGCAGCCGACCACGGCGCGGTGGCTGACCAGCACGCCCTTGGGGAACCCGGTGGTGCCGCTGGTGTACCCGATTAGGGCGATCGCCTCGTCGTCGTCACCGAACGGCATCGGCGAGGAGTCGGCGACGGCCAGTGCCTCGTCGAACGACTCCGCGCCACTCGGTGCCGCGTCGTCGACGATCGCGAACCACGCCGCCAGGCCGGGCGCCAGCGCGAGCTGAGCCGCGACGCCCGAGGCCCCGTCGGTGTGCACGAGGGCCCGCGCACCCGAGTCGGAGAGCACGTAGTCGACCTCGGTCGCGGTGAGCCGGTCGTTGACGTGGACGGCCGTGTAGCCGCCGAGGGCGAGGCCGACGTAGACCTCGAACGACTCCACCCGGTTGCCGAGCATGGCGGCGACCTTGTCGCCGGGCGCGAGGCCCCGCTCGCGCAGCGCGTGCGCGAGCCGCCACCCACGCTCGACCACCTCGGCGAAGGTGCGTTGCCGACCGTGCGCGACGATGGCGACGTTGCCGGCGAAACGGTGACCGGCGTTGGCGAAGAGCTCGCCGAGGGTCTGGCTCATGAAGGCTCCTTCAGGTCGAAGAGTCGCGTCGCGTTGCCCGAGAGGAAGAGGTCGAGCTCGTCGGGGGACAGCACGGCGGGGTCACCGGCGTGCGGCGCGGCCAGGTCGCGCACCATGCCGATCCACCGCACCAGCTCCGCCCCCTCGGGATCGTGACGGGGGCCCCGGATGATGTCGGAGCCGAAGATCAGCCGGTGTGCCCCGACCTGGTCGCGCATCCTGCGGACGCGCCGGCGGAACTCGGCGTAGTCGTCGAACGCCACGCGCTGCCACAGCGACAGCTCGAGGTAGGCGTGCTGCCAGCCGGTGGCGCAGTCGAGGGCCTCGGTCCACCACGCCTCGACGCCGGCGTGTGCGTAGCTGACCTTGAGCGTCGGGTGGAGGGCCGACAGCGCCGCCAGCTCGGCCGGACGGCAGCGGATCACCTGCAGCGGGTCACCTCCGAGGGGGCTGGTGTGCACCACTGCCGGCAGGTCGCGCTCGATCAGTGCCTCGAAGAGCCAGGTGTGGGCAGGGTCGCGCAGGTCCCACCCGGCCGCGGGGTAGAGCTTGAAGCCCCGGCAGTGGGCCAGGCCGGCGGCGACCTCGAAGATCTCCTTGGCGTCGGGGTGCCGGGGGTCGAGGCCCGCGCAGAAGAACAGCCTCCCCTCGTGGGTCGAGGCGAGCTCCTCGTAGCGGGCGTTGAGCTCGCGGATCGGCAGGTGCTCGCCCACCGGCTCCCCGACGATCGTCCAGTCGACGACCGGCACGATGCCGGACTCCACCCCGGCCCGGTCGAAGGCGGCGATGGTCAGCTCGCCGCCCGGGTCGCTCTGGCCGATCGCGACGCGGCCGAGCACCTCGTCGGGACAGCGCTCGGGCAGACGACGCCCGGCGCCCTGGCGGGCCCACGCGCGGCGCAGGCCCTCCGGCAGCCAGCTCGCGTCCCACACGTGCATGTGGGCGTCGATCACCCTCTCCCCGCTCATCGGCGGCCCAGGATGTGCACGGACGAGGCGGCGGTGAGCCAGTCGACGACGCCACCGCCGATCTGGACGAGCCCGAGTCGGGGGTCGTCGAGCTGGAGCTCTCCGGCTTCGCCGCGCAGCTGTCCCACGACGTCGTGGACCTGGGCCAGCCCGCTCGCCCCGAGCGCGTGTCCGCGACCGACGAGCCCGCCGGAGCGGTTGACCGGCATCGGTCCGCCGGCCTCGGTGACCCCCTCCATCGCCCACCGCTGCTCCTCGCCCGGTGCGCACAGGCCGGTGTCGGTCCACGCCATCAGCTCGTAGGCCACCGACGCATCGTGGACCTCGGCGAGATCCATGTCCTCGGGGCCGAGACCCGCCTGCTCGTAGGCCGCGTGGGCGCTCGCCTCGACCGCGTTGCGTGCGTCGGGCTGGTCCTGCGGCGGCCGGGTCGCCATCCGCGAGGCCAGGATGTCGACGGAGCGCCGCGCGGCGAGCGCCTCGGGACGGCTGGTCACGACCACCGCGGCGGCGCCGTCGCTGACCGGGGAGCTCATCAGGACCGTCAGGGGCTCGACCACCACGCGGGCGTCGAGCACGTCCTGCGGGGTGCCACCGAAGCGCCGGTGGGCGTACGGGTTGTGGACGGCCGCCTGCAGCGAGCGCGAGGTGACCCGGGCCAGGCCCTCCATCGTGACGCCGCGGTCGTCGAAGAGGGTCGATGCGAGCCGGGCCTGCCGGTCCACGAAGGGACTGCGCTCCTGTCCGGCACCGTCGCCGGTGGAGAAGCCCTGCTCGACGTCCATCCCGGCGCCGTAGGCCGCGAAGGTGCGAGCCCGGTCGACGTGGTTGGCCTTCTCCACGCCGAGCGCGAGCACCGTGTCGTACATGCCGGACGAGACCATCATCCAGGCCAGGTGCAGCGCGTTGCCGCCCGAGGCGCAGGCGTTCTCCACGTTGTGGATCGGGATGCCGGCCAGGCCGAGGGGATAGCCCACGACCTCGCCGCGGATGCACTCCTGCCCGGTGATCAGCCCGGCCAGGGCGTTGGAGAACACCATCGCCTGCACGTCGCCGACCACGATGCCGGCGTCGGCGAGCGCCGCCTCGACCGCCACCCGGCCGAGGTCCTTCATCGAGGTGTCGAGGAACTTGCCGAACGGGCTCATCCCCACGCCGCTGATGACGGCGGGGCCGCTCGGGCCGGAGGTCTGCTGGGTGCTCATGGTGTTCTCCTGGATGCTCACGAGATGGCCGACGGCGTGGGCCAGGCGGCGCTGACGCCGCCGTCGACGAGGAGGCTCTGGCCGGTGACGTAGCCGGCGTCGTCGCTGACGAGGAAGGCGACCGCGCCGGCGGCCTCCTCGGGCCGGCCCTGCCGCGCCATCGGCACGACGGACCCGCGGGCCTCGGCCCCGGCGTCGCCGAACTCGCGGCGGACCAGGGCGGAGTCGATGTTGCCCAGCACCACGGCGTTGGCGCGGATCCCGCGAGCGGCGTAGCGCACGGCCACGTGCCGCATGACGCCGAGCTGGGCGGCCTTGGTCGCCTCGTAGGACAGCGAGCGTCGGCTGCTGTAGACCCCGGCCGTCGAGCCGACGAAGACGAAGGACCCGCGACCCTGCTCGAGCATCGGCTCGAGGGCGGCCTGGGCGGTGAGCCAGTGGGAGCGCACGTTGACGGCGTCTGCGAGGGCCCAGTCGTCGAGGGACTGGACCTTGAGCGGCTCGCGCCCCGAGATGCCGACGTTGCACACCACGACGTCGAGGCGTCCGGCGTGGGCCAGCACCGCGGCGACCGCATCCCGGCACGAACCGGGGTCGGCCGCGTCGACCTGGACGGCGAGGCCGGGGGTGGCCAGGTGCTCCACCGTGGCCTGCGCGCGGTCGAGGTGGAGGTCGCCGACCACGACCGTGGCGCCCTCCTCGGCCAGCCGGAGCGCGATCGCACGGCCGTTGCCCATGGGCAGGCTCTCGCCGGCACGCACCGGTCCGTCGCTGCCGCCACCCAGCACGTAGGCCACCCGGCCCTCGAGACGTCTCATCCGTCGACTCCCCCGTCCCGTCGCTCAGTAGCTGCGCGGCAGGCCGAGCACCTGCTGCGCGATGAAGTTGAGCGACATCTCCTGGCTGATCGGCGCCAGCCGCATGATGCGCGCCTCGCGCCAGTAGCGCTCGACGTGGCACTCGGTGGCGTAGCCCAGCCCGCCGAAGGTCTGCACCGCCCGGTCCGCGGCCTGGTAGCCGGCGTCGGCGGCGAGGTACTTGGCCATGTTGGCCTCCGCCCCGCAGGACAGGCCCGCGTCGTAGCGACCGGCCGCCACCATCGTCAGCTCCCAGGCCGCCTCGAGGCGGGCGTAGGCGTCGGCGAGCGGGTGACTGATGGCCTGGTTGCTGCCGATCGGCTTGTCGAAGACCTGGCGCACCTTGGCGTAGTCGCCTGCGCGTCGCAGCGCCGCCTGGCCGATGCCGGTGGCCTCCGCGGCGATGAGGATCCGCTCGGGGTTGAGCCCGGAGAGGATGTGCTTGAAGCCCTTGCCCTCCTCACCGACCAGACGCCACGACTCGACCGGGAGGTCGTCGTAGAACGTCTCGCAGGTCGCGACCGCGTTGCGACCGGCCTTCGGGATCGGGCGGATGTCGACGTGGTCGGGGTCGAGGTCGACGAGGAACAGGCTGAGTCCCTCGAACCGGCCGGGGCCGTCGTCGGGGGCCGGCGCCGTGCGGGCGAGCATGAGCGCGACGGAGGACTCCAGCGCCTTGCTGGTCCAGATCTTCTGGCCCGAGATGCGCCAGCCGTCGCCGTGGCGCACGGCCCGGGTCTTGATCTGCGAGGTGTCGGTGCCGGCGTCGGGCTCGGTCACGGCGAAGGCGACGTGCAGCTCACCGGCGGCCGCCTGCGGGAGGAAGGTGTCCTTGAGCCGGTCGTTGCCGTACTTGATGACCGGCTGGAGCCCGAAGACGTTCATGTGCAGCGCCGTGCAGCCGTTCATGGCCGCCCCGCTCGCGGCGACCTCGCGCAGCAGGATCGCCGCCTCGGTGACGCCGCGGCCCCCGCCGCCGTACTCCTCGGGGATGGCCAGTCCGACCCAGCCGTCCTTGGCCATCGCGTCGAAGAAGTCCCAGGGGAAGCGGTGCTCCTGGTCGCAGGCCGACCAGTAGTCGTCGTCGAAGTCGGCCAACCGCGCCCGGAGGGTCTTCGCGATCAGCTCGTGGTCGGGGTCGCGCAGCTCAGGCACGTCCCACCCCTGCGGGCTCCTCGGCGGAGAGCATCTCCATCAGCACGCCCATCTCCTGCTGGAAGGTGGTCATCACCACGGCACGGTCGGGGTCGTTGATCTCGTCCCAGTGCTCGCGGACGTCCTCCGCGGACAGGGTCCGGGAGAAGAAGCCGGGCGTCTCGGCCACGACGACGCGGGCCACCCGGCCGCCGCCGACGTTGTAGACCTCGCCGCTCGACTCGCACTCGGCGGAGGCCAGCCAGAGCGCCAGCGGTGCGACGAGGGACGGGTCGAGGCTGTCGGCGAGGTCGCCGAGGAGCTTCTCGGTCATCCGGGTGCGCGCGCCCGGCTCGATGGCGTTGACCTGGATGCCGTGGCGGGCACCCTCGATCGCGAGGGTCTTGGTGACACCGACGATGCCGGCCTTGGCGGCGGCGTAGTTGGCCTGGCCGAAGTTGCCGAACAGCCCGGCCGCCGACGTGGTGTTGACGATGCGACCGAAGCCCTGCTCGACCATGTGCGGCCAGGCGGCCTTCGACATCCAGATGGTGCTGCCGAGGTGGACCGCGAGGACCGGGTCGACCTCGTCGGCGGTCATCTTGGCGAAGGACTTGTCGCGCAGGATGCCCGCGTTGTTGACCACGACGTCGATGCGGCCCCAGGTCTGCACGGCCAGGTCCACGATGGCGGCGGCGCCCTCAGGGGTGCTGATGTCGGTCGCGTCCGCGACGGCCGTGCCGCCTGCGGCGCGGATCTCCTCGACCACCTGCTCGGCCGGGGTGCCTGCACCGCCCTCGCCGTCGAGGGAGCCGCCGAGGTCGTTGACCACGACCTGGGCGCCGCGGCGCCCCATCAGCAGGGCGTGCTCGCGCCCCAGGCCACGCCCGGCACCTGTCACGACGGCCACGCGGCCGTCGAGCCTGATCTCACTCACTCGTACTCCTCTGGTAGTTCGTCGACACGCTGCTCGGGCTCAGCCGAAGAGCGCGGTCATGACCTCGGGCTCGCTGCGCATCTCGTCGGGGTCGCCGTGCGAGACGATCCGGCCGCGCTGCATCACGTAGACGTGGTCGCTCACCGCGAGTGCCAGCTCGGCGTTCTGCTCGACGAGCAGGATGGTCGCGCCCGACTCGTGCAGGGTCGTGATGGTCTCGAAGAGCACGTCGACGATGCTGGGTGCCAGGCCCATCGACGGCTCGTCGAGGAGCAGGACGTCGGGACGGGTCATCAACGCGCGACCGAAGGCCAGCATCTGCTGCTCGCCGCCGCTCATCGACGCCGCCAGCTGGTCGCGGCGGTCGGCGAGCCGGGGGAAGAGGTCGTAGACCCGCGCCAGGCCGTCCTTCTGCTGCTGCTTGGTCGTCCGGCCGGAGTAGACCGCGAGCTCGAGGTTCTCGTGCACGGTCAGGGGCGGCGCGATGCGGCGCCCCTCGGCGACCATCGCCACACCGGAGCGCACCACCTTGTGGCACGGCCAGCCCGTGATGTCGCGCCCACCGACCCGCACGGAGCCGCTGGCCGGCTTGTGCAGGCCGGCGATCGCGTGCAGCGTGGTCGTCTTGCCGGCCCCGTTGGCGCCGATCAGGGCGACCAGGTCCCCCGCGGGGACCTCGAGGTCGACCTCACGCACCGCCTGGACTGCGCCGTGCGCGGCGCAGAGTCGCGACACGTGCAGCATCGGATCGCTTGCCAAAGTAGGCCTCCTTCACGTCGTCCTGCTCCAGGCACCAGGTGGGCGCGCCCTGCGCGAGCACCGCACCGGAGTTCATCACCGTGACCGACTCGCAGAACTCCTCGACGAGTCGCATGTTGTGCTCGATGAGGATGAGGGTGAGCCCCGCCTCACGCAGCCCGAGGAGCAGCTGGCCGACCTGGTCGCTCTCCGCGTCGTTCATCCCCGCGGTCGGCTCGTCGAGCAGCAGCACCTGGGGGTCGGTGGCGAGCGCGCGAGCGATCTCCACCCGCCTCTGGTCGCCGTAGGAGAGCGTCTCGGCCAGGGCGTCGTGGTCGGCGCGGACGCCGACCTGCTCGACCAGGGCCGCGGCGCGCTCGCGCACCTCGCGGCGCTCGCGGCGCTCGCTCGGGCTCAGGGCGAGCGCACCGAGGATCGTCGACGACCGCTGGGCGTAGGCGCCCGCGCTCACCGTCTCGAGCACCGTCATGCCGGCGAAGAGCCGGATGTTCTGGTAGGTCCGGGCGACGCCGCGCTGCGCGACGTGGAACGGCTTGGCCCCGGTCAGGTCCTCGCCGAAGACCTGGATCGATCCGCTGTCCGGGACGATGAAGCCGCTGACCATGTTGAGCACGGTCGTCTTGCCGGCCCCGTTGGGCCCCAGGATGCCGTGGATCTGACCCTCGGGCACGCGCACGGTGACGTCGTCGACCGCGGTGAGGCCACCGAAGGACTTGGTCAGGTGGCTGATGTCGACCGCGGTCGCGGTCGCTGCCGGCTCGCTGGTGCCGCTCACGGTGCCACCTCCACCGTCGCCGGCGTCGAGCCGGTCCGCGAGGGATCCTCGTCCGCCGGCGTCCGACGCCGACCGCGGGTGCGCAGCAGCCGGAGACGACGCACGTCGACCAGTCCGCGCGGCATGTAGATGATGATCAGGATGAGCGCGACCCCGGTGACGACGCGGTCGTACTCGCCCATCGGCTCGCGCAGCAGCTCGGGCAGGATCGTGAAGACGATGGCTCCCACGATCGGACCGGCCCAGTGGAAGGCACCGCCGAGCACGACGGCGGCGAGGGTGACGAAGCCGAGGTGGGTGTAGAAGGTGTCCGGGCCGATGTACTGCAGGAAGCTGGCCTGGAAGACGCCCGCGGTGCCGCCGAGGGCGCCCGAGATCACGAAGCCGACGAACTGGATCCGGCGTGGGGAGATGGCCAGGGTCTGGGCCACCGCGGGGTCCTCGCGCACCGCGTCGGCGGCGAGGCCGAAGCGCGAGCCGGACAGGCGTGACATCACGTAGCCGGCGACCACCAGCGAGCCGATGAGCCAGAGCCAGGTGCCGAGCTCGCCGGGCACGAGGGTGCCGGAGGGACCGCCGGTGTACTCGACGAGGTTGATGATGAGCACCCGGCCGATCAGCACCATCGCGATGGTGGCCATCGCCAGGTAGTGGCTGTCGAGGCGGATGATGAGCGCGGCGGTGACGGCACCGAGCGCCGCGCCGAGCACGAGGCCCACCACGAGCGCCAGAGCGGGCGAGAGGCCCAGCGTCCCGGCGACGTAGCCGAAGGTGAAGGCGCTGACGGCACCGAAGAACACCGGCGCCAGGCTCAGCACGCCGGTCCACAGCGACGCGTAGATCGCGAGCGCGAAGAGCGCGTTGACGCCGGCGAACTGCAGCGTGGTCAGCAGGGCGGTGGTGCTCACGGGTCGTCTCCTCTCAGGGCTGGGGCAGGGGCGGGGTGTCAGGCTCGGACGAGCTGGCGTTCGCCGAACAGCCCCTGGGGCCGCAGGACGAGGACCACGAGCAGGACGCCGAAGGTGATGGCGTCGCGGAAGCCGGAGGAGATGTACTGCGAGCTCATCACCTCGAGCACGCCGATGGCCACGCCCACCAGGGCCGCGCCGCGGATGTCGCCGTAGCCACCGACCACGACGGCCGCGAAGCCCTTGAGCAGCAGCGCCTCGCCGATCGTCGCCGACACGTTGTTGTCCGACAGGGCACCCAGGACGCCGGCGAGCCCGGCGATCGCGGCCGCCATGAAGGCCACCGCGATCAGGACGTTGCGGGAGTTGACGCCGACGATCGTGGCCGAGCGGGTGTCGACGGCCACGGCGCGCACCGCGGCACCGAACCGGGTGCGGGTCAGCAGCAGGTGCACCGCGGTGACCACGACGACGAGGGCGACGAGGCTGATCACCTGGGCCGGAAGCACGATCAGGCCGGCGAAGCGCAGCGGCTCGCTCGGCACGGAGCCCGCCGGGTAGCTGACGGCGGAGGGGCCGGCGAAGGCCTCGGCCAGCGTCAGCAGCACGATCCAGACCCCGATGCTCGCGATGATCGGCGCGAAGACACCGGCGTTGCGGCGGCGCAGCGGCTCGAAGGCGACGAGGTCGGCGAGCACGCCCAGCGCGCCCGCGAAGACCACGCCGACCGCGAGCGCGACCCAGAAGCTGAAGCCGTGCTCGAAGACCAGCCAGTACGACGCCAGCGCCCCGCCGGTGGCGAAGGTGCCGTGGGCGACGTTGAGGATGCCCATCTTGGCCAGGATCAGCGCGAAGCCGACCGCGAAGAGGGCGTAGATCGAGCCGAGCGCCACTCCGTTGACCAGTTGCTGGGCCAGCAGTTGCACGTCGACCTCCTGTGATGAATCAAGCGCTCGCTTGACGACCAAGTAACCCACATCACAAAAGCGGCTGTCAACACCAATCAAGCACTTGCTTTACATCTTTCCCGACACTACCGTCGGCGCGATGACGTCGTCCGCCACCCACCCGCCGACCGTGTCGCCCGCCGCCGCGATCCGGCTGCTGCCGCATGGCACGAACGTCGTCGCGGCGCCCGGCTGCGGGACTCCCGAGACCCTGCTGCGCGCGCTCGGCCGCGACGCCGACGTGCTGGGTCACCCCACCGTCTTCTCGGGGCTGCAGCTCGGCGCGTACCCCTTCCTCGAGGCCGCGGCGCAGGGGCAGCTGTCCTACCGCACCTGGCACCCCTTCGGGCCGGCGCGAGCCGCCCTGCGCCCGGGCCAGGTCGACTACGTGCCCGCCCGCGCCTCCGCCGTCCCGGGCCTGCTCGACCTGTGGGGCACCGACGCCGCGCTCGTCCGGGTCTCACCCCCGGATCCGGAGGGCTGGTGCAGCCTCGGCCCGTCGGCGAGCTACGTCTGCCACGCGCTCGCGCGGGCCCGGGTCGTCCTCGCCGAGGTCGACGTACGGGTCCCGGTGACCCACGGTGACACCCGCGTGCACGTCTCGCAGCTCAGCGCCCTGGTCGAGGCGGAGGAGCCGGCGTGCAGCTTCCCGGCCGCCGCACGTGACGAGACCAGCGACCGCGTCGCCGCCCACGTCGTGGGGTTGCTGCCCGACGCGCCGGTCCTCCAGCTAGGGCTCGGCGCGGTGCCCGAGGCGCTCACCTCGTTCCTCGCCGACGCCGGCGCCACCGACGTGCGCTTCGTCGGGATGGGCAACGACGCGATGGTCGACCTCGCCGAGCAGGGCGTGCTGGCCGAGGGGCCCGCCGCGGTCTCGGCGGCCGAGCTCATGGGCACCGACCGGCTGATGCGGTTCGCCGACGACGACCCCCGGGTCGAGGTCCGTGACAGCCGGCACGCCCACGACCCGCGCGTCCTCGCCTCGCTCCCGGGCCTGGTGAGCGTCAACTCCGCGATCGAGGTCGACCTCTGGGGCCAGGTCGGCTCCGAGCTCGTCGGCACCCGGCAGGTCTCCGGCATCGGCGGCAGCGTGGACTTCGTCGAGGCGGGCTTCGGCTCCCCCGGCGGCCTCAGCGTGGTCGCGCTCGCGTCGACGACCCCCGACGGGACCCGCAGCCGGATCGTCCCGCAGCTGGGCAGCCCGGTGGTGACCCTCGGCCGGCACACCCCCGACGCCGTGGTCACCGAGCACGGCGTGGCCTGGCTGCGCGGGCGCACGGTCCACGAGCGCGCAGAGGCGCTGGCCGCCGTGGCGCACCCCGACCACCGGGACGCACTCGCGCTCCCGGCACGCAGCTGACCCAGCCACGAGAACCCTGGAGGCTCCATGACAGTCCACACCCGACGCGGGCGCTACTACGAGGAGATGGTGAGCGGCGACGTGTTCAAGCACGAGCCCGGACGCACCGTCACCGAGGCCGACAACGTGCTGTTCTGCTCGATCACCCTCAACACCCAGACGCTGCACCTGGACGCGGTGAAGTCGGCGGAGTCGGAGTTCGGCCAGCGGCTGGTCAACAGCCTGCTGACGATGAGCATCGTGTGCAGCATCGGCGTCCCCGACCTGACCCAGAAGACGACGATCGCCAACCTCGGCTTCCAGGAGATCTCGTTCCCCGCGCCCGTCTTCATCGGCGACACGCTCTACTGCGAGACCGAGATCGGTCCGAAGCGTGCGTCGAGGTCGCGCCCGGGCCAGGGCATCGTCACCCTCGAGCACCGGGGCCTGAACCAGGACGGCGTCCTGGTGTGCAGGGCCGTCCGCACCGCGCTGGTGCGGTTCCGGCCCGACGACGAACCGGCCCTGTGAGCGTCCCGGCGTCGTCGACAAAGCTCCTCGAGCACCTGTCCGCCCGGGTGCGCGAGCTGGAGGACGTCCGGGAGATCGAGGCCCTCGCCGCCCGCTACCACTCCCTCTGCGACGGTGGCTGGCGCGGCCCGAGCCACGAGGACGTCGACGCGCTCGTCGACCTCTGGGTGCCTGACGGCACCTACGACATCAACGCCGCCCGCCCGCCGTGCCGCGGTCACGCCGAGATCCGCGAGCAGCTGGTCCGGCTCCGCACGTCGATGCCGTGGATCCTGCACACGTTCACCAACAGCGAGATCGACGTCGAGGGCGATCGCGCGTCCGGACGCTTCAAGGCGGTGGCCTACTACCGGCGCTCCGACGAGGCGCACGTCGTCGTCGGGTCCTACCTCGGTGACTTCGTGCGTACGCCGGCCGGCTGGCGCTTCGGCTCCTGGACCGCCGACCTGGCGCACGGATCGGTGCTCAGCGCCGGCCCCTCCCCCGCGGCGGCCCGGTCGTGACCCTGCCGACCGGGCGCTGGGGCGTGTGGTCGACCGCCCTGCGGTTCGGTGAGCGCGACGACGTCCAGGCGGCGGCCGCGACGCTCGAGGCGGCCGGCAGCACGGCGCTCTGGATGACCGGCGGCCTCGACGACCCCTTCGACCGCGCCGACGACCTGCTGCAGGCGACCGAGGCGTGCACGGTGGCCACCGGGATCCTCAGCATCTGGACCATGGAGCCGGCCGACGTCGCGCGACGGGTCGCGGGGCTGTCGGACCCCGCACGCTTCCTGCTGGGGCTCGGCGTGAGCCACCCGGCCCTCGTCGACCGCGAGGACCCCGGGCGCTACGCCCGCCCGCTGTCGCGGATGCGTGAGCACCTCACCGGCCTGGACCGCACCGGGGTCCCGGAGGTCGGCCGGGGCAACCGCGTGCTCGCGGCGCTGGGCCCGAGGATGGTGGAGCTGGCGAGGGACCACAGCCTCGGCGCCCACCCCTACCTCACCACCGCCCGGCACACGGCACGCGCGCGCGTCGGGCTCGGGGGCGGTGCCTTCCTGGCCCCGACCCAGATGGTGCTCCTCGAGACCGACCCGTCCCTCGCACGGGAGGCCGCGCGCGGACACCTCGCGATGTACCTGCGCCAGCCCAACTACGTCTCGAGCTGGCGACGTCTCGGCTTCACCGCCGACGACGTCGCGGACGGCGGCTCGGACCGGCTCGTCGACTCGATGGTCGCGTGGGGCTCACCCGCCGCCGTGGCGGGCCGACTGCGCGAGCACCTCGCCGCCGGAGCCGACCACGTCTGCGTGCAGGCCCTCACGACCGGGCGGGCGGTGCCGGTCGAGGACCTCTCGGCCGTGCTCGCGGAGCTCGGCTGAGGAGCGGTCAGGGACTCCACTCCGAGACAGTGCCGTCCTCGCCCCAGACCAGGTGGTGGGCCGGCTCCTGCACCTCTGCCTGACCGTCGGCGTAGGCGATCGTGCCGTAGACGCTGTCCTGCTCGGCGATGTCCGCGAGCGCCGCGCCGACGTCGGCGGGGTCGTCGCTGCCGGCGTCGCGGATGCCGGCGGCGAGCAGCCACATGGCGGTGTAGCCCTGTGCGGCGAACATGTCCGGAGCGCTTCCGTGCGCAGCCTCGTAGGCCTCGGCGAAGTCCGCCGCCATCTCGTTGCGCGCGATGCTCGCGTGGTAGGGCGTGGGGAAGATCGTGCCGGCCATCGCACCGCCCGAGGCGTCGTACGCGGCTGCGCTGTCGGCACCGACGTTGGACACGATGGGGCCGTCCCAGCCGCGCTCGCGCAGGGCGCGGGCCAGCCCCGCCGTGCTGGAGCCGATGGTGCTCGCGACCACCACGTCGGGGTCGTCGGCGACCACCTGCGTGGCGACGGAGGTGAACGACGTCTCGGCGGTGGCGACCTGGACGGTGTCGCGCAGGTCCACGTCGTTGCGCTCGAGCCCGGCGGCGTACACCGCGGCGTCCTGCACCATCGCGTCGTTGTCGTTGTTGACCACCATCACCGCGCGCTCGAGGTCGCTGCCACCGAGCACGGCGTCGAGGAACTCGTCGTAGGTGCCGCCGGCGGCCGAGGGCACCTCGAAGGGCCGAAAGAGGTGGGGCGGGTCAGCGAGGGAGTCGAGGATGGACACCGTGACGACCGCCGGGACGTCGCCCGTCGCGAGGACGGGGGCCAGCGCACCGGCCTCGCCGCCGAGGGTGCAGCACAGGATGCCTGCGACCCGGTCGGCCTCGAGCTGCTTGAAGCCGGCGATCGCCTTGGCCGGGTCCCCGGCGGTGTCGATGACCTCGAGCTCGATGGTCGAGCCGTCGCCGAGGAAGCCGGAGTCGTTGATCTCCTGCACGGCCAGCTCGATGCCGTGGGCCACCGGCTCGCCCGCGAAGGCACCGGGGCCGGACTGCACGATCGGCGCACCGACGCGGTACGTCGTGCCCTCGCCGCCTGCTCCCTGCTCGTCCGACCCGCAGCCTGCGAGCGCGGCACCGAGGACGAGCGCGGTGAGGCTCGCGCGTGCCGACCGGCGGACAGGACGGGCCTGGGTGGTGGAGGACATCGGATCTCCTGACGGGAGGGGGTGGACGGGTCAGAGGGTGTCCGCACTGCCGAGGACGAGGGTGCCCGAGCTCATGAACATGCCGCCGACCCCGGTGCAGACGCTGACGTCGACGCCGTCGACCTGCGCGGGCGCGGTGCCGCGGACCTGACGCACGGACTCCTGGATGGCGAACATCCCGTACATCCCGGTGTGGGTGTAGGCCAGGCCGCCGCCGTTGGTGTTCATCGGCAGGCTGCCACCGGGTGCGGTGTTGCCGTCGGCGACGAAGGCCGGCGCCTCTCCCCGGCCCACGAACCCGAGGTCCTCCAGGCCGTAGAGCGGCACGTGCGCGAAGGCGTCGTAGATCATCAGGTGGTCGACGTCGGCGTGTCCCAGCCCGGACTGCGCGAGTGCCCGCTCCCCGCCGAGCCGGATGGCGCGCGAGGAGGTCAGCGACTCCAGCCCGGAGACGACCGACGACTCGCTCGACTCCCCCGCTCCGAGGACGTAGACCGGGGGCGCGGGCAGGTCGAGGGTCGCTGCCCGCTCGGCCGAGGTGAGCACGAGGGCCCCACCGCCGTCGGTCACCAGGCAGCAGTGCAGCAGGTGCACGGGGTCGGCGATGACGGGCGAGGCGAGCACGTCCGCCACGGTGATGGGGTCGCGGAGCCTGGCCCGGGGGTTCATCGCCGCCCACTCGCGCTGCACGACGGGCACCATCGCGAGCTGCTCGCGGGTCATCCCGTAGGTCTCCATGTAGCGGCGCACGCCGATCGGGAACAGCGAGGGAGCCCCGACCGGGCCGTAGGGCACCTCGAGCTGGGCCATCATCGACTGCGGCGCCGGTGCCCACGGCACCATGCCGACCCGCGAGCGACCGGACTCGCCGTGGGTGACCAGCACCGTGTCGCACAGCCCGGACGCGATCGCCGCCATCGCGTGCCGCACGTGCAGCATGTACGACGACCCGCCGACGTTGGTGCCGTCGAGGTAGTGCGGGACGATGCCGAGGTAGTCGGCGACGTCGACGGGCATCTCGCCGGCGCACGCCACCCCGTCGACGTCGCGCGGGGTGAGGCCGGCGTCGGCGAGGGCGTTGAGGGCGGCGTCGGCGTGCAGCTCGAGCGCCGACTTGTCCGGCACCTTGCCGAGGTCGGTGCTCTCGGCGGCACCGACGATGGCGACGGCCCCGCGCAGGGCCCGGTCGCGGCTCATGCGCCGGCCTCCACCAGGTCGAAGCGCACGACGCGGTGCTCGCCGCGGGCCTCGAAGCCCACGCGGACCGGCGCGTCCAGCACCAGGTCGTCGGGGGCGTCGGTGGCCACGTTGCCCATCAGCAGGGGGCCCTCGGCCAGCTGCACCAGCGCCAGCACGTAGGGAGCGGTGAAGCCGGCGGGGGCGCGGTGGTTGACCACGAAGGACGCGACCGTGCCGGTGCCCGCGGCCGGCACCAGCTCGACCTCGCGGGACGCGCACGCGGGGCAGGCGCTGCGCGGGAAGAGGAAGAAGTGGTCGCAGGCGCGGCAGTGCGGCACCGTCAGCTCCTCCTGGTCGATGCGCGCCCACCACTCGCGGGTGTCGGGCGTCGGCACGGGGACCGGCCTGGCCGCGGTCGCGCCGGGCTGGTCGGGTGTCTCGGGTGCGGGTGTCACAGTGGGCGGCTCACTTCGGGAGGAGGTCGGGCAGGAGGTGCTTGCGGAGCTTGCCGTTGGCGCCGCGCGGCAGCACCGGCACGAAGCACCACGAGCGAGGGACCTTGAAGCGCGCGAGGCGCGTGCGCAGGAAGTCGTCGAGCTCGGTGCCGGCGGCGACGGGGTCGCGCGCCAGCCGCGAGTCGTCGGCGACCTGCACGACGGCGGTCACGCAGTCGCCCCACTCGGGGTCCGCCACGCCGATCACGCCGACGTCCTGGACCTCCGGGTGCTCGAGGATCGCGGCCTCGACCTCGGCGGGATAGACGTTGACGCCGCCCGTGACGATCACCTCGGACGTGCGGCCCAGCAGGAAGAGGTAGCCGTCCTCGTCGAGCCGCCCGAGGTCGCCGACCGTGACGAAGTCGCCGCGTCGCCCGGCGTCGGTCTTGGCTGCGTCACCGCGGTACTCGAAGGCGTGCGCGCCCATCCGCAGGTAGACCGTCCCGGAGGTTCCGGGGGGCACCTGCTCGCCGTCCGCGTCGAGGATCCGCACCTCTGCCCCCGGCTGGGGCCGCCCGACGCTGCCCGGCCGCTCGAGCCACTCGCGGCTCGTGATGCGGGTGCCGGCCGCCTCGGTGGCGCCGTAGTACTCCAGCACCACCGGTCCGAACCAGTCGATGACCGCACGCTTGACCGCTTCCGGGCACGGGCCGGCGCCGTGCACGAGGTTGCGCATGCTCGAGACGTCGTACGCCCCGCGCACCTCCTCCGGCAGCCGCAGCAGTCGGTGCAGCTGGGTCGGCACCATGTGCGTGGTCGTGACCCGCTCGTCCTGCACCGTGCGCAGCACGCCCTCGGCGTCGAAGCGATCCATCAGCACGACCGCGTGGCCGTAGTGGAGCGAGGTCACTGCGAGCCCGCTGACGGCCGTGTGGCTCAACGGGCTGGTCACCAGGTGCACGCCGTCGTCGAGCGGCTCGATGTCGAACATGCCGAGCTGCCAGCGCGCGCCCGCAGCGAACACGTCGTCGGGATCGCCCTCGGCGAGCCGACGCAGCACGCCCTTGGGCCGCCCCGTCGTGCCGGAGGTGTAGCCCAGGTAGGACCCGGGCGACCGGTCCTCGATCGGACCGTCGTCGAGGTCGGCCGCGAGCGCCAGCGCGTCGCGGAATCCGGGCGCGTCGCCGAGGGCGAGGCGGCGCTCGGGCGGGTGGTCGATGGTGTCCAGGGCACCGGCGACCATCTCGGCGTGCGGCACCGAGGTGATGACCGCGACGGGTGCGCTGTCGGTGACGATGTAGGCCGTCTCCTCGCGCGTGAGCGAGGTGTTGACCGGGACGTAGTAGGCGCCGGCCTGCTGGCAGGCCAGCACCAGGGCGAGGGTCGCCGGCTCGTTGGACACCACGCCGACGACCCGGTCGCCGCGCTCGAGCCCGAGCCCGCGCAGCAGCCTCGCCAGTGAGTTGGCCTGGGCGAGCAGCTCGCCACGAGTGGTGCGGCTGCCGTCGGCAGCCACCACCGCGGGCGCGTCCGGGTCGGCGGCGGCCAGGCGCCAGAACCCGAGGTCCTCGGTCGCGACCCCGGTCATCCGCGTCGCTCCCGCTGCCGGTCCACCAGCTCCCGCGCCAGCTCGCGCCGCAGCGCCGAGGTGGTGCCGTAGGACGCGGCGAGCGACATCACCCGCTTCAGCCACAGGTGCAGGTGGTACTCCCAGGTGAAGCCGATGCCACCGTGCAGCTGCAGCGCGGACACGTTGGCGCGGGCGGCCGCGTCACCGGCGTACGCCTTGGCCGCCCAGGCGCGGCGGCGGGCGTCCTCCGGCGTGGAGACCTCGACGGCGTCGAGCGCGCCCAACGCCGCCGAGGTGGTCATCTCGCTCATCACGGCCATGTCGGCGGCCGCGTGCTTCACGGCCTGGAACGACCCGACCGGTCGACCGAACTGGTGGCGGACCGTGACGTAGTCGACCGTCTGGTCCAGCAGGGCGCGGGTGGCGCCCGCCAGCAGGCAGGCGGCGCCGGCGACGGCGAGGAGTCGGGCCCGCTCGACGACGGCGGGCGGCACCGCGAGCAGCACCCCGTCGGTGCCGGGACGCACCAGGGCCAGCGGGCGCAGCGCGTCGAGGGCCGCGAGCTCCTGCACCTCCAGGTCGGAGGCGTCGTGAGCGCGCACCGTCCCGTCGTCGGCCACGTCGAGGAGCAGGTCGGCGTCGGCGGCGTGCACCACGTGGGGCGTGAGTCCGCCGAGGCGCACCGCGACGAGCACCTCGCCAGCGGTGATGCGCTCGAGCCAGGGACCGGCGTACGCCGTGTCGGTGCTGCCGGCGAGCAGCGTGACCGCGACGACGGCCGTCTCGAGGAAGGGCTCGGGGGTCGCGTGCCGGCCGAGCTCGTGGAGCACGCCGGAGACGTAGGAGGGATCGAGACCCGCGCCGCCGTGCTCCTCGGGGACCAGCGCGGACACCAGACCGGCCTCCGCGAGTCGCGCCCACAGCCGCGGGTCGTGGGCCTGCCCCGCGTCGAGCCGCTCGCGCAGGTGCTCGGTGCCGCTGTGCCGGCCCAGCAGGTCGGTGGTGAGCCGGACCAGCTCGCGCCGGTCCTCGTCGGCTGCGCCCGGGGGGATGATCGAGGTGGCGGTCATGAGGGTCGCGGCTCCAGGGGAAGTCCGAGCACGCGCTCGCTGATGATGTTGCGCTGGATCTCGTTGGTCCCGCCGAAGATCATCGCGGCGCGTGCGTACCAGTAGCGGTGGTGCCAGTCGGCCCACGCACGGCGGGTACCGGGCGGGGCGTCGCCGAGCGCCGCGGGATCGCCGACGACCGCGGCGTCCTCCTGCATGAGGCGCAGGCCCGTGTCGAAGATGTCGTGCTGCATCTGGGTCCAGAAGACCTTGTTGATGCTGGCGGTGCTGTCGAGGTTGCCACCGGCCTCGGCGAGCGCGGCGAGGCGGTAGACGTTGGCGCGGTAGACCTCGGTCTCCACCAGCACCCGGCCGAGCTCGTCGAGCGCCTGGGTGTCGTCGGCCAGGCCCCGGTGCTCGACCACCGAGGCCAGCGCGTCGACGTCGGCGGAGAACTTGGCGTGGTCGCCGAAGACGGCACCGCGCTCGAAGCCGAGCGTCGACATCGCCACGCGCCACCCCTGGCCGACCTCGCCGACCACCTGGGTGACCGGCACCCGGACGTCGGTGAAGTAGACCTCGGCGAAGCCCTCGGTGCCGTCGACCATCGCCAGGGGCCGGACCTCCACGCCGGGCGAGCGCAGGTCGATGCACAAGAAGGTGATGCCGTCGTGCTTGCGCGCGCGGCCGGCCTCGCGGTCGGTGCGCACGAGCGCGAAGATCCAGTCCGCGAAGGCACCCATCGAGGTCCAGATCTTCTGCCCGTTGACCACGAAGTGGTCGCCGTCGAGATCCGCGCGGGTGCTGAGCGAGGCCAGGTCGGACCCGGAGCCGGGCTCGCTGAAGCCCTGGCACCAGATGGTGCGGCACGAGAGCACGTCGGGGATCCAGCGCGCGCACTGCTCGGGGGTGCCGTGCTGCATGAGCACCGGGCCCAGGAGGTAGAGCCCGCCCATGTTGATGCGCTCCGGGGCGCCGGCGCGGTAGTACTCCTCGGCGAAGGCGATGGAGCGGCGCAGGCCGGCGTCGCGACCGCCGTACTCGCGCGGCCAGTCGACGGCCGCCCAGCCGCCGTCGAAGAGCGTGCGCTCCCACGCGCGGTGCAGGTCGAAGCCCTCGCGGGAGGTCCACGCCGGCAGCGGCTCGGCGGGCACGTGCTCGGCGAGCCAGGCGCGCACCTCGGCCCGGAAGGCGTCCACGTCGTCCTGCGTGGCCAGGTGGTCGCTCATCGGGCCAGCCCCAGGATGTCGGAGACCTCGGCCATCGTCTCGGCGTAGTCGTCGTCGCCCAGCCGGAGCGAGATGTTCACCCCGTCGGCGCCGGCCTCGGCGTAGCGGTCCACGAACTGGCGCAGCCCGGCGAGGTCACCGGTGTAGCGGACGCCGGCGACCGCGTGCTGGTCGGCCCGGTCGCGACCGTTGTCCTCGAGCAGGCGGGTGTAGGTCGCGTGGTGCTCGGTGAACTCCGAGATCGTCAGGTTGTAGGGGTACCAGCCGGTCCCGACGCTCGCGGCCCGCTTGAGCGCGGCGGGCGAGTGGCCGGCGATGAGGGTGCGCGGTG
The DNA here is from genome assembly GCF_014779665.1 of Nocardioides hwasunensis. Classification (GTDB taxonomy): domain Bacteria; phylum Actinomycetota; class Actinomycetes; order Propionibacteriales; family Nocardioidaceae; genus Nocardioides; species Nocardioides hwasunensis. The sequence continues at coordinate 200,333 of NZ_JACXYY010000005.1, read as the reverse complement.
CGGGGCGGTCGACGCCGGACACGGCCGAGCCCCAGCCACCGGCGAGGTCGGCGAGGTAGTCGGTGCAGCGACGACCGCGGGTGCGGAAGTCGCTCTCGCAGGCGGTGACCTCCTCCGAGGACCAGCCGACCCCGACACCGAGGTCGAAGCGGCCACCGGTGAGCTCGGCCAGGCTCTGCAGCTCGCGGTGGAGCGTGCGCATGTTGCGGACCGGCAGGATCATCACCGAGGCGCCCACGCGCAGGCGGGTCGTGGCGGCGCACAGCTCGGCGGCGGTCTGCTGGACGTCGAGCAGGCCCTGGTCCTCGGCCGCCTCGACCTGCGCCTTGTCGCCCACCGTCTTGTTGTGCGACTCGAGCTTGTCGGGGTCGTCGGCGGAGGGGTGGTTGGGATACGGGTACGCCGACTCGTAGTGGTCGAAGAACATCAGGTGCTCGGGGACCCAGATGCCCGAGAAGCCCAGCTGCTCGGCCGTGCGCGCGAAGGTGGCCATGAAGGCCGGGTCGCGCCGCACGCCGCCGTCGAAGAGGTCGACGAGACCGATCTCCACACCGTCTCCGTTCGTCATCGGCGTCATGCCTGCACCACCCGGTCGATGTCGTCGGCTGTCGGCACGCGGTCCACGACCGCCACCAGCTCGTCCACCCGGGCCGACATGCCCGACAGGGCGGCTCGCGCGTCGGCGAGGTCGGCGAGATCGACGAACCAGGTCAGGCGTACGCCGTCCGCGGCGTCGCCGAGCACCGAGGCGAGCCTGGCGGCGCCGGCCCCCACCTGCTCGGGGGTCTCGCGCCACGCGAGCCAGCCGTGGGGGGCGCCAACCTGGTCGACGACCCGGCGCAGCGCCTCCGTGCCGAGGGCACGCAGGTGGGTGCGGGGCACCCGGTCGCCCACGGGCCGCGGCAGCGCGCTGACGCCGGTGAAGGACACGTGGGCTCCGGTGTGCTCGGCGCGGCGCTGCGTCCACAGCGACCGCATCGCCAGCACCCGGTCGAGGGCGCGGTCGAGGTGGTCCGCCTCGGGGGCGGCGGGATCCACCAGGTCCTCGGGCGGCTCACCGAGGTCGAGCCCGAGCTCGAGCCGCCCACCGGCGAACCAGTCGAGCGAGGCGAGCTGCTTGGCCCGCACCGCCGCCGGCTGCACGGCGGCCAGCTCACCGGAGTGGCCGAGCCGGATGCGGTCGGTGACCCGGGCCACGCACTGCAGCCCCAGCACCGGGTCGAGCGATCGATGGAGCGCGGCCTCCCGCTCGCCGAGCGACCACCAGGACGCGAGACCCGCGTCCTCGGCCGCGCGCGCTGCCTCGGCGATCCGGTCGGGCAGACCGTCGCCGTCGGCGCGGAAGCTGCTGGCCAGGCCGTGCTCCATCGATCCTCCTACGTGCTGGGGTGCTGTCGGTGCGTCTGGTGCGGCAGGATCAGCCCTGCCACTCCGACAAGGTGCCGTCCTCGGTCCACTCGAGGTAGCTGCCGGGGGCGTTGAGGCTGGCCTGACCGCCCTCGTAGGTCAGCGGCCCGTAGACCGAGTCCTGCTCGGTGATCGACTCGAGGGCCTTGGCGACGTCGGCGGGGTCCTTGCTGCCGGCCTCCTTGATGGCGGTCGCCATCAGCCACATGGCGGTGTAACCCTGGGCGCCGTACATGTCGGGCTCGGCGTCGTACTCGCCCTGGTAGGCCTCGGTGAACTTGGTCGCCATCTCGTTGTCGGTGAAGCCGGCCTGGAACGGCACGGCGAACAGGGCTCCGGCCAGACCGCCGCCCGAGGCGTCGAAGAGGTCCTTGGAGTCCACGCCGTAGCTGGTGAGGATCCGCTTGTCGAAACCGCGCTCGCGCAACGAGCGGGCCATGAGGGCAGCAGGCGTGCCCAGCATGCTCTCCACGACCGCGTCGGGGTCGAGCGAGGCGATCTCGGTCGCCGCCTGCGTGTAGTTGGTGTCGGTGGACGCGGTGTTGATCGTCTTGACCACCTCGACGCCGTTGCGCTCCAGCGCTGCCTTCCAGACCTCCGCGTCGCCGACCATGCCGTCGTTGTCGGAGGTCACGACCATGACGACCTCCTTGATGTCCTCGGCCGGGACGACGGTGTCGACGAACTGGTCGTAGATGCCGCCGGAGTCGGCGGGCAGCACGACCGGGCGGTAGACGTAGGGCGGGTTCGCGAGGCCGGCCAGGATCGCGGAGGAGACGATGGCGGGCACCTTGGTGGCCTCGATGACGGGCGCGAGGGCGCCTGCCTCGGAGGAGAGCCCGCAGCAGATGACGCCGGACGCGCCGTCGGCGGCGTACTGCTTGTAGAGCGCGATCGCCTGGGCGGGGTCGCCCTTGATGTCGTCGATCTTGAGCTCGATCGTGGCGCCGTCACCGAGGTAGTCGGAGTCGTTGATCTCCTTGACGGCGAGCTTGGCGCCCTCGGTGATCGGCACGCCCGCGAAGGCCGCGGGACCGGAGGTCAGGGCGGGGAAGCCGACGAGGTAGCTGTCGTCGCCACCACCGCTCCCGCCGTCGGAGGAGCCGCAACCCGAGAGTGCGACGAGCGCGGCGGCCGTGGCCGCGACGATCGCCTTGGCGCGCAGAGAACTGTTGGTGAGAAGCACTGGCTGACCCTTTCTGGAGCTGCTCCGTCTGAAGCAAGCGCTTGATACAAGTGAAGCAAGCACTTGATAATCGCATAGTGACCGGCGTCACGCAATGGTCCGCAGGCACGCTTTCGGCCCGACTGGTCGCGCCGGGTCGTGGCCGGCGCGAGCCGCTCGCCGATCCGTGATCCCGCGGGCCGGAGACGCGTCAGGCGGTCCGGACGAACGCGCGACCGCGGTCGATGACGGGGTGGCCGTCGGCATCGACGACGCGGAAGGCCGCCTCGTCGTCGCTGGTGCGCCACACGTGCAGCGCGAGCGCGTCCCCCGGCAGGACAGGACGGGTGAAGCGTCCCTCCATGCCCGCCAGCCGGCTCGCGTCGCTCTCGCAGACGGCGTGCACGAGCAGCCGGGCGGCGTAGCCGTAGGTGCACATGCCGTGGAGGATCGGGCGCTCGAACCCGCCGCGGGCGGCGAAGGCGGGGTCCGCGTGCAGCGGGTTGCGGTCACCGGTCAGGCGGTAGAGCAGGGCCTGCTCGGGACGCGTGGCGAAGTCGACGCGGTGGTCCGGGACCCGGTCCGGCGCGCTCCACTCCCGGGTCGTGCCGCGCTCGCCGCCGAAGCCGCCCGCGCCGCCGAGGAACGCGCCGGTGCGCGAGAGCGCGAGGCGGTCCCCGGTGTCGGCGTCGCGCAGGACCGTCTCGGTCCACACGATCGCGTCGCGGCCCTTGTCCCACATCTCGGTGACGGTCGTGCTGACCGTGGCGGAGCCGGCCGGCGGCACCGGCCCGTCGACCTCGAGCTGCTGCTCGGCGTGGACCGCGCGGGTCGGGTCGTAGTCGCCGATGTCGGGCATGCCCTGCCCGAAGCCGAGGACCACGGCGAAGCTGGGCACGACCTGCTGGGCCACGCCGGTCGTGTTCTCGGTGGTGAGGGCGAGCTCGGCGAGCGGGTCCTGCTGCCCGGCCCCGACAGCGAGGGCGTAGAGCAGGGACTCGGTGTCGGTCCAGGTCACGGTCCACTCGGGCGAGGTGGTTCCGACGGCGGTGGGATCGAGGGGCACGGCTTGTCTCCTGATCGGTCTCGATGGGCGTGGGCGAGTGGTCAGAGGGGGGTCAGCCGGGTGCGCGGGCCCGCCTTGAGCAGCCTCGAGGGCAGCTCGCGCCCGACGATCCGGCTGGCGGCGTGGGCCACGTCGAGGAGCGCGTCGAGGTCGACGCCGGTCTCCACGCCGAGCTCGTGGAGGAGGTAGACCGCTTCCTCGGTCGCGATGTTGCCGCTGGCGCCGGGGGCGTAGGGACAACCACCGAGCCCGCCCACACTGGCGTCGAAGCGGGTGACGCCGAGCTCGAGCCCCGCGACGAGGTTGGCCATCCCGGTGCCGCGCGTGTCGTGGAAGTGCAGGCCGAGCTCGACGTCGGGCTCGCGCTCGAGCAGCCCGCCGACGACACGCCGCACGCGCGGTGGCGAGCCCATCCCCGTGGTGTCCCCGAAGCAGATGCTGTCGGCGCCGTCGGCGATCGCGCGGACCGCGTGGTCGACGACGCGCGCTGGGTCGACCTCCCCCTCGTAGGGACAGCCGAAGGCGGTCGCGACGATGACCTGGCACCTCGCCCCCGCCGCGTGCGCGGCGGCGACGACCTCGGCGATCTGGTCGAGCGACTCCTCGGGGGTGCGGTTGAGGTTGCGCAGGTTGTGGGTGCGCGAGGCCGAGACCACCACCTCGAGCTCGGTGAACCCGGCCGCGAGGGCGCGTCGGGCACCGACGAGGTTGGGCACGAGGGCCGAGTACGTCACGTGCTCACGCTGGTCGACCGCCTGCCACACCTCGGCCGCGTCCGCCATCTGCGGGATCGCCCGGGGGTGGACCCACGAGACCGCCTCGATCTCGACCAGCCCGGTGCCGCCGAGCGCGTCGATCAGCTCGACCTTGGCGGCGGTCGGCACGACGTCCTCGTTCTGCAGACCGTCGCGGGGACCGACCTCGCGCAGGACGACGCGGCTCGGCACGTCGCTCATCAGAAGCCCGACCTGTCGGCGACGAGGCGCCGGTGCACGGTCGGCGTCCCGTAGAGCCCGCGCTGGGCCATCGCGCGCCGGAAGTGGTGCGACATCTCGTGCTCCCAGGTGAAGCCGATCCCGCCGTGGACCTGGATCCCCTCACGGACCACGAACGCGCCGGCGTCGCCGGTGCGGACCTTGGCGGCCGAGGCGCTCAGGCGCCAGCGCTCGGACCCGGCGGCCGCGTCGAGCAGGGCCTGACGCACCATGCTCCGCGACGTCTCGAGGTCGGCGTACATGTCGACGAGCTTGTGCTTCACGCTCTGGAAGCTCGCCACGGCGCGGCCGAACTGCTCGCGCTCCACGGCGTAGTCGCGCGCGACGTCGAGCACGCGCGCCGACGTCCCGACGAGGTCGGCGGCCACCAGCAGGGCGCCGACGAGCCACGCGTCCTCGAGGGCGGCGGTGACGTCGGTCCCGCGGGCGACGACGACCGCCGCCTCGACGTCGTCGAGGTCGAGGTCGGCGAGCCCGCGCCCGGGGTCCATCGCGTCCATCGGCGTGACCCGGGCACCATCCGCACCCGCGTCGACGCGCAGCAGGACCGGCACGTCGTCCTCGTCGAGCGCGGGGACCAGGAACGTGTCGGCGTGCGTGCCGCTGTCGACGAGCGTGCGACGGCCCCGGAGGCGGTCACCGCGCCACGAGAGGGTCGTGGCGACGGAGGAGCCGGCGGGGTCCTCGTGCAGCGCGGCCACGACCACGCGGCCCTCGACGGCGATCGCTGCCCGCAGACCCGTCGCGTCGTCGGGGTCCAGCGCACCGAGGAGGTGCACGGCGACCCCCGCCGTGGCGACGACCGGGCCCGACCAGCCGCACACGCCCAGCTCGTGGACCGCCGCGCCGAGCTCGAGCAGGCCCGCGCCCTGTCCGCCGAGCTCCTCGGGGACGAGCAGGCCGGCGACGCCGACCTCCTCGACCAGTGCCTCCCACAGCGGCGGGCGGGCAGCACCGCCGGCGCGGCTGGTGTCCACCGGGCTGCGCGCGGCGAGGAACCGTGCGAGCAGCGGGGTCAGCTCGGGACTCAGCTGGAAGTCGACCATCTCGCTCCTTCGTCAAGCAAGCGCTTGCTCTTGTCCGGCGAGACGAGTGCCGCGCCGGCGGGCCTGGGTGTCAGCCGGCGGCGCGGACGCCGTCGAGCAGGATGGCCGTCTGCACGGAGATGACCGTGTCGATGCCCACCTTGCCGCGGGGGTCGAACCAGCGGATGACCGCCTGGATCGCCCCCATGATCGTGCGGTACTGCATGCGGGCGTCCACGTCGCCGCGCAGCACGCCCGCGTCGATGCCCTGCTGGATGGTCTCCATCCACACCGACTCGATCTGGTGCTGGCGCTCGGCGATGCCCGCCATCGGCCGGACGTAGTGCCAGTCGTTCTGGAGGATCGTGAGCTGCTCACGGTTGTCGACGAGGGCCCGCAGTCCCCGGGCGATCAGCTTCTCGAGCGCCTCGGCCGGGGACTGAGCCTCGTCGACGGCGGCGTGGTAGCCGCGCACCATCTCGTCGAGGTAGGTCACCAGCACCTCCTCGACGATCGCCTCCTTGGAGTCGAAGTAGTAGTAGAGGCTGCCCGAGAGGATCTCGGCCTCGTCGGCGACGTCGCGGACGGTGGCGCTGGAGAAGCCCTTGGCGGCGAAGACCTTGGCCGCGGAGCTGAGGATCAGCTCCTTGCGAGCCAGACCGGTCGGGGAACCCGTGGAACGGCGACGCGTGGTGCTCACCGTCTCCCCCTTCCCTCGTGGACGTTGTCGTGGTGGACCTGACGGGGCACAGTAACCCCCTCGCCGCGTGGCGCGGCTCGATGCACGCCGGGTCGGGCGCAGGTCACGCGCGTCACGGCCGCCTGTCCGACACGATCGTCACCGCGCTCACCAGGTCTCCGGGGCTCCCACCCTGGTTCTGGACGAGCCCGAACGACGGGTCGGACACCTGCCGCTCCCCGGCCTCGCCGCGGAACTGCAGCCACATCTCGAACAGCATCCGCAGCCCGCTCGCGCCGACCGGGTGCCCGAAGCTCTTCAGTCCTCCGTCGACGTTGACCGGCAGCGCACCGTCGCGGTCGTAGCGACCGTCGAGCACGTCGCGCCAGGCCTGCCCGCGGGCGGAGAAGCCGAGCTCCTCCATCAGGACCATCTCGGTCGGGGTGAAGCAGTCGTGCACCTCGGCCAGCGAGATCTCGGTGGCGGGGTCGCTGATGCCGGCCTGCTCGTAGGCCGCGCGGCTGGAGACCGCTGCCTCCGAGAGCTCGGAGTAGTCGTAGTCGCTGTCGTTGCGACCGGTGCCGGATCCGGCGTCCATCGCGAGGGCGTGGACGTAGAGCGGCCGGTCGGAGTAGAGGTGGGCGTCCTCGGCGCGCACGATCACCGCCGCGGCGGCACCGTCCGCGACACCGGAGCAGTCGAAGACGCTCAGGCTGCCGGCGAGGGCGGGCGCGGCCGCGATCGTCTCCTTCGACATCTCCTTGCGGAACTGGGCGCGGGGGTTGATCGCCCCGTTGCTGTGGTTCTTCCAGGCGATGTGGGTCATCGCCTCCTTCACCTCGGCCTCGGAGACGCCGTAGCGCCGCGCGTAGGACGGCACGATCATCGAGTACATCGCCGGCGCGCTCAGGTTGGGCGCGGTGCCGTCGTTCGGCACGTGCGGCATCTCGAGCCCGGAGAAGCCGAAGTCCTTGAGCTTCTCCCCGCCCACGGCCATCACCACGTCGTAGGCACCCGAGGAGACGGCGTAGCAGGCGTTGCGGAACACCTCCGAGCCCGTCGCGCACATGTTCTCCACGCGCGTGACCGGCTTGTGGCTGATGTTGAGCGGCCGGGTGAGCGTCAGGCCGCTGACCCCGGAGACCATCGACCCCAGCCAGAAGGCGTCGACGTCGTCGAGGCCCACCCCGGTCGTCGCCGCGAGGGCGCCGTGGGTCGCCTCGACCAGGAGGTCGTCGACCGAGCGACCCCAGTGCTCCCCGAACTCCGTGCACGCCATCCCGACGATGGCGACGGGGTTGGCCAGCTTGTGGGTAGCCATCACTCAGTCCTTTCAGAGGCGGTCGCGTCCGCGGCCGGGCGGACCTTCCAGACGTAGTTGCGCACTCCGTTCGCCGCGACGCTCGCGACCCGGAAGGTGGGCTCCACCGCGTCGCCGATCGCGATGTCACGACCGACGGCGTCGGCCATCTCGAACTCGAAGCGGCCACCACCGTCGAAGTCGACCGCGACGACCTTGGCAGGGAGCTGGACCGACTCCGAGAGCCAGTCGTCGGTGTGGGTGGCCACCCGGCCCGGCACCTCGATCATCGAGACCTGCTCGAAGGGCCCCTGCGCCGAGCAGCGCAGGCAGACCTGGCGTGGCGGCAGGTTGCGGTAGCCGCAGGCCACGCACTGGGCACCCTCGAACCGGAACTTCCAGTCACGCGTACGCCGCGAGGCGGGCGGCACGGGCGGCTTGACGTCGGGACGTCGCGCGGGCTCGCGCGGCAGCAGACCGCGCCAGGTGAGGAAGTCGGCGTAGGAGACCGGGTGCGTGGGCCGTTCCACCGCGGGCGTGGGCACGTGCCGGTCGGTCATCCGGAACAGCAGCGCGTCGGCGCCGTCGGCGGCCCCCACGGCGAGCACGAGGGCCCCGGGCGCGGCGGCGTCGAAGGCCGCGGCCAGCTGCAGGCCGAGGTCCGCGGCACCGGCGTAGCCGGCGCTCGAGGTCACCAGCCGCTCGGCGCCGAACCCCTTGGCCAGCGTGGCGCGGGCCCGGGCGTGCGGGAGGCTGAGCACGACGTGGTCGAGCGCGTCGCGCGAGACGTCGCACGAGGACAGGAGGTCCTCGACGACCTGCGTGACGAGCGGGACGTACTCCTCGACACCGAAGCGGTCCTCCCAGGTGCGGGTGCGGGGGGACCCGGGCTCGCGCCAGCGATCGAGGAACTCGGTGGTGACCGAGGCGCTGCCGACCAGCTCGGCCACCGGGTCGGGGCCCACCACCAGCGCCACGGCGGCGTCAGCGCCGTCGGTCTCGTCGGCCGAGCCGGGCAGGCCGAACCTGATGTCGGCGCACACCGCGACGGCGGAGCCGGCTGCGAGGGCGGCACGGAGCGCCCCGACGCCCCCGCGGAGCGCGCCGCCGACGTCGTAGGCCGCCGTCGCGACCGGGAGACCCGCGGCCACCGCGACGGTGGCGGCGTTGGACTTCTCCAGGTAGGCCGGGCGTGATGTGGCGAACCAGAGCGAGTCGACGGCACCGCCCGCGCGGAGCGCACCGCGTGCGGCGCCCACGGCCATCGTCGTGGTGTCCTCGTCGTAGGAGGCGACCGGCCGGACCCCGCGGCCTCGTCCGGCACCGAGCGTGGCGACCACGTCGGCCCGGTCGAGGCGGGCAGACGGCAGGTAGACGGCGTAGCTCGCGATGCCGACCACGGGCACTCCCCACTCCGGCTCCGTGAGCCGGCTCGATCAACCTGTTTCAATCAAGCACTTGCTTTGCTACTTTAGGTCACCTGAACGCGAGGCCGCAACCGGCGCTCGCTCGAGCGCAGGAGGACGCCGCCAGTGACCCAGCCGTCTGAGGACGACTTCCGGGCCGAGGTCGAGGCCGCCCTCACGCGGTTCGCACCGCGTCGGACCGAGCGTGAGAGCGGGTGGGGCGAGGGCGAGGACCGCGTGTCGGTCGTCGCCGAGCGCTCCGAGGGTGAGGCCGAGGAGCTCGAGCGGCTGCGCGCCTACCGCGCCTTCCTCGCCGAGGAGGGACTGGCGTGGGTCGACGGGCCGGCCGACCACGGTGGACGCGGACTGTCGGGCCGGCACGCGGAGGTCCTGCGCGAGGTCGAGGCCGGCTTCCAGCTGCCGGACGACGGCTACCTCCGCTTCAGCGTCTCCACGCTCTGTCCCACGCTGCTCGCCCACGGCACCGAGGAGCAGCAGCGCGACCTGCTCCCCCGTCTGCGCACGGCCGAGGTCCTGGCCTGCCAGCTCTACTCCGAGCCGGGAGCCGGCTCCGACCTCGCCGGCCTCTCGACCCGTGCGGTCCGCGACGGCGAGGGCTGGCGGCTCACCGGGCAGAAGGTGTGGAGCTCGGGCGCCCACTTCAGCGACATCGGGCTCTGCATCGCCCGCACCGACCCGGACAGGCCCAAGCACGCGGGTCTCACCACGTTCCTCGTCGACCTGCGCTCCCCGGGCGTCGAGGTGCGGCCGATCCGGCAGCTGACCGGCGGCGCCTCCTTCGACGAGGTCTTCCTCACCGACGTCCACGTCCCCGACTCCGCGCGGGTGGGCGAGGTCGACGGTGGCTGGAGCGTGGTGGTCACGTCGCTGCTCAACGAACGATCCGCCATCGGGCGCGAGGTCGGCGTCGACGAGGCCCTGGTCGACCGGCTGGTCGACCTCGCGCGGCACCGGTGCGCCGACGGCACCCTCGACGAGCGCACGCGCGACCGACTCGCCGACGTCGTGGTGGGCACGTGGGCCGCGCGGCTCACCACCTCGCGCTATCTCGAGGGCGGCGGCACGCCTGGTCCGGAGCTGGCACTCACCAAGCTGCTCACCACCGACCTGCTCGCCGAGATCAGCGACCTCGCAGCGGACGTCCTGGGCGCCGCGCACGTCGCCGACAGCGGCGAGTGGGGCACCTACGCCTGGTCCGAGCTGACCCTCGGGCTGCCCGGCCTCCGCGTCGGCGGCGGCACCGACGAGATCCTCAAGAACGCGGTGGGCGAGCGCGTTCTCCACCTCCCGAAGGACGCACGATGAAGATCGACATGGGCATGATCGGCTCCTCCGCCGCGGCGTGCGGACCCGTTGCCGCCGACGCCGAGGGCCGGGGGTTCGACGGCGTGTGGGCGAGCGAGAGCGTCACCGACGCCTTCCTGCAGTCGCAGGCCGCCCTCCTCACCACGTCCCGCGTCAGTGTCGGCACCGCCATCGCGGTCGCGTTCGCCCGCAACCCGATGAGCGTGGCGTACCTCGCCTGGGACCTCGCCGCGATGTCCGGCGGCCGGTTCGTCCTCGGCCTCGGCAGCCAGGTGCAGGCCCACGTCGAGCGACGCTTCTCCATGGAGTGGAGCCCGCCCGTCGAGCGGATGCGCGACTTCCTCGGAGCGCTGGACGCGATCTTCACCGCCTGGCGCGACGGCAGCCGGCTCGACTACCGGGGCGAGGTCTACCGGCACAACCTGATGACCCCGGTGTTCACGCCGCACCACCACGACTTCGCCATCCCCACCGCGGTCGCCGCCGTCGGCGCGCGGATGACCGAGCTCGGCGCCGAGCTGTGCGACGGCCTGCTGCTGCACGGCATGACCACCGCGGCGTACCTGGACACCGTGACCATGCCCGCCGTCGAGCGCGGGCTGGCCACCTCGGGTCGCACCCGCGGGGCCCTCGAGCTCTACTGCCCGATCTTCATGGTCATGGGCGACACCGAGGAGCAGCAGGCCGAGATGGCCCGGCAGACCCGCGAGCAGATCGCGTTCTACGCCTCGACCCCGGCCTACAGCAAGGTGCTGGCGACCGTGGGCTACGAGGACCTCCAGCCCGAGCTGCAGGCCCTGTCGCGTGCCGGCCGGTGGGAGGAGATGGGGACGCTGGTCGACGACACGCTGCTCCACCACATCGCACTGGTGGGCACGCCCGAGGAGATGCCGGCGCTCGCGCACGAGCGCTTCGACGGGCGACTCGACCGGATCTCCTCCTACTACCCCTGGCCGGTCGAGGACCCCGACCGCCTCGGCGCGATCCTCGCCGCCTTCCACGACGCGCCCGCCACCTGACCGACCTGACGAAGGAGTCCCCATGGCCCGCCTCTCCCCCGACGACCTCGTGGCTCGTGCGGAGATCAGCGACACGCTGCACGCCTACAGCCGCGGCATCGACCGGCGCGACATCGACCTGCTGGCCGACCTCTTCACCGAGGACGGGGCGTTCGACTACGGCCACGGCAACCTCACCCGCGGCCGGGAGGCCCTGCGCGAGCTGTTCGTCGCAGCGACGGGGAAGTACGACGCGACCAGCCACCACTGCTCGACGACGTCCTTCCTCTCGCTCGCCGAGGGCCGCGCCAGCACGATCACCTACGTCTACGCCTTCCACGACAACCGGGAGCAGGACCTGAACCTGCACGTGTGGGGCTGCTACGAGGACGAGCTCGTCGACGAGGGCGACCGCTGGCGGATCGCGACCCGCCGGGTGCGCATCGCCGGCGTCAGCTCGAACGGGTCGGAGGAGCTGCCCGAGCGCTTCGAGAGGTACGCCCGGGGCTGAGGCACGCCGCTCACACCGCGCGGCGCATCCCACCGTCGACCGCCACCACCTGGCCGGTGACGTAGTCGGCCGCCACCGAGCTGAGGAAGGTCACCACCTGGGCGACCTCCTCCGGGCGGCCGAACCGACCGGCCGGGACGAAGCGCTCGACGAACTCCTCGCGAGCCCGGTCGGTGCCGAAGTGGCGCCGCACCTGCTCGCTGTCCACCCGGCCGGGCGCGACGCAGTTCACCGTGATCCCCTCGGCGGCCACCACGCGCGAGAAGCCCTTCGCCCACAGCACGCACGCCGCCACCGCGGCCTGGGCGGCGGACACCCCGACGGGCTCGAGGAGGCCGACCAGGTTCACCACCCGCCCGTGACCGCCCGCGGCGAGCAGGGGACGAAGTCGCGCGGCGAGACGGCGCTTGGCGTGGAAGTTGAGCTCGAAGAGGTCGTACCACGCATCCTCGTCGGGCTCGACGCCGGGCGGGTCCGCCTGGCCGGCGTTGTTGACCAGGACGTCCAGCCCGCCCAGCCCCTCGACCACGGCCGCGTGCACGATGTCGACGGCGGAGCGATCGACGAGGTCGGCCACGACGACGTACGGAGCCGGGAGTCCCGCGGCGACCATCTCGCGCTCGAGCTCCTCGAGCTCGTCGCGGCGCCGCGCGACCACCGCCACGGCGGCACCTTCGCGGGCCAGCGCCCACGCAGTCTCACGCCCGATGCCGGCACTCGCGCCCGTCACCAGCGCCCGTCGTCCACTGAGCCCCAGGTCCATGCGCGTCACGCTAGGGAGCACGTCGCCCGCAGTCAAGCAAGTGCTTGATAGGCAGGTATCGGGTGGGTGCTCATCCCGAGACGCTCTGTACCCCCTGCAGGCGCTCCACGGAACCGATGCGGGTGTACGTCGGACCGGCGACGCGGGCGAGCGGGTCGAGCGTCGCAGTGTCGATCTTGAAGCCGTCGAGCGCGTCCGTCGCGACGTGGAACCGGACGACCTCGCCGACGGTGAAGCGCGCGCCGGCGCGCCCGAACTCCACCACCTGCGAGAGGCGGCACTCCAGGCTGACGCGGGCGTCGACCAGTCGCGGCACCGAGACCACGTCGCTCGCCGTGGTGGCCAGCCCGAGCTCGTGGGCCTCGTCGACGCCGGGCGGGTAGGGCAGTCCCGACTCGTGCACCGCGTGGTGGTGCTCCCACCCGGCGATGTTGACGACGTACTCGCCCCGTGCCTCGATGTTGCGCGAGGTGTCCTTGGGCTCGCCGTCGCGCAGGCCGATGTTGATCCCGACCATCGGCGGCATGTTGGACACCATCGTGAAGGCGCTGAACGGCGCGAGGTTGAGCGCGCCGTCCGGACCGGTGGAGGTGACCCAGGCGATCGGACGCGGCACCACGACGCCGGTGAGCAGCTGGTAGCACTGCGCCGCGCTGAGGCCGGCCGGGTCGATCGTCGTCCGGGCCGGGCCCACCGGGCTCATCGGTCCCTCGCCGCCTGGCGGACCGCGTCGTGGTCGAAGTCGTTGATGTCGGAGATGAGCGAGTCGTCGTAGAGGCTCGCGGCATCGACGGGCTCGGTGATCGTGCCCGCGTCCAGCAAGAACTGCACCATCGCCTCGAGCTGGGCGGGATCGAGCTCGCCGTAGGTCTCGGTGTCGTCGTCGATGCCGAGGTTGGCCAGCCGGGCCTCCAGCACCGAGACGCCCGACGCGAGCGCCGCGTCCTCGTCCAGTCCGGACGGCTTCGCCTCGGGGTGGGTGTCGTAGAGCATCTCGATCGCGGCCTCCGGGTTGGCCTGCGCGAAGACGACGCCCTTGGCGATGGCACGACCGAGCTTCACGTAGAGCTCGGGGTCCTCCTCGAGGTCCGAGGCGCGGGCGGCCAGACCGCCGCTGGTGAGGTCGGCCGCGCCGGGGACCTCGATCTCGCGCAGCGCGATGCCCTGGTTCTTCAGGACCTGGAACGAGGTGTCGAGCAGCGCGAGGGCGTCGACCTTGCCGCTCTCGACGGCGGCGGCCTGCTGGCCGCCGGTGCCGATCGCGACGAAGTCCACGGAGTCGGCCGGGACACCGGCCTCCTCGAGCCCGACCTGTGCCTGGGTGACCGAGGCGGAGGCGAGGCTGATGGCGCCGACCGTCTTGCCGCGCAGGTCCTCGACGGAGGTGATGTCGCTGTCCTCGGGGACCATCAGGCCGTAGATGTTGTCCTTGTAGTAGGACATGAAGTAGACGAGGTCGAGGTTCTTGCCTGGCTGCCGACCCAGGATCACCGGCTCCGGGCTGATGGCGCCGGTCGCGGCCTTGCCGGTCGCGATCTGCTGCGCCTGGGTGGTGGCGGAGTCGGTGAGCACGACGTTGACGTCGAGCCCCTCCTCCTCGAAGTAGCCCATGCCCTCGCTGACCGCGATGGACGCGATGCCGGCGTTCCACGTCGGGGTGGCGAGGGTCATCGCGACCGAGCTACCACCGCTGCCTCCGTCGCCCCCACCGCATGCGGCGAGCGGCAGGACGAGGGCGAGGGAGGCAGCTGCGGCTGCGCGTCGGACGAGGGTGCGTGCGGGCATGGCGGGTCCTTCGGGTCGGAGCGTGGACAGGAGGCAGCGGTGCGTGACGGGTGGTCAGAGACCGGCGTGGCGCGAGCGGTTCTCCTCGGACCAGAACGCCAGGCGCCGGCCGGCGAGGACGACGATGTAGTGGAGCGTCAGCCCGATCACCGACAGCACCACCAGCGCGGCGAACATCGTCGTGGTGTCGAGCGAGGTGTTGCTGGCGATGATGAGGTAGCCCAGCCCCGCCTGCGATCCGACGAACTCGGCGACGATGGCGCCGATGACCGAGAGCACCACCGCGACGTCGAGACCGGCGATGATGCTCGGCACGGCGGTCGGCAGCCGGAGCCTGGTCAGGACCTGCAGGCGGGTGGCGCCGAACGAGCGCATCATGTTGACCTGCTCGGAGCTGGTCGAGTTGAAGCCCAGTGTCGCGTTGATGAGCACCGGGAAGAACGCGATGAGCGCGGTGGTGAGGATCTTGGACTCCATGCCGAAGCCGAACCAGACGAGGAAGAGCGGGGCGAGCGCCACCTTGGGCACCGTCTGGAGGACGACCACGATCGGCAGCACGATCTTCTCGGCCAGCCGCGAGGAAGTGACCCACACCGCGGTCAGCAGTCCGGCCACGACGGCGAACGCGAAGCCGTAGACGATCTCTTGGAGCGTGACCAGTGTGTGACGGACGAAGGGCCCGTCGGTGAATCCGGTCACCAACGCCTCGATCACACCGCTGGGGGCGGGGAACAGGATCGCGGACACGTCCGCGGTGCGCACGGCGATCTCCCAGCCGATGACCAGGAGCAGGACCGTGGTGCTGGACAGCAGCCAGCCCGGCAGGTCGGAGAGGCGCTTGCGCTCGGCGCCGCTGGGGGGCTGGCGGCGCACGGAGAGGTCGTGCTGGCCGTGGTCGTCGACCGCGGTCCGGGGAAGCTGTGTGGTCATCAGGCGGTCACCATCTCGGCGGTGTCGAGGACGGAACGGATGTGGGCGGCCAGACGACCGAACTCAGGCGTGCTGATCGTCTGCAGCGTGCGCGGACGGGGGAGGTCGATGTCGACCACGTCGGCGACCCGCCCGGGCCGGGGGGTCATCACCACCACGCGGTCGGAGAGCAGGACGGCCTCGGAGATGCTGTGCGTGATGAACACGACCGTCTTGCGGTCGCGCTCCCAGATGTCGAGCAGGTCCATCGTCAGCTGGTCGCGGGTCATCGCGTCGAGCGCACCGAAGGGCTCGTCCATCAGCAGGATCCGCGGGTCGTGCAGGAGTGCGCGAGCGATGCCGACGCGCTGCTGCATGCCGCCGGACAGCTCGTAGGGGTGCCGCTCGGCGAAGTCGGCCAGCCCGAGCATGGCGAGCAGCTCCCGGGCCCGGGGCTCGTCGGCCCTGCGCTGCGCGCGGCCCTGGAGCGTCGAGGGGACGAGCACGTTGTCCAGGACGGTGTGCCAGGCCAGCAGGAGCGGCTGCTGGAACACCATGCCGGTCATGGCGGACTCGTCGCGCGCCTGCGCGCGGTAGGTGATCGAGCCCCGGGTCAGCGGCTCCAGCCCCATGATCAGCTTGAGCATCGTGCTCTTGCCGCAGCCGCTGGGCCCGACGATCGACACGAACTCGCCGTCGGCGACGTCGAGGTGGAAGTCGTCCACGGCGACGGTGCCGTTGGGGTACTGCTTGGTGACGTGGTCGAAGACCATCACGGGCTCGCTCATGCGGGTGCTCCTCGCTCGGAGATCTGGTGGGAGGGTCGGCTGGCGGAGCTCGAGCCGGACCGTGCCCGGTCGAGGGCGTCGGCCGCGGCCCGCGCCAACAAGGTGGTGTCGGCGGCGCACACGAAGAAGTCCAGACCGAGCCGCGAGGCCCGCCCGGCCGCGGCGACGGTGCCGGCCGAGCCGACGGCGACGCCGGACGCGCGCGCTGCCGTCACGAGGGTCTCATCCGCGTCCGCCACGGGGTCACCCGCGTCGAGCGCGAGATCGGCCGGTCCGAGCATGAGGGCCGAGACGCCCGGGACCGCCGCGATGGCGTGAGCCTCGGCGAGCGCGCGGACCGACTCGACCTGCGCGACCACCGTGGCGGCGCTCGACAGGTAGTCGGCGCGCGGCGATCGCCCCCAGCCGCCGGCCCGCGAGGTGCCGCCCGAGCCGCGACGACCGTCCGGGGCGAAGCGGGTCGAGGCGACGAGGTCCGCGGCGTCTGCGGCCGAGTCGACGTGTGGCACCACGAGGCCGTCGACACCTGCGTCGAGCAGTCGCTGGACCAGGGCGGGCGACCGGTCGGGGATCCGCACCAGGACGCGCAGCCCGAGCGCCTGGCCCACGGCGAGGTGTCGGGCGACGGCGCCCAGGTCGAGGAGCGTGTGCTCGAGGTCGACGACGACGAGGTCGAACCCGGCGGCGGCGAGGATCTGCGTGGACTCGACCGCGTCGAGCTTCACCCACGCACCCCAGGCGGTCCCGCCGTCGACACCCCACCCGGTCACGCGGAGCCCTCCCCCGCCGCGGCCGGGTAGTCGGCGGCGTTGAGCACCCAGCCGGGTCGGGCGGAGAAGTCGGCCCGCGGTCCGGAGAAGATGTCGACCATGCGGTTCTCGCCGTCGCCGATCGCCTCGCTGGTGTGCACGAGGGGCGGCGGGATGACGGTGACCGACGGCCCACCGATCTCGCGGTGCTCGTCGGGGGTCCAGCGCGTGCGGTCCTTGCCCCAGTCGCGGCGGATGTGGTGCACGTAGCGTCCATCATCGACGAAGCTCAGCTGCTCGAAGTCGTCGTGGGTGTGCGGCGACAGGGTGCGGGGGTCACGCGGGCCGCTGCGGGGGTAGAGGACGTTGACCATCGCGTGGCGGCTGCGCAGGATCCGGCCCAACCGTTCCTGCGCGGGAGCGATGTCCTCGAGGTGGTCGTACACGCGCAGCCGCTCGTCGCCGACCGGCTCGGGCCACGGGGTGGCGGCGACCGCGTTGCCCGTGCCATCGGCGTACGCGTCGGCGTTCTGGACGCGCGCGAGCAGGTCGGACGCCGTCACCGGGTGGAGCCGCAGCAGCCGCAGCGCGCCGTCGGCGCGCAGGCTCCACGGACCCGGCGAGACAGTGACGACCGCGGTGCCGACCACCGAGCGCTCCTCGCCGTCGGCGACCAGCGTGGCCGCTCCCTCGCAGGGCAGGACGAGGACCAGGGTCTCGTCGGCGTCGTCGCGCTCGACCCGGTCGCCGTCGGCGAGCTCGGCGTAGACGAGCACCACGTTGGCGCCGCGCACGATCCAGGTGCGTCCGCCGGCAGGGGTCGTCTCCGCCGGCGCCATGGCGTGGAAGTCGAGGTACTGCGGCGACAGCGCGTCGTCGGGGTCGCTCGACGCGGCGGCTGCCGGGGTGAGCTGGGCACGCGGGTCGGTGCTGGCGTACGTCATGGGGGTCACCCACCCACCGGAGCGGGGCGCTCGTCGTCCAGGCCGAGGAGGAAGGCCGGGTTGTGCTGGGTCACCTGGCGCAGCTCGTCCTCGGTGATCCCCCGCGCGAGCAGCTCGGCGCCGACGCGCATCAGGGCGTCGACGGGCATCGGTCGACCACGCTGGCCGAGGTCGGAGGCGAGCACCGTGTGGTCGGCACCGATCGTGCGGATCCATCCGACCAGGAGGTCCGGGTCCCACTTGCGGAAGCCCTGGGGGTCGTACATGCCGAACTCGTGCTCGACGTAGCCGCCGAGCTCGACCAGCTGACGGCAGCGCTCGACGTCGGCGTCCACGACGAAGTTGGGATGGCTGATGACCATCCGGCGCACGCCACGGTCGCGACCGGCGGCGAAGAGCTTGGCCGACTCGGCGGGCTCGAGGTGCCCCGCCGACATCAGCGCGTCGGACTCCACGATCAGGTCGATGACCTCGTGGACGGGCTCGAGGAGATCACCCTCGGCGTCGATCACGTCGACGATCCGGTTGGGGATGTCGTACTCCGACTCGGGGAACCCGTGGTGGGAGTTCTCGCAGTGGCAGCGGCTGGAGAACGTGGGGAACCAGACCGCCCGGCCACCCATCCGCAGGCACATCGCGACGGCGTAGGGGTTGATGCCGCCGACCTGCGCGTTGAGCGCGATGCCGCCGAAGATCGGCGTCGCGATCGGCTCGAGCTCGCGCCCCATCGCCAGGAGGTCCATGACGGTGTTGTGGTGGTGGGACTTGACCAGGATGCCGCGCATCCCGAGCCGCTCGGCGTCCTTCGCCGCGCCGACGTGGTCGAACTCGCGCGAGAAGGGGTTCGGGCCGGAGTGGCAGTGCAGGTCGACGGCGCCGTGCAGCACGTCGGCGATGGGCGGATGGGTCGCGAGGCTCAAGGCACACCTTCTGAGATGGGGGTCACACCGTTCACATGAGATCATCTATGTTCGTATTACGACTGTCAACCACGTCCACGTCGGCTGCTTGCCAAAGCGGCCGGCGCAGGTAAGACTGGGATGCGAACATGTCACTCGACATGTGAACAGACCAGGCGCAGCGCGCACCGGCGCCCTGCCCGCGATCGCCCGGAGGGACGCCGGTGGCCATCACCTACGCGCTGCTGAAGGACGTCACGTCCCAGATGTACGCGCGCTCCCTGCGACAGGTGCCGTCGGAGGCGACGGCGGCTCTCCGCGCCGCACGGTCCCGGGAGGAGGTGCCCGTGGCGCGCCGGACCCTGGACCTCATGCTCGACAGCGCCGAGCAGGCCCGCGAGCGCGACCACCTGCTGTGCTCGGACTCGGGGATCCCGACCTACTCGTTCAAGATCGGCACCCGGGCCGTGCTCCCGGGCGACGTCAAGGCCGCGGTGCGCGACGGCTTCCTCGAGCTCGCGGCCACCAGCGACCCGCCGCTCCTCAAGCACGTCACCAACCCGCTGACCAACGAGCGCGGCTTCGCCGGCAAGGACATGCCGATCATGAGCTTCGACCTCATCGACGGCGCCGACCACGTCGAGATCGTGTGCTCACCGAAGGCGTTGGGGACCGGACGGTGGTCGCAGGCCGAGATCCTCGTCTCGCCCAGCCTGCAGGACATCGAGGAGTGGGTGCTGGACGCCGTCGTGCGTGCGGGATCCCAGGCCTGTCCGCCGATGGTGGTGGGCGTCGGCATCGGCGGGACGTTCGAGCACGCAGCGCACATCGCCAAGGAGGCGGTCCTGCGCCCGATGCGCGAGGAGAGCCCGGAGCCCACAGTCCGCGCGATGGAGGAGCGGCTTCGCGAGGCCATCAACGCCACCGGCTTCGGCCCGATGGGCACCGGCGGAGCCACCACGGCGATGGCCGTGCACGTCAACTACTCCTCAGGCCACGGCTACACGCCCGCGGTGGTGTGCTTCAACTGCTGGATCGACCGTCGCTACAGCGCGCGCATCGACAACGACGGCACGGTCACCCACGGTGTCTGACCTCCTGCGCGGCGTGGCCGAGCACCACCTCACACTCCCGCTCCGCCCGGGCGACACCACCGAGGTCGTGGCCGGGGACCTCGTGCACCTCAGCGGCGAGGTCGTGATGTCCATCGGCCTGCCGACCTTCAAGCGGCTGCACCGCGAGCTGCACGAGGGCATCGCGCCTCCGCTCGACCTGCGCGGCGCCGCACTCATGCACATCAGCAGCTCGGGACAGCGCAACCCCGACGGGTCGTACGAGCTCCACTACGTCAACTCCACCACCACCACCCGGTTCGACGACCTCATGCCCGACCTGATCCGCGGCCACGAGCTGTCGGTCGTGGGCGGCAAGGGTGGGCTGGGCGAGGAGTCGGTGCGAGCGATGCGTGAGACCGGGGCGATCTACCTCTCGGTGCCCGGCGGGAGCGCGACGCTGCTCTCCGGTGCCGTCCGGGAGGTGGTGGAGGTGCACTGGACCGAGTACATCTGGCAGTTCCAGCTCATCAAGACGCGCTTCGAGGGTCTCGGTCCGCTCACGGTGGGCATCGACGCCCACGGCACCAGCCTCTACCGCGACCTGCGCGCCGAGGCCGAGCGCCGGTTGCCGACGATCCGGGACACGATGACCCGCCGGCGCGACGCCCCGGGTCCATGACCCCGGGTAACGGCCCCGTGGACCTGCACCTGGCGGCGCCTGCTCGTCCGTCCATGACGGTAGGCTCGCCGCCACCCCTGACCACACGAAGTACGGAATCGGAGGGTTCGGCTTGGACATCCAGGCAGTCGATCGCGTGGGGATGATCCTCGCCCTGTTCGGGCCTCACCGAGAGTCCGTGACCTCGACGGAGGCAGCCGACCTCATCGGCTTGAACCGGACCACGACCTACCGCTACCTCAACTCGCTGGTCAACGCCAACGTCCTCACCCTGCGCGAGGACCGCACCTACGTGCCGGGGCCGACCCTGGTGCAGGTGGGGACCTACGCCGTCGGGCGCCGCGACGTCCTGAAGGTCGCCGCCGAGCCGATGCAGGCGCTGGCGCGCGAGACCGAGATCACCGCGGTGCTGTCGCTGTGGGGTGCTGCCTCTCCGGTCGTGGCGCATGTCGAGGAGCCACCCCGCCTCGAGGTCGTGGTGTCGGTGCGCGTCGGCATGCAGCTCTCGCCCGTGGCGGCGCAGACGGGCATCTTCCACGGGTTCATGGCGGGCGCGCCCAGCGTCGTGCGAGCCGCGCGCGAGATGGACGACGCCGATCGCGAGCGGCTGCAGTCCTCCGCCCACGCCACCGTGCGGCAGGGCTACGCCGCGCAGGTCAGCTCGCGCGGGATCGCCGTGCTCGCGGTGCCCGTGTGGGACACCCACGGTCTCGCGGCCTCGCTCGCACTGCTGACCACCCGTGACGTGCTCGACGTCGAGACCGACGGACCGGAGCTGGCAGCGCTGTCGCGCACCGCGGAGACCATCTCGCGGATGCTCGGCTCGACCCGCCCGGCCATGACCGGCTGATCGACGCGCACACCCGATCCGGTCCGCCTCGCTCACGCCGTGAGCAACGGCACCTCCAGGCGCTGCGCCAGCTCGGTCGGGGTGATGCCGACCAGGTCCCGCGCGACCACGCCGTCCGCGGTGAGCTCGAAGGTGGCGACGTCGGTGTAGACGCGGTCCACGCACCCGATCCCGGTCAGGGGGTAGGTGCACCGCGGCACCAGCTTGGGCGCGCCGTCGCGTGCGAACAGCGTCATCATCACGAAGACGCTGCGGGCACCGGTGGCCAGGTCCATCGCCCCGCCGACGGCGGGCACGGCGTCGGGTGCGCCGGTGTGCCAGTTGGCCAGGTCACCCTCGGCGGAGACCTGGAAGGCCCCCAGCACACAGACGTCGAGATGGCCACCGCGCATCATCGCGAACGAGTCGGCCGAGTCGAAGTACGACGATCCCGGCAGCTCGGTGACCGGCTGCTTGCCGGCGTTGATCAGGTCCTCGTCGATGTCCTCGCCCCGGGCGGCGGGGCCCATGTTGAGCAGTCCGTTCTCCGTGTGGAGCACCACGCCCGACGCCGGCGGGAGGTGGTCGGCGACCGAGGTGGGCTGGCCGATGCCGAGGTTCACGTAGGCCCCGTGGGGGATGTCGTTCGCGACGCGGGCGGCGATCTGGTCGCGGGAGAGGCTCACAGCGACACCACCCGGTCGACGTAGATGCCCGGCGTGACGACGGACTCCGGGTCAAGCGTCCCGACCTCGACGACCTGGCCGACCTGCACCACGGTGTGCCGGGCGGCGGTGGCCATGACGGGACCGAAGTTGCGTGCGGTCTTGCGATAGGTCAGGTTGCCCTTCCGGTCCGCGCGGTGCGCGGCGATCAGCGCGACGTCCCCGCGGATCGGGTGCTCGAGCACGTGGGTGCGACCGTCGATCTCCCGGGTCTCCTTGCCCTCGGCGAGCTGCGTGCCCGCGCCGGTCGGGGTGAAGAACGCCCCGATCCCGGCCCCGGCGGCACGCATGCGCTCGGCGAGGTTTCCCTGCGGGACCAGCTCGAGCTCGACGCGACCGGACCTGTAGAGATCGTCGAAGACCCACGAGTCGCTCTGGCGCGGGAAGGAGCAGACCACCTTGCGCACCCGACCGCGAGCCAACAGCGCGGCCAGGCCCGTGTCCCCGTTGCCGGCGTTGTTGGACACGACCGTCAGCTCGCTCGCGCCCTGCTCGAGCAGCGCGTCGACGAGCCCGACCGGCATGCCTGCCATGCCGAAGCCGCCCACGAGCACGGTGGCGCCGTCGGCAACCTCCGCCACGGCCTCGGCAGCGGTACCGCAGATCCGCGCGCTCACGAGACGTTCTCCAGGACGACCGCGAGCCCCTGGCCCACACCGATGCAGATCGCGGCGACGCCCCAGCGACCACCCGTCTCGGCCAGCCGGGCGGCGAGGGTGCCGAGGACGCGGGCACCCGAGGCACCCAGGGGATGGCCGAGAGCGATCGCCCCTCCCTTGGTGTTCACCAGCTCGGGGTCGAGGCCCGCGCGCTCCCACGCGTCGACACAGGCCAGGCTCTGCACGGCGAAGGCCTCGTTGAGCTCGACTGCCGCGACGTCGGACCACGAGATGCCGGCACGCGCCAGGGCTCGGTCGGCGGCCTCGACCGGGGCGATCCCGAACTCGTGCGGGGCGAGGGCGTGCGCGGCGCGACCGGCGATGCGCGCCAGCGGATCCACGCCGAGACGCGACTGCTCCGAGCCGAGCACCAGGGCCGCAGCGCCGTCGCTGAGAGGCGAGGCGTTGCCGGCCGTGATCGTGCCGTCGGACCGGAAGGACGGTCGCAGCGCGGACAGCCCGTCGACCGTGCTGCCGGACCGGATGGACTCGTCGCGCGTCAGGTCGACCCCGGGCAGGTCGATGACGAGCCGGTCGTAGAAGCCGTCGGCCCACGCCTGCTCGGCCCGCTGGTGCGACCGGGCGGCGAAGGCGTCCTGCCGCTCGCGGTCGATCCCGAACCTGTCGGCGAGCTGTTCGTTGGCCTCGCCGAGCGACACGGTCCACTCGGCGGGCATCCGCTCGTTGACCAGCCGCCAGCCCAGCGTCGTGGAGACCGCAGTGACGTCGCCGGCCGGGAAGGCGCGCGCGGGCTTGGGCAGCACCCAGGGAGCGCGGGTCATCGACTCGACCCCACCCACGACGACGATGTCGACATCACCCGACTCGATCGTGCGCGAACCGGCCATCGCCGCGTCGAGCGAGGAGCCACAGAGCCGGTTCACCGTCACCGCGGGAACGCTCACCGGCAGGCCTGCGAGCAGGACGCCCATCCGGCCGACGTTGCGGTTGTCCTCACCCGCCTGGTTGGCACACCCCCACACCACGTCGCCGATCGTGGCGGGGTCGAGGTCGGGAACCCGCTCGAGGACCGCGCTCAGCGCGGCGGCGGAGAGGTCGTCGGGGCGGTGGTCGGCGAGGGCTCCGCCGAACCGTCCGAAGGGAGTCCTGGCGCTGGCATAGAGGAAGGCGGAGGGCATGGGCCGACAGTAGGAGTCGCTGACTCATCACGTCCAATACGAATCAGGCCACGATTCATAAGACGCAAGCATAAGATGGCGGATGTGGACACGCGCCGGCTGCACGCCTTCGTCGTACTGGCCGAGGAGCGGCACTTCGGTCGCGCCGCAGCCCGACTGCACATCGCCCAGCCCGCGCTCTCCCAGCAGCTGCGCCGCCTGGAGGACGAGGTCGGCGTACGGCTGGTCGACCGCACGACGCGCCGGGTGGAGCTCACCGAGGCGGGTCGGCACCTGCTCGCGAGAGCCCGCCAGGTCGTCAGCGAGGTCGATCGGACGCTCGAGGACCTCACCGCCCTGGCGGCCGGGACGTGGGGCGTGGTGCGGATGGGATTCGTCGGCACCGCGACGTACGACGTGCTGCCCCGCGTCGCCCGGCGGGTCCGTGCCGAGCTGCCCGACGTGCGACTGGAGCTGCACGGGGAGATGCTCGGTCCCGAGCTCGTCGACGCGGTGCGCGGTGGCGCGCTCGACCTGGCGGTCCTGCGCCCTCTCGCACCGGTCCCGGGCAGCGTGGTGGTCGACCAGCTTCGCACCGAGCCGCTGATCGCTGCCGTTCCCTCCCACCATCCTCTCGCGGGGGTGGCCTCGGTGCAGGTGGCCGACCTGGCCGGCGATGCCCTGGTCACCTATCCGTCCCGCTCACGCTCCTCGCTGCACGCGCGCGTGCTCCAGACCTACCGTCGCGCGGGAGTCGACGTGGACCTGCTCGAGCTGATCGAGGTGCGGGAGACGGCGACGCTGGTGGCGTTCGTGGCCGCCGGGTTGGGCGTGGCGCTCGTGCCGGAGTCGGTGCGGTGCCTGCAGCTGGAGGGCGTGACCTACGTCGGGCTCGCCGGCACCCCGGAGACCGTGCCGCTGGCACTCGCGCACGCCGAGTCGCCGACACCGGCGGCGGTCGCCGTCGCCGCGATCATCTCCCGCGCGGCGGGGATCCCGGCTGGGAGCTGAGGCGCGCCCGCAGCCGGTCGAGCCACGGAGCGGTGTCGAAGCCCTGCGCCTGCACCCAGGTCGGGTCGTAGTAGGTGTCGGCGTAGCGCTCGCCGCGGTCACACAGCAGGGTGACCACGCTGCCCTGCTCGCCCCGCTCGACCATCTGCTCGACCAGGTCGAGCGCGACCACGAAGTTGGTGCCCGTCGAGGGCCCCGGGGCCACGCCCAGCTGCTCCCTGACCACGTGCATGGCCGCGATCGAGGCGGCGTCGGGGACCGTGCGGACGAGGTCGACGACCTCGGGCAGGAAGGACTGCTCGACCCGCGGACGACCGATGCCCTCGATGCGGGACCCCGCTGCGGTGACCGTGCGGTCGTCGGTGCGCCACGCCTGCTCGTACGCCGAGCCCTCGGGGTCGCCGACGGCGATGCGGGTGTCGGCCCCGTGGTAGCGGGCGTAGCGCGCGATCGTGGCGCAGGTGCCGCCGGTGCCGGCGCCGACGACGATCCACGCGGGCTCGGGGTGCGGCTCGGCAGCCATCTGCTCGTAGATCGAGCAGGCGATGTTGTTGTTGCCGCGCCAGTCGGTGGCGACCGCGGCGTTGCCGAACTGGTCGAGGTAGTAGCCGCCCGTGTCGTCGGCGATCCGCTGGGCCTCGGCGTAGACCTCCCCGGCCGTGGCGACCATCGCGCACCGGCCGCCGTACTCCTCGATCAGCTCGATCTTGCGCCGGCTCGTCGAGGTCGGCACGACGGCGACGAACGGGAGCCCCAGCAGACGTGCGAAGTAGGCCTCGGACACGGCCGTCGATCCGCTGGACGCCTCGGTGACCGTGGTCTCCGGGCCGATGCGCCCGCCCACCAGACCGTAGAGGAACAGCGAGCGGGCCAACCGGTGCTTGAGCGACCCGGTCGGGTGCGACGACTCGTCCTTGACGTAGAGGTCGACGCCCCAGGCCCTCGGCAGCGGGAAGTGCAGCAGGTGGGTGTCCGCGCTGCGGGTGGCGTCGGCGTGGAGCTGCCGCACGGCGTGGTTGACCCAGGAGCGGGTCGAGGTCACGGATGCTCCTTCTGTCGGGCTTCGTCGGGGACGGTCGGGATCCTCGCGAGACGACCGTCGAGGCGATGGTCCCACCCGGGCGCCGCGAGCACGAACGCACCTGCTGGTGGCCTCAGCCCCGCGGCGCGCCGAGACGCGGCTCCGTGCGGCTGCCGCGCAGCTCGTGCAGGCGTAGCGCGTTGTGGACGTCGAGCTGCCGCGGACCGCTGCGCCAGCCGGCACCCAGCACCCGGTCGATGCGCGCCAGTCGCTGGGTGACCGTGTTCACGTGGACACCCAGGTCACGGGCGGCGGCCGTCGCGCTGCAGGCGCAGTCGAGGTAGCTCAGCGCGGTGCGGGACAGCTCGGTGCGGTGTCGCTCGTCGTGGTCGAGCAGGGTGCCGACCTGGCGGCTGACCAGCAGGTCGAGCGCGGCCGTGGCGCCGGGCGTCAGGAGGAGCGAGTAGGCGCCGAACTCCGCCGCGAGGGCCCATGACCCGTCGCGACCGATCTTGCGCATCAGCTCCAGGGTCTGCAGTGCCTCCCCGTGGCAGCCGGGCAGGTCGGCGAGCGGGCCCTCGGTGGCCGCCACCGTGACGTCGGTCCCACACGCCAGGCGCACCGCCTCCCACACCTGGGCGGCCACCTCGGCGGCGTCCAGTGGCGAGAGGGTGACCACGACGCCGTCGACGAGCGCCGAGAGTCCGCCCGAGGCCCGGCAGATGGCCGCGCAGGCCGCGATCTGGGCGGGGAGCCGCTCGGTCGCGACGGTGCTCGCCACCACGCTCACCCGGTCGTTGACCAGCCCGTGGCGGCGGGCGAGGCGGACCAGCGTGTCGATGTCGCTGCGGCGTTCGGCGAGCAGGACCCGCATCGTCTCGCTCGCTGCCCGGACGTCGGCCTCCGCGGCCGCGACGTCGGCCAGCACCGAGATCGCGACCGTCTGGGTGGCCCGCTCCAGCGTGCGGGTGTCGACGTCGGTCAGCTCCTGCGGCACCGTCAGGACCAGCGCGCCCAGGTAGCGCGTTCCGGCCGTCGCGGCCGCGACGTACCTCCGCTCGGCACCGCTCCCCTCCACGCCGACCGCGCGTCCCACCTCACGGCTCGCCACCAGGGCGCGCACCACCTCGTCCGGCAGCGGCGAGGTCACCGGTCGCGGTCCCGCAGTGGCGGTCGTCCGGCCCGCGTCGTCGACCATCACCAGCGAGCCGTCCAGTGCGAGCGCGACCACCTCGACGATGCGGTCGATCCCGTCACCGCGCAGGAGGGCGCTGGTGAGCTGGCCGTGGACGTCCGCCGCCGTCTCGACCGCCGCCGTGTGCGCGCGCAGCAGCGCCGTCGACTTCTCCAGCTCCTCCAGGGCCGCGCGCTGGGAGATGAACAGGTGGGCGTTGTCGAGGGCCACGGCCGCGTGCGCGGCGAGGGACGACATCAGCTCCACGTGCGCGTCCGAGAACGCCTCGCTGCGCCGTCGGCCGGCGAAGAGGATCCCGAGCAGCCGCCCGTCGACCTCGAGGGGCACCCCGAGCAGGGCGACCAGCCCCTCGGCGCTCACCGCGCTGTCGAGGTACTCGCTGTGCGCGAACGCATCGGCCTCGAGGTAGTTCGCCACCTGGAACGGCCGCCGGGTGCCGGCCACCTGGCCACCCACCCCGCGTCCGACACTGACCCGTGTGCCGAGGAACGCCGGCGAGAGCTGGCCGGCCCAGGCGCGCACGGCGAAGTGCTCCTCGTCGGTCGTGCGCGCCGAGAGGTAGGCCACGTCGCACGCGAGCAACCGGCGGGTGCGGTCGGTGACGGCTTGGAGGGCGTGCTCGAGGTCGCGGACCTTGGTGAGGTCACGCGCCGCCTCGTTGAGCGCCGCGAGCTCGGCCTCGCGGGCACCGTGTGAGGCGACGAGCTCGCGCAGGCGAGCCACCCGGCCCGCGGTCCCGGGGTGCTCCCCCACCAGCTCGTCGAGGAGCGCGGCGACGGTCGTCGACGACGCCCGAGCCGCCCCGGACGAGGAGGGCGTCGCGACCGGGACTGTGTGGACCACCCACACAGAGTCTCACGACCGGTGGATTTGCACATGGCATGTGGCGCTCGTCTCTCGATACCTTCCTCGGCGTCACACCCGACCCCGATCCCCGAGGAGCACCCCCATGGGCCTCACCACCCGCACCGTCCTGGACGGCCTCCACTTCGCGGAGGCGCCCACCATGGGACCCGACGGCGCTCTCTACCTCTCCGACTTCTACGCACACGAGGTGCTGAGGGTCGACCTGGACTCGTGGACCAGCGAGCACGTGGTGACCATCGACGAGCAACCCTCCGGCCTGGGCTGGCTCGCCGACGGCTCGCTGCTCATCGTGTCGATGAACGACCTCAGCCTCCGCCGCCTCGACGCCCGGGGCGAGCTCCACCACCATGCCGACCTGAGCTCGGTGGCGCGCGGGTCGTCCAACGACATGCTGGTGGACCCCCAGGGCCGCGCGTGGGTCGGCGACTTCGGCTTCGACTTCTACGGCACGCTGCGCGACGACCCCGAGGCCGATCCCCTCTTCGGCCCGGACGCCGACCCGCCGACCGCCTCGATCGCGCTGGTTACCCCTGAGGGCAAGGTCACCTCGGCCGCCGACGGCCTGCGGTTCCCCAACGGCATGGTGCAGCTGGGCGACGGCACCCTCGTCGTGGCCGAGACCGTGGGCAAGTGCCTCACCGCCTTCGACATCGACGGCCACCACCTCGTCAACCGCCGCACGTACGCCGACCTCCGCGCGGCCGGCCCGGCCGGTGAGGCCGTGCTGCCCGACGGCATCTGCATCGACGACGAGGACCGGATCTGGGTCTCGGACCCGGCGAACTCCGGCGCCGTACGCCTCGTCGACGGTGTCGCGGACCTCCACGTCGCGACCAGCCAGCCGTGCTTCGCGGTCGCGATCGTCGGCGACCTGCTCATCTGCTGCACCGCGGAGACCTCCAACTCCACCATCGCCGCCACCCGCCGCACCGGTCGTCTCGAGACCTGCCACCTCGACCCGGCGACGAGCTGACGGGCTGCCGCACGACCCGCCACCGGCTCCCCACGGCCGGTGGACCCACCCCTCCCACCGACGCCGACCCGGCCGGACGCTGCCGCGCGCCCGCGCACAGGCACCGACCGGCGATCCACGACCACCTCCCGACGGCGCCTGCCGTCACCGACACGAAGGAAGCACCTCCCATGCCCGCATCACGACGCCACCACCCCGGGGCCCTCAGGTCCACCCTCTCCGCCGCGTGCGTGCTCGCCGTCGGCCTGGCCGTGAGCGGCTGCACCAAGTCCGCCGACGGCCCCGGCGGCACCGCCGCACCCGCGGCTCCCGTGGTCAGCGCAGCCGCCGGCGCCGACAAGATCTGCGGCGACTACAAGGACAAGACCATCGGGGTCGTGCACCTCACCACCGCCGACGAGAACGAGTCGACCCTGGTCACCGCCCTCAAGGAGGCGAGCGACGCCGCGGGCCTGAAGTGGACGTTCAAGGAGGCCGACTCGCAGGGCTCGGCGGAGAAGTCGCAGCAGGCGGTCTCGACGTTCGTCAACCAGGGCGTCGACGCGATCCTCCTGCTCGTGGTCAGCACCCGCGACCTGCAGCCGCAGCTGGAGGACGCCCAGGCCGCGGGCATCCCGGTCTTCGGCCAGTGGTCGTTCTCCGAGCTCGACCCGCTCCTGGTCCAGGACTACACGCCGATCCCCGCCGCCGACGCCTCCGCGCTCGCCCAGGAGATGTTCAGCAGCCTCTACCTCCAGCAGCCGGAGGGCGACATCGAGGTGGCGCTGGTCAACACCGACCTCGACATCCTCGGCGCGCGCAACGCGGCGGTGCGTGGGCTGGCGACGCTCTACCCGCGCATCAAGATCGTCGACAGCGCCAACATCGACTTCACCGACATCGCCGGCAGCACCCAGCGCATCGTCGGCGGCTTCATGTCGAAGTACCCCGACCTCGACGCCGTCTGGGCCAACTACCCGGTCGCGGGCCCGGCCGCCGCGCAGTCCATCCTCGCGGCCGGCAAGGACATCCAGGTCTTCACCCACGTCGCGCAGTCGGAAGGGATCAACGCCCTGCAGGACCCGGAGAACCCGCTGACCGCGATGCCGTGGCTGGACTTCGACTTCCAGTCGTACCACACGGTGGAGGGCATGCTCACCCACTTCGCGGGCGAGGAGCCGGGGCGCCTCGAGGGCTACGAGAACCCCGTGCCGTTCCGGGTGTTCACCAAGAAGACCGCCGACGAGCTCACCGGGGCCGGCGTCGCGGCAGGCATCGGCTGGACCTCCCAGGACGGCCAGTGGAAGCAGCCCCTCGTCGACGGCTGGGGCGCGGAGTTCCCGTGCTGAGCGCAGCGAGCCCGTCGGCCGAGGCGACGACGTCCGCCGAGCCCCTCCCCGACGCGGGGACGACCACCAGCCGCGGCACCGTGCTGCGGCGGCGCTTCGGGCCCTGGGGGGTGCCGCTGATCATGCTCGTGATGGTCGCGGTCTTCCAGAGCCAGAACAGCGCCTTCCTCACCGTCGCCAACATCTGGACGATCCTGGAGGGCGCGGCCCTGCCGGCCATGGTCGCGTGCGCGCTGACCGTGATCTTGGTGATGGGCGAGTTCGACCTGTCGGTGCAGGCGGTCGCCGGCTTCAGCACCACGACGTTCGCCGCCCTTATGGCGAGCTGGAACCTCACCACCGTCAGCGCGATCGCGATCATGCTCGGCCTGGGCCTGCTCATCGGGGCGCTCACGGGCTGGCTGGTGGCCTATCAGGGCCTCAACGCACTGGTCGTCACCATCGGCGCGGCCTCCCTGCTCAACGGCGGCGAGTTCTGGGTCTCGGACTCGAGGTCGATCTCGGTCGGCATCGACCCGGCGTTCGTCTCCTTCGTCCGCTCCGACGTCGCCGGGGTGCCGGTGCTCGTGCTCCTCGCCCCGGTCGTCGCGCTGGTGCTCTGGGCGCTGCTCGACCGGTCGTCCCTGGGCCGCGAGCTGCGTGCCATCGGCGCCAACCGCGAGGCAGCCAGGTTCGCCGGTGTCAACGTCCGGCGCACGATCCTCATCGGCTTCGTGATCACCGCGCTGGTGTGCACCGTGGCCGGGATGCTCTACACCGGACGCGCGGGCCAGGCCTACCCGCTCACCGGCCTGCAGGTGCTGCTGCCGTCGTTCGCTGCCTGCTTCATCGGTGCGGCGATGTTCCGGGTGGGCGAGTTCAACATCCCCGGCACCATGGTCGG
The DNA here is from genome assembly GCF_014779665.1 of Nocardioides hwasunensis. Taxonomy (GTDB): domain Bacteria; phylum Actinomycetota; class Actinomycetes; order Propionibacteriales; family Nocardioidaceae; genus Nocardioides; species Nocardioides hwasunensis. The sequence continues at coordinate 169,275 of NZ_JACXYY010000005.1, read as the reverse complement.
CGCCGTGCTCGCCTCCATCGTGCCCAACGGCCTGCTCCTGGCCGACGTGAGCGGCTACTCCACCTACTTCTTCCAGGGCGGGATCCTCATCCTGGCCGTGGGCTTCGCCCGGCTCGTCGCCGGGCGGGACACGAGCCACGCATGACCGCGCCGCGCCTCGCGGTGCGGGAGGTGACCAAGACGTACGGCGGCGCGACCGCGCTGCGCGATGCCTCGATCGAGGTGGGTCGCGGCGAGATCGTGGCGCTGGTGGGCCACAACGGCGCCGGCAAGTCGACGATCAGCAAGATCGTGTCGGGCTACACCCGCCCGGACTCGGGCACGCTGACGCTCGACGGGCGCGTCGTCGAGCTCCGCTCCCCGCAGCACGCCCTGGGCGAGGGGGTGGGCCTGGTGCCCCAGCAGCTGGCCGTCGTCGCGTCGATGACGGTGCGTCAGAACCTCGTGCTCGGTCTGCGGTCGGCGCCACGCGACGTCGGGGACGTCGCCCGGCGCCTGGGGCTCGAGCACCGGCTGGACGTCCGGGTCGCCGACCTCGGTCCGGCGGCGCAGCGGCTGGTGATGATCGGGCGCACGCTGCTGCGCCGGCCGCGGCTGCTGATCCTCGACGAGCCGACCGCCGCCTTCTCCGCCCCGGAGACCGCGCGCCTGTTCGAGATCGTGCGCGGCCTGGCCGAGGAGGAGATCTCAGTGGTCTACATCTCCCACCGGCTCGAGGAGGTCCTGCAGATCGCCGACCGGGTGATCGGCATGTCGCAGGGCCGGGTCATCGCCGACCGCACGACCGCCGCCACCTCGATGGCCCAGCTCGAGGACATCATCGCCGGCGGCGCCGACGCCCGCTCCCCCGAGGCGGAGGGGGACGTCGACGACTTCACCGCAGCCGACGCCGTCGACGTCACCGACCGGGAGGTCCTGCGCGTCGAGGGCCTGCGGACCGCCGCCAAGCCGGGCGCCGCGACCTTCCACGTGCGCTCCGGCGAGGTGGTCGGGCTGACCGGCCTCGTCGGTGCCGGCCGGAGCAGCCTGCTCAACGCGATCTGGGGCGTCGGTGCACCGGTGCTCGCGGGCACCGTCCGGGTCGGCGAGGACGTGCTGGTGCCGGCCACTCCCCGCCGGGCCATCCGCCGCGGTGTGGTCCTCATCCCCGAGGGTCGCCACCGCACCTCGCTCGTCCCGGGCATGACGTCGCGGGAGAACGCCGCCCTGCCGACGTCACGACGACGTCGCATCCCCGGCACGCCCTTCATCGACCGACGCCGCGAGCGGCGCGACGTCCACCAGCTGCTGACCGAGCTCGACACCGTGCCCGCGCAGGCCGTCGACATGCCCGTCGACGCCCTGTCGGGCGGCAACGCCCAGAAGGTCGTCCTCGCCCGGTGGCTGCTGATGCCGTCCCGGGTCGTCCTCCTCGACGAGCCGTGCGAGGGGGTCGACGTCCGGGCGCGCAACGAGATCCACACGGTGCTGCGACGCCTGGCAGACCAGGGCAAGGGGGTCCTCGTCAGCTCCTCGGACGTGGAGGAGCTGGTCGAGTCCGCCGACCGCATCCTCGTGATGCGCGCAGGCGAGATCGTCGCCGAGCTGAGCGGTCCCGCCATGACGGTCGAGCGGGTCAACCGGGCGTGCCTGTGAGGCACGCCCAGCACACCACCACCCCTCCGCGGCCTCGAGGCCGGCGGAGCCAACCAGCACGAGGAGACCAACGATGACCACCAGCCGCATGTCCGGCTTCCGCAACCTCTCGATCGACGAACGACGCGCGCGGATCGCGGACACCACGGGCCTCGAGCCGCAGCGCCTCGACGTGCTGAGCCCGGACCGGGGCCTCAGCCTCGACCAGGCCGACCACATGGTCGAGAACGTCGTCGGCGTCCTCGGCGTGCCGGTGGGCGTGGCGACCAACTTCGTCGTCAACGGTCGCGACGTGCTCGTCCCGATGGCGACCGAGGAGCCCTCCGTGGTGGCCGCGGCCAGCAACCTGGCGCGGATGACCCGCGACCACGGCGGCTTCCGGACCTCCTCCACCGCACCCCTGATGCAGGCCCAGGTCCAGGTCCTCGACGTCGTCGACCCCGCTGCTGCCCGCCTGCGCCTGCTGCAGGCGGCCGACGAGCTCATCGCCCTGGCCGACGCGCAGGACCCCGCGCTGGTCGAGCACGGCGGGGGCGTGCGCGACATCATCGTGCGGGTCCTGCCGAGCAGCCGGCAGACGTACGTCGTCCTGCACCTCGTGGTCGACGTGCGGGACGCGATGGGCGCCAACGCGGTCAACACCATGGCCGAGGCGATCGCACCCCGCGTCGGGGAGATCGCCGGCGGGCGCACCCTGCTGCGCATCCTCACCAACAAGGCCGACCTGCGCCTGACGCGGGTCAGCGCGGTGTTCGACCGCGAGCTGCTCGGGGGTGCCGAGGTCGTGGAGAACATGGTGGACGCCGCGGAGTTCGCCGTCGTCGACCCCTACCGGGCCGCCACCCACAACAAGGGCATCATGAACGGCATCACGGCAGTCGTGCTGGCGACCGGCAACGACACCCGCGCGGTCGAGGCCGGCGCCCACTCGCACGCCATCGGCGCCGACGGCAGCTACACCTCGATGTCCCGCTTCGAGAAGAACGCCGACGGTGACCTCGTCGGCACCCTGGAGCTGCCCATGCCGGTCGGGCTGGTCGGGGGCGCGACGAAGGTGCACCCCGTGGCCCAGGCCAACGTCGCGATGCTGGGGGTCCGCTCGGCCGCCGAGCTGGCCGACATCGTCATGGCCGTCGGGCTCGCCCAGAACGCCGCCGCGGTGCGGGCCCTGGCCACCGAGGGGATCCAGCGCGGCCACATGTCCCTGCACGCCCGCAACGTGGCCGTCACGGCCGGGGCCGCGGCCGACGAGGTCGACGCGGTCGTCGCGCGGATGATCGAGAGCCGGTCGATCCGGACCGACGCCGCCCACGACATCCTCGCCGACCTGCGGTCGCGGTGAGCTCCGCCCCGCAGCGCACGCCGTCGGTCTTCCCCGTGGCCGGCCTGCCCGACCGGGTGGACGTCTACGAGGTCGGCGCACGCGACGGCCTCCAGGCCGAGGAGGCGCTGGTCCCCACCACCGAGAAGATCGCGTTCGTCCGCGCGCTGCGTGCCTCCGGACTGCCGATGGTGGAGGCGACCAGCTTCGTCTCGCCCCGGTGGGTGCCCCAGCTGGCGGACGCCGCAGAGGTGATGGCCGCGCTCGACGACCGGGACCGCCACCCCGTGCTGGTGCCCAACATGCGCGGCCTCGAGCGCGCGTGTGCCGCGGGCGCCCGCGCGATCGCGGTCTTCGTCAGTGCGACCGAGACGTTCTCCCGGCGCAACCTCGCCATGGGCAGGGAGGCCGCCCTCGACGCGGCGCGCGAGGTCGTCGGCGCTGCCCGGGCGGAGGGCCTGGTGGTCCGCGGATACGTCTCGATGTGCTTCGGCGACCCGTGGGAGGGCCCCGTGGACGTCGCCGCGGTGAGCGGGGTGTCGCAGGCCCTCGTCGACGCCGGCTGCGGCCAGGTCAGCCTCGGCGACACGATCGGGGTCGGCACCGTCGGACACGTCCGGGAGCTGATCGACGCGCACGCCCGCGCCGGGATCGGCACCGACCTGCTGGCGATGCACTTCCACGACACCTACGGCCAGGCGCTCGCCAACGTCCACGCGTCCCTGCAGGCGGGCGTGACCTGCTTCGACGCCTCGGCCGCCGGCATCGGCGGCTGTCCCTTCGCGGGCAGCGCGACGGGCAACCTGGCGACCGAGGACCTGCTCTGGATGCTCCACGGACTCGGCATCGAGACCGGCGTCGACCTCGACGCGGTGCTGGCGGCGGGCGCGCGCATGACGGGCCTGCTGGGCCGTCCCGCTCCGTCGCGGGTGGCGCAGGCGCTCGGCTGACGACCCGGACCCGGTCCTACCGGTGGCCATCCGCTGGAGTGCCGGACGTCAGGCGCCGGTGGCCGCCGCGCGGTAGACCTCGACCCCGTCGACCTCGTCGCGCTCGAGCTGTCCGCGCGACTCGAGCAGGTAGAGGTGCAGGGCGGTCTCCATGACCGCCAGGCCCCCGTTGAACGGATCGAGGTCGACCAGCCGGTGCTCGCGGCGGGTCCACGACAGCTCGGCCGCGACGTCGGCGGCCGTGAGCGACCTCGACCCGACCGCGGCCAGGCACAGGGCCAACCGGTCGTCGTGGTGGGCCACGAGCTCGTCGACGCGCTCGTGGGAGCGGCGGTCCACGTCACCGTGCGCCGGGAGGACCTGCAGGTCCGGCAGCTCGCGCACCTTGCCCAGCGAGCCGTAGAAGTCGGCGAGCGGCTGCCGCTCCGCGGCGCCGGTGAGCCCCGGGGTGAAACCGATCGAGGGCGTGATGGTCGGCAGCACGTGGTCGCCGGCGAACAGCAGGCCGGAGTCGAGGTCGGCGAAGACGTAGTGGCCCTCGGTGTGCCCCGGCGTGTGCACGGCACGCAGCGTCCTGCTCCCGACCTCGATCGTGAAGTCGCCCGAGAACCACCGGTCCGGCCATCCCCAGGCGTGGGCGTCCGGTTGGCCGCCTGCCGGCGCCTGCGCCCAGTGCTCCGCCAGGTCGGGTGCACCGCAGCGGCGCAACCGGTCGACGAACTCGCCCGACCCGCGCGCCTCGATCACCGTGCCCAGGGCCTCGCGCTCGGGCTCCCCGAGCGCGACCACGGCCCGACCGAACTCGCTCCTCAGCGCCACGGCCTGCGAGTAGTGGTCACGGTGCACGTGGGTGACCAGGAACGAGCCGATGTCGCGGGGATGCAACCCGATGGAGCGCAACGACTCCTCGAGCTGCCGGCGCGACTCCGGGATCGCCCATCCGCCGTCGATGCAGGTGAGGCCGTCGTCGGACTCGAGCACGTAGACGTTCACCGCCCGCAGCCCGTCCGTGGGCAGCGGGAGCGGGATCCGGTGGACGCCCGGCGCCACGGCGTACGCCCCGGGCTCGGTCCACGCCTGGCTGCTCGGTCGATGCATCCCGGTCACAGTAGTGGTGACTCCGACGTCGGGTGAGGGCGCCGGGCCCCGTCAGGTCGGGAAGAGCCGCGGCACGTCCTCGGCTCGCCGTGAGAACCGGGGCGTCCGCTTCTCGAGGAACGCGGCGACCCCCTCCTTTCCGTCCCCGACGGACGACCAGAACATCGCGAGCGAGTCGGACAGGTGCGCCTCGAGAGGCGTCGCAGCCGCGGCGTTGCGGTAGAGCAGGCTCTTCGCCATCGCGAGCGCCGCCGGCGACCGGTCGACGACGAAGGAGCGAGCGAGGTCCTGGGCGGCTCCGACGAGCTCGGCGGGGTCGTGGAGCGAGCGCACCAGTCCTCCGTCGAGCGCGGCCTCGGCGGTCAGGATCTCGGCGGAGTAGACCCACTCGAGAGCCTGCTGGAGCCCGACGAGCCGGGGCAGGAACCACGACGAGCAGGCTTCAGGGACGATCCCGAGGCGGCCGAAGACGAATCCGACGCGCGCCGTGGTCGCGGCCATCCGGATGTCCATGGCCAGGGTCATCGTGGCGCCGATGCCGACCGCCGGACCGTTGATCGCGGCGATGACGGGCTTCGGCAGCGCATGGATCGCGAGCGTGACCCGCCCGCCCGTGTCTCGTACGCCGTCGCGGTAGGCCGGGTCGTCGAGGTTGTCCCGCAGGCTCTCGGGCGTCGGGGCGAGCGACTCGTCGAGGCCGAAGACGTTGCCCTCGACCGCGAGATCCATCCCGGCGCAGAACGCGCGCCCCTCACCGGTGACCACGACCGCACGCACGTCGTCCGCCCGGGCCTCGACGAGGAAGAACTGCTCGAGCTCGCGCGCCATGGTGACGTTGAAGGCGTTGAGCTGCGCGGGCCTGCTCAGGGTGAGGGTGCAGACTCCGTCGTCGTCGGTCTCGACGACCAGGGTCTCGAACCTGCGGGCGGACTCGGTCATGGGGAGCTCCTTCGGGTGGTCACGGACGGTCCTTCCGGTCGGGGCACCCGGGCGGTCCGAGCGAGGCTGGTCGAGATCGTGCCACCCGGCCCCCTCGCGCGCGAGACTCCCTCACCCGTGCCGCGGGCACCGAGAGTGCCGGCTCAACCGGTGAGCAGTCCCCGCGACGCGAGGTTGCGCATGAGCGCACCCGCTCCGAAGGTCCACGGCTCGCACGCCTCGCTCGTGCGGACCCGGTTGACCAGGCCCCCGAGGCGCTCGGCGGTGACAGCCACCAGGTCGTCCACGTGGTGGGTGAAGCCCTGGCCGACGGCGTCCCGGTCCTGGACCGGCGCGAACATCGTGCCGAGGAACAGCACGGCGCCGTCGGGGTACTGGTGGGTGGGGCCCATGAGCTGGCCGACCAGGTCCGCAGGGTCGCGGCTGATCAGGCTCATCGACGAGCTGCCGGTGAGGTGGAAGCCGTCGGTACCGACGACGTCGAGGCCGACCTCGATGCGGCGTACGTCGTCGAGGGAGAAGCCGTCGTCGAAGAGACGGACGAACGGGCCCAAGGCCGCCGAGGCGTTGTTGTCCTTGGCCTTGCCCAGCAGCAGCGCCGAGCGCCCCTCGAAGTCGCGCAGGTTCACGTCGTTGCCCAGGGTCGCCCCGCGGATCGAGCCGGTCGAGGACACCAGCACGACCACCTCCGGCTCGGGGTTGTTCCACTGCGAGCGGGGATGGATGCCGACGTCGACGCCGGTGCCGACGCTCGCCATCGTCGTGGTCTTGGTGAAGATCTCGGCGTCGGGCCCCAGGCCGACCTCCAGGTACTGGCTCCAGCTGCCGGCGGCGACGAGCGCCTCCTTGAGGCGGTCGGTCTCCGGTGAGCCCGGGGTCAGCTCGCCGAGGTCCGCGCCGATCAGGCCGGTGATCTGCGCCCGCATCTCCTCGGCCCGCGCGGCGTCGCCCTGGCAGCGCTCCTCGATGACGCGCTCGACCATGGACACCGCAAAGGTGACGCCGGCGGCCTTGACCGCCTGGAGGTCGATCGGGCTGAGCAGCCGCACGCCGTCGTCGGAGCGCAGCTCGACCGGGGTGCGGGCGAGCACGTCCGCCAGGCTCCCCAGGTCGGGCCCGTCGGCGGCGCGGACCGCGGCAGCCGGGTCCGGGTGCTCGGCCAGCTCGCTCGTCGTGGCGAAGGAGCCGGTGAGGTCGACCAACCGCTCGTCGCGGACGGTGACGACCGCGGGTCCCGCGGCCGTCATGACCCGACCCACGAGGGTCGCGTCGGCCGCGTCGGCGGGAAGCGTGGTCGCCACCGTGGGCGGCCAGGCGATGGTGGAGGTGGTGCCGGTCGGAGAGGTCATGGACGCTCCTGGATCGCAGGATCGGGACGGTGCCGGTGGTGGAGCTCGTCGAGCTCGCGGGACAGCCGGGCGGGGTCGGAGTGGCCGAGCAGGGCGGCTCGGACCCGGTCCGCGGCCGCGCTCTGGAAGGCGATCGCACCGTCGTGGCGCGGGCGCACCCAGGCGTCCTCGACGGTGCGGCGGGTGCGGGAGTAGAAGCCCAGAGCCGCGGCATCCACCTCGTCGTCCTCCCACGCCGCGACCACCGACGGCTGGCCGTCGCGTCGGGGGATGAAGGTGCGCTGCGTGCGGTCGTCCATCAGCCAGCGCAGGTGGTCGAGCAGCGCGGCGTCCGGCTCGCAGCGCCTGCTGACGGCGATCCCCGTGCCGCCGAGCACCGACCCGCGCCGGCCGGAGGTGCCGGCGGGCGCGTCGACGAACCGGACCGGACGGCGACCGATCGCCGGACGGCTGTAGGTGACGTAGCCGTAGACGTGCGGGCAGTAGACCGGCCCGCCCTGGCGTGCCATGTCCTCGAGCACGGTGATCGGGTTGTGCGTCTCCGTGGCGTGGGCGCCCGGGACGAACCGCTCGAGGACGGCCATCGCGTCCGCGACCGCCGGCTCCGGCAGGAAGGTGGGACCGGCGCCGGGTTCGACGCCCTCCCCCACCGCGATCGAGCACAGCGTGAGGAAGAGATGCGGTCCGGTCAGGGGCAGCACGGTGTCGACGTCGCTCGCGAGCTCGAGCGCCTCGGCCCACGTCGTCGGCGCCTCGATGCCGGGGTCGGCGAGCGCCGAGACCTGGGTGGCGGCGTCGAGGGGCAGCGCCCACGCGCGGCCGTCGAGCTCGTAGGACGCGAACGACGGCCCGACCGCACGGGCGCGCCATCCCTCGACCTCGGCTGCGGTGAAGAGCTCGTCCAACGGCCGGAGCGCCTCGGTGCGCAGCGCCTCGCCCAGGTGGGGGTGGTCGAGCACGAGCAGGTCGTACGCCGCCGCGTTCTCCGCGACCGACGCGGACTCGAAGCCCTCGAGGGGCTGGGCGTCCCAGATCAGGTCGACCACCGGCGCCGCGGGCTCGTCGACCGCCGCCCGCAGGGCGACGGTGCCCCGCGGATGGTCCCACGTGAGGCCGCGGTAGGACCCGGTCATCCGCGCAGCTCGGGAGGCAGCCCGGCGCCGGGCACGTTCTGGAACGCCACCGGGCGCAGGAACCGGTGGATCGCGGCGGTGCCGACCGACGTCGTCGTCGGCGCGGTGGTGGCGGGCCACGGTCCCCCGTGCTGCTGGGCGTCGCTCACGGTCACGCCGGTCGGCCACTGGTTGTAGACCACGCGTCCAGCCACACGAGCCATCGCGGTGAGCAGCGCGGGAGCGTCCGCGTCGAGCGCGGCGGTGCCCTGGATCGTGGCGGTGAGTGCTCCGCCGACCAGGTCGAGGACGGCCAGCGCGTCGGACACGTCCGTGTAGCCCACGAGCACGGTGGCGGGCCCGAACACCTCGGTCGTGACCAGGTCGGGGTCGGCCAGCACCGCGCTGGCGGTCGTCCCCAGGACGGTCGCCGCCGGCGAGCCCATCGAGCCGGGCCCGACCGCGAGGACGTCGATCCCGTCACGATCGCTCAGCCGCGTGAGCGCGTCGCGGTAGGCCTCGTCGATGCGCTGGTCCAGCATCGGGTGGACGGCCGGCACGTCGAGGAGTGCGACGAACGCCGACACGTCTGGGACCAGCACGACGCCCGGCTGCGTGCAGAACTGTCCCGCGCCCATCGTGAACGATCCGGCGAAGCCCTCGACGATCTCCTGCGGACGCTCCACCCAGCCGGAGGGCGTGACGACCACCGGGTTGGTGCTGCCCAGCTCGCCGTAGAACGGCACCGGGTCGGTGCGCGACACGGCCAGGTCGAAGAGTGCCCGACCACCGTGCTGCGACCCTGTGAAGGCGACTGCCTTCACGCGCGGGTCCTGCACGGCGCGTGCCCCCTCCTCGACCCCCTCGATGGTGGCGAAGACACCGTCCGGCGCACCGGCGTCGGCCAGCGCGACCCGGACGACCTCGGCCGTCGCCCGGGAGAGCTCCGGGTGTCCCGGGTGGGTCTTGACCACCACCGGGCAGCCCGCGGCCAGCGCGCTGATCGTGTCGCCACCGGCGACCGAGAAGGCGAACGGGAAGTTGCTGGCCGCGAAGACCAGCACCGGACCGATCGGGACGGACGTGCGGCGGATGTCGGGTCGCGGACCCATCCCCCACTCAGGGTCGGCGTGGTCGACGACGACGCCTCCCAACGCCCCGGTCTCGAGGCGGTCGGCGAAGAGCCGTGACTGGAACGACGTCCGGGTGATCTCGCCGCGCAGCCGCGCCTCGGGCAGGTGGGTCTCGCTCCCGGCGAGCGCCACCAGGCGGTCCGCCTCGGCGTCCAGCCCGTCGGCGATGGCGCGCAGCCACCTCGCGCGCTCCTCGGGTCGCGCGTCGAGCGGGGCGCGGTGGGCCGCCGCGAGGGCGGTCTCGGTCCCGTGGTCGATCTCGCTCATGCGTGTGCCTCCTGGGGGCGTACGTCGACGGCCAGCACATGGCGGCAGACCACGACCGTCCGCCCGTCCTGGTTGGTCCCGGTGTAGGCCTTGGTCACGAGACCGATCGCCGGGTTGCGGGGGTGGGCGGCGACCTCGACCACCTCGGAGGTGGCCGTGATCGTGTCTCCGGCGAGCACGGGTCCGGGGAACCGGATCCGGTCGTAGCCGTAGGCGACAGCGCGTCGGTTGGGCTCCATCGTGAGCCCGACGACGACCGAGAAGGTCAGCACACCGTGCGCGAGGAGCCCTCCGAAGCGCGGCTCGGCGAACCCCGGGTCGGTGTGGGCGGGGTGATCGTCGTGGCTGATCCGCGCGAAGTCGGCGATGTCGTCGGCACCGACGACCGCACTACCGCCGGGCTCTGCCTGGCCGACGGCGTACTCGTCGAACCAGCGGTCGGCGAACCGCTGGGATGAGGAGGCGCTCATCGGGTGACCGCCGCCCGGGTGCGGACGCTGGGCACCTGGCTCTGGTTGTGGTTGAAGCGCTCGGCGTCGAGCTGGTCGTGGTCGGAGCGGTAGTTCTTCGAGCAGTAGACCGCGACCAGCGAGATCAGCGCCATCACGACCATCCACGTCGCCACCGGCCACCAGCTGTCGGCGGCCGCCACCATCGCGGTGGCGGCGAGCGGAGCGGTGCCACCGAGCAGCGCGCCGCTGACCTCTCGGGCGAAGGCGACCCCGGAGTAGCGCTTGGACGGCGGGAAGAGCTCGGTCAGGAAGGCCGCCTGGGCGGCGTAGCAGGTGGCGACGGCGCCGACGAAGCAGATCGAGAGGGCCAGCACGATCAGTGTCCGGCTGCCGGTGTCGATCAGCATGAACATCGGGAAGGCCCACACGATGCCGAAGCAGATGCCGAACAGGAACAGGCGGCGACGCCCGATGCGATCCCCGAGGCGGCCGAAGAACGGCATCGAGAGGGCACCGAGGACCAGCATGGTCGCTTGGATGCCGAGGGCCGCGGACGCCGCGACCGCGAGGTCGTTGGTGAGGTAGCTCAACGCCCACACCTGCGGGATGTAGGAGAAGCCGGACAGCATCATGTTGGATCCGAGGGCGACCGCGAGCCGACCCTTGTCGGTGCGCAGGAGCGACACGAGCGGCATCGGCTCGATGGTGTCGGTCTCCTTGGCCTGCTCGAAGCTGTCGGTCTCCTTGACGCTGCGGCGGATGTAGAGGCTGATGCCCAGCATCACGAGGCTGACGAGGAACGGCAGCCGCCACCCCCAGGTGTCGAAGCTGTCGCCGGTCAGCCACAGGCACAGCTGGAAGGAGCCGACGCCGAGGGCGGAGCCGATCCACACGCCCGCACCGGACCACGAGGCGTAGAAGCCGCGGTGCGTGGGCGGCGCGGACTCGGCCGACAGCGTGATCGCTCCGGCGTACTCGGCTCCGGCGCCGAGGCCCTGCAGGACGCGCAGCACCACCAGCAGGATCGGGGCGGCGACACCGATCGAGTCGTAGGTCGGCAGCAGGCCGATGAGGGCGGTGGAGATGCCCATCAGGACCAGGGTGAAGATCATGACCGGCTTGCGCCCGACCTTGTCACCGAGGTGGCCGAAGACGACACCGCCGAAGGGACGGGCGAAGTAGCCGACGGCGAACGCCGCGAACGCGGCGAGCAGTCCGGTCGTCGGGTCGTCGGAGTGGAAGAACTGGGTGTTGAAGACCAGCGCGGCCGCGGCGCCGTAGAGCGCGAAGTCGTACCACTCGACGAGGCTGCCGACGGCGGAGGCCGCGGAGGCGCGCCGTGCCTGCTGGTGCGTGGGGGCGGTGGTGCTCATGGGTGTCCTTAGTGTCGCGCGACCCGCGGGTCAGCGGGCGGGGTCGGGGGTGGGGAGGGAGCGGTCGCGGTGGACCGCACCGTCGTCCTCGAGGGCGTCGATCTCCGCGGGACCGAGGCCCAGCTCGGTGAGCACCTCGTGCGTGTGCTGCCCGTTGAGCGGGGCCGGGCGGGTGATCTCCTGCGTCGTGCCGGAGAGCCGGAAGGGGAAACCGGGCGTCTTGACGTGGCCCTCCGTGGGGTGCTCGTACTCGACGAACGAGCCGTTGTGCTGGACCTGTGGGTCGTCGACCAGGTCCTCGTAGTCGTGGACCGGCCCGACCCACACGCCGGCGTCGCCGAGCTCGGCGAGCCAGTGCTCGGTCGTGTCGCGCGCCAGGTTCTCGGTGACCAGCCGCGAGATCTCGTCGCGGTGGGTGAAGCCGTCGCGCTCGGACTCGTACTGGTCGAATCGCGGGTCCTCGAACAGCTTGGCCAGATCCGGCATCTCCGCGAAGGAGAGGGCGATGAAGCCGTCGGAGGTGGCGAAGATGCCATAGGGCGCACGGATGTAGGAGTGGGCGTGGATCTCCGCGCTCGGCTGCTGCGGGACCCGGCCGACGGTGGAGACGCTGAGCTCCTGCATCTGGGCGGCGATGATCGAGTCGAGCATGTTGACCTCGACCAGCTGGCCCTCGCCGGTGCGCTCGCGGTGGAACAGCGCAGCCATCGCGCCCTCGAAAGCGCTGTACGCCGTGAACGCGTCGGCCATGAAGAAGGGGGCCGGTCGCGGTGGCTCGCCCTCGCGGCGGCCGCTGGCGAGGCCGCCGCTCATCGCCTGCAGGAGCACGTCCTGGCCCGGACGGGACGAGTACGGACCGGTCTGGCCGTAGCCGGACATGCTGACGTAGACCAGGTCGGGCCTGATCGCGCGCAGGGTCTCGTAGTCCACTCCGAGCCGGTCCGCGACGCCGGGACGATAGTTCTGGAGGAACACGTCGGCGCCGGCGACGAGCCGCGCGAGGACCTCGCGACCGCGCGGATGCTTGAGGTTGAGCGAGATCGAGCGCTTGTTGCGGTTGAGGCTCAGGAACGAGGCGTTGACCTGGTGGCCGCGGGCGCCACCGGCCGAGACGTGGCGCTGCCACTCGCCGGTCACCGGCTCGACCTTCACGACGTCCGCGCCGAGGTCGGCGAGCTTCTGTGCGGCGAACGGTCCCGCCATCGCGATCGACACGTCGAGGACACGGATCCCCTCCAACACCTTCATCTACTCATCTCCCACTGCTCTGCGATCTCGGTCCACTTTGTGACGAGCGGCACGTTAGCGCTAACGTGAGCGGTAACACAACCCCCGCTCCGCCTGCCGTCCTCGCCCGCCGGGGGCGGCGTCGCGCGCGTCGCTACGCTGTGCGCGACCGGGAGAGAGGGGTGCGGCAGGGTGGGCGAAGCAGTCCCTCGGGCTCGTCGCGGACGACCCAGGTCCTCCACGCGGAGCGTCACCATGGCCGACGTGAGCGCCGAGGCCGGCGTCTCGGCCCAGACCGTCTCGCGCGCGCTCAGCCAGCCCGACCTCGTCACGCCCGAGACGCGGGCCCGGGTGGAGCAGGCGGTGAGGAAGACCGGCTACGTCCGCAACCTGGCCGCGAGCCACCTCGCCTCGAACCGCTCCCACACCGTGGCTGCCATCGTGCCCACCATCGCCTCGTCGGTCTTCTCCGACACGCTGCGTGCCGTCGGCGACCGCCTCGCGCCCGAGGGCTACCAGATGTTCGTGGGGAACACCGACTACCGCGAGGGACGCGAGGAGGAGCTGGTCGGCCACTTCATCCAGCGCCGCCCGGACGGCTTCGTCATGGTGGGCACGAGCCACACCCGCGAGACGCGACGGTTGCTGGAGGCATACGGACGGCCCGTCGTCGAGACCTGGGACTGGGACGACGCGCCCACCGACCTGCTGGTGGGCTTCTCCAACCGACGAGCGCTCGCCAGCATGGTGGAACACCTCGTCGCGCGGGGTCACCGGCGACTGGCCTTCGCCGGTGTGCTGCGACCGGGAGACGAGCGTGCCATCCGGCGCTTCGAGGGCTTTCGCGACGCCGTCGCCGACCTCCTGCCGGACGAGCCCCTCCGCGTCGTCGACCTCCCCGACCTGCCGGTCGCCATGGACACCGGCGTCGAGCTGCTGCGGGCCACCCTGCAGCGGTACCCGGAGATCACCGCGCTGGTCTTCCCCACCGACGTCTTCGCCACCGCAGCACTCCTGGCCGCCCCCGGCCTCGGGATCGATGTGCCCGGGCGGCTGGCGATCACCGGCTTCGGCGACTTCGATCTCGCCTCGCACGTCCACCCGGGCCTGACCACGGTCGCGATCGACGTGGACCGGATGGGCACCACCGCCGCGGACCTGTTGCTCGCGCGGATGCGCGAGCAGCAGGTCGGCGAGACAGCGGTCGACGTGGGCTATCGCATCGAGGTGCGCGACAGCGCCTGACACCGGGCGAGCGCACGACGCTGCCGTGGCCGGCGCCGCGACGACCGCGCCGCGTGGGCAGTCCCGGCACGCCGCGGCCGGAGGGTCAGGCGACCGGCATCGGCGCGGGGAGCATGCCGAAGAGGTCCCGCGGATCGTCGGGCTCGGCGACCAGGTCGATGTGCTCCTCGAACGGCGTCCCCAGGACGGCACGTGCGACGTGGCGGAGCGCGGTGAAGTCCTCGACCGCGAAGCCGACGGAGTCGAAGACGACGACCTCGTCCGGCCGGGCCCGTGCTGCACCGGGACTGTCCAGCAGGGTCCAGAGCTCGGTGACCGGGAAGTCCGGTGCCATGTTCTGGATCTCACCCTCGATGCGCGTCTGCGGCTCGAACTCCACGACCACCCGGGCCCGCTGCACCGTGCGGGGATCGAGCTCGGTCTTGCCGGGGCAGTCCCCCCCGATGCCGTTGACCAGCACGCCGGGCCGGACCGCGGCGTCGTCGAGGACCACTGCGTTGGCCTTGTCGGCCGTGCAGGTCGTGATGATGTCCGCACCGAGGACGGCATCCTCCGCCGACGCTGCGACGCGCACCTCGAAGCCGAGCGGCGCCAGGTTGCCTCGCAGCTTGTGACCGGCGTGCGGGTCGACGTCGAAGACCGCGATCTGGTCGATGCCGGTCTCGGCACGGACCGCCAGCGCCTGGAACTCCGACTGCGAGCCGGCGCCGATGAAGGCTGCCCGGGTGGCGCCCACCGGCGCGAGGTGTCGTACGGCCAGCCCGGTCACGGCGGCCGTGCGCAGCGCCGTCAGGAGCGTCATCTCCGAGATGAAGACCGGGTACCCGCTGTCGAGGTCCGCCAGCACCCCGAACGCCGTCACGGTCTGGAGGCCCCGACCGGGGTTGCTCGGGTGGCCGTTGACGTACTTGAAGGCGTAGTGCTCGCGGTCGTTGGCCGGCATCAGCTCGATGACCCCGAGCGGGGAGTGGGCGGCGAAGCGCGGCGACTTGGTGAACTCGGGCCACCGACGGAAGTCGGCCTCGAGGTCGTCGACGAGCGCGGAGATGATCCGCTCGTGGCCCGTCGCACCGATCCAGCGGGCCATGTTGCGGACGCTGACGAAACGCATGGTCAGTGCACCCTCCGGATCAGGCCGGCCGCGAGGCGGCGTCGAGGATCTCGGCGACCGCGGCGACCAGGCCGGCGATGTCGTCGTCGCTGGCCACCAGCGGCGGCGCGAACCGGACCGTCGAGCCGTGGGTGTCCTTGGCCAGGATCCCCCGCACCATCAGCGCCTCGGACATCTCACGACCCGACATCAGCGTGGGGTCGATGTCGATCCCCGCCCACGCACCCCGCACCCGTACATCGGACAGGCCCCGGCCGATGAGGGGCTCGAACCCGGCCCGCAGCAGCCCACCGATCTCGGCCGAACGGGCCTGGAACGTCCCCTCCTCCAACATCGCGACGACCTCGGTCCCGATCGCCGCAGCCAGCGGGTTCCCCCCGAAGGTCGAACCGTGCGAACCCGGCGTGATCACGTCCATCACGTCACGGTCGGCCGCGATCGCCGACACCGGATAGATCCCACCACCGAGGGCCTTGCCCAGGATGTAGATGTCAGGCACCACATCCTCGTGGTCACACGCGAACGTCCGCCCCGACCGCGCGAGACCCGACTGGATCTCATCAGCCACCATCAACACGTTCCGCTCGGTGCACAGCGCCCGCAGGTCACGCAGGAACCCCTCCGGCGGCATCACCACACCACCCTCACCCTGGATCGGCTCGAACAGCACCGCCACCGTCGTGTCGTCGATCGCCGCAGCCACCGAGGAGACATCGCCGTACTTCACGCTGCGGAACCCGCTCGTGAACGGCCCGTAGCCAGACGTCGCGACGTCGTCGTCGGAGAAGCTCACGATCGTCGTCGTACGGCCATGGAAGTTGCCCTCCATCGTGATGATCGACGCCTGCCCCGCCGGCACACCCTTGACCTCATAGCCCCACTTGCGGCTCACCTTGATCGCCGTCTCGACCGCCTCAGCACCCGAGTTCATCGGCAAGATCATGTCCTTGCCCGTCAACCGGGTCAGCGCCTGCGCGAAACCGCTCAACCTGTCGTTGAAGAACGCCCGGCTCGTCAACGTCAGATGACCCAGCTGCTCACGCGCCACCGCCACCAACCGCTCGTTGGAATGACCGAAGTTCAACGCCGAGTACCCCGCCAGACAGTCCAGGTAGCGCTTGCCGTCCACATCGACCACCCACGCACCCTCACCCTCCGACAGCACCACCGGCAACGGGTGGTAGTTGTGCGCCGCACAGCGCTCAGTGGCCTCGATGTGGGCGGCGGTGGATGCGGACACGGCGCTCGGGGCGGTGGTGACGTCGGTCATGACAGGATGAAACTTTCATTTCAGTTGCATGTCAACTCTGCTAGAGTGTCAATGAGATTTCACACTGGCGCCTGGCCGCGTGCAGGCGGGTGCTGCGGCCCGCAGGATTGGTAGGTTCACCGCGATGAGCGAGATTCCGGGCGGTCACGCCTCCATGCGCCGGCTCGTCCAGGCCAACCTGGACTCGCTGAGCAACGCCGAGCGCAAGGTCGCCCGGGCCCTGCTCGCCGGCTACCCGACCGCGGGCCTCACGACGGGCGTGGACCTCGCGCGCGCCGCCGGCGTCAGCAACCCGACCGTCGTCCGCTTCGTCAACCGGCTCGGCTTCTCCGGGTTCCCGGCGTTCCAGCGCGCCCTCGTCCACGACCTCAACGAGGACCTCGGCTCACCGCTGCGCCAGTACGCCGAGAAGGGCGGCCTGACCGAGGAGGGTGTGCTGGCGCGCACCCACCGGCACTTCGTGGACATGGTCGACACGACCTACGAGGAGCTCCCCGAGTCCGAGTTCGACAAGCTGGTCCAGCTGCTGAGCGACCCCGGCAAGCAGGTGCAGGTCATCGGTGGGCGCTTCAGCCGCGTCGTGTCCGACTACCTGGCCATGCACCTGTCGCTCGTGCGCACGGACGTGCGGGCCCTGGGCATGGACGAGTTCGAGCGACGGGCCTCGATCATCGACGCCGACCAGTCGACCGTCCTGGTCGTCTTCGACTACCGGCGCTACACCGAGCGCACGTTCCGGCTGGCCGAGCAGGCCTCCCAGCGCGGCGCCATCGTCTGCCTGCTGACGGACAACTGGATGTCACCGGTCGCCAAGGTCGCCAAGGTCGTGCTGCCCGCGCGGGTCGACTCCGCCTCCCCCTTCGACTCTCTCGTGGCGGCCATGGCCGTCACCGAGAGCCTCATCGCGGCCGTCGCCGAGCGGCTCGGCTCGGCCGGGGAGCAGCGGCTCCGGGCGATGGAGGAGACGCCCGACCCGTAGGTCGGACGCCTCGTCGGCGACGCCCGGCGAGCGCACCGGGCGACCGAGCGCCACCGCGCTCAGGACCCTGCCGGCGTACGGACCGCCTGCGCGCCGCGCCTGAGGCGTCGACCGCCCCGCACCAGGACCAGCTCGCGGGCACCCATGACGCCGTAGGGCGCCTTGACCAGCGTGAGCAGCAGGACGAGGGCGAGCAGGAGGTTGGCCGTGCCCGGCGGCAGCGCGCTGCCACCGGTGAGCCCTCCGTCCTGGAGCCGCCTCAGGAGCTCCTGCAGCACGCTGACGCCGATGGCGCCCAGCACCGCGCCGCTCAGCGAGAGGTAGCCGCCCAGCACGATCATCACGACGAACGCGAACGTAGCCGACAAGAAGAAGGCGTTGACGTTGAACGTCGTGAGGAACGAGGCGTACAGCGAGCCTGCCAGGCCGCAGATCGTGGCGCTGAGCACCCATGCGATGGCCCGGTGCCGACCGACGGCGATCCCGGCGGCCTGGGCAGCCCAGTAGTCCTCGCGGCCGGCCTGCAGCTGCAGGCCGCTGCGAGAGGTGCGGTAGGCCCATCCCACCGCGATGGCGAGCGCTGCGGCCACGAAGGCGGTGACGATCGTGGTCGACCTGGGCAGCCCGATCATCGAGGAGGATCCCCGTGTCACGTCGGTCCAGCTGTTGAGCACGTTGTAGACGACGAGCAGGAAGGCCAGTGTGGCGATGCCGGACTGCAGGCCGGACAGTCGCGCCACGACGGGCGCCGTGACCAGTCCCGCCACGGCCGCCATCGCACAGCTCAGCAGCACAGCCGCGCTCGCCGAGGTGTGGACCTCCGCGAGCCAGCGGAGCGACTCGGGCAGGTTGGCGAACAGCACGCCCTTCAGCGGCACGGGGATGGTGAGGTACGCGGTGGTGTAGGCCCCGACCGCCATGAAGGCGACGTGCCCGAAGGACATCACGCCCGAGTTGCCGGAGAAGGTGGACAGGCCCACCACGAACACCACCGAGATGAGGCTCAGGGTGGCCACGCGCTCGAGGGTGGGCCCGCCGGCGGTTCCCACGGCCAGCACCACGGCAGTGATGCCGATCAGCAGCAGCGGGGTCTGGAGCCGGGTGGAGAGGACAGTCATGAGACACGCACCTTCGCGCCGGAGAGCAGGCCTTGCGGACGCACGACCAGGACGACGATCAGCGCCGTGAACAAGAACGCGTCGCGGAAGGCGATGAGGTCGGTGGGGAGGAAGGTCTCGAGCAGCGCGGTCACGGCGCCGAGGAGGAAGCCGCCGAGGGCGGCGCCCTTGAGGCTGCTCATGCCACCCAGCACCGCGCCCACCACACCGATGAGCATCGGCTGGAGACCCATGTCGGCGGAGACCGATCCCTGACGGGCGGCCAGCACGACCGAGCCGATGCCGGCGAGCACGCCCACGATGACGAAGGCCGCCGGGATCACCAGGTTGGGCCTGACCCCGAGCAGCGCGGCCATCCGGAAGTCCTCGGCGGCGGCGCGCAGCTGGATGCCCAGGCTCGTGCGTCCCATCAGCCAGGCCACTGCCACGAGCGTCACCCCGCAGAGACCGACGGTCACCAGGTCGAGCACGCTCACGTCGGCGCCCAGCACCTCGATCCTGCGGGAGAGGAAGGGTTCGGGTGCGATGCCGCGCGCACGCGGCAGGACCGTCATCCGGGCGATGCTCTGCAGCGCCAGGCTGACGGCGAACGAGGCGATCATCAAGATCACCGGATCGGCGTCGCGCAGCGGGTGGAAGGCCAGCCGCTCGCTCAGCAGGGCGACGGCGACCGCGAACACCAGCGCCATCCCGGCCCCGACGAACCACGGCTCGTTGCGGAAGAGGTACATCGCGAAGGCCCCCGCGAGGAGGATCTCGCCGTAGGCGAAGTTCATCAGCCCGAGCACCCCGAACATCAGGGCCACACCGAGGGTGAGCAGGGCGTAGAGGGCACCGAGGCCGACCGCCGAGATCAGGAACTCCATGATCATGGTTGGACCCGTCCTTCCGGGGTGAATCCGAGGTGGTCGACGACGTCCGGCTGCGCGGCCAGCTCCGTGGCGGTGCCCTCGCCCAGGACCCGGCCGGGCGCCTGCACGACGTAGGACCGGTCGGCGACCTCGAGGGCGCGTACGGCGTTCTGCTCGACGAGCAGGATGGTCATCCCCTCGGCGCGCAGCTGCTCGACGACGTCGAAGATCAGGTCGACGACGATGGGCGCCAGTCCGAGCGTGGGCTCGTCCAGCACCAGCAGCCGTGGGCGCAGCATCAGCGCTCGGGCGATGGCCAGCTGCTGCTGCTCGCCGCCCGAGAGCAGGCTGGCCCCGCGGTCCCAGTACCTGCGCAGGACCGGGAAGCGCTCCAGCTCGCGCTCGATGTCGGCCTCGACGAGCTTGCGGTCCTTGCGCACGATGGCGCCGAGCCGGAGGTTCTCCCCGACCGTCAGGCCGGCGAAGATGCCGCGCGACTCCGGGACGTAGGACATGCGCTGCTTGACCGACGAGAACCCCGAGGCACCCACCTCCACGCCGTCGAAGGTGATGCGTCCCGAGGCCGTGGGCACCACGCCCATGACGGCCTTCAGCACCGTGCTCTTCCCGGCGCCGTTCTGGCCGATGACCGAGACCAGCTCGCCCTCGCCGACCTGCAGCGACAGCCCTTGGACGGCGTGGACCGACGCGCCGTAGTGGACGTGGATGTCGTCAACGCTCAGCATCATGGTCGTGCCGCTTTCCGAAGTAGATCTCGATGACCTTCGGGTCGCGGCGCACCAGGGCGGGCTCCCCCTCGGTGACGGTGCGCCCGCTGTCGAGGACGTGGAGGCGGTCGCAGGTCCCCATGACGACGGACATGTCGTGCTCGACGAGCAGGACCCCGCAGCCACGGCGTTGGGCGAACTCGCGGATCGCGGTGATCAGGGCGATGGCCTCGGACTCGTTCTGCCCGGCGGCCGGCTCGTCCAGCAGCAGGAACCGGGGGCGTGAGGCGAGGGCCCGTGCGATCGCGGTGATCCGGATGCGTCCCGCGGTCAGGGCATCGGCCTGCTGGTGTGCGACGTCCTCCAGGCCCAGCTCGGCGAGGATGTCGGCGGTGAGCTGCCGCGCCTCCCTGCGCCTCAGGCCACCCCCCAGGGCGGCCGCCTCGACGTTCTCCGCGATGGTGAGCCGACCGAACACCCGTCCGCTCTGGAACGTGCGCACGACGCCGAACCTGGTCCTCCTGCGCATCGAGAGCCGGGTGAGGTCGTGGTCGTCGAGGTGGATGGACCCCGACGTGGCGCGCAGCATGCCGCTGAGGAGGTTGAGCGTGCTGGTCTTGCCGGACCCGTTGGGACCGATGAGACCGAGCACCTCACCCGAGCGGACCTCGAGGGTGACCCCGTCGACGGCGCGGACCCCGTCGAAGTGGATCCCCCCCTCCGCCATCCGCAGGACGGACGGCGGAGGGGTGGCCAGTTGGGTGGCACTCATGACGCGCAGCTGTTCCCGTCACCCACGTCGGGGATCGAGTCGATGCGCTGCTGGCCGACGAAGGAGATCTTCCCGGTCTCCACGCCGATCACCGACAACGGCATGTCGATGATCTTGTGGCAGGTCGAGGAGAAGTACTGCACGTCGCCGATCGGCGTGCTCACCGGGCGGCTGTCCTCGAGCGCGGCCTTGAGGTCGGCTCCCGAGAAGGAGTCGGCACGGCCGGCGGCGTCGGCGATGGCGGTGACCATGTTGTAGCCGAGGAGGGCATAGCTCGAGGCGGGCTCGGAGCCGTAGTCGGCCTCGTAGTCGGTGACGAACTTCTCGAGCTCGTCGCCCTCGCCGCCGGAGCAGTAGGCGTAGCAGGCGAAACCGGTGTAGAAGATGTCGCTGGCGCTGTCACCGACCACGTCGAGCAGGACCTGTCCGTCGAGCGCCGCCGGGCCGACGACGGGGACCTCGATCCCTGCTTCACGGAGCTGGCGGATCGCCGTCGCGCCGCCGGGGTTCCAGCTGGCCACGTAGACGAAGTCGGGCTGGGTGGCGAGGTTCTTCAGGCGGTTGGCCTGGCTGGAGATGTTGACGTTGTCGCCACCGGGGAAGGCGTCGTTGCCGACGACCGTCCCACCGAGGTCCTCGAAGGCGGCCGCGAAGTACTTGCCGGCCGACTTGGTGTACTCGATGCTCTCGTCCTGCAGGAGGTAGGCGTTCTTCCAGCCCTGGTCGATCGCCCAGGCCGCACCGGTGGCGCCCTCGACGTCGCTGCCAGCGTTGGCGGAGAACACGTAGTCGCCGAGCGTGGTGGCGTCGGCCATCTTCGGGTCACCGGCGCAGATCGAGATCGCCGGGATGCTCGCGGCCTGGGCCACTGCGGCCCCGGGGGCGCTGAGGTCGAAGTCACAGGGCGTCACGAGCAGGTCGATGCCCGAGGAGATGAGCTCGGTCGCCGCGGTGCCGACGGTCTCCGGCGAGGAGCGGACGTCCTTCGAGACGGTCTTGATCTGCTTGCCGTCGATGCCGCCGTCCTCGTTGATCTGCTCGATGCGCAGCATGGCGGCGTTGCCGGGCTCGACGTCGAAGGGAGCCATGTTGCCGCTCTGGCTCAGCGCGAAGCCGATGGTGAAGGTGTCGTCACCACCGTCACTGCCGGAGTCGGAGCTGTCGGAGCCACAGGCGGAGAGGGCCAGGACGCTCGCCACGGCGGCGACGGTGCCCCACGTGCGGAACGGATTTGGGCGCGCTGAAGACATGTGTCACCTCAGGGTGTCGGGAGGATGGGTGAAGGGTGGTGGGAAGGTGCGGGAACTGGTGGAGGGCGGGCCGGACCCGCCCGAGGTCAGGCGACGGCCGCCCGGAGGGCGACGCGGACGGCCTCGAGCGTGTGGTCCACGTCGTCGGCCGTGGTGGAGGCGTTGAGGCGCCGGTCTCCGGTGGCGAAGGCCGGCTCCATGACGCCCTGCGCGAGAAGCGACCCGTGGTAGCGGGCGTACATCTCGGCGTCCGACTCCATCGCCTCGCGGAAGTTGCGGGGCAGCTCGGTGCGGAAGTAGACGCACCACTCGGATCCGAGGCCCGTGACGGTGGCGGGCGCTCCGAGCTCGTCGATGGCTTTCTGGATGCCGGTGCGCATCTGCTCACCGCGCTCGTGGAGCGTGGTGAAGATGTCGTCGGACTCCATGATCTCCAGGGTCCGCAGGGCAGCGGCGATGGAGTAGGGGGCCGCGTTGTAGGTGCCGTCGAGGGTCGCCTCGCTGCGGGAGTACGCACCCAGGTGGCCCATGAGTGCGTCGCTGCCGGCGAGCCCGGCCAGTGCGTAGCCGTTGGCCACGGCCTTGCCGAAGGCCGTCAGGTCGGGGGTGACGCCACAGATCGACTGGTAGCCGCCGATGGCCGCGCGGAAACCGGTCTTGATCTCGTCCATCACCATGACGGTGCCGTGGGCCGTGCAGAGCTCGCGGAGCAGCTCGAGGAAGCCCGGCTGGGCGGGCACGCAGCCGAAGCTGTGGACGTAGCCCTCGGTGAACGCGACGGCGAGCTCGTCCCCGTGGTCGACGAAGGCCTGCCGCAGGCCCGCCTCGTCGTTCCACTCCGTCACCACGACGTCCGCGACGACCTCCGGGTGCAGCCCGCCGCCGTTGGGCGTGTTGAGGGGGGAGCCCGCGGTCAGGTCCTTGCGGGAGCTGCCGACGGCGACGTGGTCGCTCCACCCGTGGTAGGAGCCGTGGAACTTCAGCACCTTGCGGCGTCCGGTGGCCGCGCGGGCGACGTGGACCGCGTGCATGGCCGCGTCGGTGCCCGAGGTGCAGAACGCGACCTTGTCGGCCGACGGCATCACCTCGACGATCTTCTCGGCGAGCGCCATCTCACCCGGCTGCGGGCCGACGCCGGTGAGGTCGCAGGTGTTGGCGGAGGCCAGGACCGCTTCGTTGACCCGTCGGTCGCAGTGGCCCAGCACGATGGGGCCCCACGCGTTCAGGTAGTCGGTGTAGCGGTTGCCCTCCTGGTCCCAGACGTAGGCACCCTCGGCGCGGACGAACACCTGGCTCCAGCCGACGCGGTGCCCGGAGGAGACGCCCCGGGGGACGACGCGGCGCGCACGCTCCCAGGAGGCGGCCTGGTCGGTGGGTGCGGGGGTGCTCATGCGGAGGCTCCTTCGGGACGCGAGACGTGCGTGGGTGTGGTGGTCAGGTCTGTGGCGAGCGTGGCGCTGAGCCGCTCGGCCACCATCACCACCGGGAGGTGGGTGTTGGCCGCCGGGACGAACGGGATGATCGAGCAGTCGATGACCCGCACGCCACGCAGGCCGTGGACACGACCGGCCTGGTCGACGACCGCGGCCGGGTCGTCCGCGCGACCCATGCGGGCCGTGCCGACGACGTGGAAGTAGTCGCCCAGCGCCTGGTCGAGCCAGGTCTGGTAGACCTGCTCGTCGTCGAGCGCCGAGACAGGGGTCCCGGTCCCGTCGATGAACGCCTCCTCGACCAGGTCCTGGAAGGCGGTGGTCGCGAGCAGGTCGCGGACGGTGGCCACCGCCTGCCGCATGACGTCGCGGTCGCGGTCGGTGGCCAGCATCCGCTCCTCGACCACCGGCGGGCCGGACGGGTCGTCGGGGTCGAGCCGGACCACACCGGTGGAGGTGACGGTCATGACGGCTGCCATCAGCACCGCGTGGTGCTCGGGGGTGGTGGCGGCGAGCGCTCCGTGCATGGGGAGCACGTGGATGTCGCCGGGTGCATGCGTCGACGACACGCGCAGGACGGCGTTGATGCACGGCGCCGACATGTCGACGGTGCGCGCCTCGGGCTTCAGGCGCAGCAGGATCGAGGCGGCCGGGTGGTCCTGCAGTCCCGTGCCGATGCCCGGGTGCGTGAGTCCGCTGCGCAGAAGGATGGCGGGGGTCTCGATGGCACCGGCGCACAGCACGACCTGGTCGGCGTGCAGGCTGGAGCCGTCCGTGAGGACCACCCCGGTGACCACGTCATCCTCGACCAGGAGCCGGTCGACGCCGGTGTCGGCGCGGAGCGTCAGGTTGGGACGGTCGAGCGCGGGCTCGAGGTAGACCTCGCGGCTCGAGCGCCGACCCGTCTCGTCGGCGTTGCGGTAGAGCGTGCCGCCACCGTCGGCGGGCGTGTAGGTGTCGACGTCGGAGGAGAACCCCAGCTCGGCCGCCGCCTGCATCAGGGCCGCGTCGACCGGGGTGCGGTCCTCGGTGGCCACGAGCTGCGGGCGAAGCTGCTCGAAGGTGGGTGCGACCCGTTCCCACGCCCAGTCGTCCAGCCCGAGCTCGTCGGCCCAGCGGTCGTAGTCGGACGGGAGGCCGGGCAGCGCGAGCATCGCGTTGACCGAGGCCGAGCCGCCGACCAGGCGGCCGCGGCGGTAGGAGCGTTGCTCGTCACGGCCGGTGCGGGTGGCCAGCAGCCGGGCGTCGAAGGCACCGGTGACGCCGAGGGCGTCGATCCAGTTCACCGACGCGAGGCCGCGCGCGGCCGGGTCGGCGTCCAGGTCGGGGCCCGACTCCAGCAGCCAGACGTCGTTGGCGTCGTGCTCGCTGAGCCGGGCCGCGACGACGCACCCGGCGCTGCCGGCCCCGACGACGAGGATCTTGGGCATGCGTGTGCTTCCTTCCCTCAGCTGGCCGGGTCGACGAAGAAGTCGCGGTTGAGCACCATCAGGTGGTCGCGGTGGACGTCGGAGAGCTTGCTCGCGCCGATGCCGAACATGGTCTCCTGGATCCCGTTGCGCAGGATCTGCAGCACCTGGTGGACGCCCTCCTCGCCGTCGACCGCGAGGCCGTAGAGGAAGGCTCGGCCGATGAAGACGGCCTTGGCACCCAGCGCCACCGCCTTGACGACGTCGGAGCCACGACGGATGCCGCCGTCCATCATCACGTCCACGTCCGGGCTGACGGCCTCGACGATCCTCGACAGGTAGCGCAGCGGCGAGGGGCTCCCGTCGATGTTGTTGCCACCGTGGTTGGACACCGAGATGGCGTCCGCACCCAGGTCGGCGGCCATCTTGGCGTCGCGCACGGTGTTGATGCCCTTGACCATGAACGGTCCGCCCCAGAGGTCGCGCAGCCACTTCACGTCGTCCCACGTGGGGGTGGTGGTCCTCTCGAAGTCCGACCACGCCTTGCCGAAGTAGGGCACCGAGCCGTCGGGCTCGAACAGGTTGGGCACCTTGAGCTCGGGGATGCGGCCCCTGCGCAGGTAGCTGGACAGCCACAGCGGACGGCTCACCGCGTACGGCGCGAGGGTGGCCATGGTGCGCACCGACATGTCGGACGGCGGCGCCGGCGGGACGCCCCAGTCGCGGCGCGGCGTGAAGGACCAGTCGAGCGTGACGATCAGCGCCCTCGCGCCAGCGGCGCGAGCCGCCTCCACGCGCGCCTCGATCTCGTCCTTCGTGCCGACCCAGTAGAGCTGGAAGATGGTGTCGGGGTTGGCTCGCACGACGTCGACCACGGAGTCCGACGCCCAGGAGCTCAGGCCCATCGCCGTCCCGGCTCGAGCAGCCGCCCGGGCCACGCCGACCTCGCCGTCGGGGTGGATGGCCTGGGCGCCCACCGGGGAGACCAGCACGGGGAAGTCGACGTCGATCCCCAGGACCGAGGTGCTGAGGTCGAACGACGAGGGCCGGTCGAAGATCGTGGGCGAGAAGCCGAGCTCGTTGAAGGCGCGGATGTTGTCGTCGAGCGTCCACCCCTGCTCGTTGCCTGCCTTGACGGCCAGCCAGACGGCCTTGGGGAGCTTGCGCCTGGCAAGCCGCTCAGCCTCGGCGAGGTTGTTGAAACGCGTGCGGCGGGACATCGGGGGACCTCCTGTGTGAGCCAGTGCACAGCACCGTAGGTTGAAATCCTCGTTACGACAAGACCCATTCTCAGAGATTTTGGAATCCTGTTGCCATCGTCACTCTTGCGTGCATCCTGGAACTGAGGTTTCAGGTCTTGCTTCTTGACGTTGATCTGAAACTCAGATACCAATCTCCCCAGGATGCTTGACTCGAGCCGTACGTGACCGCGAGCGGTCGCCCCACGTGCGGCGCACATCGCCCCACCGTCGCGAGGAGACGAGATGCAGCACGACGACGCGCCACTGTTCGTGGCGACCTGCGACCTCGCCGGGCAGGTGCGCGGCAGGTCCGTGCCCGCCTCCGCAGCGCAGTCCACGATGGGACGCGGCGTCGGCTGGGTGCCGGCGAACCTGGCCCTGCCGGCGCTGGGTCCGATCGCCGACAACCCTTTCGGCTCCACCGGTGACCTGCGACTGATGCCCGACGCCTCCACGTCCGTGCACCTCCCGGCGCGGGGCGGACTGCCCGCCGTCCGCATGGTCCTGGCCGACCAGCGGTCCACCGACGGCTCGCCGTGGCCGGGGTGTCCGCGCACGTTCGCCCTGTCGGCCCTGGCGGACCTGGAGCGCGAGACCGGGCTCCGGGTCGTGTCGTCCTTCGAGCACGAGTTCATGGTCGACGGCCTGCCCGACTCCGCCGCGTTCTCCTTCGCCCGCCACCGCGGGATCGAGCCGTTCGGCTCGACACTCGTGGAGGTGCTGGAGGACGCCGGTCTGGCGCCCGAGACGTGGCTGCCCGAGTACGGCGACGGACAGTTCGAGATCACGCTCGAGCCGGTCGCCGGCATCGCCAGCGCGGACCGCGCCATCATGCTGCGCGAGCTGGTCCGCGACCTGGCGCGCCAGCACGGGCACGACGTGACGTTCGCTCCGCTGGTCGACCCCGACGGCTCCGGCAACGGCGTGCACGTCCACCTGTCCCTGGTCGACGCGGAGGGCGAACCGGCCCTGCACGACCCGGACGCGCCCGCTGGGCTCTCGCGCGTCGGGCAGCAGTTCGCGGCCGGGATCGTGGCACATGCACGCGCGCTCCTGGCGATCACCGCCCCCAGCCCCGTCTCGTACCTGCGCCTGACCCCGCACCGCTGGTCGGCCGGCGGGGTCTTCCTGGCCGAGCGCAACCGGGAGGCGCTGCTGCGGATCTGCCCGACGAGCACGGCAGGCGGCGGCGACCCGCGGCGTCAGTACAACCTCGAGTTCCGCGCGGCGGACGCGACGGCCAACCCGTGGCTGGTGCTCGGCGTCCTCGTCCGGGCCGGGCTCGCCGGCATCCGCCAGGACGCGCCGTCCCCGCACATCTGGCCCGAGAGCGTGACCGAGGAGGAGCTGGTCGACGTACCCACCCTCCCCGCTGGCCTCACCGAGGCCCTCGACGCCCTCGAGACCGACGAGGTCGTCTCCGGGTGGTTCGCGCCGGACCTGCTGGAGACCCTGCTGTCCGTGCGTCGCGCGGAGATCGCCGCGGTGGCCGGGCTCACGCCCGCCGAGCAGTGCCGGAAGTTCGCCGATGTCTACTGACGGGGAGCTCTTCGCCCTGCTGGAGACCCACCTCCCCCGTGCCAACCGGCTGCGCGAGCAGCTCCACGCCGAGCCCGAGCTGTCGGGGACCGAGTCGATGACGCGCGACCTGGTGCTACAGCACCTGCCGCCGTCCGGCACTCCCGTCACCAAGGTCGCCGAGACCGGTGCCGTGGTCCGGATCGGCGGCCCGGGCCCGGCGATCGGCATGCGCGGTGAGCTCGACGCCCTGCCGATCAGCGAGGAGACCGGAGCGCCGTTCAGCTCCACCCGTGACGGCGTGATGCACGCCTGCGGTCACGACGTCCACCTCGCCGCGCTCGTCGCCGTCGCCTGGACCATCCACGAGTCCGACCTCGACTTCCCCCTGCTGGCGGTGCTGCAGCCTCGCGAGGAGACCTACCCCTCGGGCGCCCTCGACATCAGCGAGGACGGCATCCTCGAGGAGGAGCAGTGTGCGGCCATGTTGGGCGCGCACCTGCAACCCATCCTCGACGCCGGGACGGTCGCGTGCGTCCCGGGAGGGGTCAACGCCTCCGCGGACGAGTTCGAGATCCTCGTGCACGGCACCTCGGGACACGCCGCCTACCCGCACCTGACGGCGGACCCGGTCCTGGCGATGGCCGGCGTGATCGTGGCGCTGCAGACGATCGTGAGCCGCTCGGTCGACCCGATGACGGCCGCCGTGGTCGGCGTCTCCTCGCTCAACGCCGGATCGGCCGCCAACGTGGTGCCCGCCACCGCCCGGGCGACGGGCACGATCCGGGCGATGTCCTCCACCACCCGAGCCCTGCTCCGCAGCCGGATCGAGGACATCGCGAGCAACGTCGCGCGGGCCCACGGGTGCGCCGCGGACGTGCAGCTGACCTCCGGCGAGCCGGTCCTCGAGAACGATCCCCAGCTGGTCGAGGCGGTGTCCAAGCACCTGCACGCACGGGGGCTCACGCTCTCGACCACGCTCAGGTCCCTGGGGGCGGACGACTTCTCCTACTTCTCCGAGCGGATCCCCTCGGCCATGCTGTTCATCGGCTCGGAGTCCTCCGCTCACCTGCACGCGTCGGACTTCCTGCCCACCGCAGCCGACCTGCGCGTCACCGCCCAGGCGCTGCTGGCCGGCTACCTCGGCGCCGTCGAGCGCGTCCGCGCGGGCGGCTGACCGCGCTCGAGGCGATCGATCAGGTCAGCCGATAGACCCGTTCGGCGTTCGACCGGGCGATCAGGTCCACCGCGTCGCGGGCGTCGGACTCCGCCCAGTCGCCGCGACGTACCCACTCCCCGAGCGTGAGGCCCATGCCCCGGCGCCACAGGATCGAGCCCAGCACGTGCAGCTCGGGAAGCCCGAATGCATCGGACGAGTAGAGCTGCTTGGCGAACGGCGCCAGCTCCATGGCCTCCGCGATCAACCGGGACGACGCTGCACCGAGGAAGTTGACGGCAAGACCCACGTCGAAGTGGACCTGGTCGAACGCCTGCGCGAGGTAGCCGGCCTGGCGGTGGTAGGGGTAGCAGTGGAGCAGCATCACGGGCACGTGGCCGGGAGCATCGCGCAGGAGCGGCACCAGGTGGAGGGGGTCGGCTCGGTCGAGCTCGAGGTCGCGATCACCGAAGCCGATGTGCACCTGCAGCGGCAGCTCGCAGGCGAGTGCCTCGTGCACGGCGAACGCGATGAGCACGGGATCGGTCAGGCGCGGCTTGCCGCCTTCGTCGTGCAGCCGCGCGGCTGAGGCCCGTACGTCGTCGTCCGTCGGGCGCGACCAGTCGATGTCGAGGCCGCAGCGGTAGGCAGCCACGGTCTTCGCGCCGACCACCTCGGCCGGCAACCCCCGCAGCTCCGCGCGGAACGCCTCGGCCAGCTCGTCGGCGCCCACGCCACGCGTGACCAGGCCCTCGAGCAGCGTCTCGAGCCGCACGATCTCGACGGACCGGCCGCCGCCGGCCGCGGCGAGCTGCTGGGGCGTGGCGAGGACGTCCCCGACGAACCCCGTGTCCACCACCCACGTGTCGACACCGGCCGACCCGACGAGGGTTCGTGCCAGCGACCATGCGTCGAAGGACGACCGTGCCTCCCAGTAGGCCTCCGCGCTCGCCAGCGGCTCCAGGCCGAGCATCGGCGCGCACCAGCGCCGGATCGAGACGCCCAGCGGGGACTCGAACATCGAGATGTGCGGTGGCACGGGGTTGGTGCTTCCCTCGTTGAGCGCGTCCTCGAACTCCCGACGATCCAACGCTGCGTTGTAGTGGCCGTGCACGTGGTGGTCGACGAGGTCGACAGCACGCAGGTGGTCGGCCACGCCGGCGGGCACGAGGTCCTCGACACCGGCAAAGACGTCGTACGGGTGTGGTGCCACCGTGCCTCCTGCGTCGTTCGGGTGCGGTTCAGCCTACGAACACGGCCGTGACCTCGCGTCCTCAGCCCTGGTGGGGGTAGAGGTGGTCCGTGGGCGGGACGAAGGTCTCCTTGATCGAGCGCGGGCTGGTCCAGCGCAGCAGGTTGACCGCAGCACCGGCCTTGTCGTTGGTGCCCGAGGCACGACCACCACCGAAGGGCTGCTGCCCCACCACAGCACCGGTGGGCTTGTCGTTGATGTAGAAGTTCCCCGCCGCGAACCGCAGCGTCTCCTGGGCCCACGCGACCGCGGCGCGGTCCTGCGAGATGATCGCACCGGTCAACGCGTACGGCGCGAACGACTCCATCTGCTCCACGACCCTCTCGAAGCTGCCCGGCATCGAGGAGTCGTCGTAGACGTGGACCGCGAGGATCGGGCCGAAGTACTCCTCGGAGAACATCTGGTCGCCCGGGTCACTCGACTCGATGATCGTCGGGCGCACGAACCAGCCCACCGAGTCGTCGACCTGCCCGCCGGCCAGCACCGTGAGGTGCTTGGCCCGCTTCGCGCGCGCGATCGCGGCCTTGTGCTTGGCGAACGCCCGGTCGTCGATCACCGCACCCATGAAGTTCGTCAGGTCGGTGACATCACCCATGGTGAGCGCCTCGGTGTCGGCGATCAGCTGGTCCTTGATCCTCACCCACACCGAACGAGGGATGTAGGCCCGCGAGGCGGCCGAGCACTTCTGACCCTGGAACTCGAACGCACCCCGGATCATCGCGACCCGCAGCACGTCCGGGTCAGCCGAGGGGTGCGCGACGATGAAGTCCTTGCCGCCGGTCTCGCCCACGATCCGCGGATAGGTCCGGTAACCGGAGATGTTCTGCCCCACCGTGGCCCACAGGTGCTGGAACGTCGGCGTCGAGCCGGTGAAGTGGATCCCCGCCAGGTCACGGTGCGCCAGCGCCACCTTCGACACCTCGAGGCCGTCACCGGGAAGCATGTTGATCACCCCGGGCGGCATGCCTGCCTCCTCCAACAGCTCCATCGTCAACGACGCGGCCAGCTGCTGGGTCGGCGACGGCTTCCAGATCACCGTGTTGCCCATCAACGCCGGGGCGGTGGGCAGGTTGCCGGCGATCGCGGTGAAGTTGAACGGCGTGATCGCATACACGAAACCCTCGAGCGGACGGTGGTCCGTACGGTTCCAGATGCCCGGACTGTTCGCGATCGGCTGGTCGGTGAGGATCTGCTTGGCGTAGTGCACGTTGAACCGCCAGAAGTCGATCAGCTCACACGCCGCATCGATCTCGGCCTGGAACGCCGTCTTCGACTGACCCAGCATCGTCGCCGCGTTCAACCTCTGACGCCACGGACCCGCCAGCAGGTCCGCGGCCTTGAGGATGATCGCGCACCGCTCGTCGAAACCCATCGCCCGCCAGGCCGGGGCCGCGTCGTTCGCAGCCTTGATCGCCGACTCGGCATCCTTGACCGTGGAGTTCTTCAGCGTGCCCAGCACGTGGGCGTGGTCGTGCGGCTGGACCACCTTCATCTCGGCGCCGCCACCATTGCGGCGCCGCCCGCCGATCACCGCACGGAACGACTGCTGCTTCTTCTCCAGCCGCGCCAGCTCGACGACGAGGGTCTCCCGCTCCGCACTGCCAGGCGCATACGTCAGGTTCGGCTCGTTGACCGGAGCCGGAGGAAAAGAGATCGCGTCCATGTGGGGGTCCTTGTCGTCGTCGTGGGAGGGGGGTCAGCGAGAGGTCAGGGCGCGGAGGAAGAACGCCACGTTGGCAGGTCGCTCCGCGAGCCGGCGCATGAAGTAGCCGTACCAGTCGGTCCCGACCGGGACGTACACACGCAGGTGGCGTCCCTCTGCGACGGCATCCTGCTGCAGGCTGGTCGCGATGCCGTAGAGCATCTGGGTCTCCCACGCCGGGTGGTCGTGACGAGCTGCTTCGTCCACCGCGTGCGCGAGCATGGCGGCATCGTGGGTCGCGATCATCGGGTAGCAGGACGAGGCGAAGAGAGCCGTGACGTCGTGCGCGTAGGCCTCGTCGACCTCCCACTTGCGCGCGAAGGCGACCGACTCCGGCTCGCGGTAGGCACCCTTGACCAGGCGCAGGCGGGTCGACGACGAGCCGAGCTGCTCGATGTCGCCAGAGGTCCGGCGGAGGTTGGACTGCAAGACGTTGCCGACGAACGCGAAGTCCCTTCGCAGCTCCTCGCCTGCGGCCAGGGTCGCGTCGACGGTCGTGTGGTCCTCCATGTCGAGGGTGACGGTGAAGCCGTGCTCGGCCGCCGACGCACAGATCTGCCGCGCGTGCTCGAGCGACCTGGCCGCACCGTCACGTGGGATCGCCTGTCCCAGGGCCGACAGCTTGAGGGACAGGTCAGTGGCCGGCTGCGCTCCGGCGGCGGCGAGGGCCGTGACGAGGGCGAGGTAGGCGTCCCGGGTGCGCCGGGCTCCCGCGTCGTCACGCACGTCCTCGCCCAGCACGTCGATGGTCGCCGTACGCCCGGTGCGAGCCAGCTCGAGGGTCGCTGCGACGGCGTCGGACGGCTGCTCACCGGCCACGAACCGACTCACCACCCGACGCGAGGCCGGGATCGTCTCGACGGCGCGGCGGGCTCGCGGGCTGCGCGAGGCGCGGAGGAGGGTGGAGCTGAGCATGGGACGACCGTAGAGAGGCCGGGCCGCGAGAAGTATGGACATCTGGTCGAGGAATCCGGTGGGCTCTGCGACATTTGTCAGATGAGCACGCTGGACGACCTCGTCGACGATCTTGCCGCCACCCTCGGAGCGCCGTGCATCCTCGAGGACCCTGACTTCAGGCTGCTCGGCTTCTCCGACCAGCGCGACGTCGACCAGGTCCGGCAACGCTCCATCCTCGAGAAGGGCTCGACCCCCGAGGTGCGGACCTGGTTCCGCTCCCACGGCATCGGCGAGGCGGAGAGGCCCCTGCGCACACCCGCCGACGCCGAGCTGGGGATCGTGTCGCGCATCTGCGTCCCCGTGCGGCACCTGGGACGGCTCCAGGGGTTCTTCTGGCTCCTCGACGCGCACGGTGAGATCGCCGAGTCCCGGTGGGAGGAGGCCCGTCCCTATGCTGAGTCGGCCGGAGCGCTGCTCAGCCTGGCCGAGCGACGGCAGGCGCGACGCGACGCCAGCTACCGCGACGTCGTCGAGGGAGGGCCCGACGCCTCCCGCAGCGCGGCGTCCGAGCTGGCCGGCGCGGCGGGTCTCGCGCCCGACGAGCCCGTCCGCGTCGCGCTCGTGCAGCGTCCCGACCTCGCGCGCCAGCTCCCGAGCAGGCCCAGCCGAGGGGGGATGGTCTGGATCCGGGAGTCTGCCGAGGTGTGCGCCGCCGTCGTGCGGGCCGAGCCGCTGACGAACGCGTCGGTGGACGTCCCCAGCGTGCTCGCCGGGCTGGGGCTGTCGCGCCGGGTCCCCGACCTCGACCTGCGGACCATCGTCGGGATCGGTCCCGTCGTCCCCGCCATCGACGACCTCGCCGATGCCCGCTCCGGGGCCCTGGTGGCCCTCCGGGTGGGGCGTCAGACCGGCACCTCGCTGACGACCTGGGAGCGCCTCGGTCCGCTGAGGCTGCTCGGCGTCGCGCGGGACGCCGACCTGGCCCGGTCCCTCGTCCCGGCGGACGTGGCCACCTTCCTCCACGGCGCCCAGCCCGCGCTGGTCGAGACCGTGCGCACCTATCTGCAGGAGGCGGCGAGCGCCACCCGGACCGCGTCGCACCTCGGCGTGCACCGTCAGACGGTCTACCACCGCCTCGAACAGGTCGAGCGTGCCACGGGCATCGACCTGTCCAGCGGGACCGGCCGGCTGGAGCTGCAGCTTGCGCTGGAGCTGGCGCCGTTCGTCCTGCCGCGGGGTCCCGAGCGCTGACGGCGGGGCGTGCGCACGGCCCGAGGACAGAAGACTCCCCCGGGGTCTCGGGTCCCCGGGGGAGTCGGAGCCGCCTGTCGGAATCGAACCGACGACCTAGTCATTACGAGTGACTCGCTCTACCGACTGAGCTAAGGCGGCGCGGCCCCCGAGCCGTGCTCGAAGGACCGCCGGTGAGTATACGGAGGACGTTGGCCGGGACTGAAATCAGGGCAGGCGTGGTTGGCTCGGGAGACAACCGCACGCCTCACACCGTTCAGGAGACATGATGCCCACTCGCTCCGCTCGCACCGCCTGGAACGGCGGACTCCAGGACGGCTCCGGACAGGTCGAGCTCACCAGCTCGGGTGTCGGGACCTACGACGTCTCGTTCCCCAAGCGCGCCGCCGAGGACGCCGGTGGCACGACCAGCCCCGAGGAGCTCGTCGCGGCCGCGCACTCCTCGTGCTACGCCATGCAGCTCTCCGCCCTGATCGCCGAGGCCGGCGGCACCCCGCAGTCGCTGGAGGTCACCGCCGACGTCTCGCTCGGTGAGGACAAGGAGGCCGGCGGCTTCAAGCTCACCGGCATCACGCTCACGGTCCGCGGCGAGGTCGACGGCCTCGACGAGGCCGGCTTCAAGGAGGCTGCCGACAAGGCCAAGGCGGGCTGCCCGATCAGCAAGGCGCTCGCCGGGGTCGACATCACCCTCGACGCGGCGCTCGAGGGCTGAGGCTCCGCACCGTCCGTCATCCCGATCCCCACCCATGAGGCCGGGTCGGGATGACGGACCGGGCAGCCACCCTGCGGTCGGCCGGACCTCAGCAGGTGGTGCCGTCGTCGGGGACGGTCCCGTCGAGGAGGTAGTCCTCGACGGTGGTGTCGATGCAGTCGTTGCCGGCGTTGTAGGCCGTGTGGCCGTCGCCGTCGCGCTCGACGAGCACCCCTGAGTCGAGCTGGGCCGACAGCGCCTCGGCCCACTTGAGCGGGGTCGCCGGGTCACGCGTGGTCCCGAGCACCAGGATCGGCGCGGCTCCCTCGCCCCGGATGTCGAGCGGTGCCTCGCTCGAGGTCACCTCGACGCCACGGCAGCCCGTCATCCCCCACGCGAAGACGTCGCCGAAGGTCGGCGAGGCCTCCTCGAACTCGGCGACCAGCGACGGCACCCGCGCGAACGACACCGAGCTCGGGTCGTCGAGGCAGTTGATGGCGTAGTTGGCCTCGATCGAGTTGTCGGCGTAGGCGCCGCTCGGCGTCCGCGAGGCGTACGCGTCGGCCAGCTGCATCAGCGCGGAGCCCTTGCCATCCAGCGCCGAGGTCAGCGCGGTGCTCAGCAGGAACCAGTAGTCGCGGTTGTAGAGCGGGGTGATGACGCCGTAGAAGGCGTTGCCCACCGTGAGCTCGCGATCGCCCGCCGGGAGCGGCTCGTCGTCGATCGACGCGAGCAGGTCGCTGATCGTGGTCAGACCCTCGTCGACGGTGTCGCCGAGGAAGCAGTTGTCGGTGGAGTCGAGGCAGTTCTGCACGTAGGCGCGCAGGGCGGTCTCGAAGCCCGCCGCCTGCTCCAGCGCCAGCGACTTGGCGTCGAGCGAGATGTCGACCGCGCCGTCGAGCACGAACCGGCCGACCCGCTCGGGGAACAGCTCGGCATAGGTCGCGCCGAGCTTGGTGCCGTAGGAGGCACCGAAGTAGGTCAGCGTCTCCTCGCCCAGCGCCGAGCGGAGGACGTCCACGTCGCGGGCCGCCTCGATCGTGGTGACGTGCCCGATGAGCGGCCCGGAGTTGGCCACGCAGTCGGGGCCGAAGGACAGGACGCCGGCCTTGTAGTCGGCGACCTCGTCGGGGGTGTCGGGGCTCGGGTCGCCGGCGAGGTAGGCGTCGAGCTGCTCGTCACTGAGGCAGTCGACCGGGGCCGATCGACCGGTGCCTCGCGGGTCGAACCCGACGATGTCGTAGGCCTGGCG
Source organism: Nocardioides hwasunensis (assembly GCF_014779665.1). Lineage (GTDB taxonomy): Bacteria > Actinomycetota > Actinomycetes > Propionibacteriales > Nocardioidaceae > Nocardioides > Nocardioides hwasunensis. Next base: position 133,296 of record NZ_JACXYY010000005.1, on the reverse strand, counting down.
GAGTGGCTCGCGGAAGACCCGAGCTGCCGCCTGGGCGTACGTCGTGCCGGGGGCGCCGGGGCCGCCGGGGTTGACCACCATCGAGCCCAGGCGCGCGCCGCTGGCCGGCACCCGCAGGAGGGCCAGGTCGATGGTGTCCCCCGTCGGGTCGGCGTAGTCGACGGGCACCGTGAGGAACCCGCAGTCGTGGTCGGCGTTGCTCTCGCACGGCTGCCAGTCGATCCGCTGCGCGTAGAGGTCGGCCAGGTCGGGCTCGGGCGGCTGCGTGACCGACGCCGGGGGCGGCGTGGTCGGCGACGGGGTGGGCCGCGCATCTGCACGGTCGTCCGTCCCCGGCCCGCGGACCGCGAGCCCGACCGCGAGGAAGGTCGTCAGGGCCAGGGCGAGCACCGCGATGATCGCGAGCGTCTTCTTCACCGGTGTCCTCCGGACAGCTGCAGCGCGACCGCCATCGACTCCAGCGCCAGCTGGGGCGGCACGTTGAACTCCAGCATCTGCTCGCGGGCGGTGAAGATCGCGTCGATCATCCGCAGGAGGTCCTCGGGCGAGGCCGCGCGTGCGACCGACTCGACGTCTCCGCGCAGCTCCTCGTTGACGAGCTGGCCGGGAGCGCCGACGGAGAGCGCGATCGCGTCGCGGTAGACCGACACCAGGTCCATCAGCGCGCGGTCGATGACGTCGAGGACGCGGCGCTTGGCCTTCTGCTTCTGCAGCTTCTCCAGACCGGCGAGGGCGGCGCGGTAGGACCGCGACGTGGTGTCCTTGCGCTCGCTGCCGAAGATCGCCTGCAGCTCGTCGAGCTCACGCTTCTCGGCCGCGGCCGTGATCTCCTCGGTCTCCTCCTTGGCGAGCTCGGCGAGGGTGGTGGCAGCCGTCATGCAGGTCCCGAGCGTGGTGAGCCGGGCCGGGATGCTGACCACCTCGCGCCGGCGCGTGCGGGTGCGCTCGTCGAGCGCGAGCGCGCGTGCCCTGCCGATGTGGCCCTGGCTGGCACGGGCGGCGAAGCCGGCCACGGTCTCGGAGATCTGGTCGTGGCGGGCGAGGAACCGGGCGACGTCGTCGGTGCCGGGCGTGGCGAGCGTGAGCGTGCGGCACCGCGAGCGGATCGTGGGCAGGACGTCCTGCACGGTCGGCGCGCAGAGCAGCCACACCGTCTTGGGCGTCGGCTCCTCGATCGCCTTGAGGAGCGCGTTGCCGGTGCGGGGGTTCTCGGGGGTGCCGAGGCGATCGGCGTCCTCGATCACGACGATCTGCCAGCGTCCGATGGCCGGGAACTTCGCCGCCGACTGCACCAGGTCACGCATGTCGTTGACGTAGAGCACGGACGTCTCGGACCTCACCCAGGTGATGTCGGGGTGCGAGCCGCTCGTCCCGAGGCGGCACGCCTCGCAGTGGCCGCACCCGGTCTGCGTCTCGCACTGCAGCGCGGTCGCGAAGGCGCGCGCGACGTTCGACCGGCCGGACCCGGGCGGACCGGTGACCAGCCACGCGTGCGTCATGCCGTGCCCCGCAGCGGCCTGCTTGAGCAGCTCGATCGTCGGTCGCTGACCCACGAGACCGTCCCAGACCGTGGAGGCCGTCGAGGTCGTGGTCATGCGCGCTCCAGCAGGGGCTCGATCCGCGCCTGGATGGCGGCAGCGAGGTCGTCGATCGGCGCCCGCGCGTCGAGCACGACGTAGTGGTCGGGGTCGGCGGCGGCGAGATCGAGGAACCCCTGCCGGACACGCTGGTGGAACTCGAGCGACTGACCCTCGATGCGGTCGCGCTCGTCGAACCTGCCCAGCCCGGCCTCCGGCGCGAGGTCGAGGACGACGGTGAGGTGCGGTCGCAGGTCGCCCGTGGCCCACCGGGCCACGGCCTCCACCTCGGGGACGGCCAGCGTCCGGCCGGCCCCCTGGTAGGCCAGGGTCGAGTCGACGTAGCGATCGGTGATCACCACCTCGCCGCGCGCCAGGGCCGGCAGGACCACGTGGTCGACGTGCTCGGCCTTGTCGGCGGCGTAGAGCAGGGCCTCGGTGCGATCGGACAGGTCACCGGTCGCCGGGTCGAGCACGATCCGGCGCAGCTCCTTCCCGACGGGGGTGTCCCCGGGCTCGAAGGTCAGCAGCACGGTCTCGCCGCGCGCGGTCAGCCAGTCGCGGAGCAGGCGCGACTGGGTCGACTTGCCGGCACCCTCGCCGCCCTCGAAGCAGACGAAGAGTCCGCGCTCCGCATACACCGCTTCGTCCACGCGGACACCCTACGGGGAGGGTGGGACACCTCGATCGGCTCAGCGTCGGCGCACCTTGAGGGTCCGCTTGACGAGCACCTTCTTCGACCCCTTCGCGGTCAGCTCGACGCGGACCTTCACGACCTTGCCCTTCCTCAGCTGCCGCAGGCCCTTCGTGGTGAGCCTCACCTGCACCTTCGCCTTCTTGCCGGCCTTGACCCGATAGCCCGTGGCCTTCGACAGAGCCTTGCCGCCCCGGGCGAGCTCGACGGTCACCCTGCCTGCGCACGCGGCACCCTTGCCGCACCTCACGGGGACGGCGAGCCTGCCCTTCCTGACCGGGAGCACGCCCTTGACGGCCGGCAGCGTGCCGACACTGGTCTTCCCGCCCGGGACCGGCCCCGGGCCGGCAGGCGGGATCATCGTCACTCCGTCACCGAGATCGACGTTCGTCGTGCCCAGCTGGTCGGTGGTCACCCGCACGACCGAGTTGTTCTTGGCGTCGGTGAACCAGATCGCCCCGTCGGGGCCGAAGGTCAGCGACTCCGGCTCGTAGTTGCCCACGGAGCTGATCGCACCGACCCCGCTCGCACTGATGTGCCCGATGCCCGGCGCCGCACCGCGGTTGGTGAACCACATCTGGCGGTCCGGCCCCATGACGAGGTCCTGCGGCGCTGACCTGGATCCGGTCGACCAGATCGTGGTGGCCGCCGTGGCGGCGTCGAGGTAGCCGATCGACCCGCGGGACGGGCTGGTGAAGATCGTGCCGCCGCTGTTGCGGGTGAACCAGATCGACCCGACCGGTCCGGCCGCCAGCCCCGAGGGGTACGACGCGTCGCTGGGCAGCGGGTAGGACACTCCCCCGGCGGCATCGGCGTTCACCCGCACGATGGTGTTCTGCGACGAGGGGTTGCCACTCTGGCACCACATCGCACCGTCGGCGGCCTCGCCGAGGACGTCGTCGCACTCGGGCGAGTTGTCGGAGGCGGTGAGCTGGCCGTCGGGGGTCACCTTGACGATGAACGAGCTCCCGTAGTTCATCGTCACCCAGGCCGTGCCGCTGGGGTCGACGCGCACCTCGCCGCCGTAGGGGCAGGTGCTCACGCAGCCGTCGTAGTTGGGGAACGTCCAGTCGTTCAGCACGACGCCCGCGCTGGAGAGCCGCGTCAGGTTGCTGCCGTGGTCGGTGGTCACCCACACCGAGCCGTCGGGACCGACGTCCAGGCCCTTGGCAGGTCCGGCGACAGCCGAGTCGGTCGGCGGCAGCGCGAACTCCTGGATCTGACCCGCGGTCGTGATGCGTCCGACCTTGTTGGCGTCGCGCATGAGGAACCACATGCTGCCGTCGGGCGCCGTGGTGATCCTCCCCAGCTTCGCGTTGCTCGTGGGGACGGGAAACACGCTGACCGCGGCGTGCGCAGGCGTCGTGCCGACCACGACGAGAAGGGGGCTCACGAGGAGCGCGAGGGCGGCGAGCAGAGCGGTGCGAGCGCGGGTCATGCCTGACACCTCACCACTCCGCGGGTCCGGCAAACCCCTGCGACGGTGAAGTTCTCGCGAGCCGGACGACCCGATGCCGCCGGACAGTGGAGCATGCTACCGGTAGGTCCGGCCGTTGGCTCCACTGTCGACGTCAGGACTTCTTGGCCGCGGCCTTCTTCGCGGTCGTCTTCTTGGTGGCGGTCTTCTTCGCCGCCGCCTTCTTCGCCGTGGTCTTCTTGGCCGCCGTCTTCTTCGCCGGCGCCTTCTTCGCGCCCTTCTTGGCTGCCTTCTTGGCCGGACCGCGCTCGCGTCGCTCGGCGAGCAGCTCGGCAGCGCGCTCGAGGGTGATCGACTCGACCGTGTCGTCCTTGCGGAGCGTGGCGTTGTACTCGCCGTCGGTGACGTACTCGCCGAAGCGGCCGGCCTTGACGATGACCGGCTGGCCGGAGACGGGGTCGTTGCCGAGCTCCTTCAGCGGCGGGGTGGCCGCACCGCGACCGCGCTGCTTGGGCTGGGCGTAGATCGCCTGGGCCTGGTCGAGGGTGATGTCGAAGATCTGGTCCTCGCTGGTGAGCGAGCGCGAGTCGGTGCCCTTCTTGAGGTAGGGCCCGTAGCGACCGTTCTGGGCGGTGATCTCGGTGCCGTCCGCGTCGGTGCCGACGACGCGCGGCAGGTCGAGCAGCTTGACGGCCTCCTCCAGCGTGACGGTGTCGAGGGTCATCGACTTGAAGAGCGAGCCGGTGCGCGGCTTGGCGGACTTGGGCGCGTCCTCGGGCAGCAGCTCGGTGACGTAGGGGCCGAAGCGGCCGTTCTTCGCCACGATCTGGAGCCCGGTGTCGGGGTGGCTGCCCACGACCTGCTCCTCGCCGGCCGGGGTGGCCAGCAGCTCCTTCGCCTTGGCGACGGTGAGCTCGTCGGGCGGGAGGTCGTCGGGGACGTTGGCGCGCACCGGGGCACCGTCGCCGTCCTCGGACGGAGGGCCCTCGACATAGGGGCCGTAGCGACCGACCCGGAGGTTGATGCCGTCCTCGGCGGTGCCGACCGGGAAGGTCGCCATCTCCTTGGCGTCGATGTCGCCGAGGTCGGTCACCAGCGTCTTGAGGCCGATGACGTCGCCGGCTCCGTAGTAGAACTCGCCGAGCTCCGTGGCGCGGTCCTTGCGGCCGCCGGCGATCTCGTCGAGGACGTCCTCCATCGAGGCGGTGAACTCGTAGGACACCTGGCGCGGGAAGTGCTCCTCGAGCAGCCGGATCACCGAGAACGCGAGCCACGCCGGCACCAGCGCGGTGCCCTTCTTGTAGACGTAGCCGCGGTTCAAGATGGTGCCGATGATCGAGGCGTACGTCGACGGGCGGCCGATCTCGCGGTCCTCGAGCTCCTTGATCAGGGTCGCCTCGGTGTAGCGCGCGGGCGGCTTGGTCTCGTGGCCCTCCGGGCTCAGCGTCGCGGCGGAGACCGCGGCGCCCTCGGTCAGGTTGGGCAGCCGGGTCTCGGCGTCGTCCTTGCGCTTGGAGGCGTCGTCGATGTCCTCGACGTAGGCCTTGAGGAAGCCGTGGAAGGTGATCGTGCGCCCGCTCGCGCTGAAGACCACGTCGCGGCCGTCCGCGGCGGCGCCACCGATGCGGATGGTGACCGAGTTGCCGACCGCGTCCTTCATCTGGGAGGCGACGGTGCGCATCCAGATCAGCTCGTAGAGGCGGAACTGCTCGCCCGACAGACCGGTCTGCGCCGGCGTGCGGAAGGTGTCGCCGGCAGGACGGATCGCCTCGTGCGCCTCCTGGGCGTTCTTGACCTTCGAGGTGTAGGCGCGCGGCGAGTCCGGGACGTACTCGGCACCGTAGAGCTCGCGCACCTGGTCGCGCGCCGCTCCGATCGCGGCACCCGACAGCGTGGTCGAGTCCGTACGCATGTAGGTGATGAAGCCGTTCTCGTAGAGCCGCTGGGCGACCGACATCGTCACGCTCGCGCTCATCCCGAGCTTGCGGCTGGCCTCCTGCTGCAGCGTGGTGGTGCGGAAGGGGGCGTAGGGCGAGCGACGGTAGGGCTTGGACTCCACCGAGCGCACGTCGTACGTCGTGTCGGCGAGGCCGGCGGTCAGCGCCTCGGCGTCCGCACGGCTGAGATGGGCGCGCTCACCCTTGCCCTTGAGCTCGCCGGTGTTGTCGAAGTCCGCGCCGCGGGCGACGCGGACGTCGTCGATGCTGTGGAGCTTCGCGGGGAACATCCGCGGGTCGTGGCCGGTGCCGGCGTCGAAGGTGGCGTCGAGGTCCCAGTAGGAGGCGACGCGGAACTTCATCCGGTCGCGCTCACGGTCGACGACGAGCCGGGTGGCGACGGACTGGACGCGGCCGGCGGACAGGCCGGACATGACCTTCTTCCAGAGCACCGGGGAGACCTCGTAGCCGTAGAGGCGGTCGAGGATGCGGCGCGCCTCCTGGGCCTCGACGAGGTCGTCGTTGATCTCGCGGGGGTTCTCGACCGCGGCGAGGATCGCGGGCTTGGTGATCTCGTGGAAGACCATCCGGTGGACCGGCAGGCCCTTCGGCGGCTTGAGCTCGTCGAGGAGGTGCCAGGCGATGGCCTCCCCCTCACGGTCCTCGTCGGTGGCGAGGTAGAGGGCGTCGGCGTCCTTGACCAGCTTCTTCAGCTTGGCGATGTGGCTCTTCTTGTCGCGGGGCACGACGTAGTAGGGCTCGAACCCGTTGTCGACGTCGACGGCGAGCCGGCCCCACGGCTTGTCCTTGATCTTGGCCGGGGTGTCCGCGGCGTTGTTGGGCAGGTCGCGGATGTGACCGATGGACGACTCGACGACGTAGTCCTTGCCGAGGTAGCCGCCGATGGTGCGGGCCTTGGCGGGCGACTCGACGATCACGAGCTTTGCCACAGTTGTTGCTCCCTCGAGTTGTGCGCTGCTGTGTTGCTCAGCGCCGCAACGGTAGCGCCACCTGTCGAGATCACCACCCCTCGGCGTCCACAGGCGGGCCGGACGGCGTACGCCGCGGGCCCCACGTCCGAGGTGGACGTGGGGCCCGCGACGAGAGGTGATGCGTCAGAACTCCGGTCAGAACTCGAGTCCCTGCAGGTAGCGGAACCCGGCCGAGGCCGTGGCCGCCGGAGCGAAGTCCGGGGTGTCGTTCTCGACGATGTACTCCTCGACCTGGTGGTTCTTGAACAGCGCCGGGAAGTCGATGACGCCCAGCCCGAGGTCGGCCATGTCGCCCGGCGTCTGGTTGTAGAGGGCGGCGGCATCGGCTCCGTGGCGGTCCTTCACGTGGTACTGGAGGACCTGGTGGCGCGAGCTCTTGACGGCGTCCTTGGCGAACTGGAGCGGGTCGGCCGCCCCGGTCTCGACACCACCGGTGTAGGCCCAGTAGAGGTCGACCTCGAGGTGCACCAGCTTGCGGTCGAGCTCGCTGGTGAGGACGTCCCACGGCGTGCGACCGCCGCCGAGGTCGATCGTGAACTCGTGCGCGTGGTTGTGGTAGCCGTAGCGGATGCCGCGCCGCTTGGCGGCGGCCGCTTCGACGTTCATCTGCTCGGCCCACCGCTGCCAGTCGCTCAGCTTGTCGGAGTTGAGGTAGGGCACCACGACGTACTTCTGGCGGAACGTGCTGGCGTCGTCGAGCTTCTTGTTGAGCGCGGCGGTGCTCTCGCTGATCCCCTCGTGGCTCGAGGAGGCCCAGATGCCACGCGCGTCGAGCTCACGCTTGAGCTGCGCCGCGGTGTAGGTGTAGAGCCCGGCACGCTCCACGCGCTCGTAGCCGAACTTCGCGAGCTGGTCGAGCATCAGCTTGACGTTGCTGTCCGACGTCATCGCGTCGCGCAGCGTGTAGAGCTGGATGCTGATCCGGTCCTGCGCGACCTCGCCCCGCCGGCCGTGACCGTGGCCGTGGCCGGGCTTGGGTCCCTTGGGGCCCTTGCCGCCCTTGCCGCCCGCCGATGCGGGACCGGCGATGCCGAGCGCCGCGACACCCGCGGTGCCGGCGACGGCCCCGCGCATCAGGCCGCGGCGACTGGCGCCCTTCTTCTCGAGCGACTCGCGCAGGGCGAGGTCACCGTCATGTCCGAAACACATGTGAGCCTTCTTTCTCGGGGGTGTGGGGTGGGGCTGTCAGCCGGCCGGCTGGAGGACGACCTCGGCCGAGCCGCTGAGCCCGGGTGTCGAGCCGGTGTCGGTGTACGCCGCGACGAACACGGCCGACAGGTTGTCGGTCGCCGGGTCGTGACCGCCGGGAACCGTCGTCGTCAGCGAGCCGGTGCATCCGGTGGCCGTCGACTGGGGGTGCCCGTGGGTGTCGTGCCCGAGGACGTAGGTCACGGTGACCCGGCTGCAGTCCACCGGGTCGTCGTCGGTGACCTTCACCTCGTACGTCACGGTGTCGCCGAACGTGAACGGCTGGTCGTCCACCGGGGTGACGAACTCCAGGACCGGTGCCTGGTTGCCGACGATGATGTCGACGTCGGCCGAGGCGCTGCGGCCACCCTTGTCACTCACCCGGAGGCTGGCGCGGTAGGAGCCGTCCTTCGTGTAGGTGTGGGTCGGGTTGGCCTTGCGGCTGTCGACCTTGCCGTCACCGTCGAAGTCCCAGGCGTACTTCAGCGACTTGTTGTTGCCGTCCGGGTCCTTCGTGCCCTTGCTGGAGAAGCTCACCGTCAGCGGTGCGCGGCCGGCAGCCGGGTCGGCCGTGATCGCCGGGATCGGGCTGCGGTTGCCGCCCTTGCCGACGAAGTCGATGCGAGAGAGCTGGGCGTCGGGGTTCTCGGCGAAGTAGCCGTCGCCGTACTCGAGGACGTAGAGCGCGCCGTCGGGGCCGAACTCCATGTCCATCGGGTTGTCGGTGACGATGTCGGAGACGATCGACTCGATCCCGACCGACGTGCCGTCGAGGTGGAAGCCCTTGATGTAGTCACGCGTCCACTCGTAGAACAGCGGGGTGCCGTCGTAGCGCTTCGGCCAGGCCACGGAGTTCTTCTTCTTGGCGACGCGGGCGTCGTACTCGTAGGCCGGACCCGCCATCGGGCCGATGCCGCCCTTGCCGAGACCCGGGAACTGCTTGGACTTCCCGTAGGTGTACCAGACCTCCGGCTGCGTGACCGGCGGGAGCTTGCGCTTGCCGGTGTTGTGGACCGAGGTGTTCACCGGCGCCGAGCAGTCGAACTTCTTGCCGCTCTTGTTCTTCGCGAAGTCGTAGTCGTTGTAGGGCAGGCGCGCGGTGGCGCAGTAGGGCCAGCCGTAGTTGCCGGGCTCGTCGACGACCGCCCACTTGCCGTGGCCGGCCGGTCCGCGGCTCTTCTTGGCCTTCTTCGCGTCGGGCGAGTAGTCGGCGACCCAGAGCGCGTCGGTCTTCGGGTCGATCTCGATGCGGAACGGGTTGCGCCAGCCCATCGAGTAGATCTCGGGGCGGGTCTTGCGCGTGCCCTTCGGGAACAGGTTGCCCCGGGGGATGGTGTAGCCGCCGCCCGCCTTCGGCTTGATCCGCAGGATCTTGCCGCGCAGGTCGTTGGTGTTGGCCGCGGTGCGCTGCGCGTCGAACGCCGGGTTGCGGTCACGGCGCTCGTCGAGCGGCACGTAGCCGTCGGACTGGAAGGGGTTGGAGTCGTCGCCCGTGGACATGATCAGGTTGCCCTGGGAGTCGAAGACGATGTCGCCCCCGACGTGGCAGCAGATCCCGCGGTCGACGGGGACGTCGAGGATCTTCTGCTCGGAGCCGAGCCGCACCTTGCCACCGGCGAAGCGGAACCGAGCGAGCGTGAGGTGGCCCTGGTAGGGCTTGAAGTCAGCAGCCGTGCCGGTCTCGGGTGCGTCACCCTCGTTGATCGACTCGGTGAGCGGGTCGTCGGCCGGGGTGTCGAGCGGCGGCGAGTAGTAGACGTAGATCCAGTTGTTCTTCTTGCCGTCGAAGCCGGGGTCGATGGCGATGCTCTGGAGGCCCTCCTCGTCGTGGAGGTAGACCGGGATCCGCCCGGCGACGCTGTTGACGCCGGTCTTGGCGTCGTTGTGCCAGATCACGCCGTCGCGCGTGGTGTGCAGGACGTCGCTGTTGGGCAGCACGGCGAGGTCGATGGGCTCGCCTGGGCGGTCGTTGAGGGTGACCTTCTGGAACGCGCCCTTGGGCGGGGGTGGGGCTGCGTCGTCGTGACCTTCGTGCCCGCTGGCGGACGTGGTGACGGCGAACAGGGGCAGGCAGAGCGCGGCGCCGGCGGCGGCCGCGACCAAGCTGCGATGGGGGTGCTTCATCAAAGGGTTCTCCTGTTCCGAGATGAAGGAGCCCTAGCAACGTAGGCAGGTGACCGGCGTCACGTCAATCGGCGCACATCTTTTGCCCACCTGCCGACACAAGTGGTGGGGCGGGTGGGTCAGATGAGGAAGCCCTCGCTGGCGAGCTCACGGACCACGGGGAGGTAGGTCGAACCGAGCTCGGCCTCGTCGCGCTCGAGCAGCACGCCGAGCGCACCGAGCAGCTGGCCGACCGTGAGGTCACCGTCGCTGGCCCCGACGAACGCGGCCTCGACCGTGTCGGCACTCCGGGCCCGCCGGAAGCCGCGCTGCTGACGCAGCACGATCGCCTCCGGGTCCTCGGCGCCCGGGCGGCCGACCGTCTCCTGCTGGACGTCCTCGCGGGCGCGCAGGGTCCGTGCGAGGAGCTCCGCGTCGCTGACGCCGCGCAGGTCGGCCACCGCATCCCCCCAGGCGTGGATCGACGGGCCGATCGGCTGCTCGACGTCGTAGGGCCACTCGAGGAGCTGGTGCGCGCCTGCCCCGGATCCAGCGTTGCCGCCGAGCCGCACGTTGATCCACCCGAAGCCGACTCCCACGATGCCGGTCTCCTCCAGCCACGAGAGCCACGTGTCGTAGCGCCGGGCGTACTCGGGACCACCGTGGTGGCCGCTGTCCTTGAGCCACAGCTCGACGTACGCCGACGGGTCCAGGGTCTCGCGCTGCACGACGAGCGCGTCGCAGTCCTCGCGCAGCCACGAGCCGAGCCGCTCGTCCCAGGGCTGGCCGTCGACGACCGCCCAGTTGGCGAGCACCTGCAGCCAGCCGCCGTCGGTCAGGTGGTCCGGGCCGGTGCGCACGATGTGCTCGACGACGCGGTCGCCCGGGAGCCCGGAGTCGCGGTAGACCAGTCGCTCGCCGGTCGCCGGCGAGATGACGAACGGCGGGTTGGTGGCGATCAGGTCGAAGCGTTCCCCGGCGACCGGGTCGAAGAAGGAGCCGACCCGCACGTCGACCTCGGCGCCGTTGAGCGCGGCGTTCAGCCGGGTCATCCAGAGCGCACGGGCGTTCACGTCGGTGGCGACCACCCGACCGGCGTGCGCGGCGAGGTGGAGCGCCTGGACCCCGCACCCGGTGCCGAGGTCGAGGGCGGAGCCGACCGGCTCGCGCATGGTCAGCTGCGCCAGGCTGGTCGACGCGCTGGAGATGCCGAGCACGTGGTCGGGGCCGACCGCGACCGGCGCCCCGTCGAGACCGGGCGTGAGGTCGGAGACGATCCAGAGGTCCTGGTCGTCCGCGGCGTAGGGGCGGCAGTCGGTCCGGGCCGCCACCTCGCCGACGCTCTGCTCGAGCAGTCCGGCGTTGCAGAGTCGGTCGACCAGCCCGGGCAGTGCCCGGTCGGCCTCCTCGCGCGCCACCGGCGTCTGCAGCAGGAACAGCCGGACCAGCGTGTCGAGCGGGGAGCCCGACGTCGTACGCCGCAGCGCGGGGAGGGTCTCGTTGCGCCCGAGCGCGCGATGCGCCTCGTCGCCGATCGCCTCGGCCACGCGGTCGTAGGTGAAGTCGGCGGAGAGCAGCGCCTCGCGGAGCGGGGCGGCGACGTCGGGACTCATGACGACAGCCTCTCAGGCCGGGCCCGGCGTCTACGCTGTCGCCATGACCAGACTCCGGCCGCGGGTGCGCCGCGCCGCGGGGTGGGTGGCTCTGCTGCCGCTCACCCTCGTCTGCACGGCCGCGCTGGCCGGCGCCGTCGCGGTGCCGGCGGCCGCCGAGCCCGGCGGGTGCGAGGTCAAGCCCGGCGCCGACGCCCCCGGGGTCGTGCCGTGGGCGCAGGAGCGTCTCGGCTTCGACCGGGTCCACCGCTTCGCCACCGGAGCCGGCGTGACGGTCGCGGTCATCGACAGCGGGCTGACCCAGGTGCAGCCGCAGGCCGCGCTGATCCGCACCCGGACTCCGCTCAACGTCATGGGCGGCCCCTACGCCGCCGACGACACCTACGACTGCGAGGACTACGGCCACGGCACGCGCGTCGCGGCGATCATCGGCGCTCCGGCCATGACCGGCGAGGGCTTCATGGGTCTGGCACCCGAGGCCACCATCATGCCCATCAAGTACCGCGACTCCGACACCAGTGACATCGGGGGCGACTCCGCCGCCGTCGCCCGCGGGATCATCGCCGCGGTCGAGGGTGGCGCCGACGTCATCAACCTCTCCCTGCAGGCACCCGACACCCCCGAGCTGCGCACCGCGATGGAGCGGGCCGCGGCGGCGGACGTGGTCGTGGTCGCCTCCTCCGGCAACCTGTCCGGCTCCGACCTCCCGGAGGCCTACCCCGGCAAGTACGCCGAGGAGGAGGGCTTCGGCAACGTCATCACCGTCGGCGCGACCGACCAGGACGACCAGCTCACCGCGTTCTCGGTGTCGGGGACGCAGGTCGGCATCGTCGCCCCCGGCGCCCAGATCCTCGGTCCCACCCAGATCCAGGGCTACTACGCCGAGGACGGCACCAGCTTCTCCACCCCGTTCGTCGCCGCGACGGCGGCCCTCGTCCGGCAGACGCACCCCCGGCTGTCGGCCGCCCGCGTGGTCAACCGCCTGAAGGCGACCGCCGACCCACCCGGGGTCAGCGTTCCCGACGCGGGCTACGGCTACGGGATCGTCGACCCCTACCTGGCGGTCACCGCCGAGCGCGACGACCGCCGGATCACCGCACCGCAGCAGCCGCTGCCGGCGGCCCCGGCGCCCGACCTGCCGCCTCCCCCCGACCACACGCTCCGCGATGCGGGCATGGTGGCCGCGGCCGCGCTGCTGGGCCTGGCGCTCGTGGTGCTGGTCGCGACCATCGCCGTCCGGCACGTCCGCGAGCGCGGCGCCCCGCGGGCGCGCTCGGCTCCTCTCGCCGACTGACCGGGTCGCCCCTCGATCGCAGCCGGTTCGCCGCTGGCCGTGCGGCGCCGATGATTCAATGTCCCCGCATGACGTGACCTGCCCGCCCACCAGGGGCGTCCACCCAGGACCGGCCCCGGAGGAACGATGAACTTTCCGCGACCCGACATGTCCGCTCTCCAGCAGCTGACCCAGATGACCGCCGCCCTGCAGGCGGGGGCAGCCTCCGCCGCCGACCCCGCAGCGCGGGCCGAGGAGATGCGCCGGATCCGCGACGAGGTCGCAGCCGTCGTGGGTGAGGCCTCCGACGACGACGGCTACGTCACCGCGACCTGGACGGCCGAGAAGGGCTTCGCCGGCCTGACGCTGGACCCGCGTGCCATGCGCATGCCCTCGGTCGACCTGGCGGCCGAGATCGTCCGGGTGAGCGGGCTCGCCCGCGAGGACTTCGAGGCCAAGCGTCGAGAGGCGGCCGCAGCCTTCGGTCCGCTGCCCGACGTCGACCTCGACGAGGCGCAGGCCAACATCGACGAGGTCCGCGAGAGCTTCAGCCGCAGCCTGGGCGACGTCCAGGGAATGATGGAGCAGTTCCGCAGGCAGATGGGCGACCTGGGTCGCTGACCCCTCAGCCGCGCGTCGGATCCGCCTGCTCGGTCACGTCGCCCACCGGGTCGACGACGCCCGTGCCCATCAGCACTCCGAGGCCGCGCACGATCCCGCTGCTGAACGGTGGCTTCATGCCCAGGGCGACGCTGTCGCGGAAGAACACCGAGGCGAGCCCGGCGGTGATCGTGGGGACGCTGAGGACCGTGGCCTGGGCCAGGTCACCGAGCGCCTCCTCGTTGCCGAACGCGATCTGCAGGCCCACGTCGGCTGCGAGCGCGGCGGTCACGGTGCCGGCCAGGACGTTGAAGGTCGTGCTCAGGCCACTGTTGACCGACATCAGTGACGACTCGGCCTGCAGCGCCCAGATGTTCGCGTCGAACATCAGGACCTCGACCGGGCCGAGGTTGCCCACGACCGTCGCCATCGCGAAGAGGATCGCGGCCGACCAGAGGGCGAAGCCGAGGCCGATCACGAAGACGATGATGCAGGCGATCATCACCGCGATCGCGGCCAGGATCAGGGCGACCCCGACGGCGTAGGCCAGCGCCATCGTGACCATGAGCTGACGCGAGAGGTCGGCCGCCTTCTCGGTGAACGCGTCGTAGTCGGCGCCCTGCCAGCTCGAGCCGAGCGAGTTGGTGAGGTCCATGTTGGCGGTGAGCCCGTCCTGGATCTCCTGCGCCGCGTCCAACCACGCCATCCCCGCCTCGAGGAGGGCGTCGGGGTCGCCGATCATGGGCAGCATCGAGCCGGCGCACGCCCAACCGACCGGGATCAGCGGTGTGGCGGCCACCGTCATCATGAAGCCCGCCTGCGCCATCTGGTCGACGCCACCCATCGCTCCCATGTCACTCCCCCGTCTCGACGGTGCTGGCTTCCTCGGCGGTCTCCCACGTGGTGGCGGTCGACTCCAGGCGCTGGCGGAACTCGTGCAGCAGCGTGGTCTTGGTGTCGAGGTCGGCCAACGTGTAGTTCAGCGCCTCCGTGTAGGCCCCGGCCAGGAAGCCGCCGACCATCGAGAAGGCCGTGAACGACACCTGGCGGGGCGGGCCCTGGAGATGACCGTCTGCCCGACCGAGGGCGGCGCCGACCTCCGTCTCGAACTCGGGCGCCGTGCTGCGCAGGGCCGTCGGGTCCACCCATTCTTCGCTCACACGGCGCAACCTATCCCGATCCCGGACGTCTCAAACCCGCTGGCGCCGAGCAGGGGCGTACGCCGAGACAGGCCCCGACGGGTGGCAGACTCCCGGGAATGGTCACCCTGCTCGAGACGGACGCCCTGTTCGTCACCCTCGCCAGCACGAACGTCGTCGCCTCCGGCCGAGGGTGCACGCTGACCGGCGCCGGCGGTGAGCTGGTGGCGACCGCACGCGACCACACCAGTGGGCTGAGCCGCCTCGGGCGGGTGCTGGGCAACTCCGGTCGGGCCCGCTACGACTGGACCGTCAGCGACGCCGAGGATCGCCGCCTCCTGGAGGTCGTCAAGCCCAGGACGACCATGCGGGGCTTCGCGCCGGAGGTGTCGCTGGCCAACGGCTCGCTGCTGGGCCGGGCCGTGCCCACCAGGGGACGTACGCCGACCACGCCGGCCTCGCTCCAGGCGCCCGACGGACGGGTCCTCGGAGAGCTGGTCCCGGCGCTGGGCGAGCGCAGGTCACAGCCCGTCTTGATGTATCGCGTCGTGGAGGGTGAGGGCGACGACGCCGCCGAGGTCGGTGAGATCGCGATCGCCACCGAAGGCGCGTGGGGCTTCCACGTCGGGTTCGGTCCCGAGGCGGACCTGTCCGTGCGGGCGCTGACGATCGCCTGGACGCTGTGCCTGGTCCAGGCCCGGTCCACCACCTGGTCCCCGTGAACCCGGCCCCCGGCGCCGACCGCGTCGGGTTTGGCCCGCTGCCAGCCGGGAAGGCTGCATCCACACCCACGAGAGGATCGCACCATGGGCAACTTCACGGTCAAGCCTGAGAACCTCGAGGCGAGCGCCAGGCGCCTGGCCGAGGACGTCTCGCCTGCCTACACCGCGGCGGCGACCAACCTGCAGACCAACGCCTCGGTCGACGCGCCCGGTTTCGGCGTCGCGCTCGCCTGGTTCGACGCGATGTACCGCAGCCGGCTCGACTACATCACCCTCGACCTCCAGGGCGCGGGCGACGTCACCTCGGACCTGGCCGCCGCCCTGCGCGACACCGCTGCCCAGTACGCCGCCTCCGAGGACCTGAACGTCGCCGGGTTCGGCGGTCCCGGCCAGGCGTCCCAGACGTTCGGCGACTCGTTGCCAGGCGCGCTCGGCAACACCGTGCCCGTCACCCTCGGGGCGGGCGTCGTCGGCGGGCTGCTCACCGTGGCGGCCATCAGCGCGGCGGGCGGGACGCTCGCCTCGTGTGCCGCCCTGTGCCCGGCCTTCATCCCGGCCGCCATCACGTCCCTGCTCTTCATCAGCAACATCCCCAGCATCTTCGAGGCCGCCGGCGCCCTGAAGGCGCAGGCCGACGAGCTGACCGGAACTCTCAACATCGCCGTGTCGCAGGCCCTCAGCCACGCGGCCGACGGCTGGGAGGGCGCGGGCGCCCAGGGGTTCGGCGAGAACAGCGAGCGCCTGACCACCCACCTCTCCGAGCTCACCACCTTCATCGACGCGGTCGGCGAGGTGTTGACCGCGGTCGGCATCACCCTGTCGATCCTGTGGGGCGCCCTCGTGGTCTTCGCGGCCGCGTTCCTGGCCTGGTTGGTCTTCATGCACTCGGCCAGCATCGGCCCGCAGGCGGCGGTCCTCCAGCCGATCATCCAGGCAGTCGGGCTGGCCGCCTCGAGCGCGTGGATGACGGGCTTCATGGCCGCTGCCGGTGCCGCCTCGGCGGTCTCGCTCGTCCTGAGCGCGCTCAACCAGCAGCTCGCCACCTTCCTCAACATCCCCGACGGCGGCGCCCAGGGCACCCCCGACCTGCAAGAATTCCACGTCGACCCGAACTTCGAAGCCCCCATCTGAGGAGCGTCACCATGGACAGCGAGCTCCAGAAGCTCTTCGACACGCTGGGCGCACAGTCCCAGAAGGCGGCGCAGACCCTCGCCGACGTCACTGCCACCGGAGCGGACGACGACGACCTCGTCACTGCCACGGTCGGCGCCGGCAACCTGCTCGTCGACATCGTCTTCGACCCGCGTGCCCGTCGTCTGGACACCCACGACCTCCGGGAGCGGGTGCTCGTCGCGACCAAGCGGGCATCCGAGGCGTGCCAGGAACAGGTGCAGCGGATCCTCGCCGAGCAGGCCGGCTCGATGACCGGCATCGAGGTGCCGGGCATCGGTGACCTGCGCCGCCAGATGCAGGAGGCCCAGGAGCAGCTCGAGGAGCAGAAGCGCCGTATGGAGGACCTGGCCGCCAAGCACCGGGCCCGCTGATGGCGAGCCACTGATGGCGGTCGAGCTCGTCTGCGAGCGCGGCCTGTGGCGCGCCCTGTCGCCGCTCGGCACGACCCGGATGTCCGCGCCGCGGTCCCGGGGCGGGTCAGCCTCACGCACCACGACGTGGACCCTGGCCGTCGCTGCCGTGGCGGTGGTGCTGGTGCCGGCCGCGGTGATGGCCGAGCGGGCCGCCAACGGGGACCTGTCCCTGACGTCCGTCGCGCTCGTCGTGCTGGGCATCCTGGTCCTCGTCGTGGCGGGCCTGGTCGCCTACGGCCTCGGCTCGTCGTGGTGGCTCAACGGCGCCGGCCATCCGGTGCTGCAGGTCGACGGCGAGGTGGTGCGCGGCCGGCTCCACTCGGCCCGCCGCACCGCACCGGCCTACGAGGGGTGGGACTTCGAGGTGCCGCTCGCCAGCATCACCGACGTACGACTGACGGCCGCGGGTCATCTCGCGGTGGGCCTGCCCGAGGCCCTCACCCAGGAGCTGCTCGAGCGACCCACCACCCGCACCCACGCCCGTCAGTGGCGCGAGGTCACCGGGCAGCCGGCGTCCTGGCCCGCGTCCCGGATGCTCGGCAAGAGCCATCGCGCCGAGCACCTCGACCGCCTGGTCACCGCGCTGTCCGGCTCGGCCCCGACGGAGGGACGTCAGTGACCGGCACGGGCCTCGACCCGGCCGACCTCTCGACGGTGCTGGCCCACCGGAGGTGGGTGCGGCGCAGCCTGCCGTTCCCGCACGTGGTCGCCCAGAACGTCTTCGTCCCCGCGTTCTACGACGAGCTGGAACGACACTTCGAGCACATCAAGCAGGCAGGGCTGTTCCAGAAGAACATCCGCAACTACGACGCCGGCAGCGTGCTGGTCCGCGATCACGCCGACGGCCCGCTCGGGATCTTCGTGTCACGACCGTGGCACGACCTGGTCGCCGGTCTCTTCGGGGTCCGCGCCACCGGCGACGTCACGGCCGGTCTGCACCACCATCCGCCCGGCGGACGTGCCGGGTGGCCCCACAACGACCTCAACCCCGGCTGGTTCGGCGGCGGCTGGCCCGAGGACGACGAGATTCGCCACGAGGGCGTCGACGACATCGACTACCAGCTCGGACCCACCCGCCCCGGCAGCGAGGGGCGCGAGACGGTGCGGGGGGTGTCGGTCCTGTTCTACCTCGACAACCCCGACTGGCGTCCGGGCGACGGCGGTGAGACCGGGATCTACCCGTCGTCGGACGCCGTCCAGCGGGGCACGGGCATCGGTGTGCCGCCCGTCAACAACTCGCTCGTGATGTTCGAGAGCACGCCGTTCACCTGGCACGGCTATGCCGGCCACTCCCGCCACGAGCGCAACAGCGTCGTGATGTGGGTCCACCGCCGCAAGTCCGAGGCGGTCCAGCGATGGGGAGAGCAGAGCATTGCCTACTGGTGAGCGTCGAGTCGTCCTGCTGACTGGTGCGGGCGGCGTGCTCGGTGACGCCTTCTGCCGTCGGTACGCCCGCACCCACGACATCGTGGCCGTCTGTCGCACCCGGGTGCCCGCCGTGGCCTCCCAGCACGAGTCCTTCGTCGACCCGCTCGCGCCCGACGCGGACCTCGCCGACAACGAGGCGCGCGTCTTCACGGTCATGGCCGATCTCGAGCAGCCCGGCCAGGTCGACAGGGTGGTCGAGCTGGCGTTGGCGCGTCACGACCGCATCGACGTCCTGGTCAACGGCGCCGGGCACCAGCGCCACCACCCGCGCGGGCTCGTCGACGCCGACGGGGCCGTGCAGGACCTGTCGCGGCACCTCGCGGTCAACGTGGCCGTGCCGCTGCAGCTCGCCGTGCGTGTGGCCCAGCTCTTCTGGCGTGACCGAGCGGCCGAGAACCGCGCGGAGAACCGGAGCGTGGTCAACATCTCGAGCCTGTCCGGATCCCGCGTCTACCCTCGACTCGGCCAAGGCGTCTACGCGGCGTCCAAGGCCGCGCTCAACCAGCTCACCCGCCACCTGGCCGACGAGTTCGACGCCTTCGGTGTCCGGGTGAACGCACTCGCGCCCACCTCGTTCCCGGGACTCATCCCCACCGAGGACGTCGCTGACGCGATCGCCCGGCTCGACCGGGAGACCATCACCGGTCGGGTCATCGCGATGGAGGACGATCGCCCGTCCCGCTGAGGCGCCGGTCGGTCAGTCGTTCACTCGCACCTGTCGGTGCGGGCCGGGTTGGGCTCGCCCTGGGTGACGTCAGCGGAGCCGAAGGCACAGAAGGTCCCTCCGTCGCCGTTGCGGCGCACGACCTCTCCGTCGTCGACGCTGGTCAGCTCGACGACGTCGATGAGGCGACCGTCGGCGTCGGCGAGCTGGATGAACGGGGTGTCCCCCGTCGTGCCCTCGAGGCCCGAGATGTCGAGCACCAGGCGCTGACCCGGTGCCACCGTGGAGCCGTCAGGCACCGGCAGGGTGCCGGACAGGGAGTCGTCGAAGTCGTCGTAGCCGGTCAGCTCGGCACCCGACAGGTCGACCGGTTGCTTGCCGGGGTTGTAGACCTCGAGCCAGGCGCCCGGCATGACCTCGTTGATCACCGGCTTGCCCTCGACGCCGGCGGCGAAGACCTTCATGATCTCGACGAACCGCTGGCTGGCCTCCTGCGCGGCCTGCTCGCTGTCGGCGCTGAACGGCTGGTTGGTGAGCACCCGGCCGGGCCCGATCTCGAGGGAGACCTGCGGCGCGAAGTCGCCACCTCCCCCGTCGGGACAGGTCACCTGACGGCTCAGACGCATGCCCTGCCACCGGGTGGAGTCGGTGTCGCAGATCGAGAACCCCATGCCGGACTGGTTCTGCTCGAGGTTGGCCAGCAGCGCGTCGAAGCCGGCGTCCTGGTCGAGGCGGACGTGGTAGAAGCCGTCCGAGCCCGCCGAGTCGGCCGGAACGATGCGGCACTCCTTGGTGCCCACGGCGTCGACCGGCTCGCCGAAGATCGCCTCGAGGTCGGACGGTGACACCCACGAGCACAGTCCGTCGTAGTCGCCGAGCTCGGCGCCGAGGCTCGAGCCCGACTCGGTGGCGGCTGAGTCGTCCGGCGCCGACGAGCCAGAGGCCGCCGATCCGGACGACGGCTGGTCACCGCAGGCGGAGACTGCGAGTGCCAGCGACGCCAGCACCAGTGCGGTGCGCCCGAGACGCATCGTCTTCACGATCATGCTGTCCTTGTCGAAGAGGTGGTCGGTCGGTTCAGGTGAGGTCCGGGGGGACGTCGTCGCCGCCCCACACATCCTCGTCCTCGACGAGCCAGGTCTCGCGCTCGCGCTCCTCGTCGCCCTGACCGCTCGCCCCAGCACCAGGCATCATGCCCGGTCCGGCACCACGGCCTGCTGCGCCGATGCCGCCGCCCGCGCCGGCACCGAGGCCGGAGCCGGCACCTGCGCCAGCACCCGCACCGAGACCGCTGGGTGCGCCGGAGCCCAGGCCACCTCCCGCGCCGAGGCCACCGCCACCGGCACCGAGACCACCTCCGCCGGCACCGAGACCGCCGCTGCCGGCGCTGAAGCTGCCGCCGGCGCCTCCACCGGACCCGAGACCCGACAGGGAGGAACGAGAGTCCAGGCCGGTGCCGTGGGCACCTCCGCCACCGCCACCGTCGGCACCCGGGTACGAGCCGGGTCCGACGCCGCCGTCGCCCGGACCGGGGATGGGACCGGGGTGAGGCCCGGGAGTCGGTCCGGGGGTGGGCCCGGGAGTCGGTCCAGGGGTGGGCCCGGGAGTCGGTCCAGGGGTCGGCCCGGGAGTCGGTCCGGGGGTCGGCCCGGGAGTCGGTCCAGGGGTGGGCCCAGGAGTCGGCCCGGGGGTCGGCCCGGGACCGGGGCCTGCGGGACCGGGCCCGGGGCCGGGACCCACACCGGGCATCTCGGGGTTCGGGGGCGGTGTCACGCCCGACTGTGCCAGCTTGGTCTGGACGTAGGGGGGCACGTTGTAGCCGGTGACCTCGTTGATCCGGGTCAGGTAGGCGACGAGGTGTTCGCGGGCGTAGCCGTCGTCGGCGCCCGTCTGGACCATGCCCGTGCCGGGCATGTGGTCGCGGTACCAGGTGGCGTACTGGTGCGCGTAGTCGAACCCGCGGGCCATCTGCATCGCGTTGTCGGCGAGCGCACGCGCGGTCGCCTCGGCGAACTTGAGGTGCTCCTGGGCCTCGACCGATGCCTCGGACTCCCACGAGCTCAACAGGTCGTTGGCCAGCGACAGGATGCGCGGAGCGCCGTCCTCGCCCATGAGGGTGGCGATGTTGCTCCACGCCGACTTCGCGCCCTCGATCGAGCCCGGCTGCACGTTGCTCTCGAAGCCGGCCTTGATCGTGTCGTAGTCCTGGCTGTAGCTGCTGGTGTCCTGCTGTCGCGAGACACTCTGGTAGTTGTACTCGGCGTCGACCATGTCTGTTCCTTCTCCTCAGTCCTGCGACGTCACCGGTTGAAGCCGGACTGGTTGCTCTGCTCGGCGTTGTCGTAGCCGTCGGCGGCCGCCTCGATGGCGGCTGCAGCCTGGTCGAGGTTGGCGGCGATCTGCTTGGCGCCCCCGGCCACCAGACCTGCCGTCTGGACGCCCGCCTGCTTCAGGTAGTTGGTGGCCTGCCAGTCCGAGGGCCCCATCTGCACGTCGTTCGAGGCACGCTCGACCTCGCGCACCGACGAGCTCTCCCTGATGCGGTCGGCCAGGTCCTTGAGCTCCTTGGCCACGGTCCGCATGTCGTCGGGCTTGGCGACCAGTTCCTTCTTGTTGACGACCGTGCCGGGCCAGTTCTGGTTCGGGTTGATCTCGCCGTCGTAGCCGTCGAGCGAGGTGGCGGTGTTGGCACCGCTGTCGCTGTTGCTGAGGGTCACGCCCTCGTCGTCGTAGCTGTAGTCCCCGCTCATCTCTTCCTCAGTTCGTCAGCTGCACAGCGCCCACCGCGGTTCCGGGCGACTCCCGGAGGTGTCGCCCGGAATCACGGGTGTGCCAGGTGCTCAGGACCAGGTCTGGGTGGCCGCGCGCTCGGCGGAGCCGTAGTTCTCGTTGGCGGTGCCGACAGCCGTGCCGATCTGGTTGAGCGTGGCAGCCATGGCGGCGGCGGCGGAGTCCCACTCCTGCTTGCAGCGGAAGTAGGCCTCGCGGGCCTCACCGTCCCAGGTCTGCAGCATCGGCTGGAGGTTGGCCTCGAGGTCGTCCAGCGTGGCGACCAGCTGGCCGTGGGTCTTGAGGATGCCGGCGCGGCCGGCATCGAGTGAACCGAAGTTGACGCGGATCTCGCTCATGTCGCTCTACCTCACATCTCGTTGATCTGGCCGGACAGGCTGCTGATGGCGGAGGTTTCCTGGTCCTCCTGGTTGACGTAGGTGGCGCGGGTCGAGACCAGCGCCTCCTGCATCGCGATCAGCGCGTTGTTGATCCGGGTCGCCTGACCCTCGAAGTTCTGGTGCAGACCGGTGAAGGCCGAGGCAGCGCTGCCGCCCCATCCACCCATCATGGTCTCGACCTCGCCGCGCAGGGTGGTGATCTGGCCCTGGACGAGCTGGGTTGCCTCGTCGACGTGCGCCGCGCCAGCGGCCATCGCCTCTTGACTTGTTGCGAAACTACCGGCCACAGCCGTGCCTCCTGTTAGTTGGATCGGATGCAGTCAGCATCCCCCGATATCACTATGGCAAACCCGAAACGCCGTGGAAACTCGGTGGATGGTCCTGGGAGCACCCTCAGCCGGCGGACTCGCGTGCCTTCGCGGGATCCATGGCGGGCCCCGGCGGCAGGATCGCGATCAGCTCGGCGGGCACCACGACGGGCTCCACCTCGCCGTACCCGAACCCCGCCAACGTCTGCAGGCCGGCAGCGGCGTAGCGGCGTCCCGGGGCGCCGATGTAGTAGACGGCCTTGGCGTCCGGCGCGGCGGCGAGCATGCCCCGTCCCGGCTCGAGCTCGACACGGTCGGCGCCGCCGGTGCGAGACGTGCGTGACTCACCGGTGGGCGTGGGCGTCCCACCCGCACCGGCGGGAATCGCGAACCCGGGGCGCTCGTCCCCCTCGATGTAGACGGCGCACACGGTGCTGGCCGACTGCGAGGGCAACGAGGGCATGACCTCGGGCAGCCCGGCCATCACCCCGCCGAGCCCGGCACCCTCGCCGAGGTCGAGCACCTCCGAGAGGGACAGCTCGATCGGTTCGCGCCGTTCGCCGGCCAGCTCGGCGGTGAGGAGCAGCTTGGCCTGGACGTCGCTGACCCGGGCGAGACCGTCTGCCAGGACCACCCGGAACGTGCCGTCGTTGACCTCCACCACCTGGCCGACGCGCAGGGGTCGACCGATGTCGACGGGCTCGCCCTGTGCCTCGAGGACGGGGGTCTCGAGGGCGGCGCCCATCGGGATCGAGGTCAAGAAGGCGCTGCCGACCGGCGCCGGCGCCTCGCCTATCTGGAGGGCCGCCTCCACCTCGCGGGCGACGGGCAGGCGCTCGCCGCCGTAGAGCAGGAACCGGTCGCCGTCGAACGACTCGACGTAGACGCCCTCGGTGCTCGGCAGCGCCTTCGCCGGGGTCGAACCGATGTCGACCACGACCTCGGCCAGGGTCTCGATCCCCTCCTGCTGCGGCTGGGAGCAGACCGACACCGGACCGCGGACCAGGTCCTCCGGGTCGGGCATCGAGTCCGGGAGACCGGCGATCCCGATCAACCGGCCCCGCCCGGCCGTGGCCAGGTCGGACCGCGAGACCTCCTGGAGCTTCACGGCGTCACCGGCGCCCGAGGCCAGCACCGCGGAGGAGTAGTTGAGGGCCGGGAAGAGGGTGCCGCCGATGTTGACGTAGCGGGCGCCGGTCTCCTCCTCGAGCACGACCGCGCCCTCGTTGCGCCACTGGTCGCCGCCTCCGCCCTTGAGCAGCCCGATGACCGCGAACACCGCGGCCACGACGATGGCGACCATGATGCCGCTGATGGTCATCACCGTCAGGCGGCGCATCGGCGGCTCGACGGCGTCGGGCTCGCCCGTGACCAGCGACGACATGGCACGACGGGTCATGAAGCGGTAGGCGTGGAGCTGGTCGCGCCGGGTCTGCACCGTGGTCCCCTTCACAGCTGGCGGGTCGAGGACTGCCGCCGGTCGGGCACCCCCGTCGCGTCGGGCGGCACCTTCCGAGCGGCCTCTCACGCTGGGCCAACCCTAGGCCCCCGAGGCTTGCGCGTGGGGCATACTCCCCCCATGCCACTCGCCTCGCGCCCACGGCTCGT
Organism: Nocardioides hwasunensis; assembly: GCF_014779665.1. Lineage (GTDB taxonomy): Bacteria > Actinomycetota > Actinomycetes > Propionibacteriales > Nocardioidaceae > Nocardioides > Nocardioides hwasunensis. The sequence goes on along the minus strand of NZ_JACXYY010000005.1, from coordinate 109,277 downwards.
GCTGCTGGAGATCGCGATCGCAGCCGGGCTCGTGGCCTGGGTTTTCGGAGGAGCCTGGCTCCCCGTCGGCGCGGCGACCTCCGCGGTGTGCGCCGTGCTGGCGTTGGTGACCGTCCACGGCCGGCCGCTCTACGGCGTGATCCGATCGTGGTTCGGCATGCGCCTGCGGCGCCCTCGTGGGCGCCGCGAGGCGGCGCGTCCCGGGGACCAGTTCCGGGTCGTCACCGTGCCCTCGGCCGGGCGTGGCGCCGCGGTCGGGGTCATCCAGGGCGAGACGACCTGGTCGGTCCCCCTCGAGATGCCCCTGAGCTCGGTGCTCAACGACGACGCACCGATCGACCTCGACCGGTTGGCCGCCCTGCTGCGCATCGAGGGCGTGCCGCTGGCCAACGTGCGGGTGGTGACCGTCGTGTGGCCAGCGATGCCGGCGGCGGAGAGCCTCGTGGGACCCGGTGCGCGACCCGCCCAGCGGGCGAGCCGCCACCTGGTCCTCACCCTCGACACGGCCTACGCCGCGGACGTGATCGTCGAGCGGGGCGGCACACCCGCGATCCACCAGATCCTGCGGCGGTGCGTGCTCCGGGCCGAGGAGCTGCTCCACGTCACCGGCGTCGAGGTCAGGCGGCTCTCCGAGCGGGCCGTGGCGGCGGCCGCGGCCGGAGCGGTCGGACGGACGGTGACCGGCCCGGACGTGAGCCTGTTCGCCACCGGCGAGTCGATGGGCCAGGTCGAGCTCGCCGACGGCGCCGCCCACACGTTCGCCGTGACCGGGTCCGACGTCCTGCTCCGCCTGGCCGAGCTCGCCCAGCAGGTGCCGGCCCCGGTGGTGGCGACGAGCGTCGTGCTCCAGTCCGACGACACCGGCAGGACCCCGACGGTGACCGTGCTGATGCGCGTCAGTGGACCCACCGAGGTGGTGGGCAACGCCGTCGCCTCGCTCGGGGCCACTGCGGCGCTGCTGGGCCTGCGGGTCGCGCCGGTGGTCGGTGACCAGCTGCCGCTGCTGCAGGCGACCACGCTGCTGGGTGTCCCCCGGGAGCGAGCGGCATGACCTCGTGGGCACGTCCCCTCGCCTCCGGCCAGGTGCTGCCGGCCCCGCGCAGCGGCATCGAGCTGGGGCAGACCAAGGCCGGACCGCTGACGCTCCGCCTGTTCCGGCAGCGTGGCACCCGGGCGGTCGTCCTCACCGCGCCCCACGTCGCGCGCCTGCTGGCCCTGCGAGCGGCGCTGGCGGGCGCCAGCGTGCGGGTGGCCAGCACCCGTACGTCGTCGTGGGCCGGCGTGGTGCGCCACGGCGGTGACACGAGCTTCGTGCCGTCGCTCGACCGGAACCGGGCGCCCGCACAGACACCGACCCTGCTCGTCGACGACCTCGGCAGCTCCGGTCCCGTCGGCGACGTGCCGGACTGGCACTGCCACCTGCGCGTCGGACACCTCGACGAGGCACGCCTCGACCTGACCCGGGTCGCGGGGCTCGCCCACGTCGAGGTCGCCTTCTTCGACGCCGTCAGCGCGCCGCTGGCCACGGAGATAGGCCGGGCCCTCGGCCTGGGCGAGGCCTCGGCCAGTCTCACCGTCGTGCCGCGGCACGCCGTTGCGGTGGTGACCCGCGGACAGGTGCACCTGGTCCGCCCCGAGCTCACCGCCGGGGAGCGGTCGGTCCTCGGCGTCTGATCGGCAGACCTACCCGACGAGCTCGCGGATCCGGCTGTAGACGCCCATGATCCCGAGGATCAGTGGCAGCACCGACAGGACGAGGAGCGCCTCGACGATGTCGGCGGCGCGGCTGCTCGGGGGGGCGTAGCGACGTCCCGGGAGCACGACGACGAGCCAGAACATGGCGAGCGCCAGGATCGCGACTCCCAGGACCAGGGCCAGCTGCGCCGACCAGGTGTCGAACGACGTCGCCATGGCGCGGAGCACGGCGAAGCCGGCGACGGCGCCGGCGAGCAGCAGCGAGAGCCGCTGCGCCCGTCCGGTGAACAGGCGCGCCCGGAGCGCGGCGATCCCGCCCAGCACCCCTGCCAGCACGGTCTGGACCCCGTCGCCGTCGGCCAGGAGGACGGCCGCCCCCCCGAGGATCGTGGCGAGGGCGGTGACGATGCCGGTCATGTACTGGTCGGCCATCACGGCCTGGCGCAGCACCCGGGTCCCGTCGACGGAGGCGGTCTCGGCGCGGAGGTCGTCCGCGCCGGTCGGGACGATGGGCAGGTTGAGCCGCGACATCTTGAAGGAGGCCACCGGGATGATTGGGGAGGCCAGCAGGGCCACCCCAGCGGTGAACGCCGCGGTCGCGGCGACGTCGAGGCCGCCCACGCCGGCCGCCAGCGAACCGGCGACCGCGAGGAGACCGGTGCCGATCGTCGCGGTGAAGCCGGCCACTCCCCTGGGGAGCAGCACGCGACACACGGCCGCGACGAGCACGGCGGCCGCGGCCGCGGGAAGCAGCTGGTCGGCTCCGAACGAGACCACCGTGAGTCGACCGCCGAACGCCATCGCCCCGCCGGCGAACGCCGAGGCGATCGCGAAGCCAGCCGCGACCAGCGACGTACCGGGTCGGTCGAAGGCACGGCCGAGCACCACCGACACCCCGACGAGCAGCAACGCCAGGCCACCGCTGACGGCTGCCGGCGCCGCCCACGACGGACCCGCGAGCAGGCAGGAGCCGAGCACGAAGCCGACGCACAGCGCGGCGAGCCAGGAGCAGGCGCGCGCGGTGTCCTCCTCGGTCCACCGCTTGGACCTGGTCAGCACACCGTCGGCGACCGCCTCCAGCACGTCGTCGTAGGCCACCTCGGGCATCTGACCGACCTGCATGCGCAGGTGCAGCATCTCCCCGTCACGCACCTGGGCGGCGCGCAGTGTCATCGACGGATCGAGCGCCGTCTCCCCGGATCGCTGCAGCACGAAGCCGCCGGCGGCCGCGCCCTGGTCGGCGACGTCGGACCCCAGGGTCTCGACGAGGCTCGACATGAGCTCGGCGACCGTGAGCTCGAGCGGCACAGCCAGATCCATGCGGGTGCTCGACGTCACCACGGTGAGTCGGGTCAAACTGGACATGGGACTCGCAGCCATCAGCACCCCTCACGGACGTCGGACCCCCCGACGTCGCCCGGTATTGTCACCCGCATTCTGGCCCATGGTCGCCGATCACCGGGCGTGGGTTCACGCGGGGCGCCGAGAGACTTCCGAGGGACTGCACATGGGGACGCAACCTTTCCGTCGACCGACACGCCAGCGCGCTCCCCGTGAGCCGCGTGGCGAGATCGTGCTGGACTCGCCCCCCGAGCTCCCCGAGACGGTCTCCGGCGGCGGCGCCGGACAGGCGCTCATGGTGCTTCCCATGATGGCCGGCATGGGCGGGATGGGCCTGATGATGGTCGCGCGCACCAGCGGGGGCGGTGGCAACCCGATCATGATGGTCGGGATGGGCATGATGGGCATCGCCTTCGCCGGGATGATGTTCGGCAGCATGGGTCGTCAGTCCGCCGACAAGAGGCGCAAGCTCGACGGGGACCGACGCGACTACCAGCGCTACCTGGTGCAGGTCCGTCGCCAGGCACGCAAGGCCGCCGACCAGCAGCGCAAGGCCGCCCTGTGGCACCACCCGGAGCCGAGGTCGCTGTGGTGCCTCGCGCTCGGCACCCGGCTGTGGGAGCGGCGCACCAACGACGTCGACCACCTGGCGGTCCGGATCGCATCCGGACCGCAGCGCCTCGCGGTGTCCCTCGTGACACCCGAGACGAAGCCGGTCGAGGACCTCGAGCCCATCTCGTCGGGCGCGCTGCGCCGCTTCGTGCGCACCCACAAGACGGTCCCCGACCTCCCGGTGGCCGTGTCCCTCAGGGCCTTCGGGCTGATCAGCATGTCCGGTGAGCCGGAGGCGGCGCGGATGATGACCCGCGCGCTGATCGCGCAGCTCGCCACGATGCAGTCGCCCGACGACGTCCGCATCGCGGTCTGCGCGGGGATCAACACCGTCGAGGACTGGGAGTGGCTCAAGTGGCTGCCCCACGCCCTGGGCGACGACACCGACGCGGTCGGGCAGGTGCGGCTGATCGGTGACGACCTGCTCGCCATCGAGAACCAGCTCGGCGAGGAGCTCAGCCAGCGACCGCGGTTCGGCGCGGACTCCCAGCCCGAGGGGCCGCACCTGGTGGTGATCCTCGACGGCGGGCGCGTGCACCCGGAGGCGCAGCTGGCCTCCGGGCTGGTCCAGGGCGTGACGGTCGTCGACCTGCGGGCCGTCCTGCCCACCGAGTACCCCACAGGCGTGCTGCAGCTGCAGATCGACGGCAGGTCGGTCGTCGGGCTGCGCCGTGACGCCGTGACCGGACAGGTGACGCGGTCACCGCTCGGCTCCCCCGACGAGCTCTCCATGCACGAGTGCGCGACGCTCGCACGCTCGATGAGCCGCTACCGGATGCCGTCGGGCTCCTCCGACGAGCCGACCGACCTGCTCACCGTCGACATGACCCTGCCCGACCTGCTCAGGCTCGGCGACCCGCACACGATCGACACCAACACCACGTGGCGCCCGCGCGCTCCGCGTGACCGGCTGCGCGTGCCGATCGGCGTCGGACCCACCGGCAGCCCGATCGACCTCGACATCAAGGAGTCGGCGCAGGGCGGCATGGGCCCGCACGGGCTCGTGATCGGCGCCACCGGGTCCGGCAAGTCCGAGCTGCTGCGCACCCTCGTGCTCGGACTCGCGGTGTCGCACTCCCCCGACGTGCTCAACTTCGTGCTCGTCGACTTCAAGGGCGGCGCCACCTTCGCGAGCATGGACGTGCTGCCCCACACCTCCGCGGTGATCACCAACCTCGAGGACGAGCTCATCCTCGTCGACCGCATGAAGGACGCCATCGCGGGTGAGATGGTGCGCCGGCAGGAGGCCCTGCGAGCAGCGGGCAACTACTCCTCCCTCAAGGACTACGAGAAGGCTCGCGAGCAGGGCGCCGACCTCGAGCCGATGCCGTCGCTGTTCATCGTGGTCGACGAGTTCAGCGAGCTGCTGAGCGCCAAGCCCGACTTCATCGACCTCTTCGTGATGATCGGGCGTCTCGGTCGCTCGCTGGGCGTCCACCTCCTGCTCGCCTCCCAACGGCTCGAGGAGGGCAAGCTGCGGGGGCTCGACACCCACCTGTCCTACCGGATCGGCCTGCGCACCTTCTCCGCCATGGAGAGTCGGACGGTGCTCGGCGTCACCGACGCCTACGAGCTGCCCAGCGCCCCGGGCCACGGCTACCTCAAGGATTCGACGGTCGGGCTGGTCCGGTTCCGCGCGGCGTACGTCTCGGCTCCCTACAAGGGCGGCAAGGTGCCCGTCTCCTCGGGCGTCGGTGCCGGCACCCACTCCGCCTCGCTGCAGGTGCAGCGCTTCCCCATCGGCTACGTCGAGCCTCCGCAGGAGGCCGACCTCCTGGTGGCGGATCCGGAGCCCGAGGGCTCCGGGACCGGACCGTCGGTGACCCTGATGGAGATCATGGTCGACCAGGTGCGAGGCCACGGTCAGCCTGCGCGCCAGGTGTGGCTCCCACCCCTGGACGACTCGCCCGCCGTCGACGGCCTGCTGTCCCCGCTGGTGCCCACCGACCGCGGGCTGCTCGCCCGCCGTCTGCCCGAGCGATACCTCTCGGCGCCCGTGGCCATCGAGGACAAGCCGTTCGACCAGCGTCGCGACCCGATGTGGGTCGACCTCGCGAGCTCGCACGCGGTCGTCGTCGGTGGGCCGCAGAGCGGCAAGAGCACCTTGCTGCGCACGCTCATCAGCTCCCTGTCGCTGACGCACTCGCCCCGGGAGGTGCAGTTCTACTGCATCGACTTCGGCGGCGGCACCCTGTCGGGGCTCATCGACCTCCCCCACGTGGGATCGGTCGCCACCCGCCTGGACGTCGAGCGACTGCGCCGCACGGTCGCGCAGATCAACGGCATCATCGACGACCGCGAGGCGCACTTCACGGCCAACCGGATCGACTCGATGAACACCTATCGGCGCAAGGTCGCCTCGGGGGCCGACCCCGGGGACGGCTACGGCGACATCTTCCTCGTCGTCGACGGGTGGGGCACGATCCGGCAGGAGCACGAGCAGCTGGAGGCGCAGATCACCAGGATCGCGACACGGGGACTGGGTTTCGGCGTGCACGTCGTCATCTCGATCCAGCGGTGGATGGAGCTGCGGCCGGCGCTCCGCGACCTGATCGCCCAGCGCCTCGAGCTGCGACTCGGCGACCCTGCCGAGTCCGACATCGACCGCCGCGCGGCCCGCAACGTCCCGGAGAAGTCGCCCGGTCGGGGCCTGAGCGCCAACAAGCTGCACTACCTCACCGCGCTACCCCGGATCGACGGGTCCTCCTCGGTCGACGACCTCAGCGAGGGCGTAGCCCGGATGGTGCGCGACGTACGAGCGGCGTGGACCGGTCCCGAGGCACCGGAGGTCCGGCTGCTGCCGCGCGAGCTCCCCTACACCGAGCTGCCCCAGCAGACGCCGGAGTCGGTGGGCGGCCTGGTCCCCATCGGCCTCAACGAGGACGCCCTGGCCCCGGAGTTCGTCAACTTCGACGCCGAGCCCCACTTCCTCGTCCTCGGCGACGTGGAGTCGGGCAAGTCCAACGTGCTGCGCGCCATCGCCGGCGGGATCACCCAGCGCTGGACCCCGAAGGAGGCGAAGATCATCACCTTCGACTACCGCTGGGGCCTGATCGGGGCCGTCACGACGGCACACCAGCTGGCCTACGTGACGAACTCCAAGGACGCGACCGAGAAGGTCGCCCAGATCGTCGCGGCGCTGCAGGAGCGGCTCGCCGGGATCACCATCGACCCCACCGCACGACAGGCACCGCGGTGGGCCGGTCCGCGACTGTTCGTGCTCATCGACGACTACGAGTCGATCGCCGCGTCCCAGCCCAACCCCCTCCACGCGCTGGTCGAGTTCCTCCCGCAGGCTCGCGACATCGGGCTGCACCTGGTGGTCGCGCGCGCCGCCGGCGGCTCCGGCGGCGGCAGCTTCGAGCCGCTCCAGAAGCGGCTCAAGGAGATCGGCACCCCCGGTCTCCTGCTGTCGGGCTCGAAGGAGGAGGGATCGATCCTGCACGGCCAGAAGTTCGAGCCGATGCCCACCGGGCGAGGCAAGCTGGTCGACCGCCGCACCGGGGCGAAGGTCATCCAGACCCCGCTCATGCCCTCCTGAGGGACGCGGCCGGTGCTCGAGCGACCCTCGGACGTGAGCGACGAGCAGGTGCTCGACGTCGTCCGGCGTCACTGGGAGCCCCGAGCCGACGGGGTCGAGCACCTGCCGGTCGGCTGGGGCGCGCACCACTGGCGGGTCGACGTCGCGGGTGAGCCGGTGCTCTTCGCCACCCTCGACCCGGACCTGCCGCGCCACATTCACGCGACGCTCGAGGCGGCCTACGGCTCGGCGGCGGCGCTGCACCTCGACTTCGTGTGGCCGAGCATCGCCACCGTCGGGGGTGCGTACGCCGTCCCGGCCGGCACGCGGACCTCGAGCGCGAACGGGTGGCTGGAGGGCACACGTCCCGAGGCCTCGGTCGACGAGCTGCCCGACCTGCTGGCCGCGCTCCACACCGTCGCGGCACCGTCGTCCGCCCGGGCCTGGACGACCGAGATCGTTCCGGACCTCGGCGATCGGCTGCGACTCCTGCTGCAGCAGGAGTGTCCGGCCCCCCTCGGCCCGAGCGCCCGCGAGCTCCTGCTCGAGCACCTGACGCGAGTCGGAGGCTGGGCGCGCGAGCACGCCCGGCTCCTCGACCTCGCCGACCCGTCGACGTACGTCGTCACCCACGGCGAGCCCCACGTGCGCAACCAGTGGCTCGCGCGCGGGCGCACGTGGCTCATCGACTGGGAGTCGCTCCTGCTGGCCCCGCGCGAGCGCGACCTCGCGACGCTCGTGCACGGGGGTCGCGACGTGCCGCACGACCCGAGGCTCGTGCGGCTCTTCGACCTCGAGTGGCGGCTCTCGGGGATCTGGTCGTTCGCCCAGTGGCTCCAGGGCCCGCACGCCGGCGACACCGACGACCGGACCGCCCTCGGCGGACTCACCGGCGAGCTGACCCGCCCCCACTTCGACGAGCGCTGAGACGCGTCATGGCGGCCGGTTGCCGAGGCAACCAGCCGCCATGACGTCGTACGGGTCGAGCAAGCGCCTCAGACCGAGGAAGCCGCCGGCGCGTCGTCCGAGATCGCGACCTCCCGCCGCTTCGAGATGACCACCGCGACGGTGATGATCGCGACCGCGACGAGGGCGATGACGATGCGCAGGGCGTCGTTCTCGTCCTTGCCGACGCTCATCGAGACGATGGCGCTCGCGATGAGCAGCGAGACGAGGTTCATCACCTTGATGAGCGGGTTGATGGCCGGGCCGGCGGTGTCCTTGAACGGGTCGCCGACCGTGTCACCGATGATCGTCGCCTCGTGGGCGGGCGATCCCTTGCCGCCGTGGTTGCCGTCCTCGACGAGCTTCTTGGCGTTGTCCCAGGCCCCGCCGGCGTTGGCCAGGAAGACGGCCATCAGCGTGCCGGCGCCGATCGCGCCGGCGAGGAAGCCAGCGAGTGCGGTGACACCGAGGCCGAAGCCGACCGCGACGGGAGCCATCACGGCCAGGATGCCCGGCGTGATCAGCTCGCGGAGCGAGTCGCGGGTGACGATGTCGACGACCTTGCCGTACTCCGGACGACCGGTGCCCTCCATGATCCCGGGGATGTCGCGGAACTGGCGGCGCACCTCCATCACGACCGCACCCGCCGCGCGGGCGACGGCGTTGATGGCGAGGCCGGAGAAGAGGAACACCACGGCCGCACCCAGCAGCACGCCGACGAGCACGCCGGGGTTGAAGACCGTGAAGTCGAGCGCCTCGGTGGCGCCCGACTCGAGGTAGGCCTCGGCGACCGAGGTGGCGTACGAGCCGAAGAGCGCGGTCGCGGCGAGCACGGCCGTCGCGATCGCGATGCCCTTGGTGATCGCCTTGGTGGTGTTGCCCACGGCGTCGAGCTCGGTGAGGATCTGCGCGCCCTCCTCGCTGACGTCGCCGGACATCTCGGCGATGCCCTGCGCGTTGTCGGAGACCGGGCCGAAGGTGTCCATCGCGACGATGACGCCGACGGTGGTCAGCAGGCCGCAGCCGGCGAGCGCCACGGCGAAGAGCGAGACGGTCAGGGTCGCGCCACCGAGCAGGTAGGCACCGAACACGGCAGCCCCGATGACCAGCGTCGTGTAGACCGCCGACTCGAAGCCGACGCTCAGGCCCGACAGGATGACGGTGGCCGGACCGGTGAGCGAGGTCTTGCCGACGTCCTTGACCGGACGGAACTCGGTGCCGGTGTAGTAGCCGGTGAGGGCGAGGATGCCCGCGGCCATCACGATGCCGATCACCACGGCGGCGCTGGCGACGAAGCGCGGGTCGCCGTCGATGGCGGCGAAGTCCGGGCCGAAGTCGGCGAACGATCCGGGCAGGTAGAGGTAGGACAGGATCACCGAGGCGACCGCGCCGATGGCGGCGGAGATGTAGAACGCGCGGTTGATCGTGGTGAGGCCGTTCTCCCCGGGGCGCGGCTTGGTGATGTAGATGCCGACGACCGCGGTCAGCGCTCCGATCGCCGGGATCAGCAGCGGGAAGACCAGGCCCTTGTCGCCGAAGGCGGCGGCGCCGAGGATCAGCGCGGCGACCAGCGTGACGGCGTAGGACTCGAAGAGGTCCGCGGCCATGCCGGCGCAGTCGCCGACGTTGTCGCCGACGTTGTCGGCGATGGTGGCGGCGTTGCGCGGGTCGTCCTCGGGGATGCCCTGCTCGACCTTGCCGACGAGGTCGGCGCCGACGTCGGCGGCCTTGGTGAAGATGCCACCGCCGACTCGCATGAACATGGCGAGCAGCGCGGCACCGAAGCCGAAGCCCTCGAGCACGTGGGGCGCCTCGTCCTTGAAGAGCAGCACCACGACGCTGGCGCCCAGGAGGCCGAGGCCAACGGTCGCCATGCCGACGAAGGCGCCGGTGCGGAAGCCGATGGTCATGGCCGGGTCGCGACCCTCGGTCTCGGCGGCTGCCGCGACGCGGAGGTTGGCACGGACCGCGAGACTCATGCCGAGGTAGCCGATGGCGGCGGAGAAGCCCGCCCCGACGAGGAAGAAGATGGAGCGTCCGATGCGTACGGCGACATCGTCGGCGGGCAGTGCGAAGAGGACCACGAACGCCACAGCGGCGAAGATCCCGAGAGTGCGGAACTGCCGCGTCAGGTAGGCGTTGGCGCCTTCCTGCACGGCCTGGGCGATGGTCTTCATGTTGTCGGTGCCCTCGCCGGCGGCGAGCACCTGCGACCGGAACATCGCGGCCATCCCGAGCGCGCCGAGCGCGATCAGGGCGACGACGACGACCAGCACGAGGTTGCCACCTTCGAGCTCCGGCTTCACGACTGCGGGCAAGATCCCCGTCATGCGTCCTCCTACTGGGACTGGATCACTTCCATGAACGCGCCGGAGTCTACGCAGACGTGACCCAGATCACGGTGCAGGGTGACCTACACCACACCGAGGCGTCGCGCCGGACGACGAAAAGCCCCTCCGGGCATGCCCGGAGGGGTGAGCGAGAGGGAGCAGGCGCCTCAGGCGCCCGGCGCGAGACCGAGGGCGTCGTGGATGACGAACACCTTGGCCAGACCGGTGATCCGGAAGATCTTGAGCAGTCGCTCCTGGGTGCACACCAGGTCGAGCGAGCCGTCGTGGGCGCGGACCTTCTTCAGGCCGCCGACCAGGACGCCGAGGCCGGTCGAGTCGAGGAACTCGACGGCCTCGAGGTCGATCACGATGTCGTAGGTGCCGGAGCCGACGAGCTCGGTGATGCAGTCGCGCAGCTTGGGAGCGGTGTAGACGTCGATCTCGCCACCGACCGTCACGAGGGCGCGACCGTCGACCTCGCGTGTCGCAAGGGTGAGATCCACGACTGCTCCCCGGTCCCCGAATTCGTTCGGACAGTGCGCCTGCGGGCACACCACTGAGCCCACATGTTCGTTCCGGGTGGTATCAAACCACGAGTCACACGGGTTTCGCAGGGCTCCCCAACAGATCACCGCTTCCGGGGGTGTCGGCACCCTTTGCGAGACTGCCCCGAGTGAGCCAGTCCCGTCCCCGCGTGCTGCCGCCGGTCGACGTGCTGATCCGGCGGCTCACCGGCGTCCCCGGCCGCGAGGACCGGCTCCGACACCTCGAGGTGCTGCCCGCGCGCGAGGCCGTCCACGAGGACTGGCCCGACTGGGTGCCCGATGACGTGCGCGGCGCCTATGCAGCCCACGGGGTCGCCCGGCCCTGGCGACACCAGGTCGTGGCGGCCGACGCGGCCCACGCCGGCGACCACGTGATCGTCGCGACGGGCACCGCGTCGGGGAAGTCGCTGGCCTACCAGGTGCCGGCGCTGTCGGCCATCCGCTTGGCTCGCGGGCCTCGCGGGGAGCGCGGCGCGTCGGTGCTCTACCTCGCCCCGACCAAGGCGCTCGCCCACGACCAGCTCGCCGGCCTGGAGTCGCTGCGACTCGACGTACGCCTCTCGGCCCACGACGGCGACAGCTCGCGAGAGGAGCGCGACTGGACGCGGGACTTCGGCGAGTACGTCCTCACCAACCCCGACATGCTCCACCGCTCGCTGCTCCCCTCGCACCACCGCTGGTCGCGGCTCCTGGGCTCGTTGCGCTACGTCGTCGTCGACGAGTGCCACCACTACCGCGGCGTCTTCGGGGCGCACGTGTCCCACGTGCTGCGTCGGCTGCGCCGCGTGTGCGCGATGTACGGCGCCCACCCGACCTTCGTGCTGGCCTCGGCCACCGTCGCCCAGCCCGGGGAGACCGCCTCCCGGTTGACCGGCCTCGACGTGGTCGCACTGACCCGCGACGACTCGCCGCGCGGCACGGTGTCGCTGCTGCTGTGGGAGCCGCCGTTCACCTCGCACTCCGGGGAGAACGGAGCACCCGTGCGGCGCGCCGCCTCGACCGAGGTGGCCGACCTGCTGGCCGACCTGGTGGCCGAGGACGTGCGCACGCTGGCCTTCATCCGGTCGCGGCGCGGCGCCGAGCAGGTCGCGCTGACAGCCGCCGGACTCCTGGCCGAGGTCGACCCGTCGCTCCCGGACCGCGTCGCGGCCTATCGCGGCGGCTACCTCCCCGAGGAGCGGCGCGCCCTCGAGGCCGCACTGCGACGTGGCGACCTGGTCGGGCTGGCGGCCACGAACGCGCTCGAGCTCGGCATCGACATCAGCGGCCTCGACGCGGTGCTGATCGCCGGCTTCCCGGGCACCCGGGCGGCCTTCTGGCAGCAGGTGGGCCGTGCCGGCCGCGGCGCCCAGGACGCCCTCGGCGTGCTCGTCGCCAAGGACGACCCGCTCGACACCTATCTCGTCACACATCCCGAGATGCTGATCGGTGCCCCGGTCGAGGCCTCGGTCTTCGATCCGTCGAACCCGCACGTGATGGGGCCGCACCTCGCGGCCGCGGCCCAGGAGTCACCGCTGACCCAGGCCGACCTCCCGCTCTTCGGCCCGACCGCGCGCGAGGTCGTCGACGAGCTGGTGGCGCTCGGCCTCCTGCGCAGCCGCCCGCGCGGGTGGTTCTGGACCGACCGCGGCCGGGCGGCGGACCTCGCGGACATCCGCTCGGCCGGGGGCTCGCCGGTGCAGCTCATCGAGGCCGACACCGGACGGATGATCGGCACCGTCGACGCCGGTGGTGCGCACAACCAGGCTCACCCGGGCGCGGTCTACGTCCACCAGGGCGAGTCGTGGCTCGTGGAGAGCCTCGACCTCGACCACCACGTCGCCGTCATGCGCCGCGACGAGCCCACCTTCAGCACGACGGCGCGCGAGGTCACCGACATCAGCATCGTCACCGTCCGCGAGCGCCAGACCTGGGGAGGGTGCGAGCTGGTGCTGGGTGAGGTCGACGTCTCCCACCAGGTCGTGTCCTACCTGAAGCGGCGCCAGCCGGGCGGCGAGGTGCTCTCGGAGGAGCCGCTCGACCTGCCGGAGCGGACGCTGCGGACGACGGCGGTGTGGTGGACCGTGCCCGACGACGTCGTCGCCGAGGCCGGGCTGGCGGCACTCGACGTGCCCGGCGCGGCACACGCGGCCGAGCACTGCTCGATCGGGTTGCTGCCGCTCTTCGCGACCTGCGACCGCTGGGACATCGGCGGCGTCTCGACGGCCCGCCACGCCGACACCGGCGTGCTGACCGTCTTCGTCTACGACGGCCACCCGGGCGGCGCCGGCTTCTCCGAGCGAGGCTTCCGGACCGCGGCCGGGTGGTTGTCCGCGACGCGCGAGGCGATCGCCAGCTGCGAGTGCTCGAGCGGCTGCCCGTCGTGCATCCAGTCGCCCAAGTGCGGCAACCAGAACAACCCCCTCGACAAGGCCGGCGCGATCTCCTTGCTCGACGCCCTGCTGTCGGGTGGTCCGCAGCCGCCGACTTAGGTCTACATTCGGACTCATGGTGATCCTGGGCCTCGGCCTCATAATCCTCGGCGGCATCGCGGTGCTCTCGGCGATCTTCGTCAGCGAGCCCGGCACCGGGGGCGAGCTGCTCGGCTTCGACGTGACGACCCTCGACTCCTTCTTCGTCGGCGTCGCCGCCGGAGCCGCCATCCTGTGGGGCTTCGCCGTGCTCAGGTGGGGCACCAAGCGAAGCCTCGCGCACCGCAAGGAGCGCAAGGAGCTGCACGACCTCAACGCCAAGCTCGAGCGCGTGGAGGCCGAGCGCCGCGCGGAGGGCCATGACCACGAAGGCCCCGACCGGGTGTGAGTCGTCCGGCTCTCAGGCCGGACCCGCGCGCGCCTCGGCGGTGACGCGCACCTCCCTCCACGGCACGGGTGGTCCGGCGACCGACACCTCGACCCTGACCTCCCGGCCCTCGACCAGGCACCTGTCGAGCACTGCGGTGTTGGCGAGGGCGACCTCGGCGGCCCGGCTGCAGGCGAGCTCGGGTGATGCGGCGCCGGCCAGGGCCGCCAGGTCGGCGGCCGCCTGGGCACGGCGCTGAGCGGTGACGAGGCCGCCCGCTGCGGCGAGCCCGACCATCACGAACATCAGCACGCCGGCCATGGCGACGACGAGCACGGTGGCCGCACCGTCCTCGGCGGTTCTCCTCACGGATCCTCCTCGGCGAGTGCGACGGCGTCCGCGGTGACCGTGACCCCGGGCAACGAGCCCAGCAGCCCGCCGGGCCCGGACACCCGGACCCTCGTCGTGACGACGACCCGGCTCGCCTCGATGGAGATCGACACCCGAGAGCCCTCCGGGGCCACCCGGAGGGCGAGGGTCTCGGCCGCGACGACGTCGTCACCTCGCGCGACCGCCCGGGCGGCCTCGCGCGACGCGTCGATCACCCGGACCTGGGCCGCACCGACCGCCAGCATCCAGACGAGGCCGGCGGTCAGCGCGACCAGGAGCGGGATCCCCAGCGCGAGCTCGGCGGTCGCCGTGCCCGACTCGTCGCGAGCCCCCGGCTGCATCAGCCGATGCCGAGCAGGCCCATGACGTGCTTGAAGAGCCGCTCGAGCAGCTGGTCGCCGAACTTGCCGGTGAGCAGCGTGTAGAGAAGCCCCGCGAACCCTGCGCCGGCGGCGGTGCCGACGGCGTACTCCGCGGTCGTGATCCCCGAGTCGTCGCGGGTGCGGCCCAACGTGTCCATCATCAGATCTCCTGTCGTCGTGGAGCTCCCGATGAGCTCCGTCGCCGTCCAGCCTCGGGCGGGCGCCGGACAGGTCGCACCTGCGAACGTCGGGGGCTGGGGACAGTGGTCGGATCGCACGACCTGTGGACGGATATCGGCCCACGACCAGGCGCGGGGTCGACGGCGCGGACACGTATGTCTGACCCGTGGCGGCTGCGTCTCCGCTGACCCACGGACACCACGGGCCCCCACCCAGAAGCCCGAGATCGTGGAGTTGCTGCGTCACCAGGTGACACGAGCACTCCATGATGATGTCCGGTCAGACCTCGAACGGCACCTCCTGGGCGGCGCCGAGAACGCGCTCCGGGGACCGGACGCAGCGCGGCCCGCGTCGACGGGAACGCCGAGGGTCACGGCGTCACCGAACCGAACAGCGAGGCGACGGTCGGCACCACGCCGAGCAGCATGAAGGCGGGCAGGAGGCAAGCCCCGAGCGGGATCGCCGCCGCGACCCCGACCCGGCGCGCAGCGTCCTCGGCGCGAGCCAGGGTCTCGCGCCCGAGCTCGTCGGCGAGGCGTTCGACGCCCCGCACGACGGACGCGCCCGAGGCGTGCGAGCGGACCATGGCGCGGGCCAGCGGGGCGAGCACCTCGTCCTCGGCGACGGCACCCCACGCCTCCGCGCCGACGGCACCCCACCGGGCGCGCTCGACGACCGGCGCGAGTCTGTCCGCGGCGGGACCGGGGAGGGCGGCGCAGACCTGTGCGAGCCCGGCCACCGGCTCGGCACCAGCGCGCAGGGTGGACGCATAGAGGTCGACGAGGTGCGGCAGGGTGCGCTCCACCTCCTCGCGGGTCCGCCGGGCGAGGGAGGACTCGGCGCCTGCCAGCAGGTGGTGCGCGCCCGCACCCGCGAGCAGGCCGGCCCCTGCGCCGGGCCAGCCGCCGACCACCAGCCACGCACCCACCGCGACGCCGACGACACCCCACGGCCGCACCACCGGTCGGGAGGTCGGGGGTGGACCGGCGACGCGCGGCAGGGCTGGCACGCAGGCCGCCACCGCCAGTGCCGCGCAGAGGACGCTGAGCCAGCTCACGGCGCGGAGGCCCGGTCGGCGAGGCGCTCGATCCACCAGAGGCCGAGGGCGAGCAGACCGAGACCGAGGCCGAGGCATGCCCACCCGACGGGAGTGGCCAGCAGGAACGACCACGGGTCCGACCCGGCACCTGAACCCATCAGCAGCACGGCGAGCGGCAGGCAGGCGACCAGACGCGCCGTCGCTCGGGCAGATGCCAGCTCGGAGTCGACGAGCCGTCGCGTGCGCCGCTGCGCCCGCAGTCCGGCTGCGGTGCGTTCGAGCGCGAGCGCCAGACCGTGTCCGGAGTCCTGGGCGACCTCCCAGGCACCGGCCACCCATCGCAGGTCGGTGGCCCCCGGCCGCTCCGCGGCCAGGCGTCTCAGGGCGTCGGGGACGTCGGCCCCGAGCCGGGACGCCTCCACCGCCGCCGCGAGTGGTGGCCACCGTGCACCGGCGGCGGCCAGCGCAGCGCCCGGCGGTCGACCGGCAGCGAGCTCGGCGGCCAGGAGGTCGCACACCTCCAGCACGGCCGCCCGGTCCGCCGCGGTCCCGCGCCGCCGGCCGAGCCGCGGCCATCTCAGCCAGAGTGCAGCGGGGGCAGCAACCGGCGGGGTGGTCCCGCGACGCGGCAGTCGGACCGGCGGCGCGGCAGGCACCAGCACCGCTGCCGCGACGGCGACGAGCAGGGCCGCCGGCCAGGCGCTCACCACGCCATCTCGTCGAGCCGGGAGGCCAGCGTCGCCGCGGCCGGACCGCGCACCACCCGGTCGCCGTCGAAGGTCGCCGCCGTGCGCAACGACACCATCCCGGAGGCGTCGCGCTCGGGCACGCCGAGCTCGACCACACGCCGGCGGCCGTCGTTGCCACGGCCGAGGTGGATCACCACGTCGATGGCGGAGGCGAGCTGGCTGTGCGCCGCGTCGCGTGGCAGCCCGGCGGCCAGCGCCAGTGCCTCGATCCGGGCCGGCACGTCGGCGGCGGAGTTGGCGTGGAGCGTCCCGCACCCGCCTCCGTGCCCCGTGTTGAGCGCCGCGAGGAGATCGACGACCTCGGCACCGCGCACCTCGCCCACCACGAGCCGGTCCGGACGCATCCGCAGCGCCTGGCGGACGAGTGTCTGGAGGGTGATCTGGCCCGCACCCTCGATGTTGGCCGGTCGTCCCTCGAGCGCGACGACATGGGGATGGTCGGGACGGAGCTCGCTCGCGTCCTCGACCAGGACGATGCGCTCGCCCTGGTCGACCAGCGACAGCAGGGCCGACAGGATCGACGTCTTGCCCGTGCCGGTCCCGCCGGAGACCAGGAACGCGCACCGCGAGTCGACCACCTCCTCGAGGAGGAAGGCGCCGTCCGGCGGGATGGCGCCGGCCGTCACCAGCTCCGGCAGGGTCCACACCCGCCCACGGGGAACCCGCAGCGACACCACCGTGCCCGACCGCGCCACGGGCGCGAGCACCGCATGGAAGCGCGTGCCGTCGGGCAACCGCACGTCGGCGTGCGGCGAGGCGTCGTCGAGCCGCCGGCCGGCCGAGGCCGCCAGGCGCTGGGCGAGCCGACGCACCGACGCCTCGTCGGGGAAGGAGACTCCGGCACGCTCGAGACCGCCGCCACGGTCGATCCAGACGTCATCGGGGCCGTTGACCAGCACGTCGGTGACGTCGGGGAGCCGGAGCAGGTCCTCGAGCGGACCGGCCCCGAGCACGTCGCGACGCAACACCTCGTGCACGGCGAGCACGGTCGCGTCGCCCACGGGCGAGCCGGACGCGCGGAGCGCCTCGGCCACCCGGTGGGGCGTCAGCTCGCCGGCCGAGCCCGCGAGCCGGCGGCGTACGTCGTCGAGCACGGCAGGGGGCACGGGAGCCGGGACAGCGGTGGTCATGCCGCCTCCGCGAGGAGGTCGCGGGCGGCTCGGGCGAGCGGACCCCGACCAGGCAGGGGCCCGAGTCCCCGGTCGAGCGACGCGGCCAGCCCCCGCTGGTCGCCCACCGCGGCCACGACCGGCAGGCCGGTCACCCGCGCGGCGTCCGCGTCGCCGACCCCACCCGGCCTGAGCACCAGGCCCGCCCGGCGCTCACCGAGCTCGGCCACCAGCCGCGCCGTCGCTGCGAGCCCCGCCAGCGTCGCGGGCGCGACCACGAGGAGGTCGTCGCACCGGTCGGCGAGCTCGGGCAGTGCTCCTCCGTGCCGGGCCAGGTCGAGGACGACGAGGTCGTGACCTCGAGCCGCCGAGGGCAGGATGCGCCGCACCGTCGGCACGTCGAGCCGACGCCGCAGGCCCGACCACGTGAGGACGCCGAGACCGTCGGTGCGGGGGACGCTCTCGCGAAGGGCGCGTGCCCCGAGCCGCCCCGCCGTGTCGACGAGCGCCTCCCACCGGGCACCGGGCCGCTCCTCCATGCCCAGCAGGCGATCGAGCCCCGGCCCGAGGGGATCGGTGTCGACCACCAGGGTCGGCGCGCGCACGGCATGGGCCTGGGCCAGGGCGCACGCGAGCGTCGTCGCACCGGCGCCGCCCGCTCCCCCGACCACCCCGACCACCCGCCCCGGCGACGCACGCTCACCGACGTCGGCGAGCGCGTCGACGAGCCAGGACGCGGCCGAGGGCAGGTCGACCACGGATGCGGCGCCGAGCTCGACCGCGTGGCGGAAGGCGGTGTCGTCGGGCGTGGTGCCGACAAGGTGGACGCCCGGCCGACGAGCCGGAGCCAGCGCCGCCACCTCGCCGGCGAGGTCCGTGCCGACCAGCACCAGGTCGGCTCCGCTCCAGGACGCGAGGGCGAGGGCGGGCTCGGCGGACACCTCCGTCCCCACCCCGGCTGCTGCGCAGAGCGGGACGACGGCCTCGTGGACGGACGGGGAGCGGGTGATGAGCAGGACGGACATGACTCGAGCGTCGTGCCGGCCACCGACGTCGAGCAGCCCCCGCCGGGACGTCTTGTGGACAACTCCCCTGCAGCCCTCCCTGTGGACGGTTGGTGGCCCGTGCCACGTCCGCCTGAACCACCATCGGCGTGGGACCGCGCCCCTACGATGGACGCATGTCCCGCCCCACCGCGGCCTTCTTCGACCTCGACAAGACGATCATCGCCAAGTCGAGCACGCTGGCCTTCAGCCGCGAGTTCCAGGCGGGCGGGCTCATCTCGCGGCGGGCCATGCTGCGCTCGGCGTACGCGCAGTTCGTCTTCTTCACCGGTGGCGCCGACCACGACCAGATGGACAAGATGCGCGAGTTCGTCTCGCAGCTGTGCGCCGGGTGGGACGTCGCCACGGTCCGTGAGATCGTCCACGAGACCCTCACCACCATCGTCGAGCCGCTGGTCTACGACGAGGCCGTCAGCCTGATCGAGGAGCACCGCGCGGCGGGACGCGACATCGTCATCGTCTCGGCCTCCGGTGCCGAGGTGGTCGAGCCGATCGGTCAGCTGCTCGGCGCGGACCGCGTGATCGCGACCCGGATGGAGATCGTCGACGGGAGGTACACCGGCACCATCGACTACTACGCCTACGCCGAGGAGAAGGCGCGTGCGATCGAGCACCTCGCGGAGACGGTCGGCTACGACCTCTCCGAGTGCTTCGCCTACAGCGACTCGGTCACCGACGTCTTCATGCTCGAGGTGGTCGGGCACCCGTTCGCGGTCAATCCCGACAAGGAGCTGCGCCGGACGGCCACCGAGCGCGGCTGGCCCGTGCTGAGCTTCGTGCGCCCGGTCGCCCTGCGACGACGGATCCCCGTCCCGCCGGCGAAGCCGACGATCGCGGCCCTCGCCGTGGGCGGCGCGGTGGCCGCCGGCGGTGTGCTGTGGGCCAACCGCCGGCGCCGCGACCACGGCGCCTGAGGGCGGCTCGGCGTCCTACTCTCCGGTACTCGGACGCTCACCGAAGCCCGGCAAAGTCAACCCTTGTGGGGCGGGGCCGGCAGGGGTAGGACTGGGGAAGAACTCCACAGCAGCACGTGACTCCCCGGTACCCACGCGGCGATCCACCCATCCGATGGGGTGCTGACCGGTCGGGACCTGCCCGAGGCAGCGATTGAGAAGAGCACGCCTGGTAGCCACGGCGTCACGTGTCAGCGGCGGCACCCGGTCCACGTGAGCGGGTGCCGCTCGCACGTCCGAGGTGCGCACCCGCGCGGGCGGCCATCTGCCACTGGACTACCCCCGGAGCGGCGACGCCTCGGCCCCGGCGGCGAACGCCTCGGCGCCGTAGAGCGCCCAGGCGTGGACCCCGCTCGGCCCGCCGTCGCGGTAGGCGCGGAGGTTCGACTCGTACGCCGACCGGTGCGCCAGGTGCCCGGCCTCGGGCACGACGAGCGACTTGGCGTCGACCCCGCGCGAGACCAGCACGAGCCGCTCGAGGGCCCGGGCGACGATGCCGTTGTGCGAGGCGAAGGGTGCAGCGCTCGCCACGTCGGCGTGGGCGATGGCAGCCACCAGCAGCGCCGGCGCCGAGGTGCCGGAGACCAGGAGCTCGGCGACCCCCCGGAGCCGGTCGGCCGAGGCGGCGTCGCGCGGACGCCCCAGCTGTTCGGGGCCGAGCGACGAGGACCCGACGACCGTGTGCAGTCGGGCGATCGCCTGCAGCGGAGCGGTCTTGAGCAGCGGGGCCAGGGCGAGCATCGAGGCCGAGAGCCGCACCGCGTCGGCGGCGATCGCGTCGGCCTCGCCCGCGCGGACCTCCTCGAGGCTCGAGGAGGACCCCTCGAGCACGGCGCTCGCGTGGGCGCCCCGCAGCAGCGACTCGGCCGTCATCTCCGGCGACGTACGCCGCAGGCCGCGGTCGCGCAGCATCACGTCGATCCCGTCGCGGGTGCCGGCGTAGGCCGAGGGCACCCCGTCGAGGTCGGTGAGCCAGGCCAGCGGGTCGGTCATGGGCCAGACGGTAGTGGCCCTCAGTCCGACACCGGCCGGGAGCCCTCGTGCGGGAGCAGCGAGATCTTCTGCCAGATCTTGCGTGACATCCCGGTGGTGAGGGTCTCGAGGTCGCTGACGGTGGTCAGGACGAGGGAGTCGCGCGACTCCTCCGCGCACAGGGCGGCGACCTTGCCGATCAGCGAGAGCATCTCCGAGCAGTAGTCGAGGTAGTGCTCCATCTCGGCGCGGGTGAGGTCGACGCGCACCGACTCGTCGGTCCGCACGAAGTCGGGTCGCAGCCGCTCGGGGTCCTTGGTCAGCTGGTGCATGTCGACGATGTGCGCGAGCGAGCGCAGGCGGTGCAGCAGGTCGAGCAGGCGCCCGCGCTCGAGTCGCTGCGGGAGGGCGTAGAGGAACCACAGTGCCAGCCCGGCGAAGACCAGGTCGTTGATCGCCGACTCGATCAGCGGCACCCACTCGAAGGAGCGGTCGGGACCGGCCCGTACGGCGTCGCGGAACGCGAGCGCGAAGACCGCCACCGTGGCGACCAGGACGACCACGGCCGCGACGCGCGAGCCCAGGCGGACCCACCGCAGCCGGCCACGGACGGCGCTCGAGCCCTCGGCCACGTCGGTCGTGAGCACCGCGAGCTCACCGACGACGGCGAGCAGGCCGCGCTCGGGGAAGCGCGCCCGCACCCGCGACTCGAGGCGCGAGACCGTGTCCTGCACGGGCCCGGCGTCGAGGCGCTCGAAGGTCGTCACGCACAGCAGCGTAGGGGCGTGGCGCGCCCGCCGAAGGGATACGGTGAGCGCGATGAGCGACGAACACCCCGCCCCCGCACCGGTCGACCGCGCGCGCTCCTTCGGCTCGGTCGCCGACGCCTACGACCGCGGGCGTCCGTCGTACCCCGCCGAGGCGGTCGCGTGGTTGATGGGCGGAGAGGCCAAGGTCGTCCTCGAGCTCGCCGCCGGCACCGGCAAGCTGACCCGCCAGCTGGTCGACCAGGGACACGCGGTCTTCGCCACCGAGCCCGACGAGGCGATGCTCGCGGTGCTCCGCGCGCGCGTGCCGGAGGTCAGTGTCAAGGTCGCGACGGCGGAGGAGGTCCCCGCCAACGACCGGTCCGTCGACGTCGTCGTGGTGGCGCAGGCGTTCCACTGGTTCGACCACGACGCGGCGCTGGCCGAGATCGCCCGCGTGCTCAAGCCCGGCGGCCACGTGGCGCTGGTGTGGAACAGCCGCGACGACCGGATCCCGTGGGTCCGCCGACTCGGCGACATCCTCGGGATGCAGGACGGCAACACCACCTCCGCCCAGCACCTCGCCGACAGCGACCTCTTCGGCGAGCTGGAGGAGACGACGTTCAAGAACTGGCAGGAGATCGACCGCGAGTCGATCCTCGACCTGGCCCGGTCACGCTCGAGCTTCGCCACGATGGACGACGCCGAGCGCGAGGACAACCTCGCGAAGGTGCTGGCGTTCTACGACGACTACGGCCGCGGCATGGACGGCATGCAGATCCCCTACGTGACCCGCTGCTACCGCGCGGTCGTCGCCGATCCCGCGGGGCCGGATCCCTCCGGGCTGCCGACCTCCGGGCCGGACGGGTCGTCCCAGGAGGGTCCGTCGGTCAGCGACGGCACCGACACCGACATGCTGCTCATCGACTTCCGGTAGAGCCAGGTCGCACCTAGGGTCGCTGGCGTGGCGCGATGGCGGTGGCGGCGTACGTCGCTGGGTGGCGAGGCCGACCGCGCCGCCTTCCGCGCCCTGCACAACGCCTCGCTCGCGAGTCCGGCGCTCCGCGAGGGTCTGACCACCGCGAGCGCCGAACGCTCGGTCCGCCACCTGCGGGCGCTGCTCGGGACCCCGGCCGCCGGGCTCGGCGACACCAGCGGCCTGCTCGCCTGGGACGGCCTCGGCGGCCACCACCGCGCCCAGCTCGCGGGCACGATCGCGCAGGTCTCGGAGACCGGGCGGACGATGATCGTCGACGAGCGGACCCTGTCCTGCCAGGACGGCGGGTGCGAGGTGCGGCAGGCGATCGTGAGCCCGCTGGTCGCCGAGGACACCCTCGTGGGGGCCCTGGTCGTGGGTGCCCCGCACACCACCGGCGGCCTGGTGCGAGCGGCCGACGAGGTCGCGTCCTGGGTGAGCGGCCAGCTCGAGCTCGCCGAGCTCGACCTGTCGCGCAACCGCCTGATGGAGGCCGAGGTGCGTGCGTTGCGCGCGCAGATCAGCCCCCACTTCATCTACAACTCGCTCGGCGCGATCGCCAGCTTCGTGCGCACCGACCCGGACCGGGCGCGCGAGCTGCTGCTCGAGTTCGCCGACTTCACCCGCTACTCCTTCCGCCGCCACGGCGAGTACACGACGCTCGCCGAGGAGCTCCGCTCCGTCGAGCGCTACCTCCTCCTCGAGCAGGCGCGGTTCGGTGACCGGCTCCAGGTGACCCTCCAGGTGGCGCCCGAGGTGCTGCCCGTCGCGGTGCCGTTCCTCTGCATCCAGCCCCTGGTCGAGAACGCCGTGCGCCACGGTCTCGAGGCCAGCGCCGACAAGGAGGACGGCGTCGGCCGGCTCTCCATCACCGCCCGCGACCTCGACCAGGAGTGCCTCATCGAGGTCGAGGACGACGGCACCGGCGAGGATCCCGAGCGGGTCCGCCAGGCGCTGGCCGGCGACACCTCGATGGACTCCGTCGGGCTCGGCAACGTCGACGCGCGGCTGCGCAACGCCTATGGCGACGACTACGGTCTGGTCGTCGAGACCGCACCGGGCGCCGGCACGAAGGTGATCGTGCGGGTGCCGAAGTTCGCCCCCGGAGTCCAGGTATGAACGCACTACGAGTCCTCGCCATCGACGACGAGCGTCCTGCCCTCGACGAGCTCACGTTCCTGCTCGGCCGCGACCCGCGCATCGGCGAGGTGATGGGCAGCGACTCGGCGACCGACGCGCTGCGCGTGCTGCAGGCCGAGGAGGTCGACGCGGTCTTCCTCGACATCCAGATGCCCGGGCTGACCGGGCTCGACCTGGCCCAGGTGCTCTCCCGCTTCAGGTCGCCGCCGCCGGTGGTGTTCGTGACGGCCCACGAGGAGCACGCCGTCGCCGCCTTCGAGCTGCGCGCGGTCGACTACGTCCTCAAGCCCGTGCGCGAGGAGCGGCTGGCCGAGGCCGTGCGACGCGTGGTCGAGGCCGGCAGTCCGGCGCCCTCGGGCGACGTGCAGATCCCGGTCGAGCGCGGCGGCGTCACCCGGTTCGTCAACCGCTCCGAGATCACGCACGTCGAGGCGCAGGGCGACTACGCCCGACTGCACACCGCGGACGGCTCGCACCTGGTGCGCACGCCCCTCTCGTCCCTCGCCGAGCAGTGGGCCTCGGCCGGGTTCGTGCGGATCCACCGCTCGGTCCTCGTCGCGCTCCCCCACGTCGAGGAGGTGCGCAGCGAGGGCGGCCGGGTGAGCGTCGTCATCGGCGGCACCGAGCTGTCGGTCAGCCGCCGGCACAGTCGCGAGCTGCGGTCCGTGCTGACCCGACGCGAGCCGCTCGGGTGAGGGTGCCGCCGTGAGCGAGCAGCCGCCACCCCGGGTCCGGGTGACCGGCCCGCCGCGGCGTCGCGCGGACGTCGTACGGTCGCCGGGGACGCGGGAGATCGACGCCGAGACCGCCCTGGGCGAGGTCTTCATGCGCTCCCTGCTGCGCGAGCAGCTGCTGCTGGCGGTGCGGGTGCTGGTCGCGCTCACGCTGACGCTGGGCCTGCTCCCGCTGGTCTTCCACCTCTGGCCCGGGCTGGGCGAGGTGGAGGTCGGCCCGCTCCCGCTCGCCTGGCTGCTGCTCGGCGTGCTGACCTACCCGTGGCTGGTGCTGCTCGGCTGGGCCTACGTCCGCCGGGCCGAGGGACACGAGCGCGACTTCGCCGACCTGGTGGGCTCGGCCGACGAGGAGCCGGGATGAGCACCTCGTGAGCGCCGACGTCGTGCCCGGGGTGGTCGCGGTCGTCCTGGTCTCCCTGGCCACGCTCGCGATCGGCACGTGGGGACTGCGGATCTCGCGGACCACCAGCGACTTCCTCGTGGCCTCGCGCACGGTCCGGCCACGGCTCAACGCGAGCGCCATCGGCGGGGAGTACCTCTCCGCCGCGTCCTTCCTCGGCGTCGCCGGCCTGCTGCTGACCTTCGGCGCCGAGATGCTCTGGTACCCGGTCGGCTGGACCGCGGGCTACCTCGTCCTGCTGGTGCTGGTGGCAGCGCCGCTGCGTCGCTCGGGGGCCTACACCCTGCCCGACTTCGCCGAGGCGCGTCTCGGGTCGCGCGGGGTCCGCAAGCTCTGCTCGGTGCTGGTCGTGATGATCGGCTGGCTCTACCTGCTGCCGCAGTTCCAGGGCGCCGGCGTGACGCTGCGGGCCACGATCGACGCCCCACCCTGGGTGGGCTCGCTCGTCGTGGCGGTGGTGGTGCTGGCGTCGGTCAGCCCCGGCGGGATGCGCTCGATCACCTTCGTGCAGGCCTTCCAGTACTGGCTGAAGCTGACCGCGCTGCTGATCCCGGTCTGCGTGCTGCTCGCGATCTGGGTGTCCGACGGCGCCGCGGACCCGGTCGCGACCGCACCGAGGTCGTGGTCGATCCCGCTCGCCGACCCGGGCGGCGGCATCGGGCTCTACACGACGTACTCGCTGATCGTGGCCACCTTCCTCGGCACGATGGGACTGCCGCACGTGGTCGTCCGCTTCTACACCAACCCCGACGGGCGCGCTGCACGTCGGACGACGCTGGCGGTCCTCGGGCTGCTGGGGATCTTCTACGTCATCCCGCCGGTGTACGGCGCCCTCGGCCGCATCTACGCGCCCGCGCTCGCCGACGGTCGCTCCGACGTGCTGGTGCTCGAGCTGCCGAGCCTGATGGTGGGCGGACCTCTCGGGGCGACGCTGACGGGGCTGGTGACCGCCGGTGCCTTCGCCGCGTTCCTCTCGACCAGCTCGGGGCTCACGATCGCCGTGGCCGGCGTGCTCTCGCAGGACGTCACCGGCCGGCGTTGGGGCTCCCACCGCCTGGGCGGGGTGGCGGCCTTCCGGGTCGCGGCCGTCATCGCCGTCGTCGTTCCGCTGCTGATGTCGGTGCCCGCCCAGGACGTGGCCGTCGCCCGGACCGTCGGTCTGGCCTTCGCGGTGACGGCCTCCACCTTCGCGCCCCTGCTGATGCTCGGCATCTGGTGGCGGGGGCTCACCCCGGCCGGCGCGGTGGCCGGCCTGCTGGTCGGTGGCCTGGGGTCCGGGGTGGCCGTCGCCTGGACCCTCGCGACGTCGTCGTCGTCGGGCTGGGCGGCCGCCCTCCTCAGCCAGCCCGCGGCCTGGTCGGTGCCGGCGTCGCTCCTGACCATGGTGGTCGTCTCGCGCCTGACCCGGGCCTCCGTGCCGGCCCACGCGGGCCGCTTCATGGTGCGCCTGCACACGCCGGAGGCCGTCGAGCTCGAACGCGGGTAGTCGTTCGTGGCACCGGCCCTCCAGTGCCGGGGTATCGTCACCACCAACGTCCGCTGCGCGTCCAGCGCAGCCCCGGCTTGGGGAAGCCGGCCAGCCGGACGGGTGCGTGGGGGAAACATGCGAGTGAAGACGTACGTCTCGGTCCTGGCCGTGCTGGCAGCGCTGGCGTGGGTGCCGGCATCGGCGTCGACGGCGACGTCCGCCGCCCCGACCCCCGATGCACGGTCCACAGGCACGGAGATCGGTCTCTGGGACTCGGACTTCGGCGCCCAGATGACGGCGGCAGACTGCGGTCGCTGGACCCTCGACGACCAGGGCTTCTGCACCGCGGACGACGTCCGCAACGGTGTCGAGCTCGGGACGAAGTTCCAGACCTCGCGTGCCCTGGCCGTCACCGGGGTCCGGGTCTACCGCGTCGATCCCGGTCAGGTGACCGGCACGCTGTGGGACGCCGACGGCACCCGGCTGGCGACCGGGAGGTTCGCGCCGCAGACGACCGCCGGCTGGCAGGACCTCGTCTTCGACGAGCCCGTCACGATCCGACCCGGTCGCACCTACATCGCGTCCTACTACTCACCGGCGACCAGGTACGCGTTCCGCTACGGGTTCTTCGACGACGAGCTCACCCGAGGACCCGTGACTGCGCTGCGTTCGGTGGCAGGCGACCCCAACGGCGTGCACTGCTACGACGTGGCCACCTGCCAGTACCCCTCCAGGGCCTTCCGGAGCTCCACCTACTGGGTGACGCCGCTGTGGAGCGTCCCGCAGGGGCAGCCCGTCCCTCCCCCGGCGGTGCCCGCGCCGCCGGCCGACGTCGACGGCCCCAGCGTGCGGGTGACTGTCCCGACCCAGGGCAACAAGCGGGTCCGCACCCGGCAGAGGATCCGGATCACCTTCTCCGAGCCGGTCCGGGCCGCCCTGCTGACCAAGGCCACCGTGCGCCTGGTGCGCGTCGGGCACAAGCGTCCCGTGCCGGCCCGCCTGCGCTACGACGTGGGTCGCCACCGCCTCTCGCTGACCCCGAGGTCTCGCCTGCTCCCGCGCACGACCTACCGGGTCGTGGTGTCCACGGCCGTCGCCGACCTCGCCGGCAACCGCCTCGACCAGGACCCCACCAGGCCCGGCCTGCAGCGCGCGACCTGGACCTTCCGGACCCGTTAGCCGACCCGAGCCCGTGGCCGCGGAGGTCAGCAGCATGAGTGCGGGCCGGTGTCGCTTCCCACACGAAATCCACAAAACGGTCACAGAAGGCGCGCTGGTTGGTTAACGTCCTGACGATCACCTCGTCCCCCGCCAGGAAACGCCGCCATGAACGCACCGCGCCCGACCCGCCGCACGCTGACGCGTGCGGCTGCCTGGACGGTGCCCGTCGTGGCGGTGGCGACCGCGGCACCGGCGTTCGCTGCCTCGCCGTGCAACTGCCCGGAGTTCTACTTCCAGCCCTTCCCCAACTCCGGCACCCTCGGCAACGGGTGGGCGATCTCCACCGTGTCCGGAACCCAGGAGGGCGGCGGCACCAACCAGTTCATCAGCGGCGGGGTCTTCGATCCGCCGGGCGACCCCGCTGCCGGCAACACCCTCGTCGTGCAGGCAGCCAGGACGATCTGCGTGACGGCCGGCAGGACCTACCGGTTCACCTACGGCTACACCGCCTACCTCGCGAACCCTCGACCCCAGACATCGGTTCTCCGGGTCAACGGTGTCAACGTCACCGGCAGCACCATCGACACCACCTCGAGCGGCGCGTCAGGGTCCCGCGCCGTGACGTGGACGGCCAACACGACCGGCAACGTGACGATGGCCTTCGTCCACACCACTGCGGCCGACGCCAACTCGCGCATCGGCAACGAGATCAGGATCAACAACGTCGCCGGCACCTGCTCCTGACCTCGACCGGGCCGTGATCACGCCCAGCCGCTCGTGCTCCATCGCGTCGGCGGTCGTCCGACCTCCCGGCAGCCGTCAGCGTCGCAGCAGCAACGCGGAGTCGCCGAACTCGTGCCAGAGATAGCCCTCGGTCACCGCGGCGTCGTACGCCGCCTGGGTGAGGCTCTCGCCTGCCACCGCCTCCACCAGCAGCAGGTGCGAGGCCATCGGGTCGTGCCAGCCGGTGATGAGTCCGTCGACGATCCGGGGCGGACGGGCAGGTGTGACCACCCGCGAGGTCCAGCCCCGGCCGGCGACGACGTGGCGGCCGAGCACGGACGACTCGACGGCGCGCGTGGCGGTCGTGCCGACGGCGACCACGCGCCCACCGTTCTCGCGCGCCCCGTTGATCGTGCGCGCACTGGTCGCCGGGACCTCGAACCACTCGGGGCCGGGGGCCTCGCCGGCCTCCTGGGAGGACACCCCCGTGTGCAGGGTGACCGGTGCGACCTGCACACCGCTCGTCACCAGGTGCGTCACCAGCGACGGGGTGAACGGTCGCCCGGCGGACGCCATCTCGGCGCTGCCGGGGTGGATGCCGAAGACGGTCTGGTAGGCCTCGAGCGGGTAGGGCCGGTCGAGGTAGCCGTAGGCGATGGGCCGTCCGTTCCAGGCGAGCTGGCGGTCCAGGTCCCCGCGGACCGACGCACGCCACAGGCGGTTGCCGGCACCCGTCGGTGACGACGGCGCGTCCGCCGGCCACGACGAGCGCAACGCGAGGCGTACGTCGCCCACCTCGACGACGTCACCCACTGAGGCGTCGAGAAGGGCGCGGGCCGCGTCCGGTGCCGTACGCAGCTCGACGACCCGGTCGCCGTCCTCGAGGTGGTGGGCGACGTGCACCACGACGGGCGCCCCGTCCAGGGTGGCGTCGATCTGACCGGGCACGGTGGCCGACGTGTTCACGACGAGCACGTCCCCGGCGTGCAGCTGGTCGGGCAGGTCGCGGAAGCGCACGTGCTCCAGCCCGTCGGGCGTGCCCACCAGCAGGCGGACCTCGTCCCGCTCGAGCCCCCGCCACTCGGCGGGCTGCGGCGCGAACGCGGATGCCTCGAAGTGGGTGCGTGGCGTCTCGGTCAGGGTGCTCATCAGAGGTCCTCCGCCCGGTAGCGGCCCGACTGCGGACGCGTGTCCAGCAGCGCTAGCAAGCGGGGGACGACCGTCGCGGGCAGGGGGCGGTCGGAGATGTCCTCGTCCGGGAAGGCGTCCTGGTGCATCGCCGTGCGCATGTCGCCCGGGTCGACGGCGTAGGCCCTCACACCGGTCTCAGCGCCGTAGGTCAGCGTCACGTGGTCCAGCGCGGCCTTGCTCGCGCCGTAGAGGCCCCACGTCTCGTAGTGGTGGACCGCCGCGTCCGAGCTGATCGAGAGGAGCACACCGCCCGAGTCCCGGAGCCACGGCAGGAGCTGGGAGGTCAGGACCATCGGTCCACCGATGTTGGTGCGCCACACGTCCTGCAGGTCGCCGATGTCGACCTCGGCCAGTGGGCGCATCGGGAGCGGCCCCAGCGTGCTCGCGTTGTGCACGAGCAGGTCGAGCCGACCTCGACGCTCGACCTCTGCCACCAGCTCGGCCCGGTGGTCGGCATCGGTCAGGTCGCCCACGACCACCGTCACCTCGTCCGGCAGGCCGGCCTCCTCGAACTTCTCCTCTCTGCGCCCGTCGGTCAGGACGTGCCAGCCCTGCTCCGCCAGTGCCGCGGTCAGGGCCAGGCCGAGCCCGGCCGATCCTCCGGTGACCAGAGCCACCCTTGCTCTCGCTCGCGTGTTCATGAAACCATCGTTCAAGTTGAAGTGAACTTGAGTTCAAGGGGTGTCGATGGATCCGCGTGATCTGCTGCCGATGGGTGAGATCTCGAGCCGCAGCGGGTTCGCTGCGTCAGCGATCCGCTACTACGAGGCCGAGGGCCTGATCGAGGCGCACCGCTCGGGCGGCGGCCAGCGTCGCTTCGAGCGCAGCGCGCTGCGGCGGCTGGCCTTCATTCGCGCCGCGTCCAACGTCGGGCTGAGCATCGACGAGATCCGGGAGGAGCTGGCGCGACTCCCTGACAACCGCACGCCCACCAAGGCCGACTGGCACCGGATCTCGAAGCACTGGCGTGCGCGGCTCGACGAGCAGATCGCCGCGCTCGAGCGACTCAAGAGCGGCCTCGACAGCTGCATCGGGTGCGGCTGCCTCAGCCTGCGCAGCTGCGCCTTCTCCAACGCCGGCGACTGGGCGGCCGAGCAGGGTCCCGGCGCCCGGCTCCTGCCCGACTCGATGCGCAAGCCGCACCCCACCCGGCGCACCGCGGGGTAGTCACCTCACGCTGAAGAGCGTCAGCTGCATGCCGTCAGGGGCGGCGACCCGGGCGTTGCGGTCGCCCCAGGGCGTGTCCCTGACGGACGCGACCGAGGTGGCGCCCGCCTCGACCAAGGCGGCCGAGGCGGCGCCGGCGTCCGGGACCCTGAGCGCGAACCGGACCTTGCCGGAGACGCGCTCCCCCACCTCGAGGTCGTCGACCATCCCTGCCTGCCGCTCGTCGAAGAGCTCGAGCGTGGCGTGGCCGGCGTCGAGCAGCAGCACCCGACCCTGGTCGCTGCTCCAGTCCTCGACCTGCGGCAGCCCGAGCGCGTCGCGGTAGAGCCGGACCGCCGCATCGAAGTCGTCGACGGTCAGCGTGATGCGGAACTCCTGGACATCGCTCACCCGGCGATCATCGGACCTGAGGTGCACCTGAGGTCAAGGCCGGCTCAGCCGCGGGCGAGGCGCGGGGTGTAGCGATCCCGCAGGAAGCCTGCCTGCAGGCCGTTGTCCTCCCACACGAAGGCGTCGTCCTGGCTCCACGCGGCGACCGACGTGCTCACCCACGACGGGTCGCCCAGGCACCTGCGGGGCAGCACCACGCGCGCCCGGTCCCGTGCGTAGTCGACCTTGGCCGAACCGGTGCACCGCGTGCCGCGCCGCCAGATCGTCACCTTGCCCTGCCGCGCGCGCTGGGTGGCCCACAGGTCCCACGACGCGCCACGCGTGTCGCTGCGCAGCTCGCCGAACACGCTGAACACCCCGCGCGGGCCCGGTGGCACGAAGATGTCGTCGAAGGCCACCGTCATCACCACCTTCGAGCGACCGTGGCGCACGGCGATGCTCGTGATGTCGGGGTTCGCGCGGGTCGGGACGGCCGTGTAGTCGTCACCGTCCCCGGAGCGGGTGAGGCGTTGTACGTCGCGGGCGGGATCCTCGCCCCGGAAGGACTCCGCGTGGGCGGGGGTCGTGGTCAGTCCGGCGACAGCGGCGAGGGCGGCCGCGAGCACAAGTCGGCGCATGGGTCCGAGGATGCTCCTGCCGCGACTGCGATGTCCACGAGCTCCCACGGGCGCCGGGGAGGCGGGACCGCTCAGGAGAGGTCGCGCACACCCGACGACAGCTCGTGGAGCGCCTGCGCGAGCGTGACCCGCGGCTCCCAGCCCCAGCGGCGGGCCCGGTCGGCGACGATCCGGCCGGTCCAGACCGGTCCGTCGTCCCAGACGGGGTCGACGCCGAGCGCGTCGGTCACGGTGCCGAGGTAGTCGCGCTGGGTGGCCGGCTCGCCGGCGACGTTGACGCACGTGCAGCCACCCGCGAGCGGACCGACCTCGGGATCGTCGCTCACCGGGATCGCGCCGGTCGCGACCTCGGCGACCAGGGCCGCGAGGTCGTCGACGTGCACCCAGGCGAAGGTGGCGTCGGGACGGGAGTGGCGCTGGGCCTCGTCGTCGCGGACCTGCGCCGGCCGGAGCGTGTTCCAGACGGAGGTCGCCCCGGCACCGAGGATCGCCGGCGGTCGCACCAGCACCCGCGTGGGCCCGCCGAGCCGGTCGAGTGCCGCATCGACGTCCCTCTTGATGACGCCGTAGTCGTCGCTCCCGTCGGGGACGAGCGTGCCGTCCTCGTCGACGTCACCCGCACCGGGACTGCGGTCGTAGACACCGGCCGTCGAGACGTGGACCAGCACGGGCACCCCCGCGTCGGCGGCTGCCGACGCGATGACCATCGTCCCGTCGAGGCCGACCCGGCGCTGGGTCTCGGCGTCGCCACCGAGCGGGTGCACGGTCGTCACCAGCGCGTCCGCCCCGGTGACCACCTCGGCCGCGAAGCCCGCGTCCGCGAAGTCGCCCACGTGCTCCTCGGCACCCGGCAGGTCGGGTGCGGCACCCGGGCGACGTACGACGGCGCGCACCGTGGCACCCCGCTCCACCAGGGCAGCCACGACGTGCTCGCCCACGAGTCCGTTGGCACCGGTCACGACGACGACGGGAGAAGCTACGACTGAGGTCATGGCCCCACCCTGCCAGTCGACCGACCGCTCGTCGTGCCCAGCCCACCGCTCACCGCGCGACGGCGCCCACCGGTCGACCGGGACGTACGCAGCCCTCCCGCGGCGACTGTGACGGGTGCCACGGTGACGGCGGTCACACTCCGGTGGCCCCTGCGGAAGGACTCGATCCGTGACAGAGCACGACAGGGCCGCGCGCCACGACCCCATCTACGACAGGCTGCACGCGACACCCGAGTTCGCGGAGCTGCGACGCCGCTACCGCAGCTTCGTGTTCCCGGCGACGGCTGCGTTCCTGGTCTGGTACCTGCTGTACGTGATCCTCTCCAACTGGGCCGGGGGCTTCATGTCCATCCGGGTGGTCGGTCACATCAACGTCGCGCTGATCTTCGGGATCCTGCAGTTCGTCACGACCTTCGGGCTCGCCTACTACTACGCCCGCTTCTCCGCCGCCAAGCTCGACCCGCTGGCCCGCCAGCTCGACGCGGACTACCGCAAGGGAGGCGACGCCTGATGGACACCCAGCTGCTCACCACGTTCCTGTTCCTCTCCGTCGTCGCGCTGACGGTCGGCATCACCTTCTGGGCGAGCCGGCAGACCAAGACGGCCGCCGACTTCTACTCCGGTGGTCGCTCCTTCTCGGGCTTCCAGAACGGGCTCGCGATCGGCGGCGACTACATGTCAGCCGCGTCGTTCCTCGGCATCTCCGGTGCCATCGCGGTCTACGGCTACGACGGCTTCCTCTACTCCATCGGCTTCCTCGTCGCCTGGCTCGTGGCCCTGCTGCTCGTCGCGGAGATGCTGCGCAACGCCGGGCGCTACACGATGGCCGACCAGCTCGCCTTCCGCATGCGGCAGCGCCCGGTCCGCACGGCCGCATCGATCTCGACCGTCGTCGTGTCGATCTTCTACCTGCTCGCACAGATGGTCGGCGCCGGCTCGCTCGTCGCGCTGCTGCTCGGTGTCGACAGCCAGGCGATCAAGAACATCACCATCATCGGCGTCGGCGCCCTGATGATCTTCTACGTCGTCGTCGGCGGCATGAAGGGCACGACCTACGTCCAGATCGTCAAGGCCGTGCTGCTCATGATCGGCTCGGCGCTGATCGTGCTGC
The DNA here is from genome assembly GCF_014779665.1 of Nocardioides hwasunensis. GTDB lineage: Bacteria > Actinomycetota > Actinomycetes > Propionibacteriales > Nocardioidaceae > Nocardioides > Nocardioides hwasunensis. The sequence goes on along the minus strand of NZ_JACXYY010000005.1, from coordinate 75,877 downwards.
TGGTGCTGGCGAAGTTCAACTTCAACCTCTCCTCGCTGCTCGGCGCGGCCGCGGAGAACTCCGGCAAGGGCGAGGCCTTCCTCCAGCCCGGCCTGCAGTACGGCGCCACGCTGACGTCGCAGATCGACTTCCTGTCGCTGGGCCTGGCCCTCGTGCTCGGCACCGCCGGCCTGCCGCACATCCTGATCCGCTTCTACACGGTGCCGACCGCGCAGGACGCTCGGAAGTCGGTGCTGTGGGCTATCGGCCTGATCGGCGCGTTCTACCTGATGACGCTGGTGCTCGGATTCGGCGCCGCGGCCCTGCTCGACCGCGACGCGGTCGACCCGGTCGAGGGCGGCAACCAGAACCTCGCCTCCCCGCTGCTCGCCGAGGCCGTCGGTGGCGGAACCGGCTCCACCGGGGGCGCGATCCTGCTGGCCCTCATCGCCGCGGTGGCGTTCGCCACGATCCTGGCCGTCGTCGCCGGACTGACGCTGGCGAGCTCGTCGTCGGTGGCGCACGACCTCTACAAGGGCGTCATCAAGAAGGACCAGCCGGTCACCGAGAAGGACGAGGTGCGGGTCGCGCGCATCGCGGCCTTCGGCATCGGAGCCGTCGCCATCGCCCTGTCGATCCCGGCCCAGCGGCTCAACATCGCGTTCCTCGTGGCCCTGGCCTTCGCGGTCGCGGCCTCGGCCAACCTGCCGGCGATCATCTTCAACATGTTCTGGAAGCGGTTCAACACCCGCGGCGCGACCTGGAGCATCTACGGCGGCCTCACCGCGGCCGTGGGCCTGGTGCTGTTCTCCCCGACGGTCTCCAGCCTGCCGACGTCGCTGTTCCCGAACGCCGACTGGGCGATCTTCCCGCTCAACAACCCGGGCATCGTCTCGATCCCGCTCGGCTTCCTGCTGGGCTACCTCGGCACGGTGACCTCGCGCGAGCCCGACGCCGAGGAGCGCTACGTCGAGCTCGAGGTCCGCGCCCTCACCGGCGCCGGCGCCGAGGAGGCGGCGCAGCACTGACCCGCCCCACCGCATGACGGCGCCCCGGAGGCCAGGCCTCCGGGGCGCCGTCGCGCGTGCGGGTCCTAGAACCCCGTGCCAGGAAGGACGACGAGGCCGTTGACCCTCATCGCGCCGCCGTCGTTGTAGGCGTCGGGTCCCTCGGGCGAGGTGTTGGCGCCGAAGTCGATGCCGGTCGCGGTGAAGGTGCCCGTGGCCGAGTTCCACAGCCCGCCACCCTCGTTGCTGGCCGAGTTGCCCGTCACCGCACCGTTGGCCCAGGTGACCGTGCCAGCTCCCGTGATGTGCAGGGCGCCGCCGTTGCCAGGCGCGGCCCCGGTGGCGTTGTCGCGGGCGTTGACGTTGGTCAGCTCCGCCGAGCCGCCGTTGACCTCGACCGCTCCACCGGCGCGCGGCGCCGAGTTGCCCGTCAGGTCCGTCCAGCCCATGGTCAACGCACCGTTCAGCGAGAGCACGCCGCCGCCGGAGCCCGCAGCGCCAGTCGCCTTGTTCTTCTCGATGGTGGCACCCATGACCGACAGCGAGCCGCCGTCGGAGTAGATCGCGCCGCCGCCCTGGTCGGCTGCGGCGCCGGTGGCGACGTTGCTCCACAGGTGGGTGTCCTTGACGGTCATCGTGCCCGTCGCGGAGTGCCAGAGACCGCCGCCCTCGACGGCGGTGTTGTCGTGCACCTTGGCCTGGGTGACGGTGACAGTGCCGGCGCCCGTCAGGTGCAGGCCACCACCGTTCCCTGGCGCGGTGCCGGCGTCGTTGCCCGACAAGACGGTACGGCTGACGACGGTCGAGCCGATGTTGGCCTCGATGCCGCCGCCCGCACGCTGGGCGGAGTTGCCACTGATGGTGCCGCCGTCGACGCTGAGCGTCCCGAGGTTGTTGAGGACGCCACCGCCAGAGCCCGCGGCACCGGTCGCCTTGTTGGCGGTGATGGTGCTGGCCGCGATGTCGGTGGTGCCGTCCGAGTAGATGCCGCCGCCGCCCTGGTCGGCAGCCGCGCCGGAGGCGATGTTGCGCGAGATCGTCGACCCCGTCACCCGCATCGAACCGGTCGCGGAGCTCCAGAGGCCGCCACCCTCGACGGCGGTGTTGTCCAGCACCTGAGTGGTGTCGACGGTCACGACGCCCGCACCGGTCAGGTGGAGGCCGCCGCCGTTGCCGGGGGCGACACCGGTGCTGTTGGACTGGAGGATCGAGCCGAGGAGGGTCGTGGTGCCCGCGTTGGCCTCGACCCCGCCCCCCGCACGCGGAGCAGTGTTGGCGCGCACCTCGGTGGTGGCGAGCACCACCGTGCCGAGGTTGTTGAGCACTCCGCCGCCGGAGCCGGCCGCACCCGTCGCGGTGTTGTCGTAGACGCGGGAGCCGCGCACGGTGAGCGATCCTCCGTCGTTGTAGAGACCACCGCCGCCCTGGTCGGCGGCGGCGCCCGCCGCCGTGTTGCGACGCACGTCGCTGCGCTCGACGAGCATGGTCCCGGTGTCGGAGTTCCACAGTCCGCCACCCTCGGCGGCGGCGGTGTTGCCGGCCACGACGCTCTCGCGCACCCGGACGTCGCCGGTGCCGGTCAGGTGCAGGCCGCCACCGTTGCCCGGAACGGCACCGGTGGTGTTGCCGGTGAGCCGGACGCGGTTCAGCACTGTCGTGCCGCCGACCGCCTCGATGCCGCCGCCGGCGCGCTCGGCAGAGTTGCCGCGCACGCGGGTGTCGACCACGCGCAGCGTGCCTCCCTCGTTGAGGATGGCGCCGCCCGAGGCGCCCTCGCCCCACACCCTCGCGCTGAGCAGGTGGGACTTGCGGACCGTGACGTCCCCGCGACTGCGGATCAGGCCGCCGCTCTCGCTGGGCGCCGGGGCGCCGTTGCGCAGCTTGACACGCACCAGCTTCAGGGTGCCTCCCTTGCGGACGTCGAACACGCGGTCGACGCTGCGGGCGTTGATCGTCTTCCCGCGCCCGAGCACCACGACGTTGCCTCGGAGGTCGAGGTCACCCTTGCCGACCCCGCCCTTGCTGCCGCGCTTGGTGTCGAACGCGATGGAGCGCATGAGCATGATCCGGTGCTTGCCGGAGGTCTTGTTGGCCTTGCGCACAGCAGCGCGCAGCTGCGCCTCCGTGCGCACGCGAAAGGTGCGCTTGGCGGCCTTCTGTGCGGCGGGGGCGGTGCGACTGCTCGTCTGCTCCGCCTGTCCGGCGCCGGTCGTGCGGGTGGGGTCCGCCGCGCTGGCGGGGGTCACCGCGAAGGCGGCGAGTGCGAGCGCGGTCGCGGCCACACCCGTGGTCGCTCGCACTCCGGTCGTCCTCAGTGCTGACATCGCTGTCTGCCCTTCTGGTCGTCGTGCGGCCCACCGTGGTGCGCCGCCTGTCCGTGCCACCCGGACGGGCGGCGTCACCAGTCGATACGGCTCCCGGCGCACCCGCGTTCACCTCGACGAGGCCCGTCTTCTTCTGCGGTCGGACCTGAACGCCGTCGCGTCGTGCTCCGTACGCACTGGTGTGACCGGCAGACTGCATGGCGTGAGCGACCCCGACGGCGCCGTCCCCTCGCTCGAGGACGAGGACGGCGTGCTGGCCGCCTACCGGCAGCACGGCGCCGAGGTCTACCGTTTCGCGCTGCGCGGCCTCGGCGATCCTGGCGCCGCTCAGGACGTCACCCAGGAGACCTTCGTGAAGGCGTGGCGCAACGCCGCCCGCTACGACCCCGAGACCGCCTCGCTCCGGGTGTGGCTGTTCGGCATCGCCCGCAACACCATGATCGATCACGTCCGCGCCAGCCGGGCGCGGCCGTGGCACACCAGCCTCGTCGACCCGCCGGGCATGGAGTCGGCCGCCGGATCGGTCGAGGACCACGCCGACACCGTCCTCGACGGTTGGCTCGTCGAGGAGGGCATGCGTCGACTGGCGCCCCACCACCGTGAGGCACTCGTGCAGACGCACCTGCTCGGCCGGCCCTACGACGAGGTGGCCGCCGAGCTGTCGATCCCGGTCGGAACCCTCCGCAGCCGGGTCTTCTACGCGATGCGCGCGCTGCGCTCCGCGATGGACGAGATGGGAGTGAGCCTGTGAGTGCCTCCGACGACACGACCCACCGTGAGCTGCGCGAGCTGCTGGGGTCCTTCGCACTGGGTCACCTCGACGGCCCCGAGGCGGCTCGCGTGCGTGCCCACCTCGACGGCTGCGCGCAGTGCCGCGCCGAGGCCGATGACCTGCTGCCCCTCGCCGACCGACTCTCCCTCGTCGACCCCCGCGCCTTCGGTGACGTCCCGGCCCCACCGCCCGCGCTGGGGGAGAACGTACGCCTCGCCGTCGCGCGGGCACGCGCCGATCGCGACGCCGACGAGGTCGGCCGTCGCCGCACCGAGGCGCTCGCGCGGAGGCGCCGCGGCATGGTGCGCGGGCTCGCCGCCGCAGCCGTGGTCGTGGTGGCGCTCGGCGTCGGTGGGGTGGTCGGTCGCACCACCGCTCCCGAGCCGCCCCAGCCCCCGCTCGAGGCCATCTCCCTGGAGGTCGCGCAGGGCGACGCGGTCTCGGTCGACAGTGCCGACCTCGTCGCGCACACGTGGGGAGTCGAGCTGCGCATCGTCGCCGACGGTTTCGCCGCCGGCGAGACGTTCCACGCCGCCTTCCGCACTGACGATGGTGAGCTGGTGCCGGCAGGCGAGTTCCTCGGCGTGGGTGGGGAGACGATGACGTGCTTCCTCCAGTCGGCCAGCCTGCGCGAGGACGTCACCCAGGTCGTCGTGACCGACGACGCGGGACGCACGGTCCTCTCGTCCGACCTCTGAGGCCCCCCGACCTCCCGCCCGTCGCACCCCACTGACCGTCCGGCGCTCGTGGCGGCCACCGCCCTGCCGTTCACCAACCCGCGGGCGCTAGGTTCGGTGACGATGATCACGTTCGCGATGGGAGCGACCTCATGAGCAGCGACACCCTGGCCAACCTCTCCAACGAGGAGCGCCGCTTCGAACCGCCCGCAGACCTGGCAAACGAGGCCAACGTCAAGGCCGAGGCCTACGACCGCGCCGACTCCGACCGCGAGGCCTTCTGGGCCGACGCCGCGGACCGCCTCGACTGGGGCCAGAAGTGGGACCAGGTCCTCGACTGGTCGAACCCGCCCTTCGCGAAGTGGTTCGTCGGCGGCACCCTCAACGCCTCGGTCAACTGCGTGGACCGCCACGTCGACGCGGGCAACGGCGACAAGGTCGCCATCCACTGGGTCGGCGAGCCCGACGACGACACCCGCGACATCACCTACGCGCAGCTCAAGGACGAGGTGTCGAAGGCGGCCAACGCGCTGACCGAGCTGGGTGTGAAGAAGGGCGACCGCGTCGCGATCTACATGCCGATGATCCCCGAGGTCGTCGTCGCGATGCTCGCCTGCGCCCGCCTCGGCGCCCCGCACACCGTGGTCTTCGGCGGCTTCTCGGCCGACGCCCTGGCCTCGCGCATCACCGACTGCGACGCGCAGGTCGTCATCACCTCCGACGGCGGCTACCGCCGCGGTGCCGCGAGCGCGCTCAAGCCGGCCGTCGACGAGGCGGTGGAGAAGACCGGCGACCTGGTGCGCCACGTGCTCGTCGTACGCCGGACGGGCCAGGACGTCGCGTGGGACGAGGGTCGCGACGTGTGGTGGCACGACGCCGTCGACGGGGCCTCGAGCGACCACGAGGCCGAGATGCACGACTCCGAGCACCCGCTCTACGTCATGTACACCTCCGGCACCACCGGCAAGCCCAAGGGCATCCTGCACACCACCGGCGGCTACCTCACCGGCACGTCGTTCACGCACTGGGAGGTCTTCGACCTCAAGCCCGAGACCGACGTCTACTGGTGCACCGCCGACGTCGGCTGGGTGACCGGCCACTCCTACATGGTCTACGGCCCGCTCGCCAACGGCGCGACGCAGGTGATGTACGAGGGCACGCCCGAGAAGGGCCGCTGGTGGCAGATCGTCGAGGACTACAAGGTCACGATCTTCTACACCGCGCCCACCGCCATCCGGACCTTCATGAAGCAGGGCCGCGAGATCCCCGACGGCTACGACATGTCGTCGCTGCGGCTGCTCGGCTCGGTCGGCGAGCCGATCAACCCGGAGGCCTACGTCTGGTACCGCGAGGTCATCGGTGGCGACCGGTGCCCGGTCGTCGACACCTGGTGGCAGACCGAGACCGGCCAGATCATGATCAGCCCGCTGCCCGGCGTCACCGCGGGCAAGCCCGGCTCGGCGATGAAGGCGCTGCCCGGCATCTCCGCCGACGTGGTCGACGACGACGCGAGGTCCGTCGGCAACGGCAACGGCGGCTACCTCGTGCTGAAGGAGCCGTGGCCGGCCATGCTCCGCACGCTGTGGGGCGACGACGAGCGGTTCAAGGACACCTACTGGTCGCGCTGGGAGGGCCTCTACTTCGCCGGCGACGGCGCGAAGCTCGACGACGACGGCGACATCTGGCTGCTCGGGCGGGTCGACGACGTCATGAACGTCTCGGGCCACCGCCTCTCCACCACCGAGATCGAGTCGGCGCTCGTCTCGCACCCGAAGGTCGCCGAGGCAGCCGTCGTAGGTGCCGCCGACGAGACCACCGGCCAGGCGGTCTGCGCCTTCGTCATCCTCCGCGACTCCGCGGGCGACGGCGGCGAGGACATCGTCGAGGAGCTGCGCAAGCACGTCGCCAAGGAGATCGGCGCGATCGCCAAGCCGCGCCAGATCATGGTCGTGCCCGAGCTGCCCAAGACCCGCTCCGGCAAGATCATGCGCCGCCTGCTCAAGGACGTCGCGGAGAACCGCGAGGTCGGCGACGTCACCACCCTGGCCGACTCCACGGTCATGGACCTGATCAAGGAGAAGGAGTCCTCCGCGGCCCCGGAGGACTGATCCCCTCGAGACATCTGAGGACGCCGCGAACGGGATCGACACCGATTCCCGTTCACGACGTCCTCAGATGTCGGGGTCCTCGAGCGAGGGGGCCTTCCGGGTGGCGGCCAGCAGCAGGACGACGCCGACGACGGCCGCGATCAGCGAGGCCAGCAGGATCGCGATCTTGGCCTCCTCGGTCAGCAGCTCGGCGCCGGGGAACGACAGGCCGGCGATGAAGATCGAGACCGTGAAGCCGATCCCGCCGACCGCGCCGAGGCCGAAGAGCATCGACCAGGTCGTGCGCTCGGGGAGCCTGCCCAGGCCGAGGCGTACGGCGGCGAACGACGCCAGGAAGATGCCGACCGGCTTGCCGAGCACCAGGCCGAGCACGATGCCCAGACCGACCGGCTCGGTGAAGACCAGCCCGATGGCGCCGAGCTGGACGCCGGCGTTGGCGAGCGCGAAGACCGGCAGCACGACGTAGGCCGACACCGGGTGGAGCGTGGCCTGCAGGCGCTCGACCACCGACACCGACTCCTTGAGCAGGAAGCGCAGGTGCGCCAGCTCGTCGGGGTCGAGCACGTTGTCGCGCAGCGCCTCGCGGGCGTGGGCGCGGGCGACCTCCTCCTCGAGCAGCGGCGCGGCCGGGGCGAGCAGGCCGATCGCGACGCCTGCGAGCGTGGCGTGGACCCCCGACTCGAGCAGCGCGAACCACACGCCCACCCCGAGGGCGACGTAGACCACCATCGACCAGATCCGCAACCGCTTCGCGAGGGCCATCACGGCGAGCAGGCCGACCGCGAGCGCGAGCCAGCCCAGCGCGAGGTCGCTGGTGTAGAACACCGCGATCACCACGATGGCGCCGATGTCGTCGACGATCGCCAGGGTCAGCAGGAACAGCCGCGCGGGCGCTGGGATGCGACGTCCGAGGATGCCGAGCACGCCCACCGCGAAGGCGATGTCGGTCGCCATCGGGATCCCCCACCCGGCGCCGCCCTCGCTGCCTGGGGGGTTGAGGGCGAGGTAGATCCCCGCTGGCACCACCATGCCGCCGATCGCCGCCACGATCGGCAGCGCGGCGGTCTTCGGGTCACGCAGGTCGCCGTTGACCAGCTCGTACTTGATCTCCAGCCCGACGACGAAGAAGAAGATCACCATCAGCGCGTCGTTGACCCAGTGCTGGAGCGACTCGTCGAGGTGCAGCGGACCCACGTCGAGAGTCAGGTGCGTGTGCCAGAGCGCGTCGTACGACGACGCCCACGGGCTGTTGGCCCAGACCAGGGCGACCACCGCGGCCAGGATCAGCAGTAGCGATCCAGCGGCCTCGATGCGCAGGAACTCGCGCACCGGTCGGGCGACGAGGCGGGCCAGCGGACGGTCGCTCGCGGTGTAGACGGGTCCGGACTGCCAGAGGTCGTCACCGGGCTCGGACGTGCGCGGGTCGCGGGGGTGTGAGGCCATGTGGCCCACCTTTCGGGGTGGTCGGACGGTCATCACCGCGGTGTGGCACCACGGGCCGACCAGACTTCCCGGCTCACCTGCACCCCAGTCTAGGGGGTGCGCGTTGGTAGGGTCGCAGCGTTCAGCACCCCGGCGCACGACGAAGGACCGCCCCACATGGCCAACGAACCGATCAAGGACACAGATCCGACGCTCGGCAAGCTCGTCATGGACGCGCAGCGCGACATCTCGACCCTCGTCTCGCAAGAGATCCAGCTCGCCAAGTCCGAGCTGAAGGTCAGCGTCCGCCACGGTGGTCTCGGCATCGGCCTGTTCGCCGCCGCGGCCTTCCTGCTGCTGCTCGCGGTGATCATGCTGTCGGTGTCGATCGCCTACTTCATCCACTGGGCCGGTCTCGGCCTGCACTGGTCGTTCCTGATCGTCTTCGGGCTCTACGTCCTCGTGGCCGCGGTCCTCGGGCTCATCGGCCTACGGCAGGTCAAGCAGGTCAAGGCTCCCGAGCGGGCGATCAAGCAGGGCAAGCAGATCCCCGGCGCGCTCAAGGGCAAGGGCTGAGCCTCAGCGCACGCAGGTGCCCGTGTCGACGGGTGACTGGCGCGCGATCCCGGCCTCCGCGGACTCCGCGACCTGGGCCGCGGTCAGCGCGTAGCCGGTGTCGGGGTCGCTGACCGAGGCGGCGAAGACCAGCCCGGCCACCTCGCCGGCCGAGGTCACGATCGGGCCGCCGGAGTTGCCCGGGCGGATCAGCGCGCGCAGCGAGTAGACCTGACGGATGACGGTGCCCTCCCCGTAGATGTCGGGCGAGCGCAGCCGCTGCTCGGAGCGGATGCGTCCGGTCTCCACGGAGTAGGGGCCGTCCTGGGGGTAGCCGAGCACGGCGATCGCGTCGCGCGGCTGGGCCTCGACGTCGAACGACAGCTGGGGCACACCGGCATCGGGCAGGGACAGCACGGCGATGTCGAGCTCGGGGTCGTAGAGGACGACCGAGGCGACGACGCTCGAGCCGCCGACCTCGACCTCGGGGCGAGTGACTCCCGCGACGACGTGCGCGTTGGTCATCAGCCGGCCGGGTGCGTAGAAGAAGCCGGTGCCCTCGACGCCGCTGCCGCACCCGTTGGCGCCGCGGACCTTGACCACGCTGGACTCGGCCGCGACGACGTCGGGATCCGTGAGCATCCGCGGGTCGCCCGGCTTGACCGCCACGATGCGCTCGGGCGCGAACGGCTCGAGATAGCGCGGGAAGAACGTCGTGCCCACGACGTTGTTGAAGGTCTGCAGCACCTTGCTGGAGTCGGTCGGGAGGGTCTGGTCGACCTTGGCCAGGATCGTCGAGTCGCGCACCAGCGGCGTGAAGGCGCCGATGCGGGTGCCGGAGACCGCCACGCCCAGCGCCCAGGCGACCAGGAGCACGGCGACCGCGCTGAGGACGGAGCCCCCGACGGCGTCGACCGCGCGGATCGGCTGCCAGGTGATGCGGTCGCGGATCCGGGCGCCGACGAACTGGAAGATCGCCTGGCCGAGCGACGCCGAGACGATCACGATGAAGAGGGCGCCCAGCGAGACCCACAGCGACGGCGACGCGTCGCCGAGGGCGAGGGGCGCGACCCAGATGCCGAGCAGGCCGCCGAGGAGCAGGCCCGCGGTCGCGCAGGCACCGGTGATGAAGCCCTGCCAATAGCCGGAGAGGGCATAGATCCCCACGAGTGCGACGAGGCACCAGTCGAGGACGTTCACGATGCGCTACTCCTCGAGCCTGGTGTTCGGCGGCGTGCTGGGGGCGAGGTCGGTGCCTCTGGGGACACCTTGCAGCATGTGGTCCGGCAGGTCACGCACCCGCGCCCCACCCGATTGCTGCGCCCAGTCCTCGGCCCACCCGAGGTAGGAGAAGAGCCGGGCGACGATGCCGGCGGTGAAGCCCCACAGGATCACGTCGCGGTCCGGCCCGATGAGGAAGCCCGGGCCGAGCCACCCGCTGGGGTGGCGGACCTGGATGCGGTGCGCCGGGTCGAGCAGGTCGGCGATCGGCACGCTGTGGATCTCGTGCACCTCGTCGGGGCTGGCGATGTGCACGTCGCCGCGGTCGCGCCAGTAGCCCAGCACGGGGGTCACCGCGAAGTTGCTCGGGGGGAGCCAGAGCTCGGGGAGCTCACCGAACACCTCGACCTCGGACGGCTCGAGGCCGATCTCCTCGAACGCCTCGCGCAGCGCCGCCTCCCGCGCCGTCTCCCCGGGGTCGAGCGAGCCGCCGGGGAAGGAGACCTGGCCGGGGTGCGAGCGCATGTGGTGGTTGCGCTCGGTCAGCAGCAGCTCGCCGCGGTGGGCGAGGTCGTCGGGTGCGGTCGGGTCCGCGTCGCGGTCGGCGAAGACCATCAGCACCGCGCCGCGCCGGGGGTCGCTGCCCTCCGGGGGCATGAAGCGGGTGAGCTCGTGCACCGTGATCGTGGAGCACGCCTCGAGCACGGGCGTGAGCCAGGCAGGCAGCGTCACGAGGTGCTCTCCTCGACGATCACAAGGTGATCCCGAGGTGCTCGGACACGAGCTCCTTGACCTCGGCCAGGGAGTCGACGCCACCGGACGACTGTCCGGTCACCCGACCGGCCGCGTCGACGAAGACGAACGCCGGCATCCCCCGTCGGCCGATCGCGAAGGCCTCCTCCGCCATCAGCTCACCCCCGGGGTCGGCGATCGAGGGGTAGGTGGCCCCGGTGCGCTCGGCCAGCGCCATCGCCCGCGCCGGCTGCACGTCGTTGAAGTCGACGCCGAGCACGCCGACCTGGTCGGCGTACTGCTGGTGGAGCTGCTCGAGGACCGGCATCTCCTTCTCGCAGGGGCCGCAGTTGGCCTGCCACAGGTTGATCACGAGCGGCCCGCGCAGCGACGACAGGTCGACGTCGGGCCCGCCACCCAAGCACGGCAGCGTCAGGTCGGGGAGGCCACCCTCGACCCGCTCGCCGGTGCCGGGCTCGCAGTCCGCCATCCCGATGCGGGCCTTGACCTCCCGCAGCGCGGGGGTGTCGACCTTGACGTCGGGAGGGCGTACGTCGATGCCGCCACCGTCGCTGCTGCAGGCGCTCAGCGACACCGCGAGGAGCACCGCGAGGAGCGCCTTCCTCATGAGCACCGCCTCACGCGGGCCCCTGGGTGGTGACGAGCTTCTCCGCCTCGATCGGGTCGGTCGGGCCGGCACCGAAGGCGGGGCACAGCTTGGCCACCGGGCACGCGCCGCACGCGGGCTTCTTCGCGTGGCAGCGGCGCCGGCCGTGCCAGATGAGGTGGTGGGACAGCATCGTCCAGTCGCGCTTGGGGAACAGGGCGCCGACGGCGTGCTCGACCTTGACCGGGTCGGTCTCCTCGGTCCAGCCGAAGCGGCGCGCGAGGCGGCCGAAGTGGGTGTCGACGGTGATGCCCGGCAAGCCGTAGGCGTTGCCGAGGACGACATTGGCCGTCTTGCGGCCCACCCCGGGCAGCGTCACGAGGTCGTCGAGGCGGGAGGGCACCTCGCCGTCGAAGTCGTCGACCAGCGCCTGGCTGAGCTTGAGCAGCGAGTCGCTCTTCTGCCGGAAGAAGCCGAGCGGGCCGAGCAGCTGCTCCATGTGCTCGCGCGGGGCGGCCGCCATCGCCACCGGCGTCGGGTAGGCCGCGAAGAGGGCGGGACTGGCGGCGTTGACCCGGCGGTCGGTGGTCTGGGCCGAGATGACGGTGACGACGAGGCATTCGAACGCGTTGGTGAAGTCGAGCTCGGCGCGGGCGTCGGGATAGGTCTCGGCGAGGATGCGGTCGATCTTGCGCGCACGGCGGACGAGGGACGTGTCGGGCTTGGGGATCTCGACGACCTTCTTCTTCGGCGGCACCTGCCCAGCCTACGGTCCGCCGCCGACAGCACGATCGGGACCGTCGGCCGCGGATTACGTGGGCAGGTCCACCCGTGTGAGGCGGACCACGGCTAGGATCGTGCCGATCCCGGACCGCACCACCGGGCGCACCCGACTGGGAGGAATGACGTGGACAACGACGTGCTCCGGCAGGCACCGCTGTTCAGCTCGCTCGATGACGAGGCGGCGACAGCGCTGGGCAACTCGATGGCCGAGACCACGCTGCGTCGTGGCGACGTCCTCTTCCACGAGGGCGACTCGGGCGACAAGCTCTACATCGTCACCGAGGGCAAGGTGAAGCTCGGCCGCTCCTCCTCCGACGGTCGCGAGAACCTGCTGGCCATCATGGGCCCCGGCCAGATGTTCGGCGAGCTGTCCCTCTTCGACCCGGGCCCGCGCTCGGCCACCGTCACCGCGGTCACCGACGCCACCTTCGGCTCGCTGTCGCACGACGACCTCCTCCGCTGGCTCGACGGGCGCCCGCAGGTCGCCCGCGGCCTGCTCTCCCAGCTCGCCTCGCGGCTGCGCAAGTCCAACGACGTGGTCGCCGACCTGGTCTTCTCCGACGTCCCGGGCCGGGTCGCCAAGGCACTGCTCGACCTCGCCGACCGCTTCGGCCGCACCGCCGACGACGGCGTCCACGTGCACCACGACCTCACCCAGGAGGAGCTCGCCCAGCTGGTCGGCGCCTCCCGCGAGACGGTCAACAAGGCGCTCGCCGACTTCGCCTCGCGCGGCTGGCTGCGACTCGAGCCCCGCTCCGTGGTGATCATGGACCTCGAGCGCCTCTCGCGCCGCGCGCGCTGAGATAGTTCCGCCCGGCTGACCCCCGCACCGGCGCACTCCTGCGTCGTAGGTGGTGAAGGGGGTTCACGATGAGCGATCGATCCGGGTTCGACCAGTTCGTCCATGCGCGCGGCCCTGCCCTCGCGCGGACGGCGTACCTCCTCACGGGTGACCACCACCTCGCTGAGGACCTCGTGCAGGCCGCGCTCGCCAAGGCGGCCCAGCACTGGGAGCGCATCGACACCTCGCCGGAGGCCTACGTCCGGCGCACGATGTACCACCAGAACATCTCCTGGTGGCGCCGCCGCAAGTTCGCGGAGACCACGCTCGGCTCGTACGACGCCGCGGCGCCCGCGTCGGACCCGACGTTGCGGCTCACCCTCGAGCAGGCACTGCGCCGGCTCACCGCGCGCCAGCGGACCGTGCTGGTGCTGCGCTACTTCGAAGACCTCACCGAGGTCCAGACCGCCAAGGCCCTGGGCATCTCCAGCGGAGCGGTGAAGTCCATGTCGCGGCAGGCCCTCAAGCGGCTGCGCGACCTCGCACCCGAGCTCGCCGACCTGGTGGGAGCAGACGCATGAGCACAGACTTCCGCGAGGAGCTCCACGCCCTCGCCGACACCCAGACCTTCACCCCCGACCCCTCCGCGTGGGACCGCGGCCGGCGCGCGCGGCGCCACACCCGCATCGTCCGCGGGGCGGCTGCCGTCGTCGCGGTGGCGGCGATCGCCGGGGCCAGCGCCCTCGCCCTCCAGCCCGACCGTGAGGCCCGCACGGCCGACACCGAGGTGCCGGGCGGCGCGATCCCGAGTGTCATCCCCGAGCCCGGCGGCGACGTACTCACCGATCTCGCGGTCGGCCGCGCCTCGGTGGCGTACGTCGACTCCGACGCTCAGCCGGTGCTGGTGGACGCCAGCACGGGCGAGGCGCACCGCGTGGAGCTGCCGGACTTCCCGGACGCCGACTCGTTCGACGACTACGCCGACTCCCGCAGCGGTTCCTGGTTCGCGTTGTCGCCCGACGGCACGCGACTGGCGTACCCGACCGTCTCGCGCATGGAGCGTGATCCGGGCGAGTTCTCCATCATGACCTCCTGGTACCGCACGGTCGACCTCGCCACCGGCGAGAGCGAGCTGGTCGACCTTCCGGCGTGCGGGCCCACGCCGTGGGCGATGACGTGGACGCCCGACGACCAGATCTCGATCGTCGGGATCAACCGGGATGCCTTCGAGCCGGAGGACCCCGGCGTGGTCAGCTGCACGGTCGATCCGTCGACCGGCGACACGAGCTCCCAGCCACTCGTCGGCGTGATGGCGCCGGGGGCCGGGATCAGCGCGACCTTCCCCGGCACCGACCTGCGCCTCGTGGACCTGCAGAAGGGCGGGCCGCCTGTCGACGAACCCGTCGACGCCGTGCCGTTCGTGACGTCGTCCGGCAGCGACCTCGGCCGCGGCATCCCGGACGACCACTACCCCGACGGCTCCGTCGTGCGACCGATCGGGTGGGCCGACGACAGTCTGCTCGTGGCCGAGGTCGGCGACGATGTCGTGCTCCTCACCTCACCCGACCGTTCGGAGTCGGAGTGGGTCTGGCGCACGCTGGTCGAGGACCTGCCCGAGGGGCTCGGCACCAGCATCGCGGTGGACCTCGTCCCCGACCTCGACGGAAGCCCTGAGCAGCAGCTGACCCACGACTTCAGCTCACCCGGTGCTGCCGGCGCGGAGACCAGCAGCCCCGCGCTCCCAGTGTGGTCCGAGGCCCTGCTGGCCGTCCTCGCCCTGGTGATCATCGCGGTCGTCGTGGGCGCACTCCGGCTCCTGTCCCGTGGCATCCGCCGCCGCACGTAGACGCACGGGCAGACGTTGCGGGCGGGCACCGCTGTCAGGCGTGCCAGCATGACGGACCGATGACCAATGTCCGCGCGTCTCCTGCCAGAAAGTTCGCCACTGGTACCACCCGGCACGACGCGGGCCGGCGTCTGACGTCGTACAGAGCGCATTTCTGGGGGGTGCACACCGGTGATCACTGACGACGAGGCGGGCTTCGCCGAGTTCGTGGCGGGGCGGCAGGCCGCGCTGTCGCGGACGGCGTACCTCCTGACCGGCGACCACCACCTCGCGCAGGACCTGGTGCAGGCCGCGCTGCTGCAGGCGGCCAAGCACTGGCGGCGGATCCACACCTCGCCCGAGGCCTACGTGCGGCGGGCGATGTATCACCAGAACATCTCGTGGTGGCGGCGCCGACGCCACGTGACCGAGATGTCGCTGGGGGCCTACGACGGCGCGTCCACGTCGCCCGACACCGACCTACGGCTGACGCTCGACGAGGCGCTCGGCCACCTCACCACCAAGCAGCGCACCGTGCTCGTGCTGCGCTTCTACGAGGACCTCACCGAGGTCGAGACCGCCCGCGCGCTCGGTCTCTCGACCAGCACGGTGAAGTCCACGACCCGCCACGCCCTCGCCCGGCTGCGGACGCTCGCCCCCGAGCTCGCCGAGCTGATCGGAGCAGACGCATGAACGACCTCCGCACCACCTTCCGGCGGCTCGCCGACTCCGCCGAGCCGCTCCCGGTCTCCGACGACCTCTGGCAGCGCGCGCAGGCCTCGCGTCGCCGCGGCCAGGTGCTGGTCGCCGCGGCGGTGCTCGCGATCATCGCCTCCGTCACCTGGAGTGCAGTGCTGCTGGGCTGCGGCGACCGCGAGGCACGTACGGCGTCCACGGACACGGTCCCCGGCGGCGCGATCCCCAGCCGGATCGACGACGTCCCGGCCGACCTGCCGGTGACGACCGACCTCGCCGTCGGCCGGTCCTCGGTCGCCTTCCTCTCACCCACCTCCATGCGGCCGGTGGTCATCGGGGCCGAGGACGGCCGCTACCGCCAGCTCGACCTCCCGGACGGGCCGACCGAGACCGGGAAGCTCGCCCTGTCCCCCGACGGGAAGCACTTGGCCTGGGCCGTCCTCGGGCGGATCCACGTCATCGACCTCGAGACCGGCGAAGGGACCTTCTTCCCCGCGAACGACGAGCACCGGGACGTCGACACACTCGCCTGGACACCGGGTTCGGACCACCTGCTGTGGACCGGCACCGACCGGGACGGCAAGGACTCCGGCGGCCTGCTTCCGATCGGCGGCGAGTCCGAGGTGTTCAGGACGTCGGCACTGCTGGGCATCCCGTCCCCGACCAATGAGCTGACCGCGGTCAGCACCCTGGAAGTGGGCGACAGCGCGACGTTCGCCCAGCAGCGGGGCAAGCGCGTCGAACGAGCGCTCCCGACGGACCTGTATCCGCAGGGCGCCACCACCCGGCCGCTGGGCTGGGCCCAGGACCACCTCGTCGTCGAGCAGGTCGACGCACCTCCCGAGTCGTACGTCGAGGGGGCGCACCTGGTGCTCCTCACCTCGCCCGACGTCCCCGAGTCGGAGTGGACCTACCGCATCCTGGTGCGCGACGTCCCGCAGGACGGGGTCGTGCTCAGCCTCGCCGTCGACCTCGTCCCCGACCTCGACGGCACGTCGTCGCAACAGCTGACCCACGACTTCGGCGACCCGCTCGCGGACCAGCAGCGCGACGTCTCGTGGATGATCGGCCTCGGCGTCGCCGGCGCCATCGGCGTACTCATGGGGCTCCGGCGCCTCCTCCGTCGCCCGCTGCGGTAGTCCCCTACGTTCTGGGCGCTCGGACGACGACCAGAACGTAGGGGACTACCCCCGCGGTCAGGGGCGGGGGTCGCGGCCGGCGAACGCCACGAGCCGCTCGTACGCCGACGCGTCGTCCGACAGCGAGACCTCGGAGCCGAAGGCCCCGGAGCGGTTCTCGTCGGTCAGGCCGCTCCGCATCTCGACGAACCGGCGGGACCGGTCGCCACGTGGGCGGCGAGCTGCCGGACGGTCCAGTCCGAGCACAGGGTGGGGTGGTCGAGGTTCTCAAGACCCCCTCGCGGGGTAGTCCGTATCAGAGTTCCGGTCGATTCTCGGATCGACCGGAGGATTGATGCGGACTACCCCGCGGTGGCGAGGTAGGCCAGCTGGGCGCGGACCGACAGCTCGGCCGCACCCCACAGCACCGGGTCGACGTCGGCGTAGACGATCTCCACGATCGCGCGGGCGGGGTCGTCCGACGCGGACGAGGGGGGCAGGGACGCGAGCGCCTCGCGCACCTGCTCGAGCCGCTGCTCGCGGTGGGCGAGGTAGAAGTCGAGGGCGCCCAGCGCGTCGTCGATGACCGGGCCGTGGCCGGGCCAGACGGTGGTGATGCCCTGCTCGCCGCAGAGGGCGTGCAGCCGCTGGAGCGAGGAGAGGTACGCCCCCAGCTGGCCGTCGGGGTGCGCGACGACGGTGGTGCCGCGGCCCAGGACGGTGTCGCCGGTGAGCACGGCGCGGTCCTGCGGCACGACGAACGACAGCGAGTCCGAGGTGTGCCCGGGGGTCGCGACGACGTGCACCTCGAGGTCGCCGACCGCGACCACGTCGCCCTCGCCGAGCCCCTCCGAGCCGAGCCGGTAGGCCGGGTCGAGAGCGCGTACGCCGCACCCGTGCCGCTCGGCGTACTCCCGGGCCGCCTCGCTGTGGTCGGCGTGGTGGTGGGTCAGCAGCACGACCGACACGTCACCCGCGGCGGCGTCGACCGCGGACAGGTGGGCCTCGATCGACGGGCCCGGGTCGACGACCACCGACCGGGACGAGTCGGGGTCGCGCAGCACCCAGGTGTTGGTGCCGTCGAGGGTCATCATCCCGGCGTTCGGCGCCAGCACGCAGGTGCCCGTGTCGCCGAAGGCGCCGCCGGCCCAGGGGGTCGGCGAGCTCATCGCGCGGCCAGCAGGGAGACGTAGCGCGGCGGCGTGGACAGGATGAACCCCTCCCCGTCGGCGGTCACCTCGGGCATGAACATCTCCACCGTCCGGCCCCGCGCCTCCGCGAGGACGGCGGAGGGATCGGCGTACTGCCCCACGTCGAGGCAGGTGAGCCAGGTCGGCGGCATCATCTGCACCCGCTGCTCCTCGACGTCCTCGACGACGTCGAGGGCATCGGCCCACCACACCGACGACGACTCGGTGGAGACGTCGCGGGTGACCTGTCCCTCGGGGAGCCGGGCCACGAAGAACCACGTGCGGTAGCGACGTGGCTCGAAGATCGGGGTCAGCCAGCCCGACCACGCACCGAGGAGGTCGGTGCGGAGCACGAGCGATCGCCGCTCGAGGAACGCCGTCAGCGACAGCTCGCGCGACTCGAGGGCGACCCGGTCGGCCTCCCAGTCGTCGCCGGTCGTGTCGGCGACCACCTCGTCGGCGCTCGCACCGGCGAGCAGCACCGACGACTCCTCGAAGGTCTCGCGCACCGCCGCGCACACCAGTGCCCGGGCCCTCGCCTCGTCACAGCCCAGGCGGGTCGCCCACTCGGCGGGCGAGGGACCGGCCCAGAGACCGCGGTCGACCAGCTCGTCGTCGAAGTCGCGTGGATCGACGCCACCGCCGGGGAACACGCACATCCCGCCGGCGAAGGCCATCGACGTCTGCCGCCGCAGCAGGTAGAGCTCCGAGGCGCGAGCGCCGGGGCGCAGCAGGACCACGGTGGCCGCGTCCCGCGGCTCGGCGGGGGCGCCGTCGCCGGCGGCGTACGCTCGCGCCTTCGCGACGAGTGCCTCCGGCAGCGGGAGTCGCTGCACGCTCAGACCTCGACGATGATCTCGACCTCGACGGGCACGTCGAGCGGCAGGACGGACACGCCGACGGCGGAGCGGGCGTGCTTGCCGGCCTCGCCGAAGACCTGGCCGAGCAGCTCGGAGGCGCCGTTGGCGACCTTGGGCTGCCCGGTGAAGTCGGGGGTCGAGGCGACGAAGACGACGACTTTGACCACGCGCTTGACGTCGTCGAGCGAGCCGATCTCGGCCTTGACCGCGGCGAGCGCGTTGAGGGCGCACTGGCGTGCGCACTCGTAGCCCTGCTCCTCGGTGACCTCGCCGCCGACCTTGCCGATGGCGAGCATCTCGCCGTCACGCGCGGGCAGCTGGCCGGCGGTGAAGACGAGGTCGCCGGTGCGGGCGGTGGGCTGGTAGGCCGCGACCGGCGGGACGACCTCGGGGATCGTGATGCCCAGCTCGGCGAGCCGTGCCTCCGCCCCAGACCCAGACGCCGTCACGTCAGGCCTTCGGCTTCTTGAGGAAGGCCACCAGACCACCCTGGGCGTTGGTGTGGATGGCCACCAGCTCCCAGCCGTCCTGGCCGAAGTTGTTGAGCATCAGGGCCTCGTTGTGGAGCGGAATCGGCGCCACCTGGTATTCCCACTGGGTCATGGCTCGCACCCTACTCGGGCGCGGAGCCGGCTCCTCGAGGTCCTCCCGTGGACCGACGCACCGGTCGGGTCGAGCGTCTACCGTCTGCCCCATGCCGACCACGACGCAGCACCACCCGTGGCGCCTGGGCCCGCGCGCGCGCCGGGGGCTCGACGTGCTGCTGGTGGGCGGCGTCCTGACGCTGGGGCTCGTCGGCCACGGGCTGTCCGGGCAGCTGGGCTCGGCACTCTTCACCGTCGTGGAGCTCGCCCCGTTGTTCTGGCGGCGCCGCTACCCGTGGGCGGCCTTCCTCGCGGTCGCCGCCGCCAGCGTCCTGCAGGCCGTCTTCGTCGACCAGCCCACCTTCGGCCAGCTCGCCTTCCCGGTCGCGGTCTACGCCACCGCGCGCTGGTCGCGGCGCTGGCAGGGCGCGGCGGCGCTCGCGATCGGCTACTGCGGTGCGGTGGTCGCGTCCTACCGCTGGATGAGCACCTTCGCGCCCCCCGGCGGCCCCAGCCTCGGCTCGCTCGTCCCCTACACCGTCACCATCGGCGCGATCGTGACCGCCGCGTGGGCGCTCGGCTTCGCGGCCCAGTCGCGGGAGCGGTACGTCGCCTCCCTCCTCGCGCGCGCCGAGCAGGCCGAGCGGATGGCCGAGCGCGAGGTCGAGCTCGCAGCCCGCGACGAGCGGTCCCGGATCGCCCGCGAGATGCACGACGTCGTCGCGCACGGGCTCTCGGTGATCGTGATCCAGGCCGACGGCGCACGCTATGCGGCGGCCAAGGATCCCGACGTCGCGGTCGGCACCCTCGAGACGATCTCCACCACCGGCCGGTCCGCGCTCACCGAGATGCGGCGACTGCTCGGGCTGCTCCGCGAGGGCGACACCGGCGTCGCACCGCAGCCCACGCTCGGCGACGTGCGCCACCTGGTCGACGAGGCGCGGCTGGCCGGCACCCGGGTCGAGGCCGACCTGCCCGACCCGATGCCGGAGGTCGCCGACGGCGTCGGGCTGGCGGCGTACCGGATCGTGCAGGAGGCGCTGACCAACGTCCGCAAGCACGCCGGGCCGGACGCCGCGGTCGAGGTGCGGGTGGGCGTCGGGCGCGAGGTCGAGGTCGAGGTGCGCGACGACGGGCGCGGGGCCGCCGCGGGCTCCGACGGCCACGGGCTCGGGCTGGTCGGCATGCGCGAGCGGGCAGCCGTGCACGGAGGGACGCTGGAGGCGGGACCCGCGGGGGGCGGCGGGTTCGCGGTGTCTGCGAGGCTGCCGCTGTGAGCCCAGACGCGCCTGCCCCCATCCGGGTCTTCCTCGTCGACGACCAGCAGATGGTCCGCGCCGGCTTCCGGATGCTGGTCGACAGCCAGGACGACATGACGGTCGTCGGCGAGGCCGGCGACGGCGGCGAGGCCCTCGAGCGGCTCGCCGTGACCACGGCCGACGTCGTCCTCATGGACGTGCGGATGCCGCGCCTCGACGGCGTCGAGACCACCCGCCGGCTGCTCGCGACCGACACCCCGCCGCGGGTCATCGTGCTGACCACGTTCGACCTCGACGAGTACGCCTTCGCCGCGATCCGCGCCGGCGCCTCCGCCTTCCTCCTCAAGGACGCCGCTCCCCCCGACCTGCTCGGCGCCGTTCGCGCCGTGATGGCCGGCGACGCCGTCGTCGCGCCGAGCACCACGCGGCGGCTGCTCGACCACTTCGCGGCCTTGCCCGACCCCGGCACGCCGACTGCGAGCGACGACCGGCTCGCCGGTCTCACCGAGCGCGAGGTCGAGGTGCTCACCCTGATCGCGCGGGGGATGAGCAACACCGAGATCGCCGCCGACCTCGTCGTCGCCGAGACCACCGTGAAGACCCATGTCGGCCGGATCCTGGCCAAGACCGGCTCGCGCGACCGGGTGCAGCTGGTGGTGCTGGGCTACGAGTCGGGCCTCGTGACCGCCTAGCCCACCCCGACGGGTCCTACCAGGGTCGTACGCCGACCGCGCGACGTGCGACCACGGGCCGAGCAGCGGTCCGTGCTGCGGGTCGACGATCCGGACGCCGCGAACGACGAGCGTTGTCCCCATGACGACGACCCTCACCCAGACCCCGACCGCGGCCACCGCACGCGACCTGACGCGCACCTACGGCGACGGCGACAGCACCGTCCACGCACTGCGCGGCGTCGACCTCGACCTGCCCGCCGGTCGCTTCACCGCGATCATGGGCCCGAGCGGCTCCGGCAAGTCGACCCTCATGCACTGCCTGGCCGGCCTCGACGTCGCCACGGCCGGGACGGTCACCGTCGCCGGTCGCGACCTCGGCGGCCTCGACGACACCGCGCTGACCCTCTTCCGGCGCGAGCACATCGGCTTCGTCTTCCAGGCCTTCAACCTGCTGCCGATGCTCACCGCCGGGCAGAACATCCTGCTCCCGCTCGAGCTCGCCGGCCGCGCGGTCGACCGCGCCCGCTACGACCAGGTGGTCGGCGTGCTCGGCCTCGAGGACCGCCTCGGCCACCTGCCCAGCCAGCTCTCCGGTGGCCAGCAGCAGCGCGTGGCCATCGCCCGCGCCCTCGTCACCCAGCCCGACATCGTCTTCGCCGACGAGCCCACCGGCAACCTCGACAGCGAGTCCAGCGCCGAGGTGCTCGGCCACCTCCGTCGCTCGGTGCGCGAGCTCGGGATGACCGTCGTGATGGTCACCCACGAGCTCGACGCCGCGGCCTACGCCGACGACGTGGTCGTCATCCACGACGGCGCCGTCACCGCCCACCTGACCGACCCCGGCCAGGACCAGCTGGTCGCCGCGCTGCGCGGACGGAGCGCCTGATGCGCGGCGTCCTCCTCGCCTCCCTGCGCCACCACACCCGCAGGTACGTCGCCGCCGGGCTCGCCGTGGTCATCGGCGTGGCCTTCGTCGTGGTGACCGGCATGCTGACCGGGGCCACCCGCGAGGGACTGACCGCCGACGTCGGGGCCCCGGTCGCCGGGGTCGACCACGTGGTCAGCACCGATGACCAGAGCGAGGCGGTGAAGCTCGTCGACACCGCCCAGGAGCGGGACGTCCCGGCGCTGTCGCTCGGCTACGCGATGGAGCCCGTCGCCCGCGACGGCGTGCAGCTGGCGCCGTACGCCAACGTCTCCGAGGTCGCGCTCGACCCCGCCCTGCAGTGGCAGGACCTCACCGAGGGACGCTTCCCCGACGCGCCGGGCCAGGCGCTCGCCGACGTCAACGCCGCCAAGAGCACCGGTGTGCGACTCGGTGACGTGATCACCGTCGGCTCCGGCGACGTCGCGACCGAGGTCGAGGTCGTCGGACTCGTCGACTCCCCGGCCGCGGCGAACGCCTCGCTCTACGTGCCGTGGACCGACCTCGAGCGGTTCGACGACACCCTGTGGCTGCCGTCGGTCGCCTGGGGCGGCTCGCCGGACCTGGCCCGCGAGATCGCGCCGGGCGCCACGGTCGAGACGTCCTACGACTGGACCGCCGCGAAGCAGGCCGAGATCTCCCAGGGCGTCGACGTCATCGCGCTGATGGCGCTGATGTTCGTGTTCATCGCGCTCTTCGTGAGCGTGATGGTCATCGCCAACACGTTCGCGATCCTCTTCGCCCAGCGCCAGCGCGACTTCGCCCTGCTGCGCTGCGTCGGCGTGACCCGCCGCCAGCTGCGGCGGGCGATCCGGCTCGAGGCGCTGGCGCTCGGCGTCGTCGCCGCGGTCGTCGGAATCGTGGTCGGTGCGGCGGTCGGTGCGGGCCTCGTGGTGCTGGTGCGGCACTGGTTCAGCGACATGGGACCCGCGGCGATCGACCCGCTGTGGGCCGGGGGCGCGTTCGTGGTCGGCGTGGTCGTCACCCTGCTGGCCGCGTGGCTGCCGACGCGTGCGGCCACGAAGGTCGCCCCGCTCGCCGCCCTGCGGCCCGACACCGGTGTCGACGTACGCTCCGCGGCCGGGCGCGTGCGGCTCGTCCTCGCGGCGCTGTCGCTCGTCGGCGGCGGCCTGCTGCTCGCGGTCTCCGTCGCGACGACCAGCGTGCCGGTGATGCTGGTCGGCGGCACCGTGTTCTTCGTCGGCGTGCTGCTGCTCGGGCCCCTCCTGGTGCCCGCCCTGATCCGGCTGGTCGGGCGGCTCGCGGGCCGCGGGCCGGTGCGGCAGCTCGCGACAGGGAACGCGGTGCGCAACCCGCGGCGTACGGCGACGACCGCCGCGTCGCTCCTGGTCGGCGTCACCCTGACGACCGCCGTGCTCACCGGGCTGGCGTCCTCGCGCACCGAGCTCGGCCGCGAGATGGACGACTCCTACCCGGTCGACGGCTCGATCACCGCGGTGGACAGCCCGCTCGCCGACGACCTCGTCACCCGCGCCGGAGCACTCCCCGGAGCCGCGGACGCCGCCGCCCTCGACGGCACCGTGGCGAGCATCGGGAAGGTCGAGGTCCCCCTCGTGAGCGCCGAGCGAGCCTCCGGAGTCGTGCGCGGGCGAGACGACCTGGTTCCCGCGGACGGGGTGGTCCTGCTGCCCTACGACGTGATCATGGAGCTGCCGAGGAAGGTCGGCGACCGGGTGTGGGACGACCGGGAGGTCACCGTCACGGTGGACGGTCGCGACCGGACCCTGAAGGCCGAGCCGTCCAGCGGCTGGGGACGCTCGGGCGTCGTCTCCGCCGCCACGCTCACCACGTTCGACGCCTCGCCGCAACCGATGGCGGTCTGGGTCCGGGCCACCGACGGCGCGGACGCCGAGGACCTGCGCGGCGACCTGGCCGCCCTCGCCGGTGCCGCCGGCGCCTCGGTCGACGGCGGCTACAGCAACCGGGCATGGGTCGACCTGCAGGTCGACATCCTCACCGGTGCGGTCGTCGGCCTGCTCGGCATCGCGATCGTGATCGCGCTGATCGGGATCGCCAACACGCTCGGCCTGTCGGTCCTCGAGCGCGGGCGGGAGAACGCCCTGCTGCGGGCGATGGGCCTGACCCGCACCCAGCTGCGCCGCGCGATGGCGGCCGAGGGGCTGCTGCTCTCGGCGGTCGCGACGCTGGTCGGCACGGCGCTCGGGCTGTTCTTCGCCTGGATCGGGGTGCGGGTGATGATCGGGAGCGTCATCGAGGACGCCGGGCTCAGCGTCCCGGTCCTGCAGGTGGGAGGCGTCGCCGTGGTGGCCGCGCTCGCCGGCCTGGCCGCGTGCGTCGTGCCCGCCCGCAGGGCCGCGCGCGTGACTCCGGCGGCCGGGCTCGCGCTCGACTGAGACGGGCGGCTGGGCCGGGTCAGCCCTCGAGGTTGTCCCGGGCCCAGTCGCCGATCTCCCGCAGCGCGGGGAGGAGCGCCTGGCCGGACTCGCTGAGCTCGTAGGTGACGGCGACCGGTGGACCCTCCTCGACCCGGCGGACGACCAGTCCGGCTCCGGCGAGCTCGGAGAGTCGGTCCGAGAGCATCGAGTCGCTGATCCCGAGCACGCGCTTGAGCTCGGCGAAGCCGGCGGGACCCGAACCGAGCACGGAGACGAGCATCGCGTTCCACCGCTTGCCGAGGAACTGGAAGGCCCGCGAGAGGGCGCCGTCGCACTGGCGCACCTCGTGTCCTGCGGGGATCACGTCGCGAGTGCCGGCTGCCATGTGACGAAGACTACCTCGACTTCGATCTTGACGGTTGCTTCTGTTTTAGGAGTAGCATCACATTCACAAGTCACCTCGTCTTCAGGAGCCACCATGACCACCACCACCACCCTCGAGGCGCTCGACGCCGGCGCCCGCGCGCTCCTCTTCACCGAGGCGCGCACCGCCAACTCGTTCTCCGAGCGTCCCGTCACCGACGAGGACCTCGCCGGCATCTGGGAGCTCACCCGGTTCGCCCCGACGATGGCCAACAGCCAGCCGCTGCGAGCGCTCTTCGTCCGCACCGCCGAGGGCAAGGCCAGGCTGCTGCCTCACGTCGCCGAGGGCTCCAACCGCAGCAAGGCCGAGGCCGCGCCCGTCGTCGCGGTGCTGGCCTACGACGCCGACTTCCACCACCAGTTCCCCGTGACCTTCCCCGACCGCGCCGAGATGTTCCTCGAGAGCTTCGGGAGCATGCCGGCCGAGGCGCGCGAGCCGATCTCGAAGTACAGCGCCGCCCTCGCCACCGGGCAGTTCTTCCTGGCCGTCCGCGCGCACGGGCTCGCCGCCGGGCCGATGGGCGGCTTCGACGCCGCGGGCATCGACGAGGAGTTCTTCGCCGGCACGCCGTGGAAGAGCCACCTCGTGGTCAACCTCGGCCACCCCGGGGAGTCGCCGTGGTTCCCGCGGCTGCCGCGCGTCGACGTACGCGACGCGGTGCGCTGGGCCTGATCACCGACCAGGCTCCTGAGGGACTAGGTTCCGACCATGGAGCGCACTGAGGCGGCCGAGAGCCGTGAGAAGCACGACGGGCTCGACCCGTTCGAGAGGTTCGTGGAGCTGGCGACCGGCGCCATCAGCCGCCCGCCGTTCTTCGCGGTGTGCGTCACCGTGGTCGTGCTCTGGGCCGCCAGCTTCCCGCTGTGGAAGACCACCACGAAGTGGGAGCTGGCGATCCACACCTTCGGGGCGGTCCTGTCGCTGCTGTTGCTCGTGCTCCTGGAGAACGCCGGGCGTCGCAACAGCGAGGCCCAGCAGGAGAAGCTCAACGTCATCGCCGAGGCCCTCGCCGCACTGATGGACTCACGCGCCGCCGAGGACCCCCAGCTGCGGGAGGCGGCGGACAACCTCCGCGAGGCGGTCGGCCTGGAGGAGCGGCACTAGCACGGTGCGGCACGAGCACCGCGCGGCTCAGGGCAGCGTGCCCCGCGCCACGGTCGTCGTGCAGCTCCCGGCGGGCTCGTCGAGCTCGGCCGAGGCGCTCCACCTCTCGTTGGTCGCGGGCGCCACGCCCTCGACGGTCGTCTCGACCGTCTCCAGGACCGACCCGCCCTCGTCCAGCCACGAGACCGTGACCACGTAGTCCGCGGCCTCGTCGCCCCGGTTGCGCACCGACCCGGCCGCCTCGAGCTCGCCCTTCCCCGAGGGGCAGGACGCGATCTTGAGGTGCTTCAGGGCCGGCTTGCGGTCGACCAGCATGGCCGAGACCGCCTCACCGGGAGCACCCGCTGCGGAGGGGTCCGGGGAGCCGGGCTGGTCGCCACCCGAGCACGCCGAGAGCAGCGGGCTCGCCACCAGCAGCGTGACGACCAGGGCACGGCTCCTCCGGACCGAGGTCACGCCAGGTACCGCCGGCGTCGCACCAGCAGCAGGGCGCCGCCGGCCAGCACCAGGCCGAGGGCAGTGACCAGGAGCGCCAGCTGCGGTCCACCGGTGTTCGGCAGGAACGAGCCGTTGCCGCCGTCGTTCGGGCTGCCACCGTTGCCGCCCTGGCTGGGGCCGACGTCCGGGTCGCCCTTCACGGTGACCGAGATCGTCGACTCGTAGACGTTGTCGCCGGTGTCGGTGACGGTGTAGCCGATCTCGGCGGTGCCGGTGTAGCCCTTCACCGGGGTGAAGGTGATGGTGCCGTCGGCGTTGACCACCCAGGTGCCGACCCCGTCGAGCGTGTAGCTCTTCACGCACTCCTGGGCGCCGCGCGAGCGGGTCTTGCCGCTCGCGGTCTCGGGCAGCAGGCACACCGAGCCGGGGACCATCTCCTCACCGGGCGCCGCCTGGTCGTTGCCCAGGACGTTCACCGTGACCGGGTTGCCCGGGGTGGTCGCGTCCTTGTCCGGGCTCGCGGACCCCGCCGGGCCGACGACGACCGTGACGGTCGCGGTCACCTGGGTGCCGTTGGCGTCGGACACGACGTAGCCGAGCGGCGTCGCGGTGCCGGAGAAGCCCTTCTCGGGCTCGAAGCGGACCTGGCCGTCGACCACGGTCCACACACCCTCGCCGGGCACGACCACGCGGGTCACCGGCTGGCCGGTGGCCGGGTCGACCAGGCGCAGCGTGGCCGGGTCGATCGGTGCGGCCGCAGAGCCCGCGGTGTCGTTGCCGAGCACGTCGATCAGCACCGCGGTGTGGTGCGGCGTGGTCGCCCGGTCGTCGGCTGCCGTCGGCACGACCGGCGTGACCGTGATCGCCAGGGTGGCCCGGGCCGGGTTGCCGTGGCTGTCGATGACGGCGTAGGTCACCGGGCTCGCCGTGCCGGTGAACGCGGCCACCGGGTCGAAGGTGATCGTGCCGTCAGGGTTGACGCGGTAGGTGCCCTGGCCCGGAACCGTCAGTGTCTTGCCGTCGGCGGACACGGTCGCCCCCTCCGGCTGGCCCGCGCTCGTGAACACCACCGAGGTGGCCACCCACGAACCGGCGGTCCCGTCGGCGTTGGCGCCGGGCACGTCGTTGCCGAGCACGGCGACCGTCAGGTCGACGTTCTGCGGGGTCGTGCCGGCGTCGTTGGTGGCCTTCGGCGCCGGTCGCACCGTCACCGTCAGCTGCGCGGTGTCGGTGGTGCCGTTGGCGTCCTCGATCCGGTAGGTCACCGGCGTGGTGGCGCCGGTGAAGCCGTCGGCCGGGGTGAAGAGGACCGTGCCGTCCGCGAGGAGCGTCCAGGCGCCCTCACCCGGCACCGTGACCGTCCTGCCGTCCGCGGACACCGTCGAGCCCTGCGGCTGACCGGCGGCCGGGAAGTCGGTCCGGCCCGGGACGAGGGGCGCCGAGGTGGCGCCGGCCGCGTCGTTGGTCACGCCCGGCAGGGTCACCGGGGTGTTGTACGGCGTCATGGCGCGGTCGTCGGTGGCGACCGGCACGATCGGGGTGACCGTGACGACGACCGTCGAGGAGACGTCGTTGCCGAACTCGTCGGTCACCGAGTAGGTGATCGGCGAGGCGGCGCCGGTGAACTGCGGCTCCGGGTCGAAGGTGATCGTGCCGTCGGCGTTGACGGTGTACTCGCCCTCGCCGGGCACGGTCAGCGTCTTGCCGTCCGGCGCGACCGTCGAGCCGGCCGGCTGGCCGGTCGCGGGGAGGACGACCGAGGCCGGCACGAACGCCCCCTGGTCGCCGTTGGCGGCGAGGCCGGCGGAGTCGTTGTCCAGCACCGGGACGACCACGTCGGTGTTCTGCGGGGTCCTCGCGTCGTCGGGTGAGGCCGAGGGGCCGCGGCGGACGGTCACCGTGAGCTGCGCGGTGTCCGTCGTCCCGTTGCTGTCCTCGATCCGGTACGTCACCGGTGTGGTGGTGCCGGTGTAGCCGCGCACCGGCGTGAACTCCACGGAGCCGTCAGCCTGGATGACGTACTCGCCCTGGTCGGGCATCGTCAGCGTCTTGCCGTTCGCCGAGACGACCGCGCCTGCGGGCTGGCCGGCCTGCGGGAACACCGTCAGGCCGAGCTGGAGAGGTGCGCTGGGCGCACCGGCCGCGTCGTCGCGGGCTCCGTCCAGCGTGACCGTGGTGTTGAGCGGCGTGCTGGCGGCGTCGTCGTTCGCGACCGGGTCGATCGGGTCGACGGTGATGGTCAGGTCGGCCGACGCGTCGTTGCCGTGGGTGTCGGTCACCGTGTAGACGACCGGTGTCGCCACACCCCGGAATCCCGGGTCCGGGTCGAACGTGACGGTGCCGTTCGGCTGGACGGTGTAGACGCCCTCGTCTTGCACCGTCAGGGTCGAGCCGTTGGCGCTGACGACGGCGCCGGCGGGCTGGTCTGCCTGCACGAAGCGGACCGAGGAGGTCACCCAGGAGCCGGGCGTGCCGTCGGCGTTGACACCCGGGACGTCGTCGACCAGCACGTCGACGTTGACCTCGACGCCCTGCGGGGTCGAGGCCTCGTTGTCGACCGCGCTCGGCCCCGGACGGACCGTGACGGTGATGCCGGCCTTGGCCGGCGTGCCGTTCGCGTCGCGAACGGTGTAGGTCACCGACGTGGTGGTGCCGACGTAGCCGCCCTGCGGGGTGAACGTGACCCTTCCGTCGTCGCCGAGGACGTAGGCACCCTCACCGGGAACCGTGATCGTCTTCCCGTCGCTGGAGATCGTCCAGGCCGCATCGTTGTCACTCGCCTCGAACGTGCCGGACGCGATGTCGATCGGCGCCGAGGCAGCACCCGGCTCGTCGTTGGCGACGAACGAGAACTCCACCGGGTTGCCGAACGGAGTCGACGCCGAGTCGTCCTCGGCAGTCGGGCTGATCGCATCGACCGTGATCGTGATGGTCGACGCCGTCGGGTTGCCCAGCGAGTCGCGCACCGCGTAGGCGGCAGGCGTCGTGACACCGGTGAACGACGGAGCGGGGGCGAAGGAGACCGCCCCTGCGGTGCCGATCGTGAAGACGCCCTGGTCGGCGATGGTCAGGGTCTTCCCGTCACCGGACACCGTGCCGCCCGGAGTCCCACCGGGCACGAAGACCAGCGAGCCGACGTCGAACGTGCCCGGGGCACCGTTGGCCTGAAGCCCGGGGGTGTCGTTGCCGAGCACCGGCGGGTCGAGCGTCACGGTGACGCCCTGCGCGGTCGTGCCGCTGTCCGGCGAGGCCGTCGGGCCGGGTCGCACGGTGACGACCAGGTCCGCGACGTCGGTGCCGCCGGCGGAGTCGGTGATCCGGTACTCCACGGCGGGCGTGGTGCCGGAGTAGCCCGTCTCGGGCGTGAAGGTCACCCGGCCGTCGGGGTTGACCTGCCAGACGCCCTGGGCCGTCGTCAGGGTCTTGCCGCCGTTGGTGGCGGCGGAACTCGTGAAGACCGTCTGGCCGGGCTGGATCGGCGTGCCCGGGTCACCGGGAGTGTCGTTGGCGGCGCCCGGCAGCGTCACGGCCTGGTTGAACGGCGTGTTGGCGCTGTCGTCGGTCGCGACGGGCGGCCCGGCGACGATCGTGATGCTCGCGGTCGCGGAGTCGTTGCTGTCGGTGGTGACCCGGTCGGTCACGGTCGCGGTGTTGGTGTGCGTCGCCGGGGATGCCGCGGACGGGATGGCCTGCGTGTAGACAACGGTGAGCACCTCACCCGGGTCGAGGCCGCGTACGCCGGTGTCGGCGGAGCTGGCCACGCCGTCGGCGTAGGGCCGCGAGCACGAGAGGGTCGCCGGCATCGGGTCGCCTGCGGAGACGCCGCAGGTCACGGGCCCGCGGGCGAGCCCTCGATCGTTGCTGCCGCCGGTGCGGCTGATGGACTGGACGACCTTGGCGCCGGGGCCGGGCAGGCTGTCGCCGAGGGTCACGGTGTCGCCCCGCGTCATCGGCACCGTGCCGACGTTGGCGACCGTGACCGTCCAGGTCACCGTGTCTCCCGGATCCGGCGAGGTGTCGTCGACGGTCTTGGTGACGGCGAGGTCGTAGGTGCACGGCACGAAGGTCAGGAGCACGTCGCCGTTGGCACCTGCCCCTGCGGCTGCTCGCTTGCCGACGGCGGTCGAGGCCACACCGGAGACTGCGTAGCCGGGCTGGCCGGGGCTCGTCGGGGCGACGTAGCTCGAGCCACCGCCACCACCGGCACCGGTCACACCGGTCTCGGTCAGGCCACCGCCGCCGTTGCCGACGGTCGAGGCGGCACCGCCGGCGCCGAACCACCCGCCGCCACCGCCGCCGCCGCTGTCGGGCGTGGCGTCCTCGCCGGCGTCACCGCCGGTGCGACCCGAGCCGGCGGCGCCGTTACGTGCCGCGTTGCCGCTGTTGACGCCACCGGCACCGGACGCGGTGGTGCCACCGCCGCCTCCGCCGCCGACGGCGTTGGACGCGGGCTCGTCCCGGCCGGCCACTCCTGTGGACCCGGCGGTGACGCCGGGCCCGCTCGGCAGGCCGGCGTCGCCGCCGCCGCCCTCGGTGAGCGAGTGGCCACCGCCGGAGCCGCCACCGCCGCCGGCCACGACGACGTCGGTGCCGTCGAGCTGCAGCGACGTCCACCCGCCTCCCCCTGCTCCGGGATGGAGGTTCTGGCCCGTGAGCAGCCCGCCGTTGCCGCCGCCGTTGCTGCCGGCGGTGCGCGCCTGACCCCCACCGCCTCCGACGACGCCGCTGAACGACTCACCCGGCACGACGGCGTAGCGCGCGGAGATGCGCGCGGCCGCGCCGTTGGCGTTGGGCTGGCTGACCTGGTTGCCGATCATGTTGTGGCCACCGGCGCCGCCGGTCACCCGCACGTCGACGAAGCACGACCCGAGCGGCACGGTGCCCGAGAAGCTGCCGGGCGCGGTGACGGCGATCGGTCCCGGCGTGGGCGCCGGGTTCGCCGAGGCCAGCGGCGCGGCCGTGGTGTCGACGACCACCGTCGCCACCACGGTGCTCGCGGCGAAGGCGAGGGCCGTGCCCACCCGCGCCGCGGTGCCCCCCCGAGTGTTCGATCGTGCACCGACAACTGACAGCAGAACCGAACGCATGCGCCGTGGAGTCTCTTTCAGGTCACCCTCACGCGGACCGCTTCCGGGCGACAGGCGTACCTAAAATAGGTGAAGCTCAGTGCACAGGTGATCCGCCTTTGGGACGAATCGGTGTTGCGACGGTCACATCACGAGGCGAGCAGCCGCAGCGTCGTCTCGCGGTTGGGCGAGGTGGTCGCGTCGGTGCCCGCGTGGGCACCCGAGACCGGGTGCACCATCACCTCGTCGACGCCGTACTCCCCGGCGAGCTCGGCGATCTGCTTCTTCGCCTGCTCGGGGTCGCCGACGACCCAGCGTCGTGCCATCGCCTCTCCGAACGAGCGCTGCTCCGAGGTCATCTCGACCGCCTCGGCCTCCTCGACGAGGCGCTGCGGCAGCAGCGGCGCGCCCGACCGCAGGGAGAGCATCATCTGCATGTTGGGCAGCGCCTGCCGGCGCGCCTCCTCCTCGGTCTCGGCGACGACGGCGTTGACGGTGAGGAAGGTGCGCGGCTCGGGATGCTCCGGGGAGGGCCGGTACGACGAGCGGTAGAGGTCCAGCGCGACGCCGGTGCCCTCACCCTGGAAGTGGTGGGCGAAGACGTAGGGCAGGCCCTTCTCCGCGGCCAGGCGCGCCGAGTAGTCCGAGGAGCCGAGCAGCCAGATGTCGGCGACCGAGCGGGCCGACGGGGTCGCGCGCAACGGCTGGCGCCGTGGCCCGATCTGAAGCTCGACGCCGTCGGTGGTCATCAGCGTGCGGATGTCCTCGACGTAGTCGGGGAACTTGCTGACCGCCTCGTCGGCCGACTCCGCGCTCCCGCCGCGCAGGACGTACCTGGTCAGCGGGTCGGTGCCGGGCGCGCGGCCGATGCCGAGGTCGATGCGCCCGGGGTAGGCCGCCTCCAGCAGGGCGAACTGCTCGGCGACCACGAGGGGCGCGTGGTTGGGCAGCATCACACCACCCGAGCCCACCTTGATGCGCGAGGTGGCGGCGGCGAGCATCGCGATGAGCACCGGCGGGTTGGTCGCCGCGACGGCCGGCATGTTGTGGTGCTCGGCGATCCAGTAGCGGGTGTAGCCCAGTTCGTCGGCGGCCTGCGCGAGGCTGCGGGAGGCGGCGATCGCGTCACCGGTGGTCTGGTCGCTGCGGACGGGCACGAGGTCGAGCACGGAGAGAGCAGTCACTGTGATCCCAGCGCGATCGACGCCGCCGTTATTCCGATTGACCTCTGGTGCACATGAGGTCCTACCTTCGTCAGGTGAGCACCAGCACCACTCCCAGCGGGACCGAGCCCCGCGAGGGGATCCTGTCCCCGGCCTACGCCGCGACCACCGTCGGCCTGTTCTCCCTGATCGTGTTCGCCGCCTTCGAGGCGATGGCCGTCACCACGATCATGCCCACGGTCGCGCGGAGCCTGGACGGGTTCGACTACTACGCGATCTCCTTCGCGGCGCCCTTCGCCAGCGGAGTCGTCGGCATGGTCGTCGCCGGCATGTGGTCCGACCGGAGCGGACCGCTGCGCCCCCTCGTGACGTCGATGGTCACCTTCGCCCTCGGCATGGTCGTCTGCGGGACCGCGCCTGGCATGGAGGCCTTCGTCCTCGGCCGCATCGTGCAGGGGCTGGGCAGCGGCGCCATGATCGTCGTCGCCTACGTGCTCGTCGGGCTGGCCTACCCGGCCCGCCTGCGCGGTGCCGTCTTCGCCGCGTTCGCCGCGGCCTGGGTGCTCCCGGCCCTCTTCGGGCCGGGTGTCGCGGCGTTCGTCGCGCACACCGTCGGCTGGCGGTGGGTGTTCCTCGGCATCGTCGCCCTGATCGCCGTGGCCGCCGTGCTGGTGACCGGGACCGCGCGCTCGCAGCCGGTCCCGGTCGATCCGGCCCCCACCCCGCGCTCGCGCCTCGGCTGGGCGGTCCTCGCCGCCGTCGCGGTGCTCGCCCTCGAGCTGCTCGGGTCGGGGCGCGGGCTGGTCCTGGTCGCGGCGGCGCTCGCGTTCGTCCTCGTCGTGGTCGGGCTGCGTCCGCTGCTCCCGGTCGGCACGTTGCGCGGCGGCCGAGGGCTGCCGTCCGTCATCGCGACACGGGGCCTGCTGAGCGCGTCCTTCTTCTGCGCCGAGGCCTACATCGTCTACGTCCTGCAGGAGCGGTGGGACCTCACGCCCGGCCAGGCCGGCATCGCCCTGACCTTCGTCGGCCTGGTGTGGGCGGCGTCCAGCCAGGCGTCGTCGCGCCTCAGCGAGCGGGTGTCCAACGAGGCCGCGCTGCGGTTCGGGACGATCGTCGTGCTCGTGGGCGTGACCGGCATCGCGCTGCTGGTCTGGCTGCGCTCGCACGGCGACGGGGTGCCCGCGCTCGGACCGATCGTGGCCTACGTCTTCGCCAGCATCGGCATGGGCTTCGCCTACCCGCGCACCGGCGTGGCGATGCTCGCCGCGACCAGCGACGAGGACCGGGGATTCAACTCCTCCGCACTCACCGTCGCCGACTCGCTGGGCGCCGCGCTGGCGCTGTCGATCAGCGGGATCGCCTACTCGGTCGCGGTCCGGGCCGACCTCGACCCGTTCCCCGTCGTCTACGTGCTGGCGGTCGTGATCGGCGTGATCGGAGTGCTGGCCGCGTGGCGGGCCGTCGTGCGACCCGACGCCGTCAGCGGTACGTCGCCCGCCTGACGATCACCTCGAACGGACCCCGACGCCCGGTGCGGCGCAGCCAGTCGGCGAGCGCCACCGTGAGGAGCCAGGCGCTGATCGCGAGCAGCGCGTCGGTGGCGATGGTCAGGTCGTCCGCGAGGCCGAGCAGCGCGGGTGTGAACGCCAGCGTCCACACGACCGACTGCGCGAGGTAGCAGGTCATCGACCGCTGGCCCACAGCCTGCAGCGCGAGCACCACGCGGCGCCCCGCGCGCCCCGACTCCTCGATCCGCAGGGCGAGCAACGCGATGAGGGCGGCGTACCCGAGCCCGCCCAGGACGCCCGTCGCGTCGTGCAGGGCGGCCAGCCGCGACAGGGTCGGCCCGTCGGGCACCACACCGCCTCCGAGCTGGAGCAGGGCGAGCGGCTGGGCACCGACGGCCGCGGCGGCGACCCCGCCCAGCCCGACGGCGAGCAGACCCCGCGCACGCCGCGCCCGATGCTCGGCCGCCGGCCGCTCGAGCAGCCGTCGGCGTCCGGCCCAGAGCCCGAGGAGGAAGGGGCACGCGAACCCGACGGGTCCCAGCGAGGCGATGAACGCGGACGCGAAGGCACGGTCCACGAGCATCGCCCCGAGGTCGGTCGGCAGCATGGTGGCGAGGTCGGGCCCCTCGGTGGCGTCGGCGAGGGTCCCGTCGCCGGGAAGCGCCGTGAGCAGCCAGAACGCCGCCGCGACACCGAGCAGCCAGCCGTCGCGCCAGCGCACGGCCCACGCACCGACGAGGAGCAGCACGCCGTAGGCCGCGAGGATGTCGCCGACGTAGAGCAGGACCGCGTGGAGGAAGCCGACGACGACGAGCACGCCGGCCCGTCGCCACAGCAGGCGGCGCACGGTCCGCGGTCGTGCGTCCCCCTGCCGCCGGACGATCTGCGCGACGCCGTAGCCGAAGAGCAGGCCGAACATCGGGAACGCGCGTCCGTCGACGAAGGTCGTGGTCGCCCACGCCACTGCCCGGTCGACCGGCCCCTGCCCGAGCGGGAAGCCGCCGAGGTACGACGACCCCACCAGGAAGTAGTGCGAGTTGGCCAGCGCGATCGCGAGCAGCATCACCCCGCGCGCCAGGTCCGGGCCGAGGGACCGTTCCGTGGTGGGCGTCGACCCGGCGCGGGGCGCGGCGGTGGCGGTCACAGCCGTAATACTAGAGCGTTCACTCCATTATTGACAGCGGACCGCCACCGCCGGTCGCTCAGGAAGCCTGGTCGAGCGTCGGGTAGTCGGTGTAGCCCTCGGCCCCACCGCCGTAGAACGTCGACTGGTCCGGCTCGTTGAGCTCGGCACCCCGGCGCCAGCGCTCGGCGAGGTCCGGGTTGGCGAGGAACGGGCGCCCGACCACGACGGCGTCGGCCAGTCCGGTCTCGAGCAGGTCCTCGACGGACTTCAGCGAGGTGATGTCCCCGAAACCGCTGTTGAGGAGCACCACGCCACCGAAGCGCTCGTGGAGGTCGCGCACCAGGGTCTCGAGGGGCTCGAGCGGGCTGGCGAGCACGCTCAGGTAGGCCAGCCCGAGGGGGGCGACGCCGTCGACGACCGCGCGGTAGGTCGCGGTCAGGTCGCTGCCGGGCTCCTCGGTGATGCCGTTGAACTGGTGCCCGGGGCTCAGTCGCAGCCCCACCCGGTCGGCGCCGATCGCCTCGGCGACGGCGGTGACCACCTCGACGACGAAGCGCGCACGGTTCTCCGGCGACCCGCCGTAGACGTCGTCGCGGACGTTCGAGGCCGGGTCGAGGAACTGGTGCAGCAGGTAGCCGTTGGCGCCGTGCACCTCCACGCCGTCGAGCCCGGCTGCGATCGCGTTGCGTGCTGCCGTGACGTAGTCGGCGACGAGGCCGGGGATCTCGTCGGTGCCGGGCGAGCGCGGCACGTCGTGGGGCAGGGAGCCGGCCGCGGTCACCATCTCGCCGGGCGCCTGCACGGCGCTTGGGGCGATCGTCTCGACGCCGTCCTTGTTGTCGGCGTGCGCGATGCGACCCGCGTGCATCAGCTGGGCCACGATCACCCCGTCGCGGGCGTGGACGGCGTCGGCGACCAGCCGCCAACCGGCGACCTGCTCGTCGGTGTAGAGACCGGGGACGTCGAGGTATCCCTGACCCACCTGGC
Source organism: Nocardioides hwasunensis (assembly GCF_014779665.1). Classification (GTDB taxonomy): domain Bacteria; phylum Actinomycetota; class Actinomycetes; order Propionibacteriales; family Nocardioidaceae; genus Nocardioides; species Nocardioides hwasunensis. Next base: position 39,605 of record NZ_JACXYY010000005.1, on the reverse strand, counting down.
TCGGCGCGGTGCCCTCGGTGATGATCAGGCCGGCTCCGGCACGCTGGCCGTAGTACTCGGCGTTCAGCGGGCCGGGCGCGTGACCGGCACCCGCACGGTTGCGGGTGAGGGGGGCCATCACGAAGCGCTGCGGGAGCTGCCAGCGGCCGACGGTGAGGGGCTCGAATGCACGGGACATGAAGGTGGTGCCTCCAGAGAAGTTGAGGAATGTACGACCTACCTCAGCCACCGCGCGGCACCGGTTGTTCCCCAGGGGGAGCGATGTCACACCCCTGCGGGCGTGCGCGTCCCCGCTGTCCGGTCCCCCCGAGACCGGACAGCGGGCACGCCTCAGCGACGCCGGAGCGCCGCCTCGACGAGGGCCGGCGGTGCGTAACCGCGGTCGGCCTCGTTGAGCGTGGTGCCGGGAGGGACGATCTCGTCGATCCGGTCGAGCACGTCGGCCGGCAGCGCCACCTCCGCGGCGCCGAGCTGCGACTCGAGCTGCTCCATCGTGCGCGGGCCGATGATGGCCGAGGAGATCGCCGGGTGGGCGATCACGAAGCCGATGGCGAGGTGGATCAGCGACAGCCCGGCCTCTTCGGCGAGCTCCTGCAGCGCGTACACCGCCTCCAGCTTCACCCGGTTCTCGGGGCTGTCCGGGTCGTGCCGCGCGGGCTGGCGGCTCATCCGGCTCGACGTCGCCGGACGCTCCCCGCCGCGGCGGTAGCGGCCCGAGAGCCACCCACCGGCGAGCGGGCTCCACGGCAGCACGCCGAGGCCGTACTTCTCGGCGGTCGGCAGGATGTCGCGCTCCACCTCGCGGGCCAGGATGGAGTACGGCGGCTGCTCGGTGACCGGACGCTCCCGCTGGCGCTTCTCGGCCACCCACTGCGCCTCGACGACCTGCGACGGCAGGAACGTCGACGTGCCGAGGTAGCGGATCTTGCCCTGCCGCACGAGGTCGGTCAGGGCACCCAGTGTCTCGTCGACGTCGACCCTCGGATCGGGTCGGTGGACCTGGTAGAGGTCGATGTGGTCGACCTGGAGCCGGCGCAGGGAGCTCTCGACCTCGCGGACGATCCAGCGGCGCGAGTTGCCCTGCTGGTTGGGGTCCTCGTCGTGCATGCCGGCGTGGAACTTGGTGGCGAGGAAGACGTCGTCGCGGCTGCCCGCGCGGGCCTGCAGCGCCTTGCCCACGATCTCCTCCGACTCACCGCGGGCATAGACGTCGGCGGTGTCGATGACGTTGATCCCGGCGTCGAGCGCGCGGTGGATGATCGCGATCGAGTCGTCGTGGTCGGTGTTGCCCCACGCGCCGAACATCATCGCGCCGAGGGTCAGCGGGCTGACCTGGACGCCGGTGCGGCCCAGAGGGCGGTAGTGCTCGTAGCTGATGCGCTCGTTCATGCAGTCTCCTTGACGTGGATCGGCGACGAGGGCGCGTACTGGCTGACGGGCCGGTCCAGCCCGTAGTGGTCGCGCAGCGTGCTTCCTGTGTACTCCGTGCGGAACAACCCGCGCGAGCGCAGGATCGGCACCACGTGGTCGACGAAGGCGTCGAGCCCGGAGGGCAGGGCGGGCGGCATCACGTTGAAGCCGTCGGCCGCACCGCTGGTGAACCAGTGCTCGATGGCGTCGGCGACCTGCTCCGGCGTGCCGGAGAACGTGCGGTGCCCGCGTCCCCCGCCGAGGCGACCGATGAGCTCGCGCACGGTCAGTCGCTCCCGCCGGGCCAGGGTGACGATCAGCGTGTAGCGCGACTTCGCCCCCTCGATCTGGTCCTCGTCGGGCAGCTCGTCGGGCAGCTGCTCGTCGAGCGCGAGCCGCTCGGGCGCCACGCGCAGCGTGCGGGCGAGCTGGCGCCGGGCGTACTCGGGGAGGATGAGCTCGTCGAGCTCCTCCTCGAGCGCACGGGCCTCGGCCTCGGTCGACCCGATCGCCGGGACGATGCCCGGCAGGACCAGCAGCCTCCCCGGGTCGCGCCCGAAGGTGACGGCGCGGGCCTTGATGTCGGCGTAGAAGTCCTGGGCGTCCTCGAGGGTCTGCTGGGCGGTGAAGATGGCCTCGGCGTGCTGCGCGGCGAAGTCACGACCGTCCTCGGACGAGCCTGCCTGGACCAGCACTGGGCGCCCCTGCGGCGACCGCGGCAGGTTGAGCGGTCCGGCGACCCGGAAGTGCTGGCCCACGTGGTCGATCGGGTGCACCCGGCAGGTGTCACCCCACCGGCCGGCCGCCTTGTCGGCCAGGATCGCGTCGTCCTCCCAGCTGTCCCACAGCTTCGTCGCGACCTCGACGAACTCGCGCGCGCGGCGGTAGCGATCGGCGTGCGCGGGCAGCTCCTCGAGCCCGAAGTTGCGCGCCGCCTCGAGCGTGGCCGTGGTCACGATGTTCCACCCGGCCCGTCCGCCGCTGACGTGGTCGAGCGTGGAGAAGCGACGGGCCAGGTTGAACGGGTCGTTGTAGGACGTCGACGCCGTGGCGATCAGCCCGATGTGCGACGTCGCCGCACCCATGGCCGTCAGCAGGACGGTCGGCTCGAGCGCGCCTGCCGGACGGCGACCGACCTCGCCGATGAGGGCCGGGCTGTCGGCGAAGAACACCGAGTCCAGCAGGCCGCGCTCCGCCGTCTGCGCGAGGCGTACGAAGTGGGCGACGTCGGTGTTGGCCGCCGGGTCGCTCTCCTCCCGCCGCCACGACGCCTCGTGGTGCCCGGTGCTCATCAGGAACGCGTTGAGGTGGAGCTGCCGGCGCGACCCGGTCACGAGGCCGCCCTCTCGTCGAGGGTCGAGCGGCCGCGCACGGCGTCGTGGTCGTCCTCGACGCCTAGCTCGTGGAGCAGCTCGGCGCGCAGCCGCGCGAAGGCCGGGTCGGCCTGCGAGCGGCGGGTGCCGAGGTCGATCCGCGCGTCGTGGCGCACGACGCCGTCGTCGAGCACGATCACGCGGTCGGCGAGCACGATCGCCTCGTCGACGTCGTGGGTGACGAGCAGGACTGCCGGCCGGTGCACCTCGCAGAGCCTCCGCAGCAGGGTGTGCATGCGGATCCGGGTGAGCGCGTCGAGAGCTCCGAACGGCTCGTCGGCCAGGAGCAGCTGCGGTTCGCGCACGAGCGAGCGGGCCAGGGACGCGCGCTGCTGCTCGCCGCCCGAGAGCTCGTGGGGCCATGCCTTCTCCCGCCCGGCCAGGCCCACCTCGGCCAGGGTCTGCGAGCCGCGCTCGGCGGCGCCCGGGACCCGGAGACCGAGGACGACGTTGTCGAGCAGCCGCTTCCACGGCAGCAGCCGCGAGTCCTGGAAGACGACCGAGACGCGCTCGGGCACCGCGATGCGGCCGTGGCCCGCGACACCGCGGTCGAGGCCCGCGAGCGCACGCAGGAGGGTGCTCTTGCCCGAGCCGCTGCGGCCCAGGAGCGCCACGAACTCGCCGGGCGCGATGTCGAGGTCGAGGCCGTTCAGCACGCCGCCCGCCTCGTTGAAGCTGCGGTGCAGGGCCTGGACCCGGACAGCAGCGTCGAGCTTCAGCTCGCCAGTGTGCGACGCCATGACAGTGCCTTCCTCTCGATGAGCCGGACGGCCGCGTCGGCGGTGACGCCCAGCAGCGCGTAGACGACCAGGCCGACGACGATGATGTCGGTCTGGCCGTAGTTGGACGCCAGCGTGATCATGTGGCCGATCCCGCTCGTGGCGTTGATGACCTCCACCACGACGAGCGCGAGCAGCGACGAGGTCACCGCGAAGCGCAGGCCGAGCAGGAAGCCGGGCATCGCGCCCGGGAGCACGACGTGTCGGACGAACTCGGCGCGGCTGACGCCGAGGGTCTCTGCGAGCTCGGCGTACCTCCCCTCGATGGAGCGCAGGCCGTTGTGGGTGTGGATGTAGATCGGCACGAAGACAGCCAGCGCGATCGTGATGACCTTCATCGGCTCGCCGATGCCCAGCCACAGGATGAGCAGCGGGATCAGGGCCAGCGTCGGGATGGAGCGCTTGACCTGGATCGGCCCGTCGATGAGGGACTCGCCGATCCTGGAGAGCCCTGAGACCACGGCGAGGACCGTGCCGACCGCGACGCCGAGGCCCAGGCCGAGGGCGGCGCGCACCCCCGAGGTCACCAGGCTCTCCTGCAGACGGCCGTTCTCGACCAGCGTCCCGGCGGTGGCGACCACCGTCCACGGCTCGGTGAGGTTGCGCGGGTCGAGCAGGCCGGTGGCCGAGCCGACGACCCAGGCACCCAGAAGCGCCGCTATGCCGATCAGACCACCGAAGCGGATCGGGGCGCCGGGGCCGAGCCGGCGTCGCACCGGACGTACGTCCTCGGTCGCGGCGACCGGGCGCGCAGGCGTGGCCAGGGTGGCCATCAGGACCCCTCCACCGCAGCCGCGATGGCCTTCTCGAAGCGCCGGTCGTAGAGGGTCTCCACGTCGAGCGGCTCCTGGTCCTGCTCCTTCACGAGGGTGTCGACCGTCTGCTGGTGGCGGGTGATGAAGTCGTCCCAGTCGGTCGGCACGGTGAACTCGCCGAGCGCGTCGACGACGTACGTCGCGTCCTCGGGTGAGAGTCCCTCGTGGTCGACGTAGTAGGCCTGCGCGAACTCGTCGGGGTTCTCGGAGATCCACTGCTGGGCCTGCGCCCAGAGCCCCACGTACTCCTTGATCGCGGCGGCCTTGTCGGCGTCCTCGAGCACGGAGGTGGGCGCGTAGAGCGTCCAGGCGTCGTCGCGCACGCCCGGCGGGATCGTGGTGGCGCCGTCCTGCTCGTACTTCGCGAGGTAGGTCTTCACCAGCGACTGGCCGAGCGGGGCCACGTCGACCTGGTTGCTGGCCAGCGCCACGGAGAAGGCGTCGTCGACGCTCTGCATCTCGACGAGCTCGACGTCGTCCTGGGTGAGCCCGGCCTCGCGCAGCACGTTGAGCACGAGCGCGCCCTGGGCCTGGCCGGGGCTGTAGGCGATCTTCTTGCCCTTCAGGTCCTCGATGCGCGCCACGTCCACGCCCGGCGCGACACCCAGCTCGTAGGTCGGGTGCTCGGCGGGGTCGACGGTCTCGCGGGCGGCGACGATGCGGACGTCGGTGCCGGTCCAGTGCGCGAAGAGCGGTGGGATGTCCGCGACAGAGCCGATGTCGATCGCGTCGGCCCGGAAGGCCTCGAGCGTCTTCGGACCGCCGGTGATGTTGGCCCACTCGACGTCGATGTCGAGGTCGTCGACGAGGCCCGAGGTCTCCAGTGCCACCTGGGTCGCGGGGTCGCCGACGCGCAGCACGGTGCCGTCCGCGGCGGCGTCGGGCAGGGCCGCCGACAGCTCGAGCCTCGGTCCCGAGTCGGAGCTGCCGCAGGCGGACAGCGCGAGCAGGCCGACGGTCGCCAGCAGGACGGTCGGGACGGAGGTGCGGAACAGCGGGCGACGGTGCGGGTTCGGACGGGGCCCTCGTCGTGACATCACAGGTCTCCTTCGTGGGTGGAACCACCAAAGTAATGTAATCCAGTCGACTAACCACAGATTTGAGCGACAGGCGTTCCCTCGCGGGCGCGCGGGATCTCAGGCCGTGCGCAGGAGCGGGAGCAGCGAGTCGCCGACGCGCACGATCTCCCGCTCGTAGGGCGTGTCGCTCAGGACGAAGTGGGTGACGCCGAGGTCGGCGTACCGCAGCAGCGCCTTGGCCACGTCGTCCGGCGAGCCGACGAGCCAGGTCGTGCCGGCGCCACCGCCGCCCACCCGGCCCGGAGCGGTGTAGAGGCATTCGTCGAGGACGTCGCCCTGCTGGGCCAGGTCGAGCAGGCGCTGCTGGCCGACCGCCACGCGCCGGCCCGGGTCGACGAACCACTCGTCCGTGCCCTCGGCCATCGCTGCGACCCTGGCCTCCGCGTCGGCCCACGCCTCCTCGGTCGTGTCGCGCACCAGCGTGGTGATGCGCAGGCCGTACTCCAGGGGTGGCAGGTCGCGCCCGACCTCGACGCTCAGGGCGCGCAGGTGGTCGATGCGCGCCGCGACCCCGTCGAGCGGCTCGCCCCAGAAGAGCTGGACGTCCGCTTCGGCCGCCGCGGTCCGCTGGGCCGCTTCGGAGGCGCCTCCGAAGTAGAGCTGTGGGTGTGCTCGGCCCTCGCGGGCGACCGGCTTGTGCTCGAGCGTCGCGCCCGAAGCGGCGTAGTGCTCGCCCTCGACGGTGATGTCGTCCTCGGTCCAGTAGCGCCGGACCAGCCGCATGAACTCGCGGGTCCGGGCGTACCTCGCCGCCTGGTCGCCCTCGTCGTCGCCGTACTGCGGCTGGTGGTCCGGGCCGCTGACGATGTTGACCTTCACCCGCCCACCACTGAGCTGGTCCAGCGTCGCTGCCGAGGAGGCGAAGTGAGCCGGCGTCCAGTAGCCGGGCCGGATCGCGACGAGCGGGTTGAACGTGGTCGTGGCCGCGGCCAGCGCAGTGGCGACCGTGAACGTGTCGGGCCGCTTCCAGCCTGTGCCGATCAGCGCGCCGCGCCACCCGTGGTCCTCCGTCAGCCGCGCGAGGCTGGTCAGACGGCTCAGGCTGTTGTGCCCCTGGACGGTGTCGTCGAGGCGGTGGCCGGGGTCGACCTGGTTGGGGATGTACCAGAGGAACTCCATCGAGCGTCCCTTTCTGCATTTTCTGTAGTGAGTTACTACAGATAGCACACGCGCGTGGTCGCCCGAACGAGACGAGCCGGCACACCATCGCGAATGCGGACACCCGGTGACCTGAAACCGTCCTACCGTCGAGGCATGGACATGAAGCTCGAGCTGGTGATGGTGCCCGTGACGGACGTCGACCGGGCCAAGGAGTTCTACGTGCGGGCGGGGTTCCACGCCGACCACGACCAGACCGTGAGCGAGGAGGTGCGTTTCGTGCAGCTCACGCCGCCTGGCTCGGCCTGCTCGATCGCGGTCGGCCGCGGCCTGACGGGGATGGAGCCGGGATCGCTCGACAACCTGCAGATGGTGATCGCGGACTCCGACGCGTCGTACGCCGACCTGGTGGCGCGCGGAGTCGAGGTGAGCGAGGTGGACCCGCAGCCGTGGGGGCGTTTCGTCCACTTCAGCGACCCCGATGGCAACCAGTGGCACCTGCAGGAGCTGCCCGACTGGTCGACCTCGGCCGGGGGCGACGGGGTCAGTCCCGCCTGATCTTGCTTCTCGCTCACACGTTCGCTCATGGTTCTCCACAGGTCTGTTTGCGCAGGTCAGAGTGTCGGTGGTGGTCGGTAGATTTCTCTCATGCCGACCGACCTCCTCGACCTCGACGCCGCCGGGCTGCTGGCTGCATCGACGGAGGCGGAGCGCGCGGCTCGCCGGGCGGAGGTGCGCAAGCTCGAGGTCGTCGTCGCGTGGGCTGCCATGCACTCCACCGACCCGACGCAGGGGCCTGACGGACGCATCGCCCGCAGGACGGGCAACGTGCTCCGCCAGGTCGGTGGCGAGGGCACCCCCTCGGTCCAGGACTTCTGCCTCGGCGAGATCGCGATGGCGCGGGGCGCCGGTGTCACCGCGACGCAGCACATGCTGGCCGACGCGCTCGACCTGCAGCACCGCCTGCCGCTCACGTGGGCGGTGTGCGTGCGCGGGGAGTGCGAGGTCTGGGTCGCCCGCCGGATCGCGAAGCTCTCGCGGCACCTGCCGCTCGCCAAGGTGGGCCTGGTCGACAGGGCGATGTCGCGGATGATCGCGACCGAGTCCATCGGCCGCGTGCTCGACGTCGCAGCTGCCAAGGTCATCGAGGCCGACACCGCCCTCCACGAGGAGCGGTGCGAGGCCGAGCGGCGCCGCCGCTTCGCGCGCCTCGGGCGCACCGACGAGTTCGGCCTGCGCATGCTGTTCGCGAGGCTCGACGCCGGCGACGCAGCGGCGGTCGACGCCACCGTCTCGCGCGTCGTCGAGATCATCGTGCCACGGCATCCCGACGCCCACCCGGACGACCTGCGCGCCGAGGCTTTCGTCTGGCTAGCCCGCCCCGCCGAGCTGTTCGAGCTCCTCCTCGAGCACACCGCCGCACCCGACCCGGAGCTCGACCTCGCACACTGGCGCCGAAGGGCGTCCTCCACGTCGACCTGCACGAGGCCGCTCCACGGCACGGCCGGTGTCGCCCAGCCGAGATCCCTCGCCGGACCAGACCGGCTCCCACAGCTCCGGCCCGCTCGGCCGACGACACCACCGCACATCGGCAGATCCGTGCCCTGTTCGCGGCAGGTCCGGACCACTTCGAGGTCGAGGTCTGGTCCGGCTTGTACGCCTACCAGCCCGCGCCCGGAATGCCGGTCGGGTGTTGGGCGGCCAGCTCCTGCAACCGAGCAAGGGCCGGACCGATCGGCAGCGACGGACTGTCCTAGAACACGAGGTTGTACAGGCCGTAGACCAGGTAGCGCTTGTCACGCGGGAGCTCTCTCACCTGTCATCGGACGTGCTGCGCTGCGCCATCCATCTCCCAGCCGCCCATGGAGCACAGGTCGCCCCACTCGTCTGGCGTCATGCGATCTCGACGACCCCACTCGAGCCGTCCCCATCAAGCGTCACACTGACGAACAGGGCTCCGACGCAGTGGGCGCCTCGAGGCTCGCGCCGGCCAGCACGCAAGGACCCACCACGTGGAGCGACCGGGCCCGGAGCGACCGAAGTCGTCTCCGGACCCGGTCACTTCCAGGCCGTCACCGCTGTGTCACCGCATCTTCAGGCGCTCCCTCACCTGGACCAACAGCGCCTCGCGCAGGTCGCCCTTCACCTTCGTGCGGACCAGCTTGCGCATCGCCTTGAGGTGCTTCTTCTCGGCGCGACGCTCGCCCTTCTTCCCCGCCTTGCGGGCGTCCTTCTCCAGCTGCATGAGCTTGTTCGCCAGCTTGGGCCCGAGGTCGCCGTCGGCCGCGGCGGCCTTGACGACCTTCTTCAGCGAGGCCTGGGTCGCCTTCACCGTGAAGACCACCGTCTGCGAGCTGGTGCTGCCCGCGACGTCGGTCGCCGTGACGGTGAGGACGTGGCGACCCGTGGAGAGCGTCCACATCTGCCACTCCCCCGGCTCGACGCTCTCGCCGTCGAGCGTCGCCCTGACGCTGCGCACACCGGACGTCGCGTCGGTCGCCGTCCACGCCACCGTCGTCGCCTTGTGGCTCGGATAGCTGCGCTCGCGGATCCCGCCGATCACGACCTGCGGACCGGTGGTGTCGAGCGACACCTGCCTCGACTGGACGGTCTCCACGTTGCCGGCCTCGTCGATCGAGCGCGTCTCCAGGACCGACAGGCCCTCCGCGGTGATCCGGAAGGGAGCGGCGTACGCCGTCCAGGCACCGCTGCCGATCCGGTACTCGGTGCGTGCCACGCCCGAGCCCTCGTCGGTCGCGGCGAGCGTGACCGTCGGCGCCGTGGTGAACCAGCCGGCGCGGCCGTCCGGCGTGGCCGGGTCGGTGCGCACGGTGGTGACCGGTGCCGACGTGTCGGCGGGTGGACCGCCGACCGTGACGACGAGCGACTGCTCGTCCTCCACGTTGCCGGCCTTGTCGGTCGAGCGGTAGCGCACCGTGTGCTCGCCCGCGCCGGTCACCGTGACCGGCTCGGCGTAGGCCTGCCACGCACCCTGTCCGACCTTGACCTCGGTGCCCTCGACGCCGGAGGTGGCGTCGGTGGCCTCGAGAGTGACCCGGACACCGTCCGCGACGGGCGCCTGGGTGGCACCGGTCGCCGGGGTGACGGTGTCGACCCTCACCTCGGACGTCTGTGCCTCCTCGGCGTTGCCCGCCTCGTCGGTCGAGCGGAACTCCACGGTGTGCTCGCCGTCCGTGACCTCGACCGCGGCGTCGTACGCCGTCCACGCGCCGCCGTCGATGCGGTAGTCCGTCGACGCCACGCCGGACCCGTCGCCGTCGTCAGCAGCCAGGGTGAAGCTCGGCGCGCTGACGTACCAGCCCGCCTTGCCGTCCGGAGCCGCAGGCGACCAGGTGAGGGTCGTCGTCGGCGCGGCGTCGTCGGGGGCGTCCACGACGACCTCGATGCTCGTGTCCTCCTCGACGTTGCCGGCCGCGTCGGTGGAGTGGAACGCGACCGTGTAGGTGCCCGGCTCGCTGATCACGAAGGGACCGTCGTAGGCCGTCCAGCCACCCTCGTCGATCCGGTACTCGGTCGAGGCGACGCCGGACCCGCCCTCGTCGTCGGTGGCGGTGAGGGTCACCTGGACGCCGCCCGCGACGACCGTCTTCGTCGCCGTGGTGGTCGGCGCCGTCGTGTCCTCGGTGGGCTCCTCCTCGGCGTCGAGGTGGAACCAGTCGAACTCGACCGTGACGGGCTCCTCCTGCTGCGGGCCGATGGCCATCAGCCCGAGGGAGTTGAGCGGCCCGTCATAGGTGATGCCGTCCCCGATCGGGGTCCACGAGGCACCCGCGGTCGACTTCACCGCTGCGGTGTAGGTGGTGCCGACCTTGGTGACCTGCACCCACCAATAGCCGCTCTCGGTGGTGTCTGCGATGTCGATCGCGTCGCCGCCGGGCAGGCCGTTGCCGTCCTTCTCCGCTGCGATCTCGGCGCGCAGGTCCACACCGGAGCCCGGAGCGTTGTAGGCGACCACGTCGGCCTTGGCGTAGTTGTCGTCGTCGCCGTACATCAGCAGCCCGGCGAGCTGGTAGCGGTGCTTGAGCGGCGCCTTGAACCTCGTCTCGGCCACCCAGTCACCCTCGGGGGCGTCCTGCAGGATGAAGTTGCGCGGCGAGAGCGGGTTGTCGCCGTTGATGTCTCCGGGCTCGGTGCCGATCTTCAGGTGCCCGTCCGCCACCGAGGCGGTGTTGGAGTTGTAGCGCACCGACGCAGCCCAGCGGCAGCCGTCCAGGCTGGTGCCGTCGAACTCGTCGTCGGCCGTCACCGTCGAGGCCGTGCCGTCCGGGCTGACCCGGAACCAGTCGACCTCCGCGACGCGCGGCGCGGTGCCGAGGTCGCCGGCCGCCATGACACCGATCTTCGTGCCGGCGCCGGTCTTGAGCGCCGTCGTCCCGTTGACGTCGGTCCACGCCGACCCGTCCGCCGAGTACGCCGCCCTCAGCGTCCCTCCGGTGTTGGTCAGCCGGAGGTGGATGGTCTTCGGGAAGTCGGCCGACAGCCGCGGCGCGCCCGGTGTCGATCGCGTCCCGTTGGTCTCCGACTGGAACTCGACCAGCCGGCCGCCGTCCTGGTGCCGAACGAAGGCGAGCTTGTTGTACTCGTCGTCGCTCTTGTGCACGACCAGCCCGGCCCACTGCCAGTGGGAGCTGTGGTCCAGCGTGATCTTCGTGGTGGCGGTCCAGTTGCCGCTCGGCATCGACTGTCCGGCGAAGCTCACCGGTCCGGTGCTGGCCTCGTTGATGTCGCCCGCGGTGACCGGCAGGCGCAGCGCGCCGCCCGTCTGGGTGATCGCGGAGCCCGGTGCGGTGCGCAGCGCCCACTTCGGCAGCACGCCGGGCGAGTCGAACTCGTCCGAGACCGGGCCGCCGACGCAGCTGAGCGGCTCGCTGGGCGCCTCCGGCTCCTCCTCCTGCGGGTCGGTGTCGATGGCGAACTGCGAGAAGTCGGCCGACTTCGCCGCGGACTCGTGCGACATCACGAACATGCCGACGTCCTGCGTGGAGCCGATGTTGGCCAGCGTCACCGCGGCCCCGATCTGGGTCCAGGAGGTCCCGTTGTTCGACCAGAACGCCGACACCTCGCCGCCTCGGCGGCTCAGCTTGAGCCACTTCGTGGTGCCGCTGGTGCCGCCGGCGACGGACGCGTTGAGCTGGCCGTTGCCGTCGGGGTCGGTGAGGAACTCCATGCCGCCGCTCGGGCGCCAGGCGACCATCGCGTAGCCGGGCGAGGTGCCGGGCTGCGTCATGTCGTTGCGGATGATCAGCCCGGCCTTGCCCGACTGGTGCGTGAGCGTGCTCGCGTCGACGCGGACCACGGCGTCGTACGACTCGTCGCCGCCGGCCGGGTGGTAGAGCGCGGTGTACTGGTCCGTCCCCTGCCAGGTGTCGTCGCCGGCTCCGGTGAGCCGGAACGCGCCGGCACCGATCCGCTCGAACTCGCCGCCGACGTTGCTGAAGGTCAGCAGGTCGCCGAAGAGCTCGCCCACCTGCACCTGCACGAGTCGTGAGGTGGTGGTGTCGCCGTCGTCGCTGGTCGCCTTCGCGGTGAGGTTGACGAGCCCCTCGTCCTGCGAGGTCGTCCACGTGACGGAGTACGGCGCAGTGGTGTCCTCGCCGATCTTGGTGTCGCCCTCGAAGAACTCGACCTTGGTGATGGTGCCGTCGGCGTCGGAGGCCTCAGCGGCCACCTCGACCTCGGTGCCGGGGTCGAGCCGGTCGCCGTCGAGCGGTGCGGTGATCGCCACGACCGGCTTGGCCTTCGGCGAGATGCCCTGGCCGACGGCCTCGAAGAAGTTGAGCCTGATGTCGCTCGCCCCGGTGAAGACCAGGTAGAGGTCCATGGTTTCGCTGCCGAGCTCGCTGACGTCGACCGCGACGTCGCGGAACTGCTGCCCGGCGGGCACCTCGGCGGTGCCGACGAGCTCACCCGTCGGGCTGCCGTCGCGCATCTCGATGGTGCCCCCCTCGGCCGAGGCCTGGACCCGGAGGTTGAAGGTCTCGATGCGGTGGAAGCTCACCGGCTCGAAGTTCACCCATGCGCCGTCCCTGCCGACCACGACCTGGCCGCCGCCGGCCGCGTCACGGCCGGGCGCGAGGGTGGCGCTGGCGGACTTGCGGTTGAACCACTCGGCCTGGCGCAGCTTCGGGTAGATGACCGCGGTGTCCGAGCCGAGCAGCGGGTTCTCGCCGTCAGCGCCACCGGTGTCGGTGTAGCGGGCGTCGATGGCGTAGAAGATGTTCTCGTCCGCCGCGTGCCCGCCGATGGACGTCACCGTGCTGCCGGTCAGGCCGCGGGAGGCCGTCAGCGGGTGGGCGTGCTCGTCGTGGCCGAGCGCCGGCTGCACCTCGACGCGCTGCGGGTCGACGTCGCCGTCCTCGGGGTCGGTGACCGCGACCTCCCAGCTCACCTCGTCGCCGAAGTCGAAGAACGCGCCGGCGGGCGGGGTCTCGATCTCGACCACCGGTCGAGTGTTGCCGATCGTGATCGGGACGGTCGTGGTGCCGGTCTTCCCGGCGGGGTCCGTCACCGTGAGGCGCGCGTTGTAGACGCCCTCGTCGGTGTACTCGTGGGTGACCGTCTCCCCGGTCCCGTCGGTCGAGCCGTCACCGTCGAAGTCCCAGTCGTAGGTGATCTCCTCACCCTCGGGGTCGGTGGAGCCGCTGCCGTCGAACTCGACGGTGAGGGGCGCCTGGCCCGAGTCCTTGTCGACGGAGATCCGGGCGATCGGCGAGCGGGAGCCGCTGATGTAGTCGATGCGGTACAGGCCCGAGTTGGGGTTGTCGCGGCCGTAGCCGCCGCCCCAGTCCAGGACGTACATCGAGCCGTCAGGGCCGAACTTGGAGTCGATCGGCGCGAGGAAGGGGACGTTGGGCAGGAACGGGTTGACCTTCTCCACCTCGGTGCCCGGCTCGCCGGAGGCCGGGTCCTTGAGCTGGATGGAGAACATCTTGTTGCGCGCCCACTCGTAGAAGAAGGGCTTGCCGTCGTAGGACGCCGGGAACTTGGTGTCGGAGTCGAGCTCGGCGTCGTAGCGGTAGATCGGGCCGCCCATCGGGGCCAGGCCGCCACCCTGCGGGATCGCGCCGGGGACCGACGAGCGCTGGTAGCCGTAGTACATGTCGGCCGCGCGGGCCGGCGGCAGCTCGGTGAGACCGGTGTTGCGCACCGAGTCGTTGATCGGCTTGGCGCAGTCGAAGTAGTCGCCGACGACCGGCGGGTTCAACGGGGTCGTGCTGCCGTAGTCGACGTCGCGGAACGGCTCGCCGTTCGGGTTCTGACCCTGGTGGTTGCCGCCCATGCACATCGGCCAGCCGTAGTTGCCCGGGGTCTTGATGAGGTTCCACTCGGCGATGCCGGCGGGGCCGCGGGTGGCGGGGGCGTCGGTGCCGTTGTCGGGCGAGTAGTCGGCCATGCTCAGCCAGCCGGTCTCGTCGTCGATGGAGAAGCGGAACGGGTTGCGGAAGCCCATGGCGTAGATCTCGGGCAGGGTCTTGTCGCGCCCGACGTCCTCGGACTCGGGGAACAGGTTGCCCTCGGGGATGGAGTAGCTGGAGTCGACGCCGGGGTCGCCCGGGTCGGCGAGCGGGGTGATCCGCAGGATCTTGCCGCGCAGGTCGTTGGTGTTGGCCGAGGTCTCGCGGGCGTCGTGGAACGTGCCGGCCCGCTCGGACAGCGGCGCGTAGCCACCGGAGGGCTCGGAGTGCGGGTTCACGTCGTCGCCGACGCCGATGAACAGGTTGCCGTCGGCGTCGATGTCGAGGCCGCCGCCGGTGTGGCCGGGCTCGTCGGGCAGCCGACGGGCAGGGATCTCGATGATGACCTTCTCGGTGTCGGCGTCGACCGAGCCGTTCGCGAAGGTGAAGCGCGACACCGTCGAGATGAAGTTGTCGGGGTCCGCGTTGTCCGGGGACTCAGCCGAGCGGTAGAGGTAGAGGTGTCCGTTGTCGGTAAAGCCGGGGTCGAGCGCGACACCGAGGAGGCCGTCCTCGCCGCCGGAGTAGACCGGCAGCTGCAGGACGGTGGTCACGGCCTGGGTCGCCGGGTCGTACATCCGCAGCTGGCCGCGGACGAGCTCGGTGTAGAAGACCTTGCCGTCGTCGGCGACGTCGATGGCGAACGGCGCGGAGGTGTTCTGGTCGAGCGGGACGCGCTCGAAGCTGTCCCACACCGTGCCGCCGCAGTCGCCCTCCTCGAGACCCGCGACGTAGGCGATGCCGCCGACGAGGTGCTCCATGAACTTCGGCTCGTCGTAGTGCGAGGGGAAGTGACCCATCGCGGTGGCCCAGAAGCGCCCGCCGTCGTAGGGCTTGCACCACGAGATCGGGTGGTCGTAGCCCTGGGTGCCGCCGGAGTACGTGCTCTCGTCCATGGTGGCCAGGACGTGCGCGGTGCCGCGGACGTTGTTGGAGAAGTTGTACCACTCGTCGTTGCGGGTCCAGCGGGTCTCGGTCAGGTGGTCGGTGGAGGGGTGCACGTGGTCCTCGACCCGGACGACGCCCTCGGGGCCGGGGTCGTTGCCCGTGGGCGCGTGGCCGGGCATCAGCGAGCCGACCATCTCGTCCCACCAGTCGTAGTTGCCGCGCATGTCGGTGGCGTTGTGCACCGCTGCGATGCCGCCTCCGGCCTGCATCCAGCGCTCCATCGCCGCCTTCTGCGCCGCGTTCCACGGGTCGCCGTTGGTCTGGAAGGCGACCATCGCGTCGAACTGCTCGAGGTTCTCGTCGGTGAACACCGACGCGTCGGCGGAGACCGTGACCGTCATGCCCTTCGCCTCGAGCGCCGCCTTGAGCCTCGGCGTGCCGTACTCGATGGCGGCGTCGTGCCACGGGCCGGCCGGCGCGGCGTTGAACAGCAGCACGTGCCCGTGCCCGGGATGGGCCTGCGCGGGCGCCGCGACGCCCACGCCGAGCAGCAGGCCTCCGATGAGCGCGAGGACCGCCAGCAGGGCGGTCTCGGCAACCGGGCGGGCGGACGTACGTGCGATCGGGCGAGCAGAGAGGGACATCCGAGCCTCCGGGTCGATGGGGAGGGTGCATGTGACACACGTCACCAGCACCACAGGAGTGGACGCTCGCAGACTTCTGCGCAACGGTCAATCAAAAGTTGCCTGCCAAGATCAATAAGGTCCTTTAGTCGCAGTGGAAGATCCCTCCGGGGTCCGCGCACGCAGGCCCGCCGTGCCCCCTCGCTACGCTCGCCACGTGAGCGCGCACCCCGATCGGACCGTCGACTGGCCGCAGGTGCGCCTCCACGTCGTCACCGGCAAGGGCGGCACCGGGAAGTCGACGGTCGCGGCCGCCCTCGCCCTGGCGCTGGCCTCGTCCGGGCGCAACGTGCTGCTGTGCGAGGTCGAGGGCCGGCAGGGGATCGCGCGGATGTTCGACACCGATCCGCTGCCCTACGAGGAGCGCCGGATCACCAAGGGCGCGCCGGACCAGGACGGTCGCGCCGGTCAGGTCCACGCGCTGCACATCGACCCGGAGTCCGCGCTGCTGGAGTACCTCGCGATGTACTACAAGCTCGGGCGGGCAGGGAAGGCCCTCGACCGGTTCGGTGTCATCGACTTCGCCACCACCGTCGCGCCGGGCGTGCGCGACGTGCTCCTGACCGGCAAGGTCTACGAGGCCGTCCAGCGCCCTCGCGCGAGCGGGCGGGGACGCGAGGCGATCACCTACGACGCCGTGGTGCTCGACGCGCCGCCGACCGGGCGGATCTCGCAGTTCCTCGGCGTCAACTCCGAGGTGGCCGGGCTGGCCAAGGTCGGCCCGATCAAGACCCAGGCCGACAAGGTGATGGCGCTGCTGCGCTCGGCGCACACGGCCGTCCACCTCGTCACGATCCTCGAGGAGATGCCGGTGCAGGAGACCTCCGACGGGATCGCCGAGCTGCGCTCCGCCGGCCTGCCCGTCGGTGGCGTCGTGGTCAACCTGGTGCGACCGCAGGCGCTGGGCGCGAGCGCCCTCGCGCAGGTGCACGACGACGAGGTCGACCCGACCGCCGTCGCCTCCGACCTCAAGCGCGCACAGGTCGACGTGGACCAGGCGCTGGTCACCTCCCTGCTCGACGAGGCGCGCGACCACGCCGTACGCCGCCGGCTCGAGGACGAGCAGCGCGACCTCGTCGCGACCGAGGGCGTGCCGATCTACGAGCTGCCGCGCCTCGCCGGCGGGATCGACCACGGGGCCCTGGTCGAGCTGGCCCAGCTGCTGCGGCGCCAGGGGATGGCATGACGGCCCGCCGTCGTCCGGGCCCGCCGGTGCTCGACGTGGACGCGCTGCTCGACGACCGCGGCACCGAGATCATCGTGTGCTGCGGCTCGGGTGGTGTCGGCAAGACGACGACGTCGGCCGCACTCGCGCTGCGGGCTGCCGAGCGCGGGCGCAAGGTGGTCGTGCTGACGATCGACCCGGCTCGCCGGCTGGCGCAGTCGATGGGCATCGAGCAGCTCGACAACACCCCGCGGCCGGTCACGGGCGTCGACCCGGCAGCCGGCGGGTCGCTCGACGCGATGATGCTCGACATGAAGCGCACCTTCGACGAGGTCGTCGAGGGGCAGGCCTCGCCGGAGAAGGCCAAGCAGATCCTCGAGAACCCCTTCTACATCGCGCTCTCGAGCTCGTTCGCCGGGACCCAGGAGTACATGGCGATGGAGAAGCTCGGCCAGCTCCACCGCGAGGCGCTCACGGACGGCACCTACGACCTGATCGTCGTCGACACGCCGCCGTCCCGCTCGGCGCTCGACTTCCTCGACGCACCCGAGCGCCTCTCGAGCTTCCTCGACGGTCGGCTGATCCGCCTGCTCGTGGCGCCGGCTCGTGGACCGGCCAGGCTGATGACGGCCGGCCTGTCGGTCGTGACCAGCGCCCTGGGCAAGATCCTCGGCGGACAGATGCTGCGCGACGTGCAGACCTTCGTGACCGCCCTCGACACGCTCTTCGGCAGCTTCCGCCAGCGCGCCGAGAAGACCTTCGCGCTGCTGCAGGCCGACGGGACGGCGTTCGTCGTCGTCGCGGCCCCGGAGCCGGACGCCCTGCGGGAGGCGGCGTACTTCGTCGACCGGCTCACCGACGACGACATGCCGCTGGCCGGTCTCGTCGTCAACCGGGCGAGCCCGCCGGCTCGCACCGACCTGTCGGCGGAGGCCGCGATCACGGCCGCCGAACGGCTACGCGCCGGCGACTCGTCGTCGCTGACCGCCGGACTGCTCCAGCTGCACGCCGACCGGGTCCGCATCGTCGAGCGCGAGCAGCACCTGCGCGAGCGCTTCGCCGCCTCGCACCCGCAGGTGCCGTCGGCCGTCGCGGCGGCGATGGCCTCCGACGTGCACGACCTCGAGGGCCTGCGCGCGATCGGGACGAGCCTGGCGGAGCAGCGCTAGTCAGCGAGCAGCACTGGCCGATCTGCCGGGATCACACGGAGACGGCGGGAGCCTCGACCTTGGTGCGGGCGGTCTCGAGGATCGAGCGCCACGACGAGTCGGGGCGGCGGCGGAGCAGCGCACGGCGCTCACGCTCGGTCATGCCACCCCAGACACCCCACTCGATCTGGTTGTCCAGAGCCTCGGCCAGGCACTCGGTCCGCACGGGGCAGCCCGCGCACACCTGCTTGGCCTTGTTCTGCTCGGCGCCCCGCACGAACAGCGCGTCCGGAGTGTCGCTCTTGCACGCGGCGCGTGTCGCCCAGTCCTCAACCCACATAGTCATATCCCCACGGTGTGTGAGCTGGTCGGCCGCCCCCATAGCGGCCATCCCCGGCTCGTAAGAGAAAAGTAAACGAATCGCTAGCAGGTGCGGCAGGACCAGGTGGCTCAATTCGAGTAGTCCGAATGGACTATCCGGCTGCGCAACTGGAATTGAAGGTGCTATGTGGTTCCCACGTACCCTAGGGCCCATGTCTTCCCCCTCGCCGCGTCCGCCGTCGGACTCCAGCGGACGTCTCGGCGCCGGTCGCATCGCCTCGCACGTCGCGGTGATGGGCGCCGTCGCGGTCGTCATGGGTGTCCTCACCGCCTGCCTCGCCATCCCGTTCGCCGGACTGGCGGGCGTGGCCGCGAAGGACGTCAGCAAGGGGATGGTCAACCTCCCCGAGTCCCTCGAGGCCAAGGACCTGTCGCAGCGGACCACGATCTACGACGTCAACGGCAACCCGATCGCCTCGCTCTACGACCAGAACCGGATCAACGTCCCGCTCACGTCGATCTCGCGCCCCATGGTCAAGGCGATCGTGGCGATCGAGGACTATCGCTTCTACGACCACGGCGCGCTCGACCTCAAGGGGACGCTGCGCGCCTTCGTCACCAACCAGGCCAACGGCGGTGCCGTGCAGGGCGGCTCCTCGATCACGCAGCAGATGGTGAAGCAGACGCTGCTCTACCAGGCCGAGACGCCGGAGGAGAAGGCCGCAGCCACGGAGGAGACCTACGCTCGCAAGATCCGTGAGCTGCGCTACGCGATCGCGTTCGAGCAGAACCACACCAAGGACTGGATCCTCGAGCGCTACCTCAACATCGCCTACTTCGGCGACGGTGCCTTCGGCGTGCAGTCGGCTGCGCGGCACTTCTTCTCCAAGGACGCCAAGGACCTCAACATGCTGCAGGCGGCCACGCTGGCCGGCCTGGTGAAGAACCCCGTCGGCTACGACCCGATCGACAACTCCGAGCGTGCCGAGAGCCGCCGCAACGTCGTCCTCGACCGGCTGGCCCAGCTCGGTGTCATCAAGGAGAAGCGGGCCGAGAAGCTCAAGAAGCGCCCGATCGCCAAGACGCTCAACGTCACGACCACGCCGAACGGCTGCCAGCAGTCACGGGCGCCGTTCTTCTGCGACTACGTCGTCAACTGGCTGATGAAGGACCCGGTGCTCGGCGACACGGCCAAGGAGCGCGCGCGCACCCTCAAGACGGGCGGCCTGCAGATCCACACGACCGTGGACATCGACATGCAGCAGGCTGCCGACGACTCGGTCTCCTCTCACGTCTATCCCACCGACCAGGCCATCGGCGGTCTGGCGATGGTCGAGCCCGGCACCGGGGACGTGCGCGCCCTGGCCCAGTCGCGGCCGATGGGCAAGGATCGCGACGCGGGCCAGACCTACCTCAACTACGTGGTGCCGAAGGAGTACGGCGACGCCAACGGCTTCCAGGCCGGCTCGACGTTCAAGGCCTTCGTGCTCGCCTCGGCGATCAACCAGGGCATCCCGCTGAGCACGACCATCAACGCGCCGCAGACGATGCACTTCGACGACTCCGACTTCGAGACCTGCGACGGCCCCTACCGCGGCGACGGCAAGGGCTGGGACCCGCAGAACTCCACCGGTTACGGCACCTACAACCTCTACACCGGCACCCAGAACTCGGTGAACACGTTCTTCGCCCAGCTCGAGACGCGCACCGGGATGTGCGAGCCGCTCGACCTCGCCAAGCAGATGGGCGTCGACGTCCCACCCGCGCAGCAGGTGCCGTCGTGGATCCTGGGCGTCTCGGACGTCGATCCGCTGACGATGGCCCAGGCCTACGCCACCTTCGCGGCCCGGGGCCTGCACTGCGACCCGCGGCCGGTGACCCAGGTGCTCGACTCCTCGGGCGAGGTGCTCAAGGACTTCGCACCCAGCTGCCAGCAGGTCATGCCCGGTGCGACGGCCGACGCGGTCAACGACATCCTGCGCGGCGTGATGGAGGGTGGCTTCGGCAATGCGCTCCAGATCGGCAAGCCCTCGGCCGGCAAGACCGGCACGACCAACGACGGACGCTCCGTGTGGTTCGTCGGCTACACGCCCGCGCTCGCCGCTGCCGCGATGATCGCCGGCGCCAACGGTGAGGGCCAGTGGCTCGAGCTGGAGGGCCAGACGATCGGCGGCCGCTACATCTACTCGGCGTCCGGATCAGGGTTCGCGGGCCCGATCTGGGGTGACGCGATGGCCACGATCTCGGCCAAGCTCCCCGACGAGAACTTCCAGGCGCCGGCCGGCGACGAGATCGCCGGCGTCCTCAGCAGCGTGCCCGACGTCACCGGCATCTCGGTCGAGGAGGCCACCGCCCAGCTCCAGGCGGCCGGCTTCACCGTCGCCGACGGCGGCCCGGTCAACTCCCGGACCGACGAGGGGCTGGTGGCCAAGACCTCGCCCGACGCAGGCACGCGGCTCAGCAGCGGCGACACGGTCACCCTCTACACCTCGACCGGCTACATGCCTCCGAAGGGCAAGGGCAAGGGGAAGGGCCGCGGCGGTCGCGGCTAGCCCAGCTGCCTGCGCACCTCGGCGGCGACCGCGCCGCCGTCGGCGCGCCCCTTCACCTGCGGCGTGACCACGCCCATCACCTTGCCCATGGCGCGCATGCCCTCGTCGGCGGCGCCGGTCTGGGCGATGGCGGCGGTGACCAGCTCGCTGATCTCCGCCTCGGTGAGCGGGGTCGGGAGGTAGTCGGCGATGACCTCGCCCTCGGCTGCCTCCTTGGCGGCCATCTCCGCGCGGCCGCCGTCGGCGAAGGCCGTCGCGGCCTCGCGGCGACGCTTGGCCTCCGACGACAGGACGCCCAGGATGTCGTCGTCGGAGAGCTCGCGGGCCTCCTTGCCGGCGACCTCGGCGTTCGTGATGGCGGTCAGCACCATCCGCAGCGTCGAGGAGCGCAGCTCGTCACGCGCCTTGATGGCGGTCGTGAGGTCGGCACGCAGACGGTCCTTCAGGGCACTCATGCCAGCCATTGTGGCAGCCTTGGCGAATGGCTTTCCTCCCGCTCCTGCGTCGCACCGCCACCCTGGGCGCGGTCGCCGGCGCCGGCCTGGCGACGTACGCCGCGTGGGAGGCCCGCCAGTACACCCTGCGCCGGGTGACCGTGCCGCTGCTGCCGGCCGGGCACGCGCCCCTGAAGGTGCTGCACCTCAGCGACATCCACATGGCTCCCGACCAGCGGGCCAAGCAGGAGTGGCTGCGGGGGTTGGCGGCCCTGGAGCCCGACCTCGTGGTCAACACCGGCGACAACCTCTCGCACATGCGGTCGGTGCCGGTCGTCACGGACGCGCTCGGTGCGCTGCTCGACGTGCCGGGTGTCTACGTCCTCGGCTCCAACGACTACTACTCACCCGGCCTGCGCAACCCGCTGCGCTACCTCCTGCCCGACACCGGCAAGCGCAACACCCGCGCCCCGCAGCTGCCGTGGCCCGAGCTCAAGGCGCGGTTCGGCGCCGCCGGCTGGATCGACCTCACCAACGGCTTCGGCGCGCTGAAGGTGGGGGGCACCTCCATCGCCTTCGCGGGCGTCGACGACCCGCACCTGAGGTACGACGACCTCGCGCGGGTCGCCGGGCCGGCCGACCCGGGCGCCGACGTGCGGCTCGCGGTCACCCACGCGCCGTACCTCCGGGTCCTCGACCAGTTCGCCGCCGACGGCTACGACGCGATCATCGCCGGGCACACCCACGGCGGCCAGGTGTGCCTGCCCACCCTCGACGGCCGGGGTCGCGCGCTGACCACCAACTGCGACCTCGACCCCGCCCGTGCCCGCGGCCTGCACCGCCACCCGGCCGACTCGGCGCCCGGTGACGACGTCTCGGCCTGGCTGCACGTCTCGGCCGGGCTGGGCACCAACCCCTACGTACGGCTCCGGGTCGCCTGCCGGCCCGAGGCCACCTTGATGACGCTCGTCGCCCCGTCCTGACCGCCCCTGAGGAGCCCCATGCCGCTCGTCCGCGTGACCAACTTCGCGATCTCGCTCGACGGCTGCGGTGCGGGTGAGCCGCAGACCCTCGAGACGCCGTTTGGCCATGCGGGGATGAAGCTGCACGAGTGGCGCTTCGCCACGTGGCAGGAGGGTGCACCGAACGGCATCGACGCGCTCTACGGCCGGCAGTACGACGTCGGCTTCGGCGCCGAGATCATGGGCGCGCACAAGTTCGGGCCGCCCGGCTGGCAGGACGACCCCGACTGGCGCGGCTGGTGGGGCGAGGACCCGCCCTTCCACACCCCGACGTACGTCCTCACGCACCGGCCGCGCGATCCGCTGCAGATGGAGGGCGGCACGACGTTCCACTTCCTCGACGCCTCGCCGGCCGAGGCGCTCGCGGTCGCTCGCGATGCCGCAGGCGATCTCGACGTCCGCATCGGTGGCGGCGCGAGCACGGTCCGGGCCTTCGTGGGCGCCGACCTGGTCGACCACCTGCACGTCGCCGTGGTGCCGATCGTGCTCGGTCGTGGCACCCCGCTCTGGGACGGTCTGGAGGGCCTGGAGGCCCGCTTCCACATCGAGTCCGTCGTCGCGCCGAGCGGCGTGGTCCACCTCAGCCTGACCCGGCGCCGGCCGGACTGAGTCCACCGGGCCGGGGCGATTTCAAGAGCCCTCGATCGCTCCGGTATGCTCGCCGGCGTTGCCCAGACAGGTTTCCTGCCATGCAGGATCCCGGCTGGTCGGCGGGCTGTGGCGCAGCTTGGTAGCGCGCCTCGTTCGGGACGAGGAGGCCGCAGGTTCAAATCCTGTCAGCCCGACCCAGTGATGTCGCAGGACATCCGCGACGACGGACCCACGGAGACGTGGGTCCGTTCGTCATTTCCGGGGTCTTCCCACCCTCGCCGTCGCCGCGAAGAGTTTTGTCGCGCACCAGTCAAAAGTTGACGATTGATGGTGCCGAACCTCTTGTGACGACAGACACAACGACTTACGTTGGGTAAAGAATTCGTACGGCTTGTCTTCTCGGGAAAGGACCCAGCCAGTGCGCACAGCACAGTCATGCCCACGTCCAGGAGCAGCAGCTTCCGGCCCGCCGTCCGGACGGGCTCGTGCCCGTCGCTGGCGGCGCAGCACCATCGCAGCGGGCGCCGCACTCGCCTGCGTCGTCGGCCTCGGGCTCGCGCCCAGCGGGGCGGCCGGCGCAGACGATCCGGCCGGCCCGGAGGCCACGAGCGCCGCGCCGGCGAGCTCCACCGACGCGCTCGTCGGGCCGATGGCGACGCCCACGACGATGGCCGCCGTCGCGGCCGCCGCCCGTCCCACGGTGCTCGTCTTCCACGGGCCCGCGGCGCGCCAGGAGGACGCCGTGGCCAAGGCGGCGAACACCGTGCGCCAGCTCGGCACCCAGCACGGCTTCGCCACCGAGGTCTCGGAAGACCCGGCGATCTTCGCCAGCGACCTCAGCCGCTTCCGCTCGGTGGTGTTCCTCTCCAACGAGGGCGCCTCCCTCAACGGGGCCCAGCTGCGCGGCCTGCGCGAGTTCGTCAACGGCGGCGGCGGGTTCCTCGGTGTCCACGACGCCGTCCGCGCCCAGGCCGCCAACGCCTGGTTCACCTCGCTCGTCGGCGCTCGCGCGACCAACAGTCCCTTCAAGCCGCAGCGCGCCACGGTCGACGTGCTCGACCGCCAGCACCCCGCTGGTCGGGGTCTCGGCTACACCTTCGAGGCCACGGACCGGTGGACCAACTGGGAGACCAACCCGCTGGGCAACGTCCACACGATCGCCCAGGTCAACGAGAGCACCTACGCTCCGTCGGCGGGCTCGGTCGACGGCAACGGCCCGTTCCACCCCATCTCCTGGTGCCAGGACGTGCAGCGCGGCCGCTCGTTCTACACCGGGATGGGCGCCACCGCGGCGTCGTTCGACAACGACGCGTTCCGCTCGCACCTCGCCGGTGCGCTGCAGTGGACGGCGGGCATGGTGCGCGGCGACTGCCAGGCCACCATCGCCTCCAACTACGAGGTCGAGCGCCTCACCGCGCCCAACCAGCCCGGCGAGCTCGACCAGATCGGGGAGTCCCACGGGCTCACGGTCGCTCCCGGCGGCGACGTCTTCTACGTCGGCAAGGCCTCCTGCCCGTCCGGCCCCGTCGCGAGCTGGGACGACCCGGACGTCGGCCTCGGCTGCGGCACCATCCACCGCTACGACCCGGACACCGGCGACGTCTCGCTGCTCACCACCCTCGACGTGATGGGCAACCGCGGCAGCGGCGACGAGCTGGTCAAGAACGAGGAGGGGCTGCTCGGCATCGTCGCCGACCCCGACTTCGCCGAGAACAACTGGCTCTACACCTACTGGATGCCGCACGAGTCGATCGACCGTGACCGCCGGGTGGGCATGCGCACCGTCTCGCGCTTCACCTACGACCCCGCGGCCGACAGCATCGACCAGTCGACCCGCGTCGACCTGCTGGAGTGGGAGACCCAGATCCACTCCTGCTGCCACGCCGGCGGCGGCATGGCCTTCGACTCCGACGGCAACCTCTACATCGGCTCCGGCGACAGCAACTCCTCCGGCGGCTCCGGGGGCTACTCCGGCAACAACTGGACCGAGGACTACCAGGGGCTGTCCTTCCAGGACGCGCGCCGCACCTCGGGCAACACCAACGACCTCAACGGCAAGGTCATCCGGATCCACCCCGAGGACGACGGCACCTACTCCGTCCCGGCGGGCAACCTGTTCACCGGCAACGAGGAGGGCGGCGGCAAGACCCGCCCCGAGATCTACGTGATGGGCGTGCGCAACATCTCGCGCCTGCAGATCGACACCGAGACCGACTGGCTGACCGCCGGCTGGGTCGGCCCCGACGCCTCCGAGCCCAGCACCACGTGGGGCCCGGCGAAGTACGAGACCGCCACGGTGATCACCTCCGCGGGCAACCAGGGCTGGCCCTTCTGCATGGGCAACAAGCAGCCCTACCGCGACCGCAGCAACACCGACGCCGAGGAGCCGGGCGACTGGTACGACTGCGACGACCTGCAGAACACCTCGCCGCGCAACACCGGCCTGGTCGACATCCCCGACGCCCGGGGCAACATGATCTGGTACTCGCCCTCGGGTGGCGGACCGGTGTTCCCCGAGCGCGGCGACGGCAGCGGCGTGCCCACCTACGAGGCCGACGAGCAGACCTTCACCCAGCCCTACCTGCGCGGTGGCGGCCAGGCCATCATGTCCGGCCCGACCTACCGCCGCGACGACGTCGACCCCGACAGCGACGTCGCGTGGCCGGCGTACTGGGAGGGGAAGTGGCTCATCGGCGACCAGTCGAACGCCAACAACCGCGTCGCGGTGACCGTCGACCCCGGCACCGTGTCCCAGGCCGGTCCGCCCGCCTATGCCGAGGACCTGCGCAAGATCATCCCCGGCGGCAACGGGCCCCAGCAGCTGCAGAGCTGGATGGACGCCAAGTTCGGCGAGGACGGCGCGCTCTACCTGCTCGACTACGGCGGCGGCTTCTTCAGCCTCCACCCCAACCAGAAGCTCATCCGCGTCGTCTACAAGGGTGGTCCGGCCACTCCGACCCCGAGCCAGATGCGGGCCATGGCCGACCAGGACCTGCGCACTGCCGCGGCGGCGTACGACGCTGCGCCCACCACGCAGGCCACGCCCACCCGCTACTCGTTCCGGGCCCCGGGTGGCACGTCCTGGGCCTGGGACTTCGGTGACGGCACCACCTCGACGCAGATGAACCCCACCCACACCTTCACCGAGGGCGGGACGCACGAGGTGACGCTGACCGTCGGCTACACCGACGGCGAGGAGGCCACCAACACCGTGCCGCTCGAGGTGAGCTGCCCGGCCCCCGACGCTCGCGAGACCGTGTGGTTCCTCGGCGACGACACCGGGGTCTTCAACCTCGACGTCGGCGGCGGGTGCACGCTCAACGACGTCGTCGACGACGAGAGCGCGTGGGGCTCGCAGGCCGAGTTCACCGCCTACGTCACGGCCCTCACCCGGCGCATGGTCGCCGACCGGTCGATCAACGCGATCGAGAAGCGGGCCATGGAGCGGGCCGCGGTCAGCTCCGGCGTGGGGGTGGCGCCGCCGTACACGCCGATCTTCGACGGCTCGGCCGCCTCGTTCCGCAAGTGGGAGCAGGCACCGTCCGGCAACTTCCGGCGCACCGGCCAGGGCACGCTGCGCACCTCCGGCGGTCTCGGGATGCTGTGGTACGCCGAGCGGCCGTTCGGTGACTTCACCGTGCGCCTGCAGTTCCGCGACATCGCACCGGAGGGCGCGCGCGCCAACACCGGCGTGTTCACGCGGTTCCCCGACCTGCGGACCCCGCTCGAGGACCGGCCCGCCGGCTCGTGCGGGACGACCGGCTCGGCCCGCACCTCGCAGGCCTGGGTGGCCATCTACTGCGGCCACGAGATCCAGATCTACGACGGCGAGGAGGGCGAGACCCAGAAGACCGGGTCGGTCTACAACTTCGACCCGGTGGGCCTGCAGGCCGCTCGTCCGACGGCGAAGAACGTCTGGAACGACTACGAGATCCGGGTCCAGGGCCAGCAGTACACGATCACGCGGAACGGGGTGCGCATCAACACCTTCACCAACGCACCCGGCCAGGAGTCGTCGCGTGCCGGCGACCCGCCGACCGACATGCGTCAGTTCCTCTCCGGCTACCTCGGTCTGCAGAACCACAGCGACCGCGACGCCGCGGAGTTCCGCAACATCCGGGTGCAGCAGCGATGAGGGCGACCCGGAGCACCGAGAGGACCACCGAGATGACGAAGAGGATCACGTACGGACTGCTGGCCGGGCTGGTGGCAGCTGCCGCCTTCGGCCCGGCGTTCGGGGCGGCGCCGGCGGCACCGGCCGCTGCGACGCTCGCACCTGTCGCGGCCGCCGCGCCGGCCTCGGCCGAGCAGGCAGCGGCGCAGACGCTGACCTGGACCGGCAACAACAGCACCACCGCCTACGCGTCGCAGACCACCGAGGCGACCTCCGGCCCGGCGACCATCGTGTTCGAGAACTCGACCGCGACCGGCAACACCAGCGGCCTGCAGCACACGCTGACGTTCGACACCTCCGGCGGGCAGTACAACGACGACGTCGACGTCGACATCCTGGCCTCGCCCAGCGACGAGAACGGCGGTCGCTGGGAGGTCGAGGTCGACCTGAGCGTCGGGACGTACCGCTTCTTCTGCACGATCCCCGGCCACGGCCAGATGCAGGGCCTGCTCGTCGTCACCAGCGGCGGCGGGGGTGACCCGGACGAGGACACCACGCCTCCGGAGGTCGCGGTGTCGCTGGCCGGTGACCAGGACGCCGACGGCGCCTACATCGGTCAGGCCACCGCCACGGTGCGCGCCACGGACGAGGAGGGCGGCAGCGGGCTGGCCTCGGTCGAGTACCAGGTCGACGACCTGGGTTGGCAGCCCTACACCGAGCCGGTCGTCGTCGACGAGGTCGGCGACCACACCATCGGCTATCGCGCGACCGACGAGGCCGGCAACGTCTCCGAGGAGGGCAACGAGGCCTTCTCGGTGGTCGCGGCCGACGGGCCGGACACGACGCCCCCGACGGTGGAGGGCATGGTGCACGGCGAGACCAACGACGACGGCGCCTACCTGGGTCGGGCCGAGGTGATGATCAACGCCCAGGACGCACAGTCCGAGATCGCCTCCGTGGAGTACACCCTCGACGGCGGTGACTGGACGGCCTACACCGACGTGTTCGACGTGACCGCGGTCGGCGACCACACGGTGACCTACCGGGCCACCGACGCGGCCGGCAACGTCTCCGAGGTCGGCGAGCTGTCCTTCACCGTCGTGGAGGCGCCCGACGACGACACCGAGCCTCCCGTGGCGACCGCGTCGATCGCCGGCACCCAGGACGCGACCTGGGCCTACCGGGGCGAGGTCACCGTCACCCTCGACGCCACCGACGAGGGCTCGGGCGTGGCACGCACCGAGTACCTGCTCGACGACGGCGACTGGACGACGTACGACGAGCCCGTGACCGTCGACGAGGAGGGCGCACACACGATGCAGTACCGCGCGGTGGACCTCGGCGGCAACGTCTCCGAGGTCGGCACCGTAGGCTTCACCATCGTCGCCGACACCGCCGCCCCGGCCTGTCCGACACCCGACCCGAGCCCGGTGGTCGTCATGGGCACCATCGGGACCGACGTGCGCAACCGCGTCACCGGCGACGGCTCCTGCACGATCGACGACCTGATCCGCGACGAGGCCCGCTGGTCGAGCCACGACGCGTTCATGGTCCACGTCCGCTCGGTGCTCGCCGGCCTCCTCGAGGACGGCTACGTCACCGGCGCCGAGCGCTCGCGCATCGTGAGCGCCGCCAACCGGTCCGACGTCGGAAGGCAGGGCGCGTGATGACCGAGTCGTCCCAGTCGAAAGGACACCGCATGTCCCCCACCCGTCGATCCATCCTCCGGGGCCTCGGCGCCGGACCGGTCGTCGTCGTCGGCGGCGCCGCAGCCCTGCAGGGCGCGGAGGCCGCCGTCCCGGCCGGCTTCCCGTCGCCGAGCCGCCGGATCCAGCTGTACGCCGTGGAGCTGCCGGACTACTCCGGCGAGAAGCGCATCGGCTACGGCCGGACGCCGGAGACCGCGTCCGTGCCGGGTCCGACGATCGAGATGGTCGAGGGCGAGGCCATCGAGATCGTGCTGCACAACGAGGTCTCGGCCGAGACGCTGGAGGCGCTGCGCACCGACGAGCACACCCCGATCGGCATCTCGCTGCACGCCCACGGGGTGCGCTACGGGCAGGACTCCGACGGCACCGTCCACAGCGGGTCGTGGGTGGCGCCGGGCGAGTCCCGCAGCTACGTGTGGTGGGCCCGACCCGCCGCGCGGGCCAACGGCATCGCCGGGTCGGCGGGCTACTGGTGGTACCACGACCACGTGGTGGGCACCCAGCACGGCACCGGCGGGCTCGAGGCCGGGCTGTTCGGTGCGCTGATCGTGCGTCGGCGCAACGACCCCCTGCCGGTGTCGACCTACGTGACGGCGTTCGGGGACGGGATGGAGCTCAACGCCCGTCGCTACCCCGACACCGACACCTACGACCCGGCCAACCCGGTGCGCTCCAACACCAGCATCGTGGCCAACCAGGGCGAGCGGATCGAGTTCGTCAACATCGCCCTCGGATCCGAGCTGCACACGTGGCACCTGCACGGCCACACCTGGGCCGACACCCGCACCGGGATGCTGCCCGACGACGCCTGGGCCGACATGGTCCCGGTCATCGACAACAAGACCATCGGCCCCGGCGACAGCTTCGGCTTCCAGGTCGTCGCCGGGGAAGGGTCCGGGCCGGGCCACTGGATGCTGCACTGCCACCTGCAGACGCACTCCGACATGGGCATGAGCACCTACTTCCACGTCCACGACCGGCAGGGGCGCCCACCCGCCGGCGACTGGCCGCCCGAGCACGGCCACATGCCCATGGGCGACGGGGCTCACCACTAGGAGGACGACTCGCAGCGGCCACGGACGGACCCACGCCTGGCGTGGGTCCGTCCGTCATCTCCGGGTCATCTCCGGGCCGTCGCGAGGTCGAGCTGCGCGATCACGACGGGTGCGTCGCCGGCGGCCGACGCGACCTGCCAGACGCCGTCCGTCGAGGCACCGCACGGCTCGGGGACCGCCCGAACGCCTCGTCCCAGGCAGGCCAGCGCCAGGACGTCGCCACCGGGGAACGCCTGGGTCCGGGCGAGCGAGCGTCCCGCCAGGCCGAGCTCCAGCGCGGTCACGGTGGCCAGTGCGCGCCCCGTGGCCGAGTCACTGTCCTGCACGGCGCCCGGCAGGACGTACTGCACGTAGAGCCGACGGGTACCCGGTGGCGGCACCACGGGCTCGCGGGTCACGTCGCCGGCGCCGTCCAGGCGTACGCCG
Source organism: Nocardioides hwasunensis (assembly GCF_014779665.1). Lineage (GTDB taxonomy): Bacteria > Actinomycetota > Actinomycetes > Propionibacteriales > Nocardioidaceae > Nocardioides > Nocardioides hwasunensis. The sequence goes on along the minus strand of NZ_JACXYY010000005.1, from coordinate 9,468 downwards.
TCCGCGGCGAGCGTCACGCCGGTCGCGGACAGGTCGACGTCCGCGAGCGCGGGACTGGTCGGCAGGCCCAGGCGGACCTGGTCGATGTCGACGCTCGTCGCGACCCAGTGGGTCACCTGGAGATCACCGTCGTCGAGGACCTCCGTCTCGACGCGCTCGGAGTCGGGCGCCAGAGCGACCGGGGCGTCGAACCGACCCGCCCGGCGCGCCTCGGCGGCCGAGCCGGCACCGGTCGCGACCCCCACCGGGCGATCGACGGCCGGACGGATGACGCACGCGAGCCCCAGCACCACCAGCAGGACGGCTCCGACGGCACCCGCGACGGCCGGGCGCCTGCCACGTGGACCCACCGGCTCGGGCTGGGGTTCGGTGCTTGGGGTCGGCATCGGGGTCGGCTGCGGCCTCCTGGCGCCGGCCGCCGCCACCCCGTCCGGGGCGTTGCGTCGCAGCGCCGACGAGGTCAGCCGTGGCCGCGGGCGCGGCCCCACGACCTTCGGCGTGGCCTCGAGTCCGTCGTCGGACATCACGAGCTCTTCTCGGTGGGCGGGCTGACAGCCTCGGCGGTGACGACCGCCAGCCGCTGGTAGCCGCCCCTGCTCGGGACGAAGGGCCCCGCGCAGGTCACCAGGGTCAGCCGGTGGGGACCGGCCGGGGACGAGATCGAGGGGTCGTCGGCCAGCGCTCCCTTGTCGAGCAGCCTCAGTGAGCTCACGGCGTACTCCTGGCGCAGTCCGGCCGAGGAGAGCACGACGGTGTCGCCGGCGCTGACGCCCAGGAGCTCGGCGTACGGCCCGAGCCCCTGGGTCGCCGAGTCGACGTGTGCCGACAGCAGCACCGAGCCGAACGGGTCACCGATGCGCGACCCGCCCCGCCACCAGCCCGAGACGTCCACGTCGCCGGGGACGTCCAGGGTGCCGTCGGGCAGGGTCGAGACGGGGACCACCGGGACCGTCCGGCCGCTCGGCAGCCGGACGCTCCGGGGTCGCTCGGGGATCACGGATCCCGTGCGCCGCGCGGGCTCGGCAGCGCGCGGTGAGGCCGGCTGGGCGACGGCCGCGGTCGACGCAGGCGGATCGGCGTCGGCCTCGCCCGCGCTCTTCGCACTCCCCGTGCAGCTGGCGACGACGACGGCCAGCGCGGCGAGCACGGCGACGAGGGCCGCCACCCAGCGCGCCTCACCGGACATCGGGCCCACGCGCGTGCCGGCCCTCGCGGAGTGCCGCGGGGCCTGTCGGCTCACGGCGCGACGTCGGCGGTGATCCGACTGCGGGCCAGGACCATGGCTGCCAGCGACAGCGCTCCTGCCAGCCCGCCGAAGACCATCCAGTCCGCCGGACCCTCGCCTCGCTCCTGGTCGGCAGCGGAGGAGGTGGAGGCCGCTCCGGAGAACGGCGTGACGGGGATCCCCGCCGCGAGCCCCTCGCTGCCGGCGGCGATCGTGGTGGGGGCGTCCTCGTTGCTCGCGCCGAGCGAGATGCTGTGCGAGATGGCCTGCATCGAGAGGTCGTCGGTGTTGCCCACGGCGTAGACCATCGTCGCGGTCGCCGGCTTCAGCTCGACCCCGAGCGGGCCCAGGATCGGACGCGCGGCGAGCCCGGACGGCAGGAGCTCGGCGACATGGTCGCCTTCGGCCACGTCGGCGGTGGCGAACTCACCGTTGGCGATGTTGCGGAAGACGACCGAGCCGTCGAGGCGCACGTCGGCCGGCGCGACGGAGGCCGTGTGAGCGATCAGGACGCGGGCCTTGCCGCTGGCGAGGGGCTGGGTCGGGGTCTCGTACACCGTCGCGACGGGGTCGCCGTCGACCTGGGCGGGGAGGTGGACCACCAGGTCCTGGGTGCTGCCGGGCGCGAGGTCCACGGCAGTCGCGACCACGACGCCGCCCGAGGCGTCGCGGAAGGTCACCTGGTGCCGCCCGGCCGGCACGGTGAAGGGTCCTGCGAGGTCGCCGGTGTCGGAGCCGCGGGTCACGGTGTCGGCGTCGATGTCGACGTCGAGGCTCTGACCCGGCAGGGCCTGCACCACCGTGAGGCGGGCGGTGTCGGGTCGAGTGCTCCCTGCGGCCTGCGCAGCCGGGGCCGCGGTGGCGGCGCCTGCGATCGCCAGCGCCCCTGCGAGGGAGAGCAACGTCAGTCTCTTCATGACCACTCCTGCGTCTCGGACGTGTCGGGTACGCGTCCATCGCGCGTCGTTCGGGGGTGGTCCCTCCGTGGATTGCCGGCCCACCGTCACGGGACCGAACTGTTGCCCTGACGTGTCACCCCGGGCCGGGATGTGGACGTCGTGTGGCTCTGCGCGGACACGCGGACTAGACCACGGGTGCCCACTCCGAGCGTGGGTCAGTCCCTCAGCTCGTCTGCGCCAGGGCTGCCGGCGACCGGACCGGGTCCACGTCGGTGCTCCCCGTCAGGGTCGAGAGCACGAGCGCCAGCGCGGCGAACAGCGCCACGAAGGCCACCACGGCGACCGCGCCGCGCGACAGCTGTCGCGCAGCCGAGCCGGCTGTCGCGGCGTGCCGCGGCGCCGGACGACCCACGACGCCACGTCGGTTCAGATCAAGGGCCAGTCTGCTCATGACCACTCCTGCGTCCCGGGCGGGTCGGGTGCTCGCCCCTGCGAGTCATTCGTGGCCGGAGGCCCCGCGGATTGGCTCGCTCAGGTCGTGGTGGCTCACCAGCTCCGCGCGACGAACCCGGTGCCGAGGTCCGCGCGCCGACGTCGTACGCCGTGACCGCCCGCGTCGTCAGCGAGCCGCGGCGACCAGCTCGGCGATCTGGACGGTGTTGAGGGCCGCGCCCTTGCGCAGGTTGTCGTTGCTGATGAACAGCGCGAGGCCCCGGTCGTCCGGGACGCCCTCGTCCTGGCGGAGGCGACCGACGTAGGACGGGTCCTTGCCGGCTGCCTTCAGCGGGGTCGGCACCTCGTCGAGCTCGACGCCCGCCGCGGTCGCCAGGATCTCCCGGGCGCGAGCGGGCGTCAGCGGACGCGAGAACTCGGCATTGATCGCCAGCGAGTGGCCGGTGAAGACCGGGACGCGCACGCAGATCCCCGACACCAGCAGATCGGGGATGCCGAGGATCTTGCGCGACTCGTGGCGCAGCTTCTGCTCCTCGTCGGTCTCGCCGAGGCCGTCGTCGACGATCGAGCCGGCCATCGGGAGCACGTTGTAGGCGATCGGCTCGACGTACGTCACCGGCTGGGGCAGCGCGATCGCGGCACCGTCGTAGGCCAGCTCGCGCGCCTTGTCACCCGCCTCGGCCACGCCGCTCGCGAGCTCGTCGACGCCGGCCACACCGGATCCGGAGACGGCCTGGTAGGTCGAGACGACCAGCCGGGTCAACCCGGCCTCCTCGTGCAGGGGCTTGAGCACCGGCATCGCGGCCATCGTCGTGCAGTTGGGGTTGGCGATGATGCCGCGACCGGCCTCGATCACCGACGCCATCGCATCGGGGTTGACCTCGGAGACGACCAGCGGGATCGACGGGTCCTTGCGGTACGCCGAGGAGTTGTCGACGACGATCACGCCGGCGTCGACGAACTTCTGGGCGAGCGCGCGCGAGGTGGTGGCCCCGGCCGAGAAGAGCGCGATGTCGAGGCCGGACGGGTCGGCGCTCCCGGCGTCCTCGACGGTGATCTCGCGGTCGCCGAACGGCAGCACCGTGCCGGCCGATCGCGACGAGGCGAAGAAGCGCACCTGGTCGGCGGGGCCGATCAGTCCGGAGTGGGCCCGCTCGAGGAGGATCTGGCGCATCGCGACACCGACCTGCCCGGTGGCGCCGACGATGCCGATGTTGATGCTCATCGTCCGCTGCCCCCGTAGACCACGGCCTCGACCTCGTCGGCGTCCAGGTCGAAGGCGGTGTGCGTCGCGCGCACGGCGTCGTCGACGGACGCCTCGTCGACGATCACCGAGATCCGGATCTCCGAGGTGGAGATCATGCCGATGTTGACGCCGGCCGAGGCGAGGGCGCCGAAGAACTTCGAGGTGATGCCGGGGTGCGAGCGCATGCCCGCACCGATCAGCGAGACCTTGCCGATCTTGTCGTCGTAGAGCAGCTTGTCGTAGCCGACCTCGGCCTGGATCCGGGCGAGCGCGCTCATCGCGCTCTGGCCGTCGGTGCGCGGCAGCGTGAAGGAGATGTCGGTCAGGCTGGTCGCGGCAGCGGAGACGTTCTGCACGATCATGTCCAGGTTGATCTGTGCGTCGGCCAGCGCCTCGAAGATGCGGGCGGCCTCGCCGACCTTGTCGGGCACGCCGACGACCGTGATCTTCGCTTCGCTCCGGTCGTGGGCGACGCCGGCGATGATGGGCTGTTCCATGGTGTCTCCCTGGGTGGTTCCCGTGGGCTGCAGATCGGGCTGTGCGTCGGGGCGAGCGTCGTTGCTGACCCGGGTGCCCTCGAGCTGGCTGAACGACGAGCGGACGTGGATCGGGATGCCGTAGCGGCGTCCGTACTCGACGCACCGCAGGTGCAGGATCTTGGCGCCGCAGGCCGCGAGCTCGAGCATCTCCTCGTAGGAGACCGTGTCGAGCTTGCGCGCGGACGGCACGATGCGCGGGTCGGCGGTGAAGACGCCGTCGACGTCGGTGTAGATCTCGCAGACGTCGGCCTCGAGGGCCGCGGCGAGTGCCACCGCCGTGGTGTCGGTGCCTCCGCGGCCGAGCGTGGTGATCTCCTTGGTGTCGGCCGAGACACCCTGGAAGCCGGCGACGATGACGATGTGGCCCTCGCCGATGGCCTGCGTGATGCGGCCCGGCGTGACGTCGATGATCTTGGCCTTGCCGTGGACCGAGTCGGTGATCACGCCGGCCTGCGAGCCGGTGAACGACCGGGCGGTGAAGCCGAGGTCGCTGATGGCCATCGCGACCAGCGCCATCGAGATCCGCTCGCCGGCGGTCAGCAGCATGTCCATCTCGCGCGCCGGAGGGAGCGGCGAGACGCCGTTGGCCAGGTCGAGCAGGTCGTCGGTCGTGTCGCCCATGGCGGACACGGCGACGACGACGTCATGACCGGCCTTCTTGATGTCCACGATGCGTCGGGCGACGCGCTTGATGGCGTCGGCGTCGGCGAGCGAGGAGCCGCCGTACTTCTGCACGACAATGCCCACGGTTGAACCTCTACGGATCGGGGTGCGGCCGTCAGCGACCGCGTACGTCTGGCGTGCCCGGCGGCGCCGTTGCCGGCCGGACTCCCCCGATTCTACGGCTGCGCGGCAGGGGCGCTCTCGAGCATCTCATCGGCGACCTCGAGCTGGTCGGCATCGGCCTCGAAGTCGGTGTCGAAGCGGTCGTGCGCGACGACGGTGATGAGCGCGTTGAGCGCGGCGCCGGCGAGGTTGCCCCAGCTGTTGACGTAGGAGAACTGCCACCACCACAGCGCCTCGTCGACGTTGCCGGCGCGGAAGTGGCGCAGACCGTTCTCGAGGTCGATCGCGATGGAGGCGAGGTCGTCGGACAGCCGGCTCTCGACGACCTCGGGGACGTAGGGGTCGAAGACGAAGGTGTAGGCGTCGACGCCGCCGAGCATCTCCGCGAGGCGCAGGCGCAGCTCGTCGATGTCGGCCTCGGGGCCGACGTCGGGCTGGAACTCCTCGCGCGGGCTGAAGTCGGTCTGGGCGCCGAGCCGGGCACCGGCGAGCAGCACCTGGCTGATCTCGAGCAGGAGCAACGACACCGCCTGCTGGCCGTTGCCCTCGCGCGCGATCTCGCGCACCGCGACGAGGAAGCTCGTCACGGAGTCCGCGATCTGCTCCTCGAACCTGATGTCGATGTCACTCATTGGGCCGATCTCCTTCCGGCGAACGCTCGTCCGAGCGTCACCTCGTCTGCGTACTCGAGGTCGCCGCCCACTGGCAGTCCACTCGCCAATCGGGTCACACGCAACCCCATGGGGGCGAGCAGCCGCGTGAGATACGTCGCGGTGGCCTCGCCCTCGAGGTTGGGATCGGTGGCGAGGATGACCTCGGTGACCGTGCCGTCGGCCAGCCGCGGCATCAGCTCCTTGACGTGCAGCTGGTCGGGGCCGATGCCGTCGATCGGCGAGATGGCCCCGCCGAGCACGTGGTAGCGGCCGCGGAACTCGCGGGTGCGCTCGATCGCGACGACGTCCTTGTACTCCTCGACGACGCACAGCACGCTCGGGTCGCGCCGCTCGTCGCGGCAGATCCGGCACTGCTCGTCCTCGCTGACGTTGAAGCACACCGAACAGAACTTCACCCGGGCCTTGACCTCGATCAGCACGTCGGCGAGGCGGCGTACGTCGACGGGCTCGGCCTGCAGCAGGTGGAAGGCGATGCGCTGCGCGCTCTTCGGACCGACGCCGGGCAACCGGCCCAGCTCGTCGATGAGGTCCTGGACGACACCCTCGTACAACGAAGTCCCTCAGCCCAGGCTGGGCGGCGGGAAGCCGAGGCCGCCGCCACCCTCGCCACCGGCTCTGCCACCGAGTCCCTCGGTGAGCGGACCGAGCGAGTCGCCGGCGAGAGCCTCGGACTTGGCGCGCGCGTCGCGGTAGGCGGCGACGATCAGGTCGGAGAGGTCGGACAGGTCGTCGGGGTCGCTGCCGTCGAACTCCCCGGAGCGGATCGTCACCCCGACGAGCTCGCCCACACCGTTGGCGGTCACCACGACGGCGCCGCCGGCGACGGTGCCGTCGACGGTCTGCTGGGCGAGGTTGGCCTGCGCCTCCTCGAGCTGCTGCTGCATCTGCTGGGCCTGCTGGAGGAGGGCGTTCATGTCGAAGCCGCCGCCACCGAGGGCGTCGAAGGGGTTCTGGGTCATCGGATCTCCCACGTGAGAGGTGAGTGGTTGGAGCGGGTCAGTCGTTCTTGATCTCTTCGATCAGCTTGGCGCCGAGCGTCTGGCTCAGCAGCGACTCGGTGTCGATCGCGGCGGAGTCGGCGTCGGGGTCGTCGGGGTGCACGTCGTCGTCGGCCGAGCGGACCGGCTCGGCGGCCTGGGGAACGCCTCCCGAGCGGGCGGCCTCGAGCGCCTCGCGGGCAGGCGCCGCGGACACGGCCGGCTCCGCGGGCGGCGCGGGTGCGGCGGTGGGCACCGCCGCGTCGCCGGTGACCCAGGCGGGCGGACCGTCGGGTGTCTCCGGAGCCGGGGCACCGGGTGCGGCGGCGGGCGGGCCCTGGGGGTCGGTCGCGGCCTGGCGGACGACCGGCGCCTCGGCGGCCGCGCCGCTCGGGTCGACGATCGACTCGACGCGCCAGTCCATCCCGACGACGTCGATCGCGGCCTGGCGCAGGATCTCGTCGCAGCCGCCGTTCACGAAGGAGTCGCGGGCACCTGCGTTGGCGAACCCGACGGTCAGGCGGGTGCCGTCGACGTCGACGACATGGGCGTGCTGGGAGAGCACCATCCACGCCAGCCGACGCCGGTTCTTGGTCTGCTCGAGGATGTCGGGCCACAGGCGGCGCACGTCGACCAGACTGAGGCCGCCGCGCGGTCCGGCGGGCTGGTCGGCCACCGGGGCGTCGGGCGCCGCGACCGGAGCGGCCGGGGCGGTGGCGGGCTCGGCGACCGTGGGCGGGGCGGGTGGCGCCTCGGGGGCGCTGGTCGGCATCGGCATCGGCGGCGGCGGGGCCGGGCCGTCGTCACGCATCGGAGCCGCGGTGGGCATCGGTGGCGGCGGGGCGGGCTCGTCGCTGCGGGGCGCGGCTGGAGCAGGCTCGGGAGCAGGCTCGACCCGGGCAGGCTCGACCCGGGTCGGCTCGGCGTGGGCCGGCTCGGCGTGGGTCGGCTCGGCGGGGGCCGGCACCGCCGCGCGCGCGGCGGCTGCTCCGGTGGGCACTCCGGTGACGTCCAGACGGCGCTCGAGTCGCTCGAGGCGGGCCATGACGCCGTCGGAGGTGTGGTCGGCGCCGGGCAGCAGCACGCGGGCGCAGAGCAGCTCGAGCAGCAGCCGCGGGGCGGTGGCGCCGCGCATCTCGGTGAGTCCGGCGGCGACGATGTCGGCAGCCCGGCTGAGCTCGATCGCGCCGAAGCGCGCAGCCTGCGCGACGAGCCGCTCGCCGGCGTCCTCGGAGACGTCGATCAACCCGGTCGCCGGGGCGTCGGGCACGGCGGTGACGATGACGAGGTCGCGCAGCCGGCGGAGCAGGTCCTCGGTGAAGCGCCGCGGGTCCTGGCCGGTCTCGACGACCTTGTCGACGACGGAGAAGACGGCTGCCCCGTCGCGCGTCGCGAAGGCCTCGACGACCTCGTCGAGCAGCGAGTCGGGGGTGAAGCCGAGCAGGTCGGTCGCCAGCTTGTGGGTGACCCCGGCCGGTCCGGCGCCCCCGAGGAGCTGGTCGAGCACCGACAGCGTGTCGCGCGCCGACCCCGCGCCGGCTCGTACGACCAGGGGCAGGGCGGCCGGCTCGATCGCGACGCCCTCCTCCCCCGCGAGCTGGGAGAGGTAGTCGCTGAGCAGCCGCGGCGGGATGAGCCGGAACGGGTAGTGGTGGGTGCGCGAGCGGATCGTCGGCAGCACCTTGTCGGGCTCGGTCGTGGCGAAGATGAACCGCAGGTGCGGCGGCGGCTCCTCGACCAGCTTGAGCAGGGCGTTGAAGCCCTGCGTGGTGACCATGTGGGCCTCGTCGATGATGTAGACCTTGTAGCGGTCGCGCACCGGCGCGAAGAACGCCTTCTCGCGCAGGTCGCGGGCGTCGTCGACACCACCGTGCGAGGCCGCGTCGATCTCGATGACGTCGATGGAGCCCGGGCCGCCGCGCGCGAGGTCACGACAGCTGTCGCACTCGCCGCACGGGTCGGAGATCGGCGCCCGCGCACAGTTGAGCGCGCGCGCCAGGATCCGCGCGGAGGTGGTCTTGCCGCAGCCGCGGGGACCCGAGAAGAGGTAGGCGTGGTTGACGCGGTTGGCCGCGAGGGCGGCGCGGAGCGGCTCGGTCACGTGGTCCTGCCCGATGACCTCCTGGAAGGTCTCGGGCCGGTAGCGGCGATAGAGCGCGAGCGGTGACTCCACGTCGTGAACCCTAACCGGGCGCACCCACACTGCACACCGCGGGAGAGCGCCCGCGGGGACGGCCGTCCCCGGACATGAAGAGGCCCCCCACGCACCCGCTAGAGCTCACTTACCCTTGCTGCCTTCCGGCCCTGGGGGAATTGGGCGAGGTGACGCCGCGTGGGGGGTTGCCGGGGAGTCTAGGCGAGCCGGTGACGGCCGCCCAAACCCGGGGACGGCAGGCGATTTCACCGCGCCGCGAGCCGACCGGTACTCTCCTCGGCGGAGGTATCGCCTAGTGGCCTATGGCGCTCGCTTGGAAAGCGGGTTGGGTTAATAGCCCTCGGGGGTTCGAATCCCCCTACCTCCGCCGTGTGATCTCTCAGGAGATACCGGACAGGCCGGACCCAGATTCTGGGTCCGGCCTTCTGTGTTGTCCGGGCTTGGGGCCGGGCGGTCGGCCTAGTGGCTGGTAGTTGCGGGTGGGGTCGATGGTGAGCTCACGGAGCAGTTCGCC
>NZ_JACXYY010000004.1 GCF_014779665.1 Nocardioides hwasunensis | reverse complement strand
TGATGACCAGGCGGGCTTTCGACACCTCGGCAGCATCGGGGCAGGTGTATGCACACCCGCCCAGTTCAGTCCGGGATGTCTTGAGAGATCAGTCCGGTATGTCCTGAAGGAACACACCCTCAGCTCCACCAGCACGTCGAAGAACCCGCAGGTCCTGTGACCTGCAAGTTGCTTCTTTCCTGACGCCGGATCCCGGCGTGTCGGGGTCGGGCACCTTCCGCGAGACGAGGGCGTGCGTCGAGCGAGTGGTGCAGACCGGTCCAGTGTTTCCGGATATTCTCTGCTCGGCGCTCATCGCTCGACACGAGCCGCCGATCACGACGAGAAAGACGCGGACTGCTCGTGGACATCCATTCTTTTTCAGGCGATCGATCGCCCGGCATCGTCGCGCCGTTCCGCTACGACGTTGCCGATGACCGGTGGGAGTGGTCGGACCACCTCTACGAGCTCCACGGCTACACGCCACGCGAGATCCCAGCCACGACCAGCGCGCTGATGCACCACAAGCACCCCGACGACCGTGATCGAGCTGCCGGTGTGTTCGCGGCGGTGATCCGCGACGGCGGGACCTACAGCTGCTACCACCGCATCGTGGACCGGAACCGGAAGGTCCTCTCCGTGGTCAGCGTCGGCAAGGCGCTCCTCGAGCCGCACGGTCGGGCAGTCGAGATCCAGGGGTACTACATCGACCTGACGCAGGTCCGTCGTGATGAGACGCAGGCCGACGTGGAGCAGGCCCTGATCAAGAAAGCGATGACCGCCCCGGTCATCGAGCAAGCCAAGGGCATGATCATGCTGGTCGAAGGCTGCACCGCCGACGAGGCGTTCGAGCGGCTGCGGGTGTGCTCGCAGCTCGCCAACCGCAAGGTCGCCGACATTGCTCAGACACTGGTCGCGTCCGCCGACCAGAGCGCCGTCAACGGCGACATGGTGTCCGAGACCCTGGAGCGACTCGTCCGAGCGTCTCGCGCAGGTGGGGACGCCAGCACGAGGCAACGCACGTCCGTCTGACGACAAGCCCCTCGGCTGCTGCTGCTGGCTCACGTGCTGATGATGTCCGGGTTCTGCAGCTGACTCCTGAGGCTTTGCAGCCCGGTCCTGATCCGCGTCTTGGTCGTGCCCACAGGAGTCTGCATCAGCTCCGACACGGTGGCGTACGTGTGTCCGTCCAGGTAGGCCAGCTCCAGCGCCTGCCGCTGCGGCGCGGGTAGCAGAGCCAGTGCCTGGCGCACCATCAGCGCGTCGAGATGCGCTGCGGCCAGCTCGGACGTCGAGTCGTGGGACGTCGCCCGTCCATGACCACGGTGCCACGTCGTGTCCTGGCGCTGGAGAGAGCTGAGGGACCGGACCCGGTCCACGGCCCGGTGGTGGGCCATTGTCAGCATCCAGGTCTGGGCCGACCCGCGATGAGGGTCGAATCTGGCTGACGTGCGCCAGATCTCGATGAACACGTCCTGGGTGACCTCTTCGGCGTGATGGTGGTCGCGCACCACGCGCAGGATCAACCCGAACACCCGGCTGGACATGAGGTCGTACAGCTCGGCGAACGCTTCCTGGTCTCCGGTTGCTGCCTGGCGGAGCCGTCGGGCGACAGGGTCCTCGGTGCGTTGTGGGGAGGGGGTTCGTCGTGCGGCAGGGGGCATGGCATTGCTCCGTCGAGTCATGACTCGCGGTCAAGGCCCATTGCTTGAGACTTGATCTCGCAAGGCTAGCGCTCCTGGGCCCCACGCACCCGCGTAATGGACCTTCAGGTCACCCCTGCGGGCTTTCGTGTCCTGGTCAGCACTCAGCACGTGAGGCCGCGAACGCTCCAGGCATGGTCGTCCCAGGACTCGCCAGCGCGGCGCAGTGGTCAGGCCCGGCGTCCAGCGAGGTGACCCGCCAACGTGCACGGACCACGGCCGAGGGGTCGAGGCCGTCCGCGATGCCGACACCCTCGGCCTTGAGCATCGCCTCCAGACGGGTCCACACGACGTGGAAGGCACGGGTGGGGTCCTCCGCGCCACGGACGTTCGCGGCGTCGGCAGCACCGAGGTGGTCGCGGACGAGCTGGTCCAGGTCAGGCAGTGGGCGCACCCGCTCGACGTCCACTCCCACCGGCCGGTCGCCGATGGCGACGGCGACGAGGCCGTCGGTGCGGGAGACGCTGACGTGGCCGTGCTCCGCCTGAGGTGGCCGGCCTGGCCGCCGCGTGATCCGGCCGGCGCCCAGCTCGCGGAGCAGGTCGTACGGCGGGGTGCCCGCGGGCGCGAGCCGGACGGCGACCCCGGGGGCGGCGTGAGCCGCGATCATCCGCGCGTCAGCCTCCGGTAGCGCATCAGCACCAGGGGCATGAACACCGCCAGCACCACCAGCGACGACAGCACGGCGTACAGGGTGGGGTGCTGCAGCGACCACGTGTCCGGCTGGGGCAGGTTGGCCGGGGTCGGGTTGCCGAGCAGGTCGCGCACCGAGGTGGCGACGGCGGAGACGGGGTTCCAGGCGGCGAACTCGCGCAGCGGCGTCGGCATGTTCTCGGCCGACACGAACGCGGTGGAGATCAGCGAGAACGGGAAGAGCCAGATCAGGCCGGCACTCTGAGCGACCTCGACCGTGCGGGCGAAGACCCCGACGGTCGCGCCGACCCAGGACATGGCGAACCCGAACAGCACCAGCACCCCGAATGCAAGCACCATGTCGGCGAACGAGCCCTCGACGCGCCAGCCGACGAGCAGGCCGCACAGCGCGGTCACCACGAGGGTGGCGACGCCGACGACCATGTCCGAGGTGGTGCGTCCCAGGATCACCGCCAGCGGCGACATGGGCAGGGACCGGAAGCGCTCGACGATGCCCTTCTGCAGGTCGTTGGCCAGGCCGACCGTGGTGAAGGAGGCATTGAAGACCATGCTCTGGGCGAAGATGCCCGCCATCAGGAACCGTCGGTAGTCCTCGCCACCGAGGCTGCCGCCGAACACGAACGCGAACAGCACCACGAACATGATCGGCTGCACCAGGCCGGTGGTGATGCGGCCGGGGATGCGTGCCACGTGGCGCATGTTGCGGCCGGTGAGCACGTAGCCGTTGCGGAGCGTCTCGGCGCCGGCGGCGAGGAACGTCGCCTCGGACTTCACGCCGGAGCGGGTCTCGGCGGGGGTGGCGCTCATGCGGTGCCTCCTTCCTTCGGTGTCCCGGCGTCGTGTCCGGTCAGCGCCAGGAACACGTCGTCGAGCGAGCTGCGGTGCAGGCCGAGATCGAGGAGCTCGACCTCGTCGCGGGAGAGGTGGGCGAGCACGTCGGCCATCACCTCGGGACCGCGGTCGGTCGCGACGGTGACGCGTCCGGTGCGGCGGTCGGCAGTCGGTGTGCCGGTGCCCACCGACGCGAGGGCACGGGCGGCTGCGTCGAGCCCGGAGTCGTGGCGGACCCGCAGCGCCAGGGTCGCGCCCTGAACCTGCTCCTTGAGCTCCTCGGCGCTGCCGCGCGCGATGACGGCACCGCGGTCGATCACGGTGATGAGGTCGGCGAGACGATCCGCCTCCTCGAGGTACTGCGTGGTGAGCAGCACCGCGACCCCGTCGACCAGGAGATCCTCGATGACGCCCCACATGTCGAGACGGCTGCGGGGATCGAGTCCGGTGGTCGGCTCGTCGAGCACGACGACCTGGGGTCGGGCCACCAGGGCGCCGGCCAGGTCGAGGCGGCGCCGCATGCCTCCGGAGTACAGCCCGGATCGACGCCCGGCCACGTCGGCAAGCCGGAAGCGCTCCAGGAGCTCGTCGGCACGGTCGGCCGCCCGACGGCGGGACATGCCGTAGAGACGGCCGAGCAGGTGCAGGTTCTCGAAACCCGTCAAGTGCTCGTCGACGGCGGCGTACTGGCCAGAGAGGCCGAGCGCGCCACGGGCGGCACGGCTGTGTGCGACGACGTCGTGGCCGGCGATCTCCGCGTGCCCCTCGTCGGCGCGCAGCAGCCCGCAGACGATCCGTACGGTCGTGGTCTTCCCCGCCCCGTTGGGCCCGAGCAGGGCGTGGACGGACCCCGGAGCGACCTCGAGGTCGACGCCGTCGAGGACCTGCTGGTCCCCGAAGCGCTTCCTCAGGCCGGTGGCTCGCAGCGCTGGTCGGACAGTGGCGGTCAGCGGCTCAGCCACCGACCGCGACCCCCAGCGTGGTGGGGTCGGTCCAGTTGTCCTCGATCCACGCCATCGCGTCACCCCGGGTCGCATCCTCGAGCGTGGCGCTCCAGCCCTGCGGCACGTCGACGAACTCGGGCCACAGCGAGTGCTGCCCCTTGTCGTTGACGAGCACGCGGTAGCGGGCCTCGGTGTCCTCGAACGGGTTGGTCATCTCGCTTCTCCTCGGGTGGGGTGTGCGGGGATGCGGCGACGGGTTCCCCGTGCCTCACTCGTGGTTCGGAACCGAGACGTCATCGGTGTGCTCCTCGCAGGGTGGCATCGATCACAGGACCGACATCGGCCAGCGCCTCGGCGTCGAACAGGTCGAAGTGCGCGTGAGCCACGGGATGCTCGGTGGGGCGGGACCCGAGATAAGGCGTCCACTGCTCAGCCAGTGCTGGCCCGTCCGGCCCGGGTGCGGCGACCACGATGGTGGTCGGTACGTCGATGCGTGGCGGCTCCCCGGCCGACCTCAGGGCGTCGCCGACCGCGGCGACACCACGAGCCAGCCGCGCCGTGGCATCGGCATCCAACACGTCGAGCAGTGCGTCGGCGGAGTCACCCTGCACCTCCCGGTAGGCCTGGGCGGCAGCGGCGGTGTCACGGGGATCCACCGGGACCGGCACTGCGTGGGGGTAGGAGTCCAGCAGCACCAGGTGCTCCACCTCCTCGCCCTCGTCCAACAGCCGCGCCGCCACCCGGTGCGCGAGGACACCTCCGAGCGACCAGCCCAGCAGCGCGTACGGGCCGTGGGGGCGGACGCGGCGCAGTGCCGCGACGTAGCCGTCCACCAGCTCCTCGACGTCGTCCGGCACCGGCTCGTCGGCGGTGAGGCCGGGAGCCTGCAGCCCGAGCAGGGGCCGGTCGGCGACGTACGGCACCAGTCCGGCGTACGGCCAGGCCAGCCCCGAGATCGGGTGGATGGCGACCAGAGGGGTCTGCTCACCGTTGGCGCGCAGCGTCAGCAGTCGGTCGAGTCCCGAGTCTTCGGGGGTCTCGCCGTCGAGCCGTGCCGCCAGCCCGGCGACAGTGGGCGTCTCGAACAGCGCGCGCACCGCCAGCTCCTCGCCGGTCGCACTGCGGATCCGCGAGACCAGCCTGGTGGCGAGCAGCGAGTGTCCCCCGAGGGCGAAGAAGCTGTCGTCGATGCCGACCTCATCGGTGCCGAGGACCTCGGCGAAGAGCGCCGCGAGCACGCGCTCGCGCGGCGTCCTGGGCGGGGTCCCGCCACCGGCGCCGACCGTCTCCGGCTCTGGCAGAGCGCGACGGTCGAGCTTGCCGTGGGCGGTGAGCGGGAGCTCGTCGAGCACCGCCATCGCGGTGGGCAGCATGTAGTCGGGCAGACGTGCCGCAGCCGCGGTGCGCACGACGTCCACGTCGAGATCGATGTCGGCCTCCGGCACCAGGTACGACGCCAGCGCCGCGGCGCCGGAGCCGTCGGTGACGGCGACGGTGGCCGCCCGGGCGACGCCGTCGACGGCGGCGAGGACCGCGTCGATCTCGCCGGGCTCGACGCGGAAACCGCGCACCTTGACCTGCTCGTCGACCCGCCCGACGAAGTCGAGAGCGCCGTCGGCGGTCCAGCGGGCCCGGTCGCCGGTCCGGTACATCCGGGATCCGGGCGGACCGTAGGGGTCGGCGACGAACCTCTCGGCCGTCTGGCCAGCCTGGTCGAGATAGCTCCGCGCCAGCCCGTCGCCGGCGAGGTAGAGCTCGCCGTGCACGCCGGGTGCGACGGGTGCCAGGCGGTCGTCGAGCACCAGGGCGCGGGTGCCGGCCACCGGGGAGCCGATGACGGGGTGCTCGGTCGCGGACAGGTCGGCCACGACGGCGTCGACGGTCGACTCGGTGGGGCCGTAGAGGTTGACCGCGCGCCCGGGGCGTGCCGTGAGGTCGCGCCACAGGTCGTCCCCGACGGCCTCCCCGCCCAGCGCGGTGACCGCGAGGTCGGGCAGGCCCAGGCGCAGCAGCTCGGCGACGTAGGACGGGGTGGTCTCCAGCACGTCGATCCCGCGCTCCGTCACGAGCGCGACCAAGGCTTCCGGGTCGACCCGGGTGTCGTCGCCCACGAGGTGCAGCTCGTGGCCGGCGAGCAGCCACAGCACCGGGTCCCACGAGGCGTCGAACGTGACCGCCGTCGTGTGCGCGACCCGGAGTCGTCGGCCTGCTGCTTCCGCGGCGGGCCCGAAGAGTGCCTCGCGGTGGTGCGCCAGCAGCGCGGCCAGCGAGCGGTGCTCGACGACGACGCCCTTCGGCTCCCCGGTCGAGCCGGAGGTGAACAACACGTAGGCCGCATCGCCGGGGCGCGGTCCGGACGGGAGGACGGTCGTCTGGGGCAGCTCGGGCACCGCGTCGGTGCCCGTCAGCAGTGAGTCGAGGTCGTCGGCGTCCAGCACCACTGCCGGCGAGGCGGCCCGGGTGATGGCCTCGACGCGGCCGGCGGGCTGCGCCGGGTCGATCGGGAGGTACGTCGCCCCCGAGCGCAAGATGCCGAGCAGGCCGATGATGCTGCCCACCGACCGGGGCACCGCCAGGCCGACGACGTCACCGCGCCCGATGCCTCGGCGGGCCAGCAGCCCGGCGAGCCGGTCGGCCAGCTCGGCGACCTCGGCGTAGGTCAGCGTCTCGGTGCCGTCCTCTCCGGCGGCGACGAGAGCCACCTCGTCGGGGTGTGTCTCGACCGTTCGCGCCCAGGTGTCGAGCACGGTCGTCTCCGTCGAACGCGCAGAGTCCTTCGCGGCCTCGACGACCTCCCCTGTGTCGGGAAGCACGGCGGCCCGCTCGGCGTCGGTCAGCAGCGGCACGGCGGTCAGCGGCGTCGACGGAGCGGCAAGCCAGCGGTCGAGCAGCCGGACCCACCGGTCAGCGAGGGCGCGGGCCGACTGCTCGTCATACAGGTCGACGGCGTACTCGAGCACGGCGCCGATCCCCGACGGTGCGCCGTCGTGGTGGTGCTCGGCGACGGAGAACGACAGGTCGAACTTCGCGGAGCCCGCGACGACGGGAAGGACCTCGGAGTCCAGGCCGGTGAGGCCCAGGTCTCCCGAGGTCGTGGCGTCGGCGGTGAGCATGACCTGGAAGAGCGGGTGGCGCGAGAGCGACCGCTCCGGTGCCAGCGCCTCGACGAGCCGCTCGAACGGCAGGTCGGCGTGGGCGAACGCGTCGAGATCGGTACGCCGGACCCGGTCCAGCAGCTCGGGCAGCGTCGGGTCGCCCGCAGTGTCGGTGCGCAGGACGAGGGTGTTGACGAAGAAGCCGACGAGCTCGTCGAGCGCCTCGTCGTCACGTCCGGCGACCGGGGTGCCGAGCGGCACGTCCTGCCCGCCGCCCTGCCGGGTCAGCAGCGCCGCCAGCGTCGCGTGCAGCAGCATGAACGGGCTGGCGTCGTGATGGCGCGCGAAGTCGACCAGGCGTTGGTGCAGGTCGGCGTCCAGTGCGAACCGGACCTCACCGCCCTCGTTGCTGCCCGCTACGGGGCGGGGACGGTCGGTGGGCAGGCCGAGCTCGGCGGGCAGGCCCGCGAGCTGCTCGGACCACCAGCCGAGCTGGGTGGCCAGCTCGCTGGTCTCGTCGTCGGCCTCGCCCAGGACCTCGCGCTGCCACAGGGCGTGGTCGGCGTACTGGATCGCCAGCGGTTCGCGCTGCGAAACGCTGCCCCCGCGTCGGGCGTCGTAGGCCTCGGCGAGGTCGCGACCCAATGGGCCCAGCGACCAGCCATCTGCTGCGACGTGGTGGACGACCAGGAGCAGCACGTGATCCTCGCTGGAGAGCGTCAGCAGGGAGGCGCGCAGGGGCCGGTCGAGGGCGAGGTCGAACGGCTTCTCGGCCCGGCGTCGCAGGGCGTCGGCGAGGTCGGCCTCGGTGACGGTGAGCCGTTCGAGGACGAGGTCGACGTCGTCGTGCACCTGCTGGTGGGGCTCCCCGTCGGTCTCGGGGAGCGTGGTCCGCAGGACCTCGTGCCGGGAGACGACGTCCCGGAGGGCAGCCTCGAGGGCCTCGTCGTCGAGGTCGCCGCGGAGCCGCACGGCGAGCGGGATGTGGTACGCCGCACTGCTGTCCTCGAGCCGGTTGAGGAACCACAGCCGATGCTGCGCCCACGACAGCGGCATAAGTGCGGGCCGTTCGGCCGCGGTCAGCGCGCGTCGGGCGCTCCCGGCCTCCGGCAGGCGCGTGGCGAGCTGCTCGACGCTGGGGGACTCGAACAGCGCGCGGACTCCGAGCTCGATGTCGAGCTCGGAGCGGATTCGGCTGACGAGACGGGTGGCGAGCAGCGAGTGACCGCCGAGGTCGAAGAAGCCGGCGTCGACCGGAGCCGGCCCGTCGAGGCCCAGCACCTCTCCGTAGATGCGTGCGAGGATGCGCTCCGCGTCGGTCCTCGCCTCCCGGCCGGTGGCGGAGGCAGCGACGTCGGCGCTGGGCAGCGCGTCGCGGTCGAGCTTGCCGTTCGGGGTGAGCGGCAGCGCCTCGAGCGTCGCCCACGCGACAGGAACCATGTAGTCGGGCAGCGCCAGCGCCGCGCCGTCCCGTACGGCGTCCAGATCGACGTCGGCGCCGGGGGTCGGAACCAGCCAGGCCGCGAGGCGGCCGGCACCGGAGGCGTCGGTGTGCACGGCCACCGCGGCTGCGGCGACGTCGGTCTGCTCGGCCAGCACGGACTCGATCTCGCCGAGCTCGACGCGGAACCCGCGGACCTTCACCTGGTCGTCGACCCGGCCGATGAACTCCAGGACCCCGTCGCGGGTGCGCCGGGCCAGGTCGCCGGTGCGGTACATCCGGGTGCCCGGAGCCCCGTAGGGGTCGGCGACGAAGCGCTCCGCGGTCTGCCCCGGCCGGCCGGCGTACCCGCGAGCGAGGGCGACACCGGAGAGGTAGAGCTCGCCGGGGACGCCGGCTGGGACGGGCCGCAGTGCGGCGTCGAGCACCTGGGCCGCGACGCCGTCGACGGGCAGACCGAGCACGGGGGTCTCGTGGTCGGCCAGATCGGCGACGACGGTGTCGACGCAGGCCTCGGTGGGCCCGTAGAGGTTGACGGACCGGATCGTGGGGTGGGCTCGCAGCTCGCTCCACAGCGAGCCACCTACGGCTTCGCCGCCCAGCAGCACCAGGCTCAGGCCGGTGTCGCCGAGACCCTCGGCGAGCAAGGCCTGCACGTAGGACGGGGTGGTCTCCAGCGCGTCGATGCCGGCCTCACGCACCAGCGCGACCAGTGCCTCGGGGTCGCGGCGCGTGTCGTCGTCGACCAGGTGAAGCTCGTGGCCGGAGACGAGCCACAGGATGGGGTCCCAGGCGGCATCGAAGGACACCGCGGTGGTGTGGGCCATCCGGACCCGACGGTCGAGTCGTGCGGCCGTCGGCTCGTGCAGCTGTTGGCGCTGGTGGGCGTGGAGGTTGCCCAGCGCGCCGTGATCGACCAGCACGCCCTTGGGGCGCCCGGTGGAGCCGGAGGTGTAGGTCAGGTAGGCGGGATCCTCGGGAGCCGGGACCGGCAGCGACAGGTCGGTGGCTCCGTCCAGCAGTCGCCGGGTGGCGTCGTCGTCGAGCAGCAGGGTCGGGGTGCCGTCGGGCAGGCGGTCGGTCGAGGCGCGGTCGGTGAGGATCGTCGACGGTGCCGCATCAGTGACGATGTGATCGATGCGGGTGCGCGGGTACTCGAGGTCGATGGGGAGGTAGACCGCGCCTGCGCGCAGCACGGCGAGCAGTGCCACGACCAGGTCGGCGCCGCGGGGCAGGGCGACGCCGATCCGCTGACCGGTGTACCCGCCGTCGAGGAGCAACGCGGCCAGTCGGGCCGAGCGGTCATCGAGCTCGGCAAACGTCAGCCGCTCCTCCCCGGCGCGCAGTGCGACGTCGTCGGTTCGCGCGGCGACGGTGGCGCCGAACGCCTCCACCACGGTGCCGCGGCGAGCGAGCTCGCGACGGTCGGTGGCCTCGAGGACGTCCCGTCGCTCGGCATCGTCGAGCAGCGCGGCGTCGCCGATGCGGGCACCCGGGTCGGTCACGACGGCAGCCAGAAGACGCTGGAGGCGGGCCACCAGGTCACGCACCGTGACCGCGTCGAAGAGCGCGGGGTCGTAGTCGACCGCCCCGGCGATGGTGGTGCGTCCGTCCGCACGCTCGACCTCGCCGAGGTCGACCGATAGGTCGAACTTCGCGCCCGCAGGACCGGCCGCGGCGTCGACCGTGACGTCGAGCCCCGGCAGCGCGAGCTCGGCTGCCGCGTTGTTCTGGAAGGCGAGCATGACCTGGAACAGCGGGTGCCGGGTCAGGGAGCGCTCGGGGGCGATCTCCTCGACCACCCGCTCGAAGGGGACGTCCTGGTGGGCGTAGGCATCCAGGGCGGTGCTCTTCACACGCTCGACGAGCTCGTCGAAGCTCGGGTCCCCGGACAGGTCGTTGCGCAGCACGAGGGTGTTGACGAAGAAGCCGACCAGGGAGTCGAGGGCCTCGTCGGTGCGACCGGCGACCGGCACACCGATCGCGACGTCGTCGCCGGCACCGAGGCGTCCGAGCAGGGCGGCCAGCGCAGCCTCGACGACCATGAACAGGCTGACGTCGTGGGCGCGTGCGACGTCCACGAGTGCGTCGCGGAGGTCGGGGTCGAGCTCGATCTCGACACGGGCGTCCGCGGCCGGTTCGGCGGCGTCCCCCTCGACGCGCTCTCGCGGCCGGGCCCGGTCGCGGGGTAGGTCGATCTCGGTGGGGAGCCCGGACAGCCGTCCCGTCCAGTGGTCGAGCTGACGCCTGATCTCGCTGTCCGGGTCGTCCTCGTCGCCGAGCAGCTCGCGCTGCCACAGCGTGTAGTCGGCGTACTGGACCGGGAGCGGTGACCAGTCCGGGGGGATGCCGTCGGTGACCTGGGTGCCGTAGGCGACGGCGAGGTCGGTGGCCAGGGGGCCGAGGGACCAGCCGTCCCCGGCGATGTGGTGGACCACCATCGAGAGCACGTGCTCGTTCTCGCCGACCCGCAGCAGGCGGACCCGGAGGGGCAGCTCGCTTGTGAGCTCGAACCCGCGACCGGTCTCGCGTCGCAGCACGTCTGCCAGCGAGCCGGGTCCCTCGGCGGGGGCGTCGGTGAGATCGTCGATCGTCATGGTGAGGTCGACCTCGTCCGCGACGGCGATCACCTGGCGCGGCTCGCCGTCGACCTCGGGGAAGGTGGTCCGCAGGGTCTCGTGGCGCGCGACGACGTCGTGGACGGCGCGCTCCAGCGCGTCGGTGTCGATCTCGCCGGTCAGCCGCAGCACGGCCGGGATGTTGTACGCCGCGCTCGCGGGCTCCATCCGGTTGAGGAACCACAGGCGGCGCTGGGCGAAGGACAGCGGCAGCCCGTCGGGACGTGCCATCGGGCGCAGGTCGGCGCGGCTCTCGGCCGCTCCGGCCAGCTCTCCGGCGAGTCCGGCAACGGTCGGGTGGTCGAAGAGCGCCCGGATCGGGAGCTCAGCGCCGGCAGCGCTGCGGATGCGGCTGACCAGACGGGTCGCGAGGAGCGAGTGTCCGCCGAGGTCGAAGAAGTCGTCGTCGACGCCGACGCGCGGAAGTCCGAGGGTCTCCGCGAAGAGCCCGGCCAGCAGCTGTTCCTGAGGGGTCTGGGGCTCGCGGCCCGCGCCGGCCGTGGTCTCCTCGCCGGTGGGGGACGGCAGCGCGTTACGGTCGAGCTTGCCGTTGGAGGTCAGCGGCATCTCGGGCAGCACGACGTAGAGCGCCGGCACCATGTACGCCGGCACGGCGGCGGCGACGGTCTCCCGCAGGTCTGCCGGGGTCAGCGTCTCGGGGTCACCGGCAACGTAGGCGACGAGCTGCTGCACGCCGTCGCTCTCGCGGACGATCACCGCAGCGGCGCTGACGTCGTCCCGCTCTCCGAGCCGGGCCTCGATCTCGCCGAGCTCGACGCGGAAGCCGCGGACCTTGACCTGGTCGTCGACACGCTCGACGAACTCCAGCACGCCGTCGGCGCGCCAGCGGGCGACGTCGCCCGTGCGGTACATGCGGTCGCCGGGTCCTCCGAAGGGGTCGGCGACGAAGCGCTCCGCCGTCAGGCCGGGCTGGTCGAGGTAGGAGCGAGCGAGACCGGCGCCGGCGAGGTAGAGCTCTCCTGCTGCCCCGACCGGCTTCATCTGCAGGCCCGGGTCGAGGACGTAGGCGCGCGTGTTGGCGACGGGTCGCCCGATGACCGGGGAGTCGTGCGGCTCGATGCGGGTGGTGACCACGTCGACGGTGGACTCGGCCGGACCGAACAGGTTGTAGGCGAGCAGGTCCTCGCGGGAGGCCAGGACGTCCCACAGCTCGTGCCCGACGGCCTCGCCGCCGAGGGCGACCACGCGGATCGAGTCGCCGGCGCTCCCCAGGAGCCCGGAGGCCACCAGCTGCTCCATGTAGGTGGGGGTGGTCTCCACGAAGTCGATCTCGTGGGTCACCAGGAAGTCCACCAGCGCCTCGGGGTCGGCCATCGTCCGCTCGTCGACCAGGTGCAGCTCGTGGCCGCCGATCAGCCAGAGGATCGGGTCCCAGCCGGCGTCGAAGGACACAGGGGTGACGTGCGCGACCCGGAGCGGACGACCGCCGACGGCGGCGCGGGCGGGGGCGAACATCTCGGAGCTGTGGGAGGCGAACAGGTTCACCAACGACCGGTGCTGGACCACGATGCCCTTGGGGCGACCGGTGGAGCCTGACGTGTAGACCACGTACGCCGGGTCGTCGGCGCTGATGTGTGCGCCGCGATCCTCGTCGGTCACGGGTGCGTTGGATCGGCCGAGGACGTCGGCGACGACGTCGGGGTCGTCGAGGACCAGAAGGGTGGCGCCCTCGGGGATCTCGGGCAGCTGGTCGGCCACGGAGAGGTCGGTGACGACCACGCGGGGATCGACGGCGGCGAGCATCTGGGCGATGCGCTCGGCCGGGTAGTCCGGGTCGACCGGCATCACGACGGCGCCCGACTTGTGGGCCGCGGCGAGACTGATCGCGAACTGCGAGCGCCGAGGAAGCGCGACCGCGACCGCGGCACCGGGCCCGGCGCCGTGCGCCATCAGCTCCCGGGCCAGGCGGTTCGCGCGGCGGTCGAGCTCGTTGAAGGTCGCGGTGGAGTCGGTGGCGACCAGCGCCGTGGCGTCGGGGGTACGCCGGACCTGGGACTCGAAGAAGTCGAGCACCGTGCGGTGGAGGACGTCGACCGAGGTGCCGTGGGTGGCACTGTCGATGATGTCGCGGTCGACGTCCGAGGCGACCCGGATCGCGCCGACGGTGGAGTCGTGGTCGCGGGCGACCGCCTCCAGGGTGACCAGGAACCGCTCGAGGTGGTTCTCGAGCTCGGTCGTGTCGTACAGATCGGGGTTGACGTCGACGTCTATCCGCAGGCCCTGGCCGTCGGGGGCGCGGGAGACGACGACTGACATGTCGTCGACCGGTCCGACCGACAGGTTGTGCAGCGTGCCGGCGTGGCCGCCGAAGTCGAGGGTGCCCTCGATCGGGAGGATGTTGATGGTCGGGCCGACCAGCCGGGCGTCGCGGCCGAGGCCGAGGTCGGCGCGGATGTCCTCGGGGCGGTAGCGCTGGTGCTTGAGCAGGGCCCGGACCCGCTTCGAGACCTGGGCGGCGAGCTCGGTGATCGGGGTGTCCGGACGGATGTCGAGGCGCAGCGGAACGATGTTGGACACCATTCCCGGTACGGCCTTCGAGACCTTGCTCCGGCGGCCCGTGACCGGCAGCCCGAGCACGACGTCCCGCTCGCCGGTGAAGCGGTGGAGGTACGCCGCGAACGCCGCGATGAGCAGCGAGGATCGGGAGACCTTCATGGCCTTCGCGGCCGCGGAGAGGGCCTCGGTGACCTCAGAGGGCACGTCGCGCGTGCGGCGGGTGAGCCGGTCCGGGAGTCCTCGCGGCGGATCGGCCAGGAGCGTGGGGGAGGGGAGGTCGCTGAGCAGCGCAGACCAGAACTCGCTGTCTTCGGCGCGGTCCGAGGCGCGGTAGTCACGGTCGTCGGCGACGAGCTCGGCCAACGGACCGGTGAACGGCTCGTCCGGCTCGACGCCGTTGAGGAGCGCGTTGTAGACGACGTTGACGCGCAGCATCCCGAGCGTGGCGCCGTACCCGTCGAGGACGAGGTGGTGGATGCGCTGGTAGCAGAAGGTGCGGTCCTCTGCCACGCGCAGCAGCGCGACGGTCATCAGTGGCGGCGTGGCGAGATCGACAGGCGAGCGCAGGTCGGCGTCCATCCACTCCCGCGCGGCGCCCTCCGGGTCGTCGTCGCCGGTAAGGTCGATCTCCTGCAGCTCCCACTCGACGCTGTCGGCGACGAGCTGGAACGGGCCTTCGGCGTCCTCGCCGAACGTGGCGTGCAGAGCGTCGATCTCGTCGACGGTCATGTCCCAGGCACGGCGGTAGGCGACCGGGTCGATGGGGCCGGGCACGTCGAGGTAGTGCGCGATGTTGAGGACGACGTTGTCGGGGTCGAGCTGCTGGGCGTACCAGAGGCCGCGCTGCGCGGCGGTGAGCTCGAGCCGGACTGCGCCGGGATCGCCGGGGGCGCTCAACGGCCGATCCGGACGTTCAGCCCGGCGATGTCCAGGGTGGTGCTCCACGGCACCTGGACGGCCTCGGACTGCTGGTGCAGCACACCCACCTGCTGCTGGCTCTGTCCGCCACTCTGCTGCTGGGCGACACCGGCCTGCTGCTGGCCGCCCGTGCCGCTCTGCTCCTGGCCGACACCCGTCTGCTGCTGGTCGACTCCGCCGACCTGCTGCTGCAGCACACCGGTCTGCTGCTGGCCACCGGCGGAGTCCTGCTGCTGGGCACCGAGCAGCTGCGACTGCGTACGGCCACTGCCGTCGGACTGCTGCGACACGATCCCGGCCTGCTGCTGACCTGCGGAGGAGCTCTGCTGGGCGCCCACCAGCTGGGACTGCTGTCGATCGGCGGACTGCGAGGTCGACAGGACGCCGACCTGCTGGCTCCCGGACGCGTCCTGCTGCTGGAGACCGACGAGCTGCGACTGCTGGTCGGCGGCCTGCGCGACGCCGGCACTGGCGACGACGAGGGCCGTGCTTGCCAGGGAGGTGATCAGGACAGGTCGTGTGAGTGACATGGCGTCGAGACAACCAGCCGGTCAGCCCGGATTCACGCGAATCGGGCTGTCGACCATCTCACCCCGGATTCGTGCCGTTTTCACCCATCCAAGCGGCGCGTGGCGACGAAAGAGGGACGAAGGAAGTGTGCGTCACGACGGGTGTGGACCAGCAGAGAACACCCGACGGCAGCCTCTGGCTAGCGGATCCCGGAGCGCGAGATCCCGGCGACGAAGTAGCGCTGGAGCACGACGAACATCAGCACGAGCGGCAGGCTCGAGAGCAGCGCCATCGCCATGATGCCGCCGTAGTCGTTGTCGTAGGCGGTCTGCAGGAGCCGTAGCGCGACCGGCAGCGTGTAGAGGTCGGGGTCGCGCAGCGTGATGAGCGGCCAGAGGAAGTCGTTCCACTGGGCCATGAAGGCGAGCAGCGTCATCACGGCGACGAGGGGGCGGGCGTTCGGGACGACGACGCGGCGGAAGGCCTGCAAGGTGGTGCACCCGTCGACCCGTGCGGCCTCGACGATCTCGTCGGGGAAGTCGATGAAGAACTGGCGCGCGAGGAACAGTCCGAGCGCGGTCGAGGCCGACGGCAGGATGACGGCCCAGAAGAACCCCACCAACCCCAGCCGGGCGACCAGCTCGAACTGGGGGATCATCACGACCTGCACCGGCACGACGAGGGTGCCGAGCACGACGAGGAGCACGGTGCTGCGGCCGCGGAAGCGCAGCTTGGCCAGCGCGTAGCCGCCGAGCAGGTTGACGACCACCGACAGCGCGGTGGTGAGGCTCGCGACGAGCAGCGCGTTGCCGAACCAGCGCCACACGGGGAACTGGCCGAAGAGTCCGCTGAAGTTGGCCAGCGTCCAGTCACCCGACCACAGGCTCGCCCCGTCGTCGAGGATCGACTCGCGCGGCGTGAAGGCGATGACCACCATGGCGAGGAGGGGGAGGACGAAGATCAGCGCGACGAGGATGCAGATCGCGTACCGGACCGGACGGGACATGGCTCAGGCCTCCGCTCGGGCGTTGCGGCGCAGCTGGAGCAGGGTCAGCGCGCCGATGATCACGAACAGCACGACGCCGACCGTCGCGCCGTAGCCGAAGTTGCGGGCCGGCCCGAACCCCTCGTCGTAGGCGTAGGTGACGAGCATCGTCGTGGAGTAGCCCGGGCCGCCGTTGGTCATCACGTAGACCACGTCGAAGACCTGGAACGACCAGATGAGGTTCACCAGGACCAGGAAGAACGTCGTCGGACGCAGCAGTGGTACGACGACGCGACGGGTCACCTGCCACGCGCGGGCGCCGTCGACCTCGGCGGCCTCGATCACCTGCGGGTCGACGTCCTGCAGCGCCGCGATGTAGATGACCATCGAGAACCCGATGCGCGACCACAGCGTCATGACGACGACGGAGGTCATCGCCAGCGCGCCGTCGGACTGCCAGGAGACGTCGGCCAGGCCGAGGTCGCGCAGGATGCCGTTGATGATCCCGACCGACTCGTCGAACAGCAGCAGCCCGACCAGGGACGTCACCAGCGAGCTGACCACGATCGGGAGGTAGACGATCGTGCGGAAGACACCGCGACCGGGCAGCGCCTTGTTCATCAGCAGGGCCAGCCCGAGGCCGAGCAGCACGCCCACCGGAACGGTCGCGGCGGTGAAGATCGCGGTGTTGAGCAGGGCCCGCCAGAAGACGTCGTCGCCGAACAGTCGGCTGAGGTTGTCCAGCCCGCTCCAGGTGCCCTTGCCGAAGGACCGCTTGTCCTGGAAGGCCATGGCGAACGCCCACGCGAGCGGCCCGGCGAGGAAGACGCCGATGAGGAGGAGGTTGGGGGCGAGCATCCCCCAGGCAGCGCGCGCCTGTCCGGGGGAGCCGGTCATCGCAGCGCCCTGGGGCGAGACCTCGGCGGGGGCCACGGTCGGCGCGGTCACGGCGCGGCTCCGTCGTTGAGCAGCGCCGCCGCGTCGACCTTGTCGGCGATCGCACCCAGCGTGTCCTGCGGCGAGCTGTCGCCGAGGAAGCACGACTCGAGCTCGTTGGCCAGGTCGACGTTGACCTCGGCGAAGGTCGGCGTCGTCACGTCGGCGACGTCGCGGTCCTCGATCGTCGACACCTGGTCGGCGTACACGCCCATCAGGTCGCCGCCGACGGCGAAGTCCAGGTCCTGCGCGGCCAGCGACTCCCGGGTGGGGAGCAGGACGGAGGCCTCGCAGAACTGCTTCATCGCGTCGGAGGAGCCGAGGTAGACCAGCAGCTCGGCGGCGAGCTCGGGGTTCCCGGAGTCGCGGGTGGCCACGATCGCGTTGCCGCCGAGCTCGCTGGCACGCCGCTCGTCGCGGGGCTGGTACGTCACGGCGTACTCGAAGCGGTCGCCGATCGTGTCGGCGAAGGCCGGGACGAGGAAGTTCCCCGCGAAGAGCATGCCCAGGCGGCCCGCGGTGAACTGCGCGTCGGGATAGGTCGGGCTCTTGGTCGAGGTGGAGCGCGGCACCCACTCGTTGTCGAAGAAGGAGCGGGTGAACTCCAGCGCCCGCACCCCGGCATCGTCGTCGAGCACGGCCTTCTCCAGCTTCTCGTCGTAGAGGTGGCCGCCGGCCATGAACAGCCACGTCAGCCAGCGGAAGGCGCCGGCCGCCTGCCAGTTGACCGCGAAGGCCGACCCGTCCTCCGGGCTGGCGTCACGCACCTTGGAGGCGACGTCGCCGAACTCCTCCCACGACCAGGCGTCCTCCGGGCGGTCGGGCACGGCGCCCACGCCGGCGTCGCGCAGCACGTCGGGCCGGTAGACCAGCGCAGAGGTGTCGACGTGCTGGGGCACGCCGTAGAGACGCTTGCCGTAGGTCACCGCACGCAGGAGGGACGGCCGGACGTCGCCGGCGAGCTCCTCGAGGGGGTCCGTCACGTCGAGGAGCTGGTCGGTGGACGCGTACAGGCCCATCGTCGGGTAGTCGACGCGGAACACGTCGGGTGCGGTCCCGGACAGCAGCCCGGCATCGACGCCGGTGGCGAAGTCGGCGAAGGGCACCACCGTCAGGTCGACCGTCACGCCGCGCTCGGAGGAGAACTGCTCGGCGAGACGTGCGTAGACCTTCGTCTCGACGTCGGTGCCGTAGACCTGCATCGTGACCCGGTCGGTGCTCCCGCTGCTGGTGCTCGACACCCGACGGGTCAGCCCGGCGCAGCCGGAGAGCGAGACGGCGCCCATCGCGGCGCCGGCAGCGAGGCCACCTCGCACGACCGTGCGGCGTCCGATCCGAGGAGTGGGGGGCACCGTGCGAGTGAATCAGCACCTGCGCCCCACGGCATGCCCCCGAGGGGTGAGACAAAGGTTGTCCGTCGCCACCGTCCGCCGGACACGTCGACGAACGTCCCGGTGACGTAGGACGCCTGCGACGACAGCAGCCAGCAGACGGCGTCCGCCACCTCGCGGGGGTCGCCCGACCGCCCCAGCGGCAGGCCGGGACCCAGTCGAGCGGTCCGCTCCGGGTCACCTCCGGAGGCGTGCATCCGGGTGTCGACGATCCCGGGGCGTACGCCGGTGACCCGGACGCCGTGCCCGGCCTCCTCGAGCGCGAGGCCTCGGGTGAGGGTCTCGAGCGCGGCCTTGCTGCTCGCGTAGTCGACGTACTCCCCGGGCGGCCCGAGCTGGGCGGCACGCGACGAGACGTTCACGATCGCGCCGCCCCGGCCACCGCGGGCGGTCGACATCCGCTCCACCGCTCGCGCGCAGACTCGGCCGCGCTGATGCCGCGACCTCCGCCCGTCACCACGGTGACGGGAACGCGGCCGGGCCTGTCGATGGACGACTGCGGCATCGGGCGCTCCTGACGATGGGTGAACGCGGGAGGCCAGTCGATCAGTCCGTCTGACTAGTCTCGAGAGATCACCGATGAAAGGCTACCGATGAAGGTCACCGCCGCCGTGCTCGAGGTGCTCGGCGCCGAGCGCCCGTACGCCGGCAGCACGCCGCTCACGGTGGGCGAGGTCGACCTCGCCGCACCCGTCGGGCGGGAGGTGCTCGTGCGGATGGAAGCCGCCGGCATCTGCCACTCCGACCTGTCGGTCGTCGACGGCAACCGCCCGCGACCGGTCCCGATGCTGCTGGGTCACGAGGCCTGCGGCCGGGTCGAGGCCGTGGGGCCAGACGCCACCCAGGTCGTGCTCGGCCAACGCGTCGTGATGACCTTCCTGCCACGGTGCGGCGAGTGCGAGGGCTGCCTCACCGACGGCATCCGGCCGTGCGTGGTCGGCAGCGCGTCCAACGAGGCCGGGCACCTCATCGGCGGGGGCTCGCGCATCACGCGTGACGGCGCTCCCGTGAGCCACCACCTCGGCGTCTCCGGGTTCGCCAGCCACGCGGTGGTCGACGAGCGCTCCGTGGTCGCGGTCGGCGACGACGTACCCCCGGGCGTCGCTGCCGTGCTGGGCTGCGCGGTCCTCACCGGAGGCGGGGCGGTGCTCAACGCGGGGAGGCCGCGACCCGGCGAGACCGTCGCGGTCGTCGGGCTCGGGGGAGTCGGCATGGCCGCGATCCTGACGGCCCTGTCGGTCGACGACGTGACCGTCGTCGGCATCGACGCCGACCCCGGCAAGCTCGAGGTCGCGCGCGACCTCGGCGCCCACTCGGTGCTCGGTCCGGCCGAGGCGGTCGAGTCCGGCCTCGCCGCAGACGTGGTCGTCGAGGCCGCGGGCAACGTCCGAGCCTTCGAGACAGCCGTCGCGGTCACCGGCCCGGGTGGCCGCACCGTCACCGTCGGCCTCCCCCCGGCCGCCGCGATGGCGAGCGTGTCGCCCCTGCGCCTGGTCGCGGGCGGTCGGTCGATCATCGGGAGCTATCTCGGCTCGGCCGTGCCATCGCGCGACATCCCGGAGTTCGTCGAGCTGTGGCGTGCCGGCCGGCTCCCCGTCGAGCGGCTCATCACCTCGACCATCTCCCTCGCCGAGGTCAACCAGGGCATGGACGACCTCGCCGACGGGCGCGCGTTGCGACAGATCATCGAGTTCGGGTGAGCCGCACCGCGGAAACCTGGCGGGTCAGCCCATCCAGAGCCCGCCGTTGAGGTCGATGACGGTCCCGGTGACCGAGGCGGCGGCGGGGGAGCAGAGCCACGCGACGGTGCCAGCGATCTCTGAGGGGGCGGTGAGGTGGCCGAGGGGCATGCTCTCGACCAACGCGTTGAGCTCGTCGGTCGACAGCCGGTCGAGCATGGGGGTGTCGACCGGGCCTGGTGCCACGCAGTTCACCCGGACGCGACGACGAGCCTCGTGCTTGGCCAGGTGACGGGTGAGGCCGATCAGTCCGGCCTTGGCGGCGGCGTAGGCCGGGCCCGAGAGCTCGTTGCCTCCGTGCCGCCCGTTGACGGAGCTGAAGAGCACCATCGATCCGCCGTCCGACATCAGCGGCAACGCGTGTTGCGCCACCACCGCGGCCGAGGTCAGGTTGTCGTCCAGCACACGCCGCCACTCGGTGAGGTTCAGCTCGGCAATGCCGCCGCTCCCGACGGACCCGGCTGCGTGGACCACCACGTGCAAGGTGTCGACGTCGGACAGGGCGTCCGCCACCGACAGGGGGTCGGCTGCGTCGTGGCCGAGGGCACGGTCGAGCACCACGATGTCGTACTCGTCGGCGCGCAGGCGTTCTGCGCACGCAGCTCCGATCCCTCCCGCCCCTCCGACGACCAGGGCCCTGCGCACGGTGCTCGTGTCCATGGCCGGGAGTTCTAGCACGTCCGCGCCGTCGCGCCTGGTGGCGGCCGTCCTGCGAGGGGGTGGTCGGTCGGAGTTCCCCTAGACTCTCGCGCGTGGCTGACGTGGGGAGTGCAGGGATGCCCGGTGGGGCCTTCGCGCCCGCCGACGGCGCCGGCAGGGGCGACGAGGTGGAGACGAGCAGCGGCATCAGTCGCGCGCTCCAGGTGATCTTCGCGGTCGCGGAGTCCGACGAGCCCGATGTCGGCGTCTCCGAGCTCGCCCGCAGCCTGGGCTACAGCAAGACCGTCATCCATCGCGTGGTCCGCACGCTGGTTGCGAGCGGCTTCTTCACGGTCGACGAGCGCACGCGGCGCTACCGCCTCGGCCCCGGCGCGGTGAGTGTCGGCCTCGCGGCGATCGCCCGCCTCGAGGTGCCGAGCATCGCCCAGCCCTACATGGAGGACCTGGTCTCGCGGACCGGTGAGACCGTCACCCTGTCTGCGCGCTACTCCCACCAGAGGATGTATCTCTCGCAGGTCCTCTCGCCCCGCGAGATCCGGATGGCGGTGCCGCTCGGCCAGCTCTTCCCACTGCACATCGGTGGGTCGTCGAAGGCGATCCTGTCCGCCCTGCGGCGCGAGGAGCTCGACGACTACCTCGACCGTGCCCTGGCCGGGGGCCGCTCGGTCATCAGCCGCGAGGAGCTCGAGGAGCAGCTGGCAGCGATCCGTCGTCGTGGCTACGCCGTCAGCCGCGGCGAGCGCCAGGTCGACGCGGGCTCGGTAGCCGCGCCCATCTACGACGCCACGGGTGGCGTCTACGGTGCTATGTCGGTCTGCGGTCCGGTGGGCCGGTTCAGCCCGGACAAGGTCGAAGAGTTCGGGACACTCCTCGTGGAGACGGCTGCCACCGTGTCGCGTCGTCTCGGTCACCGACCCGCCGCCAGCTGAGCGTTCCCCGACCGGCTGGTCCGATGGCCGTGCTCGCAGCCCCTCGCCGCGCCCGGGTGACCCGTGGATCCACCGCGCTCGACTCGCTGTTCCGCGCCTCGTTACGGCCGCGTTACGACTACGAGGAGTTTGGCGACACCTCTTGACCCGTGTGCTGGATCACTTCTACGGTACCTGTATCCGGTACGGCGTTCCGCTGACCGTTACAGCCCGGATCCACTCCCTGGGAGGCCCCGCATGGCGACACTGGCCGACACGTCCAAGGCACCGACGAGCGAGAGCGCCTCACG
This sequence comes from Nocardioides hwasunensis, assembly GCF_014779665.1. Classification (GTDB taxonomy): domain Bacteria; phylum Actinomycetota; class Actinomycetes; order Propionibacteriales; family Nocardioidaceae; genus Nocardioides; species Nocardioides hwasunensis. Next base: position 523,278 of record NZ_JACXYY010000004.1, on the reverse strand, counting down.
CGCCCGCACCAAGCCGGGCCGCGGCGATGGCCCCGCGTGGTTGCTCTGGGTCACCACGCCGCTCCTGCTCGCTGCGTTCCTGGGAGCCTGGAAGGCCTACACCGTCGTCTTCGAGGTGAGCGAGCTGGTCGTTCCCCCGCCCGAGCAGGTCGGCGCCACCCTGGTCGACCTCATGGGTCAGTCGATGCTCTACGAGGCCACCTACGTGACCCTTTACGAGACGATCGTCGGATTCTCGATCGCTGCCGTCGTCGGCATCGGGCTCGGCATCCTGCTCGGCAAGGTCCGCCTGCTGGAGCGGATCCTCTCGCCGTTCCTCGTCGCGACCCAGGTCGTGCCCAAGGTCGCGATCGTGCCGATCCTGCTGCTCTGGTTCGGCTTCGGTCTGGAGCCGAAGATCTTCATGGCCGCGATCATCAGCTTCTTCGTGATGATGCAGAACACGATCCTCGGCATCCGCTCCGTCGAGCCGGGCCACCGGGACCTGATGCGCGTCATCCAGGCTCCCTGGTGGAAGCGCGTCCTCTCGCTCGACGTCCCGTCTGCCATGCCCGCCATCCTCACGGGCATCGAGCTCGGCATCGTCTTCGCGATCACGGGTGCCATCGTCGGTGAGTACCTCGGTGGTGACGACGGGCTCGGTGCCCTCGCCACGGTCATGCTCGCCTCGCTGCGCACCGACCAGCTCTTCGCCGTGGTCATCGTGATGACCGTCCTCGGCTTCCTGCTGTACGCCGTCGTCGCCGCCATCAGGCGCTTCGCCATCCCGTGGCACGAGTCGTCGGGGCGTGCCACCTCCCTCTGAGACTCATCCCTCCTCCCGAAACCAAGGAGCTCCACCGATGGATCGTCGTTCCTTCCTCCGCGCCACCGGCCTCGTGGCCGTCACCTCGGCCAGCGGCACCTTCCTCATGGGCTGCGCGCCGTCGACCGGCAACAACAGCGCCGACCAGTCGTCCGCCGGACCGAACGCCACGGACGCCGTCTTCGTCACGCCGTTCCAGCACATCCTCAACTACGCCGACATCTACGTCGGGATCCAGGAGGGCTACTTCGCCGAGGAGGGCCTGCGGATCGACGTGGTGGGTGGCAGCGGCACGGCCGCCTCCATCTCGCAGGTCGCGGCCGGGCAGGGCCTCTTCGGCAAGGCGGCGTCCGTCATCACGTGTCCGCTGATCGCCGACGGCAACGCGCAGATCATCACCGTCGGGCAGGGCGACCACAAGTCCCAGTACAGCCTCGCGTCCGACCCGGCCAACCCGCTGACGACCCCCGAGGAGTGGCAGGGCAAGACGATCGGCGTCATCTCCAAGGGCGGCACGACCGAGCTGCTGCTCGACGCCATGTCGGTGGCGCAGGGCCTCGACCCGACGAAGGTCAGGAAGGTCGTCACCGGTGCCGACGTCGGCTCCCTGGAGTTCCTCAACCGCGGCGAGGTCGACGGCTTCATCACCTATCTCGGCTCGGAGGCTGCCTTCAAGCAGCGCGGCATCGAGCTGAACTACCTGAACACCGACGAGTTCGCGAAGATGCCCGGCGACTCCTACCTCGTCAAGACCGAGGACGTCGGTCCGCAGGCCGAGGCGATCACCGGCTTCCTGCGGGCCTCGCGCAAGGGCTACGAGTTCGTCGAGGACCCCGCCAACCTCGACAAGGTCATCAGCGCGATGGCCGCCTACAACAAGGTCGAGGTGCAGGACGAGGAGCTCGCCAAGCTGAAGATCGAGGCCCAGCCGGTGATCTGCAAGCCGGCCAGTGGTGGTTACCTCAGCATCGACATGGACGCCTGGGAGTCCGGCGTCGAGCTGATGCGCAAGTCCGGGATCATGAAGGACAAGAACCGCCCGGTCTCCGACTTCGTCACCAGCGAGTTCGTGGACGCGATCTGAGTGGTCACCGCAGAGAGCACGGTCGACCTGCTCGTCGTCGGTGCCGGCACCGCCGGCCTCGCTGCCGCCGTGGAGGCGGCAGCGAGGGGCCTGACGGTCACGGTCGTCGAGCAGGCCGACCAGGTCGGCGGCACGTTGTGGCGATCGTGGGCACAGATGTCGGCGGGTGGCACCGAGCTTCAGCGTTCCCGCGGCATCGAGGACAACCCCGACCTGCACTTCGACGACGTGATGCGGATCAGCAAGCAGACCGCCGACCCGAAGCTGGTGCGGCTCGCGGTCGACCACGCCCCGGTCACCATCGACTGGCTGATGTCAGCGGGATTCGACATGGACCCGGACGCACCGGCGATTCTGTACTTCCACGAGCCCTACTCCCTCCCGCGGACCTACTGGGGCCGTCGCGGTGGACGTTCCGTGCTGGAGGTGCTGGTGCCCCGGTTCGACCAGGCGCGGGACGTCGGTGCGCTCACGGCACACCTCAGCACCACCATGACCGAGCTGTTGGTCGACGGAGCCGACCGCGTCGCCGGCATCGCCGTCGTGGATGCGGCCGGACGGCGACGCGAGGTCCGCGCCGACCACGTGCTGCTGACGACCGGTGGCTACGCCGGCAACGCGACGCTCTTCCCTGAGCTGACCGAGGGGGCTCCGTTGGTCGGTCCCGGTGCGCCCACCTCCACCGGCTCGGGGATCAGCGCGGCCCTGGCCGTCGGTGCCTCGACGCGTGGCGGCGACCTGTTCCTGCCGACGTACGGAGGTGTGCTCCTGCGTGACAGCGAGTCCACGACCATTCCCCTCGACGACTTCCCGCAGCTGACGCCGCAGTCGCGCCAGCCGTGGGAGATCCATGTCAACCGTCGGGGCCAGCGGTTCGTGGCGGAGGACTCCGCCAGCGTCGACGTGCGCGAGACCGCCCTGCTCGACCAGCCCGGTCTCGAGTTCTGGGTCGTCTACGACCAGGCGGCCCGGGTCAAGGCCCCGCCGCTGCTGCCGTCCTACGACGAGGACCACCTCGTCGAGATGTTCGAGGACCACCCCTCGTTCTGCACGGCCGACACCGTCGAGGGTCTCGCGGACCTCGCCGGCATCGACCCCGACGGGCTCGCCGCGACGGTGGCGGCCTATAACTCCGGCGTCGAGTCCGGTGCGGACGCTTGGGGTCGTACCCACCTGCCGTTGCCGATCGCCCAGCCGCCCTACTACGCGGTGCGCAACCACGGGACCACGCTCAAGAGCCCTGCCGGGCTGGTCGTCGACGACCAGCTGCGAGTCGTCGGGGCGCGTGGTCCGCTGTCCAACCTGTACGCCGCTGGGGAGGTGCTCGGCGGCAGCACGCTGTCGGGCAAGTCCTTCGTCAGCGGCATGAGCGTGACCCCTGCGCTGTCCTTCGGGCGACTGATCGCCCGACGCGTCGCCGGGGTCGAGAAGGGAACCACCTGATGTGGGAACGACCTGATGTTGACTTCATCGACACCAGCGAGCTGCCGTGGCTGCAGCCAGGCGAGGGCGAGTTCGGCCTGGCCGGCGGCGGTCGCAAGCGCTTGCTGAGCAGGGATGCGGCCGACGGCGCCGAGACCGCCGTGCAGCGGATCGTCGACCGGCAGGTCGGCGTGCTCGCAGCGGAGGCCGACCTCTACGTGATCGGCGGTGGAGGGACGGTCAACGGCACGCCCGTCGACGTGAACTACTACCTGCACGTCGACGCGGGCACCCGCCTGGAGATCCAGCCGGGTGTGCGCGGCCTGGTGCTGTACTGCGGCTTCTGGGGGCCTCCGGCCTTCTCGGAGGACGCCGACGGCGACGGCGGTGGGTTGACGGTGACCCGCACCGAGTCACTGAAGTGGGAGCCCGCCACCTGGAGCGGAGAGGTGCAGCTGGACCCGGGCGCGATGCTCAAGATGCTGCGCCGCGACGACCGCGCCTTCATCTACCTCGCAGCAATGATGCCCGGCTGGCGCTCTGAGCAGGAGGAGTCGCACCCGGTCTACGAGGAGTCGTTCAAGATCTACGGCGACGTCCTGATGGGCTCGCGTGGCGTGATGCGCGAGGGCTCCTACTTCTTCCGCTCGCCCGACGTCTTCCACGGGCCGCTCTACTCCCGCGGAGGGACGATGTCCTTCATCCGCTCCGACGCGGCGACCACGACCACCTACCGCGACCCCGGGCCCGGTGGCGCGTGGGACGAGCTGGCCCGGCACGCGTATGTCGACTGACGCCGCGACCCAACCCCCCAGGGAGACCACGATGAGCGACGCCACCACCGGACCCGCGCCCCGCCAGGGCGGCTCGGGCGCGGCGATCTCGATCCGCGGTGTCGGCAAGGAGTACGCCGCCGCGGCCGGGCCCGTGCGCGCGCTCACACCGACCGACCTCGAGGTCAAGCCCGGTGAGTTCGTGGTCCTGCTGGGCCCGTCGGGGTGTGGCAAGACCACGCTGCTGCGGATGCTGGCCGGCCTGGTCACCCCGACCGAGGGCAGCATCTCGATCGGCGAGCGCAAGCTGTTCGCCGAGGGCGACAGCAAGCCGTCGCACGACGCTCTCGACTCGCTGGGCTTCGTCTTCCAGGCGCCGAACCTGCTGCCGTGGCGCAAGGTGTGGCGCAACATCGCGCTGCCGCTGGAGACCAAGGGCGTGTCCCGCGCCGAGCGCAAGGAGCGTGCCGTCGAGCTGGCCCGCGCCGTGGGCCTCGAGGACTTCCTCGACCACTACCCCAAGCAGCTCTCCGGCGGGATGCAGCAGCGCGTCGCGATCGCCCGGGCGCTGATCCACGAGCCGTCCATCCTGCTGATGGACGAGCCGTTCGGTGCCCTCGACGCCATGACCCGCGACCAGATGAACCTGTTGCTGCAGGAGCTCTGGCTCGAGACCGGCAAGACGATCGTCCTGGTGACGCACTCGATCTCCGAGGCCGTGTTCCTCGCCGACCGTGTGGTCCTGCTGTCCTCACGTCCGGGCCGGGTCAAGGACGTCGTCGACGTCGAGTTCGCCCGCCCGCGTGACCTCCTGGTGCAGAACGACGCAGGGTTCGGCGAGAGCGTCGAGCGGTTGCGCGAGCAGCTCGGCGGCCACGAGTGACCACACCCGTCGACGCGTCTCCGGGCGCCCCTCCCGCCGCCGTTCCCCCGACCGCGGCGCTCGCCGGGCTCACCGCCGGACTGCGCTTCGAGGACCTGCCCGCCGAGGTGGTCGCGAAGGCCTCCGCTCTGGTGCTGGACTTCCTCGGCGCGTCCGTCGGTGGGTCCGGCACACCGGAGGCCGGCGTCATCGCCGAGCTGGTGCGGAGTCGTGGGTCGGCGCCACAGGCCACCGTGCTCGGCCGGGACTGGCGCACCTCGGTCGTCGACGCGGCGTACGCCACCGGGGCCGCGGCAGACATCTTCGAGCACCAGGACGGCTACCGTTTTGGCGGTTTCCACCCGTCGCACACCCTGCCGGCGCTGTTCGCGGTCGCCGAGCAGCAACAGGCCGGCCTCGCCGACTTGCTGACCGCGACCGTCGCGGCCTACGAGGTCGCCAACCGCATCGGGCGAGCGGCCCATCCGCAGGCCACGCAGGCCGGGTGGTTCCCGACCGCCGCGGCTTTCGGCGCGGCCGCGGGGTGCGCGAAGCTGCTCGGACTCGACGCCACGGGGATCGCCGACGCCGTGGGCGCGACCGCGTTCTTCGCGCCAGCGGTGCTCATCGAGTCCATCTTCGCCGGACCGTCGGCCAAGCCCGCCTTCGCCGGACAGCTGGCCCGTGCCGGCGTGGAAGGCGCCCTGCACGCCGCGGCCGGCCTCACCGGCTGGCGCGAGGTGGTCGAGCACCCGCGCGGGCTCGTCGCCGCACTCACCGGGGGTGAGGTCGACAACGTCGCGCTCATCGATGAGTGGACCATCCTCGACGTCCACCAGAAGCGGTTCGCCGGCTGCCGCCACACCCACGGAGCCGGACAGGCAGCGCTCGAGCTCGCGATCGAGCACGACCTCGACCCGACCCGGGTCCGCGAGGTCGACGTCGAGACCTACGACATCGCCATGCTGCTCGTCGACCGTGGTGTCGGCCCCGACCCCACCACCGTGGCCTGCACGCTGAGCCTCCCCTATGTCGTGGGTGCTGCCCTCGTCGACCGCGAGGTGTCCGGCGCCCAGTACGCCGCTGACCGGATCAACGACCCGGCCGTCCTGTCCCTGGCCGACCGGGTGCGGATGAGGCGCGCGGACGACCTCGAGGCGCGCTATCCCGAGTTCACCGCGACCCGCGTCACGCTGACCCTCGACGACGGGACCACCCACACCCGCCAGGTCGACGTCCCGGCCGGCGACAGCCGCGCCCCCCTGACCCGTGAGCAGCTGGTCGCCAAGTTCGACGCCTACGTCGTGCCGCGACTCGGCCGTCCCGTGGCAGCGCAGGTGGCCGGCACCGTTCTCGAGCCGCGCCCGGGCAGTCGCGTCACGGACCTGGTCCGGCTGCTCTCCACCCCGTCCTGAAGCACGCCCCGACCCCGAGGAGGAGTCATGACCGACACCACCGCCCAGCACGCGATCGAGACGATCGTGCCCGAGCCCGTCACCGCCGAGGCCTTCGCGCCGTTCGGCGAGGTGATCTCTCTCGACGCCACGCCCCAGCTCCCTATCGACCTCTACAACGGACTCAACGCGATCCACGGCCCCGTCGTGCTCCAGGCCGACGAGACCCCGGAGTTCATCCTGTTCCGGGTGGGACTTCGGGGCGGCGAGATCCGCTACATGGAGCGGCACCACGGGATGACCCAGACCTTCATCCCGCTCAACGGTGACCCGTTCGTCTCGGTCGTCGCGCCACCCGACGCACCGCTCGTCGACGGCTTCCCCGACATCGCGACGATCCGGGCCTTCCTCGTCCCGGGCGACGTGGTGCTGAACATCCACCGCGGCACGTGGCACGAGCCACCGTTCCCGACCGTCGACCAGCAGAAGTTCCTCATCTCCAGCACCCCTGGCGTGACCGGGGGCCTGCAGTCGGCCGTCGACGACAACGGCGAGGTGCACAAGCTCGACGTCGACAAGCGCAATCCGGTCTTCCGCACCGGTCGTCGCCTCCAGGTGGCGATGCCCTGATGACCTCCGCGCCCGTGCAGGAGGGACGGATCGGCGCGTCCCCCCGGAAGCGAGACGGCGCCACGCTCCTGACCGGGCGCGCGCTCTTCCTCGACGACTACGCGCCGACCGGCCTGCTGCACGCGGTCGTCGTCCGGAGCACGGTCGCGCACGGGCGCATCCTCACCATCGACACCGCGGCTGCCGAGGGGTCCGATGGAGTGGTCCTGGTGCTCACCGGTGAGCAGGCCGCGCAGCACGCCGGCCCGGTGCCCTACTTCATCGATCCCGCAGCTCGTGGCGGCAACCGCACCGACATCCGCTGTCTTCAGGTCGACAAGGTCGTCCACCATGGCCAGCCGGTGGCCGCGGTGGTCGCCGGCACCCGCCTGCAGGCAGAGGCCGCCGCCCGGCTCGTCGAGGTGGAGTACGACGTCCTCCCGCACGTGCTCGACGCGACCGCCGCGATGGCCCCCGACGCGCCACGGATCTACGAGGACTGGCCGGGCAACGTGATCACCCACAACCGCTACGGCTCCGGTGACGCCGACTCCCGGCTCGCCGAGTCGGACGTCGTCGTCTCCGGCGAGCTCCACATCGGACGGACGACCACCTCGCCGATCGAGCCGCGCGGCTACCTCGCCTCGTGGGCGGACGACCGGCTGACGGTCCATGCGTCGTGCCAGAACCCCCACCAGATGCGCTGGATGCTGTCGGTCAGCCTCGGCATCGACGAGAGCCGGATCCGGATCGTCACGGCCAAGGTCGGCGGATCCTTCGGCCTCAAGATGCAGGGCCACCCCGAGGAGACGCTGATCGCCCTGCTCTCCATCCTCACCGGTCGTCCGGTCAAGTGGATCGAGGACCGTCGCGAGACGCTGATGGCCGGAGCCCGCGAGCAGGTGCACCGGTTCCGCGTCGGAGCCCGCCGCGACGGGAGGATCCTCGGGCTGGTCAACGAGATCACCGCCGATGTCGGAGCACTGACCGCGCAGGCCGGATGGGCGATGCCCAACATGTCTGCCACCACCCAGCCGTCGGGTTACGCCGTGCAGGACTGTCGCATCGAGCTCGACATCGTCTGCACGAACAAGCCCCCGCTCAACGCGGCTCGGGGGTTCGGCAAGGACGCCGCCCACTTCGTGATGGAGCGGGCGGTCGACCTGGTGGCGCGCGAGCTCGACCTCGATCCGGCCGACGTGCGCCGGATCAACTTCATCCCGACGGACGAGTTCCCCTACCGGACGAGCACCGGTCTCAACATCGACAGCGGAGACTTCCACGGCCTGCTGGACAAGGTGCTCGACGCCGTCGACTATCCCGCGCTGCGTGAGCGCCAGCAGGCCGCGCGAGCCGAGGGCCGCTGCCTCGGGATCGGCCTCGGTTTCGAGCTCACCCCCGAGTCGTCCGACAGTCCGGGCACCTTCGTCTCAGGTTTCGACACCACCACCGTTCGGATGAGCGTGACCGGATCGGTCACCGTGCTCACCGGCGTGACCTCTCCCGGAGGGGGCAACGACACCGGTCTCGCGCAGATCGTGTCCGACGAGATAGGGATCCCGATCGACTGGGTGGAGCTCGTCCAGGGCGACACCGACCGTTGCCCCAACGGGTTCGGCAACTTCAGCGGGCGGAGCATGGTCGTCGGCGGCGGATCCGCCACCCTGGCCGCCCGCGACGTGCGCGACAAGCTCGTCGACGCCGCCCGCCGACTGATGGGGCTGGGCGAGGGCGACGAGGTCACGATCGGTGACGGGGTCGTCTCCGCTGGCGGGACGTCGATGGCCGTGCCCGACGTCGCGCGGGGCCTTCTCACGCGGGCCTTCGCCATCGGTGACATCGAGCCGGTGCTCGAGTCCACCCGCGCCTACAAGCCCGGCAACATCAATCACGTCCCTGACGAGCTCGGTCGCATCCAGCCCTACCCGACGTACTCCTCGAGCCTGCACGCAGCCGTCGTGGACGTCGATCCGGAGACCGGAAAGGTGACGCTGCTCGACTACGTCATGGCGCACGACTGCGGCACGATGATCAACCCTGCCCTGGTCGAGGGTCAGGCTCGTGGTGCCGTGACGATGGGCCTCGGCAGCGCGCTGTCGGAGCAGCTTCGGTTCGCCCAGGACGGCAGTCTGGCCTCGAACCGGTTCAAGAGCTACCTGCTCCCGCGCGCAGGGGACGTCCCGCTCCTGCGGATGCTGCACCAAGTGACACCGAGCCCCTTCACCATGCACGGCAACAAGGGTGCCGGCGAGGCAGGTGTGGGCGGTGCACAGGCCTCGGTGGCGAACGCCGTCGAGGACGCGCTGGCGTCGTACGGCGTCACGGTCGACCGGGTTCCGCTCAACCCGCCCGCCGTGCTGGACCTGATGGACGCCGCCATGGCAGCGAGCGATGGAGGAGCGCGATGATGAGGTACGCCCGACCCGAGTCGCTCGACGAGGCTGTCGCCGCCCTCGCCGACGGCGACGCGACGGTGGTCGGCGGCGGCACCATGGTCGTTCCCGACATGACCCACGGCCGGACCCGGCCGGCCGCCGTGGTGGATCTATGCCGCGCCGGGCTGGGTGGCATCGAGGCCGACGGCACCGGGTGGACCGTCGGCGCGATGACGAGCTACGCCGTGCTGGAGAGGTCGTTGGTGCCGCTGCTGGCTCGCGTCGCGCACGGCATCACCGGCGGTCCACAGATCCGCCACCGCGGCACCGTGGGCGGATCCGCCTGCTACGCCAATCCCGGCTCCGACATCCCGGCGGTCCTCGTGGCGCTCCGCGCGAGGCTGCTCCTGGTCGGGGCGCAGGGGTCACGCGAGGTCGCCGCACGCGACTTCTTCCGCGACGCCTTCGAGACCCTACGACGTCCCGACGAGCTGCTCGCGACGATGCGCGTGCCAGCCGTCGAATTGCCGTTCGGCTACCACAAGTTCAAGCTCGCCGAGGGGTCGTGGCCGATCGTCACGGCCGCCTGCGTGGCGGGGGAGCGACTGCGCGTGGCGGTGGGGGGTGCTGCAGCCGTCCCGCTGCTCCTCGACCTCGACCGGCCTTCGGTCGGGACCGCTGATCCGGCGTGGCGAGACCACGTGCGCCACGAGGTCGCCCGTGCGCTCTCCGACGTGGGCGGGCCGTTCGACGACGTCCTGGCCCCCGGGGCCTACAAGGCCCGCATCGCCCCCGCCATCGTCGCCCGCGCCGTGGCCGATGCCCTGCAGGCCTACTCGGGAGAGGAATCCGCATGAGCTGCCCACTCAGGCTCACCGTCAACGGGGTGCCCCGCTGCGTCGAGGTCGAGACGCAGACCCTGCTGGTCCACGCGATCCGCGAGCAGGTCGGACTGACCGGCACCCACGTCGGCTGCCTGACCGGCGACTGCGGGGCGTGCACGGTGATGGTCGACGGCGAGACCACCAAGTCCTGCTCGGTGCTCGCCCTGTCGGCCGAGGGCACCGAGGTCGAGACCGTCGAGTCGATCGCCGACGGCGACGAGCTCCACCCGGTCCAGGAGGTCTTCTGGGACGAGTTCGCCTTCCAGTGCGGCTTCTGTCTCCCGGGCATGCTGCTGACGGCGAAGGAGCTGGTCGAGCAGCAGCCCGACGCGGACGAGGGCGAGATCCTCCGGGCCATCAACGGCAACCTGTGCCGGTGCACCGGCTACAACACCATCGTCGCCGCGGTGCGCCGGGTCGTGCGCGAGGCCCGTGCTGAGAGGGGGGCAGGATGAGCGCGTCCCAGAGGTCCATCGCCCTCGTCGAGGCGTTCCTCGCCGACATCGGCGCTGGGCGCCACAGCGTGGCCCAGGCCAGCCTGGCCGACGACGCCGAGCTCGTCTTTCCCGGTGGTCGGCGCTATCGCTCGTTGGCCGAGCTCGCCGCCGGTTCCCGCTCGCGCTACCGCCGCGTCGACAAGCACCGCGACGTCTACGAGGCCACCGAGGACGGGAGCCTGGTGTGGTCGATCGGGCGCCTGCACGGAGAGAACCTGCATGGCGTCGTCTTCGACGGGGTGCGCTACGTCGACAGGTTCCGCCTGCGCGACGGGTTGATCGTGGAGCAATGGGTCTGGAACGACCTGGCCGAGTCCGGGGTGCTCGACGCCCGTACGCACGATGAGCTCGCCCAGGAGTGGCGGGCGTGACCCGGCACGAGCGCGTGTTCTCGCCGGTCGACCTCGGATCGGTCCGCCTGCGCAACCGGGTCTTCGTCTCAGCCCATACGACCAACTTCGGCCAGGACTTCCTGCCCACCGATCGCCACGTGGCCTACCACCGTGAGCGGGCACGTGGGGGCGTCGGTCTGATCGTGACCGAGCCGCTGCGCGTCCACCCGACGAGCCTCGGTCGGGCCGGTGGCCTGGCCGCGGTGCCCGAGGCCCTGCCCGGCCTGGAGCGCATCGTGACCGCGGTCCGCGACGAGGGAGCGGCGATCTTCACCCAGGTGACGCACGCCGGGCGGCACAGCGAGAACGTGTTCCGGCGAACGGCGGCCTGGGGGCCGACGAGCACGCGATGGAGCTCATCCGGCGGGGTCCCGCACGCGATGACCCGTCGTGACATGACCGAGATCGTCGAGGCCTACGTCGCTGCGGTCCGCCTCGCCGTTCGTGCCGGCTTCCAGGGTGTCGAGGTGCACTTCGGCCACGGCCACCTCCTGCACCAGTTCATCTCTCCCGCGTCCAACACCCGCACCGACGCATACGGCGGGAGCGAGGAGGCGCGGCTCCGCTTTCCCCTCGAGGTGCTCGACGCGGTGCTCGACGCGGTCGGCGACCAGGTCGTGGTCGGGGTTCGGATGTCGGCCGACGAGCTGGTCACCGGCGGACAGGACCTCGAGGCGGGACGCCGGATCGCCCACCTGCTCGACACCACTCGCCCGATCGGCTTTCTCAACGTCTCCCTGGCCTCCTACACCGTCCCCTCCATCGGCCACCACGTCGCCGACATGAGCGAGGGGCACACGCCCTACCTCGACGACGCGCTGGCAGTGGCGCAGGAGTGCGAGCGGGTTCCGGTGCTGGCGGCGTGCCGGTTCCTCGACCTCGACGACGCCGAGCGTGGCCTGGCGACCGGACTGCTCACCGCGGTAGCCATGACGCGAGCGCACATCGCCGACCCGCACCTGCTGCGCAAGGCGGACGCGGGCGCCGAGGGCACCATCCGGCCGTGCGTCTCCTGCAACTTCTGCATCGGTGAGATCGCCGGGCACCGTCCGATGACCTGCATGATGAACCCGACGGTCGGGCGCGAGGAGGAGTGGCCCGAGCCCGCCCCGCAGGCCGGTCGCCGTCGTCGGCTCCTCGTCCTCGGCGGCGGCACCGCCGGCATGGAGACCGCACGTGTCGCTGCCGAGCGAGGGCACGACGTCGAGGTGTGGGAGAGCGCTCCCGAGCCCGGTGGCCAGCTCCGGGTCGGCCGCCGCGGCGCCGGTCGGGCCGACCTCGACCGACTCCGCGCTCACCTCGAGGGCCGTCTCGCGGACCTCGGCGTGCCGGTGCGCGCCGATGTCGAGCCCACCGCGGCCGACGTGGTTGCGCACGGCGCCGACGCGGTCGTGCTGGCCACGGGAGCCACGCACGTCGCCCGCCGCGTCCCCGGCTGGGGGCCGGCCATCACCGGCTCCGACGTCCTCTGCCGCGAGTCCTGGACGGACCAGACCGTGCTCATCCTCGACGAGGACAACGGCTGGGTCGCCGCCTCCGTGGCCGAGACCGCAGCGCGTCGTGGCGCGACCGTGCACCTCGTCACCGCGGCAGGCACGCCACTGTCGGGAGTGAGCGAGTACAGCCGGATGACCTACGTCGAGCGGCTCCGCGACCTCGGGGTGCAGCTCTGGGCGGCGTCGCGTGCCGAGCTGGCCGGCGGGACGGCCACCATCAGCTCCGGACTGCACGACGGTGCCACCGACCTCGACCGCGTGACCCACGTGGTCGCCCTCGACCCGCCCGTGCCTCGGGAGGAGCTCGTCGAGCCGCTGTACGCCGCCGGCCTCGAGCTGCACCCGGTGGGCGACGTCGTCGCACCCCGCACCCTGCTCGAGGCGATGGCCGAGGGACATGCTCTCGGCCGCGCGCTCTGAGTCGATCCGCACCCCACTGAGAAGAGGATTTCCATGGCCCGCAAGCTCGTCCTGCTGACCTACAACATCAAGCCGGGAGTGCCGCTCGAGGAGTACGCCGAGTACACCCGCACGGTCGACTACCCGATCTTCCGGCAGAACCCGGGGATCCAGAACTACGCCAACTACGTCGTGCGGCAGAACGCCCGGGGCGAGGAGTGGTTCAAGCACTTCGACCTGATGTTCGTCGACGACCTCGACGCCTTCCACGCTGATGGCAAGCTGCACCACGGCGACCCGGCGGTGCTCGAGCACGCCGCAGGATGGCGGGCCAAGTGGGGCCAGGACCTCGAGACCGGCTGGCGCACCGACGTCAACATCACCTACGCCGACGAGATCTGGGGGTGACGAGCGGGCCGGGTGCGTCCCGGCCGGGGCTGCCCGCGCTCGACCACGAGTCGGCCCCGGTGGGGCGCGTCGTCACCATCGCCGTCCTCGTCGGCGCGGCGTACATGTTTCCGCTCTATCTCGTCGGCGCACTCGGCCCGCAGGTGCGCCGGGACCTCGACCTGGGTCCCACCCAGCTGGGGTCGCTCGTCTCCGTGTTCTTCGGCACGTCCGCGGTCCTGCTCGTCGCCGGTGGTGGCCGCCTCGTCGACCGGATGGGCCCACGCCGGTCCGTGCGCGTGTCGGTCGTCGCCGCGGCGACGTGCCTGATGGCGGTCGCGGTGCTCGGCGGGTCCTATCCCGGCCTGCTCGTCGCCATGGTCCTCGGCGGGGTGGCCTCGATGGTGGCCGCGCCGGTCGGCGGGATGGTCATCAGCCGCGTCGTGCCGACGGCCCGCCGCTCGATGGCGTTCGCGGTCGAGCGCTCGTCGATCCCGGCAGCCACGCTCGTGGCCGGACTCTGCGTGCCGACCCTGGCCGTCGTGATGCCGTGGCGCGCGGTCTTCGCGCTCGCGGCGGTACTCGCCCTCTCGATCCTCTTGGTGCCCGTGCCGGACCTCGCAGAACCGGCCTCGGCCGCCTACGACGGCCGGCTCCGTCCGCTCCTGCCGATCCTTCTCGTCACCTCGATGTTCGTGCTGGGCTCGGCGGCGGCCATCTCGATGAGCACCTTCCTCGTCGACTACGGCGTGAGCACAGGAATCTCTGCGGGGGCCGCCGGACTGTTGCTCGCGCTGACCAGTGCGGCGACGATCGGCGTACGGCTGGCGCTCGGTGTGATTGGTCAGCGTGCACCCGGACGTGCCACGGGCGCAGTGCTGCTCATCGGCGGCGTTGCCGGGTTCCTGCTCCTGGCGGTGCCGGGCCACACGACGACCATCGTCGGCGCGGTGCTCGCAGGTGCCGCCGGATGGGGCTGGACCGGGATCATCGGGGTCGCGGTGGTGCAGTCGCACCCCACGGCGCCCGGGGCGGCGACCGCGCTCGTCCAGGCCGGCGGATGCGTCGGGGGCATCGTGGGGCCACTCACCTTCGGGTTGCTCGTCGAGGGCCCGGGCTTCCGTGCCGCGTGGTGGTGCATGGCGGGGCTCGTGGCCGTGGCGGCTGCGGTGGCCATCGTCAACCGCGGCATCTGGGCGTGGCTGGACGTGGAGGGTGTTGACCCTCGCGCCTCGGCGGAACTATCCTCTGAGCGGACCGCCGTTACGGACAGCGGAACGCAAACTGAAGGGCGGTGGCGCAGCGCATGACCGACGGACCTCTCGCGGGCATCCGGGTCCTGGACGTCTCGACGATCCTGGCGGGGCCCCTGGCCTGCCGGATCCTGGGCGATCACGGGGCGGATGTGGTCAAGATCGAGCACCCGGAGGCCGGTGACGGCATGCGGGGACACGGCGCTGCCAAGGACGGCCAGGGACTGTGGTGGAAGGAGATCTCGCGCAACAAGCGCACGGTCGCGCTCAAGCTCTCCGCGCCCGACGGCGCCGCAGTGCTGCTCAGGCTCGCGGCGACCGCTGACGTGATGGTCGAGAACTTCCGTCCCGGCACCCTCGAGCGCTGGGGCGTCGGGCCCGAGCAGCTGCACGCCGTCAACCCCGGCCTCGTCCTCGTCCGCGTGACAGGCTTCGGCCAGACCGGGCCGTACGCCTCGCGTGCCGGGTTCGGCACACTGGCCGAGGCGATGAGCGGCTTCGCGCACCTGACCGGCGACGCCGACCGCCCGCCCACGCTCCCAGCGTTCGGCCTCGCCGACAGCATCGCCGGGATCGCCGCCGCGTCGGCGGCGTCGATGGCACTGTTCGCCCGGGAGCGCAACGGCGGTCGGGGCGAGGTGATCGACCTCAACCTCCTCGAGCCGATCATGACGGCCGTGGGACCGGGGCCGATGACCTACGACCAGCTCGGGATCGTCGGCACCCGGCACGGCAACCGATCCACCAACAACGCGCCGCGGAACACCTACCAGACCTCGGACGGGCGCTGGCTCGCCGTCTCCACGAGCGCGCAACGGATCGCCGAGCGCGTGATGCACCTGGTCGGGCACCCCGAGGTGGTCGACGAGACCTGGTTCGCGGCCGGCTCCACCCGCGCCGAGCACGCCGACGAGCTCGACGCCCACGTGGGTGGCTGGATCGCCGCACGCACGGCCGACGAGGTCACCCGCGCCTTCGAGGAGGCCGGGGCCGCGATCGCACCCGTCTACGACGCGCGGGACCTCGTCGAGGACCAGCACGTCCGCGAGACCGGGATCCTCACCACGGCGGAGGACGTGGACTTCGGCGACCTCCTGATGCACAACGTGATGTGGCGCGCACAGCACGCGCCCGGGCGGATCCGGTTCACCGGCCGTCCGCTGGGAGCCGACACCGACGTCGTGCTCGCCGAGCTGGGACTCGACGATGACGAACGAGCGCGGCTGCGCGCCGAGGGGGTAGTGGCATGAGCACGACCGATGCATTGCTGAGCGTGGTGCGTGACGGGGTCGAGGTCTTTGACCTCGGCCGCGAGCTGCGGGTGGGCATGCCACAGTCGCCCAACCACCCGGCGTACTGGCACGCGATGCCCCGTCGGCACGGCGACATGGTGCGGGCCGACGGAGGCTCGGCCGCCAACGACATGATCTCGATGGGCACGCACGTCGGCACGCACGTCGACGCCCTGGCCCACGTCTCGCAGGACGGGGTCCTGCACGGTGGCGTCGACGCGGTCGAGGCCGGTCGTGGTGGCAGGTTCGTCGAGCATGGCGTGCACACGATCGAGCCCGTGGTGCGACCGGGAGTCCTGCTCGACGTGCCCACCGCCCTCGGCGTGCCCGAGGGCCTCGCCCCTGGCTACGAGATCACCCCCGACGACCTCGACCGGACGGTCGAGGCCCAGGGCATCGCGATCACCGCGGACAGCGTGCTGCTCATCAGGAGCGGCTGGGGACGGCACTTCGACGACCCCGACCGCACCGTCTACCAGGGCAAGGACAGCGGAGTTCCCGGAGTCGGCGAGGCTGGTGCGCGGTGGCTCGCCGAGCGCACGCCGCACGCCGTCGGTGCGGACACCATCGCGTTCGAGTGCCTCAGGCCCGGCGCCGGGCACGGTCTGCTCCCGGCACACCGGGTGCTGCTGGTCGAGCGCGGGGTCTACATCATCGAGGCGATGGACCTCGACGGCCTCGCCGCGGCCGGCGCGCACGAGTTCACCTTCGTCATGTCGCCCCTCAAGCTCTTCGGCGCCACCGGCTCGCCGGTCCGACCGCTCGCGGTGGTGGCCCGTGGCTGAGCACTCCCTCTCACGCGCGATCGCCGAGCTCGCCGCGGACGTGACGGCCGACCGGCTGCCGGCCGCGGTCGTCTCCAGCACCCGGATGCGGGTCCTCGACACCCTCGGCCTGGCCCTGCGAGCCCGCGACCTGGACACGAGCCAGGCTGTGATCGGCTACGTCGCCGACCAGGGCGGTCGTCCGGAAGCCACCGGGATCGGGCTGCAGCAGCGGGTCCCGGCCGCCCTCGCCGGACTGGTCAACGGCACCCTCGCGCACTCCCTCGACTATGACGACACCCACCTGCCCTCCGTGCTGCACCCCAGCGCGGCTGTCGTCCCAGCCGCCCTGGCAGCGGCCGAAGCAGCCGGCTCCTCGGGGGCTGAGCTGGTGGCGGCGGTCGCGGTCGGACTCGAGACCTGCGTCCGCATCGGCATGGCGGGCTACGACGAGGAGGCGGGCAACTCCACCTATTTCGAGCACGGCCAGCACGCCACCTCCATCTGCGGCGCCCTCGGCGGAGCCGTGTCCGCAGCCATGCTGCTGGGCCTCGACACAGACGGTATCCAGTCCTCGCTCGGCGTGGCGGCCTCCATGGCGTCGGGCATCATCGAGGCCAACCGCACGGGTGGCACCGTCAAGCGCGTGCACTGTGGTTGGGCAGCGCACAGTGCGGTAACCGCGGCCCACCTGGTGCACCGCGGCATCACCGGGCCTCCGACAGCGCTCGAAGGTCGTTTCGGCTTCTTCCAGGCGTTCCTCCACGGGACCTTCGACGGCGAGCAGGTCACGCGCGGGCTCGGGGAGGAGTGGGCAGTTCCGGGCATCTTCTTCAAGCCCTACCCGGCGAACCACTTCACCCACACCACGGTCGACGCCGCCGCCGAGCTGCGCCGGCAGGGCGTCGCGCCGGCCGACGTGGAGTCGATCGTCGTGGGTGTGCCGGCGCCGGTGATCCGGACGATCGGTGAGCCCATCGAGGTCAAGCGCTCGCCCGAGACGGGGTACCAGGCCCAGTTCTCCGCACCCTACGCCGTCACGGTCGGCCTGCTCGGCGGTGGCGGGCTGGGCGCCGGCCTGGATGACTACACCGACGAGCTGGCGCGAGACCCTGGCCGGCGCGACCTGATGGCCAAGGTGAGCGTCGTCCCTGATGACACCTGCACCGGCATCTTCCCCTACCAGTTTCCCGCCGTGCTGACTGCACGACTGCACGACGGCCGCACCCTGACCGTCGACGTCCTCACCAACCGTGGTGGCAACGAGCGGCCGTTGACCGACGACGAAGTGGGCAGCAAGTTCGCCGACAACGCCGGCGCCGTGATCCCGGCGGAGGACGTCGCCGCGTTGCGTTCCGCGGTTCTCGACCTCGATCACCTTGACGACGTCCGCACTCTCCTGGCTCCGCTCGGCGGCAGCTGAGTCCTCCCCGCTCGATCCACTGAATTCCCGCTCGACACAGAAAGCAGGACCATGACGCACTACGACCTGATCGTCCGCAACGTCCGGGTGGCCTCGCACGACTCTCCCGAGCCGGTCCCCGCCGACATCGGCATCGTCGGCGGGCGGATCGTCGCCGTCGGGGAGGGACTCGGCACCACAGATGCGGCGGAGGTCGTCGACGGCGGCGGCAAGGTCGCCTTTCCCGGCGTGGTGGACGCCCACCAGCACTGGGGCATCTACAACCCGCTCGACGTGGACACCGATGTCGAGAGCCGCGCCGCCGCACAGGGCGGCGTCACGACCGGCCTCAACTACATGCGCACGGGGCAGTACTACCTCAACAAGGGAGGTCCGTACGCTCAGGTGTTCCCCGAGGTCCTCGAGCTGTCGGGTGGCAAGGCGTTCATCGACTACGCCTTCCACCTGGCTCCGATGAGCAAGGAGCACATCGAGGAGATCCCGGCGCTCGTCGACGAGCACGGCGTGACGTCGTTCAAGATCTTCATGTTCTACGGCAGCCACGGCCTGCACGGCCGGTCCTCGGACCAGTCGAAGTTCCTGATGACCCCGGAGGGCGAGCGCTACGACATCGCGCACTTCGAGTTCGTGATGCGTGGCATCCAGAAGGCTCGCGAGCTCTACCCCGAGAAGGCCGAGGCGATCTCGCTCAGCCTGCACTGCGAGACCGCCGAGATCATGGCGGCCTACACCCAGCTCGTCGAGGACGAAGGCACCCTGACCGGCCTCGAGGCGTACTCCGCCTCCCGGCCACCGCACTCCGAGGGCCTGGCGATCTCGATCGCCTCCTACCTCGCCCACGAGACCGGTCTGCCCAAGATCAACCTGCTGCACCTGAGCTCGGCCAAGGCGGTGGAGGCGGCCCTTCTGATGGCGAAGACCTTCCCGCACATCGACTTCCGCCGCGAGGTGACCATCGGCCACCTGGTCGCCGACATCCACACCGCATCCGGGATCGGTGGCAAGGTCAACCCGCCGCTGCGACCGCGCGAGGACGTCGAGGCACTGTGGGAGCACCTGCTCGCGGACGAGCTCGACTGGGTGGTCTCCGACCACGCGTGCTGCCGCGACGAGCAGAAGTTCGGCTCGGATCGTGAGGACGTGTTCCTGGCGAAGTCGGGCTTCGGCGGCGCGGAGTACCTGCTGCCCGCACTCGTCACGGAGGGCCAGAAGCGTGGCCTCGGGTGGGACCAGATCGTCCGGCTCACGTCGTGGAACCCGGCCCAGCGCTACGGGCTGCCCAGCAAGGGTGCGATCAAGGAGGGCTACGACGCCGACATCGCGCTCGTCGACCTCGACCACGCGTGGACGATCCGTGCTGCTGACTCCCTCTCCGCGCAGGAGTACACGCCGTTCGAGGGCTTCGACATGACCGCCGCGGTGACCGACACCTTCGTGCGCGGCATGCGCGTGCTCGAGGCCGGACAGGTCGTCGGCGAGCCGCGAGGACAGTACCTCCACCGTCCGACGGGTCGCGCGGAGGCGTGAACGACCGACCGCGCGGCGCGCCCGACCTCGTCGCGCTCTACGTCCCGGGCAACCGGCCGGCGCTCTTCGAGAAGGCGTTGGTCGGCCCGGACGTGGTGATCCTGGACCTCGAGGACGCGGTCCCGCTGGCTGCGAAGGACGACGCGCGCCGCGCCGTCCGCTCCTGGGTCGACGGGCTGGACCAGGCATCCAGGGCACGGATCTCGGTGCGGGTGAACGCCGTCGGGACCCCCCAGCACTCACAGGACCTCGCCGCGGTGGCTGATCTGGGCGGACTCCACTCGGTGCGGGTGCCCAAGGTCGAGTCGCGTGAGGACGTCGCGGCGGTGTCGGCGGTGGTCGGCGACCTCCCGGTCCACGCCCTGCTCGAGACAGCCCGCGGGATCGAGGCCGCAGCCACGGTCGCGGCTTCCCCGGGGGTCGGTGCGCTCGCGATCGGGGAGGCGGACCTCCGCAGCGACCTCGGCGTGACCGCCGAGGACGGCCTGGCCTGGGCGCGTTCCCGGGTGGTCGTGGCGGCTCGTGCCGCCGGCCTGCCCGCGCCGATGATGTCGGCGTGGACCGACCTTGAGGACGACCAGGGTCTGCTCGCGTCATGTCGAGCGGGACGCGGGATGGGCTTCCTGGGCCGCACCGCGGTGCACCCCCGGCAGGTCCCGACGATCCGGGCCGGCTTCGCCCCGAGCGAGGAGGAGGTCGCGCACGCCAGGGCTCTGTTGCGGCACCTCGGCGACGACCACGACGAGCGAGGCATCGCGGTGACCGAGAGCGGCCACATGGTCGACCGGGCGATGGTGCGCAACGCCGAGCAGGTCCTCGCGCTCCACGACGCGTCCCGCTGACCCACGCCCGGCCGCAGCGCCGGGATCCGACATCGACGCTGCGGCGCGGCGGACCGTCGCGACGTCACCGGACAGGGACCGGCGCGCTCAGACGTTGGGTCGTCAGCAGATGAGGGAGCGGACGGGGACGGGTTGGCCGGCTGCATCGAGGTCGACCACACGGGCGGACCAGGCCGACAGGCGCAGGCAGGTCGCTTCAAGTGGTCCGTATCCCCACGAGCCGTTCACGACGTTGAGGTCACGGACGGTTCCTTGGACCCCGAGGCGGAAGGGGTAGCCGCCCCCGTCGACGATCAGTCCATCGATGTCGACGCTCGTGTTTCCCTGCCCGTCTGGGACGAAGAAGGCCGCGGTGCCGCGACATCCGGCGCGCTCGTCGAGGACGAGGACGGAGTTGCGCACCGTGATCTCCGCACCCCAGTACCCCTGTAGTCCGTCGCCGTGCCAGTCGGCGCAGCTGTCCGGCGCGACCACGTTGGCGTACGAGTCGATGATGGTGACGGGCCCGCAGCTCGGCCGTCCACCGGCGCGGAAGCCCTCCGCCGCACCGTCGATGAGGACGTTGCGCGCGGTGTAGCCGCCGTCGCCGAGAGCGGGCGTGCCGCTGTCCGACGTGCGAGGGCCACGGCGGATCGTCGAGTCTTTCACGGTGAGGCCGTTGTGGCACGTCTGTCCCGGCCAGTTGTTGATCTCGCCACCGACCACCTCGACCCTGCGCACGGTGACGTCGGGCGCATCGATGACCAGGCTGCCGTTGATGCGGAGGTCGGACACGGTCGCGCCCGGGGTGCTCACCCGGTAGTCACCATTGATGGTGCGTGCGGGGGACCACCCTGCAGGCAGGCCCGCGGTGGCGATTGTCGGGAAGCCCGTGATGGGGCTGGGAGTCGGCGTCGGGGTCTCGGTGGGGGTCGGGGTCTCCGTCGGGGTCTCCGTGGGCGTCGGCGTGTCGGTGGGGGTCGGGGTCTCCGTCGGGGTCTCCGTGGGCGTCGGCGTGTCGGTGGGGGTCGGGGTCTCCGTCGGGGTGGGGGTCCCGGTGGGGGTGGGCGTGGCGGTGGGGGCCTGCTCCTCGAGTGCGCTCACCCGTCGCTCGAGCTCGCTCACGCGGGTCTCGAGGGTGGGAGCGGTGCCGGGGTCCGACTGCGCGTTGACGGCGACACCGAGGGTGAGGACGACGCCCAGAGCGAGCCCGGCGGGCCCGTATCGGCGTAGGGGGGAGTTCATGGGCGGGGGTCTCCTGGGGGGTGGGGGACGCGCGTCGACGCAGGTCGGATCGGGGGGATCCGTCGAGGACGCGCAGGTCGTGGAGAGGGGCGCCGGACAGCGCGCCTGGTCGCATCTCCTCGACCCTGACCCGCGGGGCGATGCCCTGGCTAGTGCCCAAATTGGTGATCTGGGGAGCCGTGGCCGCTCAACGAGAGAAGGAGAGCGCCCGCCACTCACCCTCGGACACGACCTCGACCCGGTCGCCGTCGACCACGACGGCGGACTGCTCGTCGAGGGCGTACGCCGGGTTGCCGAGGTCGGCGGCCCACTCCTCGGCGGCCTCGAAGGTGTTGGTGGGGAATGCCCCGACGTGCGGGAAGATCGAGAAGTCGACGACGCCGAGCGTGCGGTCGCCCTGCTCGGGCTGCCACTCGACGAAGAGGTCGCCGATCCGCGGGGTCAGCACCATGCTGCCGGCACTGACGCCGACCCAGACGGTGTCGGTCAGGGAGGGCAGCAGCTCTCCGAGCCCGGACTCCTCGATCCAGTGGGCGAGGTACGTCGCCTCGCCGCCGTCGACGAGGAGCACGTCGGCCGCCTGCACCCACGGCACCCAGCGCTCCGGGTCGATCGTCGGGAGGGCGGTGAGCTCGAGCAGGCCGACGGACTGCCAGCCCAGGCCGGTCATGGTCGCGGGGGACCGGTCGGTGGCGAACCGACGCAGCGACTCGGGGCCGCACATCGGATGACCCCACTGCGCCGTGGGGATGGCGAGCGCGGTCGACTCCTCGATCGGCTTGCCGAGCAGCTCGACCAGCGCGGCGCGGATGCTGTCGTTGGTCACGCCGCCGGACGTCAGCAAGAGCCTCATGATCGGCATCGTCGCAGATGCCCTACCGTCGTCTGGTGACCGACTTCCAGCGGATCTTCGTGGTCAGCACGCGGGCCAGTGAGTCGGACGTCGCGCGGCTGCGGGCACGCCTGGGCAGGTCCGCGGTCGTGGCCACCGCCCCGACCGGCGAGGCCAAGCGGGTGGTGACCGGCCTGGGGCTGCCGGCGAGCCCCGAGACGACGCTGGCGCCGGTGCGCTTCCCCGACGTGGACCGTGGCCACCGTCTCGACGAGGTGGTGCGACGCCACGCGGTCGAGGACCGGTTCCGCGACGTCGTCGTGGTGGCCGACTCCGCCACGCTCACCCTCCTGCTCCGCGTGCTCGCCCCCGACCAGCTGCCCGAGCAGGGGCCGGTGACGGAGGTCGGGCTGCGCCGCGGGACCCGGCCAGTGCCGCTCGGCCACGCGGTCGCCGGCGGGGTGGCGCTGGGAGCCGTCTCGGGCCTGCTGTCGGCAGTCCTGCCCGTGTGGGTGCTGCCGGCGCTCGTCGTCCTCGCCGGACTGGTCCTCCTCGTCCCGCCCCGGCACCGCCACCTCGGCCAGACCCTGCTGATCGCGACCGCGGTCGCCGTGCTGGTCGTGTTCTGGGCGATCGCCGGGTCGGCGCGGTTCCCCGGCTCGTGGTGAACGACTGCTGGGGTGAGCGTCAGGACGCCGGTGCGAGCGCGGGCGTGCGCCGCAGCACCACGACCATCGCGCAGGCGGTGAGCAGCAGCGCCGAGGCCAGTCCCACCACTCCGGCCCAACCCGCATGCGTCCAGGCCACGGTGCCGAGGTTGCCGAACACGGACGCGCCGACGTAGTAGGCGAAGAGGTAGAACGACGCGGCCTGCCCGGTGCTGACCCCGGCGAGGTGGGCGCGCGCGGTCACCCACCCGCTGGCCAGGCCGTGGAGGCAGAAGAATCCGATGGTCAGTGCGGCCATGCCGAGGACGACGAAGACCAGGGAGCCGCTGAGCGTCAGCCACACGCCGCCCAGTGCGAAGCCGCAGCCCACGGGGACGGTGGCCCGGCGACCGATGCGGTCCGCGACCCGTCCTGACACCGCCGAGCTGACGCTGCCCAGGGCGTAGACGAGGTAGACCAGGCTGACCGTGCCGGCCGAGAGGCCGTACGGCGCCTCGCTCAGGCGGAAGCCCAGCGCGTTGAAGACCGCGACCATCGTCCCGATGCCGCAGGCGCCGAGGACGTAGAGGGCGAGGAGGGCGCCGTCGCGCACGGCACCCCGGACGCCGTCGACCACGCTGCCGACGCCGGAGGGCCGGGGGACGAAGTGGCGCGACGCCGGCAGCAGCCAGGCGACGAGGGCGGCGCAGGCCAGGGCGAAGCCGGCGGCCGCGGCCAGGCCCCACCGCCACCCGGCGAGGTCGGCGAGCGGCGCCGTCACGAGGCGACCGGCCATCCCGCCCAGGGCGGTGCCGCCGACGTACAGCCCGAACGCCCGGCCGTGAGCGGAGTGGTGCAGCTCCTCGCGCAGGTACGCCGTCGCGACCGCGGGCAGGCCGGCCAGGGTGATGCCCTGGAGCGTCCGCAGCGCCAGCAGCCACTCCCAGCTCGGCGCGACCGCGCAGGCCAGCGCCACGACGGACGACGACCAGAGGGACAGGTGGATCAGGCGCGTGCGCCCGACCACCTCCGACACCGGCCCGGCGACGAGGAGGGCGATCGCGAGCGCACCGGTGGTGAGCGACAGCGCGAGCGTCGCGCGCGCCGGTGTCACGTCGTAGGCCCGGGCCAGGTCCGGGAGCAGCGCCTGGACGTCGTAGAGCACGACGAACGTGGACATGCCCGCGAGGAAGACCGCCACCATGACGCGGCGATAGCCGGCCGATCCCGGCAGGTGGGTCTCCGCGGTGCGCGGCTCGACGGTGGTGCTCACCCCTTCATCGTGGGGTGGTCCGGAACGATACGTCCAATGTCGACATCATCGCCCAGCCATGCGCGAGACGTATGATCGACAGGTGATGATGCGCGACCTCCAGTGGCTCGTGCAGCTCGGCGAGCTCGGCCACGTGACCGAGACGGCGTCGTTCCTCGGCACGAGCCAACCCACGCTGTCCCGGGCGCTCGCCCGGCTCGAGGACGAGCTCGGGGTGCGCATCTTCGAGCGGGTGCCGACCGGGCTCGAGCCGACCGCCGACGGCCGGGTCGTCCTGCGCGCGGCCCGTGAGCTGGTCGACAGGCACGACCTGCTCCGCGCGGAGCTCGCCAACCGGCTCGACCCCGACACCGGGCTGATCCGGCTGGCCTTCCTCGACTCGATGGCGACCACGCTGGTGCCGAGGCTGCTGCGTGCCTTCCATGCGTACGCACCTGGCCTCAAGGTCGCGCTGAGCCAGGAGCCGGACCACGACATCCGCCGAGACCTGGCGCGGGGCACGGTCGAGCTGGGCCTCACCATGGAGCGCTCCGACGACCTGGCCTGGCTGCCGGTCCGGCGCGAGCGACTGGTCGTCGTGGTGCCGCCCTCCCACCGGTTGCGGCACCGCAAGCGGGTCGACCTGGCCGATCTCGCCGACGACGAGCTGGTGACCACGCCCGCCGGCTTCGGGCACAGCGCCATCGTGCAGGGTCTGCTGTCCGAGGCCGGGATCAGCCCGCGCATCTCCTTCGAGAGTGCCGACCTCGCCACGATCGAGGGACTGGTGGCGGCCGGCCTCGGCGTGGCCGTCGTACCGGAGGCGTTCGCCGGCCAGTCCGGCTCGGTCGGGCTCGCGCTCAGCTCGCCGGGCGCGACCCGGACGATCGGGCTGACCTGGCGGACCGACCGTCCGCTGGCGCCGCCGGCAGCGCGCCTCCTCGCCTTCGTGCGCGAGCGCAGCTGGGACGACGACTGACCTGCTCGGCCCCGGCTATGACACAGCCCCGTCCGGTATGGGGCCGGGCGGAGCCGTGTCGGATCGTGGGCGCGGGGTCAGCTGCCCGTGCGTGGGCCGAAGAGCAGGCCCTTGCGCACGATGCGCCTGCGGGGCTGCGGGAGGGCCGGAGCCGGCCACCACTCGAGGGTGAGCCCGCCACCGCGGTTGAAGCCCTCGCGGTAGACGAAGTTGGCCCCGCACGAGCAGATCCAGCGCTCACCTGCCGCGTGCTGGCTCTCGGCGGCGGGCGCCCCCTCGGTCTCCAGACACACGTGGATCATCGTCCCCATGGCGCTACCCCTCTTGTGTCGGCGCTCGACCCCACATCGAGCTGACGCCATGGTGCGTCGCGTCGCGGACGAATGCCATGCCCGACCCGGGAATTGCGGGCGTTCTTGACCAAAACTCGAGGATTCGTGCTAGTGGAGACGAAGTACCGCTGTTCCTTTGCTCGACGCTAATTTCCGCGGGATCCGGCACGTTCGTGCAGTTGCGGTCGCGCTCCGTGAGACGCTGCGTGTGGCTCACTGGAGCACTGGCCCGGTCAGCTTGTCTGTCCCGTGCCCCGACGCCCCGTCGCCTGCTGGCGCGTCTCTTCCGAGGTGGTGATCGGTGCAGCGCACACGCAGAGGCCCCGACCCGGGAAGGGTCGGGGCCGCGTCCGGGCCGCGACTACGCGCAGATGGCGAAGGCGTAGACCTGGACTGCGATCGGGTTGTCGCTGTTGTTGATGACCGTGCGCCACCCGGTCGTGGGAGACGGAGCTGCCGGACCGCTGGACGCCGGGACGGCGATGCTGGCGAAGAAGCCACCGCCGGTGACCTTCTTGCCCGGTGCGCAGTAGGCATCGGCATACCCGATGTCACCGGCAGCGACCGTCACGGTCGGGCCCTGGACGATGGCGTGGGTGGCGTTCGCGCTGGCGCCGGCCGGACCTGTCAGCCCGGTCAGTCCGGCGGGGCCCTGCGGACCCTGGGGACCCTGGGGACCCTGCGGGCCCATCAACTTGCTGCGCTCACTGGCCTTGAAGTCCTTCAGGGTCAGCGTCCCGTTCTTCACCTTGTCGGTGGTGATCGCGTTGTCTGCGATCTGCTTCGTGGTGATGAGCCCAGCCGCGACAGCGGTGCCAGTGCTGGAGAGCGCCGCGACCACTACCACTGCGCCTACGGTGCCCACGATCTTCTTGCTGATGGTCATTGAAGCGTGTCCTCACGTTTCGGCGACATGGATTGCGCCGGTGGCCACAGCGTGGCAGGACGTCGGGGCGCTTGAGGCCGAATTGCAAAGGTTGCCCTGACGGACATTCGGATGCGCTAGATCCAGCGACGGAACCAGATCCGGGCGTCCCACTCCGACTTGGTCAGCAGGACGTCGGTCCAGATCGGCCAGAACCAGGCGAAGGCGACCAGCGCCAGCACGGTGTAGCTGCCGGCGACCACCACCCCGAACGTACGCCGGGGAGTGGGCACGTCGGAGGTGCCGATCAGGTGCCCCATCGCGAGCGCGATCGAGAGCACCATGAAGGGCAGGCAGGCGATCGCGTAGAAGTAGAAGATCGGCCGGTCGTCGTAGAGGAACCACGGCAGCCACGTGCTGGCGATGCCTGCGACCACCACGCCGTGGCGCCAGTCGCGTGCGCCGATCCAGAGCAGCAGGGACGCGATCATCGCCAGGCAGCCGCCCCACCAGATGACGGGGTTGCCCAGGAGCAGGACCTGCCGGATGCAGTCCGAGCCGCTCGGCGCGTCGCACCCCTGCGAGCCGGGCTGGATCTCGGTCTGCGCGTCCACGCCCACCGGCCGCCCCATCACCAGCCAGGTCGTCGGCTTGGAGGCGTAGATGTGGGTCGAGTCGTTGAGGAAGTGGCTGTGGAAGGTGTAGACGTCCTGGTGGTAGTACCAGAGCGATCGCAGCGACTGGGTGACCTCGCCGAGGCCCGTCGCGTCGGGCTCGGTCGCGGTGGGCCACTGCTTCCCGCCGTCGTACGTCGTGTACTGGGTGTTGCTGAGGGTCTCCTCGTAGGAGTCGGCGTGGACGAGCCAGCCGGTCCACGAGGCGACGTAGGTCGCGAACGCGACACCGACCAGGGCGAGGAACGCGGGGACGCCGTCGAGGAAGACCGAGCGGAGCAGCGCTCGCCTCTGGCCGAACGCGCGGCGCGCACCGGCGCTCCAGATCCACGCGAGCAGGCCGAAGACGGCCAGGACGTAGGCCCCTGACCACTTGGTGCCGCACGCCAGCCCGAAGCTGACTCCACCGAGGAGCAGCCAGGGTCGCCACAGGCCCAGTGCGCGGGAGTGCCGTCCCGACGCGAGCCGGTCGCGCAACCACTGCCGGTCGGCGACCACGCAGTGCACGCCGCACAGGACGAAGAAGGCCAGGAAGATGTCGAGCAGCGCCAGCCGGGAGAGCACCAGCTGGAGGCCGTCGACCGCGAGCAGCAGCCCCGCGACCAGGCCGAGCACCGTCGAGCCGGTGACGCGGCGCACGAACCGGCACATCAGCAGCACCATCAGCGATCCGACGATCGCCGAGGCCATGCGCCACCCGGTGGGGTCCATCCCGAAGACCTTGATGCCCAGCGCGATCAGCCACTTGCCGACCTCGGGGTGCACGACCATCGACGGGGTGTCCTGCCACAGGCCGGTGAGGTTGCCGTTGAGGATCGTCTTGTCGGCGTCCTCGACGTAGGTCAGGACGTAGCCGTGGTTGAGCAGCGACCAGGCGT
Organism: Nocardioides hwasunensis; assembly: GCF_014779665.1. GTDB lineage: Bacteria > Actinomycetota > Actinomycetes > Propionibacteriales > Nocardioidaceae > Nocardioides > Nocardioides hwasunensis. Next base: position 495,115 of record NZ_JACXYY010000004.1, on the reverse strand, counting down.
CCTTGGCGTAGTAGGTCTCGTCGAAGGAGAAGGCGTGCGGCGTGCCGAGGTGCCAGCGCCGGAGGAAGAACGCCAGCGACGCCAGGCAGATGGCGCCGACCCAGCCGAGGAGCGGGTCCTCCGAGCGCCAGCGCGGACGGTTCCGCTCGGCGGCAGTCGGAGTCACGCGGGAACTCTAACCAGCGGCCCCCGGCCTCCAGCGCCTCCGCGGGACGACCTCGTGTCCGAGAGCGCGGCGACGACCTTGACGTGACGGTGGCCACAGCCGAGACTGGTCGGGTTGGTTCAGACATGCGAACTGTGTTCGACATGTTGCCCTGAGGGAAAGGTCGTCATGCTCCGATCCGCGTCCGCCGTACGTCCCGCGTCGAGGTGGCAGGTCGTCCTCGCCACCCTCGTGATGGTCGGCTCCGTGCTCACGGGAGTGCTCGTCGCGTCGTCGCCGACCGTGGCGGCTGCCGAGGGACGTACGTGGGTGGTCGACGCGGTCGACGACTCCACCAGCAACCGGTGGGAGTCGGTCGACACCGGCCGCAACGTGGTGACCATCGCGGTGGGTGACACCGTCGTGTGGCGGTTCGACCGGGCCAACCAGGCGCACGACCTGAAGTCCAAGGCTCCCGTCGACCACTGGGACCGGGCGTGGGAGATGCACGAGTCGTGGGCGCCGGGCGACGGTGACAAGACGCTGAGCCACACCTTCACCGAGGCCGGCACCTACAACTACGAGTGCACGCTGCACGCGGGGATGATGGACGGCATCGTGGTGGTCGCCGACGACCCGACCAACACCCCACCCACCGCGAACCCCGTGGTCGAGCTGGACCCCGTCACCACCAACGTCCTGCACGCCACGGCGAACGCGAGCGACGTCGACGATGACCCGCTGAGCATCTCGTGGGACTTCGGCGCCGGTGGTGCCAGGTCGAGCGCGAACCACGCGATGCACGACTACAGCACCCCGGGGCCGTACGTCGTGCGGCTGCGCGTGAGCGACGGCCGCGGCGGGCTGTACGCCCGGGACTTCCCGATCACGGTGACGGGCGGGGACACCACCGAGCCGCCGTCGGACGACGCGCTCCCCGAGATCGACGCGCTCGCCTCGACGGACGCCTCGCTGACCGCGTCCTTCTCCACCGAGGTCACGACCCGAGGCGTGTTCACGCCCTTCGCCGCCTGGACGCCGGCGGACGGCGACCTGGCCGGGAACGCGACGATGGTGCGCCGCCGCGGCCAGACGGTCACCTCTATCAGCGTCACCGGCGCGAAGCCCGCCACCTCCTATGACGAGGTCCACGTCCACGAGCAGCCGTGCACGGTGGGCAACGCAGGTGTGCACTTCCGGTTCGACACCGCTCGCCCCTTCGCCGAGCCCAACGAGATCTGGCCGCTCTTCACCACGGACGCCGGCGGGGCGAGCGGCCCGGTCGAGGTCGTCAAGGCGATGCGCGCTGGTCCGAAGGCCGTCTCCGTCGTCGTCCACGACCCGGAGGACGTCGGCCGTCGCCTCGCCTGCGCCGATCTCACACCGAGGACCGGTGACCTCATCCACGTGTGGAGCTTCGGCGACGGCGCGACCGCCGTGGGCGCCGACCCCGACCACACCTACGCCGCACCCGGCACCTACACCGCCACGGTCACCGTGACGCAGGGGACCGGCGCGCACGCCGGGCACCTGTCGGTGAGCGACAGCGTCCGGGTCGTCGTCGGCGCAGGCGCGCCGACGACGCCCGCGCCGACCGACTCGCCCGCGCCGACCCCCACGCCCGTGCCGCCCGTGCCACCGGTGCAGCCCGTGCCGCCGGTGCCGCCTGTGCCGCCCGTGCCGGTCGTTCCTGTCGTGGACCGCACGCCGCCGCGGGTCTCGCAGGTCGGTCCGGTCCGGACGATCCGGGCCAGGCGACCCTTGATCAGGGCGCGGGTGGTCGACCGGCACTCGTCGGTGCGCAGGAAGTCGATCGTGCTGCGCGTCGACGGTCGCAAGGTCCGGGGACTCACCTACCGCGCGAGGAGCGGGCAGGTGACCTGGCGGCCGGCGAAGGCGCTCGCGCCCGGGCGGCACGTCGTCCGTCTCGTCGCCCGCGACACCGCCGGCAACAAGACGACCAGGACCTGGCGGTTCACCGTCCGGCGCTGAGGTGACGCGGGAGGTCGCCTACGTCCTGGTCGCGACGAGAACGTGGGGGACCATCCCCGGCCGGGCTGCGGCTGCTGACATGATCGGCCGCATGTCTGGCGTCCTGGTCCTCGCGGGCACCCCGATCGGACAGGCCGGCGACGCACCCCCGCGCCTCGCGGCCGAGCTCTCCGGGGCGGACGTGGTCGCGGCGGAGGACACCCGCCGGCTCAAGCGGCTGTGCTCCGACCTCGACATCACCCTGTCCGGCCGGGTCGTCTCCTACTTCGAGGGCAACGAGCAGGCGCGCACGCCCGCGCTCCTCGAGGCGCTCCTCGCCGGTGACCGCGTCGTGCTGGTCACCGACGCCGGGATGCCGAGCGTCTCCGACCCGGGCTACCGCCTCGTCGCCGCGGCGGTCGAGCACGACGTGCGCGTCACCGCCGTGCCCGGCCCGAGCGCCGTCCTCACCGCGCTCGCGGTGAGCGGGCTGCCGGTCGACCGGTTCTGCTTCGAGGGCTTCCTGCCGCGCAAGGCGGGGGAGCGCGGGCGCCGGCTCGCCGCGCTCGCCACCGAGGAGCGCACGATGGTGTTCTTCGAGGCGCCGCACCGCACCGAGGCCGCGCTCGCCGCGATGGCCGAGGCGCTGGGGGACGACCGTCCCGCCGCGGTCTGTCGCGAGCTCACCAAGACCCACGAGGAGGTACGCCGCGGCCCGCTCGTCGAGCTCGTCGCCTGGGCCGCGGACGGCGTACGCGGTGAGGTGACCATCGTCGTCGAGGGCTCCAGCGGCGGGCCCGCGGTGGCCACCGACCCCGGTTCGCTGCGTGCCGCCGTCGCCGAGCTCGAGGCCTCGGGGTCCACGCGCAAGGAGGCGATCGCCGAGGTCGCCAAGCGTGCCGGCCTGCCCAAGCGGGAGGTGTACGACGTTGTCCACCGCTGACCCCGGCTCGGGTCCGACCCGCAGCCGCGCCGCGACCGAGGAGACGTCGGGCGCCCGACGTGACCGCGAGCGCCCGCCGGCGCCCGAGCCCCTCCCGCACCCCGTGGTCGACAACCACTGCCACCTCGACATCGCCGACGGCGACTGGGTCTCCACCGCCGACGCGATCGCCGCGGCGGCCGCGGTCGGCGTACCCCGCATCGTGCAGATCGGGTGCGACCTGCCCGGCGCGCGGTGGGCGGTGCAGGCGGCCGCCGAGCACGACGCCCTGGTCGCCGGGGTGGCGCTGCACCCCAACGAGGCGCCCCGGCTGGCCGAGGTCGGGCGGCTCGACGAGGCGCTCGACGAGATCGAGCAGCTCGCCGCCGCCCACGACAAGGTCCGCGCCGTCGGGGAGACCGGCCTGGACCACTTCCGCACGGGCGAGGACGGGCGCGCGGCGCAGGAGGAGAGCTTCCGGCGCCACATCGACATCGCCAAGCGACTCGGCAAGACCCTGGTGATCCACGACCGCGACGCCCACGACGACGTGCTGCGGATCATCGACGAGGAGGGGGCGCCCGAGCGCTGGGTGATGCACTGCTTCTCCGGCGACGACCGCTTCGCCCGGCAGTGCCTGGACCGCGGCGCGCACCTCAGCTTCGCCGGCACGGTCACGTTCAAGAACGCCGCGCCCCTGCGCAACGCGCTCGCGGTCACCCCGATGGACCGGATGCTCGTCGAGACCGACGCACCCTTCCTGACCCCCACTCCCTACCGCGGCCGACCCAACGCGTCCTACCTCGTCCCGCTCACCGTGCGGGCGATGGCCGAGGTGCTCCGGGCCGATCTCGAGACCCTGTGCCGGGCGATCGATGCCAACACCGAGGCCGCCTTCGGAGGCGTCTGGTAAGCAAAACCGCCCACCAAATTCGGCGTTCGAGTTTGCGTCACCCCCACTCGTCGTTATGGTCGTGTGATTGTCAGCCGGGATCGGGAGCGATTCACGGCAGCGCAGAGGACCGGATCGGGCCGGTCCTGCGAGACCCCCGCTCGCACGTCGTACGGCTCCAGCATGCTTCGTGGCTGCCGTGCACGCCGGTCGGAGGGGTGCTGCCACCCGAGGCCCGGGGAGTACGACGTTCGGAGAATCGTGCGCTCTCGTCTCGCACACCTCAGCAGGTCCAAGGCGGTCCTCGCGACCCTCGCAGCAGTGGTCGTGGCCTCCGTCGCCGGCACGACGGTCGGTTACGCCGCGCTCAGCAAGGACGTGACCCTCACGCTCGACGGCCGGACCACGCAGGTCAGCGCCTTCGGCTCGACCGTCGGTGACGTGCTGGCCGCCGAGGGCATCGAGGTGACCGACAAGGACCTGGTCGCGCCCGGGGTCGAGGAGTCCGTCAAGGACGGGTCGGCGATCGCCGTCCAGTTCGGTCGCCCGCTCGAGCTCTCCGTCGACGGCGACACCGACACCTACTGGGTCAACTCCACCAGCGTCGCGAGCGCGCTCGGCGAGATCGGCCGCCGCTTCGACGGCGCCGACCTCTCCGCCAGCCGCAGCTCCTCGATCGGCCGCAGCGGCCTCACGCTCGAGGTGGTGACACCCAAGGTCCTGAAGATCAAGCTCGGTGCCCAGCAGCTCGAGAAGCACGAGGTCGCCGCCACGACCGTCGCCGACGTCCTCGAGTCGATGGACGTCCAGGTCGGCAAGCGCGACAAGGTCTCACCCTCGCTCGACACCGAGATCTCCGACGGCGACAAGGTCGTCGTCACCAAGATCCGCATCCAGAACAAGCGGGTCGAGCGCGAGGTCATCGACGCCCCGGTCATCGAGCGCGAGGACGGCTCGATGTTCGAGGGTGACGAGGAGGTCGTCCAGCAGGGCAAGGACGGCGTCCGCAACGTCACCTACCGCCTGCGCTTCGTCAACGGCGAGCTCAAGGCCCGCAAGGTCGTGCAGGCGTCGGTGAAGGTCAAGCCCGTCCCCACGATCGTCAAGGTCGGCACCAAGGAGGAGCCCACCTCCAACTTCGCCGACGGCAACACCGTCTGGGACGCCCTGGCGCAGTGCGAGTCCGGCGGCAACTGGGCCATCAACACCGGCAACGGCTACTACGGCGGCCTCCAGTTCAACCTCGGCACCTGGCGCGCCTACGGTGGCACCGGCTACCCGCACCAGGCCTCCCGCGAGACCCAGATCGCCGTGGCCACCCGCCTCCGCGACGCTCGCGGCGGCTACGGCGCCTGGCCCGGCTGCGCGGCGAAGCTCGGCCTGCCCCGCTGACCCGCTCCAGGTGGTCCCCGACGTCCTCGTCGGCGTCCGGATGCCGTCCAGGGCGTGCGGGACCAGCCCACTAGGGTGGCGCCCATGACCACGAACCCGGCCGGCCCGAGGCTCCTCGGGCCGGCCGAGGTGCGCCAGCTCGCGGCCGAGCTCGACCTCCGGCCGACCAAGCAGCGCGGCCAGAACTTCGTCATCGACGCCAACACCGTGCGCCGCATCGTGCGCGAGTCCGCGATCACCGGCGACGACGTGGTCGTCGAGGTCGGCCCCGGGCTCGGATCCCTCACGCTCGCGCTGCTCGAGGTCGCCGATCGCGTCATCGCGATCGAGGTCGACCCGCTCCTCGCCGGGCGGCTGCCGGCCACCATCACGTCGTACGCCCCGGGACAGGCCGACCGCTTCGAGGTCGTGCTCGCCGACGCGATGCGCGTCGAGTCGCTGCCGGGCCCGGCCCCCACCGCCCTCGTGGCCAACCTCCCCTACAACGTCTCGGTCCCGGTCCTGATCCACCTGCTCACCCTGCTGCCGTCCCTCGAGCGCGGGCTGGTGATGGTGCAGGCCGAGGTCGCCGACCGGCTCGCGGCGCCGCCCGGGTCGAAGACCTACGGCGTGCCCAGCGTGAAGGCCGCCTGGTTCGCCGACGTACGCCGGGCCGGTGCCATCGGGCGCAACGTCTTCTGGCCCGCCCCCAACGTCGACTCCGGGCTCGTCGCCTGGACCCGCCAGGACCCACCGGACACCACCGCGACCCGCGAGCAGGTCTTCGCCGTGGTGGACGCCGCGTTCGCCCAGCGTCGCAAGCAGGTGAGGGCCGCGCTGCGGGGTCTCGCCGGGTCGGCCGAGGCCGCGACCGCGGCGTTGGAGCACGCGGGAGTCGACCCGACGGCGCGCGGTGAGGTGCTCGCCGTCGAGGACTTCGCGCGGATCGCCGAAGGGCTCTTCGCGTGACCCACGACCTCACGGTGCGGGCGCCGGCCAAGATCAACCTGCACCTCGGCGTCGGCCGCGTGCGCGACGACGGCTTCCACCCGCTCGACACCGTCTACCAGGCGCTCTCCATCTACGACGACCTCTCCGTCGGGTCCGCCGCCGAGGTCCGGCTGAGCATCAGCGTCGCCGACTACATCGACCGTGCCGGAGTGCCCGACGGCGAGGACAACCTCGTCAGCCGGGCGGTCGCGGCGATGGCGCGCCACCACGGCCGCGAGCTGCCCGTCGACCTGGTGCTTGACAAGTCGATCCCGCTCGCCGGGGGCATGGCCGGCGGGTCCGCCGACGCGGCCGCGGCGCTCCTCGCCGTCGACCGCTGGCACGACCTGCGCACCAGCGACGACGCCCTGCTGGCCCTCGCCGCCGGGCTGGGCAGCGACGTGCCGTTCTCGCTGGTCGGCGGTACGGCGCGGGGCGTGGGTCGTGGTGAGGTCGTGGTCCCGGTCGAGGACACCGGGGCCTGGTGGTGGGTGGCGGTCCCGTCGACCGAGGGCCTGTCCACGCCGACGGTCTATCGCCACTTCGACACGATGCGCCCCGACGCCCCCGAGGTGCCGGCCTCTGCCGAGCCACTGCTGGAGGCGCTCGCGAGCGGGGAGCCGGTGCGGCTGGCCCGGGCCCTGCACAACGACCTGCAGGAGCCCGCGATCGACCTGCGACCCGAGCTCGGCGACCTCATCGTGCGCGGGGAGGCCGAGGGTGCGCTGCGCGGCATCGTCAGCGGCTCCGGGCCGACCGTCGTCTTCCTGTGCGACTCCGCCGACGGCGCCACCGCGACGGGGCGGGCGCTCGCCGGCGCCGGCCACGACGTCGTCCTCACCGCCACGGGGCCCGTGGCCGGGGTGCACGTGGTCTCCTGACCCGTCCCGCGGGATGGGGTGCGCACCCGGTGGCATGAAACACCTCGATCGGGGAAGCATGTGGCAGTGTTCGGCGCGACATCCGCGTCGGGGGACGACGTGTCGATCGGGGGATGACGTGGGGGAGGCATCGTGACCGTGTTCCTGGTGCTCGGCGCCGCCGGCGTCGTGCTGCTGATCGTCGCGCTGATCCTCGGTGACGTGCTCGACGGTGCCTTCGAGGGCCTGAGCGCCGGCTTCTTCTCCACCGAGGCGCTGGCCGGCTTCCTCGGCGCGCTCGGCTTCGGCGGCGCCATCGCCCTGTCCGCGACCGGGTCGACGTCGGTCGCCGTCGTCGTCGGACTCGTGCTCGGCGTGCTGCTCGGCTGGCTCGCGGCCCGGGCCTCGAAGTTCCTCCACGGCGACGGCGAGACCGACACCGTCCGCACCTCCGACATGGTCGAGAAGATCGGGTCGGTCGTCAGCGCCATCCCCGAGGGCGGCTTCGGCGTCGTGTCGATCAGCGTCTCGGGACACCTCACCCGGCTCAACGCCCGCTCCAGCGTGGCCGTGCCCGCCGGCACGCAGGTGAGCGTCACCCAGGTCATCTCGCCCACGGCCGTCCAGGTCGAACCACTCTTCCTTCCCTGAACCCGCCCGCCCCACAAGGAGCACTGCCCATGTTCGATCTGTCCCCGGTCGTCACCTCCGTGATCGGCCTCGTCGTCCTGCTGGTGCTCCTCGCGCTGCTGGTCACCACGCGCTACAAGGTGGCCGGGCCCAACGAGTCGTTCATCGTCACCGGCCGCAAGGGCAAGGGAGAGGTACGCAACCCGGAGACGGGCGAGATCTCCACCGACCTGTCGGGCCAGAAGGTTGTCATGGGCGGCGGCGTGTTCGTCATCCCGTTCGTGCAGCGGCTCGCGACGCTCGACCTGTCCTCGCGCCGGATCTCGGTGCAGATCCGCGGCGCGGTCTCCGGTCAGGGCATCAAGCTCAACCTCGACGGCGTCGCCCTGGTCAAGGTCGGCGGCAACGAGGACTCGATCCGCGCGGCCGGTCAGCGGTTCCTGAGCCAGCAGAGCGAGATCGAGACCTTCACCCAGGAGGTCCTCGCCGGTGCGCTCCGCTCGATCGTCGGCTCGATGTCGGTGGAGCAGATCATCCGCGACCGCGCCGCCTTCGCCCAGCGCGTCGCCGAGGAGTCCGAGTCCTCGCTGACCGGGCAGGGCCTGGTGCTCGACACCTTCCAGATCCAGGACATCACCGACGACGGCTCCTACCTCGCCGACCTCGGTCGGCCCGAGGCCGCCAAGCTCAACCAGCTCGCCTCCATCGCCGAGGCCAACGCCCGCCAGGCCGCCGAGCAGGCTCGCATCGCCGCCGAGCAGGAGATCGCCGTCACCCAGCGCGCGCTGGCGCTCAAGAACGCCGAGATCAAGGCCGAGACCGACGCCGCCAACGCGCAGGCCGCGGCCTCCGGGCCGCTCGCCCAGGCCGACCGCGACCAGGCCGTCCTCCTCGAGCAGGAGAAGGTCGCCGTCCGCCAGGCCGCGCTCAAGGAGCGCCAGCTCGACACCGAGGTCCGCAAGCCGGCCGACGCCGAGCGCTACCGCGTCGAGACCGAGGCCCAGGGCCGCCGCAGCTCGGAGATCCTCGAGGCCGAGGCCCGCAAGGCCTCCTCCATCGCCAACGCCGAGGCGGAGGCCGAGAAGGCGCGCCTGACCGGTGAGGGTGAGAAGTCCCGCCGCTCCGCGCTCGCCGAGGCCGAGGCCATCGAGGGCGCGAAGCGCGGTGAGGCCGAGAAGGCCCGCCGTGTCGCGGAGGCCGACGCGCTCCGTGCCGAGGGTGAGGCGCAGGCCGCCGCGATCCTGGCCGCCGGCCAGGCCGAGGCCGAGGCGATGGACAAGAAGGCTGCGGCCTTCGCGGGCTACAACGAGGCCGCCGTGCTGCAGATGCTCATCGAGGTGATGCCCAAGGTGGCCGCCGAGCTCGCCCGCCCGATGGGCAGCATCGACAAGCTGACCGTGATCTCGGCCGACGGTGCCGGCGAGCTGCCCAAGCAGGTCACCAACAACATGGTCCAGACGATGGAGCTGCTCAAGACCACGACCGGCCTCGACGTCGAGACGCTGATCAAGAAGTACTCCGGCACCACCGGCACCGCGGCGCTCGACGCCAGCACGCCGGCCCCGGCCGAGGAGCAGCCGCTCAGCTGAGTCGTCGTACGAGCGGTGAGTGAGCCACGTTCCGAGGGCTCGGAACGTGTCTCACTCACCGCCACGCCATCCCTCCGAGCCCTGGCGGTGAGTGACGCAGGTTTCGCGCGGCCGGAACGTGTCTCACGCACCGCTCACGGGCACGACGTACGCCGACACGCGACCGCTGGGGCGCACCTGAGAGGATCGGCCGGTCATGGCGAACCTCATCAACCTCGAGCGGGTCTCGAAGTCCTACGGCGTTCGACCGCTGCTCGACGACGTCTCCCTCGGCATCGCGGTCGGCGAGCGGGTCGGGATCGTCGGGCGCAACGGCGACGGCAAGACCACGCTGCTCGAGGTGATGACCGGCATCGAGCAGCCCGACGCCGGCCGCGTCTCGCGCACCCGCGGCATCGAGATCGGCTACCTCCACCAGGGCGACGAGCTGGTCGACAGCCACACGGTCCGCGAGGCCGTGCTCGGAGGCCGGCAGGACCACGAGTGGGCGGCCGACCCGACCACCCGCCAGGTCGTCGAGGAGCTGCTCGCCGGGGTCGCCCTCGACCGGGCGGTCGTCGGGCTCTCCGGTGGCGAGCGGCGCCGCTGTGCCCTCGCCGCGCTGCTCCTCTCGCGCCACGACCTGGTGATCCTCGACGAGCCGACCAACCACCTCGACGTCGAGGCCGTCGCCTGGCTCGCCTCGCACCTGGTCGCGCTGCCGAGCGCGCTGATCGTGGTCACCCACGACCGGTGGTTCCTGGACGCGGTCTGCCAGACCACGTGGGAGGTGCACGACGGTGCGGTCGACTCCTACGAGGGCGGCTACGCGGCGTTCGTGCTGGCGAAGGCCGAGCGGCAGCGCCAGGCCAGCGCCAGCGAGACGCGGCGGCAGAACCTCGCCCGCAAGGAGCTGGCGTGGCTGCGGCGCGGTCCGCCGGCGCGTACGTCGAAGCCGAAGTTCCGCATCGACGCGGCCAACGCCCTCATCGACGACGTACCCCCGCCGCGCGACCGGATGGAGCTCCAGCGCTTCGCCAGCCAGCGTCTCGGCAAGGACGTCATCGACATCGAGGACGTCGACCTCGCGCGCGGCGAGCGGGTGCTGCTCGACCACGCGACGTGGCGGATCGGTCCGGGCGACCGCGTCGGGATCGTCGGCGTCAACGGTGCCGGCAAGACCTCGTTGCTGTCGTTGATCGCCGGCACGCTGGCGCCCGACGTCGGTCGGGTCAAGCAGGGGCGGACCGTCGAGATGCAGCACCTCACGCAGGCGCTCGACGAGATCGACCCGCTCGCCCGGGTGCTGCCGACGGTCGAGTCGATCCGGCGGGTGACCAAGACGCTCGACGGCCAGGAGCTGACCGCCACCTCGATGCTGGAGCGGTTCGGCTTCACCGGCGACCGGCTCACCGCGCGGCTGGGGGACCTGTCCGGTGGCGAGCGGCGACGGTTCCAGCTGCTGAAGCTGCTCCTCCTCGAGCCCAACGTGCTGCTCCTCGACGAGCCCACCAACGATCTCGACATCGACACCCTCACCGTGCTCGAGGACTTCCTGGACTCGTGGCCCGGCACGCTGATCGTGGTCTCGCACGACCGCTACTTCCTCGAGCGGGTCACCGACTCCGTGTGGGCGCTGCTCGGCGACGGCCAGGTCTCGATGCTGCCGCGGGGTGTGGACGAGTACCTCGAGAGGAGGTCGGCGTCCGCCGCCTCCGGATCGCTCGGTGCCGGTCCGTCATCCGGATCGTCACCCATCAGCTCGGCTTCGCATGACGCACCCTCGGCCGCGGTAGATCCGTCATCCCCGTCGGCACCGATGGCGTCGGCTCCGGTTGACGGACCGGGCGCCGGGGGAGGGCCGCCCAAGGCCCGCCCCGGATCCGCGGAGGACCGCGCCGCCCGCAAGGTGCTGGCCCGGGTGGAGAAGCAGCTCGAGCGCATCGCCACCCGTGAGGCCGAGCTGCAGGCCGAGATGGAGGCCAACCTCACCGACTACGACCTGCTCGCGCGAGTCGGCGGCCAGCTCGGTGAGCTCGCCGCCGAGAAGGACGACCTCGAGCTGGAGTGGCTGGAGGCGTCCGAGCTCGTCGAGTAGGTCCCTCGCAGGGTCCCCGCCCGTGCGGGGGTTCCGTCACCTGGAGGCGGTGGCAACCCCCACCAGGTGTCGGTTTCGCCCACCCACCTCAGCTGAAGGGCGCGAGCAGCGAGCGGAGCAGCCCGGCCAGCTGGGTGCGCTGCCGGTCCGGGAGGTCGGCGAGCAGGTCGGCCTCGGCCGCGAGCAGGGCCTCGAACGCCCCGTCGACGGCGGCCTTGCCCTCGACGGTGAGGCGGACGAGCACGCCGCGGCGGTCGTGCGGGTCGGGCAGCCGCTCGACCAGGCCCCGACCGGTGAGCCGGTCGACCCGGTTGGTCATCGTCCCGCTGGTCACGAGGGTCTCGCGGAGCAACCGGCCAGGGGAGAGCTCGTAGGGCTGTCCTGCGCGGCGCAGCGCAGCCAGCACGTCGAACTCCCACGACTCGATGCCGTGCGCGGTGAAGGCGTCGCGGCGGGCGAGGTCGAGGTGGCGGGCCAGTCGGCTGATGCGTGAGAAGACCTCGACCGGAGCCAGGTCCAGGTCGCCGCGCTGACGGCCCCAGGCCTCGACCAGGTCGTCCACCTCGTCACGCATGGCGTCATCCTGCCAGACGACGACCCCGGTCGAGAATCTTGACATCAAGATGAAAGGGGGGCAGGGTGGGAAATGTCTCGACATCAAGATAAATCGTCCGGTAGTCCCCTACGTTTTCGGCAGCGCCAGAACGTAGGGGACTACCCGCCGAGCCGGAGGAGCCGAATCCGATGACCAGCAGCCACACCCCCCACGCCTGGGACCCCGAGCGCTACCTGGCGTACGCCGACGAGCGCGGGCGGCCGTTCGTCGACCTGGTCGCCCGGATCGAGGCCGCCGCGCCCGCGCGGGTGGTCGACCTCGGGTGCGGCCCGGGCAACCTCACGACCCTGCTCAAGGAGCGGTGGCCCGACGCCGACGTCGCGGGCGTCGACAGCAGCCCCGAGATGATCGAGAGGGCCAGTGCCATCGACGGCATCGCCTGGGAGGTCGGCGACCTGCGTGCCTGGGCCACCCCGGACCCGCTCGCCCTGCCCGCGCGCGTCGACGTGCTCGTCTCGAACGCCACCCTCCAGTGGGTGCCCGAGCACCTCGAGCTGCTGCCCGGCCTCCTCGACCGCGTCGCCCCCGGCGGCTGGTTCGCCTTCCAGGTCCCCGGCAACTTCGACGAGCCGAGCCACACCCTGCGCACCGGGCTCGCGGCGCAGGAGCCGTACGCCGAGCACGCCCGCGACGCCCGCGTGCCGAGCAGCCACGGCCCCGCCGACTACGCGCGAGTGCTGCTCGACCTCGGCTGCGAGGTCGACGCGTGGGAGACGACCTACCTCCACGTGCTCACTGGCGACGACCCGGTCTTCGCCTGGGTCTCCGGCACCGGCGCGCGCCCGACGTTGCAGGCGCTGCCCGACGACCTGCGCCCGCGGTTCGAGGAGGAGTTCAAGGCGTCCCTGCGCGAGGCCTACCCCGCCGACGCCGCCGGCCGCGTGGTCCTCCCGTTCCGCCGGATCTTCGTCGTCGCGCGCAAGGGGGCGTGATGCGCCTCCACCACGTCCAGGTCGCCTGCCCGCCCGGCGGCGAGGACGTCGCGCGCCGGTTCTACGCCGACGGGCTCGGCATGACCGAGGTCGACAAGCCCGCCGACCTCGTCGCCCGCGGCGGTTGCTGGTTCCGGGCGTACGACGACTCGGGTGCCGTCGGCGCCGAGCTGCACGTCGGCGTCGAGGACCCGTTCGCGCCGGCCCGCAAGGCGCACCCCGCCTTCGTGGTCGAGCGGCTCGAGGAGACCGCCGATCGTCTGCGCGGGCTCGGCTTCGAGGTCGACGACAGCCAGCGCGACACGTTCCCGGGGTTCGTCCGGTTCCACACCTTCGACGGCCACGGCAACCGGGTCGAGGTCCTGGCCGACATCTGAGGACGTCATGGACGAGATCGCAGGCAGATCACCTCCGTCACGTCCTCAGATAACGAGGTGCGGGAAAGCACGGGCAGCGGCGAGGATCACGGCATGCGCCTGCTGCTGATCCTCGGACCGCCGGCCGTCGGCAAGATGACCGTCGGCCGCGCCGTCGCGGAGCGGTCGTCGTACCGGCTCTTCCACAACCACCACTCGATCGAGATGCTGCTCGACGTCTTCGACTACGGCACGCCGCCCTTCCGGACCCTCAACACCGAGATCCGCACCCGGGTCATCGAGGAGGCCGCCGCCTCAGGGGCCGACCTGGTCTTCACTTTCGTGATGGGGATGGACGAGGACGACGAGGCCGCCTACCTCGAGCGCCTCGCCGCGCCGTACGGCGACCGGGTCGCGGTGGTCGAGCTGGTCGCCGACCTCGACACCCGGCTGGTCCGCAACCGCACCGAGCACCGGCTGGCGGAGAAGAGGTCCAAGCGCGACGTCGAGTGGTCGGACGCCAACGTCCGCGAGCTGGAGGCCGACTACCGGATGACCTCCGAGCCCGGCCGGGACGCCCCCGGGGAGCGGCTGCTCGCGCGATGGCCGCACCTGGTCGTGGACAACACCGACCTCGACGCCGAGGAGGTGGCGGACCGCATCGGCCGCTGGTTGGTTACTCTCGGGTAACCTTCCGGCATGCCTGCCGTCCTCGATCTCTGGAAGAAGGCCTCCGCCCTCCCGCTGGGTGACCGGGTCTTCTCGATCGCCTTCAGCCGGAAGGCGCCCTACTTCGCCAGCATCCGCCCGCGGTTCACCGTCGTCGAGCCGAACCGTGCCGAGCTGGTGATCCGCAAGCGGCGCCGGGTGCACAACCACCTCGGCACCGTCCACGCGATCGCGGTGTGCAACGGTCTCGAGGCGGCGATGGGCGCGCTCGCCGAGTCGAGCGTCCCGCGCGAGCGGCGCTGGATCCCGAAGGGCATGGAGGTGGCCTACACGGCCAAGGCCGACTCCGACATCACGTGCATCGCCGAGACCGACCCCGCACAGTGGACGTCCGACGACCCCGAGCTGCCGGTGCGCGTGCGAGGGGTGCGAATCGACGGCACGGTCGTCGTCGAGGGCGTCATCCGCCTCCACGTGACGGAGCGGCCGACGACCTAGACCGCCCCGGTGCTGCGCTCGGACTGGGCCTCGCCGACCATCGCCACCTGGAGCTGCTTCCTCTCGCCCACGAACCGCTTCTGCACGAACGTCGCGACCGCAGTGAGGAGTAGGTTGATCGCGATGTAGATGGCGGCGAGCACGAGGTAGACCGGGACGTGGTTCTGGAACTCGAGGTAGAGCGGGCGCGCCACCGCGGTCAGGCCGGGCGCCGCGATCGCGTAGCCGAGGCTGGTGTCCTTCAGCGTCACGACCATCTGGCTGATGATGGCCGGGATCATGATCTTGACCGCCTGCGGCAGCAGGATGATCCACACGACCTGGCTCTTGCGCATGCCGATGGCGTACGCCGCCTCCGCCTGCCCCTTCGGCACCGCGAGGATGCCGGCGCGGAAGACCTCGGCGAGGACGGCGCCGTTGTAGAGGCTCAGCGCCCACACCACGCACCAGAACGGGCCGGACGTGCCGTGGTAGATGCCGTAGATCGAGAAGAAGAAGATCATCAGCATCAGCACCGGGATGGCGCGGAAGAGCTCGACGATCGCCCAGCACGGGCGACGTACCCACTGGTGCTCGGAGATCTTGCCGATGCCCAGGACCAGGCCCAGGACGATCGCGCCGAGGATGCCGCAGGCGGCCATCTTCAGCGTCGGGACGACGCCCTTGAAGAAGATGAAGTCGAGGTAGCGCGGGGTCGTGAAGACCTCCCACTTGTCGCCGGCGAACTGGTTGCGGTCGGCCAGGCGCATCACCACGAGCGCCAGCAGCGCCAGCAGCACCAGCACGGTCACGACGGTGTAGACGCGGTGGCGCCGGACGGTCTTCGGGCCGGGGGCGTCGAACAGCACGCTGGTAGCCATCAGGCGATCCTCCATCGACGCTCGAACCGGCTGCTGATGAAGGACAGCAGCTCCACCAGGATCACGAAGATGCCCGCGAAGGCGACCAGCAGCCACCAGCGGTCACCGGGGTTGGCGTCCAGCAGCTGCTTGAGGGCGTACGCCGCCTCCAGCACGAGGACGCTCAGCGCGACCGTCGTGTTCTTGAGCAGCGCGATCTGGGTGCTCGCCAGGGGCGGCAGCCCGGCCCGGATGGCCTGGGGGAGCACCACGTGGCGCATCACCCCGCCGAAGGGGAGGCCGATCGCCCGGGCGGCCTCGGCCTGGCCGAGCGGCACGGCGTTGACGCCGGAGCGCAGCGCCTCGCAGACGAAGCAGGCGGTGTAGAGGGTGAGGCCGACGACGGCGCCGGCGAAGGCGTTGGTCATCCGGATGTCGCCCCAGCCGGTGGGGATGACGATCCTCACGAACTGGAAGTTGACGCCGATCTTGGGTGCGGCGATCGAGAAGAACAGCAGGATCAGCAGCAGCGGGGTGTTGCGCACGACGGTCACGTAGACCGCCGCCGTGCGCCGCATGACCGCGACCGGGCCGACGCGCATCGCCACGAGCAGGGTGCCGAGGAGGAGCGAGCCGATCGAGGCGAAGAGGAAGAGCAGGATGGTGGTGGCGAAGCTGATGGCGATCAGCTGGTAGTTGTCAGCGATGGCGTCCATGCGGCTCCTCTCGGGTGGTCGGCACGCGATGTCTCGGGTGGTGCGGGTGTCTCGGGCGGTGCTGCGCAGTCCGCCGGGGCGAGGCTGGTGCCTCGCCCCGGCGGGTCACTGCGTGGTGCGGTGGCTCAGGCGCAGGCGTCGAGCTCCGGGGGCTCCGGCGTGTCGCTGCCGGAGGCACCGAGGGTCGACTCGAACGATTCGGCCCACGTGCCGTCGTCGAACGACTTCTGGAGCACGTCGCTGATCCACTGGCACATCTCCGGGGCGTCGGGGCTGTAGCCGATGCCGATGCGCTCCTCGGAGAACTCGTCGCCGACGACCTTCAGCTCGCCGTCGTACTGGGCGGCGAGGCCCAGCAGGATCGAGCCGTCGGTCGACATGGCCGGCACGGAGCCGTCCGAGACCTGCTCGGCGCAGATGCTGTAGGTGTCGGCCGGGACGCCGACGGCACCTGCCTTGTTGACGTTCTCCAGGGAGGTCGAGCCCGACGCGGAGCAGACCTCCTCGCCCTTGAGGTCGTCGATCGACTCCACGTCGCTGTCGCTCTTCACCAGGACCTGCTGGCCGGTGATGAAGTAGGGGCCCGCCTGGCCGACCAGCGCGCGGCGCTCGTCGGTGATGGAGTACGACGCCGCGACCAGGTCGACGCGACCGGTCTCGAGGTAGGGCTCGCGGTTGTCGGAGATGGTCTCCTCGTAGTTGACCGCGTCGGTGTCGTTGGGGTCGATGCAGAGGTCGGCGACGAGCAGCTTGGCCATCTCGACGTCGAAGCCCGACGGCATGTCGTCTGTGCCGCCCTTGAAGCCGAGCCCGGGCTGGTCGAAGCGGACGCCCACGTTGATCTTGCCGGCGTCGGCCAGCTCGGCCATGCGCGAGCCGTCCTCGAACTTGCCGTCGCAGTCGCTGGCGGCCTCGACGTCGGAGCCGCCGCCGCTCGCCTCGTCGTTGCCGGCGTCACCGCAGGCGGCGAGTGACAGGGCCAGTCCCGCCGTCGCGATGACCGCCTTGGTCCTGATGAATCTCATCCTTGCTCTCCTTCGTTGGACGACCCGAGGCCGTCATGGGGGTGTCTGGGGATGGTCAGTGCTTGAGGATCTTGCCGAGGAAGTCCTTGGCCCGGTCCGAGCTGGGGTTGGTGAAGAACTCCTCCGGGGTGTTCTCCTCGACGATCGCTCCGTCGGCCATGAACACCACGCGGTGGGCGGCCGTGCGGGCGAAGCCCATCTCGTGCGTCACCACGACCATGGTCATGCCCTGCTCGGCGAGGGAGACCATGACGTCGAGGACCTCCTTGATCATCTCCGGGTCGAGCGCGGAGGTGGGCTCGTCGAAGAGCATCACCTTCGGCTCCATGGCCAGGGCGCGGGCGATGGCCACACGCTGCTGCTGGCCGCCGGAGAGCTGGGCGGGGTACTTGTCGGCCTGATGGCCCACGCCGACGCGGTCGAGGAGCTCGCGCGCCTTCTTCTCCGCCTCGGCCCTGCCGACACCGCGGACCTTGATCGGGCCGAGGGTGACGTTCTCCAGGATCGTCTTGTGGGCGAAGAGGTTGAAGCTCTGGAAGACCATGCCGACCTCGGCGCGGAGCGAGGCGAGCGCCTTGCCCTCCTGCGGCAGCGGCTGGCCGTCGAGGGTGATCGAGCCCTCGTCGATGGTCTCGAGGCGGTTGATCGTGCGGCACAGCGTCGACTTGCCCGACCCGGACGGGCCGATCACCACCACGACCTCGCCGCGCTTGACGGTGAGCTCGATGTCCTTGAGGGCGTGCAGTGCTCCGAAGTGCTTCTGGACGCCGTCCAGCACGACGAGGGGTTCGCCCCGGCCGGCGCTGACGGGGGCCGTTTCCTGCGCGGTCATAGGCGCAACCTATCCGCAGGTGGTCCCCTCGAGCCATGGAGCCTGGCCCCCATGGGCTATTACAAAGTGGTGACGATCTGGGCCTGGGGGTCCCAGCGCCGCAGCGAGGTGACGCTCACCACCACGTCCTCGTGGCCGACCACCTCGAGCGCCCGGCCCACGTCCTCACGCGGGAGCCGTCGCGCGAGCGTGAGGTGCGGCAGCCAGCCGAGGTGCTGCGCGTCGGGCAGCCCGGAGCGGAGCTCGAGCACGGCTCGCACCAGCTCGTCGGGCACGTCGAGCAGCCGCACGAGCGACACCTTCGCGCCACCGAGCAGCGCGAGCCCGGAGGCGCGGAGCTCGACCGGCAGCAGCGGCTCGAGCAGTCCCGCCGCCCGTCGCTCGTCGTCCCGGCTCAGCGCCGGAGCGGCGACCACGGTGACGTGCGGGCTGTTGGTGGCGCCGCGGTGGTCGAGCTGGGAGGGGAGGCCGGCGTCTCGCAGCGCCTGCCAGTCGCGGCGTACGACGTCGCAGCCGGCCTCGTCGGGCAACAGCTCGAGGGCGTGCATGCGGGGCATGCCGCGAGCCTAGGCTCCGCTCGGGCGCCGCGCGGGTCGGCTCAGGCGGCCCGGCGCCCGGAGGAGACCTTCGAGGCCTGGCGCGAGGTGGCGTCGAAGACCCGGACCCAGTCGACCTGGGCGGCGTCGCCGAACTTGTCCGCGGTGAGGTTCTTGAGCTCGTAGTCCGAGGTGAGGTTCGAGAGCACGAGGTACTGCGGGACCTGCGAGACGGCCTTGGCCTCGCGGTAGTACTCGCGCCCGTCGATGCGGAAGATGTACTCGTGGGCGGTCCACTCCACGGAGTAGACGTGGAACTCGTCCCACCAGTTCTTGCCCTCGCCCAGCGAGCGGCGGGCCTCGGGGAAGGTGCTGCCGAGGGTGACCTTCTTCCAGTTCGCCTCGTAGTAGTGCACGTGCGAGCCGATGGTCTCGGTGCCGCGGCCGTTCTCGCCGAAGAACTCCATGACGTCGATCTCGGTGCCGCCCTGGGGGTCGCCGTCGACGTACTTCGTGCCGGTGGGCAGCATCCAGAAGCCGGAGTGCATGCCCTTCGAGCGCTGCGGCTTGATGCGCGCGGCGACGATGCCGTGCCGGAAGGAGCGGGTGTACTCGGTCGCGACCTGGCTGTTGAGCATGTAGGTGCTGGTGCCGGCGACGCCCTTGTTGACGTAGCTGCAGGCCTGGCCGGCGTAGTCGGGGTCGGCGGCGACGCCGAGGTGCAGGACGCCGTCCTGGACGCGCCGGGCGGCCGGCGAGGTGCGGGCGCAGGTGCGGGGGGCGTAGACGCTCTCGTGCTCGCGCTTCTGGTCGTTCCACACGGTGGTGTTGAGCTCGGTGCCGGAGAAGGTGTCCTCGAAGTCGGCGTGCCAGCGCTCGGTGGTGACCGTGCCGGTGACCCACATGCGCTTGTCCGAGGTGGTGAACGCGCGGTAGGTGCCCCGCTTCGGGGCGAAGGCCGCCGAGCCCCAGGCGTCCTCGCGGGCGGTGGCGTACTTGGTCCAGCCGCGCGGGGTCCTCCGCTCCAGGGTCACCTTCTGGCCGGGGTTGGCCGGGGTGAAGGTGGCGAGCAGGCTGCCGGTGTTCTGCGGGTCCGCGGCGGCCGCGCCGGGCTGCACGATCGGCGGCAGCGCGGCCAGGGTGCCGCGGACGACGGTCGGGCGAGCCTTGCCACCGCTCTTGCCACCGTTCTTCCCGCTGTTCTGGCCCGCCTTCGGGCCGCCCGGCTTGCCGGCGGCATGGGCAGTGGTCGGGACCAGCGAGAGCAACAGGACGGTGACGACCAGGACGCACGTGCCCACGAAGACGGCGCGGGTGGCCTTGGAACGATCGATCACGCTGACGAGCTGCACGGAACTTCCCCCACGTTGTGTGTCGCCCCCGAGCGACTGTTGATCCGTAGCCGGTGTGTTGTTACCGGTTTGTTGCTGACGGAGGAGAGTTTGTGTCCTAAACCTAAAGTTTGAGGAACTACTGAGCAGTAACCACCCGAATGGTCTAGTCGGCTACGCCATCCGGACCATGGGGAAGGTCTGTCCACTGTTCCGTTCGTCGTAGCGGGCGCGCTGCGCAGCGGGTCGCGGCGTGCCGTTCGATTGCCGGGGCGCCCGCGCACCGCCGTAGGCTTGACACGTCATGAGCACTGCATCCGACGCCCCCGTGCGCACCTACGAGGTCAAGACCCACGGGTGCCAGATGAACGTCCACGACTCCGAGCGGCTCAGCGGGCTGCTCGAGGACGCGGGCTACGTCAAGGCCCCGGTCGACCAGCAGGCCGACGTCGTGGTCTTCAACACCTGCGCGGTGCGGGAGAACGCGGACAACAAGCTCTACGGCAACCTCGGGCAGCTGGCGTCGGTCAAGGCGGTCACGCCCGGCATGCAGATCGCCGTCGGCGGCTGCCTGGCCCAGAAGGACCGCGACACCGTCACCACGCGCGCTCCGTGGGTCGACGTCGTCTTCGGCACCCACAACATCGGCTCGCTGCCGGTGCTGCTCGAGCGGGCTCGCGTGCAGGAGGAGGCCCAGGTCGAGATCCTGGAGTCCCTCTCGGTGTTCCCCTCGACGCTGCCGACCAAGCGCGAGTCGGCGTACGCCGCCTGGGTGTCGATCTCGGTCGGGTGCAACAACACCTGCACGTTCTGCATCGTGCCGGCGCTGCGCGGCAAGGAGAAGGACCGCCGACCCGGCGACATCCTCGCCGAGGTCGAGGCGCTGGTCGCCGAGGGCGTCACCGAGATCACCCTGCTGGGGCAGAACGTCAACGCCTACGGCGTGGAGTTCGGTGACCGCCAGGCGTTCTCGAAGCTGCTCCGCGCGTGCGGCGCGATCAAGGGCCTCGAGCGGGTCCGCTTCACCTCACCCCACCCGGCGGAGTTCACCGACGACGTGATCGAGGCGATGGCCGAGACGCCCAACGTGATGCCGTCGCTGCACATGCCGCTGCAGTCGGGGTCCGACAAGGTGCTGCGCGACATGCGCCGCTCCTACCGCCAGGCGAAGTACCTCGGGATCATCGAGCGCGTGCGCGCCGCGATCCCCGACGCCGCGATCACCACCGACATCATCGTCGGCTTCCCGGGCGAGACCGAGGAGGACTTCCAGGCCACCCTCGACGTCGTCCGCGCCGCGCGCTTCTCCTCCGCCTTCACCTTCCAGTACTCCAAGCGCCCCGGCACGCCCGCCGCGGTCCTCGAGGACCAGGTCGCGCCGGAGGTCGTCAAGGACCGCTACCTGCGCCTGGTCGAGGTGCTCGACGAGATCTCGTGGTCGGAGAACAAGGCCCTGGTCGGGCGCACCGTCGAGCTGATGGTCGCCGAGGGCCAGGGTCGCAAGGACACCGCCACCCAGCGCCTGTCCGGACGGGCCCCGGACAACCGGCTCGTCCACTTCGCGGCCGACTTCTCCGCCGTCGGTGCCGACTCCGTGCGACCCGGCGACATGGTGGCCGTCGAGATCACCTACGCCGCGCCCCACCACCTCGTCGCGGACGGCGCGATCCGGTCCGTGCGCCGCACCCGCGCCGGCGACGCCTGGGAGCGACGTACGTCGGCTCCCTCCGCCCCTGCCGCGGTCGGCCTCGGCATGCCCGCTGTCGGCGTACCCGCTCCGCTGCCCCCGGCGCCCGCCTGCGGCTGAGGGTCCACCCGCTCGGCTGGAGTCACCGGATATCCGGTGACTCTTCCGACAGCGTGGAATCCCTGATGCACCTGACGGCTCGAGGTCTCCACGATCACGTTGTCCACAGGCCGCCCGGAACGTCTCGCGTGCCCGCACCGCGGTGCGGCATCGTCGAGCCATGGATCGCCTCGCCCCTCTGCTGTCCGCTCAGGGCGGCGTCGTCTCGCGCAGGCAGGCGCTGGAGGTCGGGCTCCTGCCGCACGACCTGCGGAGGCTCGTACGTCGCCGAGAGTTGGCCCCGATCCACCCCGGAGTCTTCGTCGACCACACCGGCAGCCCGACATGGCTCCAGCATGCGTGGGCGGCGGTGCTGTTCTGCGCCGCCAGGGGCGAGGAGCAGGGAGTAGCGGCTGCGCTCGGCGGCGCGTCGGCCATGCGGGCAGCCGACGGACCGGGGCGTGGCAACCACGACGGACCCATCGTGGTCGCGATCCCGCGCGAGCGACGGGTGGTCGCCCCGGTGGGGATCCGGGTCGTCCGGACCTTCGCCCTCGACGAGCGCGTGCTGTGGAACCTCCGCCCACCGCGGATGACGTACGACGAGGCGGCACTCGACGTGGCGCTGGAGACCGTCGGTGAGCTCGACGCCGTCGGGGCAGTGGCCCGGGCCGTCCAGGGGCGGCACACCACGGCGGCGAGGATGCTCACCGCGCTCGGGCGGCGGTCGAGAGCGCCGCGCCGCGACTTCCTGGTGGGCGTGCTGTCGGACGTCGCGTCGGGCGCGTGCTCGGTGCTCGAGCGGGAGTACCTCGAACGGGTCGAGCGACCGCACTTCCTACCGGCTGGTCGACGCCAGCTCAGGGTGGGGACGATCAGCGGGGTGGTCTACCGCGACAACGCGCTCGAGGAGCTGCTGATCGAGCTTGACGGTCGGTTGTTCCACGACACCGCCGAGCAGCGGGACGCCGACCACGAGCGCGACCTCGACGCCGCCGTCACCGGACAGGACTCGGTGCGCCTGACGTGGGGTCAGGTGGTCGGTCGTCCGTGCTCGACCGCCGCGAAGGTGTCGGCGATCCTCGAGTCGCGCGGCCTGCGTGGTGGCCGCCGGTGCGGGCCGGGGTGCGGCTGGGTCGTCGCAGCCTGACGGGATCGTGGAATCCGCGTTCCCTCTGATGACTCAGGAGTTCCACGATCCCGCTGGAGTCGCCGGATATCCGGTGACTCCAGCCGTGGGGCGTCCGGTCAGGCGGGCGGCTCGGGCGACCCGTCCTCGGCCTCCTGGCCGGACGACTGGTCGGTGGTGTCGGACTCCTCGTCGTCCGAGCCGTCGGGCTCCTGCTGCTTGTCGTCGGCCTCGGAGACCTCGTCGGGCAGGACGTCGTCCACGGCCGGGTTGGAGTCGGGATCGAGGTCCCGGGCCAGGCCGTTGTCGGCCTCGTCGGTGTGCAGGGCGTCCGCGTCGACACCGCCGGGCAGCAGCTGCGGGTCCTCGGTCGTCGGCTCCGGGATCGGGCCGAGCTTCTCGTCGCTCATCGTCCGATCCTGACGTGCCGGGCCAAGCCTGACCACCCCCGCGGGGCGGTCCGTGGCTCAGGAGGACCCCGGCGGCCACCCGAACGTGAGGTAGCGGGCGCCCGACGTGAGCTCGGACAGCGCGTACGCCTCGTGCGGCACCATCGGCGTCGGCAGCCCGGAGAGCGCGAACCAGCCCAGGTCGGTCGCCTTGGTGGTCTCGACGATCGTCGGCGTGCCACTCCACGAGCGTGCGGTGAAGAAGAAGTCGACCCGCTCCTCGACGGCCGGCCCGAACTGGCTGCGCTGCATGGTGAACGCGAGCTCCAGGTCGAGGTCGCCGATCGCGAGCTCCTCGACGGCCTCGCGGCGCGCGGCGTCGTACGCCGTCTCGCCGGGCTCGACGTGCCCGGCAGCCGCGGCGGCCCAGTGCCCCGCCATGTAGGGGACGTCGCCGCGTCGCTGGAGCAGCACCTCGGTCCTCGTCCCGGACCCCCGCAGCAGGTAGACGTAGGAGGCCGGGACGAGGGCGAAGTGCGGAGCCGTCACGCCTGGTGGGTCGGCGGTGCCGGCGGGATGTCGTCGTCCTTGCCGTCGAGCTTGTCGAGCGCGTCGCGCGCCTTGCCCGTGGCCTGGTCGATCTTGTCGGCGTGCTTGCCGCCGGTCTTCTCGTTGGCGAAAGCGCCGGCCTTGTCGATGCCCTCGGCGATCTTGTCGCCGTGGTCGTCGACCGCCTTGGTCAGCTTGTCCTTGGCCTTGTCCAGGAACGACATGAGCTCCTCCTCCGAACCGAACCGGTCCGCCCCCACGGGGCGGTGACTCCGGCGAGTCGAAATCCTAGTCCCGCATGGACAATGGCGACATGCCGCAGCCGATCGTCGCCCTCGTCGGCGCCACCGCGTCGGGCAAGACCGGGCTCAGCCTCGACCTCGCCGAGCGGCTGGGCGGAGAGGTGGTCAACACCGACGCGATGCAGGTCTACCGCGGCATGGACGTCGGCACCGCCAAGCTCCCGCCTGATGGTCGTCGCGGCATCCCGCACCACCTGCTCGACCTGATGGAGGTCACCGAGCCCGCGACGGTCGCCCTCTTCCAGCGGTGGGCGCGCGAGGCGGTCGCCGACATCCGCGACCGCGACGCGACCCCGGTCCTCGTCGGTGGCTCCGCGCTCTACACCCGCGCCATCGTGGACCGCTTCGAGTTCCCCGGCACCGACGAGTCGCTGCGACGCGAGCTGGAGGCCGAGCTGGACCGGGTCGGCGCCCACGCCCTCCACGAGCGCCTCCGGGGCGTCGATCCCGAGGCGGCGCGATCGATCGTGCCCGACAACGGCCGCCGGGTCGTCCGCGCGCTGGAGGTGGTCGCCCTCACCGGCCGGCCCTACAGCGCCAGCCTCCCGCGGCTGGAGTACGCCGACTCGCTGACCGTGCAGGTCGGCGTCGACATCGACCGGCCGACACTCGACGCCCGCATCGAGCAGCGGGTCGAGGACATGTTCGCCGGTGGCCTCGTCGAGGAGGTCGAGGCGCTGCTGCGGTCCGGGCTCGCCGACGGGCGTACGGCCGGGCACGCCATCGGCTACCGCGAGGTGATGGGCTTCCTCGCCGGTGACCGCTCGCTGGCCGAGGCGATCGAGCAGACCAAGACGGCCACGCGCCGCTTCGCCCGACGGCAGGACTCCTGGTTCCGCAAGGATCCCCGCATCGTGTGGGTGGCCCACGACGACCCCGACCGCGTCGAACGGGCGGTCGCCGCGATCGAGGCCCTGGCGCCGAGGTAGGGCAATTTCGGTCAAGCGGCCGACCACGGTGCGGTGCGAGGCTGACGGCATGGCGACGCTCTACTACACCGGCTCCACCCTCGACGGCTTCATCGCGACCGACGACCACTCCCTCGACTGGCTGACCTCCCGCGACCTCGACATGGAGGGCCCGATGGCCTATCCCGTGTTCCGCGAGCGGCTCGGCGCCTGCGTCATGGGCGCGACCACCTGGCAGTGGATCCTCGACCACGACGAGGAGCCGTGGGGTCCGCTCCCGACCTGGGTGATGACGCACCGCACCTTCCCCGACGCGCCCGCCAACGTCCGCTTCGACCGCGACGACGTAGGCCGGGTGCATGCCGAGATCACCGAGGTCGCGGACGGCAAGGACATCTGGATCGTGGGCGGGGGAGAGCTGGTCGGCCAGTTCCACGACGCCGGGCTGCTGGACGAGGTGTGGGTGCAGTACGCCCCGGTCACGATCGGCAGCGGCGCTCCGGTGCTTCCGCGCCACGTCGAGCTGAGGCTCGAGGAGGTCGCGCGCAACCGCGACTTCATGTGCGGTCGCTACACGGTGGTGCGCTGACGCGCGGCGGTCATGGACAGCGGGGCCGGTTCGCGGCAGGGTGGGCGGACCATCGCTCTCGGAGGCCCCCATGCTCTCTCGCACGCACCTGCGCACGTCCCTCGCCGCTGTCACCGTGACCGGCGTCCTGGCCGGCCTCGTGGCCGCCACCCCTCTCGCCCAGGGGGCTCCGGCGCCGAGTGGCGTCGACCTCAGGCCGACCGCCAAGAAGCCCACCGCGATCGGCAAGGGTGGCGCCGTCACCACCGTCGACCCCGAGGCCACGGCGGCCGGGCTCAAGGTCCTCAAGGCCGGCGGCAACGCCGTCGACGCCGCGGTCGCCGCGGCCGCCACGCTGGGCGTGACCGAGCCCTACAGCGCCGGCATCGGCGGTGGTGGCTACTTCGTCTACTACAACGCCAAGACCGGCAAGGTCCGCACGATCGACGGTCGCGAGACCGCGCCGCGCAGGATGCCGCAGGACGCGTTCATCGACCCGGCCACCGGCGCGCCCTACAACTTCACGCCCGAGCTGGTGACCAGCGGCGTCAGCGTCGGCACCCCCGGGACGCTCGCGACCTGGGACAAGGCGCTGGGCAACTGGGGCACGCTGTCCCTGGGCGAGGCGCTCGCGCCGGCCACCAAGGTCGCCCGACGCGGCTTCAAGGTCGACGAGACCTTCCGCCAGCAGACGCTCGACAACGTGCAGCGCTTCATGGCGTTCAAGGACACCAAGAAGCTGTTCCTGCCCAAGGGCGACGCCCCGAAGGTCGGCTCGATCTTCCGCAACCCCGAGCTCGCCGACACCTACGACCTGATCGCGCAGAAGGGCACCCGCGCCTTCTACCGCGGGCCGCTCGCCCGGTTGATGGCCGACGTGGTCCGCAAGCCGCGCACCACGAAGAAGACCAAGCTCCCGGTGCCGAAGGGCTACCTCACGCCGCGCGACCTGCGCGACTACAAGGTGCGCTCGCAGAAGGCGACGAGGTCGACCTACCGCGGTCACGACGTCTACGGCATGGCGCCGTCGTCGTCGGGCGGCACCACGATCGGCGAGGCGCTCAACATCCTCGAGCGCTACGACCTGTCGGCGATGACCGTGCCGCAGGCGCTGCACCACTACCTCGAGGCCAGCGCGCTGGCGTTCGCCGACCGCGGCACCTACGTCGGCGACCCGGCGTTCGTCGACGTGCCGGTCAAGCGACTGCTGGACAAGAAGTTCGCGGCCGAGCGCGCCTGCTCGCTCAACCCCGACGCGGCGGCCGCGAAGCCGGTCGCCGCCGGTGACGTGACGTCGTACGACGGCGTGTGCAGCCCGACGAAGGAGCAGGGCGTCACCGACCCCGACACCGAGAACATCTCGACCACCAACCTCACCGTCGCCGACAAGTGGGGCAACGTCGTCGAGTACACCCTCACGATCGAGCAGACCGGTGGTTCGGGCATCACCGTGCCCGGCCACGGCTTCCTGCTCAACAACGAGCTGACCGACTTCTCGACCGTGTACGACGCCGCCGACCCGAATCGCATCCAGCCGGGCAAGCGCCCGCGCAGCTCCATGTCGCCGACGATCGTGCTCAAGGACGGCAAGCCGTTCCTCGCGCTCGGCTCGCCCGGTGGCTCCACGATCATCACGACCGTGCTGCAGATGCTGGTCAACCGGATCGACCTCGGCATGACCATCGAGGAGGCCATCGCCGCCCCGCGCGCCTCGCAGCGCAACACCGCGAGCGTGTCGGCGGAGCCGGCCTTCATCGACGCCTACGGCGTCGCCCTCACCGCGCTGGGCCACACCCTCGCGCCGGCCGGCGACGCGTTCACCAGCGCCGCGGAGATCGGCGCCGCGACAGCGATCGAGTTCGGTCCCAACAAGCTGCTGACCGCGGTGGCCGAGCCCAGCCGCCGGGGCAAGGGGTCGGCCGCGGTGGTCGACAAGAAGTAGTCCCCTGCCTGACACACTGGGACGCGTGAGCTACCCCTTCCTCAAGGGCCACGGCACCGAGAACGACTTCGTGGTCCTGCCCGACCCCGACGGCACGGTTCACGGCGACCTCTCCACCGAGCGGGTGCGGGCGCTGTGCGACCGAAGAGCGGGCCTGGGCGCCGACGGCGTGCTGCGCGCGGTCCGGCGGGCCGAGGGCTGGTTCATGGACTACCGCAACGCCGACGGCTCGGTCAGCGAGATGTGCGGCAACGGCGTCCGGGTCTTCGCTCGCTACCTCCACGACCACCAGGGCGAGCCGTTCCCGATGCGGATCGAGACCCGCGACGGCGTCAAGGTGCTCGACCTGGCCGGCGACGAGCTCACCGCCGACATGGGTACGCCAGTGGTGCTGGGCGAGACCACGGTGTCGGTCGACGGACGCAGCTGGGCCGCGCAGCACGTGTCGATGGGCAACCCGCACGCCGTGGCCTTCGTCGACGACCTCGCCGACGCCGGCACCCTGCGTGAGGCGCCCGACCACGACCCGTCGGTCTACCCCGACGGCGTCAACGTCGAGTTCGTCGTGCGTCGCGGTGAGCACCACGTCGCGATGCGGGTGCACGAGCGGGGTGCGGGCGAGACCCGCTCCTGCGGCACCGGCGCCTGCGCGGTGGCCGTGGCGGCTGCGCTCGCCGACGGCGCGCCCCGCGGGACGGCGTACCGCGTCGACGTCCTCGGCGGCACGCTCACGATCGTGTGGACCGACGACGACCGCATCCTGATGACCGGCCCTGCGGTCCTGGTCGCCGACGGCGTCACCGACCTGTAGTCGACCGACAGCTCGGACGTCCTAGTATCGCGGCCATGGACATCACCGGATCCTCTGCCATCGTCACCGGCGGCGCCAGCGGCATCGGTGCCGCGGTCGCCCGAGCCCTCGCCGCGAGGGGCGCCGTGGTCATGGTCGCCGACCTCAACGACGAGCTGGGCGAGGCCCTCGCCCAGGAGGTCGGGGGAGTCTTCGCCTCCGTCGACGTCACGAAGACCGACCAGGTCGCCGGCGCCGTCGAGGCAGCAGCGGAGATCGCGCCGCTGCGCGCCTGCGTGAACTCCGCCGGCATCGGCTGGGCCCAGCGCACCATCGGCCGCGACGGGCTCCTCGAGCAGGCCCACGACCTCGACGCCTTCCGCAAGGTCGTGGAGATCAACCTGATCGGCACCTTCGACATGACCCGCCAGGCCGCGACCGTGATGAGTCGCAACGAGCCCGACGCCGACGGCCAGCGCGGCGCGATCGTCAACCTCGCCTCGGTCGCCGCCTTCGACGGCCAGATCGGCCAGGCGTCGTACTCCGCCTCCAAGGGCGGCGTGGTCGGCATGACGCTCCCGGTCGCGCGCGACCTCTCCGCCGCCGGCATCCGGCTCAACACCGTGGCGCCGGGGCTGATCGACACCCCGATCTACGACGCGTTCCCCGACCCCGACGAGTTCAAGGCCAACCTCGGCGCCAACGTGCTCTTCCCCAAGCGCCTCGGCCAGGCCGCCGAGCTGGCCAGCATGGTCGTGGAGTGCCTGACCAACTCCTACATGAACGGCGAGACCATCCGCGTCGACGGCGGCATCCGGATGCCTCCCAAGTGACCCGCGACCGGCGCATGGACCGCCGCGCGGTGGTCTAGCCCGACGCGGTCAGTTCTGCCGATTCCGGCGTGTTCGCTATACGAACGCGGCATGGTCATCCTGGGGAGTGCTGAGGAATCAGCCAGGAAGTGGGGATGATCGACATGATGCAGTCGCGTGGGGCGACTCTGGACAACGATTCAGGTGACGGGTCCGGCACAGGCGGCGAGAGCGAGCTGACCGCGCTCGTGCGCCGCTGGATGTCCGTCGGCCGCCACCAGGAGCGCCTGCGTCGCGACAGCGTGCTGCAGGTCGCGCCGCGCGTGGACGACGTACGCCCAGCGCCTGAGCCGACCGAGCCCGACGAGCCGGTCGAGGCGGTCACCGCCGGGCCCGCCACCCCCTGGCCGGCACCTGCCGAGTCGTCGCCGGCCGAGCCGGTGCCGGTCGTCGTCACCCGGGCGAACATCGCCACCACTCCGCCCCCGAGCCCGCGCGCCTTCCAGCCTGCGACGCCGCGCATCCCCGCGCTCCCGCACCGCCCGACGGCCGACGAGGTCGAGCACGCCCCGCGCATCGCCGTGCTGATCGACGCGCGCCGGGTCACCGAGGACATCGCCTCCGGCCTGCTGACGATGGTGGCCGAGCGCGGCGCGGTCAACGTGTGCCGGGCCTACGCCGACTGGACCCGCTCCGACCTCGGCGGATGGGTGGGCCGGATGCGCCGCCAGGGACTGCACTCCTTCCACCAGTTCGCCGACGACGACGACCAGGCGCTGGTCGCGCTGGCCATCGACGCGGTCGACATCGCCCGCGACGCCGCGATCGACGAGATCGTCATCGCCGGCGACATGACCTCGATGCTCCCGCTGGTCCACCGGCTCCACGCGGCCGGTGTGCGGGTGGTCGTCGTGGGACCGGCCCACACGCCCCACGACGTACGCGCTGCGTGCGACGAGTTCCTCGACGCGGGCTCCGTCGGCTCGGAGCAGGTCGCGCCCGCCGGGAAGCACCGCGCCTGACGCAGGACGGGTGAGCGTGGGCAAAGCGTTCGCGCAGGTCGGGTCGCGCGACCTACGCTGGTGGGCATATGACGAACGCACCTGACTCCCCGGCCGCCGACTTCACGCTGCGCGACGCGCTCGACGCCACCCGCGGCTGGGACGACGACACGATCCAGCTCGACGACGAGCTGCTCGAGGACACGCTCGACGACGACACGGACGACTTCGAGTCCGGCTACGCCGACGACACCGACTACGACGACGCCGATCCCGAGGAGGCCTCGGTCGGCGCCCAGGACCTCGCCGAGCGTCACGCGCTGCGGCGCGTGGCGGGCCTGCGCACCGAGCTCGAGGACATCACCGAGGTCGAGTACCGCCAGCTCCGCCTGGAGAAGGTCGTGCTCGTCGGCGTGTGGACCGGCGGCACCGTCACCGACGCCGAGAACTCCATGGCCGAGCTCGCGCTGCTCGCCGAGACCGCCGGCTCCGAGGTGCTCGAGGCCGTCTTCCAGCGACGCCAGTCACCCGACCCGGCGACCTACATCGGGCGCGGCAAGGTCGAGGGGATCCGAGAGATCGTGCAGGCCACCGGCGCCGACACGGTGATCTGCGACGGCGAGCTCGCGCCCAGCCAGCTGCGCAACCTCGAGGACAGGATCAAGGTCAAGGTCGTCGACCGCACCGCGCTGATCCTCGACATCTTCGCCCAGCACGCGAAGAGCAAGGAGGGCCAGGCGCAGGTCGAGCTGGCCCAGCTGCAGTACATGAAGCAGCGCCTGCGCGGCTGGGGCGGCAACCTGTCGCGCCAGGCCGGCGGCCGAGCCGCCGGCGGTGACGGCATCGGTGGCCGTGGCCCCGGTGAGACCAAGATCGAGACCGACCGCCGGCGGATCAACACCAAGATCGCCAAGCTGCGGCGCGAGCTCAAGGAGATGCGCGGCACCCGCGACGTCAAGCGTCAGTCCCGCCGCCGCAACCACATCCCCAGCGTGGCCATCGCCGGCTACACCAACGCCGGCAAGTCCTCCCTCCTCAACCGCCTGACCGACGCCGGGGTGCTCGTGGAGGACTCGCTCTTCGCGACGCTCGACCCCACCACGCGTCGTACGACGACCGCGGACGGGCGCATCTACACGATGTCCGACACCGTCGGGTTCGTGCGCCACCTCCCGCACGGCCTGGTCGAGGCGTTCCGCTCGACGCTGGAGGAGGTCGCCGACTCCGACCTGCTGCTCCACGTCGTCGACGGCTCGCACCCCGACCCCGAGGGCCAGATCGCCGCGGTGCGGGTGGTGCTCGCCGAGATCGGCGCGAACAAGGTCCCCGAGATCATCGTGATCAACAAGTCCGACGCCGCCGACCCGCTCGTGATCAGTCGGCTGCTCGTCCGTGAGCCGCACAGCGTGGTGGTCAGCGCGAAGACCGGCGACGGCATCGAGGCGGCCTTGGCGGCCATCGAGTCCGAGCTGCCCCGCCCGCAGGTGGAGTTCGACGTGCTGCTGCCCTACGAGCGCGGCGACCTGGTCAACCGGATCCACCAGGAGGCCGAGATCGGGTCGTTGGAGCACACCGGCGACGGCACGCTCGTGGTCGGTCGCGCCAATGCCGACCTGGCAGGGGAGCTGGCGGCGTACAGTCGCTGACGTTTTGCGTCTCGCGCGAGCCGGAACCAACGGTGCCGGCCACGCGTTGAGCCGTCCGAGCCCGGATTCGGGCGAACGTCGACCTTGAGGAAGTATGTCGCGCATGTCCCGTGGTGTCTGGATCCGCTTCCTCCTCGTGCTGGGCCTGCTGGTCGGGTGCGCGGCGCTGGCGATCAACGTCAAGCCCAACCTCGGCCTCGACCTCAAGGGCGGCGCGCAGTTCGTCTTCGAGGCGGAGGGCACCGAGGCGACACCCGCCTCCTCGGAGAACGTCGACAAGACCCTGCAGGTCCTGCGCGGCCGGGTCGACGCCCTCGGTGTCGCCGAGTCGACCCTCGTGCGCCAGGGCCAGAACCGCATCCTCGTCGAGCTGCCCGGCGTCACCAGCGACGAGGAGGCGCAGCAGGCCGAGGAGCGCATCGGCACCACGGCCAAGCTGACCATCCACGAGGTGCTCCGCACCGCGCAGCCCGACGAGGCGACCGACCCCGATCAGGCCCAGGACCAGCAGGACGAGACCGCCGCGCCGGACGAGAGCGGCGACACCCAGGGTGACGGCAACGGCCAGGGTGACGGCCAGGGCAACGGGAAGAACGGCAACGGCCAGAACGGCGGCCAGAACGACGGCCAGGACGACGGCCAGGGCAACGGCAACGGCAACGGCGACGGGGACAGCGCGGGCGACCTCGTGCTGCCGTCCGACCAGGGCGACTACCTCGCGGTCGGCCCCACGGTCATCCAGGGTGACGAGATCACCGGGGCCAGCGCGCAGCAGCCGCAGAACAGCGTCAACTGGGTCGTCGCGATCGACTTCAACCGCCAGGGTGGCAACACCTGGGCCGACATCACCGGCAAGGCGGCCTGCAACCCCGACGGCGACCCCAAGCGCCGGATCGCGATCGTCCTCGACGGCGAGATCATCTCCTCGCCCCAGGTCGAGACCAGCGTCGGCTGCGACGTCGGCATCCGCGGCGGCGGCACGCAGATCACCGGTGACTACACCGCCAAGTCGGCCGGCGAGCTCGCCGCGCTGATCGAGGGCGGCTCGCTGCCCCTCGAGCTCAAGCCGATCTCCGACCGCCTCGTCGGCCCCTCGCTCGGTGCCGCGGCGATCGACCAGTCGATCGAGGCCGGCCTCATCGGCATCCTGCTGACCGGACTGTTCATCGTCGCCGTCTACCGCCTCGTCGGACTCATGGCGACCCTCGCGCTGGCGTCGTACGCCCTGCTCGCCTACGCCATGCTCGTCGGGCTGGGGTCCACGCTGACCCTGCCCGGCCTCGCCGGCTTCGTCCTCGCGATCGGCATGGCCATCGATGCCAATGTGCTTGTCTTCGAGAGAGCCAGGGAGGAGTACGAGGCCAATCCCTCCGCGGGTCTGAGGCGGGCACTCACGATCGGGTTCAACAAGGCGTGGACCGCGATCATCGACTCGAACGTCACCACGCTCCTGGCGGCCGGGCTGCTCTTCTTCCTGGGCTCCGGCCCGATCAAGGGCTTCGGTGTCACGCTCACCATCGGTGTCATCGCCTCGATGATCTCCGCGCTGATCATCGCCCGCGTGCTGTGCGACGTCGCCGTCTCGCCGAAGTCGGTCGCGCGCCGGCCGATGGTCAGCGGTCTGGGCGACATCGGCCGCGTGCGCCGCTGGCTCGAGCGCAAGAACCCGCAGCTG
The DNA here is from genome assembly GCF_014779665.1 of Nocardioides hwasunensis. GTDB lineage: Bacteria > Actinomycetota > Actinomycetes > Propionibacteriales > Nocardioidaceae > Nocardioides > Nocardioides hwasunensis. The sequence goes on along the minus strand of NZ_JACXYY010000004.1, from coordinate 461,821 downwards.
ATGAAGCGCCGCAACACCTGGCTCGGCATCTCCGCGGCGGCGCTCGTCGTCGCCGTCGCTGGCATCGCGACCCAGGGCCTCAACCTCGGTGTCGAGTTCACCGGTGGCCGGCAGCTCGACTACACCGTCTCGAAGGAGATCTCCGTCGACCAGGCGCGTGATGCCGTCGCCGAGGCCGGGTTCCCCGAGGCCGTCGTCCAGACGGCCGACACGGCCGACTTCACCGTCCGGACCGGCGAGATCAGCAACGACCAGGAGCGCCAGATCGAGGCTGAGCTGTCGAAGATCGGCGGTACGGTCGACAAGGTCGACGACCAGACGATCGGCTCGTCCCTCGGCAAGGAGCTGCGCAACAACGCGCTCATCGCCTTCGGCGTCGCGTTCCTGGCCCAGCTCATCTACCTCGCCATCCGGTTCAAGTGGACCTTCGGCCTCTCCGCGGTGCTCGCGATGGCGCACGACGTGATCATCGTCGTCGGCCTGTTCGCCTGGCTCGGCAAGCCGATCGACGGCATCTTCCTGGCCGCCGCCATGACCATCGTGGGTCTGTCGGTCAACGACAGCGTCGTCGTCTTCGACCGCATCCGAGAACGCTGGTGGGGCTCGCGGCCCGACCAGGACTTCATGGAGCTGGCCAACACGGCGTCGGTCGAGACCCTGCCCCGCACGGTCAACACCGGCCTCGGCGCCATGTTCATCCTGGCCGCGCTCGCCGTCATCGGCGGCGACTCGCTGCGCGACTTCTCCATCGCCCTGCTCGTCGGCCTCGGCATCGGCACGCTGTCGTCGGTCTTCGTCGCCACGCCGATCCTGACCTACTTGCAGGAGAGGTATCCGATGAGCCGGGTGAAGAAGGAGAAGGTCGTCCGGACGGCCGACGACTCCGGCGCGGTCGTCTGACCTCCGCTTGCCTCCGGGTCTGGGATCTCTGGGATCTCTGGGCCTCCGGGCCTGGGTCCTGGAGTCACCGGATATCCGGTGACCACCCCGCTTGTCACACCAGATCTGGGGTGACAAGCGGGAGACTCGGGTACGAAGGTCGCCCTCGAGCCGCTCGCTGGACCCGCCGGCCCTTGCCGGGTTGCCGTAGGCTCACCGCATGCTCTGGCTCCTGCTGATCGTCGTGCTCGGCGTCGTCGCCTACAAGTACCGCGTCAAGATCCTGTCGCGGGTCCTCGGCCAGCCCGAGCGGCGCATCGAGCGTCACATGAACCGCAAGCAGATCGGTCGCAAGAAGAACTACTGAGCGCGCCAGCCATTCCTCGGCGGCGCGCTGTGGATGGCGTACGACGTCGTGTCGGCGCCGCCCCGTAAGGTTCTGGGGTGCCTGAGACCGACACCGCCACCACCTCCGTCGCGACGGTCCTGGCCCAGGCGGTCACCGCGCTCGGCGGGCAGCAGCGCGACGGCCAGGTCCAGATGGCCACCGAGGTCGCCGACGCCATGGAGGAGGGCCGCCACCTGCTCGTGCAGGCCGGCACCGGCACCGGCAAGTCGCTGGGCTACCTCGTCCCGGCGATGCTCCACGACAAGCGCGTCGTCGTCGCCACCGCGACCCTCGCGCTCCAGCACCAGCTCGTCGAGCGCGACCTGCCGCGGCTGGTCGAGGCGGTCAAGGACGTGCCCGGTCTCGACACGTCGTACGCCGTGCTCAAGGGCCGCTCCAACTACGCCTGCCTGCACCGGATCCGAGCCGGCGTCCCGGACGACCAGGGCACCCTGGTCGACGTCCCGATGGGGTCGATGGCCGAGAAGGTCCTCGAGCTGCGCGCGTGGGCCGAGGAGGAGTCCGAGCAGAGCGGCAGCGGCGAGCGCGACAACGCCCCGCGCCACACCGACCGCGAGTGGCGTCAGGTCTCGGTCAACCACCGCGAGTGCCTCGGTGCCGCGAAGTGCCCCTTCGGCGCGGAGTGCTTCGCCGAGCTGGCCAAGGAGAAGGCGCAGCGCAGCCACCTGGTCGTCACCAACCACTCCCTCCTCGCGATCGACGCGATCGAGGAGGTGCCGATGATCCCCGACTACGACACGGTGGTCATCGACGAGGCTCACGAGCTCACCGCGCGCGTCACCCAGGCAGCCACCGACGAGCTCGCGGTGTCCGACATCGAGCGTGCCGCCCGTCGCTCGACGCGCTGGACCGAGTCGGCGTCGGGCGACCCGGCAGGCGACCTCGAGGACGCTGCGGGCGCCCTGGCCGAGGCCTTCGAGGCGACCCCTCCCGGGCGGATCGACCAGGTCTCGCAGCAGCTGTCCGACGCCCTGGTGCTCGTGCGCGACGCGGCGCGTGCCTGCGTCTCGGCGTATCCCCGCGAGTCCGGCGGCGAGGGTGAGGGCGACGCCGGGCGCACCCAGTCGAAGGGGATGGTGCAGGAGGTCTTCGTCAACGCCGAGCGGATGGCGGCCGGATCGCAGGCTGACGTGCTCTGGCTCGGCGAGGCGCGCGACCGGTTCCCCGCGCGGCTGCACGTCGCACCGCTCCAGGTGTGGGGGCCGATGCGAGACAAGCTCCTCACCGACAAGACGGTGATCTTCACCAGCGCGACGCTGATGCTCGGTGGCGAGTTCGGCGCCGTGGCCACCTCGCTGGGGCTCAAGCCCGCCGAGCGGATCGGCTCCCAGGTCGCGAGCAGCGATCCGGAGAACGCACTGCCGTGGAAGGGCATCGACGTCGGCTCGCCGTTCGACTACGGCCAGCAGTCCATCCTCTACGTCGCCCGTCACCTCCCGCAGCCCGGCCGCGACGGTCTCGGCCAGGCCCAGCTCGACGAGATCTGCGACCTCGTCGACGCGCTCGACGGCCGTACGCTCGGTCTGTTCTCGTCCCGTCGGGCGGCGGAGACGGCGGCGGAGGCGGTCCGCGCGAGGCTGCCGCACCTCACCACGCTCGCGCAGGGCGACGCCCAGCTGCCCGAGCTCGCCAAGCAGTTCGTGGAGGACCCGCACACGTGCCTGTTCGGCACGCTCTCGCTCTGGCAGGGCCTCGACGTCCCCGGCGACACCTGCCAGCTGGTGATCATCGACCGGATCCCGTTCCCGCGGCCCGACGACCCGCTGATGTCGGCACGGCAGAAGGCCGCGGACCAGGCCGGCGGCAACGGCTTCATGCAGGTCGCGGCCACCCACGCCGCGCTGCTGATGGCGCAGGGAGCCGGACGGCTGATCCGGACGACCACCGACCGCGGCATCGTCGCTGTGCTCGACCCGCGGCTGGAGACCGCCCGCTACGGCCGGTTCCTCAAGGCGTCGCTGCCGCCGATGTGGTCGACGGTCGATCCGGGGCTCGTGCGCCAGGCGCTCAAGCGGCTGGGCGAGGCGTAGCCCGCGCGCTCGTCAGCGGAAGAGGACGTAGGCCGCCACGGCCAGCACCACGAGCGCGACCACGAGGAGGACGGTGCGGTTCGTGCCGCCGCCCACCTCGACGATCGCGTCGGAGCGGGTGGGAGAGCCGGCCGGGGTCGCCGGGGGAGTGGCGTACGCCGTCGCACCGGCCGCGCTCGGGCCCGCTCCCGGCTTGCGCCGGTGATCGGCGAGTGCGACGACGGCCTCGTCGAGCCACTGGTCGACCTCGCCCATGTCGTAGCCGTCACGGAGCCGCGTCGGGGTGAATCGGTAGTTCTCGACCGAGCTGGGGGACAGGTTCGCCTCGCCGTGCGCCAGGACCAGGAAGACGAGGTCGACGAGCGAGTCGACCTCTCCCGTGTCATAGCCCTCGCGGAGCTTGGTCGTGGTGAAGCGGGGGCGTTCGAGCGTCATCGGGGTCCTTCGTCAGGGTCGGTCGGGGGAGTAGCCGAAGACCTGGTAGTCGCGGCGGTACATGGTCGCGACCAGCTCCCGCAGCTCGTCCGAGACCTGCCGGTCCCGCCCGCCGGGCGCGGTCTGGTTCTTCGGCGCGGTCGGCACGGCCGGCGCACCGACTCGCTGGCACACCTCGGCGAAGTCGCGGTCGAAGGTCTCCAGCCGTCCCAGCAGGTCGACGCGGTTGAGGTCGATCATCCGGCTCTGGAGCGTCAGGTGCTGGTCGGTCCCCGGCACCGCCGCGAGGTCCTGCGCCGCGGTCCAGCGGGCGAACTCCTCGATCGTCTGCATCCGCTCCAGCTGATCGGGCTCGAAGCGGTAGTAGTTGTTGTCCACGACCTTGTCGTGCCACGCCGACACGAAGCGGTCGAGCGGGTCGCGGACGAAGGCGAACGTGAGGTAGTCGGCGTACGCCGCCAGCGGGTAGCGGATCCGCATCGCGTGGTCGACGTCCATCGTGACGTCGTGGCTCTCGAAGTGGTGGCGGATCGTCCGGGTCGCGACCTTGGCCACGCGGTACCAGACGAACCGGTGGCTGTGGCTGATCGTGAGGTTGTACGCCAGCGGGCTGAGCCAGCCTGACCGCTCACCCGCGGCGGCCAGGCGCTCGACCTCCGCCTCGCCGGCCGGTGTCAGCCTGCGTCGGTTGCCCGGGCGGGTGCGGAACAGCGTGGGGTCGGACATCGCCGCGAGGCTACCGCGCCCGCCTCGTCGGTCGAGGAAGGCGCCCTGGCGCCTGTCACGAGACCCGGTACCCCTCGGCACCACACCTCACTCGAACGCGATGCGCCCCCGCAGCGTCTCCGGGTCGGCCACCGGCGCGTCCGACGTCTCGGCGATGACCTCACGCGCCTGGTCCGCGCTGTCCCAGACGTTCCACAGCAGCACGCCGCGCACGTGGCCGGACCTCAGGTAGTAGACGACGCCCGTCCCGATCTCGCCGTCCTTCCAGTCCTCGACCATGTCGAGGTCGCTCCTCGTCTCCCCGACGGCCTCGTAGCCGTAGTCGAAGATGTCGGACCAGAACATCGGCGTGTAGTCGTACGTCGCGTCGGCACCGGCCATCGCCCGGCCGGCGAGCTCGCCGGACTTCTCGGCGTGGTCGACGTGCTCGACGCGACGGCGGCCGAGGAGCGCGTCGGGGTAGGCCGCCACGTCGCCCGCGGCGTACACGTCCTCGACGCTGGTGCGCAGGTGCGCGTCGACCACGATGCCGTTGTCGACGTCGAGTCCGGCTGCCTCTGCGAGGCCCGTGCGGGGGAGCACGCCGACGCCGATGACCGCGCCGTCCGCGGTGATGTCGGTGCCGTCTTCGAGGCGGATCCGGACGCCACCGTCCTGCTCCTGTCCGCCCTCGACCGAGCCGTGCACGATCGTCACGCCGCGGTCGTCGAACGCCTTGGTCAGCGTGGCGGCCAGAGCCCGCGGGAACATCTGCTCCTGCACGTCCTCCAGGTCCAGCACGAGGGTGACGTCGACGCCGTTCTGCACGAGCGCGGAGGCGATCTCGGAGCCGATGTAGCCGCCGCCCACGACCACCACGTGGCTGCCCGTCGCAGCGATGGCGCGCAGCCGCTCGTAGTCGGCGGCGGTGCGGTAGTAGACGACCTTCGGGCCGGGGTCGACCGCGAGGGTGCGCGGCTCGGCACCGGTGGCCAGCAGGAGCCTGCCGTAGCCGATGCTCGTGCCGTCCGCGAGGCGTACGACGTGTGCGCCGGGGTCGATCTCGGTCACGGTCGTGTCGGTGACGAGGTCGACGCCGTCGTCACCGTCGAGGTCACCGGCGAGGGAGGAGTCCTCGAGGCTCTTGTCGTCGTCGAGCCAGAGGTCCTTGGACAGGTCCGGTCGGTAGACGGGCTTCACCGGCTCCGAGCCGAGGATCCCGATCGTGCCGCTGCTGTCCTCGGAGCGGATGCCCTTCACCGCGCTGGCGGCCGTGACACCCCCGCCGACGATGACGTAGTCGTAGGACTGCTCGACGATGCTCATGCAGCCATCGTGGACCGTGGGTGGTGACCTTTCAACGCACCCACGGGTGGTCGTGCGCCGGTCGAGCAGGTCGCCCAGCGTCAGCTCCCGCCGGTCGAGCAGGGCGCCCAGCGCCCGTGTCGAGACCCAGGGCGCCGGGCGACCCCGGGGTCAGAGGCTGCGCAGCACCGCCGTCACGACCCCGAGGATCGTGGCGTTGTCGCCGGGGATCGGGTCGTACGACTCGTTGTGCGGCAGCAGCCAGACGTGTCCGTCCTTGCGCTGGAGCGTCTTGACCGTGGCCTCGCCGTCGATCAGGGCGGCGACGATCTGGCCGTTCTCGGCCGTCTGCTCCTGGCGGATGACGACGTAGTCGCCGTTGCAGATGGCTGCGTCGACCATCGAGTCGCCGGAGACCTCGAGCAGGAAGAGCGTGCCGTCGCCGACGAGCTGCTTGGGCAGCGGGAAGACGTCGGTGACCTGCTCCTCGGCCAGGATCGGGCCACCGGCGGCGATGCGACCGACCACGGGGATGTTGACCGCGGTCGGGGCGACGTCACCGATGCCGGTCTCGTCGACGCTGGACTCGTCGCCGTGGGAGATCGAGCGGCGCGCGGCCATCACCTCGGGCAGGAACACCTCGAGGGCGCGGGGCCGGTTGGGGTCACGCTTGAGGAAGCCCTTGCCCTCGAGCACGCGGAGCTGGTGGGCGACGCTCGAGGACGACGTGAGGCCGACGGCCTGGCCGATCTCGCGCATCGAGGGCGGGTAGCCCTTGGTCTCGATCGAGTCCTTGATCGTGGCGAGCACCCGCTGCTGACGCGGGGTCAGTCCGGTCGCGTCCGGGGGACCGTCGGGCATCTCGATGACGTTCTTGTCGTCTGACTTGGCCATCTCTTCAGAACCTCTCGACGCGGTGGCTGTTGGCTCACCGTAGCCGCCGGTGCGCCGGGGTATCAAACATCTGTTCGAAGCGCGCGTGTCGCGAGTTCGGGCAGCAGTCCGCCGAACAATTGTTCGACCGGGTGCTTGACGAGGTTCGAACACGTGCTCTAACGTCGTACACCTGTTCGATCGAACGCCTGATCGACTCAGGCCCGCTGTCGGTGGTCGTCACTAGACATTCCTCGACAGACACGATCCGGCTGACACTTCCCCAGGAGGCCACCATGAGCACCCTCAGCCTTGCACCTGCTTTCACTCCCACCGCCCGCCCGAGCTCCACCGTTCGGCTGACGCGTCGCGGGCGGCTCGTGGTCTTCGTGACATCGCTCTTCCTGGTGCTCGGCGTGGCGATGATGCTCGCCGGTGGCGCCGTCGGCACCGACTCGGCCGGTCAGGCCGCGCCGACGGAGGTCGTCCAGGTCACGCCCGGCGACACCCTGTGGGGGATCGCCAGCGACCTGGCCACCGACGGTGACGTCCGCGGCATGATGAGCCAGATCGAGCGCCTCAATGCGCTCGAGTCCGCCAGCCTCGACGCTGGCCAGAAGCTCCGCGTCCCGGTCGTCACCGACTAGGCGCGTAGACCTCCACCAGTCGCTTCGACCCCGGCTGGTGGACCAAGGGGAAGACGAGGGGCGGGCCCCGTGGCCCGCCCCTCGGCGTATTTCGGCACGGTCCGGCGGCGGTGCAACGCCAGCGCAGTGGGCTCGGAGATCGCCGCCACCCGGGCTGTGGGTTGTCCACAGGCTTTGCCGTGGGTCTGGTTCAAGCGATGCCGTCATGGGTAACTTGACGGTGCTGACGTTCCCGGGAAGGCCACCGAATCCATGCACGTACGCCGCGCGCTGGCGCTCGCCTCCGCTCTTCTCCTGCTCGCTGGTTGCTCGGGTGGGGGAGGCGACCCCGAGCCCACGCCCGACATCCCCGACCCGACGAGGTCCTCTCCGACCGAGGACGTGACGGAGACCGAGACGCCGGAGCCCGAGGCGGAGAGTCCGGAGGACTTCATCCGGCGCTGGCAAGCCGCAGCCGACAGCATGGTCGTGACTGGCGACGCTTCGACGTTTCTTGCTATCTCGAAAGGCTGCCAGGCGTGCAGGACCTACGCACAACAGGTCCTCGACGTTTACGCGGACGGCGGGGCAGTCGACTTCGAAGGCTCGGAGGTGCTGGACATGGTTCGGGACTCAGCTGAGCCTCCGACGTATGTAGTAGATGTGCGGGCTGCGCGGTTGCGCATCGTCACCCCGGGGGAGCCGGATCAGACCTTTCCCGCGGCCACCCAGCGTTATCGGATGATTCTGCGGGCAAAGGCAGGCAGCTTCATCATGCGCAACTACGCGGTGATCTGATGCAGCGACTGGTCGTTGTCTCCATCTTCAGCCTCCTAGGTCTGGGGGCGGGCCCTATCGCCCAGTCAAGTGCAGCTGATCCAGCCTCGTGCATCCAAGTGACTTGGCAGGCGGTGGCATCTGACTGTTCTTGGTCGTATTCCGAGTACTCGTCTGCTGCCAGTTCAGGCGACGGACACACCTGGGTCGTCAACATCCAGTGCGGCAACGGTGGAATCTGCACGGAGTACGTCGAGTGCATCGAGAACGGTCAGACGGGCTTCGTCCACGACGTCTACATGGACGGCACCGACGTCGGCGACGTCTGCGTGCCGGAGGAAGAGGTCGAGCAGATCGACATCGGCGCCCTGGCGATTGAGGAGTTCAAGCGGATCGCCTGGCCCGAGTCGGCACTCGTCGTCCAGCCGCCAGACGGCAAGACGCTGGTGAACTTCAAGACGAACTTCTACACGCTCGACAACAAGACGGTGTCCCAGAGCCTGACCATCGTCGGTCGGTCGGTGACGATCCGCGCGACGCCGACGACGTACGCCTTCCACTTCGGTGATGGCGACAGCACCTCGACCGCCAGCCCCGGCCGGCCGCACCCTGACCTCGACGTCACCCACGAGTACGCACGCAAGGGCGACGTGGTCGTCAGTCTCGACACGACCTACACCGGCGAGTACCGCATCGGGAACGGCGACTGGGTCTCCATCCCCGACGCGCTCACCGTCCCGGGCGCGGGCCTTGACCTGCAGGTCGTCGAGGCGCTCCCACAGCTCGTCCTGCGATGACAGTGGAGTCCCCGAGTCACCAGATGGCTCAGAGGCTCCGCCATCTGAAGACGATGGCGGCTAGGTCGAGGATCGCTCGCAGCATCGACGAGCAGACCTCGACCTAGCGAGCCGCGCGCTTCCCGCCGACCGGGCGAGGCGGCCGGTCCGGGGAGTCCGAGGACCCGGTGGAGGGCGCCGAGGTGATGCCCAGCGCCCGCACGAGCCGCGCGACCAGCAGCAGGCCGACGAAGAGGCAGGCGATCGCGCCGAGGCAGGCCAGGGCCATGAACGACCAGGCCGACGAGCTGCCCCCGCGGGCCGCCGTACCGAAGTCGATGGCGGCGTAGACGAGGTAGCCCCAGGCGATCACGCAGACCGTGATCGCAGCTCCGAGCAGGAGCGCGGCTCGGTTCAGGCTGCGGGGCGCCGGAGTGCCGCGACGCGACGCTGCTCTCTTCCCCGTGGCCACGGGATCATTGTGGCGGATGTGGCCTGAGTGGGACACCGGAACGGGCCACAATTCGATCTCGACACGCCGCTCTCGGTGGGTCCCGAAGGCCGCTGACCTGCACGTTTGAGGGTCCTGCCAAATTGATCGGCCGGGCTGCCGCATTCGCTTGCCAACGGTTGTGGTCGGGGCGTACGGTTACCACTACATCTAGTACTTACACCGCTGTAGTTATCCACATCTGGTGCACAAGCTAGAGGCCGAAGCGCACAGCCTGAGGGCAGTTCTCCACAGGAACATCCCCAGGCGACACCCTGTTGAGAGGGGTGTGTGAAGCGTGCCCTGACGACGCGAGAGGAGGACCAGCATGCACTGTCCCTACTGCAAGAACGAGGACACCAAGGTCCTCGATTCCCGCGTCGCCGACGACGGTGGCTCGATCCGTCGCCGACGCAGCTGCGCGCAGTGCGACCGCCGCTTCACCACGGTGGAGAAGATGCAGCTCACGGTGCTCAAGCGCTCCGGCGCGACCGAGCCGTTCAACCGCGACAAGGCGATCGCCGGCGTCCGCAAGGCCTGCAAGGGCCGTCCGGTCACCGACGCCCAGCTCGCCTGCCTCGGCCAGGAGGTCGAGGACGCCCTGCGCCTGAGCGGTCAGGCCGAGTTCGACGCCAACAACGTCGGCCTCGCGATCCTGGCGCCGCTGCGCGCCCTCGACGAGGTGGCCTATCTCCGGTTCGCCTCCGTCTACCGCGCGTTCGAGTCGGTCGACGACTTCGACGCCGAGATCAAGATGCTGCGGCTCGAACGAGCCGCGGACGATCAGCCCGTCACGTCGGGCTGACCCACGATCGGCCCGGCAGGGAGTGGGGAAGCTGCCTGCCGGGCCTACCAAGCAGCCGCGAGAAGACTCGCGAAGTTGAAGAAGAACTAGGGAACCAGGAGCCCACATGACCGAGACGGTGAGCACCCGCGGCAAGGCGGCCAAGGGCAAGGGCCTCAAGCTGGAGCGCGTCTTCAGCACCGAGGGCACGCATCCCTACGACGCGATCACGTGGGAGCGTCGCGACGTCGTCCAGCAGAACTGGAAGACGGGCGAGACCGTGTTCGAGCAGCGTGGCGTGGAGTACCCCGACTTCTGGTCGGTGAACGCCTCGACCATCGTCACGACCAAGTACTTCCGCGGCGCGGTCGGCACCGAGGCCCGCGAGTGGAGCCTCAAGCAGCTGATCGACCGGATCGTGAAGACGTACACGAAGGCGGGCGCCGACCACGGCTACTTCGCCTCCGGCGCCGACGCCGAGATCTTCGAGCACGAGCTGACCTGGCTCCTGGTCAACCAGTACTTCTCCTTCAACAGCCCCGTGTGGTTCAACGTCGGCACCGCCTCGCCGCAGCAGGTCTCGGCCTGCTTCATCCTCTCGGTCGACGACTCGATGGACTCGATCCTCAACTGGTACAAGGAGGAGGGCTTCATCTTCAAGGGCGGCTCCGGTGCCGGCCTCAACCTCTCCCGCATCCGCTCGTCCAAGGAGCTGCTCTCCAGCGGCGGTACGGCGTCGGGCCCGGTCTCCTTCATGCGCGGCGCCGACGCCTCCGCCGGCACCATCAAGTCGGGCGGCGCGACGCGTCGTGCGGCCAAGATGGTCGTCCTCGACGTCGACCACCCCGACATCGAGGAGTTCGTGATGACGAAGGCGAAGGAGGAGGACAAGATCCGCGCCCTCCGCGACGCCGGGTTCGACATGGACCTCGGTGGCGCCGACATCACCTCCGTGCAGTACCAGAACGCCAACAACTCCGTGCGCGTCAACGACGAGTTCATGCGCGCCGTCGAGGACGGCACCGAGTTCGGCCTGCGTGCGCGCGGCACCGGCGAGGTCATCGAGACCGTCGACGCCCGGGGCCTGTTCCGCAAGATCAGCGAGGCCGCTTGGGCCTGCGCCGACCCGGGCCTGCAGTACGACGACACGATCAACGACTGGCACACCAACCCCGAGACCGGTCGCATCACCGCGTCCAACCCCTGCTCGGAATACATGTCGCTCGACAACTCGTCCTGCAACCTCGCGAGCCTCAACCTGCTGAAGTTCCTCAAGGACGACGACACCTTCGACGCCGCCCTGTTCGCCAAGGCCGTCGAGTTCATCATCACCGCGATGGACATCTCGATCTGCTTCGCCGACTTCCCGACCGAGGCGATCGGCGACACCACCCGCGACTACCGCCAGCTCGGCATCGGCTACGCCAACCTCGGCGCGCTGCTCATGGCGATGGGCCTGGGCTACGACTCCGAGGGTGGCCGCTCGATGGCCGCCGCGATCACCTCGCTCATGACCGGTACGTCCTACCGGCGCAGCGCCGAGCTCGCCGGGATCGTCGGCCCGTATGCCGGTTACGCCCGCAACGCCGAGGCCCACAAGCGCGTGATGCGCAAGCACCAGGCCGCCAACGACGTCGTGCGCGTGCTGCACACCGAGGACGGACGCACCCACAAGCTCGCCACCCAGGCGTGGGCCGACGTGGTCAAGCTGGGCGAGAAGTTCGGCTTCCGCAACGCGCAGGCCTCCGTGCTCGCGCCGACCGGCACCATCGGCTTCATGATGGACTGCGACACCACCGGCATCGAGCCCGACTTCTCGCTGGTGAAGTTCAAGAAGCTCGTCGGCGGCGGCTCCATGCAGATCGTCAACCAGACGATCCCGCGGGCCCTGAAGAAGATGGGCTACCAGCCCGAGCAGATCGAGGCGATCGTCGCCTACATCGCCGAGCACGGCCACGTCATCGACGCCCCGTCGCTCAAGCTCGAGCACTACGAGATCTTCGACACCGCCATGGGCGCGCGCTCGCTCAAGCCGATGGGCCACGTGCGGATGATGGCTGCCGCGCAGCCGTTCCTCTCCGGCGCGATCTCCAAGACGGTCAACCTGCCCGAGTCGGCCACGGTCGAGGAGATCGAGGACGTCTACCTACAGTCGTGGAAGCTCGGCCTCAAGGCGACCGCGATCTACCGCGACAACTGCAAGGTCGGCCAGCCCCTGTCCGACGGTGGCGGCAAGGCCAAGAAGGACGCCGCCGACAAGGCTGCGGCCGACTCGGCCGTCGAGACCAAGGTCGTCGAGAAGGTCGTCTACGCCCCGGTCCGCAAGCGCCTGCCGAAGTCGCGCGTCTCCCGCACCACGTCGTTCACCGTCGGCGGTGCCGAGGGCTACATGACCTCCGGCGCCCACGAGGACGGCCAGCTCGGCGAGGTGTTCCTCAAGCTCGGCAAGCAGGGCTCGACCCTCGCCGGCGTGATGGACGCCTTCTCGATCGCGGTGTCGATCGGCCTGCAGTACGGCGTCCCGCTGGAGACCTACGTCTCGAAGTTCACCAACCTGCGCTTCGAGCCCGCCGGCCTCACCGACGACCCGGACGTCCGCATGGCGCAGTCGCTCATGGACTACGTGTGGCGTCGCCTGGCCCTGGACTACCTGTCCTTCGAGGAGCGCTCGGCCCTCGGCATCTACTCGGCCGACGAGCGCCAGCGTCACCTCGAGACGGGCTCCTACGAGCCGCTCGTGGAGGAGACCGGCAACGCCTCCGAGCTCGTCGAGCTCGCCGCGCCGGTCGAGTCCGTCGAGACCAGGGACGCAGACATCGTCGAGGCCTCCGCCAAGCCGGCCCCGGCCGAGGCGAAGACCACCGCCGAGCTCTTCGAGCAGCTCACCGGCACGGCCGTCGACTCGCCGCTCTGCATGACCTGCGGCACGAAGATGCGGCCTGCTGGCTCGTGCTACGTGTGCGAGGGCTGCGGAAGCACCAGCGGCTGCAGCTGATCTGAGAAACACGTCGAAGGCCCGTCCCGATCTGGGGCGGGCCTTTCGTCTCATGCCTGGAGGTTCAGTCCGCCTCGTGACGTCGCAGGGCGGATCGGCATCTGCCGGGCAGTCACAAGTCAATCTTGACGACGTACGCATCGTGGTCGGAGAGCCGCTTACTGCCGGACGCCGCGACGACCCGTGCCGCGGTAGCGGACAACCCTGTCGGCACGGCGATGTGGTCGATGCTCAACAGGTGATCGAGTGCGTGCGGTAGCTCGGTGGTCGGGACGTCGAGCTCCAGCTCGTCCAGCGCCGCGAGGACCGACTCCCGACCGGCCTTCGACCCGGCGGACTCCCTTCCGACCAGCGCGTGATTCCAGTCACCACCCCACACCAGAGTGTCGGCAGCACGGAGGCGAAGGAGCAGGTCATCGATCGCGTGAGCCGTCTTGGTCGCATGCCGGTCGCCGACCCAAGGGGGGGCCGAGCGCGCGCCCTTCCACGGCAGGATCGAGCTCACGAGCGTGAGCCCACCGACCTGCACCTGCGCGCTCGCGGCGTGCGGGTCAGGGCACGACGACATCGGCAGTCGGCTGGCAACGCCTGCCCATCGACGCCGTGCTGTCATCCGTGCCTGGGACAGGTGCAACGCATGGCCGGCCAGACTGGTCCGTTCGCTCACCTCGGTGAGCAGCCAGACGTCGCAGTCGGCCTCCTCCATCAGTGAGAGGTGATCGCTCGACCACCGGCCAGCGAGATTCCAGGTTCCGATCCGCACGGAAGGATCCTCACAGGTCGCGAAGCTGGGTAGTGGGTCACGCGGTGGTCCGAAAGTCTGCTCCTCGCTGGATCCGCAGACACGTTGAGGCTCCGAGTGGTGAAGTTTGCGGTTGCTGTGACCATCCATTCGATCGGAGTCTCCACCGTGCCGCACCTGGGCTCGTCCCGCGCCTCTTCCCATGGCCGTTCGGCGAGAGCTATGACTTGTGCCGCTGCCGTGCTGGTCGTTCTTCTCCTCCCTCTCGTCTCCGTGCCTGCCGTTGCTGCGCCTGCGGAGGAAGGGGCGGTCGTGCGTGTGGTGGATGGAGACACGATCGTGGCGTCGGTCGGCGTGACGCAGGAGCGGGTGCGATTTCTGAACATCGACACTCCTGAGGTTGGGACCTGCATGGCAGCCCAGGCCACCGCCCACACCCGGCGCGCACTGCCGAGCGGGCAGGTCATCGCGTTGCGATACGACCGAGAGCTCCGCGATCCATATGACCGGCTGCTTGCCCTGGTGAAACCAGATGGCGGGGAGTGGCTGTCTGTGTCCCTCGCTGAGCGCGGACTCGGATTTCCCCTGAGCATCGCACCCAACGGCACCTACTACGGACGAGTCGCCAGCGCGGCCGCAAAGGCGAAGCGTGCAGGTGTCGGCATGTTCAGCCCACGGCGCTCATGCACCCCGGTGTCCCGTGTGCGCCGGGCCGACGCGATGGTGTCGCAGGCCCAGTCGATGCCCGTGCGCTCCCGTGCCCAGTACGACTCCGCGAACAGGAAGCTCAACCAGGCTGTCGCGCTCATCACCGCAGCGTCGGCGGCTCGCTACGGGATCAAGTCCGGCTTCTTCACCACCTACACCAAGACCCTCCGGGCACCTGCCCTCCGCCGGGTGAAGTCAGTGCGAGCATCGAAGACGCGCCAGTGGAACATCATCCGCAACCAGTCAGGAGGCAACAGCGGAGACAACAGTGGCGGTTCGAGCACGAACAGTGGTGGCAGTTGGTGGCCGCCGGGCGTCCCGCACAGCTACACCGGTCCGCGCTGCTATCGCCCGGGCGGCGTGATCTGGTACCCCTGCTGACGCTTGAGCATGCGCCGCGCGGCCTTCATCCTTTGGGATCGTTCCGCTGATTCGCTGGCGAGCTGAGTGAGTCGAGGCCTACCCTCACCGCCGGGGGTGGTCGAGATGGCATCGGCAGGAGAGTCCGCGTACGAGATGGCGCGGCGACAGCGCGAGCAGGCCGAGCGGCTGCAACGGTCCGCCGCGCTCTGGGAGCGTGGCGCCGACGGTGAGGCCGCGGTGGCACGGGCGCTCGAGGCGCTGCCCGAGGGATGGGTCGTCCTGCACGACCTTGCCTGGCCGTGCCGGCAGCGCGCCAACCTCGACCACGTCGTGGTCGGGCCAAGTGGCGTGTTCGTCGTGGACGCCAAGAACTGGTCGGGCCGGATCGAGGTCCGCGACCAGGTGCTGCGCCAGAACGGTCGTCAGCGCGAGCAGACCGTCTCCTCGGTGACGGCAGCGGCGATCGCCGTCGGAGAGCTCGTCGAGCCTGTTCCCTGCGTCGGTGTCCTGTGCTTCGTGCGGGACGAGCCTGTGGCGACGAAGTCGTGGAGCGTCGAGGTCTGCTCGACCGCCACGCTGACCACCATGCTGACGGCGCGCCCGCACCTGCTCGGCGACGACGATGTACGCCGCTGCGCCGAGGCGATCGCGGCAGGCGCTGTTCGGCACCCGGTCGCGGCAGTGCCGAAGACAGCCGCCCAGCGGAGGGCAGGACGTTCGCCCAAGCGTCGGCGTAGCAATCCTCTTGCCGGCCTGGCAGTGGCCGCCGCCCTGATGGTCGCGCTCCTGACCGGTGGCTTCGAGAAGGCGACGGGATGGCTCAGCGAACAGGTCTCGGCCGTGATCGTCCCGCCATCACCCGCCGAGCCGGCACAGACCAAGCCGGCCAGGGAGCAGCGGCAGCAGCAGAAGGAGGAGCGACGGGAGGGTCAGGGTCGGTCGTAGAGTCCGGGTCGACCCGGTTCCGCCGTTCGCCGGACAGGACGATGCCACTCGACGCATGCTGGCCCCTCGTCGCTCAAGGGGGATCCACCATGCGCAAGAAGTACGTCGGCGCCATCGCCAGCGTCGTCCTCGGAGCACCTGTCCTGGTGCTGACCGTTCCGGCTGAGGCAGCCGTGCCGTCGCAGTGGCAGAACTGCACGACCGTCAACCAGCGCCTGCCGCACGGCGTCGGTCGGGCCAACGCCCGCGACCGTACGTCCGGCACGCCGGTCACCAACTTCCGCCGTGACACCGCGCTCTACAACACCGCGATGCGCGCCAACCGCGGGCTCGACCGCGACGGCGACGGGATCGCGTGCGAGAAGGCCTGACCTGACCGACGCCACACGTGTCCGTGAAGTGGCCCTCACAACGTGCGATCTAGGGCGACATCTCGGACACGTGTGGAGCGGCGGGGACGCCACGGGTCAGAGCGTGTCACCGATCAGCCGGAGCACCGCGGCCTGGGCGTCGTTGAGGCGCCGGTCGAGGTCGACGGCGGGCACGTCCTGCTCGCGCAGCCGACGGAGCCGTCCGCCCATCGCCGTGTCGGCGTGCTGCGTCAGCGACGGGCCGAACGCGGCGACGAAGGCCCCCGCGACCTCGCGGACGTCGGCCTCGGAGGCGTCCGAAGGCAGTGCCTCGAAGCGGGCGGCGAAGTCGTCGTACTCCCCGCGGCTGCGTACGTCGTTGAGCACCGCTGCGAGCTCGTGCAGGTCCTCGGGCGTCCCACCGGCCTCGTAGAGGCGGGCCAGCAGGACCGAGGCGTCGTGCTCGAGGTCGGCGAGACCCGACTCCTCCACCCCGCCCACCGCCTCGAGGAACTCGGCCAGCGCCGGAGTCAGGTCCGGCCGCGCGCGGGAGGTGCGCAGCTCGCTCACCCGCCGCAGCTGGCCCTCGAGGTGCGCGATGCGCTCGCGCAGCTGGGTCTCGAGGTCGGCGAGCAGGCCCGCGCTGGCGGTGTCGGCGGGATCGTCGAGGACGGCGGCCATCCGCTCGAGGGGTACGCCGAGCTCGGCGAGCGTCCGGATGCGGAGGAGCCGGGCGACGTGCGAGAGCTCGTAGGTGCGATAGCCGTTCGTGCCGCGGCCGGGCTCGGGGAGCACGCCGACCTGGTGGTAGTGCCGGAGCGTGCGGACCGAGACGCCGGCGAGCTCGGCGACCTCCTTGCTCCTCATGCCACGAGCTCCGGGGACTGCGAAGACTCCGGCGAGGAGAGGTCGCGCAGCGAGGGGAGGAACAGGGCGGCGACGGCCACGACGGCCCACAGCCCGCCGATCGCGAGGCCGGCCGCCCCCAGCGAGACCTGGTCGACGAGGACGGCGGTCGCGAGGATGCCGAGGGACGGCGCCACGGTGAGCAGGGCGTTCTGGGTGCCGGTCACCCGACCGCGCAGCTGCTCGGGGATGCGCTCGGTCATGAGGACGCCGAGCACGGTGCTCACCATGCCCCCGAACGTACCGACGATCGCGGCTCCGCCGAAGACCAGCCACACCGCCGGCAGGGAGCCGATCACGAGCAGCCCGGCCGCGGAGCCGAGCAGGCCGACGACCAGCCAGACCCGTCGCGACAGCCGTGTGCCGACGGCGGCGTACACGCCCGCGCCGACCAGCATGCCGACGGCCAGCGAGCTGAGGACGAGGCCGAGCCGCCCCTCGTCGCCCGTGATCGTGAAGTGCACCGGGAGCAGGAGGCCCTGCACGGCCGCGAGGCAGGACGCGAGGACCAGCGTGAGCACCGTGACGGTCAGCAGGAAGGGGCTGCGCAGGAAGAGGAGCGACCACCCCTCGGCCAGGTGGGCCAGCACCGCGCGCGGCGACGACCCGACCGGCGACACCTCGATGACGCCGACGTCGCGAGGCAGGACGAGGGTGATGAGCGCGGCCACCAGGGACATGGTGGCGGTCGCCCAGAGTGCCTCGGTCTCGTCCAGCGCGGTGACCAGGCCGGCAGCGATCGCCGGGCCGACGATCATCGTGATCGCGGCCGTTCCCTCGCGGAGCCCGACCAGCCGGTCCACGGACCACGAGCTGCGACGCGCGACGGGCAGGAGGAGCGCTTCGCGGGCGGTCAGCCCAGGCACGTCGCCGAACGACCCGAGGATGCCGAACAGCACGAACCAGCCGAGTCCGAGATCGGTGAACAGCGCGGTGATCGGCAGCGCCGCGACGGCCGCGCCCGAGATGACGTCGGTCAGCACGGACACCCAGCGTCGGTCGTACCGGTCCACGACGCTGCCCATGAACAACCCGGCCACGAACGCCGGGAGCGCGGTGGCGGCGGCGACGAGCCCGGCGTCGAGCGCGCTTCCGGTGGTCTGCAGCACGACGAGCGGCAGGACGACAGCCGCGACCGAGTTGCCGAGGAAGGAGATCCCGTAGGACGTGAGGTAGGCGAGCACCGAGCGGTTCATGCGCCCAGTCGAAACCATGACGCTACGTCGGACTCAAGCCGAGGCGACCACGTAGGCGTCGTGGTCCGAGAGCCGCTTGCCGTCGTACGACGCCTCGATCCGCGTGGCGACCGCACTCGAACCACGCGGCACGGCGATGTGGTCGATGCTGACCAGGCCGTCGATCACGTGCTCCGTCTCGTCGACGTGATGCGCACCGGCCCACGGCGACCGCGAGCCGCAACCCTTCCACGGCAAGATCGAGCTGACGTACGTCGTCGTGCCGATCCTCGCGGTCGGGCGACTGGCGTCGATGCTCGTGGATGCGCACGCAGCGGCACTCCGCGACCTCGAGCTCCTGCTTCCCTCGCCTGACGACGTGCTGGTTCTCGACGAGATGGACGCCGAGCTGGGGACTCCCGACGAGGACGCCAGGGCTCGTGCTGAGCGGGTGCTCGACGTGCTCGGCCGATGAGCGGAGTCAGCCTCGACGCGGGCGCTCTCGTCGCGACCGAGCGGGGTGATGCGAACGTTCGCGCGTTGCTGCGAGAGGCGGTACGACGCGGACTGGAGGTGCACGTCGTCCCTGAGGTCGTCGCTCAGGTCTGGCGCGGCGGTCCGCGACAGGCGCGACTTGCTGCGCTGCTCGCGGCGCGCGGGGTCGAGACGCCGGCGTACGACGTCCACGCCGCGCGCGAAGTGGGCCGGCTCTGCGGAGCCTCGGCCACTTCGGACGTGGTCGACGCGCACGTCGTGTGGCACGCCCGCCTTCACGGACATCTCGTCGTGACGTCCGACGCAGGCGACCTGCTGGCGATCGACCCTGACCTGCGAGTCGTCGGGGTGTAGCCGACGAGTTCGGAGCGGCACGGCTGTGGTCCTGTGCGAACCCGGCCCGGACGTGGGTGGCAGCGTGCGTGGATCCCGAGGCGCTGTCTGAGCGTGAACGAACGTTCTCGTTCGGCGCCGAAGTGGCGCGGACGAGCCGCTAGGACCACTGCCGACGCATGACCGTGGTCGCGGCGAACGGATCCTCGCCCGACACCGCGGCCACGACACCGGCGCCGTCGGGGTGCGCGGTCGCCAGCAGCCGCCCCTCGCCGACCCACGGGCGCCACGCGTCGAGGTAGTGGCCGGCGAGGGCGGCGTTGCGGCCGAGGACACCGGGGACCGGGTGCCAAGCCTCGCCGGACGGGCTGGCGGTGGCCAGTGCCGACCGGGCGCCGGCACGGGTGCGGATGCGGCGGCCCGGGTGCGCGAGCCGGGCATCGGTCCACCGCGACACGAGGTAGCGAGGAGCACCGACCGGTGCGATGGCCTCGTCGAAGGCGGCCGCGAACACGTCGGCGTCGGCCTCGGAGCCGACGAGTCGGAAGCGGTACTCCCCGTCCGGGTGGACGTCGGCGGCGAGGGCCGATGCCCCCACGCCGGTGAGGCCGGCGGCGAGGAGGGCGTCCGCGACGGCGGCGGCGACGGCCTCGAGCGGTGGTACGCCGGACGTGAGGGCGAGCTGCGAATGCACCCACTCAGTGAGCATCTCCGCGTTCCGGTGACCGGCCAGGACGGCCCCGCCGACGGCCAGGACGCCGAGCGCGCCGGCGCCCACCAGTGTCCCCACGCCCGGGAGCGCAGCGGCGAGACCGCCGGCCCCGGCCGTGCCGGCGGCCAGGGAGAGCGGCGTACGCCAGCTGGTGTCCGCGACCTCGACGTCGGTCGCCAGACCGTCCGCTGTCAGCCGCCACGTCGGCGCGGCCGGGACGAGGGCGATGACCTCGTCCGGTCGCACGGCGACCGGAGAGGTGGCGCGGCGGACGCGCAGGGATGCCAAGGTGATGTCCTCGTAGGGCTCGCCGACCGCCCACAGGTCGCGGATCGCGTCGCGGTCGGCCGCCGCGACGAGCATCCGCGCGTTGTAGCCGTCGAACGAGGCGACCGGCGGGGGAGCGAAGGGGGAGAAGGACGCGTCGATGTGGGCGACCCCGTCCACGATGTCGCCGTCGGCGTCGACCCCGTGGAACCCCTGGTGCTTGCGGACCAGCCGGAACCAGTCGTTGTCGCCCTTCGGGTGCGCCTCCGACACGCACACCACCGTCCAGTTGGTGGCCACCTTCTCCGGCCACGTCGGGTCGGTGCGCAGCGCCCGCCCCCGCGTCTGGACGACCGCCGTCAGCGTCGTGGCGGTGGTGAGGTCGATCAGGGTGGAGACGCCGCGGGCATTCCACCCCTCGCCGAGCAGGCCACGGGTGCCGACGAGGACCTGCGTGCCACCGGACTCGAAGAAGGCGGTGACGTGGCCGACCCAGGTGCGCGAGCTCCACCCGGCCGTGCACGTCGCCACCGGACCCTCGCCCGGCTCGACGACCAGCCGACTCCCGAGATCGGGGTCGCGCGTCGTGACGAAGGCGACGAGCTCGCGCAACGTCGCCCCGGATCCCGCGACGACCGACCCCGTCACCAGCATCGGGCGCAGCAGCGCGGTGTCCGGGGACGACAGGAGCGCCTCCAGAGATGCGAGCGCCGAGCCGGCCTCCGCGTCCTGCACCCCGTCGAGGGTGATCGGCACGGTCGCCGACGCGCGCTCGTGGTCGCACAGCACGAGGACGCGGGTGCGTACGCCGATGGCCGCGTGCTCCGCGGCGATGATCTCGACGGCCGCGCCCGGCTTGGCATACGACCGGGCCAGCACCCGGTCGACCGTGGACCGCCCACGACGTACGCCTCGACGGGTCCACGCGTAGCCGACCGACGGCAGTGCTGCCTTCACCGTCGCGAGCACCTCCGCGTCCCGCGCGTCGGAGGAGACGGCGACGTGGTGCAGGAGCCAGTCGCCGAGGAGGCCGACCCAGTCCTCGGCGGACGGAGGGTGGCGGTGCTCCTCGCGCAGCCGCGCGCCGACGGGCAGCTCGAGCAAGCCTGCGTGGTGCATGCGCAGGGCGGCGTCGCACAGGTCGGGCTCCCGCTCGGCGAGCGCCGCCCACGTGGTGGTGCCCGGGACCGGATCGACGTAGCGCGCGGTGAGCCACTCGTAGAACCCGACCGATCCGAAGCCCGGGGTGGTGAGCAAGGTGGTGAGCTCGGTGAAGCGGAGCGCCTCGCCGGTGAGCCAGTCCTCCTCGGTCGGGGTCGGCGTGGTCAGCCACACGAGCTCCTCGAACGGCGCGAGGTGGCCCTCCTTGACGACCGCCGGCACGGACACGCGGTAGCGGATGCTCCCGAAGAGCTCGTCGACCAGGGCGCGCTGCTCGCCCGTGAGGCTCTCGGGCGGGGTGGCGGTGAGGGCCAGGACGTGAGCGCTGTCCACGGCGTCGAGCAGCTCGGCCAGCAGCCGACCCCACACCTCCATCAGGTGGTGGCACTCGTCGAGGACCAGCGTCAGGTCGGGCTCGCTCCGGATCCGGTCGAAGAGCGCCACGCCGTTGGGGTGCAGCCGGTCGACGACCGCAGCCGCGTCCTCGCTGGCCTCGGAGTCGAAGACGGCGAGGGACTGGTAGGTCAGGCAGCTGACGGCGCCGGTCAGGGACGTGTCGTCGTCCGCGTCGAGACCCATCGCGCGCGCCTCGGCGATCCACTGGGACTGGATGGCGGTGTTGGGGGCGAGCACGACGGCCTTCGCGTCCGGGTCGACCCGGAGCCGGCCGGCGACCGCCTCGAGGCCCACGCGGGTCTTGCCCGCACCCGGCGGCAGGACGACCCACGCCCGCGGGCGGTCCGAGCCGTCCCACGCACGCGCGAGCGCCTCGAGCGCCTCACGCTGGTGGATGCGCAGCGCCGGCGGACTGCTGATCGTCACCCTGCCCCCTCGCCCTGCGTGCCGGCGGAATCGTCGCACGTCGCGCCACGCCCCGGCCGTTCGGCGTAGGGTTTACTCATGCAGGTAACACGGTCGCCCGCGTCCGAGTCGCGACGGGCACAGATCCTCGATGCGACCATCGCCGTGGTCGCCGAGGAGGGATTCGCGCGCGCCACCTTCGCGCGCATCGCCGCACGCGGCGGCCTGTCCAGCACCCGGCTGATCAGCTATCACTTCGCCGGCAAGGGCGAGCTCGTCGCGGCACTGGTCGAGCACGTCGTCACGGGCATCGGGGCGCACGTCGGCGAACGGGTGACGGCCGCGTCGACCGCGCGCGGGCGGCTCGCGGCATACATCGAGGGCGTCGTGTCCTACGCCGACGCCCACCGGGCACCGATGACGGCGCTGCTCCGGGTGGCGATGGCCGGCGCCGGCGGCGCGTCGATGCAGGACGCCGGCGATCTCAGCCACCTCGAGCGGATCCTGCGCGAGGGCCAGGAGGCCGGCGAGATGCGCGACTTCGACGCCAGCATCCTGGCGACGACCGTGCAGCGCGCCGTCGAGGTCGTGCCGTTCCGGTTGCAGGCCGAGTCCGACCTCGACTGCCGGGCGTACGCCGCCGAGCTCGTCGAGCTGTTCGACCGTGCGACGAGGGCCGAGGCGTGAGCCTCCTGCGGCCGGTGATCGGCATCGCCGGCTCCACCGGGCTGTACTACCTGCTGCGACACCTCGGCGTCAGCGTGTACGCCGCGCTGGTCGTCGGCGCCGTGGTGTGGCTGCTGCCGGCGTGCGTCTCGCTGCTGCGCGGGCAGCGGCCCGGCGGGCTCGAGGCGTTCTTCACCGTGCTGCTCTTCGCGAGCTTCGCCGTCGCGCTGCTGCCCGGCGACGAGCGGTTCCTGCTGGCCAAGGACGCGGTGGTCACCGGCGGCGTCGGCTTCTGGTTCCTCGCCAGCCTCCGCTGGTCCGACCGTCCGCTGGCCTACCAGTTCGCGAAGCCGATGGTCGAGGGCCGTGGTGCCTGGGTCGGCGACTGGGAGCGGCGCTGGCGCGAGGACGCCTGGTTCCGCAGGATGTGGAAGACCTCGTCCGTGTGGTGGGCAGCCGGCACGCTGCTCGACGCGGTCGCGCGGGTCGTGCTGGCCTACACCCTTCCCGCCGACGTCGTGCCCGGCCTGAACCTCGCGATGTACGTCGTCACGCTGGTCGTGGTCAACGTCGTGACGACCGTCGTCTACGTCCGTGCCGGAGCGATCCGAGGGCGACGACGCGTCGGGTCCTGACCTCAGGACCGGTCGAGGTCGATCACCAGGTCCGCCGCGTCCCTCGTCGCCGCCACGAGCCGTGCGTTGGCCTCGTCGCTGCGCGACACCCACTCGCGCGCCGCGGCCGGCGACTTGCCGAACTGCTCGTGCCGACGCACCAACCGTTCGCGTCGGAGGTCGTCGTCGACGGACACGAACCACACCTCGGTCAGCAGCGGACGTACGTGTTTCCACCCGCCGTCGGGCAGCAGCAGGTAGTTGCCCTCCGTCAGCACGAGCCGCGCGGACGGTGGGATCGCGAGGGCAGCGGCGACCGGCTGCTCGAGCCCACGCTCGAAGCCCGGGACGTAGAGCGTCCGGTCAGGGGCGTCGTGGAGGCGCTGGAGGGCCGAGACGTAGCCGTCGACGTCGAAGGTGTCCGGCGCCCCCTTGCGGTCGCGGCGTCCGAGCCGGTCGAGCTGGACGTCGGCGAGGTGGAAGCCGTCCATCGGCAGGTGCCCCGGGGCAGACCCGAGGCGCTCCAGCAGCGACGTCGTCAGCGTCGTCTTGCCCGCACCCGGTGGCCCGGTGATGCCGAGCACCACCCGGCCGGGACGGGAGAGCAGGGCGCCGAGCCGGTCGAGCAGCGGCTCCAGGGAGGCGACAGGGGTGCTCACGGCTGCGATCGTAGGGCCATGGCTGGTCTCGAGGCGGTCCTCCGTCCCTACGTCGATTCCGGAGCGATCCCCGGGCTGGTCGCGCTGGTGGCCCGCGGGGGCGAGGTCGAGGTCGTGGCGCTGGGCAGCCAGGGCACGAGCGGAGTGCCGATGCGACGTGACTCGATCGCGCGCGGCGCGTCGATCACCAAGCCGCTGATGGCGGCTCTGGCGATGATCCTCGTCGAGGACGGGCGCCTCGACCTCGACGCCCCGGTCGACGACCTCCTGCCCGAGCTCGCCGAGCCCAGGGTGCTGCGGACGCCGACGAGCGAGCTCGACGACACCGTCGCGGCCGATCGCCCGATCACCGCCCGCCACCTGCTGACGTCGACGTCCGGGCACGGGTTCACCACCGTCGACTGCCCGGTCGTGCCGCTGCTGATCGAGCGGCTGCACCAGGCCTCGATGGAGCTCGACCGGGTGCCGGCGCCCGACGAGTGGATGCGCCGCCTCTCCGGCATCCCGCTGATCCACCAGCCCGGCGACGGCTGGACCTACAACGCGTCCTACGACGTGCTCGGCGTCCTGCTGGCGCGCGTGGCCGGGCAGGACCTCGCGACCCTGATGGCCGAGCGGCTGCTCGACCCGCTCGGGATGGTCGACTCCGGCTTCCGCGTCCCGGCCGGGAAGCGCGACCGGTTCACCACGCTTCACGGCCACGACGACCGTGGCGACCTCACCGTCAGCGACGAGCCCGACGGCAGCTTCGCCGAGCCGCCGGCCTTCGCCTCGGGCGCCGGCGGGATCGTGACCACCGTCGACGACATGCTGGCGTTCGGCCGGATGCTGCTCGCCGGGGGAGGCGACCTGCTGAGCCCGGAGTCGGTCGTCTCGATGACGACCGACCACACCACCGCGCGGCAGCGGGAGATGGGCGGCTTCTTCCTCGACGGCCAGGGATGGGGCTACGGCGGCGGGGTCGACACCTCGGCCCGCGAGCCGTGGAACGTCGTCGGCCGCTACGGATGGGTCGGCGGCACCGGCACGTCGGCGTACGTCGTCCCGCGCGACGGGTCGGTCGACGTGCTGCTCACCCAGGTGGAGCTCGGCGGACCTGACTCGAACGCCGTGCTCGAGGCGTTCTGGACCTACGCGGCCACGGCCTGAGGCGCCAGCCACCCGGAAGGACGTGGTGCCGCCTGCTCGCGTCGCTACCGTGGACGGCATGAGCGACGAGACGAAGCAGGCAGCGATCGAGGCGGCGCAGGCCGTGGTCGACCAGGTGAGCTCCTACCAGTACAGCGCCGAGGACGCCACCATCGCCGACCAGCTCGACGAGGGGCTGCGCAAGGCGCAGGTCTCGCTCAGCGACGACGAGCGTGCCCGCGTCCTCGACGAGATCGACGGCATGAAGGACGAGCAGTCGAGCGCACCCCAGGTCCGCTCCGCCGAGCCGGTGGAGTGACGACATGGACGTCCGCGGACTGCTGACCGAGGGCTTCGGGCGGATCACCGAGCTCTACGCCGGCACCGCCGAGGGGCTCGACCAGGAGGCCCTGAGCCACCGGCCGGGCGGCACTGGCAACCCCATCGGCTGGCTGCTGTGGCACCTCGCGCGGGTGCAGGACGACCACGTCGCCGACCTCGCCGGTCAGCCGCAGGTCTGGAAGAGGTTCCAGGAGCGGTTCGGCCTGCCCAACGGCACCGACGACATCGGCTACGGCCACAGCAGCGAGCAGGTCGACGCGATCCGGATCGAGGACCCCGACCTGCTGGTGGAGTACCACCACGAGGTGACCCTGGCCACGGCTCGCTACCTCGAGACCGTCGACGAGGCCGAGCTCGAGCGGGAGGTCGACCAGGACTGGGACCCGCCCGTCACCGCCGGCCAGCGGCTCGTCAGCATCCAGGGCGACTGCCTCCAGCACCTCGGCCAGGCGGCCTACGTCAAGGGTCTGCTCGAGGCCTGATCCCGTCCGCGCACGCGGTTTCAGCACCGACCCACCGGGTAGGAAGGTCGCGCCACACCGGCGACGACGGAGCGAGACTGGGACATGCAGACCAAGCGGGCCGTGACCACGGCCATGGCCCTGGCCGTCGTGCTGCTGGCTCCGGGTTGCGGGGGCGGCGACGACGGGTCTGTCGGTGACCTCGTCGGCGGAAGCCTGGGCGAGGTCGAGGGCATCGAGCACGTCGTCGTGGTGCCGAACGGTCCGCTGACGATCGTCGTCGGTGAGGCGAAGGGCCTCCTCACCGGCTCCGAGGCTGCCGACGGTCGCGAGCACGTCGCGCCCGAGGGGACCGAGTGGGTGCCCCTCGACTGGCGGCTCGGCATCGACGACGACCTCGACCCCCTGCAGCGGACGCTGATGGGGGACCCGTCCCAGCGCACCACCCTCGAGCTGGTCGCCGGCGTCGTCACCACCACGCTCGGTGACGCACCCGGTTCCACGTCGACGCCGGCCGAGAGCCGCACCGGCGGGCCGGTGTACGTCATCGTCGCGACCGACTCGGCCCGGGTCGTCGAGGTGACCTTCGACGGCGTGACCGCCAGTCTCGACCTCGGCACGGGCCAGGTGGCCGGCGAACGGGCCGAGGCGCTCACCGACCTGGCCCCGCCGGTCTCGGCGGTCTGCCCGCCCCTCGCCGGCAAACGGGTCACGGCGGACGTCGCGTGCACCTACACGGTGGCCACGGTCCCCTACCTCAGCGGCGAGGGTTGGGCCGAGGACGGCTGGACGGTGGGCCAGGTCGAGACCCGGATCGACTCGTTCGAGCGCGCCGGGGCGACGTACGACGTCCGCGCGGCGACGGACTCCTCGGGGTTCGACGGATCGACGACCGGGTCGACCGTCGTCGACGAACGCCTGACCAGCCTCGTCACGCGCTTCTTCGTCGACGGCACGCCGACCAGGCTCGACATCGCCCGCACGCTGACCGGCCTGCGAGCCGACGGCCGCGGGCCGGAGGACGCGACCGCCGAGCTGAGCACCACTGTGGAGCTCGACTGAGCGACCGTTCGGACTAGTCCGAAGTGGCCATTGTGCCGCCCCGATCGCTACGCCTACCGTGCGGACGCTGGCTGACCGGTCGGCACTGGGACACACCCCGACTCGGAGTGCCGCACGTGAATCGACCCTTCCTGCTGCCTGCTCGCACCCGCGCGCGATCAGCGACTCGCAGGTCCATCTCGGCCGCCGTGGTCGTGACGCTCGCCGCCACCGCTCAGGTGGGCTTCGCCGCGGAGCGCGCCGCGGCAGCTGTCACCTACGTCGTCACCACCACGGCCGACTCCGGCGCCGGCGCTGGCGCGTGCGGGAACTCGTCGACGACGGCACCGGCCGCGGTGACGCTTCGCGAGGCCACGTGCCTGGCCAACAACGCCGCGAGCTCCGGCAACCCCGTGACGGTCACCGTGCCTGCCGGCACCTACACCCTCGCCAACGGCGAGCTCGCGCTCGGCCGACGCAGCGGCCAGGCGATCACCCTCGCCGGCTCGGGATCCGCGAGCACGATCATCGACGCCGACGGCGTGAGCCGGGTCCTCAGCATCGACCCCGACGTCGTCGGAGGCGTCAGCGTGACGCTCAGTGGGTTGACCGTGAGATCGGGCACCGACGCCGTCGACGGCTTCGGAGGCGCCGGCATCATCGCCGGGTCCGGCAACGCGACGACCCTCGACGACCTCACGCTCGACGACGTGAGGGTCACCGCCAACCAAGCCGGCGCGAACGGCGCGACCAGCGCCGACCGGCCGGGCGGGGGTCTGCAGTTCATCGGCGGTCGACTCACGGTGCGCAACTCGACCTTCGCCAGCAACCAGACCCGCAGCAGCGACGGCTCGGCGATCCTGTACGCCGCCCAGGGCGCGACGAGCGGCGAGTCGCTCACGATCACCGGATCGAGGTTCGACCAGAACACGACCTCCAACTCCCGCAGCGGCGCCTCCTCGCTCAGCGGCGGCGCGCTGGCCGTCCGGGGCCCGGCAACCGCCAGCGTGAGCGGCTCCGTGTTCACGAGCAACACCGCGGCCCAGCTGGCCAGCGGCCCGGCTGCGGGTGGAGCCATCCTCGCCCGGGGCGGCACCCTGGACGTCCAGCGCTCGGTCTTCCGGGACAACCGCGTGACCTCCTCCAGCGCGGGGGGAGCGGTGCACGTCACCTCCACCGTCACGTCGGCAACCGTGCGGTTCAACCGGTTCGTCGGCAACTCGAGCGACGGTGGCGCCGGAGCGTTCGCCGTGTCGTCGGCGGCCAGCACCCTCACTGACAACTGGTTCGGCTGCAACGCCGGCCCGAACGGCGGCAGCGGCTGCGACACCACGTCCGGTGGTACGCCGACGCCGTACCTGCAGCTGAGGGCGACCGCCTCGCCCGCGACCGTCTCCGGACCCAATGCCACCTCCACCATCGCCGCCCGGCTCACCCCGGACAGCGCCGGCAACGCGATCGCGCCGGCCGACCTCGCAGCGTTCTCGGGTGCACCGGTCGTCTTCTCCGACCCGACGGGCGATGCCACGGTCGGCGGCTCGGCGGGCAACAAGACCGTCACCATCAGCGGTGGCGAGGCCAGCACCAGCTACCAGTCCGGCACCGTGACCGGCACCAGCCAGGTCGAGGCCAGCCTCGACAACG
The DNA here is from genome assembly GCF_014779665.1 of Nocardioides hwasunensis. Lineage (GTDB taxonomy): Bacteria > Actinomycetota > Actinomycetes > Propionibacteriales > Nocardioidaceae > Nocardioides > Nocardioides hwasunensis. The sequence goes on along the minus strand of NZ_JACXYY010000004.1, from coordinate 433,224 downwards.
CGACGTCGACCGCCACCGTCACCGTCAACCAGCCCCCAGCGATCACCACCAACCCGAGCGACCTGACGGTCGCGCCGGGTGCGACCGCGACCTTCACGGCGGCGGCCACCGGGGCACCGACTCCCACGGTGCAGTGGCAGCGGTCCACCGACGGCGGGACGACCTTCACCAGCATCTCGGGAGCGACGTCGACGGCGTACTCCTTCACCGCCGCGACCGGCGACGACAACCACCGCTACCGAGCTGTCTTCACCAGCTCCGCCGGCACCGCCACCACCACGGCCGCCCTTCTGCGGGTGCGGACCGCCCCCGCGATCACGAGTGCCAGCTCCACCACCTTCGCTCGTGGATCGGCCGGCTCCTTCCAGGTCACGGCGTCGGGAAGCCCGGCCGCGACCTTCATCGCGACCGGAACCCTGCCCGCGGGTGTGAGCCTCACCTCGGCCGGTCTGCTGTCCGGCACGCCGACCCAGTCCGGTGTCTTCCCCTTCGAGATCACGGCCACCAACGGCGTCAACCCGGACGCGACCCAGGAGTTCACCCTCACCGTGACAGCGCCTCCTGCGGTCACCTCGAACCCCGGCGACCAGGTGGCCGCACCAGGTGCCACGGTGACCTTCACCGCCGCCGCGTCGGGTGTGCCGGGCCCGACCGTGCAGTGGCAGCGCTCGATCGACGGGGCCACGTTCGCCAACGTCGCGGGAGCCACGAGCCCGTCGTACGCGTTCACCGCCTCGCTCGGTGACAACGGGAACCTCTACCGCGCCGTCTTCACCAACACTCGTGGCACGGCCACGACCACGGCCGCCCGGCTGTCGGTTCGCTCCGCGCCGGCGTTCACCAGCTCCGACAGCGTGACCTTCGTGGCCGGCACGGCCGGCAGCCACACGATCACGACGTCCGGGCAGCCCGCTGCCACCGTCACGACCACCTCCACGCTCCCTGCCTGGCTCACGCTCACCCCCGGCTCCGGCGGCACCGCGACCCTGTCCGGCACGCCTCCGCTGGGCTCCGGCGGCGTCAGCACGATCACCCTGAGGGCCTCCAACGGGGTGAACCCCGACGCCACCCAGACCCTGACGCTGCGGATCGACGAGGCCCCCTCGGTCGTGTCCGGGCCGGACGACCTCACGGTCGTCGCCGGTGACACGGCGACGCTGTCGGTCCAGGCGCGCGGCTACCCTGCGCCGTCCTACCAGTGGCAGCGCGACACCGGCTCCGGGTTCGCGCCCGTCGCGGGCGCCACCGAGGCGTCGTACGCCGTCACGGCCCGCGCCGGTGACGACGGCGCTCGCTACCGCGTGACACTGACGAACTCGGTCGGGCAGTCGGTCAGCCGCGTCGCGATCCTGACCGTCAACGCGCCCCCGACCTTCACCAGCGCCGCGACCACCACCTTCACCAGGCTCGACGCGAGCACGTTCCAGGTCCGGGCCACTGGCAAGCCGGCGCCGACGTTCACCACGACCGGACCCTTGCCCTCCGGAGTCGCCCTCGCCCCCAACGGGGTCCTCTCCGGCACCCCGACGGAGGACGGCGCCTTCGCGTTCACCATCGTCGCGACCAACGGCATCGGCGCAGACGCCACACAGCAGTTCACCCTCAGGGTCGAGTCCTCCCCACGTCTCACCGCGCAGCCCGAGGATCAGACGGTCGAGCCAGGAGACACCGCGTCCTTCACCGCCACCGCCGCCGGCTTCCCCGCTCCGAGCGTGCAGTGGCAGCGCAGCACCGGCGGCGCCTTCACCGACATCCAGGGCGCCACCTCCGCGACGTACTCCCTCACGGCCGCAGCCGCGGACAACGGCTCCAGCTATCGCGCCGTGTTCGACAACGGCTCGGGCGCCACGGCCACCTCGCGCGCGGCCCGGCTGCGTGTCGGCGCCGCTCCGACGTTCACCAGCGCAGCCGGCACGCGGTTCGTCCTCGGTGACGACGACTGGTTCACGGTGCGAGCCTCCGGTCCGCCGACCCCCTCGCTGGCCCTCGTCGGCACGCTGCCCGACGGTGTCACCTTCGTCGACAACGCAGACGGCACGGCGACCCTGTCCGGCACAGCGCGCGAGAGCGGCCCGTACGCGTTGCGGATCGTCGCTGACAACGGCTTCGGCACTCGTGAGCAGGTCTTCACCCTCCAGGTGGATGCTCCGCCCACCATCACCAACCGTGACGCAGCGACCTTCACGGCACTGACCGCGGGTTCCTTCACCTTCACCGCCACCCGCGGCCACCCTGCACCGACGGCCTGGACAGTCGCTGGTGCGCTGCCCGGCGGAGTGCGGTTCACCGACGGCGGCGACGGATCGGCGACGCTTTCCGGGACCCCTGCCGCCGGCACGACCGGGACCTACACGTTGACCGTGAGCGCCAGCAGCGGCGGCTCGGCCCCCGCGGCCCGACAGACCTTCACCCTGTCGGTCGTCAAGGCGCAGCAGACGATCACGGTCACGAGCGCGACGCCTGTCGGTGCGGCGGTCGGCGGCACCTACCAGCCGCGCGCCACCAGCGACTCCGGCCTCGAAGTGGCGATCAGCATCGACCCGGCCTCCACCGCGTGCAGCCTGTCGAGTGGCACGGTGCGGTTCGACCGAGCCGGCACCTGTGTCGTCGGCTTCGGCCAGGACGGCGACGCCGACCACCGAGCCGCACCTCAGGTGCAGCAGTCGTTCGTGGTCGCTGCAGCGGCCACCGCGACCACCGTGAGCACCGCGCCCTCGCCGTCGGTCCACGGTCAGGAGATCACGGGGTCGGCCCGGATCAGCTCGACCTTCGGCGCCCCCGCAGGCACTGTGCAGTTCAGCCTGGACGGCGCTCCCTTCGGCGCCCCGATCGTGGTGGTCGACGGCACGGCATCGGCCGGCGTCCTGACCGGCCCGAGCGGCGCGACCCTCCCCGCTGGGGCGCACGAGCTCTCCGCCGTCTTCACCCCGGCGGACGCGAAGGCACAGGCCCCGTCGTCGGGCACGACGACCCACGTGGTCGACCGGGCCGCCACCACGACGAGGCTCGACGTCCGTGCCGATCGCCTCGTCGCGACTGTTGCGACGGCGCCGCCCGCCCGCGGTGTCGCTACCGGAGACGTGCTCTTCGCGGTCGGCGGCCACCCGATCGGCAGTGCGTCGCTCGTCGACGGCGTCGCCACGCTCGCCCAGACCGTGCCCACCGGTCGCGCCCAGCAGGTGTCGGCGTCGTACGCCGGGGACGGCAACCACACCGGGTCGTCGGCGTCCACCAGCCGTCTGGACCCGGTCATCACCGCGGCGGTGACGAGCAAGAAGCCCCGAAGCCGGTCGGGCTGGTATCGCACCCCCGTGACGATCACCTTCACCTGCACCCCGAAGGGCGCTCCGCTGGCCGAGCCGTGCCCGGCACCGGTGAGGCTCACCGGCAACGGAGCCGGCCGGTCCGTCACCCGCACGGTGTCAGCCACCGACGGTGGTGTCGCCACGGTCGTCGTCAGCGGGATCGACATCGACCGCGTCAGGCCCACGGTGCGCATCGCCGGTGTCCGCGACGGTGCGACGTACGCCGGAGGAGTTCCGCGCGCCCGGTGCGTCGCTCGCGACCGGGTCTCCGGCATCGCCTCGTGCCGCATCACGACGAGGAAGCGGGGTGACCGCGTCGTCGTCACCGCGACCGCGGTCGACGAGGCCGGCAACCGCCGGCGCACGTCGGTGTCGGTGCGTACGCTCTCGGTCTATCTCGAGGCGCCCAGCAGCAACGGCGCGTACGACGTCGAGCTGGGTCGGACCTACACGCTCGTGGTCGCCGGCTCGTCGGTGCGTCCGGTCTACTACGACGCCGAGATCGCCCCTCGGCGTCCCCACCGGCGCTCGCTCGCGCTGCGTCCAGCCGGCCCTGGCCGGTGGACGATCGGCGTGACCATGGATCGCGGGCTCTCCGGCCACCGGCTGTGGAACCTGGGCGTCAAGGTCGGCCCCACCATGCGGCTGGTCAAGGTCCGCGTCTCGTGACCGACCACCCGACCCGCACCTCGAGAGGAGACATCAGATGAGAGAGATCTCGCGACGCACGCTGCTCGGCGTGGGTGCGGGCACGGTCGGCGTCGCCGTGGTCGACGGCGGAGCCGCGCACGCGGCTGGTCGGGGGGTGAGCCCCACGAACATCCGGCGCTCGCACTACACCGGATCCCTGGGCAAGACGTTCACCATCCGCCACGAGGGCCGCACGATCCGCCTGGTCCTCAAGCGCATCGACGACCTGGGTGCGGGGACCACCAAGCCCGAGCGGCAGTTCGCGCTCAGCCTGGAGAACCCCCGCGGCAAGGTCGTGCCCGACGGCATCTACGTGCTCCGTCGTCGCGGTGTCCCGCGGCACAGGCTCCTCCTGTCCGGGTGCGGGCAGGACGGCCGGATGCAGGTCGTGGTGAACCGGCTGTGACGGCCGTCCTCGCCGCCCGCGTCGCCCTGCGCCGCACGGTCGACGCCGATCGCGACTTCCTCCGCGAGCTCTTCCTCGACGCGCGGCCCGACCTGCGCCTCCTGCCGGACGACCTGCGAGCCGGTCTCGTCGACCTGCAGGTGCGGGCGCAAGTCCGGCAGTACTCCACCGACCACCCCGGGGCAGTCGACCACGTCGTGGAGACCTCGACGCCGTCGGGCGTCGAGCCTGTCGGCCGGTGCTGGATCGACGTGTCCGTGTCGAGCACCCACCTGCTCGACCTCGCCGTCCACAGCACAGCACGTCGTCAGGGAGTGGCGCGTGCTGCCCTCAGCCTGCTGACGGATCGACCGGTGACGCTCAACGTGTGGTCCGGCAACCAGGCGGCTCTGGCGCTCTACGCCAGCTGCGGCTTCGAGGTGTCGGGGACGAGCGGCGATCATCTGACGATGCGGCGGGATGCCCGATGAGCGTCCAGCACGCCGACTACGCGCCCCGGGTGGGCGAACGGTTCACGCTGCGTCGACTCGACGTTCAGCAACCGGACGTCGAGGCCACCTTGACCGAGGTCGCCGACGAGCGTCGATGCGGGGGCTGGCTCGCGTGGTCGATGACCTTCGATGCCCCGGTGGGTTGCGAGCAGGGTGTGTTCGAGGTGAGCGCACCCGATGTCGACGCACGCGACCTGATGCTCGTCCCGCTCGCTGCGAGCCCGGGCGGGACGCTGCTGCACGCCACCTTGACCTCGACGTACGAGAGTGAGAACGACCATGTCTGACCCGTTCATCGGAGAGGTCCGGATGTTCGGCGGCAACTTCGCGCCCGTCGGATGGTTGTTCTGCCAAGGACAGCTGGTGTCCATCTCCGACTACGACGCCCTCTTCAGCCTCCTCGGCACCGTCTACGGCGGTGACGGGGTGAACACCTTCGCCTTGCCCAACCTGCAGAGCCGCAGCCCGCTGCACGCGGGCGTCGGCGGGCAGGCGAGCTACGTGCTTGGGCAGACGGGTGGTCTGGAGGCTGTCACCATCACGGCGGCGAACCTCCCACCCCACACCCACCTGCTCAACGCGGGATCGCTCCCAGGCACGACCACCTCGCCCAGCGGTGCGGTCTGGGCGGGCAGCGATCACACGCAGTACGCCGCCGGAGCGCCCGACACCACCATGTCGAACGCCGCGCTCGTCCCGACAGGAGGCAACCAGCCGCGCCCCAACATCGCGCCGGTGCTGGCCATCTCCTTCATCATCTCGTGCTTCGGCGTCTATCCGACCCCGAGCTGAACGGAGGACATCGTGTCCGAGCCCTACATCGGCGAGCTCAAGATCCTCGCCTTCAGCTACGCCCCTCGTGGGTGGGCGCTCTGCAATGGCCAGATGCTCCCGATCAACCAGAACCAGGCACTCTTCGCAGTGCTCGGCGTGCAGTACGGAGGCAACGGCGTCACCACGTTCGCGCTGCCCGATCTCCGCGGCCGCGTTCCTGTGCACCCAGGAGCCGGGCTGTTCGTCGGCCAGTCCGGCGGTGAGGCGGCCCACCAGCTGACAGTGAACGAGATGCCGGCGCACACCCACGCGGCGCAAGGTTCATCCGCGGTCACCAACCCCGGAGGGTCGCCCACGGGAGCGGTGTGGGCGGCTGGAGTCGCGAACTCCTTCGGCTCAGCGACCGGCAGAGCGATGAGCCCGGCGGCGGTGGCGACGTCGGGCTCGGGAGCTCCGTTCGACAACAGGCCCCCCTTCCTCGCCCTCAACTGGGCGATCGCCCTCACCGGCATCTACCCGTCGCGCAGCTGACGTCGACACCCCAGGAGCTCACACATGACCGATCCGTTCCTCGCCGAGATCCGAGCGTTCGCCGGCGGCTACGCCCCGCAGGGCTGGGCCTTGTGCAACGGCCAGCTCATGCCCATCTCACAGAACACGGCGCTCTTCTCGCTGCTCGGCATCACCTACGGCGGCGACGGCAGGTCGACCTTCGCCCTGCCGAACCTGCAGGGCCGAGCGCCGGTACAGCACGGCCAGGGGCCAGGCCTGTCCCAATACGTCCTCGGTCAGCAGGCAGGGTCGGCGACGCACACGCTCGTGCAGGCCGAGATGCCCGCCCACTCGCACGCGGTCCAGGCGACGACTGGGGCGGGCACGTCGTCCGATCCGGCCGACGCGATCTTCGCAACGTCGCGCTACGGGCGAGTCGCGACGAATCTGTACTCCACGACCGGCTCGCCGGCCGCGACGATGCGGCCCGACGCGGTCGTCCCGACCGGAGGCGGTCAGCCGCACAACAACCGTCCGCCCTACCTGGTCCTCTCCTTCATCATCGCGCTGCAGGGCATCTTCCCCCAGCGACCGTGATCTGATGCCTTAACCACACGTTGAGGTGCGCGGGAAGCGGGCTTAGCGAGCCTCGCGGCAGTGTGGTCGTCGTACGCAACCAGACGATCACAGGAGCACTGACGATGAACCGCACCAGCCGCCGCACCCGCCTCGCGACCGCCGCCCTGCTGGCCCCGCTCGCACTCGGGCTCGTCGCCTGCGGAGGTGACGACGACGCCGACGACGCGCCGGTCACCACGACGTCCGGCAGCACGGCGCCCGACTCCTCATCCGAGGACGGCACCAGCACGGACGCCGGCACCAGCGCGGACACCGGCACCGCCGTGATCGAGGGCGACGTGGAGACCGCCGCCGAGACCGCCCTGGCCGAGGTCGACGGGACCGTCTTCTCCGTCGACCACGACGGCGCGGGCTGGGACGTCACCATCGTCGACGCCGACGGGGTCGAGCAGGACCTCGAGCTGAGCGCCGACGGGACCTCGGTGGCTCGCGGGCCGGTCGCCGACAACGACTCCGACGCCGACGATGCGGCCGAGCGCGACCTGCTCCTCGGCGCATCTCTCGACCACCTGGCTGCGATCGAGGCCGCGTCCGCAGACGTGCAGGGCACGGTCACCGGAGTCGACCTCTCCGAGGACAACGGCACGGCGGTCTGGGAGGTCACCTTCAACGAGGACACCCCCGACGAGACGACCGTTGACGTCGACGCGAACACCGGCGAGGTGCTGCGCATCGAGCTCGACGACTGATCCCCGCGGAAGCGGCCTGCGAGACTGGCCGCATGCCCGCCGAGCTGTTGGTCCGCACCGCGGGCTTCTCGCCGGTCAAGGGCATGCGGCACCTCGCCCGCGAGCGGGTGGAGCTCGACGCGCACGGCCCGGTCGGTGACCGCGCGTGGTGCGTGGTCGACGTACGCGCTCGGCGGGTGCTGCGCACGGTTCAGCACCCCTCCCTCCTCGCGGTCCTCGCAAGCGCCGACGGCGACGAGCTGACTCTGACGCTGCCGTCGGGAGAGACCGTCGCGGCGCCGCCCATCGTGTCGGCCGAGAGCGTCACCTGCGACTACTGGGGCCGACCGGTCGAGCTCGCGCTGACCGGTGGACCGCACGCCGCGCTGCTGTCGGACCACCTCGCCCGGGACGTACGACTCGCCGCCGCGCCGCGAGGCGGGGTGGTGTTCGGCTCCCCTGTCACCGTCATCGGCACCGCGTCGCTCCGCGAGCTCGCCGAGCGGGTCGGGGAACCAGTGGATTCGGCCCGGTTCCGGGCGAACCTCGTCGTCGAGACCGAGGAGCCGTGGGTCGAGGACTCCTGGACCAGCACCGAGGTCCGGGTCGGGACGGCGGTCCTGCGGGTCGGAGGACAGGTGCCCCGATGTGCGGTGGTCGACCACCACCCCGAGACCGGGGTGCGCGACCTGCGGCTGCTGAAGGCCCTGGTCGCGAGCAGGCCCACCAACCGCGCGGGGGAGCCGATGCTCGGGGTGTACGCCGACGTGGTCCAGCCCGGAGCCGCAGGTGACGGTGGCATTCGCGCAGGTAGGGCGCATACTGGAGTCAAATGACGACTCCGCGCGGCTCACGGCCGAGACACCTCTCCAGCAGCCCGTTCAAGCAGGCCGTCGAGCCGGAGCTCGAGGTGTTCGAGGTCGGCGACCGCATCACCCACGACCTCTACGGGCTGGGGAAGGTCACCCACGTGGACAGCCACGCCGTGACCGTCGACTGCGGATCGCAGTCGGTGCGGATCCGTCCGCCGTTCGCCAAGCTGCACCACCTCTGACCACAGGGTCCGGTTGCCCGGACCAGTGCCCGGAGTGGTCCGGTGGACCACGCGCGCCGGAACGTGCGCGCCGCTGGACAGTGATGGAAGCGCTCTCATAGCGTGACTGGGGTCACAATCTCTCGGGAAAGAGGTTCCCTCATGCGCTTCCTCCGCGCCCTCATCGGGTTGCTGGCCGCACTGGCCGTCAGCATCACCCTCGCCACTCCCATCGCCCCCGCGTCCGCGGCCGGGCCGGACCGGCTGCCCTTCAACATCACCAACCAGTCCCAGCGCGGCGAGGACGTCTTCCTTTACGTCGTCGGTGTCGACCTCAGTTCCGGCCGCCTCGGGTCGGTCAGCCAGGACGGCACCTTCACCCCGTGGCCGGCCGGCAGCAACCCACCCAGCCCCGCCCCGGACGTGTCGATCCAGATGGGCGGCTCGGGCTCGAGCACCACGCTGAACGTCCCGCGAGGCTTCTCTGGCCGCGTCTACATGTCCTTCGGCGAGAAGCTGCCGTTCGCGCTCACCCCGGACGGCCTCGTCCAGCCGGCCCCCTGGGCACCCGGCGACTCCAGCGAGGACATCCTCTTCGACTGGAGCGAGTTCACCTACAACGACGCCGGCCTCTGGCTCAACAGCTCGCAGGTCGACATGTTCGCCGTCCCGCACGCTGTGTCGGTGACCGAGGCGAACGGCAACTACCTCGAGACCGGCGAGCTCAAGCCCGGCGGTCGCGACGCGGTCATCGACGGCCTGCGCGACCAGGGCGGCTGGGACGGCCTGATCCGCACCCGCGAAGACGGCACCGTGCTGCGCGTGTTGGCTCCCGGCAAGGGGGCGGACTCGGGCTCCTTCGACCCCACCTACCTCGACCCCTACATCGACGAGGCGTGGGCGGCGTACGGCACCAAGACGCTGACCGTGCAGCCCTTCGGTGACCGCCCCGACGTGAAGTTCTTCGGCACCACCTCGGGCGACACGATGAGCTTCACCGACACGACCGGCGCGCAGGTGGCGTCGTTCCAGAAGCCGTCGACCAGCAACGTGTGGGGCTGCGACGGCAACCTCGGCGCGCCCAACGACCAGGTCGTCGGCCCCATCGCCCGTACGCTCTGCGCCGCGCTGCACCGCTCGACCCTCGGCCGGATCGACACCCAGCCGAGCGGCACCGCCGCGGACTTCTACCAGGGTGGGATCACCAACCACTACTCGCGCCTGATCCACCAGAACATGGTCGACGGGCGGGCCTACGGATTCGCCTTCGACGACGTGCAGGCGCAGGAGTCGCTGGTCCACAGCGGCGACCCCCGCGAGGCCGGGATCACGCTGAACCCGTTCTGAGGCGTACGCCGTCCACTGCCGGGAGGCGGGCCCGCAGGGGTCCGCCTCTCGCCGCGTGGGCGGTGGGTAGGTCAGCCTCTCCTTGCTGGAATCGTTCAAGAAAAGACGGTTAAGTGGGTGGTGTCCCACAGATCCGAGCACGAGGAAGTGTCATGACCCAGACTGCCGCCCCCACCCGCACGACCCACACCGCGCACCCGGCCTTCCAGGCCTCCGAGCGACTCGCCGACCACCTCCAGCAGCTGCTCGTCGACCTGACCGACCTGCACCTCCAGGGCAAGCAGGCCCACTGGAACGTCGTCGGCAAGAACTTCCGCGACATGCACCTCGTCCTCGACGAGGTCGTCGACGCCGCCCGCACCTTCTCCGACGACGTGGCCGAGCGGATGCGTGCGGTCTACGTGACTCCCGACGCCCGCGCCGCGTCGGTCGCCGAGCAGACCTCGCTGCCGGAGTTCCCCGCCGACGAGGTCAACACCGGCGACTGCGTGAACCTCATCGTGGCCGCGCTGTACGCCGTCGCCGGCACCGGTCGCCGCATCCACGACGAGGTCGACGCCGAGGACCCGACCTCGGCCGACATGATCCACGCGATCCTCGAGCGCCTCGAGCAGCTCGCCTGGATGATCGACGCCGAGAACCGCGTCGCCAACAGCAGCCTGCCGCGCTCCTGGAGCGAGTGAGCGGCTGACGCACTCCGTCGGCGGACGCTCGTCCGCTGACTTCGTGGAGTCCTCGGGTCACCAGATGGCTCGAGGACTCCACGCTCCTGCGCTCGGTCAGGCCAGGAGCGTGGGCATCAGCGAGTCGACGCGATCGCTGAGGGCAGCGAGCGCTTCCTCGCGCCCGTCCTCGGGGCCGATCGCCCAGGCGAGGAGCGCCTGGAGGAAGAGTCCGTCGAGCATGGCGTACGCCGCCGGGGCGTCGAGGGCGGGCTCGCGCCCCGCCAGGTCGGCGTACGTGCAGACGATCCGCCAGACCATCGCCTCGAGCTGGCCGTCGATCTCGAGCACGACCTCGTGCAGCGCCGGGTCGAACATCGACTGGTTGCGCAGGTCGTACCAGAGCTGGTGCATCGGCGCCTCCTCGCGGATCGTCGCCGCGAGCTTCGCGACGAACCCTGACCGCAGCTCGTCGGCCGAGACGGACGTCTCCAGGACCGCGTCGTAGCGCGTCACGCAGGTGCGCATGTAGTGGCGCACGCAGTAGAGGATCAGCTCCTCCTTGTCGGAGAAGTAGTAGTGCAGGACGCCGTGCGAGAACGGTGAGCTCTGGGCGATCTCACGCAGGGACGTCCTGGCGTAGCCGAGCCGGCCCAGGGTCGCGAGCGCCGACTCCGCGAGCAGATCGCGGCGCTGGTCGTGCCTGCTCGCCCGCGCCGCTTCGGACGCCGCGGTGGACGCCGCGGGGTCGGGGGCGGCGGGGGCGGCCATGAGGCGATCCTATGTCGCTGCCCGGCGGCTCGCGGTGCCTCCGACGGCCCGTTCGGGGTGCCGTCTGGCCCATGTGCGGGCTTCGCCGTCGTACGTCATGCGCTGCTGCAGGCAGGCGACTGGCCGCCTCGTATGACCTCGTCAGCTCGACACGAACATCGCAATGTCGTCAAGCGCGTCGGAGGCAGGACCGGACAGCTCGGGATCGTCGGCCATAGACTCGAGATGGCGGACGACCCGCTCCTTGTCGATGGTGCGGTGGATGCGGGCGACGTGCCCCAGTGTCGTGACTGCTGCGCGCCTCACCTCTGTTGAGGGATGGCGCAGGAGGTCGATGGAGACGGTCGTGAGCCACGCGGGATCTTCTCCACCGAGGGCAAGTCCGATCAGGCACTCGCAGATCTGCTCAGGGTCATCGGCTGTGATCGCGATCTGCAGGTCGGCGCGTGTGGCTGATGGCGGCTCTAGGTAACGGTTCACATGGCACCTCTCGTGATGGCCCTGCCCTTGCGATCCACGACACCCGACTCGATCAGCGCGCGCTGCATGGCATGGGTGAGTTCGCGCCACGTGCGCACGTGGCCATGAAACACTCCGTTGCCCGTCTCGTCGAACACCACGAACTCGTCGGCCTTGGCGTCGTACGCGATTCTCCTGGTTGTCGTTGCTGGATTGATCGGAACACTGTCGTCGAGGGCTGCCTGCCCGTGTCGCGGTCCTTGAGACGCTCGGCCCGCCGGCCTGGACGGATGCTTGGGACTAGCCTCGAAGCTTCTTCCCCACCCCGCACCCGGCGCCTTCAGCGTCCCCGCCTCGTTCCGAGCGGGGACCCGGAGGAATCCCTCGACCCGCTGGCGGATCCGCGCGAGCTCGTCGATGACGCGCTCGATGCGGGCCGCGGCGGCTGCGGCGCCGGCGCGGAGGGTGGCGAGGAGGGCCATGAAGCGGGGGAGCTTCTCGCGGATGCGGGCGGCGGCGGCCGCGACGGACGCCCCGCCTCCGAAGCCACCGGACACGGCGGTGAGGAAGGCGGAGAGAGCGACGCCCTCCACGATCATCGTGCCGATCTCCTCGAGCAGCGCCCGGGTGCGCTCGCGGGTGTCCTCCACCGCGTCGGCGTAGTCCTCGCACGCGCTGGCCAGCGACGACAGCTGCCAGGCGAGGTCACCGACGAGGGTGCCCAGCCCGGTCATCGCGTCGATGGCGACCGGGATCTCGGGCGAGCGCTGGGGCTCGAGGAAGGCGACGGCGGCGTCGACGTGGTCGGCGAGGCCGGCGGTGGACGACGCGGCGCGTCGCCAGTCGGAGGCGGCCGCGCGCAGCTCGCCGACGTCGGCCCCGGGCCAGACGAAACCCTCGACCTGGTCGAGGATCCAGCGGTCCACCGTGCCGAGCGAGGGCTCCTGCCCGCCGAGGCTGGACGGCGGAGCGGGAGGGCGGATCCGGACGTAGGAGTCGTCGAGGTCGCGGCCGGAGTAGCCCAGCACGGAGTAGCCGGCCGCCGCCTCGGCCCGCTCGTGCTCCGACCCCGTCGCCGCGAGGAGCCGGCCGGCACCGATGAGGGCGTGCGTGAGGTCGGCCAGGGCGTCGAGCGCGTCACCCGCCCCGGCGTCGTACGCCCGGGCGAACGATGCCGACGTCGCGTCGTTGCCCGCCATGCCGGCGTGCCCGAGCAACCTCGTCGCGAGCGACTGGGTGAGCACCGCCGAGGTCTGGTTGGCCGTCAGGCAGGCATCGGCCGCCCGGGTGAACCCTCCGCACTCCACACTGATCCGCACCCCTCCACCCTCGCCAGATCGGCAGCGTCGCCACCACCCGTCATCGGCGATCTGTGGACAACGCGTGGAGCGGCTCGACACACACACGTGTGACGGACCGGTCGTCGCCGCGACCGGTCCGCCACACGTCTCCAGGGGTGGCCGCTGGCCTCAGGCGGTGACCTGACGCCAGCTGGCGAGGTTGCGTGCCACGGCACGCGAGTAGTGGTCGTCGGCGGCGAGCGCGATGGCGCGCAGGGCGGACAGGGCGGCGGCCATGTCGTCGCGCCCGCTCCGCCACCTGGCGTACGTCGCCTCCTCGGCGTCGGCGGCCGCACCGCGCCAGCCGTCGCGGAGATCGCCCTGGGCCCGGTCGATCTCCGCGGCCAGCGAGATCAGCTCGCGGTGGCAGGTCGCGAGCGAGTGGACGGCTGCGCGGAGCTCGTCGAGGTCCACGTCGAAGGACGTCACGTGAGCCGGCTCCGGACCTGGCGGGGCACCGCGACCGCGTGCTCGTCGGCGTCCTCGAGCTCCCGGCGAGCGATGTCGACCGCACCGAGGAGCGCGGAGAGGGAGTCGATGACCTCCATGGCCGCTGAGTCCCACTCGTGGGCACGGGCGGCGAAGTGGGAGGCGGCGTTGCCGCGCCACGACACGAGGAGCGCATCGATGGCCTGCTCGGCGTCGCGCCGGCGCTCGTCGAGCTCGGAGAGCCGGACGGCGAACTCAGCGGCAGCGGCGGCCTGCACCGCCCGGTCGAGGGCGAGGGTTCCCGAGACGATCATGCAACGACCTTCGCCCGCGCGCCCGGTCCTCCGACACCCCCTTGACGGGATCTGTGGAGAACCGAGACGGGCTCTTTCCGGAGTGGCGCGCTGTCGCCTGCGAGGTCACCCGCTGGTCGCGCACCCTAGGGTGGGCACCCCGTCCCGGAGGTAACTCGTGGATCCCATGACCCCCGTCCATGGCACCGGCACGCTCCTGGTGATCGCCGCGCTCGCGGTCGCCGTGCTGCTGGTGCTCATCATCGCCCTGCGCATGCACGCCTTCGTGGCGCTCGTGCTGGTCAGCATGGTCACCGCCATCGTCGCCGGCGTGCCGGTGGGCGACGTGCCGACCGTGGCGATCGACGCCTTCGGCTCCACGCTCGGGCAAGTCGCGCTGCTCGTCGGGCTGGGGGTGATGATCGGGAGGATCCTGGAGGTGACCGGTGGTGCGCAGGTGCTCGCCGACACGCTCATCAGCCGCTTCGGGGAGAAGCGCGCGCCGATGGCGCTGGGCGTCGCGGCACTCCTCTTCGGCCTGCCGATCTTCTTCGACGCCGGCCTGGTGGTCTTCTTGCCGATCATCTTCTCGGTCGCGCGCCGCTTCGGCGGCTCGGTGCTGCTCTACGCACTCCCGGCCGCGGGTGCGTTCGCCGCGATGCACGCGATCGTCCCGCCCCACCCGGGCCCCGTCACCGCCGCCACCGCGCTCGGCGCCAGCATCGGGTTGACGCTGGTCATCGGCGTCGTGGCCGCGGTGGTCGCGTGGGCGGTCGGTGTGTACGCCGTCACGATCGGCTGGCTCGGCAAGGTGCACGTCCCGATCGACGACTCGGTCCTGACCGGGGGACGCGAGACCGACGAGTCGCGCCGGCCCGCCTTCGGGCACGTGCTCGCGATCCTGCTGCTGCCGCTGGTGCTGATCGGCCTCAACACAGTCTTCACGACTCTGCGCACCAACGGCTCGATCTCCGAGGACGGCGGGCTCGTGGACGCTCTGGTGTTCGTCGGGCAGACGCCCGTGGCGCTGCTCATCGCGCTGCTGGTGGCGACGTACACCCTCGCGGTGCGCCACCACTCGCGCGCCGAGGTCGAGGACCTCCTCAACGACGCCCTCGGCCCGATCTGCGCGATCATCCTGATCACCGGCGCCGGTGGGATGTTCGGCGGCGTGCTGCGCTACAGCGGCATCGGCGGGGCGCTGTCGGACTCGCTCGCCGACCTCGGTCTCCCGCTGATCGTGTCGGCCTTCGTCATCGCCACGATCCTGCGGGTGGCGCAGGGCTCGGCGACCGTCGCGCTCACCACCACCGCCGGTCTGCTCTCCGCCGCGGTGGTCGAGGCCGATCCGTCGTCGGTGCAGCTCGTCGCCCTGGTCCTCGCGATCGCTGCCGGTGCCACGGTGCTGTCCCACGTCAACGACTCGGGGTTCTGGCTGGTCAGCCGCTTCTTCGGGATGGACGTGAAGACGACGCTCAAGACCTGGACGGTCCTCGAGACCACGCTGGGTGTGAGCATCTTCGTGCTCGCCCTCGGCGTGTGGGCCGTGGGATGAGGCCGCTGCACCTGGTCCTCATGGGCGTGTCCGGCTCCGGCAAGTCGACGGTCGCCGAGGCCGTACGACAGCGGCTGGGCTGGGAGTTCGCCGAGGGCGACGACTTCCACCCGCCGGCCAACGTCGCGAAGATGCGCGAGGGCATCGCGCTCACCGACGCCGACCGGTGGGGCTGGCTGGAGTCGCTGGCGGAGTGGACCGCGGAGCGCGACGGCCGCGACGAGCCGACGATCATCACGTGCAGCGCGCTGCGCCGTGCCTACCGAGACGTGCTGCGGCGCGGTGGCGACGGCACGTTCTTCGTGCACTGCACCGGCGACAAGCACCTGATCCTCGACCGGATGAACGCCCGCGACCACTTCATGCCGCCCAGCCTGCTGGAGTCGCAGCTCGACACGCTCGAGCCGCTCGGGTCCGACGAGCCCGGCATGGACGTCGACGTCGCACTCCCGGTGGACCGCGCCGCCGCGATGGTCCTGGCGCGGTTGAACCTGGCGGCCAACCCATGACTCGAGCGGCCCGTGGTCCGCTCGACCACCGGCATGCCGGTGTCCCAGCGGCCACGGCGCTCGCTCAGTTGAGGACGACGATCCCGGCGTTGAGCGCGGTCGCGAAGCAGACCCACGCGAGGTAGGGGACCAGCAGCCACGCCGCGACCCGGGAGCGACGCCAGGACCAGGCGATGAGCAGCCCGACCGAGGCGGCGAGCACGACGATCTCGACCAGGGCCACGGTGTAGAGGTCGGCGGCGAAGAACAGCGGCGTCCACGCCAGGTTGAGCACGAGCTGCACCGTCCAGAGCCACATCACCCGGTCCCAGCCGCCGGCGCGCCACAGCAGCCAGCCGGCCACGCCAATCGTCAGGTAGAGCACCGACCACACCGGCCCGAAGAGCCACGACGGTGGCGCGAAGGGCGGCAGGTCCAGCGCGCGGTAGGTCGCCTGCGAGCCGGCCGCGGCCAAGCCGCCGACGCCGGCGACCGCGATCACCGCGACGAGGAACGGGATGAGCGTCCACCACTGGCGGGCGGGCGGCACGACGGAGACGTCCGAGGAGGTCATGGCTCCATCATGCCCACCCGCCCCAGCTCGGCCGTCAGCCCCTGCGGCGGGCCCTCAGCGTCGCGTCGGCGATCTCGACGTCCTCACCGGTCTCGGGGTGCCTCTGGGTGCGCGGTCGCGACTCGCACACCTCGATCTCCCACTGGTCGTCCAGCGCGGGGAGCAGCTGGTCGGCGGTGTGCATGAAGTTGACGTGCCCGTGCCGGAGGCCGGTGTGGATGTCGTCCGGGGCGTGCCCGACCACCAGCAGCGTGCCGCCCGGCGCGACCGCGGTGGCGAGTCGGCGTACGACGTCCACCATGCCGCCGTCGGGCAGGTGCACGAAGTGCGCGGTGACCAGGTCCCAGGTCGTGCCGGCGGGCTCGAAGGTCCGCACGTCCATGAGCAGGGTCTCGACGCGGTCGGCGAGGCCGGCCTCCGCGGCGTGCTCGGCCACGCGGGCCAGCGCCGCCTCGGCGAAGTCGGACGCGGTGACCTGCCAGCCCCGCTCGGCCAGCCACAGCACGTCGCCGCCCTCGCCGCAGCCGACGTCGAGCGCGCGTCCGGGCGCGAGGTCGGCCGCCTCGGCCGCGAGCTGGGCGTTGACCTTGCCGCTCCACACCTTGTCCCCGGAGTAGCGCTCCTCCCACGCCGGTCGCTCGAAGAAGTCGCTGCGCCGCTGGGCGACCGCGGCAGCCGCGTCCTCGCCGGCGAGCTCGGCGTTGATCCAGGCGCCGACGCGGACACCGTGGGCCGCGGAGGCGATGAGGATCATCGACACGTCGGTGATGTTGCCGGCGGCGAAGATGCCCGGCACGGAGGTGGCGCCGGTGGGCTCGACCGCGATGGTCGAGCCGAAGGCGACGCCGTTCATCTCGAACGGGGTCGGCTCGATGCCGAGCGGGGCCAGGTAGTCGGCCCGGGCGTGCACCTTCGACGCCACCACGATCGCGTCGCTCTCGAGCACGGTGCCGTCGCCGAGCCGCAGCCCGACCAGGTCGTCACCGTCCGTGACGACCTCCTGCGGGGTGCCGTGCACCACGCTCACCCCGATCGCGCCCATCTTCTCGAGCTCCTCGTCGGGCAGCTCGACGCCGTCGAAGACCACGAGCGTGACGTCGTCGGAGAGCTGACGGAACAGCAGGCCCTGGTGGCCGGCCATCGGGGTGCTGCCGAGGATGACGAGCCGCTGGTCGCGCACCTCCCAGCCGTGGCAGTAGGGGCAGTGCAGGACGTCCTTGCCCCACCGCGCGGCGAGGCCGGGCACGTCGGGCAGCTCGTCGGTGCCGCCGCCGGTCACGAGCACGCGACGGGCGGTGACGCGGCGTCCTCCCGCCGTCGTGACGAGGAACGACCCCGCCTCACCGGACAGCCCGACGACGCGGTCGTCGAGCACCTCGACGCCGTAGGCCGCGACCTCCGCGCGGCCGACCTCGAGCAGCTCGAGAGGGTTGACGCCCTCGCGGCCGAGGTAGTTGTGGGCGTGGTCGGCGGGCGAGTTGCGGGGCTCGCCGGCGTCGATGACCAGCACCGACCTCCTGGACCTGCCGAGGGCCATCGCCCCGCTCAGGCCGGCCGCGCCGCCGCCGATGACCACCACGTCGAAGTCTGTGTTCTCGCTCATGCCGACGATCATGCACAGGCCCTCGCGGTATTGACAAACATTCTTGCTGAAATGACAAACTGGTCCGCATGGACGATGAATCAGTGCTGCGCGGGGTCGGCCCGCGGCTGCGCCAGCTCAGGCTCGAGCGCGAGGCGACGCTGGGTGACCTGGCCGAGGAGACCGGCATCTCGCTGAGCACGCTGTCGCGGCTGGAGTCGGGGCAGCGCAAGCCCACCCTCGAGCTGCTGCTGCCGCTGGCGCGCGCCCACCGGGTCGCCCTCGACGAGCTGGTGGATGCCCCCGAGACCGGAGACCCGCGCATCCGCTCGAAGCCGGTGGTCCGGCACGGGCGCACGTTCATCTCGCTCACCCGGCGTCCGGGCGGGCTGCAGTCCTACAAGATCCTGATGCCGGTCGAGGACGAGCCGTCGCCGGCGCTGCGCACCCACGAGGGCTACGAGTGGCTCTACGTCCTCAGCGGCAGGGTGCGCCTCCTCCTCGGCACCCGCGACCTGACGTTGGGCCCGGGCGAGGTGGTCGAGTTCGACACCCGCACCCCGCACTGGCTGGGCAACCCCGGCCCGACCGTGACCGAGGCGCTCGCGATCTTCGGGCCGCAGGGGGAGCGGATGCACGTGCGTTCCTGAGGGTGGTGCGTCCTGTCCGGCGGCGGTGGCACCGTGGGGCGCATGGCGATCCGCACCGGCACGAACGTGAAGTGGAAGTGGGGCTCCTCGTGGGCCGAGGGCACGGTCACCGAGGTCCATCACGACGAGGTGAGCCGCACGATCAAGGGCGAGAAGATCACCCGCAAGGGCAGCGACGACGACCCGGCGTACGTCATCGAGCAGGAGGACGGCACCACCGTGCTCAAGCTGCAGAGCGAGGTCGAGCGGGCCTGAGAGGCTGGCAGGCATGACCACCCGCTGGCTCTTCGGCGACCAGCTCGGACCGCACTTCGTCGGCGACCACCGGGGTCCGCTGCTGATGGTGGAGTCGCTGGGGGTGTTCCGGCGTCGCCGATTCCACCGTGCCAAGGCGCACCTGGTGCTCAGTGCGATGCGCCACCGCGCCGCCGAGCTCGGTGACCGGCTGGCCTACGTGCGCGCGGAGACGTACGCCGAGGTGGTGGCCGCGCACGACCACGTCGAGGTCGTGCACCCGACGTCGTTCGCCGCCCTCGGGTTGGTCGAGCGGCTCGGCGCGACCGTGCTGCCGCCGCGCGGGTTCGCCACGCCGCGCGAGGACTTCGAGCGCTGGGCCGAGGGGCGGGGGGCCACGCGGCTGGTCATGGAGGACTTCTACCGTCGGTCGCGGCTCGCCCACGGCGTGCTCCTCGACGGCGGGGAGCCGGCCGGCGGTCGGTGGAACTTCGACCACGACAACCGCGAGCCACCGCCGAAGGGCGCCGCGACGCTGGGCGTCACCGAGCCGTGGTGGCCGGCCGAGGACGAGATCGACGCCCAGGTGCGCGAGGACCTCGACCGCTGGGAGCGTGACGAGGGCATCTCGTTCCTGGGGCGGGACGGTGAGCGCCGCTTCCCGGCGACGCGGCGCGAGGCCTTGGCCGCGCTCGACCACTTCGTCGAGCACCGGCTGCCGGAGTTCGGCGCGCACGAGGACGCGATCCTCGAGGGCGACCCGTGGATGGCACACAGCCTCATCAGCGCACCGATGAACCTCGGGCTGCTCGACCCGCTCGAGGTCGCCGAGCGCGCCGAGGCGGCGTACCGCGCCGGGGCCGCGCCGATCGCGAGCGTCGAGGGCTTCGTGCGCCAGGTCATCGGGTGGCGCGACTACGTCTGGCACACCTACTGGCACCAGGGCGACGGCTATCGCCGGGAGAACGGGCTGCGGGCGACCGAGCGGCTGCCGCGGTGGTTCGCCGAGCTGGACGCCGGGGCCACCGACGCGCGCTGCCTCTCCCACACGCTGGAACAGGTCGCCGAGCACGGCTGGGTGCACCACATCCCGCGGCTGATGGTGCTGGGGTCCTACGCCCTGCAACGCGGCTGGTCGCCCCGTCAGGTCACCGACTGGTTCCACCGCGCCTTCGTCGACGGCTACGACTGGGTGATGGTGCCCAACGTGGTCGGCATGTCGCAGCACGCCGACGGCGGGGTGATGATGACCAAGCCCTACACGTCCGGCGGGGCGTACATCTCGAAGATGTCGGACCACTGCGGCTCGTGCCGCTTCGACCCGAAGGTGCGGGTGGGCGACGACGCCTGCCCGTTCACCGCCGGCTACTGGTGGTTCCTCGACCGGCACCGCGAGACCTTCGCCGGCAACCACCGGATGTCGCGCGCGGTCAACGGTCTCGACCGGCTCAAGGACCTCGACGCCCTCGTCGAGCAGGAGGATGCCCGGGGCAACCGCGCTCCCTGAGCAACGGAGGCAGCTCGCTCACGCTGAGCTCGTGCTGAGCGGGGGAACGGGCCAACACTGGAGGAACTGCCTACGGAAGGCTGGTTTGGGCGGATCGAAACTGGTGAGGATGTCTGTCATGCGCAGCGAGCTCTTCGACCAGGCCAACCAGGAGAACCCGACCACCGAGAGGTGGAGCCTGCACCACCGCAAGACCTTGCGGACGGTGCTCGGCGAGCCGGTGCTCGCGGCCAAGGGGTCGATGGTCGCCTTCCAGGGCCAGGTGTCCTTCGAGCACAAGGCGGCCGGCTCGGTCGGCAAGATGATGCGCCGGCTGGTGACGTCGGAGGACACGCCGCTGATGACGGTCTCCGGCCAGGGCGAGGTCTTCTTCGCCGACACCGCGAAGGACATCTTCCTCGTGCGCCTCGAAGGCGACGGGCTGTCGGTCAACGGCACGTCCCTGCTCGCGATGGACGCGACGCTGGACTACGACGTCCACCGGGTGAAGGGCGCCGGGATGATGACCGGCGGGATGTTCAACACCCTCATCCAGGGCCACGGCACCGTCGCGTTGACCAGCGACGGCCAGCCCCTGATCCTCGACTGCTCCGGTCCTCCGACCTATGTCGACATGAATGCCGCCGTGTGCTGGTCGGCCAACCTGGTGCCGCAGGTGGTCAGCTCCATGAACATGCGCTCGATGCTGCGCGGTGGCACGGGCGAGGCGTTCCAGTACGCCTTCCAGGGGCCGGGCTTCGTGGTGGTCCAGCCGTCTGAGGGCCCGGTCGTCCCGCCGCACAGCCACTGATCCTGGCGAGCGTCCTCACTCCCAGGAGCTGAGGTCGGGCGGCACGTCGACGGAGTGCGCCCGGAGCACCTCGAGCGGTACGACGTCCAGTGCACGCTCGGAGGTCGCCGCCAGGACGACCGGTGCCGCGAGGCCGTCGGCGTACGCGTCGAGCCAGCGCGCGGCCACGACGCACCAGCGGTCGCCGGGCACCAGCCCGGGGAAGCTCCATTCCGGGCGAGGTGTCGACAGGTCGTTGCCGACGGCCCTCTGGTGGGCGAGGAACTCCTCGGTCATCACCGCGCAGATGGCGTGCAGGCCGACGTCCTGCGGGCCGACGGTGCAGGTGCCGTCGCGGTAGTAGCCCGTCACCGGGTCGGTGCCGCACGGCTCGAGCTCACCACCGAGGACGTTGCGCTCGCTCATGGGAGAAGCATGACGGCCGGACCCTCAGGACTGACGGGCAGCCCGCTTCGCCTCGGCCTCCGCGCGGCGCTCCACGAAGCGGGTCGCCTCGGCGTCCAGGGCCGACACCGCGGCGGCGAGCACCTCGCGCGCCTTCTCGCCGTCCTCGTCGAGCCCCTCGAGGTCCCACACCCCCCACTGCCGCAGCAGCGGGGTGACGATGTCGTCGTGGTGGATGCGCAGGTCGTAGATCCCGGCCTTCGCCATCTGCACCGCCTTGCGCGAGAAGCCCGGGATGACGCTGCCCGGCATCTGGAAGCCGACGACCTCCTCGGTGATCGCCTGCATCGTCTGGCTCGGCGCGAGCTGGAGGGCCGCGCTGACGAGGTTGCGGTAGAAGATCATGTGCAGGTTCTCGTCCTTGGCGACCCGGCTCAGCAGCTTCTCGGCGATCGGCTCCGCTGTGTAGCGCCCGGTGTTGCGGTGCGAGATCCGGGTGGCGAGCTCCTGGAACGAGACGTAGGCGCACACGTTGAGCAGTGACTTGTCGAGCGCCTCGTAGCCGGTCTCCATCGTCTCCATCCGGGCCCGCTCCAGCTCGACGGGATCGACGCCGCGGGTGACGAGCAGGTAGTCGCGGATGCAGAAGGCGTGGCGACCCTCCTCGGCGGTCCAGCGGTTGACCCAGGTGCCCCAGGCGCTGTCCCTGCCGAACGCGCGGTCGATCTCGCGGTGATAGCTCGGCAGGTTGTCCTCGGTGAGCAGGTTGACCTCCAGCGCCGTGCGCGCGATCGGCGACAGCTGGGACTGCGCCACCTCCCACGGGTCGCCGCCCAGGTCGGCGAAGTCGCGTCCCAGGCTCCAGGGCACGTACTCGTGGGGCATCCACTCGTCGGCGGTGTCGAGGTGGCGGTTGAGGTTCTGCTCCACCACCGGCTCCAGCTCCGTCAGCAGCTGGGTGGTGTCGAGAGCGGCCATGTCGGACTCCTCGCGGGTCGGGAGGCGGTGCGCCTCCCGACCCTGCCTACACCCGCAGGGTCGGGGTGAGAAGAGGTTCGGACGTCGGAGTCGTCAGTTCCAGATCGCGTTCGCCCACTCGGGGTGGTCGACGAACGGGTTGCGGTTGCCCTGCCACTGCGCGTGGATCCGGTCGTTGCGGCGCATCTCGAACGCGTCGACCGGGTCGGCGGCGTTCCACGCCAGCAGGACGTCGAGGTCACCGATCCTCGGGACGGCGCTGCCGACGACCTCGCTCATCTCGAGGTCCTGGAAGCCGTCGTCGCCGTTGTAGCGCACCGCCATGTAGAGGAGCATCCGGGCGACGTCACCCTTGACCGCGTCGCGTGGCTCGAACGAGTCGGAGTCGGCGAAGCAGCCCGAGCAGCCGGAGACGGCCGAGCCACCGTCGTCGAAGTCCTTGTTGCCGCGGGTGCCGTTGACCTGGACGTCCTCGGCGCGCAGGTGGTGCAGGTCGGTGCCCGGTCCGGCGCTGGTGGAGAACCCGCCACGGGACTGCGCCCACACGTGCTCACGGTTCCACTGGCCGGTCCCGCCTCCGAAGCTGTTCTTCGAGATCGACCTGCCGGTGTAGAGCTCGAGGACGTTGCTCGTGTTGTTCGGGTCCTGGTCGGTGTCCTTGAGCGCGGTCCAGACCTGGTCGTAGGACAGCCGGGTGTTGTCGTCGATGATCTCGTGCAGCGAGCTCTTGAGTGCGGACCCGGTCTTGCCGACCGCGGGCGCGTAGTAGGTGTCGTCCCACGGGCTGTCCGTCCCGCCCGGTGGCGTGGTCGGGTCGGTCGTCGGCGGGTCCGTCGGCGTGCTGCCGCCATCGGCGTCCGCGAAGGCGGACGTGCCTGTCATGCCGGGGTGGGAGAAGTACGCCGCCAGCGCACCGGTCACGTCGATCTGCCGGCCCATCAGCGACGGGTGCGACTTCAAGCCCCACTGCGCGCGGAAGGCCGAGGGGATCTGCACGTAGAGCATCGACGAGGTGCTGGTCTGCGACGGCGAGTCGGCGATCGCGAGCGCGTAGTCGTTGGGGAAGCCGGAGCGTACGACGGTGCTGGTCGCCGTCGGCTGCCCGACGACGTAGCCGCGCACGGTCTGCGTGGCGCCCGTCTGCTGGCCGATCGCCTGGCTGACGGTGATCGGGGCGGCGGCCTGCGCGGGGGCCGTGACGGCCGGCAGGACGACCGCGGAGATGGTCAGGACGAGGGTGGACACCAGGGCAGCCGCGAGCGAGCGGCCCCTCCCGAGATGAAGGGTCATGGCGAGCACCCTGCCCGAACTCGCACGCGGGCGGAAGGTCTGTCCGATGAACCGGTCTGGGCCACATACACCCTCGATCACCAGTTCTGCGAAAACGCCACGGAATGTCGCCGGATTCCTTAGGTTGAGCCTGCTCGGGATCGCCGGAGCACGTTCGTCGTTCGCAGTCGCCCACCAAACGCGAGGCACACATGACTCAGGATGCAGCCCGGCCCGGGAAGGGCATGGGTCTCACGGTCGCCGGTTGGCCGTTGCGGCGCAAGATCGCCCTCGCCCTGGCCATCCCACTGGTCCTCGCCGGTGTCCTCGGCGGCCTGCGGGTGGCCGGAGACTACGGCGACTCGCGTCAGGCGTCGACGAGCGCCGAGCAGGTCACGATCATCCAGCCCGCGGTCGACTACCTGACCTCCGCGGAGTCGGCGATGGTCGCCGCGCAGTCCGACAGCGCCGCGAGCCAGGGCGACCTGATCGACGCGATCTCCGACGTCGTGGCCAACGCCGAGACGCTGACCGAGGTCCGCGACAGCGCCGGGCTCGACGACCTGCAGACCGCCCACGTCGACGCGCTGCTCGACCTCAGCCAGGCCATGCGCGGTGAGGGCGCCGAGAACCTCGGCCCGGCCACCTGGATCGCCCTGGTCCGCCAGCTCGAGTCGAGCACCTCTCAGCTGATCACCAGCGTGAACGCCGCGCAGGAGACGCCGGAGCCACGGCTGGAGCAGATCTCCCAGGCCATGAGCGGGCGCCTCTCGCTCGCCATGCAGCAGGGTCTGCTCGCCTCGACGCTGGCGCAGTCCACCTCGCAGGAGCTGTTCTCGGAGATCGGCGTGGAGGCGGCGGCCATCGACCGGCTCGCCGGTGCCGTCGAGGGCGCCGAGGCCCAGACCGCCGAGCTCCGCACGCAGAACACCCGCCACGCCGGTGAGATCCGCGACAACTCCGCCACGAACCTCGACGGCCGTGACGCCTACGCGCCCTACGACCAGATCACCGAGACGCTGATCTCCGGTGTGACCACCTCGCTCGCCGACGCGGCCTCCGCCGCCCAGCGCAACGCGCTCCTCGGCGCGCTCCTCACGCTGCTCGCCCTCGGCGCTGCCGTGTTCTTGGCCTTCGTGGTGGCCCGCAGCCTCCTCGAGCCGATCGGCAGGGTCCGTGACGGCGCCCTCGCGGTGGCCCGCCACCGCCTGCCCGACGCGGTCGCGCGGATCCGGGCCGGCCAGGAGCCGGAGCCGATCCGCACCATCGACGTGACCACCAACGAGGAGATCGGCCAGGTCGCGCGTGCGGTCGACGACCTCCACCGCCAGGCCATCCACCTCGCCTCCGGTGAGGCGCAGCTGCGCCAGACCGTCAACGCGATGTTCGTGACGCTCTCGCGTCGCTCCACCTCGCTGGTCAACCAGCAGCTGGC
This sequence comes from Nocardioides hwasunensis, assembly GCF_014779665.1. Taxonomy (GTDB): domain Bacteria; phylum Actinomycetota; class Actinomycetes; order Propionibacteriales; family Nocardioidaceae; genus Nocardioides; species Nocardioides hwasunensis. The sequence continues at coordinate 407,979 of NZ_JACXYY010000004.1, read as the reverse complement.
CCAGATCGAGCGCCTCGAGCACGACGAGGAGGACCCGCGTCGCCTCGAGTCCCTCTTCCGCCTCGACCACCTCGCCTCGCGGATGCGTCGCACGGCCGACTCCCTGCTGATCCTCGCGGACGCGCCCAACCGGGCCGCCGGCCAGTTCAGCCTCACGGTCGGCGAGGCACTCCAGGCCGCGACGTCCGGCGTGCAGGACTACCAGCGCGTGCAGATCCTGTCGCACCTCGGCACCCGGGTCGGCGACGACGCGGCCGCCGACGTGGTCCACCTGCTCACCGAGCTGGTCGACAACGCCCTGACCTACTCGCCGCCCGCCGAGCCGGTCCGGCTCGCGGCCAAGCAGGGCGCCGACGGCGTCACCATCACCATCACCGACTCCGGCCTCGGCGTGCCCCAGGCCGAGCTCGAGCAGCTCAACAGCGACCTGCAGCACGGTGCCGAGGCCACGCCCGACACCGCCCGCCGGATGGGCCTGTTCGTGGTCTCCCGCCTGGCCGAGCGCCACGGCATCGTCGCCTCGCTCTCCCGCAACCCCGGTGGTGGCATGACCGCCTCCGTCCTGCTCCCTCCGTCCGTGCTGCCCGACGTGGCCCAGGTCGGTACGCCGACGTCGTCCGCGCTGCCGACCGTGGCCGCCGAGCCGGTCCCGGCCGTCGACGTGCTCGACCTCCGGTCCGCCGAGACGCCCGAGCCCGTCCCGGCCGGAGCCCAGGTGCACGAGTCGCGGCGCGAGGCCCGCAACCGCTCGCGTGCGGAGAAGGCCGCGGGCAAGGCCGCCGAGAAGGCCGCCAAGAAGGAGGCCGCCGCCGAGGCGAAGGCCGCCAAGAAGCAGCCGGTCCACGAGCCGGTCGACGAGCCGGCCGTCCAGGAGCCGGTGGCCGAGGTCGTCGAGACCGCGCCCACCACCGCCACCGCCACCGCCACTGCCGCCGCCACTGCCGCCGCCACTGAGGGACGTCCCTCGCTGGAGAGCCTCCTGCCGCGTCGCGAGCCGGGCGCCAACATGCCTCGCACCGGTGCCGACGCGTTCCTGCCGCCCGAGACCTCCGGAGCCACGGGGCCGCTGTTCGGCAAGCGCGAGCCCGCGCCGAGCGAGGAGACGCCGGCCGCGAGCACGGCCGACAAGGTCGCTCCCGTCGTCCCGATCACCGCCCTCGCCGCCCGTCAGCGCGCACAGGCCGAGGAGGAGGCGCGGGCCGCGGGGTCCTCGACGTCCGAGCCGGCTGACCAGCCCACGGTCGAGGAGCCCTCGGCTGAGCTGGCCGCGGAGCAGGCAGAGGCGCCCGTCGCCGACGAGCCGAGGCTCGACACCGTCCGCGTCTCCGACCCGCTCTCCGACCCCCTGCCCGCCGACGCCTTCGACGACCACCCGGTGGCGCACGTCGAGGCCGAGCCCGAGCCCGAGCCGGCTGTCGAGGCCGAGCCTGAGCCTGAGTCCGCGCTCGAGTCCGAGCCGGCCGTCGACGCCGAGCCGCGGCCCGAGGTCGACCACGACGACCCGCTGGGCCTGGGCGCGACGTCTGCTCCCGCCGAGCAGGAGCCGGCCTGGAAGCAGGCTCCCGCCTGGCAGCCTCCGGCAGCCGAGCAGCCCGTCGCCGAGCCCGTCACCGAGCCCGAGACAGCGCCCGTGTCCGAGGAGCCGGCCCACGAGCCGATCGCCGAGGAGACCGTCGAGCCCACCGTCGAGCCCACCGTCGAGGAGACGCCGGCCGCCGCCGCGCCGACGTACGACCTGCCCGCAGCGGCCTTCGGCGCCCACGGCGTGGACCACGGCACCCACGGCACCGACGGGTTCGACGAGCTCCTCGCGAGCAACGGCCTCGGTGGCCCGATCGACCCTCACGGCTCGGCTCCGGCCCGCATCGGCGGCGACTCGCCGATCTTCAAGTCGATGCGCTCGGGCTGGCTCGCGGGCGACGGCAACGGTGAGTTCCACCAGACCGAGGTCGACCGCGGATGGGAGATCGCCGAGCACGTCGCGGAGGAGGCTCCGGCCGCCGAGCCGACCGTCGCCGGACTCCCTCGACGAGCCCCCGGAGAGCGCCTCGTCCCCGGTAGCGTGACCGCGCCCACGGCCGCCAAGACGCGCGACCCCGAAGCGATCCGCCGCCGACTCTCGGCCCACAAGGCCGGAGTCAGCCGCGGTCGACAAGCAGCCAAGAGTTCCACACAGCACACGGAAGCAGGCCCCGCATGAGCTACGAATCCGCCGCCCCCGCCGGTGACGACCGCGACCTCGACTGGGTCATGTCGCGCTTCGTCGACGACGTGACCGACGCGGCCCACGCCATCCTGGTCTCGGCCGACGGCCTCCTGATGGCCTCGAGCACGAGCATCCCCGGTGAGCGCGCCGAGCAGGTCGCCGCCGTGTCCTCCGGTCTGGCCAGCCTCGCGGTGGGTGCCGCGCGCCTCTTCGAGGGTGGCTCGGTCATGCAGACCATCGTGGAGATGGAGATGGGCTTCCTGATGCTGATGAGCGTCGGTGACGGGTCCAACCTCACCGTCCTCACGACCGAGGAGGCCGACATCGGCCAGGTGGGCTACGAGATGGCTCTGCTGGTGGACCGCGTGGGACGTACCGTCGAGGCCCAGGCCCGCGTCGGTACGGGCGGCTGACCGGCCACACGCCATGACGCCCCCACTCGAGCCGGACGACGAGAGCTACACACCTCGCCTGATCCGCTCCTACACCATCACCGCTGGCCGGACGGCGACCACCGTCGACCTGGCCATGGAGGCGACCCTTCGTCTCCAGGCTGGTGCGGAGGCGCCCGTCCTCACCCCCTCAGCCGCGCAGGTTCTCGAGGTCTGCGATCGCCGTTCCGTCGCCGAGGTGTCGGCGCTGACCAAGATGCCGATCGGCGTCACCCGGGTGCTGCTGGGCGACCTGATCGAACAGGGACTGGTCAGGATCCAGGCCACCATCACCGAGAAGACGTCGACAGATGAGCGTCTCGAGCTCATCGAAAGGACCCTCCGTGGACTTCGAAACTACTAAGGCACAGCGAGCGGCTGCGTCGACGAAGATCGTCATCGCCGGCGGCTTCGGCGTCGGCAAGTCGACGCTCGTCGGCGCCGTCTCCGAGATCGACCCGCTGCGCACCGAGGCACTCGTCACCAACGAGTCCGAAGGCGTCGACGACCTCGCGGCCGTGCCCACCAAGGCCACCACGACCGTCGCCATGGACTTCGGCCGCCTGACGCTGGCGGAGGACCTTGTCCTCTACCTGTTCGGCACGCCCGGGCAGCGCCGCTTCTGGTTCATGTGGGACGACCTGTGCCGTGGCGCCATCGGTGCCATCGTGCTGGTCGACGTCGCCCGACTCGACGAGTCCTTCTCCCCGCTGGACTACTTCGAGTCCAAGGGCATCCCCTTCATCGTCGCCGTCAACGAGTTCGACGGCGTCCCGCGCTACCCCGCCGAGGAGATCGCCGCCGCGCTGGCCCTGCCCGCCGACGTCCCGATCATCAGCCTCGACGCCCGCGACCGCGAGCAGGCCAAGGGTGCGCTCGTGAAGATCACCGAATACGCCCTCATGCGACTGCGCGAGTCGCTCACCGTGAATGCGAACTGAGATGACCTCCGCCACCCGCCACCTCGTCCGTACGCCCGTCCGCACCACCGTCGCGGCCCTGTCGGGCGCCGTCCTGATGGCCGCGCTCAGTGCCTGCGGCGGCAGCGCGAGCGGCCAGACCGCTGCGTCGCTGAGCGAGCCGTCGCTGGTCTTCGAGGGCGCGCTCACCGTGTGCACCGACGCGCCGTACGCGCCCTTCGCCTTCAAGCAGAAGGGCCAGTTCACCGGCTTCGACGTCGACCTCGCCCAGGCCGTCGCCGACGACCTGGGTGCCGACCTCGACGTCCTCGACGTGGACTTCGACTCCATCACCTCGGGTCAGGCCCTCAACGACGACGTGTGCGACGTGGCCGTCGCAGCCATGACGATCACCGGTGAGCGCGCGCGTGTGCTCGACTTCTCCAGCCCCTACTTCGACGCCAAGCAGGCGCTCGTCACCCCGCGCGGTTCGGGTGTGGACACGCTCGAGGAGCTCGCGAACCTGCGCGTCGGCGTGCAGAAGGAGACCACGGGCGAGACCTACATGAGTGACTTCGCCCCCGACACCACCCAGGTCATCACCTTCAAGGACGCCGCCGGCCTCCAGGCCGCGCTGTCCGCGGGCGAGATCGACGCCGCGGTGCTCGACAACACGGTCTCCGGCCAGTTCGTCTCGACCAACCGCGGCCTCAAGGTCGCTCGCGAGTTCGACACCGGCGAGCAGTACGGCATGGCGGTGAAGAAGGACGGCAACGTCGCCCTCCTCCGCGCCATCAACAGCACGCTCGCCGACCTCCAGGACGACGGCAGCTACGACACGATCTACGAGAAGTACTTCGGCTGATCTCACCACGCGCGGCGGCCCGGCAGGCTCTCCTGCCGGGCGGCTGCGCGTCCGGGAGGCGCCGGCTACGGCGCGATGGTCAGGAACAGGAACGACGCGAGCAGCACGAGGTGCACCCCGCCCTGGAGCGGCTTGGTGCGACCGGGGACCACGGTGAGGATCGCCACCGCGGCGGTGAGCAGCAGCAGCACCGTTTGGAGCTGGTTGAGGCCGAGCTTGAGCGGGCCGTCGAGCCAGATGCTCGCGATCGCGATGGCCGGGATGGTGAGGCCGATCGAGGCCATCGCCGAGCCGAGGGCGAGGTTGAGGCTGACCTGCACGCGATTGCGGGCGGCGGCGCGGACTGCGGCGATGGTCTCCGGGGCCAGGACGAGCATCGCGATGATAACGCCGACGACGGCCTGCGGGAAGCCGAGCGCGGCGACACCGGACTCGATGGCGGGCGACTCGATCTTCGCCAGGCCGACCACGGCGACCAGGGAGACCACCAGCAGTCCGAGGCTCGCCAGCGCGGCCCGGTCGGTGGGCGGGTCGGCGTGTCCGTCCTCGTCGAGGTCGACCGGCTCGTGCTCGAAGGAGTCGCCACCGCCCGAGGAGAGCACGGTGGGGGTGTGCTGCCCGTGCTCGACCGGCAGGAAGAAGTCGCGGTGCCGGATGGTCTGGGTGAACACGAACATCCCGTAGAGCGTCAGCGACGCGATCGCGGCGTACGCCAGCTGGACCCCGGAGAACTCCGGCCCCGGCTGGGAGGTGGTGACCGAGGGCACGACCAGGCAGAGCACGGCCAGCGCGATGACGGTCGCCAGGGCGGCCCCGGTGCCCTCGGGGTTGAAGACCGCCAGGTGGTGCTTGAGCGCGCCGACGAGCAGGGAGATGCCGACGATGCCGTTGACGGTGATCATCACGGCGGCGAAGACGGTGTCGCGGGCCAGTCCGGAGGCGTCCTTGTCGGCGGTGACCATGAGCGTGACGATGAGGCCGACCTCGATGATCGTCACCGCGACCGCGAGCACCAGCGAGCCGTAGGGCTCACCGACGCGGTGGGCGACGACCTCCGCGTGGTGGACGGCCGCCAGGACCGCCCCGACCAGCAGCACGGCCAGCAGCCCGAGGACGACCCCCTCGGGGTGCGCGAACCACGCCGGCACCAGCGCCACGATGGCCACGATGGGGGCAAGAGTCGTCCACGACGGCCTGTTCACGGACCAACTCTAGGCGTCGCCGCCCACGGCCCGGCTCAGGTCTCGGAGGTGGTCAGCTTCTCGAGCCTCGCCCGCAGCAGCGGAACGCGGTGGCTGTTGCCCTCGAGGGTGACGTACTGCTCGCCGAAGATCGCCAGGAGCGCGTCGTCGAGGCGGCGTACGGCGCCCGCGGGGTAGCGGTAGCCCATCCGCCGGATCACGGCATCGGCGTCGACGGAGGTGAGCAGGTCGGCGAGGTCGTCGACGGTGTCGATGCCGAGCTGGCCGAGCAACCCGGCGATCCAGTCGTAGTGGTCGGTGTGCGACCAGCCGGCGTCGCTGTAGTGGCCGGCGAGGAACGTGGCGAGCTCCTGCCCGACGACGTGGTCGGCCTCCGCCTCGGTGGTGCTGTCCGGGGCGGCCGCCTGGATCCGCCGACGGATGGTGGAGAACTCCCGGTCGGCGAGCTCGATCAGGCCGGCGGCGAGCGTGAAGCGACGGTCCAGGTCGGCGGCGGCGTCCTCGGGCACGTTGCCCTTGTAGCGGATGTCGTGCTCGAACTCGGCCCACGCGTGCTGCAGGACCGTCCGCACCTGGACGCTGGCGCGTTCGCCGGCGAGGTCGGGGTGCTCGTCGTCGGCGCGCACCAGCAGGTGGCGGCTGGCGTAGCCGAAGCGGCCGGACCGGGCCATCTCCTCGCCGAGGTCGCGGTCGTCGAGGATCGCGAGCTCGTCGTCGAGCAGCTCGGCGACCGCCGCCACGTCGCTGTGGACGTAGGTGATGACGCGGACGCCGATCTGGTCGGTGATCTGCTCGAGGGGGTCCGGGTAGAGCGCCGCGCCGCCCTCGGTGCGGTTGGCCTTCGCGGAGAACGACGCGACGCTCTTGGTGCGACCGGTCACGCTGAGGTAGTCGATGCCGGCGTCGTCGAGCAGCGTCCGGACCAGCGTCACCCAGCCGGCCGTCGCGGCCACGAGCCGCGGCTGCCGGGCGGCGTACGCGCGCACCGCCTCGCGCACCGGCGCGGCCGGACCAGATTCCTCGCTCACGTCGCACAGCCTGCCAGTGACGGTGGTACGCCGTCGACGCACCCGCCCCGACCCGCTTCCTCCCAGCGGTCCCGCCTGACGGGGGAGCCGGACGCGGGCCGCTATCGTCGAACGACCATGAACACCTCACCGCGCCGCCACCGCTCCGCTGCCGCCCTCGTCGCCTGTCTCGCCCTCGCGGCGGGCCTCACCGCCTGCGGCTCCGACGGTGGCGACGACACCGCGACCGACCCGGGCTCCTCGAGCACGCCGTCGCCCAGCGAGACCCCGACCGAGACCCCGACCGAGACCCCGACTGACACCCCGACCGAGACGCCGGACTCGGGAAGCGGATCCAACGGCACGATCGAGGCGATCGGGTCGGCCGGCATCACCGAGGCGCAGATGGTGAGCCAGAGCGACGCCGGCGGCTCGGTGTCGGAGATGGCGTTCGCGCTCGACACCGAGCAGGCGGTCGCCGACTTCGTGGTCGGTCTGGACAACGGGTTCGACGCCGTGGTCACCGACGCCGTCGCGCAGCTCGCGCAGCAGTCGCCGGACGCGACGCCCTACGGAGCGGTCGTGACCATCGGCTGCGAGGCTCCGCGCAACGTGTCGATCGATGCCGGCGAGGCCGGCTTCCAGGTCCTGCCGAAGCTGCCGAAGAGCAACATCCAGTGCCTCGTGCCGGAGACCTTCGTGGTGCTCTTCGCCGCGCCTGACGCCTGAGCCTGGATCCAGGCTGAGCGCTCAGCTCGTCGGCGTCGGGGGCACGGTCGGCGGCACCGTCGGGGTCGGAGCAGGCGTCGGCACGATCGGCGTCACCGGCGGCAGCACACCTTCGTAGACCACGCCGAAGGCGTTGGCCACCTGGCGCTCGCCGCCGTCCGAGGGCACGTTGACGATGCCCATCGCCCCCGCCCCGTCGCGGCTGTACATCGCCGAGGACCCACCGCCGTCGAGGTTGATGGCGTTCTCCGCGCCGAGCGCCGTCATCATGTCGGCGAGCTCGACCATCGTGTAGCCGCGGCTGACGGACGAGCGGCCGTCGGCGACGAGGATCAGCAGCTTGCGGCCGTCGGCGTCGATGCCCACCGCCGTGCGGGGGTGGGCGATGGTGTTGTTGATGACGGTGCGCACGCCGTTGACGAGCAGGGAGCGGTCGCCGCTGATGGCGACCTTCGGCTTGCCGCCCTCGATCCGCTTGGCCAGCGTGACCCGCTGGCCCTTCTTGAGCGTGCTGAGCTTGCCTGCGGCCGGACCGGTGCCGATGAGCACGCGGTCCTTCTTGCCGATCTTCTTGCCGCTCGACAGCTTCGGGCGGTTCGAGATGACGCGGTTCTTGCGCACGATCACCTCGCGCGCCCGCTTCTTGCCCGACGTCACCTTGTAGCCCGAGGTGCGGTGCCAGTCGACGTCGTAGACGCCGACCTGGCCCGGCGTGATCGCGGGGTGGTTGATGCCGCTGACCGTGACGTCCGGTCGCTGGCGGATCGTGTACTGCATGCTCAGCGGTCCGACGTGGGGGCCCGCGTTGTCGAACCACAGGGTCGAGTTCACACCCGGGATCCAGCCGTCGCGCGAGCCGCCCAGGATCCCGCGGTTCGCGTCGATGGTGATGCCGAGGGGCGCGTTGGTGCCGCCGATGTCGAAGAAGTCGCCGTTGACCGCGACCAGCGCGTTGTTCCACCGGCCGAACTGGCTGACCTTCTTGCGGCTGGTGACATAGCTGGGGGAGAGCGACTGGAAGCTCAGCCCAGGCGTGTCGAGGTCGACGCTCACCAGGTTCATCCGGACCTGACCGACCGGCTGGCGGCCGTCGACCTGGTCCCACTGGCGCAGGACGACGCCGGGCGCGATCTGGTAGCTGAGGTCGTTCTTCGCCTGCACGGCGCGGCCGCGGAGGTTCACCGGCGGACCGACGACGGTGCCGGGCTTGCCGTCCGAGGTCTGGTTGCGCCCCCGGTAGCCGTCCTGGCTGCCGGACGTGGCGCCCACGCGAGCCGAGGTCGCACTGCGATCGTCGGCGACGGACGGTCCGACACCGAGAGTGGCGACGAGGCCGGTCACCAGGACGCCGGCGGTCGCCAGCGTCAGGGCGCGCTGGCGGACGGGCTTGGCGGGCAGCGAGGTGCGGGGGAAGGCAGACACGCGCTCCAGGGTAAAGGACGCAATGGTGCTGGTGGGAAAATTGGGATCAGCAGATCCCGGCACGCCGTCGTACGCCCTAGGCTGCGAGCGTGCCCACCGAGCCGACGAGTCCCGTGTGGAACACCTTCCACGCCGGTGACAACCTCGACGTGCTGCCCCGGCTCGCCCCCGCCTCGGTCGACGTCGTCTACACCGACCCGCCCTACAACACCGGCAACGACTTCGCCTACGCCGACACCTTCCGCGACGGTTCCCACGCGGACCGCCACGCCGGCCGCCACGCCGCGTGGACCGCGATGATGCGTCCTCGGCTCGAGGCCGTTCGCACGCTCCTCGCTCCGCACGGTGCCGTGTTCGTCAGCATCGACGACAACGAGGCCGCCCACCTGCGGCTGCTGATGGACGAGGTCTTCGGCGAACCCAACTTCATGGCCCAGATCGTGGTCAACCTCAACCCCAAGGGCCGGCAGCTCGGCCGCGGGTTCGCGACCAGCCACGAGTACGTCCTGGCGTACGCCCGCGACCTCTCGACCTGCGCGGTCGACGGGAGCTCGGCCGAGGCCGTCGACGAGGCCGACTTCCCGCTGACGACCGACGACGGGCGCCGCTTCCGCTACCTCCCGCTGCGCAACACCAACAAGAAGTTCAACCCGATCACCGCGCCCACGCTGCACTTCGAGCTGTACGCCGACCCGGTGACCGGCCGCGTGTCCACCACCGAGTTCCCCGGCAGCCGGGCGCTCGCCCCGGTCTTCGGCGACGGGCGGCCGGCCGTGTGGCGCTGGTCCCGGCCGCGCGTGGACGAGCGGCCCGACGACCTGGTGTGCCGGGTGATCCGTGGCCGCACCGGCGAGCGAGCCGACATCTTCCAGCGCGACTGGCTGGTCCGGGAGGGCGGGCGTCGCAAGAAGCTGCGCACGATCTGGCTGGCCGAGGAGATCGGCTCGACCGACTCGGCCGTCGCCGAGCTGAAGGCCCTCGTGGGGCACGTCTTCGAGTCGCCGAAGCCCACCGGGCTGGTCCGCCGGATCCTCGCGACCCTCCCCGACGACGTCGTCGTGCTGGACCCCTTCGCCGGCAGCGGCACGACCGGCCACGCGGTCGCCCTCGCCAACGCCGCCGACGGCGGCACCCGCCACTGCATCAGCATCAACTCCACCGAGCCGACCCGTCCGGGGTCCAACGCCCACCTCGCCGGCCTCGCCACCGTCGCCGACATCACCCGCGCCAGGCTGTCGGCGGTCGCCGACCAGGTCGGCGGCGGCCTCGAGGTGGTTCTGGAGTCTCCGGATATCCGGTGACCACCCCGCTTGTCACACCAGATCTCGGGTGCAAAGCGGGAGTCTCGCCGGATATCCGGTGACTCCAGCGCGGGCGCCCGGCGCTCCTCGCACCTCAACCAGCGGCGGGGTCTCAGAGGCCGGCGGCCCTCTCCAGCGCCGCCAGCTCGTCGTCGAGGTGCTGGAGGAGCACCTGGAGGTGGGGGACGGTGCGGCGGCAGCCGGTGAGGCCGAAGCACATCTTGCCGTCGCAGGACGTGCAGGTGATGTTGAGCGCCATGCCGTTGATCGGGATGGACAGCGGGTAGGTGCCGGTGAGGCGGGCGCCGTTCCAGTAGTGCGGGGTGCGGGGACCGGGGACGTTGCTGACGATCAGGTTGTAGGGCGGGCGCACGATGCCCTGCATCCGGAGGATCGGGCCGAGGATGGCCGGCGCCTGGCCGAGCGCGCTCATCGCGAGGATCTGGGCCGGCGTCATCGCCGAGAGGCTCTCCTTGCCGTCCTTCATCGACCGGTGGATGGCGGAGAGGCGGTCGGCGGGGTCGGCGAGGTGGGTGCCGAGCTGCACCATCACCGCGCCGACGGCGTTGCCGCCGTCGGCGGAGGCGAGGTGGGACTGCTTGGCGTTGAGGCCGACCGGCACCATCGAGATCAGCGAGGTCTCGGGCAGCGCGTCGAGGTCGGCGAGGTAGGTGCGCATCGCGCCGCTGACCATCGCCAGCACGACGTCGTTGATCGTCGTCCCGGTGGCCTTGCCGACCCCGCGCAGCCGCTCGACCGGCCAGTCCTGGGCGGCGAAGCGCCGCGAGCCGGTGATGCTCTGGTTGAGCATCGTGCGCGGGGCGTAGAGCGAGAGCGCGGAGGTCTCGTTGCGCACCGACTTGTTGAGGGTGCGGATCAGCGCGCCGGGCATCCCGGCGGCCTCGGAGGCCAGCGCGAGCGCCGTACGCACCGTGGTGGCCGACACGTCGGCCAGCGAGGCGCCGCCGTCGCTGACCGGCTCCTCGCGCCGTCTGCTCGGCTGCTTGCCCCAGAAGGCCGGCATGTCCCGCTCGTCGGGGTCGGTGGACAGCACGTCGGCGAGCAGCCGCATCGCGGAGACGCCGTCGACGAGGGCGTGGTGGGTCTTGGTGTACATCGCGACCCGCCCGTCGCGGAGGCCCTCGATGATCGTCGCCTCCCACAGGGGCCGCTCCCAGGCGAGGCGGGTGCTGTGCAGCCGCGAGCACAGCTCGAGGAGCTCGCGGACCCGCCCTGGCTTGGGCAGCGCGCTGTGCCGGACGTGGTGCTCGACGTCGAACTCCTCGTCGGGCAGCCAGACGAGCTGTCCGGCGGTGCGCGCCGAGCGGTGCGGGTGCTTGAGGAAGAGCGGCGCGATCTGCTCGACGTCGCGCATCTGCTCGTACATCTCGCGGGCGAAGCCGCGTCCCGCGCCCTCGGGCTTCTCGAAGAGCTGGAGCCCGCCGACGTGCATCGGCATGTTGCGGTTCTCGGCGAGCAGGAAGCCGGTCGCGGTCGGGTCGATCGGGTTGACCACGTCGTCCTCCTCCGGCCCCGTCGGCGAGGGCAGTTCGCGCATCCTGCCCTCCCGGTGAGGACCGCCACAAGGGCGGCGGCCGGGAAACGACTCAGGACTCCAGCGAGTCGGCCAGCTCCGCGACGAGCGCGTCGACCACCGCGACCAGGTCGCCGCCGGACTCCCGGGCGACCGCACGCTGGCGCTGGTACGACGCCCCGCGCCGCGGGATGTCGACGACGGTGCGCAGCTCGTCCTCGCACCCGAGGCGCTTGGCCACCGGGGTCAGCCGCTCCAGCAGGTCGTCGAGGTCGTCGGTGACCAGCCGCTCGCGGTTGCGGTCGTCGACGATCACGATCGCGTCGAGGCCGTAGCGCGCGGCTCGCCACTTGTTCTCCTGCACCTGCCACGGCGGCATCGTCGGGAGCTCCTCGCCGGCAGCGAGCCGGGTGTCGAGGTCGACGACGAGGCAGTGCACGAGGGCGGTCATGGCGGCGAGCTCGCGGACGTCGGACATGCCGTCGCAGACCCGGTGCTCGAGCGTGCCCAGGTGCGGGGCGGGTCGCAGGTCCCAGCGGACGTCCGACATCGAGTCGATGATCCCGGTGGTGGTCTGGTCGGCGATGCACTTCTCGAACTCGGCCCACGTGTCGAAGGCGAACGGCAGCCCGGCGGTCGGCAGCTGCTGGAACATCAGCGCCCGGTTCGAGGCGTAGCCGGTGTCCTGCCCGGCCCAGATCGGCGAGCTCGCCGAGAGGGCCAGCAGGTGGGGGTAGGTCGTCAGCATCGAGGCCAGCACCGGCATCACCCGGTCACGCTCGGGCATCCCGACGTGGACGTGCACGCCCCAGATGAGCATCTGGCGGCCCCACCACTGGGTGCGGTTGATCAGCTCGGCGTAGCGGTGGCCGTCGGTGAGCTGCTGCATCGACCAGTCGGCGAACGGGTGCGAGCCGGCGCCGAGCAGGTCGACTCCCACCTCCTGCGCCGCCGGCACGACCACCGACAGGGTGTCGCGGAGGTCGGCCACCGCCTCGCCGACGGTGTCGCAGATCCCGGTGACGACCTCGACCGTGTTGCGCAGCAGCTCCTTGTGCAACCGCTGCGGATCGTCGAGCCGACCGCCCGCGAGGTCGTGCACCTCGGAGGCGACGCTGACGAGGTCGCGGCTGACCCGGTCGACGAGAGCGAACTCCCACTCCACCCCGAGCGTCGGCTGCGGCGACGCGTGGAAGTCGATGCGCATGCGACCACTCTGTCAGCAACCCCTCCTCGGCGGCACGCCCGCAGGTGTCACCCCTTCCGACCCCGATGCCCGGTCCGGTGCCACCATGGCCCGGTGGAGGAGCGCGAGGAGCAGTCGGAGGAGCAGCGGGCGGCTGCGGAGGCGGCCCGCGAGGTCCACCTGACGATCGACCTCTGCCTGCGCATCGGCGAGATGCTGCTCTCGTCCGGGGCCGGCGCGGCCGACGTGACCGCGACGATGCGCTCGGTCGCCGACCACCTCGGCCTGCGTGCCGCCGAGCTCGACGTGACCTTCACGGCGCTGTCGATGAGCCACCAGCGCGCGCCCGACGACGTACCCGTGCTGATGATGCGTCACGTGCAGCATCGCGACATCGACTACGAGGACCTGACCGCCGTGGACCACCTGGTGCGCGACATCCTCACCGACCGGGCCGACCTCTACCTCGCCCGCTCCCGCATGGCCACCATCGTCTCCCTCGGTCACGCCCTGCCGCGGTGGGGGGTGACGGTCGCGTGGGCCGTGATGGCGGCCGCGGTCGGCGTGTTCCTCGGCGGTGGTGTGATCGTCTCGGCAGTGGCGGCCGTCGCGGCCGCGCTGATCGACCGGGTGCAGATGGTGCTGGCCCGGCGACGGCTGCCCTTCTTCTACCTCCAGGTCGCCGGCGGCGCGATCGCCACGCTCCTCGCGGCCGGCGTGGCCGCGACGCCGATCGACGTCGACCCGTCCCTGGTCGTGACGGCCAACATCATCATGCTGCTCGCCGGCATCGGGTTGATGGGAGCCGTGCAGGACGCGCTGACCGGCTTCTACCTCACCTCCAGCGCCCGCCTCATCGAGGCGATGATGGCCACGGCGGGGATCATCGCCGGGGTCGCGCTCGGCATCTCGGTGGCAGACGGGGTCGGGCTGGAGCTCGGCACGCTCGTGCCCGGCCAGGTGGGCCGCCAGTACTCCGACCTGCCCACCATCCTGCTCGGCGCCGCGGTGTCGGCCGCGGCCTTCAGCGTGGCGTCGTACGCGCCGCGACGGGCCGTGCTGCCCGTCGCCGCGACCACCGCGGCCGCCGCCCTGATCGGTCAGCTGGTGGCGTTCGCCGGCTTCGGCCGGGTCGCCGCGGCCGGTGCGGCGGCGTTCTTCATCGGCCTCGTGGCCTACGCCGTCTCCGGCCGGGTCCGTGTGCCGCCGCTCGTGGTGGCGGTGCCGGCGATCGTGCCGTTCCTGCCGGGCCTGTCGATCTATCGCGGCCTCACCTGGCTGGCCGACGGCGGCTACCTGATCTCGCAGGGCATCTTGGCGCTGATGACGGCGATGTCGGTCGCCATCGCGCTGGCCTCCGGCGTGATCCTGGGCGAGTACGTCGCCCAGCCGCTGAAGCGGGAGGCCCGCAAGCTCGAGAACCGGCTCGCCGGACCCCGGCTGGTCGGGCCCTTCCGGGCGATGACCCGCGCCGAGCGGCGGGCGATCAGGAAGCTGTCCGGCGACTGAGCTCGTCCAGCCAGCGCCGGTGGGAGGCGTCGTACGGCGCCAGGCCGGCGCGGACCGTCGCCAGGACCTCGTCGCAGCTCGACCGCGCCGCGGCGATCACGTCGGCGGGATAGCCCAGCGTCACCTGGTGCTCGGCGAACTCGTCCTCGTCGTCGACGTAGATCGCGCCGGCGACGTGGCCTCGGCGGGCCGCCTCCTCGCGCACGTCCTCGGGCAGCGGGTCGGCCAGCCGGACGACGTCGAGGTCGAGGTCGACCATCCGCAGCACGTCCCCGTCCCACACGCCCGGGGTCGTGATGTCGACGTAGACGTCCACCCACGACCCGGGGGCGTGCAGCGTGGCGGCGTACCACCCACCACGCGGCACGAGGGTCACCGCGGCGACCTGCGAGTGGAACTCCGCACCCGGGCGGTGGTGGTGGGTGCCTGCGGGTACGCCGAGCCACTCGCCGTGCTCGTCGGCGCCGAGGTGGATGCCGTCGAACTCCCAGTGCGGCCGCTCGCCCCACTTGCTCATCTCGACGCGGATCGGGGTCCCGGGCGCGTACGTGCTCACGCGTCCGACACTAGGCCGTCCTCTCGTGCCCACTACCCCGCGGGGGCGGCGGGGGTGGGTGCCCGGTCAGCGCAGGGGCATCCGGGACGTGACCCGGGCGACGACGTCCTGGTAGCGGGCGCCGGCGAGCCGGGCGAAGTGGTGGATCAGGTGGGCGTCGAGGCCGACGAGCACGCGAGGCTTCCCCTTCAGCGCGCCGTCGAGGATGACCTGCGCGGCCCGGTCGGGAGACATCTTCGCCAGCTTCTTCTCGAAGAGCGCGTCGATCGCGCCGCCGTCGAGCCCGGCGGCCTTGCGGCCGTTGCGGCTGATGCCGGTGCGGATGCCGCCCGGGTGCACGCACGTCACGGTGACCGGGTGGCCCGCGACGAGCATCTCCTCGCGGATCGCCTCGGTGAGCCCGCGCACGGCGTACTTCGTGGCGTTGTAGGCCGACTGCCCGGGCACCGACATCAGCCCGAAGAGCGAGGAGATGTTGACCAGCGCGCCGTCGCCGCTGGCGACGAGGTGGGGCAGGAACTCCTTGGAGCCGTGGACGACACCGAGGAAGTTGACGCCGACGATCCAGTCGAGGTCGTCGTAGGTGAGGTCGGTGAAGTCGCCGGTGAGCGTCACGCCGGCGTTGTTGACGACCAGGTCCACCCGGCCGAGCTCCTCCACCACGCCGGCCGCCCAGGTCGCGACGGCCGCGCGGTCGGAGACGTCGACCACGTCGTGGCGCACCTTCGCGGCGCCGGCGTGCTCCACCAGTCGTACGGTCTCGGCGAGGCCGTCAGCGTCCCAGTCGGACAGCGCGAGGAGCGCGCCTCCCCGGGCCGCGCGGAGGGCGAGGGCACGGCCGATGCCGGAACCGGCGCCGGTGATGACGACGACCTTGTCGGTGACGCTGCCGAGACTCATGCCTCGGACTGTAACTCGGAGTTGCGTACGCCGGGCGGCTCGGGCAGGCGGACGGTGATCAGGGTGTCGCCGGGCGTGCTGCGCAGCGTCACCGAGCCGCCGTGCGCGGCGACGATCGCCTCGACCATCGAGAGCCCGAGACCGGCACCGCCCGCGCGGTTGCGCGAGACGTCCCCGCGCACGAACCGCTCGAACGCGCGTGGCGCGAGGTCGGGGGAGAAGCCCGGGCCGTCGTCGTGGACGGTGAACCCCTGCGCGGCCCCGGTGACCGTGATCGTGCTCCCGACGGGGGTGTACTTCCGACCGTTGGTCAGCAGGTTGCTCACGACCTGGTGCAGGCGCACCTCGTCGCCCGCGACGATCACCGGCGCGTCAGGGAGCGCGAGGCGCCACGAGCGCTCGGGGTCGACGACCCGCGCATCGTCGACCGCCTCGATCAGCAGGCGCGAGAGGTCGACCGGCTCGCGCACCAGCGGGCGCCCGGAGTCGAGACGGGCGAGCAGCAGCAGGTCCTCGACGAGCGCGGTCATCCGCGCCGACTCGGTCTCGACCTTGTCCAGCGCGGTGCCGGTCGCCTCGGGCCGCTTGCGCGCGAGCTCGGTGTAGCCGGCGATGGTCGCCAGCGGTGTACGCAGCTCGTGCGAGGCGTCGGCGACGAACTGGCGCACCTGCTGCTCGCTGCGGTGGCGCTGGGCGAGGGAGCTCTCGACGTGGTCGAGCATGGTGTTGAGCGCCGAGCCGACCTGGCCGATCTCGGTGCGCTCGTCGGTGAGGCGCTGTGGCACCCGCTCGGCCATCTCGATCTCGCCCGAGCCCAGGGGGAGCTCGGAGACGCGGTGGGCGGTGCCCGAGACCTCGCGCAGCGGCGCCAGCTGGCGGCGTACGACCCAGGTCCCGACGCCGGCCGCGGCGAGCACGCCGAGCAGGGTGGCCAGCAGCTCCAGGCGCACCAGCTCGGCGATGGTGGCGTCCACGCCGTTGCAGGGGAGGCCCACGACGACCAGCTCGCCCGGGCTCTGGTGGGTCACGACCCGGTAGCTCCCACCTCCGGGCAGCGTGAGGTCCTTCGGCTGGTACTCGGCGGCGGGGAGCTGCTCGGAGATGCTGCGCAGCTGTGTGGTGGACAGCTCGCTCGGGGCGCTCCAGCCGCCGTCCTCGTCGTCCTCCTTGATCACCCCCCATGCCGTGCCGCTGACGGGGATCGACGCCACGAAGGCGCCCTCCTCCTGGCGCAGGATGTCGCGCGTCGGGTCGAAGCCGGGGCCGTCGTCGCGCCCACCGGGTCCGCCCGGCTGGCGGGGCGAGTCGACGGTCTTCGTCAGCGAGTCGAGCGCGCGGGCGTCGAGCTGGGCGTCGAGGTCGCGCTTCATCGCCAGCGTGATCGCGGTGCCGATGGCCGCCGCCGTCACCGCGACCAGCAGCACCGCGACCGCCACGAGGCGGGCGGTCAGGGTGCGGGGGAGGTGGCGGGCCGACCTCACGGCGCCGGCTTCAGCACGTAGCCCGCGCCACGCATGGTGTGGATCATCGGCTCCCGGCCGGCGTCGACCTTCTTGCGGAGGTAGGAGATGTAGAGCTCGACGACGTTGGCCTGCCCACCGAAGTCGTACTGCCAGACCCGGTCGAGGATCTGCGCCTTGCTGAGGACACGGCGCGGGTTGCGCATGAGGAAGCGCAGCAGCTCGAACTCGGTGGCGGTCAGGTTGAGCGCCTCGCCCGAGCGGTGCACCTCGTGGCTGTCCTCGTCGAGGGTGAGGTCGCCAACGACCAGCAGGTTGCCCGCCTCGGCCTGGGCGGCGGTGCCGCCGCGGCGGATCAGCCCGCGCAGCCGCGCCACCACCTCCTCCAGGGAGAACGGCTTGGTGACGTAGTCGTCGCCGCCCGCCGTGAGGCCCGAGATGCGGTCCTCGACGGCGTCCTTCGCGGTGAGGAAGAGCACGGGCACGTCGCTGCCGTCGGCGCGCATCCGCCGCAGCACCTCGAGGCCGTCGAAGTCCGGCAGCATGATGTCGAGCACCACCGCGTCGGGGCGGAAGTCGCGCGCCGCCGCCACCGCGTCGGTGCCCGTGTGCGCCATCCGCAGGTCCCAGCCCTCGTAGCGCAGGGCCATCGCGAGCAGCTCGGCGATGTTGACCTCGTCGTCCACGACGAGCACCCGCACGGGCGAGCCGTCGGGTCGGGCGAGCTGCTGCATGGGCAGCATCTTGCCGTGGATTCCTGTGCGGCTCCTGTGTCGGGCCTGTCCGCCCGCCGCGCTCAGCCGGAGAGCCCTTGGTTCGACCGGGCCGCCTGGCGGACGAGGTGGGTCCTCTCGGCGACGTTGGTGGCGAGCCCGGCAGCCTCGGCATAGAGGCGCGCGGCCGTCGCGAGGTCACCGTCCTTCTCGTGGAGGTACGCCGACGCGGCCCGGTGACGTGGCAGTCCGGGGTCGACCTCGGCGAGCGCGGCGAGCCCGGCCCGGGCGCCGTCGGCCTCGCCGAGCGCGACTGCCCGGTTGAGTCGGACGACCGGGCTCCCGGTCAGCGCCAGCAGCTCGTCGTACCACGCGACGATCTGCCTCCAGTCGGTCTCGCCGGCCGTCCGGGCGTCGGCGTGGAGCGCGGCGATGGCCGCCTGCAGCTGGAGCTCACCGCGCTGCTCCTTGGCCAGTGCGGCCTGGAGGACGGCGACGCCCTCGGCGATCAGGTCGGTGTCCCAGTGCGAGCGGTCCTGCTCGGCGAGGGGGACCAGCGTCCCGTCGTCCTCGGTGCGGGCAGGGCGGCGGGCGTGGTGGAGCAGCATCAGGGCCAGCAGTCCGCTCGTCTCGGGGTCGTCGGCGAGCGTGGCGAGCTGGCGGGTCAGACGGATCGCCTCGGCGGCGAGGTCGACGTCGCCGGTGTAGCCCTCGTTGAAGACGAGGTAGAGCACCCGGCGGACGGTCGCCAGGTCACCCGGCCGGTCGAGCGCCGCCGTCGACAAGGTCCTCTTCGCCCGACTGATCCGCTGCGCCATGGTGGCCTCGGGCACGAGGTAGGCCTCGGCGACCTGTCTCGTGGTGAGGCCACCGACGGCCCGGAGGGTCAGCGCGACCGCGGACGTCGGGCTGAGCGCCGGGTGCGCGCAGAGGAAGAACACGTGCAGGGTGTCGTCGACGGCCTCGGTCAGGCCCTGCTCCGGCTCGGCGTCGACGGCGACCTCCCGCCGCGACCGCGCGGACTCGGCGCGTACGACGTCGAGGAACCGCCGCCACGCCGCCGTGACCAGCCAGGCCTTGAGGTCGCGTGGCGCGTGGCCGGCGCCGTCGCCGTCGCCGAAGGTCCGCCAGGCATCGACGAGCGCCTCCTGCACGGCGTCCTCGGCCGCCGCGAAGTCGGCTCCGCGGCGGACGAGGACACCGATGACCTGCGGCACCAGCGGCCGCAGCGTGGCCTCGTCGAACCACACCATGGCCAGGTCAGTCCCCGGTGCTGGTCGGCGAGCCGTAGAAGGGGCGCACCTCGAGCCACTCGTGGATCGGCCTGCCGTCCTTGCCGGGCGCCATCGAGAGCTCGGTGGCGAGCTCGACCGCGCGGTCCCAGCCGTCGACGTCGATGACGTACCAGCCGGCGATGAGGTCCTTGGTCTCGGCGAACGGCCCGTCGGTGACCGGCGCGGTTCCGGCGTCGTCGGCCCTGACCCAGGCGCCGTCGGGGGCGAGCGCCTGGGCGTCGACGTACTCCCCGCTGGCCTCCATCCGCTTGCCGAAGTCGTCCATGAACCTCATGTGGGCGTCGATCTCCTCGGGCGTCCACCGGTCCATCGGAACGTCGTTCACCGCGGTCGGGGCGCCGCGGTAGTGCTTGAGGAGCAGGTACTTCGGCATGTCGATCTCCTTGTGTCGTGCGGCCCATTGTGGCCGCGTCCATCCCGGGGACGGAGCCGCGCGGCGCTTCTCGACAGGGTGCGTCGAGATCTCGGCCGACGAGTCTGGGCCGGCTCAGAAGTCCCGCACAGGTCCTGCACAGCCTCGCGGCGCACTGTCCGAGGCATGACCAACGACAAGCCCCAGAGCGGCCAGCCCGCCGACGAGACCCAGCCGGTGCGTCCCGGGGGCGCGCCGCTCGAGCAGCCCGCGGCCGCCACCCCGGCCACCCCGCCCGCCGGGTCCCCCTCGCGTCCGACGGGACAGGCGGCGGACGACACGACAGTGATCTCGCCCGCGTACGCCGCCTCGACGGCCGAATCGCCTGCCAGGCGTGGCTTCCGCGAGCGGTTCCGCCGCGCCCGCAGCGCCGACGGCAGCCGCGCCTTCAGCCTCGGCGCCGTGCTCGCCTCGGCCCTCGCCGGGGTCATCGTCGGCGGCCTCGGTGTGACAGCGGTGCACGCCGTCACGCACGACGGTCCGGGCGATCGGGGCGGACCGGGCTTCAGCGACGGCCGCGGTCCGATGGGCGGACCGGGTGTCGGTCCGGGCGGCGAGCAGGGTGGCCAGCGCGGCGGTCCGGGCGGCGGTCCGGGCGGCCCCGGCCTCGGACCCGGCGGCGTACCCGGCCAGGTGCAGCCCACCACGCCGCCCGAGGACGACGGCTCGGGCTCAGGCTCGGGCTCCAGCTCCTGACGTCCCTGCGGGTGGCGGCAGATCGCGCTCCGGAGCCCCCGTCCCGGGCGATCTGCCGCCACCCGCGGAGGCGGCCGCCCGAAGGTGGCGGCACCGCGCGTGCCGTGGTCGCCCGCGACGGCGATGTGCCGCCACCGGCGACAGGCGGGGCGGGCGCGGGTAATCCGGTTGCCGTCGTGGGCGAGAATGGCGCCCGTTGTGAAGATCACCTATCCGGCCGAGCTTCCGGTCTCCGCGCGCCGCGACGACATCGCCGCGGCCATCCGCGACCACCAGGTCGTGATCGTGGCGGGGGAGACGGGCTCGGGCAAGACCACCCAGCTGCCGAAGATCTGCCTCGAGCTCGGCCGGGGCCTCGGCTCGGCCGACGGCGGCAAGCTGATCGGCCACACCCAGCCGCGCCGGATCGCCGCGCGCTCGGTCGCCGAGCGGATCGCCGAGGAGCTCGACACCGAGCTCGGTGACGTCGTCGGCTACCAGGTCCGGTTCACCGACCGCACCAGCCGCGCGAGCCGGGTCAAGCTGATGACCGACGGCATCCTGCTCGCCGAGCTGCAGCGCGACCGCGACCTGCGCAAGTACGACACGATCATCATCGACGAGGCCCACGAGCGCAGCCTCAACATCGACTTCCTGCTCGGCTACCTCAAGCGCCTGCTCCCGCGCCGCCCCGACCTCAAGGTGATCATCACCAGCGCGACGATCGACGTCGACCGCTTCGCCGAGCACTTCGACGCCCCGGTGGTCGAGGTGTCGGGGCGTACGTATCCCGTCGAGGTCCGCTACCGACCCCTGCTCGAGCTGCCGGAGGACGACGAGGAGGGCGAGCCGGTCCAGCGCGACCAGACCGAGGCCATCCTCGACGCGGTCAGGGAGCTGTCGGCCGAGGGTCCCGGAGACGTCCTGGTCTTCCTGCCCGGCGAGCGGGAGATCCGCGACACCGCCGACGCGTTCGACGCCCTCAAGAGCGACCGGTTGGAGATCGTCCCGCTCTACTCCCGCCTCAGCGCGGCCGACCAGCACAGGGTCTTCTCCAGCCACTCCTCGATCGTGCGCCGGGTGGTGCTGGCCACCAACGTCGCCGAGACGTCGTTGACCGTCCCCGGCATCCGGTACGTCGTCGACACGGGCGTCGCGCGGATCAGTCGCTACTCGGTGCGCACCAAGGTGCAGCGGCTGCCCATCGAGCCGATCAGCCAGGCCTCGGCCAACCAGCGCTCCGGTCGCTGCGGGCGGGTGTCGGAGGGCATCGCGATCCGGCTCTACTCCGAGGAGGACTTCGAGGCGCGCCCGGAGTTCACCGATCCCGAGATCCTGCGGACCAACCTGGCCAGCGTCATCCTCCAGATGGCCTCGCTCCGCCTCGGCGACATCGCGCGCTTCCCGTTCGTCGAGCCGCCCGACGGGCGCAACATCAAGGCCGGCACGGACCTCCTCGAGGAGCTCGGCGCGCTCTCCACCGCCCCCGAGCCGCAGCGTCATGAGAATTCCCGGTCCGGACCGGGACGGCCCATGACGTCCCGTCCGGGCGTCCGGCTGACCGCGGTCGGCAAGCGCCTCGCCCGCCTCCCGATCGACCCGCGGCTGGGCCGGATGATCCTCGAGGCCGAGCGCCTGGGCTGCCTGCGCGACGTGCTCGTCATCGCCGCCGCGCTCTCCATCCAGGACCCGCGCGAGCGGCCGGAGGAGCAGCGCGCCCAGGCCGACCAGCTGCACGCCCGCTTCAAGCACGAGTCCAGCGACTTCCTGACCTGGCTCAACCTCTGGCGCCACCTCAAGCAGCAGCAGAAGGAGCTCTCGTCGAGCGCCTTCCGCCGGATGTGCAAGCGCGAGCACCTCAACTACCTGCGTATCCGCGAGTGGCAGGACTACGAGTCCCAGCTCCGCACGGTCGCGAAGGAGATGAAGCTCGCGGTCGGCCACCCCTCCGACACCCCGGACGAGGACGGCATCCACCAGGCGCTGCTGTCCGGCCTGCTCAGCCACATCGGCGCTCTCGAGGAGCGGGAGAAGGTCTCGCCGGGCGCGTCCGGCGGGAAGCGGGAGCGGCGCCCGATGCGGGAGTACCTCGGCGCCCGCAACGCCCGCTTCGCGATCTTCCCCGGCAGCGTGCTCAAGGGCAGCAACCCGGGCTTCCTGATGAGTGCCGAGCTCGTCGAGACCTCGCGCCTGTGGGCCCGGCAGAACGCCGCGATCAAGCCCGAGTGGGCCGAGACCCTGGGCGCGCACCTGGTCAAGCGGACCTACTCCGAGCCGCACTGGTCCCGCAAGCGTGCTGCGGTGATGGCGCGCGAGCGCGTCACGCTGTACGGCGTCCCACTGGTCGCCGACCGGCTCGTGCAGTACGGCCGGATCGACGTGGCCCTGGCCCGGGAGCTGTTCATCCGCCACGCGCTGGTGCAGCGCGAGTGGGACTCCCGCCACCGCTTCCTCGCCGAGAACACCCGCCTCCTCGAGGAGGCCGAGGAGCTCGAGCACCGCGCCCGGCGCCGCGACATCGTCGTCGACGAGGAGACGCTCTTCGAGTTCTACGACGCCCGGGTCGGCGCGGACGTGGTCAGCGGGCAGCACTTCGACCAGTGGTGGAAGCGCGCCCGGCAGAAGCGGGCCGACCTGCTCACCTTCGACCCGGAGATGCTCACCCACGACACCGCCGGCGAGGTGCGCGCCCAGGACTTCCCGACGCAGTGGCTCTCGGAAGGTCCCGACAGCGCCGAGGCCGGGCTGACCTTCCCGATCAGCTATCACTTCGAGCCCGGCGCGAGCGACGACGGCCTCACGATCGACGTCCCCGTCGCCACCCTCAACCGCATCGAGGCCGACGACTTCTCCTGGCTCGTGCCGGGCCTGCGCGAGGAGCTGGTCACCGAGCTGATCCGCTCGCTGCCCAAGAGCCTGCGGGTCGCGATGGTCCCCGCCCCCAACACCGCGCGGGAGTTCCTCGCCGCGACGCCGCCCGGCGCCGAGCCGCTGCTCGACGCGCTCGAGCGCTTCGCCCGCAGCACGCGCAGCCTGGTGATCGACCGCGAGGCGTGGGACTGGTCCAAGGTGCCCGCGCACCTGCGTCCGACCTACCGCGTGGTCACCGAGGAGGGCGCCGAGGCCGGTCGTGGCAAGGACCTCGACGCACTCAAGGAGCCGCTGCGCCCGACCTTCCAGAAGGCGATGGCCGACGTCGCCGCCGACTCCGGGATCACCGCCACCGGTCAGACCGCGTGGGTGTTCGGCACCGTCGAGGAGTCCTTCGTCCAGCGTCGCGCCGGCCACGAGGTGCGCGGCTTCCCGGCCCTGGTCGACGAGGGGAGGACCGTCGGCCTCCAGGTGCTCGCCACCGCCGAGGAGGCCGACGCCCACCACCGGCTCGGCGTACGCCGCCTCGTGCTGCTCGCGCTCGGTGCGCCCGCGCCGGTCGACGAGGTGCTCGCCGCGGCCGGCCTCGACCAGCGGGCCAAGCTCGCCCTCGTCGGGTCGCCGTACCGCTCGGTCGGCGACCTCCTCGCCGACGTGCGCGCGGGGATCGTCGGCGAGGTCGTCGACGCCCGGCCCGCGGTCCGCGACGAGGCGGCGTACGACGACCTGGTGACGGCCGCGCGCGAGGCCGTGACCGCAGGGCTCAGCGCCGCGGTGCACGACGTGATGCGGGTGCTCGAGTCGTGGCGCACGACCGACAGGGCGATCTCCGGGCGCGCCGAGCTGGTGACGCTCCCTGCGATGACCGACATGCGTGCCCAGGTCGCCCGGCTGATGACCGAGGGCTTCGTCGGCGACGCCGGCGTGCGTCGGCTCCGTGACTATCCCCGCTACCTCGCCGCGGTCACCCACCGCCGCGAACGGCTCGACCAGCAGGTCTCCCGCGACCGTCAGCAGATGGACCAGGTCTCCGGCCTGCAGGAGGCGTGGCTGCACGCCGTCGCCGCCCTGCCCGACGGCCAGCCGATGCCGCGCCACCTGCGCGAGGCCCGGTGGCTCATCGAGGAGTACCGCGTCTCGCTCTTCGCGCAGACCCTCGGCACCGGCACGAAGGTCAGCGACCAACGCATCCGCAAGGTGATGGCGAGGACCGGCGGGTGAGCAGGCGCGCCGGGGCCGTGTCGGGACCAGGACCTAACCTGTCGTGGTGAGCGACCGCATCCACCACCGCCCGATGACTCCCGGCGCCGGATTCTTCGCCGACATCGTCGGTGGTGCCGATCCCGCCCAGGTGCGGGAGGCTGGTGACCTCGCCGCGACCGTGCTGGTGCGCGGGGCGCGCGAGTCGCAGGACCCGGCGATGGCCGAGCGGATCGTCCACCTCGCCGAGACCGAGGGCCTCGAGACGCTGGCCGAGGTGTGGTCGGGCGCGCCCGCGGACACGCTGGCGGGCAGCCTGTGGCGGCTCTTCCTCCTCCGCTCCTGGGTCCACGCCGATCCCGACCGGGTCGCCGCCGAGTACGACGCCGGCCACCGCCGCGTCGACGTGGCCCGGGTCGTCGCGGGCGTCGCGGACCCGCCCGGGCCCGACGAGCTGCGCAGCATGGTCGACGACGTGCTGCGCGGGATCGGCCGGGGAGACTTCGCCGTGACGCTCTTCCGGGCGGCGGCGTTCGCCCGGATCGTCGCTGCCGGCCGCGCCAGCCTGGAGGCCTCGCACGACGACATCTCCCGGATGCTGGCGCTCTCCGAGCAGCTCGAGGCCGCCGGACACGGCGAAATCGCGGACACGCTGGCGTGACGGACTAAAATGATCGTGAGTGCGCCGGGCTGTGGCAGCCCCGGGTCCCAAAATAAGCCGCTACGAGCGGCCACGCGCCGTGAGGCGCTCCCAGCCCGGTGCACTCGCTACCCGTCCCACGCCCGGTCGGCAGGCGTGCAGCGGATCACCTCCGGCGTCGCGGGCGAGGGCGCACATGGACCGGGCCGTTAGAGTCACGCCGTGGTTCGTCGCCCTGCCCTTCGCCTGACCCTGCGCCGCAACGCGCTCGTCGCCTGTGCCCTCATGGTCACGCTGGCCACCGCCGCCTGCACCGGTGACGCCGAGCCGGAGCCGCAGCCGACGAGGTCGCCGAGCCCGTCGGGCGAGCCGACCGAGAAGCCCCGCAAGATCGTCTTCGGCGCCTACGGCACCGATGAGGAGGTCGCGGCGTTCCAGAGCGTCGTCGACTCCTTCAACGCGACCTCGACGGCCCGCAAGGTGGTCCTCAAGTCGTGGCCCGACCACGAGGCGGCGCTCCAGGACGTCCTCGCCGGCGAGGGCCCCGATGTCTTCCTGACCTCGCGCATCGACCTCGACCAGCTGGTCGACGCCGAGGCGCTGCGACCGGTGAGCCTGCTCCTCGACGAGCGGGGCGTCGACTTCGGCGACCGGTTCTCGCGCGACGCCGTCGACGCCTTCGCGATGAACGACGACCTCCAGTGCATGGCGTACTCGATCTCGCCGATGGTCATCTACTACAACACCCAGCTCGTCGACTTCGACAAGATGGAGCGCCGCGACCTCGACGTCCCGACGCCCAACTCCAGCGGCGTGCGCGACCGCTGGACGCTGGCGCAGTTCGGCGCCGCCGCCGAGTTCGCGTCGCGTCGCGGCGACCGGCGGGGCGTCTGGATCGACCCGACGCTCCAGGGGCTGGCCCCCTTCATCTACTCGGGGGGCGGCCAGGTCTTCGACGACGACCGCGAGCCCACCTCGCTCGCCTTCTCCGACGACTCGACGCGTGAGGCGCTGAGCCAGACGCTGGCGATCCTGCGCAACGCCGCGCTGACCCCGACCAACGCCCAGCTGGCCCGTGCCACCCCGGTGCAGCTCTTCAAGCGCGGCGAGCTCGCGATGATCGCCGGCTTCCGCAACCTCGTGCCCCAGCTGCGTGCCGCGGACAACCTCGAGTTCGACGTGATGCCGATGCCGGTCATCCAGGACCGCGCCACCGTCGGCGACATCGCCGGCCTGTGCCTGTCGGCGGCCTCGCAGAACGTCGGCGACGCCGCGGACTTCATCGCCTACGCCGTCTCCGACGCCGCGATCGCCACCGTCGCCTCCACCGGCTACATCGTGCCCGCCAACACCGAGGTCGCCGCGTCGGAGGAGTTCCTCGCGCCCGAGGAGATGCCGTCGGACTCGGCGGTGTTCAACGCGAGCATCCGCTACATGGTCGTGCCGCCGTTCATCGACGACCGCCTCGCCCTCGTGGAGGCGGTCACGCCGCTGCTCGAACGCCTCGTGACCGCGCCCGGCGTGCTCGACCTCGACCTGGTCACCGAGCAGATCGACACCGCGTCGCGCGCGATCCTCGCGCCCGACGAGGAGCCCGAGGACCCCAGCGACTCGCCCAGCGACGAGCCGACGGACGAGCCGACGGACGGCGAGTCCTCGAGCGAGTAGGCCTCGCGGCTAGTCGTCGGACTCGGGGTCGGTGTCGGCGCCGAGGATCGCGCCGACCAGCGCGCCGGTGACCAGCTGGGCCTGCCAGGGCCGGGCGCCGTACGACGCCAGCTGCTCGCGCACGCCCTCGGCGAGGGCGGCCGGCTCCCGGGTCGTCGGCGGCGACCACATGAGGCGTCGCAGGAAGTCGGGGGTCAGCAGGTTCTCCACCGGCAGGTGGTGCACCTCGGCGAGGTTGAGCATCGACTCGCGCGCCGCCCGGAAGCGACGGTCGGCTGCCGGCTCCCGCTCCGCCCAGGTGCGCGGGTGCGGCGGCCCGTCACCGCGGGGCGCACGGCTGGGGAGGTCGTCCTCGGACATCTCGCGCGCCCGCTGGAGAGCGTCGACCCAGGCCGCGGAGTAGCGGCTCGCGCCGCGGCCGTGGAAGCCCTGGGTGGACAGCAGTGCGCGCCGGTCGGTCGGCATCGCCGTGGCCGCCACGACGATGGCGGAGTCGGGCAGGATCCGACCGGGCGTGACGTCGCGCTCGGCGGCGATCTCGTCGCGTGCCTCCCAGAGCGCCTTGGCCGCACCCAGCGACCGGCGTCCGCGCAGCCGGTGCACCCCGGACGTGCGACGCCACGCGTCGACGCGCACCGCAGGCTCGAAGCCGAGCAGGTGGTCGAACTCCTGGCGTGCCCACTCGGTCTTCCCGGCCTCGGCGAGCTCGCCGATCATGTGCTCGCGCAGCTCGATCAGCACCTCGACGTCGAGGGCGGCGTAGTCGAGCCACGGCGTGGGCAGCGGCCGCGTGGACCAGTCGGCGGCCGAGTGCTCCTTGCGCATCCGCTGGCCCAGGATCGTCTCGACCAGGGTGGCCAGACCGACGCGGGGATAGCCGAGCAGCCGGCCGGCGAGCTCGGTGTCGAACAGGCTGGTGGGGACGAGGCCGACCTCGCGCAGGCAGGGAAGGTCCTGGGTGGCGGCGTGGAGGATCCACTCCGAGCCCTCGAGGGCCTCCTGCAGGGGCGCCAGCGTGGTCATCGGGATCGGGTCGATGAGCCAGGTGCCGGCGCCCTCGCGGCGCAGCTGGATCAGGTAGGCGCGGTTGGAGTAGCGGTAGCCGGAGGCCCGCTCCGCGTCGATCGCCACCGGCCCGGTGGCGGCGGCCAGCGCCGCGCACGCCTCGGCCAGGCCCGCGTCGGTGTCGACGATGTCGGGCAGGCCGTCACGGAGCTCCAGCAGCGGTGCCGGTGGGGCCTCGACGCCCGGCTGGGTCGCCGCCTCGGTGCCGGGCTGCTGGGCAGGCTCGGTGTCAGGGGTCTCGGGAGTCTCGGTCATGCCTCAGGTGCCGCGCTGTCCGCGTCGGCTCGGGATGGCCGTGACCCCCTCGGGGACCGGGGGCAGGCCGACGGCGGTGCACATCAGCTCGCCCCAGGCCTCCACGTGCGGGGTCATGTCGAGCGCACCGGCCTCGTCGACGCCGGGCGTCCACGACGCGCGGATCTCGACCTGCGCGGTGCCGTCCTCGTCCGCCATCCCGCCGAAGCTCTCGGTGGTCACGCAGGTCACGGTGCCCGAGGCCGCGTGGACCTCCGCGCCGTGCGCCTCCAGAGCCTCCACCAGCCACGACCAGCCGACCGCGGCGAGCATCGGGTCGGCGCCCAGCTCGGGGTCGATCTCGGCGCGGGCGTAGGCCACGCAGCGGAAGGTGCCGTCCCAGGCGTCGTTGCCGGCCGGGTCGTGCAGGAGGATCAGCCGGCCGGTGCCGAGGTCCTCCTCGTCGACGGTGACGTCACCGCTCAACGCGGCCGACCACGGGGCGATGCGCTGTGGTGCGGGCATCTCCTCGCAGAAGACCTCCGGGCGCAGCGCAGCCCGACGCATCGACTCCACAGCCGCGCGGAACTCCGCGGGTCCAGCCGCGGCAGCGCTGCCCGGGTGGGTCTCGTGACGGGCCACCATGTGGCCAGAGTAGGCCAGCCCTCGCCATCGCCGATGTGCCGCCACGCCGCCTGACCTGCGAAGATTCGCAGGTGACCGCCGCCGTTCCCACGCCCCACCCCGGGCTCGCGCAGAGCCCCTTCCTCGCCGCGGCACGCGGGGACGAGCCGTCGCACACGCCGGTCTGGTTCATGCGGCAGGCGGGCCGCTCGCTGCCGGAGTACCTGAAGGTCCGCGAGGGCGTCGGGATGCTCGAGTCCTGCATGGACCCCGACCTGGTCACCGAGATCACGCTGCAGCCCGTACGCCGCTACGGGGTCGACGCGGCGATCTTCTTCTCCGACATCGTGCTCCCGCTCAAGGCGGTCGGGGTCGACCTCGACATCAAGCCCGGCGTGGGGCCGGTCGTCGCCTCACCGGTGCGCACGCTCGCCGACGTCGAGGCCATCCCCGACCTGGTCGACGAGCACGTCCCGTTCATCTCCCGGGCGGTGCGCCAGCTGGTCGCCGAGCTCGGCGCCACTCCGCTCATCGGCTTCGCAGGTGCTCCGTTCACCGTCGCGTCCTACCTCGTCGAGGGTGGTCCGTCGAAGGAGCACGCCCTGACCAAGGCGATGATGTTCGGCGCCCCCGACGTGTGGGACGCCCTCATGCGCAAGATCGCCGGCATCGCCTCGGCCTACCTCCGCGTCCAGGTCGAGGCCGGCGCCTCTGCCGTGCAGCTCTTCGACTCGTGGGCGGGCGCGCTCACCCCGGCCGACTACCGCGCCTCGGTGATGCCGCACTCGCAGCGCGTGCTGGCCGACGCCGGCACGCTGGGCGTGCCGCGCATCCACTTCGGGGTCGGCACCTCCAACCTCCTCGGCCTGATGGGCGAGGCCGGCGCCGACGTGGTCGGCGTCGACTGGCGTACGCCGCTGGAGCACGCGATCCCGCTCGTGGGCGACCGGGCGGTGCAGGGCAACCTCGACCCCACCCTCGTCTTCGCCCCGACCGAGGTGATGACGCAGCGCGCGGCCGAGATCATCGACGCCGGGCGCGCGGCCGCGGGCCACATCTTCAACCTCGGCCACGGCGTGATCCCCTCGACGAACCCCGATCAGCTCACGGCGCTGACCGAGTTCGTGCACGGCTACCAGCCGCGCTGATCGGCGTCACGGGCGTCACCGGGCTCAGGTCCGGGGCCGGCGCCGGGCCCGAGGCGGTCGGCGGCAGCTCCAGCGACGCGAGGTAGGTCCTGGCCTGCCGCACCAGCGCGGTCTGCAGGTCGCGCAGGGGCTCGGGCACCCGCTCGGCGTGCCGACGCAGCATCACCAGCGTCACCGTCGTCCGCTCGGCCCGGATCGGGCGGGTGGTGAGCACGCCTGCGCGCACCAGCGGGTCGGCGGCGATCGAGAAGTCGGGCAGGATCGAGATGCCCAGCCCGGCTGCGACCATCGCCTTGCCCATCTCCGCGCCGTCGGTGGCGTACGTCGTCTCCGGCAGCGTCCCGGCGAAGAGCCGGTGGGCGTAGCGGTGCATCAGGAAGCCCGGCCGCATCAAGACGTGCGGCTCGCCCCGGAGGTCGTCGACGGTGAGCCGCTCCTGCGAGGCGAGCGGGTGGTCCGCGCGCAGGCAGGCGACCGGCGTGCCCTCGAGCAGGGCGTCGGCCACCAGCGTCGGTGGCACCTCGTCGCCCGGCAGCACGTTGACCAGTCCCAGGTCGAGCGATCCCTCGGCCAGGCTCTGCTGGAGGTCGGTCTTGCGACCCGTGACGACCTCGATCGCCCCGGAGCCGTGCCGGGCGCGCAGGTCGCGCAGCGCAGGGGCCAGCAGGCTCGACGAGGCGGTGTTGGCGGTGCCGATGCGCAGGTCCCGGCGACGCGTGGACTGCTGACCGGCCGCCTCGCGCAGCCGGTCGACCGCCTCGAGCACGTCGGTCATGCTCTGCAGCAGGTCAAGGCCCTGGCGGCTGATCCGCGACCCGGTGCGCCGCCGGTCCAGCAGCGTCGTGCCGAGCTCCTTCTCCAGCTTGGTGACCGCCTCGCTCAGCGCGGGCTGGGAGATGTGCATCGCCTCGCTCGCACGGCGCAGCGAGCCGTGCTCGGTGACCGCCGCGAGGTATTCCAGTTGTTCGATCCGCACCCGTTGCTCCTGCTCTCTGGCGTGGTGGTCGGCAAAACCTGCTGCCGAGGTGTCGTGGTCGGCGACGGCGACTGCCTAAAGTCTACTAAGTAACTATACAAAACGGGAGGAATCCACCCATGACCACCCTGCGTGTCCGGCCCACCCGCAGCCGCGACGGACGACCGAGCAGCCCGACGACCGACCGCACGACCGGCGGCACCGTCACCGACTGGGACGCGGTCCTCGCCTCGATCGGCGAGGGCGCGCTCCAGCGCGAGCTCGACGGAGTCCTCCCCGTCGACGCCGTGGCGCGGCTGAAGTCCGAGGGCTTCGGCGCGCTGCGCGTGCCCACTGCCTTCGGGGGCGGCGGGTTCGACGTGGTGGCGCTGGCCGGCCTGTGGATCGATCTCGCGGCCGTCGACGCCAACCTCCCGCAGGTCTTCCGCGGTCACTTCGCGCTCGTGGAGGACCGGCTGTGGCACCACGCACGCTCGAGCGACCAGCGGGTGTGGTTCGACCGGTTCGCCGCCGGCGAGATCGCCGGCAACGCCTGGTCGGAGGTCGGCTCCGACATCGACCTGCCCCGCACCGTCCTCCGGCCGCGCGCCGACGGGTCCTGGCGCCTCGACGGCACGAAGTACTACACGACGGGCACGATCTTCGCCGAGTGGGCCGACGTGCACGCCCGGCTCGCCCTGCCGGGTCACCCCGACGAGGTCGAGGACCCCACGGCGATCGCGCTGGTCGACACGCGCGACCGCGGCGTCGCGACCACCGACGACTGGTTCGGCTTCGGCCAGAGGGGCACGGGCAGCGGCACGACGACGTTCGACAACGTCGGCGTCCCGGCCGACCACGTGCTGCCCTTCGAGGACCGCTTCCCCTACCAGACCGCCTTCTACCAGCTGAACCTCCTCGCGACGCTGACCGGCATCGCCCAGGCGGCGCTGCACGACGTCGTCGACGCCGTCCAGCGCCGGACCCGCAACTTCTCCCACGCCAACGCGCCCCGGGTCCGCGACGACGCCCAGGTGCTCGCGCGCGTCGGCGAGATCGCCGCCTCTGTCTACGCCGCCGAGGCCGCGACGCTGCGCGTGGCCGCGAGCGTCCAGGCGGTCGCCGACGCGGCGCGGGCCGGCGACGAGGAGATCGGCGAGCTCGTCGAGGCCAGCGAGATCGAGGCCTCGACGGCCCAGGTCGTGGTCTCGGAGCTGGTCCTGCGTGCCACCTCGGACATCTTCGACGCCCTCGGCGCCTCCGCCACCGCGCGGCCGCTGGCCCTGGACCGCCACTGGCGCAACGCGCGGACCGTGGCGTCGCACAACCCGCGCATCCTCAAGGCCCGCGTCGTCGGCGCCCACGCCGTCAACGGGACGCCGCCGCCGTACGCCTGGTCGATCGGCGGCACCCGCCGACGCCAGGACTGGGTGAGCGACCCCACCGAGTGACCGGTCACGCACCGGGGCGCCCGCGCCCAGCACACCTGTTCCGACGAGATCCCTGGAGAAGGACGATGCACGTCCCGAGGAGACCACGATGAGCACGAGACCCGCCCGCGCGAGCGAGCCCGCTGCACCCCTCCAGTTCGCCTACTGGGTGCCCAACGTGTCCGGAGGCCTGGTGATCTCCGACATCGAGCAGCGCACCGGCTGGGACTACGACTACAACAAGCGCCTCGCGCAGACGGCCGAGAACAACGGCTTCGACTACGCGCTCACGCAGGTCCGCTACACCGCGTCCTACGGCGCCGCCCACCAGCACGAGGCGACCAGCTTCAGCCTGGCGCTGCTGCTGGCCACCGAGCGGCTCAAGGTCATCTCGGCGGTCCACCCCTACATGTGGCATCCCGGCGTGCTCGCGAAGTTCATCGCCACCGCCGACCACCTCAGCAACGGTCGCGCCGCGATCAACGTCGTCTCCGGCTGGTTCAAGGACGAGGCGACCAGCATGGGCGTGCGCTGGCTCGAGCACGGCGAGCGCTACCGGATGGCCGAGGAGTTCATCTCCTACATCCGCGAGATCTGGACCGAGGACGCTGCGGAGTTCCGCGGCGACTTCTTCCAGCTCCACGACTTCGACCTCAAGCCCAAGCCGCTCGACCTCCCGGGCCGGTCCCTGCCGGAGATCTTCCAGGGCGGCAACTCGAGCGTCGCGCAGGCGATGGCCGGGCGGGTGAGCGACTGGTACCTCGCCAACGGCAACACCCCCGAGGGCATCGCCGAGCAGGTCGAGGGCGTCAGGCACAGCGCCCGCGCCGCCGGACGTACGGTCCGGGTCGGGGTCAACGGCTTCATGGTCGCCCGCGACACCGAGGCGGAGGCCCACGCGACGCTGCAGGAGATCATCGCCAAGGCCAACCCCGAGGCGGTCAAGGGCTTCGGCGACGCCGTGAAGCAGGCCGGCCAGTCGACCGGTGACCGGACGGGCATGTGGCAGGACAGCGACTTCTCCGACCTCGTCCAGTACAACGACGGCTTCCGCACCGGCCTGGTCGGCACGCCCGAGCAGGTCGCGCACCGGATGATGGAGTTCAAGCGTCGCGGCGTCGACCTGTTCCTCCTCGGCTTCCTGCACTTCCAGGAGGAGGTCGAGCACTTCGGCCGCGAGGTCCTGCCGATCGTGCGCGAGCTCGAGGCCGCCGAGCAGGAGCGTGTGGCATGAGTGCGGCGCCGATCCTCGAGGAGCTCGAGCTCGAGCGCGTCCCCGTCCTCACCGCGGACGGGGCGATCGCGGTCGCGACCGAGCTCGCCGCCGAGCTCGCGGCGACGTCGAGCGAGCGCGACGTCGAGCGGATCCTGCCCGCCCGCGAGGTCGGGCGGCTCTCCGCCTCCGGCCTGCTCGCCGTCACCGTCCCGGCGGAGCACGGCGGCGCCGACCTTCCCGTCGCGGTCCTGGCCGAGGTCTTCCGGATCCTCGCCGCAGGCGACCCGAGCGTGGCGCAGGTGCCGCACAGCCACTTCGTCTACGTCAACGCGATGCGGCACCAGGGCACGCCCGAGCAGCAGCGCTTCTTCTTCGGCGAGGTGCTGGTCGGCAGGCGATTCGGCAACGCGCAGTCGGAGACCGGCACCCGCCACGTCCGCGACATCCGTACGACCCTCACCCCTGCCGGGCAGGGACGCTGGGTGCTCAACGGCACCAAGGGCTACAGCACCGGCGCGCTCTTCGCCGACTGGATCCCCGTGCTCGCGCACCGCGACACCCTGGCCGACCCCGGGGCCGGACCGCTGCACGTGGCCTGGGTCGAGCGGCACGCACCGGGCGTGACGGTGAGCGACGACTGGGCCGGCATGGGCCAGCGCACCACCGCCAGCGGCACCGTCGAGCTGGTGGACGTCGACGTCCACGACGACCGCATCACGCCCTACCACCTGACCTTCACCGGTCCGCAGACCTACGGTGCGTTCGCCCAGGTGCTGCACGCAGCGATCGACGTCGGCATCGCCCGCGCCGCGCTCGAGGAGTCGGCCGCCTTCGTCCGGACGACGTCACGGCCCTACCCCGACGCGCAGGTCGAGCGGGCGACCGACGACCCGCTCGTCGTCCAGGGGCTGGGGCAGATGGAGCTCGCCGTCCGGGCCTCCGAGGCGCTGCTGCGCGAGGCGGGACTCGCCGTCGACGCGGCCGACGCCGACCTGACCGCGGAGAGTGCAGCGGCCGCGAGCCTCGCGGTCGCCGCCGTACGCGCGCACTCGGCCGCCACGGCGGTCGACGTCTCCAGCCGGCTCTTCGAGGTCGCGGGCACCCGATCGGCCCTCGACCAGCTCAACCTCAACCGGCACTGGCGCAACGCGCGCACGCACACGCTGCACGACCCGGCCGCCTGGAAGGTCCAGCACCTCGGGCGGTGGGCCGTCGACGGCACGCCACCGCCCAACCACGGCCAGCTCTGATGCCTGGCCCCGGTCTCGACACGCTCGACAGCGCTCGCTGCTCCACCAGCGGGCCGGACGAAAGGACTGCGATGAAGTTCCACTGGTTCCTGCCCACCAACGGAGGCGATGGCCGCCAGGTCGTGAGCGGCGGCCACGGCGTCGAGCACGGCGTCGCCGGCCGACCGGCGAGCGTGCCCTACCTGGGGCAGATCGCGCGCAGCGCCGAGCAGCTCGGCTTCGAGGCCGCGCTCACGCCCACCGGCGCCTGGTGCGAGGACGCGTGGCTGACGACCGCGATGCTCGCGCCGCTCTCGGAGCGGCTGAAGTTCCTCGTCGCCTTCCGGCCGGGCCTGACCTCGCCGACGCTCGCCGCGCAGATGGCGGCGACCTTCCAGAACCTCTCCGGCGGCCGGCTGCTGCTCAACGTCGTCACCGGCGGGGAGTCGCACGAGCAGCGCGCCTACGGAGACTTCCTCGACAAGGACGGCCGCTACGAGCGGTGCGGGGAGTTCCTCTCGATCGTGCGGCGGCTCTGGGCGGGGGAGGAGGTGACCTACGCCGGCCAGCACCTGCGCGTCGATCGCGCCACGCTGCAGCACCTGCCCGACCCGATCCCGGAGATCTACTTCGGCGGGTCCTCGCCGGCCGCCGGACAGGTCGCCGCCGAGCACGCCGACGTCTACCTGACCTGGGGCGAGCCGCCCGCCGCGGTCGCGAGGAAGGTCGCGTGGATCCGGGAGCTCGCCGCCGAGCGGGGCCGTGAGCTGCGCTTCGGCCTCCGCGTCCACGTGATCACCCGCGACACCTCCGAGGAGGCGTGGGCCGAGGCAGACCGGCTGCTCGCCGGCATCTCCGACGAGGACATCGCCCGCGTCCAGGAGGGCCTCAAGCGCTCCGAGTCGGTCGGCCAGCAGAACATGCTGGCCCTCAACCGCGGCAGTCGCGACGCTCTCGAGATCCACCCGAACCTCTGGGCCGGCGTGGGGCTCGTCCGCGGCGGTGCCGGCACCGCCCTCGTCGGCAGCCACGAGGAGGTCGCCGACCTCATCGAGGAGTACCGCTCGGTCGGCATCGAGGAGCTCGTGCTGTCGGCGTACCCCCACCTCGAGGGCGCCTACCAGTTCGGTGAGGGCGTGCTGCCCGTGCTCGAACGGCGCGGCCTCTGGACCCACCCGGCCCCGGCCGCGACGCACGCGTCGGTCCCGTTCGGCTCCCGGGCGGCTGCTTCGTGAGGGTGGCGGCGCACGACATCGTGAGCCGCTGATCGGATGTCGCGCGCCGCCACCCCGGCGGCTCAGGCGTCGGTCGCGGGCCACAGCCGGCACACGTGTCCGAGATGTCGCCCTCGATCCGGTGGTTGAGGGGCGACAACTGGCACACGTGTCCGAGATGTCGCCCTCGATCCGGTGGTTGAGGGGCGACAGCTGGCACACGTGTCCGAGATGTCGCCCCGCGATCGTCGTACGAGCCCGTCGCGGGGCGATGGTCAGGGCGAACACCACGAGGGTGGCGGCGTACGACATCGTGGACCGCGGATCGGATGTCGTACGCCGCCACCCTGGGCGGCTCAGGCGTCGGCCGCGGGGACGGACGCAGAGGCTGCGCGGCGCCGGCGCACGACGAGCCAGGCCGGCAGGCCGAGCACGAGGGCCACCACGGCGAAGGGGAGCAGCGCCCCGAGGACGGTGGTCACGGCCACAAACGTCGCGTCCATCGCCCTCATCCCGCCGTCGAGGCCGGAGAGGAAGCCCGCGGGCTCGTCGTGGCCGCCGGGCTCGTCCTCGACCACCTCCCGGCGCGAGATGTCGACGGTGATCGTCGACAGCGAGGTCTGGTCGGCGAGCCACGACTGCTGGGACTTCAGCGAGTCGAGCTCGGCCTGCCGGCCGGTGAGCTGGGACTCGATCCAGATGACGTCCTTGAGCGACCTCGCCTCCGCGAGCAGCAGCTCGACCCGCTTGAGGCTGGCCTGCTGCGCACGCACCCGCACGCCGGTGTCGAGGACCTGGGTCGTCACGTCCTCCGAGCCGCGGGAGGACGAGCGCAGCACGCCCGCGGCCTCCAGCGCCTCCATGGTCGCCCCGAACTTCGCGCTCGGCACCCGCACCACGAGCCGGGAGTACGACGCCTCGCCGCTCGTCTCGGTCTCGGTGGACTCCTCGGCGATCTCGCCACCCTGCTCGTCGACGATCCGCTGCACGTCGCGCCGGGTCCCGGAGACGTCGTCACTGGCGAGGGACACCGTGCCGCTGGAGATCACCGACCGCTCCATCTCCGGGGTCGTCGGGCCCTTCGCGGACGAGGTGCCGGCATCTGCCGGCGCGTCGCCGAGCTCGCGTGAGGTCGCGCTGGGCGCCTCGGCCCTCCCGCCTGCCGACGAGCCGCCGGAGCCGTCGGACACACCCTCGGACTCCGACATGTCCGCCGAGGACGCCTGGTGGTCGTCGGTCCCGGCGGAGCAGGCGGCCAGGAGGGCCGTCATGGTGATCGCGGTGAGGACGCCTGCGGTGCGCAGGCGCGGCGTGCGGAGGATGCTCATGGCCCTCCGACGCCGGGCGCGACGACGCCGGTTCCGGTCGTGACGGTCCCGTGACCCAACCGTGACCGTCAGGACTTCTTGGCGGCAGCCTTTTTGGTCGGCGCCTTCTGCTGCTTGGCGTTGCCGTGGCCCTTGACCCGCACGGTCGTCCTGCCGTTCTCACCGCCGCTCTCGAGGAACGGCTGGTCGCGCAGCAGCGCCTCGAGACCGCGATGGCCGTAGGTGCGCGGGTCGAGCGAGGGGTGCGTGCGGCGCAGGTGGTTGCCGACCGCACCCGGAGTGGCCCAGCCGTCGTCGTCGGCGACCGCGTTGACCGCCTTGGTCAGCGCGCTCTGGAGATTGATCTCGGGTGCGTGGCTGGGCTCGCGGTCGGCGTTCTCTGCCGGCTCCTGACCCGCCCCGGGGTCCGACTCCGGGTCCGCCTCGCCGTCGTCGTCGCCGAGGAGCTCGAGCCGGATGAACTTGTCGCACGCGTTCTGCAGCGACGCCGGGGTCTTCGCACCGCCCAGGCCGTAGACGACCTTGCCGGACTCGCGCAGGCGCAGGGCCAGGCTGGTGAAGTCGCTGTCGCTCGTGACGAGTGCGAAGGCCTCGACGTTGCCGTCGTAGAGCAGGTCCATCGCATCGATGATCAGCGCCGAGTCGGTGGAGTTCTTGCCGCTGGTGAACGCCCCCTGGTGCATGCCGCGGATCGCTCGGGCGTTGAGCTCCTTGCTCCAGCCGCTCAGCCGCGCGTTGGTCCAGTCGCCGTAGGCCCGCTTGATGGTGGGGTTGCCGTACTTCGCGATCTCGTCCAGCAGCGCCTCGGCATAGCGGTGCGAGGTGTTGTCGGCATCGATCAGCACGGCGATCCGGTCGGCGCCACCACTCGTCTCCATGTCCGCAGCCTAGGCTGGCGACGTGAAGCGGGACGTGGTCGTGGTCGGCGGCGGGATCGCCGGCCTGGTCGCCGCCCGCGAGCTGGCCGGTGCCGGACGCGACGTGCTGCTGCTGGAGGGAGCGCCCCAGGTCGGCGGCAAGCTGCGCAGCGCGGAGGTCGCCGGGCTCACCGTCGACGTCGGTGCCGAGGCGATGTTGGCCCGCCGTCCCGAGGGGCTCGCCCTGGCTGCGCAGATCGGTGCGGACGTCGTCCACCCGACCGCAGCGACCTCGGCGGTCTGGTCGCGCGGCGCGCTGCGCGCGATGCCCCGCTCGCTGATGGGCGTGCCGTTCGACCTCGGACAGCTCGCCACGAGCGGGGTGCTCAGCGCCGAGGGCGTGGCCCGTGCCTCCGTCGAGACTGTCGACACCGACCTCGCCGACGACGTGTCGGTCGGCGACCTGGTCGCTGCGCGGCTCGGCGACGAGGTCGTCGACCGGTTGGTCGAGCCCCTGCTCGGCGGGGTCTACGCCGGCAACGCCCGACGGATCTCCGCTGCCGCAGCCGTGCCGCAGCTGCTCGCCATGGCCCGGCGGGGGAGCGTCCTCGAGCAGGCGGCCGCGCTGCCGACGTCCGCCGCACCGGTCTTCGCCTCCCTGCCCGGCGGCATGGGTCGCCTGCCCGGTCTCGTCGTGGACGGCGGTGGCTTCGAGGTGCGCACCTCGGCCACGGTGCGAGCGCTGCGTCGTACGTCGTCGGGCTGGGCGCTGACGGTCGGCCCGACCACGCACCCCGAGACCGTCGAGGCCGACGCGGTCGTGCTGGCCACCCCGGCCGCCCCCACCGCGCGCCTGCTCGGCGAGGTGGCCCCCACTGCGGCTGACGAGCTCGGGGGTGTCGAGGCGGCGAGCGTCGCGGTGGTCACGCTCGCCTTCCGCGCCGCTGACGTGCCGGACGCGATCTTCGAGCGCTCCGGCTTCCTCGTGCCTCCGCTCGAGCAGCTCGCGATCAAGGCCTCCACCTTCTCCTTCGCCAAGTGGGGCTGGGTGCGCGACCTCGACCCGGACGTCGTCGTGCTGCGCACCTCGCTCGGCCGGCACGGCGAGGTGGTGACGCTCCAGGCGAGCGACGAGGGGCTGGTGCGGGCCTCGCTCGCCGACCTCGCCGCGACGGCCGGCATCACCGCGCGTCCGGTCGACACCCAGGTGCAGCGGTGGGGCGGCGCGCTGCCTCAGTACGCCGTGGGCCACCTCGACCGAGTCGCCCGCGTCCGCGCCTCGGTCGCCGACGTGCCGGGGCTCGCGCTGTGCGGGGCGGCGTACGACGGTGTGGGCATCCCCGCGGTCATCGGTTCGGCCCGCCGGGCTGTGCAGGAGCTGGTCGAGCGCTCTCGGTGAGGGTGGCAGCGCGGGCCTCACATGTAGCCGGTGCTCCTGCTCTCCTCCACGAGGCCCCTGAGCCAGGCGACGTCGTCGCCCTCGTCACGCCAGGCCAGGACCCACTCCTCCGGCTCGACCTCGTGCTGCCCGTGCCGCGTCGTGCCGAGGATGCGGTCCACGTAGGGCGCGCTGTTCCAGGTGGCGCGGCCCCGGGCCAGAGCCGTCGCACGCGTGGGGTGCAGGCCGACCATCCGCAGGGTCGGCACGCCGGGCACCTCGCGGAAGCGCGGGTTGCGGCTGTCCTTCCAGGTGCCGTTCGAGCGGTGGTAGCCGGCCATGCGCAGCGAGGCGGGGTCGACGGAGTAGAACGGGATGATCCGCCGGGGGTAGGGCCAGGCCGACTCGCTGACGAGGCCGTGCTCGTGCACGTGGTGGCGCAGCAGCAGGAGCTCGCTCAGGATGCCGGCGACCAGCAGCCAGGTGGCGGCGAGCATCAGCAGCGGGACCCACCACCACTGGGGACCCAGTGCGAGCGCGGGCAGCGAGACCACCAGGGCCGGGAGGAGGGGCAGCCCGATCTGGACCCATCGCGGGACGGGGTGCCGGGTCGCGAGACGCGGCCCGAGCTCGGTGGGGAGCGTGCGCCTGGACATCAGACCTCCGGTGGCGGGTGAGCGTCGAGGCTATCCGCAGGGAGCCCGAGCGCTCGGCCCGCCGGGCTGTGAGCCAGCTCGCACGGGCAGAATGAACCCATGACCAGCGAGACGACGCCGGAGAAGACGAACGCCGCGCGCACCCGGGAGCTCAACGACACGATCCGCTACACGATGTGGTCGGTCTTCAGGCTCCGCGACGTCCTCGGCGACGCCGACCGGAGCGCCGAGGCGACCGACCTCGAGGCGCTCCTCGAGGTGCTCGCCGAGGAGGACGTGGTCGTCCGTGGGCTCTACGACGTCAGCGGCCTGCGTGCCGACGCCGACCTCATGGTGTGGTGGCACGCCGCCGACTCCCAGCAGCTCCAGGCGGCCTACAACGCGTTCCGGCGCACCGACTTCGGCCGGCGGCTCGACCCGGTCTGGTCACAGATGGCGCTGCACCGCCCGGCCGAGTTCAACAAGTCGCACATCCCGGCCTTCCTCGCCGACGAAGAGCCCCGCGCGCACATCTGCGTCTACCCGTTCGTCCGGTCCTACGAGTGGTACCTCCTCGACGACGGCGAGCGCCGACGCATGCTCGCCCAGCACGGCCAGCAGGCGCGCGGCTACGCGGACGTCCGTGCCAACACCGTCGCGTCGTTCGCGCTCGGCGACTACGAGTGGATGCTCGCCTTCGAGGCCGACGAGCTGCACCGCATCGTCGACCTGATGCGCGACCTGCGAGCCTCCGACGCGCGTCGCCACGTGCGCGAGGAGGTGCCGTTCTACACCGGTGCCCGGGTCACTCCGGCGGAGCTGCTCGACCGCCTGCCGTAGCCGGCGACGCGCCGCGAGGCCATCTCGTGGGACGTGAGGGGTCGTGGCGTCCTCACAATGTAGAGTAAGTCACTCAACATTGTTCCTAGGAGTAGTCATGACCCTCTTCCCCACCACGTACCGCACCCTCGCGCCCTCGGACGACGATCCTCGCGACCAGGTCGCCCGTGACGCCCTCGCCGCATATCTCGCCGAGCACGAC
This sequence comes from Nocardioides hwasunensis, assembly GCF_014779665.1. GTDB lineage: Bacteria > Actinomycetota > Actinomycetes > Propionibacteriales > Nocardioidaceae > Nocardioides > Nocardioides hwasunensis. The sequence continues at coordinate 366,943 of NZ_JACXYY010000004.1, read as the reverse complement.
CCGCTGGACTCGGTCGACCTGACCTTCCCCGAGCGCACCTGGGCGCGCATCGGGGCCGTCGCAGGTGCCGACATCTGGCTGATCACCTGGCCCGCCGGGTCCAGCACCGGCTGGCACGACCACGGCTCGGCGAGCGGTGCCTTCGTCACGCTGACCGGCCAGCTGACCGAGTACGTGTGGACCGGCGTCGCGACGGCGTCCACCCTCGCCGAGCAGACGGTCCGCGAGTTCGACGGCAGCCACATCCACGACGTGGTCAACCACGGCACCCGCACCGCGGTGTCGCTGCACGCCTACGCGCCGTCGCTCGCCGCGATGACGCGCTACGAGCTGGTCCGCGGCCGGCTGCAGGTGACCAGCGTCGAGCAGCGCGGGGAGGCCTGGTGAGCACCGGGGTGGCGACCACCGGGGTGGCGACCGCCGGGCTGCGCCACGGCGGGATCGAGGCGATGCTGGCCGACGCGCGCTCGCGACTCGAGCGCATCGACGTCGAGACGGCCTACCGCGAGGCGCTGGACGGTGCCGTGCTCGTCGACATCAGGCCCGCGGCCCAGCGGGCGGCCGAGGGTGAGGTGCACCCCGCCCTGGGCCCGATGGTCGTCGAGCGCAACGTGCTCGAGTGGCGGTTCGACCCGCGCTCGGACGCGCGCGTGCCCGAGGCGTCGTACGACGCCCGCATCCTGGTGCTGTGCCAGGAGGGCTTCACCTCCAGCCTGGCCGCCGACTCCCTGCGCAGCCTCGGCCTCGACGCGACCGACGTCGTCGGCGGGTTCAAGGCCTGGCGCGAGGCTCGGCTGCCGCTCGCCTGTCCCGCGGCTCCCGCCTGAGGTGGAACGGCGCGCGGCGCAGTAGCGTCGTACCCACCATGACGCACTCACGCCTCGCCTCAGCCGCCGCCCTGGTCCTGTCCGTCGCCGTGCTCTCTGCCTGTTCGTCCGGTGACGACACCACAGCCACCGACCCCGCCGGCTCCGGTGAGCCGTCCGGCCCCGCCTCGTCGTCGGGCGTGCCGACGCCCGTCCCGGACGGCGAGGTCCGCACCAGCGGCCTGGTCACGGTGCTCGACGACGGCGACGGTCCCGAGCTGTGCCTGGGTGCCGTCGCCGAGTCGTTCCCGCCGCAGTGCGGTGGCCCGAAGGTCGCCGACTTCGAGTGGGGCGACGTCGGTGCCGAGAAGGCCGCCGGCGTGACCTGGGGGTCCTACGCCCTCACCGGGACCTACGACGGCACCACCTTCACGGTGACCGACGCGATCCCGGCCGCGCTCTACGACGCCATGGCCGAGCCCGAGGACAGCCCGCTCGAGGCCGCCTGCGACGAGCCGACGTCGACCGACAACACGATGGCCAGCCCCGAGGACATGGACGCGACGCTGGCCGCCGCGTCCGCGCTCCCGGGCTACGCCACGGCGTGGCTGACCGGGAACACGATCAACGTGGCCGTCACCGAGGACGCCGCCGGCGCGGAGACCGCGCTCCGCAAGACCTGGGGTGGCTCCCTGTGCGTGACGACGGTCGAGCGCACCGACGCCGACCTCAACGAGATCAACCAGGAGCTCCAGACCACGCTCGGCGCGCAGCTGCTGACCAGCGGCTCGTTCACGCCGGACTCGCTCGACGCGACCGTGGTCTTCGACGACGGCTCGATCCAGGACTGGGCCGACCAGACCTACGGCGACGGTCTGGTGACCATCGAGTCCGCGCTCGTCCCCGCCTGAGCCACCCGTCGGTTCCTCGGTCTCGACACGCGCGTCCCTCTCTGCTCGACCGGCGGAGGAGGGCCGAACAGGCGCTACTTCTTCGCGTCGAGCGTGATGCTGATCGAGTTGATGCAGTAGCGGTCGCCGGTGGGGGTGCCGAACCCATCGGGGAAGACGTGGCCGAGGTGCGAGCCGCACGTCGCGCAGCGCACCTCGACGCGCTTCATGCCGTGCGAGCTGTCCTCGATGTACTCCACCGTGTCGGTCATCGGCTGGTAGAAGCTGGGCCAGCCACAGCCGGAGTGGAACTTGGTGTCGCTGGTGAACAGCTCCGACCCGCACGCCTTGCAGGAGTAGGTGCCTTCGGTCTCGGTGTCGGTGTACTCACCGGTGAAGGCGCGTTCGGTGCCCGCCTGCCGCAGCACGGCGTACTCCTCGGGGGTCAGCTCCTCGCGCCACTGCTCGTCGGTCTTCTGCACGTCGTAGGCCATGCCTCCAGCGTACGGCGGCGCGCCAGCGCGTCGGGCGGCTAGGTTGGGTGAATGGCAGCTGCGAAGCCGGTGATGGTGCAGGCCGGTGACCGCGAGGTCCGCGTCTCCTCGCCCGACCGCGTCATCTACGAGGCGACCGACACCACCGCCGAGGTCACCAAGCTGATGGTCGCGGAGTACTTCGCGAGCGTCGAGGACGGCCTGATGCGGGCGCTGCGCGAGCGCCCGACGGCGCTGGAGCGGTGGACGAGCGGCGTACGCCCGGGCTTCAAGCTGGCGACGGGGCCGCAGGATCGCAACGCGGACGCGTTCTACCAGAAGCGGGTGCCCAAGGGGGCTCCCGACTATCTCGAGACGGCCACGATCACCTTCCCGTCCGGTCGCACGGCCGACGAGATCTGTCCGACCGAGATCGCGGTGCCGGTGTGGTGTGCCCACATGGGCACGCTGACGTTCCACCCCTGGCCCGTGCGTCGTGCCGACGTGGACCACCCCGACGAGCTGCGCATCGACCTCGACCCCCAGCCCGGGACGACGTTCGCCGACGCCGTGCGCGTCGCCGGGGTCGCGCGCGAGCTGCTCGCCGACCTCGGCATGACCGGCTTCGCCAAGACGTCGGGCAACCGCGGCATCCACGTCTACGTCCGGATCAGGCCCGAGTGGGACTTCGCGGCCGTGCGGCACGCGGCGATCGCGTTCGGGCGGGAGCTGGAGAAGCGCGACGACGGCGTGACCACCGCGTGGTGGAAGGAGGAGCGGGGGACGAGGATCTTCGTCGACTTCAACCAGAACACCCGCGACCGCACGATCGCGTCGGCGTACTCCCTGCGTCCGATCGCCGGCGCCCCGGTCTCCACGCCGGTGACGTGGGACGAGCTGGCCTCCCTCGACTCGCCGGCCGGCTTCAACCTCTTCACCGTCCCCGGGCGCCTCGCCTCCGACGGTGACCCCTGGGCGACGATCGACGACGAGCACCACTCGCTCCAGCCGCTCCTCGACCTCTGGGAGGAGCACCCCGTCGAGCTCAACTTCCCGCCCGACCACCCCAAGATGCCCGGCGAGCCGCCCCGCGTGCAGCCGTCGAAGAAGGTCGAGTCCCACTGGGACGCCGACGGCAACCGGATCGAGGCCTGAGGACTCCGGTCACGCTGCCGACACCACCGCTCAGCCGAGCTCCCAGGGAGCGGCGATCGGGAAGTACTCCTCGAGGAAGTCGTGCAGCAGCCCGTCGGCGCGCTCCTCGTCGTAGGCGGCGACCATGTTGTCGGCGATGCAGAAGAAGTCGCGGTCGCGCTTGAGCATCTGCCGGAGCTGCACCGGCAGCTGCTGGTGGCCGAGGTCGACGTAGCCGTGGTGGGCGCCGGCGCGGAAGGCCTGGCCGGTGATCAGTCCGTAGCTCTGCGCGAAGGACGACAGCATCGAGAGGTCCGTCGAGGAGCGGAACGGCGCGTCCGTGGTGCGCGCGACCTCGTCCGGGAAGCGGGCGGCGATCTCCTCGAGCGTGGTGCGTCGCTGCGGGTGCGGGCTGTGCATCATCGTGTTGGTCAGCGCGACGCCGAAGGCCCCGGCGAGCACGCGCCGGTTGTTCTGTGCGGCAGTGAGGTAGGGCCGGTCGTCGGTCCCGGGGAGGCCGACGGCGCGGTGGTCGGCGACGAACGCGGCGTACTGCCCACCAGGGGAGAAGAAGTGCTCCGGTCGTCGCGGGCGCCCGAGGAACACGTCGTCGTTGACGTAGACGAAGTGGTCGGCGAGGTCGGGCACCGCGTGCAGGCGGGTCTCGATCGCGTGCGAGCTGAAGGTCGGCAGCGCGGAGGCCGGAAGGATCTCGCGGTGGTCGACGACCCGCACCTTCGGGTGCGACGTGTCGAGCCACGACGGCACCTGTCCGGCGGTGACCAGGTGGATCCGGCGCACCCACGGGGCGAACAGGTGCAGGCTGCGCATCGAGTAGCGCAGCTCGTCGCGGCTCCGGTAGCGCTGGGCGCCGCCGGCGCGGGCGTCCGGGGTGCCGCCGAGCGCGGTGACCCGCTCGTCGCGGGCGGTCAGCCATGCCTCGTCGTCGCCGTCGACCCAGGTGTAGACCACGTCGACGTCGAAGCGGCAGTCGTCGACGGTGGGCAGCGCCATCACCTCGAGGGTGGGCACGTCGACGCCCTCGACGCTGATCGTGGTGCGGGGCGTCCCGGCAGGGGCACGGTCGCCGTAGCGGTTGAGGCCCGGTGCGAGCAGGTCGCCCTCGGGCGACTCCTCCCAGAACTGCACGCCGACCTCGACGCCCTCGCCCAGCACCCCGTCGTGGCCGCCGCGCATGGGCCACGGCTCGAGGAAGAGGTACGCCGTCCGCGTCCGCGCCAGCTCGGCCGTCATCGCCGCGACGGTGCCGCGCCGCTCCGGCCAGCCGCGCTCGGCGGGGTCGCGCACCGAGAGCCAGTCCGGCACGTCGCCCGCGGCCAGCGCCGTCAGGAACGCCGCCCGTCGTGAGGACGGCACGACGACCACCGGGTGCGGGTCGAGCCCGCGGGCCGGCATCACGAACCAGCCGTCCCCGGCCGCCGCGGCGGCCGAGGTCAGCGCCCGCAGGGTCGTCGTACGGCACTCGGCGGGGGTGACGCCGCGCGCGCCCGTGGTCTCGGGCAGCTCGCCGAGCGGCCCCGGCCGCAGGCCGTGCAGGACGCGGCGCGGGGCGAGGGGGTCGGCCCGGCGGGCGACCGCGCGACGGAACACGTCGACCCACTGGGTGGCGAGCGTGGGCCCGTCCCACCGCCGCGACCGCTCGAGCGCGGCGGCGCCGAGGCGCGAGCGGAGGTCGTCGTCGGTGGCGATCCGCAGCATCGCGGCGGCCAGCGCGGCCTTCGAGCCGGGCGGCACGAGCAGGCCGTCGACGTCGGGGGTGATGATCTCGCGCGGGCCGGACGGGCAGTCGTACGACACGGCCGGCACACCGGCGGACATCGCCTCCTGCAGCACCAGTGGGTAGCCCTCGCCACGGGAAGCGAGCACGGCGACGCTCGTCCGCGCCCACTCGGCGGCGAGGTCGTCGGTGGAGCCGGGCAGCTCGACCCGGTCCTCGATCCCGAGCTTGCGCACCTGCGCGGCCAGGTTGTCCGCACGCGGGCCGTCGCCCCAGATCCGCAGCGTCCAGCCCGGGACCTCCTCGTGGATGCGCCAGAACGCGTCGACGACGTGCTCGAACTGCTTCTCCGGCGCGAGCCGCCCCGCGGTCACGAACGTCTTCTGGTCGAGCGGCGAGCGCCGCTGCGGGTGGGCGGGGAGCGGGTTCGGGATCACCAGCAGCTCGGGCGCCGCGCCACCGAGGCGGCCGGCGAGCCAGCGCGACATCGACTCGGTCAGCGACACCACGATGTCGGCACGCGGGGCGAACTCCAGCAGAGCACCCAGGTCGTTGACCCGGCTGGACGACGCGCGGTGCTCCTGGTGGACGAGCGCGACGTCGGCGGGTGCGAGCTGCGTGACGACGGCCAGCAGCTCGGGGGTCGTCGTGACGAGCACGTCGGCGTCGAGGCTGCCGAGCGCCTGGCGCAGGGTCGCGTCGGTGAGCCCGTTGAAGAGGGCGTCCCAGCTGCGCGGCACGATCACGGACTCGCGCTCGGCCAGCTCGGCCGGGTGGGTGCCGTCGACCGCGGCGGGACGAGGACCGCGTACGTCGACGAGGTAGGTGACCTCGACCCCGTCGGCCAGGCGGTAGTGGGTCGACGGCCCGCTCCGCGTGACGCTGAGGATGCGGACACGGTGACCCTCGCCGAGCCCGACCAGCGCGTTGGCCTGCTCGATCCCGGAGCGGGCGGTGCCGCCCATGCCGTCGGCGTTGAAGAGCACGAGCACCACGTCGAGCGGGCCGTCGCGGCGGACCCGGCGCACGGCCGAACGCACCTTGCCACCGAGCCTGTCGGAGAGTGCCACGTGGTCCCCAGTCATGTGTCGCGGAGCGGTCTCTGATCGGACCGCCACGATCCTAGGGGGAGCGAGTCTGGCCGATAGGGTGAGCGGCATGCCGACGTCCCCCACCCCGCTGGTCCTGGTCTCCGGTTCCGGCCGCAGTGGCACCAGCTCGCTGGCCGGCACGCTGAAGCGGCTCGGCCTGCACGTCCCGCAGCCCGAGGTCGAGGCGTCGGAGACCAACCCGCGCGGGTTCTACGAGCCGCAGTGGGTCATCGACTTCCACAAGCGCCACCTCAAGGAGCTCGCGCTCTTCAACATCGACAGCCGGCCCGGCGCGGTCCAGCTCGTCTCCGACTACGTCGCCCGAGGGCTGCCGGCGTCCGAGCTCCGCGAGTGGCTCGCCGGCCAGCTCACGACCGACGAGCTTGCCGGCGCGACCCAGGTCGTGGTCAAGGACCCGCACGCCTTCTGGTTCGCCCAGGTGTGGGAGGAGGTCTCCGCCGAGCTCGGCGCCGACCTGCGCTGGCTCACCGCGCTGCGGCACCCCGCCGAGGTGGTCGGCTCGCGCGACATCGCCTACCTCTCCAGCCAGTCCGACGACCTCCGCCTGACCAAGGAGACCTCCAACGTCGCGGGCTGGGTGCACGCCGCGCTGCTCACCGAGCGGGCCGGCCGTGGCGGTCGGCGCGCGTTCGTGAAGTACGGCGACCTGCTGGCCGACTGGCGTGCCGCCCTGGCGCCGGTGCAGGACCAGCTCGCGCTCGAGCTCGACACGGACCTGTCCTCTGCGGAGCACCACCCGGTCGACGACTTCATCGAGCCCTCGATGCGCAAGTCGCAGCTCACCTGGGACGACGTCCGCACCCCCGAGTGGCTCAAGGCGATGGCCGAGCAGGTCTGGCAGCTGCTCGGCACCCTGACCGCGACCCCGCACGACGAGGCCACCCTCGCCCGGCTCGACGAGATCCACGCCGACTACGTCGAGCGCTACGCCGACGCGGTGGCGCTCACCTTCGACCACACCAAGGCCGAGGCCACCCTCGCCGGACGAGAGGCCCGCGACGCCCAGCGGGCGACGGTCCAGCAGCTGCGACGCGACCTCGAGCAGGCCCGTCGTCGCCAGGCCCCCGCCGTCGGTGGGCGCGAGGCGGCCTCGATCCTGCGCCGCGCCGTCGTACGCCGCATCGCCCGCCGCTGACCCCGCTCGTCAGCGAGAGCCTGACAACCCTCGAGCCGGGCCGACCCGTCTCGGCTCAGAGGCCGCTGACGCCCTCGCCGGAGCCGGAGGCCTGCTCGTCGAAGTTCTCGTGCTCGATCAGGTGGAGCACGGGCACGCCGAGCTTGCGGCGCGCGCGCGAGGACCAGTCGACGTGGAAGAACTCCGCGACGACGTGGGGTCGCGTGAGGATGATCGCCTCGCGGGCGTCGACCCGGGCGACCAGCGCGGCGAGTGCGTCGACCGGGGGCTCGGAGGTGACCTGCCCGGTCGCCCGCCCGCCGGCGGTGTCGATCGCCCGCAGCGTCGTCTCGAGGTCGGCCGACGAGGTCTCCTCGCACTCGCGGCGGACCGCCTCGATGTCGACGTCGTTCATCGCGAGCGCCGGCGCAGCCATCAGGTCGCCGGTGCCGATGGTGCCCATCGACGCCTCGATCCGCGCCGCGGCGTCCTCGAGCGGCAGCAGCACGTGGTAGACGACCTGGTCCTCGATCTCGGTGTGCAGCGAGCGCACCTGCTGCGCGTCGGCGGCGGTGAGGGCCTGCTCGACGAGCAGGACCACGTCATAGGTGCCCACGCCGTCGTGGATGCTCTCGCTGGTCTCGGTCATGACTCGCCTCCGGTGTCGGTGCTGAGGATCCTGGTCAGGTCGTAGCCCGCGGGCTCGTCGAGCTGGGCGTAGCCGCAGCTCTCGGGGTCGCGGTCGGTGCGCCACCGCTTGAAGTGCGCGGTGTGGCGGAAGCGGCGGCCCTCCATGTGGTCGTACTTCACCTCCAGCACCCGCTCGGGGCGCAGCGCGGTGAAGCCGAGGTCCTTGCCGGCACTCCAGCGGCTCTGGGTGCCGGGGACGCGGTCGGGGTTGGCGGTGAGGAACTCGTTCCAGCGGCCCCACGGGTGGTCGGCGATGCTGCAGACGAGCGGCTGCAGCTCGTGCCACAGCTCGGCGCGCCGGGCGGCGGTGAAGCTGGCCGAGACACCGATGTGCTGCAGCTCGCCGTCGTCGTCGTACAGCCCGAGGAGGAGCGAGCCGATCAACGGCTCCTCCGGCGTCGAGGTCTTGTGCTCGCGATAGCCGGCGAGCACCACGTCGGCGGTGCGCTCGTGCTTGATCTTGAGCATCGTGCGCTTGTGGGGCTCGTAGACCGATCCGAGGGGCTTGGCGACGACGCCGTCGAGGCCGGCACCCTCGAACTCCTCGAACCACCGCTCGGCCTCGACCGGGTCCTCGGTGGTGCGGGTGAGGAAGCAGGGTCCGCTGCCGTCGAGGTGGCCGAGTGCCTCGACGAGGGCCGTACGCCGCTCGGCGAGGGGCCGGTCCATGAACGACTCGTCGCCCAGGGCGAGCAGGTCGAAGGCGACGAAGCCGGCGGGCGTCTCGACGGCCAACTTGTCGACGCGGCTGGCGGCGGGGTGGATCCGCTCCTGAAGGGTCTCGAACTCCAGGCGCCACCCGTCCGGCCCCTGCAGGCCGACGAAGATCTCGCCGTCGAGCACGATCCGATCGGGCAGCTGGGTGCGACAGGCCTCGACGACCTCGGGGAAGTAGCGGGTCAGCGGCTTGGTGTTGCGGCTGGCGAGCTCGACCTCGTCGCCGTCCTTGAAGACCAGGCAGCGAAACCCGTCCCACTTGGGCTCGAACGACAGCCCGCCGTGCTTGGCCGGGTCCGGCACGCCGCTGACGCTCTTGGCGAGCATCGGCTGCACGGGCGGCATCACGGGGAGGTCCACGATCCGAGTTTAGTGCTGTGGGGTTCCTAGACTGGCGAGGTGACGCCCCCACCTGCCGCCAGCGTCCCGCTGCGCGGGAGGCTCGCCGAGGTAATGGTGAACCTCGTGCTCGCAGCCGGCGGGGTGCTGCTGCTCGCGGTCGCGATCCCGGAGCTGTCCGGGGCACGGCCCGTGGGGCTGTTCCTGCCGGTGCTCTACACCGGTTTCGCCGTGGTCATCACGGTGGTGCTGGCCGTCGCCGTGGCCGTCACGGGGCGCATGCCGACGCTCCGGCAGGGCACCGTGGACGGCAGTCCGGCACTCGGGGTGTCCAGCTGGGCGGCCCCGTGGATCCATGCGCTGGCGCTCGACGCCGGCCTGGCCGTCCTGGGGCTGGCCCTGACCGTCGCCGGCATCGCGGCGGGCTCCGAGTGGGCCGTGGTGTCGCTGGTGCCCGGCGCGATCGGTCTCTGGTTCGGCGTGCGGGTCGGCCTGACGGCGGCGGGGCGTCGCCGGCGGCCGGCGATGTGGCTGACGGAGACCCATGTCGTCGTGGACTCGCCGGCGGGTCGCGCCCGCTCGCCGCGGAGCGACGTACGCCGGGTGCGCCCGCGCGGTCGTCGCGTGGTCGTCGAGCTGGAGCGCGATGCCGACTGGCTGTGTGCTCCCCGCCCCTGGCGGCGGGCCGGCGGACCCCGCGACACCCTCGTCCTCGACTGCTCGGAGACCGGACACCGGGCGGCGGACCTGGCCACCTGGCTCACCGAGGAGCTCGTGGCCCCGGTCACGTCGAGCGCCCGCAGAGGTTTGACCGAGCGCCGACGGGGCACCACAGGGTGACCCCGCGACCACAACGGAGGGACCGCCTGTGACCGACGATCCGACGAGCGCCGACGACGCCTCGGCAGCCGCCGCGCCGGCGCGGCCGCAGCTGCCGCCGGTCGTCTACGTGCCCACGACCGACGAGCCGGACACGGCAGCCCGACGCGTGCTGATGCATCGCGTCGAGGACGGTCGCACGGCGCTCTACACCTACTCGGCCATCGACCGCCTGCACACCTGGTACCTCCCGGACGCCTCGTGGCTGCTGGTCGACGTGGCCGCCCTGCAGCGCATCCACGACCAGACCCCCTACGACCTGCTCTTCCTCGACGTCGACCCGGGCCTGCGTGACGACGACGGCGAGAGGACGGCATGAGCGGGATCGACGTCGACCTCGGTGTGCTCGACACCATCGCGGGCGACCTCGAGACCGCGGCGAGCGGGCTCGACGCACTGGCCGGCAGCGTCCCGCGGGGCGTCGACGGCGGTCCGATGACCGCCGTCATCGCCAGCATGCTGAGCCAGGTGGTGACCAGTGCCGGAAACGTCTCCACCGCGCTGGCCGGCTCGGCGGAGTCCGTGCGTCTCGCGCGCAGCTACTACCAGCGCGCGGACGCCGACTCCTCGGCCGACATGAGCCAGATCCGCCTGGCGATGCAGCCGTGAGCATCGAGACGGAGATCCAGGGCTCGCCCAGCGGGATCGAGGGCGCCGCCTCGTGGCTGCGCAGCAGCCTGGAGCCGAAGGTCACCGACGCCGCGGACGCCGCGAACGACTCGCGTCGGAACGCGGAGATGTCGTGGGACTCGACCGCGGGGGGCGAGTTCGTCGACATGGTCAAGCAGGCTCGCGACAAGATCGACGGCCTGGCCTCCGCCACCACGACCATGGCCGGCGACCTCGACGACTTCGCCGGCAAGCTCAGGCGGTCGCAGGAGCAGATGGGCGACGTCCGCACGACTGCGCGCAACGAGGGGCTGAGCGTCGTCGGCTTCGTCGTCCAGCATCCCGGCGACGGTCCGGCGCGCCCGCCCGCGACGTTCGAGGGCACGCCCGAGGAGGTGGCCCGCTACGAGGACCGGGTCACGGCGTACAACGCCCACCAGGAGCTCCTCGACGCCTACAACGCCGCCGAGACCGAAGCCGCACGGATCGACCGCTACTACGCGACTGCGTGCCGTGACCTGCAGGGCAAGTACCAGCCGGGCACCCACGCCGCGTGGATCCTCACGTTGGGCGACATCGTGGGGGACACCGCCGCGGGCGCCATCGGTGCGAGCATCGCGGTGCGCCAGTCGAGGCTGGCACAGTCGGCACAGGACCTGGTCGACGAGGCGACTCGGGCGATCGACGACCTGCAGGCCAACCCTGACCGCTACATGAAGCGCAAGTGGTTCTTCTTCCAGACCCTCGACGAGGCCCGGCTCGAGGCGGACCGCCTCGCGATCCAGGGCCGTCTCGACGAGGCCGAGGACCTGCTGCGTCGGGCCGACGAGCTCGCCGAGTCGCGCGCGCTGCGCTACCTCGGCCGCGCCGGCAAGGTGCTCGGACCGCTCGGCTTCGGCCTCGGTGTCTACAACGACTGGCAGGAGGGCGAGACGAACACCCAGATCGCTGTCAGCCAGGGGGTGTCGACCGGGCTCGGCGCGGCGGCCGGCTTCGGTGCCAGCGTCGGCACCGCCGCCCTGATCGGAGCGACGGCCGGGTCGGTCGTCCCAGGCGTCGGCACCGCGGTCGGCGCCGTGGTGGGCACGGTCATCGGCGCGGGCGTGGCGATCTTCGCCGACGGCGCGATCGACTCGCTCTTCGAGAACGGCCCGGACGTCGGCAAGGCGTGGGACGAAGGGGTCGACGCCCTCGCCGACACGGGGGAGGCGATCGCCGACGGAGTCTCGAGCATCGGCAGCACGATCGGCGGGTGGTTCGACTGACCGCGCGCCGCAGGATCGGGAAGGTGTCCGCCGGCTTCGGCGTCGTCACGGGTGTACTGGCCTGCGCGCTCGGCGTCGGCCTGGTGCTCGAGGCGGAGAGTGCCTTCGGCCGGGTCTGGGCGTCGGCGTTCATCGTCTTCGGCGTGGTCGCCGCCTTCAGCGCCGTCGTGGCGGCCCGTCCGCTGGAGGACCGGTCGCCGGCCGCTCGGGCCGCCGGTGCGACGGTGCTGCTGCTCCTCGCCGCGTGGGCTGCCGTCGCCGCTGTGATCGGCGCGATCGAGGAGAGCTGGCTCTGGGGCGTCCTGCTCGGCGTCCCGGCTCTGTACCTGCTGTGGGCCGTGACGAGGCTCGCACGCGGACCCGGGCGCACGACCACGTCCTGAGCCCTCGGGGAGACGACGACGGGCGTCAGGGGAGAGCTGCGTACGCCTTGCCGACCGCGGTCGGTCGCGCGCCCGGGCGGTAGAGGCCGCTGCTGGGCCCCTTCGCGGGTGCGGGGAGCCCGAACCACGCCCACCGGCTGACCCACGGCCGCCTCGCGAGCGCGCGCCCGGCGAGCTTGACGAAGCGAGCCTGCACCCTCGCCGACGGCACCCGCGCCCCGCCGTCGAAGCGCATCAGCGCCACCTCGGTCAGCCACACCGGCTTCGCGTAGCGCTCGTGCACGGCATCGAGGTAGTCGGTCAGCTGCGCGACGGCCCGCCTCGGGCGCCAGTCGCCGCCGTACCAGTGGAGCGCGACCGCGTCGACCTGCAGGTCGCGCTGCTCGGCGCCGGTCATGAACCGGTCGAGCCAGCCGCCGGCGTCGGCGCCGCCGAAGGCCACCGCGGGGCTGACCAGGCGCAGGCCGGTCGACTCCAGGCGCGGCCACAGGGCGAGCGCCTCGTCGACGCTCATGTCGGCCTGCTCGGCGAGGTCGGGCTCGTTGAAGCCGAGCAGCCACGGACCGTGCTGCGCCGCCGCCGCGAGCACGTCGTCGGTGACCGAACCGGCCCCCCACACCATCGGCACGAAGGCCGCGCGGGTGCGTCCGACGTACGCCGGCGGCTCGGCCGTCCACGCGTGGTACCAGCCGGCCCGCGACTTCCGCAGCGCCTTCGTCACACCGCGCATCTCCCACACGCCGACGCCCCGCACGTCGCGCGCCTGGACGCGCTCGGGTGCCGGAGCGGCGTGCGCCGGAGTGACCAGCAGCGCTGCCAGGAGGGGGATGACGAGCAGTGCTCCGAGCCGCTTCACCCGCTCACCCTAGGGCGATCAGTCCTCGCCGCGCAGCGTGAACGACCGCAGCCGGTCACCCGCGAAGAACACGCCTGCCACCGTGACGACGACGCTGGCGGCGATCGCCCAGGGCAGGTTGGCAGGGTCGGGGAGCTCGGAGGAGATCTCGTGGCCGATCCGCAGGCCCCACTGCCCGACGCTGAGCCAGGCGACGCCGGAGAAGAGGTTGCCGAGCAGTCCCTCCCAGATCAGCACGAACATCAGCGACGCGATGACCGCGTGCCGGGTGACGGCGGAGACGGCGAGGAAGAGCGCGGAGTACGTCGTCCCCGCGACGGCAGCACCCACGAAGAGCGCGAACGCCCGGGTGGTGTCGCCGGTGACGAGGGCCGCCACGAGGATCGGCAGCGCCCCGGCCACCAGGGTCGCCCCGAGCGCCACGACCCACTTGCTGGTGGCGATGCCGTGGCGGCTGACCGGCTTGGACAGCAGGTAGACGATCGAGCCGTCGTCGACCTCGGGGCCGAGCACGGACGACGCCGCGAGGATCGCGACGAGCGGCAGCACGAGCGGGTAGCCCAGTCCGGGAAGGATCTGGAAGGCGGCGTCGCCGTCGGTGAGCGCAGCCACCAGGGCGACCAGCCCGATCAGCAGGACGGGGAAGGCCAGCAGCAGGATGAAGCGCCGGCGGCCCAGCAGGGCCTGTGCGGCGAGCTTCGCGATCGTTGCGTTCATCATCGGGCCACCAGGTAGGCGAACACGCTCTCCAGCGACTCGTCGCTGGGGGAGAGCTCGAAGAGGGTCACGTCGTGCTGTCGGGCCAGGCCGGGCAGCTCGACGGCGAAGCTGCCCAGGTCGTCGACCTGGACGTCGAGGTGGTCGCCGTTGAGGCTGACCGCGCGCACCGAGTCCTGCGACATCAGGAGCGAGGCGAGCGTGCGGTTGTCGCTGGACTGGAGGGCGTACTGCACCGGGCGGTCCGTCATGAGCCGTCGGATGGCCCCGAAGTCGCCGGACGCGGCGTGTCGCCCGGACACCACGACCTCGATGTGGCGGGCGAGCCGCTCCACCTCCTCGAGGATGTGGGAGCTGAACAGCACTGTGCGGCCCTCGTCGCCGAGGCGGCGCAGCAGGTCCATCAGGTGCATCCGCTGGCGGGGGTCGACCCCGTTGAACGGCTCGTCGAGCAGCAGCACCGACGGGCCGTGGACCAGCGCCGCGGCGATCTTCACCCGCTGGCGCATGCCCTTGGAGTAGGTGTCGAGGCGACGCTGGGCGGGCTCGACCATGTCGACCACCTCGAGGATCCGCTCGGTCGCCCCAGCGGCGTCGGGCAACCGGTGGAGGTCGGCGTTGGCGCGGACGAACTGGCGCCCGGTGAGGTAGCCGAAGCTCAGCTCGCGCTCGGGGACCAGCCCGACCTGGCGGTAGATCTCGGTGTTGCGCCACACCGGCTGGCCGTCGAGAGTGACCGTGCCCGACGACGGCGCCAGGAACCCCGACATCATCGCCATCAGGGTGGTCTTGCCGGCGCCGTTGGGGCCGAGGAGACCGGTCACGCCCGGACCGATCGTGAGCGTCACGTCGTTGACGGCGACGACGTTGCCGAACCAGCGCGACGCCGACTCGAGGACCAGGGTGCTCATCGCGAACCCACCTTCCGGAAGCGGGCGACCAGCCCCAGGACGCAGCCGGCGGCGACGAGGAGGAGGACCAGGACGTACGCCGGCACCCAGGCACCGTCGACGGACACGGGGACGCGGGTCCCGGCGTCCCAGGCGTTGCCCAGACCGCTGTAGAGCGACCACGGGGAGAACAGACCGGCACCGACCGAGACCGAGTCCGAGCCCTGGCTCTGGGCGATGTTCTGGACCGCGGTCACGACGCCCGTCAGCACGATCAGCACCATCACCGAGCCGACCACGGCGAAGCCGCGGCGGAGCGAGACCGACGAGACCAGGCCGGTGATGCCGGCGACCAGGGCGGCCAGGAAGACCTGGAGCACGACGGCCTTGTAGAGGTCGCTGAGCTGGTCGCTCTTGTCGAGCCCGGCGAGGAGCGCACCGACGAACATCAGCAGCGTCGGGATGACCATGAAGGCGAGGAGCGCGACGCTCATCGACAGCCAGCGCACGAAGCCGAAGGCCGCCGACGACAGCGGTCGGGCGGCGTAGAGGACGATCGAGCGGTGGCGCAGGTCGCGCGAGAACAGCACGGGGGCCTGGGCCGCCGCGAAGAGGCTGACCAGGAGCTGGGTCTGGCTGGTGTAGCCGGCGTACGTCACGGGCAGCGACCGCAGTCCGGTGAGGACGACGACGCCGACGATGATCGCCGCCGGCAGCAGGGACATGCCCAGCAGCAGGAACGGCATGACCTTCGACTTGCCGGAGCGCTCGAGCCCGTAGGCGTGGCGCAGTCCGGTCAGGAACAGGGTGCGCGCGATGGCGCCGGTGCCCTCGCGCGGGCCGTCGTACCTGCGGTAGCCCAGGTCGTGGATGACCCCGGAGCGCCCGGTGCCGGGTGTCGTTGACTCAGACATGTGCGCCCCCTTCGAGGAAGACGTCCTCGAGGTGTCCGCGATCGGGCTCGAGGCGCATCAGGCCGAGGCCGAGGTCGGCGGCGACGTCGCGGATCAGGTCGTGCGCGACACCCTCGGTGGCGAGCTCGGGCGCCGGCGGGTCGATCGCGACCATCGTGCCCCGCGGGCGGCACACCAGTCCCCGCTGGGCGAGCGCCTCGCCGAGCCGGTCGCGCTCGGTCTCGGTGCCCACGACCTCGACCAGCAGCCCGCCCGTGCGGCGGAGGAAGTCGCCGGTCGCGCTCGAGCGGAGCAGGCGGCCGCCGTCGAGGACGATGACGTGGTCGCTGACCTGCTCCAGCTCGCCGAGCAGGTGCGAGGTGACCAGGACGGCGATGCCGAACTCGCTGCCGATGCGGCCGACCAGCCGCAGCATGTCGTTGCGGGCGGCCGGGTCGAGACCGTTGGTCGGCTCGTCGAGGAAGACCAGGCGCGGGTCGTGGGCCAGCGCCTGGGCGAGCTTGGCGCGCTGCTTCATGCCGGTGGAGTAGCCCCCCATCGGTCGGTAGCGCTCCTCGTCGAGGCCCACGTGGCGCAGCACGTCGGCGGCGCGCTCGCGGGCCGCGGCGTGGCCGAGCCCGGACATCCGGGCCATGTGGACCACGAAGTCGCTGGCGCTGACGTCGGGCGGCAGGCAGTCGTGCTCCGGCATGTAGCCGACGAGCCGCCGGATCTCCTGGCTGGCCGCGTCGATGTCGTGTCCGAGGACCTGGGCCCGTCCGCCGGTGGGCTCGATCAGCCCGAGCAGGATCTTGATCAGCGTCGACTTCCCGGCGCCGTTCGCGCCGACGAGACCGGTCACGCCCGGACCCACGTCGACGGTGAGGTCGGTCAGCGCGTGGACGTTGCCGTAGTGCTTGGTCAGGCCCGCGGTCGAGATGACCGGCGGCGCGCCCATGAGTTCCCCCGTCACATCGCTCACGCTAGCGCTCCGGCGTACGCCCCGGCATCAGGGATCGCCCGGATGGACGTGGAGGTCTGGTGGAGGCCTGCGGACGTCATGACGCGTGGTCGCGGGGGCAGCCGCTCGCCATGACGTACGTTGACAGCGTCATGGTCTGCCGGGTCTCGGCAGCCCCGCCCGGGGCGGGCCCTAGGCTTGTCACCACATTCCCCGGTTGGTCTGCCGGCAGGGCCCGCCTGACTTTGAATCAGGACTAGCGACGTAGGTTCGACTCCTACCCGGGGAGCTCGTCGTCCTCGAGCGGCCTGTAGGCGAACCATCCGTCGCCGGGTCCGAGGCGGGGCTGGCCCGCGGCGCGCATGGCGAGAAGCGCCCGGAGCGCCCCGCTGACCGGAGGCAGCTCGCTCCGAACCGACCGCTCGAGGTGCCCCTCCCAGAAGACGAGGAAGCGGTCGTCGCGGTGCCTCGAGCCGTCGAGCTCGCTGACGTCTTCGTCGAGCCATGCGCGTCGCCCGTGGTGGCTGCGTACGACCTGTTCCCACTCATCGGGCGTCGCGACGATGCCGACGCCGGCGTGGTCGCGCTCGAGCTCACGGAGCCACGTCGCCTGCGTGGCCCGGTCGGGGAGATCGGGCTCAGGTTCAGGTGGCCGTGCACCACGCTCGATGTGTCGGCCGGCAGCGCGCTCCACCTGGGCTGCCACCTGCGGTGCGTACAGGGCGGGCGTGACGCAGCCCTGCGCCTCGCGCCACGCGGCCGCGAACGGGAGCAATGTCGAGCCCTCGGGCGGCACGTCCGTGAGGTCGGCGACGTCGAATGCGAAGCCCACCTCGATCTGGGCGCCGTGCTGCCCCGGCACGACGTCGATCGACGTCACCCAGACCTCCGTGCCGAAGCCCTGGTAGCGGTCGATGCCGTCAGGCCCCGTGCCGTAGGCGTCCACGGCCTCCCCCAGATCGAGCGGTCGCGTCAGGATCCGGAACAGCTCGCGCGCATAGGCCTCGTCGTCCACCGCCCCATGGTCTCCGACTCGACCGCTCCTCGCGATGGAATTCCACGCGCTCGGGTGGGACTTCACTGGACCGGGTGAGCACTGAGTTCGCCCCGCCACCAGGCGATGCAAGACTGCGGGCATGGAGAACCTCACCGTCATCGTCCTGGCCGCAGGTGGCGGCACCCGCATGAAGTCCAAGACCATGAAGGTGCTGCACCCCATCGCCGGACGCTCCATGATCGGGCACGTGCTGAGCGCCGTGCAGGCCGTCGAGCCGACCAGCGTCGTCGCCGTCGTCGGCCACCAGCGCGAGCAGGTCGGCCCGCACATCACCGACCTCATGCCGAGCGCGGTGCTGGCCGTCCAGGAGACGCAGGACGGCACCGGGCACGCCGTACGCATCGCGATGGAGGCCTCCGGCACCACCACCGGCACCGTGATCGTGGCAGCCGGCGACACCCCGCTGCTGGAGGGGGAGTCGCTGCGCGCGTTCGCCGCCGAGCACGAGGCGGCGCAGCGCGCGGTGAGCATCCTGAGCGGACGGGTGGCGCGACCGTTCGGCTACGGCCGCATCATCCGCAACCACGAGGGCGACGTCGAGGCCATCGTGGAGGAGAAGGACGCGACACCCGAGCAGCGCGAGATCGACGAGATCAGCTCGGGGATCCTCGCCTTCGACGCGGAGTTCCTCGTCTCGGCGCTGCCGCGGATCAGCAACGACAACGCCAAGGGCGAGTACTACCTGACCGACGCCGTCGGGCTGGCCCGCGAGGACGGCCTCACTGTCGGCGCGCACCTCATCGAGGACGTCGCGCAGACCGAGGGCGCCAACGACCGCGCCCAGCTCGCCGAGCTCGGCAAGGAGCTCAACCGCCGCATCGTCACCCGCTGGATGAAGGACGGGGTGACCGTCATGGACCCGGCCACGACCTGGATCGAGGCCGATGTCGTCATCGAGCCCGACGCGACGATCCTGCCCGGCACCCAGCTGCTCGGCGCGACCGTCGTGCGCGAGGACGCCGTGGTCGGCCCCGACACCACGCTGAAGGACTGCGAGATCGGCGCCGGCGCCCGCGTCGTACGCACGCACGGCGAGCTCGCCGTCATCGGCGACCGGGCCACCGTCGGTCCGTTCGCCTACCTCCGCCCCGGCACCCAGCTCGGCATCGCCGGCAAGATCGGCACCTTCGTGGAGACCAAGAACTCGACGATCGGCGACGGCGCCAAGGTGCCGCACCTGTCGTACGTCGGTGACGCGGAGATCGGCGAGGGCACCAACATCGGCGCCGGCACGATCTTCGCCAACTACGACGGGGTGGCCAAGCACCGCACCGTCATCGGTCGTCACGCGAAGACCGGCTCCAACAACACCTTCGTCGCACCGGTCGAGGTCGGCGACGGCGCGGGGACCGCGGGCGGCACGACCGTACGCCGCAACGTGCCCGCCGGCGCGCTCGCCGTGAGCAGCGCGCCGCAGCGCAACCTCGAGGGCTGGAGCGAGTCGAAGCGGCCCGGCACGGCGCAGGCCGAGGCCGCCCGAACGGCGCGTGAACACCAGGAGAAGACCGAGCAGTGACCCCGCCCTTGGGGATGGCCGCCACGTGGTCCAGAATCGTTCCCAGCACCTCCTGAACACCCCCCGATCGAGGAGTCGCGTCGCGTGACCGGAATGAAGCGGACCACCGAGAAGAACTTGATGGTCTTCAGCGGCCGGGCCTATCCCGACCTCTCCGAGGAGGTCGCCGACCTCCTCGAGTGCGGGCTCGTCCCGCAGGACGCTCGGGCCTTCGCCAACGGCGAGCTCTACGTCCGCTACGAGGAGTCGGTGCGCGGGTGCGACGCCTTCGTGATCCAGAGCCACACGGCTCCGATCAACGAGTGGATCATGGAGCACCTGATCATGGTCGACGCGCTCAAGCGCGCCTCGGCCAAGCGGATCACCGTCGTGATGCCGTTCTACGGCTACGCCCGCCAGGACAAGAAGCACCGCGGCCGCGAGCCCATCTCGGCCCGCCTGATGGCCGACCTCTTCAAGACGGCCGGCGCCGACCGGCTGATCACCGTCGACCTGCACGCCGACCAGATCCAGGGTTTCTTCGACGGTCCCGTCGACCACCTGATGGCGCTGCCGATCCTCACCGACTACGTCAAGCAGAAGTACGGCGACCAGCAGCTCGCCGTCGTCTCACCCGACGCCGGCCGGATCAAGGTCGCCGAGCGCTGGTCGGCTCGTCTCGGCGGGGCGCCCCTGGCGTTCATCCACAAGACCCGGCGCACCGACGTGGCCAACGAGGTCGTCGCCAACCGGGTCGTCGGTGACGTCGCCGGCAAGATCTGCATCCTGACCGACGACATGATCGACACCGGTGGCACGATCGTGAAGGCCGCGGAGGCCTGCGTGGCCGACGGGGCCGCCGGCGTGGTCATCGCCGCGACGCACCCGATCCTGTCCGACCCCGCGGTCGACCGGCTCAAGAACTCGACGGTGACCGAGGTCGTGGTCACCAACACGCTCCCGATCCCCGCCGACAAGCAGTTCGACAAGCTGACCACGCTCTCGATCGCCCCGCTCCTCGCCCGCGCGATCCGCGAGGTGTTCGAGGACGGCTCGGTCACCTCCATGTTCGACGGCCACGCCTGACCAGCCCGCCCGCCGCCCGGGACGCGCGCTGGCGCCGATCCTGAACCCCCGCTTGTCCGGGTGATCGCGAACATCTGGTGGCGTGCACACCCCGTGAGGTTCGTGATCCCCCGCGTATGCGGGGGTTCCAGTTCGGTCGAGGGGTGGCCCGCGGCGCGCCCGGACCGTGGAGACCGCCCCGCCTACAGGGTGCGGTCCAGGTCGTCGAGGGCGTCGTTCCACGACCGGGCCAGGACGGTGGGCACGTCGCCGGTCGCGAGCGCGTCGGTGACTGCGGCGCGGAGCTCACGGCGTACGTCGACGGTGAGCGGCAGTCGCGGGAACGCGCGGCCGATGACCTGCGCCATGGCCTGACCAGAGCGGTGGGCGAGGTCGAGTGCCTCGGTGACGTAGCGGGAGAGGTAGGGATGTACCAGATCGGCCTGCTCCCAGCCCCAGAAGCCGTCGGCGACGGCGGTGAACTCGTGGTTGCCGAGGTCGCCGCTCATGAGGCTGGCCCAGGCCTCGGCCTTCGCCTCCGCGGTGGGAACGGCAGCGCGCGCCGTCAACGCGGCGTGGTGGCCGGAGACCGATTGGTCGCGTTCGGACTCGGTCTGCACGTGCGAGGGATCGCCGAGCTCGGCGAGCCGGTGCACGGCCACCCAGCGCACGCCCGTGTCCACACCGTCCCGGGCCAGCCAGTCGACCAGGAAGGCACGATCGGAGCTGAGACGGGCCAGCGCGCGCGAAGCACCGGCGGCGAGCGCCGGGTCGCCGCCATCGACCGCTCCGCGAGCGATGTCGGCGACGACTCCGAGGTGGTCCGCCACCTCGTCGGGAGCCGAGTACCTGCGCACGACGAGCTGCAGCGTCGCCAGCACGCCCTCGAACACCACCGGGTGCCGCTCGGGCCGAAGGTGGCGGTCGGCGAGGGCGACGAGCTCCCCGACGTCGATCACGCGGCTCTCCGTGAGGTCGGCCGCGGTCCACCACAGCATCGCCCGCGTGAGCGACGACTCGACCGAGGAGAGGCCTGCGGTGATCGCCGACCACGACCGCTCGTCGGGGCGGATCACTGCGAAGGTCTCGTCGCCGGAGTTCGGCACCACGACCCGACCCGCCAGGTCGTCGAGGCGGACGGGTGCTTCCCCCAGGCTCACGTCCTGGGTCCCGACCAGCTGCATCTCGTCGTCGTACGCCGACACGGTGAGGCGGTGCGACCGCGAGCCCTGACGGGTGAGGACCGGCGTGTCACCGTCGCGCGTGACGACCAGGGTGTCGAAGCCGGTGGTGCGCAGCCACGCCTGCGCCCAGCCGCGCACGTCCTTGTCGGTCGCCGCATCGAGGGAGTCGAGGAAGTCAGCGAGTGTCGCGTTGCCGAAGGCGTGGGTGGTGAGGTGCCGGTTGACCCCGGCGAGGAAGTCCTCCTGGCCCAGCCAGTGGCCGAGCTGGGCGAGAGCTGCGTTTCCCTTGGCGTAGGTGATCATGTCGGCGTTCGCGAAGGCCGCATCGGCGTCGTCGACGCGCTCGGCGTCCTCGGCGACGGGATGGCTCGAGCGGCGCCGGTCGGCCCGGTAGCCCGTCGGCTTGCGGGTGATGGCGGCCGAGGTCCATGCGTCGGTGTAGCCGGCCGCGATGCCCGCGACGTCGTAGCCCATGAAGTCGGCGAACGACTCGTTGAGCCAGATGTCGTTCCACCACTCCATGGTCACGAGGTCGCCGAACCACATGTGCGCCATCTCGTGCGCGATGGTCGAGGCGATCCACTCGCGCTCGAGCTCGGTGGGTGTGCCCTGCACGAGCATCTCGTCGCGGTAGACCACGCAGCCGGGAAACTCCATCGCGCCCCAGTTGAGGCCGGGGGAGAACACCTGCTGGAAGTCGGCGTAGGGGTAGTCCGGCTCGAAGATGCTCGTGTAGTGCTGGAAGCAGGCGCTGGTGATGCGCTTGAGCTCGTCGGCGTCGCGCTGCAGCTCGCCTCCCTGGGATGCCCGCGCGTGCCAACCGAACGGCAGCGTTCCGCCGGGTGCCGGGGCGTACGGCTCGTCCCAGGTGACCGACACCCACGGCCCACCCTGCACCGTGAAGAGGTACGACGAGAAGGGCGGCGTCGTCGTGAACCGCCACGTGTCGCTGTCGACGCCCGACGTGCGCTCCTCCACGGCACCGTTGGCCAGGACCGTCCAGTGGGACGGGGCCGTGACGCTCACGGCGAAGGTGGTCTTGATGTCGGGCTGGTCGAAGCAGGGCAGCACCTTCTGCGTGATGTCCATCGAGGTGTGCCCGCAGACGTAGCGCTCGCCGTCGGCGGGGTCGATGGTGACCGTCATGCCGTCGCCGTCGGTGACGTAGGGCATCCGCGCGCTCACGCGGACGGTGTTCGTCGCGGCGAGGTCGGTCAGCGCGATCCGCCCGTCGGCGTACGGCGCCGGCTGCCCGTCGAGGGTGACGTCCGTGCCGCCGGTGAGCTCGAGGAACGACGACGCGCCGGGGGCGGTGCACCCGAAGGTGATCGTCGCCTCGACCCCGAAGTCCTCGGTCGAGGTGAGGTCGAGGTGGACTTCGGTGTGGACGTCGGACAGGAGGGTGGCGCGCTCGCGCGCCTCGGAGAGCTTCAGGGGCACCCGGCCCACCCTAGGCGACCCGCCCCCGACCGGTCGCCACGGATTCGACCTCGCGCGGGGCACCCGACTAGAGTCTCCGGGTTGCCTCGGCGAGGGAGCCCGTTGAACGACGGGGACTCCGTGATCGACTGGGCCGGCCGTCACCACTGCGCCGCGCTCACGATCCGGAGCGCGGCGTTCGTCGTCTCCGCCGAGCCGAGGCCCACGAGCACCGGGTCGCCAGGCCCGAGACAGACCCGCCCCCGAGTAGTTGGAGAGACCCATGGCTGACGCCGAGAAGATCGCCGCAGAGGCGCGCACCGAGTTCGGCAAGGGTGCGGCGCGCCGCATCCGTCGCGACAACAAGATCCCCGCCGTCATCTACGGCCACGGCAACGAGCCGGTCCACGTGATCCTGCCCGGCCACCAGACGATGATGGCGCTCAAGCACGGCGGCGCCAACGCGCTCCTCGCGCTCGACGTCGACGGCTCCGAGCAGCTCGCGCTCACCAAGGACGTCCAGATCGACCCGATCCGCCGCGTGATCGAGCACCTCGACTTCGTCGCCGTCCGCCGTGGCGAGAAGGTGACCGTCGACGTCCCCGTGCACGTGACCGGCGACGCCGCCCCCGACACCCTGGTCGTCACCGAGAACGCCGTGGTCTCCGTCGAGGCCGAGGCCACCCACATCCCCGAGTTCTTCGAGGTCTCCGTCGAGGGCGCCGCGATCGGCACCCAGATCCTCGCCAAGGACCTCGACCTCCCGTCGGGCACGACGCTGCTCGCCGACGAGGAGCTGCTCATCGTCAACGTGACCGAGCAGATCTCCGCCGAGGCCCTCGAGGCCGAGCTGGAGGAGGCAGAGGCCGAGGCCGGCATCGAGCACGACGTCTCCGACGAGGAGATCGCCGACGCGCAGGAAGAGGCCAAGGCCGAGGACGCCGCGCAGGAGTCCGACTCCGAGTGACCCCCGACGTCCCGTGGTGGTGCTCCACCACGGGACGTCGCCGAATGGGCACTTCCCTGGGTCAATCGACCAGGGGAGGTGCCCATTCGTCTGCACACCTTGATGGACAGGCGGTACGACGATGTGGCCCTGGCGCCGATGGAAGGATGAGCGCGTGAGCGAGCAGACCAGCGGGCAGGGCGAGGTGTGGCTGGTCGTCGGCCTCGGCAACCCCGGCCCGACCTATGCCGGCCACCGGCACAACATCGGCTACCTGGTCACCGACGAGCTCGCCTCCCGGATGGGGTCGCCCTTCAGGTCCCACAAGTCGGGCCGCGCCGACGTCGTCGAGGGCCGTCTGTCGCCGGGCGGCCCCCGCGTCGTCCTGGCCCGCGGTCGCGGCTACATGAACGAGTCGGGCGGGCCGGTCAAGGCGCTCGCCTCCTTCTACAAGGTCGAGCCCGACCACGTGATCGCGATCCACGACGAGCTCGACATCGCCTTCGGCACCCTGCGCATCAAGCTCGGCGGCGGCGACAACGGTCACAACGGCCTCAAGTCGATGCGCTCGTCCTTCGGCACGGGTGACTTCTACCGGGTGCGTGCCGGGATCGGCCGTCCGCCGGGTCGCCAGGACGTCGCCGACTTCGTGCTCTCCAACTACTCCACCGTCGAGCGCAAGGAGCTGCCCTTCCAGGTCTCCGACGCCGCCGACGCGGTCGAGTCGCTGGTCACCGACGGCCTCGAGAAGACCCAGCAGCGCTTCAACTCCTGAGCCAGCAGGGTCCTCCCTCGTTTGGGGCATGTGCCCACTGCCGCCGGCCCCTAGCGTCGAGGGATCGGGCCGACGGGGGAGGACCGCGATGTCGACGAGCAGCACGAACCGGGCCGGGACCACCGGACCCGGCACCGTGCACGTCCCCGCGCCCCGACGCAGCTGGGACCCGCCCGCGGCCCCCGCGCCCGTCGTACGACGCCGCCGTCCCGTGCGTCGCATCCTCGGCGTCCTGCTCGCCCTCGGGCTGCTCGTCGTGGTGCTCGGTGCCGTGACCAACGTCGTGATGGTCAGCCGCCTGGAGCGGATCGAGGGTGCCTTCACGGGGCTGAGGGACCGACCTCCGGCGTCGCCGGGCCGGACCTTCCTCATGGTCGGCACCCGGCCCGGGACGGCGGGCCAGGACGTCCCGTGGCTGGCGGGGAGGCAGTCGGTCGAGGCCGTCATGCTGGTCGACATCCCGCCGGACGGGCTGTCCGCGCGCGTGGAGACCCTCCCCCTATCCAGTGGCGTCGCGCCCGTCGCGGCGTCGATGCCGCCGAGCGCGACCGTCGCAGCCGCGGAGGCCTGGTCGGGCCGGCGCGTCGACCACCTCATCGCCATCGACTGGAACACCTTCGTCCAGCTGGCCGGTGCCAACGGCGTCGACGCCGCCTACGCCTACGGCTCGGGCCCGCGAGCCCAGCAGGACTACCTCAGGCAGGTCATGGAGGCCACCCTCCACCAGGAGATGCGCAAGCGGCCGCTCGACCTCTACCGCGCGCTCAGCACGACCGTCGACGGCACTGCGGTCGACGACGGCTGGTCGATCGTCGACCTCGACCGGCTCCTCCTCGAGCTGCGCGACCTGCGGTCCCTCGACATCACCTACGCGATGGCGCGGCCCGGCTGACGTCGTACTCCCCAATTGTGGCGAAAGCGCTCGCACGCGGTCGGCGAGCGCTCCGCGGGGTCACAGGATCAGGGTGTGCGGGGCGTGGGGCCCGGCACGCGACTTGGGGGAGTTGGGGAGATGGCCGTTGCCAGCGTCATCATTCCGGCGCACAACGAGGCGGCCACCATCGGTCGCAACCTGCGCGCGCTGCGCAAGGGCACCCGTGCCGAGGACCTCGACGTCGTCGTGGTCTGCAACGGCTGCACCGACCGCACCGCCGAGGTCGCCCGCGACGCCGACCCGCTCGCCCGCGTCATCGAGATCGGGCAGCCCTCGAAGGCCGAGGCCGTCCGGGTGGGCAACGCCGCCACCGACGTGTTCCCCCGGATCCACCTCGACGCCGACATCGAGCTCCACGGCACCGCCGCGCTCCGGCTCATCGAGCCGATCACCCGCGACGAGGTGCTCGCGACCGCGCCCGCCCGCGCCGTCCCGCGCGCCGGCTGCTCGCGCTGGGTGCGCTGGTACTACGACGTCTGGGAGTCGCTCCCGCAGGTCGAGGCCGGCCTCTTCGGGCGCGGCGTCGTCGTCCTGTCCGAGCAGGCCCAGGCCCGCGTCACCGCCCTGCCGCGGATGATGAGCGACGACCTGGGCATGTCCGACTCGTTCAGCGGTCACGAACGACGCATCGTCCCGGCCGCGGTGGCCGTGGTCCACCCGCCGCGCACCGTGCACGACCTGGTCCGTCGCCGGATCCGGATCGCCACGGGCAACGCCCAGGCCGCCCAGCTCGGCGTACGTCGACCGGCCTCGCGCACGCAGCCGCGCACCCTGATCGCCCTCGCGGTCGGCCGCCCCGGCCTGGCCCTCCGACTCCCGGTGTTCGTGGCCATCCACGTCGCCGCCCAGATCGGCGCCCGACAGGCGCTGAGAGCTGGGGACTTCACCACCTGGCAACGAGACGAAAGCTCACGCTCATGACCCTGTCCAGCGCGAGACCACAACCGCGGTCCCGCTCCGTCGTCGCCCCCACGGCCACCATCGAGGACGGCGCCCGCGTCGGTCCCGGTGTGCAGGTGTGGGATCAGGCGGTCGTCCGTGCCGGCGCCCAGGTCGGTGCCGACACGATCCTCGGCCGCGGGGTGTACGTCGGCCCCGGCGCGCGCCTCGGTGAGCGCTGCAAGGTGCAGAACCAGGCCCTCGTCTACGAGCCCGCCGTGCTCGGCGACGGCGTCTTCATCGGACCCGCCGTCGTGCTCACCAACGACACCTACCCGCGTGCGGTGACCCCGGACGGGCGCCGCAAGGGGGCCGAGGACTGGGAGGCCGTGGGAGTCACGATCGAGGAGGGAGCCTCCATCGGCGCCCGTGCCGTGTGCGTCGCACCGGTGCGGATCGGTCGCTGGGCCAGCGTCGGCGCGGGCTCCGTGGTGACGCGCGACGTGGCTGACCACGCCCTGGTCGTCGGCACGCCCGCGCGCCGGGTCGGCTGGGTCGGACGCAGCGGCGTACCGCTCGTCTCGGACACGCGCGACCGATGGATCTGCCCGGTCTCGGGTGAGGTCTACGAGGAGATCGACGGACGACTGGAGGAAGCACGATGAGCACCACCCCCACCCCGCAGCAGGGCCCGATGGGCATCGCCGTGATCGGCGCCGGCTACTGGGGACCCAACCTGGTCCGCAACTTCGCCAGCTCGCCCGACTGGGACCTGCGGGTGGTCTGCGATCTCGACCTGGAGCGTGCCCGGAAGGTCGCGGGACCGCACGTCGAGGTGACCGACGACCTCGAGCGGGTCCTCGACGACCCGACCATCCACGCCGTCGCGATCGCCACCCCGGCGCGCACCCACCACGGACTGGCGCTGCAGGCGCTGAGCGCCGGCAAGCATGTCGTCGTCGAGAAGCCGCTCGCCGACAGCGTGGCCCGTGGCCGCATGATGGTCGACCTGGCCGACGCCCAGGGCCTGGTCCTGATGACCGACCACACGTTCTGCTACACGCCGGTCGTGCAGAAGATGCGCGAGCTGGTCGTGAGCGGCGAGCTGGGCCAGATCCACTTCATCGACTCGGTGCGGATCAACCTCGGCCTCGTCCAGCCCGACATCGACGTGCTCTGGGACCTCGCGCCGCACGACCTGGCGATCCTCGACCACATCCTGCCCTCCGGGCTCCCGTCGGAGGGCATCGGCGCGACGGGTGCGGACCCGATCGGCGCCGGACGCGCGTGCGTGGGTCACCTGACGCTGCCGCTGCCCGACGACGGACTCGCGCACGTCCACGTGAACTGGCTCAGCCCCACCAAGATCCGCCAGATGGTGATCGGCGGCTCGCGCCGCACCCTCGTCTGGGACGACCTCAACCCGCAGCAGCGGCTGAGCGTCTACGACCGTGGCGTCGACCTGGCCCGGACCTCGGTCGGTGGCACCGACCGCACCGCGTCGTCGGTGTCGTACCGGCTCGGTGACACCTGGTCGCCTGCGCTGCCCGAGCGCGAGGCCCTCGGCGCGATGGTCACCGAGTTCGCCGCCGCCATCCGCGAGGGTCGGCCGGCGCTGACCGACGGCCACTCCGGGCTCCGGGTCCTCGAGGTGCTGGAGCAGGCCTCGCACCGGCTCGCCGCGCAGTCCGGCACCACGCACCAGTCCGGTCCGATGGTGCCCGCCGGCCCGCCACCGGTGCCGC
The DNA here is from genome assembly GCF_014779665.1 of Nocardioides hwasunensis. Taxonomy (GTDB): domain Bacteria; phylum Actinomycetota; class Actinomycetes; order Propionibacteriales; family Nocardioidaceae; genus Nocardioides; species Nocardioides hwasunensis. Next base: position 338,978 of record NZ_JACXYY010000004.1, on the reverse strand, counting down.
AGCAGGCCACCGCCCCGTCGGTGCTGGAGGGAGTCCGATGACCGCGCTGCAGGGGGCGACCGCCCTGGTGACCGGCGGCGCCGGCACCATCGGCTCGACGCTCGTCGACCAGCTCTTCGACGCGGGGGTCTCGGAGGTCCGGGTCCTCGACAACCTGGTCCGCGGACGCGAGGCCAACCTCGAGGCCGCGATGGAGCGCACGGGCGTGGAGCTGAAGCTCGTCCGCGGCGACATCCGCGACCGCGACCTCGTGCACGACCTGACGCGCGGCTGCGACCTGGTCTTCCACCAGGCCGCCATCCGGATCACCCAGTGCGCCGAGGAGCCCCGGCTCGCGCTCGAGGTCCTCGTCGACGGCTCGTTCAACGTCATCGAGGCGGCCGCTGCGACGCCCGGGGTCGACAAGATCGTCGCTGCCTCGTCCGCGTCGGTCTACGGCCTCGCGGAGCAGTTCCCGACGCCCGAGGACCAGCACCCCTACGCCAACGACACGTTCTACGGCGCCGCGAAGACGTTCAACGAGGGCATGCTGAAGAGCTTCCGCGCCATGAACGGCCTCGACTACGTCGGCCTGCGCTACTTCAACGTCTACGGGCCGCGGATGGACGTGCACGGCCTCTACACCGAGGTGCTGGTGCGCTGGATGGAGCGGATCGACGACGGGCTGCCGCCGCTGATCTTCGGCGACGGCCGGCAGACCATGGACTTCGTCTTCACCACCGACATCGCCCGGGCCAACGTGCTGGCCGCCTCGTCGTCCGTCGTGGAGGGCGTCTACAACGTCGCTCGCGGTGAGGAGACCAGCCTGCTGGGGCTCGCGGAGACCCTGCTCAGGGTGATGGGCTCGGACCTGCCCGTGGAGCACGGCCCCGAGCGCGGGGTCAACGGCGTCGTACGCCGCCTCGCCGACACGTGCGCCGCCGAGCGCGACCTCGGCTTCGTCGCGGGCACCGGCCTCGAGGAGGGTCTGCGGGACCTGGTGGAGTGGTGGCGACCGCAGCGCGAGGAGATCGCCGCGGGCCGCACGAAGCAGGCCGTGGCGTCATGAGCATCGACCAGCAGCTCACCCGCATCAACGTGATGCAGCCGTGGCTCGGCGAGGAGGAGGTCGCCGCGGTCTCCGAGGTGCTCCGCTCCGGCTGGGTCGCCCAGGGGCCGCGCGTGGCTGCCTTCGAGGACGCGTTCGCGCAGTCCCAGCAGGCCGCCCACGCGGTCGCGGTCAGCAACTGCACCACTGCGCTGCACCTGGCTCTGGTCGTGGTCGGCGTCGGGCCGGGTGACGAGGTCGTCGTCCCCTCCTTCTCGTTCGTCGCGACCGCCAACGCCCCGACCTACGTCGGGGCCACGCCGGTCTTCGCAGACGTCGACGGCGCGACCGGCAACCTCACGGTCGACACGATCGCCACGGTGGTCACCCCGCGCACGCGCGCGGTGATCGCCGTGGACCAGGGCGGCGTGCCGCTCGACCTGCGCGCCATCCGTGAGTGGTGCGACCCGCGCGGGATCACCGTCATCGAGGACGCCGCCTGCGCCGCCGGCTCCACCGCTCACGGTCGCCCGGTCGGCACCGAGGCGGAGATCGCCGCCTGGTCCTTCCACCCGCGCAAGCTGTTGACCACCGGCGAGGGCGGCATGCTCACCACCTCGCGCGCGGACTGGGCCCAGCGCGCCCGACGGCTGCGCGAGCACGCGATGAGCGTGTCCGCCGCCGACCGGCACGCATCCGTGCTGGCGCCGCCGGAGTCCTACGCCGAGGTCGGCTTCAACTACCGGATGACCGACCTGCAGGCCGCTGTCGGCCTGGTCCAGCTGGGCCGGCTCCCGGAGATGGTCGCCCGTCGCCGCGAGCTGGCAGCGGCGTACGCCGCGGTGGTCGACGAGCTGCCCGGGCTGCGGCTGGTCGGTGACCCGGCCTGGGGAACGACCAACTTCCAGTCGTGCTGGCTCGAGGTCCTGCCCGAGCACCCGCTCGGACGCGAGGACCTGATGGTGCACCTGGCCGAGGCCGGGATCTCGGCACGGCGCGGCATCATGGCCGCGCACCGCCAGCCGGCCCACGACCAGCGCCCGCACGTGCCGCTGCCGGTCACCGAGCGGCTCAACGACCACACGCTGATCCTGCCGCTCTTCCACCAGATGACCGCGTCCGAGCACGCCCGCGTCTGCGACGCCCTGGCCGCTGCGTGGCGACCATGACCGGCCTGCTGATGGTCGGTGCGAGCGGGCTGGCCCGGGAGGCCACGGCGGTCGCGGTGCTCCTGCAGCACGACGGGCCGCTGAACATCGTGGACGACAACTCCGCGGTGTGGGGCACCCTCCACGGGCTGACCCCTGTGATCGGCTCGGTCGACCTGGTCACCGAGCTCGTCGACCACGACGTGCTGCTCACGCTGGGCAAGGGACGCCACCGCCGCCGGGTGGTCGTGCGCCTCGAGATGCTCGGCATGGACCCGGCCCGCTACATCTCGCTGATCCATCCGCGCATCGTGCTGCCCGGCAGCTGCTCCATCGGCGCCGGCTCGATCGCGCTCGACGGCGTGGTGCTGACCGCGGACGTCGAGGTCGGGCGCCACGTGGTGCTGATGCCGCAGGTGACGCTCACCCACGGCTGCACCGTGCACGACTACGCCACGCTCTGCGCCGGCGTCTCCCTCGGGGGCGACGTCGAGATCGGCGAGGGCGCCTACATCGGCATGAACGCCACCGTGCGCGAAGGCGTGCACATCGGCGCCGACGCCGTCGTCGGGATGGGGGCCGTGGTCCTCCACGACGTCCCGGCAGGAGAGACCTGGGCCGGAGTGCCCGCCCGCCCGATCCGGACAGGAGTCCACCTATGAGCAACGTCCCCTTCGTCGACCTCGCCTCGCAGCACGACGAGGTCGCGGCCGAGGTGGAGGCCGGCATCGCCGCCGTCTTCGCCGCGACGTCCTTCGTCGATGGGCCGCCGGTCGCCGACTTCGAGCGCGAGTACGCCGACTTCGTCGGGGTGGACCACTGCATCGGTGTCGGAAACGGCACCGACGCGCTCGAGCTGGCGCTGCGGGCGGCGGGTGTCGGCCCCGGGGGAGAGGTCGTGATCCCCGCCAACACCTTCATCGCCACCGCCGAGGCGGTCTCGCGGATCGGCGCCGTGCCGGTGCTCGTCGACATCGACGACGACCGGCTGCTCATCGATCCCGACGGCGTGGAGGCGGCGATCACCGACCGCACCCAGGCCGTCGTGGCCGTGCACCTCTTCGGTCAGCTGGCCCCGATGGCCCGGCTCAGGGCGATCTGCGACGCGGCCGGCGTCCCGCTGGTCGAGGACGCCGCCCAGTCCCAGGGCGCACGGCTCGACGGCAGGGGATCGGGTGGCCTCGCCACGGTCGCGGCCACCAGCTTCTACCCCGGCAAGAACCTCGGCGCGGCCGGCGACGCCGGGGCCGTGACGACCGACGACGCCACGATCGCCGCCGAGGTGCGCCGACTGCGCAACCACGGCTCGTCCGTGCGCTACGTCCACGACGTCATCGGGATGAACTCCCGGCTCGACACGATCCAGGCGGTCTACCTCCGCGCCAAGCTCGACCGGCTCGAGAAGTGGAACGAGCTGCGCGTGCGCGCCGCGGCCCGTTACGACCAGCTGCTGGCCGACGTGCCCGGCGTACGCCGACCGCTGGCCGGCGCGGAGGGCCAGCACGTCTGGCACCTCTACGTCGTCCGCGTCGCCGAGCGCGACCGGGTCCTGGGCGAGCTCAACCAGGCGGGGGTCGGTGCCGGCATCCACTACCCCTACCCGGTGCACCTCACCGGGGCCTACGCCCACCTCGGACTCGGCTCGGGCACCGCACCGGTGACGGAGAGGGCCGCCGGCGAGATCCTGTCGCTGCCGATGCACCCTCACCTGACCGAGGCCATGCAGGACCGGGTCGTCGAGGTGCTCCGCTCCGCGGTCGGAGGGGGAGTCTCGTGACCACCCTGCTCGTCGCCAACGACGGCGGCCACCTGATGCAGCTCCACACGCTGCGCCCGCGCCTCGGCGTGGGCGAGGACGTCGTGTGGGTGACGGTGAGGACACCCCAGACCGAGTCGATGCTGGCCGGCGAGCGGGTGCACTGGATGGCACCCTGCCCGCCCCGCGACCTCGCGGCGGTGGCCCGCAACGCGGTCGCGGCGCGCAAGCTCTTCCGCCTCCACGACGTACGCCTGGTGGTGAGCACCGGCGCGGCGCTCGCGCTGTCGGTGCTGCCGCAGGCCCGTCTGCGCGGCATCGAGACGGTCTACATCGAGAGTGCCACCCGCCGCGACGAGCCGTCGCTGTCGGGACGCGCGATGGCCGCGATGCCCGGCATCACGACCTTCAGCCAGTCCAGCGACCTCGACCGGGGGGCGTGGCGCTACCTGGCCTCGCCGTGGGACCTCTACGAGGTCACCCCTACCGCCCCGCGACCGGTCCGCCGGATGGTCGTCAGCCTCGGCACGCAGGAGGACTACTCCTTCCGGCGGCTGCTCGAGCGCCTCGTCCCGCTCGTCCCGGAGGGGACCGAGGTGATGTGGCAGACCGGGTGCACCGACACCACGGGCCTCGGTATCGAGGGACGTGCCCGGGTGCCCGCCGAGGAGATGCGCGCCGCGATCGCGCACGCCGACGTCGTGGTTGCCCACGCCGGCACCGGCATCGCGCTGATGGCACTCGAGAACGGCAGGTTCCCCATCCTGGTGCCGCGACGCGCCAAGCACGGTGAGCACGTCGACGACCACCAGCTGACCATCGCGCTCGACCTCGCGCTGCGCGACCTGTGCATCTCGCGCGACGCCGACAGCCTCAAGGCGCGCGACCTGGACGCGGCGGCGGGGCACCGGGTCACGAAGGTCGCCGACCCGCCGCCGCTGCACATCAGTGGGGTCCGCATCCCACGGCAACGGATCGGCAACGGTGCCGCGCCCGCCGCGACCGCCGCGGTCGTCGCGATGGTCGGCGACCGCTGAGGCGCACCGGCACCGAAAAGTGGGGATCTCTGTCCCGGACCGGCCGTCGGTCCATGGGTCATGGCGAGGATCGGCATCGTGGCGACAGCTGCGTGACGAGGTAGGTGGAGGCATGGGCATGTCGACGAGAGCGAAGTCTTTGAACTGGGGCGCGAAGGCGTTGGTCGTCGTGCTGGTCACGGCGCTCAACGCGCTGGTCGGGCCCGTGCTGACGGGTGGCCCGACGGCAGCCGACGCGGCCGATCCGTGTGCTCCGGGCGGCAACAAGATCGTCTGCGAGAACTCCAAGCCCGGCACCGACCCGGCGATCTGGGACAGCGCCTACGGCGCGGGTGCGGATTCCATCCAGGGCTTCTCGACCGACATCTCGGTCAACGTCGGCCAGCGCATCGACTTCAAGATCAAGACCGACGCCTCGGCCTACGACATCGACATCTACCGCATCGGCTACTACCAGGGCAACGGTGCCCGCAAGATCACCTCCATCACCCCCAGCGTCCCGCTGCCGCAGAGCCAGCCCAACTGCATCACCGCTGTGGCCACCGAGACGACGGACTGCGGCAACTGGGCGGTCTCGGCGTCCTGGAACGTCCCGACCACCGCGGTGTCAGGCGTCTACATCGCCCGACTCTCGCGGAGCAACGGGGACTCCAGCCACATCACCTTCGTCGTGCGCGACGACGCCAGCACCTCGGACGTGGTCTTCCAGACCTCGGACCCGACGTGGCAGGCCTACAACACCTACGGCGGGTCGAACTTCTACAGCGGGGGAGCCAACGGCCGCGCCTACAAGCTCTCCTACAACCGCCCCGTGAACACCAGAGGCGGAACCGGGGGGCGTGACTTCTTCTTCGCCAACGAGTACCCGATGGTGCGCTTCATGGAGCGCAACGGCTACGACGTGAGCTACATGTCCGGCGTCGACACCGACCGTCGCGGGGGTCTGATCAAGAACCACAAGGTCTTCCTGTCCGTCGGGCACGACGAGTACTGGAGCGGCGCCCAGCGGGCCAACGTCGAGGCGGCCCGCGACGCGAAGGTGAACCTGCAGTTCCTCAGCGGCAACGAGGTCTACTGGCGCACGCGCTACGAGCCCTCCCTCGACCCCAGCCACACGCCCTACCGCACGCTCGTGACCTACAAGGAGACCTGGGACCGAGCGAAGTCCGACCCCAGTCCCGAGTGGACCGGCACGTGGCGCGACCCGCGCTACGCCCCCGCCTCCCAGGGCGGCGGTCGACCGGAGAACGCGCTGATCGGCACCATGTACCAGGCCAACTACAGCGATCTTCCCGTGACCGTGAGCGCCGACGAGGGCAAGTACCGGCTCTGGCGCAACACCTCCCTGGCCAGCCTGGCCGCCGGCCAGACCCGGGCCCTCGCCCCCCACACGGTCGGCTACGAGTCCAACGAGGTCGTCGACAACGGCCTCGGGCCGGACGGTTTGGTGAGGCTGTCCACCACGGTCGGTCCCACCCCCGAATACCTGCGCGACTACGGCAACACCGTCACCCCGGGGACGACGACGCACAACCTCACGCTCTACAAGGCACCCAGCGGCGCGCTCGTCTTCAGTGCCGGCTCGGTGCAGTGGACCTGGGGTCTCGACAGCGAGCACGACTCTCCCTTCGCGGCGGAGCCGGCCGACGTGCGGATGCAGCAGGCCCAGGTCAACCTGTTCGCCGACATGGGCGTCCAGCCGTCCACGTTGATGACCGGTCTGGTGCAGGCGACGAAGTCGACCGACACCACCGGGCCCACCGTGACGATCACCTCTCCGGCCGCCGGCGCCAGCGTGGCCAACGGCGCCCAGCGCACGGTCTCCGGGACGGCCACCGATGCCGGCGGACGCGTCGCGGGTGTCGAGGTGTCGACCAACGGGGGTGACACCTGGCACGCGGCGACGGGCACGAGCTCGTGGAGCTACACCTACGTCCAGAAGGGGATGGGGAGCACGCCGATCCGGGTGCGCGCCACCGACGACTCCGCCAACATCGGTGCCGTCGCGACGCGCAACGTCGACGTCCAGTGCCCCTGCTCGATCTTCGGTGCCGAGGTGCCGCCCACCCCTGCCACGGACGACGCCGGCGCCGTCGAGCTCGGACTGCGGTTCGCCCCCACCAGCGACGGTTTCCTCAGCGGCATCCGGTTCTACAAGGGAACTGGCAACGGAGGCGCCCACCAGGGGTCGCTCTGGAGCTCGAGCGGGGCGCTGCTGGCGACCGGCGCGTTCACCAACGAGACCGCCACCGGATGGCAGACGATGCGGTTCACCTCCGCCGTCCCCGTGTCGGCAGGGCAGACCTACGTCGCGTCCTACACCGCACCACAGGGCCACTACGCCATCGGCAGCGATGCCTTCTACGCGGCTCCGAAGGTCTCACCGCCGCTGAAGGTCGACGGCGGATTCGGAGCCCAGCCGGCGGGCGTGTTCGCCGCTCCTGGGACGTTCCCGGCCACCAGCCACCTCAGCTCCAACTACTACGTCGACGTCGTGTTCACCGCCCTCGACGACTCGCCCCTCACCGCGACCGACCAGTGGCCCGCCGCCGGCGCGAGCAGCGTCGCGAGGTCGACCACCATCCGTGCGACGTACTCCAAGCCCGTCCAGGCAGGCACCCCCGGCCTGACGGTGAAGGACGAGCTAGGTCAGGACGTCGCCGGCACCACGGCGTACGACAGCTCCACGCGCACGGTGACCTTCACCCCGACCTCCGCGCTGGCAGGGTTCGTCCAGTACACCGCGACCGTGACCGGGACCGATGCGCTCGGTCAGCAGGTGTCCTCGGGCAAGACCTGGAGCTTCCGCACCGCGAAGCCGCCGGCCACCCCAGGTGTGTGTCCCTGCAGCCTGTTCGACGACGAGACCACCCCCACCGTCCTGGAGGACTCCGACCGCAGTGCCGTGACCCTGGGCGTGCGGTTCAGCTCGCAGGTCGACGGCACCGTCTCGGCGATCCGGTTCTACAAGGGACCCAACAACACCGGCACCCACACCGGCACGCTGTGGTCCGCGACCGGCACCCAGCTCGCCACGGGGACGTTCACCGGCGAGACCACGTCGGGGTGGCAGACGCTCACGTTCGCGCAGCCGGTGTCGATCACCAAGAACACCGAGTACGTCGCGTCCTACCGGGCGTCCGTCGGTCGCTACTCCGCCACGCCCAACGGCTTCGCGGCCGGCAACCTGTCCCGCGCTCCGCTCCAGGTGGCCACCAGCTCCGGCGCCTACACCTACGGCGCCGGCTTCCCGTCGTCCTCGTCGCCCACCAACTACCTGGTCGACGTGGTGTTCAACAAGGCGGCGGCCCCGCTGGCCGTCTCCGGCCAGTCGCCGGCACCGAACGCCACGACCGTGCGACGTGACACCACGATCGTGCTGGAGACCAGTACCCCGCTCGACTCCGGCTGGTCGATGACCGCCACCTCGGGCGGGTCCTCCGTCGCAGGCACGGCCGCGCTCGACAACGGCGGCACCCGGTTGACGTTCACGCCGTCCGGACTGCTCCCCGCGGGGGCCCAGGTCGACGTCAGCGTGACGGGTCTGAGGTCCACCGAGGGCGCCACCCTGGCGAACCAGACCTGGAGCTTCACCACGCGGTCGAGCGAACCGGCTGCGGAGCAGACCCTCTTCGGGACCCAGGTGCCCGCTCAGGCCGCCGCGGACGACAGCTCACCGGTCGAGGTCGGCGTGTCGTTCGTGCCCGCCAAGGCAGGGCAGGTGACTGGCATCCGCTTCTTCAAGGGAGCCGGCAACACGGGTGTCCACAAGGGCTCCCTGTGGTCCGCGACCGGCACGAAGCTGGCCGAGGTGACGTTCGTCGGCGAGACCGCGACGGGGTGGCAGACCGCGATGCTGTCCACCCCGCTGCAGCTGACGGCCGGGACGACCTACGTCGTGTCCTACTACGCTCCCAACGGGCACTACGCCACGTCGGGCGGCTTCTTCAACAATGCCTTCACGTCGGGCGACCTGACGGTGCCGGCCGGCGTCAACGGCAAGTACCTCTACGGCGCCGGTGGCTTCCCGACCTACTCCTACAACGCGACCAACTACTGGGTCGACGTGGTCTTCGAGAAGGACCCGTCGGGAGTGACGGTCGCCTCGCGTTCGCCCGCTCCGGACGCCACGGGGATCGCCGCCGACGTGGCGCCTCGGGCGACCTTCTCCGATGCGATCGCGACGAGTGGCTGGTCGATGACCCTGCGCCAGGGCACCACGAGCGTGCCCGGCACGGCGGCCCTGTCGTCCGACGGGACCCGGCTGACCTTCACCCCGACCTCGGCGCTGGCCGCCAGCACGACCTACACCGTCGAGGTCACGGGGGTGAGGTCCACCGACGGGGTCGCTCTGGCCGCGCAGTCGTGGTCGTTCACCACCGCCGCCTCGACGGCCCCGGTGTCGCGGCTGCTCGACGGTGAGGTCCCGTCGATCCACGCCCAGGACACGGACCCGCTCGAGCTCGGGATGGCGTTCACGCCCTCGACGAACGGCTCGGTCACCGGCGTGAGGTTCTGGAAGGGCGCTGGCAACACCGGCACCCACACGGGGTCGGTGTGGGACTCTGCCGGCACCAGGCTCGGGACGGTGACCTTCACCAACGAGACCACCGACGGGTGGCAGGTGGCCGAGCTCGCCACGCCGGTCCCTGTCGTCGCCGGACAGACCTACGTCGTGTCCTACTACTCGCCCAGCGGGCGGTACTCGGTGACGGGCGGCTACTTCGCCCAGCCGCGCACGGTCGGACCACTCACCGCGCCCGGCGGCAGCAACGGGCTGTTCCGCTACGGCACCGGGGGCGGCTTCCCGACGGGTTCGTGGAACTCGACGAACTACTTCGTGGACGTCCTCTTCCGCTCCGGTGGCTGATCGTCCGACAACCCAATTTGAGGGATAAGCGCCCCTCCCGGGTCGCGCGCCGTCCACGCCGCATGACGATGGGTGAGAACGGCGGGACGTGGGGTCTCGTCGAGGGGGAGGGGGCTCGCGAAGCCATGCGATTCCACAGGCCCGCGCCGATCACGAGCCGGCCGCGCGTCTCGGTGGTGATCCCGTGCTATCGCTACGGTCACTACCTGCCGGGCGCCGTGGCGAGCGCGCTCGACCAGGACATGCTGGACGTCGACGTGCTGGTGGTCGACGACGCGTCGCCGGACGACAGCGCGCTCGTCGCCCGCGAGCTGGCAGCGCGCGACCCTCGCGTGGACGTGCTGGTCCACGAGCAGAACGCCGGTCACATCCAGACCTACAACGACGGCCTCGCCAAGGCGAGCGGCGACTACGTCGTGCTCCTCTCGGCCGACGACCTGCTCCCTCCCAACTCGCTCACCCGAGCGGTCGCCCTCATGGAGGCGCACCCACGGGTGGGCCTCGTCTACGGCTTCGCGCGGTCGTTCACCGACGCCCCCGAGCCGGTCGACGACGTGACCCGCAGCTGGACGGTGTGGCAGGGCCACGACTGGCTGAGCCGGTCCGCACGGGCCGGGCGGTGCTTCCTGTCCAGCCCGGAGGCGGTGATGCGGCGCGAGGCACTCTTCGAGACCGACCTCTACGACCCGCGGCTGCCGCACTCCGGTGACTTCGACATGTGGCTGCGGACCGCTGCCAGGTGGGACGTGGGCCGGGTCAACGGGCCGATCCAGGCCCATTACCGCGTGCACGACGCCAACATGCACCTGACCACGTACGCCGGGTGGCTCACCGATCTCGAAGCCCGGCGGCTGACCTTCGACATCCTCTTCGACGAACGAGCGCCGGGCGACCCGAGGGTCGCCGCACTGCGACCGACGGCCAAGCGGGCGCTCGCCCGGGAGGCACTGCGTCGTGCCCGGCACGTCGCTCGTGACGAAGCCGCGATGGACGTCGCGGACGACTACGTGCGGTTCGCGCTGGAGACGTGGCCGTCGATCACCGGCTCGTCGGCTTGGCACGCCACCCGGGTGTCCCTGGCCGGGGGCAACCACCGGAGGGCGGGGACCGTGCGCCGGCAGGCGAGCAGGGTCCGCGACCACCTGGTGTGGCGCCGCGAGCGGCGGTGGGGGGTGTGACGACGCTGGAGAGCCGGACGGGCCCGGACCGAACGCCGGATCGCGGTCGGGTGCCTGGGTCGGACAAGGCGCGACAGGTGAGCCGCGGGCTGGGCTGGAGCCTGGGCAGCAGCGTCGTGCTGCGGGTCGGCAACCTGCTGCTCAGCATCGTGATCGCTCGCCTCGTCGCGCCCGAGGCCTACGGCGTCTTCGCCGTGGCCCTCACCGTGTGGACGGTCGTCAGCGCGCTGTCCGAGTTCGGGCTCGGGTCCGACGTGGTTCGATCACGAGACCCCGAGCGGCGTGCTCCCACGGTAGCCACGCTCGGCGCTGGCCTCGGTCTGCTCGCTGCGGCCGTGATGGCGCTCGCCGCACCCTTCGTCGCCGAGGCCTTTCGCAGCCCCGGGTCGACCCGGGTGCTGGTCGTGATGGCACTGGCCCCCGCGTTGTTCGGCCTGACGATCGTGCCTGCTGCGTTCTTGCAGCGGGCCTACCGCCAACGCACGCTGTTCGTCGTCAACGGTGCGGCGCTGCTCGCCTCGGCGGTGACCATCGTCTGGCTCACGCTCCTCGACGTCGGTCCGGTCGCGCTTGCCTGGGGTCAGGTCGCGAGCCAGGCGACGCTGGTGCTCGGACTCCACGTCGCGGCTCGCAGGCCACCGCGCTTCGGCTTCGATCGTGCGACGGCGTGGGACTCGCTGGCCTTCTCCTCGCCGCTCGCGGTGGCCAACCTGGTGTCGTGGTTGTTGATCACCCTCGACAACGTGATCGTCTCCCGTGAGCTCTCGCCGATCGTCCTCGGCTTCTACGTCCTCGCCTTCAACGTCTCGTCGTGGCCGATGTCCGCCGTCGGCCAGGCCGTTCGGGTCGTGGCCCTCCCCGCCTTCTCCGACACCGACTCGGCTGCGCAGCGCAACGATGGTCTGGTCCGCAGCATCGGGCCGGTGGTGCTCGCTGCTGCGTTCATGGGTCTCGGACTCGCGACGCTCGCGTCGCCCGTGGTCGCGGTCCTCTACGGAGCCCGTTGGGCCCCTGCCTCAGCAGCGCTGGTCGGCCTCGCGGTCTTCGGCGCCACCAGGGTGGTGCTCGACCTGCTCGCGACGTTCCTGGTCGCCGCGGGACGCACACGCGACGTCCTCGTCGTCCAGCTGGTGTGGCTGGCTGCCATGGTCCCGGTGATGGTGCTGTCCGTGCGCGAGTGGGGACTCGCCGGAGCCGGTTGGGCGCACGTCGTGGTCGTGGTCGTGGTCGTGCTGCCGGCCTACGCCTTCTTCCTCGGCCGCTCGGGTGTCGACACCGTCCGCCTGGTGGGCGCGAGCATCGTGCCGCTCGCGGCCGTCGTCCCGGCGGCTGCCGCCTGCTGGTGGATCGTCAGTGCCACCGCGCTGTCGCCATGGTTGACGGTGCTGCTCGGCGGCACGTGCGCCACCGCCCTCTACCTGGGGCCACTGATCCCGTGGTTCCGCAACCGCCTGGACGAGCTGCGCAACCCACGCCCGGCGGCGACACATCGGAGAGGACGACACCATGAGCGTTCGTGATCAGTCACGCCGAGCCCGAGCGCTCGGCACCAGCGTGGCCACCAAGCTGCGAGCCGAGGGGACGGCCGGGCTCGCACGTCGAGCCGTGCGGCGTGCCTACCAGAGGCTCGACGCGGGTGAGCTGGACTTCGGGCTACTGCCCGGCGACATCGCCGACTCCGCAACCCTCGACCTGCTGGCGGCCGTGCCCGTCCCCACGCCTCGGTCCCTGCGGGTGGGGTGGCTGTGCACGCCGCCTGCTGTGGGGTCGGGTGGGCACACCACGATGTTCCGCATGGTGCAGGCACTGCAGGCCGCCGGTCACGTGTGCGAGGTCGTCCTCCACGACCGTCACAACGGCAGCCTCAGCGAGGCCGCGGCGAACATCGGCCGTGGTTGGCCGCACCTGTCAGTGGGCGTGCGAGACCTGTCGCAAGGGTTCGAGGGCCTGGATGTGGTGGTCGCGACCGGTTGGGAGAGCGCCCACGTGCTGGCGTCGCGTGGACGAGACCCGGTGCACCGCGCGTACTTCATCCAGGACTACGAGCCGATGTTCTACCCGCACGGCTCCGACCATGCACTGGCCGCAGACACCTATCACTTCGGGTTCGCCAACATCGCCCTGGGCCGGATGGTCCATGACCGCCTCACCGCCGCAGGTGCGCCGTCGGTCGAGGTCCTCTTCGGCCGCGACACCTCGACCTACTCGTTCGAGAACGCCGGACCGCGGTCCGGCGTCGCCTTCTACGCCCGTCCACCAGTGGCCAGACGCGGCTACCGGCTCGCGACGCTGGCGCTGGCAGAGTTCCACCGGCGACGACCCGACCAGGAGATCCACGTCTACGGCGCCACCGTCCACGACGTCGACTTCCCCGTCGTCCAGCACGGACGTCCGACACCCGCCGAGCTCAACGAGCTCTACAACCAATGTGCGGCCGGCTTGGCGATGTCGTTCACCAACATCTCGCTGGTCGCCTACGAGATGCTTGCGGCGGGCTGCATCCCGGTGGTCAACGACTCGCCGGACGCCCGTGCCGACTTCCGGACGCCCCACGCGGTGTGGGCCGCCGCGACACCGGCCTCGATCGCCTCGGCCCTCGAAGCGGCGGTCGGTCAGACCACGCCCGCGACCGCCCGTCGGGCGGCGAGCGACACCGCCGGCGACACCTGGGGCATCACCGGAGCACAGGTGGTCGCCGCGATCGAGGCACTCGCCGCAGGGCGCATGGACGTCGCCGCGGTCAAGCCGCTCAACCTCCCAGACGTCGAGCCACCCGACGTGGCGGACCACGGAACCCAAGGAGATCTGCTGTGTACCTGATCGATGCCCTCTCGGTGCTCGTCCGGAGGTGGTATGTCGTGCTCGCCGGCATGGTCGTGCTCGCTGCCGGTGCCGCCGCCGTCATCACCTACGTCCCGACGACCTACCAGTCCACGGGTCAGATGCTGTTCCTCCTCCCGCCGACCGCGTCCGGCACGGAGCGGCCTGTCAACCCCTACCTGAACCTGCAGGACGGCCTCACGACAGCAGCCTCGCTCGTCGCCGGCGCCGCCTCCACCAAGGACGTCGAGAAGGAGATGAAGGCCGAGGGACTCGACGCCGAGTACGCGATCGCCGTCGTGCCCGGCACCGGTCCGCTGATCACCGTGACGGCGAAGGACAGCAATGCCGAGCTCGCCACGGAGACGCGCGACGCGATGATGACGTGGATCGACAGGGAGCTGCGTCGCATCCAGGACGAGGTCGACGTGCCCCAGACGCAGTACATCAGCGCGATCAGGTCGAGCGTCAGCAGGTCCGCGGAGGCGCTGCCGGGCAGCAAGCTCAGGGCCCTTGCCGCGTTGCTGGCCGTGGTCGGGTTGCTCACGCTGATCGCGACCTTCGGCCTGGACCGACTGCTGCTGAGGCGTGCGGCACGTCGCGCGGGTCGACGCGATGCCCTGGGAGAGGACGATCTGGACGACGTCGACCCGACCGGGGCCGAGCACGACGACGCCGTGACGCACGCGGGCTCGCACAGTGCGACACCGGCCGCATCCCCGGGCGCGGAGGTCGGCCACGGGCACGAGCGACCCGGTGCGGTGGGACCGGATGGACTGGTGCTCGACTTCCACCCGAGGCGCCAGCCAGCCCCTGCCGAGCGCACGGGCAAGAGGAACCGGCCGCGTCCGGGCCGAGGCCCGAGAGTGGGTAGCGGCCGGTGATCTCGCGGCGAGCCCGCACGGCCGGACCGACATCGCGTGCGTCCTCGGTCCCCGCGGGGTCGAGCGCACTGCGGCTGCCTGCCGTCGGGTTCGTCGTCCTCTACGTCGTCCTGCTCCTCTGTGTTCCCTCCCAGCTGATCTTCCGACCGCTGGGTGCGCCCGGCACGCCGGCCAACATGGTGGGGATCTGCGCCCTGGCATGGTGGGTGGCCGCGACCGTGGGCGGCACGAACCCGGTCAAGAGGTTCACGCCGACGCGCATCACGGTGGCGCTGCTCACTGCTGCGGTCCTGGGGAGCTACGCGAGCGGGATGCTGCAGGGCTGGTACGCCCCGCCCGACATCCGGCAGGTCACCGACGAGTTCTGGACGCTGGTCCCACCGACGGTCACCCAGACGACGGACGCGATGGTCAGCGCGGCCGACAGAGGACTGCTGTCGTTTGCCGGCTGGATGGGCATCGTGCTGATGACCGCCGAGGGGCTGCGGTCGTGGGCGGACCTGGAGAAGGTCGTCGACTGGCTGGTCTGGGTCGGTGCGTTCGTCGGGGCGATCGGCATCCTCCAGTTCGCCACCGGGCTCAACATCGCCGTGTTCTTCGACCTCCCGGGCCTCAGCGCGAACTCGGACTTCGGCGCGGTCGACTCGCGCTCGATCCTGAACCGCGTGTCAGCGACCGCAGTCCACCCGATCGAGTACGGAGTCGTCCTGGGTGGGATCCTTCCTCTGGCGGTCCACCGCATGATCCGCCTTCGCTGCCGCCCGCTCGCTGTCCTTCCCGCCGTGGTGATCTTCGTCGGCTGCAACATGTCGGTGTCGAGGTCGGCGGTGCTGGTGATCGGGTTTGCCTTCACGATGCTGCTCATCGGGTGGCCTGCGAAGTGGCGCGTCCGGGCGCTGCTGCTTCTCCCCGTCGCGGTGGTGGGACTGCGCATGGCTGTCCCGGGCCTCGTAGGGACCCTGATCTCCCTGTTCCGCAACCTCTTCGACGACCCCAGCATCAGTGGCCGCACGAGCGACTACGACGTCCTCTTCGACGTCATCGGTGACAACCCGCTCCTCGGTCGGGGGCTGTTCACATTCGTCCCTCGCTACTACCGCATCGTCGACAACCAGTACCTGATCTTCACCGTCGAGCTGGGCCTGATCGGGCTGCTGGTGGCGACGACGTTCCTGGTGGTGGCCTTCCTGCAGGCCAACGCTGCACGACGGCGAGCGTTCGAGCCCGCCTCGCGAGACCTGAGCCTGGCCATCGCCGCCTCGACGCTGGGCGTCATGGTCAGCTTCGCCACCTTCGACGCCCTGGGCTTCCCGATGGCAGCCGGCATGATGATGCTCCTGGTCGGGCTCGCCGGGGCCTGCTGGCGCCTGTCGACGACGGAGGATCCGAGAAGTCCCTACCGGCCGCACGACCACCGACGTGCCCCGGCACGACCCGAGGAGCTGGTTCGATGACGGAGCGTGTGGCAGTGGTGGTGGTCACCTACAACAGTGCCGACGTGGTGCCGGGCCTCGTGGCCTCGCTCGACGCGGGTCTGGGGGAGGTGCCGTGGGACCTCGTCGTCGCGGACAACGCGTCCGCGGATCACACGCTCGCCGTCCTGGCCAGGACGGCGCCCGACGCCACGCTGCTGGCGCTCGCGGACAACCGGGGATACGCGGCCGGGATCAACGCAGCAGTTGCCGCGGCGCCACCACATTCGGCGGTGCTCGTGCTCAACCCCGATGTCCGGCTCGAGCCCGGGTGCGTCGCCGAGCTGCTCGCGGTGATGCGACGCACCGGGGCGGGTGTCGTCGTACCTCGCCTGCAGGACGCGACGGGGGAGTTGATCCACTCGATGCGGCGCACGCCCACCGTGCTGCGAGGGCTGGGCGACGCAGTCCTCGGCGCGGTCCGCGCGGGTCGGTACCCCCTGCTCGGCGAGCTGGTGACGGATCCGGGTGCGTACGCGCTCGAGCAGGACGTCGACTGGGCCGAAGGATCGACCCAGCTGGTCGATGCCGGGTGCTGGCTAGCCTGCGGTGAGTGGGACGAGGGCTACTTCCTCTACTCGGAGGAGACCGAGTTCCACCTGCGGGCCGGCGACCGCGGCTTCGCGGTGCGTTACGTCCCCTCGGCCGCGGCCGTGCACCTCGAGGGCGGTTCTGCCACGTCCACGCGTCTGTGGCCGCTGCTGGTCGCGAACCGCTGGCGCCTCTACCGCGCCCGGCACGGTGCGGTGCGCAGCGCTGCGTTCTGGACCGCTCTGCTCGCTCGCGAGTCGAGTCGTGCCCTGCTCGGTCGCGAAACGTGTCGCCTCGCCACGAGGGTGCTGCTCCGGCCGGACCTGTTGCGGGGACCGCGAGGGCCCGAGTGGCTCGACGCGGTCAGCGCAGGCGCTTGACCGTGCCGACGAGGACCCGCTCGGCCAGACGGGCGGGCGACTGACGCCCCAGCATCGTCGTGCGGACCGTCTCGGCGGTGTCGCCGTCGCGGACCGAGAACCGGGGCTGGAGCCAGGATCCTTCTCGAGCCCAACGGCGATCGCTGGTGTGCACGGCGGTGTAGCCGAGCGCGCGCAGGTGCCCGAGCAGCTCGCGGTCGTACCTCCCGAGCGGCAGCGCCGCCTCGGTCACGGGCGTGCCGGCGATCCTGGCGAGGACCTGCCGGGCCTCCTCGAGCTCGCGGCGGCGGTGGCCCGCGTCGAGGCCGCGCCACGGTCGGTGGTCCATCCCGTGCGTGCCGATGGTCATCCCGGCCTGCCGGAGGGCCTGGACGTCCGAGGTCCCGAGGCTCCCGGGCCGGTCCAGCCGACCGGCGAGCACGAAGAACGTCGCGGTCAGCCCACGCTCGAGCAGCCCCGGCAGACCCAGCTCGATGTCGGAGGAGTTCCCGTCGTCGAAGCTGATCCGGACGCGAGGGTCCTCGGCCACGGCGTCCAGCACGTCCAGGTAGGTCCTGTGGTCGATCCAGTACGGCGCCTCACCCGTCTCGAGCACCCGCGCCGGCGTGCCGATGCCGTGGAAGCAGACGTTGATGCGAGTCCGGGCCCCCATGCTCATGCCGCGACGCTAGGCGGCAGACGTCGAGCTGGGCGGTCCTCGCGCGGCGATACCCCATTTGTGGGTAATGCCCCTGCGGCCGCCCGCAGTGCCGTCGCGGCGCCGGATGCTTGCTGCCATGGGGGGTACGGCTGTTGCGCTGGTGCCGATCACCGGGGCCGATGTACCCGAGGTGGCGGCCTACCTCAACCGCGCCCTGAATCCCCGGCTCAGTCCCGACCAGTGGGCCCGGGCGATGGTGCCGACGTGGTCGGTCGACGCGCCCAACCACGGGTTCCACCTGCGCGACGAGGGAGAGGTGGTCGGGGTCGCGTTGGCGTTCTACGCCGACCGCACCGTCGCGGGCCGCACCCGTCGCGTGTGCAACCTCGGCGCGTGGTGCGTCGACGAGGCGTACCAGGCGCAAGGTCTGCGGTTGCTGCGCGCGCTGCTGGGACAGCGTGACCACCACTTCACCGACCTCTCGCCCAGCGGCAACGTCGTCGCGCTCAACGAGCGGCTCAAGTTCCGCCACCTCGACACGACGACCGCGCTGGTGCCGAACTTCGCGGTGCCCTCACGCGGCGTCCGGGTGGTCACCGACCCCGACCAGATCGCCGGTCGCCTGGTCGGTAAGCAGCGCCGGATCTTCGACGACCACCGCGGTGCCGCTGCTGCGCGGCACGTCGTCCTGGACGTCGGCGGTCGGTCGCTCTACGTGATCCATCGCAAGGACCGTCGCAAGGGCCTGCCGGTCTTCGCCTCGCTGCTGCACGTCTCCGAGCCCGAGCTGCTGCCGCGGGCGTGGCCTCGGCTCTCGAGCCACCTCCTGCGGCAGGGCGCCCTCGTGACGCTCGTCGAGGAGCGCGTGGCGGGCTGGACGCCGCCGGGCGCACGCGTCCTGGCTCGGCCACGACCCAAGATGTTCCGAGGCGACGACCTGGTGGCCGAGGACGTCGACTACCTCTACAGCGAGCTCACCTGCGTGGCCTGGTGACCGGCATGCGTGAGCGGAAGAAGGAGCACCGACGATGAGGACGCGCGTCCACCACCTGCTGGAGGAGGCCGCCGAGCGGCATCCGCAGCGTCCGGCGCTGACCGCCGGACGGACGACCCGCACCTACGACGAGGTGTGGCAGGAGGTCCGTGCCGTCGCCGGTGGCCTCGTCGACCTCGGGGTGCGGCCCGGCGACCGGGTCGCGGTGTTCCTCGACAAGCGGATCGAGACGGTCGTCGCCCTCCTCGCCGCCTCGGCCGCGGGCGCCACGTTCGTCCCGGTCAACCCGGTGCTCAAGCCGCGTCAGGTGAGCCACGTGGTCAACGACAGCGGCGCGGTCGCGCTGCTGACGACGGCGCGTCGCTGGGCGTCGCTGGAGGGCTCGATGGACGGCGGCGACCTGCGCCACGTCATCGTCGTCGACGACCGGGGCGATGCGGCGCAGTCGGTGGTCACCACGCACGCGTACGCCGACCTGGCAGGCACGGCCGCCGTGACCGTCCCCACGCCGCGGCCGCCGGACGGCGACCGGGCAGCGATCCTCTACACGTCCGGGAGCACCGGCTCGCCGAAGGGTGTCGTGCTCAGCCACCGCAACCTCCTGGTCGGCGCCGAGAGCGTCAGCAGCTATCTGGGCAACACCGCGGACGACGTGATCCTGTCCGCGCTGCCGCTGAGCTTCGACGCCGGGCTGAGCCAGGTGACGACGGCCATGGCGGTCGGCGCGCACGTGGTGCTCGCCAACTACCTCGCGGCCCGAGACCTCGTCACCCTGTGCGCGCGCCACCAGGTCACCGGCCTCACCTGCGTCCCGCCGTTGTGGATCCAGCTGATGGACGCGACCTGGCCCGAGGACGCCACCCGGTCGCTGCGCTACTTCGCCAACACCGGGGGCAAGATGCCGGCCGCGACGCTCAAGCAGCTGCGCGACACCTTCCCCGGCGCGGCGCCCTACCTGATGTACGGCCTGACCGAGGCCTTCCGCTCGACCTACCTCGACCCCGCCGAGGTCGACCGCAGGGGCGACTCCATCGGCAAGGCGATCCCCGACGCCGAGATCCTGGTCCTGCGCCCCGACGGCACCACGTGCGCGCCGGGGGAGGAGGGAGAGCTGGTCCACCGCGGCCCGCTGGTCGCTCTGGGCTACTGGAACGACCCCGAGCGCACCGCGCAACGCTTCCGTCCGCTCGCGGGGGTCGCCGACTGGCAGGCACCCGAGCTGGCCGTGTGGTCCGGCGACACGGTGGTCGCCGACGAGGAGGGGTTCCTCTACTTCGTGGGACGCACCGACGAGATGATCAAGACCTCCGGATACCGGGTCAGCCCCACCGAGATCGAGGAGGCGGCCTACCAGACCGGGATGGTGCGCGACGCCGTCGCGCTCGGCGTCCCGGAGGAGGGGCTGGGGCACCGGGTGGTGCTCGCCGTCGCCGGCGCCGACCTCGACCCGGCAGAGCTGCTCCAGGCGCTGCGGCGCGACCTGCCCCTGTTCATGGTGCCCGCCGAGGTGGTCGTGCGCGAGGAGCTGCCGCGCTCGCCCAACGGGAAGTTCGACCGCGTGGCCCTGGCGCTCGAGGTCGAGCGGGCGACGGCCGACCGGGCAGGGGTTGCGTCGTGATCGCCGACGAGCACTCGCGGCCCTTCCGCGACGCAGACGGACGGCTCGAGGTCGGTGGCGTGCCACTCGACCGGCTGGCCGCGCGGGTGGGCTCCACGCCGTTCTTCGCCTACGACCGGGAGCTGGTCTCGCGCCGCGTCGCCGAGGTCAGGGCGGCGCTGCCCGATGACCTCGACCTGGGCTACGCCGTCAAGGCCAACCCGATGCCGGCCGTCGTGCAGCACCTCGCCACCCAGGTCGACACCCTCGACGTCGCGTCCGCCGGGGAGATGGCGATCGCCCTCGACACCGGCACACCGGCCGAGCGCGTCACGTTCGCCGGACCCGGCAAGACCGACGACGAGCTGCGCCGCGCCGTCGCTGCCGGCGTGCTGGTCGAGGTCGAGTCGGAGGGTGAGGTCCGCCGCCTGCTGGCGGCCGGTCGCGACCTCGGGCTCGTCCCGCGCGCCGCGGTGCGGGTCAACCCCGACTTCGCCGTCAAGGGCTCGGGCATGCGGATGGGCGGTGGCCCCCAGCAGTTCGGGGTGGACGCCGAGGCGGTGCCCGACCTGATGGCACTGATGGCGGACCTCGGTCTTCCCCTCGAGGGTTTCCACGTCTTCGCCGGCTCGCAGAACCTGCACGCCGCGATCCTCGCCGAGGCGCAGGACCGCACCGTCGACCTGCTGCTCGAGCTCGCGAAGCAGGCGCCGGCCCCGATCTCCTACGTCAACCTCGGCGGTGGGTTCGGCATCCCGTACTTCGAGAAGGACGAGCGGCTCGACCTCGGCGCGGTCGGCGACAACCTCGAGCGGCTGTGCTCCGAGCGGCTCCGCCCGGTGCTCGGCGACATCCGGATCGGGATCGAGCTCGGTCGCTACCTCGTCGGCGAGGCCGGTGTCTACGTCACCCGAGTCGTCGACCGGAAGATGTCGCGTGGCACGACGTACGTCGTCGTCGACGGCGGCATGCACCACCAGCTCGCCGCCTCCGGAAACTTCGGGCAGGTGATCCGACGCAACTACCCGATCGCGACCGACGGTGCCGCAAGGGAGCCCGAGGAGGTCACGGTGGTGGGCTCGCTGTGCACGCCGCTCGACCTGCTCGGCGACCGGGTACGGCTGCCGCGCGTCGAGGTGGGTGACCTGGTGGTCGTCCACCAGGCGGGCGCCTACGGACTCACCGCGAGCCCCACCGCGTTCCTCGGTCATCCCGCTCCTGCGGAGGTGCTCGTGTGAGCGATCCAGCCGGCCCCGAGCCAGCAGGCGGCGGGACACCAGACCATCACGATCCAGCACCGGAGGTAGCCGTGCAGAGCACGCAGCAGGACGTCAGCGCCGTCATCGAGGTGCTCGTGAGCACCCTGGGCATCGAGGACCAGGCGGCATCCCTCGAGGCGTCCACCCCGCTGTTCGGCGAGCTGCCCGAGCTCGACTCGCTCGGCGTCGTGGAGCTCACCGTCGCCCTGGAGGGTCGCTTCGACATCCAGATCGACGACGAGGACATCACCGGCGACGTCTTCGAGACCGTCGGCAGCCTGGCCGACTTCGTGGCGTCCAAGCAGACGTAGGGCACCTCGGAGGCGCTCAGGTGGCTGTTTTCCCCAGATTGGGGGAGAGCAGGGCCCTGACCTGCGACGATGGAGGGCATCGCACACTCGGAGACGGTGGCCGGGGTCGCACGTGCTTTGCCGCACCTCGACGCGCGCCTCCATAGTGGCGGTGCTGGACACCCCCCTACGCCAGAGGTACACCCGCATGCCCCCCACCCCCGCTCATGTCATCCCGGCTGCCGCCACCCGCGACCCGCGACGGGGGCTGACGTCCCTCGTCGCGCTCGTCGTCGTGCTGCTCGGCCTCGGTGCCGTGTCAGCCCCACCGAGTGCGGCGCGGCCCGACGCCTCCGGCTCCCCTCGTGCCAAGGCCGACGAGATCAGCCTGTTCCCCGAGCGCGCCCCACGTCGGGTGACCAAGGACCGCGACCGCCGACCGGTCGAGGTCGGCACCCGGTTCCAGTCCTCGACCGCTGGCTCCGTGACGGGCGTGCAGGTCTACAAGATCGCCGATGCCAAGGGCGCGACGCCTCGTCGAGCCAGCCTGTGGAGCCCTCGCGGCACCCGACTGGCCAAGGCACGCATCACGCCGCTCGAGGGCCGCGGATGGGTGTCGGTGCGCTTCGACGCACCCGTCACCATCCAGGCAGATCGGACCTACACCGTCTCGGTCTTCGCGCCCAGGGGTCGCCCTGCAGTGACGAAGCGAGGACTGCGCAAGGCGAAGACCTCAGGCTCACTCAGCACCGGCGGCAAGCACGTCGGCGTGTATCGCCACGGCAGCAAGCCGAAGGCGCCCACCCGCAGCCGGCACAAGTCGAACTACTGGGTCGACGTGACGTTCGCCCCGGGCGAGCAGACGGAGCTGCCGCCTCCTCCTCCGCCGCCGCCGTCCGAGGACGCCTTCCCCACCCAGGCCACCACCGGGGTTCCCGTCGGCTGGACCCCGGCGCGGGTCGTCAACGGGACCTACCGGATCAGCACGCCGGGCGCAGTGGTGGAGGACCTCCAGGTCAACGGCAGCATCGAGGTCGCTGCACCGAACGTGACCCTGCGTCGGGTCGAGGTCGTCGGTGGCAGCATCGACAACTTCGCGGGCCCGACCTGCCAGCCGGGCCTGCTGGTGGAGAACAGCACGATCCGCAAGGGCGGAGCCACCAGCGCGTCCGACTCGCCCGCGCTCCAGGCCGGCGGGTACACCGCGCGCGGGGTGCAGATCGACGGACTCGCGGAGGGTTTCCGCGTCGGCGGCCGGACCTCGGGGTGCGGGCCGGTGACCATCGAGGGATCGTGGGCGAGGGTCGTGCGACCAGACACCTGCGGTGACTGGCACGGTGACGGGATCCAGGGTTACGGCGGTCCGGCCCTCACCGTTCGCCGCACCACCCTCATCCTCGAGGAAGACGGATGTGGGGGAACGGCCCCCTTCTTCTATCCGCTCGGCCAGGACAACACCAGCGTCGACATCGACGGGCTGCTCGTCAGCGGAGGCGGGTACCCGTTCCGACTGGGAACTCCCGGCACGGTCAAGAACCTGGCGGTCCTCGACAACAGCTGGCACTACGGTCCGATCAACGTCAAGTGCTCGGTCCTCACCTCCTGGCAGGCAAGCGTCGTCACCGTCGCGGACAACGGTGTCGCGACTCCGGTCCGTCCACTGCCGTGCACGATGGAGCAGGGCCAGTGAAGCGGTTCTCCACGGCCGTCTGCAGCGCGGCCGCCGTCCTGGTGCTCGGTGCTCCGGCGACCGCCGCGGCCCCGGCGCAGCACGCTCCCGGCGCAACGACGAGGAACGCGAGCGACGTCACCGTGGTGCGCGCACGGGCACAGGCGTCGTTCCCCACCGCACGAGACACCGGTGTCCCCCGTGGGTGGGCACCGCGCCGCGAGATCCAGGGCGACCACGTGGTGCGTCGGGCCGGAGCCGTCGTGCAGGACCTGCGCATCTACGGGAACCTGGTGATCGCGGCCCCCGACGTCACGGTCAAGCGCGTGGACGTCGTCGGCGGCCGCATCGACAACTGGGCGGGCTCGACGTGCCAGTCGCGTCTGGACGTGCGTCGTACGACGATCCGCAACGCCCCCGGCCAGCGCACGTCGGGCGACGAGCCCGCGCTCAACGCCGGCGGCTACCGGGCGCATCGAGTCCGCATCGACGGGCTCCCCGAAGGGTTCCGCGTCGGCGGCAAGGACGAGTGCGGTCCGGTCCGGATCATCCGGTCCTACGCCACCGTGGTCGCTCCCGAGGAGTGCGGCGACTGGCACGGCGACGCGCTGCAAGGATACGGCGGCGGGGCCCTGAAGGTCCGGATGAGCCGCCTCGAGCTCGTCGAGGGCGAGGACTGCGCGGGCACGGCGGCGTTCTTCTACCCCAGCGGTCAAGGCAACACGGCCGTCGACATCGACGGTCTGTTGGTCGAGGGCGGGGGTTACCCGTTCCGCCTCGGTACGCCGGGCCGGGTCCACAACCTGAAGGTGGTCCGGCAGGGCGACTACTACGGTCCGATCGACGTCAAGTGCTCGGCCCTCACGGCGTGGGAGGCCCACGTCGTGAGGCTCGACGGCGCCGGTCAGCCGGTCCACCTGCGCCGACAGCGGTGCAACACCGAGCGCGGTTCCTAGTCCGGTCGCCCGGGCGGTCGGTGCGTGACCTAGTCGCGCACCACGGTGGGCGACCACGCCTGCTCGATGAGCAGCTGCGGCTCGGCATCGGCCGTCGTGTCGACCGACCAGACGTCGGTTACGCCCGCGTCGTCTGCGCGGGGCATGCCGTAGAGCAGCGTGTCGTCGTCGAGCCACTCGACCTGGTCGTCGAGCCCGCGCGGTCCCTTCGCCAACAGGGTGCGCTCACCCGTGGCCAGGTCGAGGACCGCGATCTGCCAGACGATCCTGCGACTGGGGTCGACGTCGACCTTGAAGGCCACCTTCGAGCCGTCGGGCGACAGGGACGGGCACTCCGCGTGCTCCGAGACCGAGGTCAGCGTGCGCGCGGCGAGGTCACCCTCGACCAGCCACGTCGTGCCGCCGGTCCCGACTGTCGCGTAGAAGGTCCGGTCGTCGACGAAGGTCACGCCCCAGATGTTGCGATCGACGGGGTTGACCGCCTCGCCGTCGATGACCAGCTGGAACTTCTCGAGGTTGCCCCACCGCTTGCCTCCGCCGAACTCGTGCACCTCGGTCGCCGTCGAGAAGCCGGTGGACATGTAGGAGTGCCCGCTCACGAAGACCGTGGTCGCCACGAGCGAGCCGTCAGGAGACAGGCGCGTCCGGCTCGGGATCCCGGGCAGGCCCGAGGTGTCGACGGGCTCCCAGTCGGGTCCGAGCTCGTCGGCCTCGTACGTCGTCGCGATGCCCGTGTCGGTGACCAGGCACGACGCACCGGTGCTCCGGGCCGCGACCCGGTCGCACGAGACGCCGGTGAAGGCGCGCGGCCCGCCGGGGTCGTCGAGCGGCACCATGGCGACGACGCCGTACTCGTTGTCGAGGCCGGTGTGCCGGAACACGATCCGGGGACCGTCCTCGATCGCCGCGACCGGCGCCTGCGGCGCCGCGGGATCGGCGGCCCGCTCGGCGCGGACCTCGGTGCCCTCCCGCAGGACGTAGACCCCGGCGGAGACGACCAGGACCACCACGATCGCCACGAAGGAGACGACGCGCGCGCGAGTGCTCACGAGCGCATCACGGCGTGACCTCGGCCCCGTCGAGGCGGGAGATGCGGGTGGCCGCGACGAGCACGGCCACGACCAGCAGCGCGGCGACGGTGCCCATCGCGGCCGCGGGACCGAGGAGGAACCAGAGCAGGCCGAAGCCTGCGGAGGCGAGCATCCGGGCGACCGCGACGACGGTCTGGGCGGCCGCGATGCCGCTGGTGCGGGCCTGGACCGGCACGAGCCGCCCGGCGATCGCCGCGATCACACCGTCGGTCGCGGCGTAGAAGGTGCCGAGCAGGAGCAGGGTGCCCGCCGTGGCCGCGGCGGTCGAGGTGGGCAGGACCGAGCAGAGGTAGGCGCCCACCAGGGCGAGGTGGCCCACCACAAGGA
Source organism: Nocardioides hwasunensis (assembly GCF_014779665.1). GTDB lineage: Bacteria > Actinomycetota > Actinomycetes > Propionibacteriales > Nocardioidaceae > Nocardioides > Nocardioides hwasunensis. The sequence goes on along the minus strand of NZ_JACXYY010000004.1, from coordinate 313,052 downwards.
TGCGGGCGCGGCCGATCCGGTCGGCGAGCTGGCCGATCGGCACCGCGAGCAGCAGGTAGGCGAGGTTGGTGCCGACGTAGAACAGCGGGAACCACGACACGTTGACGCCACCGTGGTCGAGCAGCGCGAGGTAGATGAAGCCGTCGCCGACCGTGAGCAGGCCGAGCACGCCGGAGATCACGAGCAGGGGACGCAGCCGGCGGTCGGTGAGGTCGCGCCAGCGGAAGGGCGGCGGGGTCGGGCCCGCCTGTGGGGATCGGTCACGCCGGGACCGCACGTCGGGACCGAGGAGTCCGAGGAGCGCGACACCGGCCAGGGCGAAGGCGAGCGAGACGACCAGGACGACCGAGTAGCCGTCGGGCACCAGCAGGAGCAGGCCGAACGCGATCAGGGGACCGAGCGCTGCCCCGATCGTGTCGAGCATCCTGTGCACGCCGAAGGCGCGGCCGAGGTGCTCGCTGGGCGTCGCGGTGCTGATCATCGCGTCGCGCGGTGCGGTGCGGATCCCCTTGCCGATGCGGTCGGCGGTCACGACCGCGGCGATGCCGGCGGCGCCGGTCGCGAAGAGCAGGAACACCCGGGCGATCGCGGAGAGCCCGTAGCCCAGGAAGGCGACCCACTTGGGCCGGTCGGAGGCGTCGGACAGCCAACCGCCACCGAGGCGGACCAGGGCGCTGACTCCCTGGTAGAGGCCGTCGATGAGGCCGTACGCCACGGGGGAGAGCCCGACGACGACGGTGAGGTAGAGCGGCAGGATCGCCGAGACGGACTCCGAGGAGACGTCGGTGAGGAGCGAGACCAGGCCGAGGAGGATGACGACGCGACCGACGGGTGGGCGCGCGGTGGTCCCCGAGGCCGACGGCTCCTGGTCGGAGCCGGGCCGATCACGAACGGTGATGTACATGCGGCTCACGCGCTCCCGGTGTGCAGGGAGGCGTGCACGGAGTACGTCGTCCGGGAGCCGTCCTCGGTCGCGGTGACGGTGATCGTGCTGCGCCCCCGTCGGAAGGCAGCTGCGACCGATCCCGGGGTGGTGGGCGGGGTGGCGATCTCGCCCAGCCCGCTCCGGGCGAGGCGACTGCGGTAGGCGAGGAGGAGGTCGTCGGGTGAGAGCGCGGTCGTCGCGACGAGCCCCACCTGCAGCCGGCTGCCCGACGGCGAGATGCTGCTCGAGGTCACCCGGCTGGCCCGCGAGGGCCGGAGGAGCGTCGGGAAGTCGGACACGAGCCGACCGGTCGCGCTCGCGGCCCGGGGCAGGGGAGCGGAGACCAGCGGCGCCTTGCTGGTCGTGCCGAGGAGCTCGGACAGGCTGGTGACCGTCTGCTCGGGGGCCTCCGGCATCTCGAGGCCGTTGCCGCCGTCGTCCTGTGCGTTGCCGTTGCCGGGCGAGGTGTCGCCCGGCGAGGTGTCGGTGCTGGCCGTGCCGCTCGGGTCGGCACCGGTGGTGGACCCCGTGCCGGGGGTCGCCGACGCGCTGTCGGGCTCGTCCGTCGGACTGCTCGTGCGGGTGCCGTTCCCGGCGCCGCTCGCACCGTCGCTCGACGGGTCCGCAGGCGCAGAAGCGCCGCCGGTCGTCGTCCGACCGGCAGCGTCAGGGGGTGTCGGGTCGTTGCTGCACCCGGCAAGGACCAGGCTCGCGGCTGCCCCCAACAGCGCGAGCCTCAGGATCCCCGCCTTCGCGGGCTTGTTCGTCATGGTGTGCCGCCCCCACGGCCGGTGTGCCAGTTGGTCTGCAGTTGTCTTCGGTGGTTCCCCGGAGTGCTTTCCGGGAAGCGTGGTGGAGCTGTTCGGGAGTTGCGGGGTGCTGCTCAGTAGGCGCCGCGGTGGCCGAGGACGGCCCGGACGGTGCGGGCGAGGATGGCGAGGTCGAGGCGCAGCGACCAGTTGTCGACGTACCTCAGGTCCAGCCGCACCGACTGGGCCCAGGTCAGGTCCGAGCGCCCGGAGACCTGCCACAGGCCGGTGACACCGGGCTTGACGACCAGGCGCCGCCGCGGGTCCACGTCGTAGCGGGCGACCTCGCTGGGGAGCGCCGGCCGCGGGCCGACCAGGGACATGTCGCCGCGCACGACGTTCCACAGCTGCGGGAGCTCGTCGAGGGAGTAGCGGCGCAGCTTCGCGCCGAGCCGGGTGATCCGCGGGTCGAGCTTGATCTTGAACAGGATGCCGTCGCCCTCGTTGTGCGCGACGAGCCCGGACTTCTCGTCCTCTGCCTCGACCCCCATCGAGCGCAGCTTGAGCATCGTGAACGGCACGCCGTCGCGGCCGATCCGCTGCTGCCGGAACAGCGCCGGCCCGGGCGTCTCACGACGGATCGCCACGCACAGGACGGCGAGCAGCGGCAGGGCGAGGACGAAGGCGACCAGTGCGACCGACCGCTCGATGACGTCCTTCAGCAGCCGACGAGGACCGTCCAGGACCGGGTGCGTGACGTGCAGGACGTCGAGCCCGGCCGAGGAGACCACGCGGGTGCGCTGCGGCTCCACGTCGAGGAGACCGGTGCCGAGGTAGAGCTCGGTGCCCACGCCTTCCAGCGACCAGTGCAGCCGGCGAACCTCGGCCGGCTCGAGGCGTGCGCCCGGGAGCACGACGAGGGCGTCCGCACGGTGGTGGTGCGCCACGGCAGGTGAGCCCTCGAAGCCGACGTAGGTGGGCAGCTCGCCCATCGGCTCCTTCGACGTCCGGGTGAGGCAGGCGGCGACGACCTCGTGGCCCATGTCCGGCGAGAGCGCGGCGAGCGCGTCGCGGACGTCGCGGGGGCGGCCGGCGAGCACGAGGCGCAACCCGCGACGACGTACGCCGACGAGTGCGGGCACGGCGCTGGCCACGGCGAGCGCGCCCAGGAGCGCCGCGAGACCGATCAGGTGGGTGGTCATCATCCCGGTCGACACGGCCAGGGCGACGATCGCGGCCCGACCACCCGTGCGGAGGACGAGCCCGGGTCGCGCCAGTCGACCCTGCCCCAGCGAGGGCGGGGCGTAGCGTCCGGCGACGAGCAGGAGCAGCGGCCAGCCGGCTGCCGCCACGCAGGCGAGGGCCAGCGGGACGAGCTCCATGATGACCGCGGTGCCGCTGAGTGCGAGCGCGAGTGCGAGGTCGATCGCCACGAAGGGCCAGGTCGGTCGTGCGGGCGACGGCAGCGGAGTGAACGGGACCGCCGCGACGGGTGCGGCCTCGACCGGCGGCACCAGCGGCGGTGCGGGCGGGAGGAGCGGCGCCGAGTGCCGGGCTCCTCGTGGGTGCGGGACCGGCGTCCGCAGCAGTGTGCTGTCGGGCGCGATCACCTCGGCCATTCCCCTGGCCACGACCTGCGTCATGCTTCTCGACCCCCCGTTCGAGGCACCGCCCAAGGTGCCCCGTTGCTGACCTGTCGCGAGCCTAGGAACAGCGACGGGAACGGGCATGCCGCAAATGAGCGAAAGTCGTGCAGGGCGGGGAGATACCCAGTCAGAGGGATGGGCACCGACCAGGGCCGGACCTACGCTCGGAGGAGTGCACCATCGCTGGTTCGCCACGCAAGGCCAGTCCAGCACTGGCCGCCGTGCTTGGTGGCCGCTTGCGTGACGAGAACCCCCACGACTCGTCACTCGGACCTACGCGGACCAGCAGCGACGGTCGAGGTTCCCCCGCCTCGGCCGTCGTGCCGCGCCCGCAACCGCCGGACGCGTTGCCCCCGCGGGATCGGCGCGATCACGTGTGCGGGGCCGGCACCGGCACCACCTGGGCGTCGCGGCGCGGGTGCGGCAGGCTCGGCGGGGTGCCGAAGAAGCAGTCGTGCCACTCCTCGAGGGCCAGGAGCGTCCACAGCCGGACATCGACGTCGGCGGACCCGTCGCCGCGCTCGTGCCGCTCGACCAGGTGGTCCACCATGGAGGGGTTCAGGGTCTGACCCACCCACGAGCCGCGGCCGGACAGCCGCTCGCGCACCGTGTCGCTCAGACCGGCGCGCAGCCAGGCGCCCAGATGCGGTCGCGGCGCCTGGCGCCGGGGGTCGATGACGTCGTCGGGCAGCAGCCCACGTGCGACCTCGCGGAGCACCCACTGCGTCGAGCCCGCCCGGAGCTTGACCGAGGTCGGCAGCCGCAGCGCCAGCTCGACGAGGCGATGGTCCAGGAGTGCGGGGCGGACCTCCAGCGAGGCGGCCTTCGACATCCGGTCGGCGCGCTCGAGGAGGTGGTCGGGCAGGTCGTGGCCCAGGTCGTGGCGCAGCATCCGGTCCACCGGGTCGCTGCCCAGCGTGGGTGCCGTACGCCGCTCGGCCGGGGCCGAGGCCCCGAGCAGGCGCGCGCGCTCGGCGGTGGAGAACGCCGCGCCGAGGCGACGCTCGACGGTGGGGGCCAGTCGGCTGCGCATCGGCGCCGGCAGGACGTGGGATCGCTCGGCGAGACGGGCGTAGCGGTAGCGGGCGTGACCGCCGAACAGCGCGTCGCCACCGAGGCCGGTGAGCACCACGCCGACGTGCTCGCGCGCGGTGCGTGCGAGGCCGAACGCCGCCACGTCGACGAGGTCGGAGATGGGCGCGTCGCGATGCCAGGTGAGGCGGGCCCAGAGGTCCCCCAGCTCGTCGGGGTGCACCTGCACCTCGTGGTGGCGCGTCCCGAGCAGGCCACTGACCCGTCGTGCGGGCGACAGCTCGTCGTCGGCGTGCTCTCCCAGGCCGACCGAGAAGGTGTGCACGGCGTCGTCGCCGCGCAGCTGCCGCATCTGGGCCACGACCAGGCTGCTGCCCAGGTCGCCGGGCAGGTGGGCGCCCACCGACACGTCGGCCACCAGCGCCGAGCGCACCGCCTCGCGGACGCCGTCGCCGACAGCCTCGATGGCGTCGGCCGGGGTCCACGCGCCGTCGGCGTCGCACTCCGGTGGCGTCCACCACTGCGTCTCCTCGACGTGGCCGCCGGGCATCACCGAGACGCGGTGTGCCGGCCGGACCTTCTTCACGCCCTCGAACAGGGTGTCCGGAGCGGGCACCGCGCGGGTGGCGAGATAGGCGTCGAGGCTGCGGTGGTCGACCCGAGGGGCCGGGCCGGAGGTCAGCAGTGCCTTCACCTCCGAGGCGAAGGCCATGCCCCCGGGGACGTGGCGGTAGTGGAGCGGCATGATCCCGAGCCGGTCGCGGACCAGGTGGGTGGTGCCGGTGCGCAGGTCATGGGCGACGAACGCGAACTGGCCCTGCATCCGTTCGACGAAGCTGATGCCCTCGAGGGCGAGCCCCGCCACGACGACCTCCGTGTCGCCGCCGGTGCGGAACGGGTAGTCGAGGTGGCCGCGCAGGCTCGCGTGGTTCAGGACCTCGCCGTCGAGCACGAGCACCCAGCGTCCGTCCGCGGAGTGCATCGGCTGTCGCGGGTGCTCGCTGTCGAGGATGGCGAGGCGGGTGTGGGTGAGGCCGACGTCGGGGCCGACCCAGCTCCCCGACCCGTCCGGGCCGCGGTGGCGCAGCCGGTCGGCCATGTCCCGCAGCGTGCCCGCTGCGACCTCGCCGCCGTCGAAGACGCGGATCCCCCCGATGCCACCCATCAGCAGACCCCGTCCTGTCGTCTCGTCGTCATACGCCGACCTTCCAGCCGACCTGGTTGGCCATGCCGACCGCGGCGAGCTGCGAGGAGACCTCCAGCTTGCCGAGGATGGACTTGACCTGCGTGCGCACGGTCGCCTCGGAGACCACGCTCTCCTGGGAGATCGCGCGCACGGTCCGGCCTTCGATCAGGGAGCCGAGCACCTGCCGCTCGCGTGGCGTGAGCAGGTCGAGCCGGCGCCGGATGTCGTCGTTGACCTGCCGGTCGCGGGCCCACACCTCGAGCAGCGACTCCAGCTCCTCACGGGTGACGACCGGCAGCCCCTGGTGCAGGCGGCGCACCGTGGAGAGGGCTTGCTGGAGCGCCCCGGTCTTGGGAAGCACCTTGCGAGCGCCCATCCGCATGCACGCACCCCAGCGACCCATGTCCTCCGACGCGGTCAGCACCACCACGTTGGCGTTGGCGCGTGCGAGTGGGGTGATGAGGTTCATGCCGTCGCCGAAGCGGCCGAGGTCGAGGTCGAGGAGCACCGTGCGCGCGTTGGCCCGCAGCGCCAGCGACCGCACCGTGGCCATCGATCCTCCCTCGCTGGGGAGCTCCAGGCGGCGTACGTCGTATCCCTCCAGGGAGAGGGCGAGCTCGAGCGACTCCGCGAACAGCATGTGGTCGTCGATGATGAGGACGCGGTGGTCAGCCCGCGCGGTGCCCTGCGACATGGTCGACCTCCCCTCGCGTGCGGTTCTCCGCGGACTGCCGGGTCGCCGGCAGCGAGATCACGAACGACGAGCCCGCGCCGCCCGGCGGCTCGGCGAGGCGGAGGGACCCGCCCTCCTGCGCGACCAGGCGCTGCGCGAGGTTGAGGCCGATGCCCTCACCCGGCGAATCCGCGCCCCGGTCGCCCCAGCCGAAGATGCGCTCGCGCTCGTGCTCGGGGATGCCGCGCCCCTCGTCGGTGACCGTGATGTCCACCGTGTCGTCGCGACGGACGACCTCGACCCGACTGGTGTCCGTGCCGCCGTGGGTGGCGGCGTTGTCCACGAGGATGTTGACGACCTCGGCGAGCGAGTCGTACCTCGCGGTGACCTGGGCCCCGCTGGTCTGCAGCTCGACCTTGCGGCCCTTGAGGTGCTGGAGGTCCACCATCAGTCCGAGCGCCTCGTCGAGGTCGAGGTCGGTCGGTGGCTCCTCCTCGCCCGAGAGCAGCCGCACCATGCGATCGAGCTCGCGGCGGACCGAGCCGAGCAGGCGCTGGCGGGTCTCGAGCGGCAGGTCGGAGCTGTCGAGGAGCGAGGAGCCCTGGACCAGGCCGGCGAGGGTGCTGCGCAGCTCGTGCATCCGCTCGCGGCGGTCGCGCTCGGTGGCCTGGACGGCGAACTCGATCTCTTCCTCGATCTCCGCGCGACGACGGGTGTCGGTGCGCTCGGCGCCCTGTTGGATGCCGCTCCAGGCGGCTCCGAGCCAGGCGGCGCCCACGGCGGCGAGGCCGAGAGATGCCAGCACGTCCCAGATGCTGCCCTGCAGGTGGCCGACCATCACCCCGAGTCCGGCGGCGACCACCAGGACGGTCGCGACGACGAGGCCGGCGGTGGCCGGTGACAGCACCCGTTGCCGCACGACCAGTGCCGCTGCGGTGGCGTGCGTGCCGACCAGCACCCCGACCAGCACCAGCATCGGGGGTGCGACGGGCGTGGCCACCGGCACCAGGAGCAGCAGGTGCCCCGCTGCCATGAGACCGAGGCCCAGGCCGATGCCGAACAGGTCGTCGGCCACGTGGCGCTCCTCGCGCAGGCTGCGCAGCGCTCCCAGCAGGCACCCGAGACCCGCCACGCCGACGGTCAGCAGCACGACGAAGTCGGTCGCCATCCGCGGCGGCGGGTGCGCGACGGCCGGCAGGGCGACGAGCAGTGCCTGCAGCGCGACCAGGGCGCCGACGGCGAACAGCCAGCCGGACGACCGCGAACGGTGCCGGCGCCAGCTGGCGACGGCGGTGAAGCCGGCACCCGCCACGAACAGGCCGCTGACCAGGCCGTCGGAGACCGAGCCGGTCGAGGTGCCTGATGCCGACGGGGGCAGCATGCCGCCCCAGCCGGTCCACACCAGGACCATGAATGACAAGACACCCACGGCCCGCGCCCCCACGCGCTGGTGCAGTCCCTCGTTGCGATGCGCTGATTCGCGCATGGAAATCCCCCCACAGGATGATGGATCGAACAAGCCGAGAACTGAATGGTCGTGCCGGGCTCCGGTGCAGCTGGTGGAGCTCGTGGTGGGGGGCAGGGACGAGTCTGCGTGGCCTACCCACAATGCGGCAAACGTGGTCTAAGCCGCTTTCCGACAGGCCATCATCAGTATGGGTCAAGCGACTCTCAAGGCCACCGCAAGGACGGCGTCGGGGCACGCTCGGCGACGCTCGTGGCGCGGTTCTCGAGACCTGCGAGGAGAATGTTGGCCTTCCCCAATTCTGTGCACGTTGCGCGAGGGGTCGACGCCGACACTCCCTCGGCCTGGACGCTTGGACGCAGGGTCCGTCGAGCAGCGCTGAGGGAGGTGTGATGGGCGATCAGCAGCCTGCCTGGGTCGTGTCGCCGCACCTCCTGGTCGCCCAGGCCGTGGCCGCGGCACTCACGTCCGTCGGCACTCCCGCCGAGGCGCGCACCTGGGAGTCCGCGGTGCGTGACCGCGAGGCCGACGATGCCGACCCCGGCCGCCAGCGCCACCTCGTCGCGATCCTCGACGGCGTCGAGACCGACGAGGTGGTCGACCAGGTCACCCGGCTCGTCCAGTTCGGTGACGTGCGCGTGGTCGTGGTGACCACGGAGGACGGGGCGGTCCAGTGGGGCGGGCTCCTGGAGAGCGACGCGGTCGACGTCGTCACGGTGACCACGTCGGTCGTCCAGCTGGCCGAGGTGGTGGAGCGGCTGATCACGGGCGCCTCGTCGATGGCCCCGGAGGAACGTCTCGAGCTGCAGGCCTCCTGGTCGCGGGCGCTGGCCCGTCGTCGAGAGCTCGCGGCCGTGATGGCCACCCTCTCACCGCAGCAACGACGGGTGCTCGAGCTCCTCGCCGCGGGGCAGCGGGTCAGCGAGGTCGGTGCCGTGATGGGTGTCGCCCAGGGCACCGTGCGCAGCCACGTCAAGGCACTGCGGGCCAAGCTCGGTGCGAGGAACCAGCTGGAGGCCGTCGCCATGTACCACCAGGTCTCCTCGCCTCCCGACGGCGGCGGGCTGGTGCCGCGACCCAGGAGGTCGAGCGACGGCAGCGACGTGAGGGAGCGTCGCTAGGCTGCGCGCATGATCGATCCCACCACGCTCGACGACCACGCCTTCGCCGTCTGGGCGGCCGAACGGGCCGGTGCCGTGCTGCTCGACGTACGCGCCGGTGCCGAGGCCGACGGGCTGGAGGGCAAGGCGCTCAAGGACGCCGGCGACGCGGCCGCCCAGGCCGAGCTCGACCGGATCCTCACCGAGCACCGCCCCGGCGACTCGGTGCTCTCCGAGGAGGCCGCCGACGACAAGTCGCGGCTGCGCGCGAGCCGGGTCTGGATCATCGACCCCCTCGACGGCACCCGGGAGTTCTCCGAGCCGCCACGGGACGACTGGGCGGTGCACGTCGCACTCTGGCAGGACGGCGACCTGGTCGCCGGCGCCGTCGCGCAGCCCGCGCTCGGCGAGACCTTCAGCACCGGCCGGCCCAGCGTCGTGCCCCCGCGCACCTCCGAGCGCCCCCGCATCGCGGTGTCCCGCAGCCGCCCGCCGGCCTTCGTCGAGGCGCTCGCCGCCGAGCTCGACGCCGAGCTCGTGCCGATGGGCAGCGCGGGTGTGAAGGTGATGAGCGTGGTCCGCGACGTCGCCGACGCCTACGTCCACGCCGGCGGCCAGTACCAGTGGGACAACGCAGCCCCGGTCGCCGTCGCCCGCGCCGCCGGCCTGCACTGCAGCCGTGTCGACGGATCGCCGATCGTCTACAACGAGGACGACACGTCGCTTCCCGACCTCATCGTCTGCCGACCCGAGCTGGCCGAGCAGATCGTGGACTTCGTGCGCCGCCACGGCACCGCGTGAGCACCGTCGTGGGCCTCAGTGGACGAGCTTGAGGCCCACGATGCAGCCGACGAGGCCGGCGAGCAGCAGCGCCTTGACCAGCGAGAACGCCTCCGCGCCAGTCACCATCGCGACCACCACCGTCAAGACGGCGCCGATCCCCACCCAGACGGCGTACGACGTGCCGACCGGCAGCGTGCGCATCGCGTAGCCCAGTCCGCCCATGCTCAGCGCCAGGGCGACGACGAACGTGGCCGTGGGGGCGAGGCGGGTGAGGCCGTCGGACCTGCTCAGGGCGGTGGCCCACACGGCCTCCAGCAATCCGGACAGGACGAGCACGAACCACGACATGGCCATCTCCTCGACGGCCGTCTTGTCGCGTTCCCGGTACGGCTCCCTCGTCGGGTCGCCCGGTGGTCGGGCGGGTCCGACCATATCCGGTTGCGGGTCGACGCACACCTTGCCAGCGTGGGTCCATGACCTCCTTCGTCTCCCACACGACCATCGACTGCCACGACGCCTACGCGCTCTCCGAGTGGTGGAAGGAGCTGCTCGGCTACGTCGACATCGAGGACGACCCCAACGAGCCGGGGCACGAGGAGTGCGAGATCCGCGACCCCGACACCGGCCACCGCCTGCTCTTCCTCCAAGTGCCCGACGCCGACCTGCCGGCGAAGCGGATCCACTTCGACCTGCGCCCCCGTGCGGGGAGCCGCGACGAGGAGATCGAGCGCGTGCGTGGCCTGGGCGCGACCGAGGTCGCCGATCATCGCGGGCAGTACGGACCCGGTACCGGATGGGTCGTCTTCGCCGACCCGGAGGGCAACCAGCTCTGCATCCTGCGCTCGCAGGCGGAGGTGGACGCCGGCCCCACCCCGCCTGAGCAGGGCTGACCCCCTCCGAGGTCAGTTGGCCAGGTCGTAGGCCGCGCAGCCGATCATCTCCATGCTCACCGTGAGCCGGTCCATGCTGATGTTGCGCGCGATGGTGTCCTCGGGGGAGTGGTACGGCGGCTCGAGCAGCGCCGGGGTCGCCTCTCCGCGCCAGGAGAAGTTCGCCGAGGCGATGCCGACCTCCTGGAAGGACTGGTGGTCGCTGGCGCCGCGCTCGGTCACGGGGGAGATCCGCGGCTCGTAGCCCAGCCGCGAGGCAGCCGCCTGGATGCGGTCGGTCGTGGCGTTGCCCGTGCCGGAGAACGACAGCAGCCAGTAGCGGCTGGCGGGGCTCCAGCTGGTGCCGACCATGTCGTTCTGGAAGACCCCGCGGACCCGGTCGCGCTGCGCCTGCGGGAGCTGCGCGACGTGGTGGCGCGAGCCGATGAGGCCCTGCTCCTCCGAGCCCCACAGTGCCAGCCGGATCGTGGCGTCGGCCTTCGGCATCGTCTTCAGCACCCGCGCCAGCTCGAGGGTCAGCACCGTGCCCGAGCCGTCGTCGTTGGCCCCGGGCGCGCCGATCACGGAGTCGTAGTGGCCGGAGATGTAGACGACCGAGCCGTTCGGGCCCTGCCGGCCCGGGGTGTCGGCGAACACGTTGTTGCTGGTGAGGCCGCGGTGCGACGTGGTGGCGATGGTGAGCCGCAGTGGCCGGACCGAGAGGTCCTCGCGCAGCAGTCGCTTCTGCACCTGTGCGACGCCGAGCACCGGGATGGTCGCGACGGCGGCCCAGGGAGGGGGCGTCGACCCGGTCGTGGGGACCAGTCGGGGCGAGGCCGCCGAGGCGCGGCGGGGGAACTCCAGGTCTGCCGGCAGCAGCACGACGGCGGCCGCACCACGGGCCTGCGCGTCGAGGACGAAGGCCGCCCGCTGGTTGACGCGGGCCACCGGGTCGGTTCCCTGCACGTCGTCGGCGAGCAGCACGGCGCCCGTGACGGCCGCGGGATCCTCGGGCCACACCGGCGCGGCCGCTCCCTTCACGTCGACCACGCGACCGGTGACGCTGGCGTCCAGACCGGCGTCGGGCGAGGCGCCGGCCTGCCAGCAGACGTCGTCGTCGAGCTGCCCGTCCGGGTCGCCGATGTCGGCGAGGAACTTGTCGGCCACCGCGAACGGCTCGAGGCGTACGTCGCTGCACCCGGCCTTGCGGAAGGAGGTCAGGGCGAACTCCGCGGCTGCCTTCTCCGACGCGGTGCCGCCGATGCGGGGGCCGATCTGCTCGGAGAGCACGCGGAGGTCGGCGAGCGCCCGCGCGGGCCGGATCTTGCGCACGACCTGGTTGTCGCGCGGGCGCAGGGCGGGCGCGCGGACGGCACCCGGTCGGGTGGCACCGGCGGCCCAGGCGGGCTGGCCGGCAGCGACGAGGGCGACGCCTCCGGCGGCCCCGCCGATGAGCCCGCGACGGCTGAGAGCGCCCCGTGCGGCCCGGTCGGGAGAGCGGTCGTCAGAGGGGTGGACGGTGGTCTGGTCTGTTCCCGAGATGTGGTTCATGGCATCCGAACCTATGTCGGGCGCGACGCGCGGTCATCCGACCTTGGGACCACTCAGGGCAGTCGCTACGGATGTCGCTCGACGTAGGTCTGCACCGGCACCGGCGCCGTCCGGGCGTAGCCCTCGGGCAGCCACACGCTCCCGATCCGGGTCAGGTAGTAGACCTGCCGGGCGAGGTAGCCGCGGAGCTGGCGTGGGTCTCTCCGCATGGTCTCGGCGTGGTGCGTGACGGCGCGGACGTAGGCCCAGGAGTTGTTGTAGCGCCAGAGCGCGGCTGCCTTGTCGCGGGCGAAGCCGTTGGCACGCAGCAACCGTCCCGCGGCCAGGATCGCGTCGTGCGCGTCATCGATGTCCCCGCCCGCACCGTAGATGTCCCAGGTCGTGGGGATGAACTGCATCGGCCCCTGGGCGCCGGCCACCGAGGTGCCACGGATCCGGCCGAACGCGGTCTCGACCAGGTTGATCGCGGCGAGGTACTCCCAGTCGACGCCGAAGCGACGCTGTGCCCCCCGATAGCTGCGCATCAGGGTGCGCTCGGACGCGGGGGCGACGATGCGCCACGCCGGAAGCTCGGCGGCGAGGTCGGCGTCGGCGCTCGGGTGCATCGAGCGGAACTCGCGTCGCGCCGCCACGTTGGCCCGCAACCACCGCCGGTCGGCGGGGCGGAGCCGGTCGAGCACACGCGGCAACCACGAACGGCGTACGGCGACCTCGCGGACCGCGAGCTGGGCGGTGTGACCGGCCGCGGTGAGCAGGCCGGCCTCGGGCTGCTCGGAGCGGATCACCCGCTGGGCGGCCTCCACCATCGCAGCCGCGTCTGCGGGTGAGCCCGGGCGGCGCGGCGTGCCGGCGAGGGCGGGCTCGAGCTCGGGAGGGACGTCGTCGGGCGCGGCCGTCCGGGACACGACCACGTCGGCCGGGCGAGGATCCTCACCGGGGTCCGATGCCGGCCGGGACGCCCCCGTGCACGCGGTCGTGGCCACCAGGACGGCGGCGATCAGCGTGGTCCGGGTCATGCCCCACTGTCACATGCCGCGCCGTCAGGCGCCGACGCCTGCACGGGTGGCGGAGCGGTGGAAGACCTCGGTCTTCCAGACGTAGCCGTTGCCGCGGAAGCGGGAGTCGCCGCGCACGGACACCTTCCAGTACCAGGTGCCGTCCCGGGCCGGCAGTCGGGTGCGATAGCTCCCTGTCCTGGTGGTCTTGATGGTCCGGAACGGCTTGAAGCCGCGCTTGCGCGACTTGCTGGCCCGGATGGTGATCTTCTTCTTGCCGAACTCCGGGGCCACCGTGCCCTTGAGCACGAAGCCGCTCGTGGGGTGGGTGATGGTGCGGGCCACGCCGATGACGAAGGTGTCGGACTCGCTGGGGGAGTAGGTGTCCTCGGTCGAGCTCGAGCCCGTGGGGGTGTAGCCGGCGTAGGCGACCTTGTACGTCGTGTTGAGCGCCGGAGTCACGCCCAGGAAGTCTCCGCCCGTCGAGGTGGCCGTCGCGACCGGCACCCACGTGCGGCCACCGGCCGGCAGGGCGAGCAGCGTGGTGACGCCCTTGGTCGGGGTGGTGCCGCTCGCGCTGTCGAGGTCGACGTCGATGTCGAAGGTGGAGCCGTACTCGACCACGGTCGCGCTCGGCGCGGCGATCGTGAAGGTCTCCACGGTCGCCGCGGCCCGGGAAGGCGGAGCGAGGGCGATCGGCGTGAGGCCGAGGAGCGCGACGGTCGTCAGGTTCGCGGCGAGGCGCCTGGTGGTGCTCACGTCCGGGTCCTCTCTGAGGGGGTGATGGCGGCACTGTGTCAGACGTACGACGACGGCGCACCGCTCAAAGTTGTGAGCGATGCGCCGTCGCGCGTGGAACAGCAGGTCGGGTGGTCAGCCCAGGGTGACCCGCGGCGATGCCGAGCGGTAGCTGATCGTCGAGCCCTCAGCGACCGTGTCGATGTACTTCGCGTTGCCCTTGACGATGAACCGGAAGAAGGTGCGCTTCTTCGAGGCCGGCAGCGTGGTCTGGAACGCGCTCTTCTTGTTGGTCTTCAGCGTGCGGAACTTCTTCCACTTCTTGCCGACCTTCTTCTGGATCACGATCTTCTTCTTCGCGTACTTGGGCTTGACCTTGCCCTTGATGAAGGTGCCGCGCGGGTTCTTGATGACGAGCTTGCGCGCGACGCCCACGGTGAACGGCGCGGACTCCGCCACCGCGTAGTTGTTCTGGTAGGTCGAGGTGGCGGTGTAGCCGCTGTAGACGACCTTGTAGGTGGTGTTGGTCTTCGGCTTGACGTCGAAGAACGAGCTCGAGGCCGAGGTGCCGGTGGCGACCGGGGCGTACTCGGCGGCGCCGGGTGCGAGCGCGTAGAGGGTCGAGGTGCCGTTGTAGACGCTGGAGCCGTCGGCGGTGTCGGTCACGGTGACGCTGACGCTGAAGTCGTCACCGAGGGTGAGCGCCGGCGCACTGGGCGTCGCCACGACCGCGGCGGTGCGGTTCTCGGTGGCGTGGCTGGGTGCGGCGATGGCGATCGGCGCGAGGCCGAGCAGGCCGGCACTGACGGTGCCGGCGACGAGACGGTTGATACGCATGTGTCCCCGTGTTCCTCTCAGGTGAACTTCTCTGGGTGGTCCCGCTGCCCACGCAACGGGTGCTGAGGTGAGTGATACCCGTGTGACGCCCGGTGCAAACACCCCCGCTTCCGGGTAGTGGTGGACGCACTCGGCGCGCCGCTGTCGGGCACCGGTCGTAGACTCTCAGCACCCCCCGTTCCTCGCGGATCCGGGGGTCGTTCTGTTGCTCTCGAAGGGACCCCCGGTGTCGTCCACCCCCCTCCTCGCCGTCGCCGGCCGCCTCGTGTCCGCGCCCACGCTCGGCGGCGCGCTGGCCGATGCCGCGCTGCAGTCCGCGCTCGACCTGACGGGTCCGGGCGCGGTCCGGCCGTTCGTGGTGCACGGCCTGGTCGAGCGCGGCCGCACCGTGCTCGCGGTGACCGCGACCTCGCGGGAGGCGGAGGACCTCGTCGAGGAGCTGGCCGACCTCGTCGACCCCGACACGGTCGCCTACTACCCGAGCTGGGAGACGCTCCCGCACGAGCGGCTCAGCCCGCGCAGCGACACCGTCGGTCGGCGGCTCGCCGTGCTGCGGCGGCTGCGCCACCCCGGCACCGACGCCAGCAACGGACCGCTCCGGGTCGTCGTCGCGCCGATCCGCAGCCTGCTCCAGCCGCAGGTCCCCGGCCTGGCCGACATCGCGCCGGTCGAGCTGGCGCCGGGCGAGTCGCGACCGCTCGAGGAGGTCGTGCGCGGCCTGGCCGAGGCGGCGTACTCCCGCGTCGACATGGTCGAGCGCCGTGGAGAGTTCGCGGTGCGCGGTGGCATCGTCGACGTCTTCCCGCCCACCGAGGAGCACCCGCTGCGCGTGGAGTTCTGGGGTGACGACGTCGAGGAGATCCGTGCCTTCTCCGTCGCCGACCAGCGCACGCTCGAGACGGTGGAGCGCCTGTGGGCGCCGCCGTGCCGCGAGCTGCTGCTCACCGACGACGTGCGCCGTCGCGCTGCCGAGCTCGGCGAGGCGCACCCGCAGCTGCTCGAGCTCACCGACAAGATGGCGGCCGGCATCGCGGTCGAGGGCATGGAGTCCCTGGCACCGGTGCTCGTGGACTCGATGGAGCTGCTCGTCGACCTGATGCCGGGCGACACCACGGTGCTGGTCCTCGACCCCGAGCGCGCCCGCACCCGCGCCCACGACCTCGTCGCGACGAGCGAGGAGTTCCTCGGGGCGTCGTGGGCTGCTGCGGCCGGTGGTGGCACCGCGCCGATCGACCTCGGCGCCGCGTCGTACCGCGAGATCGCCGACGTGCGGCTGCACGCGCTGGGCCTCGGCCATGCCTGGTGGTCGGTGTCGCCCTTCGGCATCGACACCGACGAGCCGGGCGACGCGGTCGCCGACGCGGAGACTGCCGGTGTGCCGGCGCGCGCGCTGCCCACGCACCCCGCCGAGGCCTACCGCGGCGACCTGCAGAAGGCCGTCGACGACATCCGCGGCTGGGTCACCGAGGGCCTCGAGGTCGTCGTGGTCCACGCCGGCCACGGCCCGGCCCAGCGCTTCGTCGAGCTGCTCGGGGAGAACGACATCGCCGCCCGCCTCGTCGAGGAGGGCGACACCGCCGACCCGGGTGTCGTCACGGTGACCTGCGGAGCCGTCGTCAACGGTCTCGTCGACGACGAGGCCCGGCTCGCGATCGTCACCGGCGACGACCTCTCGGGCCAGAAGACGTCCACGCGCGACATGCGCAAGATGCCCACGCGTCGCAAGAAGCAGATCGACCCGCTCGAGCTCAAGGCCGGCGACTACGTCGTGCACGAGCAGCACGGAGTGGGTCGCTTCGTCGAGATGAAGCAGCGCGAGATCGGTGGCGCGGTGCGCGAGTACCTCGTGCTGGAGTACGGCGCCAGCAAGCGCGGCGGCCCCAACGACATGCTCTACGTCCCGGCCGACACGCTCGACCAGGTCACCCGCTACGTCGGCGGCGAGAACCCGAGCCTGGACCGCCTCGGCGGCGGCGACTGGACCAAGCGCAAGAACAAGGCACGCCGGGCGGTCCGCGAGATCGCCGCCGAGCTCATCAAGCTCTACGCCGCTCGGCAGGCCACGAAGGGCTACGCCTACGGGCCCGACACCCCGTGGCAGCGTGAGCTCGAGGACGCCTTCCCCTTCACCGAGACCGTCGACCAGCTGACCACGGTCGACGAGGTGAAGGCCGACATGCGACAGGTCGTGCCGATGGACCGGCTCGTGTGCGGCGACGTCGGCTACGGCAAGACCGAGATCGCGGTGCGGGCGGCGTTCAAGGCCGTGCAGGACGGCAAGCAGGTCGCCGTGCTGGTGCCGACGACGCTGCTGGTGACCCAGCACATGTCGACCTTCTCGGAGCGGATGACGGGCTTCCCGGTCGTCATCAAGGGCCTGTCGCGCTTCCAGACCGACAAGGAGGCCAAGGAGGTCATCGCCGGACTGACCGACGGCTCGGTCGACATCGTGGTCGGCACCCACCGCCTGCTCAACCCCGAGATCAAGATGAAGGACCTCGGTCTGATCATCGTCGACGAGGAGCAGCGCTTCGGCGTCGAGCACAAGGAGCAGATGAAGCGGATGCGCACGTCCGTCGACGTGCTGTCGATGAGCGCGACGCCGATCCCGCGCACCCTCGAGATGGCGGTGACGGGCATCCGTGAGATGTCGACGATCACCACGCCGCCGGAGGAGCGGCACCCGGTCCTCACCTACGTGGGCGCCTACGAGGACCGCCAGGTCGTCGCGGCCGTGCGCCGCGAGCTGCTGCGCGAGGGCCAGGTCTTCTACATCCACAACCGGGTGCAGTCGATCGAGAAGGCGGCCGCCCGGATCCGCGAGCTGGTGCCCGAGGCGCGGGTCGCGACGGCGCACGGACAGATGGGCGAGCACGCCCTCGAGCAGGTCATGCTCGACTTCTGGGAGAAGAGCTTCGACGTGCTGGTCTGCACGACCATCGTGGAGAGCGGTCTCGACGTGTCCAACGCCAACACGATGATCATCGAGCGCTCGGACACGCTCGGCCTTTCCCAGCTCCACCAGCTGCGCGGCCGGGTCGGTCGGTCCCGCGAGCGCGCCTACGCCTACTTCCTCTACCCGGCCGAGAAGCCGATGACCGAGACCGCCCACGAGCGCCTCGCGACCCTCGCCCAGCACTCCGACCTCGGCGGCGGCATGGCCATCGCGATGAAGGACCTGGAGATCCGCGGGGCCGGCAACCTGCTCGGCGGCGAGCAGTCCGGCCACATCGCCGACGTCGGGTTCGACCTCTACGTCCGGCTCGTCGGGGAGGCCGTGGCCGACTTCAAGGGAGGCGGTGGCGAGGAGGAGCTGGGCGAGGTGCGCATCGAGCTGCCGGTCGACGCCCACCTGCCGCACGACTACATCCCCAGCGAGCGGTTGCGCCTGGAGATCTACAAGCGCCTCGCCGAGGTGCGCACCGACGCCGACGTCGACGAGGTCCGTGCCGAGCTGGTCGACCGCTACGGCGCTCCCCCCGAGGTCGTGGAGTCGCTGCTGTTCGTCGCCCGCTTCCGGGCGCGCTGCCGCCAGGCCGGCGTGAAGGAGGTGACGGTGGCGGGCAAGTACGTCCGGTTCGCGCCGGTCGACCTGCCCGAGTCCCGCGTCGTACGCCTCCAGCGGCTGCACCCGCGCAGCGTCGTCAAGGCGCCGGTCAGCACCATCCTCGTGCCGCGACCCCAGAGCAGCGGCTTCCCCGTGCAACCGGTGTCGGGAGTGGCCCTGCTTGAATGGGCCCGCGGTGTGATCGACGACATCATCGACGTCCCGGCGCCCGGGACACCCGCCACCTCGAGCAAGGAGTGACCGTGAGGCAGCACAGCAAGGTCGGGCCCCGCCTGATGACGGCCGCGACGACGGTGGTCGTCGGACTGCTCCTGACCGGGTGCGGGAGCGCGTCGCCGGGGGTCGCGGTCAAGGTCGGCGACGACGAGATCACCGTCCGGCAGGTCGACCAGGCGGCGGGCGAGATGTGCACGGCCCTCGGCGACCAGTTCGCCGCCAGCGGCACGGTGCTGCCGATGGGCTTCGTGCGGCAGGGCACCGTCCAGCTGCTGACGCTGCGCGCGCAGGCGCTGCAGGTCGCCGCCGACTACGACGTCGAGCCGGGATCGACCTACCAGAACGCCGTCTCCCAGAGCCGCGGCAGCGTCGCCGCGCTGCCCGAGGACGTGCAGGACACCTACCTGGAGCTCACCACCGCCAACGCGCTGGCCAACGACGTCGTCGGCCAGGTCGGCAAGATCGTCCTCGCGGACCAGGGCAACCCCGACCCCACCGAGGAGCAGATCACCCAGGCCGGCGCCGAGGTGTTCAACACGTGGCCGGCAGCCAACGGCATCGACATCGACCCGCGCTACGGCCTCGAGAGTGTCGACGGGGTGCTCTCGCCGATCGACACGAACACCTCCGTGGCCGTCAGCAAGACGGCGAAGGACGGGCTCAACGAGGAGCCCGACGCGGCGTACGCCGCCACGCTGCCCCTCGAGCACCGCTGCGGCTGAGCGGCCGGTCCCGATGACGACGCCCGCACCGCGACCGGGTGAGGGCTCGTCCCTCGAGGCCTTCGCCGACCAGATGCGGCGACTGCAGCGTGAGTGTCCCTGGAAGCGCGAGCAGACGCACACCTCGCTCATCCCCTACGTGCGGGAGGAGGCCGAGGAGGTGGTCGAGGCGATCGAGTCCGGCGACCCCGCCGCGCTGTGCGACGAGCTCGGTGACCTCCTGCTCCAGGTCGTGATCCACGCGGTGATCGCGGAGGAGGCGGGACAGTTCACGCTCGACGACGTGGCCCGCGGCGTCATCGCCAAGATGGAGCGACGCAACCCCCACGTCTTCGGTGACGCGGTCGCCACCACCGTCGACGAGGTGATGGTGCTCTACGACGCGGCGAAGGCAGCCGAGCGGACGACGGAGAAGACGACCGACGGCTGAGCCCCGCCGCCCGCGGTACGGTCCTCGTCATCCACACGCACCGGGGGTCCCTGATGTCCATGCTCATGTCCGCTCCACGGCTCGCCGGCATCCTGGCCGCGGCACTGTCGCTCGCCGTGGCAGCGCCCGCGTCCTCGATGACCGGTGTGCCGACGGCTGCGGGGAAGGCCGGCGCCTCGGCCGCCTCCGCGACCGCGCGGGCGCTGCTCACCGAGGTGGCAGGCACCGGGCTGGGCCAGACCCGGCCCCGGGGCATCGTCGGTGACCACGTGCGGGTGAGGCTGCACGCGGGCGCACTTCCCTCGCGGGCCCAGGGACAGCGCCTCACGCTGCCGCTGGCCGGACGCGTCGGTCACGTCAGGATCGACACGGTCGACCACGACGGCGACCAGATCGCGTGGGCCGGAGCCCTGGACGGCGACCGGCTGAGCTCTTTCTCGCTGGTGCGTGCCGGCGGCGTGTATCGCGGGTCGCTGATCTCCCCGGCGGGCATCTACTCCCTGACACAGACCGACGACGGCGGCTACTGGTGGTCCGAGGTGGAACCGCGCCGCGGCGCCGAGGGAGCCGACACGATCACCGCGTCGCACCTCGGTCACGACGAGCGTCCGGCGGCACGCCGTGATGCGGCGCCACGTGAGCGGCGAGCCGCCCGCAAGGCGAAGATCAACGTGCTGTTCGCCTACACCAGGGCTGCTCGTGCCGAGGCGGGCGGCAAGGCGCAGCTCAAGGCGGCGGCCGCCCTCGTCGTCTCGCAGACCAACGAGACCTTCCGCAACTCCGGTCTCCGGGTCACCGTGCGCTACCAGGGCCTGGTCAAGGCCGCGGGCAAGGAGAGTGCCGACGCGATCACCAACCTCAACCGGCTGTTCAAGCCGCGCGACGGGCGCTTCGACAACCTCCACCGGGCGCGGGGCAAGCATCGTGCGGACCTGGTGCACCTGTTCACCACCGGCTCGCAGTACGACGTGTGCGGAGCGGGCAACCTGCCGCTGTCGGTGCGGCAGACCCATCCGGCTCTTGCGTTCTCGACGAGCTTCTACAGCTGCATGCCCTACCTCGTCGCCACGCACGAGATCGGCCACAACCTCGGTGCGGACCACATCGGCTACGAGGGCGTCAGCCACGACTCGAAGATCCCCTACTCCTATGCCTTCTACAACGTGGCGGGCGGCTACCTCACGGTGATGGGCTACTACGCCCCGTGCGAGGACGCGCAGGTCTACACCTGCGTCCGGCTGCCGTGGTTCTCCAGTCCCACCACCACCTACAACGGACAGCCGCTCGGCGTCGGCGCGGTCACCGACAACGCCAAGGTCGTGCGCAAGATCGCGCCCAGGGTCGCGCGCTACCGGCGCTGAGGCCGGTCACTGCTGCAGGTTGCGGACCATGGTCCGCAGGAGCCGGAACGCGTCGGCCCGCTCCGCGTCCGTCATGCCGGCGGTCATCCGCACCTCGACGCCGCGAACCGCAGCGGTGGCCTGCGCCAGTCGTGCGTGCCCGCGTGCGGTGAGGCGTGCCGGCAGGACCTTGCCGACCCGGGCCTCGTCGGGCCGGGCGACGTGGCCCTCGCGCTCGAGGTGCTGCAGCAGCACGTGCATCGACTGACGGGTGACGAACGCACCGCGCGCGAGCTCCGAGCTGGACAGCCCGGGGCGCTGCGACAGCAGCTCGAGGCACGAGTAGTGCGTGATGGTCATGCCGAGCGGGCGCAGCACCTCCTCCATCGCGGTGCGGAGACCGCTCGACGCTTCCTTCAGCGCGTACCCCAGTGACGTCTCGAGGTCGATCGCGTCTTGACCCATGTCAGTATTCTGACATAGCCTCCGTGTCAGATAACTGACACAAGGAGAACGACATGGCGGTCACCGGACCCGACTTCATCTCGCTGCAGGTGCGCGACCTCGACGCGTCGCAGCGGTTCTACGAGCACTACCTCGGGCTCGTCCGCTCGCCGGCGGGCCCGCCGCACGCGGTCGTCTTCGCGACCGAGCCCATCGCCTTCGCGGTGCGCGACCTCGTCCCCGGCACCGACCTCGACGCCGTCGCCCAGCCGGGTCTGGGCGTGGCCCTCTGGTTCCACGCGAGCGGCGTCCAGGACATCCACGACGCGCTGGCCGCCGACGGCCACCCGATCGTCGCCGCGCCCATCGACGGCCCCTTCGGCCGCACCTTCACCTTCGCCGACCCCGACGGCTACCACGTGACGCTCCACGACCGGGCCTGATCGCTCCGGGCCGGCTCGCTCACGCGCCCGGCCGGCACTGTGCCAGCCGGGCGCGCGCGGCGCGCAGCAGACCGCCCGCGTCGGTGACCACGTCGCTCACCATGTCGCCGAGCGTCATCAGCGTCGGCGCGGGGGAGAAGGAGTCGACGAGCGCCTCGTCGAAGCGCCCCGCGGCCCCGAGCAGCCCGACCGTGGCGACGTAGTCGGGGCCGATCCGGTCGAGCCTCGCCCGCAGCGGCTCCGCGTCGAGGTCGACCGGCACGTCGTGCGCCGTCTCGTGCACGAGCGCGGTGAGCCGCTCCAGCCGGCCGACGAGCTGCGTGAGCAGAGACCGCAGCGCGGGGTCGTCCCCCGCGGCGTCGACGAGGTCGCCGAGGGTGCGCACGTGCTGCTCGACCAGGTCGACGACCAGGTCCGTGCCGTCCATCCTGGATCTCGCCGGGAGCCGGAGCCCGTCGGGCGGCTGGAAGTGGACCTCGCCGGGTGCGTCGATGGCCCCCGACGTCGGGTCGGCACGCCACTGCGACGGCGAGGCGCCGAGCTCGCGGCGGAAGGCGCGGACGAACACGTCGTAGCCTCGGAAGCCGCAGTCGGCCGCGATGTCCTGGAGGGTGCGACAGGTGGCGCGGGTGAGGTGGGCCGCGCGCTCGAGCAGCAGCCGGTCGCGGAACCGTGCGGGTGACTCCCCGGCCATCGCGGTGCGCAGTCGCGTCGAGACCGGGTCGTCGTCGGTGGCCGCCCGCTCGACCAGGGCGCGCAGGTGGTCGGCGGTGCTGCCGGGCACGGATCGGGGCACGTGCCGCACGCTAGTGCCGTCCACCGACGGCGGGGTGCGGTGCGAAGGCGGCGGCCGGCGGACACCCCGGCGACGTACGGGCCCCACGTGACTAGGCTGGCCGCTGTCCCACGACGTCCCCCTCAGGAGCTCTCCCCATGTCGATCATCGCTGCAGTCGGCGCCCGCGAAATCCTCGATTCGCGCGGCAACCCCACCGTCGAGGTGGAGGTACTCCTCGAGGACGGCGCGTTCGGTCGCGCGGCGGTCCCGAGCGGCGCCTCGACCGGTGCCTTCGAGGCCGTGGAGCTGCGCGACGGCGGCAAGCGCTACCTCGGCAAGGGTGTCCAGAAGGCCGTCTCCGGCATCATCGACACCATCTCCGAGGTGGTGGTCGGCCTCGACGCCGACGACCAGCGCCTCGTCGACCAGGCGATGCTCGACCTCGACGGCACCGCCAACAAGGCCAAGCTCGGCGCCAACGCCATCCTCGGCGTCTCGCTCGCCACCGCCAAGGCGGCTGCGGAGTCCTCGGGCCTGCCGCTGTTCCGCTACGTCGGCGGCCCCAACGCCCACCTGCTGCCCGTGCCGATGATGAACATCCTCAACGGTGGCTCGCACGCCGACTCCAACGTCGACGTGCAGGAGTTCATGATCGCCCCGATCGGTGCGCCGACCTTCCGCGAGGCGCTGCAGCAGGGCGCCGAGGTCTACCACGCACTCAAGTCGGTGCTGAAGAAGAAGGGCCTCTCGACGGGGCTCGGCGACGAGGGCGGTTTCGCCCCCAACCTCGAGAGCAACCGCGCCGCGCTCGACCTGATCGCCGAGGCCGTCAAGGCCGCCGGCTTCAAGCTCGGCACGGACATCGCGCTGGCGATGGACGTCGCGGCCAGCGAGTTCCACGACAAGGGCAAGTACACGTTCGAGGGCAAGAAGCTCAAGACCGACGACATGGTCGCCTACTACGCCGACCTCGTCGCCTCCTACCCGATCGTCTCCATCGAGGACCCGCTCGACGAGGAGGACTGGGCCGGCTGGAAGGCCATCACCGACGCCCTCGGCGACAAGACCCAGATCGTCGGCGACGACCTGTTCGTCACCAACGTCGAGCGCCTCCAGCGCGGCATCGACGGTGGCCAGGCCAACGCGATGCTCGTCAAGGTCAACCAGATCGGCTCGCTCTCGGAGACCCTCGACGCCGTCGAGCTCGCCCACCGCAACGGCTTCCGCAACATGATGAGCCACCGCTCGGGCGAGACCGAGGACACCACCATCGCCGACCTCGCCGTCGCCACCAACTGCGGCCAGATCAAGACCGGCGCCCCGGCCCGATCCGACCGCGTCGCGAAGTACAACCAGCTGCTCCGCATCGAGGACGAGCTCGGTGACGCGGCTCGCTACGCCGGTCGGGCCGCCTTCCCGCGGTTCGGCGCCTGAGGCAGGCAGGCTCGATCTGCGCGCCGCGCCTGACCGAATTCGTCAGGTGGACGAGGCAGACTGGCCCGCATGCCTTCCCAGCGTCGTACGCCCCGGGGTGGGCCCGGCGGCAACGGTTCTCGCGGACCGAGGCAGGGCAGCACCACGCGTCCGGGCGACCGCGCACCACGTGCGCGGGGCGCCTCGACGCGCACGCCGCCCGCCTCGGCCGGCGACACCGGGTCGACGGCCGCCGCCGGCACCTCGTCCGGCACCGGCCTGGTGCCGCGCGCACGTCCCGGTGAGGTGCGACCGGTGCCGAGGAGCGCCGCGCGCCGACCGCGGTTCACCGGTCGGGCCGCCGTGCTCGTGCTGGTGCTCGCCGTGCTGACGGTGTCCTACGCCTCCTCGCTGCGCGCCTATCTCCAGCAGCGCGCGCACATCGGTGACCTGCGCGCGCAGATCGTCGAGCGCGAGGCCAGCATCACCGACCTCGAGCGCGAGAAGAGCCGCTGGGACGACCCGGCCTACGTCAAGGCGCAGGCGCGCGCCCGCTTCGGCTACCTCATGCCCGGCGAGTCGGGCTTCGAGGTGATCGGTCCCGACGGCAAGCCGCTCGAGGCGCAGGCCAGCCTCAACGACCCCGACGACGTGATCAAGACCGTGCCGACGGCGTGGTGGACCTCCGCCTGGGAGTCCATGGAGCTCGCCGGCAACCCACCCCCACCCGAGGAGAAGCCCGCCGACCTCGTCGACGGCACGAAGAAGCAGTGAAAGAGAAGCCCGACACCCGTCCCGACGCGCCCCGCGACAACCCGCGGATCGACGCCGCCGACGAGGCCGCGATCCGCGCGCAGCTCAAGCGCCGACCTCGCGGCATCGACTCGATCGGCCACCGGTGCCCGTGCGGCAACCCCGACGTCGTGACCACCGAGCCGCGGCTGCCCAACGGCACCCCGTTCCCGACGACCTTCTACCTCACCTGCCCCCGGGCGGCCTCGCGCATCGGCACGCTCGAGGGCGACCACGTGATGAAGGAGATGCAGGACCGGCTCGGCACCGACGAGGAGCTCGCCGCCGCCTACCGCGCCGCCCACGAGCGCTACCTCGAGCTCCGCGCCGAGGTCGGCGAGCGCGCGGGGCTCGACGTGCCCGAGATCGAGGGCATCAGCGCCGGGGGCATGCCCGACCGGGTCAAGTGCCTCCACGTCCTGGCCGGCCAGTCGCTGGCGATGGGCCGCGGCGTCAACCCGCTCGGCGACGAGGTGCTCGACCGCATCGGGGACTGGTGGGCGAAGGGTCCGTGCGTGTCCGTCGACGACGCCTCGCAGCCGGACGCATGAGCCCGAGCGCATGAGCACCGTCGCCGCGATCGACTGCGGGACCAACTCGATCAAGATCCTCATCGGCAGGTTCGGCGAGTCGGGCGCCGAGGTCCTGCTCCGCGACTCGCGGGTCGTGCGGCTCGGTCAGGGCGTCGACCGGACGGGGATGCTGGCCGACGAGGCACTGGCGCGGACCTTCGCGGCGATCGACGAGTTCGCCGAGACCATCCGCCGGCACGCGGTCTCGCCGCAGCGGGTCCGCTTCTGTGCGACCTCGGCCACCCGCGACGCTCGCAACGCCGACGTCTTCCGCGAGGGCGTACGCCGCCGGCTCGGCATCGAGCCCGAGGTGCTCTCCGGCGACGAGGAGGCTGCCCTGGTCTACGCCGGCGCGATGGCCGCCCAGGCCCCGGTGCCGCCCGAGCCGGTGCTCGTCGTCGACATCGGCGGCGGGTCGACCGAGCTGGTGCTGGGGGAGGGGGACACCCGTCAGGCCGTCTCGATGGACATCGGGTCGGTCCGCCTGCACGAGCGGCACCTCCCGAGCGACCCGCCGACCGCGGCCGAGGTCGCCGCCTGCGTGGCCGACATCGACCAGCACCTCGACGCCTCCGGGATCCCGCTCGATCGCACGCGGACGGTGATCGGCACCTCCGGGACGATCAAGACGCTGGCCTGCGGCGTGCTCGACCTCGCGGCCTACGACCGCGACGCCTTCGACCGTGCGGTGCTGTCGAACGCCACGACGACCGCCTTCGTCGACCGGCTGGTCGCGATGACAGTCGACGAGCGGCGCGCGCTGCCCTACCTGCACCCCGGACGCGCCGACGTGATCGGGGCCGGAGCGCTGATCTGGAGCCGGATCCTGTCCCGGGTGCCGGTCCCCGAGCACCTCGTCTCCGAGGCCGACATCCTGCACGGCATCGCCGCCGCGATCTAGGGCATGGCTCGATGACCCTGCTGCCCCACCCCGTCGTCGGCGGTGCCTTCACCAGTCCGGTGGCGCCGGGGAGCGGGTGGCCCGACGACCCGGCAGCCGCGGACACGCCCGTGGCGCGCGACCCCGACGACGTACGCCGTCTCGCCCGGGCCGACACGCTCGCCGAGCTGACCGCCCGGGTCAGCGTGTGCGCGGCGTGCGACCGGCTCGTCACCTGGCGGGAGGACGTCGCGCGCGACAAGCGTGCGTCGTTCGCCGACCAGCCCTACTGGGGCCGGCCGATCGCCGGCTGGGGCGACCCCGACCCGTCCCTGCTCATCGTCGGCCTCGCGCCCGCCGCCAACGGCGGCAACCGGACCGGGAGGATCTTCACCGGCGACCCCAGCGCCGACTGGCTCTTCGCCAGCCTGCACCGCACCGGGTGGGCGTCGCAGGCGAGCAGCGAGCACGCCGGTGACGGGCAGAATCTCGTCGACGCCCGGATGGTCGCGACCGTGCGGTGCGCGCCGCCGGACAACAAGCCCACGCCGGCCGAGCGCGACACCTGCGCCCCCTGGATCGCGGCCGAGCTCACCCTGCTGCCCTCGGTGCGCGCTGTGGTCGCGCTCGGAGCCTTCGGCTGGGACGGCGCCGTCCGCTCACTCGTCGCCGCAGGTGCACCCGCGCCGCCGCGGAAGCCGAAGTTCGCCCACGCCGCCGAGGTCACGCTGGGCGACGTCACCCTGATCGGCTGCTTCCACCCGTCGCCGCACAACACCTACACCGGCCGGCTCACCGCCGAGATGACGGACGCCGTCTTCGAGCGTGCCCGCTCGTTGACGGACAGGCGCTGACAGACTGGCCTCTCCCACCAGAGAGCCCCGGTATCCCAACCGGTAGAGGAAGCGGTCTTAAAAACCGCGCAGTCTGGGTTCGAACCCCAGCCGGGGCACCAGCCTCTTCGCCGTGGCGCACCGCCACGGTGCCGTCGCGTGTCGTTCGCGTGGCGTTCGCCTGCGAGGGCCCCGCTGTTCCGCCGCCTCCGCCAGCATCCGCTCGGCTGGTCAGCCACCCTGTCCCTCCTGCGGAAGCGCGCCCATGCACCGATTGATGAGTCTGACCCTGACCGGAGTCCTCGCCGCCGGCGTCCTCGCCACCACTGCGGCCACGAGCCCGGCCGCCGCGGCGCCGTCGTCGTACGCCGGCACGGTGGTCCTCAACGAGGTGAGGTCGAATCCCAACCCGGACGTCGTCGAGCTCTTCAACGCCGGCACGCTGCCGGTCGACATCCAGGGATGGACCGTCCTCGACGACGACCCGCTCCACACCCCGGCCGCGATCACGACCACCTCCACCGTCATCCAGCCCGGGGGCTACCACGTCTTCGACCCGGCGACGCTGACCGGCGGGTTCGGCCTCGGCGCCAACGACGAGGTCACGATCGCCGACGCCACCGGCAAGCGCGTCGGGAACTTCTCCTGGGAGGGCATCGGCGCCCCGGGCAACCACGCCAACCCGTCCTACGGCCGTTGCCCCCACGGCACCGGTGAGATGGTGCTGCAGGCTGCGGCGACACCGGGTGCGACCAACAGCTGCCCGCCCGCCTTCGACCCGCTCGACGTGAGGCTCAACGAGGTCGAGTCCAACGGCGACACCGTCGCCGACTGGGTCGAGCTGACCAACATCGGCGCCGCCCCGGCCGACGTCTCCGGCTGGAAGCTGAAGGACGCCGGCGCGAACAACCCGTTCGTCACCATCCCCTCCGGCACGGTGATCCAGCCGGGTGGCTTCTTCGCGATCTACACCGAGACCCCGCCGCCCGGCTTCGGCCTCGGGGTCGACGACACCGTCACGCTCTACCAGGCCGACGGCACCTCGAAGGTCGACGAGCACAGCTGGTCCGGCGGCCACGCCGCGACGACGTACGGCCGGTGTCCCGACGGCACCGGCACCTGGCAGGTGACCACGGTGCCGACCCGCGGCGCGGCCAACGCCTGCAGCTCGATCCGGCTCAACGAGATCAGCTCCAGCCCGACCGACTGGGTCGAGCTGGTCAACCTCTCCGACGCCCCGGTGGACGTCACCGGCTGGGTCGTCAAGGACTCCACCGACGTCGCCCCCGCCACCCTCTCCGGCATGGTCCCCGCCCGCGGTCACCTCGTGGTCGAGGGCAACCTGCCCGGACTGGGCGGAGCGGACTCGGCGCGCCTCTACGACCCCGCGGCCAAGCTGATCGACTCCTTCAGCTGGACGACGCACGGGGTGCCGACGTACGCCCGTTGTGCGGACGGCGTCGGCTCGTTCGTCGCGAGCGCCGCGGCGACCAAGGGCACGACCAACGACTGCCCCGGCCTCGAGACGAAGCCGTGGTTCGGCTCGCAGGACGTGGTCGTCTCCGACCTCGCCGAGACCTTCAACCAGGACGCAAGCGGTGTGGTCTTCGACCCGGCCGACCCGAGTGGCAAGACCCTCTGGGTGGCCCAGAACAAGGCCGGCACCCTCTTCAAGATGACGAAGGACGGCGCCACCTGGGTGCCCGCCGCCGGATGGGCCGGCGGCAAGAACCCGCGCTACGACGACGGCACCGGCGCGCCGGACACCGAGGGCATCACGATCGGGCCCGACGGTGCGGTCTACCTCGCCGCCGAGCGCGACAACAGCGTCAGCGGTGTCAGCAGGAACACCGTGCTGCGCTACGTGCCCGGCACCTCCGCGAGCTCGATGCACGCCACCGACGAGTGGAACCTCAACGACCTGCTCCCGACCCTGGGGGCCAACCTCGGCCTCGAGGGCATCACCTGGATCCCCGACAGCGCGCTCACCGCCGGTGGCTTCCTCGACCAGGCGAAGGGCAAGGCGTACGCCCCGGCCGACTACCCCCACCACGGCACCGGCCTGTACGCCGTCGCGGTCGAGGGCACCGGCCTGGTGTACGTCGTCGCGCTCGAGCAGACCGTGGCCGTCCAGGAGAAGGCGCACCTGGTCGCCACGATCGACCCGCAGCTGGTCACCAACGCAGGCCCGGCCGCGGCGATGGACGTGGCCTGGGACCCGGAGACCGCGCAGCTGCGCGTCCTGTGCGACGACAGCTGCGACGGCACGTCGGTCGCCATGGAGCTCGCCGCCGGTGCCTTCGCGGTCGCCCACGCCTACGACCGGCCGCTGGGCATGCCCAACCTCAACAACGAGGGCATCGCGTTCGCGCCGCAGTCGGCCTGCGTGGGCGGCCGCAAGGAGGTCGTGTGGAGCGACGACGGCGACACCGACGGCCACTCGCTCCGCTCGGGCACGGTCCCGTGCCAGCCGCCGGCGACCACTCCCACCGACCCGACCACGCCTGCCCCCACCACCCCCGCCCCGACCACGCCGGCACCGACGGTCACCCCGGCTCCGACGCCGGTCCCCGTGCCGACCCCGGCTCCTGTCGTCAAGCAGCCCGCCGAGATCCGCGTCGCCACGACCAGGGTGCGCGGCACCGTCGGTGAGCGGATCAGGGTCCGTGTCCGGATCGCCTCCGAGGCCGGACCGGGCACCGGACAGGTCAAGGTCCGGGTCAGGGGGACCAGGTTCGTCTTCAAGGTGCCGGTGAAGAACGGCACGGCCGTCATCAGGCTCCCGCGCTTCCAGCGCGCCGGCGCGAAGAAGATCGTCCTGAAGTATCTGGGCGACGACTCCACCAAGCGCTCGACCACGACGATCCGGGCGATCATCACCGGCTGACCCCGCGCGGTCGTCGTACGCCGTCTCCGACTTTGGTCGGAGGCTCCCTGAGAAGTTGCTGTGATGGGAACAGGCGCCCCCTCGCGGGCGTTTGAACGGGTGTCACCCCGGCTAGAGTGGAGTGACGAGAACAGGTGTCGTCACCACGACGGCGCCGGAGCCTCCGGAACCTCCGGAGGCGGCCTCCAAGGAGAGACCATGAAGAGCAACAACCCGGTGTTCAACCGTTCCGAGGAGTTCAACCGCGCCTCGTCGAACGCCTACGGAAACCAGACCTACCCCGGCTACGGCGACGCCAGCAGCGACCCGTCCACGTGGGGCACCGGCACGCCGGGCCAGGTGGACCAGGGCCGGATGACGGTCGACACCGTGATCCAGAAGACCGCGATCTCGATCGCGGTCGTGTTCGCCACCGCGATCGTCACCTGGTGGTGGATCGGTGACCTGGCCGGCACGAGCGTCGAGGCCAACTCGGCCGCGTCGCGTGCCCTCATGCTCGCCGGACTCGGCGCGGGAGCCGCGTTCCTGCTGTCCCTCGTCAACTCGTTCAAGCGCGTCATCAGCCCGGCTCTCGTGGTCGCCTTCGCGGCCGTCGAGGGCGTGGCACTCGGCGCGATCAGCAAGGTCTTCGAGGCCCAGTTCGACGGCGTCGTCACCAGCGCGGTGCTCGGCACGTTCGGCGCCTTCGCCGGCACGCTCGCGGCCTACAAGTTCTTCAACATCAAGGTGGGCGACAAGTTCCGCCGCGGCGTGATCGCCGGCATGTTCGGCATGGTCGGCCTCGGCCTCCTGTCGCTGGTGCTGAGCTTCTTCGGCATCAACACCGGCCTCTACGGCATGGGCGGCCTCGGCTTCGTCTTCGCCCTCGCCGGCCTGGTGCTCGGTGTGTTCATGCTGATCCTCGACTTCGACTTCGTCGAGAACGGCGTCGCCGCCGGCCTCCCCGAGCGCGAGTCGTGGCGGGCGGCCTTCGCGATGACCGTCAGCCTGGTCTGGATCTACACCAACCTGCTGCGCATCCTCGCGATCATGCGTGGCGACTGATCACCTGTTGATCGCCATGTGAGCTCCGCCGGCCCGCCCGAGTCGTTCTCGGGCGGGCCGGCGTCATTTCGTCGGGGGCTCGGGCGGTGAGTGAGACATCTTTCGGTCGCTCGGAAGATGTCTCACTCACCGCCAGCCGGACGTCCGGTGCTCGGGCGGTGAGTGGCGCAGGTTCTGCGCCGTCAGACGATGTCTCACTCACCGCCCGACGCGCCGTCGGCGGACTCCTCGTGCTCCTCGTGCTCGCCCGGCGACTCGGCGTCGGTGGAGGGGCGCCGGCGACGGTGGCGCAGTTCGACCCAGCGCCCGCGCAGGCCGCGCTGGTTGCCACCGACCTCGGTGCCGTCGACCTCGGTGCCGGGCGTACGCGCGGCGCGGACCGCGGCGGCCGCGACCGGCAGGATGCCCTCGCGCCGCAGCGGCTCGGGCAGGGCCTCGTCGTCGGGCAGCAGGTCGAGGGCGGCCAGGCACGACGGCACGAGCACGGAGGCGAGCTGCCGGTAGCCGTCGGCGGAGGGGTGGAAGCGGTCCGGCCCGAACAGCACCGCCGGCGCCGCGTCGAACTCCGGACCGAGGATGTCGCCCAGGGACACCGAGCGGCCGCCGTTCTCGACGACGGTGATGGTCTGGGCGGCTGCGAGCCGGCGCGACCAGCCGCGGGCGACCTGCTTGAGCGGCGGCGGGATCGGCCGGATCGTGCCGAGGTCGGGGCAGGTGCCCACGACGACCACGACGCCTGCCTCGCGCAGGCGGCGTACGCCCTCGGCGAGGTGCCGCACCGACGCCGAGGGCAGCACGGTGTGGGTGACGTCGTTCGCGCCGATGAGCACGACGGCGAGGTCGGGGTGGGTGGGCAGCGCGTGGTCGACCTGCTCGGCCAGGGCGCTGGACTGCGCCCCGACGACGGCGAAGGAGCGCAGGTGCACGCGACGGTCGGCCTGGTGGGCCAGCCCGCTCGCGAGGTGCGCGCCCGGGGTCTCCTCGACCCGCTCGACGCCGTAGCCCGCGGCACTGGAGTCGCCGAGGAGCGCGATGCGGACCGCGGGCCCGGGCCGTCCCCGGCCGTACCAGCCCGTCGCGTCGGGAGGCGTGTCGGTGGCGTTGCCGATCACCTTGCGCGCGATCCTCGCCTCGGCGACCAGGACTCCGTAGAGCCCGGCCCCGAGGACGGACAGGCCACCACCACCCAGGGCGGCGGCCGATGCCAGCTTGCGTGCTGCTCCTGTCGCCCCCACGGCCCCGAGCGTACGCAACTGGCGTTGCAGGCGTTGGGGCGGTCGGTCGGTACATTGGCCGGGTGCAGTACGCGAACTCTGTCCTCGACCTGATCGGCAACACCCCGCTCGTCCGGCTGGGCCGCACGCTCGACCTGCCGGGGTCCGACTCCGGCGACATCGCCGGCGGGCCGCTGGTGCTCGCGAAGGTCGAGTACCTCAACCCCGGCGGGTCGGTGAAGGATCGCATCGCCACGCGGATGATCGAGGCCGCCGAGGCGTCCGGCGAGCTCCAGCCGGGCGGCACGATCGTCGAGCCGACCTCCGGCAACACCGGAGTCGGGCTGGCGATGGTCGCCCAGCAGAAGGGCTACCGGTGCGTCTTCGTGTGCCCCGACAAGGTCAGCGTCGACAAGCGCAACGTGCTCAAGGCCTACGGCGCCGAGGTCGTGGTCTGCCCGACGGCCGTCGCGCCCGAGCACCCCGACTCCTACTACAACGTCTCGGACCGGCTCGCCTCGCAGCCCGGTGCGTGGAAGCCCAACCAGTACGCCAACCCCCACAACCCGCGCTCGCACTACGAGACCACCGGACCGGAGATCTGGGCTCAGACCGAGGGCCGGATCACCCACTTCGTGTGCGGCATGGGCACCGGCGGCACGATCAGCGGCGTCGGGCGCTACCTCAAGGAGCAGAACCCCGACGTCCAGGTGATCGGTGCCGACCCGGCGGGGTCGGTCTACTCCGGCGGCACCGGCCGTCCCTACCTCGTCGAGGGCGTCGGTGAGGACTTCTGGCCCGACACCTACGACCGCACCGTCGCCGATCGCGTCATCGAGGTCTCCGACGCGGACTCCTTCGCCTTCACCCGCCGCCTGGCCCGCGAGGAGGCGTTGCTCGTCGGTGGGTCCTGCGGGATGGCCGCGTGGGCCGCGCGGCAGGTCGCGCAGGAGCTCGCCGAGGAGGGCCGCACCGACGCTGTCGTCGTCGTCCTGCTGCCGGACTCCGGTCGCGGCTACCTCACCAAGATCTTCAACGACGAGTGGCTCGCCCAGTACGGCTTCGCCACCGGTGCGCAGGCCGACCACCGCACCGTCGGCGAGGTGCTGCGCGGCAAGTCCGGGCAGCTGCCCGACCTGGTGCACACCCACCCCAGCGAGACGATCGCCGAGGCCGTCCACATCTTCCAGGAGTACGGCGTCAGCCAGATGCCCGTCGTGCGTGCCGAGCCGCCGATCGTGGCCGCCGAGGTCGCCGGCGCCGTGTCCGTGTCGACGCTGCTCGACGCGCTCTACGCCGGCACCGCCAAGCTCAACGACCCGGTCGAGGACCACATGTCGTCGCCCATGCCGACGATCGGCTCGACCGAGGCCGCCGCCGACGCCGTGACGCTCCTCGAGAAGTCCGACGCGGTGCTCGTGCAGGAGGACGGCAAGCCGATCGGCGTGCTGACCCGGCAGGACCTCCTGACCTTCGTGGCGGCCTCGTGAGGCACGCGCACCGTCGGGTCGCTCCCGCCCTGGTGGCGCTCGTCTGCCTCGGTGCCCTCAGCGCCTGCGGCGACGACGCCGACGACAGCGCGGAGCCCGTCGAGGTGGAGGTCGGCAAGGCGTTCTCCTGGAACGGCTTCGAGATCGCCGACGGCTGGAAGCTCACCTCGGTCGAGCGCTCCGTCAACGGCGACGCCGTCACGACCCCCAACGTCAAGGGCACGATCACGAACTCCTCAGGTGAGGAGCGGGCCGCGATCTTCGAGATGGTGTTCTCCGCCGACAGCGAGCCGATCGCGACCCTGAGCTGCTCGGCCCCGAAGATGGTCGAGGACCAGTCGCAGCAGTTCGAGTGCCCCGGCCTGAGCGCCACCATGCCCGAGGACTACGACGCCGTCGTCGTGCAGCCCTACGTCCGGGACACCGGCACGGGATCCAGCTCGAGCTCCAGCTCCGGCTGACGTGGGCGACCTGTCCCTGGAGGTCGTCGGGTTCCTGGTCCTCGCCGCACTGGTCGCCGGATTCGTCGACGCCGTGGTCGGCGGCGGGGGGCTGGTGCAGCTGCCCGCCCTGCTCATCGGCCTGCCGGGCGCCTCGGTGGTGCAGATCGCCGCCACCAACAAGCTGGCGTCCTTCTGCGGCACGTCGATCAGCGCGGCGACGTACGTCCGTCGCATCCGTCCCGACCCGCGCACGTTCGTGCCGCTCATGGTCGCAGCCGGGCTCGGTGCTGCCGGTGGCGCGCTGGTCGCCTCGCTGCTGCCGCGCAGCGCGTTCGACCCGATCATCCTGGTCGCGCTGGTGCTCGTCGGAGGATACGTCTGGTTCAAGCCGAGCGTCGGGGAGCTGACCAGCCTGCGGTTCCGCGGTGGCCGGCACCTCTCGGCGGTGGTGGTGACGGGACTGACGATCGGCTTCTACGACGGTGCGATCGGACCCGGCACGGGCTCGTTCCTGGTCTTCGCGCTCGTCGGGCTCCTCGGCTACAACTTCCTCGAGGCCTCGGCCAAGGCGAAGCTCGCCAACTGGGCGACCAACCTCGCGGCGCTCGCCGTGTTCATCCCCCAGGGCGCGGTCATCTGGGACCTCGCCCTGGTCATGGCCGCGGCGAACATCACCGGCGGCTATCTCGGGGCTCGGGTCGCGATGGCGAAGGGCGCCCGGTTCGTCCGCGCGTTCTTCCTCGTGGTCGTGTCGGGCTTCGTCGTCCGCCTCGGCGGGCAGCTGCTCGGCTGGTGGTGATGGTGCGTCGGTGCGGCCCGGGGCGCCCGGAGCGGTAACCTCGCACCCGTGGGAGCGGTGGGGGCAGTCGACAGGTTCCAGCGCCGTCGTTCGGTGCTCGGCTTCCCCTTGGCCGTCATCTACAAGTACTTCGACGACCAGGGCCCCTACCTCGCCTCGGCGCTGACCTACTACGCGTTCATCGCGATCTTCCCGCTGATGCTGCTCGGCACCTCGATCCTCGGGCTGATCCTGCGCGGCGAACCGCAGTGGCAGGAGCAGATCCTCAACTCGGCGCTGTCGCAGTTCCCGATCATCGGCGACGAGCTCGGCCGACCGGAGGGGCTCCAGGGCTCGGTCTCCGGTGTGGTCGTCGGTGCCCTGGCCGCGCTCTACGGTGCGATGGGTCTCGGGCAGGCCCTGCAGAACACTCAGCACGTCGCCTGGTCGGTGCCCCGCAACAGCCGCCCCAACCCGGTCTACGCCCGCGTGAAGACGCTCATCCTGCTGGTGACCGCGGGCTTCTCGCTGCTGGCGGTGACCGTCGTGTCGACCATCGCGAGCACCACCGACCTCTTCGGTGCCGTGGTGGCCGAGGGGCTCAAGACGTTCCTCCCGCTAATCACCGTCGCCGTGGTCGGCACGTTCCTCACGCTGCTCTTCCGGTTCGCCGCCACCGGCCAGCACTCCTTCTGGCGCGCGGCCCCCGGCGGCTACACGCTGGCCGTGATGTGGCAGCTGCTCCAGCTCGCCGGCGCGGCTTACGTCGACCGCGTGCTCGTCAACACCACCTCGATGACCAAGACGTTCGGGCTCGTCCTCGGTCTGATCGGCTTCCTCTGGATCGGCGCGGTGATGGCGGTCCTGGCGATGG
Organism: Nocardioides hwasunensis; assembly: GCF_014779665.1. Taxonomy (GTDB): domain Bacteria; phylum Actinomycetota; class Actinomycetes; order Propionibacteriales; family Nocardioidaceae; genus Nocardioides; species Nocardioides hwasunensis. Next base: position 277,343 of record NZ_JACXYY010000004.1, on the reverse strand, counting down.
AGATCAACGTGGTGTGGGCCCGTCGCCTCTGGCCGCGCGCGCTGCTCACCCCGTTCACCGACAACGTCCAGCTCACCGACGCCGACCGTCAGGCCTACGCCCTCTACGCCCGCATGCAGCGGCACAAGGGCTTCGAGGAGGTCAAGGTGGTCTGGGAGCCCGGGCCCGCCGAGGTCAAGGCCGCCGCGAAGGCGGCGGCCGAGGAGGAGCCCGAGCCGGCCCCGGAGCCAGAGTCACCGTCGCGGGTGGATCCCGCAGACCGGCCGGCGTGACGTCGTACGTCACCGTGGCGCGTGCCGCGACCGGCGAGGTGCAGGACCGTGGCTCGCGCTTCCTCTGCACGCTGCGTCGGGTCGCCGACGAGGACGAGGCGCGGGCGCTCGTCGCTCGCCTGCGCCGCGAGCACGGCGACGCGCGGCACCACTGCTCGGCCTTCGTGCTCGGACCTCGGGGCGAGGTAGAGCGCTCGTCCGACGACGGCGAGCCCGCCGGCACGGCGGGGGCGCCGATGCTCGACGTGCTCCGCGGTGCCGGCGTCAGCGACGTGGCCGCGGTGGTGACCCGCTGGTTCGGCGGCACCCTCCTCGGCGCGGGTGGTCTGGTGCGCGCCTACGGCGACGCGGTCCGCACGGCACTGGCCGAGGCCGGGACGCTGCGCCGCACGCTGCTCACCGAGCTCGCGCTGGAGCTCGACCACGCGGACGCCGGACGGGTCGAGGGTGAGCTCCGCTCACGCGGTGTCACCGTGCTCGGCGTGGCCCACGACGCCCGCGTCCGGCTGCTGCTCGCGGCCGCTCCGACCGAGACCGACCGGCTGCGCGCGATCGTGAGAGCGGCGACCGGGGGAGCGGCGGAGCCGGAGGCGGTCGGCGAGCGCTGGGTGGACGCGCCTACGTGACGTCGCCGTCGACGTAGACCCAGCGCCCGGCACGCTGCTCGAACCGGCTCACCTCGTGCATCGAGCCGCCCTCCCAGCTCGCGACGAACTCGACCGTGCCGCCGGCCGCGGCGACGATCCGCAGGCCGGTCCACCGGGTGTGCGGGTCCGGTCGTACGTCATCGGGACGGGTGCGCGGGTGCCAGGTCCGGAAGAGGTGGTCGGCGTCGCCGCGCACGTGGGCGGTGTAGCGCGAGCGCATCAGCTGCTCGGGGGTCGTCGCCTGCGCGGTGTGGGCGAGCAGCGGCCCGCAGCACCCGTCGTACGTCGTCTCGCTGCCGCACGGGCAGGGCTGCTGGAGTCGATCCACGCGGCCGAGCGTAGTGCGGGAACACGTGGGTCGACCTCACGGTTCAACGGTGTAATCATGTAAGCACTGCAAGAAGGAGGCACATGACGAACGCCAGAGCCGAAGACGAGCACGACGAGGGCCGCGGCCGACGCGGCGAAGGCCGGGGCGAGCGCCGCGGTCCACGAGGTCAGGGGCGGGGCGAGCGCGGCGAGGTCCGCGGTCGCCGTGGAGGCTGGCAGGTCGCCGACCTCCCGCCCGCGGCCGACGCCGCGGACTGGTTCCGGGGGCGGCTGCCGGAGGCCTGGTTCAGCGAGATCGAGGTGAGGTCCGACCGTGAGGAGGTCACGGTGATGGGCACGCTCGCCGAGGAGGCGGACGGCGCCGAGGCGGAGGGCCGCATCGGCCGCTTCCGCTCCGAGACCAAGGCCGAGCGCATCGAGATCGCGCTCGAGGCCGAGGCCCGCTACCAGCGCAAGGTGTCGTGGGGGGTGCGGCTCGGTGAGACCGAGGCGCTCTTCACCCACGTCTCCGCCCCGGTGATGACGCGGCTGCGCCAGCCCGAGCGGCAGGTGCTCGACACGCTCGTCGACGCCGGCGTCGCCCGCTCCCGGTCCGACGCGCTCGCGTGGTCGGTCAAGCTGGTCGGCGAGCACGCCGACGAGTGGCTCGGCCAGCTCCGCGACGCGATGGCCGAGGTCGACAAGCTGCGCGGCGAGGGCCCGACCCTCTGACCGACCAGCCGACCCCACCCGGGCCGCCTCGCCCGATCCGAGCGGGGCGGCTCGTCGTGTCCGGGTGTCCGGTCCGTCGGTCCGCGCACTACGGTGCCGCCATGACGATCGAGCGCCCCGAGCCGTCCTTCAGCGACTCCGAGGTCGGCATGCTCCGCTCCTACCTCGACCACTTCCGCGCGACGGTCCGGTTGCAGGCGAGAGGCCTGACCGACGCCCAGCTCGACCAGACCCTCCCGCCGAGCGACCTCACCCTCGGCGGGATGCTCAAGCACCTCGCCTTCGTGGAGGACTACTGGTTCTCCTACAACCTCGCCGCCCACGAGCCCGCTCCTCCGTGGGACACCGCTCCCTGGGACGACGACCCCGACTGGGACTGGCACAGCGCCGCCGGCGCGTCGCACGCCGAGCTCGACGGACTGCTCGTCGACGCCATCACCCGTTCCGACGCCTGCCTGGACAGCGTGCTGGCGGCTGATCCCGACCTCGCGCAGCGCGTGGCGCGCCCGCGCGACCCGGCCAAGGGGGAGACCGCGACCCTCCGGTGGGTGCTGGTGCACATGGTCGAGGAGTACGCCCGCCACGTCGGGCACGCCGACCTGATCCGCCAGTCGATCGACGGGGCGATGGACATATGAGCATCCGTGTGGCCGCCGAGGCGGACTGGCCGGCGATCTGGCCGTTCTGGCGCGACATCGTCGAGGCCGGCGAGACCTACGCCTACCCGCTGGGCGCGACGTCGGAGCAGGCGCGTGGCTGGTGGCTCGACGGCAGCCACGTGGTCGTGCTGGAGGAGGACGACCGCGTCCTCGGCTCGGCCAAGATGGGCCCGAACCGTCCCGGCCGCGGGGCCCACGTCGGCACCGGCTCGTTCATGGTCGACGGGACCGCGCGGGGGCGCGGGGTGGGTCGCCGGCTCGGCGAGTACGCCGTCCAGTGGCACCGCGACCAGGGGTTCGCCGCGATCCAGTTCAACGCCGTCGTCGAGACCAATACCGCCGCCGTACGCCTGTGGCAGGACCTCGGCTTCGAGATCATCGGCACCGTGCCGCGCGCCTTCGACAGCGCGACCCACGGCCGGGTCGGGCTGCACGTGATGCACCTCGACCTGTCCTGAGGCTGACTTCGAGCGCACTCGACGTTGACGGCCGGGTCTAGCGTGGAAGACGTGACGGACCAGACCCAGCACCCCGACGCCAGCACCCTCGGCCAGCTCCGCGAGAGCGGCCACCAGCTCAAGACGCTCCGCCAGGAGCTCCGCGACAACCTGCTCGCCCGGCTGCGTGCCGGTGAGGACCCGTGGCCGGGCCTCCACGGCTTCTCCGAGACCGTCATCCCGCAGGTCGAGCGCGCCCTGCTCGCGGGCCACGACATCGTCCTGCTCGGTGAGCGCGGCCAGGGCAAGACCCGCCTGCTCCGCTCGCTGGTCGCGCTGCTCGACGAGTGGACCCCGGTGATCTCCGGCTCCGAGCTCGGAGAGCACCCCTACGAGCCGATCACCGTCACCTCCCAGCAGGCGGCCGCGACGTACGGCGAGGACCTGCGCATCTCATGGAGGCATCGCGACGAGAGGTACGCCGAGAAGCTCGCGACCCCCGACACGTCGGTCGCCGACCTCATCGGCGACGTCGACCCGATGAAGGTCGCCGAGGGCCGCCACCTAGGCGACCCGGAGACCATCCACTTCGGCCTCATCCCGCGCAGCCACCGCGGCATCGTCGCGATCAACGAGCTGCCCGACCTCGCCGAGCGGATCCAGGTCGCGATGCTCAACGTTATGGAGGAGCGTGACATCCAGATCCGCGGCTACATCGTGCGGCTGCCACTGGACGTCCTCGTGGTGGCCAGCGCCAACCCGGAGGACTACACCAACCGCGGTCGCATCATCACCCCGCTCAAGGACCGCTTCGGCGCCGAGATCCGCACGCACTACCCGCGCGAGGTCGAGGAGGAGATGGCCGTCATCGAGCAGGAGGCCGACCTCGTCGCCGACGTGCCGACCTACCTCCTCGAGGTGCTGGCCCGCTTCACCCGCAACCTGCGTGACTCCCAGTCGGTCGACCAGCGCTCGGGCGTCAGCGCCCGGTTCGCGATCGCCGGTGCCGAGACCATCGCTGCCGCCGCCCTGCACCGGGCTACCACCCAGGGCGAGGAGCAGGCCGTGGCCCGTGTCGTCGACCTCGAGACCGCCGTCGACGTGCTCGGCGGCAAGATCGAGTTCGAGACCGGCGAGGAGGGGCGCGAGACCGAGATCCTCACCCACCTGCTCCGCACCGCGGTCGCCGAGACGGTGCGTGCCCACCTGGCCGGCATCGACCTGCGACTGCTGGTCGAGGCGATCGAGGAGGGCGCGATGGTCAGCACCGGCGCCCGCGTGGGCGCCCGCGACTTCCTCGCCGGACTGCCGGTGCTGGGTGAGTCCGACCTCTACGACGAGGTGTGCGACCGCGTCGGGGCGACCAACGACGGCGAGCGTGCCGCCGCGCTCGAGCTCGCGCTGGAGGGCCTCTACCTGGCTCGCAAGATCGGCAAGGACACCGACGCCGGGGAGACGGTCTATGGCTGAGGTCCGCTCCGCAGGCACCACCACCATCCGCCCTGGCACCGTTGACGACATCCCCGCGTTCCGCGACCTCGGCGAGGCGGTCGTGCCACCGACCTACGAACCGATCGACGCGGCGTACGCCCAGCGGATGCTCGACGAGTGGTGGGTCCCCGAGGTCTTCGAGAAGTCGCTCGCGCGCAACGCCCACCTCGTCGCCGAGCAGGACGGCGAGGTCGTCGCGCTGGCCAACCTCGGCCGCCTGTCGCAGTCCTATCGCGACTTCCCCTACGTCAGCGGCGACCGCGAGGTGATGTGGAAGCTCTACGTCCACCCCGACCACCAGGGACGCGGCCTCGGGCGTCGGCTGCTCGCCGAGATCGAGGCGATGGTCGAGGGCGACGAGCTGTGGCTCGAGGTGGTCGAGGGCAACGAGCAGGCCTACGACTTCTACCGCGCCCACGGCTTCACGGAGGTCGAGCGCATCGACGGTGACGAGTGGCCCGCGGACATCTGGATGCGCAAGGTGCTGGCTCGATGAGTCGGTTCAAGAAGTACGCCGGCGGCGACCCGCTCGCCCCGCCCGTCGACCTCGCCGAGGCGCTCGACGCCATCGGCCAGGACGTGATGGCCGGCTACTCGCCCGAGCGCGCGATGCGCGAGTTCCTGCGCCGCGGCAGCAGCGACCAGGCCGGGCTCGACGAGCTCGCCCGCCGGGTGGCCGAGAAGCGACGCGAGATCCTGCAGCGCAACAACCTCGACGGCACCATGCGCGAGGTGAAGGAGCTGCTCGACCAGGCCGTCATGGCCGAGCGGGGCCAGCTGGCGCGCGACATCACGATGGACGACGCCGACCGCGACTTCCGCGAGATGATGCTCGACAACCTGCCGACCTCCACGCCGGCCGCGGTGAGCGAGCTGTCGTCGTACGACTGGCAGTCCTCGGAGGCGCGCGAGGCCTACGAGCAGATCAAGGACCTGCTCGGTCGCGAGCTGCTCGACCAGCGCTTCGCCGGCATGAAGCAGGCGCTCGAGGGCGCGACCGAGGAGGACCGGCAGGCCGTCTCGGAGATGCTCTCCGACCTCAACGACCTGCTCGAGAAGCACGCCGCCGGCGGGGTCACGGACGAGGAGTTCCGCGACTTCATGGACCAGCACGGGGACTTCTTCCCGGAGAACCCCCAGGACATGGACGAGCTCCTCGACTCGCTCGCCCAGCGAGCCGCTGCGGCCCAGCGGATGCTGAACTCGATGACGCCCGAGCAGCAGCAGGAGCTGATGGAGCTCTCGCAGCAGGCGTTCGGCTCGCCGCAGCTGATGGAGCAGCTGGCCCGGATGGACGCCAACCTGCAGGCGCTGCGGCCCGGCGAGGACTGGTCGGGCTCGGAGAGCTTCGAGGGTGGCCCCGGGACGGGCATGGGACTCGGCGACGGGACGGGCGCCCTGCAGGACCTCGCCCAGCTCGACGCGCTCGCCGAGCAGCTGGCCCAGTCCCACCAGGGTGCGCGGATGGACGACGTCGACCTCGACGCGCTGGCCCACCAGCTCGGGCAGGACGCGGCTGTGTCGGCGAAGACGCTGCAGGAGCTCGAGCGTGCGCTGCGTGACAGCGGCTACCTCAAGCGCGGCTCCGACGGCGAGCTGCGGCTCTCGCCGAAGGCGATGCGCCAGCTCGGCAAGGCACTCCTGCGCGACGTCGCGGACCGGATGAGCGGACGCTCCGGCGCCCGCGAGACGCGGACGACCGGACTCGCGGGCGAGCCGTCGGGCGCGAGCCGGCGCTGGGAGTTCGGCGACACCGAGCCGTGGGACGTGCCACGCACGATCACCAACGCGGTCCTGCGCGACGCAGGTCGCCCGATCCGGCTCACGGTCGACGACATCGAGGTCGTCGAGACCGAGGCCCGCACCCAGGCGGCGGTCGCCCTGCTGGTCGACACGTCGTTCTCGATGGCGATGGACGGCCGCTGGGTGCCGATGAAGCGGACCGCGCTGGCGCTGCACCAGCTCATCCGGTCCCGCTTCCGCGGCGACGACCTCCAGCTGATCGCCTTCGGTCGGCACGCGCAGGTGATGGAGATCGAGGAGCTCACCGCGCTGGACGCGAAGTGGGACAAGGGCACCAACCTCCACCACGGGCTGCTGCTGGCCAACCGGTTCTTCCGCAAGCATCCCAACGCCCAGCCGGTGCTCCTCGTGGTCACCGACGGCGAGCCCACCGCCCACCTCGAGCAGGACGGCGAGGTGTGGTTCTCCTATCCACCACACCCGCTGACCATCGCCCAGTCGGTGCGCGAGCTCGACGCGTCCGCCCGGCTGGGCGCGCAGGTGACCTTCTTCCGGCTCGGCGAGGACCCGGGCCTGGCCCGCTTCATCGACTCGATGGCGCGACGGGTCGACGGCCGGATGGTCAGCCCCGAGCTCGACGACCTCGGGGCCGCGGTGGTCGGGTCCTACCTCGGCTCCCGCAGCCCGGCGTCGTCGTACCGCGAGCAGTTCGGTGACTGGGCCGGCGGGCGCGGCTTCTGGGTCTGAGCGCTCGAGGGTGGCGGGAAACGACATCGGAACGGGCTCGCGCGATGTCGTACGCCGCCAGGGTGGCGCGAACGACGGCGAACGAGCGGCGTGCTTGGCTGGCCCCATGACCGACCAGCTGACCGCCCGCCGCTTCATCGAGGCGGATCCTTCCGCGATCTTCGCGGTGCTGCGCGACCCGGAGGGCCACGTCGAGATCGACTCGTCGGGGATGCTCCAGGCCGCCGACGGCGACCCGGTGTCCGCGGTCGGCGACCGGTTCACCGTGCACATGGACCGCGAGGCGCTGGGCGACCTGCCGATGGGGCGCTACGACGTCGACGTGGTCATCGACCGCTACCGGACCGACCTCGAGATCGGCTGGTGGATCGACGGCACCATCCAGCCGCCGATCGGCCACACCTACGCCTACCTCCTCGAGGCCGGCGAGGTGGACGGTCGCACCGGCACGTGGGTGACGTCGGTCTACGACTGGTCCGCGGTCACCGACCGGTGGCGCACGATCTTCCCGGTCATCGACCAGACCGCGCTGCGCGCGACGCTCGGCATCCTCGACCGGGTCGTGCGCCGACGGGGTCAGTGACCGGCGGCCTCGAGCATCCGCATCAGCTCGGCCCCCATGTGCTCGATGACGACGTCGAGCGCCTTCTTCGGCCGGACCATCACGGTGAAGTCGACGATCCGGCCGTCGGCGTCCCACGTGATCATGTCGACACCCGAGACGTCGAGGCCGCCGACCTCGCTGCGGAACTGCAGCACCGCCGAGTCCTCACCGAGCCACTCGCGCTCGTAGGTGAGGTGCGGGCCGAGGACGACGAAGGCGGCGGTGAGGTAGCCGACCACGGTGTCGCGACCCTCCTGCGGCGTGTGGACCGCGGGGCTGCGGAAGACTGCGTCCTCGGCGATCAGCGCGGGCAGTCCGGCCGGGTCGCGGGACTCGACGACGGCGTGCCAGCGGGCGAGGGCGTCTGCGGCGGGCGAAGGGGAGGACATGCGCGCCATCGTGCCACCGACGTGCCGCGCCCGTCCCGCGACGCCACCTCGGGGTAGTCCAGTGGCAGACGGTCGTCTTTCGGCCCTCCGGACAGCCATCTGCCACTGGACTACCCCGGCGGGGCAGCCACCTGCCACTGGACTACCGCGCGTGGGAGGTCAGTCAGCGGCGAACCCCGGCAGCGACTCCTCGAGGATCTCCCGGAAGGGGGCGGTGGCGCCGAGCTGGCTGAGCAGCCCGAGGGCGCCGAGCCAGGTGCGGTGGATGAGGAGGTACGACGTCGGGAGGTTGAGCTTGGTGGCCAGCGTGAACGTCTCGGCGCGAGGGTCGTTGATCCGCTCGAACTGCTCGCGCATCCACTCGCGGGTGAAGGAGAACCGCTCCTGCGCGGCCGGCTCCACGAACGGCGCGAGGTAGGCCAGCACGAGCGCCGGGTCGACGGCGGTGCGCTCCTTGATGAAGCCCTCGGCACGCAGGCCGGCGACCAGCGACTCCTCGTCGGACTCCATCGCGACACGGATGAGCCGGCCCATCGCCTCGGGCAGCTGACCCTGCGGGAGGCGGGCCACGGCTCCGAAGTCGAGCACGCCCAGCCGGCCCAGGCCGCCGTCGTCGGCCGGGATCACCCGGAAGTTGCCGGGGTGCGGGTCGGCGTGGAGCATGCCGGTGCGTCGCGGCCCCTCGAACAGGAACCGGACGAAGAGCTCGCCGTAGTGGTCGCGCTCGGCCTGGGTGCCTTCGCGGATGACGTGTGCCAGGGAGTGCGCGGAGTCCATCCACTCCGTGACGATGACCTCGCCGCCCACGGCGACCACGGGTGGGACCACGATGTCGGGGTGGTCGGCGAACGCCTCGGCGTACGCCGACTGCGCCTCCGCCTCGAGGGTGTAGTCGAGCTCGTCGGCGGCCCGCGCCTGCAGCTCGGCGACCAAGGGCTTGATGTCGAGGCCCGGGAAGACCGGCGCGACGCTGCGCGCCAGCCGCGCGATCTGCTTCAGGTCGCCCATCAGCGCCTCGCCGGCACCGGGGTACTGCACCTTGACCGCGACCTCGCGCTCCCCGGTCGTGCCATCGTCCCAGCGACCTCGGTGGACCTGGCCGATCGAGGCCGCAGCGGTCGGCGCGCCGTCGAGCCAGACCAGACGTTCCTTCCAGTCCGCGCCGAGGTGCGCGGCGATCTGCTGGCGCACCGTGGCGGTCGGCATCGGGGGAGCGGAGTCCTGGAGCGCGGTCAGCTGCTCGCGGTAGGGCGCGGCCACCTCCTCGGGCAGCGCGGCCTCGAGCACGCTCAGCGCCTGGCCGAACTTCATCGCCCCGCCCTTGAGCTCGCCCAACGTGCGGAAGAGCTGCTCGGCGGTGCGCTGCTGGACGTCGGTCAGCACCGCCTCGGCCGACTTGCCACCGAGTCGCTTGCCGAGGCCCACGGCCTGGCGTCCGGCGTACCCCAGTGGCAGTGCCGCCAGCCGCGCGGTGCGCGCGGCGGCCTTGCGAGGGAGCTCGGTCATGGCCTCATTGTCCCCCGGTGGCAAGGGGAGCGGCCCATCCGGACGGCTGAGTGCTCCGAACAGGGGAGCGTGACCCTCCGTGACCTGACGCCGCGAGCGTCGTTGAGGAGTCGGAGACGACACCCTCGGGAGGACCTCGTGAGACCAGCTCTGAAGCTCAAGCCCGTGCTCGCCGGAGCTGCCGGCGTCTCCGACTTCCTCGCCGGGCAGTCCGGTCCCCTCGGCACCACGTCGTACGACAGGGGCTACGGCCTCGTCGACGTGGTGGGCGCCGTGGCGGCTCCGGGGTAACCCGGAGCAACGAGAACCTCCTCCAGGGGAGCCGCCGTGCAACAGGGGCGCGGTGGAGGGACGGGCCGGAGTCACCGACTCCGGCCCGTCCCATGCTCGTCGTCACGTCCTTCTGCGAGGCTGGTGCCGTGGAGCTCGAGTTCGTCGGCGAGGTCGTCGAGTGGCGCGGTCCCGCGCCGTTCCACTTCGTCCGGCTCCCGCTCGACGCCGCCGAGCTGGTCGACGAGGTCAAGGCCGACGTCGTCTACTGGGGCGTCGTGCCGGTGCGGGCACGGATCGGCACGACGGAGTTCACCACCGCCATGTTTCCCCGTGAGGAGACGTGGTTCCTCCCGGTGAAGGCCGCCGTGCGCCGGGCCGAGGGCATCGAGCTCGACGACGTGGTCGGGGTGCGGATGCACGTGGGCCGGGACTGAGCAGACGGACAGATGCAACCTCGACCGCGCCTCGCGCGTCTCTCCGTCGTCCCCGCTCGGGGGACGAGCACTCGAGAACGGACAGCACCATGCGCACCACGATCCTGAGCGCCGCGGCCCTGTCGGTCGCCGCCCTCACCCTGACCCAGCTCCCGCCCGCCAGCGCCGACAGCATCGGCGTCTCCGACCCGAAGGACCTCAGGCACGGCGTCGACCTGCGCTCGGTCACCGTGGACCACAAGGCGAAGAACCTCGTGGTCACCACGACGCACACCGACCTGCAGGAGTCGTTCCGCAGCGGCTCCTCGGGTGCGGTGTTCCTCGACACCGACCCCGACACCCCCGGCCCGGAGTACGTCTTCGCCGGCGGCTTCTTCGTCGGCACCGACTACCGCCTGCTGACCACCGAGGGCTTCGCCACCGCGACGTGGGGCCAACCCGTGGAGGGCTCGTACCGGATGAAGGTCGACTACGAGAAGGAGACCGTGCGGTTCCGCATCTCGCGCGCCGCCATCGGCGACCCCGACGAGGTCCGGGTGGCGGTCCGCGTCGCCGGCACGAAGCCCAACGGCAAGGACACCAGGCTCGACTGGCTCGGCTCCCCGCGGACCTTCACCGACTGGGTCGCGTCCAGCTGATCGCCGGGTGGGGAGGTCCGCGCTACTTGACGACGCGGACCTCCTGCGGCCACCCGCATCCCTCGGCGACCTTGGCGGCCCACTCGCGCGCCTCCTCGATGGTCGACACCTCGATGATGGTGATGCCGCCGAGCTGCTCGGTCGTCTCGGTGTAGGGGCCGTCGGTGACCACCGTCGTGCCGCTCGTGCCGTCGGCGCTGAACGCCTGCGACATGTCCTCCACCAGCCCACCGGCGAAGACCAGGACTCCGGCCGCCTCCATCTCGGCGACCACGGCCGTCGACGGCGCGACGCGGCCGAGGAACCACTCCTCGGTGTGGTCCCCGACCCACTGCTGGTGGAAGTAGATGGCGTACCTCGTCATGGCGTCTCCTCGTGGTGCGGACCGCTCGGCGCGGCCCTCCATCACTGTGACGGACGAACCCGCCCCGGATCGACAGGCCGGCGTGGAGAGGGCGCCGCTAGGGTGATCGACGAGGGGCCCTCGATCGCGCGAGGCCGCACGCCCCCGAGACGTGGCACATCCGCCTCGAGGAGCACGACGTGAGGAACAGCAAGGAGCGCAAGGCGCGCAAGCACGCCGAGCGGGAGGAGTGGGAGCGCGAGCAGCGACGTCTGGCCGCGTCTCGCCGACGACGTACGGCGGTCCTCGGCGGTGCAGCCGCCGTGGCGATCGTGGCCCTCGTCGTGGTCCTGGTCGTCGCGCTCGTCTCGCGGGACGACGAGGTGGCCGCGGAGGATCCGACCGAGACCGTCGAGCTCATCCCGGCCGAGGCCGCCAAGGAGGCGCAGGCGTCCGCCGCCGCCCAGGCCTACGACGCCGGCGAGCCGGTCGCCGAGGACTACACCGTCGATCCCGGGGTCGCGGTGGAGGGGGAGGACAAGCCGGTGGCCGACGACCGTCCGGTCGCGTGTGGTGCCCAGGCTCCGGTCAACGTCGGGGAGGCCCGCTCGCGCTATCCCGGTGGTCCCGCGCGGGTCCTCGAGGAGGGAGTGGACTACGTCGCGAGGATCCAGACCTCGTGCGGCCCGATCGTCATCGACCTCCTGGAGACCGACGCGCCCGTGGCGGTGAACTCGTTCGTCTTCCTCGCCCAGCAGGGGTTCTACGACGGTCTCGAGGTCTTCCGGGACTTCGGCGCCATCACCGCCGTCCAGGCCGGCAGCGGCGACAACACCGTCGGGTGGGACATCGGCTACACCCTGCCCGACGAGCTGGACCTCGCCGAGCGTGAGGGCTACCCGGTCGGCACGGTGACGACAGCGGGTTCAGGCCCCTACACGGCCGGCAGCGCGTTCTACATCGCCTACGGAGAGGGTTTCGACCAGGGCTTCCGGACCGACCGGAGCCAGACCACGTTCGGCCGGGTGCTGAGGGGCATGGACGTCATCGAACGGCTGACCGCGTTCGAGCGGGTGGGCATGGGCGGCGAGGCGTTCGCCCAGCGCCTCTTCATGGAGAAGGTCACCATCGAGGAGCGCTGAGCGGGACGGCAGGGGAGCGTCCCACGAGGTGAGTGCCGCCGGTGACGGGCTCTCCACCCCCGGTGCGGCGTTGACGGCGTCGTCGACGCGGTTGACCAGCTCGACGAGCGCGAAGGGCTTCGCCAGCACGTCGTCGGCCCCGGCGTCGCGACAGGCGGCCAGGTGCGCGTCGCCGACGTACCCGCTCACGACGACGACGGCGCCGGCGAACCCTCCGGCTCGCATCTGGCGGCAGGCGTCGGTGCCGCTGATGTCGGGCAGACCTCGGTCGAGCACGACGACGTCGACGGGGTGCTCGCCGGCCAGCACGGCGGTCACGGCGGCGGTGCCCGTGTCGACGGAGACGACGTGGTGTCCGGCGCGCACCAGGACGCGCGTCATCGCGAAGGCCAGGTCGGGTTCGTCCTCGACGAGCAACACGGTTGCAGGCACGGCCGAACGCTACAAGTGAACGTCACAGGGCATCCACAAAACGGTAAAACTGGTGGTGGCCCGGGCCGGCCGCACCGGCGCGGCCGCGGGCCTCGATGGCGTGACCGACCTCAGGCGGTCTCGGGGAACGCCACACCCGTGTTCGCGTGGCAGCGGTAGCCGAAGGGGTTCTTGGCGAGGTACTGCTGGTGCGCGTCCTCGGCGTAGAAGTACGGCGTCTCGGAGGCAGGGCGGATCTCGGTGGTGATCTCGCCGAGGCCACGGCGGGCGAGCTCGTCGCCGTAGACCTTGGTCAGCTCGCGCGCGGTCTGCTCCTGCTCGGGCGTCGTCCAGTAGATCGCCGAGCGGTACTGGGTGCCGACGTCGTTGCCCTGGCGCATGCCCTGGGTCGGGTCGTGGATCTCGAAGAACTTCTTCACCAGGTCGGCGTACGACACCACTGACGGGTCGAAGACGACGCGGATCGCCTCGGTGTGGCCGGTGCGGCCGCTGCACACCTCCTCGTAGGTCGGGTTCGGCGTGCTGCCGCCGGCGTAGCCGACCGACGTCGACCAGACGCCGGGCACCTGCCAGTAGATCTCCTCCGCGCCCCAGAAGCAGCCGAGGCCGAGGATCGCGACCTCGTAGCCGGCGGGCGCGTCCGGCGTGATGACCGGCGCGTCGAGGACCACGTGGTCGCCGAGGCTCCACATCGACTCCGACCGGCCGGGGAGCGCCTGGTCGGGCGTGGGGAGGGTGGAGGGCTTGCCGAATCCGAACATGCCTCCATTGTCGCGCGGCACGCAAGCGGCTACGTAGTTCTACGCGGTCTAGACGTCGTACTGCCACCGATGTGCTCCTCGCCGGAGAGGAGGAGCGTCATCGGTGCGAGCCCACCGCGGGCCGCGGAGGGAAAGGAACAGCACCATGTCCTCACGTCGATCGGCCCGCCACCTGGTCGTGGCCGTCATGCTCGGGGTGCTCGTCGGGGGTGGCCTGATGGCCGTCACGCCGGCGGGCGCCCAGGTCAGCCAGGCCGCCGCCACCAGCTGGAAGAAGATCTGGAAGAAGGAGCTCAAGCCGCTCGCCGACAAGCGCTACTACACCAAGGCGCAGAGTGACACGGCCTTCCAGCAGAAGGGCGCCTACGCGGCGGCCGGGTCGAGCTACACGAAGGCGGAGAGCTACAGCAAGGGCGAGACCTACAGCAAGGCGGAGACCTACTCCCGGTCCGAGCTCGACACGAAGCTCGCACCGCTGATCAACTCAGTGGCCGCGACCGCGGGCGGCGACCAGACCTTGTCGCTCACCAACGTCACCCAGGTCGTCCGCTCGGTGAGCCTGATGCCACCGGCCAACGGCACGGTCATCGTCTCCTCGTCCGGTCAGGTCGAGTTCAACGCGGCCGGCGCCGCACGGTGCTCGATCAGCCGCACCACGGGACTCGACGGCGATGCCTACCAGGTCGTGAGCGGGGCTGCCGGCGCCTACGCGACCGTCGCCGGCACCCGTGGGTTCACCGTCACCAAGGGTGCCCTGCTGACGGTGAACCTGGTCTGCGACCAGTTCTCCGGGACCGAGACGATCCGGGACACGGCCCTGACGGCGATCTTCGCGCCGAGCTGATCAGCGCACCGAGAGCGTGGACGGCCGCCACCCGGGGGGTGTGGCGGCCGTTCTGCGTCCGGCGCGCGGGGACTACCCTCGCCGGGTGACCCAGGAACACCGAAACAAGTCCGGTTTCGAGACGCGTGCGATCCACGCCGGCTACGAGCCGGACGCGATGACCGGGGCGGTCAACCCGCCCATCTACGCCAGCAGCACCTACAAGCAGGACGGCGTCGGCGGCCTGCGCGGCGGCTACGAGTACAGCCGCTCGGGCAACCCCACGCGTACGGCGCTCGAGGGCGCGCTCGCGGCGGTCGAGGACGGCGAGCGCGGGTTCGCCTTCGCCTCCGGCCTGGCGGCCGAGGACGCGATCATCCGCGCGCTGACCGCGCCGGGTGACCACGTGGTCATCCCCGACGACGCCTACGGCGGCACGTTCCGCCTGTTCGACAAGGTCGCCAGGCTCTGGGGGACCGCCTACAGCGCTGCTCCCGTCGCCGACACCGAGGCAGTCGCCGCGGCGATCGAGCCCGGCCGCACCAAGCTCGTCTGGGTGGAGACCCCCACCAACCCGATGCTCACCATCGGCGACATCGAGGCGCTCGCCACGGTCGCCCACGACGCCGGCGCGCTGCTGGTCGTCGACAACACCTTCGCCTCGCCCTACCTCCAGCAGCCCCTCACGCTCGGCGCCGACGTGGTGGTGCACTCGACGACCAAGTACGTCGGCGGGCACAGCGACGTCGTCGGGGGAGCGGTGGTCGTGCGCGACCTCGACCTGGCCGAGAAGATCGGCTTCCACCAGAACGCGATGGGTGCGGTCGCCGGCCCGTTCGACGCGTTCCTGACCCACCGCGGGCTCAAGACCCTGGGCGTCCGCATGGACCGCCACTGCGACAACGCCGAGCGGATCGTGGAGTTCCTCGACGGCGACCCGCGTGTCACGGAGGTCATCTACCCCGGCCTTGCCGCGCACCCCGGCCACCAGGTCGCTGCCCGCCAGATGAGGCGCTTCGGCGGGATGATCTCGTTCCGCGTGACCGGCGGCGAGGCGCAGGCGCTGGCCGTCTGCGACCGCGCCGAGGTCTTCACCCTCGGGGAGTCGCTCGGCGGTGTCGAGTCGCTGATCGAGCACCCCGGCCGGATGACCCACGCCAGCGTCGCCGGCACGGACCTCGAGGTTCCCGCCGACCTGATCCGGCTCAGCGTCGGCATCGAGAGCGTCGACGACCTGGTGGCCGACCTCGACCGAGCGCTGGGGTGAGCGGCACCACCATCGTCTGCGTCGACTTCGGGTCGACGTTCACCAAGGCCGCGCTGGTCGACCTCGCCACCGGCGACCTGCTCGCGACCGCGAGCCACCCCACCACCCTTCCCGACGCGCGGGGGAGCGGCGACGTGCTCGACGGGTACGACGCCTGCGTGGCGGTGCTCGCCGAGCAGGATCCTCGCGCCCACGACGCCGAGGTGGTGGCCTGCTCCAGCGCCGGCGGCGGTCTGCGGATCGCGGTCGTCGGCAACGAGGAGCTGGTCACCGCCGAGGCCGGCCGACGGGTCGCGCTCTCCAGCGGGGGCAAGGTCGTGCTGGTGCTCTCCGGCGGCCTCGACGCCGCCAAGCTGGCCGACCTGCGCGCGGCCGAGCCCGACGTGGTCCTGCTGGTGGGTGGCACCGACGGCGGCAACGCCGAGGTCCTCGAGGGCGACGCCGCCTTCCTCGCCCACACCCCGTGGGCCGGCCCCGTGGTCGTCGCGGG
This sequence comes from Nocardioides hwasunensis, assembly GCF_014779665.1. Lineage (GTDB taxonomy): Bacteria > Actinomycetota > Actinomycetes > Propionibacteriales > Nocardioidaceae > Nocardioides > Nocardioides hwasunensis. The sequence goes on along the minus strand of NZ_JACXYY010000004.1, from coordinate 261,204 downwards.
CAACGTCGAGTCGCAGCCGGTGGTCGCCGGGCTCCTCGCGGGCGCCGGCACCCCGCACGTCCTCGCCGACAACGTCGTCCCGCGCATCGGCGTGCTCGCGCCCGACAGCGCCCGCCGCGCGATCCGCGAGATCTTCCTGAGCCACGTCATCGGCGGCAAGCACCTCAGCAGCCGCACCGACGCAAGCGGCCGGAGCTTCACCGAGCTGGTCCGCGGCGCGACGCCCGACGTCGTGCTGACCGGGGTCGAGCTGCTCGCGCGCGGGCTCGACGACCAGCACCCCGGTGCCGGCGACGTGGTCGTGGTCGACGTCGGCGGCGCCACCACCGACGTGCACAGCGTCGTCGAGCTCGACCCCGAGGACAGCGGCCTGGCCCGTGAGGTCGTGGCGACCACGCCCGTGACCCGCACGGTCGAGGGCGACCTCGGGATGCGGTGGTCGGCGATCACGACGGTGGAGGCAGCCGGTCGGGACGACCTCCACACCGCCGCTGTGCGCCGCCGCGAGCAGCCGGACCTCCTCCCCGACTCCGACGCCGAGCGCGAGGCCGACCTCGAGATCGCGGCCGCCGCGGTGCGGATCGCGCTCGAGCGGCACGCCGGTCGCAGCAAGGTGATCGTGAGCCCCGAGGGGCGGGTGGTCGAGCGCAGCGGCAAGGACCTCCGCGAGGTCGACCTGATGGTGGGATCGGGTGGCGTGCTGCGCCACGGTGGCCCCGACGCCGTACGCCGGGTGCTGCTGCCGGCGACCGGTGACGCCTTCGAGGGTGGGTGGCAGCTGCCCCGCGATCCGACGGTCCTGGTCGACCGTGACTACGTGCTGGCTGCTGCCGGTCTGCTGGCCGAGGAGCACCCGAACACGGCGCACCGGCTGGTGGGGCGGCTGCGCCCCGAGGTCGATCTGTAGCGTGGGCTGATGTGAGCGACGAGGGCACCACCGAACCCGACGACCGCGACGAGGAGAGGGGCCGGCGCCGTCTGTTCGCGGCGATGGGTCGCGCCGACGTCGACGAGGACGGTCTGACGGATCGGCTCGTGGCCCAGTGGGCCCAGATGCGGGCCGAGCGACGCGTCGAGCCGCCCCCGACGTTCACCACCGGGCCGTCCAACTTCAGCCGCGCCCAGGTGCCGTGGGGCCTCGACCTGGCCGCCGCCTGGTCGTGGCGACTGGTCATCATCTCGGCTGCGACCTTCGGCGTGCTGTGGCTGCTCGACTACTTCATCGTGATCACGCTGCCGCTCGCGATCGCGCTCCTCATCTCCGCCCTGTGCGTGCCGCTGGTCAACGCGCTGCGCCAGATCGGCGTCCCGCGCGGACTGGCGACCGGACTGGTCATGATCCTCGGCATCGGCGCGGTCTCGCTGCTGCTGACCTTCGTCGGCCAGCAGGTCGCCCAGGGCGCCAGCGACCTCGCCGACTCGGTCGTCGAGGGCCTCGGCCAGATCCGCTCGTGGGTCAGCACCGGTCCGCTCAACATCTCCGACTCGCAGCTCGACGGCTACATCAAGGAGGTGCAGGGGGCGATCACCGACAGCACCGGCCGTGACGGGGTGGTCACTCGGGTGACCGAGGTCGGCACCGCCGTCGGCCACGTCGTCGCCGGCTTCTTCATCGTGCTGTTCTCGACCTACTTCTTCCTCTACGACGGCGAGCGCATCTGGTCGTGGCTGGTGCGCATCGCCCCCCGCGCCGCTCGCGAGCGCGTCGACGCCTCGGGGCGCGTGGCGTGGCGCTCGCTCACCCAGTTCGTCCGGGCCACCGTGCTGGTCGCCCTGGCCGACGCGATCGGCATCATGATCGTGGCCTACTTCCTCGGGGTGCCCTTCATCGTCGCGATCGGTGTGCTGGTCTTCCTCGGCGCCTTCGTGCCGATGATCGGCGCGACCGTCGCCGGCTCCGTCGCGATCCTGGTGGCGCTGGTCGACCAGGGACCGTGGACCGCGCTGCTGATGTTCGGCGGCGTGATCCTCGTCCAGCAGATCGAGGGCCACATCCTGCAGCCGTTCCTCATGGGGCGCTTCGTCTCCCTCCACCCGCTCGGCGTGATCGTCGCGATCGGCTGCGGTGTGCTCGTGGCCGGCATCGCGGGCGCGCTCATCGCCGTACCCCTCGCCGCCGCGGGCAACGCGGTCGCGCAGCACCTCGCGAGCTACACGGCGATCGGCGAGGACGACCACGAGGAGCTGCTCGACGAGGACATCGCGCCACCGCCGACCGAGGCCGACGAGCTGCCGGAGGACGACAGCCCGCTCGCTGGGCCCTCGGCGCCCGAGGAGGACGACGAGCACCAGAAGGACCGGTCATGACCGAGCAGGTGACCCTCGCCGACGTGCTGTCGGCGCGGGAGACCATCGGCGACAACGCCGTCGTCACGCCGATGGAGACCTCGCGCTGGCTGTCCGCACTGGTGGGCGGCCCGGTCACGCTCAAGTGCGAGAACCTCCAGCGCACCGGCTCGTTCAAGTCGCGCGGCGCGTTCGTCCGCATCGCCCGGCTGACGGCCGAGGAGCGAGCCCACGGCGTGGTGGCGGCCTCGGCCGGCAACCACGCCCAGGGCGTCGCGCTCGCGGCCACCACCCTCGGCATCAAGTCGACGGTCTTCATGCCCGAGGGAGCCCCGATCCCGAAGGAGAAGGCCACCCGCGGCTACGGGGCCGACGTGGTCTTCCACGGTCGCTACCTCGAGGACTCGCTCGCTCGGGCGCGGGAGTTCGCCGAGGAGACCGGCGCCGTCCTGATCCACCCGTTCGACCACGTCGACGTCGTCGCCGGCCAGGGCACGCTGGGCCTGGAGGTCCTCGAGCAGTGCCCCGACGTCCGCACCGTGCTGGTGCCGACCGGCGGCGGCGGCCTGCTGGCCGGGGTGGCGATCGCGGTCAAGGCGCTGCGTCCCGACGTGCGTGTGGTGGGGGTGCAGGCCGAGGGGGCCGCCGCCTATCCGGGCTCCCTCGTCGCGGGCCACCCGGTGCCGCTGGAGTCGATGAGCACGATGGCCGACGGCATCGCGGTCGGTCGGCCCGGCGACATCACCTTCGCCGCCGTGCGCGACCACGTCGACGAGATCGTGACGGTCTCCGAGGAGTCGCTGTCGGTCGCGCTGCTGGCGCTGATCGAGCGCGCCAAGCAGGTCGTCGAGCCGGCCGGCGCCGCGGCCGTCGCGGCGCTGCTCGACGATCCGACCGGCTTCGAGACGCCGGCGGTCGCGGTGCTCTCCGGGGGCAACATCGACCCGCTGCTGCTCAACAAGGTCATCCGCCACGGGCTCGCGGCCGCCGGGCGCTACCTCTACCTCCGGGTCAACATCCCCGACCTCCCCGGTGGCCTCGCCGCGCTGCTCGCCGAGGTCGGCGCCGAGGGGGCCAACGTGCTCGAGGTCGCCCACGAGCGGATCTCGCCGATGCTCGACCTCAACGAGGTCGAGGTCCGCATCCAGCTCGAGACCCGGGGCGAGGCGCACGCCGAGCACCTGATGTCCCGGCTGCGCGAGCGCGGCTACCGGGTGCAGGACTGAGTCGTCGTACGCCGAAATGCCGAGGAGCGGTGAGTGAGGCAGGTTCCGCGGCTGCGGAACGTGTCTCACCCACCGCTCCAGAGAGCGATCGAAGCGCTCAGGCCTTGTAGGGCACCGCGTTGACGATCTTCACGCTGAGCTCCTTGCCGTTGGGCGCGGTGTAGGACACCGTGTCGCCCTTCGAGCGGCCGTTGATCGCGGCGCCCATCGCCGACTGCGGCGAGTAGACGTCGAGGTCGTCGCCCTCGGTGAGGTTCTCGCGGGCGCCGAGGAGGAACTTCTCCTCGTCGCCGCCGCCGAAGTCGACGGTGACGACCATGCCGGGCTCGACGACGCCGTCGTTGGCCGGCGTCTCGCCGACCTCGGCGCGACGGAGCATGTCCTCGAGCTGGCGGATCCGGGCCTCCTGCTTGCCCTGGTCGTCCTTCGCGGCGTGGTAGCCGCTGTTCTCCTTGAGGTCGCCCTCGTCACGCGCGGCGGAGATCTTCTCGATGATCTCCTGGCGCTTGGGGCCCCTGAGGTCGTCGAGCTCGGCCTGCAGCTTGTCGTAGGCCTCCTGGGTCAGCCAGATGGTGCCCTGGTCGGTCATGTCACTACTCCTGCTTCACGTAGGCAATCAAGGTGGTACGTCGACGCGGTGTGCCGGGGGTGTGCCACAGCGCAACCGCACCTGGTCGGTGGTTCTCTCTTCCGTCCGATCGGAGTCAGCGCGGCCGCAGACGTGGGCCAGCGCTGCCAGACGGGCAGACCGACAGGCTAGCAAGACGGGCGGCAAAGTGCAGGTCGCGCGCCCGAGGGGGGGTCAGCGGGGGCGGGGCTGGCCCTCGGCCGAGCAGCCGAGCTTCTCCACCGTGGTGGCGCGACGCTCGGTGCGGATCACGACCTCGTTGCTGCCCGGCGTCGGCGTGAAGGCGAGGTCGCCGACGGTGTTGTGGTCCTCGGCGTAGGCCCGCAGCCGGCAGGTGGCGTCGACGTCGGGGTCGCCGAGGCGCACGTCGAGCCGCGCCGAGACGTGGTTGTTGTCGGTCACGTCGAAGGAGACCAGCTCCGAGGTCACTGCGGGGGTCGTGTGGAACCACACCGTCCAGCCGAGCCAGGTGAGGCCGACGACGGCGAGGAAGGCCGCGACGCCGATGGTCACCGGGCGTCGCAACCGCGAGGGCGCGCCGTAGCGATCGGCGAGGTCGGTGGTCACGCACTGAAGCGTAAGTGGGCCCTCCTAGACTCAGGACCATGCCCCAGCCCTCCGTCGTCGACCGGTCCAGCGCCGGACTCCGGCTCATGCACGTGCACGCCCACCCCGACGACGAGTCGAGCAAGGGGGCGGCCTCCACGGCCAGGTACGTCGCGGAGGGGATCGACGTCCACGTCGTCACCTGCACCGGCGGTGAGCGGGGCTCGGTCCTCAACGCCAAGATGGACCGCCCCGAGGTGTGGGACAACATCACCGAGATCCGTCGCCAGGAGATGGAGCGGGCCCGCGACATCCTCGGCATCCGGCAGGACTGGCTCGGCTTCGTCGACTCCGGCTGGCCCGAGGGCGACCCCAAGCCGCCGCTGCCCGAGGGCTGCTTCGCGCTCGTCCCGCTCGAGGAGTCCACCGAGCGCCTGGTGCGGCTGATCCGTGTGTTCCGCCCCCACGTGGTCACGACCTACGACGAGCGCGGCGGCTACCCGCACCCCGACCACATCCGCTGCCACGAGGTCTCCGTCGCCGCCTACCACGCGGCCGGGGACCCGGACCGGTTCCCCGACGCGGGGGAGCCCTGGCAGCCGATGAAGCTCTACTACCACCACGGCTGGAGCTGGGCGAAGACCAACGCCCTGCACGAGGCGATGCTCGCCCACGACCTCGAGTCGCCGTACGCCGAGCGCCTCGAGAAGTGGGAGCGCGAGCCCGACTGGGACGACCGGATCACCACCAAGGTGCCCTGCGGCGACTACTTCGGGGTGCGGGACCAGGCGCTGCTGGCGCACGCGACACAGATCGATCCCGACGGCATGTGGTTCGCGATCCCGCGCGAGATCCAGCAGAACACCTGGCCGACCGAGGACTACGAGCTCGTCGAGTCGACCGTGGAGAGCAGCCTGCCGGAGGACGACCTGTTCGCGGGCATCCCGACTCCCGCTCCGTGACGATCCGGTGAGAGAGTGGTCCTCATGCTCGACCTGCTGATCATCACCTTCCTGGACGACCCGACGCCCAAGCCCAACGAGGTCAAGGCCGGTCCACTGGGCTTCGCGGTGTGGATGTTCATGATCCTCGCGGTCGTGGTCATCGCGTTCAGCCTGGTCAAGCAGCTGCGCAAGGCGCAGGCTGCCAAGGACGCCGGCCTCTACGGCGACGAGCCGGTCGACCGCTCGGCGGAGCAGCCGGAGACCGACAAGCAGGGCTAGCCCGACCGGCCCGGCAGCCACCAGTTCCAGCGGCCCAGCAGCGTCATCGCGGCGGGCAGCATCAGTCCGCGCACGATCGTCACGTCCAGCAGGACCGCCACGGTCATCCCCACGCCGATCTCCTTCACCGCGGTGAGCTCACCGGCGACGAAGCCGAGGAAGACGATGGTGATCGCCACTGCGGCGAGGCTCACCACCGGCCCGGACGCGGTGATCCCGTCGAGCACCGCCCGGTCGCTGAGGGCCCGCGGGTCGTCGTCACGGGCCTTTCCCCTGCTCGCGCGGCGGCGGGGTCGCGCGGCCTCGGCCCGGGCCTCGTCCCACGACTCGCGGATCCGGGAGACGAGGAAGACGTGGTAGTCCATGGACAGCCCGAAGGCGAACATGAACAGCAGCAGGGGAGTGGTGACGTCGAGCGCCCCCCACGAGTCGAAGCGGAGCAACGACGACCCCCAGCCCCACTGGAACACCGCGACCACCACACCCAGCGTGGCAGCGAGGGACAGCAGGTTCATCGCGACCGCCTTCAGCGGCACGACGACGGATCGGGTGAGACGACCCAGCAGCACGGCGGTGAGGAGGGCGACGACCAGGATCGCCACGGGTGCGCGGTCGCCGAGGGCGTCGCGGGTGTCGACCAGCTCCGCCGTCGGCCCGCCCACCAGCGCCTCCGCGCCGAGCGGGGCGGCACGCACCCGGCGTACGAGGTCCTGCGCCTGCGGCCCGTCGTAGTCGCCCGCGGCATCGGGCTCCGGCTCGACCACGAGCCGGGTCGTGTCGTCCGGCAGCGGGTCGAGGAGGAGGACGTCGGCCACGCCGGGGAGGGCGGCCAGCCGGGCCATCGCCTCCGCGGTCTGCGCCGAGTCGAAGGCCGCGTCGACCAGGACCGTGACCGGCGTGGCGATCAGGTCGGGGAAGTCGCGCTCGATCGTGGCCTGCACGAGGCGGGGCTCGCTGTCACGCGGCAGGGAGCGGGTGTCGGAGTTGCGCAGGTCGAGGCTCAGCAGGGGGGCGCTGAGGAGGAGCAGCAGCGCGATGCATCCCGCCAGGACCGGCCAGGGTCGGCGCTGGGCGACGCGGGCGAGGCGAGGCAGGAGCGCGTGCGCGCTGGGGGTGCCGCCGAGCAGCCGGTCCTTCGCAGGTGGCGGGATGCGGGCATGGCCGACCGAGATCAGCACAGGGGTGAGCGTGAGGCCTGCCACGGTGGCCCCCAGCACCGCGACCAGGCCACCGATCGCCATCGGGGAGAGCACCGGGTCGGCCAGCAGGAGGAGCCCGGCCAGTGCCGTGGCGACCGTCAGCCCCGAGACGAGCACCGTGCGACCTGAGGTGGCCAGGGTGCGGCCCAGCACCTCACCCAGCTGCGTACGCCCGGAGGCCGCGGCCCGTTCCTCGCGGAACCGTCCGAGCACGAGCAGGGAGTAGTCCACGGCCAGGCCGAGGCCGAGGAGCGTGACGACGTTGACGGAGTAGTCGCTGACCGGGGTCACCCGGGCCAGCCCGGACAGGGACAGCAACGCGAGGCAGACCGAGCCGAGTGCGGTGATCACGGGCAACGCGCCGGCGACGAGCCCGCCGAGCACGAGCGTCAGCACCGCGAGCAGCACGACGATCGCGACACCCTCGCCCCGCGCGGCGTCCTGGACGGCCTGGTCCGCGAACGCCTCTTCGGCGAGTGCCGGTCCGCCGACCAGGACCTCGGGCATCGGGACCCGTCGCAGCGCCGCATCCACCCGCCCGACCGCGGCGAGTGCTCGGTCGTCGTCGACGGTGGGGTCGATCTCCACCGTGACGACCGTGCTGGTCTGGCCGGGCGCGACGAGGTCCTGCGCCCCGGTCGTCCAGGGGTCGCGCACCTCGACCACGTCGGGCACCTCGGCCACGTCGTGCAGCACCCGACTGGCCTCGTCGATGAGGTCCACGGCGTAGATGTCGGTGCCCGACAGCACGGCCACCACCAGCTCGCCCTCCGGGTCGACGGAGTCGAGGCGCTGCTGCAGCTGGGCGGACTCGGCGTCACGGCGCAGCGGATCGGGCGCCTCAGCCAGGTCGAAGACCGATCCACCGAGGACCGCACCCAGCACGACCGCGACGGCCCACGTCGCGAGCACCCATCGCCGCCACCGGTGCAGGCGGCGTCCCACGGTCTCGAGCACGGGGTGACTGTAGTGGCCCTCACCCCTTTTGACGATTGGCAAACAAAAGTTGTTCCCATTACGCCAGATCGGACCTAGGGTGAGCGTCGTCACATGCGTCCCGGCCGCCCGCCGGGTTCCAGGAGGTTCCAGGTGTCGAAGTCCCCCTTCTCCGCGCGCGGTCGGTTGCGCGCACTGGCCGCCGGTCTGTCCGGCGTCCTCGTCGCAGGCGTGGGAGCGGTCGCGTTCGCGATCCCCGCCGGTGACGAGCCCGGCGTCACGATGCGCGCCTTCCAGCTCGGTGCGCCGATCTCGGCGTTGTGCGACATCAAGTCCGGGCAGACGCCCAACGTCGACCAGCTCAAGCAGACGATCGACTGGAGCTCCCCGGCCGACTTCGGTGGGCTCCAGGACAACTTCGTCGTCCACGTGCTGGCCAACCTGAGCATCGACACGGCCGGCACCTACATGTTCCGGCTGATCAGCGACGACGGCTCGGAGCTGCTCATCGACGGCCAGCAGGTCGTCGACCACGACGGTCTCCACGGCGACACGCCCAAGGACGGGTCGGTCACCCTCACCGCCGGGGTGCACGCCCTGCGCGTCAACTACTTCGAGGCCGGCGGCGGCGAGCGCCTCACGCTCCAGTGGCAGAAGCCCGGCGACACCTCGTTCTCCGCCGTCCCGACCTCGGTGCTCAGCACCGAGGCCGGCGTGACCCGCGTGACGGCTCCGGGCTTCAAGCAGTGCGAGGGCCAGGACGACTCCGAGGGCGACGGCCTCCAGCTCGGCTCGGTCAACCCCGCCTACGACCTGGTCAACCTGCGCCCGGACGGCTTCGAGCCGCAGGTCACCGGTCTCGAGTGGATGGGCGACGACCTGCTCGTCCTCACCTGGGGCGGCAACGGCAACGACCAGGGCAACGTCTCGCTCGGCGAGCTCTACCGGCTCGAAGGCGTCAAGGACGCCGCAGCGCCCGGCGAGGTCACCCGCACCAAGATCGCCGAGGGCCTCAAGGAGCCGCAGGGCATCAAGGTCGTCGACGGCGACATCTACGTCTCGGAAAAGACGGGGCTGGTCAAGCTCGTCGACGCTGACAGCGACGGCGTCTTCGAGACCAAGGCCGAGATCGCGAAGTATCCCTTCGACGGCAACTTCCACGAGTTCGGCTTCGGCATGCTCTACAAGGACGGCAAGTTCCACGTGAACCTGTCGGTCTCGATCAACCTCGGCGGCGCGACGACCGTCCCGCAGGGGTCCGACCACCGAGGCACCCACATCACCATCGAGAAGGACACCGGCAAGATCGACTACGTCGCCGGCGGCCTCCGCACCCCGCACGGCATGGGCTGGGGCCCCCAGGGTGAGATCTTCGTGACCGACAACCAGGGTGGCTGGTTGCCCGCCAACAAGCTCATCCAGATCAAGCCGGGTCAGTTCTACAACCACTTCACCACCGGGCCCAGCGGGCCGGGCGAGTTCGACGACGAGACGGTCACCAAGCCCGTCCTGTGGATGCCGCAGAACGAGATCGCCAACTCCCCGAGCACGCCCGTCGTGGTCGAGGGCGGTCCCTACGACGGCCAGATGTTCATCGGTGACGTCACCTACGGCGGACTCCAGCGTGCGGACCTCGAGAAGGTCGACGACGTCTACCAGGGTGCGCTCTTCCGGATGACCCAGGGCCTCGAGGCCGGCGTCAGCCGGGTCCTCGCGGGCGACGACGGCCAGCTGATCGTCGGTGGCCTCGGCGCCGGCGGCAACTGGGGCCAGAACGGCAAGCTCCGCTACGGCCTGCAGAAGCTCGACCTCAGCGGCGACGTGCCCTTCGACATGCTCTCCATGGACGTCGTCGAGGGTGGCTTCGAGATCGAGTACACCGAGCCGCTGTCGGCCGCGACCATCGCCGGCCTGACCGACGCCTACCAGGCCAAGCAGTGGCGCTACCGGGCCACGGCCCAGTACGGCGGGCCGAAGCTGGACGAGGAGACGCTCGACGTCACCAGCGCGACCGTGTCGTCTGACGGCAAGACCGTCAACGTCCAGGTCGCCGGCATGAAGCCCGACCGGGTCGTCTACCTGCGCTCGCCCCGCCCGTTCTCGTCGGCGTCCGGGCAGTCGCTGTGGAGCACCGAGGCGTGGTACACCCTCAACAGCTACCCCGGCTACGTCGCACCCGACCCGGAGCCCGCTCCGGACGGCATCTACGAGCTCGAGGACGGCGAGCTGTCCGGCACGGCCGGCATCGACACCGAGCACGCGGGCTACACCGGCTCCGGCTTCGTCGACGGCATCCAGACCGTCGGCTCGGGCGTGGCCGTCGACGTCGTCGCCCCTCGCGCCGGAGCGTACGACCTGCAGATCCGCTACGCCAACGGGCCGAACCCGCAGCCCAACCAGGCCAAGAAGATGAGCCTCTACGTCGGCGACCAGCGCCAGCAGATCACGCTGCCGCCGTTCACCGACTGGAAGACCTGGGGGACCTTCACCTCCCGTGTGAACCTGCCGGCCGGCGTGACGCGCATCGAGATCGCCTACGAGCAGGGTGACGACGGCAACGTCAACCTCGACCACGTCAGGGTCGTCGACCCGACGGGCGGACGCGTCGAGGCCGAGGACGGCGCCGTCACCGGTCAGGGCAACCGCGTCCAGACCGAGCACGCCGGCTACAGCGGCACCGGCTACGTCGGTGGTTTCGAGAACGACGGCACCGCGGTGACGTTCGACCTCACCGCCACCGCCGCCGGGTTCCACGCGGTCAAGCTGGGCTATGCCAACGGGCCCAACCCGCAGCCCAACCAGACGAAGGCGATGTCGCTCTACGTCAACGACGTCTTCGTCAAGAAGATGTCGCTGCCGCCGGGCGGGTCGTGGAAGACCTGGCTCACCCTCGAGGACCAGATCGAGCTGAAGGCCGGCAAGAACGTCGTGAGGATCCAGCGCGACGCCGGCGACAACGGCAACGTCAACCTCGACTACCTCGAGCTCGGAGCACGCCAGGCGTGTGCGCCGGGACAGACGCCCACGGCCGACGACGAGTTCGACGGCACCACGCTGGACACCTGCCGGTGGAGCACGATCCTCAACAAGACGTCGACCGGCGTCGCGCTGAGCAACGGCCAGCTCAAGATCAACGCACAGAGCGGTGACCTGTCCGGCGGCGCGGTGGACGCGAAGAACATCATCCTGCAGCCGGCGCCGGCCGACGGCCCCTGGGCCGCCACGACGCAGGTCTCGATGTCGGGCAAGGACGACTTCCTGCAGGGCGGTCTCGTCGCCTGGACCAGTGCGACCAACTACGCCAAGCTCGTCGCGATGCAGCGCCCCGAGGGCAACTGGGTGCTCGAGCTCGGTCGCCGGATCAACGGCGACATGGTCTACGTGAACGCCGACCTGCCCGAGGGGGCCGCTCCTGACCAGCTGCAGCTGCAGATGGTCTCGACCGGCACCGCGATCCAGGGCCGGTACTCCACCGACCAGGGCGTGACCTGGAAGTCCATGGGCGCGGGCTACCCGGCCACCGGGCTCGTCGATCCCAAGGTCGGCGTCGCCGCCTACAACGGCACCGGCAGCCAGGTCGGCACCTTCGACTGGTTCCGGGTCAGCGACGACCCGGTCATCGAGCCCGACACGTGCGAGGCCACGGAGGCCGACCCGGGCTACCGGATGCTCTTCGACGGCACCGCCGAGAGCATGACCGGCTGGAACATGGCGGGTCCGGGGGTGTTCACCCGCGAGGCCGACTGCACGCTGATGGGCAACGGTGGTCTGGGCCTGCTCTGGCACTCCGAGCCCATCGAGGACGACTACTCCCTCCAGCTGGACTGGAAGCTGACCAAGGACGACAACGGCGGCGTGTTCGTCGGGTTCCCCAACCCGGAGACGACGCCCCGCTACGACGGGGACGCGCCGAACCCGGCGGGTGACCCGTGGGTGGCCGTGGATCGGGGCTACGAGATCCAGATCGACGCCACCGACGCCCCGGACCGCACGACAGGTGCGATCTACACCTTCCAGGGCGCCGACGAGGCGGCGCGCAACACGGCACTCAAGCCGGTGGGACAGTGGAACCACTACGAGATCCGGGTCGAGGGCAAGCGCATCCGCGTCTTCCTCAACGACACCCTGGTGAACGACTTCACCAGCCCGGAGGCCGAGACCGGTCGCCTCACGTGGCCGTCGTACATCGGCGTGCAGAACCACGGCGGCGGTGAGAACGTCTACTACCGCGACGTGCAGATCATGGACATCAACGACCCGGAGAACGTCGCGTCGAAGGTGGCCGTCACTGCGCCGGCCGAGGTGGAGACGGGCAAGAAGGCCACCGTGCAGGTCGACGTGACCTCCGCGGCAGCCGCGGCGCCGACGGGCGAGGTGGTGCTGTCGGTCGACGGCGCGGACCTGCCGGCGGTGGACCTGGTGGACGGCAAGGCGAGCATCGAGGTCGGTCCGTTCGCCACGGCCGGCACGGTCGAGCTCGTCGCGAAGTACGCCGGCGACAACGCCGTCGACCCGGGACAGGGCACCGGTCAGCTGAAGGTCGTGGAGCCGGGCGTGGATCCGGACCCGACACCGGACCCGGAGCCGACGAACCCGCCGACACCGACCCCGACCCCGACGCCGACGCCGACGCCCACCCCGACCCCGACGCCCACCCCGGCGCAGCCGACGGTGACGAACAAGGGTCCGGTCGACGCGGTGCCCAACCGGCGCCGGGCGCGAGTGATGCTCGAGTGCGCCACCGGTGGGTGCGAGGGACGGGCCGTGCTCCGCACGCGAGGCGGCAAGCGGCTGGGTGACGGCACGTTCGACTTCGGCACCAAGGACAGGGGCCGGGTGACGATCAAGCTCAACACCCGTGCTCGCGCCAAGCTGAACAAGAAGTCGGTCGTCAAGGCGGTCCTCGTGGTCCGCTTCGAGGACGGTCCCGCCCAGCGGATCAAGCTGCGGCTCAAGCGCTGATCCACGAAAGAGACGCCGCCGGCCCACCCCGCTCAGCGGGTGTGGGCCGGTGGTGTCTCCGGGCAGTGCCTCAGCGGCCGACCCAGGCTCCCGCGCGCATCACCCGGACCACCTCGAGCTCGTCGTCGAGCACCACCAGGTCCGCGCGGCGTCCGGCCTCGATCGCGCCGACATCGGCCAGGCCCCAGACGCCGGCCGGCGCCGTGGTGGCGGCGTGGACGACGTCGAGCAGCGGCAGCCCTGCGGTGCGTACGGCGTAGCGCACCGCGGCGTCCATCGTCAGCGTCGAGCCGGCGATGGCACCCTGACCGTCGTCGGCGGCGAGGCGGGCGACGCCCTCGCGGACCTCGATCGCCATCGGTCCGAGCTCGTAGTCGCCGTCGGGTGCGCCGGCGGCCGCCATCGCGTCGGTGACGAGCACGCAGCGACCGGGCTTCGCGGCGAAGACGGTGCGCAGGACCGCAGGGTGCAGGTGCACGCCGTCGGCGATGAGCTCGACGTCGACGGGGGAGTCGAGGAGCGCTCCGACCGGCCCGGGATCACGGTGGTGGAGCGGGCGCATCGCGTTGAAGAGGTGGGTGCCGAGCCGGGCGCCGGCGTCGATCGCCGTCCGTGACTCGTCGTAGGTCGCGTCGGTGTGCCCGATCGCGGCGACCACGCCGCGGTCGGTGAGGAGGCGTACGGCGTCGATGCCGCCGGGCAGCTCGGGCGCGAGGGTGACCATCCGGACAGCACCGTCGCCGGCGTCGAGCAACGTCTCGACGGCGGCCGGCTCGGGCACGGCCAGCGCACCGGGTTGGTGCGCACCCGAGCGACGCGGGCTCAGCCACGGGCCCTCGAGGTGGATGCCCGTGAGGCGGCCGTCCTGGACGAGCAGGGCGAGCTCGCGCACGGCATCGGCCATCCGCTGCGGAGTGTCGGTGACCAGGCTCGCGGCCATCGACGTCGTGCCGTGCGCGAGGTGGGCGTCCGCCACCACGGCGGCGGCGTCTGCCGTACCGGTGTCGAACGACGCGCCACCTCCGCCGTGCACGTGGAGGTCGATGAAGCCGGGGACGACGGTGGCCGCGCCGAGGTCGCGGTCGGGGGAGCGCGGTGGCACGCCCTCGCCGACCTCGACGATGCGGTCGCCCTCGAGGAGGAGCCACCCCGGCGCGAGGATCCGCGCCGGGGTGACCACCTGTGCTGCGGTCAGGAGCACGTCAGGCCCTGTTGTCCTGCGACTCGGCGCTGAGGCTCATGTGCACCTGGTACCGGTCGCCGCGGTAGCGAGACACCACGTACTCCACCTGTCGGCCGGCCGCGCTGGACACGCGACGGAAGACGAGCAGCGGGGTGTGAGCCGGTGTCTCAAGTCGTCGGGCGATGACTCCCTCGGCGCACTCGCCCCACACCGTCTGCTCGGCTGCGTCGATGACCACGTCGTAGCGATCGGCGAAAAGCGTGTAGAGGGAACCGGAGAGGTCCTTGGTGTCGAGGTCGGGGAGCACGGCCGTGGGGTACCAGCCCTGCTCGATGGCCATGGGCTGACCGTCAGCCAGCCGGACGCGTTCGACCCGCCACGCTGTGCCGCCGCCCCCCAGGCCAAGTGCGCGCGCGATCTCCGCTGGAGGACGCTCCTCGTCGACGAGCATCATCCGGCTGGACGGGACGTGGCCACGGCGACGCATGTCGGCGGAGAACGACGCCAGATGCAGGCGGCTCTCGATCCTGGGTCGCGTGACGAAGGTCCCCTTGCCCTGGAGCCGGTGGAGCAGTCCGTCCGCTGCGAGACCGTCGATCGCCTTGCGCACCGTGGCGCGCGAGACGCCGTATGCGGCCATCAACTCACGCTCGGAGGGGATCGCCGCGCCGGGCTCGAGGTCGCGGGACGCGAGCTCGACCAGCACGTCGCTGAGCTGGACGTGCTTGGGTCGAGGGCCATCGTCCATCATGCGGGCCATCTCGTCCTGCGCCTCCGTCGTCCTCGACCGGTGCTTCGATGCCGGGTGGTACGCAGTGGTACGTACCACGTTGAGGGTCGTTGCACCGGGCGAGGATGTCAAGGTCGCCGAGACTCCCCCACGGCCGCCGTGCCAAGGCTCGTTCAGTGGCTGTGTGGTCGCGGTCTGCCGCTGCTCAGGGGATGGGCCGCGCGTCAAGAGCGCTCAGCAGCCGTGCCAGGTGCGGCGGCTCCGTGCCTCCGAGCTCGCCGTTGACGATGTGCTGAAGTGTGTCGACGTCGCCGAGGACGAGCGACGTCATCGCCAGCGCATCAAGGTGTCGCGAGACCTCGACGGGTTCGGTTACCACCAGCAGTGCGCTTGCCGCGGCAGAGCGCAACCGCGTGGCGGCCGACTCAAGCTCGTGACGCGCGACGAGTGACGAAAGGGCGCTCGAACGACGACCACCGAGATGGTCAGAGCCCTGCGCGATCAGCTCCTCGGCGCGCTCGGTGTCCCCGGCATCGAGCGCGGCCTGCACGAGCCGCTGGAGCGCTGCTCCTCGGGGATCGCCCTGGAACGCGATGTGCTCGTCCGGCGCGGCGATGGCGGCGAGCAGATCGGACTCGACCTCAGCCGGATCGCGCAGCCGCTCGCCGTCACGCGCACGGTAGAAGTGGTCCTTGGCCCGCCCGTCGCCCTCGGCGATGACGCGGTCGAGGATGGCGAGATTCCTCAGCAACCGATCCTCGCCCGCGACCCCGCGGTACCCCGTGTGCAGCACGTCGCAGTCGAGGTCGACCACTATGGGCGCGCTTGCTGTCCGCACGAGCTCCTCGTGCACTGCACCGCGATATCGCACGTCACCGTCGGCACGGAGGATGCGACCGATCCGTGCCGGCTTTCCCGTACCGCCGTCCCAGACACGCAGCGAGGCCGCGAGGGCATGGGATCCGGGGTGTGCCGACAGATGCTGGAGGATCAAGGGGAGCCGTGCTGCGCAGGTCGGCATCAGCACCTCGTCGACATCGACGAAGACGACCCAGCCACGCCCGATGACGTCCACGGCATGGTTGCGGGCAGCGGCGAAATCGTCGCACCACTCGAAGCGGGTGACCTGAACGTCATCGGTGGCAGGACCTAGGTGGTCAGCCGTCGGCCCGGCGGTGCTGGCACTCGTGTCCACCACGAGTCTGGCGCTGCCGGAAGGCAGGGAGGCCAAGCAGCGCCGCAGGTCGGGACCGTCGGCCGGTGCGAGCACGGCGTACGTCACCGGCACGTCCTGGGCGACGTCGACGGCCGGGTCGTCGTGGTCGGCGGTTCGTCGCAGGACGTCCGGCCGGACGATGGATGTCAGCACGTCCACACGGTTCAGGAGTCGTCGCCGCTCCTCGTCGTCGTCGGTGTCGCGCAGAAGAGCGTGGACGGCCGCGAGATCCCATGACCGGTCGCTCACGTGACCTCCATCTCGACCACCCGCGACACCAGCGACTCCAGGGACTCGCTGTGCGAGACGAGAAGGACCGCGTCGCACAGGTCGCGCTCCACGATGGTGTCCACGATCCGGCGCTGGGTCTGCACGTCGAGCATGCGCGTGGCCTCGTCGAGCACCAGAACGGTCGGTCGGCCAGCCAGCGCGCGCGCAATGCCCAGACGCTGGCCCTCGCCGCCGGAGAGCCGCACGTGCGGCGGACCGATCGGGGTGGCGTAGCCGAGAGGAAGTCGCCCGGCCAGGGTTCCCAGACCCACGGCCGTGCAGATCTCGTCGAGTCGAGGGACTTCACGTCCGAAACCGATGTTGCCGACGAGGGTGTCGGCGGTGACGACCACCGAGTCCGGGACGTAGCCGACGTGTCGCTCCCAGTCCGGGGACTCGACGTCATGCATCGCCTCGCCGTCGATCCACACCTCGCCGGACCACTCGTCCTCCATGCCCGCCAGGACCCTGCAGATGGTGGACTTGCCCGATCCGTTCGGCCCTCGGAGCCCGACCACCTCTCCGCGATCGATCCAGAGCTCCGGCAGGTGCGCCAGACGGGCTCCTGCGGCGCGGACCTCGACGTCACGCAGGTGGATGACGTGCTCACCCGCCCCGGAGTCACGGACACCGTCAACCGTGCGCTCGGGTGATGACTCGGCGGATCGGGCGGTCGCGAACGAGATCTCCTCGATGCGCTCGGCGCTGACAGTGGCGCGCTGGACGTCCTGCTGCAACCCGACCAGGGTGAAGGCCGCCGTGCTCATCATCGGAAGCAGCACTGCCAGCGACGCGAGCGACCCCAGGGTGAGGGCGCCCGACTGCACCTGCAGGGCGGCGACCACCATGCACACGACGAGGATCACGGTGCCAGCCAGCCCCGCCGCGGTCTCGAGCATCGAGGAGGACAGGAAGACCCGGCGGGTGCGGGTGATCAACCCGTCGAAGGCAGACGCCAGTCGAGGCGTCTGGTAGTCGCGCCACGCGCTGCCGCGATTCGACACCGATCCCTCGACCATCTCGACCATGGCTTGGGTCAGTTGGCTCTCGGCGGCGGCCGAGCGTCTCTGAAGACCCTCGATCCGGCGTCCACCCCACCAGCGCGCCGCAGCGACGACCGCCACCCCGGTCATGCACATGAGCGCGAGCAGCGGGCTCTGCAGCCCCAGGACGAGCGAGGCACCGAGGAACGTGATCGAGCTGAGGATTCCCGACAGAAGGGAGTCGTGGACGAACGCGCGCATCTCCGACAGGTCGGAGAAACGTGCCATCAGGTCACCGGGGGAGTAGGACCTGAAGGCGGTGCCGCGCAGCGAGACCACGGTGTCGGCGTACCCGACGGCCAGGTCGCGCTCCATGCCGACGGAGCTGGTGAACGCTCGCCGCATGGAGGCATAGCTGGCCGCCGTGCCGAGGGCGGAGACGACGACCGTGCCCGCGCCGAGGACCAGCAGCGTTGCCAGGTCGGCGGCCTCCGCCGTCACCAGGTCGACCAGGACCCGGACGAACTGTGAGACTGCCAGTCCGGCGATCGTCGCGACGATCGACAGCAGCGCGATCACCACCAACCGGCCACGCGCGCCGCGGAGCAACCGGGCGAGGATGGACGCCCCTGAGGGGTCGGAGGCGATCTCGTCGGAGCCTGACGGCTCCACGGTCATGAGGTACCCGGATGTCGCCAGACGGTCGTGGCGCACCCAGGACTGGGTCTCGGCAGGATCGGAGCACCGCACCCATGCGCCGATGCGCCGATCGATCGTGACGAAGTGCCCTCCGCTCTGCTCGAGGTGCACGACCGCGGGAAAGTAGGACGAGCTCACCTCGGCGAGGCGCTCGAACTCGAAGCACCGGGCCGTGAAGCCGTTGGCGGCGGCAACCTGCTGAAGCTCGAGCAGCGACATCGCTGTGTTGGAGCGACCGTAGAGCTGCCACATACGACCCACCGAACGGCGGACCCCGTAGCAGCTCATCGCCGAAGCGAGAGCGGCGACGCCGCAATCGGTGGCCACTCGCTGCTGCACGTGATGGGCCTTGCGCAGCGCGCGCGGACGCCGGACACCGCTCCCGGGGCTGGCGCCCGGACCGGTGACGTCCGTGGGTCGAGTGGCGTCGGAGGTGGAGCGGTCGTCCACGGGCACGGGATCGAGGGACTCCCTGGTCGAACGCTGGGTCACGATGCGTCCGTCCCGGCGCTGTGCGGACGAAGCGACTCGAGGCCGGCGGTGTCCTCGCCCATCAGCTCGGAGAGCGCCACCAGTGCGTCGACGGCCCTGCCTGTGACGTCATCCTCTGGGTCGCCGGCATCGGGCGCTGACAGCAGCAGCTCGGCAATCGCCGACCGGGTGCGCGGCAGTTCCTGGTCGTGGAGGATCATCAGCGCGCGGGCCTTCAGCAGCAGCTCCTCGAGGCCCGGCTCGATGTTGGCGTGCTCCTCGAGCGCGGCGAGGAGGGCGACCGCTCCACCGGACAGGAGCTCGTTGACCAGGAGTGAGAACAGCGCCCCGCGTTGCTCATGCGTGTTGAGACGGGTGTCGGCGAGGGCGGCCCGGAGGTGGTGAGCGCGATCGCGGTCCTGGTCCTCACCGACCAGCTCTTGGGCCAGCGCGGCGTGCGCCCTGCCCGCGGCGGGTTCACGAGTCTGCCAGTCCGCGATGATCCGACGGTTCCGCTCGGCGCGGGCCGCTCCGTCTCGGGTGTACCCGTCGTGGGCGACGGTGACGTCCAAGGCGATGTCGAGGACGGCCGCATCCGGGCTGGCGTGCACCAGGTCCTCGTGCAGTGGATTCGCCCAGCGCACCTCACCAGCCGCACGCACCATCCGAGGGAGAAACGGCGTGATCCCAGCGGTCCGGTCGAGCACGGCCACGCCGCAGCGCATCGCGTCGCGTGCCGGATGACGCTCGAGCAGCTGCGCCGCAGTGCGCACGCGATCTGCGTGACCCGGCAGGAGGAACTCGTCGGCGTCGATGTAGAAGACCCAGCCAGCCGGGACGAGGTCCAGGGCCGCATTGCGCGCCTGCGAGAAGTCGTGGGTCCACTCCCGGGTCACCACTCTGGCGAGCGGCCGGACCCTGGCCACGAGGTCGCACGTGCGGTCATGTGACTCGCTGTCCACCACGAGGATCGACGCGTCTTCCGGGATGCTCTGCACGCATCGCTCCACTGTCTTCTCAGCGTCATGGGTCAAGATGGCGAAGGTGACCATGACAGGTGAGGTGGCGGACATTGGCTCTCGGTCGGCGAAGGCGGGGTCGAGCAGGGTCGTGGCACGTAGGACCGAGAGCGCCTCGAGCACATCGTCGGTGGCGGCAAAGACGTCGTACGACGTCATCGGCATCTCCTAGGGAAAGAAAGACCCGGGTGGCCGTGCGAGGCACGGCCACCCGGGGTTGAGCTCGTCACGACGACACTGCTACTGGCACACGCACGTTCCGCACGGCTGCCGGGGCGGGGTCGGATTGGAATGGTCGATGGCGTACGCCGTCATCCGTCCCATCCACGCTGTGGTCCCGATCCCGGTCAGCCCGGCAGAGCCACACTTCGGCCCATACCGGTAGTACCAGGTGCGGAGGTCGTCGATCCAGCTCCCTCCACGAATCTCGCTCAACTTGTCCTTGTCGATGATTTCCTGAAGCAGGAACTCCCGGGACATGGTGAATCACTCTTTCGTGTTGGTTTGTCGAAGGAATCTCCCACGACACACCCAGTTAACGACGCTCGCGAGGAGCGACGCAACAGGCGCTCGGAATCTTGAGAGTCGAGGACCGAGGGCGACGAGTCGAGCGGTGAGCACCCGGGCAGGCCAGCCTAGGCTGCCCGGGTGACTCTGCCCTCGCCCTCAGGACCTCCGGCGTCCCGCGGTGATGGCGCGCCCGTCTCGGCGCTCCTGCTCGACCTCGACGGCACGCTGGTGAACTCCGAGCCGCTGCACCGTGAGGGCTACCGGGTCTACTTCGCGCAGAAGGGCTGGGACGTCCCCGACCTGACGATCTTCACCGGTCGTCGGGCGCTCGACGTCCTGGCCACCGAGCCTGGTCCGTGGTCGGGGCTGGACCCGCAGGCGGTGCTCGACGAGATCCTCGAGCACGTGCCGGACGAGGACCCCGAGCCCGTGCCGGGGGCACGTGAGCTGATCCTCACGGCCCGCTCGGGCCGCACACCGGTCGCCATCGTGACGTCGGCCGGCCCGGCCTG
Organism: Nocardioides hwasunensis; assembly: GCF_014779665.1. GTDB lineage: Bacteria > Actinomycetota > Actinomycetes > Propionibacteriales > Nocardioidaceae > Nocardioides > Nocardioides hwasunensis. The sequence goes on along the minus strand of NZ_JACXYY010000004.1, from coordinate 240,605 downwards.
GGTCGAGCGCTCGCTCGGCTCCCTCGGGCTGGGCCTCGACGACGTCGACCTCGTGGTGACCGCGCTCGACGTGACGGCGGGCAAGCCGGACCCCGAGGGCTTCGCGCTCGCCTGCGAGAGGCTGGGCGCCGACCCCGCCGCTGCCGTCGCGGCCGAGGACTCGCCGGCCGGCATCCGCGCAGCCGTCGCCGCCGGCGTACGACGTGTGCACGGGATCGCGACGACACATGCTCCCGACGAGCTCACCGCCGCCGGCGCGGTCGAGGTGCACGTCGACGCACGGCCGCTTCTCGCGCTGCTGGCCGACTGACCTGCCGTCTCCCCGAGCAGGACGACGACCGCCTCAGCCCAGCGTGGACGTCCGGGCGATCAGCTCGGGGGTGAACTCCACCTGCTGGTGCTCGTGGTCCGGTTCGGTGGTCTCCTCGATGAGCAGCTCGGCCGCCGTGCGTCCCAGGGCCTGGCGCGGCTGGCGCACCGACGTCAGGGGAACGGCTGCCCCGGCGGCGAAGGCGATGTCGTCGTAGCCCACGATGGCCAGGTCCTCCGGGACGCGCTGACCGGTCGAGATCACCTGCTGCAGGAGGCCGAGCGCCACCAGGTCGTTGGCGCAGAAGACCGCGCTGGGGCGACTGCGCCGGGGCAGGCCCGCGAGTCGCTCGCCTGCGACACGTCCCTCCTCGACGGACATCGTCGTGGTCTCGACGTGGAGGAGGTCGGACTCGGCCAGACCGGCCTCGTCCCAGGCGGCTCGCGCGCCCTCGTAGCGGTCCCTGACCTGGCCCATGGTCGACGGACCGCCGACGTAGGCCACGCGCGTGTGGCCGCGGTCGACGAGGTGCTCGATGGCGACTCGTCCGCCGAGCCTGTCGTCGACGGTGACGGAGCAGAACTGGCCGCTGGTGTTGGCGCGGTCCACGATCACCAGTGGCGTGCCCTGCTGCACGATGCGCCGGAGCTGGGGCTCGTCGGGGTCGACCGGAGTGATGAGAATGCCGTCGACGCGCTGCTGCTGGAGGTGCTCGAGGTGGGCGGCCTCGCGAGCGCTGCGCCCGTCGCTGTTGCAGAGGAAGAGCGACAGGTCCGCCTCCTCGGCCGCCAGCTCGATGCCGCGTCCCACGTCGTTGAAGAAGGGGTTGGTCGCATCGAGCATGACGTAGGCGAAGGTGTTGCTACGGCCCATGCGGAGCTGGCGCGCGGACTCGTTGAGCACGAACCCGAGGTCCGACATCGCCTTCTCGACTCGCTCGCGCGTGCCGGTGCTCACGCGGGCAGGCCGGTTGAGCACGTTGCTCACGGTGCCGAGGGACACCTGCGCGAGCTCGGCGACGTCCTTGACCGAGGGCCGGCGACCGTTCGGCAAGGTGCGGCTGGTGGTGGACATCAGGCTCCTCGGATCGGACGGACCTACGGAGACTAGACCAACGAAAGTCTGAATGAAACGTCACAAGAAACTTTCCGCCGACGCTTGACGGATGTGACCACCGCCACCTACCTTCGTCCAGACCTGAAACCTTTCAACCGTCTTCAGCGAAAGAGGCACATGTCCACCAGCAACACCGCCGCACCGGTGCTCGTGCTGCGTGACGTCTCCAAGTCGTTCGGACCCGTGGTGGCCCTGCGGTCCGGCAGCCTGTCCGTCGACGCGGGTTCGATCCACGCGCTCATCGGTGAGAACGGCGCAGGGAAGTCCACCCTCGTCAAGGTCGTCGCCGGAGTCCACCGACGCGACTCGGGCGTCTTCGAGCTCGGCGGCGAGGCCGTCGACTTCGGCTCCACGGCTGACTCCAAGCAGTCGGGCGTCGCGGTGATCTACCAGGAGCCGACGCTCTTCCCCGATCTCTCGGTGACCGAGAACATCTTCATGGGCCGTCAGCCGCTGGCCCGCGGGCGTCGCATCGACCGCCAGGCGATGCACACCGAGGCCGAGGGCCTGTTCCGGCGCCTGGGCGTGCGGATCGACCCGCGCCGACCGGCCGAGGGCCTCTCCATCGCCGACCAGCAGATCATCGAGATCGCCAAGGCGATCTCGCTCGACGCGCGCCTGCTCGTCATGGACGAGCCGACGGCGGCGTTGAGCGGTGTCGAGGTCGAGCGACTCTTCGCGGTCGCCCGGAGCCTGCGCGACGAGGGTCGCGCCCTGGTCTTCATCTCCCACCGCTTCGACGAGGTCTTCGAGCTCTGCGACACCGTCACCGTGATGCGCGACGGCTCCTACATCGACACCCGTCGCATCGACGAGACCACCCCTTCCGACCTGGTCTCGCTCATGGTGGGCCGCGACGTCGACGACCTCTTCCCGAAGGTCGCTGCCGAGGTCGGCGAGCCGGTGCTGGAGGTGCGGGGCCTCAACCGGGCCGGCGTCTTCCACGACATCGACTTCGAGGTCCGTGCCGGCGAGATCGTCGGCCTGGCCGGGCTCGTCGGTGCTGGACGCAGTGAGATCGCCCGCGCCGTGTTCGGCGTCGACGCCTACGACTCCGGCTCGGTCACGCTGTCGGGCAAGGCCGTCCGCGCTCGCGATCCTCGAGCGGCGATCCGCGCCGGGATGGCGTTCATCCCCGAGGACCGCCGCAAGCAGGGCCTGGTCATCGACGCCTCCGTGACCCGCAACGTGGCCGCGGTCATCCGCAACGGCATCGCCAGGGCCGGACTCATCACCGGCTCGATGGAGAACAAGGCCGCCGGCCCGTGGGCCGGACGCCTCGAGGTGAAGACCAACGCCCTCGACATGAACGCCGCCACCATGAGTGGGGGCAACCAGCAGAAGGTCGTCATCGCCAAGTGGCTGGCGACCAACCCGAAGCTGCTGATCATCGACGAGCCGACCCGCGGCATCGACGTCGGCACCAAGTCCGAGGTGCACCGGCTGCTCTCCGAGCTCGCCGGCCAGGGGCTCGCGATCTTGATGATCTCCTCCGAGCTGCCCGAGGTGCTCGGCATGGCCGATCGCGTGCTCGTCCTGTGCGAGGGCCAGATCACCGCCGAGCTCGACCGCGCCGAGGCCACCCCCGAGGCCGTCATGCACGCGGCCACCCACCACCTGGAGGACGTGCGATGAGCCACACCGACATCGAGCGGCCCCAGCCGGGCGCGGGGACCTCGACCAGCGAGGCGCTGCTCGTGGAGCCCAGCCGGCTCTCGCCCACGCGGCGGGCGCTGACGACGGTCCTCCGCTCGCGCGAGCTGTCCATCTTCTTGGTGCTGGTCGCGGTCGTCGTGCTGGCCACGACGAAGAACAACGGCTTCCTCTTCAGCTCCGACGGCTGGCGCAACTTCCTGCTGAACCCGTCGATCCTGCTGCTCCTCGCGGTCGGGCAGGCGGTCGTCATCATCACCCGCAACGTCGACCTCTCGGTCGGCTCGACGATGGCCCTGACGGCGTACCTCACCGGCCGGTTGTTCGTGGACCAGCCCAACATCCCGATCATCGTGGTCGTCCTCGCGTGTCTCGCGATGGGTGCGGTGCTCGGCCTGGTCAACGGCGTGCTCGTGGCCTACGCGGGCGTGCCCGCCCTGGTGATCACGCTCGGCACGCTCTACATCTACCGCGGCATCATGCTCACCTGGGCCGGGAGCGACCGGATCAACGCCGGCGACATGCCGCGCGACTTCCTCAGCCTCGGCACCAAGACGATCCTGAGCATCCCGGTGCTCACGATCATCGCCGTCGTCGTGCTGGCCGTGGTCGGCTACTACCTCCACACCGCCCGGGGTGGCCGCGAGCTCTACGCCATCGGCTCCGACCCCGACGCGGCGCACCTCTACGGCCTGGCCGTACGCCGTCGGTTGCTCGCCGCGTTCGTGCTGAGCGGCGCCCTGGCGGGTCTGGCCGGCGTCCTCTACACCGCCCGTTACGGCACGGTGAGCTCCGGCGTCGGGTCCGGCATCGAGCTCCAGGCCGTCGCCGCGGCGGTCATCGGTGGCATCGCCATCTTCGGTGGCAGCGGCACCGTGTGGGGTGCGGCCATCGGAGCCTTCCTCCTCGTCACCATCAACCGGGCCCTGCCCAGCCTCGGCATCGAGGACTTCTGGCAGCGCGCCGTCGTCGGCGTCCTGATCCTCGGCGCGATCGTCCTCGACCGCGTCCTGGCCCGCCGACAAGCCCGCAAGCTCGCAGAATCGAGGGACCACTCATGAGCGCCACGGCCACCCCGACTGCTCCGGCACGCACATACGCCGCCTACTCGGCCCCGCTGTGGAAGCGCTGGCTGCTGACCCGCGAGACCGCGGTCATCGTCCTCACGGCCGCGGTGATCCTCTACTCGCTGGCCAACGTGCCCAACTTCGACGGCCCGCTGACGATGAAGTTCCTGCTCCAGGACATCGCGCCCATCCTGCTGATCGCGCTCCCGATGACCCTCGTGATCATCACCGGTGAGATCGACCTGTCGGTGGCCAGCATCATGGGCCTGAGCAGCGTGCTGCTCGGCGTCCTCCACGACGCCGGCATGTCCATCCCGACCGCGGCGCTGCTCGCGCTCCTCGCCGGCCTGGCCTGCGGCGCGCTCAACGGCTTCCTGATCGCCTACGTGGGTCTGCCCTCGCTGGCGGTCACGATCGGGACTCTCGCGCTGTTCCGCGGGATCGCGGTCGGGCTGCTGGGCACCACGGCGATCACCGACTTCCCGGACGACTGGTCCAGCCTGGCCACCGGCACCATCGGCGAGTCCCGCATCCCGCTCGTGATGATCCCGTTCGTCGTCCTCGCCATCGGCTTCGTCGTGCTGCTGCACTTCTCGACCTTCGGCCGCGGTGTCTACGAGATCGGGCTCAACGACGAGGCTGCGCACTTCACCGGCGTCAACGTCGCCCGCACCAAGATGGTGCTCTTCCTGCTCTCCGGAGTCGTGTCCGCGCTCGCCGGCATCTACTTCACCCTGCGCTACGGCTCGGCCCGCGGCGACAACGCCACCGGCTACGAGCTGCAGGTCATCGCCGCCGTGCTGCTCGGCGGCGTGTCGATCTTCGGCGGCCGCGGCAGGCTCCACGGCGTGCTCGCCGGCGTCGTGCTCATCGGCGTGATCTCCAGCGCCCTGCGTCTGGAGAGCGTGACGGTCAACGTCACCAACATCATCGTCGGCCTGCTCCTGGTGGCCTCGGTGATCCTTCCCAGCGTCCTTGGGTGGGCCGGCTCGCGGCTGCCCCGCAAGGCATCGGCGGCTCCTGCGGAGCCGCGCCCCGACAAGGACGCGGCGACCGCCGACGTCTGAGACACCCGAAAGGTAGACACAGATGAAGTTCCAGAAGAGGCGGCCCACGGCTCTCGCCGCGCTCCTGCTCACCGCGACCTTCGCCTTTGCCGGCTGCGGCGGTGACGACAGCGGCGACGGTGGCGGCAGCTCGGCCGGAGGCGACGGCGGTGGCGGCGACATGAGCGTCACCATGCTCCCCAAGAACCTCGGCAACGCCTACTTCGACACCAGCACCGACGGCGCCGAGAAGGCCGCCGACGAGCTGGGCGCGGAGTTCGAGGAGGTCGGCCCCGACACCGCCAGCCCCGACGCGCAGGTGCAGTACATCAACACCGTCGCCCAGCAGGGCAAGGACGCGCTCATCATCTCCGCCAACGACCCCGACGCCCTGTGCGACGCGATCGACGAGGCGCGCAGCGCGGACGTGAAGGTCGTCACCTTCGACGCCGACACCAACCCCGACTGCCGCGACCTGTTCATCAACCAGGCCACGTCCGAGGGCATCGCGGCCAAGCAGCTCGAGCTCATCGCCGACCAGATCGGCGGCAAGGGCGAGATCGCGATCCTGTCGGCCTCGGCCAACGCGACGAACCAGAACTCCTGGATCGAGATGATGGAGAAGGAGCTCGCCGACAACCCGGACTACGCCGACATCGAGCTCGTCGACACCGTCTACGGCGACGACGACGACCAGAAGTCGTTCGACCAGACCGAGGCTCTGCTCCAGAACCACCCGAACCTCAAGGGCATCATCTCGCCCACCACGGTCGGCATCGCCGCCGCCGCTCGCTACCTGTCGGACTCCTCGTCCAAGGGCAAGGTCGCGCTGACCGGTCTGGGCACCCCCAACCAGATGCGCGAGTACGTCGACAACGGCACCGTGACGGCGTTCGCGCTCTGGAACCCGGGTGATCTCGGCTACCTGGCGACCTACGCCGCCGCCGCCCTGGTCAACGGTGACATCTCCGGCGAGGAGGGCGACTCCTTCGACGCCGGTGACCTCGGCTCGTTCGAGGTCGGCGCCGACGGCGTCGTGCTCCTCGGTGAGCCGTTCACCTTCGACAAGGACAACATCGCCGACTTCGACTTCTGAGCTGATCGCCCCGGACCGAGCCTGCGAGGGCCGGACCAGGCGATCAGGTTGAGGAGGGTTGCGCAGGCCCGAACCCCCGTGAGGGTCTGCGCAACCCGTCTCGAAACCAGGTCTGGGTCTCGTGACAGGCGCCAGCGCGCCTTCCTCGACCACCGACGAAGGACAGGAACCCCCCCATGCACCGCGTCTGCTTCACCCTGCAGGTCCGGCGTGAGCGGATGGCGGAGTACGCCGAGCGCCACGCCGCCGTGTGGCCCGACATGCTGCGCGCCCTCCACGAGACCGGGTGGCACAACTACTCCCTCTTCCTGCGCGAGGACGGGTTGCTCGTGGGCTACCTCGAGACCCACGACCTCGCCGCGGCGCAGGCGGGCATGGCCCGCACCGACGTCAACGCGCGGTGGCAGGCCGAGATGGCGGAGTTCTTCGAGGAGCTCGACCTCCCGCCAGACCAAGGCTTCTGGCGGCTGACCGAGGTGTTCCACCTCGAGGACCAGCTCGCCATGCACGACCCGGCCATCCCGACCGGTACCTCTTCCACCACGGGCCCCACCACGGGCCCCACCTCAAGCCAGGACCAGTGATGACTTCCTTCTCCGACATCAGCGACCGGCTCGGCGACCTCGCGATCGAGGTCCCGTCCTGGGCCTACGGAAACTCCGGCACCCGCTTCAAGGTCTTCGGCTCGCCGGGCACCCCGCGCAGCGTGGAGGAGAAGATCGCCGACGCCGCCACCGTGCACCGCTTCACCGGCCTCGCGCCGAGCGTGGCGCTCCACATCCCGTGGGACGAGGTCGACGACTACGGCGCGCTGTCGACCTACGCCAAGGAGCACGGCGTCGCGCTGGGCACGATCAACTCCAACACCTTCCAGGACGACGACTACAAGCTCGGCGCGCTCACCCACGCCGACCCCCGCGTGCGCCAGAAGGCGGTCGACCACCACCTCGAGTGCATCGAGGTGATGAACCAGACCGGCTCGCGCGACCTGAAGATCTGGCTAGCGGAGGGCACCAACTACCCGGGTCAGGGCGATATCCGCGCCCGCCAGGACTGGCTCGCCGAAGGGCTCAGCACGATCTACGACCAGCTCTCCGAGGACCAGAGGCTCGTGCTGGAGTACAAGTTCTTCGAGCCGGCGTTCTACCACACCGACGTCCCGGACTGGGGCACGTCGTACGCCCACGTGGCCGCCCTCGGCGACCGCGCGATGGTGTGCCTCGACACCGGCCACCACGCGCCCGGCACCAACATCGAGTTCATCGTGGCCCAGCTGCTGCGGCTCGGGAAGCTCGGCTCGTTCGACTTCAACAGCCGCTTCTACGCCGACGACGACCTCATCGTCGGTGCGGCCGACCCGTTCCAGCTGTTCCGCATCGTCGTCGAGGTCATCCGCGGCGGTGGCTTCGGCCCCGACAGCGAGGTCGCGCTGATGCTCGACCAGTGCCACAACATCGAGGCCAAGATCCCCGGGCAGATCCGCTCGGTGCTGAACGTGCAGGAGATGATCGCCCGCGCGCTGCTCCTCGACACCGACGCCCTGAACGAGGCCCGGAACGCGGGCGACGTCCTGCTCGCCAACGAGATCTTCATGGACGCGTTCTACACCGACGTGCGCGCCGACCTCGGTGCCTGGCGCGAGGAGCGCGGCCTGGCGGCCAACCCGATGCGTGCCTATCTCGACTCCGGCTACCAGGAGCAGATCGAGGCGGACCGCGCCGGCGGCGCCCAGCTGTCCTGGACCTGATCCCGCCCCACGACTCGTCACCCACCCCGCACACCTCCGGAAGGAACCATGACCAACCCCACCCCTGGCGCCGCGGCCGACCTGATCGCCCGGTCCAACCGCCTCGGCGCCGACCCGAAGAACACCAACTACGCAGGCGGCAACACCTCTGCCAAGGGCACCGAGACCGACCCGGTCACCGGTGAGCCGGTCGAGCTCCTGTGGGTCAAGGGGTCGGGTGGCGACCTGGGCACCCTGACCGAGTCCGGCCTGGCCGTGCTCCGGCTCGACCGCATGCGCGCCCTCGTCGACGTCTACCCGGGCGTCGAGCGGGAGGACGAGATGGTCGCGGCGTTCGACTACTGCCTGCACGGCAAGGGCGGTGCGGCTCCGTCGATCGACACTGCGATGCACGGTCTCGTCGACGCCGCGCACGTCGACCACCTGCACCCCGACTCCGGCATCGCGATCGCGACGGCCGCCGACGGGGAGGCGCTGACCTCCACCATCTTCGGCGACCAGGTCGTCTGGGTGCCGTGGCGCCGCCCGGGCTTCCAGCTCGGTCTCGACATCGCCGAGATCAAGGCCCAGAACCCGCAGGCGCGGGGCTGCATCCTCGGCGGCCACGGCATCACCGCGTGGGGCGACACCAGCGAGGAGGCCGAGGCCAACAGCCTCTGGATCATCGACACCGCCGCCGCCCACATCGCCGAGCACTCCAAGGCCGAGCCGTTCGGCCCGGCGCTCGAGGGCTACGCCGCCCTCCCGGAGGACGAGCGTCGCGCCCGCGCCGCCGCCCTGGCGCCGACCATCCGCGGCATCGCCAGCCAGGACCGGCCGATGGTCGGGCACTTCACCGACAGCGACGTCGTCCTCGACTTCCTCGGCTCGGCCGAGCACCCGCGCCTGGCCGCGCTCGGCACGTCGTGCCCCGACCACTTCCTCCGGACCAAGGTCAAGCCCCTCGTGCTGGACCTCCCGGCCTCGACGTCCGTCGAGGACGCGATCGCCCGCCTGCAGGAGCTCGCGGTCGACTACCGCGCCGACTACCAGGGCTACTACGACCGCAACGCCACGCCCGACTCGCCGGCGATCCGCGGCGCCGACCCGCTGATCGTCCTGGTGCCCGGCGTGGGCATGTTCAGCTTCGGCAAGGACAAGCAGACCGCCCGGGTCGCGGGGGAGTTCTACACCAACGCGATCAACGTGATGCGTGGCGCCGAGGGGCTCTCGACGTACGCCCCCATCGACGAGGCGGAGAAGTTCCGCATCGAGTACTGGGCGCTCGAGGAGGCCAAGCTGCAGCGGATGCCGAAGCCCAAGCCGCTCGCCACGCGCGTCGCCCTGGTGACCGGTGCCGCGTCCGGCATCGGCCTGGCCACCGCGAAGAAGCTGGCCGCCGAGGGTGCCGCCGTCGTGATCGCCGACCTCGACCTCGAAAAGGCGCGGTCGGCCGCCGCGGAGATCGGCTCCACCGACGTGGCCGTCGGCGTGCAGGTCGACGTCTCCGAGGCAGCGGCCGTGCAGGCGGCGGTCGACGCGACCGTCCTCGCCTTCGGCGGTGTCGACCTCGTCGTCAACAACGCCGGCCTCTCGCTCTCGCGCTCGCTGCTCGAGACCACCGAGAAGGACTGGGACCTCCAGCACGACGTGATGGCCAAGGGATCCTTCCTGGTCGCGCAGGCCACCGCGAGGGCCATGATCGAGCAGGGGATGGGCGGCGACATCGTCTACATCTCCTCGAAGAACTCGATCTTCGCCGGCCCGAACAACGTGGCCTACGGCGCTGCCAAGGCCGACCAGGCCCACCAGGTCCGGCTGCTGGCCGCCGAGCTCGGCGAGCACGGCATCAAGGTCAACGGCGTCAACCCCGACGGCGTCGTGCAGGGCTCCGGCATCTTCGCCTCGGGCTGGGGCGCCAACCGCGCCGCGGTCTACGGCGTGGAGGAGCAGGACCTCGGCAAGTTCTACGCGCAGCGCACGATCCTCAAGCGCGAGGTGCTGCCGGACAACATCGCCAACGCGGTCTTCGTGCTCTGCACCGACGAGCTCAGCCACACCACCGGCCTGCACATCCCCGTCGACGCCGGCGTGGCCGCCGCGTTCCTGCGATAGCCGGCCCGGTGGTGGACGTGCGAGCGCCGGGGCCGGTCAGCGTCGCTGCGATCGACCTCGGCGCCTCCAGCGGTCGGGTGATGCTGGGCGAGGTGGGCCAGGGAGTGCTGCGCCTCACCGCCGCCGCGCGGTTCGGCAACGACCCGGTCCGCACGCCTGACGGCCTGCACTGGAACCTGCTCGAGCTCTACCGCCAGTCCCTCGCGGGGCTGGGGGCGGCGGCGCGACAGGCAGCCGACACCCCCGCCGGTCGCCTGTCCAGCGTCGGCATCGACAGCTGGGCCGTCGACTACGGCCTGCTGCGCGACGGTCGGCTGCTCGGGCAGCCGTTCCACTACCGCGACGAGCGGCGCGGGCAGGTCGGTCCGGAGCGGGTCCACGCGACGGTCCCGCCGGCCGAGCTCTACGTCCGCAACGGCCTGCAGTTCCTGCCGTTCAACACGCTCTTCCAGCTCGCGGCCGACGACTGGCACCGGGACGCCGGGCGGCTGCTCCTCGTCCCGGACCTGCTGGCCCACTGGCTGACCGGCGTCGAGCGGACCGAGCGCACCAACGCCTCGACGACCGGCCTGCTGGACGTGAGAGCCCGCGCGTGGGACGACGAGCTGCTGGCGCGGCTCGGGCTCGCGCGCTCCCTGTTCACCGACCTCGTCGACCCCGGGGACCTGGTGGGTGCCGTGCTGCCCGGGGTCGGCGAGGCGGTCGGAGCACCCGGCCTCCCCGTCGTGGCCGTCGGTTCGCACGACACCGCCTCGGCCGTCGTCGGAGTGCCGTTCGAGCGCGCCGAGTCGGCGTACGTCTCGCTGGGCACGTGGGGCCTCGTCGGCCTCGAGCTCGACGAGCCGGTGCTCACCGAGGAGAGCCGGCTGGCCAACTTCACCAACGAGGGCGGCGTCGACCAGACGGTCCGGTTCCTGACCAACGTGATGGGCACCTGGCTGCTCAGCGAGTCGCTGCGCACGTGGCGTCGCGACGACCTGACGGCCCTGCTCGCCGCCGCTGCCGACGTGCCCGCCGGGACCGTCCCGCTGGTCGACGTGCAGGACCCCCGCTTCGTCCCGCCCGGCGACATGCCCGGCCGGATCGCCGCCTGGTGCGACGAGCACGACGTCGCGCCACCGAGCGACGCGGCGACCACGGTGCGCTGCATCCTCGAGTCCCTCGCGGTGGCGTACGCCGACGCGCTGCAGGCCGCGACGAAGCTCTCGGGCCGCACGGTCGAGGTCATCCACGTCGTGGGCGGCGGCAGCCAGAACACCCTCCTCTGCCAGCTCATCGCCGACCGCACCGGGCTGCCGGTGGTCGCAGGGCCGGTCGAGGCCACCGCCCTCGGCAACGTGCTCGTGCAGGGCCGCACGGCGGGCGCGATCACCGGCGGTCTCCAGGAGATGCGGGCGCTGATCCGGGCGACGCACGACCTGCGCCGCCACGACCCGGAGCGGCCCCAGGACGACCCGTGACCGAGGCCCGCGGGATCGTCCTGCCAGACGACCAGGTCCGCGTCCTCCGCCTGATGGCGGAGGGTGACACGATCGACGTGGTCGCCCGCAAGCTGGGCATCTCCGAGCGCACGGTCCGTCGCAGGGCGCGCGCAGCGTGTGACACGTTGGGGTGCGAGACCACCATCGAAGCCATCGTCTGGGCCGTCCGTCACGGCCATCTCTGATCCCCGACACACCCCAACGAGCCAGGAAGGAGCCGCGACGTGAGGGTCGCCCTCCAGGTCACGTGCGTCAACGACGCGATGTTCCCCGACACGGGGAAGGCCGTCGTGCGGCTGCTGCGCAGGCTCGGCGTCGACGTCGAGTTCCCCGCGGCGCAGACCTGCTGCGCCCAGCCGATGGTCAACACCGGCTACTTCGACGAGGCCGTGCCCGTCGTGCGCAACTTCGTCGACGCCTTCGCCGGCTACGACGCCGTGGTGACGCCGTCGGGCTCCTGCGCCGGGTCGGTGCGCCACCAGCACGCGCTGGTCGCCGAGCGCTCGGGCGACGCGGCCTTGAAGACCGCCGTCGCCGAGACGGCCCCCAAGACCTACGAGCTCACCGAGTTCATCGTCGACGTGCTCGGGGTCACGGACGTCGGTGCCTACTTCCCCCACCGGGTGACCTACCACCCGACCTGCCACAGCCTCCGGATGCTCGGCGTCGGGGACCGCCCGCAGCGGCTGCTCGAGGCGGTCCGCGGGATCCAGCTGGTCGACCTCCCGCAGGCGGAGGAGTGCTGCGGCTTCGGCGGTACCTTCGCGCTGAAGAACGCCGACACCTCCGTCGCGATGGGCGCCGACAAGGCGCGCCACGTCCGCGACACCGGTGCCGAGGTGCTCGTCGCCGGCGACAACTCCTGCCTGATGCACATCGGCGGGATGCTGTCGCGCCAGCGCGCAGGCGTCCGCGTCATGCACCTGGCCGAGATCCTGGCCAGCACCGAGGGCACGGAGGCGGAGCCGGGCGGCCCGGCCGTCGGCGAGCGGGCCGAGTCCGCGAAGAAGGGCGGCCGGGGATGAGCGGCACCTTCGTCGGCATGCCGGCCTTCCCGACCGCCGCGCGCGCGGCGCTGGGCGACACCCAGCTGCGCAGCAACCTCGCGCACGCCACCCACACCATCCGCGACAAGCGCGCCGCCGTCGTGGCCGAGGTGGAGGAGTGGGAGGAGCTCCGGCTCGCCGGGGCCGGGGTGAAGGAGGCCGCGCTGCGCGACCTCGCCACCCACCTCGAGACCCTCGAGGCCTCGCTCACCCGCGCCGGCGCCACGGTCCACTGGGCCCGCGACGCCGCCGAGGCCTGCGCGATCGTGGCTCAGGTGGCACACAGCCACGGGGTCGACGAGGTCGTGAAGGTGAAGTCGATGGCCACCGGCGAGATCGGCCTCAACGAGGCCCTCGAGGCCGAGGGCATCGCCGCCTGGGAGACCGACCTGGCCGAGCTCATCGTGCAGCTCGGCGAGGACCTGCCCTCCCACATCCTCGTGCCCGCGATCCACCGCAACCGGGCGGAGGTCCGCGAGATCTTCCTGCGGCGCATGGGCGACGTCGGCCGGCCCGCACCGGCCGACCTCACCGACGAGCCGGCCGTGCTGGCCGGCGCTGCGCGCGAGCACCTGCGGGAGAAGTTCCTGCGCGCCAAGGTCGCCGTGAGCGGTGCCAACTTCGCCGTCGCCGACACCGGCACGCTGGTCGTCGTCGAGTCCGAGGGCAACGGCCGGATGTGCCTGACGCTGCCCGAGGTGCTGGTCAGCGTGGTCGGCATCGAGAAGGTCGTCGCGACCTGGGGCGACCTCGACCCGATGCTCCGGCTGCTGCCGCGCTCGTCCACCGGCGAGCGGATGAATCCCTACACCTCGACGTGGTCGGGCGTGACGCCGGGCGACGGCCCGCAGGAGGTGCACGTCGTCCTGCTCGACAACGGCCGCACCCGTGCGCTCGCCGACGACGTCGGTCGCCAGGCGCTGCGGTGCATCCGCTGCTCGGCCTGCCTCAACGTCTGCCCGGTCTACGAGCGGGTCGGCGGGCACGCCTACGGATCGGTCTACCCCGGCCCGATCGGGGCGATCCTCAACCCGCTGCTCAACGGGGTCTCCGACGAGCAGACCGCTTCGCTGCCGTATGCCTCCTCGCTGTGCGGCGCCTGCTTCGAGGTCTGCCCGGTCCGGATCGACATCCCGTCCGTGCTGGTCGACCAGCGTGCCCAGGTCGTCGACTCCCACCGCGGCGACCGGATCCCGAAGGCCGAGGCCGTCGCGATGAAGGCCGCGGCCTGGACGTTCTCCGACGCGAGGCGTCTCGGCCTGGCCGAGCGCGCCTCCGGTCTCGCCGGCCGCGTCATGGGCCGCTTCTCCCGTACGACGCTGCCCGGCGGTCGCACCGCCGCCGGCCGCCTGCCCGGCCCCGCCGCCGGGTGGACCGGGGCCCGCGACCTGCCCGCCCCGCCGAAGGAGTCCTTCCGCGAGTGGTGGGCCCGGACCGACGGCGGCACCCACGACGACCAGGACGAGTCCGGCACCACGAAGGGTGGTGGCTCATGAGCGCCCGCGACGACATCCTCGGTCGCGTCCGTGCGGCCCTCGCCGACGTGTCACCGGCCGTCTCCGTGCCCGCCGCACCGCGGGCGCCGGACCGCGGCGACCTCGTCGCGCTCTTCGACGAGCGCATCGCCGACTACCGGGCCGTCGTCACCCGTTGCACCCGGACCGGGCTCGAGGAGGCCGTCGCTGCGGCGCTGGGCGGGGCGCGCGCGGTCGTACCTCCCGGTCTCGGGCTCGAGGTGGCTGGAGCAGTCGTCGACGACGGCCTCTCGGCCGCCGAGCTCGACGCGATCGACGCGGTGATCACCCGGGCCGCCGTCGGCATCGCCGAGACCGGCACGATCGTGCTGGACCACCAGCCCGACCAGGGCCGACGGGCGATCAGCCTCGTGCCCGACCTGCACGTCTGCATCGTCGACGCGAGCCAGGTCGTGGCCGACGTGCCCGACGCGATCGCCCTCCTCGACCCGGCCCGGCCGCTGACCTGGATCAGTGGACCCTCGGCGACGAGCGACATCGAGCTCGACCGCGTCGAGGGCGTCCACGGCCCCCGCACCCTCCACGTGCTTCTCGTCGAGTGACCGTGGTGTTCGGATCGGACCTTTGTGGTGACCGCGTCAGCATGAGAAGGGTGCCGGTCGTCGGGCCGTGGCCGAAGCCGGTCATCTCGTCGGCACCTCTGGCGTGATGCTGGTCACTCCTCCTAGGTTTGTGAAACGTTCAAATCACCACAGACCCGTTGGAGGACGAACGATGATGGCACTTCACAGGTTGCGACACATGACGATGGCTGCGCTCGTGGGAGCGGTGGTGGCCACGGCGGGCGCGGTCGTCCCGTCCGACGCGAGCAGCCCTCCGGCAGCCCCGTCCGCGACGAGCGCGCCCTTCCTGGAGGCGCTCGACCTCCTGGTCGACGGGCGGACGAACCCCCTCGGCAACGACACCGCGAAGCCCAGCCTGAGCTGGCGTCTCGACTCCGACGCCCAGGGCGCCCGCCAGTCGGCCTACCGTGTCGTCGTCACCACCGACGCCTCCGACCTCGGCTCCGGTCCCTACCTCTGGGACAGCGGCCGGATCGAGAGCAACGAGTCCGTCGGCATCCCCTACGACGGCCCGGCGCTGCGACCGGCCACGCGCTACCACTGGGCCGTCCAGGTGTGGGACGGGGCCGGCCAGGCCTCCGGCTGGAGCGAGCCCGGCTGGTGGGAGACCGGACTGCTCGACGGAGACTGGGGCGGCTCCGAGTGGATCAGCCCGGACACCGCGGGAGCGCTCACGTGGGACGACTTCACTGTCGGCGTCGACTTCACGATCCGCAGTGGGGCGGCCGGACTGCTGCTCCGCGCCAAGGACGCCGACAACCTCTACATGTGGCAGGTCAGCACCGCCGTCGACGCGAACAAGGTCGTGCTGCGCCCCCACGTACGCGTGAACGGCCAGTTCCGCAATCTCGGTGAGGTCGACCTCGCCCCGACGCTGACCCCGACCAACGTGGCCGGCGAGCACCACCTCGAGGTCCGGGTCGAGGGGGACAGCTTCACCACGTTCATCGACGGGACCCAGGTCGACCAGAGGACGGACACGAGCCTGAGCGGCGCCGGCACCCTCGGCATCCGCCACGACCGCACGAACAACCAGGACGAGCGCGCGACCTACGACAACCTGGTCGTCGAGGCCCTCGACGGTGAGGAGCTTTACAGCGAGGACTTCTCGACCGCACCGGTGGCCGCCTTCCCGACCCTCCCGGTCGTCGACGGACAGCTCGCGCCAGGAGGCGGTCTCACGCTGATGTCCCGTACGCCGGAGGCGCCGCTGCTGCGCCACGACTTCACGCTGGCCAAGAAGGTCGCCAGCGCTCGCGCCTACGTCTACGGCCTCGGTCTCTACGAGCTCAGCCTCAACGGCAAGGTGGCGGACGACCGCAGGCTGACCCCGACCAGCGGTCAGTACGAGAACAACCTGTTCTACGACACCTACGACGTCACCGAGGCCGTGCGGCAGGGGGACAACGCGGTCGGCCTCACCCTCGCGAACGGCTACGGGTCGCGCTACAACGGCTACGCCTGGCGCTACCTGGGGGACAAGAAGGCGCGGATGCTGCTGGAGGTCACCTACGACGACGGCAGCACCGAGACGGTCGCCACCTCCGCCGACTGGACCTGGTCGACCGGCGCCGTGGTCGCCAACGACATGTACGACGGCGAGGTGTACGACGCCCGCGCCGAGCACACCGGGTGGGACACCGCCGGCTACGACGAGGCCGCCTGGCTGCCGGTCACGCAGGTCGACGGCCCGGCCGCCCCACTCGTCGCCAACCCCGGCCCGGACCGACGCGTCGTCGACACGCTGCGCCCGGTCTCCGTCACGAAGGTCGCCGACGGCGTCTTCGTCTTCGACCTCGGCCAGAACATCTCCGGCTGGACGCGGCTGCGGGTCCAGGGGTCGGCCGGCACGGCCGTCACCATGCGCACCGCCGAGGAGGTCCACGGCGACGGTCGGCTCGACACCCGCACGAACCGGAGTGCCAAGGCCACCGACACCTACGTCCTGAAGGGCGGTGGCCCCGAGAGCTGGGAGCCGCGGTTCGTCTACCACGGCTTCCGCTACGTCGAGGTGACCGGATACCCGGGCACCCCGACCCTCGCCGACCTCGACGGGCGAGTCGTCCAGGCCGACGTGGCGTCGACCGGGATGTTCGAGTCCTCCGACGCCCTGTTGAACAAGATCTGGGAGAACAACCGCTGGGCGATCCGCAACAACTCGATGAGCACGCCGACCGACACCCCGGTCCGCGACGAGCGCACGCCCCCGGCCATGGACGTCCAGGCCTACAAGGACGCGGCCGTGCGTGACTTCGACATGGGCCCGTTCTACGCCAAGTACCTCCTCGACCTGCCGCCCGGCGTCGGACTGCCGCAGGACGCGCACAAGTCGCAGTACCCCGACATGGCGGGTGGCCAGGTCTCCCTTGCGTGGACGCTCTACGAGCAGTACGGCGACCTCGCCACCCTGCGCCACAACTACCCCGCGATGAAGGCTTTCGTCGACCGCAACGTGGCCGACTTCCCGGGCTACGTGTGGACCGCCGACACCGGGCTGGGTGACTGGTGTCCGCCCGTGCACGGCGACCAGGCCAACGGCGGCATGGGTGGGCCGGGTGCTGGCGCATGCGGCAGCGAGACTCAGATCGTCAACACGGCTCTGTGGTTCGTCCAGGCGCAGGACACCGCCAAGGCGGCCGAGGTCCTCGGCAGATCTGCGGACGCCGCACACTTCGCCGAGGTCGCCGACCGGGTGCGAGACGCGTTCAACGACCGATTCCTCAACGCCGCCGGTGACACCTACGGCAGCGGGCGGATGACCACGAGCGTCCTGCCGCTCGCGTTCGGCATGGTTCCCGACAAGTTCCTCGAGCCGGTCGGCGACAAGCTCGTGCGCACGATCATGGAGGACAACGGCGGACACCTCGACACCGGCATCTTCGGCACCCGGCACCTCTTCGACGCCCTCCAGGCCATCGATCGCGTCGACGTGGCGATGACTGTGCTCGGCAAGCGCAGCTATCCGAGCTTCGGCTTCATGATCGACAACGGCGCGACCACGCCTTGGGAGCAGTGGATGTACGACGCGGGGATGATCACCCACGACCACGCCATGTTCGCCGGGATCAGCTCCTCGCTCTACACGGGGCTGGGCGGGATCACCTCCGACACGTCGGCGTACGCGGCGGTCACGATCTCGCCCGAGGTGCCGAAGGCCCTGGAATGGGTCAGGGTCGAGCAGGACACCGTGCGCGGCACGGTCGGCTCGTCGTGGCGACGCACCGACGACGGACTGGTCCTCGACGTGAGGGTCCCGGCCAACACCACCGCGACGGTGGAGGTCCCGACGCTGGGACGCGACCTCGGTGACGTGACGGCGCCGGACGGTGCGGTGGCGCAGGGCGAGACCGACGGCCGCGCGGTCTTCACAGTGGGCTCCGGAGACTACCGCTTCGTCGTCGGGTCGAAGGTCGGCCCTGACCCCGAGCCGACTCCCGAGCCGACGCCGGGACCGACACCTCCCACGACTCCACCGACGACGCCACCGACGACTCCGCCCACGACCAACCCGACCCCGGCGTCGCCGGTGGTGGAGCCGAAGGTGTCGGTCAGGTCGAAGGTCCGGGCGGGCACGAAGCTGCGGATCCGGGTGCGTGACCTGCTGGTGAACAAGGTCCGCATCACGCTCGGTGGCAAGAAGCTGGGCACGGCGAAGGTGAAGGACGGGCGCATCTCGGTCAGCCGCAAGGTGCCGAAGCGACTCAGCGGCAAGACGGTGCTGCGGATCCTGGACCGCAGGGGTGAGGTGATCGCCCGGGCCACGGTCCGCGTGGTGAAGAAGCGCTAGCCGGCGCCCGTCGCCAGCTGACGCAGGACACAGGGGCCGTGCCGGGTGGCACGGCCCCTTCCTGTGCAACCGATGGCCGCTTCCGGTCATCTGGTCTCCAGCCGTTGTGAGCGTCGTCACGCCGTCATAGGTTGCTCGGGCTGGAACGTTTCAAGACGTCGCCGGCACCTCGACCGCCGACTCTGGAGAAGCCGTGCCCGTGACCGCACCACGTCCTGCTCGTCCCCGTCCCACAGCTGTCCTCACGGCCCTCGCCGTCCTGCTCGCCGGGCTCACCGGCGTCAGCCTCTCGCTCCCGGTCGCGGCGAGCGCCGCCGGGGCCGTGTCCCTCACCGACCTCGAGGTCGAGCGCAAGGCCACCCCGATCGGCATCGACCTCGAGCGCCCGCGCTTCGGCTGGGTGATCGAGTCCGAGACGCGCGGCGTGGTGCAGGAGTCCTACCGCGTCCGGGTCGCCACCGAGGCCGAGGGCCTCGACGGCGAGCTCGTGTGGGACAGCGGCACGGTCCAGGACCCGCGGTCCTTCGACGTCGAGTACGACGGTCCCGCACTGGCCTCGACCACGGGCTACGTCTGGGACGTGCAGGTCGTGACCAACGCCGGCACGGCGCGCGACGCGAGTGAGTTCCGCACCGGATTCGTCGACCAGGCCGACTGGGACGGCGCTGCCTGGATCGGGGCACCACCTGTCGACCCCTCGGCCGGCTGGACCGACTACACCGCCGAGTTCGAGTTCTCCATCCAGCAGCACGCTCTCGGTGTCTTCATCCGTGCCAACGGCCTCAACAACGCGCTGATGTACCAGGTCTCCACGACCGGCTCCACCCCGACTCTCCGGCCGCACACCCGTGTCAACGGCGGCTACGCGCTGCTGCAGGAGGTGCCGATCTCCTCGATCAGCAAGGCCGACCTGCTCACCGGCAAGCACACCCTCACGATGACCGTCAGCCCCGGCGCGGACAACACCCGGGTCCGGGTCGTCACCCTGCTCGACGGGACGCAGATCGACACCCGCGAGGTCACCGGCGCCGCCGCCATGCAGCGTGGTGTCGTCGGCTTCCGGTCCAACACGCACGCGGGCACCAACGAGCAGTTCACGGTCTTCGGGGCCACCGTCACCCGCGCCGACGGCACCGTCCTGCTCGACACCGACTTCTCCGACGGCAACCCCTTCGAGGGCGGGACGCTGGTCGGCCAGGAGCTGCGCTTCACCAGCTCCACCGAGACCCTGCTGAAGGGCCCGGACCAGCCGGCCCCGCTCATGCGCAAGGAGTTCTCGGTCTCCCAGCCGGTCGCCCACGCCACCCACTACGTCGCCGCCGGCGGCTATGCCGACGTGACCCTCAACGGCGAGCGGATCAGCGACGACACCCTCTCTCCGGGCTTCACCGACTACGACGACACCGTGCAGTACGTCGGCACCGACGTCACCGACCAGGTCATGCAGGGCGACAACGTGCTCGGCATGGAGCTGGGCCGCGGCTTCTACGGCATGCTGGGCGGCAACGTCTGGAACTGGCAGAGCCCGCCGTGGCACGGCGAGCCGCGCGCCCGCGGCGTCCTCGTGATCGAGTACGCCGACGGCACGACCGAGCGCGTCGTCACCGACGACAGCTGGACCACCCGCGGCGGCCCGACCCGCCTCGACGACCTCTATGCCGGGGAGCGCTACGACGCCCGCTACGAGGTCGACGACTGGGACACCGCGGCGTACGACGACTCCGACTGGGACGCAGCGGCCGTGGTCGACGCCCCGAAGGGCGAGCTGGTCAACCAGCGCCAGCAGCCGATCCGGGTCACCCGCGAGCTGAAGCCGGTCGGGATCACCGAGCCCGTCGACGGCGTCTACGTCGTGAAGTTCCCCAACGTCATCGCCGGTCGCACGAAGGTCACCGTCCAGGGCCCCGAGGGCACCACCATCAAGACGGCGCACGCCGAGAAGCTGCGCGCCGACGGCCGGGTCAACCTCGACAACAACGGCGGCTTCCAGCTCGGCTTCCAGACCGACTCCTTCACGCTGGCCGGCACCGGCGCGCCCGAGACGTTCGAGCCGCGCTTCTCCTACAAGGGCTTCCAGTACGTCGAGGTCACCGGCTGGCCCGGCGACCAGGCGCCGCCGCTGAGCGCCTTCACCGCCGAGTGGCTGCACACCGACGCGGAGCAGACCGGTGATTTCGAGAGCTCCAGCGACATCATGAACCGCACCCACGACATCGTGGTGAACACGCTCTACAACAACATCCACGGCATCCCGACCGACACCCCGATGTTCGAGAAGAACGGCTGGACCGGCGACGCCGCCGTCGGTGCCGAGATGTTCATGATGAACCTCGACACCCACGAGCTCTTCGCCAAGTGGATGCGCGACCTCGACGAGACCCGCGAGGGCAACGGTGCCCCGATGGTCATCGCGCCGAGCTCGGGCAACTGGGGCGTCTGGGGTCCCTCGCAGCCGTGGCACGCGGCGTACGTCATGACGCCGTGGTGGCTCTACCAGTACGGCGGCGACGAGCGCGTGATGACCGAGCTCTACGACAACATGAAGAAGTACGTCGACCTCGAGTACGGCCGGCGCCAGCCCGACGGGCTCGTCATCAGCAACCGGCTCGGCGACTGGGTGAGCCCGGAGGCCAGCCCCGGCGGCGGTCACGCACCCGGCGAGGACCAGCGTGTGGAGGGCAGTGCCTACCTCTACCTGATGCTCGACTCGATGGCTCGCACGGCGAGGCACCTGGGCAAGACCGCGGACGCCACTGAGTTCACGACCCGTGCGGGCGTGGTGAAGGACGCCTTCAACGCCGCCTACCTCGACGGTGACCGCTACCGCGGCGCAGGCCAGGACGGCAACCGCTTCCGCCAGGTGCACAGCGTGCTCGCGCTCGCCTTCGGCCTGACGCCCGACGAGGAGACAGAGGAGGCCGTCGCGGCCCGCCTCGCCGCCGACGTCGAGCAGCGCGGCTACCACCTCGACACCGGCACCCTCGGCACGAAGTACCTGCTGCCGGTGCTGACCGAGCACGGCTACGCCGACGTCGCGGTGAGGCTCGCCGAGCAGACGACGTACCCGAGCTGGGGCTTCAAGCTGGCCAACGGCGCCACCACCGTGTGGGAGCACTGGTCGCTCGAGTCGCGTTCGTTGGGCCACTACTTCCTCGGCACCGTCGACGACTGGTTCTACCACTACGCAGCCGGCATCCGGCCGTCCGTCGACGAGGGCTTCCGGCGGGTCACCATCGAGCCGGCGACGACCGAGCAGATGGACTCTGCGAAGGCGACCGTGGCCACCCCCTACGGTCCGGTCACCTCGGACTGGCGCACCCGCGGGCGTGCCCTCGAGCTGAAGGCGCGCGTGCCGGTCGGCAGCACCGCGACGGTGCGGCTGCCGCTGGGCGAGGCCACCTCGGTCGAGGAGGTCCTCGAGGGCGGCGCACCCGTCACGGACGTCGACGGTGTCGAGGGCGTCGAGATCATCGACGGCGTGGCCGTGGTGACGGTCGGGTCCGGGTCGTACGACTTCCGGGTGCAGCCCGACGCCGACCCCGAGCGCGACTTGTGGCTGACGCTCGCTCCGCTGACCGAGCCCGTCGTCCGCGGGCAGCAGGCCACCGGCAGCATCGCGGTCACCAACTGGGGCGGCGCACCCGTCACCGGTCTGAGGGCCACGGTGGACGCAGGCGACCTGACGATCACCGGTGACCTGCAGGTCGCCGAGCTGGCGCCCGCCGCCTCGACGGAGCTCCGCTTCGACGCGGCGGTCCCGCACGACGCCCGTCTCGGCGCTCGCGAGGTGACGGTCGTGCTGACCTTCGCCAGCGGTGGACAGGACTACGAGGTCACCGAGACCACCACGTGGGCCGAGATCGTCGCCGGCGTCGCGGTCGACGGCGTCTCGGGATCGGTCACCGACCCGCGCGGCAAGCTCGTCCCGGTCGACGTCGTGCTCCGCAACGAGGGCACCCAGGCGCAGACCGGCCAGGTCCGGGCCACCGTCCCGGCGGGCTGGCCGACACCTCCGACCGGGCCGCCGCTGACCCTCGAGCCGGGGGAGACCCGCACGGTGACGACCCGGCTGCGGGTGCCGCACCGCATCGTGGAGGGCGACCAGCAGGTCGGCGCCCAGCTCGTGCAGGGCGACCAGGTCCTGGCCCGCGGCCGAGGCACGCTGACGGTCGCGCTCACCACCCCGCCGACCACCTTCACCGACCACGTCGACTTCGGTGACCCGACATCCGAGAACGCACACGACCTGCAGGCCCACCCGCGCAGCGGCATCAACAGCGAGGCCGGACTCACCCGTCGCTATGCCAACTCCCTCTATCCCGGCTCGTGGTTCTCCGCGGAGCTCGACGTGCCGAAGGGCGAGCCGTTCGGGATCCGGATGCGCGAGACCTTCGACGGGGCGCGCACCAAGGAGATGAACCTGTACGTCGACGACGTGCCGGTCGGTCGCTACACGGTCGAGCGCGCCCAGGGTGGCCTCGGCTGGCTCGCGCACGACCTCCTGGTCGACTCCCCGGCGGCCCTCGCGGCCACCGCGGACGGCACGGCCCGGATCAAGATCGAGTTCCCGACCGATGCCACCGACTACGACCCGTCGGTCGCCGACCTGTGGGTCGTGCCCGGGGTCACGAAGGACACCGCGGCTCCGGTCGTCGGTGCTCGCACCCGTGGCACGGCCGGCTCCGGCGACTGGTTCACCAGCCCGGTGCAGGTCGAGATCGACGCGATCGACGACGACGACGAGCAGCCACGGGTCGAGGTGCAGGACGGCGCCGGCTGGGCGTCGTACGTCGCCCCGGTCGAGCTGGCCGACGACGGCGAGCACACCGTGACCTACCGCGCCGCCGACGCGTCCGGCAACGTCACCGAGCCGGCCTCGGTGGACGTGAAGGTCGACCAGACGGCACCTGTCACGGTGTCCGAGGTCGTCGCACCCGCGACCGCCGCGGCGGCGGCCCAGGTGCGCCTGACCGCGACCGACGCCACCAGCGGTGTCGCCACGACCATGGTCAAGGTCGACGCGGGTGAGTGGCAGCCGGCGACCGGACCCGTCACGCTCCCGAGCCGGGGCGCGCACGCCGTCGCGTGGTTCTCCGTCGACGTCGCGGGCAACGCCGAGGCCGTCCGGCACGCCCAGGTGGCGACCCTGCCGACGGACGGGGGCCAGCAGCAGCTCGTGGCCCTGGCACCGCCGCAGGTCAGCGGCACCGCGGAGATCGGGCGGAAGCTGCGCGCCACGGGAGGCTCCTGGAGCCGAGCCGACGTCACCGTGGCCCACCAGTGGCTGCGCGACGGACAGCCGATCCCGGGCGCGACGGAGTCGACGTACCGCGTGGTGAAGCGCGACCGGAGGTCGCGGCTGTCGGTGCGGGTGACCGCGACGGCAGGGACCCTGCGTGCGGAGTCGAGCTCCCTGCGGACCGACCGGGTGCGCAAGGCCACCACGAAGGTCGGGGTCCGCGTGCTCGACAAGAAGGTGACCGGCCGCTCCGTGCGGCTGCGGATCGATCTGTCGGCCGCCGGTGTGAAGCCTCGCGGGAAGGTCGTCGTCCGAGTCGGTGGCAAGCGGGTCGCTCGGGTCAAGGCACGCGGCACGACCACGGTGCGGGTGCCGATCGGACGCGGTGCCACGCACCGGGTGACCGTCGTCTACCAGGGCTCGCAGCGGGCCGCCCGGGCCACGGCGAAGGTCGTGGTGCGCCGGCGCTGACCGTCAGCGTCGCCTCGCGGCGCCAGCCCGGTGCGCGGCTGGTGCGGTGTCGGTCCGCCACGCCAGACTGGGCCCATGCGGGCTCGGGATCGTGGTGACCAGGCGGGCGCGATGGCGCCGCGGCCGGTGGCGCAGCAGCCCCGCCGGTTCTACGACGGCGGCACCCTGCCGCGCGAGGGCGCCCCGGGCGAGCCGCCGGACCCCGGCGCCGACCCGCGCATCGTGCTCGAGCGACACGCCGAGGACGGCGTCGAGCTCTTCGAGCTGGAGCGCCGACTGGCCTACGACGACCGCCATGTCGGCGAGCTGCTCGTGCCGTCGACCCCGGAGTTCCGCACCGACCTGACCTCGGTGCCCGCCCTCTTCACCTGGCTGGTGCCGAAGACCGGAGCGCACCTGCCGGCCGCCCTGCTCCACGACGCGCTGGTCGCCGGGCGCGACGACCCGGCGTCCTACGTCTCCACCGAGGGCCGCGAGGTCGACCGCGTGACGGCCGACCGGATCTTCCGCGACGCGATGGCCGACACCGGCACCGGCGTGATCCGCCGGTGGATCGTGTGGACGGCCGTCACGGTCGCGACCATCTTCGTCGGCCGTCCGGTGCCGTGGACGCCGGCGAGGCAGTGGTCCTACCGCGCCGCGGCGGCCTTGACCATCGCGGCCGTCGTCTACCTCGGCTACAGCGCGACGTCCGACCTCCTCGACCGCTCGTGGTGGCTCGCGGTCGACGTGCCGTGGATGGGCGAGCGGCCGTTCCTGGTGGAGCTGGTCGGCGGGCTCGCCGGCGCGATCGTCGTCCCCCTCGCGCTGAGCCTGCTGTGGGGCCGGCTGCGCATGGCGGGCGCGATCGCCGGGGTGATGCTCGCCGTGCTGCTCCACGTGACGGTCGCGCTGGCGGTGATCGCCGGCACCTACGTCGCGCTCGAGCGGCTCGCGCGAAGGTCTCCCGTCGCTGCCTGGGTGGTCGCGGCTGCGGTGGTGGCCGGTGCGCTGGCGACCTTCGGGCTGCTCAGCCTCCGCTGAGGCCGACCTGCGCCCGCCACCGGCCGGCGACGGTGGGCAGCCCTACCGTCGATATCTGAGGACGCCACGTACGGATCTGACCACGGATCTCATTCACCACGTCCTCAGATATCTCGGACCTGACGCCGGACAGAGACGGCTCCCTGGAGTTCAGCGCAGGGAGTACGTCGCCAGCGAGACGCCGACGTAGTGGGCCACGAAGGCCAGCACCGTGAAGGAGTGGAAGACCTCGTGGAAGCCGAACCAGCGCGGTGAGGGGTTGGGCCGCTTGAGCCCGTAGACGACGCCGCCCACCGTGTAGAGGATGCCGCCGGCCGCGACGAGCACCAGGGTGGCGATCGCGATGCCGGAGCTGAACTTGTCGGCCCCGTCGACGAACTGCGGGATGAAGAACACCGCGGCCCAGCCGAGAGCGAGATACATCGGCGTGTAGAGCCAACGCGGTGCGTCGGTCCAGAACACGCGGAACACCACGCCTGCGATGGCGGCGCCCCACACGAGCAGCAGCAGCGTCGTACGCGCGGATCCGTGCAGGAAGAGCAGGGCGTACGGCGTGTAGGTGCCGGCGATCAGCACGAAGATGTTGGCGTGGTCGAAGCGACGCAGGAACGCCCACGTGCGAGGCGACCAGGTGCCGCGGTGGTAGATCGCGGAGACGGTGAAGACCAGCAGCGCCGAGAGCGCGAAGGCGGCCGAGCCGACACGCGTGGAGGCCGTCGGCGACAGGGCGACCAGGACGACTCCGGCAGCCAGGGCGAGCGGCGCGGTGCAGGCGTGGAGCCAGCCGCGGAGCTTGGGCTTCACCTCGGCCATCTTGTCGGCCATGAGCTCACCGGCACGCTCGACGGCGTGCTCGGCCCGCTCGACGGCGTGCTCGACGCGGTCGCGGGGCGTCATGACCAGCTCTCCATGGCCCGAATCTACCCGTGCCCAGGTGACGCGCGCAGTCGTTGCGTCGGAGAGCCGCCTCACCCGGCGCTACCATCGGCAGGTGGTCAACGTGAAGGACGCCGTACGACGGGTGCTCTACCCGGCCTACGAGTCCCGGGTGGTGAAGTTCCTCCCGTCCGACCGCATCCCCCAGCACGTCGGAGTGATGCTCGACGGCAACCGGCGCTGGGCCAAGGCCGTCGGCGCCAACACCTCGGCCGGCTACCAGGCGGGCGCCGACAACATCCGCCCGATGCTCGGCTGGTGCGAGGAGGTGGGGGTCGAGGTGGTCACCCTGTGGCTGCTCTCCAGCGACAACCTCACCAACCGGCCGGCGGAGGAGCTCACCGGCCTGCTGACGATCATCGAGGGCGCCGTCGAGTCGCTCGCGGAGGCCGGTCGCTGGCGCATCCACCCCGTGGGCGCGCTCGACCTGCTCCCGCCGGAGACCGCCGAGCGCCTCAAGGCGGCCGAGGAGGCCACCCGCCACATCGACGGGATCCTGGTCAATGTCGCGGTCGGCTACGGCGGCCGTCGCGAGATCGCGGACGCCGTCCGCGCCCTGCTGGCCGACCACGCCACCAAGGGCACCTCGCTCGAGGAGCTCGCCGACCTGATCGACGTCGAGCACATCGCCGAGCACCTCTACACCAAGGGCCAGCCCGACCCCGACCTGGTGATCCGCACCTCGGGGGAGCAGCGGCTCGGCGGCTTCCTGCTGTGGCAGTCGGCGAACTCGGAGTTCTACTTCTGCGAGGCGTTGTGGCCCGATTTCCGCCGGGTCGACTTCCTGCGCGCGATCCGTGCGTACGCCGCCCGCGAGCGCCGCTTCGGCGGCTGAGCAAACGTCATCTGGTCGTCACCTCGCGTTCGGGCGTGTCGCCCCGGATCGCCCCGGATCGCGGCGTACTTTCGCGATATCGGCAGGTGGGGAAGCCAGCCGAACCGGGAGGCAGCCTTGAGCACTCAGATGGGAGCTCTCCGGTCCGTTGAATGACATCGGGCCGGGGCGAGGAGTGCGCGCGCCGACCCGCAGCAAGGGGTAGTCGTGGCCAGCAGCAAGACCTCATCCCGCAGCTCCGTCAGCAGCCGTCAGACCTATGTCCTGGACACCAGCGTCCTGCTGGCCGACCCCGGTGCGATCAAACGCTTCGCCGAGCACGAGGTCGTGCTCCCGGTCGTGGTGATCACCGAGCTCGAGGGCAAGCGGCACCACCCGGAGCTCGGGTTCTTCGCCCGCTCGGCGCTGCGTGCGCTCGACGAGCTGCGGATCGTCAACGGTCGTCTCGACGAGCCGGTGCCGATCGGCGTGGAGGGCGGGACCGTCCGGGTCGAACTCAACCACACGGACGCCGCGTCGCTGCCGTCCGGCTTCCGGCTCGGCGACAACGACACCCGCATCCTGGCCGTGGCCCGCAACCTGGCCAACGAGGGCCACCGGGTCACCCTGGTGTCCAAGGACCTGCCGATGCGGATCAAGGCGTCCGCCGTCGGCCTCGACGCCCAGGAGTACCGCGCCGAGGCCATCAGCAGCTCCGACACCGGCTACACCGGCATGGCCGAGCTCGAGGTGGCCGCCGCCGACCTCGACGAGCTCTACGAGGACGGGGTGATGGACCTCGCCGAGGCGCGCGACCTGCCGTGCCACAACGGGCTCGTGCTGCTCTCCGACAGGGGTACGGCGCTGGGCCGCGTGGGGGCGGACAAGCGCGTGCACCTCGTCCGCGGGGACCGCGACGCGTTCGGGATCCACGGTCGGTCGGCCGAGCAGCGGATCGCGCTCGAGATGCTGCTCGACCCCGAGGTCGGCATCGTCTCGCTGGGCGGTCGCGCGGGCACCGGCAAGTCCGCGATGGCGCTGTGCGCGGGCCTCGAGGCCGTGATGGAGCGCCGCCAGCACAAGAAGGTCGTGGTCTTCCGTCCGCTGTTCGCCGTCGGCGGCCAGGAGCTCGGCTACCTGCCCGGCTCGGAGAACGAGAAGATGTCCCCCTGGGCCCAGGCGGTCTTCGACACCCTCGGTGCGCTGGTCTCGCGTGACGTGGTCGACGAGGTGATGGACCGCGGGATGCTCGAGGTGCTCCCGCTCACCCACATCCGCGGTCGCTCGCTCCACGACGCCTTCGTCATCGTCGACGAGGCGCAGTCCCTCGAGCGCAACGTGCTGCTCACCGTGCTCTCGCGCATCGGCGCGAACTCCAAGGTGGTGCTGACCCACGACGTCGCCCAGCGCGACAACCTCCGGGTCGGCCGCCACGACGGCATCGTCGCGGTGGTGGAGAAGCTCAAGGGCCACCCGCTCTTCGCCCACGTCACGCTCACCCGCTCCGAGCGCTCGCCGATCGCGGCCCTGGTCACCGAGATGCTGGAGGACGTCACCCTGTGACCCCGACCGGCTGACCCCGATCGCGCTGTAACGCCGGGTTGGTGCCTCTACCCACCCTGCTGCAACGGGGTGGGTAGAGCACCCAACCCGGCGTTACAGCGGCGTGGCGTGGTCGACATGGCGCGGTGAGACTGGGGCGAAATGAGCCTGCCGAGGCACGTGTGGCTGCTGTGACGAAATGGACACACCGAATCCTGGCGTTCGGTTTGCGTGCCTCTCGACCCTCATGCATGGTGGCTCGTGACCGATTCGTGATCTTGGTCGTGAGCAGGGTCGGGGGACCTGGCTCCGTCGCCGACGAGATCGACCGGTCGTCCCGCGTGCCCGCACCGCCGAGGCGCGCGCGTCCCCCGTCCTCGACCCCCGTGAGCACCCCTGTGTCGAAGTCCGACAAGTACGTCCCCAAGCACCGCGCCCCTGGCAAGCACAAGGCCCGGCGCGTCCCCCACCGCGCCCTCCGCACGGGTGTCACCCTCACCGGGCTGGCAGCCGCCGCGACCGGCGTGAGCGTCGCCGGTGGCATCCTCGGCCACGACCCCGCCGCGCTGAACCCCGCCGCGGCCGACGTGAGCTCGACCTCTCCCTCGGCGAGCAACGGAGCGAGCGACGAAGCGAGCGACGGGTCGACCGGGTCGTCGCCGACGATGAGCGCCGCCGAGCTCGAGCAGCGCCAGCAGCGCCAGGCCGTGTCGCGCTCCGCCCGCCGCACCGACGCCACCAAGGCCACGACGCTCACGATGTCCGCCGGCTCGGCGGTCACGAGGTCGGAGAAGCTCTCCGAGGGCGAGCCGCGCGACATCGCGCGGGCCCTGCTGCCGGTCTACGGCTTCTCCTCCGACCAGTTCTCCTGCCTCGACTCGCTCTACGTCAGCGAGTCCGGGTGGCGGGTCGACGCCGACAACCCCACCTCGTCGGCCTACGGCATCCCGCAGGCACTGACCGAGCTGCACGAGCTCCCGGCCGACTACATGACCTCGGCCGAGTCGCAGATCCGCTGGGGCCTGGAGTACATCCAGGACACCTACGGCACCCCCTGCAGCGCGTGGAGCTTCAAGCAGGCACGCGGCTGGTACTGAGCCACGACGCCACAGTGGGCAGGAGGCTCGTCGCCTCCCGCCCACCGTGGGTGCTGCTGTGCGTGGCTACCTCAGGCGCACCGTCCTCGACGGAGCCTTGCTGGAGGCATAGCTCCCGGTCGCGGAGTAGCTCGCCCGGACGCTCACCTTCCGCGCCTTCTTGCCCTTCGTGCCCTTCGCCTTGACCGGCACCGAGACCACGACCCGGCCCGAGGCGGGCACGCTCACCGTGCGGGTCGCCTTGACCCCGCCCCGGAGCACCACGCGCACCGTCCCGGTGACCGGCGCGCCGGGCACCGCACCCGCCACGGTCACCGTGACCCGGACCCGCTTGCCGCGCTTCTTCGAGGCCGCCTTCAGCGTCGTGGTCGTCGCCTTCGCCGTGACGGCGTACGGCGCCGAGCTGGCGGCGGACTGCTCCGCGTCGGCCGAGCCGAGGTAGCGGGCCGAGACCACGTAGGAGCCGGCCGGCAGCATGCCCGGCAGGGCGTACGACGCACGCCCGGCCCCGTCGAGCGGCACCGACACGGTCGTCGCACCGATCGTCATGGCGACCTCACCCCCGCCCACGGCGCCCCCGACCACGACGTCGGCCGTCGCCGCGGGCGAGCCGAAGACGCTCGAGGCGCTGCTGAGGGTGACGACCGTGGTCGGCGTGGCCTTGGCGAGCGTGAACGCCACCGGCGCGGACTCCGACGCTGTCGTCACCGCGGACTGGGCGAACGTGGCGGTGAGGGTGTGCGCGCCGGCACCGAGGCCGCCCGGCACGGTCAGCGTGGCGACCCCGTCGACGGTGGCGGCCGTGCCCAGCACGGTCGCGCCGTCGGCGAAGGTGACCGTGCCGCCGGTGTCGCCACCGGCCACCGTGGCCGTCATCCTGACCGTCTGCCGGAGAGCCGGCGCCTCGGGCGAGATCGCCAGCGTCGTCGTGCTGGCGTCCCGGATGCCGAGGCCACCCGAGGTGACCCGGGTCGTGCCCGCAGCCGTCGCGGTGACCGCGAGCGCGCCACGAGGCGCCTCGGTGGGCACCACCAGGTCGGCGGTCGCGGTCCCGGCGGCGTCGGCGAGCGACGTCACCGACTCCACCCCGGCCGCCGAGAAGGTGACGGCCTCGCCGGCGCGGAAGCCGGCCGAGGACACGCTGGCGGTCGTCCCGGGGGGCGTGGTCGCGGGGACCGTCACCGAGCCGCCGCCGAGCACGCTGTCCAGCTCGGCGCAGGCCGGACCGGGGGTGCCGAACTCCGGCAGCCGGGCGGGTGTGGTCGGCGGGGTGCCGCTGGGCAGCAGCTCGTCGTCCTCACGGATCCGCATGAACACGATGGCCTGCTGGCCCTGCACCGCTCCCGAGACGTTGATGATGCTGGCCTTCACGCTCGTCACGGCGGTGGTGCTGGCGGCGGTGTCGCCCTGCACGGCGGCGGTGACGACCTGGCACGTCTCGCCGGGAGCGAAGGTGACCTTCTCCATGGTCGCGCCCGCCCGGCTCGTGGTCGCGCCGAGGAGCGAGACCCACCCGGTGACGGGGACCGTCGCGGGCTTGTCGAGGTAGGCCGCCAGCTCGACGGTGCCCGGGGCCGATCCCTCGTCGACGCCGGGGGCGTAGACGTTCACGACCGGCTCGGTCCGGTTGCTCGCCCGCCCGACCGACGAGCTCTCGAAGGCCAGGTCGGAGAGATAGGCGCCACCCGTGGCCACGGCGTCGGCACCCTGCGCGGCCGTGAAGCGGACCTCGCGGATGTCACTCGTGTCCAGGCCCGCGGCCGCGAGGTCGGCCACCGGGACGTTGACCTGCTGCAGCACGACCTTCTTCAGGGTGCTCGTCGCCGCGGTGCTCGACGAGGTCGGCATCCGCACCAGCGCGAGCGGGTTCAGCGCGGACACCAGCGAGCTCCAGGTCTGGCTCCGGCCGTCGACGACGGTCAGGGTCAGGTCGGTGCCGGTCACGACCGTCTCGTCGGCGGCCAGCTTGACCGACAGTCGCTCGAAGGTGCCGGCGTCACGCCTGCCCGCCGGCACGGAGACCCGGACCGCGCCGGTGCCGCTCGTCCAGGTCATCCGGGTGACGGGGGTGGCCGGCACGTTGCCGCCGTTGGACGCGGGCGTCCAGTGCGGCAGCTGCGAGCTCGCCATCGTCGTGGTGCACGCCGCCAGGTCCTGGGGCGTGGTGCGGGCGTTCATGCTGGCGCACGGGTTGGCGGTCGCCGTCCCGAAGGTCCGCACCAGCGACGACGACCGCTCGAAGGTCGCGATCGTCGCCCGCGAGCCCGACGGCGCGGTGGCGGTCGTGCGCACGTCCTCGCCGCCGAGCGCGTCGGGGACCGAGCCGGTGCCGTCGAACATCGGCAGGAACTGGCGCTCGTCGCCGAGCGTGAGGCGGAACCACGCGGTCATGTACGCCGTGCCCTGGGCGTACTGCTCCGCCGGCGTCATCCGGATCGAGGTCGCGGACACCGAGGGGTCCGTGCCGCACGTGGGCTCGGTACGCCGCGCGGTGCTGTTGCTCCAGTCGTCGCTGACGCTGTAGGCGTACTCGCCCGGCGTCCAGACCGTGTTGTAGAAGTTGTGGTTCGCGCCCATCACCCAGGTGCCCGAGCGCAGCGCGTCGTCGCCGTACGCATAGCGCGAGTCGTCGAGCATGTGCTGGCCCTGCTGGTTGGAGACGTCGCCGTCGCAGTAGGGGAGGATCACGTTCATCGGGACGTTGGGCACGGTCATCCGGCCGAAGTCGACCGGCGCCAGCGGCAGGATCGACTCGATGTTCCACGGGTTCGGCAGGGCCTGGTTGAGGGTCGCCGCCGAGGTGACGCCCTCGCCGCCGCGTGAGTGGCCCATCATGCCGATCGTGCTGAGGTCGAAGCGACCGACCAGCGTCGCCGGCGTGATGGTGTCGAGCGCGGGGGCGCCGTTGACGAAGCCCGGTGCGCGCAGGGCGTAGGACGACGATCCCTCGGTCAGCGCCTGCGCCAGGGAGACGTCACGGCCGGTGAACGCGTCGTAGTAGCTGACCACCTCGCCGGCGTTGGCCTTCTTCAGCATGGTCAGGGTGTCGAGCAGCAGCTGGCCACGGGCCTGCGCGCCCTGGTCGGCGGCGAGCTCGTTGTCGTTGGAGTTGACCGCGTTGGCGGAGATCGAGACGACGGCGTAGCCCCGGCTCGCCAGCGCACGAGCGGTGCCGTCGTAGCCGGCGTAGCTCGGGATCGACATGCGACCGGTGTCGTACGGCGCCTCCGCCGGGCCCGGAGCCGCCGTGCAGGGCCACCGCGCAGGGTTGGCGGGTGTGCCGGTGACGGCGGTGTAGCAGGAGGTGTGACGACCGTGCAGCAGGAGCACGGTCGGCCGCGCCCCGCCGGTCGTCGGGAGGTAGACCTTGCCCTCCATCTCCCCCCGCACGCCACCGATGGCCGCCAGCGGGATCGCCTGGTCGCCGAACTTGTAGATCGACTCGGTCCACTCGAAGCTGCCCGGCGCGCTCGGGTCGACGTCCAGCGGGTCGGCCGCGGCCGCAGCGTCGGGGACCGTGACCGCGCGGGACGGAGTGCCCTCGCCCTCGGGTGCCTGGCTGGCCCAGCCTGCCTCGGCGGACGTCGCGGTGAGGACCGCCGAGTCGGTGGTGAACGTGCTGATCGAGCGACCGTCGGCCGACTGGGTGGCCAGACCGAGGGTCTCGCCGTCGACGACCACCGTCGGGGCGTCCGACTTCATCGGAAGCGCGCGGTCGAGGTCGACGGTGACGAGGTAGCCACCGGGGGCCCGGGTCACGGCCCAGCCGTCGCCCGAGACCGCGGCGCCGGCGGGTTCGGCGGATGCCGGTGCCGCCACGAGGGCGGCGAGGGGGGTGACGAGGAGGACGGCTGACAGGCCGAGTCCTGCTCGACGTGAGGGGGTGAGACGCACGTGCAACTCCTGGGGAGTCAGGTCGTCACGGCTCGCGGCTGCAGTGGCGCGAAGCCGGGAGCGAAGGGGTGGTTGTCGAGAGGCTCGAAACCTAGGGAGGCGTCTTTACGGCCGCGTTTCGTCCCGTTCACGGCCGCGTCACAAGAACGCCGCCTGCATGACGATCTCGGTCCACGCCGACTCCGGACGAGGTCGTTCCGTGGGCTCAGCAGCGCGGATTCGACGTCTCTGCGGTGAATCTTGAAGGTTCACCCATCGGTGGTCTAGTCGCGGGGTACGGGTGTCGGCGAACCGTGTCCGCGCGGCCACCAGTGGGGCCACGATGGGCTCATCGCCGTGCGCGCCTCGCGCGCACCGGCGGTGCGAATCGACCGGGGGGTCGAAGAGGTGCGTCCCGCTCGTCATGACACAGGGGTCGACGGGCGGGTCGCACCTCGTGCCGGGCAAGCCCGCCGCCGCGCGTACACGTGTCCGCGAAGTCGCCCTTCGGCGGACGTTTCGAGGGCGACAGCTCGGACACGTGTGGTCGATCCGGTTGGGCGCGCCATCCCCGGCGTACACGTGTCCGCGAAGTCGCCCTTCGGCGGACGTTTCGAGGGCGACAGCTCGGACACGTGTGGTCGATCCGGTTGGCCGGGCCCGCGCCATCCCCGGCGTACACGTGTCCGCGAAGTCGCCCTTCGGTGGACGTTTCGAGGGCGACATCTCGGACACGTGTGGGACGCGCCGTCTCCACCTGTCCACGGGACATCGCCCAGCGGAAGGCGAGGTCGAGCCGGGCTCACCGGGCCGGCGGCACCTCGATGGACATCACGCAGTTCTTCATGCCCTTGGGGCGGTCGTAGGCGAAGCCGACCCGCTCGTACATGCTGCGCGTGCCGTTGTAGAGCCATGACGACGAGGTCTTCTTCGTGACGTGGGTCAGGTCGTGGGGGTAGCCCTCGACGGTCCCGCCGCCGGCGGCCGCGATGAGCTCGAGCGCCCCGCGGAGCGCGACCTCGGCCAGGCCCTCCCGGCGTCGCGCCTTGTCGACCCGGATGCAGGTGACCCGGTAGTCGGGGTCGGTGTCCTTCTCGGCGTCGTACTGCTTGCGGTGGTGGATGTCGGGCAGCTCGACCGGGGTGCCGTACTCCGCCCAGGCCACGGCCTGCTCGCCGTCCATGACCAGGGCCGCGTGCGCGATGCCCTCCTCGACCATCGTCTTCTTGAACGCCCGGTTGCCCTCCGGGCCGGGCACGTGGTCCTCGCGCTCGGCGTGGAACGCGACGCACCAGCAGCCTCCGAAGAGGCCGCCCATGCGTTCGTTGAGGTCGGCGAACACGTCCCAGGTCTCGGAGGTGAGCGCCCTGATCTCGTACGTCCTCCCGGTGCCGGCAACGCTCTCGGTGCTCATGGACCGACCGTACGACCACTTCCGGACGAGGGGCTACCGGAACGTGCGGCTCATCTGGCCTCGAAGACCGTGACGTGTCCGGGGTAGGTGCGGGGGCCGTCGAAGTGCGGGAGCACGAGGCCCTCGCCGTGGGTGTCGAGGTAGGCCTGGGCGCTGGCGTGGTCGGGGAAGACCGCGCGGGTCTCGAGGTCCTGGGTGCGGACGTCGCTGAACTTGCGGGAGAGGGTGAACTCGCCGTTCTCGCTCGAGAAGCTCTTCGCCCGGACCCTTCCGCCTGCCTCGCGCAGCAGGTCGGCGAGGTTGTCGTCGCCGTTGGTGACCGCGACGAAGGTCCCCCCGGGACGCAGCACCCGGCGCACCTCGTTGAGCCCGCGGTCGAGGTCGCGCACGTGGTAGAGCATCCAGCCCGCGTAGACGACGTCGAAGGAGTCGTCCTCGAACGGGAGGTAGCAGATGTCGCCTTGGCGGGCGTCGATCCCGCGGGCGGCGGTCAGCTCGACGAAGCGCTCGGAGAGGTCGATCGCGACGAGCGTGACGCCGGGCAGCGCGTTGATCCGCTCGGCCATGACGCCGGTGCCGCAGCCAACCTCGAGCACGTCGGAGTCACCGGTCATCGCCCGGTCGATCGCCTTGAACGCCTCGTTCGACGGGTCGCGGCCGTCGTCGGTCGGGTGCCAGACCGAGCGACGCGTCTCCAGCCTGCCCTCGTCGGCGTACTGCTCGCGCACGTGGTCGGGATCGCTGAGGTCGCTCATGCGCGCCCGGTCATCGAGTCGACGTCGAGCGCCGCGTCGAGCTCGTCCTCGGTGAGCTCGCCGCGCTCGACGAATCCCATCGCGAGCACGGTGTCGCGGATCGTCGTGCCCTCGGCGAGCGACTGCTTGGCCACCTTGGCCGCGGCCTCGTAGCCGATGTGGGCGTTGAGCGGGGTCACGACGGAGGGCGACGACTCGGCGTAGCGCCGCATCCGCTCGGTGTCGGCGGTGATCCCGTCGACGCACCGCTCGGCCAGCAGCGCTGTCGAGGTGGACAGGACGTGGATCGACTCCAGCAGCGCGTGCGCCAGCACCGGCATCTGGACGTTGAGCTCGAACGTGCCGGACGCGCCGGCCCAGGCGATGGTGGCGTCGTTGCCGACGACCCGCGCACACACCATGAGGGTCGCCTCGGGCAGCACCGGATTGACCTTGCCGGGCATGATGCTCGACCCCGGCTGGAGGTCGGGGAGGTGGATCTCTGCCAGGCCGGCGGTCGGGCCCGACGACATCCAGCGCAGGTCGTTGCAGACCTTCGTCAGGCCGACCGCGATCGTGCGCAGCACGCCGGAGAGCTCGACGAGCGAGTCGCGCGTGCCCTGCGCCTCGAAGTGGTCGCGGGCCTCGGTGAACGGCTGGCCGGTGCGCTCGGCCAGCGCGGTGATGGCCTTCTCGGCGAAGGAGTTGGGGGTGTTGATGCCGGTGCCGACGGCGGTGCCGCCCAGCGGCAGCTCGCGGACCCGGGGCAGGACCGCCTCGAGCCGCTCGACGCCGAGCCGCAGCGTGGCGGCGTACGCACCCATCTCCTGGCCCAGGGTCACCGGCGTCGCGTCCATCAGGTGCGTCCGTCCGGCCTTGACCGTGTCGGCGAACTCGCTCGCCTTGCCCTCGAACGACGTGGCGAGCCGGTCGAGCGCGGGGACGAGGTCGTCGACCACGGCGAGCGTCGCCGCCACGTGGATGCTGGTCGGGAAGGTGTCGTTGCTGCTCTG
Source organism: Nocardioides hwasunensis (assembly GCF_014779665.1). Lineage (GTDB taxonomy): Bacteria > Actinomycetota > Actinomycetes > Propionibacteriales > Nocardioidaceae > Nocardioides > Nocardioides hwasunensis. The sequence goes on along the minus strand of NZ_JACXYY010000004.1, from coordinate 203,908 downwards.
CGAGGCGTTGACGTCGTCGTTGGGGTGGACCTCGACGCCCGCCCGGGCGGCGAGCGTCGCGATGACCTCGTTGGCGTTCATGTTGGAGCTGGTGCCGGAGCCGGTCTGGAAGACGTCGAGGGGGAACTCGCCGTCGTGCCTGCCGGCCACGATCGCGTCGGCGGCCGAGACGATCGCCTCGGACTGCTCGTCCGTGATCACCTCGAGCGCCCGGTTGGCGATGGCGGCGGCCGCCTTGACGTGGGCCATGGCCTGGACGTGCCGCGGCTGGAGCGTGAGGCCGCTGATCGGGAAGTTGTCGATCGCCCGCTGGGTCTGCGCCCGCCACAGTGCGTCGCGTGGCACCTCGACCTCGCCCATGGAGTCGTGCTCGGTGCGTGTCTGGCTCATGCGCTCCACGCTAGTCGTTGACAGATAGGTAACTGATCAGTTACCAATAGGGCATGGACCCGTTCGTCGCTCTCGCCGACCCGGTCCGTCGCGACCTCGTGGTCCGGCTGGCGGGTGGTCCGGCCCGTGTGGTCGACCTGGCCGCCGAGCACCCGATCAGCCGTCCGGCGATCAGTCGGCACCTGCGCCTGCTCGCCGAGGCCGGGCTGGTGACGGCGGATGACCTCGGTCGTGAGCGGCACTACCGGCTCGAGCGTGCCGGGCTGCAGCCGGTCGCCGACCTGCTGGTGGCGCTGCGCGAGACCCCGGTGCCGCCGATCGCCGACGCCGACTTCGACGGCCTCGACCTCGAGGTGCGGCGCACCGGTCGCGACCGTCGTAGCAGCGCCTCGTCCCACCCATCCCCATCCGCTGCCCAGGAGGACACCGCATGAGCACCACACCCACGCCCGCCCCGATGACCGGCCGCAGGGCCGAGCGGGACGGGGAGAGCCTGCTCGTGATCGAGCGGCAGCTCCGCGCGCCGATCGACGACGTCTGGGCCGCGTGCACCGACCCGGTGCGGATGCAGCGCTGGATCGGCACGTGGAGCGGCGATCCGGCCTCCGGGTCGATCTCGTTCCGGATGACGGCCGAGGGCGAGGACGTGGAGGCCGAGGAGATGGACGTGCTGGCCTGCGACCCGCCCCACCGGTTCGTGGTGCGGGGTCGCGAGCCGCAGGCCTTCACCGAGGACGGCTCGGGGGAGAGGATCCACTGGGAGATGGAGCTGGAGCTGAGCGAGACCGACGGCCTCACCTCGCTCCGGTTCGTCCAGGTGCTCGCGCCCGGCGAGACGGGACGCGAGATGGTGGCCAGCGTGGGACCCGGCTGGGACTACTACCTCGACCGCCTGGTCGCCGCGGTCGCGGGCGGTGACGTCGACGCCGTCGACTGGGAGGTCTACGCGCCCGGCTCGGCCTACTACCGGGAGCACTTCGCCTGAGCGCGTCCCCGCACGGCGTTGCGGCTTGGTTGGTCGACCACCGGCTGGGGAGAGTGGGGCCATGCGGTCAGTGCGTCTCGGGGTCGGTCTCGCCATGTCCGTCGTGCTGGTGGGTGCGGCATCAGCCTGCTCCGTGCTGGGCGGAGACGACGCGGATCCGGCGGGTGACCTCGCCGACGACCTCGCCCTGTCGCTCTCGGCGCACACGCTCGGCGAGGTGCCGCTGGCCGACGAGGCTGCGCGCGCGTCCTTCGCCGAGCTGGTCGCGCCGCTCGACGAGGTGCCGGTCGCGGTCTCCGTCGCCGGTCTGGAGGAGTCCGAGGAGGAGGGGTGGGCCGAGGCCCGGCTCGCCTGGCGCTGGGAGGTCTCGGAGAGCGCCACCTGGGCCTACGAGACGACGGTGCGCCTCGCCCCGGTCGACGAGGTGTGGCAGGTCGAGTGGTCGCCCGAGGCCCTCGCGCCCGACCTCGCCGACGGCGACACGATCGGGATCCGCACCCTCGCCCCGACCCGCGGCGACATCGTCGGCGCCGACGGCGCGGTGCTGGTCACCGAGCGACCGGTGCTGCGCTACGGGCTGGACAAGACCAAGGTCGAGGGCCAGCAGGTGGTCCGGAGCGCACGCCGCATCGCGCGCATCCTCGACGTCGACGTGGCGTCGTACGTCGACCGCGCGAAGGCCATGGGCCCGGCGGCCTATGTCGAGGCGCTCGTGCTGCGCGAGGACGACGCGCTCGACGTGCTGCCCGCCTTCCGCGAGGTCCCCGGGGCGCTGGCCGTGCGCGACACGATGCCGCTCGCGCCGACGCGCGAGTTCGCCGCGGCGCTGCTCGGTCGCGTCGGCCCGGCGACCGCCGAGATCGTCGATGAGTCCGACGGCGCGGTCGTCGCCGGCGACGAGGTCGGCCTCTCCGGCCTGCAGGCCCGCTACGACGAGCAGCTGCGCGGCACGCCCGGGACCGCAGTGGTCGCCCGCGACGCCGACGACCAGCTGCGCACGCTCTTCGAGGAGCCCGCGACGGACGGCGCCGACCTGGTGACCACGCTCGACCCGGCGCTGCAGGACAAGGCGGAGAGCGCCCTGGCCACGCTCGGCGCGAACGCGCCGGCCAGCGCACTCGTGGCGATCCGGCCGTCCGACGGGGCGGTCCTCGCCACCGCCAACGGCGCGGGCAACGCGGGCGCCGACCTCGCCGACACCGGACGCTATGCACCCGGCTCCACGTTCAAGGTGGTCAGCTCGCTCGCGCTCCTGCGCAACGGGATGAAGCCCGGCGACCGGGTGTCCTGCCCCGCGACCACCGTCGTCGACGGCCGCTCCTTCAAGAACTACGACGACTACCCGGCGTCCTCGATCGGCGACATCACCCTCACCCAGGCCGTCGCGCAGTCGTGCAACACCGCCTTCATCTCACAAGCCGACGGGCTCGGCGACGGAGCCCTCGCTGCCGCCGCCCAGGCGCTCGGGCTCGGCACCGACCACGACCTCGGCTTCCCGGTCTACCTCGGTCAGGTGCCGCCGCCGCAGACCGAGACGGGCGCCGCGGCAGACCTGATCGGCCAGGGGACGGTGCTCGCCAGCCCGTTCGCGATGGCCACCGTCGCGGCCTCGGTCTCCGCCGGACGCACCGTGCTGCCCACGCTGCTGCCCGAGCACCCGGTCGAGCAGACGCCGATCGACGTGCCGCTGACCGAGGGGGAGGCGGGGACCCTCCGCGGCCTCATGAAGGCGGTCGTCGACACCGGGTCCGGGCGGTTCCTGCTCGACGTGCCCGGTGTGACGGGGGCCAAGACCGGCACGGCCGAGCACGGCGAGCCCGACGCCTCGGGCAGCCTGCCGACGCACGCCTGGATGATCGCGACCCGCGGCGACCTCGCGGTGGCGGTGTTCGTCGAGACGGGGGTCTCGGGGTCGCAGACGGCCGGGCCCGTGCTGGAGTCGTTCCTTCGCTGACGGCTCAGCGTCGCGCGAGGTAGAGGAAGTACTGCTCGGGACGGTCCTGCAGCAGCACGTCGTGGGCCTGCTCCTGCGCGGTGCCGAAGATCTCCTGCATCGCGGCCAGCAGCTCGGGGGCGGCGTTGGCCGACCACACCACCAGCACGCCGCCGGGGCTGAGCAGGTCGCGGCACCGGCCGAGGAACTCGTGCTCGTAGACCGCCTCGTTGGCCGCGTGCACGAGGTAGCCCGGGCCGTTGTCGACGTCGAGCAGCACCAGGTCGTAGGTCGAGCGTGCCTCGGCGATCGCCATCGCGATGTCGGCGTTGACCACCGTCGCGCGGGTGTCGGCGAGCAGTCCCGGTCCGTGCGGGACGGTGCCGTCGCGCATCCACTGGATGAGCGGCTCCTCGATCTCCACCACGACCGCGCGCTCGACGCGGGCGTCGGCCAGCACCCGCTGGAGCGTGAAGCCGAGACCCAGCCCCCCGATCAGCACCGAGGTGGGCTCCTCGACCAGCTCGAGCGCCTGCGCGGCGAGCTCGATCTCGCTCGTGGTCTCGAGGGTGTCCATCACGAACACCCCGTTGACCCTCAGCTCGAGCACGTCGGCCGCGCCGTCGGACGTACGCCGTCGCAGCACCACGTCACCGCGCTCGGTCTCGGCCCGGGCGATCTCCACGCTGTCGGTCGTGCTGTCCACGAGACCATCCAACCGCGTGGTCGCCGCGCGGTGCGACCGGGAGGGTCGATGGAGCGCACGGCTCGGGCGCAGGCCGTCCAGGGTCTGTCGAACGTAGCCGCGTCGTCCGGCCTGCTGCAGACGCGCCCGCAGGGGCCTCTGCGTTGCTACCGTGAGCCGGTGTACACCGTCAGCCGCGCCGCCGAGCTCACCGGGGTGCCGTCGGGGACGCTCCGCAAGTGGGAGCAGCGCTACGGAGTGGTCGCCCCGCGGCGCACTCCCGGCAACTACCGGATGTACGACGACGAGGCAGTGCGTCGCCTCACCGTCATGCGGAGCCTGGTCGAGGCGGGGTGGACCGCGCGGGAGGCCGCGCGCCACGTCACCGAGGATGCCGCCGCTGCCGCGGTCGAGCTCCCGCGGCCGGGCGAGAGCGTCCCGGCCGTCCGGACCGATGAGCTGATCGCCTGCGCGCAGGACTTCGACGTCCCCCGCCTCGAGCGCTGCCTCACCGAGGCCTTCGCCCGGCACGACGTCGTCTCGGTGGTCGACGAGTGGCTGCTCCCGTCACTCGTCGAGCTCGGTCGCGCCTGGCAGCGCGGCCTCGTGTCGGTCGCGGGGGAGCACTTCGTCTCCGCAGCCGTGCACCGCCGGCTGGCGCAGTCCTTCCAGACCATGTCCTCGGCCCCGAGCGGCGGACCGCGGGTCGTCGTCGGCCTGGCGCGCGGTTCCCACCACGAGCTGGGCGTGCTCGCCTTTGCGATGGTGCTGCGCTCGCGCGGGGTCGCCGTGACGTACCTCGGACGTGACCTTCCGATCGAGGCGTGGGTGGGCACGGTCCGGCTGATCTCGCCCGAGGCTGTCGTGCTCGCCGTCCCGACCCTCGAGGACCTGCCCGCCGTGCGCGAGGCCGCCGGCGCCCTCGCCCCGTTGACCACCGTGCTGGTGGGTGGGGCACACCAGGACTCGGTCGAGGGAGCCGAGCCCCTCGGTCACCGCGCCGGTGCCGCTGCGGACGCGCTCGCCACGCGCCTCGGCGCCGTCAGCTGACGTCGTCGGTCACTGCAGCGCGGACTCGCGCGGCGCCTCGGTGGCCGGTGCGTCGCAGCCGGAACCCTGCCACGTCCGGTCACCCGCCAGCCGCAGCTGGCAGCTGTCGGTCACCGGCGGGTCGGCCGTGGCGGTCGGCCCGACGAGTGCCGCGCCGAGCGCGGCCACCGTCATCGCCGCGATGCCGGCCGAGCGCAGCAGGAGTCCGGCGCGGGGGTGGTCCAAGTCGATGGGCTGACGTGTCGCCACGAGGGGCCTCCTGATCGATGTCCACAGTTTGTCCACCGTTGTGGACGAACAGGACTGTAGAGACCTGTACACAGTTTGTCCACTGTGGGGGTACCCTTGCGGACGTGTACACGGCCAGTCGCGCAGCGGAGCTCACCGGGGTCCCGCGCGAGACCTTGCGCAAGTGGGAGCAGCGCTACGGCGTGGTGTCTCCCGCTCGCAGCGAGGGCAACTACCGGCTCTACGACGACGACGCGGTGCGTCGGCTGTCGGTGATGCGCGACCTGGTCGACGCCGGGTGGTCGCCGCGGGAGGCGGCGCGGCGGGTGATGGACGAGCCGGTGGGGAGCGCCAGCTCGGCGGCGCGTGGTCCCCAGGGGCTGGACTCCCCGCTCGCGCGCCTCGACGAGCTGGCGGCGTGTGGTCAGGACTTCGACGTGATGCGCCTGGAGAGCCTGCTCGACAAGGCGTTCGCGCAGGCCGAGCTCGACCTCGTCGTGGACGAGTGGCTGATGCCCTCGCTGGTCCGGCTGGGCGAGGCGTGGCAGCGCGGGGACGTGACGGTCGCGGGCGAGCACTTCGTCAGCGCTGCGGTGCTGCGCCGGCTCGCGCAGACCTTCCACCAGCTCCCGCACCCGCCCCCGGGCGCCCCTCACGCGATCGTCGGGCTCGCGCGCGGGTCGCGTCACGAGCTCGGCGTGATGGCCTTCGCGGCGGTGCTGCGCAGCCGAGGCGTCCTGGTGACCTACCTGGGCGCCGACCTGCCGGTGGAGTCGTGGATCGACACGGCGCGCGCTCTCCAGCCCGCTGCCGTCGTCCTCGGCGTGCCCACCGTCGACGACCTCCCGGCCGTCCGCGAGGCGGTGGACGCCCTGTCGAGCGTGACGACCGTGCTCGTGGGCGGTGCGCACCAGCGGCGGGTCCGCGGTGCGGAGCCGCTGGGTCACCAGGCGGGTCAGGCGGCTGCGGGTCTCGCCGAACGGCTCGGGTCCGCCTGAGGTCGACTCACTCGGCCGACCGCACCCGGATCCCGGCCCCGGTGAGCGAGCTCAGCGGGACCGTCACCGCGCCGGAGGGGTCGGTGAAGAAGTCGTTGCCCTTGTCGTCGACGACGATGAAGGCGGGGAAGTCCTCGACCTCGATCTTCCACACCGCCTCCATGCCGAGCTCCTCGTACTCCACGACCTCGACGGAGGTGATGCAGTCCTGGGCGAGCCGGGCGGCGGGGCCGCCGATGGAGCCGAGGTAGAACCCGCCGTGGGTGCCGCAGGCCTCGGTGACCTGCTGCGAGCGGTTGCCCTTGGCGAGCATGACCATCGACCCGCCGGCGGCCTGGAACTGCTCGACGTAGGAGTCCATGCGGCCCGCGGTCGTCGGGCCGAACGAGCCGGACGCCATGCCCTCGGGGGTCTTGGCCGGGCCGGCGTAGTAGACCGGGTGGTTCCTGAGGTAGTCGGGCATCTCCTCGCCGGCGTCGAGGCGCTCCTTGATCTTGGCGTGCGCGATGTCGCGTGCCACGACGAGCGGGCCGGTGAGCGAGAGCCGTGTCTTGACCGGGTGCTGCGAGAGCTCGGCGAGGATGTCCGGCATCGGCTGGTTGAGGTCGACCTGCACGACCGCACCGCCCGCGATGTCGTCGGCGATGCCGGCGTCGGGCATGTAGTGGGCGGGGTCGGTCTCGAGCTGCTCGAGGAAGACGCCCTCGGGCGTGATCTTGCCGAGCGCCTGCCGGTCGGCCGAGCAGGAGACGGCGATCGCGACCGGGCACGAGGCGCCGTGGCGGGGGAGCCGGACGACGCGGACGTCGTGGCAGAAGTACTTCCCGCCGAACTGCGCGCCGATGCCGAAGGACTGGGTGAGCTCGAAGACCCGGGCCTCGAGCTCGGTGTCGCGGATGCCGTGGGCGGCCATCGAGCCCTCGGTCGGGAGGTCGTCGAGGTAGTGCGCCGAGGCGTACTTCGCGGTCTTGAGGGCGAACTCCGCGCTGGTGCCGCCGATGACGACGGCGAGGTGGTACGGCGGGCACGCGGCGGTGCCGAGCGAGCGGATCTTCTCGTCGAGGAACTCCATGAGCCGCGTCGGGTTGAGGACCGCCTTGGTCTCCTGGAACAGGAAGGACTTGTTGGCCGAGCCGCCGCCCTTGGCCATGAAGAGGAACTTGTACTCCGGGACGTCCTTCGCGGGCGTGGAGTAGAGCTCGATCTGAGCCGGCAGGTTGGTGCCGGTGTTCTTCTCCTCGAACGTCGTTATCGGCGCGAGCTGGGAGTAGCGCAGGTTGAGCCGGGTGTAGGCGTCGTACACGCCGCGGCTGATCGCCTCGCCGTCGTCGACGCCGGTCAGCACGCCCTCGGACTTCTTGCCCATCACGATCGCGGTGCCGGTGTCCTGACACATCGGGAGCACGCCGCCGGCGGAGATGTTGACGTTCTTGAGCAGGTCCAGCGCCACGAAGCGATCGTTGCCCGAAGCCTCGGGGTCGTCGATGATCTTGCGCAGCTGGGCGAGGTGGCCGGGGCGGAGGTAGTGGCTGATGTCGTGCATCGCCTCCTCCGTCAGCCGCCGGATCGCCTCGGGCTCGACCTTCAAGAACGTGCGTCCGTCGACCTCCACGGTCGAGACGCCCTCGGTCGTCACGAGCCGGTAGGGGGTCTCGGGCTCGCCGTTGGAGCCAGCAGTGGGCAGGAGGTCCGAGTAGAGGAAGTCAGCGCTCACGAGTGCTGAGCGTACGCCGAGGCGACGACGAGGCCGACGAGGGCTCGGGCGGCCGCGCCCGCCCCCGAACTTCACCAGTCGTATCCACGACGGTCACTCGGGAGTAGCGTCCGGTCCGGCGGGACCTACGAGGCTCCGCCCGGCACCCCCGCCGTTCTCGGATCAGCACCCCTGGAGGTCACGTTGAACACCCGCAAGACACTCGCCTCGCTCGCGGCGATGGCGACCCTGGTCGTCGCCGCCGGCTGTGCCGCACCCGAGAAGAAGGCCGACACCACCACCGAGGGCGGGGTCGACTCGGCCACCGCCACGTCCGCCGAGGACTTCGGTGGCATGGACGAGCTCGTCAAGGCAGCGCAGGACGAGGGCGAGCTCAACGTCATCGCCCTCCCGCCGGACTGGGCCAACTACGCCGAGGTCATCTCGACCTTCGAGGACACCTACGACATCGAGGTGAACTCCGCGCAGCCCGACGCCGCCTCGCAGGACGAGATCAACGCCGCCAACGACCTCAAGGGCACCGATCGTGCACCGGACGTGTTCGACCTCGGCCAGTCGGTCGCGCTGGCCAACACCGACATGTTCGCTCCCTACAAGGTCGAGACGTTCGACGAGATCCCCGACGACTTCAAGGACGCCGACGGCACCTGGGTCAACGACTACGGCGGCTACATGTCCATCGGCTACGACTCGTCCGTCGTCCCCGACGTCACCTCGCTGGCCGACCTGATGAAGCCCGAGTTCAAGGGCAAGGTCGCGCTGAACGGCGACCCGACGCAGGCCGGCGCCGCGTTCAGCGGCGTGATGATGGCGGCCATCGCCAACGGTGGGTCCGCCGACGACATCGCCCCCGGCGTGGACTTCTTCGCCGAGCTCAAGAAGGCCGGCAACTTCCTCACCGTGGACCCCGACTCCGGCACCATCGAGCAGGGCACCACCCCGGTCGTCATCGACTGGGACTACCTCGGTGCGGCCGCTGCGGCCAACGTCGACACCTGGAAGACCGTCGTCCCCGAGGAGGCCGTCGTCGCGGGCTACTACTTCCAGGCGATCAACGCCGACGCGCCGCACCCGGCCGCCGCGCGCCTGTGGCAGGAGTTCCTCTACAGCGACGAGGGCCAGAACCTCTGGCTCAAGGGCGGCGCCCGGCCGGTCCGCGGCGACGCGATGGCCGAGGCCGGCACGATCGACGCCGAGCTCTGGGACGCGCTGCCCGAGGTCACCGGCGACCCGGTGATCCCGACCGACGAGCAGACCACGAAGGCCGGGGAGTACCTCGCTGCCAACTGGTCGAAGGCGATCCGCTGAGCACGACAGCCACGAGCGCAGGGACGGGTCGACGGCTCTCCGTCGGCCCGTCCCTCGCCCTCCTCCCGTTCCTGCTGTTCGTCCTGGTCTTCCTGGTCGTCCCGACGGTCACCGTCGTGGTCGGTGCCTTCCAGGACGTCGACGGTCGCCCGACCCTCGGCAACCTCGACGCGCTCACCAGCGAGGCCGCACTGACCGCGCTGAAGGGATCGTTGATCCTCTCCGCGTCCACGGCGGTCATCGGCGCCCTGCTCGGTGCGCTGCTGTCGTACCTGATCGTCTCGCTGCCGACCACCAGCCTCCTGCGGCGCACGACGCTCGCGATCAGCGGCGTGCTGGCCCAGTTCGGCGGTGTCGTGCTCGCCTTCGCGTGGATCGCCACGATCGGCCCGGTGGGTGTGATCACCAAGGCCGTCGACGCGGCGGTGGGCCTCGATCTCTACGGCTCCGGCTGGCTCTTCGGCTTGCCCGGCCTGGTCGTCGTCTACTGCTACTTCCAGATCCCGCTGATGGTCATCGTCTTCGCCCCCGCCTTCGAGGGCCTGCGTCCCCAGTGGCGTGAGGCGGCGGTCAACCTCGGTGCCTCGACCTGGACCTACTGGCGTCACGTCGCGATCCCGCTGCTGACACCGGCCTTCCTCGGCGCGACGCTGCTGCTCTTCGCCAACGCGTTCGCGGCCTACGCCACCGCGGCCGTGCTGGTCAGCCAGGGTCAGCCGATCGTGCCGCTGCTCATCCGCCAGGCCATCACCAGCGAGGTCCTGCTCGGCCAGGCCAACGTCGGCTTCGCGCTGGCTCTCGAGATGATCGTCGTGGTGACGATCGTGATGATCGGCTACAACGTGCTGCTCAAGCGGACCTCGAGGTGGATGAGGTGACGCCGACCCGTGGTTTCACGGCGCTCCGCGCCACCCTGCTCCTGGTCTTCGCGGCCTACTTCTTCGTGCCGCTGCTGGCGATGTTCGACTTCTCGACCCAGCGCCGCGGCAGCGCAGAGGGACGCACGTGGGACAACTGGCAGCTGATGATCTCCGACGAGGACCTCCGCTCCTCGATCCTCGCGTCGCTGCTGCTCGCGCTGTTCACGGTCGTGCTGATGGTCGCGCTGCTCGTGCCCACCATGGTGTGGGTGCGGCTGCGGGTCCCGGGGGCGAGACGGCTCATCGAGTTCCTGTGCCTCCTGCCGCTGACCATCCCCGCGCTGGTGATCGTGGTGGGCATCAGCAACGTCTACTCCTGGGTGACCTACCTGCTCGGCGACTCCCCGCTGGTCCTCACCTTCGCCTACGTCGTCCTCGTGCTGCCCTACTCGTACCGGGCGATCGACTCGGCCCTCTCCGCGATCGACGTCGCCACGCTCGCGGAGGCCGCCCGTTCCCTCGGCGCCGGCTGGCCCACCGTCATCCTGCGCATCGTCATGCCCAACATCACCGGCGGCATCCTGGGGGCCGCCTTCATCTCGGTCGCGCTGGTGATGGGGGAGTACGTCTTCGCGTCCCTGCTGCACTTCGACACCCTGCCGGTGGCGATGGCCGCGCTCAACAAGAGCGACACTCCCGCAGCCATGGCGGCCGCGCTCGCCTCGATGATCTTCGTCGTCCTGCTGCTCATGGCGCTCACGCTCCTGAGCCGGGACCGCCACAAGCAAGGAGCCTCTTCATGACCGACGTCAGCGCCGAGCGGGGTCTCGCGGTCGAGCTGTCCGACCTGACGCGCGTGTACGGCGAGGTGCGGGCCCTCGACGGGCTCACCCTCCGCCTCGAGCCCGGTGAGCTGGTCTGCCTGCTCGGCCCCTCGGGCTGCGGCAAGACGACGGCCCTGCGCATCCTCGCCGGCCTCGACCACCCGACCAGCGGCACGGTGTCGGTGGGCGGGAAGGACCTCACCCGGGTGCCGGCCAACAAGCGCGACATGGGGATGGTGTTCCAGGCCTACAGCCTGTTCCCCCACATGACGGTGATCGACAACGTCGCCTTCGGCCTCAAGCTGCGTGGCAGGAGCGGCGCGTCGAGGCGCACCCGCGCGGGCGACATGCTCGACCTCGTGGGCCTGGGCCAGCACGCCGACCGCTACGCCCACCAGCTCTCCGGTGGCCAGCAGCAACGCGTCGCCCTGGCCCGCGCGCTCGCCATCGAGCCGTCCGTGCTGCTCCTCGACGAGCCGCTCTCCGCGCTCGACGCCAAGGTCCGGGTCCAGCTCCGCGACGAGATCCGGCGGGTGCAGATCGAGGTCGGCACGACGACCCTGTTCGTCACCCACGACCAGGAGGAGGCGCTCGCCGTCGCCGACCGGGTCGGGGTGATGAACGCGGGCCGGCTCGAGCAGCTGGCGCCTCCGGCCGAGCTCTACTCCTCGCCGGCCAGCCAGTTCGTCGGCGAGTTCGTCGGCCTCAGCAACCGGATCCCGGCCGAGGTGCAGGGTGGCTCGGCCACGGTGCTGGGACAGGCCGTCCCGGTGCTGGCGGGCTCGGGCACGGGCTCGGGCCACGCTCTGGTGCGCCCGGAGGCGCTCTCGGTCGTCGCGGACGAGTCGGGCCACGCCACGGTCACGACCGTGCAGTTCCTCGGTCCGCTGTCGCGGGTCACCTGCACCCTCGTCGACGGCACCGACGTGGTCGCCCAGCTCGCCAGCTCGGAGGCGCTGCGGCTCGAGCCCGGCCTGCGCGTACGCCTCGAGGTGGCGCCGTCGCCCGTCCTGGTGGTCGCCTGACTCAGGCCGTGGGCCGGTCCGGCTCGGCCCCGCCCTCGCCCGCCTCGCGCTGCTTCTGCTCGCGTGCCCTGCGTCGCTGCTCCTCGGCGCGCTCGCGCACCTTCTTGAGGAACTCCTCGTCGGCCGCGGCGTCCGCGGCCGCGAAGCGCCCCGGTCGGTCGTACTCCGGGAAGGCGCTCGCGCTGCGCTCGTGGGGCCCGGTGCGGCGGGCGATGCGGACCGGACGACCGGCAGCGAGCCAGGCGATCGACCCCACGAACGGGAAGAACAGGATCAGCACGATCCACCACACGCGCGACAGGTTGCGCACCTCGTCCTCGCGGCTGGAGATCGCCTCCACCGCGCAGTAGATGCTCAGCACGAGTGGGACGAGGAAGAACAGCAGTCGAAGCATCGAGACCCCCGCAGGTCGGCCCGACCGGGGCCGCGGACGGCGAGCCCGACCCGCCGCCGCGGCAGCGTAGCGCGGGATCGTCGTACGAGGACGGACCTCGCGAATTTGCACCATCAGACCAAGAGTGCAAAAATGCACTACATGCCCGATAGTGCAAACAAGCGTCGTGGTCGACGCGGGACCGAGCTTCGCATCGTCGATGCCGCGCAGGGTCTTGCCGACGAACGCGGCAGCATCGACGGCTTCACGATGGACGAGCTCGCGGACGTCGCCGACGTCTCGCGCCGCACCCTGTTCAACTACTTCCCGAGCAAGGTCGACGCGATCCTCGGACCCGAGCTCGACCTCACCTCCGCACCCCTCGACGTCTTCCGGTCGGGAGGGCCGCACGGCGACCTGATCGACGACCTCCAGGCGCTGGTGCTGGCGCTGCTCGAGACGGAGGACGTCGACCCGGCCGCGATCCAGCGCTTCGACCGCATCGTGCACGCCAACCCGGCCCTGCTGGTCCACCTCAAGGAACGCATGCGGCGGCTCGCGGCCAACCTCGTCGAGGCCGCCGTCCAGCGGCCCGGGGGCGACCTGCAGGCGCGCGACGTCCAGGTCGCGGTCGCCGTGCTCGGCAGCGTCTGCGAGGTCGCCGTCACCGCGTTCGCCGACGACCCCGAGCAGGACTTCGCCCAGCTCATCGTCGACGGCATCGCCACGGTCCGCCGCCTCTTCGGCTGATCCCACGCACCACCCGCCCGATCCAACGCACGCACCACTCAACGGGGGAAACCTTCCATGGCACGTCTGCTCCACCGCCTCGGCCGTACGGCCTACCGGCGCTGGTACGTCTTCATCGCCGCCTGGCTCGTCGCCCTGGTCGCGGTCGGCTTCACCGCCACCGCGATCAGCAAGCCGATGACCGACGCCTTCTCGATCCCGGGCATCCCGTCGGAGAAGGCCGCCGACCTGCAGGCCGAGCTCTTCCCGGGCTCGGTCGACGCCTTCGACCAGGCCGGCATCACGGTCGTCGTCGCCGCGCCCGAGGGGCACACTCTCGCCGAGGAGCCGTACGCCGGCCAGGTGAGCGACCTCGTCGCCGAGCTGGCCGACCTCCCGCAGGCGCCGGCCGCCGACACGATCCTCGACCCGGTGACCGCGGCCGAGGCCCAGGAGCAGCAGATGGTCGACGCCGTCGTCGACGGCGGGGGCGACGAGGCACAGGCGCGGGAGAACTTCGCCGCGCTGTCACCGCTGTCCGAGGACGGACGGATCGGCACGATCACCTACGCTCTCGACGTCGACCAGGTCACCGACGTCGAGCCCACCACGGTCGAGGCGATCAAGGAGGCCGTCGCCGGCGCGAACGCCGATGGCCTCACCGCCGAGGTCAACGGCTCCGGGCTCCTCGCGCAGCTGGAGGGCGGGTCCTCCGAGCTGATCGGCATCGGTGTCGCGGTCGTCGTGCTGCTCATCGTCTTCGGCTCCGTCGTCGCGGCGGGGATCCCGATCATCACCGCGCTCATCGGCCTCGGCACCGGCCTGCTCGGCGTCGTCGGTGCGACCGCCTTCGTCGACATCGGCTCGAGCACGCCGATCCTGGCGAGCATGATCGGGCTGGCGGTCGGCATCGACTACGCACTCTTCATCCTCGCCCGCTACCGCAGCGAGCTCGACCACACCGACGACCGCGCGGAGGCGATGGGCATCGCCACCGGCACCGCCGGCTCGGCCGTCGTCTTCGCCGGCCTGACCGTGCTCATCGCGCTCTCGGCCCTGTCGGTCGTCGGCATCCCGTTCCTGACGAGCATGGGGCTCGCGGCCGCCGGCACCGTCCTGGTCGCCGTCCTGGTCGCGCTCACCCTGCTCCCCGCGGTCCTCGGCATGCTGAAGTCGAAGGCCTTCGGCGGTCGGGTCCGCCGCTACCGCCCGCAGCGCGACGAGAAGGGCCGGGTGCTCAACAACGGCGTCCGCTGGTCCCGCCTCGTCGGCCGGGCCCCGATCGCCGCGATCCTGCTCGTCGTCGTCGGCCTCGGCGCGCTCGCCGTACCCGTCGCGAACCTGCACCTGGCCTTCCCGGCCGACTCCACCGCGTCACCGGAGACCACCCAGCGTCGGGCCGCGGACCTGGTCGCCGAGGGCTTCGGCCCCGGTCGCCAGGGCCCGCTCGTGGTCGTCGTCGACGCTCGTGACGTGGCCGCGGACGACCGCGGCGCGGCGTTCGGTGAGGTCGTCGACTGGGCCGCCGGCATGGAGGGCGTGGTCAACGCGCAGGTCGTCGCCACCAACGAGGAGGGCACCGGTGCGCAGGTGATGATCACGCCCGCCACGGGGGCGGACGAGGTCGCCACCGAGGACCTGCTGCACGAGCTGCGCGACGGCCAGTCCGCCGTCGAGTCCGAGACCGGCACCACGACCGGTGTCACCGGCATCACCGCGATCCAGGCCGACGTCTCGGAGAAGCTCGCCGACGCCCTGCCGGTCTACCTCGCCGTCGTCATCGGGCTCGCGTTCCTGCTCCTGATGCTGGTCTTCCGCTCGATCCTGGTGCCGCTCACCGCCACCCTCGGCTTCCTGCTGTCCGTGCTCGCCACGCTCGGCGCGACGGTGCTGGTCTTCCAGGAGGGCATGTTCGGGATCGTCGAGGGCGCGCCGCTGGTGTCGTTCATGCCGATCTTCCTGATCGGCGTGGTCTTCGGCCTGGCGATGGACTACCAGGTCTTCCTCGTCACCCGGATCCGTGAGGCGCACGTCCACGGTGCGTCCACCCGCGAGGCCGTCGTCGACGGCTTCCGCAACTCCGCGCGCGTCGTCTCGGCCGCGGCGATCATCATGACCTCGGTCTTCGCCGCCTTCATGCTCACCGACGAGCCGATCATCAAGTCGATGGGCTTCGCGCTCGCCGTCGCGGTGCTCTTCGACGCCTTCATCGTGCGGATGGTGCTCATCCCGGCCCTGCTCTACCTGATGGGTGAGAAGGCCTGGTGGCTGCCGAGGTGGCTCGACCGACTGATGCCGACGATCGACGTCGAGGGCGAGTCGCTCGACCGCGGCCACGTCTCGGACCAGTGGCGCGAGAAGCAGCCCGAGCTGGTCGGCTGAGACCGCACCTGCGCGCACGTCATGGCGGGTTGTCGCTCCGGCGGCCGCCCACCATGACGTCGTGGGCTACCTCCAGGGAGCCACGAGGGCGGTCAGGTCGGGAGCGAGCTCCTTCATCAGCAGCGGGCCGAACGTCACCCGGTGGACGCCCATCACCTGCAGGTCCTCGAGGGAGCCGGCGGGGGAGCCGGAGCGCGGGTTGGCGGTGACGTTGACCGGTCCGTCGAGGCGCTCGAGGATCGCCTGCAGGGTCGCGGCGTCGGGGACCCGCACCGGATAGCTGCTCCGCGAGCCGGCCGCCTCGCACGCCGTCATCCGTGCGAGCACCTCGGCGAGCGGGTCCTCGAACTGGCCGTCCTTCATGAACACGTCCGTGCGGGCGTTGATCACCAGGTCGACCCCGGCCGCGTCGGCGGCCTGGCGGATGCCGCCGATGTAGTCGGCGTGCTCGGCGACCTCGCGCAGCCGCCCGCCCTCGGAGTGCACGGTGTCCTCGATGTTGATGCCGACCGCGCCGGCCTCGAGCAGGCGCTCGACCAGCTCGGCGGGTGCGGTGCCGTAGCCGGACTCCATGTCGGCGCTGACCGGGACGTCCGGCACGGCCGCACAGACACGTCGTACGCCGTCGAGGGCGTCGTCGATCGTCATGCCCTCGTTGTCGGACTGCCCGCGGGAGTCGGCGAGCGGGTGGCTGCCGACGGTCAGGGCCCGGAAGCCGGCCTCGGCGACGACGCCGGCGGACCAGGCGTCCCACACGGTCGGAAGGACCAGCGTGGTGCCGGTGTGGTGGAGGTCGAGGAGGGTGGTGGCACGAGTGGCGATGTCCATGCTCCGAGGCTGCCACGCCACTGGTCGCGGGCATAGGGCCGGACCGACAGGTGTTGCGGATGACATGGAGGTCCTCGACTCGCTCGTCATCGGCGCCGGACAGGCCGGTCTCGCGGCGTCGTACTTCCTGCGCGAGCGTCGCATCGACCACGTCGTGCTCGACGCCAACCCCCAGGCCGGCGGGGCCTGGCAGCACCGCTGGGCGTCACTGACCATGGCCGACGTGCACGGCGTGGCCGACCTGCCCGGCTCGCCGGCACCGACCCGCTCGGGTGCGGCGGCCAACGTCGCCGTGCCCGACTACTTCGAGGGCTACGAGCGCTGGCACCACCTGCCCGTCCTCCGACCGGTGCGCGTCGACCGCGTCGAGAGCGAGGGCGACCTGCTCGCCGTCCACGCCGACGACCGCTCCTGGTGGACCCGGACGCTGATCAACGCCAGCGGCACCTGGACCCGACCGTTCGTGCCGTTCTATCCCGGCATCTCCTCGTTCGGCGGCGAGCAGGTGCACACCGCGCACTACCCGGGCGCGGAGCACTTCCGTGGCAAGCGGGTGCTCGTGGTCGGTGGCGGTGCCTCGGCCGTCCAGTTCCTCGGCGAGCTCGCGCCGGTGACCGACACCCTCTGGGTGACCCGGCGTCCGCCGGTCTGGCGCGAGGAGCTCGACGCCGACGCCGGACTGGCCGCGGTCACCGCGGTCGAGGAGCGCGTACGCCGCGGGCTCCCGCCGGCGAGCGTGGTCAGCGTCACCGGGCTGGCGCTGCGGCCGCAGGAGCAGGAGGCGGCCCGGCTCGGCGCCTACGACCGGCTGCCGATGTTCGACCGGATCGAGGTCGACGGGGTGCGGTGGTCCTCCGGCCGCGACGATCGCTTCGAGCGGGTCGACGCGATCCTCTGGGCGACCGGCTTCCGACCGGCGGTCGACCACCTCGGGCCGCTCGGCCTGCGGACCTCTGAGGGCGGCATCGCGCTCGTCCCGGTGCGCGGCAACGTGCAGGGCGCCACCACGACGGTGGTCGACCCGCGGGTGCAGCTCGTGGGTTACGGACCCTCGGCGAGCACCATCGGCGCCTCGCGCGCCGGACGACAGGCGGCGCTCGCCGTCTCGCGACTCCTGGCAGCCGACCGCGAGGACGCAGCGGGCTGACGCCCGTCATGGGTGCAGCGGCCCGCGGCTGGATATGGTGAGCGGCATGGGGGAGATCGAGAACCGCCCGCACGACCCGTCGCAGATGCGCATCTCCGACGCCGACCGCCAGCGCGTCGCCGACGTGCTCCGGGACGCTGCGGGGGAGGGCCGCATCGACCTCGACGAGCTCGAGGAGCGCCTCGAGCTGACCTGGCAGGCCAAGACCTACGGCGAGCTCGTGCCGATCACGCTCGACCTCCAGGCGACCGGACCGGTGGCCCCACCGGCCGCGTCGCCCGTGCGCCGTCCGCACCCGCACGTGCCCGCGGTCGGCCACGCGTCCTCGACCGCGATCATGGGTGAGACCAAGCGTCAGGGCCTCTGGTCGGTGCCCGAGCACCACAGCGCCTTCGCCCTGATGGGCTCGGTCGTCATCGACCTGCGGCAGGCGCAGCTGGAGTCCCAGCACACCCAGATCAACGCCAGCTCGATCATGGGCGAGGTGAAGATCATCGTCCCGGCCCACGTGCACGTGGTCGTCGACGGGACGCCGATCATGGGCGAGTTCACCCAGCAGAAGGACAAGGTCGAGGCCGACCTCGGACCCGACTCACCCGTCGTGCGCGTGCGGGGGATGGCGCTGATGGGCTCGGTCAACGTCCAGCGCCAGCCGGCCCCGGGCACGCCGAAGAAGTTCCTCGGCTCCTACTGAGCTCCTCGAGGCACCTGCGGCACGAGGCCCCGGAAGCATCGCTCCCGGGGCCTCGTGGTTCCGCGCCGACCTGCGGGGCCGGACAGGTGGTGGCTAGACGGCGTCTTGCTCCTCGCCGATCTCCTCGGCCTTCGCCATGGCGTTGCCCCCGGGGATGATGCCGGCGTTGTCGGCGTCCATCGTGAGGTTCTCGCCCGTGGCGGGGTCGAACAGGTGGATCTTGCGGGCGTCGACCCAGATGGTCGCCTCGTCACCCTCGCTGACGCGGCTCGCACCGTCGAGGGAGACCACGAGCTGGGTGCGCAGCGACTCCCCGTCGAGGTCCTTCTCGAGCTGGGCGAGCTGCTCGCGCACCTCGGTCGGCGCCTCGAACGGGATGTAGGCGTAGGCCTCGTTGCCCAACCACTCCACGACGTCGACCTTGGCCTTGAAGGTGGCCTCGTCGGTCACCTTGTCCTTGTCGACGACGTCGGCGTCCTCGAAGTGGTCGGGCCGGATGCCCGCGATGAGCAGGCCCTTGCCCTGGGCCTTGGCGGCCTTGTCCTCGGGGATGGTCACCGTGCCGAACGGGAGCTCGACCTGGTTGCCCTTGACGTTGGCCGGCAGGAAGTTCATCGGCGGCGAGCCGATGAAGCCGGCGACGAAGAGGTTGGCCGGGTTCTCGTAGAGCTCACGCGGGGTGGCGTGCTGCTGGAGCACGCCTCGCTTCAGCACCGCGACGCGGTCGCCCAGCGTCATCGCCTCGGTCTGGTCGTGGGTGACGTAGACCGTGGTGATGCCCAGCCGCTTCTGCAGGCGCGAGATCTCGGTGCGCATCTGGCCGCGGAGCTTGGCGTCGAGGTTGGAGAGCGGCTCGTCGAAGAGGAACGCCTCGGCGTCGCGCACGATCGCGCGACCCATGGCGACGCGCTGGCGCTGGCCACCCGACAGGTTGCCGGGCTTGCGCTCGAGGTGCTCGTCGAGCTCCAGCGTCTTCGACGCCTCGCGCACCTTCTCGTCGATCTCCGACTCGGGCTTGCCCGCCAGCCGCAGCGGGAACGCGATGTTCTCGTAGACGGTCAGGTGGGGGTAGAGCGCGTAGTTCTGGAAGACCATCGACAGGTTGCGCTCGCGAGGTGCGAGGTCGTTGACCTTCTTGCCGCCGATGACCATGTCGCCGCCGGTGATGTCCTCCAGCCCCACGATCATCCGCAGCAGCGTCGACTTCCCGCAGCCCGAGGGGCCGACGAGGATGAGGAACTCGCCCTCCTCCACGTCGATGCTCACGTCGTTGACGGCGGGGAACCCGTCGCCGTACTGCTTGACGATGTTCTTCATCTGAATGCCAGCCATGAGCTGATCACCCCTTCACTGCGCCGGAGGTGAGGCCGGCGACGATCTTGCGCTGGAACAGCAGGACAATGACGATGATCGGAATCGTCGAGACGACGGCTCCAGCGGCCAGCAGCGACGCCGGCCGGTTGAACGGGTCGGACCCCACGAAGAACGACAGGGCCGCCGGGATCGGTCTGGCGTTCTCCGTCGACGTCAGCGAGATGCCGAAGACGAAGTCGTTCCACGCGAAGAAGAACGTCAGGATCGCCGCGGTGAACACGCCGGGTGCGGCGAGCGGGACGATCACCTTGCGGAAGGCCTGCCACGACGTGGCGCCGTCGACCTGGGCGGCCTGCTCCATCTCCCACGGGATCTCGCGGAAGAAGGCGGACAGGGTCCAGATCGCGAGCGGCAGCGTGAAGGACATGTAGGGGATGATCAGGCCCGGCCAGGTGTCGTAGATGCCGAAGGTGCGCCACATGTCGAACAGCGGCCCGACCAGCGACACGACCGGGAACATCGCGATGACGAGGGCGAGCGTGAGCACGAACCTCTTCCCCGCGAACTCCAGCCGCGCGATGGCGTACGCCGCCAGGGTGGCGATGATGACCGACAGTCCCGTCGCGATCAGCGAGATCCCGATGGAGTTGAAGATCGCCCGGCGGAACTGCTCGTCGGCGAGCACGTCGGCGTAGTTCTGCCAGCCCGCGCCGCCGCCCGAGGACGGGAGGAAGCCCGGGCTGCCGTTGGTGATGGCCTCCTGGCTCTTGAACGACAGCGACACGATCCACGCCACGGGCAGCAGGCACCACAGCAGGATGAGGATGGCGCCGATCACGACGCCGATGCGGTTCTTGGTGCTCATCTCAGCCCTCCTGCCGTGCGGCGGCCAGGTCGACGCGGAAGATCTTCACGATCAAGAAGGCGATCAGCAGCACCGAGAGGAACAGCAGCACCGAGAGCGCCGACCCGATCCCGAGCTGGAACTGCTCGATGACTTGTCGGTAGGTGAGGAACGAGACCGACTCGGTGCCCTGGGCACCGGCCGTCATCACGAAGATGTTGTCGAAGATGCGGTAGGCGTCGAGGGCGCGGAAGAGCACCGCGACCATGATCGCCGAGCGCATGTTGGGCAGGATCACCTTCCACAGCCGCTGCCACCAGGTGGCACCGTCGACCTTCGCGGCCTCGAGCATGTCCTCCGAGACCTGTGCCAGACCGGCGAGGAGCAGCAGGGACATGAACGGCGTGGTCTTCCAGATCTCGGAGACCATGATCGCGATGATGCCGCTGCTGTACTGGCCGAACCAGTTGAAGTCGTCGCCGATGAAGGGCAGCCAGCCGTTGACGAAGCCGTTGGAGTTGCTGAACGCGAACTGCCAGGCGAAGCCGGAGACGACGGTGATGATGCCGTAGGGGATCAGGATCGAGGTCCGGATGACGCCGCGGGCGAAGATCACCCGGTGCATCACCATCGCGAAGATGAAGCCGATGACCAGCTCGATCGCGACCGTGACCACCATGATCAGCACGGTGTTGGCGGTGTCGCGCCAGAACAGGCTGTCGGTCAGCGCGGTGACGTAGTTGGACAGACCGATGAACTTGCGCTCGTCGGGCGCGGTGAGCGAGTAGTTGAACAGGCTGAGGTAGAGCGCCCGCAGCATCGGGAACGCGGTCACCAGCAGCATCAGGAAGATGGCCGGGGCCACCAGCCTGATGCCGAGGCTGTTCTCGGCCCGCGAACGGTCGCTCACGTCCGCGCGCTTGCCCCGCTTGACGTCCGGGGCGACGGTCGTCGCAGTCACAGGAGCCTCTTTCCTGCCAGGACCTGGCTGAGGAACTCGGCCGACTTCTGCGGGGTCGAGTCCGGGTTCACCGAGGTCGGGGAGTGCCAGACCGACTGCACGGCGCTGGAGATCTGGCTGTAGAACGGGCTCTTGGGCCGCGCCCCGCCCTCGTCGACGCTGGTGCGGTAGAGCTCGAGGAGGTCCTCGGGGAAGTCACCGGTGGCGGCGACCTTCTCGTAGGCCGAGTTGGTCGACGGCATCAGCCCGTCGTTGACCGCCAGGTCGACCTGCGCCTCGGTGGAGGTGATGCACTGCGCCGCCTCCATCGCCCAGTCGGGGTGCTCGGAGTAGGCGCCGACCCCGATGTCGATGCCACCGATCGGGGGCTTGGACTCCTCGCCCGCGACGGTCTGCGGGTAGCGCGCCCACCCGAGGTCCTCGAACTCCTGCTCGTCGGCCGGGCCGCCCGGCTTGCCGACCAGGCCCTTGTAGTTGGCGTAGACGAAGGTCCAGTTGACCATGAACTCACCGGGGCCGCTGGCCGGGAACATCTGCCCGAGGCTGGTGCCCTCGTTGGAGACGGTGAAGTCGGGCTGCTTGGCATTGCTGTCCGCGAGCTTCTGGATGACCGCGGCCGCGTCCTTGCCGGCCTGGCTGTCCAGGTCGACCTTGGCGTCTCGACCCGCCTCGGTGTCGCTGACGATGTCACCGCCGGCGCCCTGCATCAGGGCGTTGATCCACACGACGTAGGCCTCGTACTTGTTGGCCTGCACGCCGACCGTGCCGCCCTCCTTGTCGGCCGCGTCGATGACCTGGTCCCAGGTCACCGGCTGGCTCATGTCGAGGCCGGCGGCCTCGGCCAGCGACTTGCGGTACCAGAGGACCTGGGTGTTGGCCCACAGCGGGAGCGCGTAGACGCCGTCGTCCCACGTGACCGTGTCGGCGGCACCCTCGAGGTAGTCGCCGCCGTCGGTGATGTCGGAGGCGACGTCGTCGGCCACCTTCTGCAGCCACCCGGCGTTGGCGAACTCGGCCACGAAGACCGGGTCGAGGTTCATCAGGTCGGTGGAGGAGTCGCCGGCCGCCAGTCGTCGCGCGAGCTGGGTGCGCTGGTCGGTGGCGCTGGCCGGCAACAGCTGGACCGCGATGTCGTACTGGTCGGTGCTGCACTCCTCGGCGTACGTGCGGAAGGTGTCGACCCCGTCGGGGTTCACGTACCAGTTGAGCGTCGGTGTGTCGTCGCCTCCACCGCAGGCGGACAACAGGCTTCCTGCAAGGGCGAGAGCGGCCACCGAACCGGCGATCCGCCTTCCCCCTGGGCGACCGCGTGGTCGGGTCGATCGTGATGTCATGCGCCCCTCCTATGTATGACGTCGATCACTGGTCTATCGGCAACGGCTAGGGTTTGGCAACCGACCCCCGCCTTAGGAATGAGCCACCGAGATGACCCCCTCGTGAGTCGCTGGTTTGCGCCCGGACGCATCAACCTGATCGGCGAGCACACCGACTACAACGACGGCTTCGTGCTGCCGATGGCGCTGGCGATGGGGTGCACGACGACGGTGTCCGCGCCCGCCTCGGGATGGTCGGTCGGCTCGGCCCAGCAGCCGGGTGCCGAGGTCCGCGTGACGCCCTCGGGGATGTCCGGTCGCGACGAGGTGCCCGGGTGGGCGACGTACGCCCTCGGGGCCCTGTGGCTGCTCCACGACGACGGCGTCGACGTGCCGCCCCTGCGGATCGACCTCGACTCCGACGTCCCCACGGGGGCAGGGCTCTCGTCGTCGGCGGCGCTGGTGTGCTCGGTGGTCTGCGCGCTCGACGAGCACCTCGGCCTGGATCTCGGGGCCGCCGGACTGCTCGACCTGAGCCGTCGGGTGGAGAACGACGCGGTCGGTGCCCCGACCGGCGGGATGGACCAGCTCGCCAGCCTGCGCGGCGAGGCCGGGCACGCGCTGTTCTGCGACATGCGCGACCTGACGTCGCGCTCGGTGCCCTTCGATCCCGCCGCGTCGGGGCTGAGCCTGCTCGTCGCCGACACCAACGCCCCGCACCGCCACGCGGACGGCGAGTACGCCGCGCGCCGCGCCGGCTGCGAGGAGGCCGCGCGACGGCTCGGGGTGCCCGCACTGCGCGACGTCGCCGGGGCCGACCTCGAGGCCGCCCTGGCGCGCCTCGAGGACGAGGAGCTCCGGCGCTACGTCCGTCATGTCGTCACCGAGGACGACCGGGTGGTCTCCGCGGTCGAGGTGCTGAGCGCCGGGCGACTCGAGGACCTCGGGCCGCTGCTCACCGACTCCCACGCCTCGATGCGCGACGACTTCCGGATCACCGTGCCGGAGGTGGACAGCGCGGTCGAGGCGTTCGTGGGGGCCGGTGCGCTCGGCGCCCGGATGACCGGCGGTGGCTTCGGCGGCTGCGTGATCGCGTTGGTGCCCGACGCAGATGTCGACGCCGCGCGCGAGGGCGTACGCCGTGCTGCCGCCGAGGCCGGGCACCCCGAGCCGACGCTCTTCACGGCCACCGCCGAGCCCGGGGCTCGGCGCCTCTGACCCGCTTGTCGGGCTCAGGCCCGGTCGGCGGTGCGCCTGATGGCGGCCACGAAGTCGTCGAACAGCGCGGACGGCAGGTCGTGGCCCATCCCGTCGACCGTCACCAGCTCCGCGCCGGGGATCGCGGCGGCGGTCGAGCGGCCACCGCTGACGTGCACCATCTTGTCGGCGGTGCCGTGGATGACGAGCGAGGGGACCTGCAGGCGGCGCAGGCGCGGAGTGCGGTCCGGCTGGGTCAGGATCGCCAGCATCTGGCGCATCATCCCGTTGGCGCTGTAGCCCCGGTCGAAGGTCTCGCCCGCGCGCTCGACCAGCCGCTCGGGCGGCGTCGGCCAGGCGATCGAGCCGATGACGTTCCAGAACGCCACGCTGGTCTCGACGTAGGACTCCCGGCCCGGCTTGCGCGGGGCGAGGAGCGCCGGGATGATCCGCGGGTCCTGCCAGCCGACCGTCCGACGCCCGGTCGTGGACATGATGCTGGTCAGCGAGCGCACCCGGCTCGGGTGCTCGACGGCGACCGTCTGGACGATCATGCCGCCCATCGAGATCCCCGCGACGTGCGCGGACTCCCAGCCGAGGTGGTCCATCAGGGCCACGGCGTCGCCGGCCAGGTCGCTCATCGAGTACGGCGCGGTGGCGCGGCGCCCGCCGAACGCGCGGACGATCTGGCCGCGGGTCACCCGCGCCTGGATGCGCGTCGAGCGACCCGAGTCACGGTTGTCGTAGCGCACGACGTGGAACCCTGCCCCGGCCAGCATCCGGCAGAGGTCGGCGTCCCACCAGGTCATCGGGCCGCCGAGCCCCATCACCAGCAGCAGAGGGTCTCCGTCGGGGTCGCCGAAGGTCTGGTAGCACAGCTCGACCTCACCGCCCACGGGCGCGAACAGCTCCTCGGAGACGACGGGCGCCTCGGTGGGGCGGCGTGACGACGACATGGCCCCAGTGAACACGACGTCATCCCCAAAACAACGCAAAGTGACTGACATCCCCCGTTCGCAGGGGCCTTCGGGCTAGGTTCGGTCGTTGTGACGCAGCGCACAGTGGCGACGTTCCTGACGCCCGAGGGCTTCTCGCAGCCCTCGGTGGTCGGCGTGCTGCGCGAGGGCCGCGTCGTCTCGGAGGCCGGTCGCTACGCCGTCCACGCGCTCGGTGCCCGCCGTCGTACGCCCTACGCCTCCCACGCGCCCCGGTTCAGCGAGCCGGTGCTGCTGGTCCCGGGCTTCGCCGCCGGTGACTCGTCACTGGCCCCGATGAGCCGCGCGCTCAGGCGCGAGGGCTTCCGCACCTACCGAGCGGACATCCGGGCCAACGTGGGCTGCACGGTGGCCGCCTCCGGGCAGCTCGAGGAGCGCCTCGAGGAGATCTCGCTGCGGCGCGGCTCGCGGGTGCGGATCGTCGGGCACAGCCTCGGCGGGATGCTGGCCCGCGGTCTGGCCGCGCGGCGTCCGGACCTGGTCGCCGGGATCGTGACAATGGGAAGCCCGATGCTGGCACCGGGTGCGCACCACGTCTCGCTGGCCCGCACCGTCGACCTGCTGGTCCGGCTCAACCGTGCCGGGATGCGCCACCTGATGGCGGAGGACTGCGTGGCGGGTCTCTGCGCGCGGGCGAGCCTCGACCAGGCGCGTGCGCCGCTCTCCGACGACGTCGACTTCACCGCTGTCTTCTCCCGCCGCGACGGCATCGTCGACTGGCGTGCGTGCATCGACCCGGTCGCCACGGCCGTGGAGGTGCGCTCCTCGCACGTCGGCATGGCCTTCGATCCCGCGGTCCTCGCCGCGGTCTCGGCCGCCCTCCGCCCGCGGGCGGCGACGTCAGTTGTCGAAGTCGATCGTGGAGAGAGCGCGTAGCTTCGAGAGGTGGTGCTCGGCGGTGATCGAGCGCACCGTCCCGCTGCGCGAGCGCATCACCAGCGAGTGCGTCGTCACGCCGTCGCCTCGGTAGCGCACGCCCCGCATCAGCTCGCCGTCGGTGATGCCGGTGGCCACGAAGAAGGCGTCGTCGCCGGTGACCAGGTCGTCGGTGCCGAGCACGAAGTCGGCGTCGAGGTTGTGACCCGCGTCGAGGGCGCGCTGCCGCTCGTCGTCGTCCTGCGGCCAGAGCTTGCCCTGGATCTTGCCGCCGATGGACTTCATCGCGCAGGCGGCGATGATGCCCTCCGGGGTGCCGCCGACGCCGAGCATCAGGTCGATGCCGGTGTCGGGGCGGGCGGCCATGATCGCGCCGGCCACGTCGCCGTCGGTGATGTACTTGATGCGGGCCCCGGTCTCGCGGATGTCCTCCACGAGCTGGGCGTGGCGCGGCCGGTCGAGCACCACGACGGTGACGTCGTGGATGGAGATCGCCTTGGCCTTGGCCACCCGCGCGATGTTCTCCTTCACCGGCAGCCGGATGTCGACCACGTCGGCGGCCTCGGGGCCGGTGGCGAGCTTGTCCATGTAGAACACCGCGCTCGGGTCGTACATCGTGCCGCGCGGCGAGACGGCCAGCACGGCGATGGCGTTGTTCATGCCCTTGGCGGTCAGGGTGGTGCCGTCGATCGGGTCGACCGCGACGTCGCACTCGGGTCCGGTGCCGTCGCCGACCTCCTCGCCGTTGAAGAGCATCGGCGCGTTGTCCTTCTCGCCCTCGCCGATGACGACGGTGCCCCTCATGCCGATCGTGGAGATCATCTCGCGCATCGCCTCGACGGCGACGCCGTCGGCGTCGTTCTTGTCGCCGCGACCCACCCAGCGGCCGGCAGCCATGGCGGCGGCCTCGGTGACCCGCACCAGCTCGAGGGCGAGGTTGCGGTCGGGCTTCGGTGCGGCGGCGCTCATGGCGCACAGGCTAGCGGCCGGTGCCGCCCGCCCCGGCACGCGCTCCGTAGCGGCTGACGGCGGTCGCCTTGGTCGAGAGCCAGACCTCGGCGCCCGGCACCAGGCCGAGCTCGGTCGCGGCTGCGGGAGTCACGTCGGCGAGCAGGTCGGGGGAGGCGTGCACCAGCAGTCGTACGGCGTCTCCGTGCGGCGCGAGGGTGGCGATCGGGCCGTGCCAGCGCAACCGGGTGGACCCCTCCGGCTCGGTGCGTGAGACCACGACGGCGTCGGGGGTGAACGCCATCAGGTCGTCGCCGTCGGCGACCAGGTTGAGCCCGACGAGGCGGGCCACGTGGGCCGTCCGCGGCTCGGCCGCGACCTCGGCCGGCGGGCCGACCTGGGCGACCTGGCCCTCGTCGAGGACCAGCACCCGGTCGGCGAGCGTGAGCGCGTCGATGGCGTCGTGCGTGACGAGCAGCGCGATGCCCGGGAAGTCGCGCAGGTGCTGGCCGAGCTCGATGCGCAGCGCCATCTGCACCGAGACGTCGAGGCCGGTGAAGGGCTCGTCGAGGAGCAGCACGTCGGGGTCGGTGGCCAGTGCGCGGGCGATGGCCACGCGCTGGGCCTGGCCGCCGGACAGCTCGCGCGGGCGGCGCTCGGCGAGGTCACCGATGCGGAAGCGCTCCAGCCACTCGCGCGCGACGGCCCCGGCGGCCGCCTTCGACTCGCCGCGGGCGCGCAGCCCGAAGGCGACGTTGTCGACCGCGGAGAGGTGGGGGAACAGCAGCTGCCCCTGGAAGACCAGCCCCACGCGCCGCTCGCGCACCGGGGTCGCGAGCAGGTCGGTGTCGCCGAGCCGCGCGTGACCGGTCACGTCGACCAGGCCGGCGACGGCGTGCAGCAGGCTGCTCTTGCCGGCGCCGTTGGGGCCGATGATGGCCATCACCTCGCCCGGCGCGGCGGTGAAGGCGGCGCGGACGCGACCGGCGACGTCGAGGTCGGCCACCAGCGAGGAGCCCAGCGGCGTCCTCACGGCGTACCGAGCCAGTGGTCGCGCAGCGCGACGAGCACGCCGATGGAGACCACGAGCATGACGAGGCTCAGGGACAGAGCGGCGTCCGCGTCGGACTGCCGGGCGACGTAGATGAGGGTGGGCATCGTCTGGGTGCGGCCGGGGTAGTTGCCGTTGAAGGTGATGGTCGCGCCGAACTCCCCGAGCGAGCGGGCCCAGCCGAGCACGGTGCCGGCGATGACGCCGGGCAGCGCGAGCGGCACGGTGACCCGGCGGAAGGTCGTCCAGCGGGTCGCGCCGAGCGTCGCGGCCGCCTCGTCGAACCTCGGGTCGGCCGAGCGGAGCGCTCCCTCGATGGCGATCACCACGAACGGCATGGAGACGAAGACGTGCGCCAGCACGACGCCGTACGCCGTGAAGGGGAACGCGAAGCCGGTCCACTCGAGCAGCGGCGCGCCGATGACCCCCGTGCGGCCGAACGCGCTGCGCAGCGCGACACCCGCGACGACGGGGGGCAGGACGAGCGGCACCGTGACGAGCGCGCGCAGGGCGCCGCGGCCCCGGAAGTCGACGCGGGCCAGCAGCCACGCCAGCGGCAGTCCGAGCAGCAGGCAGAGCACGATGGCCACCGTCGAGGTGACGAGCGACAGGCGCAGCGCCTCGAGCGCCACCTGCGAGGTCAGGTGGCCAGGCAGGGCCTGCCAGTTGGTGGCCGCGACCATCGCCACCAGCGGGACGAGCAGCAGCAGGGTGGCGAGCGCCGCCGGCACCATCAGCAGCGCGGGTGGCCTGCCCAGCCGGTCGCGGGTGGTGCGAGCCCTCACGGGCTGCCGAAACCTGCGTCGGCCAGGATCTTCTGGCCCTCCTCCGACGTCACCCACGTCACCCAGTCTGCCGCGAGGTCGGCGTTCTCGGCCTGCTCCAGCGACGTCACGTAGTAGGAGGTGAGCTCGTCCTCCGCGCCCGGGATCTCGATGGCCTCCACGTCGTCGCCCGCGGCCACGGCGTCGGTGGAGTAGACCAGACCGGCGTCCGCCTCGCCGGAGATCACCTTGTCGAGGGTGGCGCGCACGTCCTCCTCGAGGCTGGCCGGCTCGGCGGTGATGTCGTTGTCCTCGAGCACGGCGAGGGCGACCTTGCCGCAGGGCACCTCGTCGGCGCAGCGCACCCAGGTCGCGCCGTCGAGGTCGTCGAGCGACTCGATGCCGGCCGGGTTGCCCCTCGGCACGACGATGGTGAGCACGTTGGTCGCGAAGGTCTCGACGTCACCGGTGACACTGGCGTCCTCGGCGATCTGCATCGAGGTCTCGTCGGCGGTGGCCAGGATGTCGCCCGGAGCACCGTCGACCGCCTGCTCGGCGAGGTCGGTGCTGGATCCGAAGGAGACGGAGACGTCCGCGCCGTGCTCCTCCTCGAACGGCGTCGCGAGCTGGGCGAACACGTCGGTCAGCGAGGCCGCTGCGAGCACGGTCAGGCTGCCGCCGGTGTCACCGCCACCGGCGCTGCTGTCGTCCGACGCCGTCCCCGAGTCGTCGCTCCCGCAGGCCGCGAGGGGGAGGAGCAGGCTGAGCATGACGGCCGGGAGCCACTGCTTGCGGGGACGGGACTTCATGACGGGACCTCCACGACGACGTTGGTTGACTTCACACTGGCGATGGCTCGTACGCCCGGCTCGAGGCCGAGCTCGTCCGCCGCGTCGCTGCTCATCAGCGACACGACGCGGTAGGGGCCGCAGATCATCTCGACCTGGGCCATCACCTCGTCGCGCTTGACCCGGGTGACGATCCCGCTCATGCGGTTGCGCGCGCTGACCGTGCTGGCCTTGGTGCGGTCGCGCTCGGCGACCTCGCCCGACTCGGCGAGCTGCTCGGCGAGCTCTGCGAGGTCGACCCCCGACACGGTCGTACGACCGTCGAGGTGCTGGGCCGCGATCCGGCCGGCGTCGACCCAGCGGCGCAGGGTGTCGTCGCTGACCGCGAGGATCTCGGCCGCCTCCGCGATTCGGTAGGTGATCACGCGGGAAGTATGCCGCACCTACGGGTCTCTGTGCGCTCCCGGTGCCGCTCGTGCGGTTCTCCGGCTGATTATCGCCAGCCGCTGTAACGCCGGGTTAGGTGCTCTACCCACCCCGCTGCAGCAGGGTGGGTAGAGCACCTAACCCGGCGTTACAGCGCTGGGTGTCGGCTGGGAGGATGGCGGGCGTGAGTGAGCAGCCGAGTCGTTACACCCGCTCGTTCAGCGGCATGACCGGCGCCCTGATCGTCACCGTCGTCGCGGTGCTGGCCTTCGTGGCCTGGCGCGGGCTGTTCCGCGGTGACGTCGACGACACCCCCACGCCGGTCGACTGGCAGGCGAGCGTCACCCTCGCCGAGAACGCAGACATGCAGGTCGTGCACCCCCGCGAGCTGCCGGCCGGATGGACGGCTACCAGCGTCGACCTGGTCGCGGTCGGGGACCAGCGATGGGGCCTCGGCGTGCTCACCGACGAGGGGAAGTTCGTCGGCATCCGCCAGGAGGACACCTCCGTCGACGACCTCGTCGAGCGCTACGTCGACGAGAAGGCCGATGCCGGTGACGACGCCACCGTGCCCTCGGAGATCACCGACACCTGGCAGACCTGGTCGGACGCCGGGGGCGACCACGGGTTCTCCACCGAGCTCGGCGACGACGCGGTCCTGGTCTACGGTTCGGCGCCCGTCGCGGACATCGAGACCTTCATCGGGCTGCTGACGCGCTGATCCCGTCGCCCCGCTCCGCGCGCTGATCCCGGCGCCCCGCTCGTGGCGGTGAGTGAGACACGTTTCGCGGGGTGATTTCCTGCGTCACTCACCGCTGGGTCGGACTCGCGCGTTCGAGCGGTGAGTGAGACATGCTCCCGGCGCCGAGAACCTGCGTCACTCACCGCCCGCGCGGCAGTGATCAGTCGGCGGGCTCGGTGCCCATCGCGTCGTCGAGGCGCTTGCGGGCGCCGTCGAGCCACGCCTGGCAGACCTTGGCCAGCGCCTCGCCGCGCTCCCAGAGCGCGAGCGACTCCTCGAGGGTGGTGCCTCCGGCCTCGAGGGTGCGGACCACCTCGACGAGCTCCTCGCGGGCCTCCTCGTAGCTGAGCCGGTCGGGCGTGGGCTGGTCCGGGGCGGCGTCACTCATCGGGGTCCTCCTCGGCGGTGCCGACTGTGGTGGGGCTGGCTGCTTCGATGCGATCAGTGGTGGCGTGGACGCGACCGTCCGCCACCCGGACGGAGACCGCGGCCCCGACGGTGGCTTGCGCGACCGAGGTGACGACGTGCCCGTCGGCGTCCTGGAGGACGGCGTAGCCACGCTGGAGCGTGGCCAGCGGGGAGAGCGACTGCGCGCGTGCGCGCTGGTGGCCGATGTCGTCGGCGGCCCGGTCGAGGCGGTGGGAGAGCGTACGTCGAGCGCGCGTCAGCAGGTCGTCGAGCTCGTCGGACCTCGCGGAGAGCAGGTTGCGCGGGTCGGCCATCGCCGGCCGCGAGCGGACCTGCACCAGCCACTCCTCCTCGCGCGCGATGCGCTGGGTGATGACCTGACGCAGCCGGTCGCGGGCCCACGTCACGCCGTGGGCCTCCTCGGCCATGTCGGGGACGACCAGCTTGGCGGCGTCGGTCGGGGTGGAGGCGCGTACGTCGGCGACGAGGTCGAGCAGCGGCTGGTCGGGCTCGTGGCCGATCGCGGAGACCACGGGCGTACGCAGGCCGTGGACGGCGCGGATCAGCGCCTCGTCGGAGAAGGGGAGCAGGTCCTCGATCGATCCACCTCCGCGGGCGACGACGATGACGTCGACGTCCGGGTGGTGCTCGAGCCGCTCGAGCGCCCCGATGACCTCGGCGGCCGAGCGCTGCCCCTGCATGGCGGCGTACGCCACCTCGAACCGCACGGCGGGCCAGCGACGGCGGGCGTTCTCCAGGACGTCGCGCTCCGCGGCGCTGTTGGGGGCGGTGACCAGGCCGACACAGCCGGGGAGGAAGGGCAGGTCGCGCTTGAGCTCGGGCGCGAAGAGCCCCTCGGCGGCGAGCAGCTGTCGGCGTCGTTCGAGCCGGGCGAGCAGCTCGCCGAGACCGACCATCTTGATCTCGCGGGCGGCCAGCGAGAACGAGCCCCGGTTGGCGTAGAAGGTGGGCCGGGCGTGCACGACGACGCTGGCGCCCTCGACGAGGGGAGGGTTCATCGAGTCGAAGAGCGAGCGGGCGCAGGTGAGGGTGACCGAGATGTCGGCCACGGTGTCGCGCAGCGTCATGAAGACGGTCTGCATCCCCGGGCGCCGGTTGACCTGCGCGATCTGGCCCTCGACCCAGACGCCGCCGAGCCGGTCGATCCACTGCGAGACCGCGTTGGCGACGGCCCGCACCGGTGCCGGGGACTCGGCCGTGGCGTCGCGGAGGGAGGGCACGCGGCGAGGATAGGCGAGAGGACGGACAGAGGCGGCCGTGGACTGGGAGTGGCGGGCACGGCCGGCCCGTAGACTCGCACCCATGACGACCGACCTCGGCCTGCCCCCGGTGCTCGACCCGGAGACCGCGAAGAACGTGCTGCTGGCGGCGCCGCGCGGCTACTGCGCCGGCGTCGACCGCGCCGTGATCACCGTGGAGAAGGCCCTCGACCTCTACGGCTCGCCGGTCTACGTCCGCAAGCAGATCGTGCACAACAAGCACGTGGTGGCCAACCTCGAGTCGCGCGGCGCGATCTTCGTCGAGGAGCTCGACGAGGTGCCCGAGGGCCAGACGGTCGTCTTCTCCGCCCATGGCGTCAGCCCCGCGGTGCACTCCCAGGCCGCCGAGCGCGGCCTCAAGACCATCGACGCCACCTGCCCGCTCGTGACGAAGGTCCACCACGAGGCCCGGCGCTTCGCGAGCGACGACTACGACATCCTGCTCATCGGCCACGAGGGCCACGAGGAGGTCGAGGGCACCGCCGGCGAGGCGCCCGAGCACATCCAGCTCGTCCAGAGCCCCGCCGACGTCGCGGGCATCGTCGTGCGCGACCCGGCGAGGGTCGCCTGGCTCTCGCAGACGACGCTCAGCGTCGACGAGACGCTGGAGACGGTCGCCGCGATCCGGGAGAAGTTCCCGCTGCTGCTCGACCCGCCCAGCGACGACATCTGCTACGCCACCCAGAACCGCCAGCTCGCCATCAAGGAGATCTCCGAGAGCGCCGACCTCGTGATCGTCGTCGGCTCGCGCAACTCCTCGAACTCGGTCCGGCTCGTCGAGGTCGCGCTCGAGGCGGGCGCGAAGGCGTCCTACCTCGTCGACGACCACACCGAGATCGACGAGGCCTGGCTCGACGGCGTCGCGACCGTGTCGGTCACCTCGGGCGCCTCCGTCCCGGAGGACCTGGTCGAGGGCGTGCTCGCCTTCCTCGCCGAGCGCGGCTTCCCCGACGCGAAGGCGGTCCACTCCGCCGAGGAGTCCCTGATCTTCGCGCTGCCTCCCGAGCTGCGGCGCGACCTGCGGGCCGCGCAGAAGGCGTGAGGACGGGTCATGGCGCGCTTCGTCGACATCCACCCCGACAACCCCCAGCCGCGACTGGTCACCCAGGTCGTCGACGCGCTGCGCAACGACGAGCTCATCGCCTATCCGACCGACTCCGGCTACGCCCTCGGGGCGCAGCTCGGCAACCGCGACGGACGCGACCGGATCCTCAAGATCCGCGAGCTCGACGACCGCCACCACTTCACGCTGATGTGCAAGGACTTCTCCCAGCTCGGGCAGTTCGTCCACGTCGCGAACTCGTCGTTCCGGGCGATCAAGGCCGCCACGCCAGGGCCCTACACGTTCATCCTCCCCGCCACCGGCGAGGTGCCGAAGCGGCTGATGCACCCCAAGAAGCGCACGGTCGGCGTCCGGATCCCCGAGCACCCACTGGTCTGCGCCTTGCTCGAAGAGCTGGGGGAGCCGATCCTCACCAGCACGCTCATCCTGCCCGGTGAGACCGAGGCGCGGACCATGGGCTGGGAGATCAAGGAGGACCTGGACCACGTCGTGGACGTCGTCGTGGAGTCCGGCGAGGTGACCGCCGAACCGACGACGGTCATCGACTGGTCCGAGGACGAGCCGGTCGTCGTACGCCGCGGAGCCGGCGACGCGTCGCGCTTCGAGGACTGAGGCGCCTCGTCCGCTGCCACCCTGGCGGCGTACGACATCTGGTTCCGCCGGTGTGATGTCGCGCGCCGCCACCTTGGGCTGTTCGGGCCACCTTCGAGCGCCTCGCTGAGGTGGTGGCGGCGGATGGCGTGCTGGCGAGGTCGTGGCGTGCGATGTGCTGCCACCATGGCGGGCCGGGGAGCCCCTGAACGACGCGAGCGTCAGGCCGAGCGGCCGAGCTCGTGGCCGAGCTCGGTGGCCATGCCGGCCTCGCCCTCGTGGTGCAGCCGCCAGACCAGCCACCCCAGGCAGAGGGCGTAGCCGACGAACAGGGCGAGACCGTGGGTGGCGACCCCCGAGACGACCGCCTGGAGGACGCTGTCGCCACGGTCGGCGACGACGTCGCGGTCGACGAGGGAGACGAAGAGGAAGGTGGCCGTCATCAGCACGGGCGGGAGCAGCGCGACCATGTAGAAGTCGCCGCGGCGGACCCGTGCGGCGAGGGCGAGGCCGAGCGCCATGAAGCACAGGTCGAAGAACAGGGTCAGGTGACCGCTGAGGATCACGTCGATGCCGACCGCGGTGAGCGTGAGGGCGACGCCCAGGAGCACGACCTGCCGGCCCGGCTCGCGCCCGGCCTCCCAGAACCCATCGGCCTGTGCCACGAGGTCAACCTAGGTCCGGTCTCAGGCGCCCCGGGCGCGCCGCGCCGGACCGCGGGTGGTCTGGATGTCCTGCTCGTCGGCGAGGAGCTCGTCCAGCGTGGGCTCGTCGGTCGGTCCCGGCACGTCCAGCGCGTCCAGGTCTGACGTGACGGGCTCGGAGCCGGCGAGCTCGGGCGCGGCGAGGGATCGCGGGGCCGTCTCCACCTGGCGCGGTGCCTCCAGGCCCTCGGTGGTCACCCCCAGGTCGGCGAACCGCCGTGCGGAGACCAGCACCCGACCCTCGAGCGAGCCCATCGCCTGGTTGTAGGCGACGACGCTGGCGTTGAGCGAGCGGCCGACCCGGTCGAGGTGTCCGGCCATCGACCCGAGTCGGGCGTGGAGCTCCTGGCCGAGGCGCTGCACCTCGTGAGCCTGCTCGTTGAGCACCTCGTGCTGCCAACCCTGCGCCACCGTGCGGAGCAGTGCGATCAGCGTGGACGGGGTGGCGAGGACGACGTTCTTGGCGGCCGCCTGCTCGACCAGGTCGGGCACCGCCTGGAGCGCGGCCTGGAGGATCGCCTCGCCTGGCAGGAACAGCACCACGAACTCCGGAGTGCCGGGCACCGCCTCCCAGTAGCGCCGCGACCCGAGGTCGCCGACGTGCTTGCGCACGTGCTCGCCGAGCCGAGCCAGCGCGCGGTCGTGCTCCGCCGGGTCATCGGAGCCGGTGAGGTCGAGGAACGCCGCCAGCGGCGCCTTGGCGTCGACCGCGATCGTCCGGCCGCCGGCCAGCGAGACGACGAGGTCGGGGCGCAGCCGGCCGTCGTCGAAGCGCACCTGCTCGGCGAAGTCGCAGTGGTCGACCAGCCCGGCGAGCTCGACGGTGCGGCGCAGGTGGAGCTCGCCCCACTGACCGCGCACCTGCGGCTTGCGCAGGGCCGTGGCCAGGGTGGTGGTCTCGCGGCGCAGGGTGTCGGTCGAGTGGCGCATGTCGGCGACCTGCTGGTGGAGCTGGGCCTGCCACGCGACCCGGTCGTGCGCGAGGTCGCTGAGCTGGTCCTGGAGGCGGTCGAGCCCGTCCTGCACGACGGCGTGGTCGGCCACGCGCTGCTGGAGGGCGGCGATCGCCGGGTCGTCGGCGGGGCGGCTGCGCGACCACAGCACCCCGATCACCGCGCCGAGCGCCAGGCCGACGGCGAGGACCAGCGCCAGGGTGAGCAGCAAGGGGAAGGTGTCCATGGCCCCAGCATGGACGGCCCCACCGACAGCTCGTCGGCAGCGGGGTGGGCGAACGCGGCAGGATCCGTGCGCAGATTGACATTCCGGCCACTCGTCCACCGGGTGCCCCAACCGTGAGGATGTCCGGGTGACGACGGCGACCCCCGCAGGGACCCCGACCGGTCCCCACGCCACCCGACGCCCGCCGCTCCACTGGGCGTGGATCGTCGCGGCTACGGCGTTCGTCACCCTGGTCGGCGCCGCCGCCTTCCGCTCGGTGCCCGGCGTCCTGATCGAGCCGCTGCACGAGGAGTTCGGCTGGTCGCGCGGCCTGATCGGCTCGGCGGTCTCGCTGAACCTCATGCTGTTCGGGCTGATCTCGCCGTTCGCCGCGGCTCTGATGGACCGCTTCGGCGTCCGTCCGGTCGTCACCTTCGCCCTGGTGATGGTGTCGGTCGGCAGTGGCCTCACCGTCTTCATGACGCAGGCCTGGCAGCTCGTCCTCTGCTGGGGCCTGCTCGTGGGCATCGGCACCGGCTCGATGTCGATGGCCTTCGTCGCCACGATCACCAGCCGTTGGTTCGTCGCCCGCCGCGGCCTGGTCAGCGGCATCCTCACCGCCGGCAACGCCACCGGCCAGCTGATCTTCCTACCGGTGGTCGCGTGGTTCGCGACGCACCACGGCTGGCGTACGGCGGCGCTGCTGGCGTCGGCGGCCGCACTGGCCGTCGTACCCCTCGTCCTGCTGCTCCTCCGCAACCACCCGGCCGACCTGGGGCTCCGGGCGCTCGGCGCCACCGACGCCGACCCTGGTCCGCCGCCGCACCAGCAGGTCGGCTCGAGCGCGGGCCGCGCCCTCGCGGTGCTGCGCGACGCCGCCCGGACGAGGACCTTCTGGCTGCTGTCCGGCGGCTTCGCGATCTGCGGGATGACCACCAACGGCCTCATCGCCACCCACTTCGTGCCCGCCGCCCACGACCACGGCATGCCCGCGACCACCGCGGCCGGCCTGCTCGCGGTCGTCGGGATCTTCGACGTCGTCGGCACCATCGCGTCGGGCTGGCTCACCGACAAGGTCGACCCGCGGCTGCTGCTCGTCGGCTACTACGTCCTGCGCGGCGTCGGGTTGATGGCCCTGCCGGCGCTGATGGCGCCGCACGTCGAGCCGAGCATGTGGGTCTTCATCATCGTCTACGGCCTCGACTGGGTGGCGACCGTGCCGCCGACCGTGGCGATCTGCCGCGAGTGGTTCGGCGCGGCCTCCGGGCCGATCGTGTTCGGCTGGGTGTTCGCCAGCCACCAGGTCGGCGCGGCGGTGGCCGCCACCGGTGCCGGCCTGGTCCGCGACCTCACCGGCGGCTACGACCCCGCCTTCTACGCCGCAGCCGGGCTGTGCGCTGTCGCCGCGCTGATGTCGTACGCCATCCGGCGCACGCCGCGTCCGGTGCCGATCAGCTGAGGTCCACGACCACGGGCGCGTGGTCGGACGGGGACCCCGTCCCCTGCGCGGGGTCGCGCTCGTCGCGGTCGATGAAGGCACCCGCGACCCGGTCCGCGAAGGCGGGGGAGCCGAGGACGAAGTCGATCTTAAGGCCGCGGTCGCGCTCGAAGCGCTGGCGGTAGTAGTCCCAGTAGGTGTAGCCCGGCGCGTGCGCGCGGGTGACCTCGGCGTAGCCGTCGTCGAGGAAGCCCTGGAACGCCGCGCGCTCCGGCGGTGTGACGTGGGTCGACTTCGCGAACTGCTTGACGTCGAAGACGTCGTCGTCGGTGGGGCAGACGTTCCAGTCCCCGACCAGCGCGGTCTCGCCGTCCAGCCACCCGGTCGCGGCCGCCCGGAGCCGAGCCAGCCAGTCGAGCTTGTAGACGTAGTGCGGGTCGTCGGGCTTGCGACCGTTGGGGACGTAGAGCGACCAGATCCTGACGCCGCCGCAGGTCGCTCCGATCGCGCGTGACTCGGCCGCGGCCGGGTCGCCGTACGGCGGCATGTCGGCGAAGCCGACCTCGACGTCCTCCAGCCCGACGCGCGAGAGCAGCGCCACGCCGTTCCACTGGTTCGTGCCGGCCACCGCGATGTCGTAGCCCAGCGCCTGCAGCCCCATCAGCGGCAGCTGGTCCTCGCGCGCCTTGGTCTCCTGCAGCGCCAGGACGTCGATCTCGTGTCGTTGCACGAAGGCCTCGACGCGGTCGATGCGGGAGCGGAGGGAGTTGACGTTCCAGGTCGCGATGCGCACGGCACCACCCTACGAACCGGGGACACCGTCCACAGCGCCGGGCGATTGCCCCCGATGCCGCGGCGCAGCGAGTACGGTGAGCAGATCAAGTCCGAACGCCCCTTCTGTCCCGAGCGGAAGGGGCGTTCACCTTGCGGGGGTGATCGGTCCCCGGCGTTGCCGGTCAGGCAGTCTCGGCCAGGAAGTCGCCGAGCAGGCCGGGCGTTGCGTCGTCCGCCAGCGCGACCGCCACGTCGAGACGTACGTCGCGCACCAGCACGCGCTCCGCGCCGGCCGCGGTGGTGGCCGTCAGGTCGGCGAGGCCGATGCGGCGCTGCCACCACGACTGGGTGATGACCCAGCCGATGATGCCGTCGGTCTCGAGCACCGTGCGGATCCGCGCGAGGACCCCGCTGCCCGCGACCAGGTGGTCACCGGAGAGCCGGTGCCCGAGGTGGCGGTACGACGCCTCGCCGGCCGCCGCGGCGAGCACGAGGAGGACGGCGGCGAGGCCGACCAGCCACCACCACGAGAAGTCGAGGAACCACCAGGCGATCGCCGCCACCACCAGGACGTCGAGCGCGTTGAGCACCTGCCGGATCCACGCTCGCCGGCGCGCCCGGGGGCCGTGCTCGACGAGGGCGTCGGTGAGCGGACCGCGGTGCTCGACGACCGTCTCGCCGACACCGACCGCGACGTCGCGCGGGCACGGCGGCAGCACGCGGGTGACGCCGTCCTCGACGCCCGTCGCCAGTGTGGCGAGCTCGGCCCCGCCGACGACGCGCATCAGCACGGGCTCGGTCAGCACGACCCCGCGCACCTTCGCCTCCTCGACCGTGATCGAGCGGCGCGTGAAGAGCCCTGATGTCAGGTGCAGCGAGCCGTGCTCGCGGACGAGCAGGAAGTTCCACCACTGCACGACGTAGCCACCGACCGAGACCACCAGCCACACGCCGAGGCCGACGACCAGCAGCACGACGACGATGGCGATCACCGCGAACTGGGTGAGCCAGTTCCACGTCGAGGTCGCCGTCTCCTCGTTCCAGATCGGCAGGTTGTCGCCGAACTGCGAGAAGACGCCGACCGCGCCGGCGAGGATCACCAGTCGGCCGAGGGAGAACGGCGCGAACCGCAGCCACGACCAGTCGATCCGGGCCAGCAGCACCGGCGCGGGCTCGGGCGCCGGGGGAGCGGGGCCCGTCGGCTCCTGGTGCTCATCCAGCGCCGCGCCGGCCGTCACGTCGGCGATCGGGTCAGGTGCCGTGCGGCGGCGCAGGAGCGTCGTACGCAGTGCCTGGGCGTCGGCGGCCGCGAGTGCGTCGAGCGTGATCCGGTCGTCGTCGACGCCGGTGCCGATCTGCACCTTCTGCACGCCGAGGACTCGGTGCAGCAGGGACGCCTCCAGATCGACGCTGCGCACCCGGTCGAGCGGTGCGGTCGAGGTGTTCTTGTTCAGGATCCCGCTGCGCACCTGGATCTGGGTCTCGGTGAGCCGGAAGTGCGTGGTGAGCCAGGGCAGGATGCCGAAGAGCAGGGGGGCGACGATCGCGATCGGCAAGATGATCGGCCAGAAGCGTGGGTTCTGGCTGATGCCGACCAGCGCCACGACGACAGGCACGATCGCCTGCCCGACGGCCTTCACCGGGTCGAGCAGGAGCTTGCGCGGGCTCAGCCGGGACCACCCCTCGTCGGGGCCGCCGGGAGCGGGGATCACGTGGCGTCGCCCTCGGTCGCGGCGGTGATCTCGGTGAGCCGTGCGACCACGTCGCGGGCCACGTCGGCGTCGAGGCAGTCGACCGTGATCGGTCCCGCCGCCGAGGCGGTGGTGACGGTGATCGAGGCCAGCCCGAACAGGCGCATCAGCGCCCCCTGGCGCGAGTCCACCGTCTGCACGCGGCTCAGCGGCGCGATCCGCGTCTCCCGCCCGATCCAGCCCTCCCGGGTGTGGACGGCCGTGTCGCTGACCTCCCAGCGGTGCACGCGGAAGCGGATGCGCGGCATCAGCGCGACGTGGGCGGCCGCGGCGAGCGCGAGGGCCAGCACGACCAGACCCGTCCAGCCCGGGACGTCGGGGATGAGGAAGTAGGCCAGCGCCGCGGCGACCACGACCACGCCGTCCCCCAGCAGGGCCGACACCGTCCAGAACGGGACCGCCTGCCGCGAGACCTGGTGGGCCGGCTCCCGCAGGACCGGCGTACGGCTGGCAGCGCTGGTCACGCCGTCACTGGCCCCGACATCACTCATGCGGCCGAGTCTTGCAGGTGCGGGGCCGACGCTCCGCCCCAGCGACCGCTCAGCAGGCGCAACGCAAAAATGTGCAGTCCACGAAGGCGTTCGATAGGCGGACGAACTTCTGCAGGTTCTTGCAGTGCACATTCCTGACCGACCGTTCGGCTTCCATCCCGCGGTCTAGACAGGTTGGTTGGAGGGGCCAACCGAATCCAACCGGAAGAAGTGAAGCAATGTTGAAGACCACGATCAGTCGGTCCATCGCGGCAGCCTTCAGCGCAGGGGCGCTCGCCCTGTCGATGGCCCCGGCCAACGCGGCCCCGGCCGGGGAGAACGTCCCGACGTTCGAGGAGTTCCAGGCCTCGACCTTCCGGGACGTGGGCGGGCAGTACGTCGTCAACGGCGACGAGACCATCGCCAACACCAAGGCGCTCCGGGACTACTACGACCGGATGGTCAGCTCCAGCAAGCCCGGCGGCTCGACCTCGCTCGTGGTCAACACCAACGGCGGAGCTGACGACCTCTGGAGCGACGCGACCACGCTGACCTACTGCGTGAGCAACTCCTTCGGCTCCGACAAGTCAGCCATCGTCTCCGCGATGCAGTCCGGCGCGGGCCAGTGGGAAGCCGCCTCCAGTGGTGTCGACTTCACCTACGTGTCCTCCGCCGACGCCAGCTGCAACACGTCGAACAGCTCGGTGACCTTCTCGGTCGAGCCGACCAGCACCACGCAGTACATC
This sequence comes from Nocardioides hwasunensis, assembly GCF_014779665.1. Taxonomy (GTDB): domain Bacteria; phylum Actinomycetota; class Actinomycetes; order Propionibacteriales; family Nocardioidaceae; genus Nocardioides; species Nocardioides hwasunensis. Next base: position 163,153 of record NZ_JACXYY010000004.1, on the reverse strand, counting down.
GCCCGCGCCTTCTTCCCGAGCAGCCCCAAGTCGCAGCGCAACGTCCTGGTCAACGCCTACTCGCTGCAGAACTCCGGCTCCTGGACCCCGTCGAACATCCTGGCCCACGAGCTGGGTCACGTGCTGGGCTTCCGCCACGAGCACACCCGGCCCGAGGCCGGCACCTGCTTCGAGGACAACAACTGGCGCCCGCTGACGCCGTACGACTCGTCCTCGATCATGCACTACCCGCAGTGCAACGGCTCGTCGAGCGACCTCTCGATGACCGCCACGGACCGCGCCGGGGTTGCGTCGGTCTACGGCTCCTGAGGCGTCACTGACTGGTCACCGACCTGCTCACCGACGCTCGAGGAGCGAGGGGCCCGGCCGTGGGGCCGGGCCCCTCGCATGTCCGGACGACGACCGGGCTCGCGTTTCGTCGGCCCGTGCCCGGTCGCCGTAGACTCCCCGCCCGTGGCTCTCACCATCGGCATCGTCGGTCTCCCCAACGCGGGCAAGTCGACGCTCTTCAACGCACTGACCAAGAACGACGTCCTCGCGGCGAACTACCCGTTCGCCACCATCGAGCCCAACGTCGGCGTCGTCGGCGTGCCGGACGAGCGGCTCCCGCAGCTCGCCGAGGTGTTCGAGTCGGCCAAGGTGCTGCCCGCCACGGTCGAGTTCGTCGACATCGCCGGCATCGTCCGCGGCGCCTCGCAGGGCGAGGGCCTGGGCAACAAGTTCCTCGCGCACATCCGCGAGTCCGCGGCCATCTGCCAGGTCACCCGGGTCTTCCGCGACGAGGACGTCACGCACGTCGACGGCGAGGTCAACCCCGCCAACGACATCTCGACCATCCAGACCGAGCTGATCTTCGCCGACCTCGAGACCGTCGAGAAGGCCATCGCCCGGCTCGAGAAGGAGTCGCGCAAGGTCAAGGACCTCGTCGCCAACCTCCACGCGGCCCAGGCTGCCAAGGAGGCCCTCGAGTCCGGCACGCCGATCATGGCCACCGACATCGACCGCTCCCTGCTGCGCGAGCTGTCGCTGCTGACCGCCAAGCCGTTCATCTACGTCTTCAACTGCGACGCCGACGAGCTCGCCGACGAGGCGCTCAAGGACAAGATGCGCGAGATCATCGCGCCGGCCGAGGCGATCTTCCTCGACGCCAAGTTCGAGGCCGACCTCGCCGAGATGGACGACGACGAGATGGCGCACGAGATGCTCGGCGAGATGGGCATCACCGAGTCCGGCCTCGACCAGCTCGCACGCGTCGGCTTCGACACCCTCGGCCTGCAGACCTACCTGACCGCCGGCCCGAAGGAGACCCGGGCCTGGACGATCAGGAAGGGCGCGACCGCGCCCGAGGCCGCCGGAGTCATCCACACCGACTTCCAGAAGGGCTTCATCAAGGCCGAGGTCGTCTCCTTCGACGACCTGATGGCCGCGACGTCCATGCTCAAGGCCCGTGAGGCCGGCAAGGTCCGCATGGAGGGCAAGGACTACGTGATGGCCGACGGTGACGTGGTGGAGTTCCGCTTCAACGTCTGAATCGCTGCGTTTTCGCAGGTCAGAGCGGGTGCGACCCTCACCAGTCCGCACGCAGTCCGCAAGAATTTCGGTCCCTGGCGCGGAGCGGCATTGGTTGCGATCACGGGATGGGCGGGTGCGGAGGCTCGTGAAGTCGTGTACGCGCGTGCTGCTGGCGGCGAGGTCACGTGACCGATGTCGATCAGTGAACGCTCTTCGAGGCCCGGATGCCCGTCTGGCCACGTGCAGGGGGACCGACTGAGTACGGCAGACTTCGCCCGCCCGAACGAATAGAGAGCACTTCCCGCCATGGCAACTGACTACGACGCCTCTCGCAAGAGCGAGGAGGAGCAGAAAGAGGAGAGCCTCGAGGCTCTTCGCCTGGCCGCGACTGACAAGGACGCAAGCTCCGGCAAGATCGACGAGGACGAGACCGAGGCCGCCGAGTCCTTCGAGCTCCCCGGAGCCGACCTGTCGAACGAAGAGCTCAGCATCGAGGTGGTGCCGAAGCAGGCCGACGAGTTCACGTGCTCGGTGTGCTTCCTCGTCCACCATCGCACCGCACGCGTGTCAGACAATCCGCTCGTCTGTCGCGACTGCGCGTAGGCATGTGCGTGCCCGCTCAGTCCGGTCGATACGGGTGACGCGACGAGCGCAGTGCTAACCGCCCGGCGCGGTGGCGAGCGGCATTGGACCGCAGTCCCCGATAGGCGGCGGACAGACGCACCCTGCTGAACCCTTTCGTGAGGATCGCCGCACTCGACCGCCAGGCGACTCGGCAGGCTTCGCACCCGCGTGTTGGCCTTGCTGCTCAAAGTTCTCTCGCGAAGGTGGACCGGGTGACACATAGACGGAACCTAGTGCTTGGTTGGTGGCCAGCATCGGCGCCTTCTGATCCACGATGGAGGTGGCTATCGCCCGAGCCTCTGGTCTAAGCAACACGAGAGTCCCGCTGGCGCGCCGATGCCGTCGGTCGGAGCTAGTGCCCGTCAAGTCGGACGCTTCAGGGACTCGTAGGACGCGTAGTCGATGGGTGTCGTGGTGATGCCGGTGACCTGCCCGGGTGTGGTGCGGTGTTCGAACAGAGCGAGGGTCACGCCCGCGCCGACGGCTGAGGGCGCCAGCACACCTTGGAACTCGAGGAACCACGCGGCGTGTCCGACTGCCTGACATGGCTGCCACTCGCCGCGGAGGTCATCGACATCAAGGCCAAGGATGTCTTGGGTGGCCGACACGGTGAGGTCGAGGACTTGGACGTCGACCAGCTCGATGGTGTGCAGGACGTGGGGGATGGTGAGGAGTTCCTGCACGGTGAGGTGACGGTCTTCGGCGGCCCGGGCCAGTTCGCGCATGCACGCCTGGACGGGCTGGGCGAGGTAGATCGTGGGGAACAGGTCCGGGGGGTTGTACCGGCCGCCGAAGAGCCGTGCGCCTACCCCGGACAGAGCCTCGCGGCGCGCGGTGGTGTACCGGTGGGTCTGCCCTGACCAAGAAGTGCGGCCGATGCGGTCGACGGCCTCAAGGAGCGCGTCATCAGGAACCGACGTCAAGCGAAGACTCCGTCGGCCATGGCCTCGATGAGGGCTAGGACTTCCTTGTACCTTCCGGCCTGGATCAGTGTCGACGGCTTCTCATGCTGCAACGCCCGCTGAGGGGTGAACAGCCAGGTGTTCGCATGGTCGCGGGGAAGAACCTCACTGAGGACATCCGCAACATAGACGAGCTCAAGCAGACGTTCCTTGTTCAGGCGTTGCGGGACCACCTCGCCGGCGGCCCACCTGGCCACCGAGCGCCCTGAGGCGTCAACGATCGAACCCACTTCCTCGTCGCTCAAGCCGAGAGTGTCCATGGCCCCAGTTACTTTCTCTGCGAGCGCACCCGCTGCGACACGCCCCATGGCTGTCCATCCCGTTCTGTCGAGGTTCTGTCGCTAGTATGTCAGCCTAGTCAAGACCTCCCGGAAGGCACGCCGATGAGTCTCCAGATCGCCCTGGGCCACAACGACCAGAAGGTTGTTGAGGACTTCCTGTCCCGCCAGCCCGCCGCAACCTCGGCGATCGTGCTCGACGCCAAGGCCGCTGCGAAGCAGCGTCACGCCGCCGAAGCGGCCGCAGAGGAGGGCATCAAGGTGCTGTGGGAGCCGGCAACCCAGCTCCTCGCCGCCGCAGGCTACGGCCTCGAGCGGTTCCCCCTGTGGGGCGGCGCTCCCTACGACGTTGACGTGCTGGCGACCTCGCTCGAAGCGCGGCACGTCCTGGTCGAACGGACCATCGCCGCGCACCCCGACGGCACCACGGACGTGACCGCCCCCCACTTCTATGCGGTCTCGGACCGCGCGGCTCACCTCAACGTCGACCTCGCCGAGGCCACGGCGCTGCAGTCCGACCGGCCCGTGCGCGCCATCCTGACCGCGCCGCAGCGGTACCTGCGCTCGCGGGCCGCCGCCCTTGGCGAGGAGTACCACCAGGCCGGCATCCGCCACCTCGAGCTGCGCATGTCGCCGTTCGGCGGTGAGGACGAGAGCCTGAAGAAGATCGTCGACGGATTCCAGATCGCCCAAGACCTCACCGAGGCTGGACTCCACGTCACGCTGGGCTACTCCGGGAACCTCGGCCAGGTCGCCGTTGCCCTCGGCCACGCCGCGGCATACTCCGTCGGCGTCGGCATGATGGAACACGTCAACCACATGACGCAGGTCAACCGGAAGAGCAAGCCCCCGAAGCCGCTCGAGGACGGTGAGAGCGGCGGTGGGCCGCAGGCCGGCGTCTACCTGCCGGCACTCGCGTATACGGCGCCGCTGCGCGTCGCGCGGCGGCTCATGGAGCAGTCCGACCTTCGCGTGCGGATCGGGTGCCGGGTCGGCAGCTGCGGCACCAGCGTGCTCGGGCCCGTGCTTGACGTACGCGGGCACTACCTCCACAGCCGTGACCTCGAGGTGGCGACCCTGATGGCGAAGCCGGCGGGCTGGCGGCCCACCGCGGAGCTCCAGCGGCTGCGCCAGGCCCTGACCCTGCGCAACCAGATCAACAGCAACTACCTCGAGGTCGGCCAGCCGGCCATCAAGACCCGCACCCTCGACAGCCTCATCGTGGACATCGAGCGGGTCCAGGCCGCCTCCTGACCCACGCCGGGCTCAGCCGTCGCCCTGAGATGCCCTGCACGCCTGCGCGCGGCCGCGGGACCAGTCGAGCTCGACGGGTCGAAGGCGCGCCAGGCGGATGATGTCGACACGACTGCCCGTCGGTGACGCCCGGCGCGCCCATGCAGTCCCGGTGCCGTCCTTGTGCCGATGCCACTCCTCGACCACGCCGAAGCACCAGATGGCGACGTCGACGTAGACGACGACCTCGCCCCCGTGTCGGCTGCAGGATCCTCAAGTACCACGGGAGCCGACCCGGCTGCACCACCCCCGGATCGGGCACACGGTCCTGCTCCTCCACCACGAACCCGACGGTAAACCGACAGCCCCATGCGCCAAGACGGCCGGCGCTCCCACCCCGGCCGACACGTCCCGCGATCGGGGACGAAATGAATCGGCGACGATGACATTCCAGCGGTTCCCAACTGTCGCGCCCAAGGAGCTCGGTTGTCTCGCTGGCGCGACCAACGGGAGTGGGTCTGTGATGGAGCTACGAGGGGATTGAGAGAGTACTTAGATGGTTCTTCACTATTAGTCCCGCTCCCGCGACAATCCGCAGCCGTCGGCTGCGGCCCAGGTGGCGCGCTGGCGCTGGCACAATGGTCCGCATGACCAGCACCCCTACTCCCGAGCAGGCGGCCACTATCGCGGCCGCGCTGAAGGCTGCCGGGCGCACCAGCAAGGCCGCTCCGCTGCGGCGCTCGTTCGTCCAGCAGGGTAGCCAGAAGAACCCCAAGCCAGGCCCCCTGCAGGCCATGGTGGAGCGCCACGACGAGACCGGCCTCGACCTCTACCTCCTTCTCGTCGCCGGCGCCAGCAGCGAGCCGTGGGACGTCGCACGAGACGCACGCGTCTGGGGCCGCGCGATCGGGCACGGCTTCGACGTCGACGGAGGCCGCTCGATCGTCTCAAAGGCCTGGCTCCGGCTCGACGAGACCTACCATCTCGTCGAGCGCCAGAGGAGCGGACGGCTGGCCCGCATCACCCTCCTCGACGAGTCCGGCAACGGCGAGCCCTACACCTCGCCCGAGAAGGCCTACCTCAAGCTCCCCTTCGCGTATTGGAGCGCCGAGGAGGCCTGGTACGCCCAGCTGACGCTCCGCGCGAAGGCAACCCTGCTCATCGCGCTGTCTCTGCGCCAGCCGTTCGTGCTGCCCGCCGAGCGGGCCGAGAGCTGGTACGGCATCTCGGCCGACAGCATCGACCGAGGTCAGCGCGAACTCCGCAAGCACGGGATCCTCACGCGCAACTTCACCGTCGTTCCCGACTGGCTCTCCGGGACCGGGTCGCGCACCGACTACACCTTCTCCCTCAAGTCGCCGTTCGCGCCGATGAAGAAGCTCACCGGCAAGAAGCCCGTCACCAAGGGGCACCTCAGCGCCGTGGCGCAGCCGTGAGCGCCCGCACGCTATGCGGTCACGTCGACGAGTCGATGTCCGACACCCGCCGCGACCCCGGGGCGTACATCCTCGCCGCCGCTATTTGCGACACCACGGCCCAAGACGAGATTAGGGCGGAGATGGAAGTGCTGCGACTCAAGGGCCAGAACAAGCTGCACTGGCACGACGAAGACCACAAGCGCCGCCAAGTCATCATCGAGCGCGTCGCACAGCTGCCGCTGATGCACCTGGTCGTCGTTCGAGACCAGATGCCCGACGCCCGAGCCGAACGGCGACGGCGGCTGTGCATGCAGCGCTTGCTGTTCGAGCTCGACCAGCTCGAGGTCGCCACCGTCACCTTCGAGTCCCGCGGGCCCGCCGACGACCGGCGCGACATTGACATGGTCGGCGCCATGCGTGCCGAGCAGACCATCACCAGCCAGCTGCGCATCGAGCACCAGAAGGGCCCCCTGGACCCGCTGCTGTGGGTACCGGACGCCGTGTGCGGCGCGCTCACTGCCGACCGCGTCGGTGACTCCACCTACTTCGCGGAGATCACCGCGCACACCCAGCTCATCACCCTGTAGAACACTCCGGTGCTGCAGGCAAGGGCCCGAAAATGCCGCGAGCCCGGGACCCCGTCGTCCGGCGGGAACTTCCCAGGCTCACTTCCTACTCCACCTCGATGGAGCGGCTTATGCGTCAAGTGTGACGGGTTTCGGCAAACACGTCAAACACCGCTAGCGCGGCACCCATCCTCAGATAGGCAGGACACGTTATGCAACTCCGACCAGCCCATCAGCGCCAACCTGAGACGCCCGCGAGCTGCTAGGGACGCACCCGCAATAGTGGGCTGCCCAGCAGGTCAGCCGGCGTGGGCGTGTCCTGGACGGCCGCGGCGATCAGGCGCGCCTCGACGGACTTCTATGTCGGGACCTCGTCCCGCTGCGTAGTTGGCCTGCTGCACGTGTCAACGTCGACGCCCACGCGCACCGGGACTGACCTTCTCCGTTCCACAGCGAAGCTCAGAGATCCAGGACTAGCCTCGGCGGCTGGAACCATCAAGGGGGCAACATGGAAGCCACAAGGCTCAGCAAGCACGAGCTTGCGGACAGGTACGCCGATGCAGAATGGCGAGAGCGCTTCATAGATGCGTCTCGCCTCGGCGAACTCCTTGCGGGCAGTATCCTCCGCGAGAAGTACAAGATCCCCGATGAACTTGTCGGGACCGTCCAACTCACCGAGTTCGGAAACAAGGTCCTTCAGAAGCTGGTGACGAAGAACGATCTCCCGGCTAAAGAGGCACGACTACTCTGCTTCTTGCGCCTTGTCCATCGTGAACCGCTGGTTGACGTCGTGCGAACCGACCTTGACGAGCTTCGGCGGATCATCGACAAGCAGATCCGCGGAAGGGATCTCCTGTTCCCCTTCGTGCTCGGTCGCGAGCTCTACGATCGGGCCGCCGACGTGTACGAAGACATGCGCGACACTCTGTCTCATGCAGAGACACTCAAGCTTCTGGAGCCCATGCCGATCGGCGTGTTCCAGGTTGAGAACTACGTAACCGGTCCCTACGGGCTGCTGAGAAGTCCGGAGCGGCGCTGGTTCGGCCCCGTGACTACGGTTCCCCTGTTTCACTGCAGCGAGCTGACCTGCTCCCGTGTCCACACTGCAAGGCTGAGCAGCGACCACAGCGCGCCCATCAATCAGCACTCCCCCGTCGTGGATCGTGTTCTCGAGTCGTTCGGCGACGATGAGTCCGAATGGGGCGAGTTCATGCAAGACGTCGCTGGGACGGAAGGCTTCCGCTTCGACGACCGCTCCTTGGAGCCGATGTTCTTGGCGCTTGGCGATCTGCTTGCGGACGATGAGCTGCGCGTGCTGCTCGCACACCTACTCGACAACAGTTCGGGGTCCCTGCGCGACCTGCTCGAACCTCTCGCGCTGGTTGGCAAAGCAGACGATATTGCTGCCGGCTTGGACCGAGCTGGCCTCACTCAGCTCCTCATGCTGACTCGCAACGAGGAGATCGTCTCCGCGCTGGATACCCTTATCCTTGCCACGGACGAGCAACCGCGAAGGATTCGGGTGGAGGTTGGCGAGATCCGTCGGCTAATGACAAACCGGCGCCTTGCTTACGGAACCTTTGGAACCTTCCCCGAACTGTCTTCTCTGGGCGTCAGGTTCACCTCCGACGAGCACTCGCTAGGTCCCATGCGCCTGAAGCGACTAGTCGACGAGCTCTACAAACTCGATACGCCAGCGGAGGTCGACGAGCTGCAATGGCAGCTTCGGACTGTCGAAGGCGAAGAGCCACCGGAGAGACTTGAAGAGTTTGTGCGTTCAGCTGAGCCCGACGAAGTGATCGAGAGACTCATCCTTTCCAGGCGCACCAATCTCGTTCTTGCCTGTGACCGTCTCGGTCTTCGGTACGAAGACTTCGCCGACGATCCGACCTTCGTGCAGGCCGTCCTGTGGAAGCTCGGCTTCTATCGCCACGAAGCGCCAGACTTACGTGCCGCATTCTGGGACCACTTCGGCCGGCTCAAGTCGTTCTGCCAGACGGCAGGCGTCGGCGCACGCGTCGATGCAGTCGAGTTGAGGTCGAAGGCCGCCAACTACTTCGTTGAGCTCGAAGGCGTTCTCGACGACAGCCTTAGTTTCGCCACTTGGGCACTGACACACGATCACATCGCCGCAGAGCGCCCGTTTGACTACGAGCCAGGACGCCACCGACTGATGGCTTTCGACGTCCTTAACGAGCAGTTCCGGCTCGAGAACCCCGGCGCCGACCCGCTACTGAAAGACAAGAACACCCTCCAGCCACTCATCACTGGCTTCGGGGTACTTGCTGACTACCTCGAGAAGCTTAGGACGCGCCCGTCTGACTGGCGTCGGGATGCCGATGCGTATCCGCGCTACGCGCGGTTCACAGATCTCAAGAAGTTCCCCTTCGAGCACCGGGCCCCCTTCCTCGATCTGCTGCCCCGCTCGCAGGAACGCATCGTTGAGTCGGTGAACTACGTCCGGACGACACTTGATAGTGCCAACGTCGCGAATGCACGCAACGAGCACATGCACTACCGGATCACGACGCCCGATCTGACGAAGTTGAGCTCTGCGCTCGATGCGGCAGAGAAGGCCGTCGCGCGCCTAGAAGCCGATGGGCTTTGCCGAACGCTTTTCAAGCGCGTGAGCGTGCATGGAGACAGTTGGGATCGGCGCGTTTACACCCTCAGGAGCGCCAAGGGCACCGAGCTGGCGTTCGCTCGTCCCAGCGCATATGACTGGTCGCGCATGCCAGCACTCGTTGGGGGACCCCAGTACGCCATGCCAGCGGCCGTTTTTGCTCGGCCAAACGAAATCCTTCGTTTCAGGCAGACCTTTGATACCTCGTACGCCGCCTATTGGGAGAATTACCCGAAGCGGCGACTTCCCCGTGGGGGAGTGATCGGGGCCCGCGTCGCGGCCGGCCAGGAAGCATCGTCCTAGTCGACCGCTTGGGCTGGCTCCCGGCCGCAGCTCGGATCAACGCGGAATGTGCGTACGCAGATGATGAGCAGTCAGCCGCTCCTGGCGGTGCTGCATTGTGGGCGATGAGCAGTAAGTCGATGTGCGCATCTCCGAGCGGTCAGGGCAACACGTTGGAGGGTGCCGCCGGCCCACCAGGAGGCGCATCGGGCGCTCCAAGAGACTCGGAAATGATCGATTCTGCGGCCCTCCTGGTGCGATCCTCTGCGGTGGGCCAGAGATGAGCGTAGGTATTGAGGGTCGTGGTCGCCTTGGAGTGACCGAGCGACCGCTGAACCGTGACGACATCGCACCCGGCCGCGATAAGGCCTGAGGCGTAGAAGTGCCTGAGATCGTGCAGTTTGATCTGCGAGAGGCTGGCGTCAGTGAGCGCCTTTCGCCACCAGTAGCCGACCGTGTTCTGGTGCGGGGGATCGTCACCCTCTCCGGCGAACAGCCAACGGTCCTTTCCTGAAGTGCCGTGGGCGCCCACGTGCTCGGTCAGGATGTTGACGAGGCTGTCGGCAAGGAAGACGACTCGCTCCGAGCCGTACTTCGGTGCGCGGACATCGATCGCTCCGCCGGTGACGCGTTGGATCTGGCGCGAGACCTTGAGCGTCCGTCGGAGGAAGTCGATGTCTCCGAGCTGCACGCCGGCGGCTTCGCCTAGTCGCAGTCCCGCGAACGCGCAGAGGGCGATGAATGGCCGGAACCGCTCGTCGGCGACGGCCATGAGCTGTCCGACCTCCTCGGGCGTGGGAATCGACATCGCAGCATCCGCGCGCCGGCCGCGGGGGAGGCGTACGCCGTTGGTCGGGTCAGTGCCGATGACGCGGTCCTTAACGGCGGCCCTGAACACGGAGCGGACGTTGACGTAGCGCGTCTTGATCGTCCCGGGCGCGAGTCCGGCGGCGTGCATCTGCTTGATCCAGGTCTCGACGTCTGAGTGCCGGACGAGCTTCATCGGTCGGTCCGTGAAGGGCACCGATCTCGCTGCCAACGACATCGCGAGGACGGTGCCAGGAGCCCATACCTGGCGTGCCGACCACTCGCCGAAGAAGGCCGAGAACGTGATCTGGCCGGCTCGCGGGTCGGCGTACGTTCCGGTGACAACGGCTGAGGTGACCTGGTCCAACCACTGCTGCGCGTCGATCTTGCGATCGAAGTGCCGTGAGTGCTCCTTGTCGGACTCGTCGCGGTACCTCGCCCGCCACTTGCCGTTGGGTCTCTTGGCGATGCTCCCCGCCATGGTGATGCTCCCTTCAGGATCGATCCATCGTCTCTCCGGGTTCCGACATCGACAGCGATCAGTGGTGATCCTGTGGACGGTTGGTCTGTTCGGCGAGCCAGAGGGTGAGGTCGGCACGCCAGTAGCGGACGTGGCGGCCGATCTTGAAGCTGCGAGGGCCGCAACCGAGGTGTCTCCAGTAGCGCAGGGTCCCTTCGGGAACACGCAGGAGGCTGCAGGCCTCCTGGAGGGTGAGAATCTCGTCGCCAGCGTCTCGGCGCGGGCTGGGTGTGTGCGGCTGGGCGGTCACGGGTCCTCCTGAGTGATGGTGTTCGGCTGACACGAGAGGCGACGTCGGTCGGTGCCTCTCGGACATCGGTGAACGTGACTCGTCGCGTGTGATTGGAGTCGACCAGCGTGGACGCTCAGGTTTACCGGGTTGCGGTGCCGAGGGCGGGGGAAGGCTGGGGAGGACTGAGGGGGAAGGCTGGAAACGCGCAGGTCAGCAGGCTTCCCCAACTTTCTGACGATGACGTACGTCAGAGCCCGATTCCGGCGGATCGGGTGGCTGTTGGGCTGGTGTAGTCGTAGGGGGAAGGCTGGCCCGCCGGCCGCGGAGAGTGCGGTCCGCAGCGGTCGATCGCGTCGAGGGCGGCCCGCTGCATGTGGGCGGGGCCGAGGTCCGCGCGGTCGCGGTCGAACACTTGGCTCCACTGCTGACGGGCTTCGTCGAGAGTCGCAGCGACGAGGTGCGCGACGTTCGATTCCCGGCCCCGGGTCATGGCGACGTACGTCGCTGCTGCGCCGGTGGACTCGGCGATGGCGACGTGGGCGTGGTCGACGGTCTCTCCTTGCGCGCCGTGGATGGTCGTGGCGTAGGCCAGCTCGACGTGATCGCGCACGAACGCCGCCGGCAGTTGCCGGTCGTAGTAGAGCTCGGGGGAGTGGACGACCAGGTCGCCGGCTTCGCTGACCCTGGTGACGGTCCAGGTCTGCCGGTTGGTGACGCCGAGCGCGGGATCGTTGCGGCGTGTGGCGACACGGGCACCGACCCGAAGCTGCTCACCACGCCGTGTGATGACCATCCCGGCGGCGGACTGGTGAGCGGGTCCGTGTGTCCGCTTGTAGCTGATGGCCGCGTTGAGCGCGGCGACCTGTTCGCGGGTGTCTGCGACCACGAGTTTGCCGGTGGCTCCGACCTCGGCGAGCGCGGCCGTGCGTTCGGCTTCTGAAGCGTGGACGGCGATCTGGCCGCGTTTGAGGAGCTGGTCGAAGAAGGCGTCGGGGTCTCGTCCGTCGCGCATGCGGAGGCTGATCTGGGCGTAGTCGGGGTCGGTGAAGCGGTGGACCTGCTCGAGGGTGAGTGCGGCGCTGGGATGTGCCCAGGCGAGGACGTGGTCGAGTACGCCGCCGCGGCCGACGGCTGGGAGCTGGTGCCGGTCGCCGAGGAACGCGATCCGGGCGCCAGCTTCGTCGGCGAGGGTCAGCAGGGCCAGGGCGTCGTCCTGGGTGACCATGCCCGCCTCGTCGACCAGCAGCAGATCCCCGCGCCGCAGTCGCGCCTCCGGGCTGGGCAAGCCGGATTGCCGGCTGGGTTGCCGGCTCCAGTGGCCGTCGTCGTCCCATCGCCAGCCGTACTGGTGGATCAACCAGGCGGCGGACTGGGCTGCGCCGCCCGTCTCACGGGAGGCGACGTCGGCCGCCTTGCGGGTCGGGGTCACGACCATCAGTCGATGTCCGTGCCTCGCCAAGTGCGCGCTCACAGCGGAAAGGGTGGTCGTCTTGCCAGCGCCGGCTGGGCCCTCGACGACGACCAGCGCACCCCGACCGGTCAGCGCCGCGACCACCCGTGCCTGATCCGGACCCAACCGCGCCAGGGTCTGGCGCGGCATCCGGGAGTGCTCGGCAGGCTGCGCGCGACGCATGAGCCGCTCGAGGATCTGGGTCTCGACGGCGAGCACATCTGGCGAGGTCAACGCTCGCACGTGTTCGGGGACGTCGGGGCGCAGCAGCAGGGGCCTGCAGCGCGCCGCCGCGCGGGCGGTGATGTCCTCGGCGAGCTCGATCCGGACGCCGGCTGCGGCGACAACGCCGCTCTGGGCGATCAGGTTCTCGACCTGCCCTCGGATGTCGGCGGTGTTCCAGGCGGACCGCTTGGCGCCCAGACGCGAGAGCACGAGCTCGGCCGCCCGATCACGGTCGAGCTCCGAGATCGACGCGGACCGCAATGGAAGAGCCGCAGCCGGGCCTCGGTAGCCGAGCGCACGCAGGTCCTCGTTCCACCCCTCGATCACCTGAGCGCCGTCCTTCGGAACGACCTTGTCAGGTCTGGCCTCCGCCCACGCGCGCCGATCCCAGACCTCTCGCAACTGCGGTCCTGGCTCCTGGCCGGGGTGATCGGACCGCCAGCCTGCTTCGTACCGATCGACGTTGGCCCGGATCTGGGCGCTGCGGGCGCTGAACGCGCCCGAGAACTGCTCGAGCTCCTTGACCTCGCCGGACGCGAGATCGAGCGTGAATCCGGCATCGGCGAGCGCCGTCCGGAACTCGGGGTCGGTGGCCACGGCGGCATGGCCGATCCCGTTGATGGCCTCGATCATGTCGCGGACCCCGACCGAATGGAGTCCACGCCACTGGCCGGCAGCGAACACGCGAGCGTTGACCTGCAGGTGAAGGTGACGGTGCGGGTCGCCAGCACGCGACGTGTAGTGCCGAATCGCGGCTGCCTCGAGCTGCTCGACTGGGATCTGTACCTGGCGTCCCCGTGGCCCGATCCGGGTGGTGGCGTGCTCGGCGAGGTAGCCGATGATCTGCTCGGCGGCACGATCCTGTGCGGCGTCCAGCGCAGTTGACACCTCGGGGCGCAGCGCGGCAGCGAGCGACCACGTCTTGGGGCCATTGATGGTGACCTCGACAAACCGCAGAGCGCTCGCGTCCGTGCGAAGCCGACCCTTCGGCTCACCGGACTCGACATCGACCCCTGCAACCCAAGCCTCGTAGGCCGCTCCGTCGAGGTCCGGTCGTCTGGCAACTTTGCTCAGACCGTCGGGGGACCGCGCGGCCGCGAACCGCATCGCGATGCCAGCGCCTTCGGCGAGGTAGTAGTCGTCGTAGCGAGCGCAGTCCTGCTCGACGTAGGTGCGCGCGGCCTTCGGGGTGCCCCGGTAGAACTTCACGCCGCCGTGCACGCCGACCACCCGCCTCAACGCCGTCCGTCGACAACCAACGGACCCCTAGAAATGCCGCGTGGGCCGCTCCAACCGGAGCAGCCCATCTACGAACCTTCGTAGCATGCGTGCCGCTTGGTGGGGAAGGGGTTGAGAGCCGGCGAGGAGTGGTGAGAAGGACGAGATCTTCTAGGCCGAGCTTGTCCGATGGTGTTCAACGGTCTGAAACAAGTGGAGTGTTCTGGAAGGGCTGGGCTGTTAAGGCTGTCGGTCGTGGGCGTATTGGCGACGGACGCGCAGCGACGCGGGTGTTCAGCCTCGAGCCCAGAACTTGGGTCCTCCAGGACGAAGGAGCGAACGGGCAGTGACCACTGCCGAGTCTCCGGACGAGGCGTCCTCAAGCCTGCGCAGGAGCCAGCTCAGCAACTCGCAATCGACGGCGTACGGCCAGTTTTCGATGAGTGGCTGGTCGAGCTCCTGCCACGGTCCCAACTCCAGGTCGTCGATAGCACTCGGAAGATCGCCGTGGACCGCCTCTTCGCCGTCGTAGACCACCGCGTCGTGGATCCGTCGCATCAACTGCAGGGCGGCACTGAACAACTCGTCCTCGTCGAACGCGGCGAATAGTTCAAGTTGTTCATCTGGTGTCATAAATCCATCACAACAAGTGTCGTGCGCTCTCGACGTGGTTCGGTTCACCAGCTGGGGATAGAACGCCTTCAGTTGCTTTTTAGCTCCAGTTCTGGTCGATGCGCCGACCGCCACGCGAGACACATGAATTGAATGATAGGCGGACATCTGGGTCACCCTCACCACACTCTCGTGGGCAAGGGGACAGTAGGTCAGCTTCGGACGAACGCAATGGTCACCAGGCCGGCAATGCATGGGTGGCGCTTTTTCCGCCGGGTCGAAGTGGCTTGATCAGAGCCTAAACGCTGGTCGTGCGCTAATCGACTGTGCATTGCTTAGGTCGCTTGCCCAAGGCAGTCGCCGTCTGGCTGCGCATCACTTCGGCGTCGCGTGGCCTGCCAGCTATTCGGCCAGAAGTCCTCCGTCTACCACTAGCTCGGCACCGGTGATGTAGGAACTGGCGTCGGAGGCGAGGAACGCCACCGCCTCGGACAGTTCGCGCGGGTCTGCGAAGCGCCGCAGGGGGACTCGGCTGTTGATCCGCTCCTGGTCGTCGGGCGATATAGCCGCCGCGAGCATCGGAGTCATGACGGCCCCAGGATGGATGGAGTTCACGCGGATCCCGTAGGTGCCGTACTCCGACGCGGCGGACTTGGTCATCCCGCGCACGGCGAACTTTGCACCCGTGTATGCGACGTTGGGCGTCCAGGGCTGGTGGGCGAAGCCGGCGATCGAGGAGATATTGACGATCGAGCCGCCGCCCGCGCGGCACATGTCGGGGATCACGGCTTTCATGCCGAGGAAGATGCCGAGCATGTCGACGTCGACTGTGCGCTGGTAGGCCGCGACGTCGAGCTCCGTGAGCGAGTCGTTGGGTCCGGGAAGGCCGGCGTTGCCGACCAGCACGTTGACGGGGCGGTTGAATATGCCTCGCGCCCCACGCAGCACGCGCTCCCAGCCCTCCTCGTCGGTCACGTCGAGCTCGGCGAAGACGGCGTTGTCGCCCAACTCGTCGGCCAGCGCGGCACCTTCGTCGGTGACGACGTCGGTGAGGACCACCTTTGCCCCACGTTCCACGAAAAGGCGGGCGTGAGCGGCGCCCATGCCCATCGCCGCGCCGGTGATCAGGGCGATCTTGTCGTGAAGCTGCATCGGGGTGTCCTCCTAAGTGGCAGTTACTGCCAACCTAGCATGTGCTTGTGACCTACACCACGAAGATGCTGTCGGCATCCGAGCGATGCTGCGAGCACCTAATCGCCGCCGGTTCGGCCTCTGCCACCGTCGCCGAGCTGGCCGACGCAGCCGGGGTGCCGGAGCGCACCTTCTACCGCTGGTTCCCGACCAAGGAGGCGTGCGTCGCACCTGTGCTCGATGCCGGAAGCACGCGACTCGCCGCCCACTTCCGCACCGCTGGGGGTGAGACGTTGGCCGACCTGATGCTGACCGGGTACGAGGTCGTCCTCGGTGAGTCGTACGACGAGCGCACGATGCGGCTGTTCCCGATCCTCCACTCGCGTAAGGAACTGTGGGCCGAGGTCGCCCGCGCCGTCAACGACGGGGAGCACCTCTACCGGCCCGACCTCGCCGGGCGCCTCGGCGTCGCACCGGACGCGCCGCTCGCGCTGGTCGCCGCGAGCGCAGTCTCGAGCGCCTTCCGTCAGAGTGTCGACCTGCTCGCCCGCGCTGGCGACGACCCACGGCGCACCTTTCGGCTGCTGGTTGAGGCGTCGCCGACGACCGACCTGGCCGTGAGCGGTGCGGCCTGATCGGGCTTAGACGCGCTCGAGGATCATGGCCATGCCCTGGCCGCCGCCGACGCACATGGTGATCAGGCCGGTGGTCTTGTCGTGGAAGTCGAGGCTGTTGAGCATGGTGTTCTGCAGGCGGGCGCCGGTCATGCCGAAGGGGTGTCCGACGGCGATGGCGCCGCCGTTGACGTTGAGGCGGTCGAGGTCGATGCCGAGGTCCTGGTAGGACGGGACGACCTGGGCGGCGAAGGCCTCGTTGATCTCGACGAGGTCGATGTCGCCGATGCTCATGCCGGCGTGCTTGAGGGCGTTCTTGGTGGCCTCGACGGGGCCGAGGCCCATGATCTCGGGCGAGAGGCCCGAGACGCCGGTGGACACGATGCGGGCGAGGGGGGTGAGGCCGAGCTCGGCGGCCTTGGTGTCGGACATGATGACGACGGCTGCGGCGCCGTCGTTGAGGGCGCAGCAGTTGCCGGCGGTGACGACGCAGTCGGGGCGGAAGACGGGGTCGAGGCCGGCGATGGCGTCGTACGTCACCCCGGCGCGGGGGCCGTCGTCGGCGGTGACGAGGGTGCCGTCGGGGGTGGTGACGGGGGTGATCTCGCGGGCCCAGAAGCCGTCGGCGATGGCCTTCTCGGCGAGGTTCTGGGAGCGGACGGCGAACTCGTCGAGCTCCTTGCGGTCCAGGCCGCGCAGGCGGGCGACGTTCTCCGCGGTCTGGCCCATCGCGATGTAGATGTCGGGGAGCAGGCCGTCTTGGCGCGGGTCGGACCAGTCTGCGCCCGAGATGGCGCGCTCCGCTGAGCGCGCCATGGCGTCGGCGAACAGAGCGTTCTCATTGCCCGGGAGGTCGGAGGTCCCGGCCCGGAAGCTGGAGACGCTCTCGACGCCGGCGGAGACGAAGGCATTGCCCTCGCCGGCCCGGATCGCGTGGAAGGCCATCCGGGTGGTCTGGAGCGAGGACGCGCAGTAGCGGGTGACGGTGGTGCCGGGGACGGTGTCCCAGCCGTTCATCACGCTCACCACCCGCGCCATGTTGAAGCCCGCCTGCCCGCCTGGCAGCCCGCAGCCGAGGATCAGGTCGTCGATGGTGGCGGGTTCGAGCCCCTCGACCTTCTCTAGCGCAGCCCGCGTCGCCAAGGCAGCCAGGTCATCGGGCCTGACGTCGCGCAGTGAGCCCTTGCTCGCCCGCCCGATCGGCGTACGCGCGGTGGCGACGATGACGGATTCCCTCATGAGTTCCTCCCAGTTCGAACACTTGGGTAAACGATCGATCACGCGCCATGTGGACGCAGACCGGCCCAAATTGGGTGTTGACCATCCTGCCTCGTGGACTTAGGTTTACGAACGATTGTTCACGTGACGGACGTCTCAAAGGAGGACTTGATGGTGACGCGCTTCGAAGCTCCCCCGTACGAGGGACTTCAGCGATTCGACGACTATGCGGACGTAGACGAGATCCTGCGATCCGCGCAGTTCCGGCAGGGTTCGCATGGGGAGAGCCTCGTCTTCTTCGGCGACTCGCTGCTGCTGACGGACGGTGAGGACCACCTCACCCGCCGCCGGCTCGCCTCCACGCTCTTCTCCCGCGCCGCCCTCCAGGTCTATGAGACCGAGGCGCTGCTGCCGGTCATCTCGCGGCTGATGCTCGACCTCGAGGACTCCCGTGGGGCCGACGGCATCATCCGCGCCGACTTCGTTCCCCTCGCCAGGGCGATGCTCACCCGCATCACCGCCCTTGTTGTCGGCGTCGACGACGTCGACACCCCGGAGAATACCGAGATCTTCCAGTCCTACGTCGCCAAGCTCGGCGTGGCCGCTTCCGTTGAGTGGTCCCTGCGCGACCACGACGAGGTGGTCGCCGAGGGCGTCGAGGCCAAGACTGCGATCATCGAGGAGTTCCTGCGCCCGTCGATGGCCAAGCGTCAGGAGCTCGCAACCCGCCTCGAGCGCGGCGAGCTTCAGCGCGAGGACCTGCCGACGGACCTGCTGACGATGCTGGCCGTGCACGCCGACCAGTTCTCCGGTCTCGACGACGACTACGTCTGGCGCGAAGCGATCCTGGCGCTCGTCGCCGCCTCGCAGACCACGACCCACGCGCTGCCGCACGTGCTGATGCACCTCGAGAAGTGGTTCGAGACCCACCCGGAGGACCGCGAGCGGGTGCAGGAATCCGAGTTCGTACGACGCGCGGTGACCGAGAGCTTGCGCCTGCACCAGCCGGCCCCCGCCCTGACGCGCATCGCCACGTCCGATGTACAGCTGCGCTCGGGCCGCACGATCGCCGACGGCGAGCAGGTCGCGCTGTTCTTCACCTCCGCCAACCGCGACGTCGCGAAGTTCGGCGGCGAGGCCGAGGAGTTCGACCTGTCGCGCGACCTGCCGACCGGCACCCAGCCGTGGGGGCTCAACTTCGGCAGCGGCATCCACATGTGCCTGGGCCGGCCCCTCGTGACCGGCCAGCCCAACAAGGCCGACGAGTCGCAGAGCACCGAGGGCACGATGGTGAAGATCGTGAAGGCCGTCTACCGCGCCGGGTTCACCTTCGACCCCGACAACCCGCCGCAGCGCCAGACGCACTCGGTGCACGACACCTTCGAGTCGATGCCGATCCTCCTGCGCGACCCGGCCGCCGCGGCCGAGTCCGTGCGGGGCACCGGGACGGAGGTCGCGTGATGCTGCGCTTCGAGGCACCGCCCTACGCCGACCAGACCCGCATCGAGGCCTACGACGAGGTCATGGAGATCCTGCGGTCGCCGCACTTCATCCAGAACTCGCACAAGGAGAGCGTGCCGGTCTACGGCGATGTCCTGCTCCTCACCGACGGCGCCGTGCACATCAAGCGGCGCCAGATGATCTCGACCCTGTTCTCCCGCGGCGCCCTCCAGTACCTGGAGAGCGAGGCGCTGATGCCCCCGATCGAGCACCTGCTGTCGGAGCTGGCCAAGGACAAGAACGCCGACGGCGTCGTGCGCACCGACCTAGTGCCGCTGGTGCGCGCGATGCTCACCCGGATCACCGCGCTCGTGACCGGAGTCGACGGCGTGGACACCGACGAGAAGACCGAGCGATTCCGGATGCAGGTCGCGCTGCTCGCCGAGGCCTCGGCCGTCGAGTGGTCCAAGCGACCGCACGACGTCGTGCTGGCCGACGGCGTACGCATGTTGGACGAGTGCGTGCAGGAGTTCCTGCGCCCGTCCTACGAGCGCCGCCGGGCGATGGCCGCCGAGATCAAGGCGGGCACCCGCGACGTGGCCGACGGCCCGACCGACCTCCTGATGCTCCTCGCGCTGCACGAGGGCGACGGCGATTTCACCGAGGACTACGTGTGGCGCGAGTGCGTCCTGGCGCTGGTGGGAGCCAGCGCGACGACGACCCAGGCCCTGCCGCACGCCTTCATGCACCTCGAGGACTGGCTCGCCGAGCACCCGGAGGACCGCACGCGCGTCGACGACCCGGAGTTCCTGCGCCGAGCCGCCACCGAGTCGCTGCGCCTGCACCTGCCGGCGCCCGCCTTGTCGCGCAAGGCCGTGCAGGACGTCGAGCTCAAGAGCGGGCGCCGCATCGCCGCGGACGAGGAGGTCTGCCTCTTCTTCACCCACGCCAACCTTGACACCGACAAGTTCGGCGACGACGCGCACGAGTACGACCTGGAGCGCGAGCTGCCCGCCGGCACCCAGCCGTGGGGCCTCAATTTCGGCAACGGCGTGCACATGTGCATCGGCCGACCGCTCGTCACCGGACTCACCAACCGGGCCGACCCCACCCAGTCGACCGACGGAACGATGGTCAAGATCCTGCGCGCCCTCTACGCCCACGGCGTCGAGCGCGACCCGGACCAGCAGGCCCAGGCCAACCAGAACTCCGTCGAGGACGCCTACGCCTCCGTTCCCGTGATCTTCAGGAAGTTGTGACCATGACCGACGCCGCCTCCGCCGACATCCTCATCGACACCGACGTCTGCCAGGGCCTCGGCTACTGCGAACGGGTCGCTGCGGAGATCTTCCACGTCGACGATGACCTCGGCGTCGCCGTCGCACCGGACTTGGTGACCGGCGCGGACAGCGCCCGGGCGGCCGTCGCCGCCGAGGAGCTGTGCCCCACCCGAGCGATCTCGCTCCGCCTCCACATGGCCTGACCCACCCACCAAGGCGAGCGAGCGACATACCCGCAGTGCGCGCACTGACACACGAACGATCGTTCAGAGAGTAGGACCCTCGTGACACCTCCACCCCTGCGCATCGGCGCCTTCGGCGGCTACTACGGCGACCGCCGCGGTGCGCTCGACAGCTTCGTGGACGAGCCTGTCGACGTCCTGATCGCCGACTACCTCGCCGAGCTGACGATGCTCGTCCTGGGCAAGAACCAGGAGCGTGGCAAGCCGGGGTACGCCGAGGGCTTCCTCGAGGAGCTGCGCCCGAGCCTTCCGTGGATCGCCTCCTCGGGGGTTCGCGTGGTCACGAACGCCGGCGGCCTCGACCCGTCGGCGTGTGCCGCGGCCATCCGCGAGCTGTGCGCCGAACTCGGCATCGAGGTGAAGGTCGCCGCCGTCTGTGGCGACAACGTCAAGGCGGCGCTGACAGCGAGCGATGCGCACCAGCTGGTGAACCTCGATACCGGCGAGTCCTTCCCGGTGGACGTGGACCAGGTCATCACCGCCAACGCCTATTTCGGCGCGGGCGGCATCGTTACCGCCCTCGAGCGCGGCGCGCAGATCGTGGTGACCGGTCGGGTCACCGACGCCGCCCTCGCCCTCGGTCCGGCGATCGCCCACTTCGGCTGGGCGACCGACGACTACGACGCCTTCGCCGGCGCCATCGCTGCGGGACACGCGATCGAATGCGGCGCCCAGGTGACCGGCGGCAACTACTGCTTCTTCGACCGCGAGGGCGACCTGGGCATGCCCGGCATGCCGATCGCCGAGGTCCACGCCGACGGGTCAGCGGTCGTGACCAAGATCGGTGGCTCCGGCGGGGTCGTCAACGTCGACACCGTCACCGCGCAGATGGTCTACGAGGTCACCTCGACGGAGTACCACAACCCCGATGTGGTGGTGGACTGGACGTCGATCCGGCTCGAGGACGAGGGCCCCGACCGCGTGCGCGTCTCCGGGGTGCGCGGCACCGCGCCGACGCCATTCACCAAGCTCTCGCTGAGCTACCACGGCGGCTACCGCAACAGCATGACCCTGGGCCTGACGGGCCCCAACGTGTCGGCCAAGGTGGCCTGGCTGCGCGACCAGATCAGTGGCTACGTCGGCTCGCCCGAGGACTTCGACGCCTTCGACATCTCGCTCATCGGCGGCGAGCGCCCGGACCCCGAGTCGTACGGCGCCGCGACCTCGTGGCTCGTCGTCTCGGCTCGCGACGCCGACTACGAGCGGGTTGGTCGCGAGCAGTTCGCCGACCGCATCGTCGAGCTCGGCATCTCCAGCATCCCCGGCCTCTACTTCACCGGCCCGCCCACCAAGCCGCGCAGCGTCGGCATCCAGTGGCCTTGCTTGATCCCGAAGGAGGACGTCGAGATCGTCGTCGACATGGGCGAGGAGGTCGTCGAGGTCAAGTGGGGGCCATTCTCTGCCGAAGCGGCAAAGCCCGCCGACCAGTCCGCCACGCGCGCACCCCAGCCGCTGGTGGACCACCCCGCGGAGTCCACGATGGTCGCCCTCGGCACGGTGCTCGGCGCACGCAGCGGCGACAAGGCCGGCATCGCCAACCTAGGCGTGTGGGCGCAGGATGACGCGGGGTTCGCGTGGCTCAGCGAGTGGCTCACAGAGGACCGCCTCCGAAGCCTGATGCCCGAGCTCGAAGAGTGCCCGATCGTGCGCTACGACTTCGCCAACATGCAGGCACTGAACTTCGTGATCTACGGGTTCCTGGAGCGCGGCGTCTCGGCGACGATGCGCTTCGACGCCCAGGCCAAGGGTCTGGGGGAGTACCTGCGGGCCCGCGTCGCGCCCGTACCGATCCATATCGTCGAGTCGTCCGCCGGATCGGCGGTCACCTCATGAGCGACGCCCTCATTGTCGAACGGCGCGGGCAGGTCCACGAGATCACCATCAACCGTCCGGAGCAGCGCAACGCCCTCAACGAGGAGGTGCGCAACGGCCTCTTCGACGCCTTCCGAGCTGCGCAGGAGGACCCCACCTGCAGGGTCGTCATCGTGACCGGAGCCGGCGACCGGGCGTTCTCGGCCGGAGCCGATCTCAAGGAGCTCGCGGAGCTCGGCATCACCGACCCGGGGCCCGACTTCACGCCGCGACTGGGTCGCAACGTCCAGCTCGACAAGCCCGTCATCGCCGCGGTCAACGGGGCTGCGTACGCCGGCGGCTTCCTGCTCGCCCAGATGGCCGACCTGTGCGTGGCATCCACCAACGCGTCGTTTTGCATCGCCGAGGCGCGGGTGGGGCGCGGCGCCCCGTGGTCGACCAAACTCGCGGGCTTGTTGCCCCGCAGGGTGTATGTCGAGCTGCTGGTGCTCGCCGACCCGATCAGCGCGCAGCGCGCCTACGAGCTCGGCTTCGTCAACCGGCTGGTTGAACCCGACGCGCTGATGGGGGCGGCCCGCGAGCTCGCAACGCGCATCTGCGCCAACGCGCCGTTGACGGTGGCCGGTCACCTCCAAGTCGTGGACCTGGCCTATCGCATGGACGAGCACGCTGCCGAGGACGCGGCCAATGAGGTGTTCGCCCCGATCTACCACAGCGAGGACGCGCAGGAGGGCCCTCGGGCCTTCCGGGAGCGACGCGCCCCCGTCTGGAAGGGCAGGTAGCACCCGCTCCCGCGGCGTGGCTGGAGCGCACCGGACTCCTCCGGTCCAGCCCACGTCGGTCATCTTCCACACAACTCGGATACATCCCGTCACGATCATTGACGGGTGTGGCGCACATCACTACGGTGGACGAACGCTCGTTCACCTCGAGCAGCACTCAAGGAGAATCCATGTCAAAGAAGCTGGTCGGCCTGACGGTCGCGTTGACGACACTCAGCACGGCTCTGGCAGGTTGCGGGGGCGGCGGAGACTCCGCCTCGGGCGCGGGCGGTGACGAGATCGTCATCGGGGCGTTCTCCCCCCTCTCGGGTCCCGCCGTCTCCGCCTCGTCCGGCATCTACGCCACCAAGGCGGCGCTGGACAAGGTCAACGACGCCGGCGGCATCGACGGTCACAAGATCAAGTTCATCATCAAGGACGACCAGTTCGACCCGGCCAAGACGCCGGGTGTTACCCGCGAGCTCGTCGAGACCGATCGGGTCTCGATGTTGTGCGGCCCGCAGGGGTCCGTCCCGTTCGGTGCCGTGAAGGACTACCTCGCGGCCCGCAAGATCCCCACGATCGTCAACGCAGGTGCCCCCACGCTAGCCGGGGAGTACTCCTACCTGGTGAGCTCGCCGTTCGACGGCGTGGGCGCGATGCTCGCCCAGTTCGCCGTCGAGGACCTCGACATCGACAAGGTCGCCATCGCCTACAGCGACGACGCTCTCGGCACCTCGGCGCGCGACGGTGCCGTGCGCATCCTCGAGGCTGACGGCCTCGAGCCGCTCGGCGAGATCAAGTACGACATCACCGCCACTGACTTCAGCTCCCAGGCGATCCAGCTCAAGGCCACCGGTGCGGACTTCGTCAGCATCCCGGCCGCCCAGGCCAACGTCGCCGGTCTCGTCATCAACGCAGCCGAGAAGATCGGCTACAAGCCGATCTGGGGCCTGTCCTACGCGGCACAGAACAAGACGCTCGTCGACGTCACCAAGGGTGCCATCGACGGCCGCGCCTACTTCGCCACGCCCTACATCACCGAGGAGTCGGAGACCGGAGCCGAGTACGCCGCGACGCTGGCCGAGTACGCGCCCGACGTCGAGGTGAACAGCGGTGCCACCATCGCCGGCTACACCATCGGCGAGCTGTGCGTCGACGTCCTCACCAAGGCCGTGGAGGCAGCCGACGGCGAGGTGCCTACGAGTGCGCAGATCCAGGAGACGCTGAGCTCCTACACCGCCGACAACGACTACATCCAGGGCATCGACTGGAGCGACGAGCCCGACGGTGCCGCGGCCGCGCAGATCCTGCAGCTCAAGGACGGCAAGTACGTAGAGAGCAAGCCGTTCGCGCCGCTTCCCTGACTCTCACGGGCGACGGACCGGCCTCATCGCCGGTCCGTCGCTGAGGACCAATCGAAGGAAGTTTGATGGAACTGCTGCAGACCAGCCTGATCCTCGGCGTCGTCGTGGGAATCGTCTACTCCCTCTCCGGCGCCGGTCTCGTCGTGATCTTCCGGACGTCCGGATACATCAGTTTCACCCAGGGCGACATCGCAGCGGTGGGGCTCTTCGTCGGTCTCGCCGCCTACAACTCCGGTGCCGGCTACGTCTGGACCGCGCTGCTCGTCATCGCGGTGAGCACGCTCGTCGGTGGTCTGGTCGGGGCGCTGATCACTGTTCCCCTCGAGAAGCACGGGCACCTTCCGGCGGCCCTCTCGACCATCGCCACGGCCCTCATCATCAGCGGCCTGCTCAACCTCACGGTGGGTGGTGACCCGCGCTCCTTCCCCGAGGTCAGCCGGTCGGAAGCCCTCTCAATCCTGGGTGTGCAGATGAGCTGGTCCGACGTCGCGGGCGTGCTCGTCAGCGCCAGCGTGTTCATCGGGCTCGGCGTGTTCTTCAGCCGCTCGCGCATGGGTGTGGCGATGCGGGCGGTCAATGACAACAAGCTCGCCGGCGAGCTCCTCGGAGTTCCCGACAGGCGGCTCAAACTCGTCAGCTGGACCGTCGCCGGTGCCCTCTCGGGCCTGCTCGGCCTCTTCGTCGCCCCGATCCTGTCCTTGTCGACGGTCAGCGTGAACACGCTGCTCGTCTTCGGGTTCTGCGCGATCGTGATCGGCGGCTTCGACAGCATCTTCGGCGCGCTCGTCGCGGGCACCGCCATCGGTGTGATGACCAACCTGACCAGCACCTACCTGGACCCCAACCTGGTGCCCACCGTCCTGTGGGCCTCGATGCTGCTCGTGCTGCTCGTTCGACCCAACGGCCTCTTCGGCCGCCGAAAGCTTGTGAGGGTGTAATGACGACGACCGTTGACCGTCCAACAGCGGACCCAGGCTCCGCACCGCGACGCCGCAGACGACTCAGTGACCGTGCGGCCACCACGACGGGACGCGGCCGCGTCGGGGCGAGGCTCGCCACGCTCGTCGTCGCCTGCCTCGCGATATTCGCCTTCGGGCAGTCCTCCACCCCGGCCATCAAGTACGCCGTAATCCTGAGCGTCGTGTACGCCATAGCCGTCCTCGGGAACAACGCCGTGCTGGGGCTCCTCGGCGAGATGAACCTCAGCAGCGGGGTCTCGATGGCGCTGGGCGCGTACGCGTTCTGCTACTTCGCCAACGACGGGATGGGTGTGGTGGCCGCCGCGGTGGCCGCCGTGGCGCTGTCCACGGCGCTTGCCGCGATCGTCGCGATCCCTACCACTCGGCTGCAGGGCATCTTCACCGCCCTGGCCACCTTCGCGCTCGCCTACGCCATCCCGACGCTCGCCATCTACATGAAGGAGTACACCGGGGGCGACGAAGGGACTCCGGCGCCGTTCGACTTCGAGATCTTCGGCCAGCTGGTGTCCGGCTCCACCACCGGAATGCTCGTCGCCGCGCTGGTGGTGTTTGCGGTCCTGGCGGCGGCGTCGCTGCTGATGCTCAACGCCGCACCCGGCCGAGCCGCGCTCATGGTTGGCGAGTCCGAGCTCGCAGGCGTCACGAACGGATTCAACCCGCGGGTCATCAAAGTGCTCGTTTGGACCTGGGCCGGGTTCGCCGGCGCTGTCGCCGGGGTCCTCTACGCGTTGACCGTGGGATTCATCGGACCCACCGGCTTCGGGTTCATGCTCGGCGTTTGGATCCTCGTCGGGGGTGTGGTCGCGGGCGCCCGCAGTGCGTGGGGAGCCCTGCTGGGCGGGCTCTTCGTCGGTCTCGTGCCGGTAGAGCTCCAGTCCTACGTCCCTGCCGAAGGCACGAGCATCGTCTTCGGCGTGATCCTGCTGCTGGCCCTGCTGGCCGGCGGCAACGGACTCGCACAGTGGATCGAGCGCATCGGCCTGCTGATCAAGGAACGCACCTTCGGACGGAAAAAGGTGGACGCATGACCGCCGCTCTCGAGGTACGCGAGCTGTACATGACCTTCTCCGGCGTGGACGCTCTCTCGAGCGTCTCGCTCTCGGTTCCGCAGGGCACCTGGATGGGGCTGATCGGGCCTAACGGCTCTGGCAAGAGCACCATGCTCAACGTGCTCTCCGGCCTCTACAAGCCTCGCGCCGGTGCCGTCGTGGTGTCGGGCTCCGACCTGGGACGGGTGCCGGCGAGGTCGCGGATCAAGCACGGCGTGTGCCGCACGTTCCAGCACCCGCAGCTCGCCGCGAGCCTGACCATTCTCGAGAACGTGATGGTCGGTGCGGTGAGGGGCAGGGGTGCCTCGGCGGACGACGAGACCGGCCTGCAGTGGCTCGCGCGCCTCGGATGCGCCGAGTACGCCGAGCACCTTCCGGCGGAGGTGCCGTACGGGGTGCAGAAGCGGGCCGAGGTGGCTCGAGCGCTGATCTCCGAGCCGTCGCTCCTGCTCCTCGACGAGCCCGCTGCCGGCCTGAGCGCGCGAGAGCGTGCCGAGCTGGTCGCCGCTCTGCGCGAGGTGCGCGAGGTGCTCCCCGACCTCACCCTGTGCCTCGTCGAGCACGACGTCGGACTGGTCGCCTCGGTGTGCACCGAGCTCGCCGTGCTGAGTGCAGGCAAGCTGATCGCGCACGGCCCCACCGACGAAGTCCTCGCCGACGACGCCGTCAAGCTCGCCTACCTGGGATCGAGGAGCACCACATGACCGACGACATCCTCACGCTCGAGAGCCTCACCGCCGGCTACCTCGCCGACGTCCCGGTGCTCGAAGGCGTCGACCTGGCGATCGCGCCGGGGCAGGCCATCGGCATCATCGGCCGCAACGGCGCGGGCAAGAGCTGCCTGGCGATGACCATCGCGGGAGCGCTGGCGCCGCAGCACGGAGCGATCCGGCTCGCCGGCGAGGACATCTCCGCCACGTCCGCCCGCGCGCGGGTCCGGTCGGGGATCGCGCTCGTGCCCGAGGGGCGTCAGGTCTTCGCGCAGCTCAGTGTGCGGGAGAACCTGGTCGCGGCCGCCTACGGGGTGGGGCGACGGCTCACCGGATCCGCGTTCGGTCAGGTGACGGAGTTCTTCCCGATCCTGAAGAAGAAGGAGAGCCACCTCGCCGCGAGCCTCAGCGGTGGCGAACAGCAGATGTTGGCGATCGCGCGAGCGCTCGTCCAGTCGCCCCAGGTGATCGTCTGCGACGAGCCGTCCCTCGGCCTGGCGCCGGTCGCCATCGACTCCCTCGCGCAGACCTTGGCCACGATCCGCGACAGCGGTGTGGCGTTCATCTTGATGGAGCAGAACCGCGGGCTCCTCGAGGACCTCTGCTCATCGGTGAACTTGCTCGACGCGGGCCGCATCAAAATGACGGTCTCTCCCGAGGAGCTGAGCCGTCCCGAGGTGATGGCGGCCTACCTGGGTCACGCACCTACGGCGGACGCTCTGTGAGCGCCGACGGTGGACCCGGTCGCGGCGTGGTGGTCACCGGCGGCGGTCAGGGCATCGGCGCCGCGACGGTCCAGGCACTGGTCCAGGAGGGCTACCGCGTGGTCTCCCTCGACCTCGCCGAGCCGACCGCAGCCGTGCCGGGCGCCACGTACGTCGTCGGAGACGTGACGTCGACCGACGACCTTCGCGGTGCCGTCCAGGCCGCAACCGAGGACGGCGCGCGACTGGCTGCGATGGTCGCGAACGCCGGGATGAACCGACCGGGCCCCCTGGCGGACCTGTCGCGGCAGGACTGGGACGCAGTCATGGCGGTCGACCTGACTGCGGTGATGGAGAGCGCGCGAGTCGCCCACGCCCACCGCGACGGCCCGCTCAGCATCGTGGCCGTCTCGTCGTACTCGGGGAGCATGGCCCTAGCGAACCGCACCGCCTACGGCGCCGCGAAGGGCGCCGTGAACTCGCTGGTGCGGCACCTGGCGGTCGAGTGGGCATCCGACGGGGTGCGCGTCAACGCCGTCGCTCCCGGCTTCATCGACACCGAACTCAGTCGCCGCGCCCGCGCGCTGGGGCTGCAGTCCGAACAGGTCGTGCGCGCACGCGTCCCCTTGGACCGCTACGGCACGCCCGCGGAGATCGCGGACGCGATCTGTTTCCTGGTCGGCGACCGTTCGACCTACGTGACCGGGGCCGTGCTCGCCGTCGACGGCGGCGCCAGCATCCTCGGCCTACCCCTCGAGAGGTGAGGCGACGTGCACGTGCATGTGGACCCAGGCGAAGGCGATCGGGTCAGGCTCGAGAAGGCCGCAGACTGCGGTCGCCTCGACGTGCGGGTCGCACCCGGCCTACCCGCCGCCGAGGCCGGAGCGGTGCTGCAGGCCCACGGTGCAGGCAGGTCGTTCGACGACGAGCACGTGCACCTCTCCGTGGACTGGCTGCGCAGCGCGGCGCTGGCGGCGAGCCCGGCGGCCGACCCGGCTGACCTCGACGCGATGCTCGAGTACGCCGCCAAGCAGGGATGGTGCACTGCCGACGGCTACGTACGCGCCCACCTCGAGAAGGAGCAGGCCGCGTGAGCGGCGAGGCGGTCGCCGCCCACCGACGCAGCCTGGCCGACCGCGAGGCGTTTTGGCTCGAGGCCGCGACGGCGGTCGAGTGGCGCACCCCGCCGACGCGCGCGCTGGACGACTCGGCCGCACCGTTCTACCGGTGGTTCCCCGACGCCACCCTCAACACTTGCTTCAACGCAGTCGACCGCCACGTGCGCGACGGCCACGGCGACCGGGTCGCCATCGCCTACGAGAGCCCGGTGACCTCGGCGTCGGCTGAAGTGACCTACGCCGAACTGCTCGACCTCGTCGCCACCTGCGCCGGCGCGCTGGAGGCACTCGGCGTCGGCCACGGCGACACCGTGCTGATCTACATGCCGATGGTGCCCGAGGCCGTCGTCTCGATGCTCGCGTGCGCGCGCATCGGCGCGGTCCACTCCGTCGTGTTCGGAGGCTTCGCCGCTAACGAGCTCGCCGCTCGCATCGACGACGCCAGGCCGGCGGTCGTGCTGTCGGCGTCGTGTGGCATCGAGCCCACCCGCGTCGTGGACTACAAGCCGATGCTCGACCAGGCCGTCGAGCAGTCGGCGTCGCCGCCGCGCCACTGCGTCGTACTCCAGCGCGATGCGTCGCGCGCGTCGCTCGTCGACGATCGCGACCTCGACTGGGACGACTTCATGGCCCTCGGGACGGACCGTCCCGCGGCGTGCGCCGAGCTGGCGTCGTCCGACCCGCTCTACATCCTCTACACCTCCGGCACCACCGCGCGGCCCAAGGGAGTGGTGCGCGACAACGGCGGGCACGCCGTCGCGATGACGTGGTCGATGCGCCACGTCTTCGACATCGGTCCCGGCGACACGATGTGGGCCGCTTCCGACATCGGCTGGGTCGTCGGCCACTCCTACATCATCTACGGGCCGCTCCTCACCGGCGCCACGACCGTGCTCTACGAGGGCAAGCCCGTCGGCACCCCCGACGCCGCCCAGCTCTGGCGGGTCGCGGCGGCGCGCGGGGTCAAGGCGCTCTTCACCGCGCCCACCGCGCTGCGCGCCGTGCGCAAGGAGGACCCGCACGGGCAGCTGGTCGGCGACCACGACCTGAGCGCCCTCGAGACCCTCTTCCTCGCCGGCGAGCGGCTCGACCCGGCGACATTCTTGTGGGCGGGCGAGGCGCTCGGCGTCCCCGTCGTCGACAACTGGTGGCAGACCGAGACCGGCTGGCCGATCGCTGCGAACCTGCGCGGGCTCGAGCCCTCGGAGATCAAGCCCGGCTCGCCCTCGCGCCCGGTGCCGGGCTACGACGTCCGCATCCTTGACCCCGACGGCCACGAGGTCGCGCCCGGTGTCGAGGGCGCCATCTGCATCCGGCTGCCGCTTCCGCCGGGCTGCCTCCAGACGGTGTGGGGCGACGACGAGCGCTACCTGTCGTCGTACCTCACCGACTTCCCCGGCCACTACCTGACCGGCGACGGCGGGTACGTCGACGAGGACGGCTACCTGTTCGTGATGGGCCGCACCGACGACGTCATCAACGTCGCCGGCCACCGGCTCTCGACCGGCGCACTGGAGGCCTGCCTGTCGCGGCACCCGATGGTCGCGGAGTCGGCCGTGGTCGGGGTCGCCGACGACCTCAAGGGCCAGGTGCCCCGCGGCTTCGTGATCGTGAAGGCCGGCGCGGAGGTCGACGACGATGTGCTGCGCGCGGAGCTGGTCGACCTGGTCCGCGACGAGGTCGGAGCCGTCGCCTCGCTGCGCGACGTCACCGTCGTCCACGCGCTGCCCAAGACCAGGTCGGGCAAGATCCTGCGCAAGGTGCTCCGCGACATGTCCGACGGCAAGGCCGTTGAGACCCCGCCGACCATCGAGGACGTCGCCGTTCTCGACAAGCTGCGCGACCGGCTTGGGCGACCGTGACGGGCGTGACCGCCGTCCCGCGCCGGCTCGTCGGCCGATGCGCCGTCGTCACTGGCGCCGCGAGCGGGCTGGGCGCCGCGATCG
The DNA here is from genome assembly GCF_014779665.1 of Nocardioides hwasunensis. Taxonomy (GTDB): domain Bacteria; phylum Actinomycetota; class Actinomycetes; order Propionibacteriales; family Nocardioidaceae; genus Nocardioides; species Nocardioides hwasunensis. Next base: position 132,219 of record NZ_JACXYY010000004.1, on the reverse strand, counting down.
CGGTCAGGCTGGGCGCCGAGGGCGCCCGGGTCGCCGTGGTCGACCTCGACGAGGCCCGCGGTGCCGACACGGTCGCCCGGATCGAGGCCGACGGCGGCGAGGCGGCTGCGTTCGGCTGCGACGTCGCCGACGCGCAGTCGGTCGACCGGCTCCGGGGCGAGGTCATCGCAGACCTCGGATCAGTCGACGTCGTCGTCAACAACGCGGGCGTGCTGCGCGACGGAGGCCTGCTGGAGATCTCCGACGCCGACTGGGACACCGTGCTCGGAGTCAACCTGACCTCAATGTTCTACGTCGCGCGGGCCTTCGTGCCCGACATGACCGCTCACGGCGTCGGCTCGATCGTCAACATCAGCAGCCGCTCCGCGCTCGGGAGCGCTGGGCAGGCCAACTACGCCGCGGCCAAGGCCGGCGTCATGGGACTCACGGCCAGCCTCGCGATCGAGCTCGGCCCCCACGGCATCCGCGTCAACGCAGTCGGCCCGGGCTTCTTCGCCACGCCCATGACTGACTCGGTCGCCACCGCCAACGGACGCGTCCCCGAGGACCAGCACCGCGCTGTAGCCTCCCGAACGCCGCTGCGGCGCGTCGGCCGCCCCCACGAACTGGCGTCCGTCGTGGCGTTCCTGGCCGGCCCCGATGCGTCGTACGTCTCCGGGCAGACGATCTTCGTCAACGGCGGTGCGCTCACCGCCTCGCCGATCCGCGCCGACGACGAGGCCTGACCTCCTACCCCCCGGGGGATGGTCCTCATCAAACGTCTGGTCTCGACGCCGCCCGATCGCCCAGACGAATGATGCGGATCTTGGGAGAGGGAGCGGGCGTACGGCGGGGGAGGGGCGTCAGATGACGCCCGCGGCCTCGAGTCGCTCGAGCTCGTCGGCGGAGAGGCCGAGCCCGTCGCCGTAGATCTCGCGGTTGTGCTGGCCCAGGGTGGGCGGGGCCTCGCGGGCGGGCAGGTCGTAGTCGGAGTAGAGCATCGGCGTGCGCACGCTCGGCACGGTGCCGATCGAGGGGTCCTCGATGTCGAATCGGATCCGGCGCGACTGCACATGCTCGGCACCGAACACCTCGTCGATGGTCTGGATCGAACCCACCGGCAGGCCGACGGCGTCGAACTCGGCGATCAGCTCGTCGCGCGTGCGCAGCAGCGTCCACTTCTCGGCCTCGGGCTTGATGAGGTCGTGGAATCGCTCGGCGCGCTGGAGCGTGGTGGACAGCCGCGGGTCGGCGACCAGGTCGTCGCGGCCCAGCGCGTTGCAGAACCGCTGCCACATCAGCTCGGTCGGGAGCACAAGGGTGATGGAGCCGTCCTTGGCGCCGATGATGCCGAGAGGGGAGTAGAGGTCGACGCCGGGCTTGGGCACGTAGCCGGTGAGCGCGTGCAGGAGGAGCGGGCGCTCGACGAGGGAGACCATCGTGTCGTACATCGCCTGGTCGATGAAGGTGCCGTGACCGGTGGTCGCGCGGCCCACGAGGGCGAAGCCGATCGCGGTGGCGCCCGCCAGCCCGGTGTAGATGTCGGCCATCGCCGCGGAGCCGAGGGTCGGCTCGCCGCCGGGCTGCCCGACGACCGACGCGAAACCCGACATCGCCTGGACGGTCGCGTCGAAGGCGCGCTGCCCGCTGTAGGGGCCCTCATGCCCGGCGAGGCGGCCGAAGCCGCTGATCGCGCAGTAGATCAGGCCGGGGTTGGTCGTCTTGAGGTCGTCGTAGGCTATGCCGTACTTGGCCATCGCTCCCGGATGGAGGTTCTCCACGATCACGTCGGCGGTGTCGGAGAGCAGACGGAAGAGCTCCACGCCCTCGGGCGTCGCGAGGTTGATGCTGACGCTCTGCTTGTTGCGGTTGTAGCCGATGAAGCCGCCGCTCATCGAGCGCCCGTCCTTCTCGTAGAGCGGGTCGTAGTGGCGACGCGGGTCCCCCGTGCCGGACCGCTCGACCTTGATTACCTCGGCCCCCTGATCGGCGAGCGTCATTGCGCAGTAGGGGGCGGCGATGTACTGCCCCACCTCGAGGACGCGGATGCCGGACAAGGGGCGGGTCATGGAACCTCCTGGAAACGAACGATCGTTCACACCCTAGGAATGGTCCTTCATGGCGTCAAGCGTCTTGACAAAGAAGTTGTGACGGCCTTCACTTCATGAACGAACATTCGTCCACCTTTGATGGGAGCAGCCGTGAGGAGTCTGGTCCAAGACGAGGGTGCGCCGTCCGCGCGACGACGGGTCGAGACGTGGCGCGACGCCGCCGAGCTCCTCCAGCTGCCCACCCTGCGCCAGGCGCTCTATGACGGCTCCCACCTCATGGACGGCTCGCTGGTCACCCTCCACGGCGACGAGCACCGGATGCGCCGCGAGCTCGAGTCGCCCGTCTTCACCCTGGCCGCGGTCACCGCCTTCGAGAACGACGTGTTCCCCACGACCATCCCGATGGTGCTCGGCCCCCAGGTCGCGCAGGGCGAGGCAGATCTGGCCGCCATCGGCATCGAGTGGATGCTCACGACCGCGGCGGCCGCGGCGGGTATCGATGTCGACGGCATGGACGACATCCGACGGCTCGCCGACCACATCCGCCGATTCGCCGAGGCGCTGGTCATCGCGCACACGACCCGCGACCCCGACGACGTACGCCGTGAGGCCGCCGAGGCGCTCGACGCTTTCGACCGCGACTTCCTGACCCCGTCGATCGAGAGGCGTACGGCGCTGCTCGCCGACGTCGACAACCCGACCGACCCCCGGACCAACGTCGACGTGCTGACCGCGGTGCTCGCCCGCGGCGACGGCATCGGCCTCGACCGTGACACCGTCCTGCACGAGATCGCCGTCTACGTGATGGCCGGCAGCAACAGCTCGACCTCTACCCTGCTGCGCAGCCTGCACCTGACCTTCGAGTGGCTGCGCGAGCACCCCGAGGACCGCGAGGCGCTGGTGGCCGACAAGGGCCTGGTGCAGCGGTTCGTGCTCGAGTCGCTGCGGCTGCACCCGCCAACGCCCGACATGGTGCGACAGGCGACCGAGACCGTCACCACTCGCAGCGGGCTCACCATCGAGGCCGGCGAGATCGTCCACATCGACGCCGAGGCGGTCAACCACGACACCTCGGTGTTCGGCCCCGACGCCGACCGGTTCAACCCCTATCGCCCCGCCTCCGTGCAGGCGCGGCCGGTCGGCCTGAGCTTCGGCCTCGGCATGCACCAGTGCATGGGCCAGCGCGTCGCCGGCGGCATCCTCGCCAGCGCTGAGAACCGCCGCGGGCGCCCTTACGGGCTGGTGCCGGCCATGATGCACGCCCTCCTTGTCGAGGACGTACGACCCCACCCCACGCGCCCGCCGGTCCCCACCACGACCCACACCCGGCCACTGCACTGGAGCAGCTACCCGGTGGCCCTCGGCCCCGACCAGATCTCCGACCAGACGTCCGACCACGCCCCGACCGTAGGAGCCTCATGACCACCCACACGCCCGAGCCCCGCTGGCGTACCAAGATCACCGACGCCTCCGCAGAGGGGGTCCGGATCCGGGGGTACGACCTCTCCGAGCTGTCGCGCTCGGTCGACTTCGCCTCGACCTTCTATCTCCTGACTGTCGGCGAGCTGCCGACCGAGGCGCAGGGAAAGGCGCTCAACGCGCTGATGATCTCGGCCTGTGATCGCGGGATCACCCCGTCGTCGGCCATCTCGCGCACCGTCGCCTCGTGCGGCGCCCCGCTTCAGGCGGCCGTCGCCGCCGGCATCCTCACCTTCGGCGACGTCCAGGGCGGGGTCGGGATCGAGATGGGCCGCGGCCTGCTCCGCGCGACCGCGGGGCTCGAGGGCTCAGTGACCCACGACTCGTCCGAGGCGCGTGCCGCGGCCGAGGCATTCGTCGACCATTATGAGGCCCTGGGTCAGCGGATCCCGGGCTACGGCCAGCCGCTTCACCCCGACGGCGACCCCCGCGCTCGGCGCCTGATCGAATACGCCTTCGACCTCGGCGTCGACGGCACCGCACTGGCGGTCGGGCTCGCCGCCGAGGTCGTCATCGCCGAGCGCAAGGGTCGCCCGATCCCGATGAACGTCGACGGCGCCATCGCCTGCGTGGCCATTGACATCGGGATGCCGCCCGACATCATTCGGGCCATCAACTTCGTCGCCCGCGCCGCCGGGCTGTCGGCTCACGTGCTGGAAGAGATGGAGACCAGTACGAGCTTCCGCCTGCTCGCGACCGACGACGAGGTGGCCTACGAAGGCACCGGACCGCGCTCGATCGACGGGCAGGGGTGATCGCCGTGTCCGCCACTCCTTCCGCAGGCGAGGTCGACTTCGACTCCGCGCAGTTCCGCAAGGTGCTCGGCCGCTTCCCCACCGGTGTGGTCGTGGTGACCGCGATAAGCGCGTCGGGTGAGCCAGTCGGCATGACGGTCGGGTCATTCACCTCAGTCTCGCTCGACCCGCCGCTGGTCGGCTTCCTGCCCGACCGTTCGTCGTCGAGCTTCCCGCGGATCCGGGAGGCGAGCCGATTCTGCGTCAACGTGCTGAGTGCCGACCAGGCGCCGGTCTGCCGGCAGTTCGCGGCCAAGGGCGCCGACAAGTTCCAGGGCCTGGGCTGGACCCCCGGCCCGCGCACGGGTGCGCCGGTGCTCTCCGGGTCGGTCGCGTGGATCGAGTGTGACCTGCATTCGGTCACCGACGCCGGCGACCACTACTTCGTGCTCGGGGACGTCCTCGGCATCGGGGCCGGCCACGAGCAGCTGCCGCTGCTCTTCTTTCAGGGCGGCTACGGTCGCTTCTCCTCGCTGTCGATGGCCGCTTGGGACGAGGCCGGGCTGCTCGAGCCCCTCCAGGCCACGACCGTCGGACGGTCGGTGATGGAGGCGCTGGCCGCCGAGCTCGACATGGAGGTGCTCGCCATGGTGCTGCGGGGCGAGGAGATGATCGTCGTCTCCTCGGCCGGCAACAGCTTCCGCGAGCACGGCGTGACCAGTCGCGTCGGCGCACGCGTGCCGCTCGTACCCCCGATGGGCTCCTACGTCGTCGCCTGGGACGAGGTCGCGGCAGGCGACTGGCTCGACCGCGCCGAGCGAAGCGTCGGGTCGCGCGCCGAGGCCGAGAACGTCCTCCAGCGCGTACGCGACCGGGGCTGGTCGCTCGGACTGATGAGCGAGCGGCAGGTGGCCTTCGACATCGCGGTGTCCAACGCGTCGGTCGCCAACCCCACTGACGAGCAGCGCGAGGCGCTGGACCGGTCGATCGCCGACATCCGGCTCGAGGACACTGAGCCCGAGGTAGTCTCGCCCGACCGCACCTACGCGATCCGCCACATCGGCGCGCCGGTGTTCGCACCCGACGGCGGGGTGCTGTTCGCGCTCAACGCGTTCGGCTACCGCAGCCTCGCCGGCCACGAGATCGCCATCATGTCGCAGCGCATCGTGGCCGCCGCCAACCGGATCTCGGCCCTTGTCGCCGAGACCCTGCCGCTCGTACGGCGCGAGTTCGAGCCGCGGGTCACCGAGGCGTCTGTGACCGTTGACACGTCCCACCACGCCCAGTAGTTTATGAACGATCGTTCATCCAGTTTCGTGTAGGTCAGAGCAAGTAATCAGATCATTAGGTCGAAGGAGCAACAGGCATGAGTGCGAAGTCGCGAGGACTGAAGTTCGGGGTCTTCACCGGGCCGTACCACCTCGTCGGGGTGAATCCCACGCTCGCCATCCGCCGCGACCTGGAGATCGTCGACCACCTCGATGCCCTCGGTTTTCACGAGATCTGGTTCGGTGAGCACCACTCCAGCGGCGTCGAGACCATCGCCTCGCCGGAGCTGATGATCGCCGCGGCCGCCGAGCGGACCAAGCACATCCGCCTCGGCACCGGCGTCAGCTCGCTGCCGTACCACCACCCGTTCATGCTTGCCGATCGCATCGTGCAGCTCGACCACATGACGCGCGGGCGGATGATGTTCGGCGTCGGGCCCGGCCAGCTGCTGCAGGACGCCACCACCCTCGGCATCGAGCCCTCCACCCAGCGCGAACGAATGGAGGAGGCGCTCGGCGTGATGCTTCGGCTCTTCGCTGGCGAGACGGTGACCCACGAGTCTGACTGGTTCATCCTCCGCGACGGCGCGCTCCAGCTCCGGCCCTACTCCGACTTCGAGATCGCCGTCACCGCCGCGGTCTCGCCCACCGGGCCCAAGCTCGCGGGCCGCCTCGGCCTGAGCCTGCTCTCGCTGGCCGCCACCGACCCCGCCGCCGTCGACCGGCTCGCCGGCCACTGGGACGTGCTGGAGGTCGAGGCCCAGGAGCACGGCCACGTCGCCGACCGCTCGACCTGGCGGCTGATGGGACCGATGCATATTGCCGAGTCGCTGGAGCAGGCCAAGAAGAACATGGAGCACGGCTTCCTCTGGCTGATGAACTACATGAAGCACGTCTCCCCGACGACCAGCGGCGAGTTCACCGACATCAGCGAGCTCGTCGACGTCATGAACGAGACCGGCAAGGGCGTCATAGGCACGCCTGAGATGGCGGTGGCCCAGCTCAAGCGCTTGGAGGAGAAGTCCGGGGGCTACGGCACCTACCTCATGCAGGGCGCCGACTACGCCTCGTTCTCGGCCACGATGCGCAGCTACGAGCTCTTCGCTGAGCAGGTGATGCCCCACTTCACCGGCGCCCTAGAGTCGGTGGTCGACTCCCACGACCGCCTGGTCGCGTCGGCAGGCGCCAGCGTCAAGGCGACGTCGGCCTCGCAGGCGGCGGCGACCGCCCGCTACCAAGCCGAGCGTGAGACCCGGGAGCCCACCGGCGCCCGTTCCTGAGCGGTCTGCGGCGCGAGGAATCCTCGACGCTGCGTTAGTCTGCGGATGCCGGCCGGCTGTGTGGCCAGACGGCTCCGCACCAACGGGAGGTCCGGCGTGGCAAGGCAGAACTCAGCAGCCGCCATTGAACGAGCGGCCGTTCGGCTCTTCGCGAAGTACGGTTTCGTCGGCACCTCGATCCGCGACCTCGCGTCCGAGGTCGGCGTCAGCACCGCGAACATCTACAACCACACCGCCTCCAAGGAGGAGATGCTGTGGAAGATCATCTCGCGCACCATGGGCGACCTGCTCGTCAACGCCGCCCGCGCCGAGGGCGTCAGCACATGCCCGGTAGCCCAGCTCGAGGCCTTCGTCTCTGCCCACGTGACATACCACGCAACTCACCGCGGTGAGGCTCGCATCGGCAACACGCAATGGCGCCACCTCTCCGACGAGCGCATGCAGGTCGTCCACGGCCAGCGAGACCAGTACACCCACGCCCTCGAGGCGATCATCGAGCGCGGCTTTGCCCAGAGCTACTTTAAGCAGCCGCAGGGCAAGTTCGCCACGCTCAGCCTGATCGCGATGGGCCTCGGAGTCAGCCAGTGGTACCGCTCCTCGGGCAGCCACGACACCACCGACATCGCCGCCATCTACGTCGGCTTCGCCTTCGACATGCTCCACCTCGACGCCGCCTTCCATGACGAGAACTGCCCCGACCCCGGGCACACGCAGATCGCCGCTTCGACGGCCAGTTCGGCCGTCTGACGCCCGCCCGCCGTCGTACGCCTCCCCTCCTCGGGGCCGCGCCGGCGTCATGTCAAGCCACGCCCCATGTGTCGGTGTCGCGACGACGCCGGCCACGCCAGCCACGTGACGGTCGGCACATCCGGCCTTGACTTCGGGAGGTCGTCTTTCTAGTGTTGGTGAACGTTCGTTCGTTCACCCAGGAGGCCCTTGTGCCCAAGATCGTCTTCGTCTCATCGGACGGCTCCGAAGAGACGGTCGCCGTCGACGCAGGCACCTCGATCATGTCGGCTGCCCAGCAGCACGGCATCGAGGGGATCGTCGCCGACTGCGGCGGCTCCTGCTCTTGCGCGACCTGCCACGTCTACGTCGAGCAGGAGCTCGCCGACCGCTTCGACCCCGTCGGACAGTTCGAGGACGAGCTTCTCGACACGACCGCGTGCGAGCGCCTGTGCAACTCCCGGCTGTCATGCCAGCTCGTGATGGGTGACCACGTCGACGGCGTCAGGGTCGAGATCCCCGAGAGCCAGATGTGAGCGGCGTCGTCATCGTGGGCGCCTGCCAGGCCGGCCTCCAGGCTGCCGTCAGCCTCCGCGAGCTCGGCTACCAGGAGCCTATCGCGCTTGTCGGCGACGAACCCCACTTGCCCTACCAGCGCCCGCCGCTTTCGAAGGGGTTCATCACCGGCCAGACCACGTCCGAGCAGCTGTCGCTGCGGGTCGGCTCGTTCTTCGACGACCACGACATCGACCTCGTCACCGGCGAGCGGGTCACCGGCATCGACCGGTCCACACAGCGCGCCGTCACTGCGTCGGGTCGCGAGCTCGCCTTCGACCACCTCGTGCTCGCCGTTGGCGCCGCTCCGCGCACCCTCGGCGTCCGAGGCACCGACGTCGCGGGCGTGCACGATCTGCGTGGCCTCGACGACGCCGAGGCGATCGCCGCCGGTCTCAAGGAGGCACACGACGTGGTTGTTCTCGGAGGCGGCTTCATCGGCCTCGAGTTGGCCGCTACCGCGGCCGGGCTCGGCCGGTCGGTCACCATCGTAGAAGCGACCGCCGGCCTCATGGGACGCGCGGTCTCGCCCGCGATCGCGGCCACCTTCCTGGCGCAGCACCGTGCCCGCGGCGTCGATGTCAGGCTCGGGACCTCGGTCGTAGAGGTCGTCCACGACGGCACCCGCGCCACCGGCGTACGCCTCAGTGACGGCGAGGTGGTCGCGGCCGACCTCGTGATCGTGGGCATCGGCGCGAGCCCTCGCACCGAGCTTGCGACCGGGCTCGGCCTCGACGTCGCGACCGGCGTGCTGGTCGACGGCTTCGCCCGCACCAGCGACTGCCGCGTGCTCGCCGCCGGAGACTGCGCCCAGCATCGGGAGATCAACGGCACCTCGCTGTGCGTCACCTCGGTGCAGAACGCCATCGACCAGGCGGTCGTCGCCGCCCGCACGATCGTGGGCGACCTGGAGTCGCCCTACGCGGCCACCCCGTGGTTCTGGTCCGACCAGTACGACCTGAAGCTGCAGATGGCCGGCCTCCCGCAGGCCTACGACCATCGCGTCGTGCGCGGCGACCCCGCGTCGGGCGCGTTCTCGATCCTCTACGTCCGCGACGACCGACTGGTCTGGGCGGAGAGCGTCAGCAAGCCGGGCGACCACGTCCTGTCCCGCCGACTTATCACCCAGGGCAGTGCCGTCGACGTCGCACTGGCGGGCGACCCGTCGGTGCCGCTGCGCGATGCCGTACTCGCCACCACAACCGCCTGACCTCCGCCTGACGCCGACCCGGCCTCGCCATCGCCCCGCGCGGCGGTGCGGGATCGCGCCGTCTGCGCACCACGCACCACCACACCCACAAGGAGCACCATGCAGGCGAACCCCGACGTGCAGGACATCGTGGCGAGGACGTCCGCGTTCATCGAGGAGGCGGTACTCCCCGTCGACGACGAGTACGACGGAGACGTGACCGCCGCGGGCGGCGACGACCTGCGGGTGCGGCTTCAGACAGAGGCGCGCAGCCGCGGCTTGCTGACGCCTCACGGACCGATGGAGTTCGGTGGGCTCGGCCTCGACATGACCCGGCGCGCGCCGGTCTTCGAGGCGGCCGGCTACTCGCTCTTCGGGCCGATGGCGATGAACCTCAACGCCCCCGACGAGGGCAACCTCCACCTCCTCGACCAGGTGGCGACGTCCATCCAGCGCGAGCGCTACCTCGGCCCGCTGGCGCGCGGCGAGGGGCGCTCGGCCTTCGCCATGACTGAGCCCGCGCCGGGCGCCGGCTCCGACCCGGCCGCGCTGCGCACCCGCGCCGAGCGCGTCGACGGCGGCTGGAGGGTCACCGGACACAAGCACTTCATCACCGGCGCCGACGGTGCCGCCTTCTACATCGTGATGGCCCGCACGAGCGGCGAGCCCGGCGAGGCGCGCGGGGCGACGATGTTCCTGGCGCCCGCTGACGCACCGGGCATCACGCTCGTGCGGCACCTGCGCACCTCGGACCGGTCGATGATCGGCGGCCACTGCGAGCTCCGCTTCGACGACCTGCTGGTCCCCGACGACGACGTGCTCGGCGAGGTCGACCTCGGCTTCGCGTATGCGCAGGTGCGCCTCGGCCCGGCGCGGATGACCCACGTGATGCGCTGGTCCGGGGCAGCGCGGCGTGCCCACGAGGTGGCGGTGCGCTACGCCGCCGACCGGATGGCGATGGGCCAGCGGCTGGCCGACCTGGGCATGGCGCAGCAGCTGATCGCCGACAATGAGATCGACCTCGCCGCCACCCGCGCGCTGCTGATGGACGCCTGTGCCCAGCTCGACGCCGGCCAGCGCGCGTCCAAGGCGACGTCGATCGCCAAGACATTCGCGGCCGAGGCGCTCGACCGGGTCGTCGACCGGGCAACGCAGCTGTGCGGCGGCCTCGGCGTGACCGCCGACCTGCCGGTCATGAAAATCGCGCGCGAGCTGCGCCCGTTCCGCATCTACGACGGCCCCTCGGAGGTCCACCGGTGGGCGCTCGCCCGCCGGGCCGTGCGCGATCTCGCCGGGGCGGGGCGCGAGCGATGACCGTCCCGCTCACCACCGACCTGTCGCTGAGCGACACGGACCTCGAGGTCGTCGCCGGGGCGATGGCTGGGGTTGGCGCCGCGGTGTGCGGCGACCTTCGCGCGGAGCTCCTCGCGGGCGGCCGCTCCAACCTCACCTACCGGATCACCGACGGCACCACCGCCTGGGTGCTGCGCACGCCGCCACGCGTCGGTCGTACCCCGTCGGCGCACGACGTAGCGCGTGAGTTCCGGGTCACCGCCGCGCTCCTCGGCACTGGCGTCGGCGTCGCCCGCCCGGTGGTGCTCTGCGGCGACGACACCGCGATGGGGCTGCCGTTCTCGGTGGTCGAGTTCGTGGACGGCGAGACGCTGCGCACCCGCACCGACCTAGACGCCCTGGCTGCCGCGACAGTCGGCGCGCTCGCCGACGAGCTGGTCGGCACGCTGGCCGCGCTGCACGCCGTCGACCACGTCGCCGTCGGCCTGGAGCGCTTCGGGCGCCCGAACGCCTACTTCGAGCGGCAGGCCCGCCGCTGGGCCGGGCAGTGGGACCACGTCGGGGCTCCTGAGCTTTCGGCGCTCGCGGGCGAGGTCGTACGACGGCTCCAGGCCGCACGACCCACCCAGCCCGCGACCAGCATCGTGCACGGTGACTTCCGCGTCGACAACACCCTCGTCCGGCTCGACGACGGCCCGCAGATCGCCGCCGTCGTCGACTGGGAGCTCTCAACCATCGGCGACCCAGTCGCCGACGTGGCGCTGATGTGCGCCTACCGCGCGCCGGTGTTCGACCTGATCGTCGGCTCCGAGGCCGCCTGGACGAGCCCTCGGCTCCCGGGCGTCGGCGACCTCGCTGCCCGCTATGAGGCGGCGTCAGGACGGCGGCTCGACCACTGGGACCTCCACCTCGGCCTCGCCTACTTCAAGATCGGCGTCATCGCTGCCGGCATCGCCTACCGGGCGTCGGTCGGCGGCGCCACCGGCCCCGGTTTCGACACGGCCGGGCAGACGGTCGCGCCGTACCTCGAGCTCGCCCGCGGTGCGCTCGCCGGCGGCGTCGCGTGAGCGCCCCGCGCACCGCGCTCGTTACCGGCGCCTCGCGCGGCATCGGGCGGGGCATCGCGCTGGAGCTCGCGCGCCAGGGCTACGCGCTCACTGTCAGCGCGCGCTCCGAGGCGGCCCTCACCGCGCTGGCGACGGAGCTTGAGGCCGCGGGTGCCCCTAGCGTTACCGTCTGCGCCGCCGACCTCGCTGCCCCCGAGGCCGCCGCCGCGCTGGTGGCATCCCATACGGCAGCGTACGACGCTCTCCACGCGCTCGTCCTCTGCGGCGGGGTGGGCACGGCTGAACCGCTCGACGCCCTCACTGAACGGCGCCTCGACAAGACCTTCGACGTCAACCTGCGCACCAACCTGCTGCTGGTGCGTGACTCTCTCGACCTGCTGCGCGCCGGTGCGGCCGCCGACCCACATCGCGGCGCTCGGGTCATCGGCGTCGCCTCCATCACGGGCGTCTTCGCCGAGCCGGGACTGACGGTCTACGGCGCGAGCAAGGCCGCCCTGATCTCGATGCTGGAGACCCTCAACGCCGAGGAGTCGGCCGGCGGGGTGATGGGGACGGCGATCGCCCCGGGCTTCGTCGACACGGACATGTCCGCATGGACCGCCGACACGATCGCTCCGGAGTCGATGATCACCGTCGACGACGTGGTGGCCGTGGTCCGGATGCTCGTCGGGCTCGGCGTTACGGCATCGATCCCGCGGATCGTGATGGCACGCAGCGGCACGGCAGGCTACGTCGCGTGAAGCGTCACCTGCCGTCGCGTCGCGAGGTGGCGCCCCTGCTGAGGTTCAAGAGGCCGGAACTCTCGCGCAAGGCGCGGCGTCTGGAAAAGGCGCCGCCAATTGATGATCTGCGTCGGGTCGCGAAGCGTCGTACGCCCAAGCCGGCGTTCGACTACACCGACGGTGCGGCGGACGGCGAGGTGTCGCTGACCCGAGTGCGCGAGGCATTCGCCAACGTGGAGGTCCATCCCTCGATCCTGCGCGACGTCTCGCAGGTCGACACCTCGCGCGAGGTGCTGGGCAAGCGGGTGGCGCTGCCGTTCGGGATCGCGCCGACCGGCTTCACCCGGATGATGCAGGCCGAGGGTGAGATCGCCGGGGCCACGGCTGCAGCCGCCGCGGGCATCCCGTTCTCGCTGTCGACCATGGGCACCACCTCGATCGAGGACGTCGATGCGGCGGCGTCGCGGTGAGCGTGGGGCGCGGCCAGCCCGCGACGGTGGGTTGGCCGGCTCCCGCGCCGCCCCTGCGTCGTTCGCCCGCGGTCACGCTCACGGTGCTCGCCGCGAGTGTGACGCCGTTCTCGCTGCTGCAGTCGCTGACCGTGCCGACACTCCCGACCATCCAGCGTGAGTACGGTGCAGACCAGCCCACTACTGCCTGGCTGCTGACAGGGTTCCTGCTGACCTCCGCGGTCGCTACCCCCGTGCTGGGCCGGCTAGGAGACTCGTACGGCAAGCGGCGCGTGCTGGTCGTCGCGCTGGCGGCGCTGCTCGCAGGATCGCTGATGGCGGCGCTGGCGCCGACGATGAAGTGGATGATCGTCGCCCGGGTGATCCAGGGCGTGGGGGGCGGCAGCTTGCCGCTGTCCTTCGGGATCATCCGCGACGAGCTGCCCGATGACCGCATCGCGAGCGGCATCGGGCTGATCTCCGGCCTCCTCGCCGGAGGCTTCGGCCTCGGCATCGTCATTTCGGGCCCGGTCGTCGAGCACTTCGGCATACACTGGCTGTTCCTGCTGCCGGCGATCGTCGCGGTGGGGGCGGTGGTCGCCGTGCTCAGGCTGGTCCCGGAGTCCCCGGTCCGGACGCGGCAACGCATCCCGCTCGTGCCGGCGCTACTGCTCGCCGTCTGGCTGAGCGCCTTGCTGATCGGCATCAGCGGTGCCCCCTCCCACGGCTGGGGCTCGCCCTACGTGATCGCGCTCGTCGGGGTTGGCGTCGTCGTGCTTATCGGCTGGGTCTTCCTCGAGCTGCACCTCACGATCCCGCTCATCGACCTGCGCCTGATGACGCTGCGGGCCGTGTGGACCGCCAACGTCGTCGCGTTCCTGACCGGGATGGCTCTCTACGGCTCCCACGGGTTCATCCCGCAGTTCACCCAGACCGCCACCGACTCCGGCTACGGGTTTGGGTCCAACGTCACCGAGGCTGGCCACATGATGCTGCCGGCCGCGGCGGCGACGCTCGTCTGCGGTGTGTACGCGGCGCGGGCGGCTGCCGTCGTCGGCTCCCGCAACCTCGTCGCGATCGGTTGCACGACCGCGACCGTGTCCTTGCTGCTCGTCGCGCTCGTCCACGACGTCCCAGCCCTGATGTACGTCTGGACCGGTCTGGGTGGCCTGGGCACCGGGCTCGTCTTCGCCTGCGTGGCGAGCGCGATCGTCGCCGCGGTGCCGCAGGAGCACACCGGCGTGGCCGCGGGCACCAACACCAACTTCCGCACCCTGGGCGGCGCCTGCGGCACGGCGCTGACCGCGTCGATCCTCAGCGGCTACGGCACCGCGAGCGGCGTACCTGCCGAGCAGGGCTACACGACCGCATTCCTCGTCCTGGCCGGCGCTGTCCTCGTTGCAGCGGTGCTCGCCTGCTTTATGCCTAGCCCTCGACCGATACGGAGATCCCGGCCATGACAAGTGCCACACCCCAGCTCATCGACGTCGCCCGCGTCGGAGTTGTCGGCTGCGGACTGATGGGCGCCGGCATCGCCGAGGTGTCGGCGTGCGCGGGCCTGGACGTGGTGGTCGTCGAGTCGACCGCGGAGGCGGCCAACGCGGGGCTCGACCGGATGGGTGCGGCGCTCGTGCGCGCCGAGGCCAAGGGTCGGATCGCCTCAGCAGCCGAAGCACTCGCTCGCGTGCAAGTGGTGGTCGACCTCGATGCGTTGCACGACCGTGAGGTCGTGGTCGAGGCGATCGCAGAGGATGAGACCGCCAAGACCATCTTGTTCCGACGACTCGACGACCTGGTGACCGAGCCCGCCGCGATTCTCGCGTCCAACACCTCGAGCATCCCGATCATGAAGCTGGGTGTGGCCACCCGGCGCCCGGAGAACGTCATGGGCATCCACTTCTTCAACCCAGTACCGGTGCTCGGCCTCGTCGAGCTCGTGCCGAGCCTGCTCACCTCGCCCGAGACCACCTCCCGTGCTCGCACGTTCGTCGAGACGCGGCTGGGCAAGCAGACGATCGACTGCCAGGACCGCGCCGGATTCGTGGTCAACGCGATGCTCGTCCCCTTCATCCTGTCGGCCATCCGGATGGTCGAGTCGGGGTTCGCGACCGCCGAGGACATCGATCGTGGTCTGGTGCTGGGGGCCGCCCACCCGATGGGGCCGCTGGCGTTGGCCGACCTGATCGGACTGGACACCACCAAGGCCGTGGCTGAATCGCTTTACGAGGAGTTTAAGGAACCGCTGTACGCGGCGCCGCCCCTGCTCGCGCGGATGGTCGATGCTGGTCTGCTGGGTCGCAAAGCTGGGCGGGGGTTTCATGGCTACAGCTAGCGCGTGTGTCGTGCGGTTGTCTCCGGCGTCAGCGACCGCCGGTCCATTCGCTCGCTCGAGTCGACCCCGAGCCCAACGTCATACCGCACCCCATCGCCACAGGAGGCCACCCATGCTGCGCACCAGGTTCACCGAGGAGTTCGGGATCGAGCACCCGATCGTGTGCGGCGGGATGACCGCCGTCGGTACGGCCGAGCTCATCTCCGCGGTCGCCAACGCGGGTGCCCTTGGCTTCCTGACGGCACTGACCCAGTCGACGCCAGCCGCGCTCGCTGAGGAGATCGCGCGCTGCCGGTCGATGACGGACCGTACGTTCGGCGTGAACCTCACGATCCTGCCCACCATCGACCCGGTGCCGTACGACGAGTACCGCGACGCGATCATCGACTCCGGCATCACCGTCGTCGAGACTGCCGGCGCCAACCCGGCCGCGCACGTCGCGGCGTTCAAGGCCGCCGGAGTCAAGGTCATCCACAAGGCCGTTGCGGTGCGGCACGCCATGAAGGCGCAGAGCCTGGGCGTCGACGCGGTGAGCATCGACGGCTTCGAGTGCGCCGGACATCCCGGTTCCGACGACGTGCCCGGCCTCGTCCTCATCCCGTCAGCTGCCCAGAAGGTCGACGTTCCCCTCATCGCCAGCGGCGGGTTCGCCACGGGCAGGGGCCTCGTTGCCGCGCTCGCGCTGGGGGCCAGCGCCATCAACATGGGAACCCGATTCGTCGCCTCCGCCGAAGCGCCCGTGCATGGCAACGTCAAGCAGCAGATCGTTGCCAACGACGAACGCTCCACCGTGCTCGTGTTCCGCGAGCTTGGCAACACTGCTCGCGTCGCGCGCAACACCGTCTCGGAGGAGATCGCCCGCCGCGGCGCCGAGCCGGGTGCCACGTTCAGTGACGTGGCCGGCCTGGCCTCAGGTGCACGTGCACGTCAGCGCGTTCTGACGGACGGCGACGTCGAGGGCGGCATGTGGTGGGCCAGCCAGGCGCAGGGTCTGATCTCCTCGGTCGAGACTTGTGCCCAGATCGTCACCGACATCATGAACGAGGCCGCGGAAGCCATCGGGCATCTCGACGTGGCCCGTGCGCCACTCAACTCCACCACGAAGGGCTGCCCCAACACGCCATGAACTCCATCGCCACCGGATACGACACCATCAGCCACGACCTCGACGACGGTGTCCTGACCGTCCTGCTGGACCGTCCCGAGAACCTCAACGCCTTCACCGTCGCGATGGCCGAGGAACTGGAGTCGACCTTCCGCGACGTCAACACCAACGACGACGTCCGCGCCGTCATCGTCACCGGGGCCGGGCGCGCGTTCTGCGCCGGCATGGATCTCGACGTGCCTGGCAACGTGTTCGGCCTCGACGAGGACAAGAACCCAACGCTCGCCGACATGAGCGACCTCGATCACCCCGACATCGCCCGCGTGCGCGACACCGGTGGGCGCGTCACCCTGGCGATCCACGACTGCCGCAAGCCGGTACTGGCGGCGATCAACGGCCCTGCGGTCGGAATTGGCGCGACGATGACCCTGGCGATGGACCGGCGGATCATGTCCGACACTGCCCGCATGGGGCTCGTGTTCGGGCGCATCGGCATCGTGCCCGAGGCGGCATCGTCGTGGTTCCTCTCACGGATCGTCGGACCATCGGCCGCACTCGACCTGACCTACCGGGCAGACATTCTCGACGCCTCGGCGGCGCACGCGGTCGGGCTCGTCGACGAGACCACCGACGCCACCGCCCTACTGACGCGCGCACGGGAGGTCGTCGACGCGTGGACCAAGGAACGTTCCCAGGTCGCAACCGCACTGCTCCGGCAGATGGTGCGCCGAAACGCCGTCCTGCCGCACCCCGCGGACGCCCACCGGGTCGACTCCCTCGCGATGTTCTTCACCAGCATCGGCGATGGAAAAGAAGGCGTAGCCGCGTTCCTCGACAAGCGCGCAGCCGCCTTTGCCGGGCGTGCGTCCGAGTTGCCCGCCTTCTACGACGAGTGGATCCATGAGAGCGGAACATGAGCTAGACCCCTGACCGAGCGTCGAGGACATCGGCGTCGTCGGAGAGGGTCGGATACGCGAGTCCTCCGCACGCTCCCACGCGATCGTCATAGCCCACTTCACGATTTTGACCCGAACCTGCCTGACTCTTGAAGTCGACCAACGGAAAGGAGATCCCTTGTCGGGTGACAAGATCGTAGTCGTCGACGACGCCCCCAGGTCGGTCGGCAACAGCAGTCGAGAGTTCCGTGATGGATGCGCTGCTTCGCACCGCGATGACGGCCCGCGCGTAGCGGCCGCCGCACCGGCAACCGCCTTCTTCGTCACAGGCCCCTTTACTCGCACTTCGAGCTGGTCCGCAGCACGACGCATCGGGGAGACACACGCGAAGGCGCCGGGAACCAGCGTCACCGCCTGTGGTCTCACAGCTACCTCGTGGAAGGTTTTGTGGAGCGTCCCGTTCGAGCCGGCGCGGCTACGTGGCGCTTGCAAGGCCTGTTCCGTTCTTGTCCAAGAGGCGGTTGCCCCATCGCGAGCTCACGTGGTTCCCGACACTCCTGGTCGTTGACGCGCGTGC
The DNA here is from genome assembly GCF_014779665.1 of Nocardioides hwasunensis. Classification (GTDB taxonomy): domain Bacteria; phylum Actinomycetota; class Actinomycetes; order Propionibacteriales; family Nocardioidaceae; genus Nocardioides; species Nocardioides hwasunensis. The sequence goes on along the minus strand of NZ_JACXYY010000004.1, from coordinate 114,517 downwards.
TCATGCTGCTCTTGTTTCACGACTACAAGCGCAGGCAGCAACCATTGGCGTTCAGGCATCGCTCTTCCGCATCGACACCAGCGCCGACCCGATCTTCTGGGGCCGCCTCAGCGCTCGGAGTAGCCTGTCCTTGTGTCGCTGAGCGAGTCGGAGCTGTACGAGGCGGGGATGTCCCTGCCTCCTGACGTGCGCAAGCACGTCGCGCTCCGGCTGCTCGAGTCGGTCGACCCGCCAGAAGGGTTCGACCCGGCCTCGGACTCGTGGCTGCACTCCGACGCCGCTGCTGCGTACGACGCGTTGAAGGCGGACCCAACTCGAGGGATCTCTGCTGATGACATCCGGGCCGGCTTCGAGTCCAAGTGGGCCGCCCGTCGATGACGGGTCGGATCACCTACACCCCTGAGGCACGGCAGCAGCTGGATGCTCTCGACGACTGGATTACCGACAAGGCTTCTCCTGACGTCGCTCAGCGTTTCGTCTCGGCGATCCTCGATCACGTCGACGGCATCGTGGCCTTTCCTCACGCGGGCCGTGCGCGGGACGATGTCCGTCCGGGCATGCGGACAACCACCTTCAAGCAGCGCACACTGATTGCCTACGAGGTCGACGAGTCCTCTGGGAATGTCGGGGTGAACATCCTCGGCGTCTTCCACGGCGGCCAGGACTGGGAGGCAGCTCTCAGCGACAATTGATCTACGTTTCGACCGTCGCGCAGTCCGCAAATGGTCCGCAAGACGTTCGGCGGAGGCCGATTCTCACCGACGGTGTCCAACGCCTCTGGACACGCGTTTTCGCAGGTCAGGTCACATCCTTCGTCCCCAGCCAGCGCTGGCCGTCGACGCCCGGAACTGCCGTTTTCGTTCCGCTTCAACGTCTGACTCGACCCGGTCCGCGGCTCCGGGGACCGCACACAGACCTCCGGCGAGGACCTCGCGCCCGACGTGGTGATCCCGGTGGGCTCCCGTCGAGGTGCCGGTGCGTCACGACCGGGTCTCGTCCACCCACGTGGTGATCATCCCGATCTCGCCGTCGCCGTCGATGCTCAGGTGCAGGAACCGCTCGCGGACGACGTAGCGGAGGTAGCCATCCCTGCGCTGCTCCGGCTCTCCCAGCAGGGCGAGGACGTCGTCGGTCCGCGCCGCCGGTGGGAGCCCTGCGAGGAGTGGGCCGATCGGGTGATCCTGGAGGAAGACCGTGGTCAAGGTGCCGCGCTCGAACTCCACCTCGACCTCGCGAGCCCGTAGCGCCCGCGCTGCCTTGCGCAGGCCGCCGTCGACCAGCGGGACGTCGAGCAGGTCGGCGAGCGCACGCACCTGCGGCGAGCCGTCCGGCGTGCCCAGTGCGGCGAGAACGACCTCGAGGTCGCCGGCGACCTCGGTGGTCGAGGACGGTACGGGTGCAGGCTGGGGGCCAGCCTCGCCCAGCTCGCGACGTACCCACGCGGTGAAGACGTCGTCCTCGGCGGCCGGCCACTCCTCCGGCACCTCGACGGCGAACGTTGCGCCCACCCATGACCGGAAGTCGGTGTGGGCCTCGACCGCATGCTCATCGTCGGGAGGCAGACCGAGCTCGATCTCGGTGATCTCGACGTAGCCGATCGCCAGCAGCGTGAGCAGCTCGACCGCCGAGCCCGCGACCTGGTGGGCGCCGCCCTCCGAGCCCAGCACCACAGCGCGAGTCACGCCGCCGTCGTCCTCCCACAGAGCAAGGATGGAGCCATCGCCACCGGCCTCGCCGATCGGGCGCAGCCGCTGCGCGGCCTCGCTGTCGGCATCGAACCAGCCCTCGAGCGACACGAGTCCGAAGACCGGCCCGAGCACCCGGCTCCCGGGGTACGCCGTGAGGTGCGGCCGGCTGTCGCCCCCGCCATGACCCTGAGCCTCCATCCAGGTCCACGCAGCCTCGAGCTCGCGCGGAATGGCGACCGGGTGCGGAGGCAGCGAATCGTGCAGACGAGACATGCGAGCAGCGTACGGGCGACGTAGCCGTCGGAATTACACAATTGTTCTTCACTCATCGGCGTGGCGGGCTTGACTGAAGGCCCATACGATCACTCATCGTGCAACATCAGCCTCAGCGGTCACTGCCGTCACAGCATCCCCGGACGCCTCGGCGCGCGCGCGAGCGTGCGGTGCGTCGTGCCGGTCACCTGGTCAAGCTGGTCGTCGGCGCCCTGGCGCTCGTCCTGCTCGTCACGCCGACGACGGTCGAGCGGATCAACCTCTCCACCTCGACCTACTTGTGCTCGGGCTATGCCGGGTGCCAGGCGGCCGGGTACGGGAACTACGGCTACCGCCAGGCGTCGGGGACGTCGTACTGGCAGATGTACGTCGGCCACAACTGCACCAACTACGTGGCCTACCGGCTGATCCAGACCGGCATGCCGGACCTCCGGCCGTGGAAGGGCAGCGGCAACGCGTCGAACTGGGGCGTGGCCATGGCGAGCATCACCGACCAGACGCCCACGGTCGGGTCCGTCGCCTGGTACGGGTCGAGGGTGGCGCCGGCGGGGGCGAACGGCCACGTCGCCATCGTGGAGCAGGTCATCTCCGACACCGAGATCGTCGTCTCGGAGGACTACTGGGGCGGCGACTTCCACTGGCGGCGCGTCACGAAGACGGGCGGAGGCTGGCCCTCGGGGTTCATCCACTTCAACGACCGCGTGGTCGCGCCCACCACGGCCCCGGCCATCGTCGGGTCTCCCGCGGTCGGTGCACCGCTGGAGGTGGCGGCCGGCGCCTGGACGCCGACGCCCACCAGCGTCACCGTCCGCTGGCTGGCCGACGGTGCAGCCATCCCCGGTGCCACCTCGGCCGCCTACGTCCCCACGCCCGACGTGAAGGGCAAGGCGCTCGCCGCCGAGGTGACGGCGTCGTTGGACGGCTACACCGCAGGGCGGGCGGTCGTGGCCACGGCTCCAGTGGCGCCGGGGGTGTTCCAGCCCGCCGCGCCACCGACGATCCAGGGGACTCCCGAGGTCGGCCAGACCCTGACGCTCGGCGCCCCCTCGTGGTCGCCGCAACCCGCGAAGGTCGCGACCCAGTGGTACGCCGACGGCAAGGCTCTGCCGAAGGCCACCGGGGGCTCCCTCGTCCTGACGCGCGACCACATCGGCGCGCTCATCAGCGCGCGCACCACCGCGAGCGCGAGCGGCTACAAGAAGTCGCGCACGACCGCGTCCGCGCCCGCGGTCGTCGCCGCCAAGGCCATCGCGATCACCAGCCCGTCCCGCATCAAGGGCACACCACAGGTGGGGAGTCGGCTCGTCGCCCGGGTCGGGACCGTCCGACCGGGTGATGCGAAGGCGACCTTCACCTGGCTGCGCGACGGCCGGCGCATCGCCAAGGCGACGAAGCCGACCTACACGGTCCGCAAGGGCGACGTCGGTCGCCACCTGTCCGTCCGGATCACCCTGGCTCGGCGCCACTTCCGCGACACCACGCAGGACGTCGCCGTGGCGACACCCGTGACGACCGTGCCCGAGGTGAAGGTGCGCTCCGACGCCTCGCGCAAGCGCGTCGCGGTGGACGTGCGCGTCCGTGCTCCCGGAGTGCCGCGGCCCGAGGGGACGGTGACGGTCACCGTGGGACGACGTACGGTCGAGGTCCAGCTGGTCAAGGGCAAGGCCCGCGCCGTCGTGCGCGGTCTCCGCCCGGGGACGAAGCCGGTCGTCGTGCGCTACGCGGGCACGGACGTCGTGCAGGCCAAGGTCGCGCGCTCGCGCGTGACGGTGCCCTCGCGCCGCTAGCCCCCTCGCCCCGCCGTGGCAGACTCGCGCGGTGGGACAGCCGATCGATCGCGTCTCGGCGTCTCCGAGCCTGGACAGGGCCGTCGCGCGGGTGCTCGTCCTGGCCGGCGTGGCGACGATGGTCTTCACGACCGCCATCGCCTATCGCTCGATCGACGAGGTGATGGGCTACCTGGCGAACCCCCTGACCCTGAGGATCCAGGAGGCGGATGCCGCCGGCCTGTGGTCGGCGAACCTGATGCTGCTCCAGGTGATGCTCCTGGCCCGGTTGCCGTGGCTCGAGCGGGCCTGGGGTCGTCAGGTCCTGACCCGCTGGCACCGGCGCCTCGGGTCGTGGTCGGTCTGGCTGATGCTGCTGCACGTGCTGCTGTTCGTGGTCCAGCGCGTCTCCCGCGAGCCCGAGGCCGTGGGCCCGGCGCTGTACCGCCTCTTCGTCGCGGAGCCGTGGATGTGGGCCGCCAGCCTCGGCACCGTGATGGTCGTCCTGGTCGTGGTCTCCTCGATCATCGAGGTCCGGCGCTGGCTGCGCTACGAGACCTGGCACCTGGTCCACCTGTGGGCCTACGTCGGCATGGCGCTCGCGCTGCCGCACCAGCTGGTCGAGGAGCTGGGCCGAGGCGCGAGCGGCGTCTACTGGTGGAGCCTGTACGTCGTCACGCTGGCCGCGATCGTGTGGTTCCGCGTCTTGGTCCCACTGCGCCGGACCCGGCGTTCGGCCCTGCGGGTAGACCGGGTCCACGAGGAGCAGCCGGGTGTCGTGTCGATCGAGGTGACCGGCCGACATCTCGACGAGCTGGGCGCCCGGCCCGGTCAGTTCCTGGTCTGGCGCTTCCTCGCAGGTCGCGCGGGCCTGCGGGGCCACCCCTACTCGCTGTCGGCTGCCCCGAGCGAGGACCGCCTGCGGGTGACCGTCTCCACCGCCGGTGACGGAGGTCGCCACGCCGCCGCACTCCTGCCGGGGACCAGGGTGGCCATCGAGGGACCGTACGGCGCACTCGGCGATCTTCCCCGCCGGCACCCGCGGCTGCTGCTGATCGCCGCGGGTGTCGGGATCACCCCGTTCCGGGCACTCGTCGAGGGCGGCGGGTTCGCGCCGGACGAGGTGAGGCTGCTCTACCGCGTCGCGGACGCGGAGCAGGTCCTCTTCGGAGACGAGCTGCGCGAGCTCGCAGCGGACAAGGGGATCGCCGTGGAGATCATGGCCGGCCACCGGCGCGCCACCGGCTCCTGGCTTCCCGAGGGCACCGACGGGTCCGACCACGACGTGCTGCTGGAGCTGGTGCCGGACCTGCTCGAGCGTGACGTGGTCGTCTGCGGACCGTGGGGATGGTCGGCGGCAGTGCGTCGCGCCGCACACGCGGCGGGGGTCGTCGGTCGCGACGTGCACACCGAGGAGTTCGGCTGGTGAGGCACCGAGGACGAGTCCGTCGACCCCTGTGAGTGTCCGCACAATGACCCCGCTGGGGGAACACGGCGCAGCCCCAGGCGTTCCACCATCATGACGACCATCGGACTCATCGGCAGTGGACACATCGGCACGGCGATCGCTCGGCGCGCCATCGAGCAGGGACACGACGTCGTGCTCAGCAACTCGCGCGGCCCGGAGACGCTGGTCGAGCTGGTGGCGGAGCTCGGCGACCATGCGAGGGCGGCGACGGCGCAGGAGGCGGCCGCGGCAGGCGACCTGGTCGTGGTGACCGTTCCGTTCAAGGCCTACCTCGACGTCCCGGTCGAGCCCCTCGCCGGCAAGGTGGTCATCGACACCAACAACTACTACTTCGAGCGCGACGGTCGATACCCCGAGCTCGACGAGGGCCGCACCAGCGTGAGCGAGATGCTGGCCGCCCACCTGCCGACCTCGAAGGTCGTCAAGGCGTTCAACGCCATCCAGGCCGCGCACATCGTCACCGAGGGTGCCCCTGCCGGCGCCGGTCGGCGTGCGCTGGCGATCGCCGGCGACGACGCGGAGGCCAAGCAGGTCGTCACCGACCTGATCGACTCCTTCGGCTTCGACGTCGTCGACGCCGGGCCGCTGGCCGAGGGCAAGCGCTTCGACCGCGACAAGCCTGCCTACGGCGCCGAGGTCGACGCCGAGGGCATGCGCGCCGCCCTCGCCGCGGGCTGACCCGGCCCACCGTGACGCGACCACCTCCCCACCCACTGCGGCAAGGATGACGACCATGACCCGGCTGACCCCGCAGACGGTCGAGCTCCACGGGCACGAGCTGTCGTACGTCGACAGGGGCACCGGGCCGGTGGTGCTGTTCATCCACGGCATCCTGGGGTCGCAGCGGCAGTGGTCGCACCTCGTGGACCGCATCGACGACGACCAGCGTGTCGTCGTGCCGGACCTGTTCGGGCACGGCGACTCGGCCAAGCCGACCGGCGACTACTCGCTGAGCTCGCACGCCGCGACCCTGCGCGACCTGCTCGACCACCTCGGCATCGAGCGGGTCACGCTGGTCGGACACTCGCTCGGCGGTGGGATCGCGATGCAGTTCTACTACCTGTTCCCCGACCGGGTGGACCGACTCGTCCTCGTCTCCAGCGGCGGCCTCGGACGTGAGGTCAGCCTCGCGCTGCGCTCGGCCACCCTGCCGGGCGCCCAGCAGGTGCTCGGAGTGATCGCCTCCGCTCCGGTCCTGGGACGGGTCGAGGCGCTCGGCCGGGGTGCGCAGAGGGTCGGGTGGAAGCCCGGGGCCGACATCGGCGCGACGTGGCGCGGCTTCACCTCGCTCGGCGACCGCGCGAGCCGCCGGGCGTTCCTCGCCACCACCCGTGCGGTGATCGACTTCGGTGGCCAGAGCATCAGCGCCCACGACCACCTCGCCGGCGCGACGGCGCCGCCGACGCTGATCGTGTGGGGCTCGAAGGACCGGGTCATCCCGGCCTGGCACGCCCTCAGCGCCCAGCAGGCGCTGCCGGACTGCACGGTCGAGCTCTTCGAGGGTGCCGGCCACTTCCCGCACCTCGACGATCCGGACCGCTTCGCCCGGGTGCTGCGGGACTTCATGACGAAGGACTGACCCCGGCCCCGGGCATGGTGCGCCCGTGTCGGGGCCGAGGTCAGGTCGTGGGCTTCGTCCACGCGATCGTGTGACGGAAGCCGAGCCGGCGGCGCATCGAGGCGCCGGGCATGGCGACCTCGACACGCCGGCGCAGGTCGTCGTAGGCCAAGGTCGGGTCCTGCACCGGGTACGCCGGTGGCTGCACGCCGCCCCGGTCCCGCCGCGGGTGCTTGGCGAGGCCGATGACGGGGTTCGTGACGATCGAGGCGGCGTCCCAGAGGTGGTCCGCCAACGACACCGGCGGCGCGAGCCCGACCGCGAGGAATCGGCCGCCGGGCGCCAGGACCTCACGCACGTGCGCGAGGGCGGCGTCGACATCGAGGTGGTGGAGGACGGCGATCATCGTGACGAGGTCGAACGGACCGTCGAGGTCGCTCCAGTCGCTGCCGTCGATCACGACGTTCGCGAGACCCGCGCACCGGTCGGCCGCCTGCCGCTGCATCGTGCGGTCGGCGTCGTTTCCGAGCACGGAGCCGAAGTGCGGCGCCAGCGACTCGACCAGCGCGCCCTGACCGCAGCCGACGTCGAGGGCCGTACGCCGCCGGGCGGGGAGGTTGGCCAGGATCCAGCGGTGGAAGTGGTCGTTGTGGCTCCACGGGTGGCGGGCGTTGAGCCGTGCCATCGCCGTCGACAGGGCGCCCCCGGCACAGGTGCGAGCAAAGGTCCGGAGGGTCATGTGGTCGGGTCGCCGGCGGAGCGCCACTCGTCCTCGAGCATCGCGAAGACCAGCTGGGTGGCCCACTCGCCCTTGAAGACGACGTTGTCGACGAGGCGGGCCTCCTGGCGGAGCCCGAGTCGTGCCAGGAGCCGGGCCGAGGCGTCGTTCTCCGCGATGCAGACCGCGGTGATGCGGTGGAAGCCGAGGTCGTCGAAACCGAGCCGGAGCACCGCGGTGGCGGCCTCGGCGGCGTACCCCTGCCCCTGGGCGTCCCGGGCGAACGCGAAGCCGACCTCGCCCTGCCGGTCCGAGGCCCACTTCAGCAGCACCTCGCCGATGACGGCCCCGCTCGAGCGCAGCTCCACGGCGAGCACGAGCCACTGGCCGGGTGCGACGAGCTCGGTCTGCGTCAGCTTGACCCGGAGCGTCTCCTCGGTGGCCTCCCGGTCGCGCACCGGCCAGGGGACGTAGCGCACGACCTCGGGGTCGCCGTGGAACCGGGCGAGGTCGTCGAGGTCGTCCATCCGGTGCGCGCGCAGCACCAGCCGCTCGGTCTCGATCGGCAGCTCGACGGGCAGTGCGCTCACAGCGAGAAGTGACCGGGCGCGAGGCTGCGGAGCACGCAGAACTCGTTGCCCTCCGGGTCGGCGAGCACGACCCACGACTCCTCGCCGCTCTGGCCGACGTCGGCTCGCGTCGCACCGAGCGCGAGCAGCCGCTCGACCTCCTCGTCGCGCGAGCGGTCGACGGGGGAGAGGTCGAAGTGGATGCGGTTCTTGGCGACCTTGTCCTCGGGCACCCGGGCGAGGAAGAGGGTCGGTGGCACGGGTCCGGACCGCACCGCGTCGAGCAGTGCCTGGTCGTTCTCCCGCGCCGGCCCGATCTCGACGAGGCCGTCCGCCTCGCGGTCGAGCACCACCCAGTCGAGGGCGGCGGTCCAGAAGTCGGCCAGCAGGTCGGGGTCGTGACAGTCGATCGAGAGCTCGGTGATGCGAGAGGCCATGAACCGATCCAAGCACGGCTCGACGGGACTCTGGTTGGATCGACGGGTGCGACTCCTGCTCAACGTCATCTGGCTGGTCTTCGGCGGGTTCTGGCTCTTCCTCGGCTACCTGCTCGCAGGCGTGCTGCTGTGCATCCCGATCATCACGATCCCGTGGGCCATCGCGTCGTTCCGGATCGCCACCTTCGCGATCTGGCCCTTCGGTCGCACTGTCGTCGCCAAGCCGTCGGCCGGCGTGGGCTCGTTCCTCGGCAACGTGATCTGGTTCGTGCTGGCCGGCTGGTGGCTGGTGATCGCCCACGTGCTCTCGGCGATCGCCCTGGCCATCACGATCATCGGCATCCCGCTGGCGCTCGCCGACCTGAAGCTGATCCCGGTCTCGCTCGCGCCGCTGGGCAAAGACATCGTCCCGACCCGCCGCGGCGAGTTCGACGTCCGGTAGCCGACGGCGCTCAGCCGGCGGCGTACTCCCGCGCGATCGCCGCACCGAGGCGTGCGTTGTGCTCGACGAGCGCGATGTTGGCCGTCAGCGACTCACCGTCGGTGATCTCGACGATGCGACCGAGGAGGTACGGCGTCGCGTCCTTGCCGCGGATGCCGAGACGGTCCATGTCGCCGAGCGCCCGGTCGATGATCGCGCCGATCTCGTCGGCGGGGATCTCGGCGTCGGCGGGGATCGGGTTGGCGACGACGACACCGCCGTCGAGCCCGAGGTCCCACTTGGCTCGCATCAGCGCGGCCACGTCGGCGGGGGTGTCGACGCGCATCGGCGCGCCGAAGCCCGAGGACCGGGAGAAGAAGGACGGGAACTCGTCGGTGCCGTAGCCCAGCACCGGGACGCCGAGGGTCTCCAGCTTCTCGAGCGTCAGGCCGATGTCGAGGATGCTCTTCACGCCGGCGCAGACCACGGCCACCGAGGTGGTGGAGAGCTCGGTGAGGTCCGCCGATACGTCGTACGTCGTCTCGGCGCCGCGGTGCACCCCGCCCAGCCCGCCGGTGACGAACACGCCGATCCCGGCGAGGGCGGCCAGGCGCATCGTCGATGCGACGGTCGTCGCGCCGTGGAGACCGCGGGAGACGACGTAGGGCAGGTCGCGGATGGAGACCTTGATGACCGAGGTGTCGGAGGCGAGCAGCTCGAGGTCGTCGGGGGAGAGGCCGATGGTCGGCCGGCCGTGGAGCACCGCGATCGTGGCAGGCACGGCGCCGCCCTCGCGGACGATGTCCTCGACCGTGCGCGCCATCTCGACGTTGGCCGGGTAGGGCATGCCGTGGCTGATGATCGTGCTCTCCAGCGCGACGACGGGCCGGCCGGACGCGAGCGCGTCGCGCACCTCGTCAGTGATCGTGAGCATCTCTCACCTCTCGGGGGATCGGGGACTCGAAGGTGGCCATCGCCTCGGCCAGGTCCGGACGGACGGTGTGGCGGCTGGTGATCGTGGCGGCGGCGGCGCGGTGGCCGTCACGCGCGGCCTCGACCGGATCGGCGCCGCCGAGCCAGGCGGCGACCCAGGCGGCGAGCATCGCGTCGCCCGCGCCTGTGACGTCGACGACCTCGACCGGGATCGCCGGCAGGTGGTGGGTGGGCCGGCCCGCGCTGCAGACGTAGGACCCGCGGACACCCTCGCGCAGCCAGACGTGCTCGACGCCGCGCGCGTGCAGGTCGCGGATGCCGCTCCACGGGTCGCGGAGGCGGCCGGTGAGGGCGTCGACCTCGTCGGAGTTCGGCGTCACGAGGAACAGGTCGCGGACGAGGTCGTGGAGCCGACCGCCCTTCGCGACCGAGACCGGCTCGAAGGCCACCGGGACGTCGGCCGCGGACGCGGCGGCGAGGACCTTCTTCACCTGCGCGCGCGAGAGGTTCCCGTCGACGACGACCAGCGCCACGTCGTCGAGGTGGAGGGTGTCGAGCTCGAGCTCGTCGATGATCGCCATGTCGGACACGGCCGAGACCAGCTCGCCGCGCTCGTCGAGCACGGCCGTGTAGGTGCCGGTCCGACCCGGCGCACGGCGTACGGCCGACACGTCGGCGCCACAGCCGGCGGTCAGCCGCAGCACCTCGTCGCCGAAAGCGTCGTCACCGACCGCCGAGACCAGTCGCACCGGAGCGCCGAGCAGGCCGAGGCACGCCGCGATGTTGCGGCCGACGCCGCCGGGCGAGATCCGGGTGCGACCCGGGTTGCTGGTCGCGGCGACGAGCGGCGCGGAGGTCCGCGCGACGACGTCCATGTTGGTCCCGCCGACGACCACCACCCACTGTCTTCCCTGCCGTCTCACGGGGCAGATCCTGACAGAGGCCAGTCGGTCATCGTCAGAGCTCGTCATCGACGTACGTCGGGCGTGCGACGCGCAGCGCCGCCAGGGTCAGCGGCACCGAGGTCAGCGCGAGCAGCACCAGGATGAGCGACCAGCCGCCGGTGGCGTCGTGGATGAGGCCCACTGCGAAGGGCCCCAGGGCGGCGAGCGCGTAGCCGACCGACTGCACGAGGCCGGAGAGCTGTGCGGTCACCGACGGGTGGCGCGTGCGAGCCGTGATGAGCGCGATGGCGGTCGGGAAGGCCAGCCCGGCGATGCCGAGCATCAGCGCCCAGAGCCAGGGCACCGTGGCCGGTGCGGCGAGCAGCCCGGCGTAGCCCAGGGCGAGCATCACCCCGAAGGAGATCATCAGCGCAGGAAGGCCGCGCCCGCGCGCGATCACGGTCGGCATGACCAGCGCACCGACGATGCCGACGCTGGAGAGCAGCGCCTGGAGCGCGCCGGCCGAGGAGGCTGAGATCCCCGCGTCGCGATAGATCGAGGGCAGCCAACCGAACTGCACGTAGGCGTGCATCGACTGCACGCCGAACAGGACGGTGAGCGCGACGGCCGTCGGGGACTTCACGATGCGTCCGGTGGGGGCAGGCCCGTCTCCCACCTGGCGCTCGACGGGGGAGCGACGCTCCCGCAGTGCGAGCCAGGCCCACAGGGGCACGGCGGCCAGCATCAGCAGGCCCCACATGCCCAGGCCGGCACGCCACGTCCCGGACGCCTCGGTGACGGGTGCGGTGGCCGCCGAGCCGAGGGTGCCGCCGACCACCAGCCCGGTCCCGTAGACCGTCATCAGCACGACGGTGTGCCCCCGTGCCTTGATCCACGCGGGCGCGACGACGTTGCCCACAGCCATGCCGGCGAGTGTGACGACGGTGAGGAACAGGAAGAGGGGGACGCTGTCGGTCACCGCGCGGAGCAGCAGCCCGACGGCGGCCACCGCGAGACCGAGTGCGATCGCGGCGGTCGCGCCGACCTTGCGTGCGAACCAGACCGAGAGCGCGCCGAACAGGCCGAAGCACAGACCCGGCAGACCCGTCATCGCTCCTGCCACACCCGCGCTCATGCCGAGGCCGTCGCGGATCTCCTCCAGGATCGGACCGGGCGACGAGGCCGCCGGGCGCAGGTTGACCGAGACGAGGACGACCGCGGCGACCAGGATGCCGAGAGGGGCGGCGGCTCCCGCGGCGGCGCGGATCGGGGGCTGCTCAGGGGGTTCAGCGTCGGACACGTGCACCGACTCTAGGGAGCACGAGCAGCGCACCGAGGACGAGGGTGGCCACGACGACGAAGGCCGTCGCGGTGCCCTGCCCGCTGAGGTGACGCAGCACCATGCCGCCCGCGAGCGCGCCGAGCCAGACCAGCACCCCGGAGGTGACCGCGGCCGGTGGGCGCCTCGTGGCCGTCAGGACGGCCCAGGCGAGGAGCGTCCCGACCAGGAACGGCCAGGCGGTGGTCCACCAGCCACCCGCCGTCAGCGTGCCGTAGTGACTGAGCCGGCCGATCACCGCGAAGACGCCGACGAGCACCAGGTCGACCACGAGCCACATGGTCGCGAGCCTAGATCGTGGCAGGCTGCGCCCATGGTGGTGCCCCGCGCGGTGTCGTACGCCGTCCTCGTCGTGCTCGGTCTCGTCCACCTCGCCGCCCAGCTCGCCGCCCCCGACGGCACCGTCGCGTCGATCACCCAGCCGCTGCTGATGCCCGCCCTGGCGACGGTGCTGCTCACCGGCACCGCGGCGCCGCGCTCGCTCCTGGTGAGGTGGGTGCTGGTCGCGCTGTTCTTCTCGTGGCTCGGCGACACGGTGCCGCGCTTCGTCGGTGGGGACGGTGGCTTCCTGGCGCTGGTCGGCTGCTTCCTGATCGCGCAGGCGGCGTACGTCGTGGGGTTCTGGTCCCTGCGCGACCGCTCGCTCCTGGCGCGACCGGTGCTCGTGTGGCCCTATCTCGTGGCGCTGGTCGTCCTCGTGCTGCTGTGCCGCCGAGGTGCCGGCGGCCTGCTCCTGCCGGTCGTCGTCTACGGCGTGGCCCTGGCGGCGATGGCGATCCTGGCCACCGGGCTGGGGCTCCTCGCGGGCATCGGGGGTGCGGTCTTCATGCTCTCCGACTCCCTGATCGCGCTGCATGCCTTCGCCGGCGTGGAGCTCCCCGCGCAGGCGTTCTGGGTGATGCTGACCTACGTCGTCGGGCAGACGCTGCTCGTCGTCGCGGTCCGGGCCCAGGCCGATGTCGCGGTGGGTAAACCGGGGTTACAGTCGACGCCATGACGTCGATCGCCGACCTCCCGGTCGGTCGCACCCTGGGTGACGAGGCGCGCGCGGGCGTCCACTGGGGCGTGGCCCACGCCCTCCCCACGCTCGTCCTGCGCCGCGCCGCCGGCCGCGGCGACCTGCAGGCCCGGCTGATCCGCGTCGGCTCGATGGGCACCGAGGAGGTCTTCGACCTGGTCGAGCAGATCCGCTCGAGCGGGCCGCTCTACCGCTCGCGCCTCGGTCACGTCGCCACCAGCCACGCCGCCGTGCGCCACGTCCTCACCAGTGACGACTTCCGCACCGGGTTGCCGACCGCCGACGGGCCCCTCGGCCGGATCTCGCGGTGGTCGGCGCCGAGCACCCTCCACCCGGTCGAGCCGCCGTCCCTGCTGGTGACCGAGCCGCCCGACCACACGCGCTACCGCAAGCTGGTCACCCGGGTCTTCACCATGCGGGCCGTCGAGAGGCTGCGCGAGCGGACCGAGGAGATCGCCTCGGACCTGCTGGACCGGATGGGGCCACGGGCGGGCCGTCCCGTCGACCTCGTCGAGGCCTACTGCGCAGCCCTGCCGGTCACGGTCATCGCCGAGATCCTCGGGGTGCCGGAGTCGGACCGCGGGCAGGTGCTCGACTTCGGTCAGGCGGCGGCGCCGAGCCTCGACCTCGGACTCGGCTTCCGGCGCTACCGCTCGGTCAACCGGGCGCTCACCCGGTTCGACGCATGGCTGGGTGAGCACCTCGACCACCTGCGCCGCAACCCGGGCGACGACCTCCTGAGCCAGCTGGTCGCGGTGCGCGAGGACGGTCAGGGGTTGAGCGAGACCGAGCTGCGGGCGACCGCCGGGCTGGTGCTCGCCGCAGGATTCGAGACGACGGTCAATCTGCTCGGCAACGGCATCGCCCTGCTGCACGCCCACCCGGGCGAGCGGGCGCGCGTGGACGCTGATCCGAGCCTCTGGGCCAACGTCGTCGAGGAGACCCTCCGGCTCGACCCTCCGGTCCTGCTCACCGGACGGATGGCGGTGCGCGACACCACGCTCGCGGACCAGCCCGTGCGGGCCGGGGCGATGGTCACCGCCATCCTCGGTGGCGCCAACCGCGACCCGGCGGTCTTCGAGGACCCGCTCCGCTTCGACGTCGGCCGGTCCAACGCCCGTGACCACATCTCCTTCTCGGCCGGCCGGCACCACTGCCTCGGCGCGCAGCTGGCCCGGATGGAGGGCGAGGTCGGGCTGCGCGCGATCTGGCAGCGCTACCCCGACCTCCGGCTCGAGCCCGGCGCGCGCCGCCGCGAGACCCGCATCCTCCGGGGATTCCAGGCGCTTCCGGCGACGCTGGGGCCCGGGAGCCGATAGGTTCCCCCGGTGCCGAACCGGGGAGCCCTGCGCCTGCTCGTCCTCGTGCTGTGCGCGGGGGCGTTCGCCGTCGTGGCGCCGGCATCCGCCACCGACCAGGTCCCGCGACCCGTGCTCAACCTCGACTTCCCCGACCCTGCGGTCGTGTCGACGCCTCGCGGCCTGGTCGCCTACGCCACCGGCGACCGGGTGCCGCACGCCTGGTCGCAGCGCGCCGACGGGCCGTGGCGACGCGGACCCGGCCTGCTGACCCACCGACCGAAGTGGTCGCGCGACGGAGGGGTCTGGGCCGTCGACGTGGCGCGCGTGCGCGGGCGCTGGCTGCTCTACTACGCCTCGCCGGTGCGCGGGATGGGCGAGCACGGACGGTGCATCGGCGTCGCGCGATCCTCCTCGGCGCGGGGACCGTTCCGACCGGTCGGCAGCCGACCGCTGGTGTGCCCGGCGTACGCCAACGCCCCCACCGCAGGGGATCCGCTGCTGCCGCGCGACCCGACGCTGCCGCGGGCCGGGGTGATCGACCCGTCCTGGTTCCGCGACACCGACGGGTCGTCGTACCTGCTCTACAAGACCGACCGCACCCCGTCGACGATCCGCGTGGTGGCGCTGACCCGCGACGGCCAGGCGGTGAAGCGTGGGGCGACGAGCATCGAGCTGCTGCGGTCCGCGGGGGTCCTCGAGAACCCGGTGCTGACCCGACGCCCGGAGGGCTACGTCATGCTCGCCTCCGAGGGCGACTGGACCCGGTGCGGCTACCGCACCACCTGGCTGCGCTCCCCGAGCCTGCTGGACTGGACGGCCGCGGTGTCGGGGCCGCTGCTCGACGCCGACAGCACGCGGCTGTGCGGTCCCGGTGGCGCTGACCTGGTCGAGGGTCGCGGCGGCCGCACCCTCGTCTTCCTGCACGGTTGGACCTGTCGTGCCACGCCCCTGCCCTGCTCGGGCACGGGGAAGTGGGACCACAAGCCGCGGGAGCGGGGCCGACGGGCCATGTACGCCGCCCGGCTGCGCTGGGTCGACGGTGTGCCGGAGGTCACCGGCTGGCTCCCGTCGCGCTGAGACCGCTCACGCCTAGGCTCGCGGCATGGCTTCCGAGAGGTCTTCCGAGAAGGTGTCCGAATGGGACGCACACACCGCGATCGACGAGATCGGCGACGGCCTCTTCGGAGCCGAGCTCGACCCGGGCTGGGTGGTCGGCGGTGGGGTGAACGGCGGCTACGTCCTCGGGGTCGCCGGCCGAGCGATCGCCGCCGCGGTGCCGACCAAGCCGCACCCGCTCGCGGTCAGCGCCCACTACCTCTCGGCCTCACGGCCCGGCCCCGCCCGGGTCGCCACCCGGGTCCTGCGCGAGGGCGGCACGGTGGCGACCGTCGCCGCCGACGTCTCGCAGGAGGGCACCACCCGGATCTCCGTGCTGGCGACGTACGGCGACCTCGCCGCGATGCCGTCCGACGTGGAGACCACGGCGGTCGAGCCGACGCTGCCCCCGCTGTCGGAGTGCGTGGCGGGCTCGCTCGCGCCCGAGGACTTCCGTCGGATCGCGCCGGTGATGGAGCGCTTCGACATGCGCTTCGACCCGGCCTGCATCGGCTGGGCGACGGGGGAGCCGAGCGGCAACGGCCACATCCAGGCGTGGATGAGGATGGCGGACGGCCACGAGCTCGACCCCGTCGGCCTGCTGATGGCCTGCGACGCGCTGCCGCCGGTGACCTTCGACCTCGGGCGCCCGGGCTGGGCGCCGACCCTCGAGCTCACCGTGCACGTCCGGGCGGTCCCGGCCCCGGGGTGGCTCAGGCTCTCGCACCGCACGCGCAACGTCGCCGGCGGGATGTTCGAGGAGGACTGCGAGGTCTGGGACTCGGCCGGTCGGCTCGTCGCCCAGAGTCGTCAGCTGGCCATGCAGCCGCGCGCCTGAGTCAGGAGAAGAAGGCCCGGTCCATCGACACGATCCAGCGCCGGCGGGGGTGCTCCGTGATCGACCAGAGACGGTCCGTCGAGGGCCAGTAGGACAGGTCCTCCGGACCCATCGGCAGCGCCCAGCGGTGCCTCTTCATCGAGCCGGGGCGACCGGCGTACACCGTGCCCGGTCCCCAGGGGCCGTTGGACACCGTGACGTGGTAGCGGCCCGCGGCGATGACCGCGCCCTGCATCCGGCGTACGCCGCCGTCGTCGAGGGCCAGCGGCCGGGAGAAGCCGTCGTCGCCGACCGACAGCTGCCACGTCGACGGGTCGAGGCGGTAGCGGGCCAGCCGGGTCGTCGCGTCGGGGTTGGCGGCGTACTCGCCCGCGACCAGCCCGGGCGGGTCCGAGCTGCGGTCGAGCGACATGAAGGAGTAGCGCAGCTTCTCGTGGCCCTCGTCGGTGTGGGCCTGGTAGGTGAACCGCACCGGCAGCACGTAGCGGTGCCCGAAGGAGTGGAGCAGCCGCCCCTCGATGCCCAGCTGGTCGGGGTGGTCGTCGTCGCCGGGGACACGCATGATGTCGTCGACCCGCGCGGTCACGAAGCCGCGGTTGGTCGCGGCGACGTGGAGGTAGGGGCCGGCCCAGACGATGCCGCCGGCGTGGATGTTCATCGGCTTCAGCACCAGCTGACCGGTCTTGTCCAGGACCGGGACCACGAGCAGGACGTGGCGGTAGTTTCCCGCGTCGAGGTCGACGAAGGTGACCCGGGACCCGCGCTTGATGCCGTCCTTGCCGGTGGAGTACCACGTCGTCACGACGACGCGGCGGCCCTGGATGTCGCCGGTGTCAGAGGAGTCGGCGCTGGTGGAGATGCCTTGGGGGTACCAGAGCTCGTCACGCTCGTCGTAGTCGTCCCAGCGCCAGGCCTCGCGCACGGCCCGGCCGAGCAGCCGCGGCGCCCGCGAGCGGCGCGCGGGCCACTTGAGGTCGTCGAGCAGCCCGCCGATCCCCGCCGGCTCTCCCAGCACCCCCGCGAGGGCGGCGATCTCGCGGACGTTCTCGTCGGTGCGCTCCAGGTGGACACCCTGCACGTACGGCGACTCCGAGGCTGTCGACATGCTCCGACAGTAGCCACCGCGCCCCGTCGACCCCGCGGGGGACGGGAGGGCCCGCGGCACAATGTGGGCGTGAGGGCGATCTTCTTCGACGAGGACGACGCGCGGGCGGTCGTGGCACGGTTGCAGGCCGACGGCTTCGAGGCGCGCACGGAGCGCGAGCGGCTGTCCGGCGAGGACGACGACGAGGACCACCCGTGGGCGGTCGTCAGCGACGCGCCGGCCTTCATGCTGGAGGTGCTCGTCGACACCCACGACGGGTGGCTGGACGAGGAGCCGGATGCCGGGGAACAGGAAGCACCCCTGCCGCCGTTGGACCTGCCGATGGCGCCCAAGCGGATCAAGCGCCCCGACCTAGGCTGAGGTACATGTCCCACACCCCCGAGCACCGCATCCTGCTCGTCCACGCCCACCCCGACGACGAGTGCATCGGCACCGGCGCGACGATGGCGCGCTACGTCGACGAGGGCGTCGGCGTCACCCTGGTGACGTGCACCGCCGGCGAGATGGGAGAGGTGCTGGTCCCCGCGCTCGAGCACCTCGCCTACGAGAAGGACGGCGGCCTCGGCGAGCACCGTCGCGGCGAGCTCGACGAGGCGATGAAGGTCCTCGGCGTCACCGACCACCGCTTCCTCGGCGGCTTCGGCAGGTTCCACGACTCGGGCATGGCCTGGCACGAGGAAGGGCATGCCGTCGCCGCCGAGAGCATCCCCGACAACGCCTTCTGGACCGCCGACCTCAACGAGGCCGCCGACGAGCTGGTCTCCGTCATCCGCGAGGTCCGCCCGCAGGTGCTGGTGACCTACGACCAGTTCGGCGGCTACGGCCACCCCGACCACATCCAGGCCCACCGCGTCGCGATGTACGCCGCCCAGCTGGCCGCCGTGCCGTCCTACAAGCGCGAGCTCGGCGAGCCCCACGACATCGCGAAGATCTACTGGACCGCGATGAGCGAGTCCCGGATGCGCGCGAGCCTGCGCCAGCTGCGTGAGTCGGGCGACACCGAGACGTTCAAGGGCATGGAGCCCGACGGCAAGCTGCCGCCCTTCGTCACGCCCGACGAGCTGATCAGTGCCCGGGTCGACGGCAAGGCCACGGTCGACCGCAAGATGGCCGCGCTGGCCAAGCACGACACCCAGGTCGAGCAGGACGGTCACTTCTTCTCCGGTGCCGAGAGCGGGCACTCCTGGTGGTCCGACGAGTACTACCGCCTGGTCAAGGGGCACGCCGGGAAGATCGGTGCCGACGGGTTCGAGGAGGACCTCTTCGCCGGGCTGTGACCGCGCTGCTCGCCCTGCTCGCCGGGGTGGTCGGCATGCTGTCCGGCGCCGCCGGCACCCTGCTGCACCACTACTGGTGGGGGCTGCTGCTCGCGCTGGTCGCCGGTCTCGGCGCGCTGGCCTGGCTGCCGCCCGGCGGCGTACGCCTCGGCTTCGCGATCGGGTGGTGCCTGCCCGTCGTGCGAGGTGCCGTCGAGCGTGCGGGCGGGGGTTTCCTGATCGCGTCGGACGCGCAGGGGTGGTCGTTCCTCGCCGGCTCGTTCGTGCTGCTGGTGGCGGCGCTGGTCACGGTGGCGTCCGGCCGGGGACGCGCCGGGGATCCCGGAGTTCGACCGCCCGCCACCTAAACTCGCCGCGTGCCGAAGAAGCCGCGCAGTGACGACCAGCCCCGCGACAAGGTGGGTGCCAAGGTCGTCCTGTGGCTGCTCTTCGGCCTCGCGGCCCTGTTCGGCGGGCTCTACGTCGGTGCGCACTACGCCGCCGGCGACAAGGTGCCGCGCAACACCACCGTGTCCGGCGTCCGGATCGGCGGGCACTCCCAGGCCGAGGCAGCGCAGCGCCTCGAGGCCGGGCTGGCCGACAAGGTGAACCGCGGGATCGCGGTCACCGTCGACGGCGACGACACGACGCTCGACCCGGCGGCCAGCGGCCTGTCGGTCGACTACGAGGCGTCGGTCGCCGAGGCCGGCGGCGAGGAGAGCTGGGACCCGGTCCGGCTCTGGAACTACTTCACCGGCGGCAGCTCCTCCGAGGCCCAGGTGCAGGTCGACAACGACGCCTTCAACGCCTCGCTGCTCGCCCTCGACGACCAGTTCGGCACCCAGGCGGTCAACGGCACGGTCGGCTTCGACGGCGCCGAGATCACCCGGACGGACCCGGTCACCGGGCAGGCGCTCGACCCGGCCGACACGCTGGCCGCGCTGCGCTCGGCGTACCTCCAGGACGACCCCGCGCCGGTCGCGCTCGAGATGAGCGACGTCGTGCCCGACATCGACTCCTCCGACGTGCAGGAGGCGCTCGACTCGTTCGCCTCCCCGGCCGTCGCAGCACCGGTGACGCTCGGCTTCGAGGGCTCGAACGTCAAGGTCTTCCCGGCCGACTACACCCCCGCGCTGAGCCTGGTCGCGACCGACGGCGAGCTGGTGCCGACGCTCGACGCGGCCACCCTCACCGAGGTCGTCGGCTCGAAGGTCACCACGGGAGCTGCCGTGGACGCGACCGTCCAGCTGGTCGATGGCAAGCCGCAGGTCGTGCCGGCCAAGCCCGGTGTCACCTTCGACGCGGCCGAGCTCGAGGCCGGCTTCCTCGCCGCGGTCGCCAAGCCGCAGGGGGAGCGGACGCTCGCGCTGTCCTCCCAGGTCTCCCAGCCCGAGTTCACCACGAAGGACGCCCGCGCGCTGAAGATCAAGGAGCGGGTCTCGACGTTCCCGACCTACTTCCCCTACGCGGAGTACCGCAACATCAACATCGGTCGCGCCGCCGAGCTGATCAACGGCACCGTGCTCAAGCCGGGCGAGACCTTCTCGCTCAACGACACCGTCGGCGAGCGCACCAAGGCCAACGGCTTCACCGAGGGCTTCATCATCAGTGACGGCATCCTCGTCCGGGACCTGGGCGGTGGCGTGTCCCAGATGGCGACGACGACGTTCAACGCGATGTTCTTCGCCGGGCTGCAGGACGTCGAGCACAAGCCGCACTCGTTCTACATCGACCGCTACCCGATCGGCCGTGAGGCGACCGTCGCGTGGGGCGCGGTCGACCTGCGCTTCACGAACGACACCCCCTACGGCGTCCTCATCCAGGCCAACGTGACCCCGTCGACCCCGTCCTCGTCCGGTGTCGCGACCGTGAGCATGTGGTCCACCAAGTACTGGGACATCACCACCACCACGGGCAACCGCTACAACCCCACCAAGCCCAAGACCCGCGAGATCGACACCGTCGAGTGCCACCCGAACACCGGCTTCGACGGCTTCGACATCGACGTCGTCCGCTACTTCAAGCCGGTGAACGGCAACACCGAGACCCGCGACGACGAGGTCTTCCACACGACCTACATCCCCAGCGACACGGTCGTGTGCACCAACCCGAACGCCACCGACGGCTGAGCCGGGTCGACGCCAAGGCCACCGAGGAAGTCCTCAGGACTAGGGTCGCGCCATGCTGGTGCACCTGCGGCTCACCGTGCCCGCCGCGCTGACCGACGACGTCCTCGACCTCCTCGCCGACGACGACCGCACGGCCAACCTCACGCGGTGCCGCGGCGCGTCGATCTCGCCCGAGGGCGACCTCGTGGAGTGCGACGTCGCACGCGAGCTCGCCGGCGAGGTGATCGGCCGGCTCAAGGAGCTCGGCCTGCACCAGTCCGGCGGGATCGTCGTCACCACCCCGACCAGCACGCCGTTCGCGGCAGCTCGACGCCTCGGCGAGATCGCACCCGGCGACCCGGACGACGCGGTCATCTGGGACATGGTCGTCGAGCAGTGCTGGGCGGCCAGTCGGCCGACGATCTCCTACCTGCTGTTCTTCGTGCTCGCGACCCTCCTGGCAGCGATCGCGGTCATCACGGACTCGGCCGTCCTCGTGATCGGGGCGATGGTCGTGGGTCCGGAGTTCGGCACGGTGGCGGCCATCGCCGCCGGGCTGGTCCTGCGCAGGCCCCGCCTCGCACGTCGTGCCGTGGCGGTGCTCGTCGGGGGGATCGTCGTGTCCGTGACGGTGGTGGCCGTCCTCTCGCTCGTGGGCGGGCTGACCGGGCTGGTCACCCAGGACATGGTCACCCGGGCCCGGCCGCAGACCGGCTTCATCTGGCACCCGGACCGGTGGTCGTTCATCGTCGCCCTCATCGCGGGCGCTGCCGGTGTCCTCGCGCTCACCACCTCGCGCGCCAACGCGATGGTCGGGGTGTTCATCTCCGTCACCACGATCCCGGCGGTGGGCAACCTGGCCCTCGCGCTCGGGCTGGGTGCTCCCTCGGAGATCCGGGGCTCTGCGGCGCAGCTCGCGGTCAACCTCGGCGGCATGGTGCTCGCCGGGGTGCTGGTCCTCGTGCTGCAGCGACTGCTGTGGGTGCCGACGCTCGCAGCCTCCCAGAGGCTGTTCAACCGTCGCGAGATGGACCGCCGCCGGGCGCGGGACGACGACCCGGCTCAGCCGACCAGGTAGCGGTTGGTGTGGTGCGTGACGAACCCGTGCCGCTCGTAGAGCGCGATCGCACCTGTGTTGACGGTCTCCACGTGCAGCATCGCGGTGGTCGCCCCGCGCGACGCCCCCCAGTCGAGCAGCTCGGCCAGGACCGCGGTGGCCAGACCGCGGCGCCGGTGCGCGGGGTCGACGAGGAGGCCCTCGACCAGCAGCCAGTCGCCGGACAGCACGGCGCGCCCGGTCGCCGTACCCCCGTCGAGGGTGGCCGTCGCGTCGGTGTCCGACTCCTCCACCTGGGCCGGTGCGTCGGGCGCGACAGCGCGCAGGGACCGAAGCGCACGGGAGACCGGCGCGAGCTGCGCGTGGGCGTCGCCGTCGCCCGTGGAGACGAAGCCGAGAGGTGCGAGCAGGCGCTCGACCTCCTGGCCGAGCTGGACCTGGACGTACGGCGTCTGCTCCCGCGCGGCGTAGAACTCCCGCACCGCGTAGGCCGCGTCGACCAGGCCGATCCCCGGCTCGTCCACGGCCAGGGCGGAGTTGCCGCGACGACGCAGCCGCCCGCCGTGCGGGGGAGAGGCACGGAGCAGCCAGTCGCCGAGCGGCTCCGTCTCGAGCGAGGTCCACAGCGCGCCGACGTGCTGCTCGACGTCGCGCGCCGACACCCGCGCGCGCACGGACGCGCGTGGCGGCACCGGCTTGCCGGTGACGACGTCGGCCAGGGCGATCTCGACCGGCCCGGCCCGGTCCGGGGGACCGTCGCGGTCGATGGTGAGAGAGTGCGCGCCCCAGGCCGTGCAGGTGCCGAGGACGTCGCTCGCGCGGCCGTCGGGGAGCAGGTGGCGGACCACGACGCGCAGGCCGACGACGTGGGGGCCGAGGGTGTGGCTGCCCACGGTCGTCGCGCCACGTGTCTCGCCGTGGTGGGGTTCTGACGTCTCGGGCACGGTCCGGATACTAGAGTGGCGACGTTCCACCCCCTTCGTTCCCCGTTGTGCTTCCAGGAGGATCTGGTGACCTACGTCATCGCCCAGCCGTGCGTCGACCTCAAGGACCGCGCGTGCGTCGACGAGTGTCCTGTCGACTGCATCTACGAGGGCAAGCGGATGCTCTACATCCACCCCGACGAGTGCGTCGACTGCGGCGCCTGTGAGCCGGTCTGCCCGGTCGAGGCGATCTTCTACGAGGACGACACCCCGGAGGAGTGGAAGGGCTTCTACGACGCCAACGTCCACTTCTTCGACGACCTCGGCTCGCCCGGCGGTGCCGCGAAGATGGGCGTCATCGACGCCGACCACGAGCTCGTCGCCGCGCTGCCCCCGCAGGAGCACGACGAGTGATGTCGCAGCCGGTCTCCGGCCGGCTCCCCGACTTCCCGTGGGACAAGCTCACGACGTACGCCAGGACGGCGCGCGCGCACGCCGACGGGGTCTGTGACCTCTCGGTCGGCACGCCCGTCGACGCGACGCCCGCCGTCGTCCAGGACGCGCTGCGGGCCGCGGCCGACTCGCCGGGGTATCCGACGACGATCGGCCTCGAGGCCACCCGCCAGGCGGCGATCGACTGGCTGGCGCGCCGCCACGGCGTGAGCGGCCTCGGCCTCGACGGCGTGCTGCCCGTCACCGGGTCCAAGGAGCTCATCGGCTCCATGGCCCTGCACCTCGGGATCGGCGCGGGCGACCTCGTCGGCTATCCCGCGCTGGCCTACCCGACCTACGAGGTCGGCGCGGCCCTGGCCGGGGCCGACAGCCTGGCCACCGACTCGCTCACCGCCTTCGGCCCGCGCACGCCACGACTCCTGTGGCTCAACAGCCCGGCCAACCCCAGCGGCCGGGTGCTGCCGCCCAACCACCTGCGCAAGGTCGTCGACTGGTGCCGCGAGCGCGGCACGATCCTAGTCTCCGACGAGTGCTACATCGAATGCGCGTGGGAGGGCGAGGCCCCGCTGTCGATCCTCGACCCGCAGGTCAACGGTGGCTCGCTCGACGGCATCCTCGCCGTGCACTCGCTGTCCAAGCGCTCCAACCTCGCCGGCTACCGCTGCGCCTTCGTCGCCGGCGACCCCACGCTCGTCGGCGAGCTGCTCGCGGTCCGCAAGAACCTCGGTCTCCAGATGCCCGGTCCGCAGCAGCGCGCGATGATCGCGGCGCTCGAGGACGACGTGCACGTCGAGGAGCAGCGCACGAGGTACGCCGCGCGCCGGGCGCTGCTCAAGGACGCGCTGGAGGGAGCCGGCTTCCGCATCGACCACTCCGAGGCCTCCCTCTACCTCTGGGCGACCCGGGGCGAGGACTGCTGGACGACCGTGGGCGACCTCGCCGAGCGCGGCATCCTCGTCGCGCCGGGGGAGTTCTACGGCGCCGCGGGGCGCGAGCACGTCCGCGTGGCGTTCACCGCCACCGACGAGCGGGTCGCTGCCGCGGTCGCGCGCCTCGAGGGCTGAGCCCCGCCGCGTCGGCGTACTCCCGTGTCACGGGTGCTCCGTCCACACGTCGGCATCCCCGCGAACGGGCCGGGGAGGGCTCTGCACCCGAGTCTCCCGCTTGTCGTACGAGATCTGGTGTGACAAGCGGGGCGGTCACCGGATATCCGGTGACTCCAGCCGAAGAGATGCCCGCTCAGCGGAGCACGTCGACGTGCACGTGGTCGCGGTGCTCGAGGATCGCCCGGTCGCCACGTGAGGACGACGGCACGCGGTAGTCGCGCCACCCGTCGCCTGCGCGCCGTCCGGCCTGCCAGATGCGGTCGTCGAAGATGATCGTGGAGACCGCGAGCCGATCGGCGTTGGCGACGAGGTAGCTCGCCATCGCCCAGCCCCGCTTGCGGTTCTCGGCGTTGACCGGCCGGAAGAACACGTCGATCGCGCGGCCCTCGTAGTGCGCGGAGCCCTCCATGTGGCCGGTCGAGACGCCGGCCGGCTCGAACCCCCCGAGCGACAGGCTCCCGAAGCGGGCCTCGAGGTCCTCGCGCACGACGACCGCGCGGGGGACCAGTCCGGACGGGTCGAGCTCGTCGCTCGCCTCGTCGGCGTCGCCCCGCACGTCGCACCACAGGGCCTCCGGCGAGTTGCCGGTGAGGGCCGAGGCCAGGGCGCGGCCGTCGCGCTCGTGGTCGGCGTAGGCGTCGGGGAAGGCGGAGCGCTGCACGGTCTGGGCGGCGACGGTGATCTCCATCGCCTCGTAGCCGTCGACCTTGGCGAGCGCGTCGTAGAAGGCGTTGGTCGCGAAGACCGGGTCCATCAGCTGCGGCACGGTGCCCCAGCCCTGCGACGGCCGCTGCTGGAAGAGACCGACGGAGTCACGATCGCCGTAGTCGATGTTGTAGAGCTTCGACTCCTGGTAGGCCGTGGCCAGGGCGATGCTCGCCGCCCGCGCCGGCATCCCGCGCTGGATCGACACCGCGGTGATGAGCGAGGCGTTCTCGGCCTGCTCGAGGTCGAGCTCCACCCGGTGGCCGTCGACCTCCGCGGTGCACCCGCTGGTGTCGAGGATCGTGGTGACGCCGCCGCGGTCGAGCAGCACGAACGACGTCACGGCCACGGCGAGCACGCCGAGGACCACGAACACCCCAGTCCACGCCCGCCGCACCGCGTCAGCCTCTCAAACCAGTGGTGACGACGGGGTGCTGCGGCACCGCTCGGCGCGCTGGACAACCGCCACACTTATCGCATGCGTCGGTCGAAAGTCGACGGATCGGCAACGGATCTCGCCATCCGGTCGGTTCCGTCCCACGTGTCGCGATTTCCTTGACGGGACCCGAGTGGTGCCGCTTCTGTTCGCGCAGGGACGTGATCCGGGTCACGTCCCTTCTGTCGCCCCCGAGATGAAGGAAGTCGCGCATGCACAGATCCGTGTTCAGGACCAGGGTCGCGGTCGTGACCCTGGCCTTCGGGCTGCCTGGCCTGGTGGCCACCGCAGTGCCCTGGTCGGCCACCGCCAGCCAGCCGTCCGCCGCCACTGCCGCCCCCGCCGTCGCCTCCGACGAGGGCCCCACCCTCGTCCGCGATGCCGACGAGGTCCCCGACGTCGTCGAGATCGTCGTCCCGGGGACGAAGGAGCTCGACCGGCTGGTGGCCACGGGGGTCGACCTCGACCACGGAGTGCACCAGGAGGCCGACGGACTCGCGGTCCGCGCGATCGTCACGCCCGGTGAGGTGGCCCAGCTCGAGCGGATGGGATTCACGGTCGGCGAGACCCTCTACACCGCGAAGGACTCCGAGGCGGCGCTCGCCGAGCGCGACCGCTCGATCGCGCAGCAGCGCCAGGCCAACCGGACGTTCGCGCAGCAGGCCGAGACCAACCCGGACGTCTCCGACATCAAGATCATCCGCGCCGACTACTACACGTCGTACGGCGTGCCGGTGCTGTCGGTGGAGGCGAAGTACGCCGACGGACAGACCGTCACGACGCCGCTGACCGTCGAGCGCGACAGTGGCCCCGGCACCGCCTTCGGCTCCGGCGGCACGCAGACCATCACCCGCTTCGTGGACGCGGGCGTCTACATGTACCACCGCGGGGCGTCGCCGACGACCGGCGCGAGCGCCGTCACCACCCGCCCCGACCGCATCCGGATCATCAGCCCGGGTGGGGACGAGGCGATCGTCAAGGTGAAGGACTGGCTGCCCACCGGAGACGAGGCCGACCCGTTCAAGGGCGACGGCTACCAGCAGGACTTCGTCTACCGCTACATGGACCCGACCGACCTCTACACCCGGATCAAGCTGCTCGCCCGACAGTTCCCCGACATCTCCGAGATCGTCGAGCTGCCCCACCAGACCAACGGCTACCAGCGCAGGTCCCAGGCGCTGATCGGCATGGTCGGCACCAACGGCGACGCCGCCGTCGGCGTCGACTCGGTCGCGTGGGGACACCAGGGGGGCAACCGCACGCGTCTCGCCGTCGTACGCCCGAGCACTCCCGACGCTCCGCTGACCGTCGGTGTCGGCACCACGGGCACCGGCACCACCGCGATCACGACCGTCACCGTGACCTCGGCCACCGACGCCACGGGAGCGGCGACGAGCACCGCGGCGCAGGTGGTCGCGGCGATCAACGGTGACTCCGCGGCGAGCGCCGTCATGTCCGCCTACACCTACCGCGGCAACGCAGGTGCGGGCGTCGTACCGGCGACCGCCGCGACGACGCTCACCGACGGGCTGAACGCACCCAGCACGATCGCCCGTGGGCCGTCGAAGGTCTACGCCCTCAAGATCGGCAAGGTCCGCGACGGGTCCAAGCCCGGCGTCTTCTTCTACGCCCAGGAGCACGCCCGCGAGTGGGTGCCGCCGCTGGTGACGATCGAGACGGCGGAGCGCCTGCTGCGGAACTACTCCTCGCACGCCGGCACGCGCGACCTGGTCGACAACCTGGAGATCTGGATCCTCCCGTCGGTCAACCCGGACGGTGGTCACTACTCGTTCTACGACTTCGCCTCGCAGCGCAAGAACATGGTCAACTACTGCCCCGCCGGATCGACCAACGACTACAACAGCCGCAACAGCTGGGGTGTCGACGTCAACCGCAACTACACCGAGTACAGCGTCTACGACGGCTTCTCCGGTGCGAGCGCGACGTCGTGCACCAGCGGCACGTACGCCGGTCCGGGGGAGCTCACCGAGCCCGAGGCGAAGAACGTCGACTGGGTCGCGGCGCGTCCCAACATGAAGTGGTCGATGAACGTGCACTCCTCGGGCAACTACTTCATGTGGTCGCCCGGTGCCTACAAGGACGGGACCCGCGAGACGGCGCCCTACCCGACCCTCGACGAGGAGCAGCTCTTCTGGGGCGCGTCGTCTCGGATCCTGACGTCGATCAAGCGCTACCGAGGACTCTCGGTGACACCGGCACGCACCGGACCGGTCATCGACGTCCTCTACTCCGCGGCCGGGAACTCCGGTGACATGCTCTGGTACAAGTACGGCATCTACGCCTGGGACTTCGAGGTCGGATCGACCTTCCAGCCGCCGTTCCTGGCCGACGACCCCAACGCCGCCCAGGCACACTCGGAGACGATGGAGTTCGCCAACGGCCTCATCGAGATGGCCCGGATCGCCCGGGACCACGACACCGACACGGTGCCGCCCACCTCGAAGGTGGTCGTCAGCGAGAGCGCCCAGGCAGGCAAGGTCGCCGTGCAGTTCGAGACCAACGAGCCCGCGGCGGTCTTCTACACGACCGACGGCTCCGTGCCGGACCTCGAGTCCACCCGCTACGAGGCCGAGGGCGTGCGTGAGGGTGGCAAGCGGGTCCTCGTCGACAGCGGCACCGAGATCAGGTGGCTCGCGGTCGACAGCAAGGGCAACGTCGAGCGGCACTTCGTGCCCGGCGAGCCGGGCAACTTCCGCACCTGGATCGCGGAGATCGGCTGGGAGGCACCGCTGGAGGGTTCGGCCACCACGGTGACCCTCGACCGCACCACCGTCACGGTCGGCAAGGCCGGTGCGACGGCCGCGATCGTGGTCAAGGGCACCGGCGCCGGCACGCCGCCCGTCGCGAGCGGCGTCGTCGACGTGCTCGTCGACGGAGCGCGGGTCGGCTCGGCCGAGCTCGGCGACGACGGGACCGCCGCGATCGCCCTGCCGGCGATCGCCACGGCGGGCGCCACGTCCGTCACGGCTGCGTACGGCGGCGACGCCGACCTCGCGCCGAGCAGCTCGGCGCCGACCACGCTGACCGTGTCGGCCCTGCCGGCCTCGACCACTGCGGTGAGCCTCGACCGCGCCTCGGTCGGTATCGGCGAGAGCGGAGTCAACGCCGACGTGACCGTCGGGGGCACCGGCGCGGCGGGCAGCTCGGTCGACGTGCTCGTCGACGGGGTCAAGGCCGCGACCGCCACTCTGGCGGCGAACGGCAAGGCCTCGGTGGCCCTGCCGGCCTTCTCCAGCGCCGGGACCAAGCAGGTCACCGCGGTCTTCGCGGGCAACGGTGACCTCGCGGGCAGCAGCTCGGCGGCAGCGACGCTGAGGGTCGCGAAGGCGGGCTCGACCGTGAAGGCCAGGGCCGGCAAGGTCAAGGTCGGCAAGCGGGCCAAGGTCACGGTGCGAGTCCGCTCGAGCGGACCGCTGACCGGGAAGGTCGAGATCCGACGCGGCAAGAAGGTGATCGGCACCGGTCGGGTGGACGCCGCGGGCAAGGTGACGATCAGGCTAAAGAAGATCGCCAGGCCCGGGAAGGTGAAGCTCAAGATCCGCTACCTCGGCTCCGCCGACGTGGCCGCCTCCTCGGCGAAGGTGAGGCTCACGGTGACGCGCCGCTGACGCGATCAGTCAGTGACGTACGACAGCCGCCCGCGGCGCCCGGATCACCGGGTGTCGCGGGCGGCTCGTCCGTGAGGCGCGCAGCCGTCAGTTGGCGTGCAGCGCGGCGTTGAGGGCGATCCCGTCACCCTTCCACGGCGTCGCCTCGATGGCGCCGCTGACCGAGTTGCGACGGAAGAGGACGTTGTCGACGCCGGACAGGGTGGCGGCCTTGACGACCTTCGGCTTGCCGTCGATGTCGGCGACGGTGACCTTCGTGCCGGCGGTGACGTAGCAGCCGGCCTCCACCACGCAGTCGTCGCCGAGCGAGATGCCGATGCCGGCGTTGGCGCCGAGCAGGCAGCGCTCGCCGATCGAGATGACCTGCTTGCCGCCGCCGGAGAGAGTGCCCATGATCGAGGCGCCGCCGCCGACGTCGGAGCCGTCGCCGACCACCACGCCGGCCGAGATCCGGCCCTCGACCATGGACGCGCCGAGCGTGCCGGCGTTGAAGTTCACGAAGCCCTCGTGCATGACGGTGGTGCCCTCCGCCAGGTGGGCACCCAGGCGGACCCGGTCGGCATCGGCGATGCGTACTCCCGTGGGCAGGACGTAGTCGGTCATCCTCGGGAACTTGTCGACCCCGAAGACCTGCACGACGTGGCCCGGCACGACCGTGCGCAGCTTGGCCCGGACCTGCTCGAAACCCTCGACGGCACACGGGCCGGCGGAGGTCCACACCACGTTGGCGAGCAGGCCGAAGATGCCGTCGAGGTTGACGCCGTGCGGCGTCACGAGGCGGTGGGAGAGCAGGTGGAGCCGGAGCCAGACGTCCTCGGTGGAGGCGGGCGCGGCGTCGAGGTCGGCGATCTCGACCAGGCGTACGACGCGAGCCACGCCGCGCAGGTCGTCCTCGCCGCCGTCGAGGTGGGCGAGCTCCTCGGACGGTCCGCCCTCCGTCGCGCCGAGCACGGGGGAGGGGAACCACGCGTCGAGGACGGTGTCGCCGTGGAGGGTCAGCAGGCCGTATCCGGAAGCAGCAGTCACGGGGACCAGCCTACGGACGTCGGTCGCCGGGACTGCTGGCGGAACCTTCCTGAGCGAACGAAAGTAGGGTTTCGACCGAAGATGATCCGGGGCATAGTGACCGGGCCGGCAGGGGGTGCCGGCGTCACACGGGAGGATCACCCATGCGCAGGAACGTCTCGATCGCGGCCTCCGTCGCCCTGGCCGCAGGTCTGCTCGCCGGGGTCACTGCGGCCCCGGCCTCGGCCTCGACGAGCGACCTCGTGGCACGCGACGGCACCCTGACCATCCGACCACCCGGGACGCCGTCAGGCTCCAGCCAGCCGTCGCAGCGCCTCGAGTCGGCCGTCGTCCGGCAGGACGTCGACAACTGGCGCGTGTCGGCCATCGTGGTCCTCCAGGCCGCGCCCGGGCCCGACGCGCGGCTCAACATCGGGTTCGGCACCGGCAGCCCCGAGAGCTGTGTCATCGACACCATCTTCTCCACCTCGACCGCGAGTGACCTGTCGGCCGGCTTCACGCGCTCGGACCGCACGATCACGCTCGACACCGACTCGACCCGTGCCTTCACCGAGGACTGGACCTGTGCCGGGGTCGCGACCGGAAGTGCTGCGGACGGCACCTACGACCAGCTGACGGGGGCCCTCTCCGACGTCTACGGGCAGCCGGAGCTCTCGATCGACGCCGTTCAGCTCCTCGACGAGCCGGTCCGGAGGCTCTCGCTGGTCCGGGGTGTCTGGACCACGCTCGAGGTGACCGTCAGCAACGCGGCGAGGTTCACCGCACCCGAGGTGCAGGTCGGCGGAGGCGGGGCGGGCCTGCAGGTGAAGCCCGCGACCTACGAGGTGATCAACCGCAACGGAGGCCAGGGGACGGTCCGGATCCCCGTGCGGCTGACGGGGAAGAAGAAGCAGACGACCCTGCGGCTGTCCGCGTCCAGCCGGGACACGACCACCACCCGCGACGTGGCGGTCAAGCAGGTCGCTGCGGCGAAGAGGCCGGTCGACGGTCGCTATCGCGTCACGGTGCGGGGGAGCAAGGCCCAGGTGGGCTTCCGGATCAAGAAGGGCGCCGTCACGGGTTTCAAGGGCACCGGCTTCCGGATGCGCTGCCAACCCCCCGGCGACTACGCCACCTACCGCACGGTCGGACTCCGCTTCCCGAAGAAGGTCAAGGTCTCGAAGGCCGGCCTGGTGGATGCCACGCACCGCTGGCAGAAGGGCAACGCCTCCTACCACGCCGACCTGCGGATGCGGGTGACAGGTAGCAAGGTCACCCAGGGCAGCTTCACCTACGTCACCGGCTGGTGCGTCGTGGACGCGGACTTCGCCGCCAAGCGGGTGGGCCGATGATGCCGGGTCGCGTGCTGGCCGCCGCGACCGGAGCCGCGGTGGCGCTCGCCCTGCTGTCGGCACCCGCCACGGCCCGGGCGTACGACAAGCCCGGCCGCGCGTCGACGTTCGACCTGGGCGCGCCGATCGCGCGCAGCACGAACGGATCCGGCGTCCTGGTTGCGCAGAGCGCGGTCCCGACCGTCCGTCCAGCGGGTTACCCGCTCCCCGGTGCCACGCCGGGGCAGACGCTGGCGGGTGCGACGGTCGCGGTCAGCGTCGCCGGCGAGACACCGACCTACTTCCCGTCGGCGAGCGTGACCCTGGCGGGGGCGCCCGGCTCGTACGACGGCCGTGTCCGCCTCGGGATGGGACTGGCCAACGGCACGTCGTGCGACGTCGTCTGGACGGGTGACACCCGGCTCTACCCGGACACGACGACGTACTCCCTCAACGGGGGCTACAACCCCGACTACTTCCCGACGCCCGCCCGGCCGTTCGAGTGCGCGGTCGTCGAGCTGCGCGACGGGGAGACGAGCCTCGACGCCCTCATCGGCACCGTCACGAGCACCTACGAGTCGCCCGCGCTGTCGATCGGTGATCTCGAGCTGCTCGGCGGCACGCAACGACAGCTCAAGCTGGTGCGCGGGGTTCCGACCAAGGTCAGCCTGGAGATCCACAACACCGGGAAGGTGGCGGCGCGTGACGTGGTCGTCGGGGGTGCCGGCAAGGGGATCAAGGTCAGCTCGGAGACGATCGAGTCCGTCGCGCCCGGCACGAGCGCGAGCGTGGGGCTGACGGTGCGCCTGACCGGCAAGAAGGCGGGTCGGCTGACCCTCACCGCCGCCGGAGGCGAGGTCAGCGCGAGCCGCCGGATGAAGGTGAAGCAGGTCAGGCCACCGGCGCCGCCACGCGCCGGGACGTACCGCGACAAGTCCGGCTCGGTGCGGTTCAGCATCCGGAAGGGCAGGATCGTCGGCTGGAGCGGCACGATGCAGACGACGTGTGGTGGCTACGGGACGCCCCCGACCTACACCCAGAACACCTACGACTTCCCGCGCACGAGGATCCCACGCAACGGCATCGTGCAGGCGACCGAGAAGGGCAGCAACTACACGACCCACCTGCAGCTCAAGGTGGCCGGCGCCCGTGTGACCAAGGGCAGCTTCAGCTACTTCGGGCCCGCGGGCTGCCGGGCGTCCACGTCGTTCACGGCCAAGCCCGGGCGCTAGGCGTACGTCCTCACTGGCCGGTGCGGCCGTCGATGCACTCGCGCACCAGGTCGGCGTGCCCGCAGTGGCGGGCGTACTCCTCGATCATGTGCACGATGATGTCGCGCACCTCGGCGGGGTCGCCCTTGGCATCGACGACCGTGTCGAGGTCGGTGCGCTTGAGGACCTCCCGCGCATAGGCGATCTCCGACTCCCAGATGTCGTGGGACTCCCGCACCAGGTCGTCGTCGACGTCGGGGAGGGCGAAGCCGCCGTCCTCGTCCTGGAAGAGCCGGGGGAGCTCCATGTGCTCCTCGATCACCCGGCGGAACCAGCTCTGCTCCACCCGGGCCATGTGTCGCACGAGCCCGAGCAGCGAGATGTTCGACGGCGGCACCGCCCTCGTCGCCAGCTGCTCGGCGCTCAGCCCGTCGCACTTGAGCGCGAGCGTCTGGCGGTAGTGCTCGAGGTAGCCCACCAGGCAGGCCTTCTCGCCCTTCGTGGGGCCCTCCTGCATCCGTGGGTCCTGGTCGTGGGGCAGCCACATGCCGTCGAAGTTCATGGGCGTCAGCCAACCCCAGCGCCCTGCCGCCGGTCCACCGGGTTCTGTGCGGTGGGACGCCGGCCCCCACGCGCGGTAGTCCAGTGGCAGATGGTCGTCCGGCCGGGGTAGTCCAGTGGCAGGTGGCGGTCTCATCGGCGTTCCGGCAGCCATCTGCCACTGGACTACCCCGACGGGCGGCGGCTGAATTTCCCCTGTGGACCGCCGGTACGAGCTCTGGGGAGCGGGCACACCTCACGCATGTTCGTCCCGCCGCCTTTCCACGAGCGCCGACCGGACCTCGTCGCACCGGTGCGCGTCGACCCCGCCGGCGTCGACGGCCCGACGCGCGGACAGGCGCGCGGCCCGCGATGGCGTACGACCACCTACGGACTCCGGGTGCCGGCCGACGTGCCCGTCACCGCCCACCAGCGAACCGTCGAGGCCGCGGCGGTCCTGCGCGACGACGAGGCCGTCACGGGGTGGGCGGCGCTGGCCTGGGAACGGGCGAGGTGGTTCGACGGCACCTCGGAAGGGCTCGCCGAGCGGCCGGTGCCACTGGTCGTACGCCGTCACGTCGTCCCGCAGCGCGGCGCCGCCATCAGTCAGGAGTTCCTCAACCCGGCGGACGTCGTGGTGGTCGACGGCCTTCCAGTCACCAGCCACGTCAGGTCGGTGACGTTCGAGATGCGGTACGCCGATGGACTGGCCGACGCGATCGAGACGATCGACATGGCGTGCTATTCCGACCTCGTGTCGATCGCCGAGATGACCGCGTACGTCGGTCAGCTCGGGCCGGTCACGGGGATCCAGCAGGCCCGCGACGCCCTCGCCGAGGCCCACGAGAACTCGTGGTCACCCCGGGAGACGCGGATGCGCGGGGTGTGGACGCGGCTTGCCGGTCTGCCACGTCCGCTGTGCAACCGGCCGGTGTTCACGCTCGACGGCAAGCTCGTCGCGACGCCGGACCTCATCGATCCCGGGACGGGACTCGTCGGGCTCTACCACGGTGACTCCCACCTGACCCTCGTCGGAGCTTCGAAGGACAACAGGCAGGACTCCGACTACCGCGACCTCGGGCTGGAACCTGTGGCGATGTTCGCCACTGACTGGCGCGACCTCGGCGGCTTCACCCGCAGGCTCCGGACCGCCGCGCGTCGCGCCAGGGCGCACCGCGGCCCTCGGGCCTGGACGCTCGAGCCACCGCCCTGGTGGACACCCACCGACACGGTTGCCCGCCGGCGCGCACTCGCCGACTGGCAGCGAGCGCGCTACCTCCGCTACCGCCGCGCAGCCTGAGGGTGACGTCGGCCGCCGGGGTTCGTACGCCCACGCGGGGTAGTCCAGTGGCAGATGGCTGTCCGAAGGGCCTTTCCGCAGCCATCTGCCACTGGACTACCCCGCGCGGACGACCACTTGCCACTGGACTACCCCAAGTGGGACAGGAGGCGCCCTCGATGCCCGGCGGGGCGCCTCAGTCGTCCTCCGGCACGAAGACCTCGTCGACCCGGACCTCGAAGAGCCGGCTGATCCGGAAGGCGAGCGAGAGACGGGGGTCGAAGTGGCCCTTCTCGATGGAGATGACCGTCTGCCGGGAGACGCCCAGGGCGGTCGCGCACTCGCCCTGGGACATGCCCGCCTGCTCGCGCAGGAACTTGAGCGTGTTGTGCATCAGGCCTCCCGGCGGCGGATCACGGCGAGCCGGACCGCGAAGTCGCCGAGCGCGAGGATGACGAAGAGCCACAGCGGGGCTCCCCGGGTGTCGAGCACCGAGGTGGCGAAGACCGTCAGGCCCATGGCGACCACCGTGTCGAAGAACGCGCCGCTGCTGGCGCGGGTGGTCCACTGCCTCTCGATCGAGTCCTCGTGCTCCTCGGGGTGCTCGGTGCGGTCGAGCAGCACCGCACCGAGCGCGAGGGCGAAGGGGAACGTGAGCGAGGCGAAGACGGCGAAGACGACGCCGGCCGGAGCATCGGTGCGTACGGCGGCCGCGCCGGCGCCGACGGCGAGGGCGACGACGAGGGCCGGCACGGAGGCCTTCAGCCAGGGGTTCAGCGATGCCTGCGCGGCGGTGGTCATGGGCCTGCTCCTCGATGTGTAAGACTTCTTTGACACCGACGACCATGCGCGACCGAGTGACGCATGTCAAGTTTCTTTGACACACGTCGACGGAACCGATTGGCAGCAACCCGCGCGGGCGCCGTACGATCACGGCAGGCGTCTGAGCCGTCATCAGCGGCGAGCCACGGGAAGAACGGGTACGGCGATCCGGCCGCGGCCCCACTAGAACCCGACGGGTCCGGCCCGACACAGCCTGAACGAAGCGGGGATCCCCGGATCCCAAGCGAGGTGGTACCGCGGCAACCTCCGCCGGAGGTGGTCGTCCTCGTGGGTTTCGAGACGGGCCCTGGCGGCCCTCCTCAACCAGCGAGGACAGACAGCCCCATGACGTACCCCAAGGTCAGCCACACCGCCGCAGAAGAAGGCGCCACGACCGTGGCCAGCAGCCCGCGCTTCCCGGCGATCGAGGAGGCGGTGCTCGCCTACTGGGAGTCCGACGACACCTTCCGCGCAAGCGTCGAGCAGCGCGACGCGGGCGCGAACGGCGAGAACGAGTTCGTCTTCTACGACGGTCCGCCGTTCGCCAACGGCCTGCCGCACTACGGCCACCTGCTCACCGGCTACGTCAAGGACCTCATCCCGCGCTACCAGACGATGCGCGGGCACAAGGTCGAGCGTCGCTTCGGCTGGGACACCCACGGCCTGCCGGCCGAGCTGGAGGCGATGCGACTCAACGGCATCAAGACCACCGACGAGATCGTCGAGCTGGGCATCGAGAAGTTCAACGAGGCGTGCCGCCAGTCGGTCCTGAAGTACACCGGTGAGTGGCGCGACTACGTCACCCGCCAGGCGCGCTGGGTCGACTTCGACCACGACTACCGCACCATGAACCCGGAGTTCATGGAGTCGGTCATCTGGGCCTTCAAGCAGCTGCACGACAAGGGCCTGGTCTACGAGGGCTTCCGGGTGCTGCCCTACTGCTGGCAGGACGAGACGCCGCTGTCCAACCACGAGCTGCGGATGGACGACGACGTCTACCAGATGCGCCAGGACCCGGCCGTCACCGTCGGCTACGACGTCACGACCGAGGGCCCGTTCCGGGGCGTCAAGGTCCTCGTCTGGACGACGACCCCCTGGACCCTGCCGTCCAACCTCGCGGTCATGGTCGGTGAGGACATCGACTACGTCGTCGTCGAGTCCGACGGCCCCACCGGCAGCACCGAGCGCTACCTGATCGCCGAGGCCCGCCTGGCGTCGTACGCCCGTGAGCTGGGCGAGGACCCGCAGGTGACCTGGCGCGGCACGGGCAGCGACCTCCTCGGCCTGGAGTACGCCCCGCCGTTCAGCTACTACGCCGGTCACGAGCGCGCCTTCCGCCTCGTGCCCGCCGAGTTCGTGACGACCACGGACGGCACCGGGCTGGTGCACACCGCCGGTGCCTTCGGTGAGGACGACAAGGTCGTCACCGACCGCGAGGGCATCGAGGCCGTCATGCCGGTCGGCAAGGACGGGCGCTTCACCTTCCCCGTCGTCGACTACGAGGGCATGCAGGTCTTCGACGCCAACCTCCACGTCATCGACCACCTCAAGGCCGCCACCCGCGGCGAGGGCGAGACGGGCAGCGTCACGCCCGGCACCGTCCTCGTGCGCCGCGAGACCTACGACCACTCCTACCCGCACTGCTGGCGCTGCCGGCAGCCGCTGATCTACAAGGGCGTCTCGTCGTGGTTCGTCGAGGTGACCAAGGTCAAGGAGCGCCTGATGGCGCTCAACCAGGAGATCCGCTGGGTCCCCGACCACATCAAGGACGGCCAGTTCGGCAAGTGGCTGGAGAACGCCCGCGACTGGTCGATCACCCGCAACCGCTTCTGGGGCAGCCCGGTGCCGGTGTGGAAGTCCGACGACGAGCAGTACCCCCGCGTCGACGTCTACGGCTCCTTCGAGGAGATCGAGCGCGACTTCGGAACGCTGCCGCTCGACGTGGACGGCAACCCCGACCTGCACCGGCCGTACGTCGACGAGCTGACCCGCCCGAACCCCGACGACCCGACCGGGAAGTCCACGATGCGCCGCGTCACTGACGTCCTCGACGTGTGGTTCGACTCGGGCTCGATGAGCTTCGCCCAGGTGCACTACCCGTTCGAGAACAAGGACTGGTTCGACCACCACTTCCCGGGCGACTTCATCGTCGAGTACATCGGCCAGACCCGCGGCTGGTTCTACACGATGCACGTCCTGGCCGGCGCGATCTTCGACCGCCCGGCGTTCTCGACGTGCCTGAGCCACGGCATCGTGCTCGGCAACGACGGCCAGAAGATGTCGAAGTCGTTGCGCAACTACCCCGACGTCCGCGAGGTCTTCGACCGCGACGGTGCCGACGCAATGCGCTGGTTCCTCATGTCGAGCCCGATCCTGCGCGGTGGCAACCTCGTGGTGACCGAGCAGGGCATCCGCGACTCCGTGCGCCAGGTGCTGATCCCGCTGTGGAACAGCTGGTCCTTCTTCAGCCTGTACGCCAACGCGGCGGGCGACGGAGCCGGCCACGACGCCACCTGGCGCACCGACAGCGCCCATCCGATGGACCGCTACGTCCTGGCCAAGCTGCGCGACTACGTCGCCGCGATGACCGACCAGCTCGACAACTACGAGGTGGCCGCGGCGTGCGACTCGACGCGCAGCTTCCTCGACGTGCTCACCAACTGGTACATCCGTCGCTCGCGCGAGCGCTTCTGGGACGAGGACGCGGACGCGTTCGACACCCTCTACACGGTGCTCGAGGTCGTCTGCCGGGTCACCGCGCCGCTGATGCCGCTGACGACGGAGGAGGTCTGGCGCGGCCTCACCGGCGAGCGTTCGGTCCACCTCACCGACTGGCCGTCCGCCGACGACCTGCCGTCCGACGACGGGCTGGTCGCGTCGATGGACACCGTCCGCGACGTCTGCTCGGCCGGCTCGGCGCTGCGCAAGGCCGCCAACCTCCGCAACCGGCTGCCGCTGTCGCGGCTCACGGTGGTCTCCGAGGCCGACCTCACCGGCTTCGCGTCGCTGGTGGCCGACGAGCTCAACCTCAAGGCGGTCGACCTCCTCGCGGCGGACGCGGCCGAGGCGGCGGCGTACGGCGTCTCGCAGCGGCTCACGGTCAACGCACGCGCCGCGGGACCGCGGCTGGGCAAGGACGTCCAGCTCGCGATCAGGGGCTCGAAGTCCGGCGACTGGTCGGTCGCCGAGGACGGCACCGTGACCGCGGGTGGGCTCGCGCTGGTCGAGGGGGAGTACACCCTCGAGACGGTCGCCGGGTCCTCCGACGACGACACTGCCATCGGCATGCTGCCGCGCGGTGGCTTCGTGGTGCTCGACACCGCGGTGACGCCCGAGCTCGAGGCCGAGGGCACCGCCCGCGACCTGGTGCGGGCGGTGCAGCAGGCCCGCAAGGACGCGGGTCTGCAGGTCAGCGACCGGATCGCGCTGACGGTGGCCGGCCCGGAGTCGACGCTCGCCGCTGCCCGCACCCACGAGACGCTGATCGCCGACGAGACCCTCGCCACCTCGGTGGCGTACGCCGACGCGGCAGAGGTCGACGTACGTGTGACCCGCGCCTGATCGGGGTAGACACCGCGCCATGGACGGACCGACCGACATCGACGCCCTCGCGGACGCCCTCCGCGAGGACGGCGTGGTGATCGACCGCGTGATGGGCTCGGGTGAGGCCGAGCAGGCGCACGACCGGATCGCAGCGCTGGTCCGCGAGGTGCCGTTCCCCGTCTACGTGGCGCTCGTCGAGCAGCCGCAGGAGTTGCCGAGCGGGGACCGGATCGCCGCCACCGAGGCGTTCGCCGGGCTGCTCAACCGCCGTCTGGGCGACGGCCTCTACGTCGTCGACACGACCGGCGGTATCCAGCAGGTCTTCGCCTTCGGCCTCGACGCGGACGCAGCGCGCGTGAGCCTCGGTGCGTCGAGCAACAAGGACCTGCTCGACGAGACCATGCAGGAGGTGGGCGGCTACGCCCGGGGGTCGGAGCGCTACCTCTCCCCGCCCGCCGTCGCCACCGCGGAGGCGCAGGTGCTGGCAGCCGAGGAGCTGGTCGAGATGGCACGCGACGGCGCGGGGTCGGACTATCCGGCGACCCTGACCGACGCCGACGCCGAGCAGCTGGCCACCTATGCGGTGGGAGTGCAGGCGGCAGCCCAGTGGCGTCCGCGCACCGGTTCCTACGTCGAGGTGCGCAACGCTCAGCGTGGCCTCTCGGCACTGGTCGGCGGCCTCGCCGCGCTGGCGGTCGCCCTGCTGCTCGGCCAGACCCTGCGGGGCTGGCCGCGGCGGGCCAGGCCCGGTCCGGACCGCTCCCCGGGCAAGGCGGTCGCTGCGCCGCCACCGGACCCGGAGACCGAGCGACGCCGTGCCACCGAGCTGTCCGACGAGCTCGCCGCCGCGCTGGAGCGCACCGACTGGGAGGCCCTGGAGGACCGCGACGTCGCCGGCCGTGCACTCACCGCGCGCGACGCCGTGGAGCGGCTCCTGTCCTCGCGGGACGTCGCCGACCTCATCGGGGCGCAGGTCGTCGCCCGCGGTGGCGCCCGCGACCTCGCCCGCGGCCGGCGCGGCAGGAGCGGCGCACCGCTGCGGACGTGCTTCTTCGATCCCCGCCACCCGGAGAGCAGGGCCACGGTGTCGTGGCGGCTGGGTGACGGCGCGGTGGAGGTGCCGTGCTGCACCGCGTGTGCCAC
Source organism: Nocardioides hwasunensis (assembly GCF_014779665.1). GTDB lineage: Bacteria > Actinomycetota > Actinomycetes > Propionibacteriales > Nocardioidaceae > Nocardioides > Nocardioides hwasunensis. The sequence goes on along the minus strand of NZ_JACXYY010000004.1, from coordinate 74,559 downwards.
GACCGTGCGCAAGGGCCGCGTGCCCGAGCACCTGCAGCTGAAGGCACGCCGCGGCACGGTGCCCTACTGGGAGCGCGACGACGTCTGGGCGCGCGCCGGCTTCGGCGCGATCTCCGACGACCTGGCGCGCGACGTGCTCGCTGATCGGGCGGGGAAGCGATGAGAGCCCTGCCACCGCTCGTCGCCTGGAGCGTCGGTGCCGTCATCGGCATCGCGGCCGGCACCGGCCTGGCCCTCTCGGTCCAGGACTGGCAGGAGGAGCGTGAGGCGGCCGACGTCCAGCGACGGGCAGAGGTGTTCGGCCAGGTCGACGACGTGCCCGCCCCGGTCGACGCCGTGCGCGACCTCCTCGACCAGGACACCCTCGTCGCGGTCGATCCGCTCCTCGCGGACCGGGTCCCCGAGGATGACCTCCAGCGGGCCGAGGAGGTCCTCAGCGGCTCGCGCGTGCCCGCCCGGATCGCCTACCTCGACTACCCCGACGGCAACGAGGTCGGCTACACGCCGTCCGGCGCGGCCGCCCAGTGGCGAGCAGCGGTGGGACAGGAGGGGCACTACGTCGTCCTCTGGAGCAACGGCGGCACCGACTCCGACGCTGTCGGGCTCGAGCCCCACTACCTCGACGCCCGCTCCCAGGGCCAGCCAGGCCCGGCGCTGGTCCGGATCGCCGAGGAGATGGCGACCTGGGAGGCGGAGCCGCTGCCCACCGAGCCCGCCGAGCCCAGTGACTTCGACTACTGGGGTGGGGTCGGCGGCGGGCTCGCCGCGGCCGCGCTCATGGGTGCACTCGGGATCGCGCCCCTCTTCCTGCTGCTGCGCTGGTACGTCGGATCCCGCCGTCGAGAGGTCTCGTGATGTCGCACGTCCCATCCATGGCCGACGCGATCAGTGACGCCACGATCGCCGCGATCGAGCAGGAGATGAGCGGTGACGGCGTCTGGATCGACCCGGCGTTCGCGAAGAGCCACGGCATCTCGGCCGGGGACGAGGCACGGATCGAGGAGGCGGTGGCCTCCTCGCAGCAGGCGAACCTCAAGGTGGTGCTGATCGAGGTCGCTCCCGACGACGCTCGGTTCCAGGGCAACTTCGCCAACCTGAGCGCGTGGCTGCACGACGACGCCGGCGGCGATGCCACCTACGTCGGCTGGGCCAGGTACAGCGAGCCGCAGCTCAAGGTCCAGTCCTACGGTGAGCAGCCGAGCACCATGTCGGTCGCGAACGTCGCCAACCACCAGAACCCCGACGACATCGTCGCCCAGGTCGTGCAGGTCCAGGAGCTGCTCGACGACGGCAACGCCGAGCAGCTCTGGTTCGACGTCCCGCGCGACGAGCGCTACTCGTGGACCGCCGACGAGGGGATCCAGACCTCCGAGGTGGTCGGCGGGATCGGCGTCGTCTTCGCCCTCGGTGCCGTGGTGGCCGGTCTGGTCATGTGGCGGCGGCGCCGTCGGTCCCGGACCGCGCGCTTCACGCTGCCGAGCACCGTGCTGCACACCGTCCGGGCCGCCGAGGACCGACGGCTGCGTCAGGAGGCCGATGCCGAGGTGCTCGCCCTGGGCGAGGCGATCGGCGCCGGCGAGCCCGGTGGCAGCGCGAACGCGCTCGACGCCTGGCAGCAGGCCCTCGACCACTACGCAGCGGCCCGCTCGATCCTGTCGCAGGAGGCCGCGCCCGCGGACGTGGTGGGCGCGCTCGTCCTGGCTCGCCGCGGGCAGGACGCCCGGGCAGCGGCCCAGTCGCGCAAGCCCTCCGCGTGGAGACCACCGGTGCGCTGCTGGTTCAACCCCCTGCACGACGGCTCCACCACCGAGGTCACCTGGCGCGACGACGACCGCGCGGTCGACGTACCCGCGTGCAAGGACTGCGCCGCCGACGTCCGGGCCGGACGTGAGCCCGACGACATCCTCGACTTCATCGAGGGGGAGCGGACGGTGCACTACTACCGCCTCGACCTCGGAGCCTGGAGCACCACCGGCTACGGCACGCTCGACCGTGACCTGCTGGGTGCGCTCCGCACGAGCAGCACGAAGCGGCGTGCGCTGAGGCGCTGATCCTGCGTGGCAGGGGCGGGCCGCCACACGACGGCTGGTTGAATCGGGGCATGTCACTCGACCTGTCCGCCGACGTCGCCTCCCTGACCGAGCAGCTGGTTAACATCTCCTCGGTCAGCCACGACGAGCAGCAGATCGCCGACGCCGTCGAGGCCGCGCTGCTGTCCCTCCCGCACCTCACCGTCACCCGCCGTGGCCACACCGTGGTCGCTCGCACGGACCTCGGCCTGGGCGAGCGGGTCGTGATCGCCGGTCACCTCGACACCGTGCCGCTCAACGCGAACCTGCCCGCCCGCCTCGAGGAAGGCATCCTCCACGGCCTCGGCAGCTGCGACATGAAGGGGGGCGACGCGGTGATGCTCAAGCTCGCCCGCGACGTCACCGAGCCGCTGCGCGACCTCACCTTCATCTTCTACGAGGCCGAGGAGGTCGACTCGGTCCACAACGGCCTGCGCAAGCTCACCGTCAGCGACCCCGATCTGGTCGAGGCCGACTTCGCGATCCTCATGGAGCCGAGCAACGCCGCGATCGAGGCGGGCTGCCAGGGCACGATGCGCGTCGACGTGCGCACCACCGGTGAGCGGTCGCACAGCGCGCGCAGCTGGAAGGGCGTCAACGCGATCCACCTCGCGGGCCCGGTGCTCGCCCGGCTGAGCGACTACGTCGCCCGCGAGCCCGAGATCGACGGGCTGACCTACCACGAGGGCCTCAACGCCACCGGCATCCGCGGCGGGGTCGCCGGCAACGTCATCCCCGACGAGTGCGTGGTCGAGGTCAACTTCCGCTTCGCCCCCGACCGCAGCGAGGACGACGCCGAGGCCTTTGTCCGCGACTTCTTCGAGGGCTACGACGTCACAGTGACCGACATGGCGGCCGGCGCGCTCCCCGGCCTCGACCGGCCGGCGGCGAAGGCGTTCGTCGACGCCGTCGGGGGAGAGCCCCAGCCGAAGTTCGGCTGGACCGACGTCGCCCAGTTCACCAAGCTCGGCATCCCGGCGGTCAACTTCGGCCCCGGTGACCCGATGTTCGCGCACAAGCAGGACGAGCACGTGCCGATCGAGCACATCGAGCGCTGCGAGCGCATCCTCAAGGACTGGCTGACGGGGGAGAGCGCATGACGGACCGGACCCACGACCGCATGACGGGCCCCGTCGTCGAGCGCCGCGGGCAGGTCACTGAGGGCAGCACGACCGACCAGCGCCTCCTCGACAGCCGCGGTCCGACGGACTGGGTGCACACCGACCCGTGGCGGGTGCTGCGGATCCAGGCCGAGTTCGTCGAGGGCTTCGGCGCGCTGGCCGAGCTCGGGCCCGCGATCGCGGTCTTCGGCTCAGCGCGCACGCCTGCCGACCACCCGCACCACGCCGTCGCGGAGGAGGCGGGACGCAAGCTCGCCGAGGCCGGGTTCGCGGTCATCACCGGCGGCGGCCCCGGCACGATGGAGGGCGCCAACAAGGGTGCCTGCCAGGCTGGTGGAGTGAGCGTCGGTCTCGGCATCGAGCTGCCCTTCGAGTCCGGCCTCAACCAGTGGGTCGACAAGGGGATCAACTTCCGCTACTTCTTCGCTCGCAAGACGATGTTCGTGAAGTACTCGCAAGGCTTCATCGTGCTCCCCGGCGGTCTCGGCACCCTCGACGAGCTGTTCGAGGCGCTCACCCTCGTGCAGACGCAGAAGGTCACGTCCTTCCCGATCGTCCTGATCGGCAAGGACTACTGGTCCGGCCTGCTCGGCTGGCTGCGCGAGACCGTGCTCGCCGACGGCAAGATCAACGCCGCCGACCTCGACATGATGGTCCTCACCGACGACGTCGACGAGGCCGTACGACTCATGGTCGACGCCCGCGACGACCGCTGGCCGACGCCCGCCCCGAAGCGGCCGGAGTAGCCGCGATGACCTGGCTCTTCGCGATCCTCGTCGTCCTCGCCATGGGCGGCGTCGCGATGGTCGCGTCCGGTCGCGGCGGGTCGATGGCACCGGCGTACGACGACCGCCCCGACCTGGCGCTGCCCGACGACCGGCCGATCGCGGCCGCGGACCTGCGCACCGTCCGGTTCCCCCTCGCGGTGCGGGGCTACCGCATGTCCGACGTCGACGCGCTCCTCGCGCGGCTGGCGACCGAGCTGGAGGACGAGCGCCACGACGAGCCGGGGGAGGGCCGTCGAGGCGTCGCCGAGGACTCGTCTGGCGACTCGCCTCGCGACTAGGGCAGACTGCCCGGTCATGTCGTTCCAGATCGTCGTGTGGATCCTCACGGCCCTCGCGGCCGTGGTGATCGTGCTGACCCGTCTGCGCCTGCGGGCCGACGGTGCGGCGGGCCAGTTCTCCATCAGCCGTCGCCTGCCCACGGTCCACTTCGTGGCCGGCGTCGTCGCGCTCGTGCTCTGGATCGGCGTCCTGGTGTCGCCCGAGGACACCTTCCTCGGCGGACCGCTCTTCGGGATCCTGGCCGTGGCGTGCTGGTGGGTCGTGGCGATCTGTGGGCTGCTGGTCCTGGCCCGCTGGCTGCCCTCGCGCGGTCGTCACGTCCCGGCTGCGACCGGGGACGGCTGGAGCGACGGACCCGGCCTCTCGCTGCTGGCACACCTCGGCATGGTCGCGGCTGTGCTGGTCTTCACCTACGCCTACCTCACCGCCGCCGTCTGACACCCCGCGAGGGGGACCGTCAGCGACCCCGGAAGACCGGCTTGTCCTTCGCCATGAACGCATCGACCGCCGCGAGGTGGTCCTCGGTGCCGCCGGTCAGCGCCATCTTGTCGGCCTCGAAGGCGAGGGACTCCTCGAGCGAGTGGGAGGCGGAGTACGCCGCTGCCTGCCGGATGGAGCCGAAGGCGACGGTCGGGCCGGCGGCCAGCCGGGCGGCCAGCTCGCCGACGGCGGAGGGCAGCTCCTCGGCGGTGACGACCTGGTGGGCCAGGCCGAGCTCGAGCGCCTCCTGCGCGGAGACGGTGCGCGGGAAGTAGAGCAGCTCCATCGCCTTGGCGGTGCCGACCAGGCGCGGCAGCGTCCAGCTCGAGCCGGTGTCGCACGACAGGGCCACGCCGGCGAACGAGGTGTTGTAGCCCGCGGAGTCGACCAGGATCCGGAAGTCGGCGGCGAAGGCCAGGCTGGCCCCCGCGCCCGCTGCCACCCCGTTGACGGCGGCGATGACGGGCTTCGGCATCGTGGCCAGCGCCAGCACGATCGGGTTGTAGTGACGCTCCACGGTGTCCGAGAGCGGGACGTCGGACTCACCCTTGAGGCCGGCCAGGTGCTCCTTGAGGTCCTGGCCCACGCAGAACGCTCGGCCGCTGCCGGTCAGCACGACGCAGCGCACCTCGGCGTCCTCCGCGACCTGTTCGACCGTGTCGCGCAGGAGCTCCTTGGTGGCCGTGTCGAGCCCGTTCATCGCATCAGGTCGGTTCAGGGTGATGGTGGCGACCGAGTCGGTGACGTCGAGGAGGACCGGGGTAGTCATGAGGGCAGTCTGCCGGACTCTTGACGCAGATCCGCGTGACCTGTGGTGCCGATCACGCGGCACATAGGGGATAATGGACGTCGTACGACGCCGATCGGGGCGGCCCGAAACATCCACGCCGCCTCGATTCGCATGTGACAACGAATCCACAAGAGCTGGTTGAACAGGAAGAGGTGCGCCGATGGCCGCCATGAAGCCCCGCACGGGCGACGGACCGCTCGAGGTCACCAAGGAGGGGCGCGGCATCGTCATGCGCGTCCCGCTCGAGGGCGGTGGACGTCTGGTGGTCGAGCTGAACGCCGATGAGGCCACGGCTCTCGGGGACGCCCTCAAGGACGTCGTCGGCTGATCGTGGCCATCGCACAGCTGCCGACGCAGGTCTCTCCTCCCGAGTTCGCCCTCAGCTCCGCGCTGCCGCACCAGATCGGCGGCGCCGAGGTCTGGGCGTTCCCGGTCCTCCCGGGTGAGGACGGTCCCCTCCTCGGGCCGGGTGCGGACGAGGCCTCCGAGGCTCTCGGGACCGACCTGCTCGCAGCCCTCGAGGCCGCTCGCGCCACCGGGCGCACCGGTGAGGTCACCACCGTCCCGGTCTCCGCGCCCGACGACGACGTGAGCCTGGTGCTGCTCGTCGGGGTCGGCGACGCATCGACCACCGACTTCCGGCGCGCCGGAGCGGCGCTCGCGCGGGCCACGAAGGACCGCGTCAGCGTGGTGACGTCCCTCGCCGCGATCGCACCCGAGGAGGGCCTCGGCGCCTTCGTCGTCGGCGCGATGCTCGGTTCGTTCGCCTTCCACTGGCGCTCGACCGGCCCGAAGGAGCAGCCGGTCGGCCGCGTCGTGCTGGCCGACATCAGCGACGACGGTGCGGACGACGAGCTGGCCCGTGCTCTCGCGCTCGGCGGTGCCGGCTGGCGCTCACGCACCCTCGCCACCGTCCCGTCCAACCTCAAGACGCCGGCCTGGCTGGCCGACCAGGCGGTCGAGGTCGGCGAGGCGGCGGGACTCGACGTGACCGTGTGGGACGAGGCCCGACTCGTCGCCGAGGGCTTCGGTGGCCTGCTGGCCGTCGGGAGCGCCTCGGTGCACGAGCCGCGACTGATCAGGATGGACTACACGCCGCGCGGCGCCGGCAAGGGAGCCGGGAAGAACGTGCCGACGGTGGTGCTCGTCGGCAAGGGCATCACCTTCGACACCGGTGGCCTCGACATCAAGCCCAGCGAGGGCATGCTGACGATGAAGCGCGACATGAGCGGTGGCGCCGCGGTGATCGCCACGATGGCAGCGCTGCGCGACGTCGACTGCCCGGTGCGCGTGATCGGGCTGGTCCCCGCTGCGGAGAACGCCGTCAGCGGTTCCGCGATGCGTCCCGGCGACGTCATCACGCACGTCGGTGGTCGCACCTCCGAGGTCAACAACACCGACGCCGAGGGCCGTCTGGTGCTCGCCGACGCCATGGCCTACGCCGTGGCCGAGCTGAAGCCGAGCGTGATCCTCGACATCGCCACCCTCACCGGTGCGATGAAGGTGTCGCTGGGCCAGTGGACCGGCGGCTACTTCGCGAACGACGAGGCCCTGGCCGGACACGTCGAGACGGCCGCCGCCGCCTCCGGTGAGCGGGTCTGGCGGATGCCCCTGGTCACCGACTACGAGGACAAGGTCACCTCCAAGATCGCCGACGGTGACAACGCAGCGGGTGGGGCGGGCGCGATCACCGCGGCTCTCTTCCTCCAGCACTTCGCCGGCGACGTCCCCTGGGCACACGTCGACTTCGCGTCTGCCGCCGAGTCGCCCACCGACCGACACGAGTGGACTGCGGGGCCCAGCGGTTGGGGCCCACGACTGCTGCTGTCGTGGCTCGGGTCCGACGATCCCCTCGAGGGCATCGCCTGATGCTCGGCCTCACCATCCGGTGGTCCCTCGCCGACGCGGACCCCGGGGTCGAGCAACGCCTCGCCACGTTCGTGGCGGAGACGTCCCACGCCCGCTTCACCGACATGGCCGGTCTGCGCCACAAGACCTGGCGGTGCGTGCCGGGGCAGTGGTTCGAGGGGAGCTACGTCTTCGCCAGCGACGAGGCGCGCGAGGAGTTCCAGCGCACCTTCACCGAGACCGCCGACCAGTCACCGGGCACGCGGATCATCGGCTGCTCGCCGATCCTCGTCGAGGCGTGCGACATCGTCGCCGTCGCCGAGGGACGCGACGGCTTCGTCGCAGTCGCCCGCGCCTGACGTCCGACGCTCGGCGGTGAGTCTCGGAGAGACTCGAGGCGCCTCAGGCGCCCTCGACCTCGGGCGCCCACTCCTTCTTGGCAGCGAGCAGACCGTCGCCGACCGGCAGCAGCACCGGCACCAGGGCCTCGTGCTCGAGGACCGCGCGGCCGAGGTCGCGCACCGAGACGGTCTCCTCGTCGCGCTGTGCGGGGTCGGCGACCCGGTCGTGCCAGAGAGCGTTGTCGAACACCACCACGCCGCCGGGACGCAGCAGCCGCAGCGCCTCCTTGAGGTAGGCGGCGTACTCACGCTTGTCGCCGTCGCAGAACACGAGGTCGTAGTGGCCATCGGTGAGGCGGGGGAGCACGTCGAGCCCGGCGCCGGCGATGGTGCGGGCGCGGTTGGGCGGGATGCCGGCCTCGCTGAAGGTCTCCTTCGCCAGGCGCTGGTGCTCGGCTTCGATGTCGACCGTGGTGAGCACGCCGTCGGCGCGCATGCCGCGCAGCAGCCACAGCCCCGAGACGCCGGTGCCCGTCCCGATCTCGACGACCGCGCGGGCGTCGAGGACCGAGGCGAGGAAGCGCAGGGCCGCACCGCCACCGGAGCCGATCGGCGTGACGCCGACCTCGTCGGCACGGCTCCGGGCGGCTGCGAGGATCTCGTCCTCGGCCACGAACGACTCGGCGTAGGACCAGCTCGCGGGCTTGATCGGGGTGGTGGTGGGCACGGGCGCGACTCTATCGCGCACCGACCGGTGCACGTGGCCGGGAACACACGCGGCACCTCGGTCGTTGGACGCAGTACTCCGCCGCTGGTTTCTTGGGTGGAGCGCATGAGGTTCACAGGGAACTCTCAGGCGGGCTACCTAGCGTCAGGAAGGACAGCGAACCGTTGCAGCTGCGGTCGAGAAGGACGAGCCAGGGAGCCTCCGTGGGCGAGCAGGTCGACACCACCGGATCGGCGGAGGCCGCCGTCGTGCCGACGTGGGACGAGGTCGTCGAGCAGCACTCCGACCGGGTGTTCCGCCTGGCCTACCGGCTCACCGGCAACCGACCTGATGCCGAGGACCTGACCCAGGAGGTCTTCGTCCGGGTCTTCCGCTCGCTCGACACCTACACGCCCGGGACGTTCGAGGGCTGGCTGCACCGCATCACCACCAACCTGTTCCTCGACGGCGCGCGTCGCAAGCAGCGCATCCGCTTCGACCCGCTCTCCGACGAGCGCGCCGCCCGGCTCACCAGTGCCGCCCCGGCGCCCGAGCTCGCGTTCGCCGACCGGACGTTCGACGACGACATCGAGACCGCGCTCGCCACCCTTCCCCCCGACTTCCGCGCCGCGGTGGTGCTGTGCGACGTCGAGGGGCTCAGCTACGAAGAGATCGCCGAGATCATGGACGCCAAGCTCGGCACCGTGCGCTCGCGGATCCACCGGGGCCGGAGCATGCTCCGCAAGGCACTCGCCCATCGCGAGCCCGCCGCCGGTCGTGAGCGCTACCGGGGCGTGATGTCGTGATGAGCCATCTCGGATCACGTGTCAGTGCCCTCCTCGACGGTCGCCTCGCGCCCGAGGAGGAGGAGCGCTGCTGGAACCACGTCCACGCCTGCCACGCCTGCCGTGACCTCGTGGAGGAGGAGGGCTGGGTCAAGACCCAGCTCGCCCAGCTGTCCTGCGGGACCTCCGGAGGACAGCAGACCTCCCATGACTTCAAGTCCTCGCTCATCGGGCGTTGCTCGTCGACCACCGGTGGGGCTGCCCTGGCGGCGCCGCCGTTCCCCACTGCCGGTCACCGTCCCCGGCGCGGCCTCGTCGCCATCGGCGGCGGAGCTGCGAGCGCGTGCGTCGTCGGCGTGCTCGCGCTCGGGGTCGCGGGTGCGCCGCGCGTCGAGCCGCGCCCGCCGGTCACCGACCTGACCCGCCCGATGGGACCTGTCGCACCCGCGCTCAACGTCGAGGACCGCTCCACCCGCGGTCCCGTCTCACCCTCCCGGACGCCCCTGGCCGAGCGGCTCGTGGCGATCCGGGAGAAGATTGCTCCGTGAGCGACGAGCACCAGCCTGACGAGCACCCCTCCGACGAGCACGCGTCCGACGAGCCCACCCAGCCGCTCGCCGGATGGCGAGCCAGCGCCCCCGAGCCTGCCCCGGACGACGAGCAGCTCCCCGAACCCCTGAGCGAGACGGGCAGTGACGCGCCCGCGATCCAGCCGCAGGGCCGGCCCTACGGCAGCCCCGACGTCCCAGAGGCAGCGCCACCCGAGTCGGACCCGGAGATCGTGGAGTCCGGTCCGGAGCCTCGTCGCGACACCGAGGACGGCTTCCTCGCCGGCCCGCCGCCGTACGCCGCCCGCTTCGGCGACACGTCGGGTGCCGAAGGTGCGGACTCCCCGACGCAGGCGCTCCCCCAGGACCCGCCACCGACGATTCCCCTGGGACCACCGCCCGGCCTGCAGGGTCCCGGCGGGCCGTACGGCCAGCAGACCCAGCAGGGGCAGCAGGCTCCGGGCTGGTTCGGCCCCGGCCCCTACCCGCAGCGCCCGATGTACGCCCTGCCCGCGCCGACTCGCCGACCGCCGATGTGGGTGTGGCCCGCGGTCGCGGCGGTGGCACTGGTGGTGGGCGTCCTCGGCGGTCTCGCCGGGGGAGCGCTCCAGGACGAGCTGGCCTCCCATCGCGGCACCAACAGCAACGGCCTCGGCGGTGTGCGCACGCAGACGGCTGCACCGCTGGAGGCGGACAACGGCTCCGTCGCGGCGGTGGCGCAGGCGCTCCTGCCCAGCACGGTGCAGATCGTCGCCGAGTTCGGCGGCCAGGCACGTGGCGCCACCGGCTCCGGGTTCGTGCTCGACCGTGACGGCCACGTCGTCACCAACAACCACGTCGTCGCCTCGGCAGCCGACGACGACGGTCCGATCGTGGTCATCGACCAGGCCGGCAAGCGCCACGACGCAACCGTCGTGGGGCGCAGCGCCGTCTACGACCTCGCCGTCCTCGACGTCGAGTCGGCGGCCGACCTCGAGCCTGCCGCCCTGGGCGCCTCGCAGGTCCTGCGGGTCGGCGACGCCGTCGTCGCCTTCGGCGCCCCGCTCGGCCTGAGCCAGACCGTGACCTCCGGCATCGTGAGCGCCCTGAACCGTCCGGTCACCACCTCGGGCGAGTCCGACGACGAGTCGTCGTACATCAACGCCGTGCAGACCGACGCCGCCATCAACCCGGGCAACTCCGGCGGTCCGCTGGTCAACCTCGCCGGCGAGGTCGTCGGCGTGAACTCTGCCATCGCCACCACCGGTGGCGCGACCGGGGAGTCCGGCAACATCGGGGTGGGATTCGCGATCCCGATCGAGCAGGTGCGCACCACGGTCGACCAGATCCTGCGCACGGGCAAGGCGGAGTACCCGGTGATCGGCGCCAGCGTCCGGACCGGCGGCGAGACCGATGTGCAGGGAGCCACCATCACCGAGGTGATGGCGGACACGCCCGCGGAGCGCGCAGGTCTGCAGCAGGACGACGTGATCACGGCGGTCGACGACCAGCCGGTGTCGGACGGCATCGCCCTGATCGTCGCGATCCGCACGCACCTGCCCGGTGACACCGTCGAGATGACGGTCAGGCGCGGGAGCGACGAGAGCGTCGTCGAGGTCGTGCTCGACGGCAACGTCGGCTGACCGCCGGCTCAGTCGGCCTCGACGTCGGCGTCGACGAACGGGTGCTGGTCGACGAACGCCTTGGTGTCGGCGTACATCCGCTGGATGAACTCCTCGAGCTGGATGCGCTCGACGCGCCACTGGCCCCGGCCACCGATCTTGATCGCCGGGAGGTCGCCGCGGCGGACGAGCGCGTAGACCTGCGCGCTGGAGGTGTTGAGCACCTCGGCGACGTCGGCGAGCGTCAGGAAGCGGGGGTCGTCGGCCATGGCTCCATCGTGCCACCGACCCACACGGGTCCGTCGCGCCCGCCCACCCGACCTGTGGAGAAGCACGTGTCAATTCCGTCTTGACGGGCCATGATGTCCCGCGTGCCCCGCATCGCTCCTCGGAAGACCTCGCGCGCGCCGCGCGACCCCGACGTCCCTGCCGCCGCGCGCCTCCGCTCGCCCGGGTGGCGTGACCCCCGGCTGTGGGTCGGGGTCGCACTGGTCACCGGCTCGGTCGTGGCCGGGGCGCGGATCCTGTCCACCGCCGACGACATGACCCCGGTCTGGTCGGCGACCTCCGACCTCGCGGCGGGCCAGACGCTCACCGCCGACGACCTGCGGGCGACGCGGGTGCGCTTCGACGAGGGCGCTGACCGCGATCACTACCTCGCGGTCGACCGCGAGCTCCCGGCGGCGCTCACCCTCACCCGGCCGCTGGCCGCCGGGGAGCTCGTCCCGGCGGGCGCGCTGGGGGAGGCCGCCGACGAGGACACCGTCGAGGTCTCGATCGCCGTCGCGACCGAGCACGTGCCCACCAGGCTGACCCGCGGCTCGCGCGTCGACGTGTGGGTGATCAACGACCGCAGCCTCGGCGGGGACGACGCACGATCGGCGGCGGAGCTGGTCCTCGGCGACGTCGCGGTGCTCGACGCGCCACTCGTGAGCGACACCTTCGCCTCCGCCGCGGCACGGCAGCTCGTGCTCGCGGTCCCGCAGGCCGACGAGGAGTCACTGGGGCGGGTGCTGGCGGCGAGCGGCGACAACCGTGTCCGCGTCGTCGGAAGGGGCTGACCCGTGATCTGCGTGCTGCTCCTGGCCGCGGGCGAGGCCTGGGAGTCGCCCGCGCTCGCCGACCTCGAGTCGCACCCCGGTGTGGTGGTGCTCAAGCGCTGCGTGGACGTCGACGACCTGCTCGCCTCGGTGACGAGCGGCCAGGCCGACGTCGCGGTGGTCTCGCTGGACGCGCCCGGACTCGACCCGACGAGCACCGCTCACCTGCGTCGCCACGCCGTGCGGCCCGTTGCGGTGACGGCTGCGCGGTCGGACGACCTCGATGTCCGCGAGCACGCGCAGCGCCTCGGCATCACCGCCGTCGTCGGTGCGGGTGAGCTCGCGTCGCTGCCTGACGTGGTGGTGAGGGTGGAGGACGTCGCCGACACCCGGTTCCGTGACGCGGGCGTCGAGGAGGCGCCACCCCCGGTGGAGCGGCCGGGCAGCGGGCGAGTGGTGGTGGTGTGGGGGCCGACCGGGGCGCCGGGTCGGACGACCGTGGCGACCAACCTGGCTGCCGAGGTCGCCCTGCGGGAGGTCGACGTCGTGCTCGCCGACCTCGATCCCTACGGTGGCGCGGTCGCCCAGCAGCTCGGCATCCTCGACGAGGTCTCGGGCCTGCTCTCGGCCTCCCGGCTGGCGGCCTCCGGCCAGCTCGACGAGCGGTTCGCCTCGGTGTGCCGCGGCGTCGGCGACCACCTGGCCGTCGTGACCGGTCTGCCACGAGCCGATCGCTGGCGCGAGGTGCGCTCCGCCCAGGTCGAGCAGCTCCTGGACCGCGCGCGGGCGAGCAGCCATGTCGTGGCCGACACCGGGTTCTCGATCGAGGACGATGGCGGCCACGACCTCGGTGGGCGCCCGGGACGCAACGCGCTCACCCTCGCAGCCCTGGAGCGGGCCGACGAGATCGTCGTCGTGGGCTCGGCGGACCCGGTCGGACTGGCCCGGCTGGCCCGCGGGCTGGTCGACCTCCGCGAGCGGGTCGGCGGCGCGCCCGTGCGGGTCGTGGTCAACCGCATGCGCAGCTCCATCGGGTGGTCGGAGAAGGAGATCGCCGGGATGGTCGAGGGGTTCAGCCGGGTCGCCGGTCTCCACTTCCTCCCCGACGACCGCGCCTCGGTCGACAGGGCACTGGTCTCCGGACGCCCCCTCCACGAGGTGGGTGACTCCCCGGTCGGTCATGGACTCGAGGCGCTCGCAGATGCGGTGTTCCCGTCCAGCGTCGTGCCGGCGGCGCACCGTCGCGCACGTCGGGGGATGCGCAGGCGCGCCGGCTGAGCCGGCACCCGGCCGATGCCGGGGCCACTCATCGATTCCTCAGCTCGCGGGTACGGATCGTCGTACGCTGCATCCGTCCGACGAACGGAGATCTCGGTGACGTCCCCAGTCAGAGTGAGCGCCCTCGCGCTCGCCGTCCTGCTGCTCGGCTCGACCCCCGCCCACGCCGCGGGGCGCCAGATGCGCGGCACGCCCGCCAACGACGTGATCAACGGCAACGCCAAGCCCAACCGGATCATGAGCCTGGGCGGCCGCGACACGGTGCGCGGTCGCAGCGGCGACGACACCATCTTCGCCGGCTCCGGCAACGACACGGTCTACGGCGACGACGGCAACGACTGGATCACCGCCCAGCCCGGCAACGACTGGGTGGCCGGCGGTCTCGGCAACGACAGGATCGACGGCGGCAAGGGGGATGACACCCTCTACGGTGGCGAGGGCGACGACATCGTCACCGCCAACGACGGCAACGACATCGTCTACGGCGAGGCCGGCAACGACACCCTCGGTGGCGGCACGGGCGACGACCGGATCTTCGGCGGCGACGGGTCCGACAAGCACATCGGCAACGACGGCAACGACTACATCGACGCCGGTCCGGGCGACGACGGTGCGATCCAGGGCGGCCCGGGCGACGACGTGCTCATCGACGGCACCGGCCACGACTGGCTGATCAAGGGCGACGAGGGCGACGACACGATCTTCCTCGGTCCCGGTGCCGACAAGGTGTTCGGGGAGCAGGGCAACGACACGATCTACGTGCTCCCCGACGGCTACGAGGACCGGATCCACTGCGACGACCGGTCCCAGGGCGACAGCGGGAACGCCGACCGGGTGATCTACGTCGGCTGGCGCGATCCGCACGACGTCATCGACTACCGCGGCTCGTGCGAGAGCGTCACCGTGACCCAGGAGCTGCCTCCCGGCTGGCCCTACGGCCCGGTTGCGCCGCAACCGGCGGAGAAGGTCACGCCGAAGTACTTCGGCTACGTCATGCCGCGAACAACAGGTACAGGCCTCCGACCGTGAAGCCCACCATCGCCACGAGCAGCGGGAGCTGACCGGTCAGCTGGTGTCGCTTCGGCAGCAGCTTGATCGCGCGGTCGTGGGCTGCGACCACCCCGACGACGTGCCCGAGCGCCACGGCGACCACCTTGGTCACGGCCAGGAACGTCGGGTGCGACGAGAGCCAGTAGTTGATCTGGAGGTCGGCGGTGCCGAGGTAGTCGTCGCCGCGACTGAAGGGGTCGCTCAGCTGGATCAGCGTCTGCTGTCCGTACTCCACGAAGTAGGTCAGGTAGTGGGCCACGATGTAGCCGACGATGATCGGCACCACTGAGTGCGCGAAGAGGTCGGGCAGCGCGCGGCGCGGTGTCTGGCTGCTCACCCCGGTCGCCATGGTGGCCACGGTGAGGATCAGCGCGACGCCCACCGAGAAGCCGACCAGGGCGACCGTGTCGGGCAGGATCCGCGTGGTGGACAACGACTGCACCAGCTTGAGCCAGACCGTCGACTCCCGGAACGAGTCGAACGCCGTGCTGCCGAACAGCACGCCGACCACGGCCACGAGCCCGGGCCGTGCGACGAGGGTGTCCAGGTTGGCCAGCGGGCTCCGCAGGACCAGCACGCCGTCACGGCGACCCCACACGGAGAGCTTGGCGACCAGCGAGGAGTAGACCTCGAACGGGTCGGCGCGCTCGAGGAAGGTCGTCCCCCAGATCGCGGAGCCGATCAGCATGATGCCGAGGTAGGCCGCGCACCACAGTCGCACCGGGCCGATCTCGGTCGAGTAGGGGTAGACCAGCTCGAGCCACACGAAAGCGAACAGTCCGACGGCGGCCGGCCAGTAGCCGAGGCGGGCGGGATAGGCGTACATCCCCTCGCCCTCCGAAACTCCGGAGATCCTCGCGAAGAGCATGCTGATCGTGCGGGCGGGGCTGATCGCCTTGAAGAACCGGCCGAACAGCAGCGACGCAGGCACGATGCCGACCCACAGCAGGACGTAGAACGTCCCGAGGAACGGGTTGACCAGGCTGTCCTTGCCGAAGACCGCGGCCGCGGCGACGTAGAGGAAGAACACCATCCCGAAGGTGCGGGCGGCGATGGCCAGCGCGGGTGATGACACGAACCGGTCCAGCCACGCCGGTGCCTCGCGGCCGCTGGTCGCGGCGTCGTAGCGCGGCTCGCGCCACGCCACGGCGAGCACGGTGAACGAGATGACCAGCGCGGCGACCGCGCCGGCGATCGCCAGCTCGGACGGGATCGGCAGGTCCTTGGCGCCGCCCAGGCCGTGGGCCTCGATCGAGCTGCCCGGCAGGCCGCCGCTCAACGGACTTCGAGCTGCAGCACGACGGAGGCCGGGTCGTGGCTCTCGACCTCGACCACACCGGGCCGGCCGACGGTGATCTCGTGCTCGGAGGTGCCCTCCTCGTACTCGATCTCCTGCTCCGGCGTGCTGTGCACGTGGAACTCACCGGCCTCGTCGGCGGTCACGGTCAGCTTGAGGGTCTGGCCGATCCCCAGCTCGACGCGCTCGCCGTTGGGCGTGAAGGCGTCGTCCTTGCGGGTGACGGTGATCGCGACGGCGTCGCCGTCGGTGGTGGGGGAGGAGGTGGTGGCCGGCGGGTCGGCGTCGCTGCCACCGCAGGCGCTGAGCCCGGCGGCGAGGACGAGGACGACAGGGGCGAGGCGCGCGAGACCGCGACCGGACACAGGCTTCTCCTTCGATGGTGCTGGGGGCTCTGCCAGAATCCCATGCGGGAGCAAGACATCGACGAGAGGGCACCTTGTGAGCGAGCGCAGCGAGCGAACCGGTCAGTGCTGCGCGACTTGTGCCTCATCCGCGCACGGAGCGAAGCGAGTACGTGGATGAGCGAGCGCAGCGAGCGAACCGGTCAGTGCTGCGCGACTTGTGCCTCATCGGCGCACGGAGCGAAGCGAGTACGTGGATGAGCGAGCGGTTGCGGCCGCGGGACCTGGCCATCCTGGCCGCCGAGTCCCCCACGACGCCCATGCACAACGCGACCGTCGAGATCTTCGACCCCGGCGAGTCCGGCTTCGACCACGACCGGCTCGTCGACCTGATCGCCGACCGGATCGCGTTCGTCCCGCGCTACCGGCAACGACTGCAGAGCGTGCCGGGCCGGTTGGCCAACCCGGCCTGGGTCGACGACGACACGTTCGACCTCGGCTACCACGTGCGTCGCTCGGCGCTGCCGCGCCCCGGCACCATGGACCAGCTCCGCGAGCTCGTCGCCCGCATCGCCTCGCGGCCGCTCGACCGCAGCCGGCCGCTGTGGGAGTGCTACTTCGTCGAGGGCCTCGAGCACGGCCACGTCGCCCTCCTGACCAAGAGCCACCAGATCCTCGTCGACGGCCGGGAGACCGTCGACATCGGCCAGGTCCTGCTCGACACCTCGGCCGACCGCTCGACCCTGGGCCACGACGACGACTGGCACCCCCGGCGTACGGCCGGCCCGGTCGCGGCGGCGGTCAACGCGGTCACCGACACCTTCGAGCGACCCGGCACCCTCTGGCTGACCGCCCGCGCCAACGCCGAGTCGATCGCCCGGCAGGCCTCGGCGACGAGTGCCCGGGTCGCCGAGGTCGCTCACGCGCTCGCCGGTCGGGGCCCTGTCCACTCCACCCCCGTGCATCGCCGGCTCTCGCAGCAGCGGCGCTTCGTGACAGTGCGCACCGAGCTCTCCGACTACCGCTCGATCCGTGAGGTCCACGGCGGGACGGTCAACGACGTCATCCTCGCCACCCTCACCGGCGGCCTGCGCGGCTGGCTGATGACGCGTGCGGAGTCGATGGGGGGCCTCCGGACGATCAAGGCCATCGTCCCGATGTCGGTCATCGACGACGAGCTCGAGACCACCTCCCTCGGCACGCAGATCACCGGGCACCTCGTGCACCTGCCGATCAGCGAGACCAACCCCGTCCTCCGGCTCCACCAGGTCAGCTACGACCTCAAGGCCCACCGCGACAACGGCCGCAACGTCTCCGCCCGCCGTCTCTCGGGCATCGCCGGGTTCGCCCCGACGACGTTCCACGCGCTCGGGTCGCGGGTCGCCGCAGCCGAGATGCGGCACGGCTTCCACGTCTCCATCACCAACGTGCCCGGGCCGCAGTTCCCGCTCTGGGCCGACGGTGCCCGGATGCTCGAGTCCTACCCCGTGCACCCGCTCCTGCCCGACCACCCGGTGGCGATCGGGGTGACGTCCTACGACGGCGGGGTGTTCTACGGCATTACCGCCGACCGCGACGCCGTGCCCGACGCCGACGTGCTGGGCCAGTGCGTGCTGGAGGCGCTCGAGGAGCTCAAGGACTCCGCGTCCGACTCCCGACCGCGCGCGCCCCGCGGGCGCAAGAAGACCTCCCGATCGAAGGCAGGCAAGACATGACCCGCCGCTACCTCCCGACCACGCTGCTCCTCCTCGCCGAGGACCATGACGCCGACGGACCCCGCGTGGTCGACCCGGTGGTGGCAGCCGACGACGGAGAGGAGACGGAGTACGTCGCCCTCATGACCGCCGCGGACGCCTCGGCCGAGCTGCTGGCGGGCCTCCCGGACGGCCGGCGCCGCCGGGTGGTGGTGGTCGTGGAGACCGCGACCGGCGACGCGCCCGTGCGGTGGCGCGACGTGGTGGCCGTGCACGTCGACAGCGACGACGACGCCGATCCGGACGACGACCTCGCGTGGTGGGCCACGCAGGAGATCGACGACCTGCTCGGGGCCTGAGGCTCCTGCGCCTTTGAGGCCCTCCACGGTCTCTGACACCATCGGGCGCATGGACGCCATCACCTTTCCTCCGGCTCCGGTCAACGAGCCGAACCTGACGTACGCCCCCGGCAGCGCGGAGCGGGAGACCCTCGTCGCCGAGCTGGCGCGGCTGGAGAAGAAGCAGCAGTCGTTCCGTGCTGTCATCGGCGGGAAGCGCCGCAACGGGGGCGGGGCCGAGATGAAGGTGGTCCAGCCGCACGACCACGCCCACGTGCTGGGCACGCTGAAGAACTCCACGGTCAAGGACGCCGAGGCGGCGATCAAGGCTGCCAACGACGCCGCCCCGGCCTGGCGGGCGATGGGTTTCGACGAGCGGTGCGCGATCATCCTCAAGGCCGCGGACCTGCTGGCGGGTCCGTGGCGTCAGAGGTTGAACGCGGCGACGATGCTGGGTCAGTCGAAGACGGCGTTCCAGGCCGAGATCGATGCGGCGTGTGAGCTGATCGACTTCTGGCGCTTCAACGTGCACTACGCCAAGCAGATGCTCACCGACCAGCCGATCGCGAACAGTCCGGGCATCTGGAACCGTACGGACCACCGTCCGCTCGAGGGGTTCGTGTATGCGATCACGCCGTTCAACTTCACCGCGATCGCCGGCAACCTGCCCACCGCCCCGGCGTTGATGGGCAACACGGTGATCTGGAAGCCGTCGCCGACCCAGCAGCTGGCCGCGTCGTTGACGATGGAGCTGTTGGAGGAGGCAGGGATGCCGCCCGGCGTCATCAACATGCTCCCCGGTGACGGCCTCGAGGTGTCGAAGGTGGCGCTGGCGCACCGTGACCTCGCGGGGATCCACTTCACCGGCTCGACGCCGACGTTCCAGCACCTGTGGGCCACGGTGGGGCAGAACATCTCCGGTTACCGGACCTATCCGCGGATCGTGGGCGAGACCGGCGGCAAGGACTTCATCGTCGCGCACCCCTCGGCCGACCCCGACGTGCTGCGGGTCGCGATGATCCGCGGTGCGTTCGAGTTCCAGGGTCAGAAGTGCTCGGCCGCCTCGCGGGCCTACATCCCTCGTTCGGTGTGGGTGAGGATCAAGGACCAGCTGATCGCCGACACCGAGGCGCTCACCATGGGTGATGTCACCGACCTGACGAACTTCATGGGTGCGGTGATCGATGAGCGCGCGTTCGCCAAGCACAAGGCCGCGATCGCGCGCGCGAAGCGGGCCAAGCACCTCACGGTGCTGGCCGGCGGGCAGGTCGACGACTCGGTGGGCTGGTTCGTGCGCCCGACGATCATCGAGTCCAGCGACCCGACCGACCAGATGTTCTCCGAGGAGTACTTCGGCCCGATCCTCGCGGTCCACGTCTACGACGACTCCTCGATGCCGGGCAGCTTCGAGAGGGTCGTGGAGCAGATGGAGTCGTTCGCGCCGTACGCGTTGACCGGCGCGATCATCTCGCAGGACCGCGCCGCGGTCGCGTGGGCCCAGGAGACGCTGCGGTTCGCGGCGGGGAACTTCTACATCAACGACAAGCCCACCGGTGCTGTGGTGGGGCAGCAGCCCTTCGGTGGTGGCCGGGCCTCGGGCACCAACGACAAGGCCGGTGCCGCGGTCAACCTGCTGCGCTGGACCAGCCCGCGCTCGATCAAGGAGACCTTCGTCCCGCCCACGGACCACCTCTACCCCCACCAGGGCTGAGGACGCACCGCGCGTCGGGGGTGGGAGGATGACGGGGTGATCCTGCTCCGCCCACCCCTGCACATGGGCGCGCTGCACCCGTTCGAGCAGCTGCTGACCGTGCTGCTCGCCTTCGGCCCCGTCGTGGTGCTGGCGATCGTGGTGTGGCGGCGCACCCGGGCCGACGCCGCCGCCGACGCGGCGACGGTGGCCCAGGAGGAGTCCGACGCACGGGAGTCCCCCTCCCGCACCGATCGAGAGGGCCAGCCGGCCGACTAGCGGCCGAGCCACTCCACGCCGACGCGGTGCTCGACGTCGAGCGCCCGGGCGAGCAGGTCGGTGATCATGGTCTCGACCTTCCCGCCGACGAGCGGGATCTTGATGCTGACCTCGAGGTCGATGGTCTCGGTCGTGCGCCCCCCGGCGTCGGTGAGCGCGAGGGTGCCCTGCGCGTGGCCGGGCTTGCCCGGGATCGAGAGCTCGATGTCGGCGGTGGTCGCCGAGGTCCAGGTGTCCTGCTGGACGATGGCGATCTCGTCCCCGACGAACGAGCGGGCGAAGGACGGCACGCCGTCGGCGGAGCGCACCTGCTCGACGGTGACCACGTCGCCGTCGACCGTGGCCGAGCCGCGTACGACGTGCTGCCGCTCGAGCACCTCCTCGCGGAAGGCGGGGTCGGCGAGCATGGCTGCCACCGCCTCGGTGGTGGCGTCGTAGGTCAGCTTCTTCGTCAGCTTCTTCATGGCCCCATCATGGCCCGACGACACTCCCCACCCCTTGTTGTGACGCTCACACGCCGGGTTCTAGTGTCGGAGCGTGGCGACGCCGGAGGAGATCAAGGACCAACAGCTCGACGCCGCGACGCAGGCCCGCCCCGAGTGGGGCGACCTGCTGCGCAGCTACTACCGACACGTGGCTCCCGAGGAGGTCGACGAACGATCACCCGAGGACCTGTTCGGCGCCCTGGCCTCGCACCGCGAGCTCGGTGTCTCGCGCCCGCAGGGCACGGCGGCGGTCCGGGTGGTGACGCCCACCAGCGCCGAGTCCGGCTGGTCCGCGGCGGGTCGCTCGGTCGTCGAGGTCGTCACCGACGACATGCCCTTCCTCGTCGACTCGGTGACGATGGAGCTCAACCGGCTCGGTCACAACGTGCACTCGGTGATCCACCCGCAGTTCAACGTCGAGCGCGACATCACCGGCGAGCTCCAGCACGTCCACGCCCAGGAGCCCGACGACGATGACCGGGACGGCGCCGAGTCGTGGATGCACGTCGAGATCGACCGCACCGACGAGGAGGAGGCCGCGGCCGTCACGGAGGGCCTCCAGCGGGTGCTGCGCGACGTCCGCGAGTCGGTCGAGGACTGGGAGAAGATGCACGCCCAGGCCCTCTCGGTGGTGGCCGAGCTCGACGAGAGCCCCCCGCCGCTGCCGGCTGCCGAGCTGCGGCAGGGTCGCGACTTCCTCACCTGGCTGGCCAACGACCACTTCACCTTCCTCGGCTACCGCGAGTACGCGCTGGAGACCGACGAGGGTGACCCCGACGAGTGCGGGCTGCGCGCCGTTCCCGGCTCCGGCCTGGGCATCCTGCGCCACGACCAGGACCTGTCCAGCGCCTTCGCCAAGCTGCCTCCGCTGGTGAAGGCCAAGGCACGGGAGAAGACGCTGCTGGTGCTGGCGAAGGCCAACTCCCGCGCCACGGTCCACCGCCCGGCGTACCTCGACTACGTCGGGGTCAAGACGTTCGGCCCCGACGGTGAGGTCGTCGGCGAGCGCCGGTTCCTCGGCCTCTTCTCCAGCGCTGCCTACACCGAGTCGGTGACCCGCATCCCGGTCCTGCGCGAGAAGGTCCACGAGGTCGTACGACGTGCGGGCTCCGACCCGCGCAGCCACGCCGGCAAGGCGCTGATGGACACCCTCGAGAACTACCCGCGCGACGAGCTCTTCCACACCTCGCCGGCCGACCTCGCCCCGGTGGTGCAGGACGTCATGTTCGCGCGCCAGCGCCGACAGCTGCGGGCGTTCGTGCGCCGCGACACCTACGGTCGCTACGTCTCCGTGCTCGTCTACCTCCCGCGCGATCGCTACAGCACCGCGGTGCGTGAGCGCTTCTCCGCGATCCTGCGCGACGACCTCGGGGGCGAGCACGTTGAGTTCACCGCGCGGGTCAACGAGTCGACCAGCGCGCGCGTGCACTTCGTGGTGCACCCGCCCAAGGGCCAGCAGATCCCCGAGATCGACGTCGCCGACCTCGAGCGCCGCCTCATCGAGGCCTCGCGCTCCTGGCGCGAGGACTTCATGGCCACCGTCGTGTCCGACTGGGGCGAGGACCGCGGTGCCCAGCTCGCGCGCGCCTGGGCCGACGCGTGGCCGGAGGCCTACAAGGAGGACTACAACCCCCAGCGTGCCTCCGCCGACCTCGGTCGGATCGAGGCCATCGAGGGCGAGGAGGGGATCGACCTCGCGCTCTTCGACCAGGACGAGCAGCGCGGGCGCTACCGACGTGGCGAGTCGCGGCTCAAGGTCTTCCGGGTCGGCGAGCCGCTGTCGCTCTCGACCATGCTCCCCATGCTGACCTCGATGGGCGTCGAGGTCGTCGACGAGCGGCCCTACGAGCTCACGGGTCTGTCCCGACCGTCGTTCATCTACGAGTTCGGGCTGCGCCACGGGCGGGTCCTGCCGCCGCGCGAGCGGACGCTGTTCGCCGAGGCGCTGGCGGCGGTCTGGAACGGCTTCAACGAGATCGACGGGTTCAACAACCTGGTCCTGGCCGCGGGGCTGACCTGGCGCCAGGCCACGGTGTTGCGGGCCTACGCGAAGTATCTCAAGCAGGGCAACTCGCCCTTCGCCCTCGACTACATCGAGGAGGCGCTGCGCAGCAACGTCGACATCACGCGCCTGCTCGTCGACCTGTTCGAGTCGCGCTTCGACCCGGGCCGCGACGACCGCGCGCTCGAGGCCGACGCCGAGGCCCGGGTGGCACGGGTCGAGGCGATCGAGGACAAGCTGGCCAAGGCGCTCGACGAGGTCGTCAGCCTCGACCACGACCGCATCCTGCGGTCCTACCGGACGCTGGTCCGCGCGACCCTGCGCACCAACTTCTTCCAGCGCGACGCCGACGGAGACGTCCACCCCTACATCTCGTTCAAGCTCGAGCCGTCGGCCATCCCCGACCTGCCCGAGCCGCGCCCGCGGTTCGAGATCTTCGTCTACAGCCCTCGTGTCGAGGGATCACACCTGAGGTTCGGTCCGGTCGCCCGCGGCGGCCTGCGCTGGTCGGACCGACGCGACGACTTCCGCACCGAGGTGCTCGGCCTGGTCAAGGCGCAGATGGTGAAGAACACCGTCATCGTGCCGGTCGGGTCGAAGGGGGCGTTCTTCTGCAAGCAGCTGCCCGACCCCGCGGAGCGCGACGCGTGGCTGGCCGAGGGCGTGGCCTGCTACAAGACCTTCATCTCGGGCCTGCTCGACATCACCGACAACCTCGTCGACGGCGAGACCGTGCCGCCGCGCGAGGTGGTCCGCCACGACGGCGACGACTCCTACCTGGTGGTCGCCGCGGACAAGGGCACCGCGACCTTCTCCGACATCGCCAACGGTGTGGCCAAGGACTACGGCTTCTGGCTCGGCGACGCCTTCGCGTCCGGCGGCTCGGTCGGCTACGACCACAAGGCGATGGGCATCACGGCCAAGGGTGCATGGGTCTCGGTGCAGCGACACTTCCGGGAGATGGGGGTCGACTGCCAGACCGAGGACTTCACGGCCGTCGGCATCGGCGACATGTCCGGCGACGTCTTCGGCAACGGGATGCTGTGCTCGGAGCACACCCGGCTGGTCGCCGCCTTCGACCACCGCGACATCTTCATCGACCCGGCGCCCGACGCCGCGACGTCGTACGCCGAGCGGCGCCGGCTCTTCGAGCTGCCGAGATCGAGCTGGAAGGACTACGACACCTCGCTGATCTCCGACGGTGGTGGGGTCTGGCCGCGCTCGGCCAAGTCGATCCCGGTGTCGCCGCAGGTGTGCGAGGCGCTCGGGCTGCCGTCGTCGACCACGGCCATGACGCCGGCCGAGCTGATGAGGGCGATCCTCCTCGCGCCCGTCGACCTGCTCTGGAACGGCGGCATCGGCACCTATGTCAAGGCCTCGGAGGAGACCGACGCCCACGCAGGTGACAAGGCCAACGACGCCATCCGCGTCAACGGCGGGGACCTCCGCGCCCGGTGCATCGGCGAGGGCGGCAACCTCGGATTCACCCAGCTCGGCCGCGTGGAGTACGCCCGCGAGGGTGTCGGCGGCAGCGGTGGGCGGATGAACACCGACTTCATCGACAACTCGGCCGGTGTCGACACCTCCGACCACGAGGTCAACATCAAGATCCTGCTCGACCGGGTCGTGCGCGCCGGTGGGATGGACGAGGAGGCACGCAACGCCCTGCTCGCCGCGATGACCGACGAGGTCGGCGAGCTGGTGCTGAAGGACAACTACGAGCAGAACCTCGCTCTCGCCAACGCCGAGGCACACGCCCCCTCGCTGCTCCACGTCCACGAGGACTGGATGCGTGCGCTGGAGAAGCGGGGCGTGCTCAACCGCGACCTCGAGGCACTGCCGACCACCCGGCAGGTCAAGCGCCGGCTCGACCGCAAGCAGGCGCTGTCCGGACCCGAGCTGTCGGTGCTGATGGCGTGGACCAAGATCGTGCTCGCCGACGAGCTCGTCGAGTCCGACCTGCCCGACGACCCCTACCTCAGCGAGGACCTCCTCGGCTACTTCCCCAGCCGGATGAAGCCGGACCTGGTGGCGGCGATGGAGGACCACCCGCTGCGACGCGAGATCATCGTGACCCAGGTCGTCAACGACCTGGTCAACGGCGCCGGCATGACCTTCTGGCCACGCCTGGCGGGGGAGACGGGCGCCAGCGCGGCCGACCTCACCCGCGCCAACTTCGTGGCTCGCGAGATCTTCGGGTCGCTCTCGCTGCGCCAGGAGATCGCCGCGCTCGACAACCAGGTCCCGGCCGAGCGCCAGACCCGGATGCGGATCGAGATGCGTACGCTCGTCGAGCGGGCCTCACGCTGGCTGGTGACCACCCGTCGGCCTCCGCTCGACTCCCGGGCGACCGTCGACTTCTTCCGCGAGCGGGTCCAGTCGGTGCTGGGCGAGCTGCCCGGCATCATGAGCGGTCGCGAGCTCGACGACTACCGCGCGCGCGAGAAGCGGCTCACCGACCACGGCATCGGCGCGGACCTCGCCTCACGCGTGGCGGCCCTCGCGCCGGCGTACGCCCTGCTCGGGATCGTGGAGACCGCCGACCGTCTCGACCTCGACCCGGTCGAGGTGGCACGCGTCCACTTCGCGCTGGGGGAGCGGCTGGGCCTGCCCGCCCTCGTGGAGCGGATCTTCGCGCTGCCGCGCGACGACCGCTGGCAGACCATGGCGCGGGCCGCCGTGCGCGACGACCTCTACGGCGTCCACCAGCAGCTCACGGCGCAGGTGCTGGAGTCGACCAGCGCGGACGACTCCGCCCCGGCCCGGGTCGCTGCGTGGGAGAACGCCGACGAGGAGCTGGTCGGCCGCTCGGCCGCCACCCTCGAGGAGATCTGCCGCGAGGAGACCGCCGAGCTGGCTCGCCTGTCCGTCGGGCTGCGGGTGGTGCGCGGCCTGCTGTCGTGACCGGCGTACGTCATGGCGACCGGTCGCCCGCGCGGCCACCTGCCATGACGTACGTCGACGACGTCATGGTTGCCGGTCGTCTGCGCGACCGTCGGCCATGACGTCCCGGTCGAGGCTCAGAACAGCAGGATCGCGGCCACGACACCGGCCGCGACGACCGACCAGCGGAACACTCCGTCGGGGAGCCGTCTGCCGATGACGGCACCGAGGTAGCCGCCGATCATCGAGCCCGCGGCGAGGAGGCCGACCACGTCCCAGCGGGGCTCGGCCACGAAGACGAAGATCAGGCCCGCCACGATGTTGCCGACCATCAGCGACAGCGTCTTGAGGCCGTTGACGATGCGCAGCTCGAGGTCGGTGCCAAGGCCCAGGACCGCCACCATCATCACCCCCGCGCCGGCGCCGAAGTAGCCGCCGTAGACCCCCGTGACGGTGGCGAAGAAGGTCGTCAGCGGCGACATGCTGCGTCGCTCGGAGAGCTGCTCGCCGTGGCGTCGCTCGTGCCGGGCCCGCAGCCACCGCGCGACCCGGGGCTGGACGCCGACCAGCAGGCAGGTGAAGAGGATGAGGAAGGGCACGACCGCCTCGAAGACGCCCGGCGGCAGCCCGAGCAGCAGCGCCGCTCCGAGCACCGCCCCGATCGCGCACACCAGCGCGATGACCCACGCCAGTCGGCCGGCCTCCCGCACCTCCTGGCGGTAGCCCGCCACGCCACCGAGCCCGGCGGGGATGAGGCCGAGGGTGTTGGAGACGTTGGCGACCACCGGCGGCAGGCCCAGCCCGACGAGGATCGGGAAGCTCAGCAGGGACGCGACGCCGACCGTCGAGGAGAGCACGCCGGCGCCGAGCCCGGCCGCGACGACCAGGAGGATGTCGGTCGGACTCACGGCCGGTCGCGCAGGAGTGCGACGTCGCTGACCATCTCGACGTGGGCGTGCATGGCAGCGGCAGCGGCCGCGGGATCGCCGGCGCGGATCGCCTCGGCGATGGCGCGGTGTCCGGCCAGCGAGTCCTGGGGACGCCCGGGCTGACCCAGTGACTCCAGCCGGGTCTCCTTGACCAGGTCGCCGATCTCGTCCATCAGCCGGGCCAGCAGCAGCGAGTGGGACGCCGCCGTGACGGCGCCGTGGAAGCGCTCGTCACCCTCGACCCCGCGACCGCCGGCGTCGATGTCGGCCGCCATGAAGTCCAGCGCGTCGTCGATGCGGGCCAGGTCGTCGTCGGTGCGCCGGATCGCGGCGAGCGAGGCGATCTTGGTCTCCAGCGCGTCCCGGGTCTCGATGATCTCCGGGAGCCGGTCGGCGTGGCTGCGGATCGCCTCGACGATGCGGGTCGACTGGCCGTGACGTGCGGTGACCGCCGTCCCGTCGCCGTGGCGGACCTCCACGACGCCGACCACCTCGAGCGCCACGAGGGCCTGGCTCAGGGTCGCGCGGCTCACGCCCAGCCGCTGGGCGAGCTCGCGCTCCGGCGGCAGCCTGTCGCCGGTGGTGAGGCCGTTGTCGGAGATCCACGAGGAGATCTGTTCGGCGACCTGCTCGTAGAGGCGCGTGCGCAGTAACCGTGGTGGAAACGACTCGGACATGACGACACCCTATTGACGATCGGCTCATTGTCCTATTGGCTAGGCCACTGAGCCAACCTCGTGACGAGGGTCACCCCGGGACCCAGCCGAGCGGTTCTCGAATCGGAGGTCTCGACTATGGGTCCGGAATGGATCGCGATCCTCGCGCTGGTCGCGTTGTTCGTGATCGGCACCTTGCTGCCGATCAACATGGGAGCGCTGGCCTACGTCGCCGCGTGGCTCGTCGGGATGTACTCCCTCGGCCTCGACGAGAAGGAGATCCTGGGCGGCATCAGCGCCGACCTGGTGCTCACCCTCATCGGCGTCACCTACCTCTTCGCCATCGCCAGGCAGAACGGCACGGTCGACCTGATCGTGAGGACGGCCGTCTCGTCCGTGGGTGGCCGGGTGGCACTGATCCCGTGGGTGATGTTCGCCGTCACCGCCGTGATCACCGCGATCGGCGCCGCGAGCCCTGCCGCGTGCGCCATCATCGGCCCGATCGCCCTCGGCTTCGCCGGGCGCTACCGCATCAGCCCGCTGATGATGGGCATGATGGTCGTGCACGGCGCCCAGGCGGGTGGCTTCTCGCCGATCTCGATCTACGGCACGATCACCAACTCCGTGATGGAGGACGCCGGTCTCGGCTCCTCCCCGATGATCGTGTTCCTCTCCAGCCTCGCGGTGAACACCGTGATGGCTGCGATCCTCTTCGTCGTCCTCGGTGGGCGCAAGCTGATGACGCTGCGCATGGACGCCGACGGCGAGCTCGTCCCGGCCGGTGGCGGCACCGCGGCCGAGGGCGGCGCGGGCGGCGTGGCGAAGCGCCCCGACCACTCCGACGCCCGCTCGGCCACCGGCGCGAGCCCGACGACCGGCACGCCCAACGCCGACGACGCCGGCTCCACCCTGGAGCACGCCCTGACGCTGGTCGCGTTCGTCGCCGTCGCCGTCGTGGCGCTGGTCTTTGACAAGAACATCGGCTTCGCCGCCATCACCGCGGCCGTCGTGCTGTCGATCCTGACGCCGAAGGCCTACAAGGACACCGTCAAGCAGATCGCGTGGCCGACCGTCCTGCTGGTCGCCGGCGTGAGCACGTACGCCACGATCCTCACCGCCGCGGGCTCGCCGGAGTTCGTCGGCAAGTGGGCCGCCGGGCTGGGCGCGGCCGCCATCGGCGCGCTGATCCTCTGCTACGTCGGCGGCATCGTCTCGGCGTTCGCGTCCTCGACGGCACTGCTCCCGGTGATCATCCCGATCGCCATCCCGCTCATCGGCGAGGGCGGCCTCTCCGCAGGCCTCTTCGTCGCGGCGCTCGCGGTCAGCTCGACGATCGTCGACGTGAGCCCCTTCTCCACCAACGGCGCGCTGATGCTCGCCAACAAGCCCGACACCGTCGACGAGACCAGCTACTACAAGCAGATCCTCGGCTACGGCGTCATCGTCACCCTGGTCGGGCCACTGCTCGTCTGGGCCGCCCTCGTCCTCCCTGGATGGTGAACCCCCTCATGACCGGACCCCTCTCCGACCTCCTCGTCGTCGACCTCACCCGCGCCCTCGCGGGCCCGCACGCCACCCAGATGCTCGGCGACCTCGGCGCCCGCGTGGTCAAGGTGGAGGCGCCCGGCAGCGGCGACGACACCCGCGGCTGGGGGCCGCCGTTCGTCGGCGAGCCCGACGCCCGCCAGTCGACGTACTTCCTCTGCACCAACCGCAACAAGGAGTCCATCGCGCTGGACCTCAAGGACGAGTCCGACCGGGACGTCCTGCTGGGGCTGGTCGACCGCGCCGACGTGCTGGTGGAGAACTTCCGCACCGGCGTGCTCGAGCGGCTCGGCCTCGGCATCGAGGAGCTGATGCGCCGCAACCCACGGCTGGTCGTCCTCTCGATCACCGGTTTCGGCCACGACGGCCCCGAGGGCGGTCGCGCCGGCTACGACCAGATCGCGCAGGGCGAGGCCGGCCTGATGTCGCTGACCGGGTCGGGGCCCGACGACCCGCAGCGCGTCGGCGTGCCGATCGCGGACCTGCTGTCCGGGATGTACGGCGCCTACGGCATCCTCGCCGCCCTCCACGAGCGGCACGAGACCGGCAAGGGACAGGTCGTGCGTACGTCGCTGCTGGCCTCCGTCGTCGGGGTGCACGCCTTCCAGGGCACGCGCTGGACCGTCGCCGGCGAGGTCGGGCGGGCGCAGGGGAACCACCACCCGTCGATCGCGCCCTACGGGCTGTTCCGCTGCCGCGACGGCGCGGTGCAGATCGCGCTCGGCAGCGAGGGACTCTGGAAGAAGTTCTGCGCGGGCTTCGGCCTCGACCCCGACGCCGACGGGCTCGCCACCAACGGCGAGCGGGTCGGTGAGCGCGAGCGGGTGATCGAGGTGGTCGAGGCGGTGTTCGCCGACTGGGACGCCGAGCCGCTGCTGGCCCGGCTGGCCGAGGTCGGCGTGCCCGCCGGCAAGGTGCGCAGCCTCGACGAGGTCTACGAGTGGGACCAGGTCGCCAGCCAGGGCCTGCTCGTCGACGTCGAGCACCCGACGCTGGGCGGGATCACGCTGCCCGGACCGCCGCTGCGGTTCTTCGACGCCGAGGGCGCCGAGGTCACCCGTCGCGATCACGCCGCGCCGCCGCTGCTCGACCAGCACGCCGACGAGATCCGTGCCTGGGTGGCCTCCGAGGAGGAGGCTCGGTGACGAAGCGCTGGACCGCAGCAGAGCTGCTCGACCTGGTGCTGGACGAGGGCACGTTCGTCTCGTGGGACGAGCCGATCGACACCTCGTACGCCGATCCCGACTACCGCGCGGCCCTCGAGGCGGCGGCCGAGAAGGCGGGCACCGACGAGTCCGTGCTGACCGGACGCGGCGAGGTCCGCGGCCGCCCGGTGGCGGTCGTGGTCAACGAGTTCCGCTTCCTCGCCGGCTCGATCGGTCGGGTCGCGGCCGACCGGATCACCGCCGCGGTGCGCCGTGCCACCGCCGAGGGGCTGCCGCTGATGGCCAGCACGGCGTCCGGCGGGACCCGGATGCAGGAGGGCACGCCCGCCTTCGTGCGGATGGTCGAGATCTCCCGCGCGCTGATGGACCACCGCGCGGCGGGCCTGCCCTACCTCGTCCACCTGCGCCACCCCACGACCGGAGGCGTCTACGCCTCGTGGGGATCCCTCGGCCACGTGACCGTCGCCGAGCCGGGCGCGCTGGTCGGCTTCCTCGGTCCGAAGGTCTACGAGGGTCTCAACGGTCGCCCGTTCCGGCCCGGGGTGCAGGTGGCGGAGAACCTCGCCGCCACCGGCGTCATCGACGGAGTCGTCGACGCCGAGCACCTCCCCGAGATGGTCGACTCCGCGCTCGCGGTGCTCGTCGACGGCCCCGGCCCGGGCCGGCTGCCCGCGCGGGAGGCGCACACGATCGGCGACCACACCGCGTGGGACAGCGTCGAGCGCACCCGACGTACGGACCGGGCGGGCGTGCGCGACCTCCTCGCGCACGGAGCCACCGGGACGCTCCAGCTGCGTGGCACCGACGAGGGCGAGCGCGACTCCAGCGTCCTGGTGGCGCTGACCCGGCTCGACGACCAGCCCTGCGTGCTGATCGGCCAGGACCGCTCCCGTCAGACGCCCGGCCACGCGATGGGTCCCGGCGCGCTGCGCGAGGCACGCCGCGGGATGCGGCTGGCGCAGGAGCTCGGCCTGCCGCTCGTCAGCGTCATCGACACCCCGGGCGCCGAGCTCTCGCCCGAGGCCGAGGAGCGTGCGATCGCCGGCGAGATCGCCCGGTGCATCGCCACCCTGACGACGATGACGGTCCCGACGGTGTCGGTGATCCTGGGGCAGGGCTGCGGGGGAGGGGCGCTCGCCTTCCTCCCCGCCCGGGTGGTCGTGGCGACCGAGCACGCGTGGCTCTCGCCGCTGCCTCCCGAGGGTGCCAGCCTCATCGTGCACGGCGACGTCACCCATGCAGCCGACATGGCCACGCGTCAGCGCGTCCGGGCGGCCGACCTGCTCGCCGACGGTGTCGTCCAGCACGTCGTGCCCGAGGTCGACGGGGAGACGCCGGCCGACCTCGCCGTCGCGGTGGCCGCCGAGATCGGCGCCAGGCTGCGGGCCATGACGTCCTGAGCGGGCGGTGAGTGAGACATCTTCCGCACGTCCGGAACATGTCTCACTCACCGCCGATCGCCCTGCGCCCTAGCCAGCGGTGCGTGACGCAGGTTCTGCAGAGGCAGAACATGTCTCACTCACCGCCCACGGCACGGGTATGACGACCGCGCGCCGGCGGCAGGCTCAGCTGGCCTTCTTCGCCGCGGCCTTCTTGGTGGTGGACTTCTTCGCTGCCGACTTCTTGGCGGCGGCCTTCTTCGCTGGAGCCTTCTTGGTCGAGGTCTTCTTGGCAGCCGACTTCTTCGCCGCGGGCGTGGACCCCGACTCCGAGTCGGCGTCCTCGCCGCGGGCGTTCTTCGCTGCAGCCACCGACTTCTGCAGCGCGGCCAGCAGGTCGACGACCTCGCCGGAGGTCTTGGTCGAGGTCTCGGTGCGCTTGATCTCGCCACCCTCGATCTTCGACTTCACCAGGGCCTCGACGGCTCCGGCGTAGTCGTCCTCGAACTCGCTGGCGTCGAAGTCGCCCGCGAGGGTCTCGACGAGCATGTGGGCCATCTTGACCTCCGACGGCTTGGCGTCGTCGACCTCGACCTTGAAGTCGGGGACACGGACCTCGTCGGGCCACATCATCGTCTGGAGCACGATGACCTCGCCGGCCTCGGTCTCGCGCACCCGGAGCACCGCGATGGTCGTGCGTTGGCGCAGGGCGACGGTCACGACGGCCATCCGGTCGGCGTCCTTGAGCGCCTGGCGCAGCAGCGCGTAGGGCTTGGCGCCCTGGCCCTCGGGCTCGAGGTAGTAGGACTTCTCGAACAGCAGCGGGTCGATCTGCTCGCGCGGCACGAACTTCTCCACGGCGATCTCTCGCGACGACGTCGACGGCAGCTCGGCCATGTCGTCGTCGGTCAGGATGACCATCTCGCCGTCCTCGGTCTCGTAGCCCTTCGCGATGTCGGCGTAGGCCACCTCCTCGCCGTCGAGGGAGCAGATCCGCTGGTACTTCACGCGGCCGCCGTCCTTGGCGTGCACCTGTCGGAAGGACACGTCGTGGCTCTCGGTCGCGGCGTACAGCTTGACCGGGACGCTCACCAGGCCGAAGGAGACCGCACCCTTCCAGATCGCTCTCATGCGACGACGATATCCCTCCGCGCCGACACAGGGGACCGGCCGACCGACCTGATTGACTGCAGTCGTGCGCCCGATGCTCGCCAGCAAGACCGACCGCGTGCCCACGGGCGCGCAGTGGCTGCACGAGGTCAAGTGGGACGGCGTACGCGTGCTGGTCGACGTCCGCGACGGCGTGGCGCGGATGACCAGCCGCAACGACAACGACGTCACCGCTGCGTGGCCCGAGCTGAGCGCCGCCCCGCTGGGTGAGCGCGACCTGATGGTCGACGGAGAGGTGATCGCGCTCAACGAGCGCGGCGTCCCCGACTTCCGCGTGCTCCAGCACCGCATGCACCTGCGCAACGCCACGGAGGTCGCGCGGCTGGTGAGGACCGTGCCCGCGACGCTGATGGTCTTCGACCTGCTGCGCCTCGACGGCGAGGACCTCACCGGTCGCCCCCTCGAGGAGCGACGCGCAGTCCTCGAGGAGCTCCCGCTCGCCGAGTCGACCTGGCAGGTGCCACCGGCGTACCACGACGGCGAGATGCTGTTCGCTGCCACCCTGCAGCAGGGGCTCGAGGGCGTGGTCAGCAAACGGCGCTCCTCGCGCTACCGCTTCGACCACCGCAGCGAGGACTGGCGCAAGCTGGCCCACCGCCATCGAGGCTCGTTCGTCGTCGGTGGCTGGCGCCCCCAGGTCGGGACGACGGACCGGTTGGCCGCGCTGCTCGTCGGCGAGCAGACCCCCGACGGCCTGCTCTACCGCGGTCGTGTGGGCAGCGGGATCGCCGGCGCCACCAGCAAGCGGCTCGCAGACCTGCTGGCTCCGCTGGCCCGGGACACCGCCCCGTTCGCCGACCAGGTGCCGCGCGTCGACGCCGCCGGCACGTTCTGGGTCGAGCCGCGCGTCGTCGTCGACGTCGACACCCACGGCCTCGGCTACGAGCGGCTGCGCCAGCCGTCGTTCCAGGGCGTGCGCGACGACCTCGACCCAGAGGACCTCCCATGAGCCCGGCCACGGGCAACGAGGTCCATGTCGACGTCGAGGGCCGCACCCTGACGATCAGCAACCTCGACAAGGTCCTCTACCCGCGCACCGGGACCACCAAGGGCGAGGTGCTCAACTACTACGCCCAGGTCTCGCCGGTGCTGCTGCCGCACCTGAAGGACCGCGCCGTCACCCGGATCCGCTGGCCCCACGGCGTGGAGGGGTCGAGCTTCTTCGAGAAGAACGCACCTGCCGGCACGCCGTCGTGGGTGCGTACGGCCACCGTCTCCACCACCGGCTCGCGCACCGGCACGGGCGACGGCACCCTGCGCTTCCCGATCTGCGACGACCTCGCCACGCTGACCTGGCTGGCCAACCTCGCGGCGCTCGAGCTGCACGTGCACCAGTGGACGGTCGACGCGAAGGGCCGCCCGCGCAAGCCCGACCGCCTCGTCATCGACCTCGACCCGGGCGAGCCGGCCGGGCTGCACGAGTGCGCGCAGGTGGCGCTGCTGGTGCGCGCCGCCCTCGCCGAGCGCGACCTGGGCTGTACGCCGGTCATGAGCGGTAGCAAGGGCCTGCACCTCTACGCTCCGCTCCCCGCGACCGGCCGCAGCAGCCTCGACAGCGACGGCACCACCGCGCTGGCCAAGGAGGTCGCCGAGGTGCTTCAGCAGGAGCACGCCGACCTGGTGACCGCCACCATGACCAAGGCCAAGCGGCCGGGGAAGGTCTTCTTGGACTGGTCGCAGAACTCGGGCTCGAAGACGACCGTGTCGCCCTACTCCCTGCGCGGGCGCGAGCGACCGACCGTGGCCGCGCCGCTGACGTGGGACGAGGTCGAGGCCGGTGCCGACGACGAGCTGGCGCTCGCGCAGCTCAGCCTCGACCAGGTGCTCGAGCGGGTTGCGGAGCTCGGCGACGTCTTCGAGGCCTGACGACGTCCCGGCACGCCCAAGGGGTGGACAGATTTCTTGAGCGATTCTTGATCCCCCGAACGTGCCCGCTCGTGCCCGTCCTCTTCCGAAACATTTCCGTCCTGTGACCACGACGAGGGTCCCGTGTGGATCGCGCGGACGCATGATTTTCCACATGTCCCGCTTCCTGCTGATTCCCATCGCCGTGGCCTTGGCCGCCGGTGGCGTCATGCTCGGCCCCGGTGAGGACGCGCCCGCCGCGCCGACCTACACCGCGGTCGCCCCGGTGTCCGACTCGGGGATTCACGTCACCATCCGCTGACCCGCCCTCTATGCTCGTCGGCATGGTGCACGACGTGCTGGTGGTGGAGGACGAGGAAGACATCGCCCTTCCGCTGATGCGCACCCTGGAACGTGAGGGCTACCAGGTCACTCGGGTCTCGGGTGGGGCAGAAGCGGTCTCGCTCGCGATCGGCGAAGGACCGGCCGTGGTCATCCTCGATCTCGGCCTTCCCGACATGGACGGCATCGACGTCTGTCGCCAGATGAGATCTGGTGGATACCTCGGCGGAATCATCATGGTCACCGCCCGCGCCGGCGAGCTCGACCGGGTCGTGGGCCTCGACGTCGGAGCCGACGACTACCTCGCCAAGCCCTTCGGCCTCGCCGAGCTCCTGGCGCGTGTGCGGGCGCTGCTGCGACGCAGCACGGTCGCCCCGCAGGACGACACCACCGTCACCACCTCGTCCGGGCTGAAGATCGACGCCGCCTCGCGCCGCGTGCACCTCGGCGAGCGGGAGATCGCGCTGACGGCCAAGGAGTTCGACGTCCTGGCCGTGCTCGCGTCGAACCACGACAAGGTCGTGCCACGCGAGACCCTGATGAACCAGGTCTGGGACCAGAACTGGTACGGCTCGACCAAGACCCTCGACGTCACCATCGGTCGGCTGCGCAGCAAGCTCGAGGCCGCCGAGGCCGGCGAGCGTGTCGTCGCCATCCGGGGCGTCGGGTTCCGGCTCGAGACCGGCAGCTGACGCCGCGACCTCCCGTGAGATTCCTCGACCGCTTCCGTCGTACGCCGAGCGAGCCCGACGGGCCGGCCGGCGTGGTGCTGCTCGACGACGATATCAGCGACGACGAGGTGCGTGAGGCCGTGCGAGCCAGGGTCCTCCCTGGGTTCATGGACCGTTCCGACGTCCTGGTGGCCGTCGGCGACTACTTCGAGGCCGAGGGCGACCCCCGTGTCGAGCGGATCGTCGGCGAGGTGTGGGACGGGCGGCTCGCGGAGCAGGCCGGTTGGACGGGGCCCGGTCAGTACGACCAGGTGGAGGCCGCGTTCGCCGACCTGGCCCAGCAGGGCGTGGTGGCCCGGATGGACTTCACCTGCTGCCAGACCTGCGGGACCACCGAGATCGACGACGAGCGCACGCCGCTCACCGACGCGCCCGCGGGCGAGTACCCCTTCCGTGAGTGGGGCTACACGTTCTTTCATCAGCAGGACGCGGAGCGTCTGGCCGACGACTCCTCCACGCTCTACCTCAGCTACAGCACCTTCGTGCCCGCCCCTGAGGTCGATGCGTCGGTGGTGCAGCGGTGGCGCGACGGCGACGCCTCGCTGCGCGACGAGGTCGTCGCCGCCAGCGACACCACCGTCGGTCGGCTCGTCGCGGATGCCCTGCGTGCGCGGGGCCTCGACGTCCAGTGGGACGGCAGCCCCGCGGCGCGGATCGCGGTCACCATCACGGACTGGCGCAAGCCCCTCCCCGCCTGACCCGACGTCGGCGCTACCGCTCGGCCGCGACGGCCAGCGCGTCGCGAGCGCTGCGCGGCTCGCGGCCGAGGAGCTCCCCGAGCAGGGGCGTGGCGCCGGCGAAGAACCCGTCGCGCGCAGCGTCGTACATCCCGACGCTGAACCGGGCGGCCGGCTCGGGCTGCCCGGCCTCGACCTGGGCCGTGACCCAGTCCTCGGCGTCCACGACCTCGAGGGTGATGGGGCGACCGGCCAGCTGTGAGGCGGTCTCCGCGAGCTCGGCGAACGTCGGCGCCGCCGGAGCGGTGAGCGTGGTGGGCCCGTCGTACGCACCGGGCGCTAGGAGGACGGCCGCCGCAGCCTCGGCGACGTCCTCGCGTGCCGTCCACGAGACCTGGCCGTCGGCAGGCACGGTGACCACCCCGGTTTTGCGCCACGGACCGAGGGCCCACTCGAGGGTGTGCGCGTAGAACCCGTTGCGGAGCGAGGTCCACGGCAGCCCGGACGCGGCCAGCAGGTCCTCGGTGGTGGCGTGCACCCGAGCGGGAGCGAACGGCGACTCGTGCGCCGCGCCTTGGTGGCTGGTGTAGAGGATCCGGCCGACGCCGGCCGTCACCGCAGCAGTGATCGCGGCCTCGTGCAGCGCGACCGTGTCGACCTGACGGTCGTTCGAGGAGACCAGCAGCAGCTGGTCGGCGCCGGCGAACGCCGCCGGCAGCGAGGCGTTGTCGGCGTAGCCACCCTCGCGCACCTCGACTCCCCGGTCGGCGAAGCGCTGGGCGCGGGCGCGATCCCGCACGACGACGGCAACGTCCGTGGCAAGGAGGCGCTCCAGCAGGTGGTCGACGGTCGCCCCGTTGAGGGCTCCGGTGGCTCCAGTCACGATGATCATGGGAACTCCTGTTATCGATGGAAGGCGAGTGTCGATATCAATGGAATCACACCGATAACAGATTTGCGATACCGTTGATCCATGCCACGTGGGACCACTGCTCGCGACGATGCCCGCACCCGGATCGTGGAGGTGGCCGCGCGGCGGCTCCAGGAGCACGGCACGAGCGCGGTCACCACGCGCGGCGTCGCCGACGACGCCGGCGTCCAGCCGCCGTCGATCTACCGCTTGTTCGGCGACAAGGACGGCCTGCTCGACGCGGTCCTTGAGCACGTCATGACGACGTACGCCACCCAGAAGGCGGCTGCCGTGGCCGCGCAGGCCGACGACGTCGACCCGGTGGACGACCTTCGTCGAAGTTGGGCGCGACAGATCGAGTTCGGTCTCGCCAACCCCGCGGTGTTCGCGCTGCTGAGCGATCCGGGGAGGGTCCGGGACTCGCCCGGGATCCGGCTCGGACGTCAGGTGCTCGAGGGCAGGGTG
The DNA here is from genome assembly GCF_014779665.1 of Nocardioides hwasunensis. Taxonomy (GTDB): domain Bacteria; phylum Actinomycetota; class Actinomycetes; order Propionibacteriales; family Nocardioidaceae; genus Nocardioides; species Nocardioides hwasunensis. Next base: position 37,008 of record NZ_JACXYY010000004.1, on the reverse strand, counting down.
CACCGCATCGCGGCCGCGGGGCTGCTGGCCGTCGATGAGCCGCACGCCGTCGAGATGATCCACGCCGCCGGGACCGGCGCGGTGCAGGCGCTGCTCGCCACTGACCCCGACGGGCGCGACGTACGCCTGCCCGACGCGATGCTCTCCGCAGTGCTCGCACAGATCCTGGTGGACGGGGCGCCGTCGCGGGAGTCCGGTCCGATCGCCGCGATCGCCGCGGTCGTTGCGGTGCGGGCCGTGCTGCCGGACCTCCCCGGCCTTAGCGACGCCGAGCGCGAGCTCATGGGGGAGTGGCTCGACCGGGTGGCGACCGCCGGGCCGTAGGCCAGCGACCGCGGAGCTCGCGTCACGGCTCGGTCACGGTTGTGCCGCGCCGCTGGGCGCAACCGCCCAGTGCGGCGACCATCGACTCATGGCGTGGCAGTGGCGGACGTACGTCGCACTCGTGCTCTCGTGCACGGTGGTGGCCTGCCCGTCGCCGTCTGGCGAACCCGTTTACGTGGACCGGCAGGATCCTCGGCAGCTGGACGTGCCCGTGGTCGACCCGGCGACGGTGCCGCCGTGCCCGGCGTGGGATGCGAGGCCAGACTACCCCCAAGGCGACCTTCCGTCCGGCGCCGTCAGCCTGCGGGTCTGCCCGGGCGACGATCCCGTCTCGCAGGGTCCGCAGTGGCTGGAGGGCATCGCGGCCCCGGACGACCCGCTGGTCCAGGGCGTCGCGGCCCTCGTCGACGAGGTCAACGCGCGACCCGGCTGGCCCGACGACCCGGCCCTCTTTTGCACGCAGGAGGGCCGGCCCCGCATCAAGTACGTCTTCGGATATCCCGACGGCTCGACGTCGACCATCACCCACGGATACGGCGAGTGCCACGTGCGGGAGCTGGCCGAGGCCGGCGGCTTCCCGACCGCGGGCTCGCTGGTGAAGGCGGACGCCCCCGGGTTCCGCGACCTGGTCGCGGCGGCGATCGTGGACCAGCGGCGGACCCGGCGACCCCCGTCCACCGTGGACCCGGCCCCGGGTACCTGCCCAACGTCGTGCCGCGACCGATCGTGCCGACGACCAACCTCGACCTGGCGACCGCAGCGCTGTGCCTCCTGCCCGACGGACGTCGTTGCCGACGGGTGGACCTCGACCGGTCCTTCGTGGCCAGGATCGAGGACGTACGCCACGGCGACGAGGGCGCGTACGAGGAGTGTGAGGAGATCCCGTTCGCCAAGCTGGTCGGCACCAGCACCTGGAACGACCCCGTGGAGCTGGCGATCAGCGACTGCGCGATCGAGCGCTTCGGCACGGACTGCTCCCCCACGCCGGACCATCTGCCGCTCGGACAGGCGCCGCCGATGACGTGCTCGCCCTTGCTCGCCGACCGGGGAGCGGCAGCCGCAGGTCGATGCGCGAGTTCTCCACAGTCTTTACCGAGGGGATGGTTCGCGACGGTCTGTCATGGGTAACTTGACGCCCAGCACTCGCTCCGGGAGGTAGGGCGCCATGGCAGTTGACCGCATCGAGCGGGGGTCGGTGCGCTCGCGCCCGGACGGCGACGCCGACCTCGTGGAGCGGCTCGACGGGCGGGTGCGCGAGCAGGTGCGGCGCGAGGGCGTCGACCCGCAGCGCGAGGCGCTGCTCGTGCGACGGATCGCCGAGGACGTCGTGCGGGCGCACGACGAGCTCAGCCTGACCGGGGCGGTGGCGCCGGTCGCCGACGCGGACGCCCTGGTCGGGCAGCTGGTGGCCCGCGTGTCCGGCTTCGGCCCGCTGCAGCCGTTCCTCGAGGACCCCGAGGTCGAGGAGGTGTGGATCAACTCACCCGAGCGCGTGTTCATCGCCCGTCGAGGCCGCCACGAGCTGACCAACCTCCGCCTCGACAAGGAGCAGGTCGACGAGCTGGTCGAGCGGATGCTCAAGTCCAGCGGGCGCCGTCTCGACGTCAGCACCCCGTTCGTCGACGCGATGCTGCCCGAGGGCCACCGCCTCCACGTGGTCCTCGAGGGGATCACCCGTGGCTTCACCGCGGTCAACATCCGCAAGTTCCTGCTCCGCGCGCACCGGCTCGCCGACCTCGTCGCGCTGGGCAGCCTGACGCCGCAGGCGGCCCGCTTCCTCGAGGCCTCGGTGCGTGCCGGGATGAACATCCTGGTCGCCGGCGGCACCCAGGCGGGCAAGACCACGATGCTCAACTGCCTGGCCGCGTCGGTGCCCGGCGGCGAGCGGGTGGTCAGCGCGGAGGAGGTCTTCGAGCTGCGGTTCAGCCACCCGGACTGGGTGGCCATGCAGACCCGGCAGGCGGGCCTCGAGCAGACCGGCGAGATCGTGCTGCGCGACCTCGTCAAGGAGGCGCTGCGGATGCGTCCGAGCCGGATCATCGTCGGCGAGGTCCGCGCCGCCGAGTGCCTCGACCTGCTGCTGGCCCTCAACTCCGGGCTGCCGGGGATGTGCACCCTCCACGCCAACTCCGCGCGCGAGGCGCTGGTCAAGATGTGCACCCTGCCGCTGCTCGCGGGCGACAACATCTCCGCCCGCTTCGTGGTGCCCACGGTCGCCGCGTCCGTCGATCTCGTCGTCCACCTGGGCGTCGGCGCCGACGGCGTGCGCCGGGTCAACGAGATCGTCTCGGTCCCGGGCCGGGTCGAGGCCGACGTCATCGAGGTCGAGCCGATCTTCGTCCGTCACGGCGCGGAGCTGCGGCGCACGGGGGGAGTGCCCGCCCAGGTCGAGCGCTACGAGCGCGTGGGGATCGACGTCCACCAGGTGCTCGCCGTCGAGAGCGCGGGTGGGCGCTGATGGGCGCGCTCGTCGGGCTCGGGGTCGGCGTCGGCCTGCTCCTGGTCTGGTCGGCGTTCGCCCTGCCGCGCACGTCGGCGCCGACGACGCCCACGTCCTCGGCCCTGCGCCGGCTCCTCGGGCGAGCCGGCCTCGGTGACGTCACTCCTGCGAGCGTCCTGTCGTTGTCGGCGGTGCTGTTCGCGGTGGTCTTCACCCTCGTGCAGGCGGTCTCGCGCACGGTCCCGGTCGCATGCGTCTTCGCCGTGATGGCGGCCTACCTCCCGATCGCCGTGCTCCGTCAGCGAGCCACGCGCCGACTCCGTGAGTTCGCCGAGGTCTGGCCGGAGGCGGTCGACAACCTCGCGAGCGCCGTGCGCGCGGGCCTCTCCCTGCCGGACGCCGTCGCCGCGCTCGGCTCGAACGGGCCGGAGGCCCTGCGTGGCGACTTCGCCCAGTTCGCCCTCGACTACCAGGTCACCGGACGCTTCGGGGAGTGCCTCGACCGGCTCAAGGACCGCCTCGCCGACCCCGTCGGCGACCGTGTCGTCGAGGGCCTCCGGCTGGCGCGGGAGGTCGGCGGCGGGGACCTCGGTCGCCTGCTGCGCAACCTCTCCGGCTTCCTGCGCGACGATGCCCGCACGCGATCCGAGCTCGAGTCACGACAGGCCTGGACGGTGAACGGCGCGCGCCTGGCCGTCTCGGCGCCATGGATCGTGCTGCTGCTGATGTCCTTCCAGACCACGGCGATCCGCCGCTACGCCTCGTCCGGGGGTGTGCTCGTGCTGGGCATCGGCTTCGGGGTCTGCCTGCTCGCCTACACCGCGATGATGCGGATCGGCCGGCTGCCCGTCGAGAAGCGGATCCTGTCGTGAGCGCGACCGTCTGGGGAGCCGTCCTCGGTGCAGTCGCGGGCGTCGGGCTGCTGCTCGTGGTCGCGCGGGTCAGCGTGCTGCGCCGGCCACAGCTCGCCGACCGGGTGCTGCCCTACCTGCGTGACCTCCCGATGGAGGACCGGAGCCCGAGCCTGCGTCCGGCGTCGTCGTCTCCGACGTCGGCCGCGGCCGGCATCTTCGGACCGGTCCTCGACTCGACCGCCGAGCTGGTCGAGCGGGTGCTCGGCGGCAGCTCGTCCGTACGCCGCCGACTGGAGCGCGCCGGCCTGGACCACACTGTGCAGGACTTCCGCATCGAGCAGGTCGTCTGGGGCCTGGTCGGCTTCGGCGCCGCCTCGGCGATCACCCTGCTGCGGGCGCTGAGCGGGGTCGGCGGGATCGCCTCGGCCATCGTGTTCTGCGGCCTCGGGTTCGTCTGCGGCGTCCTCCTGCGCGACAACCGGCTGAGCTCGCAGGTGAAGGATCGCGAGCGCCAGATCCTCGTCGAGTTCCCCACGATCGCGGAGCTCCTCGCGCTGTCGGTCGCCGCCGGTGAGAGCCCGGTGTCGGCGCTGGACCGGGTCGTGCGCCGCAGCCGGGGCGCGCTGTCCCAGGAGCTCGGCCACGTCCTCGCCCGGATCCGCACCGGAGAGCCGGTGGGCGCGGCCTTCGAGTCGCTCGCCCGGACGACGGGCCTGCCGATCGTGGCCCGCTTCGCCACCGGCGTCACCGTCGCCACCGAGCGCGGCACCCCGCTGGCCGACGTCCTGCACGCCCAGGCGGCCGACGTACGCGAGGCCGGGCGACGCCTGCTCATCGAGACCGCGGCGCGCAAGGAGATCGCGATGATGGCGCCGGTCGTGTTCTTCGTCCTCCCCGTGACGATCCTGTTCGCCTTCTATCCCGGCGTGCTCGGGCTGCGCCTCGCGACGCCCTGACCCGCCACCGACCTGCACGACTCGAAAGGACACCTCCATGCACCTTCCGCTCGCGGGACTGCTGCTCCTCATCGGATTCCTCGCCGCTCCACATCGTCGGCGCGACGAACGCGGGGACGTCCCCGGCTGGGTGATGGTCACCCTGATGACCGCGATCGTGGTCGCGGCGCTGACCCCGTTCGTGCGCGACCAGCTGCAGGCGCTGCTGTCCCAGGCGTTCGCGATGGTGCGGGGCTGAGGGACGCGGTGCGACGTCGCGCTCGCACCGGCGAACGTGGGGCGGCGGTCGTCGACTTCGTGCTGATCCTGCTGGTCCTGCTGCCGCTGGTGCTCGGCATCCTCCAGCTGGCACTGGTCCTCCACGTCCGCAACACGCTCGCGTCGGCGGCCTCCGAGGGCGCGCGGCACGCCGCGGTGGCCGGCTCGTCCGCGCCCGCGGGCCAGGCCAAGACGCAGGAGCTCATCAGCGGCGCGCTGTCGCGGCAGTTCGTGCGGTCGGTGAGCGTGCGACCCGCCCTCGTCGGTGGTGCGCCCGGCTACGTCGCCGTCGTGGAGGCCGACGTCGACGTGCTGGGCCTCGGCGGACCTCGCATCCACGTCCGGGTCGCGGGCCACGCGGTCGCCGAGGTCGAGGTCGCGCCGTGACCCGCCGCCGCGACGACCGGGGCTCCGCCCTCATCGAGTTCAGCTGGCTCGCGATCATCTTGCTGGTGCCGATCATCTGGATCGTGATGTCGGTCTTCGAGGTGCAGCGCGGCGCCTTCGCGGCCAGTGCCGCTGCGCGGGCCGCGGGCCGGGCGTACGCCCTCGCACCCGACGACGCGACCGGCGATGCCCGCGCCCGGGCCGCCGTCCGGCAGGTGCTGGCCGACCAGGGCTCCCCGGGGCAGGTCGCGCAGGTGCGGATCACCTGCGACGCACCGGCGGGGAGCTGCCACGTCGGCACGTCGGTGATCACGGTCCGGGTCGACTCTGGCGTGGACCTCCCGTTCTTCCCGACCATCCTCGGTCGCGGCTCCGCGAGCTTCGGCCTCGATGCCACGCACGTCGTGCCCATCGGGCAGTACGTCGAGAGCGCGCCAGGAGCGCAGGAGCGATGAGACGGCGACGGCCCGAGACCGACGACGGGGGTCAGGTCACGCTGCTGATCATCGGCTTCGCCGGCATCCTGCTGATGGCGGTCGTGGTCGTCATCGACGCCTCGGCGGCGTACCTCCAGCGGCAGGGGTTGGACAACCTCGCCGACGGAGCAGCCCTCTACGGCGCCGACCTCGGCTCGGCGGGGATCTACGAGCAGGGCCTCGACGCCGAGCGGCTGACCCAGCAGGAGGCAGCCGTCACCGCGGCCGTGCGCGACTACCTGGGTCGAGCCGGCGCCGGCCGGAGGTTCCCCGGCATCGACGTCGCGGTGCGGGTGGACCCGGTCGGCCGGTCGGTCACCGTCCGGCTGCAGGCTCCGCTCGACCTGCCGCTCACCATCCCCGGATCGCCGAGCAGGCCGATGGTCGGCGCCAGCAGCACCGCCGCCGTGACCATCCGGCCGGGTGGCTGAGCAGCTTCGGGCCGTGCGGTTGGAGGGCGGCGCGTACTGTCCGGAGGATGACTCGAGTCTCCCGCTGGTGCGTGGTGGCGCTGGCAGCGGGACTGCTCGTCGTCGCGCCACTCGTGGGGCGGTGGCTGCCGGCCGGGGAGGCGGACGTCGGCCCGACCGAGCTGCTGGAGCAGACCCGCGCCGCGGTGGACGAGCCGTGGTCGGGGACCGTCGAGACCGAGGGCACCCTGCAGCTCCCGGACGCCGACCGGTTCGGTGGCGTGGCGGCGCTCTTCGGCGAGCGCACCACCCTGCGTGCCTGGTGGCGCGACCCCGAGCACTGGCGTGTCGACCGGCTCCTGACCACCGGTGAGACCGACATCCGCCGCAACGGCGACACGACGCTGGAGTGGAGCTTCGAGCGCGCCGAGGCGACCTACAGTCGCGACCCGGCCATCCGGCTGCCCCGTCCCGCCGACCTGGTGCCACCGGTGCTGGCCGAACGGCTGCTCCGCGGCGTGAGCGACGCCGACGTGTCCCCGCTGCCGACGCGTCGGCTGGCCGGCGAGAGTGCCGCGGGACTGCGCGTCCGGCCGCCGTCGGACCTGTCGAGCATCGGTCGGGTCGACATCTGGACCGGCCAGGACTCGCACCTGCCCCTCCTGGTCGAGGTCTACGCCACCGGGCAGGCCACGCCGTCGTTCACCAGCAGCCTCACCGACGTCTCGACCGAGCCGCCCACCGACGACGTCCTCGCCTTCGAGCCCACCGCGCGCACGGACGTCAGCGTCGACGACGTGCTCGACATCGCCGATGCGGCCAACCAGTACGCCCCCGTCCGCCCGCCCGCCACCGCGGCGGGTCTCGACCTCGGGCCGGCGTCCGACGGCGCGGTCGGGGTCTACGGCGAAGGGACCGCCCAGCTGATCGCCATCCCGCTGCGCGACCGTGAGGCCGACGCGCTCCGCACCCAGATGGCGATCACCCCCGGCGTCGAGCAGGACACGGAGCGCACGGTCGTCTCCGTCGGGCCGCTCGGGGTGTTGCTGACCGGAGGGGACGGTGACGGCGGCTGGCTGCTGGCGGGCACCCTGACCCGGGACGCCTTGGAGCGAGCCGGGCGTGACGTGGTCGCCGGCTTCGTCTTCGTGGACGAGGCGCGATGAGCGCGACACCGACGAGCGCCACCGCCGACGACGTACGCCGCGTGATCCGCACCGACGCGCTCACCAAGCGCTTCGGCCGGGTGACCGCCGTCGACGCGGTCGCCCTCGACGTCCGCGAGGGTGACGTCTACGGGTTCCTCGGCGCGAACGGGTCGGGCAAGACCACGACGGTGAGGATGCTGCTCGGGCTGGTGCTCGCCACCTCGGGTGACATCGAGGTGCTCGGCGAGCCGATGCCCGGCTCGGCGAGGGCAGTGCTGCCGCGCGTGGGCGCCTTGGTCGAGGGGCCGGGCACCTATCCGCACCTCTCGGGACGCGCCAACCTCGCGCTCCTCGACGCCACCGGTGCCGACGGACCGCGCCGCACCCGCACGCGCCGCATCGACGAGGCACTGGAGCGCGTGGGCCTGGCCAGCGTCGACGGCCGGCCGGCGCGGGCGTACTCCCTGGGGATGCGCCAGCGCCTCGGCCTGGCCGCGGCACTGCTGCGCCGACCGGATCTACTGGTGCTCGACGAGCCGACCAACGGCCTCGACCCGCAGGGGATCCACGAGATCCGCACCCTCCTGCTCGAGCTCAACCGCGAGGGCACCACCGTCTTCCTCTCCAGCCACCTGCTCGCGGAGATCGAGCAGATGTGCACCCGGGTGGGCGTGCTGGACGGCGGACGGCTCGTCCTGCAGGACCAGATGGACGCGCTGCGCGGGCCCACCGGCCGGACCGAGGTGCGCACCCCCGACCTCGAGGAGGCGCGGCGCCTGCTCGCGACCATGCCCGACCTCGAGGTGGAGTCCACCGTGGACGAGCACGAGGGCGGCCGCCTCCTGGTGCGCGGCGCCGAGCCCGCCGACCTCAACGCCCGGCTGGTGGAGGCCGGCGTGCGCGTCACGCTGCTGAGCCCTGAGCGCCGGCACCTCGAGGACGTCGTGCTCGCCGCCACCACCTCCGGCACCGACCGGTTCGGACGAGCGGGGGCCAGCGCATGATCCACGCCGAGCTGTCCAAGCTGCTCCGCAACCGGCGCACGTGGGGCACCATCGCGATCATCGACGCGCTGCCGACGCTGGTGGCGGTGCTGCTCGCGATGACCGACCTCGGTCCGCGGCCCGGCACCGGCCCGGCGTTCCTCTCCGCGGTGCTCACCGACGGCACGCTCTTCCCGCTGGCCGCGCTGGCCATGGTGCTGCCGCTCTTCCTCCCGATCGCCGTCGCCCTCGTCGCGGGGGAGGCCGTCGCGGGCGAGGCGCAGCAGGGCACGCTGCGCTACCTGCTCATCCGCCCGGTGGGCCGGACCCGCCTGCTGGTGGCCAAGCTGGTGGCCGTCATGGCGTTCGTCGTCGTCACCGTGCTCGTCGTGGCCGTGACGTCGTACGTCGTCGGGGTGCTGCTGCTGGGCGACCAGACCGTCACCGTCACCGGGCCGACCACCAGCATCTCGGGCTCGCCCATGTCCACCCCGGAGCTGGTCGGACGCACCGGCCTGGCCTTCGCCTACGCGATGCTGTGCATGCTCGGCGTCGCCGCCGTCGCGCTGTTCCTCTCGACCGTGGCCCGCTCACCGCTCGGCGCGGCGATGGGTGCGATGACCCTGCTGGTCGCGTCCACGCTGCTGCTCACCCTCGATGCCGCGCAGGCGCTGCACCCCTACCTCCTCACGCGTCACTGGCTGGCCTTCGTCGACCTGTTCCGCGACCCGATCCGGTGGGACGAGGTCGTGCGCGGGGTGCTGGTGCAGGGGGCGTACGTCGTGGTCTTCCTCGGCGCGGCCTGGGCCAGCTTCACGACCAAGGACATCACCGACTGACACTCAGCCCGAGCAGACCTCGCTGCCGGGTCGCGTCGGCGCGGCGGGCCCGAGGGCCGACTCGACCATCGCGATGACCGCCGGCGTGCGGGGGACGTCGGGATGGCCGACGACCAGGTCGGGACACACGCTCTGCACCGGATAGTCGAGCGCGCCCTCGAGCTCGCCGGAGGTCGGCGGCACGACGGTCTTGTCGTCCGCGGTCCACAGCGCGACCCAGACCGGGCCGGGCGGGGTCTCGTCACCGGCGTTGAGGTCGCGGAGCAGGTCGGAGTCCGGCGCGAGCTGCTGACAGGCCTCCGGACAGGTCTCGGAGCCGAAGGACGAGGCCAGGCCCGCGAGGTCGGTGCCGTGGTGCGGGGAGGAGAGGGTCACCGCCCGGCGGACCTTCGAGCCGCCACCGAGGTCGGCGACGTAGAGCCGCAGCACCACCCCGCCCGCGGAGTAGCCCACGATGTCGACCGACGGTGCGCCGGTCGCGTCGAGCACGTCGTCGACGACCCGCCCGAGGTCCTCGGCGCGCTCGCGCAGGTCACCGGTGCCGCCGCCGGTCGCCGGCACCACACGTGCGTCTCGGCCGACGGACTCGAGGTCGGCGGCGAGCACCTCGAGCGCGGTCGTCGAGCCGCCGAAGCCCGGCACCAGCAGCACGGGACCGGGCCGGTCCTGCGCCACGGGGTCGACGGTCGGTCCGCGTCCCACGACGACCGCGGCGACGATGCCCGCCACCGCGACGAGCGCCAGCACGACCACCCCGACCACCAGCCGCCGGCGCTGCGGGGACAGGGAGGCGAGCATGCGGGCGGTCACGCAGCCCAGTGTGCCCTCAGCCCCGCAGAGCCGACGTCGCCGTGGTGACGCTGGCCACCGTGTCCACCTCTACGGAGGGTCGCGCTTGAGGCGGGGACTCCCATCGCCGGTAGCGTCACAGCATGACCGAGATCTGGCCGGGCACGGCCTACCCCCTGGGTGCGACCTTCGACGGCAGCGGCACCAACTTCGCCCTCTTCAGCGAGGTGGCCGAGCGCGTCGAGCTGTGCCTCTTCGAGCCCGACCCGGACCAGCCCGGCAGCTTCGTCGAGACCAGGCTCGAGGTCACCGAGGTCGACGCCTACGTGTGGCACTGCTACCTGCCGACCGTCCAGCCCGGCCAGCACTACGGCTACCGCGTCCACGGCCCCTGGGACCCGACCCAGGGCCTGCGCTGCAACCCCCACAAGCTGCTGCTCGACCCCTACGCCAAGGCCACCGCCGGCGACATCGACTGGGACCAGTCCCTCTTCGGCTACGACTTCGGCGAGGAGGACTCGCGCAACGACGACGACTCGGCCGCGCACATGACGCACGGCGTCGTCATCAACCCGTTCTTCGACTGGGAGGGCGACCGCCGACTGGCGATCCCCTACAACGAGTCCTTCATCTACGAGGCGCACGTCAAGGGCCTCACCGAGCTGCACCCCGAGATCCCCGAGGAGCAGCGTGGGACGTACGCCGGCCTCGCGCACCCGGCGATCACCGCCCACCTGACCAAGCTCGGGGTCACCGCGATCGAGCTCATGCCGGTGCACCAGTTCGTCCAGGACTCCACGCTGCTCGCCCAGGGCCTGCGCAACTACTGGGGCTACAACACCCTCGGCTTCTTCGCCCCGCACGCCGACTACGCCTCCAGCCAGCACGGCCAGCAGGTGCAGGAGTTCAAGGCGATGGTGAAGGCGATGCACGTCGCCGGCATCGAGGTCATCCTCGACGTCGTCTACAACCACACCGCCGAGGGCAACCACCTCGGTCCGACGCTGAGCTTCAAGGGCATCGACAACCCGGCCTACTACCGGCTCGTCGAGGACGACCAGCGCTACTACATGGACTACACCGGCACCGGCAACAGCCTCAACGTGCGTCACCCGCACTCGGTGCAGCTGATCATGGACTCGCTGCGCTACTGGGTGACCGAGATGCACGTCGACGGATTCCGCTTCGACCTCGCCGCCACGCTGGCCCGCGAGTTCTACGACGTCGACAAGCTCTCCACCTTCTTCGAGATGGTGCAGCAGGACCCGGTCGTCAGCCAGGTGAAGCTGATCGCCGAGCCGTGGGACATCGGCCCCGGCGGCTACCAGGTCGGCGGCTTCCCGCCGCAGTGGACCGAGTGGAACGGCGACTACCGCGACACGGTCCGCGACTTCTGGCGCGGCGAGCCCTCGCTCGGCGACTTCGCCTCGCGTCTGTCCGGCTCCTCCGACCTCTACGAGCACTCCGGGCGTCGGCCGTTCGCCAGCATCAACTTCGTCACCGCCCACGACGGCTTCACGCTGCGCGACCTCGTGTCGTACAACGAGAAGCACAACGAGGCCAACGGCGAGGACAACAACGACGGCGAGAGCCACAACCGGTCGTGGAACCACGGCGTGGAGGGCCCGACCGAGGACGCCGAGATCCTCGAGGCGCGGGCCCGCGAGCAGCGCAACTTCATCGCGACGCTGCTGCTCAGCCAGGGCGTGCCGATGCTGCTGCACGGCGACGAGCTCAGCCGCACCCAGGACGGCAACAACAACACCTATGCCCAGGACAGCGAGATCAGCTGGGTGCACTGGGACGATGCCGACAAGCCGCTCATCGAGTTCACCGCCGCGGTCGCGAAGCTGCGCGCCGACCACCCGACCTTCCACCGCAAGCGCTTCTTCACCGGCAGCACCGTGCGCACCGGCGACGGCGAGCGGCTCAACGACATCGTCTGGCTCGGCCTCGACGGCGAGCCCATGGCCGACGGCGCGTGGGACGAGGGCGGCAAGGCGATCGGGATGTACCTCAACGGCAACGGCATCGCCGGCAAGGACGCCCGCGGGCGCACCATCACCGATGCCCACTTCCTGCTCTACTTCAACGCCGACGGGCCCGCGCAGGTGACCCTGCCGCCGGAGGAGTACGCCGGCGCCTGGGACGTGGTGATCGACACCGGGGGTGACGCCGACGCAGACCCGACGCTGGAGGCCGGTGCGACCTACGAGCTCGGCACCCACAGCCTCGTCGTGCTCCGCGAGCACAGCGAGCCCGAGGCCACGCCGGACCACTCGGTCGCGGCATCGCTCGCCGCCCGGACCACCACGGACGCCTGATGGCACCCCACCCGGACCAGCGGAGGCCGCACAGCACCTATCGGCTCCAGGTCAGCCAGGACTTCACGCTGCACGACGCGGCCGGCGTGCTGCCCTACCTGCACGACCTCGGTATCGACTGGGTCTACCTCTCGCCGCTGCTCGCCTCCGAGCCCGGCAGCACGCACGGCTACGACGTGGTCGCCTTCGACCACGTCGACCCCGAGCGCGGGGGAGAGGAGGGGCTCGCCGCCCTGTCCGCCGAGGCCCGTCGTCTCGGGATGGGCGTCCTCGTCGACATCGTCCCCAACCACGTCGGCGTCGCCACACCGTCGGAGGACCCGTGGTGGTGGGACGTGCTGCGGCTGGGCCGCGCGTCCGAGCACGCCAACGCCTTCGACGTCGACTGGGCCGCCGGTGACGGCCGCATCGTCATCCCGGTGGTCGGCGACGACGACGAGGACGCGATCCGCGTCGAGGGCGGAGAGGTCCGCTACCACGACCACCGCTTCCCGCTGGCTCCCGGGACGACCACCCTCGAGGAGCAGCACTACGACCTCGTCAGCTGGCGTGCGGCCGACGAGGACCTGAACTACCGGCGCTTCTTCGCCGTCAACACGCTCGCCGCGGTCCGGGTCGAGGACCCGGAGGTCTTCGCCGACACCCACGTCGAGATCAAGCGGTGGTTCGACGAGGGGCTCGTCGACGGCCTTCGGGTCGACCACCCCGACGGGTTGCGCGACCCCAAGCGCTACCTCGACGACCTGGCCGCCCTCACCGGCGGCGCGTACGTCCTGGTCGAGAAGATCCTCGAGCCCGGCGAGGAGCTCCCGCGCGAGTGGGCGACCGCCGGCACCACCGGCTACGACGCCCTCGCCCTGATCGACCGGGTCCTCACGGACCCGGCCGGCGAGGCCCCGCTGACCGCGCTGGAGAACCGCCTGCGCGGCGCACCCGTCGACTGGCCCCGGGTGGTCCACGACAACAAGCGCGCCGTCGCCGACGGGATCCTCCACTCGGAGGTCCTCCGGATCACCCGCGAGGTCGCCAAGGTGGTCGACACCGTGGACGAGGACGCCGTCGCCGACGCGGTCGCCGAGCTGCTGGCCTGCTTCCCGGTCTACCGCTCCTACCTCCCCGAGGGGCGCGACCACCTCGACCAGGCGTTCTTCGCCGCCCGGACCGCACGCCCCGACCTCGGCTCGACGTACGACGTGATCGAGCCGGTGCTCCACGACGAGTGGGGCCAGCCGGCGCGGCGCTTCCAGCAGACCTCCGGGATGGTCATGGCCAAGGGCGTCGAGGACTGCTCCTTCTACCGCTGGTCGCGGCTCACCTCGCTCAACGAGGTCGGCGCGGACCCGTCGATCTTCGCCGTCGACGTCGCCACCTTCCACGAGGCGATGGCCGCGCGCCAGCGCGACTGGCCCGACGCGATGGTCACCCTCTCGACCCACGACACCAAGCGCGGCGAGGACGTCCGCGCCCGCATCACGGTCCTCGCCGAGGAGCCCGGCCGCTGGGAGCAGGCCCTCGAGGAGCTGCTGCGCCTCGCGCCGGTGCCCGACCCGGCCTTCGGGTCGCTGCTGTGGCAGGCCGTCCTCGGTGCCTGGACGCCCGACCACCTGCCCGACCTCCGGGACCGGCTGCACGGCTATGCCGAGAAGGCGATGCGCGAGGCCGGCGACCGCACGACGTGGACCGAGCCCGACGAGGCGTACGAGACCCAGGTCCACGCCGCGGTCGACGCGGTCTTCGACGCAGACGGGGTGCGCGAGGTCCTGCGGGGTCTTGCCCACCGCATCGATGCCGCGGCCCAGGCCAACTCGCTGGCCGCCAAGCTGCTCGCCATCACGATCCCCGGTGTGCCCGACGTCTACCAGGGCAGCGAGCTCTGGGAGACCTCGCTGGTCGACCCCGACAACCGCCGACCGGTCGACTTCGAGCACCGCGTCGCGGTGCTGGCCGGCTCCGCCGAGGACGATGCGGCCGCGAAGCTGCACGTCACCTGCTCGGCCCTCACCCTGCGCCGCGAGCGACCCGAGCTGTTCTCGGGCTACACGCCTGTCAGCGCGACCGGTGTCACCGCTGACCACGTCGTGGCCTACGACCGGGGCGGGGCGATCACCGTCGTGACCCGCCTCCCGGTCGGGCTCGACGCCGACGGCGGCTGGGGTGAGACGGTGCTCGACCTGCCCGACGGCACCTGGCACGACGTGCTGACCGGTCTCGACACCGACGGCCGGCTGGCCGACCTGCTCGCGGTCCACCCGGTCGCGCTGCTGGTGAGGAAGGACTGATCGAGGTGAGCTTGAACGAGCGTGGACCCTTCGACGTCTGGGCGCCCCGTCCCGAGCGCGTCCGGCTGGTCATCGGCGGCGACGGCGGTGGGGTCGTCGAGATGCGACGGGGGAACGACGACTGGTGGACGCCCGCCGAGCCGATCCCCGTGCGGGGAGATGACGGCGACGTCGACTACGGCTACCTCCTCGACGACGACCCCGAGCCACGACCCGATCCGCGCTCGCGGCGTCAGCCCGGCGGCGTGCACGAGCTGTCGCGACGGGACCTGACGACGTACGAGTGGCAGGACGCCGGCTGGACCGGCCGGCAGCTCGCGGGGTCGGTCATCTACGAGCTCCACGTCGGGACGTTCACGCCGACGGGTGACCTCGACGCGGCGATCGGACGGCTCGACCACCTCGTGGGGCTCGGGATCGACTTCGTCGAGCTGATGCCGGTCAACGCCTTCAACGGCACGCACAACTGGGGCTACGACGGCGTCGGCTGGTTCGCCGTGCACGAGGGCTACGGCGGCTCGGAGGCCTACAAGCGCTTCGTCGACGCCTGCCACGCCCGCGGCCTCGGCGTCGTGCAGGACGTGGTCCACAACCACCTCGGGCCCTCGGGCAACTACCTGCCGCTCTTCGGCCCCTACCTCAAGGACGGGCGCAACACCTGGGGGGACCTGGTCAACCTCGACGGCGAGGGTTCGGCCGAGGTCCGCCGCTACATCCTCGACAACGTGCGGATGTGGTTCGAGGACCACCACGTCGACGCGCTGCGCCTCGACGCCGTGCACGCCCTGAGCGACACCTCCGAGGTCCACCTGCTCGAGGAGATGGCGATCGAGACCGCAGCGCTCTCGGCCCACCTGCGCCGGCCGCTGACGCTGATCGCCGAGTCCGACCTCAACGACACCCGCCTGGTCACGCCGCGCGAGGCCGGCGGGCACGGGCTCGACGCCCAGTGGAGCGACGACTTCCACCACGCGGTGCACGTAGCCCTGAGCGGTGAGACGACCGGCTACTACGCCGACTTCGAGCCGCTCGAGGCGCTCGCCAAGGTCTGCGAGAGGGGCTTCTTCCACGACGGCACGTTCTCCTCGTTCCGCGGGCGCGACCACGGCCGTCCGGTCGACACCGCGGCGATGCCGACGTGGCGACTCGTAGTGGCGAACCAGAACCACGACCAGATCGGCAACCGCGCGCGCGGCGACCGCCTCGCCGAGCACCTCGACGACGACCAGCTCGCCTGCGCGGCGCTGCTGACGCTCGCCGGCCCGTTCACGCCGATGCTGTTCATGGGGGAGGAGTGGGCGGCCTCGTCGCCGTTCCAGTTCTTCACCTCCCACCCGGAGCCCGAGCTCGGCAGGGCCACCGCCGAGGGACGGATCGCGGAGTTCGAGAAGATGGGCTGGGACCCCGACGAGGTGCCGGACCCTCAGGACCCTGCGACGTTCCATCGCTCGAGGCTCGACTGGGACGAGCTCGCCGAGGGCCGTCACGCCGTGGTGCTGGACTGCTACCGCCGGCTGCTGCGGCTGCGGCGTGAGCTGCCGCAGCTGAGCGACCCTGCCTTCGGCTCGGTCTCGTGCTCCGTCGAGGGTCGGATCTTCACGATGCGGCGCGGCGACCTCGTGGTCCTCGTCAACGCCGGCGAAGCCGAGGTCGTGGTGGAGACCGACGCGACCACGGTGCTCTTCGAGACGCCGTCGGGCGTGAGGCTCGACGGCGACCACGTCACCGTCCCTCCTCGCGCGGGAGCGCTTCTGCAGAGCGTCGCAACTTATCGCTGACCACCTGCGTCTCCCTTGCCGAACGGGGCCCCTCGGGCCCCACCGAAACATGGGGGAGAACCACATGAACCGCCTCACCACCTGCGCCGCCGCCGCTGCGGTCGCGCTCGGCTCGTTGTCCATCGCCGCGCCCACCCACGCCGCTCCGGCGAAGGCGCAGACCTACACGGTGACCGCCAAGGCCAACCTGTCCGAGGCCGTGGCCAAGGAGGACGTCGTCAAGGTGCGCGGCCGGGTCACGCCGAAGGCCGCCGGCGAGAAGGTCGTCCTGCAGCAGCGGGTCGGGAACAAGAAGAAGTGGACGGTCACCGGCAACGCGAAGGTCAAGCGCAACGGGACCTACCTGCTCACCGACAAGCCGTCGACCCCCGGGCCGCGGGAGTACCGCGTCCTGAAGCCGGGCTCGCGCGGCATCGCCAAGGGCTTCAGCAAGCCGGTCGAGGTGCAGGTGTACCGCTGGGAGAAGCTCGTCTCCCGGACCGCGGGCCCGCGGGTGAACCTCGACAGCACCGGCGTCCTCATCGGGGCCGAGTACTTCGGCCAGAGCCTGGCCACCTCCGTCGCCGGCACGCCGTCCTCCGTCGAGTACACCCTCGGCCGCAAGTGCACCGAGATGCGGGCGACGTACGCCCTCACCGACTCCTCGGCCACCGGCTCTTCCGGTGCGATCAACGTGACCGGTGACGGCAAGGTCCTGGCCAGCCACGCCCTGAGCGTCGGCACCGTGGTGGCCGACGAGGTCCTCGACCTCACCGACGTCTTCCGGCTCAAGCTCGATCTCACCACCAGCGAGACGCCGGCCGCCGTCGCGGCCGTCGCCACCCCCGAGGTGCTCTGCACGCGCTGAGCACCGCCCCGATCCAGCGCGGGCGTGATCCGGGAACAGGCCCCGGATCGCGCCCGCGTTGTTACTGTTGTGTGGCTATCAGGTATTTCTGTTAACAGCGCACGGCACGGGGGTCGGTCATGGAGCACCAGCGGGGGCGGGAGCCTGCGTCGCCGGGTGACGTCACCCGGCGCACCTTCACCCGCGGTGTGGCCTGGAGTGCGCCGGTGATCACGATCGCGACCGCTGCGCCCGCCTTCGCCGCGAGCTTCACCAACACCTACTCCACCCCCGGGACCTACGCCGTCACGATCCCCGCGGGCTACCTCTCGGTGCGCTTCGAGGTCAACGGTGCCGGTGGGGGTGGTGGTGCCGAGTCCTCCGGTGGGTCCGGAGCCCGGGTCACCGGCACCATCACGCTGCCGTCGTCGTCCTCGGGCACGCTGCTGACCGTCGTCGTCGGCGGCGGTGGCGGCGAGGGCAACGGGACCGCCGCCTCCGCAGGAGCGGCCGGGAGCGGCTACGGCGCCGGCGGGGCGGGAGGACGCGGGACGACCGTCGTCGCCGGCGGCGGCGGCGGTGGGAGCGCTGTCCTGCTGGGCACCACGACCCCGATCGTCGTGGCGGGAGGCGGTGGCGGGAAGGGCGCACTGTCCGGGCCGGCCAACACTCTCGCGTCGACGCACGGAGCCGGCGGGGCGTCCGCCGCCCAGGCCGGCAACGGAGGCGATGCTGCGGCGTCGTACGCCTTGGGCAGTGGCAGTGCCGGAGGTGGCGGCGGCGCCAGCGGCGCACCGACGGGTCCGACGACCGGGGGCGCGGCGGGCAGCAGCGGCACCACCACCGGGCTCGGCGCCAGCACTGTGGCGATGGCAGCCGGCACGGCCGGAGGAGGCAACGGCTCCGGCGCCAACCGCGGAGGCGACGGTGCGGCCGGTGCGGCCAGGGCCAACGCCGGCGCAGGAGGCGGTGGCGGAGGCTTCGCCGGGGGTGGCTCCGGAGGGACCCGCAGTGTCGACGTCCTCCTGACCGCCAACCTCCACCTGGGCGGCGCGGGCGGTGCCGGCTCCAGCTACGTCGGAGGCGCCACAGGCGTCTCGCTGAGCCTCGTGACGGGACCCGTCGCCGCCAACAACGGCGGCTCGGGGGCCGGGACTGCCGGAAAGGGTGGTGACGGCTCGGTCGTCCTGAAGTTCTGATCACCCCGGTCGACCGACGACCGGGATAGCCACGCAGGTCCGGGGATCCCGAGCTCCGGACCAGCTTCGACGTGTCCTTGGCCGAACCCGATATCCTTTACTTTGGCGATCCGATCTCGGGAAGGACATCGATGGACCACCGGCCGGGGGCTCCCAGTGGCCCAGGAATCTCACCGACCCGTCGATCCTTCACCCGAGGGGTGGCCTGGAGCGTCCCGGTCATCGCCGTGGGCGCCGCTGCTCCGGCGTTCGCCGCCAGCCTGACCTACAACCAGTCCACGCCGGGGCCTTTCTCGGTCGTTGTGCCTGCCGGGATCCGGCTCGTCAACTTCATTCTTGTCGGCGGTGGAGGTGGTGGCAGCGCCGCCTACTCGGGCGGCTCAGGCGCTCGAATCGCAGGGACGATCACGCTCTCGAGCAACTCTGGCGGCGTCGTCCTCACGGGAACTGTCGGTGCCGGGGGTGGCGAGGGCATCACCACCGCATCGACCGCCGGCGTGGGCGGAGCCGGATTCGGTGCCGGGGGTAACGGCGGCCGTGGATCGGCAGTGTTCGGCGGAGGGGGAGGCGGCGGCAGTGCCATTCTCGTCGAAGGTCTCGTGGCCGTCGTGGCAGGCGGCGGCGGCGGCAAGGGAACAGTCAGCGCGCCCAACACGAACACGAGCGACGCCGGGACCGGCGGATCCTCCGCTGGCACGGCAGGCAACGGAGGCGCTGCGACCTCTTCATCGGTGAGCCCGGGCTACTCCATCACTGCTGCAGGTGGTGGTGGCGCCGTTGGCCAACCCACCGGTGCGACCTCCGGGGGCGCGGCCGGCGGAGTCGGCAGCGCTACCGGTGTGGCCACCGCAGGGTCCGGCGGCGGCGGCAACGCCGGAGGATCGTTCAACGCGACATCGGGAGGCGCAGGTGCCGCCGGCGTCACACGAGGCTCGGGCGCAGCCGGATCCGGTGGCGGTGGCGGTGGCTACGCAGGCGGCGGCTCTGGTGGTTGGCGCACGTACACCTACACGTCTGGCACCAACACCGTGGTCGCCGACGCAGGGGGAGCCGGAGGTGCCGGCTCGTCCTTCACCGGGGGCACCCCCACGGCCACCGTCACGATCTCGAGTGGACCGTCGGCACCGGGCAACGGCGGACGGGGTGATGGTCCTGCCACCCAACGCGGTGGAAACGGCTCGGTCACCATCACCTACTGACGCTGCTTTCGACACCTCTCACGCCCGAGCCGTACTGTTGCGTCTTGTGGCAGGCATCGACTACGACGCAGAGATCAAGCAGCTCCAGGCGACCATGAAGACCGTGGGCCAGGTGCTCAACCTCGACCGGATGCGTGGCGAGATCGCCGACCTCAGCGAGCAGGTCGCCGCACCCGACCTCTGGGACGACGTCGAGAGCGCCACCCGCATCACCGGTCGCCTCTCCGCGCTCCAGGGCGAGCTCGACCGCTTCACCGGCCTCGAGTCCCGCATCGAGGACCTCGGCCTGATGGTCGAGATGGCGCAGGAGGAGGGCGACGCCGACACGCTCGCCGACTCCGAGGCCGAGCTGGCTCGCATCAAGAAGTCCGTCGAGTCCCTCGAGATCCGCACCCTGCTCTCCGGCGAGTACGACGAGCGCGAGGCGATCGTGACGATCCGCTCGGGTGCCGGCGGCGTCGACGCCGCTGACTTCGCCGAGATGCTGATGCGGATGTACACGCGCTGGGCCGAGCAGCACAAGTACGGCGTCGAGGTCTACGACGTCTCCTACGCCGAGGAGGCGGGCATCAAGTCCGCCGAGTTCGCGATCCACGCGCCCTACGCCTACGGCACCCTCTCCGTCGAGGCCGGCACGCACCGCCTGGTGCGGATCAGCCCGTTCGACAACCAGGGTCGTCGCCAGACCTCGTTCGCCGCCGTGGAGGTGGTCCCGGTGCTCGAGCAGACCGACGAGATCGAGGTCGACGAGAACGACATCCGCACCGACGTCTTCCGCTCCGGCGGCCCCGGCGGCCAGTCGGTCAACACCACCGACTCCGCGGTGCGTCTCACGCACATCCCGACGGGCATCGTCGTGTCCTGCCAGAACGAGAAGTCACAGCTGCAGAACAAGGCGTCCGCGATGGTCGTCCTCAAGGCCAAGCTGCTCGCGAAGAAGAAGGCCGAGGAGGCCGCGCTCAAGAAGGACCTCAAGGGCGACGTCGCCGCGAGCTGGGGCGACCAGATGCGCAACTACGTGCTCAACCCCTACCAGATCGTCAAGGACCTGCGGACCGGCCACGAGTCCGGCAACCCCAGCTCGGTCTTCGACGGCGACCTCGACGACTTCATGGAGGCCGGCATCCGCTGGCGCCGTGGAGCGGAGAAGGTCGACGCCTGACCCCCTAGGGTTCTGCCCATGGGACTCTTCAGCAAGCCCGAGGTCATCGGACCCGGCGGCACCAACGACGCCGAGCGCAACCGGGTCGCCGAGCTCGAGAGGCGCGTCGCGCGGCTCGAGGCACAGCTCGCCCAGCTGACCGCGACACCCGCGGGGGTGGTGGCGAGCGCGGCGGCCCACGCGACGCCGGATCCGTGGCTGGCCGAGGTCCAGGCGCTCCTCGCCGACGACAAGCTGATCCACGCGATCAAGCTCTACCGGGAGAAGACCGGCTGCGGCCTCCGGGAGGCCAAGGAAGCCGTGGAGGCCATGCAGCGCTGAGGCGGACGTCATGAGGATCCCCGGTCCGCACCGAGAACTCTCAAGACGTCGGGGGCTCACCCCACGGCAGGTGCAGGATCTCGAACAGCGCGTCCGCGACGTCGTCGCGCACTCCGGCCGGCAGCGGCCGATCGGTCCTCTCGACCGCGACCATCCCGGCTCGATCGCCGTTGGCGGCGATCCAGATGGCGTTGTCCGGCTCCGGCCCGCCGGTGTCGTACGTCGCCACGTGGACGCCGTTGGGCAAGGTCTCGATCCGGACGTCGGGGGACGAACAGGCGCGGAGCTGGTCGAGGACCAGCTCGACGTTGGCCTCGCCGCCTGCGGGGTCGTCGTAGGCCGAGACGCCGTAGGAGAGACCCCAGGGCGAGCCACCCCCACCGCTGATCCGCGCGGTCACACCGTTGAGGCGGTCGTGGAGGCACAGCAGGTTCGGGGAGGTGGTCGGCGCGCGCTTGGTCGGCGAGCGCCAACCGTCGAGGGCACCTTCCAGGTCGATCCCCGTCCACTCCGGGAGGGGGCCCTTGGCATCGACCGACGACACCTCGCGCGGACCGGACTCGGTCCAGCCGCCGCGGCCGCCGTCATCGGCGACCATCAGGGCAGGCACGGTCAGCCCGCCGCCCACGACGGCGAGCGCGGCGAACGCGACGGCGCCCACCCGCGTCCGCCGGCGCTTGCGCGCGGTCGCGAGGACGGCGCCCGCGCCGGGGCGCGGTGAGTGGGCCAGGTCGCGGGTGAGCGCCTCGAAGGCGCGGTCGAGGTGGTCGAGGTCAGGCATGGGTCTGGGCTCCGTTCGGCTCGTCTGCCGGGTGGTCGGTGAGCAGGAGGGCGAGCGCGGCGCGACCGCGGGAGAGCCGGGCCTTGACGGTCCCGGCGGGGCAGCGCTCGATGCGGGCGACCTCGTCGACCGGGAGGTCGGCGAGGTGGTGCAGGACGACCGCACGACGCTGGGCCTCGGGGATCCGGAGCAGCGCGTCGACCAGTGCGGTCGAGTTCACGTCCGGGGGAGGGGCGTGCGCCTCGCTCCGGTTCCGCGCGAGCCAGCCGGCCGCCACGCGCGCCCGCCGCCACCGGCTGACCGAGAGCCGGGTGGCCACCTGGCGGACCCACGCGCCCGGTTGCTCGTAGCGCGACACCTTGCTCCAGTGCTGCCACGCCTTGACGTAGGCCTCCTGGGCGACCTCCTCGGCAGCACCGCGGTCGCCGGTCAGGGCGTAGGTCACCGCGAGCGTGCGAGGCCACGTGGCCTCGTAGAACTCGGCGAAGTCCGACTCCGCTCCGTCGCGCATGTGTCCCCCTGTCAGGGCACCCCTGCCAGGAGCGCCGTCACCACCCAACACGCACCGGGCCACGCCCCGGTTGCACCGCGGCGCGCGTTTCCGGTTCGCGCGCACCCCTCACGTAGCCTCGATGCGTGATTCGCTTCGAGAAGGTCACCAAGAGCTATCCCGGCCACCCCCACCCCGCCCTCGACAACATCTCCGTCGACGTCGAGAAGGGGGAGTTCGTCTTCCTCGTGGGTTCCTCGGGGTCGGGCAAGTCGACCTTCCTCCGCCTCGTGCTCCGCGAGTACCGCCCCTCCCAGGGGCGCGTGTACGTCGCCGGCAAGGAGATCAACCGGCTGGCGGGCTGGAAGGTGCCGCGGCTCCGGCGCGACATCGGCACCGTCTTCCAGGACTTCCGGCTGCTGCCCAACAAGACCGTCACGGAGAACGTCGCCTTCGCCCTCCAGGTCATCGGCAAGTCCCGCAAGGAGATCAAGGACGTCGTCCCCGAGACACTCGAGCTCGTGGGGCTCAGCGGCAAGGGCGACCGGATGCCCGACGAGCTGTCCGGTGGCGAGCAGCAGCGCGTCGCGGTGGCGCGCGCGTTCGTCAACCGGCCGATGATCCTCATCGCCGACGAGCCCACCGGCAACCTCGACCCGACCACGTCCGTCGGGATCATGAAGCTGCTCGACCGCATCAACCGCACGGGTACGACGGTCGTGATGGCGACCCACGACTCGAGCATCGTCGACCAGATGCGCAAGCGCGTGATCGAGCTCGAGAACGGCCACGTCGTCCGCGACCAGGCGCAGGGCGTCTACGGCCACCAGAACTAGCCGGTCCCGGTCTCCCCACCGGATCGTCCCCCACAGATCGAGAGCCTCCACCCCATGCAGCTTCGTTACGTCTTCTCCGAGCTCGGCCAGGGCCTGCGACGCAACCTGTCCATGCACCTCGCCGTGGTGCTCACCCTGTTCGTCTCGCTGACGCTGGTCGGGGTCGGCGTGCTGTTCAACCAGCAGGCCGCCAGGGCCGCCGAGCACTGGGGCAACCAGCTCCAGATCACGGTCTACCTCTGCCGCGCCAACGACAGCGCCGCGGTGTGCCCCAACGCGGTCACCGACGCGCAGAAGACCGAGATCTCGCAGGTCGTCGACGACAACCCCGAGGTCGCCGACTTCCACTTCGAGTCCAGCGAGCAGGCGCTCGACAAGGCCCGCGAGCTCTACGGCGACGAGCTGTTCTCCGGCGACAACCCGGCGATCACCGCCGCCGACATGCCGCAGACGATCTGGATCACCCTCGACGACCCACAGCAGTACCAGGGCATCACCAGCGCCGTGCAGGGACTCGACGGCGTCTCCAAGGTCCGCGACATGCGAGAACAGGTGGCGCCGATCCTCGACTCGATCAACATGCTCCAGTGGGTCGCGCTCGGGACCGCCGCGTTCCTGGTGTTCGCCGCGCTGCTGCTGGTGGCCAACACGATCCGGCTCGCGGCCTTCGCCCGGCGCAAGGAGATCGGCATCATGCGGCTCGTGGGCGCCTCCACGCTCTACATCGCCCTGCCCTTCCTCCTCGAGGCGCTGGTCACCGCCCTCATCGGCGTCGCGCTCGCCGGCGCCGCACTCTGGGGGTTCATGTACTTCGGCATCGACGAGCTCTCCCAGAACCGGTTGAAGTTCGTCCCGTGGATCGGGTGGGACGAGTTCTGGCTCGCCGCAGGCACGGTCGCGATCCTCGGTCCGCTGCTGACCTTGCTCCCGACACTCGTGCTGACGCGCAAATACCTCAAAGTCTGACCGCCGGGGGTTAGCGTCTAGGCGTCTCCCCACGGCTGGCCCGCGGAGAGCCACCCTTCCCCGCTTCCCCAACGCAAAGGCTTCCCCCGGTGCGTACCTTCCCCCGTGCCGCTCAACGCCGCATGGCCGCAGCACTCGTCGCGGTCCTGGCACTGAGCGTGACCGCAGCCCACGCCGACGACCTCAAGGACAAGAAGAACAAGGTCGAGCGCCAGCTCAAGGGCGCCAAGAAGGACCTCGACGAGTCCAGCTCGCAGCTGTCCGACGCCAACGCGCGGCTCGAGGCGGCCAAGGAGCAGCTGGACACCGCGAAGACCCGGCTCGCCACTGCGCAGGGCAAGGTGGCCGTGGCGCAGGAGCGCGACGCCGAGATGCAGGCCGAGCTGGCCGCAGCCGAGCAGGCCCTCGTCGAGGCCGAGGCCGCGCTCACCCAGGGGGCCGCCGACCGGGAGGCGCAGCGCGAGCGGGTCGCGTCGACCGTCGCCGACATGTACTCCGAGGGAGACCCCGAGCTGATCGCCTTCTCCTCGCTCATCGACGCCGAGTCGACCGAGGAGCTCACCCGCCGCGACGGCGTGCGCGACGTGATCGTGGGACAGGAGGCACGCGCCTACGACGAGCTCCGGGCCGCCGAGGTGCTCCTCGAGGTGCAGGAGCAGCAGGTCGCCGCCGCCCGTGACGACGTGGCGACCAAGCGCGAGGAGGCCGCCGAGCACCTCACGCTGATGCAGGAGCTCGAGGCCGAGCAGCAGGCCGCCAAGGACTCGGTGGTGTCGCTGGTGCTCGAGCGCCGCGACGCCAAGGTCGAGGCGCGCGCGGCGCGCGAGGCCGACGTCGCCACGATCAAGAAGCTCGAGAAGGAGCAGAAGAAGCTCGAGGAGCAGCTGCGCAAGCGGGCGCTGGCCGCGCTCCGCAAGCGGCAGGCCAACGGTCGGTCCGTGGCCACCGGCCCGACGGGTGGCCTGCTGGCGTACCCGGTCGACGGCTACGTCACCTCGCCCTTCGGCTACCGCGAGCACCCGATCTACCACTACTGGGGCCTGCACGACGGCGTCGACTTCGGTGGCGGCTGCGGCACCCCGCTGCGCGCCGCGGCGCCCGGCAAGGTGATCTCGTCCTACTGGAGCGACGTCTACGGCAACCGGCTGGTGGTCGACGTCGGCGCCATCGCCGGCCGCGGCGTCGCCGTCATCTACAACCACGCCGAGAAGTACGACGTCGGGGTGGGCGACACCGTCCAGCAGGGCCAGGTCCTCGGCTACGAGGGCAGCACCGGCTGGTCCACGGGCTGCCACCTGCACTTCACGGTGATGGAGAACGGCAAGGCCGTCGACCCGATGGGCTACTTCTGATTGGACACCGCCTGAGACAATGGTGGGATGCCGAAGGAGCAGGGCCAGAAGATGGTCGCGCAGAACAAGAAGGCGCGCCACGACTACCACATCGAGGACACGTGGGAGGCCGGCCTCGTCCTCATGGGGACCGAGGTGAAGTCCCTGCGGCAGGGGCGCGCGTCCCTCGTCGACGGCTTCGCCGAGGTCGAGCGCGGCGAGGCCTGGCTCCTCGGTGTGCACATCCCCGAGTACAGCCAGGGCACGTGGACCAACCACGCCGCCCGCCGCCGTCGCAAGCTGCTGCTCAACCGCTCCGAGATCGACAAGATCGAGCGCAAGATCACCGACAAGGGCTACACGATCGTGCCGCTGTCGCTCTACTTCAAGGACGGCCGCGCGAAGGTCGAGATCGCCCTGGCGAAGGGCAAGAAGTCCTACGACAAGCGGCACACGCTGGCCGAGCGCACCGCCAACCGCGAGAAGGTCGAGGCGGTCCAGCGGAGGCTCAAGGGCCATCGCGACTGAGGTGACGACGGATCCTGTCGGCTTCGCCGAGCAGCTCGGGCTGCCCGGCCTGATGGACCTGCACACCCACTTCCTCCCGCCGCGGGTGATGGCCAAGGTCCGCGCGCAGTTCGACGAGGCCGGCCCGCTCATCGGGAGGGCGTGGCCGCTGCGCTACCGCGCCGACGACGACGTCCTGGTCGACGTGCTGCGCTCCTTCGGGGTCCGCCGGTTCACGGCGCTCCCCTACGCCCACAAGCCCGGCATGGCGGAGTTCCTCAACGACTGGGCGGCCGGCTTCGCCGAGCGGGTGCCCGAGGCGGCGGTCTGCGGCACCTTCTTCCCCGAGCCCGACGTGGCGACGTACGTCGCCTCCCGGTCCGCCACCGTCCGGGTCTGGAAGGTGCACGTGCAGGTCGGGGCCTTCACCGTCACCGACCCGTTGCTCGACGAGGCCTGGGGCCTCGTCGCCGAGACCGGCGCACCGGTCGTGCTCCACGCCGGCAGCGGCCCGGTCGCGACCGAGCACACGGGGCCGGGACCGGTCGCCGCGCTGCTCGCGCGTCACCCGCGGCTGCGGCTCGTGATCGCGCACGCGGGCGCGCCGGAGTACGCCGAGTTCCTCGCCCTCGCCGAGGCCCACGAGCGGGTCGCGCTGGACACGACGATGGCCTTCACGCCGTTCTTCGAGGAGATGGCAGGCCGCTACCCGGCCACGCTGCTCCCGCGGCTGCTCGACCTCGGTCTCGCCGGCAGGGTGCACCTGGGCAGCGACTTCCCGAACATCCCCTACGACTACGGCGTGCAGCTCGCCGGGCTCGCCGGCCTCGGGCTGGGCGAGGAATGGCTGCGCAAGGTCTGCTGGGACAACACCGCCGCGCTCGTGGGCTGACCGGCGTGTTTCGCGAGGTACCGGTGCTCCCGGTGGTCGTCCCCCTCGGTGCGGTGATCGTGCTGGTGCTCGGCTGGCGTCTGCGCCGCCGGGGTCTGTTCTCGCTCCCGCGGGCGTCGGTAGCGCTGGCCCTCGGTGTCTACGCCGCCGGGATCGTGGCCAACACGGTCTTCCCGATCTTCCTGGACAAGCCCGAACGGACCATGGAGTGGGACTCGGCGCTCTCCCTCACCCCGATTGCCGGCTACGAGGTCGCCGACGCGATCATGAACGTCGCGGTCTTCACACCGCTCGGGGTGCTCGTGGCGCTGCTCCTCGCCAGGCCGACCTGGTGGCGGGTGGTGGGGGTCTCGGCCGCGGCCAGCCTGGCGATCGAGGTCACGCAGTACGTCACCGCGCGCCTGCTCGGCGGCGGCCACGTCGCCGACGTCGACGACCTGCTCTTCAATGTGCTCGGGGGAGCGCTCGGCTTCGGCATCCTCGGTCTGGTGATGCGCGTGCCGGTGCTGGCGGGGCTGCTCGACAGGTTCCGCTGGCGCTGAGCCGGGGACGCACGGGTGGGTGCTCCCGATCATGGTCCGGAGAAGGTGGACGTGCATCTCGCGGGACGAAACTCTTGACGCGAGATAAGTAAGTGCGATGAACTAACTAATGTGACCCCGCACACACCGGTCGGCCGGCAGCTCCGCCCGCAGGGCAAGCTGCTCCAGGAGGACGCGCGCCGACACCACCGCTCGCTGCTGCTCCAGCAGCTCTTCCGCGAAGGCCCGGCGAGCCGCGCCGACCTGGCCCGCGCCAGCGGCCTGACCCGCGTCACCGTCTCGGACCTCGTGGGCCAGATGGTCACCGACGGGCTCGTCACCGAGCTCGGCGCGCCGGCCGGGAGCCGGGTCGGCAAGCCCCCGACGCTCGTCGGGCTCGCCGCCGACTCGCACCACATCATCGGCCTCGACCTGTCCGAGACCGACCGGATGTCGGGTGCCGTGGTCAACCTCGCCGGCACCGTCCAGGCCCGTCACGAGGTCCACGTCGACGGCGCGGAGGGCGAGCAGGCGGTGGAGCTGGTCCAGCGACTCGCCGCCGAGCTGATGGCGATGACCGACCGCCCGGTGCTCGGCATCGGCGTCGGCAGTCCCGGCATCGTCGACCCGGCCGGCACCGTGATCGAGGCCCCCAACCTGGCCTGGTCCGACACCCCGCTCGCCGCGCGCCTCGCCGCGGCCCTCGACGTCCCCGTCTACGTCGCCAACGACGCCAACACCGCCGTGATGGGCGAGCACACGTTCGGCGAGTCCGGCGACGGCGGCCTGATGGTGCTGCGCGTCGGCACCGGCGTGGGTGCCGGCTTCGTGCTCGGCGGGTCGTTGCTGCACGGTCACCTGGGAGCCGCCGGCGAGATCGGCCACGTCGTGGTCGACGACGACGGCGAGGCCTGCGCCTGCGGGCGTACGGGCTGCCTGGAGACCCTCCTGTCGGCGCCGCGCCTCCGGCGCCGCGTCGGGGAGCCCGGTGTGGACGCCCCCGCCGCGCTCTCCGGCGTCGGCACGAGGCTGGGGGAGGTGCTGGCGCCCATCGTGGCCGCCCTCAACCTGCACGAGATCGTGCTGAGCGGCCCCGCGGAGCTGCTCGACGGTCCGCTGCTCGACGCGGCCGACCGGTCCATCCGTGAGCGGACCATGCCGATCAGCTCCACCGGGCTGACCGTCCGCACCTCCAAGCTCGGGGAGGACGTGGTGGTCGTGGGAGCGGCCGTCCTCGTCCTGTCCGGAGAACTGGGCGTCTCGTGACGCTCTCCACCAGCTCGGGACCAGCCAGCACGCCCCAGTCGAGAACTCCCTGGGGAAGAACTCCCAGTCACAACTCCGAGCAACATCGATGAGAGGAACACCAGTGGTGCGCATCAAGAAGTCATTGACCGGTGTGGCGGTCGCCGCACTCGCGCTGACCACGCTCGCCGCGTGCGGCAGCGACGACGACGGCGGCTCGTCGAACGAGAGCGGGGGCCCGGAGTCGGCGGACATCCGCGTCTGGCTCAACGGGACCGACACTCCGCAGGAGGCCCGCGACTGGCTGAAGAAGACCTTCGAGGACGAGAACCCCGGCTCCACGCTCACGATCGAGCAGCAGGAGTGGGACGGTCTGGTGGAGAAGCTGACGACGTCGCTGTCCAGCGAGTCCGAGACGCCCGACGTCGTCGAGATCGGCAACACCCAGGCACCCACGTTCACCTCGGCCGGTGCGTTCTCCGACCTCACCGGCGAGCTGTCCGACTTCGGCGGCGACGACCTGCTGCCGGGCTTCGTCGAGGGTGCGACCGTCGACGGCAAGACCTACGCCGTGCCCTACTACGCGGGCTCGAAGTACATCTTCTACCGCAAGGACCTCCTCAAGAAGTCCGGCCTCGACGTGCCCACCAACCTCGACGAGTTCGTCCAGGCCGCGATCACGCTCAAGAAGGACAACCCCAAGCCGGGCAACTTCTCCGGGTTCTGGTTCCCCGGCCAGGACTGGCGCAACGGCGCCGCGTTCGTCTGGGCCGCGGGCGGCGACCTGGCGGTCGACGACGGTGGTGAGTGGACCGGCTCGCTGGCCTCGGACGACTCCGTCGCGGGCCTCGAGATGGCCCAGGAGCTCTTCACGCAGGCCTCGGGTGCCCCGAAGGACGGCAACGAGGCAGATCCGTGGACCCCGTTCTGCGCCGGTGAGGTCGGCATGATGTCGACGCCCGGCTGGGTCAAGGGCCTCATCGAGGCCGACGACACCGGCTGCCCGGACACCTTCGCCAAGGACATGGGCGTCTTCGCGCTCCCCGGTGACGACGGCTCGCCGGCGCCGGTCCTGCTCGGCGGGTCCGACATCGCGATCGCGTCCAAGTCGCCCAACCAGGCCCTCGCGCAGAAGGCCGTCGCCCTCATGCTGAGCGACGACTACCAGACGATCATGGCCGAGGCCGGGCTCACGCCGGCCAAGCAGTCGCTCGCCTCGCTGCTCGGCGACGACGAGTACGCGAAGGCCACCATCGAGGCCGCGTCGGACGCCAAGCTCACCCCGGCCGCGCCGGGCTGGGCCAACGTCGAGGGCTCGCGCGTGCTGGAGGACCTCTTCAGCGCCATCGCCCAGGGCGGTGACGTCCAGCAGCTCGCGGAGAAGGCGGACGACCAGATGAACGGTCAGCTCAACGGCTGACCCCGGATCCTCCTGACCCACCCGATCCGGCACCGGCGGGGGCGGCACCAGCCGCTGCCCCCGCCGCTGCCTGTCCCGCCCACGACGAGAAGGGAGCAGCGATGAGCGAGCGCACCGACCGTGCCCGCGCGGTGTCCCTGCCCTACCTCCTCCTGACCCCGGCCGTGCTGGCCCTGTGCCTCGCGCTCGGCTACCCGCTGGTGCGCCAGGTGGTCCTCTCCTTCCAGGAGTTCGGCCTGGCCCAGCAGTTCGGCACGCCACCGGAGTGGGTGGGGCTCGACAACTACCGCGAGCTCCTGACCGACGCCTACCTGTGGAAGGTCACGCTCCGCACGATCGTCTTCTGCCTGGTCAACGCCGCGGTGACGATGCTCATCGGCGTCGGCCTCGCGCTGGTCATGCGGACGATGTCGACGTGGGTGCGACTGCTCACCCAGACCGGCCTGCTGCTCGCCTGGGCGATGCCCGTCGTCGCCTCGCTGACCGTGTGGCAGTGGCTCTTCGACACCCAGTACGGCGTCGTCAACTACGTGCTGTCCGCGCTCGGCGGTGACTTCGAGGGCCACGGCTGGCTGCTGCGCCCGCTGTCGTTCTTCTTCGTCGCCACCGTGATCGTGGTCTGGATGAGCGTGCCGTTCGTCGCGTTCACCGTGTACGCCGCCCTCACCCAGCTGCCGGGGGAGCTGCTCGAGGCCTCCGAGATCGACGGCGCCGGCATGCTCCAGCGGCTGCGCTACGTCATCCTGCCGAGCATCCGCCCGGTCCTGCTCGTGGTCGGGCTGCTCCAGGTCATCTGGGACCTGCGCGTGTTCACCCAGATCTACATCCTGCAGCAGGCCGGCGGCAGCGCCCGCGAGACCAACCTGCTCGGCACCTACATCTACCGCCTGGGCATCGGAGGCGGTGACTTCGGCACGTCCGCCGCGGTCGCGATCTTCATGCTGGCGCTGACGGTCGTCCTGACCGCCCCCTACGTCCGCGCCATGCTGCGCCAGGAGAGGGAGGCCTGACATGGCCCGTACTGCATCTCGCCCCGCACGCCTGACCGCCAACGGCATCGGCCTGGTGGCCTTCGTCCTGGCGACCTTCCCGGTCTACTGGATGCTCAACAGCTCCTTCCTCGACCGCAACGAGATCCGCAACCCGGTCCCGACGTGGGTGCCGTTCGGTGGCGACCTCGACAACTTCCGCACCGTCTTCGAGACCGGTCAGTTCGTGAGCGCGCTCAAGATCAGCCTGATGGTCACCGGCCTGACCCTCCTGGTGGCGCTGAGCTTCGCGTTCGTCGCCGCCGTCGCGGTCTCGCGGTTCCGCTTCCGCGGCCGGATCTCCTTCATCGTCACGCTGCTGGTGATCCAGATGATCCCCGCCGAGGGGCTCTTCATCTCCCAGTACAAGATGCTCGAGACGATGGAGCTGCTCAACACCGTCGTGGGCCTCACGATCGTCTACGTCGCCGGTGTGCTGCCCTTCACCATCTGGACCCTGCGGGGCTTCGTCGAGGGCGTCCCCTACGAGCTCGAGGAGGCGGCGATGATGGACGGCTGCACCCGCACCGGGGCGTTCTTCAAGGTCACCTTCCCGCTGCTCGCGCCCGGCCTCGTCGCCACCGGCGTGTTCGGCTTCATCCAGGCGTGGAACGAGTTCACCCTCGCGCTGGTCGTGATGACCCGGGAGGACCAGCGCACGCTGCCGCTGTGGCTCTCGACGTTCACCGACGTCAACCGCGGCACGGACTGGGGCGGCATCATGGCCGGCTCGACGCTGATCGCGGTCCCGGTGATCATCTTCTTCCTGATCGTCCAGGGCCGCATGGTCAGCGGCCTCACCGCCGGGGCGGTCAAGGGATGAGCACCCACGACGTACGACGTCTGGCGCTGCAGGTGCTGCTGCCCGGCTTCGCGGGCACGTCGCTGCCCGACGACTACCGGGCGCTGCTCGAGGAGGGCCTCGGCGGCATCTGCTACTTCGGCAGCAACACCGCGGGCGGGTCCGCGAGCACCGCGGCGCTCAGTGCCGCGATCGCCGCCGCCAACCCGGGAGCCGTGATCGCCGTCGACGAGGAGGGTGGCGACGTCAGCCGCCTGCACACCCGGGTGCCGAGCCCGGTGCTGGGTGCGGCTGCGCTCGGCGGGGCGGGTGACCTCCGCCTGACCGAGGCCGTGGGCCGCTGGGTCGGACACGAGCTGGCCGCCGTCGGCGTCACCCTCGACCTCGCGCCCGACGCCGACGTCAACAGCAACCCCGACAATCCGGTCATCGGCACCCGCAGCTTCGGCACCGACCCCTCGGACGTCGCCGCCCACGTGGCCGCGTGGACCCGCGGACTGCAGTCGACCGGTGTCGGCGCCTGCGCCAAGCACTTCCCCGGCCACGGCGACACCGCGACCGACAGCCACCTCGCGCTGCCGCGGATCGACGTCGACGCCGCCACGCTCGCCGAGCGCGAGCTCGTGCCGTTCGCCACGGTCGTCCGGGCGGGCATCGCCTCGGTGATGACGTCGCACATCGTCGTCCCGGCGCTCGACCCCGACCGGCCCGCGACCCTCAGCCCGGTGGTGCTGCGCCTCCTGCGCGAGGACCTGGGCTTCGACGGCGTCATCGTCTCCGACGCGCTCGACATGGCCGGCGCGTCGGCCGAGCACGGCATCCCGGAGGCGGCCGTGCTCGCGCTCGTGGCGGGCTGCGACCTGCTCTGCATCGGACCCGACAAGCCGGCGGCGCTGGTCGAGGAGGTCGTCGATGCGGTCCTCCGGGCGGTCGAGGACGACCGGCTCACCCGGGACCGGCTCGCCGAGGCGGCCGCGCGCGTGGCGGCGCTGGGCGCGCTCGGGGCGGAGGTCGAGGTCACCGAGCCCGACGAGCGGTGGCTGGCCGAGGCCGCCGCCTGCGCCATGCACGTCGACGGCGACCTGCCCGACCTCAGCGGGGCCACCGTGCTCAGCGTCGAGACGACCGCCAACATCGCCGTCGGCGAGGTGGCGTGGGGCATGCCCGCCGACCACCGTCTCGACCCGGCCGGGCTCGCCCGCGGCCTGCCGGCCGAGGTGCCGGACGGCGTCCCCCTCGTCGTCCAGGTGCGCGACGCCGGCCGCCGACCCGAGGTGCTGGCCTTCCTGCGCTCGCTCGCCGACGCCGGACGCGTCGCGGTGGTGGTCGAGTGGGGCTGGCCGGCGACGTACGACGTGGGGCTCCCCACGATCAGCACCCGCGGCTCGTCTGCACCGGGCGCCGCCGCGGTGACCGAGCTGGTGCGAGAGGCTGGGCTCGTGCGCGAAGCAGGGTGGGCGACATGAGGGCCGCACTGGCGGGCACCCGCGCGGTGGGGCTCGACATCGGCGGGACCAAGACCCACGGGGTGGTGCTCGGCGAGGACGGCGAGATCATCGCCCAGAGCCGCAAGTCCACCCGATCCGGCGCGGAGGGCGTCGTCGAGAGCGCCGCCCGGGTGTTCGAGGCCCTGGCCCGCGAGACGGGAGAGCCACTGATCTGCCGGGTCGGGGTCGGTGTGCCGGGCCTGGTCGACACCGAGCGCGGGACGCTGCGGCACGCCGTCAACCTCGGCGTCGACGGCGACGACCTGCCCCTGCGCGACCTGCTCGCCGAGCGACTGGGCGTGCCGGTGGTCATCGAGAACGACGTGAACGCCGCCGCACTGGCCGCGCGAGCCCTGGTCGAGGCCGACGACGTGGTCTACCTCAGCGTCGGCACCGGACTGGCCGCGGGGCTCGTCGTCGACGGTCGGCTCCGGCGCGGCGAGCACGGAGCCGCGGGCGAGATCGGACACCTGCCCATCGACCCGACCGGCGCCGAGTGCGGCTGCGGCCAGATCGGCTGCCTGGAGACCATCGCGTCGGGGCGGGCGCTCGCCCGCGCCTGGCCGACGCCCGACGGACCGCCGGCCGCGGACCTGTTCGCGGCGGCCGCTGCGGGTGACGTCAAGGCGATCGACGTGCGTGACCACTTCTGCTGGGGCGTGGCGAGCGCGATCCGCGCCCTGGGCCTGGCGATCGATCCCGAGCAGATCGTGCTCGGCGGCGGCGTCAGCGAGGTCGGTGAGCCGCTGCGGGTCGAGGTGGTCCGCCAGCTGCGCTCGCTGGGGGAGGGGTCTCCCTTCCTCGCCTCGCTCGGCCTGGCCGACCGGCTCAGCATGGTCCCCTTGCACTACCCGGTGGCCACCGTCGGCGCCGCGATCCTGGGGAGGGACTGATGGAGGTCGTGCCGCTGGACAGCGCCGAGGCCGTCGGTGCGCTCGCCGCGGACACCATCGAGGCGCTGGTGCGACGCACGCCGGCCGCGGTGCTCGGACTGGCGACCGGGTCGAGCCCGCTGCCGACCTACCAGGAGCTCGTCCGCCGGCACCGGGCCGGCACCGCTCCGTCGTACGACCGGGTGCGCTGCTTCACCCTCGACGAGTACGTCGGCCTGCCGCCGGGGCACCCGCAGAGCTATCGCGAGGTGATCTTCGCCGAGGTGACCGACGGGCTCGGGATCGACCGTGAGCGGGTCACCAGCCCCGACGTGGACCCGGACGGGCTGCCCGAGGCGGGCGCCCGCTACGAGTCGGCGCTCGTCGCCGCCGGGGGAGTCGACGTGCAGGTCCTCGGGATCGGCGGCGACGGCCACCTCGCCTTCAACGAGCCCGGCTCGTCCCTCGTCTCGCTGACCCGCCTCAAGACGCTCACCGACCGCACCCGCCAGGACAACGCCCGCTTCTTCGACTCCATCGACGAGGTGCCGCGCCACGTGCTGACGCAGGGGCTCGGCACGATCGGTCGTGCGCGGCACCTGCTGCTCGTCGTCTCGGGCGAGGGCAAGGCGCAGGCGGTGGCGGACGCTGTGGAGGGCCCGGTCTCGGCGACGTGTCCCGCCTCCGTGCTGCAGCTGCACGCCCACGTCACCGTGCTGCTCGACCCCGCGGCTGCGTCGCGGCTCTCGCGCGTCGACTACTACCGCGAGGTCTACGACGGGAAGCCGGAGTGGCAGGGCCTGTGACGACGCGTTGCCGTCGCCGCACACGTCTTCTATAGGTTGTGCCCGTGGAATCGGGAACCTGGGTCGACGTCCTGCTCGTGCTCGGCTTCGTGCTGGTCGGCGGTGTCTTCGCCGCGACCGAGATCGCGCTGGTGTCGCTGCGCGCCGCGCAGGTCGACAAGCTGGAGGCGCAGGGCGGCCGCGGCCATGCCGTCGCCTCGCTCGCCCGGGACCCCAACCGCTTCCTGTCGGCGGTGCAGATCGGCGTCACCGTCGCGGGCTTCTTCTCCGCCG
This sequence comes from Nocardioides hwasunensis, assembly GCF_014779665.1. Taxonomy (GTDB): domain Bacteria; phylum Actinomycetota; class Actinomycetes; order Propionibacteriales; family Nocardioidaceae; genus Nocardioides; species Nocardioides hwasunensis. The sequence continues at coordinate 1,799 of NZ_JACXYY010000004.1, read as the reverse complement.
CGTTCGGCGCGTCGACGCTCGCGCCGGCCTTCGAGCCGGTCTTCGAGGGCCTCGGCACACCGGCCCCGGCCACCGTCTCGCTGGTCGTGACGACCCTCGTGGTGTCGTACCTCTCCCTGGTCCTCGGCGAGCTGGTGCCCAAGCGCCTCGCCCTGCAGCGCTCGGTCGGCGTCGCCAAGCTGTTCGCCCCGCCGCTGGGCAAGTTCGCCGTCGTCATGACTCCGGTCATCTGGCTGCTGTCGCTGTCCACCAACCTGCTGCTGCGCCTGCTCGGCGCGAACCCCGACGCGGGCAGCGACGAGGTCGACGAGGAGGAGCTGCGGATGATGATCTCCGGTCACGAGGAGATCCCCGAGGGCGAGCGCAAGCTGGTCGACGACGTCTTCGAGGCCGGCGACCGCTCCCTGAGCGAGGTGATGAAGCCGCGTGGCGACGTGGTGTTCCTCCGTGGTGACATGACCCTCGCCGAGGCGGTCGGTGTCATCGTCGACGAGCCCTACACCCGCTACCCGGCGACCGGTGAGTCGTTCGACGAGATCCTCGGCTACCTCCACCTGCGCGACGTGCTCGGCCGTGCCGACGACACGTCGAGCACGGTCGCCGACATCGTGCGCGAGCTCCCCGTGCTGCCACGCACCAACCGCGTGCTCCCCTCGATCGACCACCTGCGCAGCATCGGCGCCCACATCGCGCTCGTCGTCGACGAGTACGGCGGCACCGACGGCATCGTCACCCTCGAGGACCTGATGGAGGAGCTCGTCGGTGAGATCCACGACGAGTACGACCGCGACGCCGAGATCGCGGCGTCCGCCGATCCGGAGACCATCGAGGCCGGACTGACGATCGAGGAGTTCGGCGAGCGCACCGGCGTCGAGCTCGAGGACGGTCCCTACGAGACCGTCGCCGGCTTCGTGCTCCACCGCCTCGCCCGGATGGCCGAGACGGGCGACCGGGTGATGGTCGCGGACCGCGTCGTCGAGGTGGCCGAGGTCGACGGTCACCGCATCACCCGCGTACGTCTCCACGCACCCGTGCCGCCAGCTGAGCCGGCCGACTCGGCCGAGACCCCCCGATCGTCCACCTCGGAGTGACAAGCCGGCGGCGGCACGGTTGACCACGGCCCTCGCCTCCCTGCGCTGCTGCTCCCGAACTCGGCATCACCGTCGACCAGAGGGCCGACGTCGTCGCCGACGATCGGCTCACGGTGGGCTGACGGGGGAGCGAAGGGGAACGCGGGCGACGGCGGTCGGTGTCGGCACGTATGATCGAGTCATAACTCAAGAGGGGCTGATCGGTTTCGACTTGGGACGTTAGTTCCAGGGGAAGCGGGTCGAGAAGCCAGCGCCATCTCGTAAACGATCGCTGGAAACCTATAGTTGCCAATTCTGAGCGCAACGACTTCGCTCTCGCTGCCTGAGCAGTGACCGAAGGGTCTGACCGGGCATCCGTCTCCGTCCCGGACCCAGGCCTCATCTAGGAGACTTGCTGGTCACTCTCTGTCAGGAGGGGTGACCGGGACTCAATCCTGACTGAGCCTGTCGGCGACGTGTCTGTGCGAGCGCCGGGGCCGAGAAAAGCGACAACACGGACTGCACCCGGAGAAGACCTGGATCGACGCTCGAGGACCGGGGTTCGATTCCCCGCAGCTCCACCTGTGTGATCTCTCAGGAGATACCGGACAGGCCGGACCCAGATTCTGGGTCCGGCCTTCTGTGTTGTCCGGGCTTGGGGCCGGGCGGTCGGCCTAGTGGCTGGTAGTTGCGGGTGGGGTCGATGGTGAGCTCACGGAGCAGTTCGCC